>CBDBPD010000001.1:20000-21165 GCA_965208605.1 Candidatus Azotimanducaceae bacterium | reverse complement strand
TGGCAGTGTAATGTGAGCATGCAAAAATGTTGAAAGACTATTCTCTCATAAATATTCATTGTTGGTGGCTATTGAAATGATCAACAAAAGACCAGCAAGCTGGAAAATCTATAGGCTTTCTTGCAACTAATCTTTGTACTTGTGCAAATACACTATTTGGTGCTTTTAATCTTGACGACCTTTGGTAACGACCATCCTCGAGCTTAGCCGTTTACTTCCGCTAGTTAGGCACTTGCTTACATGTACTTTCATGAAACATGAATTATTCAATTAGTAGCAATGGTTGTCAATCTCCTCATCTGTGAATAACAATGAGGGCTCGTGCAATTAGTACTTGAAACTTGGTATTAGCATATGATTGTGACGACCTTGGGCACCGTAGTGATGGTTGATAGTTGGATGCAGAGGAAAATGTAAATCATACAGTGGGAGACAGGCAAGTATATTAGGGAGTGCTTTTGCGAGACAAAGAGTATTGGCAAATTTAAATACCACACTCAGTGTGAGGTTTCAAGTGTGTGGCGTGTAAATGTTACGAAGCGACATCTGAATGAGTGTAGCAGTGATTTTCCATCTGCAACAGTGCTACATGAGGCCCACATACAGCATGTACCTCACATAATACAGGCGAGATAAGCTGTAAACAACACAATTTGTACCAGTTTGCCAGTATCGGTGTGCATTATATGGGAGCATGAGCATGTAATGTATATACATGACCATTGTATAATAATGATATAGACTGGAGTGGGGACTGCGGATCTGACGTGGAAAGGGGGTGTGTCAGTATGGGTGTTGTAAGAGGTGAACACGCAATATTTAAGCTGACAGTGTTGTTTCTCGACTCCCAAGAGAAAAAAATAACCCAATAACTGTAGTTATTACGAATTGCAGCTTTCCAAGCAAAGATTGGGACGAACGGGTGTGGTGAAGCCATACTAGGTTTGGAATGTTGACGGAACACCCCCACAATCACGGCGAAGGAGTATGTTACCATGTATTGTGGAGAAACCAACGAAGACTGCATTTACACATGTACGCTATTTAGTTTGCCACATCTACGAAGCCCTATGTAGCAGCATTTACATAGCTTAAAGTGTTATGTTTATTCATGAGCGTATCTGTGCGGCAGCTGTCTGTTAATCAAGCGGCAGTTGTTCAATAC
>CBDBPD010000001.1:10000-12500 GCA_965208605.1 Candidatus Azotimanducaceae bacterium | reverse complement strand
TTACAAGTTCATTTCATTTTTCATCTTGCTGCTAATGTGTGGTCACAAACTTGTATAATGCACAGTGGCATACCTGGGGCCCAAGCCCCCCCCCCCCCCCTTTGTCAATTACTCTAGGTATAAACTAACCTTTAATCATTAAATTTTAATGTATTGATACGACGATACTAGCATGGCATTCGCCTACTTATGTTTTCGTATATACGTAGCTCCTTGCACAGAGTTCAAATGAAGGTTCGAATCTGGTAATAAACATCAATAACCGCATCACATGCATTTTAAATAGTGGGCATGGCTTCCGCTAATAGTTAGCCAATTTCTTTCTTGCCAACAAAACTAGTGTTTCCTAGTCGTGCAGTCCACTGCCTGTACAACGGTTTGCACTCTTGGCTAACAAAAATTCCTTTTCCTTCTTTCTTTCTTCCCTCCCCACCTGTGTGTAACTCCCTTATCGTTCCGCACACACGCAGCCAAAACATGCACGCTCTACTACAAACACTCCACCCATTTTTCAATTCTCTACTATACTACAATAATTATGTGCGCTCACTAAACATAACAGCATTTCATCTATTCAAGCGGGACATACATCACTACAATAAAACATAAGCGTTGTTCACCGACTTCTTGTTTGTCCGCCACAGTTTACACACCTTTTCCCCCAGCTTGCTAACCTACATAATATACAGAATAATTCTTATGCATTAAATCGGGTAAGGCTTACTTAGTGTCCCGTTGGCTTGCCGGCAGGTGGAAGCCGTAACACGTGGCAGTTGGATGGATGCTCGACTGCTCTGCATTTCTAGGTGCAGCTGGCAATTGCCAATGTCACTGCTTCTGTAATCATTCTCGCCACCTATTGCTGCCTGTACAATCACGATGATGATGATGAACAAACTCTGTAAACAGAATCATTTTCCTTAATGAGATCAACTGTAAGAAAACAAAGGGTTCATATTTTTAAGCGGCTCATCAATTACTTCAAAAAAGTGGGCGTGGCACCCCAAAATTTTCCGGACAAAACGCCTCTGCGCACACATTCACCTTCCCCACCTAATACAACTCCTTAATCCACTCCATACTAGTCAGCATGGAGTGGAACTATACAAACATTTCAAGAACACTGGATGTATAATGCAACAATCAGCTAAACAAACTACCTTGACAGACAGCCTCCTAACCAAACCATTACATCTATGTATATGGCATGTGCACGTGTATATGTACACAAGTGCACACACTAATCTTAGTGCTGTCAGCTAGTCAATTTACAAGCAATCTCCGCATGCACCTGTGTGTGTCACACTGTCCAAGTGTGTACGTGCTGATTAGCATAGCACTGTGTGTGTGTGTGTGATTGTGCAGGGTGTGGTCACTGTCCTTACAACTTGCAGCTAACACATTCATGCATGGCCCGAGCAAAAGAATACCAATACTAGAACAAATAATTATTCTTATCATTGAATAACTTTTGGGGATAAAACGTTTCTCAGCTAATTATGCGGCCTACTGGCCAGTGTCATCCACTGTTCAATAACGTGCCTAGCCATGTTCAGTCACATAATGTAGTCTGTGGCACCTGCAGATCTTGCTAACTATAGTGTGTGGCAGTGTAATGTGAGCATGCAAAAATGTTGAAAGACTATTCTCTCATAAATATTCATTGTTGGTGGCTATTGAAATGATCAACAAAAGACCAGCAAGCTGGAAAATCTATAGGCTTTCTTGCAACTAATCTTTGTACTTGTGCAAATACACTATTTGGTGCTTTTAATCTTGACGACCTTTGGTAACGACCATCCTCGAGCTTAGCCGTTTACTTCCGCTAGTTAGGCACTTGCTTACATGTACTTTCATGAAACATGAATTATTCAATTAGTAGCAATGGTTGTCAATCTCCTCATCTGTGAATAACAATGAGGGCTCGTGCAATTAGTACTTGAAACTTGGTATTAGCATATGATTGTGACGACCTTGGGCACCGTAGTGATGGTTGATAGTTGGATGCAGAGGAAAATGTAAATCATACAGTGGGAGACAGGCAAGTATATTAGGGAGTGCTTTTGCGAGACAAAGAGTATTGGCAAATTTAAATACCACACTCAGTGTGAGGTTTCAAGTGTGTGGCGTGTAAATGTTACGAAGCGACATCTGAATGAGTGTAGCAGTGATTTTCCATCTGCAACAGTGCTACATGAGGCCCACATACAGCATGTACCTCACATAATACAGGCGAGATAAGCTGTAAACAACACAATTTGTACCAGTTTGCCAGTATCGGTGTGCATTATATGGGAGCATGAGCATGTAATGTATATACATGACCATTGTATAATAATGATATAGACTGGAGTGGGGACTGCGGATCTGACGTGGAAAGGGGGTGTGTCAGTATGGGTGTTGTAAGAGGTGAACACGCAATATTTAAGCTGACAGTGTTGTTTCTCGACTCCCAAGAGAAAAAAATAACCCAATAACTGTAGTTATTACGAATTGCAGC
>CBDBPD010000001.1:0-2500 GCA_965208605.1 Candidatus Azotimanducaceae bacterium | reverse complement strand
GTGTTAGCTGTGTGTGCCTGTGTAACTATTTCTGTGCGTGTCAGGGGCATAGCCATGAGGGGATCAGGGGGTTCAAGTGTCACGTGTGCAATAAAAGTGCGTATGGCACCTCAAGATACCATCTCCTGTGTGTGCATGTAAGTGGGTCTACATGCAAGTATATACATAAAAGCGGCCTCGCTTGCACACGTACTACTGTATGTACAGTGTCGTAACTAACAATTATGTATATAGACTATTGAAATCACTTCCATTATCGACACTATACTCTTACAAGTTCATTTCATTTTTCATCTTGCTGCTAATGTGTGGTCACAAACTTGTATAATGCACAGTGGCATACCTGGGGCCCAAGCCCCCCCCCCCCCCCTTTGTCAATTACTCTAGGTATAAACTAACCTTTAATCATTAAATTTTAATGTATTGATACGACGATACTAGCATGGCATTCGCCTACTTATGTTTTCGTATATACGTAGCTCCTTGCACAGAGTTCAAATGAAGGTTCGAATCTGGTAATAAACATCAATAACCGCATCACATGCATTTTAAATAGTGGGCATGGCTTCCGCTAATAGTTAGCCAATTTCTTTCTTGCCAACAAAACTAGTGTTTCCTAGTCGTGCAGTCCACTGCCTGTACAACGGTTTGCACTCTTGGCTAACAAAAATTCCTTTTCCTTCTTTCTTTCTTCCCTCCCCACCTGTGTGTAACTCCCTTATCGTTCCGCACACACGCAGCCAAAACATGCACGCTCTACTACAAACACTCCACCCATTTTTCAATTCTCTACTATACTACAATAATTATGTGCGCTCACTAAACATAACAGCATTTCATCTATTCAAGCGGGACATACATCACTACAATAAAACATAAGCGTTGTTCACCGACTTCTTGTTTGTCCGCCACAGTTTACACACCTTTTCCCCCAGCTTGCTAACCTACATAATATACAGAATAATTCTTATGCATTAAATCGGGTAAGGCTTACTTAGTGTCCCGTTGGCTTGCCGGCAGGTGGAAGCCGTAACACGTGGCAGTTGGATGGATGCTCGACTGCTCTGCATTTCTAGGTGCAGCTGGCAATTGCCAATGTCACTGCTTCTGTAATCATTCTCGCCACCTATTGCTGCCTGTACAATCACGATGATGATGATGAACAAACTCTGTAAACAGAATCATTTTCCTTAATGAGATCAACTGTAAGAAAACAAAGGGTTCATATTTTTAAGCGGCTCATCAATTACTTCAAAAAAGTGGGCGTGGCACCCCAAAATTTTCCGGACAAAACGCCTCTGCGCACACATTCACCTTCCCCACCTAATACAACTCCTTAATCCACTCCATACTAGTCAGCATGGAGTGGAACTATACAAACATTTCAAGAACACTGGATGTATAATGCAACAATCAGCTAAACAAACTACCTTGACAGACAGCCTCCTAACCAAACCATTACATCTATGTATATGGCATGTGCACGTGTATATGTACACAAGTGCACACACTAATCTTAGTGCTGTCAGCTAGTCAATTTACAAGCAATCTCCGCATGCACCTGTGTGTGTCACACTGTCCAAGTGTGTACGTGCTGATTAGCATAGCACTGTGTGTGTGTGTGTGATTGTGCAGGGTGTGGTCACTGTCCTTACAACTTGCAGCTAACACATTCATGCATGGCCCGAGCAAAAGAATACCAATACTAGAACAAATAATTATTCTTATCATTGAATAACTTTTGGGGATAAAACGTTTCTCAGCTAATTATGCGGCCTACTGGCCAGTGTCATCCACTGTTCAATAACGTGCCTAGCCATGTTCAGTCACATAATGTAGTCTGTGGCACCTGCAGATCTTGCTAACTATAGTGTGTGGCAGTGTAATGTGAGCATGCAAAAATGTTGAAAGACTATTCTCTCATAAATATTCATTGTTGGTGGCTATTGAAATGATCAACAAAAGACCAGCAAGCTGGAAAATCTATAGGCTTTCTTGCAACTAATCTTTGTACTTGTGCAAATACACTATTTGGTGCTTTTAATCTTGACGACCTTTGGTAACGACCATCCTCGAGCTTAGCCGTTTACTTCCGCTAGTTAGGCACTTGCTTACATGTACTTTCATGAAACATGAATTATTCAATTAGTAGCAATGGTTGTCAATCTCCTCATCTGTGAATAACAATGAGGGCTCGTGCAATTAGTACTTGAAACTTGGTATTAGCATATGATTGTGACGACCTTGGGCACCGTAGTGATGGTTGATAGTTGGATGCAGAGGAAAATGTAAATCATACAGTGGGAGACAGGCAAGTATATTAGGGAGTGCTTTTGCGAGACAAAGAGTATTGGCAAATTTAAATACCACACTCAGTGTGAGGTTTCAAGTGTGTGGCGTGTAAATGTTACGAAGCGACATCTGAATGAGTGTAGCAGTGATTTTCCATCTGCAACAGTGCTACATGAGGCCCACATACAGCATGTACCTCACATAATAC
>OZ242345.1:0-2797283 GCA_965208605.1 Candidatus Azotimanducaceae bacterium | reverse complement strand
CCCCCTTTAATCAATATAAAATCTACTAGTGCCGGCTAATTCTGGGCTTCTCTTCTGGCGACTTCCCGGCGCGAGTGCTAGCAGTAGCAGCCTCTTCAAGCAGGGGTTCGGGCACTCTTTGCAAAGCCACTTCGAAGACCTCATCGATCCATTTCACCGGTCGGATAAGCAGGTCATCTTTGATCTTATCGGGAATCTCTTTCAACTCTCGTCGATTTTCATCCGGTATCAATACCTCGCGGATACCGCCCCGATGGGCAGCGAGTAGCTTTTCCTTCAAGCCACCTATTGCCAGGACTTCCCCTCTCAGGGTGATCTCACCGGTCATGGCAAGCTCAGCGCGCGCGGGAATGCCAGTCAAAACCGATACCAATACAGTACATAGGGCAATGCCCGCGCTGGGTCCATCCTTTGGTGTAGCACCTTCTGGCATGTGGATATGCAGGTCATACTTCTCATGGAAATCCTGAGCGATACCGAGTACCGCGGCGCGACTTCGCACCACGGTAATCGCCGCTTGTATAGATTCTTGCATGACATCGCCGAGGGAACCGGTTTTCGTATGCTTACCCGTGCCGCGTACAGCGACAGCCTCAATGGACAATAATTCCCCACCGACGTTGGTCACCGCCAGACCGGTCACCTGCCCGACATGATCTTCTTCTTCGGCTCGGCCGAAGCGATACTTCCAGACACCAGAGTAGTCTTCAAGATTTTTCGAGGTAAGAGCAATATGCTCTATGGGGGCGGGTTGGTGCTTCTTACTGCCTCGCTGGGTAGCCGTTTTCTTTAGGGCAGCCTCCTGCTGAGTGCTTTTCTTGGCATCCTTCTTGAGGGGCTTCTTGAGAGGCTTCTTAAGTGCTTGCTGGTCGCTGTCTTTCAAGGCACTTTGCTTGACGACCTTGCGGCATATTTTGGCAATCTCTCTTTCTAGATTACGCACCCCTGCTTCGCGGGTGTAGTGGCGAATCAAATTCAGCACTGCAGTCTCATCAATGGACAACTCTTGAGTCTGCAAGCCGCTATTTTCCAATTGTTTAGGCACGAGATAACGGTTGGCGATGTTGAGCTTCTCGTCCTCGGTGTAACCCGGAATACGAATGATCTCCATCCTATCAAGCAGTGCGGCGGGGATATTCATGGTGTTAGAGGTGCAAATAAACATCACCTCTGATAAGTCATAATCGACTTCCATGTAGTGGTCATTAAAGGAATTGTTCTGCTCAGGATCAAGCACTTCAAGCAATGCCGCTGCCGGGTCGCCGCGATGGTCTTGACCTATCTTGTCAATTTCATCCAGCAGGAAGAGCGGGTTCTTTACCTTTGCTCGGGCAAGTTTCTGGATGATTTTACCGGGCATTGAACCGATGTAAGTACGTCGGTGCCCACGTATTTCCGCCTCGTCTCTGACGCCACCAAGCGCCACCCGCACAAATTCCCGATGGGTCGCACGGGCGATAGATTCGCCCAGCGAGGTCTTACCCACCCCCGGGGGACCCACCAGGCACAGTACCGGTCCCTTAATTTTTTTGACCCGCTTCTGCACTGCCAGATATTCAATAATTCGCTCCTTCACCTCATCCAGACCATAATGATCCGCTTCCAGCACCGCCTTAGCGGCGACAATGTCGGTGCGCACCTTGGAGCGTTTTTTCCAGGGGGTGTTCAGCATCCAGTCAATATAGCTTCTGACTACGGTGGCTTCGGCGGACATGGGTGCCATCATTTGGAGTTTTTTTACTTCGCCTTGGGTCTTCTCTTTTGCTTCCTTGTGCATGCCGGAATTTTTAAGGCGCTTTTGCATCTGTTCAATTTCATTCGGGATATCATCTGCATCTCCCATTTCCTTCTGAATAGCCTTCATCTGCTCATTCAGATAGTAGTCTCGCTGACTCTTCTCCATCTGCTTCTTGACCCGGCCGCGGATGCGTTGCCCTACTGATGCCAGTTCCAGCTCCCCTTCCAAATAACTCAACAACTGCGCTATCCGCTCCCTGAGGTCCACCGCCTCCAATAGCTGCTGTCTGAGCGCCAACTTCACACTGAGCTGGGCGGCGATGGTGTCAACCAATCGACTGGGTTCCATGATGTTGGAGAGGGAAGCCATCACCTCTGGCGGGACTTTTTTGCTTTGTCGAACATAATCGCTGAAGGTTTCCAGCAGGTCGTGAAGCAACACATCGGCCTCAGCCGGCGGGATTTCAGCCTCTGGAATCAGCGTAACATCACCGGTAAAGAAGCCGGACCGGTTACGGATTGCCGTTACCTCAGCGCGCTGGACACCTTCCACGAGGATTTTGATCGTCCGATCGGGTAGGCGGATAAGTTGCAATATGGTCGCCAGGGTGCCAAATCTGAATAAATCACTGATACCGGGATTGTCGTCCTGGATGTCCTGTTTGGCGATCAGCAAGATTCTTTTACCTTGATCTTCGGCCTGGGCATATTCCAGTGCTCTGATGGACTTCTTGGTACCGATAAACAAGGGCTGAACCCCATAGGGATATACCACCATATCCCGCAGGGTAACGATGGGTAGATCGAGCAGCTGCTCAGGGGCATCTTCTGACATCATATCTCCTATACTAGTAGACTCAATTATTTGCTACGCTGTTTTTTTTGTCGCGCCTGATTCTCATAGATCAACATCGGCTCCGAGGTGCCCCGGATGACATTCCCATCAATAATGATCCGGCTGGCGCCATCTTCTGAGGGCAGTTGATACATCAACTCCAACAACACCGTCTCAAGAATAGCCCTTAGCCCCCGAGCTCCTGTTTTACGGTCCATCGCCTTCTTGGCAACCGCAATCAGTGCATCGTCCCGGAAATCAATCTCCACGCCTTCCATTTCAAACAACTTGGCATATTGTTTGGTGTAGGCGTTTTTCGGCTCTTTGAGGATGCGCACCATGGCCTCGGCGTCTAATTCATCCAGAGTTGCCAGGACCGGGAGACGACCCACAAACTCGGGAATAAGCCCATATTTAATCAGGTCTTCTGGTTCCAGATGGCGCAGGGTTTCCCCCAGCTTTCGCTTGGTTGCCAGGGTTTGCACCTTGGCTCCGAAGCCAATGCCGCTATTTTCCGAACGGTTCATAATGACCTTTTCAAGACCCGCAAAGGCACCACCGCAAATAAACAGGATATTGGTGGTATCCACTTGCAAGAATTCCTGTTGTGGGTGCTTGCGCCCGCCCTGAGGCGGCACCGAGGCGATGGTGCCCTCAATGAGTTTGAGCAGTGCTTGTTGTACGCCTTCTCCGGAAACATCCCGAGTAATAGAAGGGTTATCCGACTTGCGGGAAATTTTATCAATCTCGTCTATGTAGACAATGCCTATCTGTGCCCGGTCCACATCATAATCACATTTTTGGAGTAGTTTTTGGATGATGTTTTCAACATCCTCGCCGACATATCCTGCTTCTGTCAGGGTCGTGGCATCGGCAATCGTGAAGGGTACATCTAATAGCCGGGCGAGCGTTTCCGCTAAGAGCGTCTTCCCGACACCCGTGGGGCCAATCAACAGTATGTTGCTCTTCTGCAGTTCTACATCATCTTTCTTACCCATGTAATTCAGGCGTTTGTAGTGGTTATAAACTGCTACCGACAAGACCTTCTTGGCGTTTTCCTGACCGATGACATAGTCATCAAGCTTCTTCTTGATTTCCGCTGGAGTGGGGAGCGGCTGTTCGTTTGTCGCTTCGTCCCGGTCATGCAGTTCTTCACGAATGATGTCATTACACAGCGCAACACATTCATCACACACATATACTGAAGGTCCCGCTATTAGTTTGCGGACTTCCTGCTGGCTCTTACCGCAGAAGCTGCAGTGGAGCAACCGACCTTCGCTATAGTTATCAGACATCCTTGCACCTCAAGATCCGGGGTAAACCTTCTGGGTTAAACATTCGCGCCGTCATTCTCGAGCTTGTCCTCTTGCCGCAAGCCGAATCCAGTTCTTTTGCTGTGTTGTTGCTGCCTCATATTCACGCTGAGAGCTCTTGCTTATACCGATTTGCTTATACCGATGCCAGAGTAGTTCTCGGTTCCTGTATTTTATCCACAAGACCGTAGTCTAAAGCATCCTGAGCCGTCATATACATGTCTCGTTCCGTATCCCGTGCGAGTTCCTCAACGCTTTTTCCGGTGTGCCGCGCCATGATCCGGTTCATTCTTTCCCGCAGAAAAAGAATTTCCTGAGCATGAATTTCAATATCCGATGCTTGACCACGGGAACTACCACTGGGTTGATGCAACATAATTCTAGAATTAGGCAGGCACAGCCTTTTGCCCTTAGCCCCACCGACTAAGAGCAGTGCGCCCATGCTGGCAGCCTGCCCAATGCAGAGGGTACTGACCTTACAGTTAATGAACTGCATAGTGTCATAGATAGCGAGGCCGGAAACCACTGAACCGCCAGCCGAGTTGATATAGAGATGCACATCCTTGTCCGCATTCTCGGACTCACAATACAAGAGCTGAGCAACGATAAGATTGGCGACCACATCATCAATGGGACCCACGGCGAAGATAATTCTTTCCTTGAGCAGTCTTGAATAGATGTCGTAGGAACGCTCGCCGCGTGCGGTCTGCTCAAGGACCATGGGAACCATGCCAAGAGCGGTGGTTTTCCGCATAGGGTCGTCTTCAAATCCATACATATTCAATACCTCAATGACCATAATATCGGGTTAAGCCTGGATAAAATCAATGCTTAGCAAGGCGCTTATTCAGGCTCAGGTTCGTCCTTGACCCCGGCCGGTGTGACTGCGGTTTCATAATCAACGGGCACTTCTTGCACCCTGGCTGATTCTAGAATCAGGTCAACTATTTGATCTTCAAGCACCAGATTGCATATTCTCGCATGTTCTTGGGTATTGTTCTTGATATAACTGATAACCTCTTCTGGCTTTTCATAACTGCTTGCTTCCGTGGCTATCCGTTCATCTACCTTGGTTGGGTCTGCTTGCATGGCATGCTTTTTGGCGATGGCCGTCAGTAGCAAGCCTACTTTCAGTCGCCGCTTCGCCTGGTCTATGAAGAGTTCAGCGGGAATTTTATCAGAATCCAGCTGCTCCGGGTTGATGGAATATCTCTGCAAGGCTAGTTCCCGCATCCGGTGCATCTCCTGCTCCATGAGCCCGGCAGGTAACTCAAATTTATTGACGCTACAGAGTGCTTCCAGCACCTCTTCTTTGACCTTCTCCCGGCTACTCAGGTCAAGTTGGCGCTCCATGTTGGCTCTGACCTCGGCCTGGAAGGTCTCCAGGCTACCGTCGGTCACATCAAACGCCTTATAGAAGTCCGCATTGAGTTCCGGCAAGCGCGGGGCAGCCACCTCATGCAGGGTGATCTGGAAGGTCACCGGCTTGCCGGCTAGTTCCTTATTTTGATGAGTCTCAGGAAAGTCCAGCACAATCGTCTGCTCAGCGCCAGGTTGCATACCCATCATGGCCTCTTCAAAGCCGGGCAGCATGCTCCCAGCACCGAGTATCAATTCCTGACCCCTTGCCTGGTTACCGGCAAACTCCACACCATCCACAAGCCCTTCAAAATCAATTTTCACCCGGTCAGTAGCTCGGCAGGGCCGGTCTTGCACGACATACTCAGTGTGTTGCTTCCGCAAAATCTCAATCATCTTGTCTATGTCGGCGGCTTCTACCTGGCTGACTTGACGCTTGACGGCAATATGCTTGAAGGGCGCGACTTTAATAGTCGGGAAGACATCAAAAGTGGCACGGAATTCAAAATCTTGCCCGGTTTCATTGGTGATTTCTTCAATCTGGGGGCTGGATGCCGGGGTAAGGTGCTGCTCAGCGATGGCTTCATCAAAGGAAGCTTGCATAATCCTGGCGGCGACATCTTGGCGAATTTCCTTACCGAATCTGCGCTTAACCTCACGCGGAGGTACCTTGCCCGGACGGAAGCCTTTGATCTTAATGCTTTTAGCTCTGGTCTGTATTTCCCGGTCCACCTGGGAATCCAGCTGCTCGGACGGCACCAGGACCCGCATCTTTCTTGCCAGCCCTTGGGTAGCCTCAATGGTTACCTGCATTTGCCTTACCTACTCATCGCCTGATGTGTTGTATGCGTGATTAACAGCTTCGGATAACTAGGCTGGTGCGAAAGGAGAGACTCGAACTCTCACATCTTTCGATACTGGAACCTAAATCCAGCGCGTCTACCAATTCCGCCACTTTCGCACATTGACTGCCAGACCAGCCACCGAGCCAAGGCAGCAACTGGGGTGGACGATGGGGATTGAACCCACGACCGCCGGAATCACAATCCGGAGCTCTACCAACTGAGCTACGCCCACCATCTCAGACCCGAGGCCTACTGCTCGGGAGTGCCCATACCAACAACTGGTACGCCCGGCAGGAATCGAACCTGCAACCCTCGGCTTAGAAGGCCGATGCTCTATCCGATTGAGCTACGGGCGCATTCCCAAAATCATTTCCTTTCAGGTCGGCTCTTTCCTTCTCTGCTCTCGGTGATACCAATCTCGGTGCTCCCAATGTGGTCGGGGTAGAGAGATTTGAACTCCCGACATCCTGCTCCCAAAGCAGGCGCGCTACCAGACTGCGCTATACCCCGATGACTGCTTGCTTCTCGCCTATCCTTGCTATGAAGATACTTGATACTGTGGACAATCTGGGGCGCACATTCTACTAAGGTGCTATGATGTCGTCAATCAGCCCGATGCATCCAGGCGGACATCGGTCAGCCATCAACACTAGCTCTCAACAGCAGCCCGCTCATGCGACAGCTCTTTATCTCAGACCTGCACCTGGATGAAGCAATACCAGACGTCACCCAGGCGTTTTTTTCCTTTTTGGATAGCCACTGCCAAGACGCCGACCAGCTGTATATTCTCGGGGACTTTTTTGAGGTCTGGTTGGGCGACGATGATTGCCGGGCTTTCAGTGAAGCGATTCTAGCGCGACTGGCAGCCTGCCCCGCGGAAAAATATATCATGCCCGGTAATCGAGACTTTTTGATTGGCGAGGTATTTTGCCAAAAAGCAAAGGCAAGGCTCATTGATGACCCCACCCGCCTGCTACTTGCCTCTGGGCCGCCCGCGCTATTGATGCACGGCGACAGCCTGTGCACCCAGGACACCGAATACATGGCATTGAGACAACAACTCCGCTCCACCAGCTTCCAGGCATCCTTCTTGAATAAACCGCTCACTGAGCGAGCCGCCCTGGCGGCAGAGCTGCGCGGTGCTAGCCGTGCGCATACGCGAGAAGTGGCGACTGACATCATGGATGTCACCTTGAGCGAGGTCGTCAACAGCATGACCGAGGCCGGTGTGCACACCTTAATTCATGGCCACACCCATCGCCCGGGGGTACATCCAGTCCGCCTAGGGGAGGAGGTAGGGCACCGCTATGTGCTTGGAGATTGGCATACCAGCACCCAGTATCTTGAAGTCACCGAGGGGCACATTGCCTTGCAGGTGTTTGATTTCGCTCAGCCGGGCTAGGGCTGGTGGCTGTGACAGTGGTTGTTAGAAGTATTGTTAGAACTAGTCCTGATGCTGAGCAAACATTTCTACCAGATTCCCATCAGCCACATAATCTGCCCTTGCCGTATCTTTGCGTAGCAGTTCAACACGGTGCAGGTAACGGTCGTCAATCTGCCCGGCCACATAGTCGCCATCAAAGATTGAGGCATCAAACCGAGCAATGTTCTTATTGATGCCCGCCACGCAGTCTAAGAGGTCAGCCATTTTCTGATAGAGCACCCAGTCGGCACCGATATAGCTCGCCAGGTCCTCGGCGGTATTGTTATGCGCCACAAACTCAGCGACGGCAGGCATGTCAATACCATAGACATTGGGATATAAGACCGGTGGTGCCGCGGAGGCCAGATAGACCTTTTTCGCCCCGGCCTCGCGCACCAGTTGCACTATCTGCCGGGAGGTGGTCCCCCGCACAATGGAATCATCTACCAGCAATACATTCTTCCCTCGGAACTCAAGTTCAATAGGACTAAATTTGCGCTGTACTGATTTCTGCCGCCGTAACTGCCCCGGCATAATAAAGGTGCGCCCAATGTACTGACTTTTGACCAGGCCTTCTCGGTACTTCACCTTCAGTCGATGCGCCATAGGCAAGGCCGCCGTACAACTGGTCTCGGGAATGGGAATCACCACATCAATATCGTGCCGGGGATACTGTGCCAGAATGTTATCGGCGAGCTTTTCCCCCATTTTTAATCGTGCCTTGTACACCGAGATACCATCAATGACCGAATCGGGTCGCGCAAGATAGACATACTCAAAGATACAGGGGCTATAGAGCACTTCCTGGGCACACTGCTTAGTGTGCACCTTGCCGTCGACAGTGATATAGATCGCCTGGCCTGGCAGGACATCGGCAACTAGTTCAAAGCCGAGCATCCCTAAGGCCGCCGACTCTGAGGAAAACATATACTCTGCACCGGTTGCCGTCTCGCGTTTGCCATAGACCAGGGGTCTAATGCCACAGGGATCCCGGAAGCCCAGCAGGCCATGCCCGGCAATCAAGGCGACCGCCGCATAGGCACCACTAGCTCGTTGATGTAACCCCGCGATAGCGCGGAACACATCCTCGGGGCTCAGTTTCAGACTGGGGGTCTTTTGCAATTCATGCGCAAGCACATTCAAGAGCACCTCGGAATCAGAATTAGTACTGATATGCCGCCGGTCAGCGTGGAAGAGATCGGCTTTCAATTCATCGGCATTGGTCAAATTACCGTTATGTGCCAGACAAATACCGAAAGGTGAGTTGACATACATGGGCTGGGCTTCGGCCGAGCTTGCTGAACCTGCTGTCGGGTAACGGACATGCCCGATACCCATCTTGCCATTGAGCCAATCCATGTGGCTCTGGCGAAATACATCTCGCACCAGGCCATTGTGTTTCCGCAGGTTCAATGCCTCACCATCACAGGTGACAATGCCCGCCGCATCCTGGCCCCGATGCTGAAGAATGGTCAACGCATCATATAGGGCATAGCCCACATCTTGCTTGCCCACTAGACCTACAATACCGCACATCACTCGTCTCCTTTTATGGGGCTAGTCACAGCAAGGCAGGACTGTCCTGCAACACTTCCTTACCCTGGTCTAATAAAGCCGGGGGTAATTGGTCAAGCAGACTGAGGAAGCCCGGTAGCAAGGTCGATTCTTGCCACCAGTCATATTCCTCAACGGGCGTCCAGGCTTGGAAACCAGCAACCAGTATCAGGCCGATCAACAGACCCCGGGTCAATCCGAAGAGGGTGCCAAGCAACCTATCCAGCCCAGATAAGCCGGTATTCCTGACGACGCTAGCCAGCAGATTGTTCACCAGCCCCCCTATAATCAGCGTTGCAACACACAGGAGGACAAACGCCAAGGCTCGGATAACCAAGGGAGTCGCTACCAGGAAGTAATTGATAATCTCAGGTATTTCCCAAGAGGAGGTATCTATGGCATCAGTGAGCATCGGTGCCAACTGAGCAGAAAAACTAATCGCGACACTCAGTGCTAGCACCCAGGTGACCAGCGACAGGGCTTCACGAAAGAAACCACGACGTATACCCACCAGGGTGGATATGCCTAATAGAATAATGATCGCCCAGTCAGCACCCGCCAAGATTCTGCCCCTGTTTTTCGGTCACCTTATTCTCCGCGTCCGGCTTTACAAAACACTAGTCTACAAAACACGAGCCAACAACATGCGCTCAGTCTTAGTGGCTCTCTTGATTAGCCGCTTCCTCAATCTTGTATCTGATAATCCGGGTTTTCACTTTCAAATCAGCTTCCAATAATACCGCTTGTTTCTCCAGGGACTGCCTGCTCACTGAAGGCCCAACGAAGACTCGCCAGGTTTTACTGGTGGCGGTTTTATAGTGATAGAGGTAAGCCCGGTAATCCTCTTTCCTGAGCCGGGCAAGTAATTTCCGGGCATTGTCCTGGTGTTCAAAACTACCGACCTGCAACGTCCAGCCCTGCGGGAGGATATTTTTATCCAGGGCGAAATCGGCTTCATGCCGGTCATCAACGCGCGGGTCATCAAGCTGCTCTTGGGGGAGCTTTGCTGCACTGGCCGCTACCTTTTCTCGGATGCGAGTATTGATTTCCAGGACTGTAACGGGAGCTGAGGCAATCTGAGGCGATGCCGGGATTTGCGAGACGCTTTGCGACACTTCTTGTGACATGAGGGCATCGGTGCTTTCTTTCGTCCCGCTCAGCAGTTGCGGGAGAATAATGACCGCAAGCGATACAAGAATGACCGCTCCGATAAGGCGTTGTTTTAGATTGATGTCCACGAATTAGTAAATCGTTATAAACCCGATTTGCCAAGTACCTTCTGTGCCCCTGCTACCATAGGAAAGGAGCCAAATATCAGTAACATATCGTCTGCCTCCACCTGCCCCTGCACTCGGCTTAACGCGGACTCAATGCTAGCATAAGTAGAGACCCTAGCGTGACCTTCAGCGGTAAATATCTGCGCAATCCTGGTCGCCGATGCCGCCCTTGCTTCCTCAAGGTCACAGAAATGCCAATCATCTACCAGCGCCGACAGGGGCCCCAGCATCCCGGATATATCCTTGTCCTCATAAATACCTGCCAGGGCATGGAAGCGCGCGGGGGCGCCATGCTCGGCGACCCAAGTCGCGACATAAGCCGCCAAGGCTACCGTCGCCGCCGGGTTATGCGCGACATCCAGCAAGACCGGGCACTTCCCTGGTAACCATTGCCGACGCCCGGGAAGACAGGCACTGGTAGCAGCCTGCCGAATCTGCTGGTCTGACAATACCAGCCCCAGCTCGGCCATTGCCTGAACGGCGGCCGCGAAACTGTCCCTTGATAATTGCAGAGGTGGTATGTCATCTAGTCGGCGTTCTGTGCTACTGCCAGGGTCCGCCGCGGAGACGCTCCACTGGAGGCTCATCTGGGGTTCAGACTGGGCTTCAGGCTGGGATTCAGACCGGTGTTCAGAATGAGGTCCAGAGGGGTATTCAGAGGGGTCGCAAAAAAAGTCCCGGTTGAGCAACTTCACGGGTGCCCCGAGGGTGTCGCTGATACTCAGCAGACTTGCCGGCGGCTCAGGGTCGGCAATGACACACGGGATACCGGGCCGCATGATGCCTGCCTTTTCCGCCCCTATCTGCTCACGGCTATTACCCAGCCAGGCTTCATGATCAAGAGAAATTGAAGTAATCAGACTCAGATCGGGCGACACCAGGTTCATCGCATCAAGTCTACCGCCCAAGCCTATCTCAAGAATTGCCAAGGCTACCCCCGCCGCCTTAAATATCAGCAAGGAAGCCAAAGTGGCATATTCAAAATAGGTCAGACTAGTGGCACCACGCGCCTCGTCAATGGCAACAAAGGCATTGATAATGCTGCGGTCGCTGGCCGGCTGCCCATCAATAACGATGCGTTCATTGAAGCGATGAAAGTGCGGTGAAGTGGACTTACCCGTGCTCAGCCCAGCACTCAATGCGAGATGTTCCAGATATTCGCAAGCTGACCCCTTACCATTGGTGCCGGCAACCAAGACTACCTTTGGCGCCGGTTGCAAGAGGTCCATATCCCTTGCCACAAGACTGACCCGGCTCAGCCCCAGGTCCCATTTGACCGGATGCGCATGCTCAATTCTGAGCAACCACTCATCAAGTGTGGCACTAGTCGTCAATGCTGCTTCTGATGCTGCTGACAAAATCGGCCACCCGGTCTAGAAGTATTGCATGCTCAGTGGTTGGGTGAGGGCTGGGGTGCATAGCGCACTCGGCCATGAGATTCACAATCACTGAGCCCAGAATCGCGCCGTCCGCTACCCGAGTCACCGCCCTCGCACTGGCACCGTCCTGGATACCAAAGCCAACCAGCATCGGCAGTGGGCTCAAGGCACGGAACCGCTCCACCTGTGTTGCCACGGCATCAATATCCAAGGTGGTGGCACCCGTGGTGCCCGTCAGCGAGACATAATAGATAAAACCCCGACTCGCACGACAGATATATGCGGCCCGTTCATCACCCGTGGTGGGTGCCAGGAGGCAGATATTATCAATGCCTTGAGCTTCCAGAATCGGGCCTAGGTCGCCGCTTTCCTCAGGCGGCAGATTGACGATAATGGTGCCACTGACCCCCGCCTCAGCAGCCTGGGCACCAAAGGTGGCATAACCCATAATTTCAATAGGATTGAGGTAGCCCATCAAAATGACCGGGGTCACCGAGTCGTCCTGCCGGAATCCAGCCGTCATGTCCAAACAATCCCGAAGGCTGGTCTTATGCGCCAAAGCACGTTCATGCGCGAGTTGAATCACTGGACCCTCTGCTTCCGGGTCGGAAAATGGCACCCCCAGTTCAATGATATCCACACCAGCAGCAACCAGCCGATGCATGAGCGGCAGGGTAACAGAGGGCACCGGGTCCCCCGCAACAATATAGGCCACCAGGGCTTTTTTACCCTTCTCGGCAAGGGCATTAAATGTTTGTGCCAGGCTATAGGGCTTCATAGGGCTTCATAGGGCTTCATAGGGCTTCACTGGCTCAGGTCCTGGGGGTGCTTATGGCGCTAGTCAATCTGGATACCATCAATCTCGGCGATGGTCGCTATGTCTTTATCGCCCCGCCCCGATAGATTGATGATCAGGCTTTGCGTCGGCGCCATCTCCGCGGCTAAGGTCATGCCATAGGCGATGGCATGGGCTGATTCCAGGGCGGGCAAAATACCTTCCAGCAGATTCAATTGTCGGCATGCGGCCAGTGCCTGCTCGTCATTCACAGCCACATACTCAGCCCGGCCCTGGTCTTTAAGGTAGGCATGTTCTGGGCCAACACCCGGATAATCCAACCCGGCAGATATAGAGTGTGTAGGGGCTATCTGCCCATCATCATCACTCATGACATAGGTTCTATTGCCGTGTAGCACCCCTACCCTGCCCCGTCCGAGAGGTGCCGCATGGGCACCGGAATCCAGCCCCCTGCCGGCGGCCTCCACGCCTATCAGGCGGACCTGGGGCAGCTCCAGAAAGGGATAAAACATCCCCATGGCATTGGAGCCGCCGCCCACACAAGCGACCAAGGCATCGGGTAGCCCGCCGTGCATATCCTGAAACTGCTGCCGCGTCTCTGCTCCAATCACCGCTTGGAAATCCCGCACTAACATCGGATAGGGATGGGGACCAGCCACGCTACCAATGATGTAGTGGGTCCTATCGACATGCGTCACCCAGTCGCGCATGGCTTCGTTCATGGCGTCTTTTAATGTTTTTGAACCCGAGATCACCGGCACAACTTCTGCGCCCAGTAACTTCATACGATACACATTCAGGCTCTGCCGCTTAATATCGTCACTACCCATGTAAACCCGACACTCAAATCCGAATCTAGCGGCTACTGTGGCGGTTGCCACGCCATGTTGCCCGGCACCGGTCTCGGCTATCACCCGTGGCTTGCCCATGTATTTCGCCAGCAACGCCTGGCCAATACAGTTATTGATCTTGTGGGCACCGGTGTGATTCAGGTCTTCCCGCTTCAGATAGATAGCTGCACCGCCAGCTTCTTGAGTGAGCCTTTCGGCAAAGTAGAGGGGCGATGCACGCCCTACATAGTGCGTCAGATCAGCGGCAAGCTCCCGCTTGAAGGACTGGTCGTCCTTGAGTCTCCGGTACTCGGATTCAAGTTCCGCCAGGGCAGTCATCAGCGTTTCAGCAACAAACCTCCCCCCGAACTGAGCATAATGTCCATGTTCATCCGGTTGTAGGTAGTGTTGTACCTCTGGACTTTCATTCTGCCCTATATCATCTCGGGCTGACCTGGACTTATTCATGGGGTATCTCTAAGTGGCCGTTAAGGCTGGATGAGCATGAGCAGCATTGACCCCAGCGAAGAGAGCTGCCAGTTTTAGCGGGTCTTTTTTACCGTGATGCTGCTCCACGCCGCTACTCACATCCAGGCCCCATGGATGGAGCCGGGTGATGGCTTCCCCGACATTCTCAGGCGTCAAGCCGCCAGCGAGCACCAGGGGGCGCGGGAGCTTCGGCATCTGCTCCCAGATCTGCCAGTCAAACTTGATTCCGGTGCCGCCAAACTGACCCCTGGCATCTGTATCCACCAGCAGGGCCCGGGCACTCTCATAACGATGGGCATCTGCCGTTATCTGCTCGGACGTACCGGCACGGATTGCCTTCATGTATGGGAGATCAAAAAGCTCGCAGTACTCAGGCGGTTCCTCGCCATGGAACTGCAACAGATCAAAAGGCACCTCCTCCAGAATGGCTTGCACTACCCCTGGCTCCTCATCAACAAACACGGCGACCCGTTGGGGACCAGGGGGTATATCCGCAAGCAGCCTTGCCAGAGAGGAAGGGGCAACAGAGCGCGGGCTGGGTGGGTAGAGCACAAAGCCTAGCGCATCAGCACCTAGATTGGCGGCAGCACACGCATCCGCAAGATTGGTGATGCCGCAAATTTTCACATAAGTCCGAGTCATAATGGATCCGAGTCATCACGGGGCGACTTGCAGGAAGATTCGTACAAACAAGGCTCAGGAAAGCCAGCAAGTCTACCAGAAGCTCAGGCGCGGGGCATCATCATGACTTGCCTATGCCCCCGACACAAAAATTATATCAATTATCCGGTAACAAAATATTGCGTGTATGCCATTCTCGCCGCCCTCCCCGCCGTCATTCTCGCCGAAGGTGGGAATCCAGTAAAAAAGAGTATCGTTTTCCGATTTACCCCTGCCCTCCAACCCGTCAGAGGGCAGGGCCGAGAGTGCCGGGGAGCGACGAACCATCTTGTTGTTGTTGTTGATGTTTAGTGGGAGTGTCAAGGGGGTTGCCTTCGTTCCTCTGGATTCCCGTCACCCCCGTCATCCCAGCCATCGGCTGGGATGACGGGGGTGGCGAGAATGACGGCGGGGGCGGCGTAAGTCGCCTGAAAGTGCGGGGCATCATCATGACCTGCCTATGCCCCCCGACACAAAAACTATATCAATTATCCGGTAACAAAATATTGTGTGTGTGCCATTTCAGTATTTGCTGGACTAAAGAAACGGGAAAAGATGCCGGATGAGATTTTCGATTTCCATCCCTATTGAAATTGCGCCAGATACTGAAGGAATTTTTTAGCCAATCACGACCACTTAGTGCGTTAGCGCGCTCAGCCATCAGGCGACCTGCCCTTCTGTTTCATGCCCCCAACCATCAAATCCTTTGTGAGAACGGCGCGAGAATACATCCAAATGATGACCTGGAAAATAACGTAGAACCTGTTCATATAAAATCACTGGTTTTTCACTGTGCTTTTTGGAGCTGGCTTCAAATATTGTTTTCATTTTTCCTAAAGATTGTTTAGAAAACTTGCATTTTCCTCTATATCCAAAAAGGCAATGCTCGGTTGTGATTTGATAGGGACCAAAAGGGCAAGGCCCGGTGCCCTTGCTCCAAGTTAACATGGTGTAATACCGAAAACCCCACAATTCCATTAGTTCAAACGCTTGTTGCAAAATAGGCTTGTCACTTGAACGGGACCGACTATTAGTTGCCCAAAGCCAAATAAAGGCATCATCAGCAACCCACTCATCCATACTGACACAGCGAAAAATTTCATCCTGAGTCATGGTCAGATAGTCCAATTCTTTTCCTTGATTGGGTCTTACACTCCGAAGACCTGTTTTGCCTTGATCCCACGGCGGGTCAATAACAACGGATCGATAAGAACCTGCAAATCGAGGTGCGGGCAACTGAAGCGTCATTTTGAACTCCTCCTTCATCAGATGGATTATCTATCAATTATGTTCACTAGAATATTTAGGGTAGTAGATGTATAAAATCCAGACCACACAAGGGCACCGTAGCATTGTACTGTTTTTTTGTACAGTCTTTGTATAGATTCTTGGATTCAACCTTGAAGTGCAACCGGGAGCTTATGCCGAATAGTGCCTGATTCGGTGCTTTCATGCCAATGCTATGCTTGGTGAGGTGTCCTAGGGTGTTGTAAAACACCAGCCGCTATCCCTTTGCTTCTGGTGCTTCCCTAAAAATGATCTCATCCTTCTCCCAGCTGGCGATAATGCTATCGCCAGGGGCAAACCGCCCGGCAACGAGTGCCTCAGCCAACGGATTTTCAATATGATTTTGTATTGCTCGCTTGAGCGGTCTCGCCCCGTAGACCGGGTCATATCCCCGTTGCACCATCATATCCAGGACTGCGTCGTCAAAGCCTAGACTGATCCGGGATTCCTGGACTCTTCCTTGCAAGACCGCCAACTGAATCTGGGCAATACTACGCAGTTGTGTCTTGTCCAGAGAATGGAAGACCACCACATCATCTACTCGGTTGATAAACTCTGGCCTAAAAGCCTGCGTAACCACCGCCATGACGGCTTCCTTCATCTCGGCATAACTATGGGTAGCCATTTGCTGAATAAGCTCAGAACCAAGATTAGAGGTCATCACCAGAACGGTATTTTTGAAATCAACTGTCCGCCCATGTCCATCGGTCAACCGACCATCATCAAGTACCTGTAAGAGAATGTTGAACACCTCAGGGTGCGCCTTTTCAATCTCGTCCAGGAGTAGCACCGAATAGGGCTTGCGTCTGACATGCTCGGTCAAATAACCACCTGCCTCATAACCGACATAACCGGGGGGTGCGCCAATGAGCCGGGCAACGGAATGTTTTTCCATGAATTCCGACATGTCTATCCTAATCAGAGCGTCTTCGGTATCAAACAGAAACTTCGCCAGAGTTTTGCACAACTCGGTTTTACCCACGCCAGTTGGTCCCAGAAAAAGAAAAGAGCCGTTGGGTCTGCCCGGGTCCGACAATCCTGCCCGGGAACGACGAATAGCATGGGATACCGCGCTAACCGCTTCATCCTGGCCAATCACCTGTTTATGCAATTCCTCTTCCAGCCCTAGCAGCCGAGTGCGCTCGGCTTGCAACATGCTGGTCACCGGAATGCCGGTCCACTTGGAAAGCACCTCGGCAATTTCTTCCTCGGTCACTTTATTCCTGAGCAGAGACATCTTTGCTGGGTCTGCGCTCTGGGCAACCTCCAGTTGCTTTTCCATATCCGGTATTAAACCGTATTGCAGTTCGGACATTTTTGTCAGGTCACCGGCGCGACTGGCGGCTTCCAGGGCAAGCCTGGCTTGTTCCAGGTCTTCCTTCACCTGCTGCACACTATGGAGGGATAGCTTTTCCGCATTCCATACTGATTCAAGGTCGGCATATTCCCGTTCAAACTCGTTAATTTCATGCTCCAAGGCACTGAGCCTCTGTTTGGAACCCTCGTCTGCTTCGTTTTTGAGTGCTTCCTGTTCGATTTTCAACTGGATAAGACGTCGTTCAAGGCGGTCCATCTCCTCGGGTTTGGAATCTATTTCAATACGAATCAAACTGGCGGCTTCATCAATCAGGTCAATCGCCTTGTCCGGTAACTGGCGGTCACTGAGGTAACGGTAGGACAAGTGGGCCGCAGCAATAATTGCCGGGTCAGTAATATCCACGCCATGGTGTACTTCATAACGTTCTTTCAAGCCGCGCAATATGGCGATGGTGGCGTCAACATCCGGTTCATCAATCTGCACCTTTTGAAACCGACGTTCCAGGGCGCCGTCAGCCTCAATATACTGCCTGTATTCATCCAGGGTGGTCGCACCAACACAGTGGAGCTCGCCGCGTGCAAGTGCCGGCTTCAGCATGTTACCTGCATCCATAGCACCTTCAGCCTTGCCTGCGCCCACCATAGTATGCAACTCATCGACAAACAGAATAACGCTACCTTCTTCCTTGGTGACTTCTTTCAGCACGGCTTTAAGTCGTTCCTCAAATTCCCCACGGAACTTCGCACCCGCTATCAGTGCGCCCATATCAAGTGCCAGTATCTTCTTGCCGCGTAATCCTTCGGGCACTTCACCATTGATGATTCTCTGCGCGAGACCCTCAACAATCGCGGTCTTCCCGACCCCAGGTGCGCCAATCAGCACCGGGTTGTTTTTAGTTCTTCTCTGCAAGACCTGTATGGTCCGGCGAATTTCTTCATCCCGCCCAATCACCGGGTCAAGCCGACCTTCTTCGGCACGGGCTGTTAAGTCTATGGTGTATTTTTCTAGTGCCTGACGAGTGTCTTCTATATTTTGCTCGGTGACTTTTTCACCCCCACGCACCTGCGCGACCACCCGCTGCAGGGCATCCTTTTGAATATGAAACTTGACAAATAATTCGCCGAGGCCGCTTTTATCTTCAAGGGCTGCCAAGAGGATGACCTCGCTGGTAATAAACTGATCACCCCGCTGCTGGGCATACTTGTCAGCGAGATTAAGCAACCGATGCAGGTCATTAGACAGTTGGATGTCACCGAGATTTTCTTTCATCTGCGGCAAGCCTGCCATAGCGCGAGCAAGTTCTTGCTCAAACGCATCCATCGCTACACCCATCTGCGTCAGTATGGGGCGGATACTGCCACCCTGCTGCTGCACGAGCGCACACAACAAGTGTACCGGCGCAATCTGGTGGTGATCCTTGCCCAGGGCAAGCGACTGAGCGTCGGCCAGAGCCTCCTGAAGCTTGCTAGTGAACTTGTCAATTCTCATCATAGATACCGTTATAAATCGCCTTTTATAAAATGCTTATAAAATTTTGGGGCAATCGGCAAGTATTCAAGGGCAGTATTCAAGCGGGCTGTTCAAAACCGATCAGTCAAAACCGACTATTCAAAGCCACCCATCTTGCGTCCAATATCGCCCTGTGGCAGGGTGCAGATGCGGGAAAATAGAGTGCACACTAGATGCCAGAGCAACCCTTCAACAAGACCACCAATACCGGCCTGCCACACCTGTTGAATGCAATGCGCTTTTCCTACCAGGGGCTTAAGAGGGCTTACCAGGAGGAATCTGCTTTTCGTCAGGAATTACTGCTTATCGCCCTACTAGTCCCTAGCGGTGCTTGGTTTGCGGATACCCTGGGTGAATTGCTGCTGCTCTGCTGCGCCTCTTTTCTGTTGTTGGCAATGGAACTGATGAACTCCGCCATAGAAGCAGTGGTTGACCGGATGGGTGTTGAGCAACACCCCATGTCTGGTAAGGCCAAGGACTATGGGTCGGCGGCAGTATGCATGACGCTCCTGCTCCTCGGGATGGTGTGGGGATATCTGCTGCTCAGCTTCTGCTTCTAAGCTTCTGCTTCTAAGCTTCTGCTTCTAAACTTCTGCTTCTAAACTAAGTCAGTCAGACCTTCTCTGCAGCAGCATGCGTTGCATCAACATGCTCTTCATAAACCATGACACTGCCCGGTGGGAGCGGGCAATCCAACATAGCAGCAATCGCGCGGATGAACTCCATCTCGCCAGGTGAATAGTCTGCATTATGGGTAATGACCGCCAAGCCAGCATGCAACACTTTTTGTTTATGGAGTGGCGGCAATAATGCTAACCGCTCAACAGCTGCTTCCAGGCTTTCGAAGCGCACCGCTTGTTCAGGCAAGAGCTTCAGGGGCGTCATCTTCAAATGTTGCTCAGCGCACACCAAGACCGCATTGACCTCGGCCTTATCCGAGACACAGTGATAGATCAGTGCGCTCAGTAGCATTTCTATTTCTTGGGTCACGGTTTTCAAAGACCCGGAACGCGTCCGCCGCTTCCCGGGTTGCCCAAACCTGGCTTCCAGATGCCGCAAGACGATCTGCTGCAATGACCACTCAAACAGGCTCGTGTGTTCATCGGCCTGGATGAGGAACAGAAGATTTTTTTTGAATACTTGATACTGGGACCCGGACAGCTGCCCCAAGGCGGGCAGTGCCATATCAATCAGGGGTAAGCGATATTTGATGTCAAGCAGCTGTATAGCGCCCAGTAATTTGCGCACCTCCTGCTCAATGCCAAAGTCGCCAAATGCTGCTAGCCGATCGAGTTGTTTGTCTTGCACGGCAGTGTGTCGGTCAATGAGCAGACCATAGACCACCGCCCGGGCACCGTAGGGCGCATGCACCGCATCTCGGATAGGCCTCGGGATTTCACTGAGCAATGACTTGGCATAAGCCAATTGTTCCTGGCTGGATGTCCCCGCGCGTTCTAGTACTTGACCTGGTACTTGACCCGGTACTTGACTGGCAATCAGTGCTCCGGCAAGGGTGCTTTGCCTCGCGGCTGTTGATGCTTCGGCTTCGGCTGTTGCTACTGAGGCTGCTACTGAGGCTGCTGCTGAGGAGGGTATTGAGGAGGCTGGCTCGTCGCTCTCGGTGACTGCCTGAGTAACGGGAGCAAAGACGCCATCCCATGACGGGTCCAGGGCTTTGATACGCCGCGCCAAAGGCGGATGGGTGGCAAAGATGGATTGCATAAATGAAGTCACCCCGGCACTAAAAAAAGCATGGCTCAGGCTAGGGGCTTCCGGGCTATTCAGGGCTGACCCGGGAACGTAGCCGCCAATCTTTTTGAGCGCGGTAGCAATGCCAAGATTGCTTCTTGTGAATTGCACCGCCGAGGCGTCGGCTAGGAATTCGCGCTGCCGGCTCACCGAAGCCTTAATCAAATCACCGAAAAATGAGCCAGCAAAACCGATCACCAGCAAGCCAATACCTAGCCCTATCATAGGCGCGGCATTTTTACTCCCACCGCCACGCGCCGAGCGCAGGATGACATAACCTATCAAGCCGATGAGCAGGATGCCGTGCAAGATACCCATAAGACGGATATTCAGACGCATATCCCCATGCAGAATGTGGCTAAATTCGTGCGCAATGACACCTTGCAACTCTTCGCGGCTCAGATAGGTAATGGTGCCTCGGGTGACTCCAATGACGGCATCACCGAGTCTAAACCCCGCGGCAAAGGCATTGATCCCCGGTTCATCATCCAGCAGATAGACCGGCGGCACGGGCATGCCCGAGGCGATTGCCATTTCTTCTACCACATTTAATGTCTTGCGTTCATACAGGTCGGTCGTCGTCTGGGGAATTAATCGTCCCCCCATAGCTTCAGCCACCGCCACCCCGCCCCCAGAAAGGGCAAGGGTTTTATAGGCACTGCCACCGATAATGACGAAGAGCACCAGGCCCGAGGTCGCCGCAAAGATATGCCAATCAAACTGAATGACGATGCGCTCTAGGGTGATCGGCCCCTGGTTAGTTTCCAAGACGCCAAACACCAGCATCACCAGCAGGTTGATCAAGACAATCAGGCTGCATACCGCGAGGAGGAAAAACAGCACCAAACGCTTGGTATTACGCCGCGCTCGGTCCTGGGCTTCAAAAAAATTCATTGCTCAAAAAGCGACGGTCGGCGCCGCTTGAATAGCATCATCAAACTCAAGCAGAGTCGCATCCTGAACGTGGCCTAAAGTCGCCGCCAGGATGACCTGCGGGAAGCTTTGCTTATAGGTGTTATAGCCCATGACCTGATCATTAAACGCTTGTCTGGCAAAACCTACTTTGTTTTCCGTACTGATTAACTCTTCGCTGAGTTGCATCATGTTTTGGTTGGCTTTCAAATCGGGATAGGCTTCCATCACCACATTCAGTTTACCCATGGCACCTGCCAGGGCACCCTCGCTAGCGACTAAGGACTTCATGGCTTCCCCATTACTGGGATCAGCGGCCGCCTGTGCCAGACTATCTGAGGCAAGATTACGAGCAGCAATGACAGATTCAAGGGTGCTCCGTTCATGCTTGAGATAGGCTTTGGCAGTTTCCACCAGGTTGGGAATCAGGTCATACCGACGTTTTAGTTGCACCTCAATTTGCGCAAAAGCATTTTTATAGCGATTTTTCAGAGATACCAGCTGATTGAAGATTCTGACCAGATAAAAAGCGAGCAGTACAAGGATGGCGGCTATAACCAGTAGCATTTCCATGTTATCACCTCTTTTAATTAATAGTCTCAGTAACAATAGTCACAGTAACAATAGTCGCTCAAGAACCACAGAATAATTTAGCCTCTTTATCTTGCCGAAGCCAGTCGTACCCGCCGAAGGCGGGGGTGACGCGAATGACGGCGGGAGCAATTACTTGCGGCGCCAAATAGCCGGGCGAGCGGCCCGGGCAGATTCTACCTCTAGCCCCTGCTTAGTGAACAAGAATCTCACCGCGCCATCTTCCGCAGTGTCATAAACGTTGACCTGGCGGTGCCGATAGCGTTCCAACACCCGCTCAGAGGGATGTGCAAACCGATTGTGATAGCCCGTTGAAATGACCACCGTCTCGGGTTGGACATGATTAAGAAAGGCCGGTGATGAAGAAGTATCACTGCCATGGTGCGGCGATGACATGACACTAATCGGGGCAAGTGGTAACTCAAGGAGCGCGAGTTCGGCACGAGTTTCAATATCCCCCGTCAAAAGCACTCTATGTCCGGCGGCTTCGATCAGCACTAAACAAGAGAAATCATTGCTGGAAGTCATCGCATTGCCCGCCGTGAACACCTTGAAGCGGACGGCATCAGTCTGCCACTCGGCCTGACAAGGCAGGGCATCAACAAGCGGCGCCGATGCCTCAGTCTGCTCATTCAACATGATGCGCTCAACGGCTATGCCAGACAGCACATCTTCCATGCCGCCCGCATGATCATTGTCTGGATGACTCAAAATAAAATGATTGATGCGTTTACGACCAGACAGCCGCAGGGTCGGTAGCACTACCTGCCGGGCATTGCTAAAACGCGTCCCAAAGGAAGCTCCCGTGTCATACACCAGCACCGAGGTTTTCGTTTCTGCAAGCACCCCTAAGCCCTGGCCCACATCAAGAAAAGTCAAGGCAAGTTCACCCTCCTGGAGTTGCCCCCGGTCGGGCGTCAGGATGAACAACGTGATGACCCCCAACCACCGAGGTATCAACCCTCGCGGGAGTAGCAACAACAAACTACCCAGGCAAGCAAGCACCGCAAAGGGCAAGGAAAGCGCATTAAAATAATACACCGTCTCCAGTTGCGCAAAGTAGCTGAGCAGGTTGGTCAGCAATTCCAGCGCCGCGAGGGGCAGGCCAAGCAACACCTCACCGAGGGGGGCATAGATGAACAGCATGCACAGCGAGAGCAAAATACTCGGCACCAGCACCAGCCCCACCCAAGGAATAGCCAGAAGGTTGACCAGGAAGGACAGGACCGGCATCTGGTGTAACAAGATCGCCAGGAGAGAGGCCATGCCAACATAGACGACCCACTGGGCGCGGCAGGCGGTGATGATGAAGGCAATGATGCTCGCGGTGCCGGCGCGCAGCTGCTGCATGGCTCTGCCCGATAGGCTTTGAGTGGTGGCGGCTACTGATAGCCCTTGCCCGGCAACTTGACGCCGCCCACCCAGCCCCAGGATGAGAAAAAACACCGCGCCAAAGGACAACCAAAAGCCATTACTGAGGGTTGCCAGTGGATCCGCTAGCAATACAAACAACAGTGCCATGAAAAACTGATACCCCGGGGCCACCTTGCGAGCACAGCAGAAAGCCAATAAGACTATGCTGAGCATGATGAATGCCCGCTGCACGGGGAGCCCCCAACCGGCCAAGACGCCATAGCTGGCAGCGACCAAAATCGTCAAGCTGATGGGGGTGTAAAAACCAGGCACCAGTCGCCGCAAGAGGCCATAAGCAAGCATGGCAATAAGCCCTATATGTAACCCGGAAATCACCAACAGATGAGTCGTGCCGGTCTTTTCCAGAAGCGACCAGTCGTCCGCCGACATATCACTGGTGTCGCCAATGGCAAGCGCATTGAACAGCCCCAGATGTGCATGAGTCTGGATATACTTTCGGCTGGTTTCCCGTATTCGGTAGCGCAACTTGTGTATTGAGAAGCCGGCCTGCCCCAGCAGTTGCTGGGGTTGACTGGTGCGGACATAGCCCCGAGCGCTGATTCTTTGGGTAAAGAGCCAGGCTTCGTAATCAAATAGGGAAAAGTTCACACTGCCCGTCGGCCGGTTGAGCCGTACCGTCAGTTGCCATATCTGCCCGGGAATAAGCTCCACTTCGGGGTGATACCAGGATAACAACACATCACCCCGAGGTGCTCCCTCCCCGGACGTCTTCAAGCGAAAACGGAACCGGGTAATATTGTCTTGCACCCGAGGTAACTCAGTGACCATGCCCTGCACCTGAAGATCCTGGGCCTCCAGATGCGGCGGTAATACTCTCGCCGTCAATGCCGTGGTGTATAGGTAGGCAGACAGGCCGCCCAGGCAGAACATGCACAAGACAAGACAACGGCGATGCAGCACCCCGAATACAGCAATCGGTAACAATATATATACGCCGGGCAAGTCTGGAAGAAAAGGCAAATGCGCTACACACCAGCTTGCAAGCGCATAGGCTATAACACCGGGAATCATGGCTTGAGGCTAGTCTATGCGGGCGGCTACCCCTAGCGTCATGCCCTGCCTGGGTTGTGAGCATTTGCGCTGAATGGCTTGAGCTATTTGCTACTGGGCTTGTGCCTTGTCTCCGTTCTTGACCCAGGCATGCGACAGACTGTACCGCTCGTCCTCTGGATTCCCGAGCAAGCTCGAGAATGACGGCGCGGGGCGCCGTAAGCCGCCCGCGGGAGCGAAAGGGCGCCGGCGCAGGGGCGAGGATGACGGCAAGAGCACAAGAGCACAAGCTCTGGATTTCCCCAGACCCCGTCATTCTCGTCACCCTGGTCATTACAGCCATCGGCTGTGATGACCAGGGTGACGGGAATCCAGAGGAACACAGTCAACCACCTTTGGGACATCTTGGACTTGGATTCAACTCTTAAGTGCAACTTCATCAATGAAGGGGCATAATGGACGCGCAATGACACGGTTCAGCAATGCTAGCCCTTCAAAGAATAGTAGCCCTAAGCTTGACCCTAAGCTCAAGAACAAGAAGCCTGAGACGAGTAGCCCAACCTATGGATTTCAAAAAATATCTGCCTACCAAGGAAAGCCTGGGGCAAACGAAGACGTTCCGGTTCCTCGGTAATACCATATCTAATCAAGAACTATGGCATTTCAGCCGACATTCACTGTCCTACGGGATCTTAACCGGGAGTGTCTGCGCCTTTTTGCCCATACCCTTACAGATGCTTCCCTGCATCATCATCTGTGCCTGGATAAGATGTAATATCCCCGTGGCCCTGGTCATTGTCTGGATAAGCAACCCGCTCACCATGCCGGCCATCATGTACTTTTGTTACCGGTTGGGCGCGCTGCTCCTCGGTATTGCCCCCCAGTTTGATACCGGCAGCTGGCAGATTTTTTTATCAGCGGATATTGTGCTGATCTTTGAATGGTTGCTGGCACAAGCAGGCCACATCTGGCAACCACTGCTCCTCGGCAGTCTTGTTGCCGGTTTTACCCTCGGACTCAGCGGCTTCCTGATGGTGCACCTCTGGTATCTATGGAGCGAGAGACACCACTAATCGTTATTCATAACGCAGACCCTCCACCGGGCTCAGCCGCGCGGCGCGATATGCAGGATAGAGCGCAGCTCCCAGGCTGATCAATAGAGTCACTAAGAGAATGACGCCCTGGTCCGCCAGCCGTAGCTCCGTTGGAATCTGCTCAAAATAGGTGCCCTTGACCATGCTGCCCCCTCCCATAGATTCAATGATGGTCATCACTTCCGGGATATACAGAGCAAGCGGTATGCCCAGGAGCAGGCCCAGGATAATACCGGGCACGGCGATGGTCATGGCCTGGACCACAAACACTGCCATGATGCCGAAGCTTGACAAGCCCATGGTGCGTAACACGGCAATTTCCTTTTGCTTGGTATTCACCAGCATGCTCAGACCGGAGACGATCCCAAAAGAAGCCACCGCGATGACGAATGACAACAACACAAACATCATGATCTTCTCCATCTTGACGGTCTGGAAGAAGTCGCCTTGAGTAGCCGTCCAGTCGCTCACAGTAACTTCCCCGCTATCTGCCAGGGCCTTGGCGATTAAGGGTGCCGCATAAATATCTCGCAGGCGCACTCTATATTGCTGCTTTTGCCCAGCGAGTTGTTGGAGATGCTCAAGTTTCATCAGCACCAAACTTGAATCAAGTTCGGACCCAGCCGCAAAACTACCCGCTACCCGCACCCTCCCCAGGGTGGGTTTGAGTGTCCTGCCCTGGGCAGACAGGGTCGGTAGTATCAAAGAGAGCTCATCCCCCACCTCAAGGCCCAGGTAACGGGCTATAGGTGCTCCCAACACCAGATTATGTTCAGGCTCATTGAGTGCCTGCAGGGCGGCGGGGAGCATCACAGTCGGCAGGATGGACAGCTCAGCCTCGCGCGCCGGGACAATGCCATAGATGGTGACCAGATGACTCCGACCGGCCCGCATCAGCAGGCCGCTTTGTTGCATGAAGGGTGCTACCGCCTCCACCTCAGGGTGCTGTGCCAGGGACCTTAACCACTCCGGGGGCATCTCTTCCGTACCTGCTGCGGTATTCGCTTCTGTACTCGCTTCGGTACCTGCCGCCGTATCAACACTGAGCACCAGATGCGGTAGCACATCGAGTATGCGTCGTTTGAGTTCCCGGTCAAAGCCGTTCATCACCGCGACCACCACGGTGAGTGCCACTACTCCCAGCACCAGACCCAGCAAGGATACGGTGGAAATAAAAGAAAGATATCCTCTGCGGGTGCGCGTGTGGGCACGGGCATAGCGCCAGCCGATAACAGCCACTACCTCAGCGCTCATGGCAGGGCTTCCAACTTGCCATTATGAAGTCGGTACCGGGTATCCCACTGAGCGGCCAGCTGGGTATTGTGCGTGGCGATGATAAATGCCAGGGCAAGTTCAGCCGAGAGTTCAAGCATCAATGCTTGTATCCCTGCTGCCGTCTCTTCATCCAGATTCCCAGTCGGCTCATCAGCCAACACACATGTCGGCTGGGTAACCAGGGCTCTGGCGATGGCAACTCTCTGCCGCTCGCCGCCAGACAGCTCACCCGGCAGATGCGAGCTACGTGCGCCGAGCTGCACCCGCTCCAGCATACTTGCCGCGGCCACCAGGGCTTGAGACCTTGCCAGGCCGCCAATTCTGAGTGGCAGGGCGACATTTTCCAGGGCGGTAAATTCGGGCAACAAATGATGCTGCTGATAGACGAAACCCAGATGTTGATTACGCACCCGCCCTACCTCTCGCTGGCTCAAGGTATGCATGGGATAACCGGCAAGCGTTACCGAGCCAGCGTCCGGCTTATCCAGGGCTGCCAAGAGATGCAAGAGCGTGCTTTTGCCGCTCCCGGACACGCCGAGGATGGCGAGCATTTCCCCCCGGTACAGGCTCAGCTCCAGGTCTTCCAAGACCCGCAAGGGCTGGTCCCCCTGGAAGTACCTTTTGCTCAACCCCCGGGCTTCCAGTATCAGTTCGAGTGGGCTTTCAGATTGCATGTTGCAAGGCCTTTACCGGGGCAACCGCTGCCGCCTTTGCCGCGGGATAGATAGTGGCTATCAGGCAAATCATCAAAGACAAGCCGGAGATGTAGAGGATGTCCCCCCAGATGATGTCAGTCGGTAGGTATCGAATAAAATACTCACTCATCAAATTGAGAGAAAATAACTCGCTGAGATAGGTATAGATGTAGCCCAGCGACAGGCTCAAGAGCAGCCCTATCAGCACCCCCAATAGCACCCCAATCAGACCCACCGCCAGACCATGCAGAAGAAAGATCAACTGGATCTCAGCCGGTGCTGCTCCCAGGGTCCTGAGGATGGCAATGTTTGCCCGGTTATCATCCAGAGTCAGCATCAAATTGGAAACAAGATTAAAGGCCGCCACCGCTACCAGGATGATCAACAGCAAAAACAAGGTTGATTTTTGCGTCTGTATTGCCTCATAAAGATTACCGTAGTGGCGCATCCAACTCACCGGATAAAGATACTTGTGGGAAGAAGCCACTACCAACTCTTGCATGATGCTATGCACATTAAACAGATCAGTAGACTGGATCACTATGCCATCTATGTCTGTTTGTCGTTTCAAGCGCATGGCGGCCGGCAGCTGGACAAAAATTTGATGCTTATCAAGATCCGCACCCACTCGAAACACGCCCACCAGATGCAGACTTTTGGTGGTGAAAGAAGGGCCCGCCAGGGTGTAGTTCACTTGCGGCAGCACGAGGGTGATTTTATTGCCCAGTTCCACCCCCAACCTATGGGCAAGTTCTTCACCCATGACGACGCCAAAGGGATGGTTCGCCAGGGCTTGCATTGAGCCAGAGACAAAAAATTGATGCAGGATGGACACAGTCTGTTCGTATTCAGGCACCAGCCCCCGGAAATTAACCCCTACCAGCTCTCCCGCATGCACAATCAGCCCCTTGCCTTCCACCAGCGGGGCCGCCCCGGTCACCTCAGGATGTGTCAGAAACTCGGCTACCAGCCCGCGCCAGTCGGCGCTGCTGTCTCCTGACAAACGAGCAGCGTCTTGTGGTATGTCTTGTTGTATGTACAGCGTCCCCTGGGGCAGGACGTTCAAGACTCGTTCCCGAAGTTCACGCTCAAAGCCATTTATCACCGACAGCACCGTAACCAGCACCGCAACCGCAAGCACCAGACCACCAATAGAAATCAGCCCGGTAAAAGAAATCAACCGACTATTTCTGATTGAAACTCGGGCCGAAAAAAGCAACCGCAGGGCAACCGCAAGCCGCCAGTCTTCTCTCATAATGCACTCAATGGCACTTGACCTGTAAACCAGCTTCTCAAAAAGAATGGCTTGGATTCAATTCTTAAGTGCAACTTCACCCTCCCCGAACCCAGTCGTCTCGCCGAAGCCAGAGGAACGAGCAGTATTGCCTTTGTTCCTCTGGATTCCCGTCACCCCGGTCAATCCCAGCCGATGGCTGGGATGACCGGAGTGGCGAGAATGACGGCGGGTTGCCCCCGCTCCTTCTGGCGGCATACGGCGCCTCGCGCCGTCATTCTCGAGCTTGCTCGGGAATCCAGTAAAAAGAGTATTGTTTTCCGATTTATTCCTGTCAGCATCAAAGCCTGACGCTTCCGCGCCGTTCACCCTCCCCACGCCAACCCCGGTTGCACTTCGACGAGAATGACGGCGGCGGCGAGAAGGCTTTATTCTACATCATAAAAGGTCTCCACCGTAGCCAGGGCAACCGCTTGCAAGTGGATTGCCTGAGTCTTGTCTAGTCCTGCCTGATACGCCAAACCCAATGGCGATTGCTGGAACAGCGCCACATAAAACACACAGGCCGCCAGATAGGTACCGGCCAGACTCGGATGCTTGAGCTCGTCCCGGTAGACCGGGGTAACCGTATCTTGAGGCGTCCTGTCGTATTTAAGAATATCTCTGGAATAGAGTTCTATCTCAGGATGGTCCCGCTGGGCCTGCGCAAAAGCGAGGCCCACCGGCACCACCAAGGCATCAAGTTGGTTGGCTATTTGGGTATAGCTTGCCGCCAGGGCTGGGGTCATTTCTGGTCTTCCTCGGTAGGCCCAGGTCATCAAGAAAACCGGTTCCGCGCCCTTATCTCGTATGTATTTGCTGAACATTCTGGATGCCTTGAAGAAGGGTTGGGCAGTGGCTTGATGCAATGGTTCTTTGCTGTGTCCATGGAGCACGACCAGGTCCCATGTATCCGGTGTTACCAGGGCGGCCATGCCACCCGCATGCTCCACGAGACGACTGCCGGAAATTGTCATCGCACTCAGCCGCATCTTGTCGGCATTATAGATACCCCCGGCCTTTAACAGGTTACGCAGATGACTGTGCAGACTGTTGTTGTAATAGGTAAAACTATTACCCACAAAAAGGATGCGTTGAGGAAGCGGCACCGACTTGACCTGGGGCACCTCTCCCCAGCATGGCAAAGACATGCATGGCAAAGGCAACCCTAGCAGCAATACCCACCATAGCTTCACCGGACGGCACCCCGGCGGCGAGGGGTATTAAGGGGACGGAACAGGCTTAGAGCCCCGCCCGCACCTCAAAGTAGAAATGCCGGCCATAATCCTGATGGGCATCAGCAAAAAATCCGAAAAAACGATCCGCCAGCGGCGCGCGCTCATCGGCCAGATTTTTGACGCCCAACCGAAAACGAGTATCGATTGCCGCCAGGGTAGTGCGATAGTCGAAGCTGGCATCATAGGTGGTAAAAGACGGAATCACATAGCGGGTACCGTCACTCAACGTCAGGCTGCTCTGATAAAAACTACCCAGGCGATATCCCGTTACCGCTACCCCATAGCCAGCATGGCGCCAGGCGAGTATCAGGCTGTGCTTCTCATCCTGATTACCATCCTGACCAATCAAATCAGCAAAACCCGACACGGGATAACTAGCCGGCAGGATGCCATCACTCTGGGCACTCAAGAGCCCCGCCACAGCACCACCGGCTTCCTGATCGTAGGTATCAAGGAAAGAACCGTTGTACCGGATTGAAAATAACCCCACCCGAGTGTCTCGCTGATAATAGATACCAATATCATACCCGGCGAGGGTGCGATCATCGAGGTTGGCGTACTGGTCATCCACCCGGGTGGTATTGCCTGCGGGGCAGATGCCCGCGTCGGTGTAGAAAACAGCCTCATCCGGGTCCGGGTCCACACGTACTACTGCTGGATTAAAGCTAGCGGTAGCGCAGTTAGCAGGGCCCGCCTCCAGCCGCAGAACCAGATCCTGCAGACTGTGATTGTTTTCCCCAAAGAGGCCAATGGTAGCGGTCTTTTCTATTTGCCAATAATCCAGCGTCAGGGTCAGGTCGTCTATGGGTTCAAACACCAGCCCCAGAGAATAGTTGTCCGATTCCTCGGGCTGCAGATCCTTGCTACCCTGGGCAGTCCGCTGTATGCCGTAATCACAATCCAGGTCGTCAGCCGCATCGCCCCCATTATCCTTGGCAAACTGACAGACATAATCAGTACGGTTGTTGGTACGCGCCACAATCTCCTCATTCACGGTGATCAGATTCGGGGCACGGAAGGCTTCCGACCAGGAACCGCGTAGCAAGAAGGACTCAACCGGACGCCATCCAAAGGCAACCTTGCCGACTGTGGTATTACCCACATCGGAAAAGTTTTCATATCGCAAGGCAAGTTGGACGTCCAGGTTGTTCAGCAACGGCAGTTGTAATTCACTAAAGAATGAGGTGACATTTCTATCCCCCTTGTTATCCGCGGTCGGGCTGGAGTTGGCGACATCGGATATGTAGGGAAAGGTCGCCCCGGTAGCCGTCGTAAATTGAATGGTGCCGTCCAGGCGGGGATCCCGGTCATCTTCAAAGGACTCCCGTCTATACTCAAAACCAGCCAGGAAACCCACCGGCCCGGCCGGTAGTGACCATAGATCCGGACGGGAAATTTTAAAATCATAAGTAAAAAGATTGGCTTCACTTTTACGAAAGACGCTCACCAGGGTGCGTTCGATATTAGAATCTTCCCCGCCACTAAATGGATTGTAGGCCGCGGCGGTGGGATCTCTCAGGGCTTGATCCATCAACGTATTGGACACCCGTTGGTGGGTAACGTCCTTGTGAGTCGCCCGGGACCAAATTACTGCAGTCTCCCAGTCCCATTCGCCCAGGATGCCCCTGAGCCCCTGGAGGAGGCGATAGGTGGTGCCATCATTGACCACCAGACGCGGCACCTCGGTAAAACGATAGTTGTCTATGAGCAGTTCCAGCCCCTCACAGGGTACATCGGTACCGATAATCTCATCTGGCAAGCGATTGGGGGAGGTGCAAGGGCCCAGTGGATTGTAATAGTTCTCAGCACCGACTCTCAGCCGGGTTGAACTCAAGGTTGCCGACGGATGGCGAATCAGATTGCTATCTATCTTATAAACAGAAAACTCGGTGAAACTTTCCCAGCCCTCGCCCAGGTCATGATTGAGGTACACAAACATGTTATATCTATCAAGTTCAGAAGCCAGGTCCCGGTTTTCATTCAGATTGTAACGCGCCAGGCCGGCGCCATCTTCGGCACCACAGCTAGTAGGCTCAGACTCAGGACCAATCATATATGTACACTTGTTATCCTCCCCTATATCCAGGGGGAAGATCTCAAATTCCCCACTAGTATCAACAATATTATTGGCAACTAGACTAGGAGGCACGCTATCCGCTATATCAAATTGACCATAGATATCGTGCGCACTGGTATTTCTGAAGCGGGTGTTACCCGACCAGCGGGAATCTTCAGGGATCAAGCGGCGGAAGTCAGCGTCAGCCCAGCGACTGTCGTCTTGTGAATTAACTCTATCTCTTTGGTAATAATCAAAAAATATACCCAGATTGGTTCTCTCCTCATTAAAGGCTTGCCCCCATTCCATAGCGAAAGATTGATCATCTCGGGGCAGGTTTTCATACTCGGTCCACTTAATACGTGCCCTAAAACCTTCAAAGTCGGACTTCAACACTGTATTCACCACCCCGGCTACGGCATCAGCACCATAGATGGCCGAGGCCCCGTCGCGCAAAACTTCTATCCGCTCAGTACCATAGACCGGGATGGTGTTGGAGTTCACCGAGTTGACTGGCACAAAACTGCCGCCGACCAATTCGGTCTGGAAGCTAGCAGCATTCACCAGACGCCGACCATTGAGCAGCACCAGGGTATTGCCCGTACCCAGGTTACGCAGATTAAAAGCACCCACGTCCCCACGGGCCGAGTTGACACCACCACTAATGTTTTCGGCTTCGCTCAAGAAGTTCTGGCCATTTTCTGGAATCAGTTGCAGTAGATCCTCACCCGAATCAACGCCCAATAGGCTAATGTCCTCGGCATTAAACACCGACACTGCCAGCGCATCTGATATTTTTGCGCCCTTGATCTGGGAACCCACCACCACCACTTCTTCTATTGCCTCGCCTTCTGCCGCCCATAGGGGGGGGGGCGAAGCTCAGGATGATTGTTGAAAGCAACCCTGTTGCTAAGAGTCGGGAAAATGAAGCACGGCACGGCTTGATCTGAGTAGTCATTGATTTTACCTCTTGCGTTTGTGGATTAAGGGTTATATTAGCGGTTAGATTAACGGTTAGATTAAGGGTTAGCTAAACGGTCAACTGAGTCTTCAAGATTTAATCTGCATAGAGTAATACATGCATCATCCCTTTGGCACCCGTCCGGGCAACTCGGGTAATTAACTGCCTATCGGTATTGTCCCCGACTTCATAGGTGATGGCAGGAATACTGTAAGCACCGCTCATATAGGTCTTGAAAGTGGGCAATCCGGGGTTATTGGTTGCCTTGCGATTAACCGGGTAATCGGGTAGCTGCCGGTCAATATAGCCTAGCCAAGCATGCGTGAACTCAGGCAAGTATAATGTAGTCGCGTCCTGTTGGGTATAGAAGACATCTTCCCGGGTAGAGTGAAAATCCAGCCCGAGCACCAGCCGTTGACCGGTCCGGGAAAAGCGGCTCAGGAGTTCGTCTCGCATGAGGGCGGTTTCCGGCTGGGTGAATCGACCCCAATCCCGATTAAGGTCAACCCCGTTCATGTTGTAACGCCAATGACCCGCGGCCACCCCATCAGGATTCAAATTAGGGACTATCAATAGATTAAAGCGCTGGCGAAATTGCCGCGCCAGGGCCCTCTCAGCAAGCAGGGCGTCCACAAAAGGCATCAAGGCAAGGGCACCGGTCAACTCTGGAGGGTGCTGGCGACCCACAATCAATACCCATTCCTTACCCGGCCCAGCGACTACTAATTTGAAGATGGGGCGGTCCTGGGTTGATTTCCCCAATAAGGATTTTTCCACATAGTCTAGTTGCGCGAGGTCATCAGCCCACTGCTCATAGTAACGATTGTCAATCACTTCCTGGGCAGCAATGTAGCGCGGTTGAGGGCCTACCTCCAGGCTGAGCTTTAAGGCCTTGCCGGCAAACAATATCTGATAGGAGTCGTTATCCAGGAGGGTCCAGGTCTTGCCGTCCTGGCTGCTCTTGGGAGGATATCGGTGGGAATGGACACCATAGTGCAGATAGACAGAAATCCTGCGCTTTGAGGCCGCCATGACCTTAAAGGCGTACCAGGGGCTGGGATTGATCGGCTGGGCTTCCGGTAGCACCCCGATAGTGTATTCATCAAGCCCCGTCTGAGCACATTCATTCAGTCGGGCACCGGGGAAGTCAAGATCAAAGCGCACCTCGCCAAAACCGCAGATGAGCGGTGCCTGGGAGAGTACCGGGGGTGCCGCCCCGGCAGGGAGAGCGACCAGTAGGCTCGCCATGCAGATAGCGGATAGGCGGAAACGCTTGACTAGCATACTGAGCCAGGGGCAACCGAGAGGGGCTTATTCTAATGCGTTATGCAGCAACTGCCAAGCAACGCGCCGTCATTCTCGTCACCCCAGTCATTCTCGCCGCCAGACGAGAATGACTGTGTATTTACAACCGCTATTTATTTACAACCACAGTGGTTTTGCGTAAATTGGCAAAACCTTTACTTGAGAGGCAGAGCCAAGCGCCAAGCGCCCCCTCTATGACACTTCTAACACCAGACTGGAGTCAGCAGCATGCAAATTACCGCGACCATTGAGACGAGCAAAGGCGACATCAAGCTGAATCTCTTCCCCGACAAAACGCCAGTCACCGTTGCCAGCTTTGTGAACCTCGCCCAAAAAGGCTTTTATGACGGGCTCAATTTTCACCGGACAATCAACGACTTTATGATCCAGGGCGGCTGCCCCCTGGGCAATGGCACTGGCGGGCCTCAGTACCAATTTAATGATGAGTTTGCGCCCGAACTCAGGCATGACGCCCCCGGCAAGTTGTCCATGGCAAACAGTGGTCCCCATACCAATGGTAGCCAGTTTTTCATCACCCATGTCCCCACGCCACACCTTGACGGTGTACACAGCCTATTTGGCGAGGTCCACTCAGTAGCGGATCAGGCGGTGGTGAATACCATTGAACAAGGAGACAAAATTATTGCCATTCGTATCGCGGGCGACGCAGCGGCACTGCTCGCCGCGCATGCAGACCAGTGCAGTGCCTGGAATGAGGCCCTGCCTAGCGAATGATTGGGGTCATTCTTGACGCCGACAGTCTCGGGCAGGAAGTTGAGCTCAGCCCGATTACCTCCCTGGTTGACGACTGGCATATATTCCCTAGCACCCGTGCCGATGAAACGGCAAGCCGCATCCAGGACGCGACCCTGGTACTCAGCAACAAGGTGTTGCTGGACCGGGCACGGCTTGAACCCGCCTCAAAACTACAATTTATCAGCATCATGGCCACCGGCACTGACAATGTTGACCTGCCCTTCGCTCGGGAGCAAGGCATCCGGGTCAGCAATGCCGTCGCCTATGCCACAGCATCGGTTGTCCAGCACTGCCTAAGCCTTATTCTTGCCCTCTCCACCAGCCTGCCCCGGTATCTTGAGGCGGTGCGCTCGGGTGCCTGGCAAAGGTCTTCCAGCTTCTGTTTGCTAGACCATCCCATCACCGAAATTGCTGGCAAGACCCTGGGCATTCTGGGTTATGGTGAACTGGGCTCTCAGGTTGCCCGTGCCGCCATGAGCCTCGGCATGCAGCTCCTCATCAGCGCCCGCCCTGGGGAGCCGACCTCTGGGGACCGGCTTGCCTTCCCAGAACTTCTACCCAGAGTGGATTACCTCAGCCTCCACTGCCCGCTAACACCCCATACCCACCAGATCATCAACGACGAATCACTGGCCTTGATGAAGCCAAGTGCATTCCTTATCAACACCGCCAGGGGCGGGCTTGTTGATTCAGCAGCACTGCTCAGGGCACTGGACACCGGCAAGCTCAAAGGCGCCGCCGTGGATGTATTCACTCAGGAACCCGCCATGCCTGCTGAGCCGCTGCTGGCACACCGCAAAAACCTACTCGTCACCCCGCATATTGCCTGGGCGGCGGTTGAATCCAGACAGCGACTTATTCAACAGATGCGAGAAAATATTGAAGGCTTCCTCGCGGGCGCACCACCAAGACGAGTGGCTTGAGCCGGGTTGCTATGGATTAACCGAAGCCGAGTGGTATCCCTAGCGCGCGACAAGCATGCCTGAGGGAGCAACATTCAGTCTTTTAGGGGGTACTGTTGCACCCAGCGGCGCACTTCTGGCGCAGTGGGGGCAATCTTGACCAGTGCGCTCAGGGGCAGGGATACCTCGTCAAATCTTTTGGTCTTCTGCAAATACAATATCTCCAGTTTCAGCAATTCGTACTGGGGTGCCCAGCTCCGCCCTGCCTCCCGTAGCACCTGCACGGCAGCATGCGTCCGGGACTCGGCATCTAGTGCAATCGCATAAGCATAGGCGTAACCCGGCTGGCTATCATGGGCCCGATAGGCGGCCTCAAAATAATCCAGTGCGGTCTGCGTCTGTTGCTGCCTGACAAGTGCCAAGGCATAGCTGTAATTAGTCGCTCCCGCCTCGGGCGCGAACTTCACGGCCTGGTGTAACAAGAGAGCCGCCTGGTCTTCCGCACCGCTTGCACGGTGCAGATCCGCCAAGTTGAGCAGGGCGGGCACATAATTCGGCTCTATCTTGAGTGCTTGCTGGTAGGCAGCACGCGCGAGCTCCGCTCTGCCTTGATGGAGTTCCAGCAGACCCAGTTCAGTTTGCCCCGCGGACGTATCAGCAAGCAATTGCACACTGGCACGATACTCATGGAGCAGCTCATGCATGCCATTCTTGGCGACAACTTCTGCTTCTGCTTCTATTGCTGCTTCTATTTCCAAGAAGACTTCGGGCGGCATTTCCGACACCCACCTACCGGCCTCAATACGCACCAGCTTGACCGGGTCAGCGGCAAGTTTTTTGATGAATGTCAACAAGACTTGAGGCGAGGCGGGGCTGAGACCACCGATCGCCGCGGCTCTTAATAGCGGCTCGCTAGTCTCTAGCATTGCCCTTGCCAGGGGCAAGCTGCTACGCGGTGCCAAGCCAATGACATAACGCAACAGGGTCGCCCGCTTGATCGCCGGATTCGTGGCCTCGCGGACATAACGCCTGGCCGCCGGCAGGCTCAAGGGGTCATGGTCTTGCAATTGCTTGTTCAGCCGCGCATACAGGTCATCACTACTTGCCGCCCTACCCAGAGCCTTAAGTGCCCAGTCTGGAGACTTGTCGGCATGGCAGTCGTTACAGGCATTAGGCACCGCTGAGGTCAGCGTCAAGGCCGGGTCTGGAATACCAAAACGGTGGTCCCGGCGGTCATCCACCAACATATAAGTCTTGCTCGGCATGTGGCACGCCACGCACTGGGCACCCTCGGCGCCCGCTTGATGCAAGTGATGCTCGCGGGTGTCAAACACCTCGGGTCGGTGGCATTGCGCACAGAGGCTATTCCCCGGCCGGCGCAACTTGCCGCTGTGGGGTTCATGGCAGTCAGTACAGGACACTCCCGCAGCATACATCTTGCTCTGTAGATAAGAACCCAGGACAAACACCTCGGCATCTATTTGACCATCCAGCTGGTATAGCCCCTCATACAATAGTGCCAGTCGGAATCGGTCAAAGTAATCCGTCCCGGTCGTCCCCAAAAGGGTGCGCCGCGAATGACAGCCGCCACACATATTCACCTGGCTTGCCGATACTTCCCCTCTGCCTTCCGCTATGGCAAGGCCCGGTATGAAGTGCCAGGACATCTGGCGGCGCCCCGTTGTGATGCTGCCCGCCATGCCCCTGCTTGCCGCCTCAATATGCTCGCTACCAGGACCATGACAGGCTTCGCAGGCAACATTGGGCTCAGAGAAGGTAGTCATATAGCGATGCACTTCCGGGGCATAGCCTTTAACGAGATGCGTTGAATGACACTCAGCGCAGCGGCTGTTCCAGTTTTGTAGATGGCGGGTCCAGAAAAAAGGCGACTCCGGAGAAACAGCTGCCGTCTCTTGCAAATGGAACCATCTCTGGCCTCCCTCAGTAGCGGGGCGACTATCCCAGGCGATATTCAGTGCTTGGAGGTGTCCCTTCTGGGTGGTGACCAGATACTGCTGCAGCGGATAATGACCAAAGGTATAACTGACCTCAAACTCGGCCTTGCCTGCCGAACCCAGAGTCTTTACAAAATACTTGCCATCCCGCTCATAAAGATCTGAGCTGATGCCGTGGAACTCTACCCGGGCATCAGCAAAATCCCCCAGAACGCTACTCTGGTTTGCCGGTGCCATAGACCGGTAATGATCGGCTTCCTGCCAGAGGGCGTAGGCTTCTTGGTGACAGTTTTGACAGGCTTGGGCACCGACATAGCTGGGTGCCGCCTGAGCGGTATTGAGAAGGGGTGTACTGAGAAGGGATATGCTTAGAAGAACCGTGCTTAGCAACGCTGTGTTTAGCAACGCTGTCTTGAGAAGTGCTGTCTTGAGAAGTGCTATGCGCACTAGGTACACCGCCTTCTCCGCCCGCCGCGGGTCACCTATTTATCGCGGCAATAGATGCAACTATCAATTCCTGCTGATGCGTGCGGTCCTGGCTCACCATGATAAAAAGTGCCTTACCCGACACACAGGCATCGGGTGGCGGATTAGTAATGAGTGTGCCCTGCCTATCCAAATAACCGAGCGGCGTGCCGAGCCCCTGCATCAGTAGTTTACTTGCCATGGACCCCCAAGGCTGCTCAGTAAACTCCACGTCGTAGCGCCAAGGATGGTTACCCGCATGCACAAAGAGATCTTCTAGAATTTCCTCCGTGCCCGGCGCCGACATGCTTCTCACGAGCAGTTCCGGATAGGCACGGATAGGACGAATGACCGCATCTGCACCCTGCTTCTTAAAACGTTCCCGATTACTTTCCAGCACAGATTCCGCGATCACCCGTCCTGAGGGATGCTGCTCATGCAACTGATTCAGCAGATCCAGATTGACGCTGTCGGAACGACTGTCATGCGTATCCGTAGCCAGTAGCAACACAAAGGCCGCATGCTTGATATCCAACTCATTGAGAGGCACAGATTCATCAGGATTTTCAGTGCGTAGCACCACATCCATACTGAGCAAATTCGCCGGCAGACCATCGGGGAAGGACGACGTAAAGACTTGAATGGGGCAATGTTGCAGGCCCGGGGACACCCGAATCTGCTCTACTAGCAGTTGTAGGTAGCGGTCCCCCTGAATACTGGGCGTATTGAGTATGACAATGTGGTTTTTCATCTTCCATCTCCATAATCCTTTGAGCATTCTATCTCGGCGATCAATCCGATAATCAATCCATTCACCGGCAATCTGTGCCAGCAGGAAGATCCCAAAAATATACAAGAGCGCGACGGTGGCGAATCTACCCATAGGAGTCTCCGCCGCCAGGTCGCCATAACCCACGGTGGTCACTGTGGTTAATGTCAGCCAGGCAGCGTCGCCCAGGCTTAGCCCTTCCAGCAAGCTCATCAAGACGGTGTGCACGAGCATCAAAAAAATCAGCACTAAGAAGAGCCCTGCTATGTGTCGTCGGCGCCGCCCATAGCTTATCTGCCATCTGAAACGACGCTTAAATAGTACGGATTTAATGGCAATCATGGGTCACCAATCGGTATCAATGGGAAATGGCATCTTTCCATAGCATCTACTCAATAGCATCTATTCAATAGCGCCTTGACCGACCCTATATAAGACCGCATCTTCATAGCCTGTACAAATAGTGTGCAATCCAGCAAGTGCAGTATCCAAGGACTCATCTCCGGTATCAACCAAGAGAGGTCTAGCATCCAGCGCGGCGAGTTTGCTTCGGGTGGCGATGATAATAATGTTGCGTCGCGCCACCCGACGAATGACCCGCGGACTGAACTGCTGATTGCCGCGCCCAAAGATATATCCCTGGCCGCCGATGACCGACACCAGAATACGCACTGGCGGATTAGTTTTAAGCAGGTCCCAGATTTGTTGCTCGGTCATATCGCTGGCGATTAGCTGCTGGTCGCGGACGGCATCAACCCCGAGCAGGGTGTTATCAAGTTGCATATTTGCCATGATTGCCGCTACCGTCGCCCCAGAACCCATGAGGTACAAAAGATTGGGCGCCATCCGCGCCATGATGTCGGCGGCTATTTCCTCAATGGCAAGCCCCTCATCCTCCCGACCGGCGACCTTAGTCTGCTGGACATAACGCAACTCATCAGGCACCGGTAATTCACCGTAAAATCGCGTCTTCATTATGCCTTCCCGACAGGCAGCCTCATCAATATCTCGCACCTCCCGGGCAAGCACACTCAAGGTCTCCTCCCGGGCAAGTTTTATAATAATTGCCGCGGCGGTGCTCGGCCTGGTGGCAAAGACACCCGAATGCATTTTTACCCCGCAGGGAATACCTAAGAAGGCGGGGATAGATGCGTTGACATCCACCAGATCCCGAGCCGTGCCGTCACCACCGGCAAACAACAGCAGATCAATATTCTGGTCTTCAAGGAGCAGACAACCGCGCTGAGTATCCTCCGCATGGGTTGCACCGGGTTGTATCTCGCCGACAATCTCCAGCAGCTTGCTGGGGCCTGGGAACTGACGCAGTGCACCCTGCAACAGCGCCGCGCCCATTTCTCCTGGCATGGTCAACCATTCAATAGGACACCCCGCCTGCAGTATCTTCTGTACACAGACACCCGCGCGCGCCGCCACCTGGCTTTCCCCACCTCTTGCTTTTGCCTCGGCAACAACACCGTCGCTGCCTTTTAATGCCACCATGCCACCTATGCCAGCGACCGGATTTAGAATAAGCCCGATACGCAGGGGGCGTTTATCCCGTCTGCTTCTAGTCACCCAGCTCACCCCTTCTTGAGTCTTTTCACCACCGAGTTAAAGACCAGTAGCGGCTGACCTTCTTGCAGCAATTCACCGGTCACAAACACCATTGAGCCCGTTTTACGGACGACCTTCGGCGTACATTCAATCAGATACCCCACCTCTGCTACTGCTACAAACTCAGCACTGAAGCTCACCGTGGCACAGCCTTCATCCCCATAGCCCTCCGTTGCCGCGATACACAGTGCATAGTCGGCAAAAGCCATCAACACACCGCCGTGGAGCATGCCACTCATATTACTGTGCTTTGCTTCCGCAAGAAATACACAACGAAACTTGTCCCCCTCGGCTCGATAATAAAAGGGACCGATATGATCTTCCGCCTGATCAAGGCCGGTCATCGTGTTAAATCCTTCGGGTATCTTAGTCATCAATCAAGCGCTAGGGTTAATTGCCGAATCAATTGCCGAATCAAGAAGGCTGACGGCATTTTATGCTTCACCCTGCACCCTTCCTGATCCAGTAGGTATAGCTGTCTGCTTCTGCTTCTTGATGTAGCATTTCATGCTGCAGGTACTGGCAGAATCTAGGTAGATCCCAGGTGGTGGAAGGGTCTGTTGCAGTGACCTTTACCACCTGTCCAGGGCGCATATCCATCATCTTGTTCCGCACTAACATCAGCGGCTCAGGACAATGCAAACCAGTGGCATCAAGCTCAATATCTGCTTCTGGAAGCATCAACTTCTCAATAGATTTTGGATGCATCAACTTCTCAATAGGTTTTGGATGCATCAGCGAAGGCTGGATTATACACCTCATTCCCAGGCTTCTTTTTAGTGAGACGGTATAAGCACAGTCAAAACACTAGTTTACATCATATTTAGATGTATACTGCCAGGTTCCTGATGGGGGCGATCTGGTTTCGACGCCGGTTGCGAACCCTGAGGTGCATGCCGAGAGGGTAGTGACTCTCGTAAAACAATCGCTGTAACTGTAATAGTTGCCAAAGACGAAAATTACGCACTAGCTGCTTAAATCCAGCTTACCCCGGCGAGGATGTGCCCATGCATCTGAACTGGGGGCACGGTTCATGGGACCGCTGCCAGACCCCGCTTGTGGTTAAAGCAGTCAGAAACAAAGCAAGCTAGCCTTTTTATTCCCTGCTTGCCGGGCAAGTAAAAGGTGAACCAATAGGCAAGCTAAGCATGTAGAGCCGAAGGCGGAGAACTGGCGGACGCGGGTTCGATTGTGAAAATGGTCGCCTTGAGGAGTGATCCTCAATGGAAAAGAGGGCTCATACGGTGAACGCTAAGGGATCTTTCAGATGGAATCCTATGCCAACGCCGTCCGGTGAACGGGAAACCGATAAGCCGGCTAGAGACTCATAGGCTTCTAAAGCGGTGTTATGCATGCATGGCTATACATGCATGGCTACACATCCAAGGTTGCACATGGCATGCAGGGTTGCACATGTAAAAGGTGTGCGCCTTGATCTTGCCCCGCCAAGAAGTACTAGGGTGGGTAACACCACAAGACGCCCTCCCCTGTCCGCAGTAGCAGACAGGTGAAGGAATAGTCCAGCCCGTATTGAAAGATACGGAACTGCTGTCCCGCCGCCTCCACCAGACTTTTCTGAGCCAGATACTAATCTCGGCTCAGCCTCAGGCTACCCTCTAGGATGCCGAACTATTGATACTATGAGTGGTGCCCAGAAGAGGACTTGAACCTCCACCTACTTACGTAGACCAGCACCTGAAGCTGGCGCGTCTACCAATTCCGCCATCTGGGCTTTTAATTGACTCTGCATAGTATCAAAACTTATGGGAAACAAGAAACTTTCTGTATTTCCGCCCGGCATGGTTGCTAATTCATCCTGTCTATATCAGAGTATCTTATAATCCCAATATGGAAAATACACTATTCAACTCACTCGCTACTGAGGTTGCCCAATGGCGCAGACGCGGATATGACTGTACCGATTTTCCGCTGATTGGCGAAATTCTTACTTTCCAAAGAGAAGCTCAAGAAGCTAGTCCCTTTCTCAAGTTTCTACGCGAGCCGCAGTTTGTAGCACTGGAGACCTACTGGTTCGTTCGCTTGATCAAAAACACCCCCCACATAATGGATTTGTACAAGGGCTATTATCCAGACCAGGCTGATTTTGCAACGGCTATGGGTGTTCCGCTATCTGATGATGCTCTCCGTTATGCAACTTCTGTTGACGCGATCATTGACAGTGAAATCAAAAATTGGGAGCAAGCACAAAAAAACAAATTGGTAGCGGCGCACGAAGCGGCAATTTTAGATTACCCCAGCTACATCCTCGCCCTGGCGATGGGGGCTGGGAAAACCGTATTAATCGGTGCCATTATCGCCACCGAATTTGCCATGTCTTTACGCTACCCCAAGGGAACTTTTATGAAAAACGCGCTGGTATTTGCGCCCGGCACAACAATCATAGAAAGTTTACGCGAACTCAGCGACATACCTTATGAGAAAATTTTACCGCCCGATCTTAATCGTGATTTTCTCGCTAATTTAAAGATAGAGTTTCCGAATAAAGGAAAAGAGATACAAACACAGCGAGGTAGCAGTTATAACTTGATTGTAACCAACACAGAAAAAATAAGTCTTCGTGCCAATAGACGAAAAAATCAACAACAAGAAGCCTTTGAACACGACATAGTAGAAGCAAATCTAAGACTACAAAAAATCACAAGTCTGCCAGATCTCGGGGTATTTTCGGATGAGGCACATCATACTTATGGCAACACCTTTGATAAATTAAAAAGAGTGCGCGAGACAATCAACTACATACATGCCAAAACCTCCATAGTGGCAGTGATCAACACCACCGGCACGCCCTACTACAAAAAGCAAATACTAAAAGAAGTGATTGTCTGGTATGGGCTTGGCGATGGTATCAAGGACAACATTCTGAAAGACCTTAACAATGGGATTCATCAATATGACATGGGGGAGCAATCTGACCAGGAAGTATTTGAAGACATCATTCGGGAGTTTTTCCAGACCTACGGCAAAGTTTCGCTTGCTAACGGTGCCAAGGCGAAGATTGCTTTTTATTTCAAAACGCAAAATCACTTGAACGAGTCTCGTGTGTTGATTGAACAGGCTATGACAGAATTCGGAGAAGACATCACACAGATATTAATCAATACCCAGACATCAAGCGCTGCGGAAGTAGATGAATTCAAGCGACTCAACAATCCCACCAGCCAAAAGCGAGTTATCCTGCTCATAGGCAAGGGGGTAGAAGGCTGGAACTGCCCTAGTTTGTTCGCCTGCGCCCTCATTAAAGAGCAAACAACCAGCAACAATTATGTGCTACAAGCGGCAACTCGTTGTTTGCGACAGGTGCCAGAAAATACACATTCGGCAAAAATATTTTTGGACGCTGCTAATGCCAAAATCCTGGACAAGGAACTGCAAGACAATTTCGGCACTGACCTTAACCGACTTAAAGAACAAATGCGGGATAAAGAAACTGTCACCGTACGCATCTTAAAAACTGAACTGCCAAAGTTGGAAATCACCCGCACCATCAGGCGTGCCGTACGGACTGATACATCCGACGAAGCGGTCATATTGAAGAAACCAAAATCGCAAGCAATACCTGCCATATTGCGTAACACACTTAGCCCGGATTTCAGTGGCCCACGAGAAATCCTGCTACCCACTGGCGACACCAAAACATTGCCAGCCGGCAAAAAAGTGATGACTTGCCACGCTGTTGCTTGGAAGATCGCTTCAAAATATCATGTGCCAGTGATGCCAATATTGAAACAACTTAATGCGTTATATCCCCAAGGTGAACTTCCAAACAATCACTTATATGGATTGTTTCAGCAGGTAGAAACACAGCAAGCGAATTACCAAAGAATCGAAGAAAAGATCACGGATGTGATGGCATTGATTCGGGTTAAAGATGAAAATGGCGAAGATATTTTTGAGAAGGACGAAAAGGACGGAACAACTCTTGTTCACCACTTGCGTTTGCTCAAAAGCACTTATGAGCAGATGAAAAGCACAGACCTGCTTGCCAATAGTGAGAAATATCAAGATCAACACGATTTGAGCTTCCATTACACGCCTTATAATTTTGATAGCCAACCAGAGGGTTCCTTTTTTCGGCAGGTTTTACACATGCTTGATACAAAAGCAGATGAAGTGGCAGCATTTCTATTTACCGGTGGATTAACCGATCCAAAGAAAACAGACTTTCATTTTGAGTATTTAGGCGAGGATAAACGCTATCATCATTACTTCCCCGATTTTGTTTTGGTCAAGAAGACTGGTGAGTTTTATATTATTGAGATTAAGGCAGAGAGGGAACGCGGAGATAAAATAGTGCAGGCAAAGCAAAAGGCTGTCGAAAAGTTGCGAAAAATACAACCAGAAAAGTTCAAATATCATGTTGTTTATACAGACACGAGCCATGTGGGCGTTGCAGAAATGAAACCTATAGCAAATTGGTTAAAAATTAGACATGCTAACTGATAAAGAAATTCAAGAGCTTATAACGACTCCTAAGACCATAATTACGAGGGAGCCTGCCAAGGGCTACAAACATGAAAGTGGTAATCAACGTTGTGATTTAACTTTAAATGGCACTGAAAACGAGAAGGTAACGTTCTTGGTCTTTATACGCCAAAACACTCAATTCATAGAAAATTATTCCATTGGTTTGCGCTATAAAACAAAAAATAAGGCTTTAGGTACTGTAACACTAGTTCGTTATAATGGTCTGCATGGAGAAACAGATTGGGGGCATGATGGTCATTATAATAATCCTCATATACATCGTATAACTGCCGAAGAACTGAAGTCTGGAAACATCCACCCACAAGAAAGTCATCGAAAAACCACTGACAAATATAATACTCTTGAAGAAGCTATTGAGATTTTTTTTAATGATATGAATGTAGTAAATTGGTCAAAATATTTTCCCCAATTGAAGCTAACACAAAAGAGTGTATTTGATGAACATTGATGCCGTTATCAACCAACTCCGTGATAATGCTAACACCGGCTTTGATGTCTACGAGCGGAGACCTGGGACATATCAACTTATCCTCCCTATATTGCATGAAGACGGCGACATGGTGGATGTCTATTTCCAAGACAGTCCCAATGGCAAAGAATATGTCCGAATATGCGATTTTGGTATGACTATGATGCGCCTTTCCTACACTTACCAAATCAGTAGTAATTCTAGACAAAGTATTTTCGAGAGTATTCTTACCAACAACGGCGTTAATTTTAATGAGGGGAATATTTATCTTGATACGAATATTAAAATGCTATTTGAAGGCATATTGCAATTTGCAGGTTGTGTTCAAAAAGTATGCACTATGCGCTACTGGAATAAAGAGATTATCCGAAGCGCGTTCTACGAAGATTTAGAGAAATACACCACTACTAGGTTGGAACGCTTTCATCCCAAACCGGAAGTATCTCCAATATCCAGCTACGATATTATCAGCGTAGATTGGTCTCTAACACACAATGATCGGAATTTTTATGTGTTTGGAGTCCACAACAACGACAAGGCAAAAGTGACAGCTATTGCCTTGTTGGAATTTCAACGAGCAACCTTGCCATTTATCAGTCTTGTGGTACATGAAGATATGGAAAACCTCGGGAGAAAGGAAAGACTCTATCTCACGAAAAATGCAGATGCACAATATCCGCAACTAGGCGATTTTCGTGAGAAGGCAGAAGCTGATATAACACGGCTTGCTGCATGAAAAACCCACTAAAAATATCCGCTGTCAAAGGTCGCCCGATGCTGCATTGGGTAGGCAAGAAGCCGTTGGACCAAGTGCAGCATTTTCCAGCGCAGTTATGTGAAACGGTTGGTGTTAAAAAGCCGCCGACTGAGCCGTCCTACCAGATATTTACCAAAGCCAATTACAACCTGCTGTTTCATGGCGACAACAAAGAGGTTCTATCCTCTCTTTTGATTGCTGGGTTTCGCGGCAAGATTGATTTGATTTACATTGACCCGCCGTTTGATTCAGGCGCAGATTATGTGCGCCGGGTGAAATTGCGCGGGCAGGATAAAAAACTGGAAGGCGAGGGGCATGCTTTTATTGAGCAAACGCAATACGAGGATATATGGGCGAACGACAATTATTTGCAGTTTATGTATGAGCGGCTGATTTTAATACGGGAACTGCTTAGCGATAAAGGGAGCATATACCTGCATTGCGATTGGCGCAAAAGTCATCATTTGCGTTTTTTGTTAGATGAAGTGTTTGGAGCGGAGAATTTTCGTAATGCTATAACATGGCGCCGACAAATAGTCCGAGGTATGAAAGTACACGCAGAATATATGCCATTCAGTGCTGACTATATATTGTTTTACGGCAGAGGTGAAAAAGGAATATGGAATAGTCAACAAAAAAGAAAATTTATTTCCATAAAAGAAGCCGAGAAGAAATACAAAAAAGACGAGAGAGGCTATTTTCGCACATCTCATTATGGCTCTTATTCTGATGAAAGCCTTATCAAATTGCATGAAGAAGGAAGAATCTATGTATCCGATGGCGCAAGGTTAATGATAGATGAGAAAGCCAGAACAATATCTACAGATAAAGGAAGGAATAAAATTAGTGTTAAATATCATCGCGAAATTATTGATGGGAAGGTCTGCGAACAAAGTACCATTGATAATATATGGGATGATATTCCGGGGATGGGTGTTGTCTCATTCGAACATATTGGCTACCCCACCCAAAAACCAGAGGCCCTGTTAGAACGCATCATCAAGGCATCCAGCAATGAAGATTCCATCGTCCTTGACTGTTTCTGCGGTAGCGGCACCACCGCCGCGGTCGCCGAGAAGTTGGGACGCCGCTGGATTATGGCGGACATAAACAAAGGTGCGATTCAAACCACCATCAAGCGATTACAGACTGTCATCAAAGAAAAGAACAAAGATAATACGCAACAAAAGAAACGCGGACTAATCCACTATCGGGTGAATAACTACGACCCTGCTAAACAAAATGAACTCAAGAAAACCATTATCTCAAAATATGGCGTACAGATGAAACGCAGTGATTTATTTTTTGATGGTAGAGTCGGTGACCAGTTGGCGAAAATAATTGACCTGAATAGACCACTCACCAAACTGGACATTCAAATCATTAAGGATGAAATAAGAAACAATCGTCCAGAAGAGACACGCGACATCAGCGTGTTTTGCAACGGGTCGGAAACAGAAATTAGAAAAGAACTTGCTGAAGAGAAAAAACCGATCAATAGAATCACCGTGATAGACATTCAAGAGGAAGGTATGATCGTCAGTGATCTAGCCCAAGCGGATGTGGAAATCACTAAAAGTAGCAAACAGATACAGGTAAAAATAAATGATTATATTAGTCCATCAATTCTTGCGAGAATGGACATTGAGCGCACAATGTTTAATGAACAGATTGATGATTTTAGAGCGCAGATAGATTGTGTGCTCATTGACACCGATTACAACGGCAAAAGTTTCAACATAGTAGAAAGCGACTTGCCGAGTAAGAAAACAGACTACATTAGAGGCGAATATATGCTCCCCCCCCCCCCCCCCCCCGAAAAAATTACAAGGTCGCAGTCAAAATTATTGATATGCTGGGTGAAGAAACTTTGGTTGTTAAATAATATAAACACCCACAAGGTTCCGGAAACAAACATCATCAAACTACTACTAATTACCAGGCAGTCAGATAGCATGAATAAGGTCAGATATTGAAAAAAGATCCACACCAGGACCGCGAGGCTTCGCGATATGAGTATCCGATTGCCAGTCGGGAGCTCATCCTTGCATTAATGAGTGAAATTGGCGAGCCAGCATCCTTCTCACAGATTCTTACCACACTTTCCATCCAGGGTGAAGCAGAGACCTCAGCCTTGCAGCTACGTCTCCGGGCTATGGTGCGAGATGGCCAACTAGTCCTAAACAAAGGCAAAGCCGATACCCTCTATGCTGTTGCCAGCAAGGTCGCATTGATCGCCGGTCGGGTTACCGCCCATGCCGATGGTTTTGGGTTTTTGATCTGTGATGAAAAACGGGATGATATTTTCCTATCCCGGCGCCAAATGAAAGTAGTATTTCATGGTGATCGGGTGCTGGTCAGAGTCCGCGGCAAAGACCAGCGCGGTCGAGACGAGGGGGAAATTGTTGAAGTACTTGAACGAAAGACCACTCAGATTGTTGGCAGGGTTTATTTTGATAATCGGAAGGTTGCCTGGTTAGAAGCACTGAACCGCCGTATCGGGCATGCCATTTTAATCGTTGGCGAGCGCATTGAAGTGACTCTAGGGCAGATAGCGGTGGCAAATATCATTGAGCAGCCATCTCTTCACGGCATCCCTAGAGCGGAAGTGATGTCCATCCTCGGCGAACACTTAACGCCAGCACTGGAAGTTGAAGTCGCTATTAGAAACAACGACATTCCTTTTGAATTTTCTCATCGGGTCCAAGCTGAACTAGAGGCGCTACCCGAGCATGTTACTGAGCGACAAAAATCACAACGTGCTGACCTCAGGCACCTGGACTTTGTCACCATTGACGGTGAAGACGCCAAAGATTTTGACGATGCCATCTATTGCGAGCCGCGGCAATCGGGTGGCTGGCAGCTCTTCGTTGCCATCGCGGATGTAGCACATTACGTCCAGCCCGGTGGCCACTTGGATGATGCTGCCTATAGTCGTGGCACTTCTGTTTACTTCCCTCAGTATGTCGTACCCATGTTGCCAGAGAAGTTGAGCAATGGGCTCTGCTCACTCAATCCAGACCTTGACCGACTTGTCATGGTGTGTGAAATGACTCTTTCCCCCCAGGGACGTATCAGTCACTACCAATTCTACGAGGGGTTGATCCATTCCAAAGAACGATTGACCTACACCCAGGTGGCCGAGTGGATTCAGCAGAAGCAGTTTCCACGACATGAGAAAAGCCTCAGCAATCTACTCAGATTGCATGACCTGCTGATTGCCAGAAGGAAAGAACGAGGCGCCGTAGATTTTGCTACCACGGAAATAACCTTTGACTTTTCAGCAGATGGACGCATTGACAAGATCAAACCACTCATCAGGAACATCGCACATACTATTATTGAAGAATGTATGTTGTGCGCCAATGTGTCGGCCGCAAAACTCATTACCAAATACAAACTGCCGGGGCTGTATAGAGTCCATGAAAAACCGAAACCGGAAAAGGTCAATCATCTGAGAGGGTTCCTTAGCGGTTTCAACATTGAACTCGGTGGGAAGGAGTTCCCTAAACCACAGGACTATCAAACCGCCGCCAAGCAACTAGGTCGTTTACCTAATGGTCATATTCTTCAAATTGCACTACTCAGGTCCATGCAACAAGCCGTTTATCAACCTGAAAATAAAGGGCACTTTGGCTTGGCTTATACCCAGTATGCGCACTTCACTTCCCCGATTAGGCGCTACCCTGACCTGCTGATACATCGTCTAATCAAGTCCATCATCCACAGCAATCAGCCTTGCAAAGAAGTTCGCCGATGGGGTAAGGCTAAAAAAGCGCAGCATGTACCCCTCTCAACATCCAGCCTGACTGCCCATGGAGAGCATCTTTCTTTTACCGAAAGACGCGCCGACGATGCCGTCTATGAAGTGCTGGAATGGGTCAAGTGTGATTACATCAGTGCGCATGTCGGCGATGATTTCCCAGGTGTTATCTCGGGCGTGACCCGATTCGGTATCTTTGTTCAACTGCCTGAATTATTTGTTGAGGGGCTGGTGCATGTCAGCTCTTTACGAGGTGACTACTATCATTACAACCAAGAAGGTCAAACACTCATTGGCGAAAGAACACATCAAACTTTTGGAATGGGCGAGCAAGTCAAGGTCAAGGTTGCCCGAGTAGATGTTGATGAAAGGAAGATTGACTTTGAACTGCTCAGCCACTCGCCTATCAAAGGCTCCCAGTCTCGCAAAACCAAGTCTCGTAAAACCAAGTCTCGTAAAACCAAGTCCACGACTCGCGCTAAGCGGGCTCCATCTGACAAGAAGCAATCTGACAAGAAGCCATCCAACAAGAAGCAGCCTAATAAGAAGCAATCAGGCAAATCTCATAGACGGCGAAAAAGCGCGCATCAAAGTGGCTGATAGACGGGGCAACTAGCATGACAGGACAGGACAGCGCTAAGTGAGTAGTCGTGACCCGGAACAGCTGCTCTACGGGATCCATGCAGTCGGTGCACGTTTGGCAAGCGGCATTGGTCTCCGGCGGCTCATCATCAAAGAAGGACAGCTCAACCAGAGGTTGGAAGCACTACGTCTGCTCGGTATGAAGGTCGGCTGCCCGATTGAACGAGGGTCATTAGAAGACCTACTAGGAGACCCTAGCCCTTCAAACCCGGCGCATCAGGGTGTCGCCCTATATGTCGCACCGCTAGTATTAGGTAATGTATCCGACTTGGATCTGCTCATCAGCAACAAGCAGACGGAGCTCTTGTTGTTGTTGCTTGATGGGATCACCGACCCGCGTAATCTCGGTGCCTGCATCAGAAGCGCGGGCAGCATGCATGTTGATGCGGTCATCCTTCCCAAGAATCGTAGTGCGCCACTCAACGCAGCGGCAATCAAAACCGCTAGCGGTGCCCTGGGTAGGGTGCCGCTTATTCAGGTGGTGAATCTCGGTAGATGCATGGAGCATTTGAAGGCCTCCAACGTTTGGTTTGTGGGTACGACCCTGGACGCCGATACCGCGCTACATGAAATTGATTTAACCGGCAATATTGCGCTGGTGATGGGCGCTGAGGACCGGGGCATAGGTCGCAAAACAAGAGACAAGTGTGACTTCCTGGCGCAGATTCATACAGGGCATGTAGAAGAGCATGTAGAAGGGCATGCAGACTTAGGACTCAATGTTTCCGTGGCCACGGGGATTTGCCTTTATGAAGCCTGCCGGCAACGGAATGTCCAGCGCCTCGCCACTCAAGGCGACACCAGGGCCGACTTCACCCCGAGGCAGTAATAAGAGCAACCGCAAAACTATCAAACATCAGTGTCGCTAAAAGCCTCGCTCAATGCTTGATCTACTTCGCTCGGGCTGACGGTGGTGCTTTCCTCTCCTGCTTCTTTTTTGCGACGCCGATCCTCGTGGTACTTGAGTCCGGTGCCTGCGGGTATCAGGCGACCGACGATGACATTTTCTTTCAGGCCGCGGAGATAGTCGCGTTTGCCAGTCACTGCGGCTTCCGTCAGAACTTTTGTAGTTTCCTGAAATGATGCTGCCGAAATAAAGGATTCCGTAGCCAATGCCGCCTTGGTGATACCGAGCAGAATTCTCTCGCCTTTTATGCTGGCTTTACTCTCTGCTTCCAACTGATCATTCTCTTCAAGGAACCGGTTATGCTCCATCTGCTCGCCTTTGATCAGCTGAGAGTCGCCGGGGTCATTTACTTTAATCTTCCGGAGCATCTGCCGCACAATCACTTCAATGTGCTTGTCATTGATACCCGCACCTTGCAACCGATAAACAGATTGCACCTCTCTGACAATATAATTGGCAAAGGCCTCCACGCCTTTCAGTCTCAGTATATCCTGGGGTGCTTCGGGACCATCGGAGACGACTTCCCCCCGTTTAACCTGTTCACCTTCAAAGACGGTCATGCGTCGCGATATGGGGATGAGCTTTTCATAGCCCCCCCGTTCACCTTTCTTTTCAGCGATCTTTTCCTCGTCCTTCCTATGATATTCCAGGGCTTCTTCAAGTATTCCCTGTTGCCACTCGCTTGCTAAGTCTAACTTCTGCAGCTCATCCCAGCCGAGGGGGACCAAATAGGCCTCAGTGAGTGCTTTACCCGCCGCCACTGTCTTGTTTTTCACCCGGGGTGCCTTAATGACGAGTTGTTCCTCCAAGGAAGCCTTTAGCATGTCTAGCTCAGGACTAATCACCAGTCGGCGTTTGCTTTTTGTTTCTTTTCCGAAGCTCACCAGACCACTGATTTCCGCGAGGATCGCCGCATCCTTTGGCTTTCTCGCTTCAAACAACTCATTCACCCGCGGCAAGCCACCCGTAATATCTTCCGTTTTTGATCTTTCCTGCGGAATACGGGCAATGGTGTCACCGGCTTCAATCCGATCGCCTTGGGCGACATTCAGGATGGTGTTCGCCTCCAGCAGATACCGACGCGCTTCACCCTTTTTAGCCCCCACCAGAATGGCCGGTTTTTTATCACTATCCGCGCCCAGATGATGCTCCTTGGGATCAATGATTGAGATGCTGGACAGGCCGGTCACCTCATCAGTTTGACTGCGGTAAGTAATATCCTTGTCCGCCTCATCCATATCCTCAAAGGCAATTTTACCTTCATACTTAGAGATGATCGGATGGGTATGAGGATCCCAGGTGGCAACTACTTCCCCCGCCTCGACATGCTTGCCATCAGCCTTCTTCAGCAGGGCACCATAGGGCAACTTGTATCTTTCCCGTTCTCGCCCGGTGGCATCTTCCACGACTGCAATTTCCCCCGAGCGGGATATCACCACCTGTTCAGCCTGTTTGCTTTTGACAATCGTCTCAAGATGATGCCACCGAATCACACCCGCATGCGTAACTTGAATATTGTCAATGGCAGTAGCTCTGGAGGCTGCCCCACCTATGTGGAAGGTGCGCATGGTGAGTTGTGTCCCGGGTTCGCCTATGGACTGAGCCGCAATCACGCCTACTGCTTCACCAATATTGACCAGATGTCCACGTCCCAGATCTCGACCGTAGCATTGACGGCAGATGCCGTAGCGGGTTTCACAGGTGATGGGGCCCCGTATCTTCATCTCGTTAACACTGGAAGAATCAATCACTTCCACGAGTTGCTCATCAATCAAGGTTCCCTGGGCGGCTATCAAGGTCTTGCCGTCAGCGGCAAAAACGTCATGCGCAACCACCCGCCCCAGGACCCGGTCCCCGAGTACCGACACCACATCACCGCCTTCAATGACCGCCGTCATCAACATGCCTTTATCAGTACCGCAATCATGTTCAGTGATTACCAGGTCCTGAGCGACATCAACCAGGCGCCGGGTCATGTAGCCCGCTTTGGCGGTCTTCAATGCGGTATCAGTCAGCGCTTTACGCGCCCCATGGGTGGAGATGAAATACTGCATCACCGACAGCCCTTCTCGGAAGTTAGCGGTAATGGGCGTTTCAATGATGGCGCCATCGGGCTTGGTCATGAGCCCACGCATACCCGCCAATTGACGAATCTGCGCCGGCGAGCCCCGGGCACCAGAATCCGAGTAGATCCAGATACTATTAAATGACTCCTGCTCCACTTCTTCGCCCGCTCTATTGTTGACACTTTCCTTACCTAATCTATCCATCACCGCCGCACTCACCTGGTCGTTAGCGCGCATCCAGATATCCACTACCTTGTTATACTTCTCGCCATGGGTCACCAGACCTGAGGCAAATTGAGATTCAATGATTCTAATTTCTTCTTCCGCGGCATCAATGATGGTGGACTTCTCTTCGGGGATGACGAAATCTTCCACGCCAATGGATGCACCTGATTTTGTGGAATAGTCGTAGCCCATGTACATCAACTGGTCGGCAAAGATGACAGTTTCCTTCAGACCAACCGAGCGGTAACAGAGATTCACCAGTTGCGATATTTCTTTGGCACCCATGGTCCGATCAACATGCTTGAAGAGCAGACCATCGGGCACTATTTCATAAAGCAATGCTCTGCCGGGAGTGGTTTCTTGTAGCCTGGTCTGTGTTTCCCATTCGCCCTGCTCATTTTTCATCCGTTCGGACACCCGCAGGGTAATCCTGGCTTGGAGGCCCACCTGCCCTGAATGATAGGCACGTGAAACCTCGGCAACATCGGCGAACCGCATCCCCTCACCCTTGTCATTCACTCGCTCTCGGGTCATCCAGTAGATGCCCAGCACCACATCTTGGGAGGGGACGATGATCGGCTGACCGTCCGCGGGCAACAACACATTGTTGGTGGACATCATCAAGGCTCTTGCCTCTAGTTGCGCCTCCAGAGTCAAGGGCACATGCACCGCCATCTGGTCGCCATCAAAGTCCGCGTTAAAAGCAGCACACACCAGCGGATGGAGTTGAATTGCCTTGCCTTCAATGAGCACCGGTTCAAATGCCTGAATACCCAGGCGATGCAGGGTCGGTGCCCGGTTGAGGAGCACCGGATGCTCGCGGATCACTTCATCCAGGATGTCCCAGACCTCAGGGGGTTCACGTTCAACCATCTTTTTGGATGCTTTGATTGTGGTGGCGAGGCCGCGGCTTTCCAACTTACCGAAGATAAACGGCTTGAATAGTTCCAGTGCCATCTTCTTCGGCAGGCCACACTGATGCAGCCTGAGGGTGGGACCCACCACGATCACTGACCGGCCAGAATAATCTACCCGCTTGCCCAGGAGGTTCTGTCTGAATCTACCCTGCTTACCCTTGATGACATCGGCGAGGGATTTTAAGGGGCGCTTGTTAGTACCCGTAATTGCCCGCCCACGGCGACCATTATCCAGCAAAGCATCAACTGCTTCTTGCAGCATGCGCTTTTCATTCCGCACAATAATGTCGGGCGCACTCAGGTCGAGCAAGCGACGCAAACGGTTGTTCCGGTTGATGACCCGACGATACAGATCATTGAGGTCGGAGGTCGCAAAGCGTCCCCCTTCCAGAGGCACCAGAGGTCGCAGGTCCGGTGGCAAGACCGGCAAGACATTGAGAATCATCCATTCGGGTTTATTGCCTGAGTTATGGAAGGACTCCATTAACTTCAGCCGTTTGGTGAACTTCTTAATTTTGGTCTCGGAGGCGGTGTTCTGGAGATCTTCCCGCACCTTGAGTATCTCTTCCTCAAGATCCATATCTTCCAAGAGTTCGCGTACGGCTTCAGCACCCATCTTGGCTTCAAATTCATCGCCATAGAGTTCAAGTGCTTCATGATATTGCTCGTCCGTCAGCAGGCTGTATTTCTCCAGATCAGTCAATCCCGGGTCAGTGACCATAAAGGATTCAAAGTACAAGACCCGTTCAACTTCTCGGAGCGTCTTGTCCATTAACAGCCCGATACGGGACGGCAAGGACTTCAGAAACCAGATATGCGCTACTGGGCTTGCCAGTTCAATGTGCCCCATCCGCTCCCGACGTACTCTTGCCAGGGCAACTTCCACACCGCACTTTTCACAGACTACGCCTCTATGCTTCAGGCGCTTATACTTGCCACACAGACATTCATAGTCCTTGGTGGGGCCAAAAATCTTGGCACAAAAGAGGCCATCTCTCTCGGGTTTAAAAGTCCGATAGTTAATCGTCTCGGGCTTTTTGACCTCGCCTCTAGACCAGCTACGAATAATCTCCGGTGAGGCGAGACCAATACGCAGTGAATTAAACTCGTCTGACTGTCCTTCGGACTGTCTTTGCTTTTTCAGTACTGTGAGCAAATCTTTCAAGGCTTCCTCCCTATCTTGGCACTAAACTCAATGGGTCTTTCAGTTGGGCAAGGGGTTATTAGCAACGCACTGGCGGGGCTAATCGTCTTCCAGGGCAACATCAATACTCAGGGCTCTGATTTCCTTCACTAATACATTGAAGGACTCGGGCATACCTGGCTCCATACGATAGTCCCCATCCACGATGTTTTTATACATTCTGGTACGACCCTGAAGGTCATCAGACTTCACAGTGAGCATTTCTTGCAAGGTATAGGCGGCACCGTAGGCCTCAAGTGCCCAGACTTCCATTTCCCCAAATCGCTGCCCACCAAACTGCGCCTTACCGCCAAGGGGCTGCTGGGTGACCAATGAGTAGGAACCCGTGGAGCGGGCGTGCATCTTGTCGTCAACCAGGTGATTGAGTTTCAACATATACATGTAACCCACGGTCACCGGTCTGTCGAAGGCCTCACCCGTGCAACCGTCGTACAACACACATTGCCCGTTTGTTGGCAGGTCTGCCAAACGCAACATCTCGACGATCTCTTCCTCGCTGGCACCGTCAAACACACCCGTTGCCATCGGCACACCCCCGCGAAGGTTGTGTGCCATCTCCAGCAATTCTGGATCTTTGAAATTACTCAATTCTTCTTTGCGACCGCCGACCTTGTTATAGATCTTATCAAGAAAGCGCCGCACTTCAGACACCTTGCGTTGCTGGTCCAGCATCTTCCCTATTTTGACGCCCAGTCCCTGGGCTGCCCAGCCGAGGTGGGTTTCCAATATCTGCCCAACATTCATACGTTTGGGAACGCCCAGCGGGTTTAGCACTATGTCAATGGGTTCGCCATTAGCATCAAAGGGCATATCTTCAACCGGTTTGATCACTGAGATAACACCCTTGTTACCGTGTCTTCCGGCCATCTTGTCGCCGGGTTGAATGCGGCGCTTCACGGCGAGGTAGACCTTCACCACCTTCAGCACTCCAGGTGCCAGGTCATCACCACTGGTGATCTTGGCTTCCTGTTCCTTATATCGTGCCTCCAAATCATCTTCGTATTTTTTCCACTGGGTCCTGACCTGCTCCAACAACACATTCAACTTGTTTTCTTTTAGTCGTAATTGGAGAAGGTCTTCAAATCTAAGTGCGGTGAGATAAGCCTTGGTCGCCAGATTGCCCTTCGCGAGGCTGAGCTCCCCCGCCTTAGGGGGCTTGATGACCTTCCCGCCGACCAATGAGGTAATCAGCCGTTCGCTGAGTGCCGTTTTCAGGATGTGGAACTCTTCATCAATGTTCTTGCGTTCTTCGGCAAGCGCTTGCCGCTCATTGGACTTGGCGCGTTCGTCCTTATCAATCCCGTCCCGGGTGAATACATGCACATCAATGACGGTACCCTTGTAACTACTCGGTACTCGGAGAGAAGTATCCTTAACATCGGATGCCTTCTCGCCAAAGATTGCGCGTAGCAATTTCTCTTCGGGGGTGAGTTGGGTTTCCCCCTTGGGAGTTACCTTACCGACCAGAATGTCCCCGGCATCCACCTCAGCACCGATATAGACGATACCGGATTCGTCCAGTTTCAAGAGCGCGCCTTCACTGACATTAGGGATGTCGGCGGTAATTTCTTCCGAGCCTAATTTGGTATCTCGGGCGGTACAGACCAGTTCCTGAATATGGATGCTGGTGAACCGATCTTCTTTGACCAGATTTTCTGATACCAGAATGGAATCCTCAAAGTTGTAGCCCTTCCAGGTCATAAAGGCGACCCGAATATTCTGACCCAGCGCCAGTTCGCCAGTATCAATAGAGGGTCCATCAGCCAGGATGTCTTGCCGTGCTATCCGGTCGCCTTCTTTGACGAGGGGTTTCTGGTTGATGCAGGTGTTTTGATTGGAGCGGGTGTACTTCGTCAGATTGTAGATATCAACGCCGGCTTCACCACTTTCAGTCTCCGCCCGATTGACTCTGATAACGATGCGCCCGGCTTCCACCGTCTCCACCAGGCCACCCCGTTTGGCAGTGACGCAAACCCCTGAATCTCTGGCAAGGACCCGCTCCATACCCGTACCCACCAGTGGCTTCTCGGCGCGCAGTATCGGCACTGCTTGACGTTGCATATTGGCACCCATGAGTGCGCGGTTAGCATCATCATGCTCAAGAAAGGGAATCAAGGAGGCCGCCACGGACACCATCTGCTGTGGCGAGACATCCATAAAATCCACTCTTTGTCGGGGCATCTTGGTAAACTCACCCTGATGGCGGACCTCTACCAGATCATCAATCAACCGGCCGCTAGGCGTCATGGGGGTACTCGCCTGAGCGATGACATAATCACCTTCCACAATGGCCGATAGATACTCCACCTCATTGGTTACCTTGCTATTGACTACCTTCCGGTAAGGGCTTTCTAAAAATCCGTAGTCGTTCGTCTTGGCATAGGTCGCCAATGAACTGATCAGCCCTATGTTGGAGCCTTCTGGTGTTTCCACCGGGCAGACACGACCATAGTGGGTGGGATGCACATCACGCACCTCAAAGCCGGCTCTTTCCCGGGTTAAACCACCCGGGCCCAGAGCGGACACCCTACGTTTGTGGGTCACTTCCGCGAGCGGGTTTTCCTGATCCATAAATTGCGACAACTGAGCGGAACCGAAAAACTCTTTTACTGCAGCGGAAATCGGTTTGGCATTGATGAGATCCTGGGGCGTCAATTCATCTGCTTCGGCCAGGCTTAACTTTTCCTTCACGGCTCTTTCAATCCTGATAAGCCCTAAGCGAAAGGCATTTTCTGACATTTCACCGACTGATCTCACCCGTCTGTTACCCAGATGGTCTATGTCATCAACTGACTCTTCGCCATTTCTGATTTTGATGAGGCAGTGCATCACATCAATGATGTCCTGGTCGGAAAGAATACCTGCTCCAGGTACTCCTTGCCGGCCCAGGCGCAGATCAAACTTCATTCTCCCGACTAGTGAGAGATCGTAACGGTCGGGGGAAAAGAACAGACTTTTGAAAAGATTCTCCGCGGAGTCTGCAGTCGGCGGTTCACCGGGACGCATCATGCGATAAATTTCCACCAGGGCTTCAAGCCGGTTTTTGGTGGCATCAATGTTTAAGGTGTCAGCAATAAAAGGGCCTCGATTCACATCATTGGTGTAGATAGTCCGGAAGCTGGAGATGCCCACCTCTTCTAGCTTAGCGAGCAGTTCTTCATCAATGACACTATTACAAGGCACCAGTATTTCGCCGGTTTCCTGGTCAACAATATCATCCATCAAAATATGCCCATGCACATATTCAGCGGGACAGTCCAAGCGCTTGATGTTGGCAGCTTTCATATCCCGGATATGCCGAGGCGTGATCTTGCTGTTTGCCTCAACAATGACCTCGCCACGACTATTCTTGATATCAAAGCCGATAGTTTCCCCGCGGAAACGCTCTACCTTAGTAATCCTAAGAGAATAACGTCCCTTCTGAAGCTTGAAGGTGTCGCTATCAAAGAACATCTCCAAGATGTCCCCCGTGGTGTAGCTCAATGCTTTGAGTAGCACTGTCGCCGGGAGTTTCTTCTTGCGGTCAATCCGCACATAGAGACAGTCCTTCGAATCAAACTCAAAATCCAACCAGGAGCCACGCATGGGAATGACTCGGGCAGAGTAGAGCAACTTGTTCCCCGCAGTCTTACCCTTGTCATCGCTAAAGAAGGCACCGGGCGACCGATGCAACTGGGAGACAATCACTCGCTCTATACCATTGACGACAAAGGTACCGTTATTGGTCATCAGCGGAATCTCACCCATATAGACTTCCTGCTCCCGTACCTCTTTAACGGACTTGTTTGACGATTCCTTGTCATAGATGACCAGTTGCATGCTCACCCTCAGGGGTGCGGCATAGGTGAGACCGCGCAGTTGGCTTTCTTTGACATCAAACAGGGGTTTGCCCAGGTGATAACTGACATAATTAAGCGAGGCACTCCCGGAGTAGCTCACAATCGGAAAAACGGATTGGAATGCTTGATGCAAGCCTTTGTCGATGCGCTCTTGGGGCGCGACATCTTCTTGAGTAAACTTCTGGTAGGATTCCAGTTGTATAGCAAGCAGGTGCGGAATATCCATCACCCGGTCCAACTTGCCAAAGTCCTTCCTAATGCGTTTTTTTTCAGTAAATGAATAGGCGGCCATTCAGCTCTCCTGGCTAGTCAATTAACAGATACGAACATCGCGTGACCGACATCGTGTGACATAGACAGCGCACCAACGATATTGCATCGTCGGGTTTGCGCTTCTCTTGGCACAAAGCCAAGGCTACTTGATTTCTACGGTGGCGCCTGCTTCTTCAAACTGCTGCTTGAATGTTTCAGCGTCTTCCTTGCTCAAACCTTCCTTCACGGTAGAAGGTGCTTCATCTACCACGGCTTTGGCTTCTTTCAAGCCCAGCCCAGTGACGGCACGCACCACCTTGATAGCGGCGACCTTCTTCTCGCCGGCGGCAATGATCACAAGTTCAAACTCGGTCTGCTCTGCTGCCGCGCCCGCTTCACCCGCGGCGGCCCCCCCGGCTACTGCTGCCGGGGCGACCGCAACCGCGGCAGAGACGCCGAACTTTTCCTCCATTGCTGTAACGAGGCCGACGACATCCATTACACTCATCTCAGCAATGGCGTTCAATATTTCATCTTTGGATAATGACATGGCTACTGTCTCCGCTTAGTGGTCAATAAGGATTTTATGGTTTATCTATGGTTATGTTTTTAATCTGCTGTTGACTGCTTCTGATCCCTTAGGGCAGCAACCACCCGGGTGATTCTTCCCGGCAGATCTTGCAGGCTTCTTGCCAGGCTAGTAACGGGAGCAAGCATGACAGCCAGCATGCTCGACAGGGCTTCATCCCGTGTCGGGAGTTGCGCCAACACCTCTATCTGAGTGGCGGGCAACAGAGCCCCGCCGATGCTCAAGGCTTTGATTTCAAACGCCTTGTTTTCCTTGGCGAAGGCTTGGAAAATCCTCGCCCCCGCGCCGGGTTCTTCTAATGAAAACGCAAGAATACTCGGTCCAGAAAACATCTCATTCATACACGCGAAATCGGTGCCCTCAAAGGCTCTTTTCGCAAGCCTATTGCGCACCACCCGCACCTGTACCCCCGCGGCACGGGCTTGCTTCCTGAGCTGCGTCATAGCACCGACAGAAACCCCTCGGTAATCTGCCATCACCGCTGAGAGTGCCTTACCCGCTGTGGCATGCACCTCCGCCACGATGGCTTGTTTCTCTTCGCTCCCTATGGGCACAGTCATCTACTCCTTGTTTTTATATGCAAAGTGCTTATATACAAAGTGCTTATGTACAAATCTCTTATGTACAAAGCTCTTATATACAAAGTCCCTGGCATCCGCGCAAAATGGCGTTTATTAAATATCCAATGACGCTTGATCAATCGGAATACCGGCGCCCATAGTGGTGGAGAGCACGATTTTTTTAATGTAGGTGCCCTTTGCCGATGCGGGTTTTACTTTCTTCAAATCATTAATCAATGCTTCGATATTTTCCTTGATGCTTGCCGGTTCAAAACCAACTCTGCCAATGCCACCGTGGACGATGCCGTTTTTATCTGTTCGGTATCTCACCTGCCCTGCCTTGGCATTGGTGACGGCTGCACCAACATCCATGGTCACCGTGCCGAGACGAGGGTTGGGCATCAAACCTCTAGGTCCCAGAATTTGCCCTAACTGACCCACGATTCGCATGGTGTCCGGGGTGGCGATGACTAGATCAAAATCCAACTTCCCTGCCTTGACACTAGTGGCGAGATCATCCATACCCACCAGCTCAGCACCCGCCGCCGCCGCCTCATTTGCCTTGTCGCCCTGAGCAAAGACGGCCACGCGCACCTGCTTGCCAGTCCCATGCGGCAAGACAGTGGCACCGCGCACTACCTGGTCTGACTTTTTCGGATCAATGCCTAGGTTGATACTGATATCCATAGATTCTTTGAATTTCACCCCAGAGAGCTCATTGAGCAACGAGACGGCCTCGGCTACCGGGTAAAATTTGCCAGCATCTATCTTTTCTTGATAGGCACGGGCTTTTTTTGTCAGTCTTGCCATTTACACCACACCTTCTGTTTCTATGCCGGAAGCTCGGGCGCTCCCCGCGATGGTTCGCACCGCCGCATCCATATCCTTTGCCGTCAGGTCAGGCATCTTGGTGGTCGCTATTTCTTCCAGTTGGGCGCGCGTCACCTTGCCTACCTTCTCCACATGCGGTTCGGGGCTACCCTTGGAGATACCGGCTGCCTTCATCAACAATACGGAGGCGGGGGGTGTTTTCTTGATGAAGGTGAAACTCTTGTCGCTATACACCGTGAGCACCACCGGTATAGGCAGACCCGCTTCCAGAGACTGGGTCTCGGCATTGAATGCCTTGCAAAACTCCATGATATTCAAACCATGCTGACCCAGGGCGGGGCCCACCGGCGGGCTTGGATTCGCCTTGCCGGCAGCAACCTGCAATTTGATATAGGCCTCAATCGTTTTTTTTGCCATGATTTCTTTTTGCCATAGTAACTTCCTCCCGCTTGATGCGGACCCTGTCTAGCCCTTCTCTACCTGATCAAAATCCAATTCAACCGGCGTTGAGCGACCAAATATCATCACTGACACCTGCAAGCGATTCTTCTCATAGTTGACTTCTTCCACAAGACCATTGAAGTCATTGAAGGGCCCGTCAACAATTCTGATCAGCTCGCCCGCCTCATAGACCGTCTTGGGTGTTGCATGTTCACTGCCTGTTTGCACCCGTTGGAGAATGATATCGGCTTCCTGATTAGTGATCGCCGCCGGCTCTTCTGCCTTGCCACCGACAAATCGCATCACCCGTGGTGTTTCCTTGACCAGATGCCAGGTATCATCATCCAGTGCCATCTCAACCAGTACATAGCCGGGGAAGAATTTTCGCTCGCTACGGCGTTTCTTCCCGGCTTTCATTTCGACCACTTCTTCGGTAGGGACGAGGACTTCCCCGAACTTCTCCGCGAAGCCAGACAAATCTATCCGTTCCTTCAGGGCACGCATGACTTGCTTTTCATAGCCCGAATAGGCATGGACGACATACCAGCGCTTATCCACTATCTGCTCCCTTCCCCCAACCTAGCCGATAACACCGCGCACCCCCCAGCTGAGCCCCGAATCAAGTGCCCAAAGAATCAAGGCGACGAATATGACCACCAGGACGACTATCACCGTGGTTTGGCTCGTTTCCTGTGGCGTCGGCCAAACGACCTTCCTAATCTCAACTCTCGCTTCCCGTGCTAAAGACCAGACGGCAGCACCCCGCTCGGTCTGCAACATGATCGCGATCACAAGCCCGGCCATGCCCAACCCCGCCAGTGCCCGATACAGCGGCTCCACAACGGCATAATAGGAATTAGCGTAAATACCCCCAGCGACAATCGCCAGAATGACCACCCACTTGGCAGGGTCCAGCCGATATTCCTGCGTTTCCGGTTTTATACTCATTGTTCCTTTGCTAGGCTCGCTCTCAAAAGGGATGGCAGGCCAGGAGGGAATCGAACCCCCAACCTGCGGTTTTGGAGACCGCCGCTCTGCCGATTGAGCTACTGGCCTAAACCCGACGTATCCTGACTAGTGTAATATCAATGGTAATATCAATGCCGAGCCGTTACTGATTGATCTTCGTAACGACCCCAGCACCCACTGTTCGCCCACCTTCACGAATAGCAAAACGCTGATTTTCCTCCATGGCTATAGGTGCTATCAGTTCAACTGACATGGTCACATTATCGCCAGGCATTACCATTTCCGTACCTTCTGGCAATTCTACGGAGCCGGTGACATCGGTGGTCTCAAAGAAAAACTGTGGCTTATAGCCCTTAAAAAATGGCGTGTGGCGACCGCCCTCGTCCTTGGATAGGACATAAACCTCGCCGTCAAACTTCGTGTGCGGAGTAATGGAACCCGGTGCCGCGAGCACCTGACCCCGCTCCACTTCTTCCCGCTTGGTGCCACGTAGCAGGATGCCGACATTCTCTCCCGCTCGTCCTTCATCTAGCAACTTGCGGAACATCTCTACGCCCGTACAGGTGGTCTTTTGGGTGTCTCTGATACCGACAATTTCCATTTCATCACCCACATTAATGATGCCGCGACCAATTCGGCCGGTCACTACCGTCCCCCGTCCCGATATAGAGAAGACATCTTCTATGGGCATCAAAAACGGCTGGTCAATATTCCGCTTCGGCTCTGGAATGTATTCATCTAGCGTTTCTACCAGTTTCAATATTGCCTGGGTGCCCATCTCCGAGGCGTCACCTTCCAGCGCCTTCAGGGCGCTACCAACGATGATCGGCGTATCATCACCAGGGAATTCATACTGATCCAGCAACTCGCGCACTTCCATCTCCACCAACTCCACGAGTTCCTGGTCATCAACCATGTCTGCCTTGTTGAGGAAGACCACTATATGCGGCACGCCTACCTGCTTGGACAGCAGAATATGCTCGCGAGTCTGCGGCATGGGGCCATCAGCGGCGGAAACTACCAGAATTGCCCCGTCCATCTGAGCCGCACCAGTGATCATGTTCTTCACATAATCTGCGTGCCCTGGGCAGTCAACATGGGCGTAGTGCCGCTTAGCGGAATCGTATTCAACATGCGAGGTTGCAATCGTAATACCGCGCTCTCGTTCCTCTGGGGCATTATCAATCGCGTCAAAAGCCTGGAACTCGCCGCCGCCATGGACTTCCGAGCAGACCTTGGTGATCGCTGCCGTCAGGGTGGTTTTACCATGGTCAACATGACCGATGGTGCCTACATTCAGGTGCGGTTTGACCCGCTCAAACTTCTCTTTGGACATTCAGATTACTCCTCATCACTAGTCATCTGGACGTTAAAAACGCCTGGTTGCTTGCACTGGTCACACTATTAGTCACGCTATTGGTCACGCTATCAGTCACACTATTTTGCACTTTCTCACGCTTGGCAGATGGAGCTCATAACCGGATTTGAACCGGTGACCTCTTCCTTACCAAGGAAGTGCTCTACCGACTGAGCTATATGAGCGCAATTTCATAACACTTCTTCCGGACAGAAACCTTCCTGGAGCGGGTAGCGAGGATCGAACTCGCGTCATCAGCTTGGAAGGCTGAGGTTCTACCACTAAACTATACCCGCCATTGCTTGTCCGACTATTGCTTGTCTGGCTATTGCTACCTTGCACTTGTTTTGTGCTTGGCATGCAAGAGCCCGCTCATATCATTCTTTACATACAAGCCGCTGAGGACTCTTTATTACTCTTTATATGACTCTCTTTATAAACCGCTGAGGGCTCTCTCGCTGAGGGCTCCTTATAAACCGCTGAGGGCTCCTTATATAACTTCTTTATAAAACCGCTGAGGGCTCTCGCTGAGGGCTCCTTATATAACTTCTTTATAAACCGCTGAGGGCTCCCGCTGAGGGCTCATCTACCCGCCCTGCTAAACACGACTCTGACAGCACCATCTGCGAGCTTCTCTGGTGGAGGGGGGTGGATTCGAACCACCGAAGCTCGCGCGTCAGATTTACAGTCTGATCCCTTTGACCACTCAGGTACCCCTCCGAAAAGTGGCGCCAAATTCTGCCTATGAGACGCATGCTTGTCAAACCAAATTTTGACGATTAATTCCTGCTACGCCCTGCTACCAACCTCACACATAAAACAATTTACATAAAAGAAGAGTGCTACTATGTTCTAACTACTGTCCTGAGGAGCCGTTGGTGCCGCCACCAAGAGTCGAACTCGGGACCTACTGATTACAAATCAGTTGCTCTACCAACTGAGCTATAGCGGCATGATGACGATAATTCCGGGCAGAAAAATAATGACATTCTCGTAGCGCTAGCAAAATGCACCAGAATAAATATCATCAGCAAGCATCAAAAACCGACTTAGCGAGAAGCAGAAAACCCGGGACCCTGGCAAGAGCGGTGCGAATACTACTGCAATTTCAGAGTAGTTTCAACGAATTTTAACGACACGAATTTTAACGACTGAATTTTGACGAGATGCAGTGCCTTTCACCCCCTATCACCCCCTATTAAAAGAGGGCTACTTCAGTAAGGGCTGCTGAAAACAGCATTAGGGCGTATCTAGAAGCCTCATACTGACCTCTCCCGACTGACATTCCACCAAACCTGTCTCAGTGTCCAGCAACAGATTCCCTTTGCCATTCACGCCTCTATCTATGCCGCGGAGCCGCTGCTCACCGCTTAAGACTTCAACTTCCTTGCCCGCATAGAGATTGTATTCACGCCACAGGTCCATAAAGGGCGCAAAGCCAGCAGCAGTAAAAGCCTCAATGGCGGTCAGTATTTCCCCCACCAACTCGCCCGCTAGTTGGTTACGGGACACCTCCAGCCGAGAAGAAAGTTGACTCCAGGGCTGCTCAATTAAACTTGCTTCATCAGGACTCAAGGCAAGATTGATACCTATGCCAATGACCACACCTATGCCCGGCAAGTCTTTTTTGTCCGCCTCTTTTTTACTTAAAGCCGGGGTATGCAATTCCACCAGTAGCCCGCCCAACTTACCCCCTTCCAGCAACAGATCGTTGGGCCATTTAAGGCCTGCGTCCCGGATTCCAAGTCGCCGTAAGACCTCCACCACGCAAATACCAGACACCAGTGAGAGACCACCGAGGTCTGCCAGGGTTCGCTTGATAAATAGCCCGATACTCAGGTAGATATTCTTCCCTGATGGGCTGACCCAGGACCGGCCCCGGCGCCCCCGACCCGCGGTTTGCATTTCCGCCAGGCAAAGATGAATAGTGTCCTCATGGACATCCAGTTTCGCCATCACATGACTATTGGTGGAACCGATGCGAGCATGAATTTCCAACGCAACCCGCTGGTAATGGTCAGCCGAACACCTGCTTTTCAGGGCAGCAAGTATAGGTTCAGCTTCCAGGGCACCATCACGCATTATCATCCTTCCTTGCCCAAGACGCGGTCATGTCATGGAGGCGGTCATGTCTGCATCAGCTCAGCTAGATATGGCACAGATCCCCGGTTGCATCATACAAATCCAAGTTAGTTACAAATCCAAGTTAGAGCTTACAGCTAAACTGTTATAGTTTAATTTGGGTCATGACCCTAATTTTATTGCAGTCTTGAATACGGATGCATCTCTCTCTATGTTGCCAGTTTGATTATAGTGTATACTGCATATTCATTGGCGATTTCCCAAGAAAGAAACAAAATATGCGCATTCCCGTTAAATCTGGTCGGATCTACACGAATGTTTGCCTAGGGATTTAGCCCTAAAAACCGAAACTCCTATGGCAATTTCAAGCAACAACTACTGGAGGCACTGAGTGAAAGTAACGATTTTTGTCACCGTATGGGCTCTCGGACTATCTCCAGCGAATCTGAAAAAATACTATCTACATGAGCCACTCGACATGCTAATGGGTAATCCAAAAGTCGAAATAGTAGAGTACTACGAACCATATCCTGGTGATGTCCCCAGAATGGATGACGTTCCATCACCAACCGGTATGATTGAAATAGAGGTCAAATCACTGGCAGCAGCGCAAGCACTAGTAAGTTCGGACGAATTTCATCAGCTACTCAAAGAGCCTGATGAACTCTCAGGAAATTTCGAAAAAGTTAACTTAGAGTTTTTCGAAACCGCCCATTACCCAATACCAAACCATGATCTACCACCTCCGCGAACATCGCCATTGTCATTCGTCGTGCGATACTACGGTCCTGTCACAAACCAAGCGGAGTTCGTGGAGTTCTATACAAAGAACCACCCACCCGTGTTAGCGAAGCTACCTGGCATTCAAAACGTATTGTGCTATTTGCCGATCAATTACGAGAATGTTGGCGAAGTCCCGAACGACGCAATAATCATTGGCAACGAAGTTGTTTTTGATGATTTAGAGACGTTGGTGCTGGCACTGGACTCTGACGCAATGCCTGCCATTCGCGCAGATAGCGAGCAATTTAAGTCCTTCGGCTACAATTCGCATCACGCAATGCTAAGAACACTGATATTCGCTCGTGACAATGAGTGACACCAATCCTTCGGCTGTGGAAACGCTACGCCTGCTAAATTCAAAGCAGATTAGCTCTGCGGAGCTGATGCAGTCAGTCATCGAACGGATTGAAGCAGTAAATCCCTCCATTAACGCAATGATAGCCATGGATCGTGAACAATCCATGGCGGAAGCCAAAATGGCAGACAAACATCGTCAAAATGGCGACGCAAGATCACTCGAAGGCTTGCCGATTACCGTTAAAGACTCAATAGATGTGATTGGTTTTAAGGCTACAGGTGGTTCGTATGCTCGCGAAAACTATCTACCAACAAAGGATGCATCATCAATCGCTCGACTGCGTGCCGCCGGGGCGATCCTCATCGGAAAAACCAACCTGCCAGAGTATTCGTCTTCCTATGAGACCGACAACGCCCTATTTGGTAGAACAAACAATCCTATCGATGTCGACCGTACGCCAGGTGGATCAACAGGTGGCGAAGCAGCATTGCTAGGAGCTGACGCGACGTTGGTAGGAATTGGTGTCGATGGCGGAGGTTCGATACGTGTACCCAGCCATTACTGTGGCACTGTGGGAATACGCCCGACAGTTGGAAGAATACCAGATACAGGTCATTGGCCTTACACTCGCGATACGGGCTATCGGGATATGATGTGCATTGGACCAATGGCTCGGTATATTGAGGACCTTGCATTGTTACTGCCAATTATGGCTGGTCCGGATGGTATCGATCCCTACGCCTCTATTTCTGCTATGGGTGATCATCGCGAGGTTGATTTGCGCGAGCTGCGGATTGGGTTTTATTGCGATGATGGGCTCGCAAAGAGCAGTCAAGAAACCAAAACAGCAATCGCTGCTTCCATCATCGCGCTCGAAAAAGCAGGGGCTGCAGTTTTCGAAGTATCACCTCCGGATGTAAAAGACGCCACAGAGATCTTTTTTACTATGGTCGGTGCGGATGGTGGAATTCGAACAAGGCAAGATCTCGAAGGTAGCAATGATCGACACCACGCGCAGTTTAGGACGCTATTGAACGGGTTCGGCAAGCCACTTAGTGTGGCAGATTTTTTCGAAACACAGAAAAGGTTTTTCGAGTTTCGTTTGCGTGTCCGACGATTTCTGAGCAATTTCGATGCAGTTATTTGTCCAGTGACGCCTGGACCGGCACCACTGCATATGCATCCTCCGTTTGGTCACTCTGAAGCAGATTATTACAAGTACGAAGGGTTCAACTTTGTTCATACCTATGCGATTGCAGGAGTACCTTCAACCGTAGTACCAGTCGCAGTCGCCGAAGAAAGTGCTTTGCCCTTGGGGGTTCAAGTCGTCTCACAACCCCATCAAGAGGACATTTCTCTAGCGGTGGCCAGTCAATTAGAGTCAATGCTGGGTGGATTCGTTGCTAGGATGAAAACCGACCTCTAACATCACCCGACTATGACCTGCCTAGGCAGTCCCAAAATAGTCATGGAAAACGCGGTCAGGATCGTACTTTTTGCGCAACGCTCGAAGCCTCTTCCAACTAGTAGCATCAAAGGACTGCTCATTTCGTTCCGGAAACCTGACAATATCTTCATTGTTGATATAGTAGCCCAAGGAGTAGGGTTGCAATGATGACATCGTATCGTCCAACCACTTCTGCACCACGACATCATCTTGTTCATCCTTCCAAGTCAAAACTGAAAGGATGTTAGTCGTGCCAATACGTGAAAAAGCCGCGTTGTCATACAGTACTTTGTTCCCAACAAATCGAATACTGATTGTCGTTATTGGTGTTACCGCATTTTCCATCTGACCACGCAGAGTGGCAATCACTGGCGCAATGGAGTCACTCCAAACTCCTTCCGTAGCCATTCTGCCATGTGGAAATGCTTCACTCGTGTCTCCGGTAAGCTGGGCGAGGCTTGTAGGCTGGAATTCTCTCTTGCTCAACGTATCACGTCCAAGCGCACTTTTTGATACGCTAGCAAGCAACGTTTGAGCATCTATCTCTTCATCGCCGTAGGCAACAACATTTACGATACACACTTGTTTGGGCCCGCCCTGAGCTATCGCTTCCCGGTCCGGATTGCTCGTAAGGAGTAATATGAGTTCCAGTCTATGATCACTTGTGGGTACGAGTTCCTCTAGGGCTTCTCCCACCTTCTCGTAAGCGGATAAGGGGTGAATGTACTGCGAAGTCATCAGTGTATCTGGTGTGTCATACGCCTGTAGATAATACTTTGTGATGACACCAAAAAAGCCTGGGCCCGCACCACGGATAGCCCAATAGATGTCGGAATGTTCCCGCTCGCTCACTGTAACCAACGTACCATCAGCAAGAACAACTTCCGCTGCCACAATCGAGGCGTACGCAAGACCCCAGGTGTTGGGATTGAATCCCAATCCTCCCCCAAGGACGTAGCCACCGATCGCAACACTAGCACCCCGTGCCACAGGAAATGCAAGTCCATGTTCTTGTAGCCGGTATAAAAGTACAGGCCCGAGCACGCCAGGCTCCACCGCCGCAATTTTTTTCTTCGGATCGATCGAAACCTGCTGCATCCCGCCCATATTCAACAGAATACCGTTGTCACGCAAAAAGGACCCTGAAATACTGTGGCCACCACTCCTTGCAATAATCTTAAGATCATTTTCCCGAGCGTAATTTACAGCAGTAATGACATCCTCTACAGATCTTGCATCCATGATGTAGTCTGGCGACCGATTGGGTTTTGCAACTTGCCATACCATAGCATCGCGATATCGTACGAAGTTTGGGTCGGCTGCAGTCGTAGCCCGATCAACTATTGATACGCCACTCTCAGCAACTTCCGAGAATGTGCTGTTCGAAGTCAGAGCGGGAAATAACGCCAAAGCACCAAGACTTGCGGATTTCTTAATAAAACCTCGGCGTGACGTAGGCCTCGCTTCGTTCTCGTCATTTCGTTTGGTCATAACACCATACCCTTTCAAGGGTAGTTCTACTCCCCTTTACCGCGTACAAAGTGGGGTAGTGGTTACCATACACCAACCACTCTATAGCCACAGATACAAGGAACGTTCAAACCTTCAGAACGACCCTTTCTCAACAATTCTTCTAGAAACTTCTACGTATTGAGAAGGACCAAGTTCGCGGCAAGCCGTAGACACCTTCGACGATGCCTGAGCCGCCGAACCCAGTCACCAGGTAAGTCTTATCTGCTAAATTTCGTCCGCCCAATGTGGCCGACCACAAGTCATCATTGTCCCGCCAAGTAACACCAGCATTAACCAGCGAATATCCAGATTGAACCAACTGTGCAAAGTTCTGAGAATCGTTGTGAATTTCACTCGTATACGAATAGTCCACCCTTGTCGTGAGACTACCGAGTTCTCCAAGACCAAATTCATACTGTCCTGCAACGGTCACGTTCCATTCTGGTGCGTTAACTAGTTCTGAATCAAGTGTCAAACCTGCTACGCTCGCGCCTAAGTCGACGTACTCTGCATCTAGATAACCGATTCCTACTTGGATTAGCCAAGCATGTGTTGGGACGAATGTCATTTCGAGTTCGAGCCCTTTGATTTCTGCCGCTGCGGCATTGTCCGTGACGGTCCCGATCACGACGCCGCCGTCCGTACCGGTCGTACCGGTCGCTGCGTTGACGTTAACTTGTAGATCGGTGTAGTCGTTAAAAAACACTGCACCGTTTAGACGCATGCGATTATCAAACCAGGTCGACTTAAACCCCAATTCGTACACCTCAACAAATTCTGGACCAGCGGTTGGTGTTGCCAATGCAGGTGGGAACACTCTCTGAGTGAAGGCACCGGCCTTAAAGCCTTCTGCATACGATGCATACGTCATCAGATCTTCAGACCAACGATATGAAAAATTGAAATAAGGCTGTGTTTCTGATGTGTCTGACTGAGCGGGTGTATTAGGCAGCACGCAGGCTCCATTGCCTGGGAGCGGAATTGGATTATCCAGACAATCTGAAGTACCCGTCAGCAATCCATTGCCTCCAAGTTCAGGGTTCGCTTCGTCTAGGCCGACCACTGACTGTGCAACAAATTCCTTTTCTTCATCCGTATACCGTAGACCAACAGTTACACTGAACTTGTCCGTAAAATCGTAAGTGCCTTGAGCGAATATCGCCTGACTTGTGTTGTCAATCGTACCGCCGCTATCGAAAACAGTGTTAAGTAGGAGCTCCACTACATCAAGATGCTCACCTTCTTCTTCCAGGTAATAGAGACCAGCCAGGTAGGAGAGCTTATCCTCAAAGGCGGCACCCAACAATTGAAACTCTTGAGTGGTCTGTTTTTGTTCGTACAGATTTGTTGTTCTGCCAAGAACATGATTCTGGTTTCCGGAATGGCCTGAATCCCTTGACCAGAATCCATCCTCTACGCGTCTGTGTGCGCTAATGGACTTAAAGGTGAGTGTATCCGAAATGTCCCATTCAATTGTCCCTGACAACCCCCAAACATCCAATTCAGAAGCGGGCCGAACGGCAATACCAAAACGGTCTTCGTTTTGCAACTCAGGCGTTGAACTTCTATGACTACTATTAGTTTCGAATGGACCTAGAACCCATTGTCTGTTGTAGCACGCTGTATTGCTAAATCTTCCAGGATCGTTTAAATCCGTACATTGCGTATCCCCAGAAAGCATGTTGTTTAGGGGGGTAAATCCTTTATTTGGGTCTGCAGGATCTTCTATCACGTCAATCAGAACATTGGCAGCAGGTGATTCGTCAGTTGTTGAGTAGTCTCCTGAAATGTTTATCGTAACTCTATCGGACGGTTCCCAACGAAACGCCATCCTCCCCGAAAGATCATCGTTGTCTCCCAAATCCGGTGCGCCAGGAAAACGATTCTTGACGTAACCGTCGCGAGTTCTACTTGATACAGACAGGCTACCTGCAAAAGTTTCGCTCAAGGGCACGTTAATATAGGCGTTAAAATCCCTTCGATTGTACTCTCCGACTGACGCCTCAACTCGGCCAAACAACTCGTCTGTGCTGGGCTTTTTAGTCACCACGGAAATTGCGCCACCAATAGTATTTCGACCGAACAAAGTACCCTGAGGACCGCGTAACACTTCAATACGCTCCACGTCGACCGTGTCCATAACTTGACCCACTGTACGTGCGATGTACACGTCATCCAAGTACAGCCCGACTCCCGGGTCGACTGGCAAAGCCCAATCGCTTGTCCCTACACCGCGAATCATTATGATTGCAGCCGAGTTTCCCGCGGCGATTGCGGAGGTAAAATCGAATGTGACATTCGGCGTGAACTCACCTATATCTGAAAAGTCGACCATGCCACGTTCTTCAATATCGGTTGAGGAGAACGCCGCTATTGATATGGGAGTGTCCTGAAGGCTTTCCTCTTTCTTACGGGCTGTGACCACTACTTCTTCGATGGCAGCTTCCTTAACCTCATTGGCAGCTACTTGCGCTCTGGCTTCAAGACCAATTCCCCCCCCCCGCCAGTACTGCAAGTGACAACTGAACCATAGAGAAGGTGGACAATTTCATCCGGTGTGCTTTATACATTCTAGCCCCCTATTTTTTGTATTAAGACTATCCAATCAATCTTAGCTTTCTTTAAATCAAAAATTACAAACGTAGTTGTGATTCTTCTAACATACAATATGCAATATACTGTATACGCTATTCGAACCAATGTACAGTCTATGCCATTGATTGGTCATGTCAATACTGGTATGACCAGTAAAAAATTCGATTCGCCCAACCACAAACATCGACGTGAAACGCTGCTTGAGTTTTGACCCAATCGGTCACGACACTCCTGAGCATCTGACAATCAGGAATTCACGTGAGATCTAATGTTGATTGAAAAGTGTGTTGCATCACCAACAATCGTAGTAAGGGCCGCGCCATCGACAACTGACCAGACCCATTCGTGGGAATCTTACGATGGTGCAAAGCGGGCAATCCATCGTAAACCTCTCCGCTGAGTAGCAAAATGTGCGAACCCGCATGAAACAGAACACATCAAATTGAGGCTACTTAACGTATGAGCCGCGCAACTACCCGCAATGCGAAACTTGGTGGGTCGTTGGTCCTTGTAGCGGTCGCCTCTTGGGCATTGTTACCAGTCGTTTCCAAGGGTCTGCTTGGCACAATCGATCACTATACGCTCAATTTATTTCGTTTCGCTTTCGCGATCGTCATGATCCCTTTTTACATCCATGTCAGACAGAAAAAAACATCCTGCCTCGCATTGGTTCAAAGCACGGCACTCTACTAGCTCTGGCCATATCGGCATTACTTGTTAATCAGGTAGTTTTTCTAAATGCACTTCAAAATATACCCGTAGCGACCAGCCAGATAATCATTCAACTCGGACCCATTGGGTTACTTTTGGCGAGCGTTTTGATTTTGGGAGAGCCATTTAAGAAGTTGCAATGGACTGGAACAATCGTTTTTGTCACTGGACTTGGACTATTTTTTGGTAACGAAACAACTGAAATCCTTGTCCAGACAACACCGTATGCTCAAGGTATTGCATACATGACAATGGCTTCGCTAGTTTGGATTTTGTTTGGCCTCAGTCAAAAATTGTTAATACCGGTTTTCTCTCCCAATTCCCTGCTGCTTTGTAGTCTTAGATTTAGAGGATGGGGTTTCAGCCCAGGCAGCAACACCGTTGGTCATGGTCGCAGTTGCCTGAAGCTTTTCAATCATTGAGTCGGCCATGTCCAAGCCCCTTATGTGTTAGTGGAATCGGTTTTGCCACTATCAGGACCGCTGGATGCAGTCGCACCTAGCAAGCGTCTAATGTGATCCGTAATGCGGATAGCTTTGAGTGAACCGTCTTGTTGGATCTCTGCGTATACGCGGGTTGCTGTGCCATGAGTAACTGTTCGGTCGTCTTCGCGCCGAGAGGCGGTGCATTGCCAAAGTAGGGTGGAATTGGAGATTTCTAGTAACTCCCGGCGGGTAACGATTTTATCTCCGTAAGCTGCTGGACCCACAAAGTCGAAATTAATCCGTCCCATGACAAACGCTGTGCGGTCGTTTTCGACCATTTACTTAACCGGGTAGCCAGCTTGGGCAAAGAATTCGTGTTCCGCATCATTAAACCAAGCCAACATGCGGGGAAAATACACGAGTCCAAAAGGATCAGATTCACCCCATTCCACTGTAACTTCGCGGTAATAGACAAGCACTTGCGTAATCCTCCACCTACAACGTTGTATGCGTTATAAAACATTGCTTTTCAAGTTCAAAATAAACCCGTTGCAATAATTTTATGCTTAAACTATATTTAGCACAATTGGTTTGGTTACCTTCACAAACAGTGGAACTATTGTTGGTTGGTGACGTTCGCCGGTAAAAAATTGCCGTTTTTGATTTCTTAAGGTAGCCTTACAATCGCAGGACTTGATTAGGACCTTCTTTTCTATGACCCAAACAAAACCTTTAGAAGGCAAGACGAAAGTTGTAGCGTTTCTGGCGTTCCTGCTTGGTCATTGCAATTTAACAGTACCTATCATGTCAATGGAGGTTGACCGCCTCAATGCTTGAGTGGTACTTCCCATGGGATCAGGTTGATGGTGTGCTTCGCATTCAGTTAGCCATTTGGATAGGCGTTGTTGTTTTTTCGTTTTGGGTCTCATGGCGAACGCTCATTGCGAAGAAGCCATGGCTACGCTTACCTAGGAACACGCGTAAATGAGCCTTGAGGGAATGCTCTTTGTCGCGTTTCTCAGCATCAGCTTTCTCATTGCTGCATTCGCAGCTCGATCGGTTAAGAACGTAGCAGATTTTTTTGTCGCCGGTGCCAGAATGCCATGGTTTTTCTTGACGGGCACTTTTATTGCTTCCAATGTCAGTGCGGGATTGTTTCTCGGTGCTACCAACATGACTGCGCAGCATGGCTATGCGATGTGGTCGGCATACTTTACAACGAGTATCGGCTTTTTTATCGGTATTGCGGTAGTGGGGGTGCTTGTTCGACGTTTAGCATCCCACTACGAAATTCTCGATTTCGCGGACATTTTAGCGACCAGATACAATAGTCGTGGTGACACGATAAGATTTCTCACGACGATAGTTTTGCCGTTGGTTTATATCCCTTTGCTCGCAGCTCAATTCATTGGCATTGCAACGATCGCGGGAGGTATTTTTGAAATGCCTTACCATTGGGTGCTTGCAACGATTACCTTCGTTATTATTGCATATACGATGCTCGGTGGCATGCTGGGTGTGGTCTGGACGGATGGATTCCAGTTTCTCGTTCTGTTGCTAGGAATGCTCCTGGCCGTCCCGATAGCAATGACTGAGTTTGGCGCCGGTGATGCAGCGAGGGGATGGGAACAGTTGAGTTCGCAGACTGACGCTATATTCAAATGGACTTCCGATGATTGGCCTTGGTACGTTGTACTCGGGCAATTTGTGTGGATTTTTTCGATTCCGGTACAACCTCATCTCGTCACTCGATTTCTGACGGCGAAAGACGAACGTAGTATTTTGATTGCACTGCCTGTGTGTTTGACTGCAGGGATTCTCATCTACGCATCAACGGTTCCGATCGGACTTTTAGGACAATCGGTTAGTGGGGAACTCACGAGCGATGGATACGCCTATATGGCTCTTGCGCGAGATCTACTCGGTCCATGGATTGGCGCATTCGCACTTGCTGGAATCGCCGCAGCGGCATTGTCTACTTGCTCCACCATCTTAATTGTAACGGGACAGTCTATATCGCGAGAGCTCTATCAAAAATGGTTAGTACCCGATGCGAGCGAACAGCAGGCACTTGTTGCGGCGCGCGTAGCGATATTCGTCGTAGGCGCGATTACGTTCTCCATTGCTTATACCCAACCATTGGGCATTTTTTGGCTCGTTGTATTGTCAGGATCACTTTTAGCATCCGTTTTTTTTGTCCCAGTGCTGGCTGGGTTTTTCTCATCCAAGTCCGGCGCAACCGGTGCACTGGCATCAATGCTTACAGGAGGGTTGTCCGCAATTGCTGTCTTCATCTATAACAATCAGTTCAACACACACTTCTTTATCAGTGAATTATTCGCAGGTTTGACCGTATCCGGCATTGCGATGTGGTTAGGAAACCGATGGCATCCGTCAACACCTGATGAAGAACGTGTCCTGAAAGCCGTTAGACTTTAGAAGAGATCAATACCTTGATTGCATGCTCAGAATTATTGCAGTCAGCTGGATCCGGGCTTCTAGTTCATTGGCAGGGCCCATTGCAGCATCCGGAAACTACCTACTCATGTGGGTTTTAGAGTCTCACGTGAATTTCGTTGCAAAGTTTGGCCCCCTGTGATTTCCAAAACCTTCGGAGTCAACTCGATCAAGCGATCCGCACACAGTAGATTGGATTTTTGACAAATTGAAAAGCCTCATAACTAAGCGACATTTGCTGTCCATGATCGCGACCGGAACAGTTTTTGTAGTTACAATTTGGATGTTCGTTCACGGACACATATTACTGGCACTCACTTCTCTCTTAATCGCCACTCTTGTTTCGAACTTCGAAATGCTTATCGGCGACAAATAACTCAATCCACAATTCATGTGTTCCACACACTCCTAGGATGGCGATGTGCAGGGCATTGAGTTTGATGGACAGACAAGTTAGAAATCACTCATTTTCTACGGACGATAAATGACTGAGTGGACTATATATTCACGTTCGCTTTGGATACAGTATGCGCAAATCCCAGCAAGCTGACACAAATGGAAATTTTCGAACTCCTTCGGCAACAATCACACAACCTACCTGATCATTCCTTTTTGCACGTACCCAGACAAGCTTGCCTAGACTATGCACCCGACTCTATTGACATGACATACCGAGATACGTACGAGAGAGCAAAGGTTGTCAAAGAAATTCTAGAGGACGCCGGGGTGTCTGCCGGTCACCACATCGCGTTGGCCCTAGACAACAGAGCTGATTTTTTCGTGGTTTTTGCTGCTCTCAATGGACTTGATGCGTGCGCCATACCATTGAACATGGAACTTGCACCCGGCGAAATCGCGCACGTGATCTCCCACAGTGACGTTGCGATGATTATTTCACTGCCGCAGCACACAGATCGTTTACTGAAAAGTCTAGATGCTGTCGCATTATCAGTCCCGATCACCACGTTCTCTTACGATACGTTTCGACCATCAAAACTATTGGCCTCACCAAATGCCACTTCGGCGGCAGCCATCGTGTACACGTCAGGTACAACAAGTGCGCCAAAAGGATGCTTGCTATCTGATGCTTACTTTATATTGGCTGGAACTTGGTACCGTGATATTGGTGGCTTCCTGGAACTCACTCCCGGGCACGAACGATTGCTGACCCCACTACCTACATCTCATGTAAATGCACTCGCATTTTCGTTCATGGCGATGCTGACCACGGGTGGCTGCTTAATTCAGTTAGATCGCTTTCATCCGTCAACATGGTGGTCAACTGTACGGGATTCCCGTGCTACCGCAATTCACTATTTGGGAGTTATGCCCGCCTTATTGCTCAGCTTACAAAATAGGCCTGACGAAGATTTTCGCGGTCAAGTGAAATTTGGATATGGCGGTGGCGTTGAACCAGATGACCATCGGGAATTTGAAACACGTTTCGGTTTTCCGCTGGTTGAAGGCTGGGCGATGACAGAAACCGGAGCGGGAGGGTGTATCATGGTTACTACAGAACCACGCCATGTGGGTACACGCTGCATCGGTCGGGCAGCACCGGGCGTTGATTTTCGGATCATTGACGAAGATGGGAATGAGCTCACGTCAGAAAGTCCCGGTGAGCTTCTTGTTCGTGCTCCAGGCCAGAATCCCGCTAGCGGCTTTTTCTCCGGTTACTACAAAGATGCTGTTGCTACAGAGGAAGTTTGGCGTAACGGTTGGTTGCACACAGGCGATATCGTCACACAAGGCGTCGATGGTTCGTTGTTCTTTGTCGATCGAAAGAAAAACATCGTGCGCCGAAGCGGAGAGAACATCGGAATTTTTAGCGTTGAATCTGTGTTGCAAAAACATCCCGCGATTGATGTTGTTGCAGTTGCGCCGGTCCCCGATGATGTCCGGGGCGAAGAAGTGTTCGCTTTGGTCGTATTGTCATCTGGTTTCATATCAGACCATCATACTGCTGACACCATATTTCGATATTGTCTTGACAGGCTTGCATACTTTAAAGCGCCTGGGTACATCGCTTTCGTCGACAAGATTCCGACAACAACTACCCAAAAAGTTCGCAGGACAACATCCCGTGCACTTGCAGCCGAAATACTTGAAACCGGCAATGCGTTTGACTTTCGTGCGAGCAAACGGAAACAGATTTAAATCGTCGGTTCGTATTCCGCGAGAACTGTTCAACGAGATGTACACAGTCCGGCGACACTACAATCAGCCTACATATCGACAATCCAATCAGAACAACTGTGGGATTTTGTCCCCACTGGGGAGCTGCTTAATCAAATCTATTCTGCCCCTCGGTCCATCACGCTCGTCACCAAGCTCTTGGTAAGTAGGACAAGTCGCCGTACAGAACCCACAGTGGACACAGCTACGAAGAATCGCGCCTGCCTCAATACTTGCTGGAGTATCTCTAAATGTCGGGTGTAAATTAGTTTTCATAGATAGGGTAGCTCTCTAAAGCCAGCTAAATAGTCGGCCTGGGTTGAACAAGCGATCAGGATCAAAAGCTGCCTTTAAACGCAAGTGAATGGATTTATTCCATGCTTCTAACGGGTGGAAGACATCTGCCCTCCGATCCCCAAGTCTAAACGTGCTCATTTCACCGCGCCCAGATAAAAGTCGACCTATTCCCGGTGAACGAACATTGTCACTCATCATCCACATCTGAGCACCTCCCCAATTGATCAGCCAAGCGTCATCCGGTGATATGTGCTCGTGTGCCGCTTCTATCGAAAAACGCCAGAGCGGCTTACTCTGGGAAAAAACTAAGCTGATGGTCACGCAGATCTCGCCAGAATTGTTCGTCTGAATCGAGATTCTTGACGGTTGCTTGTTCGGTAAACACGGTAGAAACAGCTTCCTCGACAGCGTTGTGTGTCCCTTGAAGGCGAATGTAAACATGCCCATCCAGCCAACATTCTCCAGTGAGCGGGAAGGGCCGCGATGAATACTGATTCATTATATGGATGGCTCGATCCGGGCATTCACACTCTATTTTCAAAGTGGTCGACATCGCGAGCCTTGGGAGAACTTTCAATGACACTTCTAACAGAACGCCCAAACAGCCCATTGCGCCCGCTTGAAGTCGAGAAACATCATAGCCCGCCACATTTTTCATCACCTGACCGCCAAAACGAAGTTGCTCACCCTTTCCATTGATGAGGTGCAATCCCAAAACCATGTCCCGCACAGAGCCTAACCATGGCCGTGCCGGACCAGACTGATTGCATGCCAGGGTACCTCCAATGCTTCCGTCAGCACCAAATAGCGGGGGCTCAAACGCAAGGGTTTGTCCGTGTTCTTCAAGCACCGACTCAATCTCAGCAAGGGAGGTGCCACTTCTGACGGTTAGCACTAACTCGGATGGTTGATAGTTAATGACCCCACAATGATCTGCTACATGAAGTGGCTGACCGACAGGCTCTCGCCCTAGGAATGACTTGCTGCCGCGGCCAACTATATTCTGTCTGCTCTAGCACAGAGTACTTGGTCAACAAGATCCTGCGAGAGATCCGGCACTATTCATCTACCTTGGTTGTTGTAACGAACGATCGCGAACAATCAGCTCACTGGTCAGCGCGCGATATTCTTGGCAATTCTTTAGAAGAGGTATCCCTTTCCCGGGGTTCAATATTCCGTGAGGATTGAATGCGGCATTGATCTCGTGAAATTGTTGAATTTCAGTATCGCTAAATTGAACAGGCATGAGCCGGAGTTTCTCTAGACCTACTCCATGCTCCCCCGTAATGCATCCGCCAACTTCTACGCATAGTTTGAGAATCCTACCGCCAAATTCTTCAGCTTTCTCAAATTCGCCTTCAATATTGGCATCGAACAAAATTAGTGGGTGCAAATTGCCGTCACCTGCATGGAAAACATTGGCTACACGTAGCCCATAATGTGCAGACAGTACTTCCATTTGTTCAAGTGCCAACGCTATCTGACCCCGTGGAATAGTTCCGTCCATACAGTAATAGTCCGGTGAAATGCGCCCAACAGCAGGGAATGCCGATTTCCTACCTTTCCAAAATAGAGCTCGCTCAGCTTCATCACGAGATATTCGTATTGATGTTGTTCCGAAGTCCTCGAAGATTCTGACAACTGCACCAACACAATCATCCACCTCTGCGGAAACTCCATCAAGTTCACATAACAATAGAGCTTTCGCATCTCTAGGGTATCCAGAGCCACAAAAATCCTCTGCGGCACGAATGGCGTAGTGATCCATCATTTCCAATCCACTAGGAACAATGCCTTAAGAAATAACGGCTCCAACAGCATCACTAGCGCTACGAAAGTTATCGAAGGCGGCAAGGACCACTTGAGCTTTCTCTGTCTGAGGCAGGAGTTTGACGGTAACTTCCGTGACTATTCCTAACAGCCCTTCGGACCCTGTGATTAATGCGAGTAGATCAAAGCCAGCACTGTCGAACCCATTGTTACCAATGGTCACTCTTTCACCTTCGACTGTGACCATCTCCACCTTGTGAAGGTTGTGGACCGTCAACCCATATTTCAAACAATGAACGCCGCCGGAGTTTTCCACAACATTGCCACCGATGGTGCAAGCGATCTGAGAAGAGGGATCTGGAGCATAGTAGAGGTTGTGAGCGGAAGCTGCCTCGCTGATACTAACATTACGCACTCCAGGTTCGACGCGTGCTAACCGAGACTGTGGGTCAACTTCTAAGATTCGAGTAAATTTTGCCAAGGAAAGTAGTACCCCTTGCGCGTACGGCATAGCACCAGCACACAATCCCGTACCACCTCCTCGCGCAACGACAGGCACTTCGCGCTGATAGCATATTTGCATAATTCGCTGCACTTGTTCGGTCGTTTCCGGCAGAACCACCAGCATTGATTGTTCACAATACATGGACAGCGCATCACATTCGTACGGGCGTTTAGTTTCGGAGTCGTCAATTACGTATTCTGGATAGATAAACTCCGCAAACTGTTCAACCAACCATGTCTTTTCTATCATCATCGTCTAAAATCATTCCTCATTTTCACAGTGTTGTAGTGACTAGGCTATGAATAAATGCCCCTCAAACCTGCGAAACTTGCCTAAGCAAGTGGTCGATACCTGCTTGTGCACATTCCATGTCTTGTTGTGGTGTGCCAGAGCTCAGACCAATGCCTCCTACAATCTCGCCCTCCACAATGACAGGCAGTCCTCCTCCGACAACACTTAGTCGACCACCTACTTCAGTGTGTATGCCAAACGCAAGGCTACCAGGGATACACTGCTCGTTGTATTCATGAGTCGCTTTTCGGGCCGCCGCCGCAGTAAATGCTTTGTCCGTCGCAATGGTCGCACTTGTGACTTTGCCACCGTCCATCCTGCTGAACGCAATCGGCGTTCCAGACTCATCTACCACTGAAATACACATCGGTACGCCAATCTCTTTTGCATGACTAGCTGCACCCTGAATCAATAACTGAGCATCCGCCAGAGCGAGTCGATTAACAGCAAACATTAGTTTTCCTTGATATTTGGGGATTTATCTTCGACTAGAAATTGGAGATTGGCAGTCCTCTCACGTAACAGCATTTTGCTTAAACTCTCGTCGGTGTGTGTTGAGCGTAGCTTCGGTGTAGCCATTCGGCTCGGCACACCCATCGAATATGAGTGGCTTGGCTGTTCGAAAAGAGATATTCTGGTCAAATTCGGGTGCCATATTCTGATACTCGGTATCCCCTAGATTTTGTTTGTCAATAATGGTTGCCATTCGGCGTAATGTCTCAATAACCTGGTTCTCCGAACAAATATTGTGACGCAGCCAGTTTGCAACGTGCTGGCTAGAGATTCTCAGTGTTGCTCGGTCTTCCATGAGTTCAACATTACTGATGTCCAGCACCTTCGAGCACCCAATGCCCTGGTCAACCCAACGCACTACATACCCCAGGATGCCTTGGATATTGTTTTCCAGCTCCGCCTGAACATCATCCGCTGTCAATTGCAGATCTTTAAGGAGTGGAGGAGCTAGAATGTCGTCTAGATCTGTTAGTGGCCTATTGGAGATCTCAGTTTGTATTGAGGTGACATTTAAGTCGTGATAGTGCATCGAGTGAAGCGTCGCAGCAGTGGGAGACGGTATCCAGGCGCAGTTTGCTCCAGCTTCGAGATGCGCACTCTTTTCCCGCATCATTTGCGCCATTTCGTCTAGTTTCGCCCACATGCCTTTCCCGATCTGGGCCTTGCCACTTAGTCCGCAACGAAGACCTACGTCAACGTTCATTTCCTCATACGCACTGCTCCACGGTTGCCCCTACTTCCCCATAGACGTTACTTTGATTTTTCATACTGTTGCGGCCCCGTGCACCGCAGTCAATCAACTTAAAACAGGTCTTACCAGTTTTTTCTATGGTGTTACACTTGTTCGCTACGAATTCCTGATATTTCTCTCTATATTGGGAGACCTAACAAAATGGTATTACCAGTGGATCAAGAAAAAATTCCAGCATATCAAGAAGTAGCGCGATGGCTTGAAGGGTTGATCTTGGACGGCACGTTGCCACCAGGCAAACGAATGCCCTCTGAGCGTCGGTTATCCGAGCGTATGAATTTTTCCCGTCCCCTTATTCGTGAAGCACTCAAGGAGCTACGCGGCAGGGGGGTCATTCATACCCATCACGGGAGAGGATCTTACGTTGCAGAAATGGTGGTGTTGGCGGATAGAGACGGGAGTGCACTCGAACACTCTACGATTTGCTTGAAGCTCGAGAACTGCTCGAAGGGCAGGCGGCTTACTTCGCCGCAGTTCGGGCAAATGACCAGGATCGCCATAGAATTACTCGGGCATTCGTGGCTATGAAGAACACAGAATCAGGCGGTGTAAAATTAGACGCTGATCTTGACCATACCTTTCATCGCGTCATATCCGAAGCCTCACACAATCCAGTATTGGTGCACACATTGCAGAGCCTTTCCCAGTTGACTCTAAAATCAGTTCTTGCCTCGGTAAACAATTTGTATCACCGTCGCGAAGAGAAAGAAAAAATCGTTCAGCATCATCGGCAAATATATCGCGCCATCATTGATGGTGATCCAGAACAGGCAAAAGTCGCGGCATGCTGGCACATTCGTGAAATCAAAAGTAGCTTACAAGACATAGAACGCGAGGAAGATCAATTAATTCGGGCAGAGATGTGGACCAAGCAACTTGACCAGCCGAAGCAAGGGCTACGCAAGCCACATCATGACGGTCAACATCCAACTCTCCCATCATCTCGCAAATTGTCTTACTTATGGCATGCAGAAACAAATGATGTTCGATAGTCCCTAACAAATTGATCAAATGAACGGGGCAACCGCCCGGTGACTTCTTGAAAAACCGTTGTGATTCGTGCACTTTTGTTCTCGCCGATTGCGCCAAATAGCTCGCTCAGCGCACCAATATGCCAATCACTTTGGCCGCTATCGCGCAATGTGGTCTGAAAGAGTTGCATATCGATGTCGACATACTTGATGTTTGAACCAAGCACTGTGGACATCGTTTGCGCAACACTTTCGAAAGTCAAAATATCTGGCCCGGATATCTCAACACTCTCATTGAGACGTTGGCTACCGCTGAGAATTGTCAGTGCAAAATAGGCAACATCACGGACATCTATTGCACCGACGGCCCCGGTCCCCATCGGTAGGGGAATACTATCGTCTAGAACTATTGGTTCAGACGAATTCAGCAAATTTTGCATAAAAAAATTGGGACGTATGTGCGTATAAACCAAACCGGACGACTCTATGCATTCTTCTATCAGACCGTGGCATTTTTTAAGCCGAATAGGGGATGCTTTGTCCGCACCAATTGCTGACATCTTCACAAGATGTTGCACATCACTCGAAACAGCCGCGTCGACAAAAGCCTTCTCACTTTCTATTTGACTAGGCGTATTCCCCATCAGCAAGAATGCCTTCTCAACACCTTGCAACGCGCTGTCTAAACTTGTTCTATCGGAAAAATCGCCAGCCACAATCTGAAATCTAGATGCCGCCGATTCAGGCAATTCGCCAGGGTTCCTTGCCATGATTCTGACATCGGAAAAAAAATTGGGCAACTCAGCGAGAAGTATTGTACCTACCTGACCCGTCGCCCCTGTTATGAGAATCGTCATGTTTTCTCCTAGTTGACAATCATGGTTCGCAACTTCACCTAGACCAACCGAAATCTACAAGAACCTGATTTCCTTCAGTTCAGCTTATAAAGTGCTAATTTTGACATTAAGCCGTGTGCGTGAGTCTACGGGTGCAATTGACTTGATTTACGTATACTGTATATTCTTACATTAAAATCCGGTGGGGAATATCTCTTTGCTACTCAAAGAAGAGTACGCTCAAATTGGCTCACTAGTGAATCTTGAATCTGTGCTATCGGCAAGGGCTATTTCGTTTCTGAGTCCAGATTCGATGCAGAAACGCACATTTAGGTCTCCGGTTATCAGACTTGATTTATCTAACGCAACGATCAACAAGCCGAAGTTGGAGTCGTGTCCGGATCAACGGCGTACAGGAAACCAGAGCTGCAGACGTTTCTGTTTGTTCATATATGCATTGGTTGTCGCGACGATGCCTGACACCCACAGTGGGGAAGCGGACGACACAATGTGAGGTAGCGCAAGCTAAGAGAAGAACTATGTCAGAAATCTCTCAAGAACAATTCGAGTACATTTTGCAATTTATGCATGCTGAGAAGCTGTTAGATCAGTTTCCTGTCGTCAATGACGAGACCGTAGGCGCACTATTCGGTCTGAGTGGCGATATGTATCGCGCCATTCGAGATAAGTCCGCAGTTCAAACTCAAATCGCTGCCGAAGAGATGCTGGATGACCAAAATTTTGCACGCATGATATCTGACCTCCCCTTTGGCCTGGAGGACGTCATTGTAGGCGTCGGTGATAGCTTTACCGATGATGATCAATCTTGGTTTGAGATATTTCGTAGCGTGCTGGATATTCACCGCCCCCAGGATCAGATCAAGTTAGTAAACGCGGGCATCTCTATGCAATCCACCCCCCAGATTGTGAGTCGTGTTCGAGACGTATTGGCGACACAACCGAACTACATTCTTTTGATGTTGGGTGCCAATGATGCTCAACGAATTGGTCCTTCACCGAAAAAAACTCTGGTCAGCATCGACGAAACAAAAGGCAATTTGCAACTTATCGAAAATTTTTGCGTAGAACATATTGATTTGAAATTAACCTGGATAACACCCACACCAGTAATAGAGGAAAAGATTTCCGTACATTGGATGCTTGGGAATACGGAGATCCGATGGCGGAATGAGGACATAGCGGCCATAGCAAGTTTAGTTCGTGCTATGCCCAGCCCTGTGACCGATCTCGGTCGCGTATTTAACAACCCTGTGGACCCAGAGCTCATGTTGTCTGACGGTCTCCATCCGTCAATTGCTGGTCACAAAATGATATTGAGAGAAGTTGTAACCACACTTCTTAGCTGAGCTTTAAGGAGAAATTAATTGAGAAAATTTCATGAATAAACGAAACCTACTCTGCATTCACCTAACCTTTCTACTGTTCCTCGTCGGATGTAGTGGAGAGGATTCATCCGTACCAATCGTCGAACCATCAGCAAAACAGGCGGAAGGCCGTAGTGTTCCACAGCTAGGTAATTGGCCACTTCATGGTAGAACCGATTCAGAGCAGCGTTTTAGCCCACTAGATCAGATCAACGACTCCAACGTAGATGCACTTGGTTTAGAGTGGTTCTTTGATTTCGATACGAAGAGAGGACAGGAAGCAACACCCATTGTGGTGAACGGGCTCATTTATGTGTCAACTGCTTGGAGTAAAGTTTTCGTTATTGATGCAAAGTCAGGCAATCTCAAATGGAAATATGATCCTAAAGTACCACCTGCTTGGGGAGCACGTACATGTTGTGACGCGGTAAACAGAGGTGTTGCTGTTTGGGAAGGGCAAGTCTATATCGGCACCTTGGATGGTCGTCTTGTCTCTCTCGACGCTACAACCGGGGAAGTACTATGGGAAATATTAACCATCGATCCGGAATTCCACTATGCGATTACCGGTGCGCCTCGCGTCATTGATGGGAAGGTGATTATCGGAAACGGAGGCGCAGAATTTGGCGTGCGCGGTTATGTGTCGGCATACGATGCGATCACTGGGGAGCAGGTTTGGCGGTTTTACACAGTACCCGGCGATCCTGCCCTACCTTTCGAAGATCCGATCTTAGAAGAGGCGGCGAAGACTTGGAACGGATCTTGGTGGAAGATGGGTGGTGGCGGCACGGTTTGGGACTCGATGGCATATGATGCTGAGCTCGATCTGTTGTATATCGGTGTGGGTAATGGTTCGCCGTGGGATCGAAACGTACGCAGTCCTGGTGGCGGTGACAATCTTTTTCTTTCCTCAATTGTTGCACTACGCCCCGACGATGGCACATACGTCTGGCACTACCAAACGACACCGGGAGATCATTGGGACTACACGGCTACACAACATATGATACTGGCAGATTTAGTGATCGATGGTGTCAACCGTAACGTGATAATGCAGGCGCCAAAAAATGGTTTCTTCTATGTTTTGGATCGAGCAACCGGAGAACTCATTTCGGCCCAACCATACGTTCCCGTTAATTGGGCAAGCCGCATAGACATAGAAACAGGAAGGCCAGTTGAGATTGCCGGAGCCCGATACACTGTGACCGACGGATGGCTCGCAGAACCCGGACCATTAGGAGGACATAATTGGCATCCGATGTCATATAGTCCCGTCACCGGACTTGTTTATGTGCCGGCTCAGGAAACTCCTGTTCCGCTCATCTCGGATGGAAATACCAATCCATCTAATGTCGCAGTGAACCTCGGTGTGGATCTAGTTGCGGGTGGCATGCCTCAGGATCCCATTGAAAAAGGGAACATCATGCAGAGCCTAAAAGGGAGGATACTGGCATGGGACCCTATTATTGCAAAAGAGGTTTGGCGGGTAGAGCATCTAGGCCCTTGGAATGGCGGGATTTTGTCAACGGCTGGAAATCTGGTCTTTCAAGGTACTGCAGCTGGAGGGTTTATTGCCTATCGCGCGGATACTGGTGAGTCACTTTGGTCAACGGAGGTTCAAACGGGTGTAGGAGCACCTCCGGTTACATACGAGATAGACGGCGTACAATACATTTCGCTTGTGGTCGGATGGGGTGGGGCATTTCCGTTAGTTGCGGGAGAAGCTGCCCACAAGTCGGGTAAACAAAGAAACGTCAGTCGTTTGTTAACATTTACACTAAACGGTTCGTCCTCACTCCCCCAAAGCCGTTCTCAATTGTCAGAACTGGTAAACGTCACCAATTCAGACTCGATTTCGGACAGTACCGTGGACAAAGGAGAACAGGTTTACCAACGGTATTGCAGTGCTTGTCATGGAGATGTAGCAGTTAGTGGCGGGGTTATCGCTGATTTGCGCCATTCAGCAATGATTACATCAGCCGATGCATTCAAAACTGTTGTGCTCGATGGGGTGTTCGAAGAAAAAGGCATGATCTCATTTGCAGAAGAGCTGAACGAGTCAGATGTTGAGGCTGTTCGCGCTTACATTGTAGAACGAACTGAACAGAGTCGCGCGGCACAGTAAATTCTTTAGCCTAGTTTTAGGCTAAACGGGGCGTTCCATTAAAAGTGGATGGAGAGAGTGACGACAAAACCGCAGTGTTGTTCGAACCGAGGTGGCAAGTAGTTTCGATCGCTCAAGATTTCATACTTGCAGTCGCCGCTGCCTTAGTAAGCGCAGAATTTGCTGCCTTTAGATAAGTCTCGGTCGCTTTTTTCGCATCGGCTTTGTCATTTTTTTCCAAAGCAGCAACGATTCCTCGTTGCCCGTCTATAACGATCTGGCGATTATCTGGTTCTTGTAGGGTAACTATCGCGATGTAATTTAGGTATTGTATAAACTGTTCCGACACTTTTCTTATCATTGAATTTTCGCAAGTTTCGTACAATTTCACTCGAAACGAGAAGCTTTTGAGCGCAAATTCTGACGCATCACCCGCCTTGTGTGCTTCAATCTCTTCCTTGATGATATTTTTCAGAGCCGTAACGTGTTCCTTGGTTGCCGAAATTGCGACGCTTTGGATCCCAAAAGGTTCCAGCAACGACCTAATTTCATACATTTCACTAACCTCTTCAACCGTCGGAACAAAAACTTCGTACCCGCCGGCTTCTCTATACCTCAAAACGCCTACTTGAGCGAGCATAGTCATTGCTTCACGAATAGGAGTTCGAGAGACACCTAATAAATTGGCTAGTTTGTCCTCTGTTAGCCGTTCTCCCACTGAAATTTCACCAGATAAGATTGCTCGATGAATCTGCTCGCTAACTTGTTCGCGCAAGGGAGGAAGTTTGGTAATCTTGGAAAGTTTTGTCATTTTAGTAAAAATCTAGTTCATTAAAGTTGGCTACATGTCAGAAACGCAAATGCTATCTCAATCCATTGGAAGAAGGAACACCAGAAGGATTACTTGGATTCAACCCCGAAGTGCAACCGGGGGTCTACGCTGAATAGTGCCTGATTCGGTGTTTTCATGCCAAGACATTTACGCGGCCGGTTATTGAGCTAGTCAACCACATGCGCCAATTGCGAGGTGGTGATGGTCGCAAGATCATAGCCTTTGGGAAAATACTGCCGTATCAGCCCGTTGGTATTCTCATTGGTACCTCGCTTTCAGGACGCGTATGGATGGGCGAAATAGAAGTCGGCTTGCAGTGCGTCGCGGACCGCTTCATGGGCAGCGAATTCGGTGCCGTTATCCGCGGGCAAGGTGTGCACCCGGTCTTTGATCGCGGCCAGGTTTCTAATCCGCGCCTCGCTCACCCCCGGTGCCTTCCGGTTGGGCAGGATATCAATGTACACAAAGCGCGTGGCGCGCTCGACCATGGTCAGCATAACGGCGGTATTGTTTTTCCCATACACCGTGTCCAGCTCCCAACCACCGATGCGGACTCTTTGCTCCACCAACGCCGGGCGCTGCTCAATGGACACCCGATTGGGGATCGAGCCCGGCCGCGCCTTGCTACCGTAGCGTTTCTTCCACTTTTTCCGGCAGCGTAAGTGCTTATACAGAAGACCACCGTGGTACTTGTCGTTGCGAATGTACCGGTAGATCCATGCATGGCTGACCGCCATCTTGCCGGCTTTCCCCAGCCACAGGCTGAGCTGCTCCGGGCTCCACTTCTCATGCAGTAGCCATTCGATGAGTTGCCAATCTTCCCGGCCAATATGCGCCCTGGACTTGCCTACTCGGCGCGCCAGGGCCTGCTTGTGCGCCCCGGCGGGACGATAAGCGCCCGCCATTGCGGCGCATCTCCCGGCTGATAGTGCTTTTGTTGACGCCGATAATATTGGCGATGGCTTTTTGTGAATATCCTTCTTTCAAGCCATTGGAAATCAGGTATCGTTGTTCACTGGTGAGGTGCGTGTAGTGTTTCATAAGGCAACTCCTTATATTGATTCTGGAAAATCATGATGCTACCGCATCTCACCTTTCCATCATCGGTGAAGTTGCACTTAAGAGTTGAATTCACGATTCATAACATAAGACATTCTGGTTTGTTGGTTGCGCCTCGGGAAAGATATCCCGACTCAAGCGGTGCCAGCGGATATATCCCCATTCATCTGGTTTTTGTTTGCGGCTGTATAGGATGCAGATGATGTGCCGCAGGAGCCGGTAGCCTGTTTGCCGTTGGACGGTCGTTAGGCGCTCTTCTTTAGTAGCCCTTCTCTAGTAGCCCTTGAATTCTGGCGGCTGCTTGTTGATGAATGCTGTTACTGCCTGCTTATGATCCTCGGTCATAAAGGTACGCATCATGTGCGCTGCTTCCAGGTCCAGCACTTGACCCAGACCTGCATGCTGTGCCGCATTTAGATTCTTCTTCATATAACCCAGGGCAACCGTAGGCAGACTGGCAAGATGCTGCGCATAGGCCTCGGCCTCATGCTCAAAAGTCGCCACAGTCGCTATCCGGTTCACTAGCCCTATGGCAAGCGCTTCCTCGCCAGTAATCACATCGGCGGTAAAATACAATTCACGCGCCTTGGCAGTACCCACCAGATAGGTCAAAAAATAAGAACCGCCATAGTCACCCGAGGCACCGATTTTGGCAAAGGCGGTGGTGAGCTTCGCCGTGTCCAGAGCAAACCGCAGATCGCAGGCTAGGGCAAGAGATAGGCCCGCACCGGCCGCCGCACCGGGAATGATCGCCAGAGTCGGCTTCGGCATTTCATGTAGCAGTCGGCTGACTTCCATCTGTTGCCTGAGGCTGTGCACTCGACCTTCCAAACTCTTATCCCCTGCCTCGCGGTTATTGTCACGGTTATTATTACGGTTATTGGCACGTTTAGTATCACGAGTGTCAGCGCCATCATCAGGAGTCGCAAAACCCTTGACATCACCACCCGCGCAAAAGGCATTGCCCGCACCAGTCAAGACCAGACAACGCACCTGGGGGTTGGCAGCTGCTCGGGGCACCGCTTCCCGTAGCGCGGTCATCATCTCGCCGCTCATGGCATTTCTGGCTTCTGGACGATTCATCGTTAAAGTCAAGACACCAGCTGCAAAAGTTTCTTCTAAATGACTCATCACGCCCTCCGTTATTAGGTCACTGTTACTGGCATCAACCTTGCCAGTATTCCACATTTCTTATTTTTTGACCTGAACTGTTACTCGCATCAACCTTGCCAGTATTCCACATAATCGTCGGTTGCCAACTGCGGCAGGTTTTTCCCAGCGCCCACTAGCTGACCAATATACAAAAAACCAACGATAGTTGCGCCCTCCGCTAATCTCAAACTCTGAGCCAGGGTCGGGCTATAGGCCATGCTACCGGTACGCCAGATGGCACCCAACCCCTGGGCATGGGCAGCGAGAGACATGTTTTGCAGCATGGCCGCGGCAGATAATAATTGTTCAATGGGCGGTACCTTGGGGTGTTCTTTGGGGATGGCTGCAACGATCAGCAGTAGTGGTGCCCTGAGTGGTTTATTTCTGAGCTTTTCCAGACTCGCCGGAGAGGCCTGAGGGTTGGCGGCAAGGCCAGCCTTCACAAAAAGTTCACCCAGCTTGTGCCGTGCATCGCCGGTAACGACCAGAATACGCCAGGGTCTGAGCTGCGCATGGTCAGGGGCACGCAATCCTGCCTGAATGATATTTTCCAGCAGCAACTCATCCACCTTGCCGGTCAATCTGGGGGAAGATTGACGACCGTGCAATGCTTCCAGTGCTTCCACAATTCTCAACTCTCATTGAATGGAGGGGCAAGATACGCTATCTGTCCACTCAGGGGAATTTTATGGGGTCAGTATTTCAATTGCCGTCATTCCCGGGCTTGCCCCGGCTTACATCCAGAGCGACGAACCATCTTGTTGTTGATGTGTAAATACCCAAGGCGATTGCCTTTGTTCCTCTGGATTCCCGAGCAAGCTCGAGAATGACGGCGCGGGGGTCAGTATTTCAATCAGGTAGGGTACACTGGCAACTTCTGTCAACTGCTATCAACTGCTATCAACTGGGCAACGCACGCATCACTGCCCCCAAGACTCTGATGATTAAAGAGCACCGCCCCTACTGGTTAAAAAAACTCATGGCTCGGTATGAGCATTGGTACTGCGAACGCTATATCGCCCCGCAACTGGCGGCACTGGGGCCGGGATACATGCTCCTCAAACCCTGGAATCTACGCATCTACGGCAGCCAGATCCGGGCGGGCAAGAACCTGCATATAATCACCACGGGGGATCGGTGGGTGTGCTTCTCTACCTGGGCACTGGGAGATGCTCAGGGGCAGATCAATCTGGGGGACAATTTGTTGATTTGTCCGGGGAGCAGATTTGATTCTGCCTCGGCAATCAATATCGGCGATAACTGCATGTTTGCGGCTGGGGTTTATGTTACCGATGCCGATTGGCATGACATCTATGACCGGACCCGGGCTATCGGCACCACTAGACCGGTGACCCTGGCGCAGAATGTTTGGGTTGGGGATGGTGCCATCATCTGCAAGGGTGTGACCATTGGTGAGAACAGTGTCATCGGTGCTGGTAGCGTGGTGACCGGGGACATTCCGGCTAATGTCATCGCGGCGGGCAATCCGGCGCGAGTCATCAAACCTCTTGATGCAACACAAAGTCTGGTCACTCGAGAGGAGTTGTTTGCCGACCCGCGCCAGCTCAGGAAAGACCTGGAGCGGTTGGAACGACACATGCTTAAACAGAACTCCTTCTGGAACTGGCTCCGGGCGAACTTCTTCCCGAGTCGGGGAGATTGAAGGTTATGGTGCCTAGCGCATGGGCTGGCATACCCTTTTGCCGTCATTCTCGAGCTTGCTCGGGAATCCAGTAAAAAAGAGTATTGTTTTCCGATTTATTCCTGTCCTCCAACCCGTCAGAGGGCAGGCCCGGGAATGACAGCAAAAAACTGGATTCCCCCCAAACCCAGTCGTCCCGCCGAAGGCGATACGACCGGCTTCGGCGAGAATGACGGCGGGAAGGCTATTGCCGCCAGAGCCTCGTTTCGGTCATACCTTCTATAGCGTCTTCTGGCATACCCTTTATAGGGCCCTTTGCCATACCTTTTATAGTGTCTTCTGGCTTGTCTTCTATAGTGTCTTCTAAAGTGCCTTCTAAAGAAGTTTTTGCAAGTGCCTTCAGCAGGGATTCTTCCCCCAGGGTGCGGCGGGCATTGATGTCTATGCCACCACGACGGGTGTAGCGCGTGGTGACTGCAAGACTATCAGGAGCGCATTGCGCCAGCAGGTCTACAAAAATTCTTTCCGTAATCTGTTCTCCAAATTCAGCATGTTTCCGATAGGACACCAGATATTTGAGCAGCCCCGCATGACTGATGGGCGCACCTCGATATTGCACCAGTATGCTGGCATGGTCGGGTTGCCCGGTCATGGGGCAGAGACATTTGAACAGATGCGTATAGAGAGATTCGGCGACGACCTCAGGGGCATCAGACTGAGCCTGCAACTGGAGTAGCGTCGGCGCCCAGGTGTAAGCCGTGATGTCCAGGTCCTGAGTATCCAGACTGGTGCCCTGGAAGTGCCCTAGGCCGGCATCCTGCACCTGATTGATATCCAGTAGGGTAACGGCAACCGGTGCTTCCGCCATGCGCGAGAAGTCGGTGCTCAGGTGTTGTTGCACCTCATCGACATGCGCAAACTGCGTCTGACTAAAAGACCCCAGGTACAACTTCAAGGACTTGGATTCCATCAGCCGCGAAGATTCGCAAGGCAACTGAAAACGCAACACCGCCACCACTGGCTTGCCCCGCTTGTTGAGCCAGGTGAATTCCCAAGCATGCCAAAAATCATGCCCGGTAAAAGGCAGGGCAGCACCCGTTATGCCCAGAAGTTGGCGCTGGGTTTTTCTGGGAATGGACTCCAGCAAAGAGGGGGTGTAATGCGTCAAGTATTGGGTCTGGTGTTTGCTCATCTTGGGGGTAGGTGTTCACTGATTCGATAACAAACTTGAATAGTATCATTGACTAGATGTTCGGACGGCATATTCCACTGGATTCCCGAGCAAGCTCGAGAATGACGGCGCGGCGGGGATCCAGAGGAACAAAGCCAACCGCCTTGGGCATTTACACATCAACAACAAAAGGAAGTGAATAACATAAACAAAAATAACGGGGTAATGTAATCGCCCGGGCTTTTCTATACAGTCAGTTCCTTTAATGCTGATTATTAAGCGAGGCTATAAGAGAACCGTTAATGCGTGGTATTTGTCGTCCCTTGGTTTTTTTGGCTGCCTTTCTTAAGAGTCTTTTTAAGAGTCTGCTTAGCAGTCTTCTGAAGAGTATTTTAACAAGTCCTCTAAGCCATCTTCTGAGGAGTATTTTAACAAGTATTCTGAGCGGCATGCTGGCAGTCCCGCTCAGCATGCAGATGGCTTGGGCGACAGACGCTACCACACTGGATGAGATTATCGTGGTGGCATCAAAGGCCGCCCAGCCCTTAAGAGAAGTCACCGCCAGTGTCGCCCTGCTCAATCAAGCGCAGCTGGCAAGCATCAATCCCACTCACATGAATGAAGCCATGCAACGCATCGCCGGTGCCTGGGTCAGCCGGGGGAATGGGCAAGAACAGCTCACCGCCATCAGGTCACCGGTGCTCACCGGGCCGGGTAGTTGCGGGGCATTTCTTATGGCACAGGACGGCATCCCCCTCAGGGCCGCCGGCTTCTGTAATGTCAATCAACTACTTGAATCCACCAGCGAACTTGCCGAACGTATTGAAGTCATCAAGGGACCGGGTTCGGCGGTGCACGGTTCAAATGCCCTGCATGGTGTCGTGAATCTCTTGACTCCAGCAGTGCAGGCCTCCCTCAGACGGATAAAAATAGAAGCCGGACCCGATGACTACTATCGCACCCGGGTCGCCATCTCCTCAGAGAAGCTAAGGCTTGATCTTAGTGGGACCCATGCCGGTGGCTATCAAGATCATTCAGGCTTTGGGCAGCAAAAATTCATCCTCAAACAGCACACCAACCGCGCACAGCGAGCGATCACGACGAGTCTTGCCTACACCAATTTGAATCAGGAAACCGCCGGTTTTATTGAAGGCGAAGCTGCCTATAAACAATCCGCCCTGAGGCGTGCCAATCCCAATCCGGAAGCCTACCGAGATGCAAGCAGTTGGCGCCTGGTGAGTCACATTCAACACCAGGGAGCGGCGGGCATCTGGCACCTGCGTCCCTATCTGCGGCATGTGGATATGCAGTTTTTGCAACACTATTTGCCGGGGCAGGCAAGGGAAACTCATGGGCATGACAGTCTTGGTTTGCAAAGTCTCTGGACGGACAAGACCCATACTTGGCGCCTGGGTGCGGAGCTGGAATATACGCATGGCTTCCTCAAAGAAACGCAAGCGCAGCCGACCCAGGGCAGTGCCTTCCTGGTGGCAACCATCCCCGTGGGGAAGCATTACGATTATGAAGTTGTTGCGCGGATGGCGGGATTCTTCGTGCAGTATCAGACCCAGGTCGCGGCGCAACTCAGACTAGAGGCGGGGCTGCGTTACGAGGTAATGCGCTATGACTATGACAACCGCATGCCGAGCGGCAGGGCGCGGGATGATGGTACTGCTTGCGGCTTTGGTGGTTGCCGGTTCCATCGGCCGGCGAGTCGGACTGATAGCTTCCGCCAGGTGGCTCCTCAAGTCGGGGTTATTTATGCTCTGGGACCGAGGCAGCAAGTTTATGCACGCTGGTCTCGTGGTTTTCGCATCCCTCAAGCAACGGAGTTGTATCGTCTGCAGGGTGAACAAGAGACCGCCAAGATTGATCCGGTGCAACTCAGCGCTTTTGAGGTGGGGCTTCGAGGAAGCAATGCGCGTATCAATTATGACTTGAGTGTTTTTGGCATGCGCAAGGATAATTTTATTTTCCGAGATACCAATAGACGCAACATTGATCAGGGGAAGACCGCACACCGGGGTATAGAAGTTGCTCTTGCTTGGCAACCGCATGCCAAGTGGGAAACCCGCTGGGCATTTACCCGTGCTCAGCATGAGTACCGGAACAGCCCGGCCCTGTCGCGCACCGATATTCAAGGTAACGACATAGACACGGCGCCGAAGACCCTGGGCTCTCTCGCCCTGATTTACACCCCGAGCGAGCGCACTCAACTGGAATTGGAATGGGTACATCTAGGCAAGTATTTTACCGACCCGGAGAATCTACATACCTACGCCGGGCATGACCTGCTGCATCTCCGCGGACATTGGCGGGCTAAGCAGCGCTTGACGATCTTTTATCGTCTGATGAATCTGCGCGACCGAGCCTATGCCGAGCGGGCCGACTTTGGTTTTGGTAGCCACAGATATTTTGTGGGCAGGCCCCGGGCAATTTATTTGGGGGTTGGTGTGGAGTTGTAGGGTTTAGCCGTCATTCTCGCCGCTCCTGTTTGTCATTTCCGCCCTAGGCGGGAGTGACAAATAATGGAGCGAAGCGGGAATCCAGTTATTAACCCAGCGGCTTACGTTCGCCACTCTGGATTCCCGCCTTCTTTGATCCTGACGGCGCGGAGGCACTGGCTCTCGCTATTGACCGCTGATGAAATGTGCTACATTGCTGGACTTATTTATTGGATACCTTTATTGAATGTCAAAATCAATGAAATACAAAAAAAGAAAAACCATCTACCTACTATTACCTAGCGTGTTGTTGTGTTGGGCTAGTCTAGTTCATGCCGCAAAAGATGATGCGATGACCAGTGCTCTGCCGCCGTGCGTTGATCCGCCGATAGGCATAAGAGTATTGGGCGGCGATACCCTGAGTGAAATATCACAACGAATGATGAAACCCGGCATGAGACTCAATGAGTGGGTCAACAGCGTCTATGAAAGCAACCCGCATGCATTCATTGGAAAGGACAAGAATCGTTTGCGTGAGCACGCAGTTTTAGTTCTTCCTTGCGCTGATAATACATCAGTGTCGGAAGATGCCACGAGTTCTGTAGTTGACCCCGCGATTGATAATTTTGATGCCACAATGCAAGAAATAAAAACTGAGCTTGCTGCAATTAAACGATTAGTTGTCGACCAATCCAAGACACAAAACACTCAGCCGCAATCACCTGGTTTTTCTACGACTGCTGTCTTGGGAATGGCGGTATTGATTGTGTTGTTGTTGGCTGCGCTGAGTGTGTATTTGTATAAATGGCGCAGGGCCATGTCCGTCACTGCTGGTCAGACTCTCCCCGAATTGGAAACAATTAAACAGCTTCTGCGGGGGATTGGGGTTAACACCAAAACAGCTGGACCGGGTGTCTCCGATAGTGGCGCGGAAGAAGGTGCTTCCGATGTATCAGACCTCCGTGATTATCTGAAACGGCTCATTCCTGTGGACATAGCCGTTGATGATTTTATGCAGGATGGTGAAGCTTCCAAAGCATTGGAGGTCGTCAAGGCACTTATTGAAGATGCACTGGACAGTTGCGGCGTGGAAACCTTTTCCCCCGGAATCGGCGAGGATTATCGTCGCGCCGAAGGTGTTGCGGATTATCCGAAAACACAAGTAACCGACAAACCAGAGGACAAGTTCAAGATAGTTGAGGTTTTAGAGAAGGGTTATCGTATAAAAACCGAGACGGGCTATGATGTGATTTATCCCGCACGGGTTCGAATTTTAAATACAAATTAGGAGGCAGGTATGGGTTCATTCATTGGCATTGATCTGGGCACTACATTTTCAGTGGTCGCAAAAATAGACGAGCATGGAAAGCCAGTCATTGTAGCCGACAAGGAGGGCAAAACCCTCACGCCCTCTTGTGTCGCCTGGGATGAGGACAACGATAAGTTTGAAGTGGGTAGCGAATTTGCGCGTCATACGATGTATAGCGAAATTGCAACCGATGAGGGGGTGGGGTTTTTCAAGCGCGACATGGGAACTTCAAAAACCTATTCTCTTAATGGCAAGGACTACACACCTACGGACTTAAGCACCATAGTGTTGCAAGAATTGATTAGCAGTCGCGCCGAACACATCGGAGAGATTGATGAAGTTGTGGTGACAGTGCCTGCCAATTTCGCCAACGAGGCGCGGGAAGCCACTATGGAAGCAGCACGCCATGCCGGGCTGAATGTGCAATACATCATCAATGAACCGACCGCCGCAGCACTGTGTTATTCATTCCGGGAGGGCATGAATCTGGAAGGAAATTATGCAGTATACGATATGGGCGGTGGCACCTTTGATATCTCCATCATTCACATTAAAGACAAAAATGTTGAGGTGTTGACATCAAATGGTATCGCCAAACTTGGTGGCATTGATTTTGATAGAGATCTTAAAAAGTTAGCGGGGGAGAAATATCAAACTCTTCCGGGGGGAGATTTCGAAGACAGTCCCTACGATCTTTTAAGATCCGAGGAATTAAAGAAAGAGATGTCAAGAAGAGAAAATATAACCGAGAGTATCAAAGGCAAAACCACGGAAGCAATAAAGTTCACCCGCAAGGAATTTGAGGAACTTATTTCCGCCAAGATTACTCAAGCCGAAATGCTTTGTGAATCTACATTAGAAGAGGTCAATCTAAAGCCCGAAGACATCCGTGGTGTCTTGTGTGCCGGAGGCAGCACTCGCATCCCTATGGTGCAAGAGAGCATCAAGCGAGTATTTGGTCAAGAGCCGATTTTTAAGGCAAATGTAGATGAAGTGGTCGCTCACGGTGCTGCTTTGTATGCTCTTTATAGAGGCGATCAAGAAAAGCTATCCCCTGCGCAAAAGGGTGCACTCTCGGGAATGAATGTCACAGAGCGTACTGGAAATTATTATGGGACTATTGTTCTCTCCAATGTCAATGGAGAAGAGCAACGAAAGAATTTTATTTTAATTAAAAAAAACACCATCATTCCTTGTGAAGAAAGCAAGTCGTTTTACACCATGCATGATGGACAACCAATGGTGAAATGCACGGTAACAGAATCCGTGAATGAAGAAACCGGCTCTCATTTTGTACCTGTAGTTGGTTCAAAAGACTTACCACTTCCACCAGGACGCCCAGCCGGTCAAGAAATCAAGGTCACCTTTCGGTATGATGTAAATCAGACAATGCTCTGCTCTTTCAAGGATGTCGAAACGGGGAAAGAAATCACAATCAGAATTTATGTAGGTGCTGAGGAAGCCGAAACCAGACCAAAGCTTGCCGCAGATCCAGACATCGACGACTTCACGGTGGAATAACATGGAAATATTTCTGCTTATAGTAATCGGAGTTGTTATTTACCTTGTAGTAAAATACAAGTCATCGTCTACTATCACTGCTCCCCAAATCATGCCCTTTGAAATTCGTTTGCAAGATGTGCAACTAGAGACGGAAGGCGGGGACATTCTCGCCAAAGAAATCCAAGCTCGCGGCGAGTTTCCTCTCATGGAAACAAAAAACACCGCGGTCTGGATATCTATCCTTGACGAAAATGCCGGACAGCCCATGGATGTAAGGTGTGTTATTAATCATTTTCGAGAAGACCACTCGCCAGCTTATTTCATAGAGTCCGAATTGGGGATTGCTGGGCCCAACCTTGAAATTCCCGATTGGGATGTAATTGGCAGGGCCTGCCCTGACATTATGCATCCCCCTTATGGCGGACAACAAACATTAACAGTTGTGGTACGCCTGGTTGATTTGTCAGAGCCGCCGAGGATTCTCTTTGGGTACATGCTTGATGAGACCGGTCTTCTATGGGAAGGAAAAATAAAATTTACTCATTATTTTGAAGAAAAGGGTTATCTGGAGGCCGCCGAACATCAAGAAGAGGCGCAAATCCTCACGCTCAAAATAGCCATGGCTGTAGCAATGTCCGATGGTAGCCTGGATACAAGGGAAGGGGAGTTGATGAAGGAATGGATTAAAGGGTCCATTAGCTCTTCGTCGGAAGAAGAATATGCTCGACTGAAAGAAATTTTTAATCAGACACTACATGAAAGTTATGCAGAAGCAAAAGAGAGTTCGCTTAATTTACAATCTCTTGCCAGCCGCCTGAACGACATTGCTGAAACCAGCAGCAAGTATCAGGCGTATGAACTTGCCTCAATGATCATGGCCGCCGATCTCAAAGCCGACCCCAACGAAATCGAGGCGTTAAGCGAGCTGGCTGAATGGCTTGATTTAGATAGCAAAAGAGTAACGGAGATGATGGATGCTCACTTCGTCCATTTAGATTTGGATATTAGCACCAGTGTAGAAAACCTGCTTGGTATCAAACCCGACTGGTCCGATGCGCGTATTAAAAAGCATTTGACCAGTGAATTTAATAAGTGGAATAACCGTTTGAATGCACTGCCCGAAGGCAAAGAGCGAGATAATGCCCAGCACCTGCTTGAACTTATTGCAGCAGCGAGAAAGAAAAATCAAGATAAAAATAAAGATGACGAATGACCTGCAAACAGCAAGAAAGCATGCTGAATGTCTGCGTTATTCTGGCGATCTGACTTTAGATAACGGCAAAGATATTGAAGCTGAACTGAGCGCCATCCGTAACCACCACTATCAAAACGGACTTTGTATATCCAGCGAAGTCACACCTGCACTTAGCACAGGGTTGCGGAATGTTTGTCAACGGTTGCAAATTCCAGAAGGTACCGTAGAAGCATTTGTCTATCCGGCACCGGAAATTCAAGCGGCTTGTATTTCTGATGGTAGCAATGCCTGTGTCATTCGTTTTTCATCAGCACTGATTGAAACTTTAAGTGCCGAAGAGTTTGAGTTTGTGGCTGGACATGAATTGGGGCATTTTCTATTAGGGCACGATAAAGGGGAGTGCAACCAGGATAATCTGGAATACTTTATGCACACCAGAGCCCGGGAAATATCTGCCGACCGGATAGGCATGACAGCCTGTGATTCTCTAGAAACTTCCATCCATGCCATGATGAAAACAATCTCAGGATTGACCAGTAAACATTTACGTTTTGATGTCGGCACCTTCATTTCTCAAATCAAAAACCATTCATCGCACAGTGACGAATATTCTTCGCATCCATCCATGCTGGTGCGTTGTCGGGCGTTGCTTTGGTTTTCCACGAGCGATGAATTGCAAAACAACAAAGAACAATCGGAAAACTCATTAGACAAAATAGATAAACACATTGAAGCAGACCTACGAAACTATGTGGATGGTCCCGCTAGAAAAAAAATTGAAGAAGCTAAAGAAAGTCTGTCTATCTGGCTCACCGTGCGGCAAATGTGCGAGGACAACAAGTTTAATAAAAGCGAACAGGCGCGTTTTGCGGAATTGTTTGGAGCGCGAAATATGGAAGGCTTGAAAAATTATTTACAGACCATCCCTGCCAAACAGGTTCAAGAAGCCATTGATGAACGGGCAGACATCGCGCGACAGGAACTGATTAGTATGATTCCCAAGGCATCCGCTGAAGAGATTGCAAAGATCGAGCAGCTGGTGCTGGAGCGGTTATCCTGAGCAACATATCAAGGTGCTAAGCATTACTTCTGGTGCATGGTTGAGTTTGTAGGGTGCTGAGGTGTGGGTAAGGCTAGGTGGATAAACCAACACTGGAGCGGGAAACGAGATTCGAACTCGCGACCCCAACCTTGGCAAGGTTGTGCTCTACCACTGAGCTATTCCCGCTGGGTCAGTGCCGTCAATCAAGGCATCATACACCAGGGTGCGCTTATTGGTCACCTTCCCTTCGTTCCTCTGGTTCCCCGCCGCCAGTCGCCCCGCCTGCGGCGGGGCGACTGGCTACGAGGATGACTGCCGAAGGCGGCCTACGGCGCCCCGCGCCGTCATTCTCGAGCTTGCTCGGGAATCCAGAGGACGAGCGGTACAGTCTGTCGCATGCCTGGGTCAAGAACGGGGACAAGGCAACAAGAGTACAAGAGCACGAGAGGACGAGAGCACAAGATCTGGATTCCCGACCCCCCAGTTATCACAGCCGAAGGCTGTGATAACTGGGGTGCCGAGAATGACGGGGTTTGGGGGAAATCCAGTCATCGAGTAACATAAACAAGAATGGCGGAGTGGGGAGCCGCGAGGGTGACGACGTGGAGGTTGGCGCGGAGCGACTGGCGGCGAGGATGACGGGGTGAGGGTGATGGAGGCTACTGACGATGGTGCCGCCAAGCGAATTGCTTTATGGAGAAAATAGTCGTAACACTATGGCCATCGACAGACTAATGCTGATAACCATCCCACTACCGAAGAAAGCCACCATCCATTTAAGTAATGAATGTTGGCCATCACGGTAAACGTTCATTTTTTCCATCTCCTTTAGGAGGATATTAAAACCATTTCTCATGTCACTGCGGATAGAAATGTCCATTTCCTTCATTTCATGACGGAGGGAATTTCCCAGTTCCTTCATGTCACGTTGGGTGGCAAGGCTGAGGTTTTCAATATCTTCTTTGGTAGCAAGGTTGTCAGTCATCACTTCGACCATGGCTTGAGCCTGCTTTTCGGGAACCCCCGCTTGCCTAAGGGTATTAGCGCTCTTTAGTGTGTCATGCAGCATGTTGCTCTCCTTCATAGTGCTAAAATACGCGTGATCATTTCCACGCTGGAAATATACCACACAATTCCGTATAGGTTCATAAGATATGCCATCTCCTACTAATAGCAGTACTGGATGTAGAGCAACAACTCTATGCCTATTTGCGGCTTGTCCACCCGCCCGCCGCGGTTCTCGTAATAGTGTCTCGGGCTAGAGTCGTCTAGTAGAGAGCAAGCACCGCTGAGGGCACCCCAGGGATAGGAATGAAGGCCCAGGCCTCGCTCTGGAGCTCGCATCCTGCCGATCAACTCACCCGGCTGCCATTGACATTCACTCAGTGCCCCGGCCTCTTGATGAAAATCAGATTGATGAACATCAGAGGCATACCAACCACAGGGTGGAAAGCCCCGAGACGGCGGCTCTATTGGGTTCTCAACAATAGGACTCGGTGCCTCTACGGGGTCTTGAGTTACCGCCGGGTCTGTCGTTTCTATCGGGGCTGGCGTTTTTACCGGAACTGTCGGGGCTGTCGCTTTTATCGGAGCCACTGGGCAGGCTGCATTGCGCACTCTAGTCGAGCGAGTGCGCCGGCTATTGGATAGGCACCGGTCATCACAAGCATCGGCAGGGGCTTGGCAATAACTTTCCTCCATGGAGTATGGGCGTTCACCACAGGCGGTGTTCGCCGCCCCCTGCCCCGCCCAGTCTGACCACTCCTGACCCTCATAAATCAAGCAATAACCGCCCTCTTCCATCCCATCTAACTTGCTCAAGAGGGTGCGGAAATCTTCCTCCCTTAACCAGGGAATAGGCAGATGGCTATGGGGATCAGCCGGGTCATTCAGCCAGAGTCGGTAGCAAGAGCCATCGGCTGCACGATACTTGCAGACCTGCGTACGTTCAGTCGGATGGTTTTTTAATATGGGGACATTCGAACCCTCTGGTATCCAGAGTTGGTCGTCGCTTGCCGCCCGCCCGATACCAGGCTGCATGAGTAGGAGTAACATCCCCCATAAGCCTATTGATGGCATGTTATTTCTCCCCCGAAGTGGTGTAGTTGAAGTGCCGCACCGTCAGAACGTTCACTGAGCCAATATCAGCCTTCAGTAGCCCGTTATGCCCTGGCGTCGTGATATCCACCTGGGAGGCGCCATTAATTTTGTTGCCCTGCAAATCAAGGTTTGCCTGAGCACCCGCGCGGAAGCGCAAGCTGCCAATCACATCATTGGCACCATCGCGGCGCAAATACTCATCATTTAATGTCGCCAGGGTCCCCAGAGGCACCGGGTATTCAGCCCTTACTAGCGTCATCTCGCCGGTCTCCAGATCCTCAGCAAGGCTCGCAAAGCTGCCCAGCCGCTGCGCCACCCGACGCGCCGAACCCTGGCTGCGCATGTTGGTTTCAATAATCAAGGGACTATTCGCCTTGCCAGGCATCCCGTCATGTATCTCGTCACGAAACACATCACGAAACACATAGGGTTCACCGACACCATTGAGATTGCGAAACGCCGGATAAAGACGCGTCATATCGGTTTCCCAATCCGAGTGTTCCCAGCGGTGACTGAGCTGTGCCTGGGCAAGCAGCGTCATGTCATTCACGGTGGCAGTCTCAGCCTGGGCGGTTAATTCATATTCCAGCCGCCCGGTAAACTGCATCGTAATCACTCCCATGATGGCAACCGCAAGAATCAGCCCCAGGATCGTGTAGCCGGATTGCTTTTTTGTGGCTTGTTTTAACTGCGCCATACATGTCTCCCGTGCGCTATTCAATGGTGAATGTCAGGATCTGGGTCGCGCAGACTGGCTTTGGGTCTGCTTTGATGCCGTTAATGGTCTTCGCCCTATCCGCTAGGTTCAGACACTGCGCAGCAGTAGTGGTGGTGTAGGTCAGGATGGCGTCTTTGTCACTATTGGTTGTTACGGTGGTGATGGTCTTGCCAAACACATTCTCATCTGCACCGGTTTTATAACGACTGGACTGGATATAACCTCTGGTAACCAAGGCGGTAAAACTGGTCAAGGCAGAATAATCGCCCGTGTATTCCCGCATCTGCCGCACCGAATTGGTAACTAAATACAATTCTTCATAGGCATTGTTGAGCACACTGCGTTGATACATGGGCAGGAGCACATTGGCTGCTGCCGCAGTCAGGGTGCCCGCTATTGCCAGGGCCGCGACGACCTGCAGGGTGGAAAAGCCTCTTGATTTTTCTATTGCTCGCATGCTACTACTCCTTTTTTTTGGTGATCGGTTTTAATACTTTTTTTACACTTTCTTTTCGTACTCTCCCCGTCATTCCCGCCGGGAGCATGGAAGCGTTAATAATCAATCGCTATACCCGCACCCATCACCACCTCAATCATGGGCACCAGTAGAAAAAAAGTACCCAGGGCGGCAACCAAAGCCGTAACCACCCCTATGGCCGACAGGAGCTGCTTGGTCTTCTCGCGAGCAACCAGCGCGTAGTTACCGAAGGCGCGTTCTAATTCCGCTACTGTTTGCCGGGGTGCTTGCAGGCTCAGTTGTGCCGTGGCTTCCGGGTCTAATAGATGCCTGCCCAGAGCGGGCAAGAGGGTGGGACCTCGGTGCATCTCGTCCAGGACTCGCCGCAAGGCCGTCTCAAAATAACCCGGACGCCGGCCGCTGGAGACCACCGAGATGGCAATGGTAACCACCGTGGATTGGGCAACACCCTTCTTGAAGAGGGCGGCCATCAGCTCACACAGTTGGGCAATAACCCCATAATCAAAAGCCGCAAACAGACCTATTGCCCGGAGGCGGCTACGCCAGGTGCCGCCCAGCACTGTCCGCAGCCGAAGATAGAGCGCCATCAGCAGGGCAAGGGCTATTGTCATGCCGAGGAGCTGCTCCTGCAGCCAGTGGCCAAGTAGAAAAAAGTCCGCCGGCGGGGCCTCGCCAAAAGTCATCAAATCTTCGTAGGTCACCCCATAGATGGTGAGTGCGAGCATGGCAAGTAGCCCCAGTAGCCACTGGGCGTTAGGCTGGATGACGACTGCGAAGAATGATTGTTCTGGCTCAGCGGTCTTGGTGATCAACTGGATCATTTCCGGCAGGGCGCCCTGCTCCTCCCCGGCGATCAGCAATCGGGCTTCACGGTCGTTAAAAAATCCCTCAGCAGCATAGTTACTGGCAAAGGGCTGCCCAATGACCGCAGAGGATAGGGAGATGTCTGCCAAGCGTCTGAGACTGTGGTCTTTGGTCGCCGCCTGCATGAGTTGGAAGGTGTCAATAATGGGGATGCCGGCCTCTAGTTGCATTCTCACCGAGGTCAGGAGGTTGGTTCTCATCCCCTGTCGAAACACCAGGGCACGATACAAGAGATGCTGCAGTTGAGTCAGCATGGGTACTTGCCCCAGTCGCTGATGGTGGCCGGTCCTGGGGGGTCAATGCGTCTTGATAGATGCAAGGGGTCTACCCGGCCCGCGAGTATTTTGGTCAAGCCATGCTCGTGCCGGGTCTCCAGGCCTTGTCTCGTCATGACTTCCCGCAACAGGTCAAACTTACCGCTCCGCAAGAGGTCGCGCACCTCTTCATCAAACGGCAGGACTTCGGCAACCACGGTGCGCCCACTGAGGCCGGTGGTCTGGCAAGTATCACAGCCCCCCGGCCGGTGATAACGGATGGCCGCCGCCTGCCGCCCCAGCCCGGCGCGATAATAGGCAAGCAGCGCCTCGGCATGGGGGAAGGTAGATCGGGCAACCGCCTCAGCACTAGGCTCGGCGGTAGCGCACTCAGCACAGAGGGTCTCTACTAAGGTCTGGCTAATAATGCCCACCATAAATCGCGGTGCCAGGACGGTGTTGACGCTCATGCCGAAATCCGAATGGCTCGTCATACGCAGATAAAAAGACACGGCATCGGAGGCATGCCCGGTGGATAAGACAAACCTCCCCTGCAAACCCATAATCTCGGCTTTGGAGGCGGTGACTCGGTTTCTCATTTCCCCAATGGCAAGATAATCAGAGTCTTGCCGCACTGTAGAATCCTGCACAGCGGCGATGCGCTTCTCCAAATCCTCGCCTTGGCTGGGCAGCTCCACATGGCAGACATGCGGCAGTTTCACTTCCACCGTGTCGCTGATTTCCAGAATGGAATAACAACTAGGAATACTGTTGAGCAGTGCCGTCAGGGAAGTGGACTTGCCTGAGTTGACGCCGCCGGTAATGACCATCAGCCCCTGACCCCGACCCATCATTTCCGCCAGCAGTGCCAACTGGGCCGGGCTATAACCCGCCGTCTTCAGGTCAATCACATCCGCCGTGTCGCGCAGGCGGCACTTGCAGGTCAGGCCGCCCCCCACCATCACCAATTTGTTGAGGCGCACCATGTAGGAGCGCCGGGTCACCCGCGAGGTAAAATAAAACTGCCCGTCCCGAGCTTCCTCCATGCCATAGGTGGTCATAGCATAGGACTGGAACATGACGGCGACAATCGCCATCCCTTCCTGGGCGGAAAAACGTGCAGTTTCCACCAATAGGCCGTGTATCCGCAGGTGGATTTGGGTTGCCGAGCGGATGTTGATATGGATGTCGCTTGCCTGGCTGCTGATTGCCATTTCCAGCAGTTCATCCACCTGTTCATTTGCCGCCCGCTTGGTGGCTAATAGATTGTTACGCCCGGCCTTCTGGGCGAGGAAGGTCTTAAAGACCGACTCGGTAACCGGCTGTTCTTTGCCCGGACCCTGACGACGGACGGCGCGTTTGAGTTCATTATAGGCGATGGCCTGGGCAGGCTTTCTCGGCGCCACATAGTAGATGTCATTGACATGGGTCACTATGGCTTGGCAGTTGGTTTTATGCGCATTGAGTATCTGCAAGACGGCCGATTCCTGAGACGGGCTAATCTCCGCCAATTCATCTATGTCCTTGATCACCTTATGGGCTATTGCCATACCAATATCTCCCAGCCGCCCTCGCTGCGTTCCAGATAAATCTCAAAGCCGCCGTCTTCACCCCGCCCCGGGCGTACTGCTCGCATGGTGTATTCACGCGCCTGGTGTTGGAACTTGCTACCGGGTGCCAGGAATAGCGGCTCCCCGCCCGGGTACATGAGAATGGCTTCCGCCTGGAGGTCCCGCCGCGCATCTGCCAGATGCGCATAGACTGGCCTCAGGTCAGAGAAGTCTGGTGATGGCGTTGATGATTCTGCCGATGGAGACTGAGTCCGACTGTCTTGGGCTACTGCTTCTGCAGAGAGCTCTTCGGCGCCCTGCTCGGGCAACAAAGCGTCGGGTAAGGAAGCGCCTTGTACGGAAGAGGCTTGCAAAGAAGCGCCGGACTGCACCGACTGAATAGCCGCGAGGACCCCCTCCAGTTGATTGCGTAGCTGCTCATCATGGTCTGCCAGCAGCAGGCGGGCGGCTTCCGGGTAATGTGCCAACCGCTCTAATTCCCCCAGGAGGTCATTGAGGGACAAGGCCGTCTGGTGGGCTCTGCGGATACGCAGTTGATCCCGCTCGGTCTGGGTACACTCGGCACAGTCATCAGCAAGGACATCAGCAAGGATCAGGCCAGTGCCCAGGGGACTCATGACCAGCAGACAGACCAGGAATCCACCGAGGCAGGGTTTCATCAAAGTTTTTATTGAGTACTTCATCGGGCACTTCATCGGGCACTTCATCAAGCACTTCATCCGGCACTTCACTAAAAGAGTCATAAGGCAACCTCTTGAGTTGCCCGCTCATCAGATACCCGCTCATCAGATACCGGCTCACTAGACACCCGCTCCTCATGCACCGAGGTCTGATACCTACTGCCGCGTACCCGGATACTCAGGCTCAGGGACATGTCGCCGCTGCTGCTGATTTCAAGACTCGCGTCATGCAGGCGGGCATTGAGCAGGGGCTTGTAGGTGGCAAGTCGGGACAAGAGCTGCGCCAAAGCGTCCAGGCTCCGCAGGGCATCAGCAGTCAGTAACAGCTCGGCTTCAATGTAACCCTGGCCGAGCAGGCGGAGGCTCTTATTCGGAGACACCTGAGGTAAAAACGGCACCCCGCCGGTTCGATAGTTCGTCATGCTTACCGAGAAGCCAGCGGCACGACCAGGCTGCACCAGACGCGCCAGTTCACTGTCTATGCCGCTCAGGGCTTGGCTCCTGGGCTCAGGGGTTGCCAGGGGATAGGTGAGTTGCCAGTGCCGGGTAGTAACTTCTAGTGTTTTGTTCAGCCCCCTCGCTATCTCATTGATTCTTATCAAGTTATCTACATGGAGATTTCCCTTGGCACGGAGCTCTCTCCGGTCTGAGTCATAGCTTAGATGGCTGAGCCCATGCAGGGTGAAGAGCATCAAATCCTGGATGGCAGCACGTAAGGCACGGAGTTCAGCGGTCAATCGAGGGCTCCCCTGGACCGGGCCCATGACCGGCAAAATCGTCTCCTCCAGGCGGGGCTGCTCCTGCAATAACTGTTGCAGCAGGAGACCCGCACCCAGCAGCAGCCCTAAGAGGAGGAGATGCCCCGGATGAGGCAACCGAAGCTGGGTGAAACTGACGAAGGATGAGCGGCTACGGAACCGAGGCAGGTCCAGCAGCACCTGGTCCTCCTTGGCATGGGGCGGATAGCCCGCGGCTTCTAACTTGGCTGCCAGGTTGCCGCCCGCGAGGATCAATAGCGGGCTGCTGGTCTGCGCGAGGACTTCAAGTGCCTGGTCGCCGGCGCAGATCATTTCACTCTCGGCATCAATCATGTTGAAGCCTTCACTACTCAAGGACGCAAAAAAGACTGCCTGATCCAGGGGCCAACAGATGAGGGTGTGGCTATCCGGCAGTTGCCAGTCAAGACACTGGGCACCCACAATCAGTGCCGGCCTTTCCGTACACCAGGCAAGGTCTTTTTGTACCAGCAGGTAGGTGGCGCCATGCGCGCGCATAAAGCGCCTTAGCCGGGTCGCCTGAGTCCAGCCATGACTTTCAATGGCGGTAATGGGTTGGTTGACGGCAATGGTCAGGGCCCGGCCATTGATACTGTCTCGATGCAAATAGCTTTTCTGCTGCATGCTCGTCATGTCGCTACTCGTGTCACTGCTCGTCATGTTATTACTCGTCATGTCGTTGCTCGTCCGTGTCGTGCCGTCATTCTCGCCGAACCCGGTCGTCCCCGCCTTCGGTGGGGACGACCGGGTTCGGGGGGAATCCAGAGGAACAAGCGGTATTGCCTTTGTACCTCTAGATTCCTGCCTTCCATGCTCCTGACGGCATGGTTGTCCTCGCTCCTTTCAGGCGGCTTTCGCCGCCAGTCTGGATTCCCGTCACCCCCGTCATCACAGCCGATGGCTGTGATGACGGGGGTGACGAGAATGACGGCGATGCTCGGCATGTCACTACCAATAGCCATTACAGAATGTGGGCGGTCATGGTGATGACCGATTCCACCCGGCGCTCCTGGTCATCTTTTGATTGTCCGAGCCAGGGTAGCCAGGCGAGCAGCGGCGACCGTGCCCGGCTGGACTGGGTGATGGTTGAAGACAGATTAGTAATGAGCCGAGTTTCCCCATCCGCCAGGGTAATCGGCAAGCCGACCGACTTTTCCGTACTCTGGGGCAGGCGCCCGGATATGTTCCCCGCATCAAAAGAATATTCATCAAAACCCAGGAGCGCGGCACGATTCAACGCCAGCCGCAGATGCACCCGCTCAGCATCAATCGCTGGTAGCACCGCCCAGGACTCCCCGGTTTGCAATTCATTCACTTCTACATTGGGCGATGACGTCTCATTGGGCCCACTGACCTGCCGCTCCACCGCTACCTTGACCACATAACGGGTGGTTTCTACATCCCTTAAGAGGGTGACCTGATTGTGCAGCGCGACTACCTTCTTCCGGAGACGTATGGAAGTTTCCCCCTGGGTCTTGAGCCAGTTGAGAATCAACTCGGAACCCCCGAGGCGGCTGCTACCGGTTTTAAATCGCAAGGACAACTCGCCGGCATTGCTGCCGCTATTAAAATTGGAACCCTGGAAGAAGATACCGCTGCTAATAGCGGCATCGCGGATGGCGCTAAGATCCAGGTGCCGGGTGTCGGTCTCGGTCACATCCACTTCATAGAGGACGAATTCCAAGGCGACGCGGCGGTTAATCCGCTGGTTGTACTCGCCGACCAGCTGGGCAATGACCCGCATGGTGGCCGGCGGGGCCCTGGCGAGGAGTTGCCCACTGGCACCCAGCAGGCTGAGCCGCCCTCGGGAGCCGCCGCCGTCTGCTGCTCCTGCTTCATTGAGTGCCAGGACGCCTTTCACGGCTTCATACAATTCGGTGTAGGCATCGGAAAAGTAATTCAACTGACTTTGGGAAGTCGTATCAGGACTCGTACCCAGCTGATTGACGGACTGCCCGGGGGGTGCCTGAATGGTGAAACTACGGGTTTCCATATCGGTTACCGTCACCACCCCTTGATGCACCTGCCAAGCCCAGTTGGCTTGCATGCAGACGGCGTTGATATGATCCATGCGGGTGATCGCGCCAAGCGGCTGGGAAACGGACGGATCCTCCTCCAGAGCAAAGGCAAAGCGCAGGACGCCGCCAGGGACGAGTTGCTTGAGTGCCAGACTTGCCGGGATGGGTCCATATTTGACCTCTAGATGCTCGGTCAACCACTGGGCTGAGTCGGGGATGCTGACGTGCTTCGCAGTGGGCGTGGCAAGCGGAACAGGACCCCATGACTTGCTGCTTTCAGTTGCCGGCACGGGCACCTCGGTGGGAGTCTGCTCCCGCTCCAGGGGGGTGCAGCCGCTCAAGGTCGCCACCAGGGACAAGAGAAGGTAGAGCAGGTTCTTGTTGTATGTCATAAGGGCTCCCCTCTGTAGTTGAAATCAACGGTCTGACTGATCTGGCGAATCTCGCCGCTCAGCGCATATTGCGCATCCAGGAGTTTGAGGACATTGGTGATGCCGCCGGAGACGGTGACCGCGTAGGGCTGCTGAATGACCCAGTCATCAATGTAGCCGCCGTCGCCGAGCACCCAGTTACCGAGGGTGTAGCCGCACCGTCTGAGTATGCGGGTGACATTAGACCGGAGGGAACCCGGTTCCAGACGCACCCGGCCACACTGCTCTTCCAGGCGAGGGGCTGCTAGGCGAGATGTTGCTGGGCGAGGGGTTGCGGGGAGATACACCGGTGCAGGCACATCTTTAGAAGGGACGCTGGAAGGCACTCTAGAAGGGACGCTAGAAGGGACGCTAGAAGCGATTCCCGATGCGCTTCTGGACACCGCCGGAGCGGGCGGCCGCCGGGGCTGGTCATCATCCCGCAGGGTCGCCATGTTCGCGGGGCGGAGCTCGCCGTGAATGTCGGGGATATAGAGTCGGTCCAGCCGCCAGCCGGTATCTACCGCCAGGCTCAGATAGATGACCCTTTCCTGGTGATAACTGATGCGGTATCGCAGCCACTGGGTATCGGCCTGCTGCTGCGGCGTCACCCCGTAACCGAGTTGTTGCAACCGCTGGGCGACTCGCTGCCCGACAGGTCCCGCCGGACGCAGTGCAAAGACCGTCTTCGCGGGCATGAAGTGCTGCTGGAGGGCAGCCACTATGACTGATGACAGGCTATGCCGATCCCGCTCCGACAACTCAGCCAACTCAGCACTGCCATGCGGGGTGCTGACACAGGCCGTACTGAGCACTAGCCCAACACTCATCGCGAGGACGAAGCAGACCCTGTTATAGACCTTGGATTTAACTCTTAAGTGCAATTTCATCCTCCCCGATTGTTGATATGCAAATGCCACCCCGTCATTCTCGTCACCCCAGTCATCGTAGCCATCGGTTGCGATGACTGGGGTGACGAGAATCCAGACTGGCGGCGCAAGCCGCCTGAAAGGAGCGAGGTCAACCTGGCCGTCAGGATCATAGAAGGCGAGAATGACGGAGCTAGGCGCATCATGGGAGTTGCCTGCGTTTAATGCTCACCCGGCCCTGGTCCCGGCCCACGCCGGTGACCAGGATGGCTTCATCAAAGACATGATCAACCACATAGCGGTTACCCCTGAGTCGGTAATTCGCCAGCCCCTCAGTGTTCCCGGAGACCACCAAGAGGGCCGGCACTTCAAGTTCGGCCATGCTTCTGCCGAGTTGGATGATGGTCTGGGTGCCATTGTTATAGACCCTCAGAGGTCGCCAGGGACAACTGCTGCAACCAGAAACGGTGTAGTTAAAATCCAGATTAGAAATATCTTCCCCCGTGGTCACGAGGAGCCGCGTTGCTGTTTGCGCTTCCTGGGCAAGGTGAAAGGCTTCTAGCCTGGTCTCTAGTTTGCCGGGATAGACCCAGGCAATCGCCGGCATGTGATCTTCCCGCCGGGATACCAGTCGCAGATAGTAGGTGCGGCGGTCACTCACAATCGCCATGCTGGTTGCCAGGCCGACATCTGTTGGCTTCACCACCAGATGGGTGGTGTCCCCTGCCCCCATGCTGGGCGACACCTGCCAACGCGCCTGGTCGCCCAGATGTACACTGCCGGGTTTTATCTTCTCCCCGGCTTCTAATTCAATCAGACAGACATTGAGCGGCGAACACACCAATACCGGCTGCCCAGCACCATAGAGGTAGAGGACGCGATGTCCTTTTCTGTAGGGATACTGGGTGCCATGCAGATAGCCTTCGGCATGCAAGAGTGCTTGCTCTTCCTTGCTGCTCAGGGGGCTCTCGGGTGCGAAGGGCAGCTTGCTGTCTCCCCAAAGACAGGCCGCGGCGACGAGCAGGGCAAGGCTAGTGACAACCTGGACTATTTGTTTCGCTCTTTGCTGCACTCTTTGGGGCACTCTTTGTCGCACTCTTTGTCGCACTCTTTGCTTCATGACCTGCCGCGCTATAAAAAATATTTTAGGTTTCATCTCAGCTCCTGGCTCCAGTCAATGTTCTGTATGTAGAGTCCGGTGGGATTAGTCAGGATCGTCTCGTCGGTCACCTCGCCATGGAGGACGGTCATGGTGCCGGTCATCGGCAGCGGTGCGCTTGCTTCCCCGGTTGGGCTACGCGCCAGTTCCGTCCATTCAAGACGCCAGGTATGGGTTGAGAGCTGGAGCAGTTGCTGGACTTCGACGACGACTGTACCTTCCTGAGCCCGTTCAAAGGGCGTTTGCTGACGGTACCAGTCGGTCACGCTGCGATAGGCGGGATAAGTAGTGCTGAGGTGGGCATAGACCCGCTTCACGGCCTGGCGTTGCACTTCCCTATCCAGACTCACGCCGCGGAAGTCCTTCACCCAGCGAGCAATGATGCTCCGGGTCAAGGCGGGGGTATGTTGCGCCAGACTATCGGCGGGATAGACATTGAGGGGCGCGAACTGCTTATCCACCTCAACAATGTAGGGGATCTGCCGCGGCTGATTGGCAATGTAAAGCATGCCGCCCAGACTCAGGGCGGCGATGCCCAGTGCGGCTATGGCAATCTGTCGCCAACGCCGGGCATCCTGGATGAAGACCCCGTAACGCTCGTTCCATTCTTGCCGGGCATCCAAATAGCTTTGCAGTATGTCAGCCACGGTCGTCCCTCCCGGGGAATCTGCCCAGGAGTCGGGGCCCTGGGGTCTCTACCCGGGCCGATTGACGCTGCCCCGAGGCCAGGCTGAGCCGGGGCGGTGGCTTCTCTCCATGCTGAGCGCCATGAGCAGCACCATGAGCAGTGCCTGAGGAAGCGCCTGAAGCAGTGCCTGAAGCAGCGCCTGGACTTGATTGAGTGCTCGGGGCTCCACGGGAACCCGGTCTGAAACCACCACTGATGTTACTTGCCTGAGCAGTGCCTCGGTGAGCGGCTTCTCGGTGACTCGCACCGCCAGCACTAGCCACCAGCAGACTGCCCGCAGCAGCCACCCCGCTACTGGCAAGGCCAGTTCCCGCGAGACTGGAACCGTTAATCACACTCTGGATGAGGTTGGGCAGCATGACGACCAGCACCACCATCACAAACAAAACCCCAATCACCGCCACCACGACTGACCGATCGCTCAGCACTTGATCGTCCGCCCAGGTGTTAATCATCTGGGAACCCAGCCCCACCACCAGATAAAGCACATATAACTTGGCACCAACGCTGATGCAGTAGGTCAGGTAACGTTTCGCATAATCCAGGGTCCAGTCGGTACCGGCGAAGCCCAGCAGAATAATCCCGCCGGCAGTAACGATGTAGGTCTCGGCATAGACCAGCAGCATGTAGGCCGCCATGACCCCATATAAAAGCACCGCGATAAGCGACAAGGGATAGAGGATGAGCGGCTCCCACCAGTCCGAGCCCAGCTGGGTGATCTTCTGCCCGAGGGCCACCCCCTGATGCAGCACCGAGGCGGCCGACATGTCTGGGTTCTCCTTGCCGCTGGCACTGCCGGCAGCGGTGACAAAACCATCCAGGATGGCGGCCGTCCATTCCTTGGCGTTGAGGATGATTGCCAGAAACAAACCCACGGTCATGAGATGTTTGACCAGCACCATAAAGATCTCTTGGAAGTCCCCATTACGCAGGATGATCTGCACAAAGTTCCACGCGAGGGACAGTATGGCAAGCCCCAGCAAGAGCCGCTGGGCAATGGTCTCCAGGGGGTCAAACCACTTGTCAGTTTCACTCTTGAAGGACAGCTGCATCTGCTCTAGCAGTTCCAGAGAAGCGGCGGATGCCGAATCCACACCAAGTAGCAACAGCAGACAGCTGCCGGACCGGGCATAAGAGAAGAGTGAGGTATTACGCATCACTAGCGCACCGACTCGCCGATGATAATGGGCTCATCGCCACCAATCAGCGGTGCCGCCACATGATAGGCATCCAGTGCCGCATCGGTGCGTCCCTGACGATCAATCACACTCGCGGTATGCGCGGCTTGTAACTGTATTTGTGCCGCGAGCAGTTGCCGTAGTTTTTGAGTCTGCTCCACCATGAGTGCAGACACCTGGCTACCCGCCTGTAATGCCTGCATGGTACCGGCGGCACTCATCAACATATTCTGCAGGCGGTTGAGGCTGTGTACCTCGTCCGTGAACAGGTCGCCTTGGAGGTTGGCCGCACGCAGGGCACCCTGGATTGCTTCATGGCTGGCGCGGGACCAGTCGCCATACTGGTCGCTAAAGCGAGTGCCCGGTGCCCGCTGGGTGACATAATAGTCATAGTCCTTGTAAGCCTGGCGGTATTCCTCATCCAGCCGTGCCGAAGCATAGGAGATACCTCGCCCCGTCTGGACGACGCCCGCAAGCTTCCCCAGGTCTTGCAAAATCCGGCTCCGAATCGCCTGGGGCAGATGCTTGGCGTTGCGTTGCATGAGTCGGTACTGCTGGATACTGGTGTTCAACTCGGATATTTGCCGCTGGGACGAGACTAAGAGTTGCAGATTGTTCAGCATCTGGGTGCCTTCGGTCGCCAGGGCGGCGCTTGCCCTGGGAACCCCATTGACCAGACTCAGGCCGCTCAATAAAGCCGCGACCCAAATCCAGGTTGTCATACATTTAGTTAGCATGAGAGGCGTTCCTTTCCGCCATCCAGTGCGTGGTCCAACTATCCCCATGCCGCTGCTGCAGGTCTCGGACCCGCGCCAGGTCGTCCTTGGTTGAGATGCCGGTAAACATGAGGGCGGTCTTCCCCAGGGAAAGATTGATGCGCCGACTACCGGCGCTGGAGCGGATGTAATACTCCCGCTTGGGCGTCATGTGTTTGATGGTCTGAATCTCTGGCGGCTGTAACCCCAGGGCGGCGTAAAGCTTTGGGTTATCCCCCTGGTCAGCGTCTGGATTGGCGAGATAGATTTTGGTGGCACAACTTTCACTGAGGGTGTCCATGATGCCGGAGTCGGCGGCATCGGATAGCGACTGGGTGGCAAGCAGCACCGCGACATTGGCTTTTCTCAGAGTCTTTAACCATTCACGAATCTTGTCTTTGAAGACCGCATTGCCGAGCATCACCCAGGCTTCATCCAGGATCATCAGGCTGGGTTGTCCCTGGGCGGCGACTTCCACACAGCGGAACAAATACAAGAGGACCGGGATGCGGATTCGGTCCTCCCTTTGCATGAGTTCCCCGATTTCCCAGGTGGTCCAACTGCCGAGTTGCATCTGGTCCTCTTGATCATCCAGCAACTTGCCGTAGATGCCGTTGAGGGTGTACGGCTGCAACACCTCTCGGAGCCTCAGGTCTTGGAGTTCTATTTGTAGCCCGGTCAGGGTCGGGTGGCTCGTGGTCGCCAGGGACTTCAAGGCACGGCTGAGTTCATTGCGCTGGCTGGCGCTGGGGACATGCCCCTGGAGGCGCATGAGGGTTTCCACCCATTCCACCTGCCAACCCAGGTCGGCACTTCTTGATAGGGGCGCAAAGGAGGGGGCTGGGTTCTTTGCATGTGAATCGGTGGTGAGTGGATCGGTGGTAGGTGAATCGCTGGTAGGTGAATCGCTGGTAGGTGAGTCGGTGCTCGGCGCATCGGTAATCGTATAGTGGTTGCCGCCGACTGCACGGGTCAGACATTCCAGTGAATTACCCTTGTCAAACACATACACAGCAGCGTCTGGATAGCGCCGGAACTGGGCGGCAATTAACGCCAGGGCCGTGGACTTGCCGGCCCCCGTGGGGCCAAACATGAGGCTATGCCCCACATCATCCACATGCAGATTCAATCTATAGGGGGTGCTGCCTTCCGTTGCCGCATGCAATAGCGGCGGGCTGAGGCGTGGATACAGCGGACAGGGGGCGTAGGGCTCGCCGGTCCAGACCGAGGAAATCGGCAGCAGATTGGCAAGATGCAGGGTGTGCAACATAGGCCGGCGAATGTTCTGCACTATATGCCCGGGCAGACTGCCAAGCCAGGCTTCCAGGGTGTTCACCGTTTCTATTCTGGCGGCGAAGCCATGCTGAATAATCCGCCGCTTGGCGAAACGACTCGCCTCTTCAAGCTGCTGGCGATCTCGGTCATACAAGACCAGCACACTGGTGTAGTAACCATAGCCCACCAGACCGGAACTGCTTTGTGCCAGGGCCCTGTCCGTTTCGGTCACCATAGCCTGAGCATCGCCGTCAATGATGCTCCCGGAGGTGGGCTCCCGATTCAGCAACTGGTCATAGATGCCACGCACCTTTTGTGCCCAGCGCCGGCGGTAGCCTCTGAGTGCGGTGGCCGCGGCTTCCTGATCTTGAAAAATAAACCGAGTGCACCAGCGATAGGCGAAGGGCATCTGTGCCAGACCCATCAAGATGCCGGCCTGGGTATCCAGCGGAAAGCCATCAATGGCAATGCACTGGATGTAATAGTCGCCATGCCTAGGGGTGGTGCCGGTCCAGAGTTCATCAGCACCCAGGACTCCGTCCAGAAAGAGCGGCAGGCCAGGACGATTAAGGGGCGCGACCTCCCCGGTCATCGTCCACCGCAGGTGGCTGAGCAACTCATCACTGCTGCGGGGCCTGCCCTGCTCATCTTCAAAGGTGATGCCCTGCATGCGTTGCAGTTCCAAGACGCTGGACAGCTGGTCTTCCAGTTCCATCAACTTGGCTTTGAAGTGCCGCAAGGCAGCCTCGGCAGGGCTTTTTTTAGAAGGGCTGGGCTTAGAAGAGACTGGTTTAGCAGGGCTGGGTTGAGGAGAGACTGGTTGAGAAGAGACTGGTTGAGAAGAGCTTTGATCTGGGGTCGTCTGGGGGTCGGCTGCCGGGTTTTGGTTAGCAGTGCTGTTATTAGTAGCGTTTTGTGTAGCCGGGCTTTGATCATCATAAATCAGCGCCAGGACTTTGGATTCGTTCACCCGGGGCGGCAGGTAGGTCAGGATGATGGTCTGAATGGTCTCGTAATGGGCACCCGCACGTTCAAATTGCTGGCGGCGTTCCTCATCAATGAGGCGGGATATCGGATCAGGAAATGCACTGAGTGAGGCATGCGGATAGTCGCGAGAAGGCGTCCTGCCGGCATCCACATGAATGGCATAGTCCGACCCCAGGCTGAGCAGTGCCGTGTTAATGATGCCCGACACCTGCTCTTGATATTGCGGGGTGGCGTTAGCCAGGTCGGGGCCCCTAAAGTGCCAGCCGCCGATGAGTGCGCCGTCCTTACAGAGGACGATGCCGTCATCCACACCGATTGCCCAGTTCAGCAGGTCGCTGGTTGCCAGGAGCGAAGAGCGATGTTGCTTTAAGGATTGGAGTCTGGGTGCCACGGGTGCTTCCTCTTCATAGTTGTTGTGTTTTCTTGTCTATCTGTCGCGTCTATTTATCGCGTCTATTTATCGCGTCTATCTGTCATGTCTATCTATAGTGACGCCCACTCGGCGCAAAGGGTGTTGACCGAGCGGGGTAATAGGGTGCGTAGCGGACATGCCGGATATAGACCCGGCTCATGATGGGGTCTGTTTTTGCCATGCGCCTCAGAGACCAGAGGGTGCAGACCCAAATCAGCCCGCCGGCAAGGGCGGCAATCCAATCAAAAGACACCAGAGTCAGGAGCGCGACAATGATGCCGGACAGCAGAAATAACTCCCGCTCGCAGCCCATCATGTGATCCGGGCGTAACAGCGCGCGTTGTAGTGGGATGAGCGTGAGTTCTTGCATGAGCATGTCCTTTAGTACCAGGGCTTTGATTAGGGTTTTTATAAGGGCGTTCATCAGCGGCTAGGTCGCAAAGAGCGTGGTAATTAAGGTGGAGGCACCCATCAAAATGCTGATCGCGAGCACCAGCATCACCATACGTTTGGTGAACTCGGACAGCTCCCCGCCGAACACCAGCGCCGCGCCGCAGATGGCAACCCCGATGATGGACACGGCTAAAGCAACAGGTCCGGTCAGGCTGGCTTGGATTTGCTTCAAGGGGGAGTCCCAGGGCATGGCCGGGTCAGCACCCGCCGCCAGGGCAATTGCTGGACCCAGCAATAGCATCAGGCAGCCGATGAACAGGTAGGGGAACACGAGTCGCCATTTGCCGTGATATTTTGCAATGCCGATGAATAAGCAGGTGTGCACTAATCGCCAGATGTGTTGCATCAGAGGGTTGCTCCTGTTATGTGGCTGCTGATGGCATAGCCGGACTGGGCGTCATAGCCCTCTACTTTGAGTAGTTCCGTCAGTCGCCATTTGCCGTGGTATTTTTCAATGCCGATGATCAGGTCTATTGATTCGGCTATGAGCTTTTCCTTCGCCAGGCCGGTGCCGGATTCGGCGACCAGTTGTTCCATTCTGCCGATGGCAGTGTGCACATCATTGGCATGCACTGTGGCAATGCCGCCGGGGTGCCCGGTGTTCCATGCCTTGAGCAGAGTGAGGGCTTCCTCACCGCGCACTTCACCCACCAGAATCCTATCGGGTCTCAGTCTGAGTGTTGCCCGCAGCAGCGCCTTCATGCTGACCTGAGGCGAGGTGCGTAGTGCCAGAATGTTTTCAGCGGTGGCTTGGATTTCCGTCGTGTCCTCAAGGAGGATTAAACGTTCCTCGGGATAGGCATGGGTAATCGCTTGAATCAAGGCGTTGACCAAGGTGGTCTTGCCGCTACCGGTGCCGCCAGCCACTAGAATATTGTCGTGCTGGCGGATGGCTTGGAGGATGATTTGATGCTGGGTCCCGGTCATGACGCCAGTGGCTTCATAGTCGGCCAGACTGTACACCGCGATGGCGTGCTTGCGAATCACAAAGGAGGGGGCGCTGGTAATCGGCGGGATGATACCTTCCACCCGGCTGCCATCGGTGATGAGCTCCCCTTCCAGCACCGGGTTGTCGCTGGTGATGGTAGTACCCAATGAAGAGGCGATGGTGCCCAGCAGAGAACGTGCCTTTAAGGGCGTCATCTCGCCGACCTTTTCCATAGGGCATCCCATGCGCTCCACCCAGAGGTGCCCGTCCGGGTTCAGCAGGACTTCCAGGACCGCGGCATCCCCCAGGGCGGCAAGGATGACCGGACCCATTTCCGCCTTGAGTTTGGTGTGCAGTCGTTGTTGTTTGTCGTCTAAATTCATGCGGCTAGTCTATGGAGTAGCGGCAAAGACAAACCAGAGGCAATGACTGCTTCGCTTGTAGGCAATTCGCCCGAAGAGTGGTCAGCGTTTTTCCATTGTTTGCGCCGTCATTATCAAAGAACCCAGAGGAATGAAAGCAATACCGCTCGTTCCTCTGGATTCCGCATGCGACAAGAGGACAAGCTCGAGAATGACGGCGCGGGGCGGCCTAGGCCGCCAGAAGGCGCGGCCACTCAAGCGGGAAAGAGTGACTCCGGGGGACGGTAGTCCATCTTATGGGCTTCGGAAACCAGCGGATGCGTCACATGACCTCTATAGATATTCAGCCCCTCGCGCAGATGCGGGTCGGCAACCAGCGCGACCTCCACGCCTCGGTTTGCCAGTGCCAACACAAATGGCAAGGTGGCATTGCTCAGGGCGGCGGCAGAAGTTCTCGCCACGGCACCCGGCATATTGGCAACGCAATAGTGGACGACATCATCCACCAGATAAGTCGGCTCAGCATGCGTCGTCGCGCGGGAGGTTTCAAAACAACCGCCCTGGTCAATGGCAACATCAACCAGAACACTGCCTGGGCGCATCTGCTGCACCATGTCTTTAGTGACCAGTTTCGGGGCAGCAGCACCCGGCACCAGCGCGGCGCCGATCACCAGATCCGCCATTTGAACTTCCTCCATGATCGCATCCTGGGTGGAATAAAGGGTTTGCACCCTATTCCCAAAATGCTGGTCAATACGTTTTAACACCGTCAAGGAGCGGTCGATAATGGTAACCCTCGCCCCCAGGCCGACCGCCATCTGGGCTGCATTCTGCCCGACAACACCACCGCCAATCACCAGGACCCGCGCCTGATGGGTACCGGCCACACCACCCAATAAGATACCACTACCGCCGTGAGACTTTTCCAGACACATGGCGCCCGCCTGCACCGACATCCGCCCGGCCACCTCGGACATGGGAGCAAGCAGCGGCAGCCGCCCCTGGGCATCGGTCACCGTCTCATAGGCGATGCAGGTCGCACCGCTCTTCAACAGGTCCTCGGTCTGCGGCAGATCCGGCGCGAGATGCAAATAGGTGAACAGGGTTTGCTCTTCATACAAGAGGGCGCGCTCAGCAGCCTGGGGTTCCTTTACCTTGACCAGCAACTCAGCCTGGGCAAATACTTCCTCAGACTGGGATAAAATTTTTGCCCCGGCCTTTTTATAAGCCGCATCATCAAAACCAACTCCCGCACCAGCAGACTTCTCCACCACCACCTCATGCCCGTGATGCACCAGCTCCCGCACCCCAGCGGGCAACAAACCTACTCTATATTCGTGGTTTTTAATTTCCTTCGGGATACCTACCAGCATAACAATCTCCTTAACAGCTGAAAGCTCAGCCTTGATGACTTAAGTATAGAGTAATCCATAACGCGAAATCTGATAATTTCTGTATTTGCTGGGCATATATTATATACAAAAATACAGCGATTCATCTGTGTATAAGCTACTCAATAGGTTGCCAGAGGAAAAATAAATAAAATAATAAAGGTGGAAATAGATCTGTTTTTTGTTATATTTACCGCTTGCAAAAAAAAATAGTTGTTTATAAACTCTTTACTAAGCCCCTTAATAAGCCCCTTATTACGGATTTATAAGCAGTTGACAATTAACCATCATAATCAAAAACCATGAGGAATATCATGAATACAAAATTAGAAGTTTACGGTCCCTTCAAAATACCAGTTGCTAGAAAACGTGTTACCCGCTCCATCGGTCCCGCTCAGGTCAAAAAATTTCTTGATTCCATAGCGGAAGAAAAATTATCTAATAAACAAGGCTGTTATGTTTTTGGATTGCGCTATGTGCAAGGCTACGTCCCCTATTATGTCGGCAATGCAACAAATATGAGTGCTGAGTGCATGGCTAAGCAACAACTCAAACACTACAACGACGCACTCAATAGTGAAGGCTCAACGGGCACCCCCGCTATGTTTATCATTGCCGCACCAGGAAGCAAAAAAGCGGTTGCCCAACAAGTGCGTGATGAATTAGCAACTTCACTACTGCAGGCCGCGCTGATCAGAAATCCAAAAGTGCGTAATCTTACCAAGGGCCAAAGACCCAAGTGGTCAGTAGCAGGCGCCATTCGTGGTGGCCGCGGCAGACCGACAGCTACTACGGCAAAATTCAATGCTATGATGGGTATCTAAAGTCAGGCAATAAAGTCATGCAATATAGTCATGAACGGTGCCGTACTTTGATAAAACGCGGCACAGAGAGCAGCAAACAGAGAGTGCCATAAAGTGCCGCGAGCTCAAGAGGATTCAGTAATGTCATCAGGCCTCAAGTGGTTATTGGGAATATTGCTAGTGTTGCTCTTATTGCCAGTGGTTTTGGTGATACTGGTGAGATTTCATGATGGGCCCATGGAAATTGTCGCCGGGGGACCCTTCCGCTCTGGTGAGTTGGTGACCGAGGTAGAGGACTGGTCCTTCCTGAATGACATCTACACCCTGGAGATGGAAACCAAAAAAACTGGAAAGTCTAGAGTGCTCTGGGTGGCAGTGCATGAGAATCAGGTCTATATCTTCAGTAATTATATGAACTCCCGCTGGGGACGAATCTGGAAACGCTGGCCCCGCAATTTGATGGGCAATGATGAAATCACGCTTCGGGTTGATGGCAAACTCTATGCACTGTATATCAATAGGCTCCAGGGAGAGGCGCATATTCCGGCGGTGTTGCAACGGTTTAATGATAAATATAAACCTGCGGATAAGCTGACACCGGAAAGCGTCGCCAGTGGCAAAATCTGGTTGTTTACACTCACCCCAAAATAGCCACGCGCCGTCATTCCGCGCCATCATTACCCCTCCGCGCCGTCACTCTCGCCACCCTCGTCACTCTCGGGTTGGCGCGAGCATCCAGAGGGGTAAAGGCAATACTACGGTTCCTCTGGATTCCCCCCGAACCCAGTCGTACCGCCTTTCGGCAGTACGACTGGCTTCTTTGATTCTGACGGCGCGGCGGGAATCCAGAGGAACAAAGGCAACCGCCTCCCCACCGCGCCGTCATTCTCGCGTCTTCCCCGCCGTCACTGCCCTCTCCGCCGCGCCATCACTGCCCTCCGCGCCGTCATTCTCGGCACCCCAGTTATCACAGCCGAAGGCTGTGATAACTGGGGGGTCGGGAATCCAGAGGAACAAAGGCAACCGCCTTGGGCATGTACACAACAGCAAATTGATCTATTTAGCCATTTACATTTTGATCTATTTTTCTCTTATTAACCTATTTACCGAAGCGACGCTCTCGCTGCTGATAGACTCTGATGGCACGCCAGAAATCAATCATCCTAAAAGCGGGCCAATAGACTTCTGAAAAATATAACTCCGAATAAGCACTCTGCCAGAGTAGAAAACCAGATAAACGCTCTTCACCCGAGGTACGAATAATTAAATCCGGATCTGGCAAGCCTTCGGTGTAGAGATAATTTTCAAACAGGTCTTCACTGACTTCATCAGGACGTAGTTTTTGATCCTTGATGTCCTTTACTAGCTGTTGAACCGCATCAATAATCTCAGCACGCCCCCCATAACTCACGGCAATGTTCAGCAAAAATTGATCATGGTCTTTGGTCATTTCCTCTGTTTTAGCAATTTCCTGAATCATTTCCTGACTCAGATTTTCCCGCTTGCCAATGACTTTTATCTGCACACCTTCTTCAAAAATAGTCGGATCAGATTGATATTCTTTCAATTTTTGCAAGATGAGATTCATTAAATCATCAACTTCTGCTTTATCGCGATGATGATTTTCAATAGAAAAAGCATACAGAGTGACAATTTTGATATTGAGCCGCCAACACCAGCGCAGGAAATCTTCAAGTTTACGGGAGCCCAATTTGTGCCCCTCTGCAAAAGTCATGCTTTTCCGCTGCGCAAAACGACGATTACCATCCACAATCAACCCAATATGATGCGGCATGGGACCCTTTTTGATTTGCGACCAGAGGAGCGGCTCGTAGAGCTTGTAGAGTATGGCGGGCACTTGCATAAGGAGGTCCGGGCGCAACCTAGAAGGCGGGATTATACTGCTAAATGGGTTGTAATCCCCGTGCCAGTGATTATTATGCCCGCCCCGTGCGCACCATTTATGACCCCGCCGGAAGGACGACTATGAAGCAGATTAAAATGGATGATATCAACGTGTTGAGTGAAGAAACTCTTGTCAATCCGGATGCCTTGAAGCAGACCCTGCCCGCCTCTGAACAGGCGTTGGCGACAGTGGCTGCAGGACGGCTTGCCATTAAAAACATTCTGGCTCGCCAGGACCATCGGCTACTGCTGATTGTGGGACCCTGCTCTATCCATGATGCAGCGGCGGCCATGGACTATGCCCGGAAACTGAAATCATTGGCGGATGAAGTCAAGGACACCCTACTGCTGGTGATGCGCATGTATTTTGAAAAGCCACGGACGACGACCGGCTGGAAGGGGTTTATCAACGACCCGCTGATGAATGATTCTTTTCATATAGCTGATGGGTTGCACCAGGGGCGCAAACTGCTGATTGACATGGCGGAGATGGGTTTGCCGACATCCACAGAAGCGCTGGATCCGGTCATGCCGCAATATCTTCAAGACTTGATTTCCTGGAGTGCCATAGGCGCCAGAACGACCGAGTCCCAAACACACCGAGAAATGGCGAGCGGCCTGTCCTCGGCAGTGGGTTTCAAAAACGGCACCGACGGTAATCTTGAAGTGGCCGTGAATGCCCTCCAATCTGTGTCGACGCCACATCGCTTCCTGGGCATCAATCATCAGGGAGAAGTCGCGGTCATTCACACCCGCGGCAACCGACATGCACATATCGTGCTCCGCGGCGGTGCTGGCAAGCCTAATTATGATGCGGCGCATGTCAAACAATGCGAGCAGCAACTCGGCCGGGCTGGGATTCCGGCGAACATCATGATTGATTGCAGTCATGCCAATTCAAACAGGGACCCGGCGCAGCAACCTCTGGTGATGGTTAATGCTACTGAGCAAATCCAGGCGGGTAATGCTTCTATTATTGGCTTCATGGTGGAGAGCCATCTGCATTGGGGCAATCAGGTCATGCCCAAGGATGTCAATGAGCTGCAATACGGCGTGTCGGTTACCGATGCCTGTGTAGACTGGGCGACCACTGAAACTATGGTGCGTGAATTGCGGGACAAGACGAAGGATGTTTTGCCGGCGAGAAAGCCTTTTGAAATGCTGCTGGATAGGACGGGTTGATGAGGTAAATACCCCGTCATTCTCGCCGAACCCAGTCGTCCCGCGCCGTCATTCTCGCTGAACCCAGGCGTTCCGCCGAACTCCCCGAACCCCGTCAGGATCAAAGAAGGCGGGAATCCAATTGATAAATAGTTGTTTATTGAAAGGTGTGCGTGGAAAGGTTCCGCGCCGTCAGGATCAAAGAAGGCAGAACTCCCCGAACCCCGTCATTCTCGCTGAACCCAGGCGTACCGCCGAACTCAGTCGTACCGCCGAAGGCGAGAATCCAGAGTGCCGGCCTAGGGCGCCCCGCGCCGTCATTCTCGAGCTTGCTCGGGAATCCAGAGGAACAAAGGCAAGCCCCTCCCCACCGGCAGGATCAAAGCAGGCGGGAATCCAGTTGATAAATAGTTGTTTATAGAAAGTTACTTATTAATAGACGTTTATAGATTGCCGTTAATAAAAATATGTTAATAAATAGTCGTTGATAAAAAATAACTATTTATAGTGCGCCTGATAGCGGGCATTTATTTGTAGTAGGCATTCTCCGCCATCGTATGGTCGGTCACATCCCGGATAGATTTTAATTGCGGCAACTGCTCAAGCAGGGTTTTCTCAACACCGTCCTTGAGCGTCATATCCACCATACCGCAACCCTGGCAGCCGCCACCAAACTGCAACACCGCTATCTCGGCATCAACCACTTCCACCAGATTGACCATGCCGCCATGGGAAGCAAGCCCGGGGTTAATCTGGGCGTGCAGAATATAGTTGATCTTATCTTCTATGGGGCTGTCTTCGGAGACATTGGGAACCTTGGAATTGGGCGCCTTGATGGTCAACTGACCGCCCATCCGGTCTTCCCCATAGTCCACTAGCGCCTCCGCCAAAAAGGGTTTGCTAGGCTCATCTATCCAGGCGACAAAACCTTGATACTCCACCCGCTCATCGTCGTCATTTTCCTCACCGGGTCGACAATAGGCAATGCAGGTTTCCGCCATAGGCGTACCCGGGTCGGCAACAAAAATGCGAATGGCAATGCCCTTGTCTTCTTGCTTGGCAAGCAGTTCAACAAGGTACTTTTGCGCGGCTTCGGTAATTTCAATCATGATATTTAGTCCGCGAGACAGATGCTATCAGGCTACCACAGTTGGGATGATATGGGTATATGTGGGGTGTTGGACATTCAATCTTCTGTGCTCTCTATAACTGTTGCAATGCAGACACAAAAACACGAAAACTATGCGAACGATTGTTAGTTAATGATAAATGCGGTCCGATGGCGCGCGAGCCTGCAACTTTTTGATATTTATTTTTAGTCAGTTTTTGTAATTCCGTGCTCGGGCTACTCTGAGTGTCTGGTGCACGGTACTTCATTTTGTTTTGATGCCTGGCAAGGTTTTTCAAATCTAATCCTGTTTCAACAGCAGCCAAATCGCCGAGATACCAACTCTCCAGCTCTCGGCAGGCTATACGCACAATCACATCACTTTTACCGGCTCCCTGGCATTTTTTAAGCAGTCTATTTTTTATCTGAACGCAACCGCCAGAGTCTTGGTCTCGAAGAATGATAAATTTGGTATCTGGTTTAAGCCAACCTCTCATGCGTTGCACGATTTGTTTTTCAAGGTCAGACTTTCCTTCAAATACCACATAATACGGCTCTATCTCCGTATTGCATAATTTCGGCAGTAGCCCTTCAAGCATCACTCGGGCCGAATATTCTTCAAGGAAGAAAACAAGATTCATAAGCCTGGGTCAGCACCTTTGAAAAAACCTTGCTTCCAAAGATAGCCCATCTGGTCTCCGTCTTTCATATATTGGGCTAATTGCGGATCATCCTGGGCCCGAATAATCGCTGTATAACCATCCTTTTTTTGCAACCAATATACTTCTTCCAAATTCATTGCATTAAGAAAATCTGGCGAATGGGTGGATACAAAAACTTGTCCACCACGGTTTGAATAATCTCGGAATTCTTCCGCAATCTCCAGAAGAAGGGAGTAATAAAGTTGATTCTCTGGTTCTTCGACACACAACAGTGGATGAGGGTCAGGGTCGTAGAGCAAAATCAAATATGCCAGCATTTTGATCGTGCCATCGGAAACATATCGTGCTAGGAACGTATCCTCAAAAGAGTCGTCTTGAAATTTCAGTGAAATACGACCTTCATCAGTTTGCTTGGATTCTACATTTTTAATTCCCGGTACCCGATCTGCTAATTTTGATATTACTTTTTTAAATATTTCCTGGTGATTGTTGTAAAGATATTCAATCACCAGTGAGAGGTTTTCCCCCTCCTTAGACAGATGCTCTGCATACCCTGCTTCTTGTTCAGGTCTTGCTCTGTTGATGTGGAAATCTGAAATGTGCCAGCGCTCTATGAGGTTTCCTAGTGCAACCACTGCCGGAAAACGCTCAAACTGCGCAAGCCCTTTGATGGCAAGAATATCCTGAGATTTTAATACCTGATTCTCCCGTTCCAATTCGGATTCAGTTTTTACCTCGTCAATCTCATTGATTACAGCATCTCCTCTACCCTTGGAAAATTTAAGAAAATGCCAGGGCCTTCCTCTACTACCGCGTCTATATTGCAGTATTTCCTGCGCAACTATAGGACGCCCCGTTTCGCTGTCTTCATCAACACTAAGCAGGTAGGTGACCAGAGGGGAATCTGGTTTTTCCCGAAATTTGAGTTCAATTTCAATAGGGCCGGTTGCTCCCCGACTACGCACTTCTTGGAAGCCTCGACTTCCACCCAATGTTGCCAAGGCAGCCGTCACATTTGATGTCATGGCGTCTCGCAAAAAACCAAAAACAGAAAATAAAGTAGACTTTCCTGACCCATTGGCACCGACCAAGACAGCCAGACGTGGAATATTCCGCATTTCCACATCATGAAAAGCGCGGAAGTTTTTTAACCTTATATATTCAATTTTCATATCTTCAATGTATTTATATGGTGAGGAATATCATATTGTTTTTCAGCTTCTGCGCGGCTTCGGTAATTTCAATCATGATATTTAGTCCGCGAGACAGATGCTGTCAGGCTACCACAGTTGGGGTGATATGGGTATATGTGGGGTGTTGGTGGGTGCGGGTTGGCTAGGGTTGGCTGGCTGCGGGCTGGCTAGGACTGGCTGGGTGCGGGTTGGGTAGTCGCTTTGCTATGGTTGACTGGGTTTGCGCAATGCTTCGTGTCATTTTACTCAACATAATGAGTAATTTTACTCAATACATTGAGTAAATTGTAAGGGTTTTTGTTCGCTTGCTTCCGCGTCCCTCGTGACTCCGGGATTGAGAAAGTTTTCCATACCTTAGGCTAGAACCTTATGCCAAATAATCCGCCGTCCTCCGTAGCATCGGTCAAGGCAACCGGAAGCATATATTGATCAATATCAAAGTCGGCAATTGTTTCTTTGGATGCATCATCCTCATTCATGGTAACAATGTACTGAAACCCGAGTTCATCCGCCATTTCCGCGCCAACCTTCAGAGCATGAATCATCTGCCGACCATCGACGCCATCAAATAGGTGACTGTCATGAACCAGAAAACCAGGACCTATCTTGCGCTCCGCGCAGACCTGCATCAGCATCATGTCAAAGCAAAATATCTGCATGTTTTTTATACCTTTGCTCAGCGCACCCTGCATCGGGAAGGAAAATTCAGGACCGTTCGCGGTTGGATTTATAATCATACTTCCAGCTGACTCATACAGTCGCTCTGATATCGCTTCAAACGCCAGTATCGCCTTATTCAGGCGTTCGCCCTGCTCGGAAAAGTCACGGCGTAGTCGGAGAGTCAATTGGTTGCGCTCAATATCCAGTTTGTTTTTCGTTCCTTCCAATTGCTCGGCTGCCTCAAAGCGTTGACGTAGCAATTCGGCATTAGCTTGCTTTCGAGCCACTTCTGCCCGAAGCAAAGAAAACTGATCTAATGCTCCATGACTCTTCAGAAGGTTCATAATCTCAGCGCGTCTCTGATCAAAGCGAGCCTTCTCCTGTTCCCGCATATCGATGCGTTGCTTGGTCGACTCCATTTCTTCCTCTAGATAATCCCGTCGGTTCCGGATCACAGAACGATGAAAGCTGCTGACTTCCTCATATCGTTTGACAGCTACGTCGGGCAACACGATATCGGCTTCTGCATAGATCTCCTCCAATTCAGTCAGGGAAGGAGGGATTTCCGAGTTCATGGCAAGCTCAAGATCTCGCATCAAGGCTGTATCAACTACATTCGCATTGGCAAACCTGTTGATCTTTTGAGTCAAATCATCGGCTTCCAGCTCCAATTCTCTGTACTGAGGCAGTACCTGAAAGGACTCGGCCTGCTCTTTGAGTTGGTTTAACTGGTCTTCGGCAACGGTCAACTGTGTACGAAGGTCGGCAGCTTTTCCGATAATGTTGCCAAAATCACCGGCTCTGGCGGCCTTTTTGAGTTCCTTCAGCTTCTGCTCTTGGTCACGGAAGACCTGCCAATCTCGTGCTATTCGCCAATCCAAGCCAAGCATATACATCAATGTAGGTTGGTAGGCACCCCGTCGCTGCACGGCGGTTTGTTTCTCTGGGGTCGTGAATGCCCCAGAATTCTGCCGACGAACAAAGTAGGGAAACAAAGAGCGAAATGTAGGACTGCGACCGGACTCTTCTGTTTTTTGAATCTCAAAGATTCGCTCTCCAATATCCGAAATCCATTCTGAGTTGGGAAAGGAATATCTCTGCGACATTTCGTCATTAATATGAACCTTTGTATTGTTCTCGACTGATCGTTCTACTGAAACTCGCCTTCCAGCAAGATCGAAATCCATCACAAAGGATTGGTGGAGCAATGCTTCCTCAAGGAACAACGAGTTTTTGTCTACATTCGCACCGGTCAGGAAATGAATAATCTCAATCAGACTGGTCTTGCCTGCCCGATTCCTTGTCTGCTGTTCACTGGCACCCGGTTCCTTTTTTGCAATCAAGATGTTCAGTCCTGCTTTGAACGCAAGCGTCTTAAATGTGGGGAGATTACTGGAAATGCCGTGGATCATCGCTTGTATCGGATCAAACGCCCGTCCTCTAGATTAACCGCACCAATCATGAAAAGAAGATCGAGGGCAAGCACAAACTTGTCATAATGAAACGCCTGCCGCGAATCAGCGCCTTCTTCATGCGTCGTCCGCAAGTGTTCCCAAAGTGCTGAAACCGTCATGGGTTCCTGAATGTGCTGCAGGATGCGACCACCTATAGTCAGCAAGACGTGCTCTTGGGGCAAATTTTCGGATGGTAGAATCACAACGTATTCTCCAGAGGCTCCTCGAAAATATCACAACGCTCAAAGTAATAGGCAAGCACGGTGAAAACTGCTAGTTGATGTTCAGGTGTGCCCCGCTCATTCAGGCGGCTTACGTTCGCCACTCTGGATTCCCGCCTTCTTTGATCCTGACGGCGCGGAGCGGTGTGCCCCGCCATCTGGCTGTCCGGCGGCGTTTTAGTACCCGTAAGTGCGGCGTCAGGGGGGCAAGATTTCAAAACGCCCGGCAAGAGTCTCGGTCAAGCCCTTACCTGCCAGTAGCGGCTCGGAACAAAGCAAGACGACCTTGACTAAGATGTTATACCGAGTGTCTTCATCCCAAAGACGTTTTACCGTTTCCGTCCAGTTGGGCACCTTTTGTACTCCATCCAGTATCAGCAGCGCATTTTTCCTTCTTGGTTTGCTGGCGAGCAAACGCGCCTGCTCCCATTGTGTTGCAATCCAGACATCGCCACGCAACGTCGGTTCATCTGCACTGGAAAAGTGGTATGGCAACTGATTCCGCTCCGCCACCTGCAACACCATAGTGGCATTGCCCACTTGTCTGCCACCCGATACGGCCTGGATAAAACGCCGGGGTTCTTTTAACCGCCGCCGCAACTCCTCCGCCTGACTACTGGTGAATGTATTTTTACTCAACATAATGAGTAATTTTACTCAATACATTGAGTAAATTGTAAAATATTTCGAGAGCCTGCCCCTTGGCTTGAACAGGAGCGGGAATCCAGAGGAACAAAGCCAACCACCTGTGATATTCCCGCTACACATCAACAGGGGTTGGCGCGAGCATATCAGGGAGAGTGCTAGTGACAAGAATCCAGTGGAATAAAGGCAATACCGCTCGTCCTCTGGATTCCGCCTGCGACAAGAGGACAAGCTCGAGAATGACGGCGCGGGGCGCCGTAAGCCGCCATGCAGTTCGCCGCCCCCACACCCCCTTTCCCGTCATTGTCCGACGTAGCCCGGACAATCCAGAGTGGCGGCGCAAGCCCCTGGCCTAGTCAAATGTAGTCATTTTCCTACCCTGCCTAGCTGCTCCCATGGCCTTATATGCTCCAGTTCGTCGGCCAATTCTTCCGCAGCAACCTCGGTATCGTACGCAGCTTGGGCTCGAAGCCAGTAACCATTCGACAACCCGAAAAATCGGCAAAGTCGCAGGTCTGTGTTAGCTGTGATTGAGCGTTTGCTAGAAACAATAGCCCCGATTCTCTGAGCAGGGACTTCGATTTCTTTCGCCAGGCGATATTGAGAGATTCCCATCGGGTCAAGGAACTCATCTTTAAGCAATTCACCCGGTGAAACAGGCAACAATTTCTTCATCATCAATCTCCTAGTGGTAATCCACTATCTCCACATTGCTTGCGCCAACTGTAGTCCAACGAAAACAGATACGAAACTGATCGTTAATTCTAATGCTGTGTTGGCCTTTCCGATTGCCTTTCAGCGCTTTAAGTCGATTTCCTGGAGGAACTCTTAGATCGGAGATATTGTCAGCGATTTGTAGCTGCCTTAGCTTGCGAAGAGCAACCCTTTCAATTTTTACGAATCGTCTGACCCTATATCCGTTCGATAGGGCTTCGGTATCAACGCATTTGAAGGATACAATCATTGTTCGAATAATAATGTATCGCGTTATTAACGTCAAACGATACTATCTACCCTATTCTATCGGTGACTCATTTTATTGTCAGCAACATTCTGCCACGACTCTCTGCAATTTCCCTTTGGAAAATTGCGATAGCCCCAGGGGCCGGACATCGCCACGCAACGTCGGTTCATCTGCACTGGAAAAGTGGTATGGCAACTGATTCCGCTCCGCCACCTGCAACACCATAGTGGCATTGCCCACTTTTCTGCCACCCGATACGGCCTGGATAAAACGTCGGGGTTCTTTTAACCGCCGCCGCAACTCCTCCGCCTGACTGCTGGTAAATGTATTTTTACTCAATACATTGAGTAAATTGTAAAATATTTTTAGTGGGATTGAGGGAACGAGGGATACTGCGCTCTTTGACGATGCAGTAAGCGAAATGGCTATTGGCTTTGTTCGGATTTCCGCCGAGAGTCGTCAATGCTCTCGGGATTAGGTTGCCCTCTGTTGTCGCTCGGATTCCTCTTGATTCATAACAATAAACACATGGGAATCTAAAAACATATGAGAGTAGACGGCAATTTTATAAAGTGGGTGACGACCAGTTAATTGAGTCTGTAAAGCGCGCATGGATTTGTGCGAAATATGGTTGTGCTCCTCAACGATTTTAGACAGAAGATTTGCCGTACCCTTAAGAGTGTCTTCCGCAAGTGCCGTTTCCGAGTTCTTTCTGAAGGAGCGTTCAACAGAGTTTTCAAATTCTATAAAATCCCCGGGTGTATCCAACGGACGTGGCGTTGAACAAAAGTGTGGCCCGAAACCATGACGGGATAGTACAGACCAGCCAAGAAATGCCGCATGCCAGTCAAGAAATGCTACGTGGTGATCCTCGTTGTCCAGAAGCGAGCCAATATCCGATGGTTTCATCCAAAGCGAACGCGCTTTAACTTGACGTGACAAATAAGCATCGTTGAATTCTTGGCAAGTGTGGAATGCAGGTGCTGAGTAGTAAACTTCGTGACCCTTTTTCTCAAGATCAAGAAGCATTTCATGCTGATTCGAAAGTCGTTTGGGCCGCATGTGCATTCGGTAGAATGGAGGCGGGAAGATACCATGTATCGCTTCCAGCGCAGTTCTTCGAACCATACAGTGTGAAAGTTTGAACTGGAGAAAAAGCGGGATGCCTGGACGCTGCAACATTACATCGTAGCCGCCGCCAGGTTGGCCCTCTTGATAGAGAGAAGGGAACACCGGTGCGGCTGTGAGTCTTGTCCCATGCCAGTTTATTAACTCATCAATAAGAGCGTACCCATAACTGAATTCTGATATTTCCGGTTTCATAGAGTATCTTCGTTTTCAGTAGGTCGCGGATTGAACTCCCGCACTTTGGCGTAGATAAAGGTTCTGGCTTGGGCGGTTTTGTGTTCGGAGGGGATGGGTATGGCTAGAAAGGAATATCGTCGATATTGGAGTCTTCGTCGGATGCATCAGCTGGTTCAGTGTCCGTTACATGTCCCATCCAATCGTCCGCGACTGCCTTCCAATTGGGGGCCCGCTCCACTGGATTGCCGGCAGGATTTTTCCCTGTCCAGACATCCCAATAATCTGGATCTGCCGATTGAGGCTGCTTATCTTTTGGTAAATCATTCATCCGCACCATCACCGGCAATTCAGAAGCCCATCCAAGGAGAATCGCATTCTGAGACGGAAGAGAAGGCAACTCCCGTAGAAGCCCTCTCAAATTATCGGGAACAAGCTTGTGGACCAGCTCTTGGTCTCGATCGTTGCTGATTCGATGCAATAAGAAGGTGTTGCACTGTGAAAGAACAGTCGGCGACAATTCCGATGGCCGTTGCGATGAAAGAACAAGCCCCATTCCAAACTTCCGCCCCTCCCGAGCGATTTTCTCAAATGCTTGGCAGCAGATCGAAGAGACATTAGGGTATTCAGAATCTTCGCGATACCGTTTCACAAACGTATGCGCCTCTTCCATAACGAGGACGGTTGGGAAAGTCTTGGTGTACAGTTTGCGGTAGCGTTGGAGGAACTCAAAGCACATCCGGGAGATAACCGATGTTACGAGGTGCATGATCTCTGCGGGGACAAGCGAGAGATCAATGACGGTGACACACTTATCGTCTTCCGGTGCTCTTCCAATATAGTCTCCCAGCCATTTCTCGAGAGTGACCCCGTCATCGTCTCCTATGATTGGACTCATTCGGGTGTCAGCCAACATGGTGCGAATACGGGTGAGAAGGAACTCAATGTACTGCTCGTTTCCAGTCGTTTGCGCCAACATTTCAAGGAAATCAACGAATACCTTTCCAGAAAATTGTACTGGAATATCTTCATTCTTCGGGAGTGGGTCACTTATGTCTCCGCCCATCGCAGTGTAGGCAGACCGCATTTCTTCAATGAGTGTATCGACTTCAGATACTGCGTAGGTAGAGTATCTCTCGTTTTTATGATCGGTGCCTATATTTTCCAAGGCTTGATGCAACGAGCCCAGATCTACATTTATTTGTGTGCTATATCCTCTGATGCTCGTTGCCCAAGTTAAAAGGCGCTCCGTAAAGTTTTTTGAGTGAGGGAAGCCTTTATATGGATCTCCAGATTTTTTTCCAAAAATCGTGGCCTGCAATATGATTCCAACAAACCTACGCGCTTCAATTTCAACATTATCGCTCACCTCAAACTGTCCATTGCGCATTGATCTCAATGCGCGCTTGAGCAAAGGCACTTGCGCACGTGCGCTGGCTTGGGTGAAAGCACACCACTCAGCACTGTTCCAAAACCAAAGCGGCACTTTGAGCGGATTCTTTTCAGCGTCCACTTGGAACACTCTCGCAGATTCACCGAAGGCGTGGGCATACTCCCCGTTGGGGTCAAGCACAATAAAACGGGCATTGGGAGTAGATCCTCGGGCTAACCTTGCCTGTTCAAGAGACCATTGAATTAGGCCGGATACCGAGCAGGATTTCCCGCTTCCCGTGTTTCCCAACACTGCGAGATGTCGGCCAAAGATCCGATCTGGATCAACTCGGACTTCGGCGTGTGCCGCCAATGGGCTAGTTCCTATTTTTACGCGCCGCCGGTCTCCAGATTCAATGATTGAATGGAGTTGTTTCTCAGTTGGTAGAAGCACCCCTGTTCCGATTGAAGGAAGAGAGTCTGCACCGCGTTGGAATCTATATTCGGAAGTCGAATTCGGTTTCTTTCGGAGAGTTCCCAATGGATTTAGACTCATTCGTCGAAGCGGATAAGGTAGATCAATCAACCCAAAATCCTGCATTCCTTTGCGCTTTGGGAAGGAAGAACGCTCGACAGTAAGCCATTCGATTTGACCGACCAGATAACTGTCATCAACAGGAATGAGCACGTATCCGTTCACTCGGGGAAATGGGCGAGGAGAACCCGCATTCAACGCGACGGAATCAGGAGCTTCAATATCCAGCAGAACTTTGATTTCATCAGGAGAGACAAAGTCAACAGTCCCGATGCGGAGACTTCCAGCATGTTCAAAGGGCGTTTCACTCATTAGCAGCATCCGGTTCAGGTATTTGAGGAACAGACTCCGCCTGCGTCGTACCCCACCGGGATTTCAGCAACTCGGACATCCTAAATGTGGTCCGGTCAATCGCGGGTTTCGGCATGTAGTTGTCGATCAGATTTTTCAAGTTACCCAGATGAGGCCCAATAAGTAGTGTGATTTGGGCGGGACGACCAAGTTTCTCGTAGGTTTCCATGATTCGATTCAATGGATCTCCATAAGTGATGACGACCAAGTGTGCGGACGGAATCGTCAACATATCTTCAATAACTCGGTTGATGTGTTCATCACCGAAGCCGTACCCAAACGAAATCAGTGTGCTGTTTGGGCGACAGACTGAAGCGGCAAAATCACGAAAAAGTTCAACATAGGGGTAAGCCGTCGTCTCACGGTCTTTTGCTGCATTGGGATAAATCATCAGATTTAATGCTTCACCATCACTCAGCCCGGGGGCTTTCAGGTAGGGTTCAATTTTCTCACTGCCGAATGGAAGTCCGATTTTCCGGATTTGTCCTTCCGTGCTTATCCAATCCAAGGAACCATGCAATTTTGTGAAGCGTGCGACTCCTTCAAGGTAGCGAGGTTCGCCGCGGATTCCTGGCGGGTTGTAATGCATGTCAATGTCGAGACGAGATGACCTGAATACGGGTGCGAGGGACCCAATAAAACGGTCAATGAGGTGAAGCCCTGCGACATCTGCTCCTGCCTCTATGAAGCGATCGTAATTAGTCGTGAATATCTGAAGTCGGTCTCGGGTTCCCGTCCTGCTCGCGAAGCTCATCAGAAAACTCACGAGATAGTTGAATGCTTCCTCGCGCTTATCCAGCGGAGCAGTGATCAGCCCGTTCTCTCCTTTGAGAATTGAATCAGCAAAGTTTTCGAGGACGTCCTCCAGTTCCGATTGAAGAGACTCCAACGACTCTTCATAACTGGCATTGTGTGGCGAGAGAATTTCAAGACCCCGGATCAATTCGTTTACGATACGGATCTGATCTTCAATATTTCCCTCTTCTCTCCCTGCGAGTTCCGCGGACTCTTTGGCCTTGTCTGATATTTCTGCGCTGTAGTGGGTGAACGTTGTCTCTCTCATTCCTGGAAGGTGTTCTTCTGTGGCTAAACGGTGGACGGCGTTAGAGAGACCAGACCCTGCCAGAAGCGCAAGGTGCTCTGATTGGAAAAGCGCCGTTAACCATGGCTCGATTCGCTTTCGGATTAAATCAGGTCCGAATTCAGTTTCAGCAGCTATCCACGAGCAGTCGGCGCCAGTGGCAAGTTTGAATTTTCCTTCGTTGTCGCTGTCTACAAATACGACGGGTGCCTTGTCGTCTCGTGCTTTGAGAATGTGTTTTGTTGTCATGTTGTAATCTCGAATTCGTGAACGCGGACTCCCACGATTATCAGTCCGCGAAGGAAGGTATGGAACAGAGCCGCATTATCTATTTTTTTGCTGAATGATTGAATGGATATATGCAATTTTTCTGCTCGGAGAGTTGCAGGTAGTTGGCGGTTACCAACGCTTGCTCGGCCACGATGGTTTGTTGGGTGGCGAGGGGCGGGAGCGGGATTTTTATTCGCGCCAAGTTGCCCTTGGTTATGTGCACTAAGCCTACTCCACCGCGCTGCTCTGGCACTGACATTCTCGCGTTGAGGGTGGGTCTATGCACAATCAGTACTTCCACGCCTCCGCAACAAGCGGAAGGTCGTTGAGTTCAGCGCGTGCTTCGCGCCAGGTTGGGTAATGCTCACCGAGAATGGCGATGAAGCGATCGCTGTGCCTAGGCTCAATGAGGTGCGTCATTTCATGTACGATGACGTATTCGAGAAGATCCTTTGGCTTTTTCACGAGTTCCGTATTAAGCCGGATATGTCCTGCCTTGTGATTGCAACCTCCCCACTTGGTTTTCATTCGTTGTAGGAAATAGCCGACCACTTTCACCTTTAGTTTTGGCTCCCACTTCTGAATGAGAGCGGGCACCACTTCGTGTAGAAGCGATTTGTGCCACTCGTGAAGTACCGCGGATCGCTTCCGAACATCGCTACCTGGACGCACGGTCAGTGTGATTTTGCGGTGGCTGAGTTGAACGGAAGGCTTCGCATCCTCTTCGGCGATGGAAAGGAGATATCGCCGGCCCCAGAGGTAGTGGCTCTCCCGCTCGACAAACTGCCGGGTTGTCTCACGCACCTGGTCACGTAGTTTCTTCTGTTTATCGCGAATCCAACCAATCCTGGACACGGCATAGGCTCGGGCCACTTCAGGGCGCGTCTCCTTAGGCGCGACAAGCGTGACGCGTCCGCTGGGTGGGTGCACCGATAGGTGCGCGTGCTTGATGTTCTTGCGCGTCACGAAGATGGTGATGTCGCTGATCCGAATCGTCTCCACCATCAGTAGCCCGGCTGGTTCCTGACCAGTTCGAAGAGCGCTCGGGTGGCCTCGCGGTCACGATTAAGAAGCGGGAAGAGCGCATTCTGCACCTGCGCTTCGCGTGCTTGGTCGCCCTTCCAGCCTGCGGGTGCCTGCTCGTGCATCACGTGGTCGATCTCCAAAGCCAACTTGACGAGTTTATCCCTGTAATCGACCTGAGGTTCAGCCGCGCTGGTAGCTCCGCCCCGCGCTGCCGCCAGGATCTGCGGGAGGTTGTTGTAGATCACTATCGCCTCGCGCTTGCCGTGCAGCACCGCGGGTACGCCCTCATCGGGTTGCGTCCTTTCCGTCTGCTTAGCCAGTGCCTCAGCCTTCCGCAAAAACTCCTCGTATGCCGCCGTACCCGCCCTGCTTTGCGTGATCAAATCGTCGAGCAGTGTCGACATCTGCTCGTAGAATCGAGGGTCGGCAAGTCGGTCGCGGATGATCGTCTTACGGATGTTGTTGATGATCCCCTCGGCGATGGCGTTCTTCGAAAGCTTGCCCTTCGCGTTGAGCTTCCTGGCGATGGCGTCGTGGATTCCAGTCTCGATGATGAGCTCCGTCAGCGACATCTCGCCTAGTGCGCCCAAGTCGGCCGCCGGGTCGGCCTGAATGTAGGTATTGATCAGGTGGCGCATGTCAGCCTCGTAGGGCTTGATGTCGAGTTCCTCCCCCGAGTGCTTCTTGATGGCAGAACGGATCTCGCTGTAGAACTTGACATCCTTCTGAAGCGAGGCTAGGTCGGAGGCGGAATACCCTGCTTCGGTGAGATTTTGCGCAATGGCCGCGAAGGCACGGACAAAGACCGCGACTGCCTTGTAGAAAGAAATCCGGAGCGACTCGGTCTCGCTCAGCGCGTTCGGGTTGGCGGCATCGCCGCAGAAGTAACGCAGGAACTGCTCCACCTCGCGCGGTAGCACCACCGGCTCGCACAGATAGTGCATGGCTTCCCGAGCCTCGTCGAGTTTTTTCTTACCTTCTTCCAGCCAGTCCTTGAGGTGGACGTTGTTATCGCCGCCGCCTTCGTCGGTGTCCAACTCGTCGGAGTTGTAGACGGCAATCGCCTGCTGCACGTCGCCGAATAGTTCCTTGAAGTCGACGATGTGGCCGTAATCCTTGTCGTCGCCATCAAGACGGTTGGTACGGCAGATGGCTTGGAACAGGCTGTGGTCGTGCAACTTGTCGTCGAGGTAGACACATGAACAACTCGGCGCATCGAAGCCGGTCAGCAACTTGCTGACAACAATTAGCAGTTTCATGTTCGCCGGCTCCTTAATAAAGCAGCGCTTGGCTTCGTCCTCGTACTGCTTGGTGGTCTGGTTATTGAGGACGTGCTGTGTGTAGGTGTCAAACTTGTAGTGTTCGTCGCTGTTGTCGGATTCGCGCGAGATCAAATTGTGGTTCGGCTCGTAGGATGTGATGATTCCGCAGTAAGAGCCGAAGCTCGTGTTCTGCAGTAGCCGGAAGTAGTGGCACGCATCATAGATCGAGGCGGTCACCAAGAGCGCCGTGCCACGGTTGTTGTTTAATCGTGGCTTGAGGGCAAAGTCGCCAATGATATTGGCGATAATCTCCCGCTTGCGCCCCTCCGCGCTCGACAATTCTTCCATTGTCGCCCAGCGTTTGCGCACCAGCGCCTTCTGGAAGTTATTCAAATTTTTGGTCTTCTGCTCGAACCACTGGTCAATCGCCGCCTGCGAAGTCAGCCGCTGCGGGACGTCGCGGGCCTCGTACTTGAGGTCCAGAATGACGCCGTCGGCGACTCCCTCGTGGAACTTGTAGGTGTGGATGTAGGTGCCGAAGACATCCCGCGTCATCACCTTGTCTTTGCGCAGGAGCGGCGTGCCGGTGAAGCCGATAAAGATCGCGCCCTCCAGCCAGCGCTTCATCTGCCTGTTCATGTTGCCGCCCTGAGTGCGGTGACACTCATCTACGAACACATAGAAGTTCCCGGTCACGCGCGGGGATTCACCCGTGAAGTCGGCGGTGTCGAACTTGTGGATCAGCGCACACAAGAGGCGCGGCATAGCCGTCCCGAGCTTATCCACAAACTCCGCCCGCGATGTGATGCGCGGTGAAGGCGACTCTGCAGCAACAACATCCGCGCTTTTCATGACCCCCTCGATCTGTTTGTCCAGTTCGTCGCGGTCGGTGATGACAAGGACACGTGCATCTGAGTCGCGTTCAAGCAGCCACTTGGCGATCAGCACCATCAAGATGCTCTTGCCGCTACCCTGGGTATGCCAGATGACACCGCCTTCGCGCTTGTCCATGCGTTCCTGTGCGGCCTTCACGCCGAAAAACTGGTGCGGCCGCGGCACCTTCTTCTGGCCGGCATCGAAGATCATAAAGTTGCGAATCAGGTCAAGCAGCAGGGTCTTCTCACAGAGTTGCGCCAGCGGCCGGTCGAGTAACGCGCCGGCGGCGGGAGTGCCGTCTGCTTCTTTGTCTTTCCACGCCACGAAGAACTGCTCCGACGTGCCCGTGGTGCCGTAGCGCAGCCCTTGCGAATCACTGCCCGCCAGCACGAGTTGTACGGTGCTGAAGAAACCCTTGTTGAAGTTCTCTTCCTGGTTGGTGATGAGTTGCCGTACGCCGTCGGCCACTTCCACCGAGCTTCGCTTGAGTTCGATCACCGCGATGGCAAGGCCATTGATGTAGAGGACGAGGTCGGGCCGCCGCTGGTAACCGTCTTTCAGCGTCACCTCCTCGGCCAGCGCGAAGTCGTTCTTCTCAGGGTGCTCCCAGTCAATCAGGTGCACCGTTTCGTGCGCCTGCCCGGCAGCGATCTGTACCTTCACGCCATAGTGCAATAGCTGATAGGTGCGCAGGTTGGCTTGGTAGAGCGTGATGCCCGTCGAGTCGGCGGCGGTCTCCAGCTTTTGCAGGGCAGCCGAGATATGAGCGGCGGAGTAGCCGCGGGCAGTCAGGTTTTCGCGGAGGATATTGGTCTCAATGCAGCGGTTGTTTTCCCGCTGGTGCCACTCACCGAGATAGCGGTAGCCAAGACAGTCCGCTCGCGCCGAGTCGGTGAACAGGGCGATGACACGGTTTTGCGTCTTGCGCTCGGAGCGAGGCTGCTCAGGCATGAGCCACCTCGGAGGTCACGAGCCTTGTCTTGCCAGTAAGCAGTTCCTGCATCATAGATTGTTTGAGGTTGCGGGTCTTGTCGCGGCGGGCGTCCAGCGCGGTTAGTTCGGCATCCATGTCTGAGAGGACGGTTGCGATTGCGGTTTGTTCGGAGAGGGGTGGAACAGATATTTCTATAGGTACCACGTCCATGGCATGGATATGTGGTTGTGCGCCACCAGTCTGCGCCTTGTAGATGAGCTGCTGCCTCAGCACCAATTGGTAGAAAACAAAATCAAGGGAGTAGTACTGCTCCTCGCTTATAGTCGAGCAATCTGAAGCGAATATTGGTGTGCTGTAAAGGGCAACGTAACCAGCATTCGCTCCCGATGCGCTGATGGTGATAGTCCGCCCCTGACGATTGGCAACATTGTGATAATAGGCAGGCTGCTTTCCCCCAGCGACAACTGGGATGTCGCCCATGCTCTTGGTGCCGCCGGTGATGAGTTGTCCCTTCCGAACTTCAACAACTTCCCCCAATCGCTTAACTTCCCACTCCCTGTTGAAGCCGGGGAGGCGGGTCTGGCCGGTCAGGAGCTGCTGCATGGCAGCCTGTTTAATATCGCACTTCTTGGCGATGAGCTGATCCAACCCGCCCAGCAGCGCATCCACATCGCTCAATGCCGTGGCAATGGCTCGTTGCTCAGGGAGAGGCGGTCGAGCCAACAGGACCGCAGATAGAGATCGACCATTTGTGAGGGCTCTGGTCGTGTAGCTGGCTCGGGCGGTAATCTGTTGACGCAGATAGCGGGGCGAAAAACAGTAGGCCTTGAAAGCGTCAGCCAGGCTGTCATTGGTGGGGCGTGCCCGCAGCACGAAGCCGCTGTAGACGGTGCTTTCTGGGTCATCAAGCATCACAGATGCAACGCCAATCTCCTCGATCGTTTCCGAGGTGCGCGTAAAGAACACATCGCCCTTACGGACGTTGTAGGCATCCAGTTCTTTATCGCTTACGTCGACACGGCCCGCAATCTGCTCAATGCGAAGCGCGGGCCTTCCGTAAACGTCCATGTAGTTGACGATCGGCGTCCCGTGCCCAAAGAACCTCTTGGACTTGTTCAGACCGTTCTTGAAGGTGAACAATTCGCCAATTGACACAACATCCCACTCATCTGGGATGACGCTCACATCGGTCTGAACATAGCCGGGTGTCATTTCCATACTGCCCCCATCTTTTTGAGGTGCTCATCAACGCGGGCCGAGAGTGTCTCCACTTCCTCGGTGATCTTGGGAAGCGGCGTGGCGTAGCGCTCCGCCAACTCGCGGATGCGGCCGGTGAGAGTTTGCGAGACGCGATCCATTTCGCCCTGCACGGCGGCCGACAGCCGCGCCATCCATTTGTCGTCCACCACCAGCGTCTTGATTTCGGCTTCGGTAAGTTTGGGATACTTCGCGTCAATCTTCTGGTCCAAGTCCTCTTGGGCAGTCTTTCGCTCGGTCTTGGCCTTGGTCTGCGACGCCAGCAAGTCGGCATAGACCTCAATCGCTGCTCGTTCGTCTGCGTAGAGGGGGTCATTGCCGATCTCTTTCAGTCGCGCTTTCACAGTTTTCACGGCGATCTTCTGCTTGTCGCCCTCGCCCTCAATCACCTCCGCAAGCAATCCTTCCTCGCCGCTGTTCTCCTCTCGCATCTCATCGAGTTGCTGCTCGAGCGCGGCGAGGTCGTTGTCGAGTGCATCCATCGCATCGCGCTCGGCGACGAAGTATTGGGCGACCAGAATCGGCGCGGGAACGAGGTCCGACTTGAAGCGTCGTTTTCCCTTCAAGTAGTCGTGTGGCTCATGCCAGACGAGTTTGTTGTTCTTGTCCTTAACGCGAACGATCTCCCGGGGCTGCGCGCCCTCCGTCCAGCCGTCGGCAGCGATCAGGTAGGCATCGTCCTGCATGGTCTCGGCCCAGTAATCCATCAGGTGCTGGTAGATGTCGTAGGCATCGAGCAACGGCGTCTGACGGAACGTCTCCAGAAGATCTTCGGCGATGGTCTCGAGCAGTACCTTCGGGTGGCCGTCCTTGCCGAACTCGGTGAGGCGCGTCGTCGTCGCCTTGCGCCAGTTGGCGAAGAGCTTCGTCGCTGCTTCTTGGAAGGTGGCGAACTCGGCATGACCGAGGATGGCGGGCTTGACCTCGGTGAGCGACAAGTTCAGGCAGGCATAGCCGGGGCGACCCGCGGACTCAAACAAGTCCGTGCGTAGGCTCGGAAGCACCTTCCAGTATGCGTCGAGCGCATCCAGATCACGCTCTGGAATGCCGCCGCGCAGGTGACCGTCGATGTCTTGCAGGTCTTCGGGCTCGGTACTGTCAATGTAGCGCGGCAGGTTGAGGTTGAAACCGTTCTTCGGGTTGGCGATCTCGTCCAGTTGCACCATCCGGGCATAGCGGGGGACATCAGTTTGCTTGGTGAAGGTGTCGACGATCCGGTGGATGTCCTGCTCGCGCAGGCGGTTCTTGTTGCCGTCTTTGATGAAGCCTTTGGAGGCGTCAATCATGAACACGCCCTTGCGGGCGGTGGTGTTTTCTCTATCAATCACCAGGATGCAGGCGGGGATGCCGGTGCCGTAGAAAAGGTTGGCGGGTAGTCCGATGATGCCTTTGAGACGGCCTGACCGAACCAACCGCTCGCGGATCCTGGCTTCGGCATTGCCGCGGAAAAGGACACCGTGGGGCAGAATGCAGGCGCCTTTACCGGCGCTCTTCATCGAACGGATGATGTGCAGCAGGTAGGCATAGTCGCCTTGCTTGGCAGGCGGCTCCCCCCAGGCGAAGCGCTGGAAGGGGTCGGTCGATGGCGTGAGTCCGGTGGCCCAGGTCTTGTCGGAGAAGGGCGGATTGGCGACAACATAGTCGTAGGTGCGGAGTTGCTCGCCCTTCTTGAACTTCGGCGCGGCAAGGGTGTTACCCGACATGATGTTGGCCGTGGGGAAGTCGTGCAGGATCATGTTCATGCGAGCCAAGCCCGCGGTGGTCACGTCCTTCTCCTGACCTTCGAGCGTGATGCGGTGCTTGCCGGCCTGGGTGGCCACCTTCAGGAGCAGCGAGCCCGAGCCGCAGGTCGGGTCGTAGGCGGTGGTGGACGCCTTGGTGTTATCTGGCGAGATGCCAATCACCTGGGCAATGACGCGACTGACCTCGGCGGGGGTGTAGAACTGCCCCTTGCTCTTGCCGCTCTCGGTGGCGAAGTGCCGCATCAGGTACTCGTAGGCGTCGCCGAGGATGTCGTCGTGGTCGGCGCGGTTCTGCGAGAAGTCGAGCGCTGGATTTTGGAAGATACCGACCAGGTTGGTCAGGCGCTCCACCATCGCCTGCCCTTCGCCGAGTTTGTTGGGGTCGTTAAAATCGGGGAAGTCGGTGCGGGCGATCCGCTCATTGGCGTTGATTAGCGGCGCAATGACCTGGGTGTTGATCTTGTCGCCGATGTCGCTCTTGCCCTTCAGCGCGATCATGTCCGTGAAGCTGGCTCCCTTCGGGATTATGACCGGCGAGGCAAAGTCGGCACTGTCGCCGTACTTGTCGCTGATGTATTTGATGAACAGCATGAACAGGACATAGTCCTTGTACTGGCTGGCATCCATACCGCCGCGCAACTCGTCACAGGACTGCCAGAGGGATGAGTAGAGTTCTGATTTTTTGATAGCCATGAATTATTAAAAAAGAGTTATGTACCTGTTTGTGTGCGTACTGCAAGGTTAGCAGAATACAACACATGCATTACTTATGGTTCGTAATTCAAAGTCATTTGTACATCTTTAGCCATAATTCCTTGCTCCAGCATTCTCGCAATAATATCTGCAAAAAGATTTTTCAGATGCCTTGGGTCGCCCGCATCCGCAAATTCAATGGCTTTGATATATTGATTGCGGTCTACCAGCACCATAGGCAAAAATTCCAAACGAATGAGGATGTAATTCATCAGCAATCGCACCACCCGTCCATTGCCATCGTCAAATGGATGGATGCGAATAAATCGTTGATGGAGTTCAGCAAGAAAAGGAACAATAGCTTCGCGCTGGCTTGCTGTGTTCTGCTCAAGCCAGTGCCGAATCCATGCGGTGAGTTCCATCATGAGCGCCGGTGTTTCTTCGGGGGTAGCAAAACGAAACATCTTGCCTTCCCCGGTCAGCACATGGTTGGGCTGGGTTTTGTATTGTCCTGGCAGGATCTTCTTGCGCGTCGGTTCGCCGTCTGGAGTTTGCGCTACTTTATAGAAGGGTTCTTTCAAACAAATCCGATTCAAGTCTCTAATGTCGCCTTCGCTGATGGGTCTTTCGTCCGCTGCAAGATTAAGCACATGTTCAAAAGCCAGGTCGTGGGCTTTCATTTCCTCATATTCTCGCAGTGCATGATCCCCCGCCGCACGACCATGAATTAAAAGCAACTGGGTTTCACTATAGGTCAGCGTAGAACCTTCAAACTGGTTGGACATGTGGTTGAAGCGCATCCGAATCCATTGCATAAGCGCGGCATGGTTTTCTTTTGGCAGGGGTTGTACCGCAAGCCACTGGGCATGGAGGGAGAGAAGCTTGTCGGTTGTCGGGGTCATGCTGGTGGTGGAATACCTGATATTGAGTGCCTTGTGAAAATTTGATTGCTAGAGATACCCCATTTTCTTTATTTGTTTATTTGTAGATTCTTGCAGTCTTGCTAGCTCCTTAGGGTTATTTTTCCAATATTCCATTTCTTCTTCGGGTGTTCCGGCATAAGAAACAAAGCCACATCGCTGACATTGCCAAGCGATCGTTCCCGGTGGGCTAACCACCAAGCCCGTAATGAGGAAATTATCGCCTCGCTTTTCTATACTTACATGCGGGCATATATTTTGAAGTTTAATTTTTTGTGTCTCTCTTCTTACTTTCAACCACTCGTTTATATCAAATTTGAAATAGATTTTAATAGCTATTATGCCAACTATTGCTATAACAATATAAAAGGCTATTTCCATGAAAGTCACTGTTTTTACTCCTTAGCATAAACCGTTATCGCTATTATCTGCTGATTCTTATCTCATATCAAAGGGTATGTGCCATATCACTAAAATAGTTTATACACATAAATACTATTTTATTTTTGGATGCGGGCGCGGACGTTAACTGACCACTACTGGGTAGTTAACTATTGACGGAACTGTACGCCACGTGGCGAGTGGACGCGGTAGCCAGTGGCGAGGATGAGGTCAAGGCTGTAATGGTTGGTCTTGTAGTCCTTGCCGTCTGTAGCAGTTGTCAAGGATTCCTTGACAACTGAATCGGGGCTCAATTCTCCGTCCTCAAAGATGTTTTAGGCTGGAGAGCATGGTTACTTCTCAGATTGTTACTTCTCAAAAAGTTGAGGTTTTGGGCAATATTGCATCCTAACTGCTCAAAAATCGCCTTTTTTGAACAGTTAAAGATGGATATGTATCATTTCTGGGTACTTTTGAGGTGCTTTTTTCTATTGAGGCGGTGCCCTTTGTTCCTCTGGATTCCCGCCTTCGGCGAGAATGACGGCGCGGGGCGCCGTAAACCGCCAGCGAGCGCGAGGCCGAAAGGGTGACGGCGCGGAAGCGTCAGGGGCGAGGATGAGGTCAAGGTTATATGCCTGGATGCTACGCTGTACCTCTCGTTTTCCTTCGGTTTGAACTGTCAAGGATTCCTTGACAGTTGCATCGGGGCTCAATTCTCCGTTCTCATAGATGTTTTGGGCAATATTGCATCTTATCTGCTCAAAAATAGCCTTTTTTGAGAAGTTAAAGGTGGATATGTGTCATTTCTTGGTACCTTTGAGGTGCTTTTTTCTATTGAAGCGGTGTCCTTTGTTCCTCTGGATTCCCGAGCAAGCTCGAGAATGACAGCAAAGCCCCGCCTTCGGCGAGAATGACGGCGCGGGGCGCCGTAAGCCGCCAGCGAGCGCGGGGGCCGAAAGGGTGACGGCGCGGAAGCGTCAGGGGCGAGGATGACGGCAAAAAAATACAGGCTGGATTCCCGAGCAAGCTCGAGAATGACGGCGCGGGGCGGCCCTACTTCGTCACGACACCACATCACAACCACACCACCCTAGCGCCCCGTCCACTCTGGCTTGCGCTTCTCAAGAAATGCCTGCAAGCCTTCGCGGTAATCATCTTCTTGGGTCATGCTGGCAAGCAGTGCCTCGCTGGCATTGACCGCCGAGGCAAGGTCGCGGTGCTGGTCGGTGTAGATTTGCCATTTGGTTTCCCGCAGTGATGCCGGGGAGACGCCATCCTTCATGCTGATGGCGTAGTCTGTCGCCGCGCTCAACAAGGCTTCTGGTGCCACCAGTCGGTTAATCAAACCCATGGCATGCGCTTCATCGGAGGTGAATATGCGGCTGGTTAGTAGTAGGTCATTGGCATGGGTCAGGCCGATGAGCCGGGGTAATAACCAGGACAGTCCATATTCCGCCGGGAGATTCAATTTGCCGTGGGCGGTGGTGAACTTCACATTCGGCACCGCAAACCGAATATCCGCGTAGCAAGCAAGCACCAGCCCTACCCCCGCCGCCGGTCCATTGATAGCGGCGATGACCGGCTTGCTTAATCCAAAGTGATACGCAAAGGAAGCATTGAATTCGTCGCGGACGCCCATGCCCGGCTCGGCAAGTTGCGCTGGCGTCCCCGGGTCATAAGCGCCCTTCTCCACATGCCCTTCAAGTGCCTGGGTATCGGCGCCGACACAAAATCCCTTGCCAGAACCGGTGACGATAATGACGCGCACCGCTGGGTCCTGGTCGGCCTGTGCCAACACCTGGCGATACTCGGTGTGCATCCGCCCCGTCCAGGCGTTCATCCGCTTGGGACGATGCAGGTGGATGGTCGCTATCTGGTCAGCAACGGCATAACGGATGGTCTTTAATTCCATTCTGGGCTACTCGGCAGCAAAATCTCAATCTAACATACTACAGATGTGGAATAATCAGGGCTTGATGCCAGAGAGGTGATTACTCTGGGTTCTTTTTTTGTTGAGTGCTCTATAACGGGTAAGGACATGTTCAAGGCGGTGCCGGTTATTCCTCTGGATTCCGCCTGCGGCAAGAGGACAAGCTCGAGAATGACAGCGCGAAGAGACGACACCGTATAAAGACAAGAGAGGCTAGCCATGTTTGACAACCAACTACTCCGCCGCCTGGACCCGCTGCTGACTCCCTTGTTGCACCGGGGTGCGCGCTTCCTGTTTATGCGACGGGTGCATGCCAATCACCTGACCGGCATCGGCTTTGTCATCGGCATGGGGTGTCTGCCGCTGCTCGCCTTCGCTCAGTATGACTATGCCTTGCTGTGCTTGGTGGTCAATCGAATCTTTGATGCGCTGGATGGTGCTCTTGCCCGCATTGCTGGCGCGACGGCTCAAGGTGGCTTTCTTGATATCACGCTTGATTTTATTTTTTACAGTGGCTTTGTCCTGGGCGCGAGCCTTGCCCAGCCGGAGGCGGCAATCTATGGTGCCTTTCTCATCTTTAGTTTTGTCGCCAATGGCAGTGCCTTTCTTGCTTTTTCAATCTTTGCGACCCGGCAGCAGCAGGCAAGCCTCTCGACGACCGCATCAGTGGAGAAGTCCTTCCATTATCTGCCGGGTCTGGCAGAAGGTTTGGAAACGCTCATCGCTTTTGTGTTGCTGTGTCTCTTCCCGGCCGCCTTCTGGTTGATTGCTCTGGTGTTTGGTGGTCTATGTTGTCTCTCGGCGGCCTATCGGATTGGCTATGCCTATGCCCAACTCGCGGGTTCCAACTAGCTGATGACTGATTCCCCGCACGGCACTTTTGATAACGAGGCTTCTGATAAGCATCCCGACAAGCGCGTCAACGCACCGGCCAACGCATCAACCAAAGCGCCAGCCAACATGCCAGTCAACGCACCGGCCAACATGCCACCCAACATGCCAGTCAACGCGCCGACCAACATGCCACCCAACGCACCTGTCAACAACGCACCGTCCAACGCGCCAGTCAATAAAAGCAACCTCCAACGCAAGCATGTGTTGCTCATTGCGGGACCCATCATTCTCTCCAACATCTCCACGCCCCTACTCGGCCTGGTGGACACCGCAGTCATCGGCAACCTCGGCGACTCGGCGCTCATCGGTGCTATCGCTGTAGGGGCTTTGATATTTAACTTTCTCTTCTGGGGTTTTGGCTTTTTGCGCATGGGGACGACCGGGCTGGTTGCCCAGGCCCGGGGCGCTCAGGACACTGCTGAAATCAAAGCATCCTTATACCGGGCGCTATTGCTCGGCCTGTTGTTGGGGATAGGTCTGGTTGCCTTGCAGCAGCCGCTCGCCGGGCTGGTCTTTGCCCTGATTGACGGCAGTAGCGCGGTAGAAGATGCCGCCCGCACCTACTTCCAAATCCGCATCTGGGCGGCGCCCATGTCCTTGATGTATCTCGCCTTGCTGGGATTTCTGCTGGGTCAGCAGCGGACTCATTTGATTCTCGGCATCCAAATACTGCTCAACGGGAGCAACATTATTCTTGACCTGGTGTTTGTGGTGGGTCTTGACTGGGGCGTTGCCGGTCTGGCGGCGGCAACACTAGTTTCTGAAGTCCTGGCAACGGTCCTAGGCATCCTCCTGGTCATCAAAGAAGTATTAAAGGCAACCGGCTCCTTGAGACTGTCGCTTGCCCGGCTTTTCCAGATGACGGCACTGCGGCGGATGTTCTCGGTCAATCGGGATATTATGATTCGTACCCTGTGTCTGATATTTGTCTTCGCCTGGTTCACCAATCAGGGGGCGGCGGCCGGAGATCTGCTGCTGGCGACCAATGCGATCCTGATGCAGTTTGTGACCTTTTCTGCTTTTTTTCTGGATGGCTATGCGCTCGCGGGGGAAAGTCTAGTCGGCAATGCCATAGGCGGGAAGAATCCCAAACTATTACACGGCACCCTCAAAGCCATGACGCAACTCGGCTTCGTGACTGCCCTGGTGCTGAGTCTGGGGTTTTATTTCAGTAGTGTCCTGGTGATTGATGTCTTAACCAATGTTGAGGCGGTGCGGCAATCTACCCGGGACTATATCTACTGGGCGGTGCTGGCGCCGATTGTGTCCCTCTGGTGTTATCTGCTGGATGGGGTCTTCATCGGTGCGACTAAGACCCAGGAGATGCGCAACGCCATGCTCTTGTCGCTGGGTGGTTTTCTGCTCGCCTGGTATTTCCTCATGCCGCTCTATGGCAATCATGGCTTGTGGTTGTCCTTGCATGTGTTTTTCATCCTGCGTGCCTTGTCCCTGCTAGGCTATGTGCCGCGGATTTTTGCTGAGCTCAGACCCCAGACTGAATCCCGTCATTCTCGTCCCCCCGATCATCACAGCCATCGGCTGTGATGATCGGGGGGACGGGAATCCAGAGGAACGAAGTCAACCACCTGTGGGGCATCTTGGACTCAACCCCGAAGTGCAACAGAGGTTGGCGTGGAGAGGATGAACGGCGCGGAAGCGTCAGGCTTTGATGCTGACGGAAAAATATACAAGCTGGATTCCCGAGCAAGCTCGAGAATGACGGCGCGGAGGATGCCGATGAATAGGAACAACAGCAGTAGTGACCCCAGTGACCATCACCACAACAGTGCCCCCGAGGCCTGGATAAGCCTACCGCTACTGGCACGGCATCTGTCGGTGTCGGTCTATCTGCCGGTCTTGCTGATGTCGGTGTGCAACAGTAGTTTCATCCTGATGTTGCCGCTGTTTGTGCTGGACCTGGACGGGCATGCCAGCATGGCGGCGCTGGTCTTCTCCCTCTGGGGGCTGGGCAATGTCATTGCGGATATTCCCGCGGGCTATGTGGTATCGCGTGCGGGCAGCAAGTTCGCCATGCTGCTTGGCATCCTGCTGCTGGTGCTGACCGGTCTGGGTGCCAGCCAGGCGACCAGTGGTGTGCATCTTGGCATTGCCGCCCTGGCGCTAGGCACGGGGATGTCGGTGTGGTTTCTCGGTCGGCTGGCTTATATTTCCCAACTGGCACCGCTGGGGCACCGGGGCAAGACGCTTGCCACCATGGCCGGCTTTCAACGCGCGGGCGGCTTCATCGGGCCGCTGCTGAGTGGCACCATAGCGAGCCAATTCGGTTTTGAAATAGCCTTCCTGGTGCTTGCCGGGCTCATCTCCCTGCCCCTCCTGGTGATCCTGGTGTTTGCCCGCTCAGATCAACAATCCGCTCGTGCCGCCCCGAGCCTGCCCCTGTTAAAAATCTTGCCGGAGGTGTTGCGCCGGCATAGGCGGGTCTTCGCCACTGCCGGGGTCGCCATGTTGCTACTGACCATGCTGCGTGCCCTCCGGCAACTCATGGTGCCTCTCTGGGGAGACTCCATTGGGCTGGACACGGCGCAGATTGGTTACATCGTCAGCATCGCGGCTCTGGTGGATATGTGTATGTTCCCGGTCGCCGGCTTCGCGATGGACACCTGGGGGCGCAAACCCGTGGCGACTGCTTGCCTGGGCTTCCTCACCCTGGGGCTGATTGTCATTCCCTTCACTGCTGATGCCTTTGCGCTCACCGCCGCCGCTCTCCTGGTGGGTTTCGGTAATGGTCTGGGCAGCGGCATTAACATGACCCTGGGGGCGGACTTTTCCGCCGCGTCCAATCGCGGGGAATTCCTGGGGGTATGGCGGATGATGAGTGATGTCGGCTCCTTCGCCGGACCCCTGTGTATCGGGATGATCGCCAACCTATTCCTGCTCAGCGGTGCTTTTGTCTTTGCGGCCATGATTGGGATAGCCGGTATCAGCATGGTGCAATTTGCGGTCCCGGAAACACTGGTCACCAAGCGGTCAAGACAAGAGTCGCAAGAGGAATGAAAGCAATACCGCTCGTTCCTCTGGATTCCCCCCGCACCCAGTTGTCCCCGCCTTTGGCGTGGACAACTGGATTCGGCGAGAATGACGGCGCGGGGCGCCGAAGGCGGCCTACGGCGCCCCGCGCCGTCATTCTCGAGCTTGCTCGGGAATCCAGAGGAACAAAGGCAAGCACCTTGATATTCCCGCTACCCATCAACGGGGGTGGGAATAAGCGGCACCAGACCAGGACCGGATTTACAGCAGACTTTCTATAGTGACTTCAATCAGGGCGGCAATCACCCAGGTGAGGGGTGGCAGGATACCGAAGAGCACCAGGCTACGGATCTTATCTGTGAAGGGCCATTCTCTAATCCCTTGAATGCGCTTTTGATAGTAGAGCAGGTCAATTTTGGAGGGTCTGGGCTCATCCTTCAGCAGCGAATCTTCCAGGGCGGCCTGGTTGCCGGCAAGGGCACTGGCGATACAATTCAATTCCTGATACTTGCGAAAGCGCACTCTATGTCGGAAGTGATTGTATGGAATAAGGTAGAGGCTGATGATGATGAGCCCGGGCAAATACCAGGGCATCATGATGAGTAGCATGTCGGCGATGCTGATGCTGCCCTCGGTGAACACCAGGCGGCTGAGGAAAATGATACAGAGCCCAAAAATATACAGCCCTATATGCCGCACCATGACATTCGCCAGAGTGGAGTAAAACTCGCTGTTGAGCAGGTCAATGCGCATCTGGCGGACGACCTTCAGCATGCACGCCAGTTGCCGAAAGACAATATCGGCACACAGAATAATCAGCAGGTATTGAATGACGTAATAGCTCCAGATACCCAGGGCGAGTTCCAGCGGCATCCCGGCCGAGATGACACTTCTCTCTGCATCCATACTCGCTAAGCAGACCGCCAAAACAAGCTCCGCAAAGACGAGCCACCGCCCCGGGTTCAGTAGGTCAAAAATTTTCACCAGGGAGGGATCAAATTCTATAAATTTGATGACATCCTGATGCCAGCCTCGCCCCATAGAAAAATAAAAGAGCAGGAAAAAACTGATCACTGCTGAGAAGGCGATGCTGTTGCGATACACGGCGGGGTCCGGCACCCGCACGGCGATGATGGTGGCAATGGCGATGACTGTCATGGAGAGGAAGGTCCCTAGCGATAGGAGCCAGGGGGAGAGACCCGAGCGGTCCAGCAAACGCAGCATGGGCAGGTGGGTCAGGCCGGGGGTCACCGGGACTGGCGCGGGCGGCTTTCCCGGAGGCAGACTCGACATCGAGGCTGGCGCGGGCGCGGCTTCCGGGGCCAGCATCTGGGTGCCGCTCTCGGTTCCGCTCTGGGTTACGCTCTTAGTTAGGCTCGGCATCATATTTTTATCCTGGGGCTATTGTTTCCAACCTGGTCGCCTGTGTCTATCGGTAATTCGTGCCTGTTAATTCGTGCCTGTTAATTCGTGCCTGTTTATTCGTGCTTAGGTATTAGGTACGCACCCTTCAGCCTAGCAGTACCTTACGCAGGGTTTCATCCAGGGGAGTCAAGTGGATACCCAGTGCCTGGCAGGCGGGGGTGGCATCCACCTGGTCATCATGATCTAAGACACCCAGCATGGCCCGGGTCACTGGCGGCTGGGCGCCACGCTCCAGCATACCGGCAAGCAGATAACCCAGCCCCAGTGGCAAAGAAATCACCCTCGGCAAGAAGCGCCGCCCTCCCCCTGTTGCTCGTGTAAGCGACTGTGCCATACCTTCTATAGAGCCCTCAGCCGGCACTTCTATAGAGCCCTCAGCCGGCACTTCTATAGAGCCCTCAGCCTGCACTTCTATAGAGCCCTCAGCCTGCACTTCTATAGAGCCCTGCGCCAGGCAGCGGCTAGCACGATGAATCAAGGCCGCCCGGGAGAGGGATTCGGGTCCCGCCAGTTGCAGTATGTTTGAGTCGGATGCTGATATCTCTGGGGAAAGCCCTGGGGAAAGGCTCAACCGCAAAATCGCCTCAATCAGGTCATCGCTATCAATAGGCTGCTCCAAAGAAGCGGCGTGAAAGGTGCAACAAAAGGTCGCCGCCCCCTGAGCTGCCAGGCGTTTAGCGGCAAAATCGCCCTGCCCCAGCACCATAGGCACCCTCAGCACCGTCGTCGGGATGGGCCCAGACAGCAGTATGTTATCGGCTCTCCCCCGAGACCTAAAACAGGCATTGCGACTCGCCGGGTCGGCACCCAGGACGCTGAGCTGAATAATCTGCTTCACGCTGTTATCCGGCCGGCTCAGCGCGGTAACCAGTGCCTCGCAGGCCTGCTCATGCACCAGATGAAAGGGATTTTGCCGAGATTCCTTGATAGTGCCTGCCAGCTGTACTAGCGTGTCGCACCCTGCCGCCGCTGCCACCAGGGTCTGGGGCTCATGGTAATCCACTCGCTGGATAGTCGTCTTATGATGAAGGGCCGAATGAGTTGCCGGACGGGTTGCCGAAAGGGTCGCCTCCAGGGTCGCAGCAGCGGCGGCCGAACGGACTGCGGCCACCACTTCAATCTCGACATTCGGCTCAGCGGCAAACCGCTGGATCAGTCTTTGCCCCAACTTGCCATTAGCACCAGTAATCAGTACTCGCATGATGTAATACCTCGCCCTAGAATAAGACTTCGCCCCAGGTTCTCATTATCATTGCCTTTGTTCCTCTGGATTCCCGAGCAAAGCTCGAGAATGACGGCGGGCGGGGGGTCGCCTTTAACGATAGCACAACCCACCGACCGAACCCTGTCGTCCCGCCGAATCCAGTTGTCACGGCGATGGCATAAACCCCGTCATTCTCGCCGAACCCTGTTGTCCTGCCTTCGGCGGGACGACAGGGTTCGGGGGGAATCCAGAGGAACAAAGGCAACCACCTGTGGGGCATTTACACATCAACTCAGAACCAGTCAGTACTCGCATTATGCGCTACCTCGCCCTAGGATGAGCCTTTGTCCGAAGTTCTCATTAACAGTTAAGTGTGAACAAGTCGTTATGCGCTATTTTCTATGAAGCTCCTGCCCAATCTACTCAGCGGCTCCCGGCTGCTCCTGGGCATCTTGCTCTTTGGGAGCATTGCCGATTCCCGTTGGGAACTGGCGACCCTGATATTCTGGGTCGCGATAGGCACCGACCTTGTTGATGGCTTCCTCGCCAGGAAGCTCAGCCTCAGCTCCACCCTAGGGGGGCTGCTTGACCATGGCTGCGATGCCTTTTTTGTAACCTGCGGGCTGGCCGCACTGGCAGGACATGCCTGGGTGCCCTGGGCCCTGGTGATTCTGGTGCCGGCGGCATTCATCCAATATGTGTTGGATTCCGGCACGCTCAAAGGCAGGCCACTACGCACCAGCCAGGTCGGCAAATACAATGGCCTCAGCTACTACGTCTGCGCGGGCCTGCCGATCATGCAACTGAGCCTGGGGGTGGAAGTCCTGCCCTTCTCCAGCCTGATCTGGGTCGGTTGGGGGCTGGTCATCACTACCCTCATATCAATGATTGACCGCCTGTTCAGCCTGTGGCGGACTTGGCAGGACCCTCGATAAATAATTCCTTATTGGCACGGGGCAGGAATATCAGCCCGATGCTGGCGTTAAACAACACAAAAAAGCTGTGCATAATCAGGGAGAAGACGCCCACCTGGGGGTATTCCGGGAAGAGCACCGTCCAGAGTAGCAAGGCACCCGCATGGAAGGGCAAGGGAAGCGCCGCCGCCAAGAAGATAATGGGGAGAAACGCCAGCATCTGCCCAAACACCACCTCCACACTAAAGAGTGCCAGCGCCAGGGTATAGACCAGGACGCCCATCAACAGATTGGGTAGCTTGCATAGCAGGAGGAGGAGATAGTGTTTGAACTCGGCATGCCGCAGGGCGTGGAAGATCGGATAGTCCCTGAAGGTGCTGCCCTTGAATATACGCCCTCGAAAATATGCCAGATGCACGGGCAGATAGAGGAAGGCGACAATATACACGCCAATCAATGTGTGCAGTAACCGATGCTCCACTGAGGCGGCTAGTATCAAGTCATAGTAGATGATGACGCCGACCGCCGAGAAGAGTAGCAGTTGATAGATCTCCACCATCGCCATGAAGATCATGGTGGATAGGGCTTGCCAGCCGGGTACCGCATGGCGGCGCAACAGATACAGAGACATGGCGCCCTTGCCGAGTTGCTCATTGACCAGGGATAAGACATAGGCACTCGCCCGGATGGGCAGTATATTGCCGAATTTGATGCTGCTGATGTTCAGCCACTTGATTGCCCGCCAGGTGGCATGGGCATCCACCAGGAAGAAGAAGATGGAATAAGGGATCATCAGGCTCAGCCATAGACCCCAACTGGCATCCCCGAAGAAGTTAATGAGATAGGCTATGAGGGTCAGGTCCTCAGCCTGGGCCCCGGCGGCAATCCGGCGATAGACGAGATAAAAGCACCCGGCCGCCAGGGCCCAGGTCATGCCGCGCAGGCTGAGGGATACCAGGCGGCGAGCGGGTTTGTCGGTTTCTTCGGTCATCTTAGCACTGCTGGGGCGCACCTCTTAGGTTCATGACTTAGGGCATCGGATAGGGTTATGCTTGAAACGGCGACAAAGTGCAACCACAGTGCAACCCCATGGATGCTTGTCCCGTGGAATAGGGGCGGGTTCGGCATACCAAAAAAAAATACAAGACAGTGGTTCAATAGGATAAATTGCTGATAAAATCTGCCTCTTGTGTTGGTGTGAATGTGTTGATGTCAATGTGTTAATGAAAATACGTTGGTGTCAATGTGTTAGTGCAAAATATCCTGTCAGGGTGATAATAGGCTAGAATTCTAGAGGGTGGTGAGTCATGACCGCCTCTGATACCGAGAAGACGGCAAGAGGGAGAAGATCCATGCCATTGAGTTTACCTGAGGAATTGTTACTACTGTTGCTGGATGATGAAAGCGGGAAAATTGATATCCGGCAGCAGTTGGCACTTGATGTTGCTCTAGGAGGTGCGGTATTGATGGATTTGGCACTGCATGCGCGCGTAGACTCTGACCTCAAGAATCTCTGGGTCACCGAGAATACCCCGACCGAGCATGCGGTACTTGACGAATACCTCGCCCAAATAGTGGCGGAAACAGACCAGCAGCAAAGTATTACGACCTGGGTGCATCGGTTCTACGACAATAGCCATGAGATCAGAGACAAATCTCTTGCACTCCTGGTCGATCAAGGGATTTTGGTACAAAAAGACAAGAAGTACCTCTGGGTATTTGAAGACCGTCGGTATCCCGTCATTGATGGGCGGGCGGAGCGGGAAGTGAAACTACGCATCATGCAAATACTCTTCAGCAATGACATTCCAAGCGCCAAGGATATCGCTATTATTGCTTTGTGTAATGCCACCGGATTTTTTGAAGACCTGCTGGCGACAAAAGAACTGAGTATTGTCGATGAAAAGATCTATCAAATCAGTAAGATGGATCTGGTGTCGCATGCGATTTCTGAGGTGATTAGCGACTTTATTGTAATGCGCATGCAACCGGTGGCGCCCTACTAGGCGGGGGCGAGAGCAACTTGTAAATGATGTATAAAAGCGATTCATAACTATGATTCACAATAACCACTCCCAATAAGGACCAGCATTTATGGAAATTTCAGTTGAAGAGCGCGGCAAAGTACGCATTGCCAAGCCAGCGGGACGGCTGGATTCAGAAGGATTAACCTCATTTGAAGAGCAGTTGCTAGGGCGTGTGAAGGATAAAGGCGCCCTGGTGATTGACTTCTCTGCTTTGGACTATATTAGTAGTGCCGGGCTGCGAAGTATTTTGGTGCTCGCGAAGGAAGCTGAAACCAATAAATGTAAATTCTGTCTGGCAAACCTGTCCCCAGAGATTATGGAGATATTCCAGATCACTGGCTTCCACAATATCGTGCCTATTCATGACTCGGTGCAGGATGCGGTTGACGATGTGTCTTGAATGACGGGTGGGTTGTCGTCGACCCGCCGTCATTCTCGCCGAACCTAGTCGCCCCCGCCTTCTTTAATCCTGACGGCGGGGAGGACGGGCTCTTCATACCGGAAGGGCGGGAGGGGTGCCCTATCTATCATCCAATAGTGGGCGTAACTCTAAGGCGATGTCGCTCAATTTTGCCTTTAGGCGCCGGGTGTTATCTGGTCCCATTCTGAGCATCTGCTTCTGCGCCGCGCTCAATGATTCAAGGCGCGGATCTTCAAATTCATAAAACACACCGGGTCTCACGAGACGAATAGGCCGGTCAATGGTCGGTGTTTCTAGCAGCCTGCCAATCGCCTGGAAGAGCCGCGCATCAAAAGAGGCATCACCATATCCCAGGTCCTCATAAGCATTCTGGAACAAGGAACGCACCAACATATACAACTCCGCTGCCCGCTGCGCATCAACTGATTCCACAATGTCACCAAAAAGGTTGTACCGCCTATAGGACTCCGCATTGAGATACCAGGTCTTATCATCAATCGGAGTCACCTGAAACTTCCCAATGGGTGCCATGACCCGGGCCGGTTCCTTTGCCACCCCGCCCTGTGCCACATTATCAACAAAGGTCACTGTCTTCCGAAGCAGATTATCAACCCCCAACCAGGCGTTGATGTCCTCATTGCGCGTCATATCCAGTACGCCATCTCTGATCAAAGCATCGCTGTCATCCACCAAAGGCAACACAAACATAGCATCATCTTCAACCGAATCTGATGACTGGGCGGGAGGGGCAAGCTCCGGAGCTTCGGCTTCTGCGGTCCCCTTGGTATCAGCAGGAACAGAGGGCGTCGATGTTTCTGGCGGCGCGGTCACTCTGACTCTGGGCGCCTCATCATCATCCATCAAGAAATAGCCGATGAGCACTAGGACACCGAGCAGTAGCACCGCTAGGGTGACGATAGTGGTTCGTTTTTGTGTCGCTATTGCCATTTTTTCTACTCCCTAGTCATGATGATTGAGCTTACTGCACTCGCGTATAGGTTACCAATTAGCGTTCAGATTTACACCGAGCCCTATCTTCTCGAACTTTGGCTTCTCGAGCTTTGGCTTCTCGAGATATACCTTCTTGTGGTTGTTGTTGCTTGCTGTCCTGCACCTCCTGAGTAAACTCAGCAGCTTGCATCAAAGCATATTGATAGGCTTCAACCAGCGCATTCCAACTCGCCTTAATGATGTCCACATTCACGCCCACCGTACCAAAAATTTCCCCCTGAAAACTATGCTCAAGATAGACCCGCACCTTGGCGGCAGTTTCTTGAGTGCTGTTGACCACCTTCACACTATAGTCGGTCAGGTGCAATTCTTTGACCACGGGACATTCATCAAGCAACGCCTGCCGCAAGGCTTTGTTGAGCGCATCAACGGGGCCATGCCCCTCGGCAGCGCAGAGGTTCGCCTTGCCGCCCACACTGACTTTAACAGAAGCTTCAATCTGACCATCCAGATCCGACTCGGCCGGTGCAGACGCTTCCGCCGATAGCGCGGGTGATAGCTCGGGTGAGCCTTCAGATGAAGGTTCAGATAAACGTTCCGGCGCGACACTACTCGGCGAATAGATACGATAGTAGATGGCTTCAAAGCCCGGGTGCATCTTGCCGAGATGGCGGCGCACGAGCAGATCAAAACTGCCATCGGCATTTTCAAAAGAGTAGCCGGCATGTTCCTTGTCTTGGATCTCGCTCAAAATAGCCTTTGCCTGATTGCTACGGGCTAACTCCGGGTATCGGTTGGCTAATTTTGCTCTCAGATTGGATGAACCGGCCAATTCACTGATGAGGATTTTTCTGGAATTGCCCACCAGTTCCGGACTGATGTGTTCATAAGTTTCTGGATTGCGTTGCACCGCGCTCACATGCACCCCGCCCTTGTGGGCAAAGGCAGAAGGTCCCACAAAGGGCTGCCCGGACGGGCCCTTGATGCCCAGACATTCCCAGACCCTTTGGGATAGCCCCATCAAACCGGCAAGTTTGCCGGGGGGCAAGCAGTCGTAATGCATCTTTAATTCAAGATTGGCAAGCACCGTGGTTAAATCAACATTGCCGCATCGTTCCCCGGTGCCATTGACCGTGCCCTGCACCTGGATGATGCCTTCCTCAATAGCACGCAGGGTGTTGGCAACCGCAAGCCCGCCGTCATTATGCACATGAATACCCAGCTTGACCTCGGGGACGGCCTGCCTGAGTTCCCGAATAGCTTCCGCCACCTCTTGCGGCATGGCACCACCATTGGTATCACAGAGGATGACTCTAGCGGCACCCCCATCAACCGCCGCCTGGACGGATGCCAAGGCATAGCCGGGGTCACTTTTGAAGCCATCAAAAAAATGTTCCGCATCGTAAAAAACCGGTTTCCCGGTCGCCGCGGACAGATGCGCAATAGAACCAGTAATCATATCCAGATTCTTTGCGCCCGAGACTTGCAACGCCTGTTCAACATGCAAATCCCAACTCTTACCGAAGATGCACACCAGATCGGCATTAGCAGCGATAAGTTTCCGCAGAAAAAAGTCTTCCGCCGGTGCCGTGTCAGCACGATGGGTGGAGCCAAAAGCAACCACCTTGAGAGGACCCAAGGGTAGCGCCCGCACTTTTTGGAAATACTCATCGTCCTTGGGATTGGAACCCGGCCAACCGCCTTCTACATAGTCCACACCGATCTCCTTCAGGAGCAGGGTAAGGTCTAACTTGTCCCGAAGACTGAGGTTGACCCCCTCGGCCTGATTACCGTCCCTCAGGGTAGTGTCATAGATTTCTATTTTCTTCTTTGCCATTACTGCTCTCTGTTTAACTGCTCTCTGTTTAGCTGCTCTCTGTGTAGGCGTTCGTTGTTTAACTATAGCCGAGTATCTGGGCTCGGTGTTGAATGTCGGCCATGCCAGCAAGCAGTTGCTCTAAGGGATCATAGGTGCCGGCGAGGAAGGCCTGCCGACTCGAGGGCTTCATGCTGACCTCATAGACCTGATTAGCGGCAATCACTTGCATCTTTTCCAGATCAATGATGAGTTCTAATTCTGGATGCTCGGCCACACTTTGGGCAAGTGCCTTCCGGGCAGCTTCGGGCATCACCAGACAGGGGAGGCCCAACGTAGTGCAATTGCCTTGGAAAATCTCCGCAAAAGAACCGGCAATAATCGCCTTGATGCCAAACTTATGTAGTGCCTGGGGGGCATGCTCCCGGGATGAACCGCAGCCAAAGTTCATGTCGGTAAGCAAGAACTCCGCACCTTGATGGCAGGGGGCATCTAGCGGATGTTGCTTAGAGGCGCCAGTTTCAGTAAATCTTTGGTCATAAAAGAGCGCGGGACCCAGGTCATCAAAGGTAACGCAGCGGAGATAGCGGGCCGGGATGATGCGGTCCGTGTCAATGTCATTACCTTGTACATAGACCCCAGTGCCAGCCAACCGGCTGAGGGCGAGATGCGGGTTAGTTGCAGTCATGCGACATTCTTATCAATTAAATCATCAATTAAATGAAAAACTTCCCGCACATCGGCTACCTCGCCTTCAATGGCGGCGGCGGCAACCATGATCGGGCTCATCAAGAGGGTTCTGCCCCGGGGCGAGCCTTGCCGACCAATAAAATTACGGTTAGAAGTGGACGCGCAGACCTGGTCGCCGATGAGTTTATCCGGGTTCATTGCCAAACACATGGAACAGCCGGGCTTGCGCCATTCAAAGCCGGCTTCCTCAAATATGATATGCAGATTTTTGGCGCGGGCGGCTTGATCTACCTTTTCCGAACCCGGGACGGCGATGGCACGCACCGAGGGGGCAACGAACTTGCCCTTGATATGGCTCGCCACCTGTTCAAAATCACTGAGCCGACCATTGGTGCAACTGCCGATAAAGGCAACATCAATGGGGGTTCCCTTGATCGGCTGGTCTGCTTCTAGTTGCATATATTCCAGGGCGTCGGTCACATGCTGTTTCTCCAGCCCCTGCTTATGCTCTGGGTTGGGGATGGATTCATCAATGGCGATGGCTTGCCCAGGCGTGATACCCCAGGTCACTGTAGGCTTGATGTCCTGCGCATCAATGCTGAGTTCATCATCAAATACGGCATCCGCATCTGAGGCAACCTCTCGCCAAGCCACTAGGGCTTGCTCAAAGGCAGCCCCCGAGGGGACTCTCTCCCGGCCCCGGAGATATTCAAAAGTAACCTCATCCGGGTTCACATAACCACACCGAGCGCCGCCTTCAATGCTCATATTGCAGAGTGTCATCCGCTCTTCCATGCTCATTTTTTCAATCACCGTGCCGGCATACTCGTAGGCATAGCCGACACCCGCCTTGACGCCAGACACACGAATAATATGCAAGATGACATCCTTGGCAGTGACCCCGGGGCTGAGGCTACCCTCCACTTGAATTCGCCGTACCTTTAATGGATCCATGGCGAGGGTCTGCGTGGCGAGTAGATCTCGGACCTGGCTGGTACCTATGCCGAGCGCCAGACAACCAAAAGCACCATGCGTGGCGGTATGACTGTCGCCGCAACATATAGTCATGCCCGGCTGCGTCAAGCCTAGTTCCGGACCCACGACATGCACTATCCCCTGGGCACCTGAACCGGGCGGGAAAAACTCTATGCCATGTTCCGCGGTGGCTTCACTGAGATACTGAATCATCTGCTCCGCCATATCGTCCGCGAAGGGTCGGGCTTGATTATCGGTGGGGATAATGTGATCCACTGTGGCGTAGGTTCTGCCGGGGAAGGCGACTGGCAGGTTTCTGTCTTTGAGCATGCCGAAAGCCTGCGGGCTGGTGACCTCATGAATCAAATGCAGGGCTATAAATAGTTGGTACTGGCCATTGTCCAGTTGCCCTACTAGATGCCGGTCCCATACTTTCTGATACAAGTTTTTGCCCATCATGTCACCCGTCATGTCGCCCATCATGTCGCCCATCATGTCACCCGTCATGTCGCCCATCATGTCACCTAAAGCGTCCTTGATACCCGCTCCTGAGTGTCGCCGAGTGTCTAAGCGCCCTTGTTTGTATGTAAAGAGCCCTCAGCGGTTCTATGCAAAAGGGAGTGAATTGTAGACTCGAGACGGGTATTTTGCCATCCCATCATCCGCGCCGTCAGAATCAAAGAAGGCGGGAATCCAGGCCGTTATCATCGCCACTAGCACCCTTCCCGATATGCCCAAGGTGGTTGCCTTGGTTCCTCTGGATTCCGCCTGCGACAAGAGGACAAGCTCGAGAATGACGGCGCGGCGAGAATGTCGGTCAGTGCGCTGGTCCTAGCAGCCAGGCGATAAGCACGCCGAGTAGCAATGTCATGGTGAGTTTGACGCGGTCATGCCGATGGTATTGCACTTCTGGCAATAGATCGTAGAGCGCAATACACAAAAAAGCACCCGCAGAAAATGCCATAGCCCGGGCAAGTATCAATTCCTCATAAGCCGGAATATGCACCATGCCATAGAAAAACAGCAGCAACCCCAGAGGCCATAAGAGGGCAAAGCCAAGATTCGCCAGGGTGCGCGCCCGCCGACTCCAACCGCCCGCCTGCATGACCCCAATAATAGAAAAGGCATCCAGCGGCTTGTGCAGACATATCGCCAAAAAAACAGCCATCCCCGCCCAGGCAACCCCCTCAGGCCGGGAAGCTTCACTGCGCACGCTGGCACCCAGGGCAAAGGCTTCCACCATCACATGCAAGCCCATTCCCATGGCAACCCCTATCCAGCTCAGTGGATGTGCCGAGGGACTGGGCGCATCCTGCGGGGCTGATAGCTGGTCGGCATGGCTCTGGTCAGCATGGCTCTGCTCGGCATGGCTGAAGTCATGCTGATGAAAATGAGACAAACGCAACAACACCAGCATGAACATGATGCCCAGGAGCATCCACCAGACGGCGGTGGTAACAGCATGCGGGTCAGTTGAATCACGCAATGCCTGGGGGAAAAGATGCAAGAGCGCCACCCCGAGCATGAGCCCACTGACCAGACTCATCATCAACTGGGTGCGCGTGTGGGTCAGTTGCATCAGGCTCGGCAACCAGCCACCCAACAAGGACGCCGCCAAGATGGCAACGGAGTAGCCCGTGAGTAATAACAGTTCTGGATTCATGCTGCGCTGCCCTTCGCTATCAACCTCGCCCGGAAGCGCCAAATCATCAAACTCCCCAGGACAAGCGCGCCCGCATATTCTATGAATTGAATGACCGTTGAATGTGAAGCATCAAGATTGACTGCCAGAGTGATGCCGGCGGCGATGAGTATCCAGTCAATCCCAATCCCCAAGATGACGGTTACCGCGATCACTGAGCCGACATACACCGACGCAAAGCGCACGCCAAACTGATTGACGACGATTGCTATGGTGCTGGTGTTGGTTGCCGGGCCGGTCATCAAAAAGATCAATGCTGCCCCCGGGCTAAATCCTTTGGCGACCAGGGCGGCAGCGATGGGGGTGCTGGCAGAAGCGCAGATGTAGAGCGGCACCCCGACCAGTAGCATGGCCGGATAGGACAGCCATCTCGCATAGTCGTAGGCCATCAAATCATCGGGGATGAGCAGAAATAACACTCCGCCCAGGAGGATCCCAAGTAGCATCGGAAAGAGAATGTCATCGGCGACTTCAACGAAGCCATAATGAAAAACATGGCGGATGATTTTTTGGAAATCCAGAGGTTCTGAGCGGGGGGTTGCTAATGGCTCTGCTAAGAAGGACTTTTCTATGGGCTGGGCTGATGGCTCTGCTGATGGCTCTGCTGAGAAGGGCTGGGCTAACGGCTCTTCTAAGAAGGGCTTTGCGGGCATTGATAGAGACGGCGGGCGAGCTGCCATAGAAGATACGGGTTTGCGTTGGAGCATGTTTCTAAACCAATTGAGCCAGGATGCCTTGAGTTGTGCCGGGCTGAGATAACAGTCGTCGGCGCCGGGCACCAGGGATGCATGACCATCACAATGCCCCTCCTCTGCAGCGGCTAGATGCTGCTGAGCAGTGTTTTTGTCGGTGATGAGTCCAATGCAAAAGATACCGGCAACCACCGCGGTGACAAAACTGATCACTGGCCTGACCAGGGCAACAATGGGTCCGAAGAATACATGAGTGACCAAAATGGAATCCGCGCCTGTTTCGGGTGCAGTGATGAGGAAGGACATGCAAGCAGCGCGAGATGCCCCCTTCCTCCTCAACTCGGTGACCACGGGCACCACCGAGCAGCTGCACAGGGGCATGGGAACACCGATACCGGCACTGGTGGCGACAGAGCGCAAGTTGTCATGCCGCAGCCATTTAAGGACTGCCGCGCGAGGGATCAGTAGATGTAATAGGCCGGACAGGAAGAGCCCTAATATCAGCATGGGCGAGAGGAGTAGAAAAGAGATGCCGAGAAAGCCAGCAAATTGCTCAAACAAGTCGTAATAGGTGCCGCTCATGGTTGCTCTGGGTGTCCTCAGGAAGCACTGATATCTACTGCATTATAACGTGCTTCCCGCCCTTCTCTCTATCGGTTCGCCATGCCTGCCACGATGGGCATGGGGGAGAGGGAGAAGCTGCCGGGGAGCAGGTGCCGGGAGAGAAGCTACCGGGAGAGAAGCTACCGGGAGAGAAGCTACCGGGAGAAAAGGTGACGGGGGCGAGGTCCCCTTACCCCGCCCCCGTCATTAAAAGCGTATATTACCCCCTAACAGGGTGCCATTAACAGGGTGTGTATAGGTTCTTGGATTCAACCTTGAAATGCAACCGGGGGTTATGCCGAATAGTGCCTGATTCGGTGTTTTCATGCCAATGCTTGGTGGGGTCTGTTGTAAAACACCAGCCAGTCCGCCCCGCGCCTCCGCGCCGTCAGGACCAAAGAAGGCGAGAATCCAGATGGCGGGGCAAGCCACTCCGCGCTGTCAGGATCAAAGAAGGCGGGAATGACGGCCCAACAAGCACCGCCTCCCCGCCGTCATTTCAATCTAGGACGTCATGAGATTCCCGGGTCCACCCCGAGAAGGGGATACAATAGTATATGCTCAGCACCCCATGACCCCGACACCCGCCCCCAACAACGAGGAATAGACTATGGAACAATTTCGTCAGGAAACTCGTGATTGGCTGGAAGCTAATTGCCCACCGAGTATGCGCACCCCCGGTTCGGAGAAGACCGCCGTCTGGGGTGGGCGCAATGCCCGCTTCCCCAGTCAGGATGCGCAGGACTGGCTGGAAGCCATGGTCAGCAAGGGCTGGACCTGCCCGACCTGGTCCAAAGAATACGGTGGCGGGCTCAGTCATGCAGAGAATATGATTCTGCAAAGTGAACTGCGCAGAATTAATGCGCGCCCGCCTATAGTGTCCTTCGGTATCAGCATGCTGGGTCCGGTGCTACTGGAATTCGGAACCGAAGCACAACAGTTAGAACATCTCCCCCCAATTATGCGGGGTGAAATCAGATGGTGTCAGGGCTACAGCGAGCCGGGTGCCGGTTCTGATCTGGCAAGTCTGCAAACTCGTGCGCTTGTTGATGGCGACGACTATGTTGTGAATGGTTCCAAGGTGTGGACTTCCTACGCTGACCAGGCCGACTGGATTTTCTGTCTGGTGCGCACTGACACCAAAGCGCCAAAACACGAAGGTATTAGTTTTATTTTGTTTGATATGACAGGGCCAGGGGTGAGTACGAAGCCCATCCAATTGATTAGTGGTGCATCTCCTTTTTGTGAAACTTTTTTTGATGATGTGCGGGTGCCGCGCAAAAATCTGGTGGGCAAGGAAAATCAAGGTTGGGCCATCGCTAAAAAATTGCTGCAGCATGAACGGAATATGATTGCTGGCATGGGGGCTAGGGGAGCGGCGAAGGATCCGAAGCGCAGTATGGAGCAGCAGGCAAAACAAGCACTGGGGGAAAGTAACGGCAAGCTGGCGCAGGCGGCGCTTCGAGAAGCACTGTGTCGGCACAAGATGGACGGCAAGGCATTTGGGCTCACCCAGCGGCGGGCGGCGGCGGAAGCAAAGTCCAGTTCGGTGCCCTCGCCCGCTTCCTCCATGTTCAAATACTACGGCACTGAACATAATAAGAACCGCTTTGAACTCTTGCTGGAGATTTTCGGCAGCCATAGTCTGCGGTGGGAAGACGACAGCAGTATTACCCGAGAGTGGTTGCGCTCCCGGGCGAATTCTATTGAAGGGGGTACTTCGGAAGTCCAGTTGAATGTGATCGCGAAACGAGTTCTGGGATTGCCGGACTAGAGGGTGGAGACACCCCCGTCATTCTCGTAGCCCTAGTCATTACAACCAGCGGCACGGCGCCCCACGCCGTCATTCTCGAGCTTGTCCTCTTGTCGCAGGCGGAATCCAGAGGAACAAAGGCAACCACCTGTGGGGCATTGACACACCGACAGGGGTTGACGCGGGCATATTGGCCGTCATTCTCAGCGCCCTCCGCGCTGTCAGTGTCAAAGAAGGCGGGAATCCAGTGACATAAGCCGTCCGGCCTGGCCGGACTCCTTCATCGGTGAAGTTGCACTTCAAGGTTGAATCCAAAAACCTATACAGAAAAACCTATACAGGGGCTTGACAAGTGCAATGGTTATGCCAGAATACGCATACCGCCCCGTTGGTATCCTGCGCAGGAACCACGGACCGACAGCCGCTATTAACGCGGCTGTCTTTTTATGTGGCGGTGCTTTTCCCGCCATCCTAATTCTTTCCTGCACCTTTCTTTTATTCTCCTAGTCTGACTTTCTCTTTATTGGATATAGCGACAAGCGAATATTCAACGTCCCGCTGGATTGATACTTGTTTTTCTTTGCGTAAGAAACTCGCCTCATTTTTCTCTTTGCCAACTCACTGCTACACCAAGCTCTGCTTCCATTCTTCTGGCATGGTGATTGTTCCTTTTTTGACAGGAATTTCTTCAGGTAGCAGGCATTTTTTGAGTTGGTTGGGATGGAGATAAAAGCTAGTGCTCGCCACCTGATTAAGTTCGGAACTTTTTCGTTTTGGCGGGTTAACAACTATAACCTTTTTTCCGATGGCTATGATTTTTTCTACCACTGGCACCAAATCACTATCGCCGCTGACTAAAAAAGAGACATCAAACCGATTTTCGTATGCATCAGCCAACATCTCACAAGCAATATTGACATCAGTTTTCTTTTCTTCAAATGTAGGATTGTTATAATTGCACTGTCGGCAAATTTCTTCTTTACTTAAAAAATAACCTTTGATAATGGTCAAGTTATCGCAGTGATGCTCTAATGCTCGGAGATACAACTTTTGTCGATGGATTGTACCTTTTCTTACCTTAACCATTGCGGTAAAATACTTAACCTGCTCTAGGTGAGCATCTGGCCTCAGAAAACCACATGCCAACTTTTCAACATCCAACCATTTTAAGGTCATTTTACCGGTACTACGAATACCGTAATACAGATTGAAGCCGTCAATATAAACCATGACCTTTTTCATGCTATTTGTTCCTCAAATTTGTTTTGCAATAGGGGCTTGACAAGTGCAATGGTCATGCCAGAATACGCTCTACCCCACCGCTGGCATCCTTCACAGGACCCACGGCCCGACAGCCGCCACTAACGCGGCTGTCCTTTTTTGTGGCATTGCGTTTCTCCGTATCCTGATTCCTGCCTGATATTCCATAGCAGTTGAAAACATCGTTTCAATCATCCCTCCCAAGCAATGGCTTATCCTTGCGAATTTTACGTTGCCAGGCAGCAGGGTCTTTAATATGCGAGAACAAGTTTTTGGACTCTACTTCTTGCATGAGTAGAGCAAGCCTTGTGCCATTAGGCTCTTCCTTTGGTAGTTTCTTTTTATCTTTAGTCATTTGTCTTTTCCATACTACTGCGTTGTTTGCCGAACTAGTCTATGAGTGTATCGTTTTTGTTGCAAGATGAATGTAGTGATTTCAATAACTCGGCAAAGCAAGATACACAATCCACCACTGAGTAGTTACTAAGGGCTACCGCCTTTGGTTTTCTCCCGGCCCCGTCATTCTTGTATGCGTTCACTTATTCAATGACTGGATTCCCGGGGCAAGCCCGAGAATGACGGTAAAAAAACACACACGTCAGGATCAAAGAAGGCGGGAATCCAGAGTGGCAGCGTAAGCCGCCCCGCGCCGTCATTCTCGAGCTTGCTCGGGAATCCAGAGGAACAAGCAGCGCTGGCTTACCAGCCTCATCTAGCCCGCTAGCGACTCTTTGCTACTGGGGGAAAGGTTTCTTTTAGTACCGCCTGCATCAGTTGTTTAGCGTGGGTTTGACTCGCGGTGATTTGGGTTTCCATTTGATCGCACAAGACGAGAAGTTTTTCGACTTTGGCAACGATGGCTTTTTGTTCCGGGAGTGGTGGGAGCTGTATTATTGCCAACCTGGCGTCGTCAGTTTTTAACCTCGGCATTCTCATGCCAGAAACAACTTTATTTGTATATTCAATAAATATTTTTGTTTTCAATGCGTATCTTAAATAGTGAGGATATATCCAAGTTTTGATTGGCATAATTTCTGTTGTACAAACACCCCCTTGATCAGCAACAAGAACTTTGTCTAAATAAGGTCGCAATTTTCCATATAAAACGTAACCTTTCTTAAAGACACTTTGTATGCTTCTTGATTTTCTATTCTTAAACCTTACTTTGACTAGTAACCGCGATGTTTCTTTCTCTATGTCTTCAAGATCTAAAACCCAAGTGTCGCTACTAATTTCTGCAGGCTTTAGTTTTTTTGCATCACCATAATTACTTATCTCTCCCAATCGGCACCAAACCCACCCGTCAGGCAAATCAAAAGACTTCTCTTCATCACTAATTGGTGGCAATGGTTTTTGTTTTTTTATTTTCTTGTCTTTGATCAACTGCTCTTTTTCTGCTTGTATGCGCGCTAGCAGTTCGCTGGCGGGTTCAACATAATGGTTTTGCTGTCGCCACTTGGCAGTGAGTTTGCCTTCAATGGCCTCCTGTAAAATCTGCTGACGGAGTTTTTTCAACTGGATTTGTTGGTAAGAAATTTCTTGTTCGAATTCCTGCTTTGATATGTCAAATAATTTTAGCCTTTTTGCAATTTGTTTCTGTCTTTCAATGGAAAAAATAGGGACAGGTTCTTTTTGATAATCCCTGAAATAAATATGTGGGATTGTCGCTCCCTTTACGTATTTTTCAAAATTAACTGTCTTCAAATAATAGTAGACAAACTCTAAAACATTTTTACCTTTTGGGATTAAGTACTGCATTGTCCCAACAACAGAAGATTTTGGCGGATAGATACCAATTCGCCCAAAGCCAGCACCATCTTTAATGATTGCCAAATACTCTCTTTCTTGCTGAAAAAAATCTATTTTTTTTATAAACCCTTTGGCACCGTATAGAGCAAATTGTCCTGAATTTGCCTCCAATTTGTTAATTGAAAGATTAGAACTGCCGTTCGTCACAATATCTACTAACGATCCATTATGAAGAAATTCCCTGGTCATTTCAGATTTTTTTCTATTTGCATTAGTAAATCTTTCCCATGGACAAAAGATTGATGCAATGTATCCAGCAACTCAGTGCTACTGTATTGTTTTTCTTCATCTGGTTGTTGCGGGTTTTTAATATCAAGGTTATACCCGCTTTGGACGATGGTCTTGATGCCCACTTTCCAAGCCTGTTCGTTTGCTTCTCGCTTATGCCACCACTTTTTCAAACTGTCAAATTCCGATAATTGAAGTTGAACAGATTTAGAGTACGCATTACAGCCTTGCGGAAGTTTATGTTCCCAATACCAAATATTTTTTGTCGGCTCACCTTTAGTAAAAAACAATAAATTAGTTGCTACTCCTGCATACGGCTTAAATGCGGAATTGGGCAATCGGATAATGGTGTGCAGGTTGCAATCTTCCAGCAGTTTTTGACGGATGCGTTGCTTGACGCCATCGCCTGTGAGGGAGCCATCGGGCAAAACAATGGCTGCCCTGCCTCCGGTTTTAAGCAAGTGAATCATCAGAATGAGAAACAGGTCAGCCGATTCTTTGGTGCGATAAGTTTGCGGGAAGTTGCTTTCATTATTGTTTGACACCACGCCACCAAAAGGCGGATTGGTCAGAATGACATGGACGCGATCTTTTTCTCGGTATTCGGTTAAGGGACGCGCCAGTGAATCGTCATATCTAATGTTCGGCAGATTGATGTCGTGCAAAATTAAATTAGTATTACACAGCAGATACGGCAGCGGCTTATATTCCCACCCAATGATGTTGTCTTGTATAGCGATGCGTTTTTCCAGATTAGTGGCTGTGACTTTGAGATGCTCCAAGGCGGCAGTTAGAAACCCACCAGTGCCGCACGAAGGGTCAAGTATTTTCTCGTGCGATTGGGGGTCAATAAGTTCGGTTAGCAACTTGGTAATCGCCCGCGGCGTATAAAATTCACCTAAGCTGCGCGCGCTTTGCAGTTCACCTAAAAAGGTTTCGTAAATCTGCCCGAATATCTGCTTGTCCTTGCTGTTATTGAAATCAATTCTATTGAGATGGTTAATCACCTGGCGCAGGTGGATACCGGACTTCATGTAGTTGTAATTATTAGCAAAGACTTCGCGCACCAACAGGGCGCGTTTATTGCCTGTGGAAAGGTCAATGTTGGCTAACTTGGGAAAGAGTGTTTGGTCAACAAAGACAAGTAATTCATCGCTGGTCATCCCTTCATCGTCGCCAGCCCATTCGTCCCAATGTAGCCCTTTAGGGATGGGGGAAATATAATCGTCCTGTAGAAGTTCCAGTTCTTTGTCTTTATCGCTGAATATTTTGAGAAATAACATCCAGCCGAGTTGCTGAATGCGCGAATCATCGCTACCCGTACCTACATCTTGCCGCATGATGTTACGGATGGATTTGACGATGTTGGTTAAGTTGGTCATGTTTGTTGTATTGAAGAGTCTTCTATTGCATCCAATAATGTCTGAATACGTCCTCTTTCATTTTTTTGATTTAAATAAGCTTGATAGCTAATTTCGGCATCTTTAATTAATTGCTGGTAAGTAATTACTCTAATGTTTTGTGCTAACAATGATTGTTCATCTCGGTGTTTTCGTGGAGGGTTATCAGCCCACCCGGAAAGACCGCTTCCAACCAAGCAAATAACTTCAACCAAGCCTTTTTCCTTGTGCGCTTGAAGTTCTTTTTCGACAGCACCTTGATATTTTCTGACTTGATCTAGTAATTCCCCAATTTCAAGATTTACTGAACTCCTCTTTAACTCAATAATAATATGCTTTCCAGATACTTTTTTATACCGAATATCTAGCCTCCCTTTCTTTTCATCTTTATTTAATCCTAATTTACCAAATGCATCTTTAATGGATTTCTCCATCGTTGGAATTTCAGTCGCTCTATCCCATGATGGGTCAAGCAACCATAAATGATTGTATATATGTTGTTGTATAATTTTTTCAATATCATCACCCTTGACATGATCTTCTAATTTTTTGATGACTTGCAATCTACCTTCGGTTATTTGGTAATACCAAGATGCTTCAATATCATCTAGTTCAGAAAATAATCGGACGGCGATATCAAGACTCTCTGCTTCAAGATTATCCAACTCATGTAGTTTTTCTTTGTGGTGTAGATGTTCAAACGCTAATACGCCATGCTTATACAGCGTTTTTCTATGCTCTTCATCCATTGCAATTGAGTTAATGCGTCCAAATATTTTTTTTGCTGCTTTTTGAGCGTCCCCTTTTAAGGTGCCTAGCCAATCTTTAATTGCAGGTATTTCCTCTGCTTTCTTTGCACCATCCTCTATTTTATATGCGGCTCTAGCATTTTGAATATATTTTAGCTCGTTTAATATAAAGTCTTTTAATTTGATGAACCTAGCATCATTTTGAATAAAATCTTGTCGGTCAGAAGTTGCAATGTCTTCCTCTCCTGTTATGTCTAAAAAATCTGCTTCAATCTCACCAATGAGGAATTTTGTATAAAGCCCTCCCTCCCTATATAGCTCTAAAATATCTTCTAGGGCGACCTTCCCTCTGCATAACACAGATATTTTATTCAAATTGTCCTCGCCATCTTGCAACCCTCCAGATTCTTTTACCAGTCCAATCCATCCCTTAATATCATCCTCTCCCAACGAGGATGTTTGACGATGTTTAAGCTTATTGCCATCAATATGCGAGAAACTTTCTTTGGGATAATTTCCATATATGAGAGAAAATTCTAATTTATGAAAATAGTCTCTATCTTGGATACTAATTTCATTATCATTTATAAGCACCTTGAACTCATCAGACCAAATATCAAACCGCCGAGCTACTCGCTTTCTTAAGTTATCGTCAAGTGATGTCGTCACTCTTTTCTTAATTTTTTTCAAAACAATACGTGTTCCTGTTTCACTCTTAATTTCATCATCTTCATTTATTGATATTTCGTCTGGATGATATGAGCCCCCTTGTTTTATTTCCTTCCGTATCTCATCAACTTTCATTGAGATGCCCAATGTCTTTTCTTTTCTTGTATATATCTCAACATGATCAGCGATAGAAAAAGCAGACAACTTGCCTATCCCCTTTCTACCCATTACCTTTCGCTTTAACCTTGACGTTAAGTCATCATTCGATTCTTTACGTCGTTGATAACCCACATTCAAAAATTTGTTTTTAATGTCTTCTTCATTCATCCCACAACCATTATCTTCAATTTGAATTTCATTATTTGAAATGCTAATTTTTACTTCCGTTGAATCTGCATCCCAAGAATTTGCAATCATCTCTGATAAAACAGAAGGCACATTGCTGTATAAATTAAGTCCTAAATGATTTAGGACATTCAAATCAATTTTTAATTCGTATTTACTCATTTTCGATTCTCTTTAGATGATGAATGAAACTTTTTCCAATTAGATGACCTAACGTGACAGGAACTGCATTCCCAACAAGGCGAGCAATAACTTTATTTATTGGGACATCTCCTTTTTTGACAAATTGATAGTTCTTTGGGAATCCCTGAAGCATGGCGCCTTCCCTTAATGATAAACCTCTATCTTGTTCTGGATGCCCAAATCGTCCATTCCCGAAACCTATGAATTGGGTAGTAATTGCAGGAGATGGCTTTTCCCATTTCATACGACCATAAACGCTTGTGTATGTTTGTCCGCTTCGTTTTTTATGGCAATTTGCAACCAAATCAATAGGCCAGTCTCGCCAAGTTCCTCCGGGCTTAGAAGCTTTAATTCGTTTCAAGTTCAATTCAGACAATGCAGAACTTTTATGAAGGGGGTCGGTCAACAACGAACTACCCGCAACAATTGGTTCAAGATTACCAATAGTTTCTTTTAGAGTTTTATGTGGTTTTTTCGTAAAATACTTGGGTTCCAACAATTGAACAGCACCGATTTTAGATGCCAAAAGAACTAAACGGCGCCGGTTTTGCGGCAGCCCATAATCTGAACAATTGATGATTTTATATCCTACCTCATAGCCTAAATCAAAAAGGTTCTTTTTAAACGTATCAAAAACATCTTGCTTAATTAAACCTGGGACATTTTCCATCGTAACTAGCTCGGGAAGCGTTTCTCTTATCAAACGACTAAACTCAAGTAACAACCACCACCGTTCATCTGATTTATTTGATTTCCTATTGTAATTTGAAAAAGTTTGACACGGTGCGCATCCCGCAAGCAACCGAATAGACCCTTTCTTAAAAAACTTATTAATGTCATTTCCAGATATGTTTGTTATAGATTCTTTAAGAAAAACTCCTGAATTATTTGTGCTATATGGATACTCGCAAGCAGGATCTATATCTACGCCTAAATTAACCTTTATTCCTGATCTTTCTAACCCTTTTGTCAGCCCACCCACACCACAAAATAAATCTACGGCAGTGATTTTTGGATATGTTTTCATTTTACACCACCTCCCTATAAATCTCTCGCTCTAACTCATTCAAAGCATTAGTATAACCCTGCTTCCCACCAAACAACTCGACAATTTCATGCGGTGTCCCGAACTGGCTCAAGGGGCTAACCTGTAATATATTCATATCCTCAATATTTTCTATGCCTTCATCGGCATATTTATCCAGCAAGGCATCTAATACTGCGCGTGCCTTTTCTCCATACTTAGTGAAGTAATTGCGCTTTTTGACATTATTTACCCGGTCTGCCCTGCTCATGGGCGGTTGATCAAACGCCGTGTGGCAGATCATATCGAAAATATCCATCGCTTTGTTGACTTCTTCTTTGAGATTTTCATACACAATACCCTGCTCAGTAAGCTCTTCAATGATGGCGTGCTTCTTGTCAGCTGCGTTCCATTTGGTTAAAAAATCACCAAGAGACTGATAGTGCTCACGGACTTTCAGGCGAGTATAGTCTTTAAGACTACTACTGATGAGTTTACCGTCGCCATCCAGGTACTGGGCACGTTCATTCAGCACCGTAACATTCACACCATTGACATAAAGTTTTTTATTAGGCTCGGCAACAATCCCACCGCCATCAATGATATTTGGTGTCTCGGGTTCAATAACGACTTCTTCGCCCTCCTCGTCTATCACGGGTCCGTCAGTATTGATTTCATCTTCATAGGATTCAAATTCATCATCTTCTGTAAGTTCTTTGATTTTGATTGGGTCGCCATCAAAATCAGGGTCAGAAAACAAGTCCGTGACCCTGCGAAAATCCATGATGGTGAAAAATTTCTTGTCATAATCTTCGTTAATGCGCGTGCCGCGTCCGATGATCTGCTTGAATTCCGTCATGGAGCCTATCGTTTTATCCAGCACAATCAGTTTGCAGGTTTGAGCATCAATACCAGTGGTCATCAATTTTGATGTGGTGGCAATGACAGGGTATTTCCCTTCAGGACTGATAAAGTTATCCAGTTCGCGCTTACCTTCCTCATTATCGCCTGTAATCTGCATCACATACTTGCTGTTTTGTGCCATCAAATCACTGTTTTCATTAACAATGGCAGAGCGCATTCGCTCGGCATGCTCAATATCAACACAGAAAATGATAGTTTTGTCATATCGGTCGGTTTTTCTCAAAAACTCGCTTACCTTTCTGGCAACGGTTTGGGTGCGTTCCTCTATAACCAAATTTCTATCAAAGTCTGTTGGATTATAGACACGGTCTTCAATCTCATTCCCTTGGATATCGGTTTGACCAGCTTCAGGTCGCCACCCTTCAATGTCCACATTCAAACCAATTCGCAAGACTTTGTAAGGTGCAAGAAAACCATCTTGTATGCCTTGCTTTAAGGAATAGGTATATATTGGATTGCCAAAGTACTCAGCGTTAGAGATGGTTTTAGTTTCTCTAGGAGTAGCAGTTAAACCAATATGTGTGGCACTGGAAAAATATGAGAGGATTTCCCTCCAGGCACTGTCAGCAGCAGCACTACCACGATGACACTCATCAATCACCACAAGATCAAAGAAGTCTGGACTGAATTCTCGATAGGCATCTTTATCTTCATCATAGTTGGTTAAACCTTGATACAAGGCGAAATAAACTTCGTATGATTTGTCGATTTTTCTGTGCTTGATGCGTGTCATCCTGTCTTTTAAATGACGAAAATCGTTGCGCATTGCTTGACCAATCAACGCATTCCTGTCGGCTAAAAATAAAATGCGCTTTTTAGTTTTGCTTCTCCACAAACGATAAATAATTTGGAAGGCGGTGTACGTTTTTCCCGTGCCCGTTGCCATGGTCAGCAAGATGCGATCTTTTCCCTGGGCAATGGCTTCCACGGTGCGATTGATGGCAATTTGCTGGTAATAGCGCGGGGTCTTGTCAACATCATCAATAAAATAACCTTCCTCTGAGATGCGCTCCTGCTCATCGGTAACAATGCCTTTGTATTTTTTATAGCGTTGCCAAAGCACTTCTGGCGAGGGGAGTTCGTCAAGCGATAATATTTTTTCTATGTTTCCACCGGTGCGAGTACGATCATGTTCACAAAACCCATCCCCATTGCTACTGTACACCGATGGGATGTCCAGAATTTTTGCGTAATCCAAAGCCTGCTGTATGCCCGCGCTCACCGAATGTTTATTATTTTTTGCCTCAATAACGGCAATGGGAATATTAAGTTTGTGGTACAGAATATAATCCGCTTTTTTTCCGTCCCCTCTAGTTGTCAAGTTACCTCTGACGTAGATTCGACCAGCGGTGAAATAGACCTCTTCTCGGATTTGAGTCTGCAGATCCCAACCCGCCTTTGTTATAGCGGGAAGGATATACTTTGTGCAAATATCTCTTTCCGACAGGTCTTTTTTAGATGTCACAGCCTATTGCCTTTTATGCCCTGATGCCTTTGTTGCTTATCTCTCTGAATCAACATTAAACCATGGTTTCCATGTGCCAATGAGTAGGTTTTCTTTATAGAAGCGATCTTCTGTTCTATTGATTGTGCAGAATGAGAAACCCACTTTATTATCAATAATATCCATCGGGTTTTTGTCATTTTTGAAAATGTGTTCAATACCATACCTTAATTGGCATGAAGTTAGTTTACGTATTTTATTTTTATTGGCACCTAATTTATAAGGAAGCCTTCCCTTGCTCCCCCGGTCAATATGCTGGGAAAAGCGTTGCCAGATATTCGTAGATCTACCCACATATAAACATGGATAGTAAAGATCGTCTGGCCACCCAGCCTTGTATCTAAAAGTGACGGGATCTTGTCCTTTCGGACCCACTTTTTGGACAACTCTGTTTGATGCTAATAGTTCTTGACGCTTTTCTATCCACCAAAATGCGTATACACCAGCCTCTTTGGGAAGATCTATGCGCTTGTTTTTACGAATATCAGCAATGCTTCTAATAGATTCTTTTTCATCCATCTTCTTTCTCCTAATTTACATTGACGACGATGCTGGCAACACCAAGGTATTCATTGTGGCTCCTCTCTCCGTGTTATTCCTGCCTACCGGCGAGAATGACGGCCAAAGTTGATGTGTAAATGCCCAGAGTGGTTGCCTTTGTTCCTCTGGATTCCCGAGCAAGCTCGAGAATGACGGCGCGGGGCGGCTTGCGCCGCCAGTCTGGTTCCCCGCCGCATGCGGGGATGACTAGACGGCGGGGGCGAGGGGATATATGTTCATACACCTATGACGATTCATCATAAAACCGACTGATGGTATCAACCACGCAGCCGGGGCGATCGCTGCCTTCAATTTCTACAGTAACTCTGAGAATCATTTGCTTGCCGCCTTGCACCGGCGCGACATCAACTATTTCCCCCACGCCTCTTATGCGCGCGCCTTCTAACACTGCTGCGGGGAAGCGTACCTTCTCGCAACCATAGTTCACGCCCATGGCTGCCCCGCTTACGGCTATCAACTGGGGCATAAACTTATTGACCAGTGCCAGGGTGAGATAACCATGCGCAATGGTGCGCCCGAAGGGTCCGTCCTTGGCACGCGCGCCATCAACATGAATCCATTGATGGTCATCCGTTGCCTCAGCAAATTGATCAATTCTTGATTGCTGGACACTCAGCCATTCGGTAGGGGGCAGGAGCTGACCTTGATAATTTTCCAACTCGGAGAGATGAACGATGAGCGGCACAGCCTAGGCTCGCTGACTGGACACGGAGACCGTCTCCCCGGTCATGTAAGTAGAATAGTCACTCGCTAAAAACACCATGACATTCGCCACTTCCCAGACCTCCGCGGCGCGGCCGTAGGCTTCTTTTGAGGTCAAGTCTGCCAGCAACTCATCTGTTGTGACTTTTGACAAAAAGGGGTGCATGGCAAGGCTAGGTGCCACGGCATTGATGCGAATGCCCAGGGCTGCTGCTTCCAGAGCGGCGCAACGAGTCAGCGCCATGACCCCAGCCTTGGCGGCAGCGTAATGTGCTTGCCCCTGCTGCGCCCGCCAACCCATCACCGACGCATTGTTAATAATTACGCCGCCAGCATCGCGCATGGCTTGCATACCTGCCCGGGTCATCCGAAAGGTACCATTCAGCGTGACATCCAAGACTCTTGACCACTGTTCATCGGACATCTCAATGACCTTCGCCGTCCCCCCCAGCCCGGCATTATTGATGACAACATCTACCTGCCCCAGGGTGTCCTTGGCGACCACAAAAAGCTGCTCTACCTCAGCTTGCAGGGTGACATTGCAGAGTTGTTGGTGCGGACGAACGCCAAGTTCCTGCTCAAGCGTGTCCGCAGCGGCGGTCAATCGTTCGGCGTGAATGTCGGAAATCAACAACTGAGCGCCCTCTTCCATACAACGTTTTGCGACGGAAAATCCAATACCCGTGCCAGCGGCGGCGGTCACCACGACATTGCGCCCGGACAAGAGGTTGTGGCTTTCAGGATAGGCGGGCGGCTCAGTGAGACGACTCATCTCAACTCCCGTAGGCTGGAGGGGGTGGCGCAGGGGCGGCCGCCACAAGATTGCGCCCCGCCAAGAGGTTGTGGCTTTCAGGATAGGCTGGCGGCTCAGTAAGACGACTCATCTCAACTCCCGTAGGCTGGAGGGGGTGGCGCAGGGGCGGCCGCCACAAGATTGCGCCCCGCCAAGAGGTTGTGACTTTCAGGATAGGCTGGCGGCTCAGTCAGGCGACTCATCTCAACTCCCGTAGGCTGGAGGGGGTGGCGCAGGGGCGGCCGCCACCACATTGCGCCCCGCCAAGAGGTTGTGACTTTCAGGATAGGCGGGCGGCTCAGTAAGACGACTCATCTCAACTCCCGTAGACCGGTTCGGGCGCCGGGGCAGCCGCCAAAAGTTCAGGGATCACTTGACTCAGCTCTTCCGCCAACCAACGCTCACCCTTATCTCTCTCCAACCCATCTCTCTCCAATCCATCTCTTTTAAACCCCTCTCTCCTATAACCATGCCGCCAGCCAGTGGCGATGGAAATCTTGCCGCCAAAGATTTCAAAACATCTGCCAGTAACACCTGCCGATGCCTCGCTGACCAGCCATACGACTAGCGGTGCCACATTGCCCGGATGATACAGATCAAAGCTGCCGTCCTCGGGGACCTGCATCATCTCGGCAAATACCTCTTCGGTCATGCCGGTACGCGCCTGGGGTGCCAGAACATTCGCGGTAATACCATAACGCGCCAACTCGGCGGCCTGTACCAGAGTCAGGCTCAGGATTCCCCCCTTGGCAGCCGAGTAGTTTGATTGCCCCACTGAGCCCAGCAAGCCCGCGCCGGAACTGGTGTTGATAATGCGGCCAGTCACCGAGGCACCAGTCTTTGCCTGTTGCCGCCAATAGCATGCCGCATGCTGAGCGAGGCAAAAATGCCCCTTCAGATGCACTTGAATGACTTGATCCCACTCGGCTTCGGTCATGCTGGCGAAGGTCCTATCTCGACATACCCCCGCATTGTTCACAATCGCGTCTATGTTGCCAAAGGTGTCCAGAGCGGCGTCCAGTATCTTGCCCGCGCTGCTATGCGCGGTGATGTCGCCCGTGTTCAGCAGGGCGCGGCCACTTCCTGCAGCTGCTATGCGGGCAACCGTTGCCGCCCCGGTGTCGGCATTGATGTCATTCACCATGACATTGGCACCAGCCGCTGCCAGGGCAAGGGCGTATTCTCGTCCCAAGCCGCCACCCGCACCGGTGACAATCGCGGTCCGCCCTGCACAGAGTTGTGTCATGCCATTACTCCCTTCTGCCGGTCATTTTTGTTTGTGTTCGCTAATTCGATGACAAACTTGAATAGTATCATTGACTAACTGCCAGGCCGGACGGCTTAGGCCACTCTGGATTCCCGCCTGCTTTGATCCTGACGGCGGGGACGGCTTAGGCCACTCTGGATTCCCGCCTCCTTTGATCCTGACGGATGCCGGGAATGACGCCCGCTCAGAGCCGTTCAATAATAGTGACATTGGCTTGGCCCCCGCCTTCGCACATGGTCTGCAAACCATAGCGGCCGCCCCGGCGCTCCAATTCATGCAAGAGTGTGGTCATCAGTCTTGCGCCAGTTGCCCCTAGTGGATGCCCCAGAGCAATGGCCCCGCCGTTCACATTGGTTTTTGCATGCTCGTAACCCGTGTCCGCCAGCCAAGCAAGGGCGACCGGCGCAAAGGCTTCGTTGATTTCCACCAGGTCAATCTGTGCCAGGCTCATGCCGGTCTTCTCCATTGCCCTGTGGGTCGCGGGCATAGGGGCGGTCAACATCCAAATAGGGTCATCCGCTAAGACACTGAGATGGTGGATGCGTGCTCTGGGCTCTAACTGATATCGATGCAAGGCGGCCTCGGAGCAGATCAGCATGGCGGCGGCGGCATCACAGGTCTGGCTGGATACGGCCGCGGTGATGCGCCCGCCGGGCTCCAAGGGTTCCAGTGCCGCCATAGCATCAAGGCTGGTGTCTCGGCGTGGAGTTTCATCCTGGGTAACACCGGCCAGGGGGACTATCTCCCGGTCAAAGTAGCCCTGGTCCATCGCCGCAAGGGCCCGCTCGTGGGAACTGAGTGCGTACTGCTCCAGGTCTTCCCGGGACAGCTGCCACTTCCTGGCGATCATTTCGGCCGCATTGAACTGGGTCACCACTCCGTCTCCAAAACGTTCCACCCAGCCCGATGAACCCGTGAACGGGTCGTTAAAACCAAATGTCTGCCCGGCCAGCATGGCGGCGGAAATGGGTATCTGAGACATGCTTTGGACGCCCCCGGCGACGACAATGTCCGCGGTGCCACTCATCACCGCCTGAGCGGCAAAATGTACTGCTTGTTGTGAAGAACCGCACTGCCGGTCAATGGTGACGCCGGGCACATGTAGCGGCAAGCCCGCTGCCAGCCAGCAGGTGCGGGCAATATCCCCTGCCAGGGGACCAATGGTATCCACGCAACCAAAGATCACATCCTCATAATCCTCGCTAGGCACGGGGTTGCGTGCTACCAGTGCTTGCAACACCTGGGCACCCAGATCGGCGGGATGCAGCTTCGCTAGCCCACCGTTACGCCGCCCGGTCGGGCTTCTTAGCGCATCTACAATATAAGCTTCTGGCTTACCTTCTGGCATACTTATCTTCTTAATATAGCCCTTCTCAATATAGTCATTTTCTTATACAGCCCTTCTTAATGGTTGCCTTTGTTCCTCTGGATTCCCGAGCAAGCTCGAGAATGACGGCGCGGGGCGCCCTAAGCCCACCCGCGCTATCTTGTCCTCATGCCTATCTAGTCGCCGGTATTCGCTGGCTTGCCCGTTTCGACAAAAGCATCCCGCGCCGTTTGGCTGTCGTCATGCATATACATCTCAAAGGTGAAGCCCTGCTCCCAACGATAACTCTTGTCCGGGTCAAAGGGCTCAATACCATTCAGCGCCTGCTTGGCAATCCGCAGGGCATCCCGTGATTTTGAGGCAATCAAAGCAGCAAACTTTCTCGCTGCTTGCAGATGTTCATCGGGTGCCACCACCTGGGTGATGCCGCCGAGTTGATAGGCTTCCTGGGCACTAATTTCCCCGCCGGTCAAAAAAGCAGCACGCACTCTGACATGCGGGAACATTCTTTGCATGTACGCAGCACCGCCCATAGCACCTCGGTCTATTTCCGGCAATCCAAAATAGGCGCTGTCGGCGGCAATGACCGCATCGGAAGCACCACAGATGCCGATGCCGCCACCCAGGACAAAACCGTGGGGCGCACTGACCACGGGTATTTCACAAAGATGAATTGCCTGATAGGTCAAAAAGTTTCCCTTGTTAACGGTGACGATCGCTTTGCTGTTGGCGGCCAGTTCCTTGAGGTCAACGCCAGCGCAAAAGCCCCGTCCCTCGGCCCGAATCAGCAGGCACCGTAGTTCCTGGCGTTTACCCAGACGGGTAATCAAGTCGGCTAACTCCATCCACATGGCACCGGTAAAAGCATTCACCGGCGGATGCGCGAACACAATTTCCGCAACCCGGTCGGATTCCTGAATTTCAAAGGGCATGGTCTACCTCCTGGGGTATTAACATCTTGGGTATTAACAGCGCCTCGCTTTGTATTGCCAAGCGCGCCCTTGCCTGGGTGACGATGGATTGCACCAGCGTCTCACAACTGGGCAGGTCGTCAATCAACCCGGCAACCTGACCACTGGGCAGTATGCCTGCTTCGGGCAAGCCCTCCACCATGGCCCGCTGAATCATCATGGGCGCATTGGCAGCCATCATGGCCTGGGCAAAACTGCGCTCAGTGTGCCGCGACATCTGCCAGGCGGACTGCAAGAGTTCAAACAGCCCGCGGTTGAGTTGTTTTTTATAACGCCAGCCATTGAGCAGTGCCCGCGCAAACATGGCGAGACCTGACGATGCTTCCAAGCTTGCCAGACGCTCATTTAAGATCATGCGCTGGGGTATGCCATCAAGTTTGCGCGACACCGGGATCTGGGTCACCTCGGCGCTCAGATAGCGGGACTTGGTCGTCATAGGGGTGGGACTCTCCTGGGTCAGTAAAAAGCGGGTGCCCATGGCAATACCGGCGGCACCATAGACCAGCGCTGCTGCCAGACCTCTACCATCCTTAAAACCACCGCAGGCAATCACCGGGACGCCCAGCTCCTCTTCCAAGACCTGCGACAAGAGCAGCCAGGTCGGGGTGCTACCAGTATGGCCGCCACCTTCCCCCCCTTGGCAGACCAGCAGATCCGCCCCCAGTGCCACTGCCTTGGCGGCATGCTTGCCCGCCCCGATAGTCGGGACGCAGAGGATGCCCTGGGCCTTGACTCGGTCAATCAGCTTCGCATCGGGCGAGCGACCGTAGGAAATCGCCGCCACCTCATAGTCAATGCACTGGTCAACCAGCCGGTCAATGTCGGGTTGAAAGGCATGCAGATTCACCCCAAAGGGGGCATCAGTCTTCTGTTTGATGGTCTTGATAGCGGCTTCTGATGCTTCAGGACTCATGACCGCCGCCGCCAGGAACCCAAAGGCACCCGCCTCTATGCTGGCTTGCACCAGTGTCGCCTGAGCAACCCAGCCCATTGCCGTCTGGATAATCGGATACCGGCAGCCGAGGATTTCCGTCAGGGGTCTGCTGAGGTCTGCTTTCATTTGGCTTGCCCATCCATTTTTTTTGCCGTCATTCTCGTATTGAACAGCGCGGCTTCGCCGTATAAGGAAAGCGGCTAACGCCGCTACTTTAATGCCTGGATTCCCGAGCAAGCTCGAGAATGACGGCGCCCTGGCGGATTATCCTTAAATAGCCCGGTGCGTAGTCCCTGGGGATCTAAGCGCTCAGTGACTAGTCTCAGTTGCGCCTCGCTGGGGGCTGGAGTTTCCCCCAGGGGAGATATGGCTTGGAGCGCGAATCCGGTCTGGTCTTGTACTTCCTCAAGGGTGACACCGGGATGCAGGCTGAGCACCCGGATGGCGTTGTCGGTACCTTGGAAGTCCATGACCGCCAGGTTAGATACTATGAGCCGCAGCTCCAACCATGTGGGCTTTTTTCCCCCCGGCCAGCGCACCGGGTTGTAGCCAATGCCACCCACCATATCCACCTCGCCCGATACAAAGGTGCGCTTATCATGGCGGGGAACAAACATGGAGTTCGCATTGTTGATGGTATTCCCCGGATAACCTCGCACCCCAAGCAGTGCCGTCTTGGGCTGGGCATAGTCTCCGATAATGGAGATGTTCGTCTGCCCAAAGCGATCGAGTTGCACGGGGGTCACCATAGCTTGCCGCAGGCCACGATAGACCATGTCAAAAACCCGCTCATAAGTCATCAAGCCCTCAATTTTAGGCTGATAATCACCGCGGGGTCCCACCGGCACCGGTTCAGTGACCAGATAGGCTTCACCGTCGGTGATCATCAAGCCCGGGGAGAAGCTCAGTTTAGCGAGGCCGGCTGCCAAGCGGGGAACAAGACCAATACTGGTTGCCAACCTCTCCCCCTCCCCGCGGAAGGCTTCGGCGGCAGCACAGATACATAATTCCGCGAGGGAGTAATCACTCATACCGCCACCTTAAAAGACCGGCAGGGGTAGTTTTTTAATAGCCGCTTCCCCACCCACCTTGTTGATGTATGTCGCCAATGTCTGACCCTGGACATAGTCTGCCAGATACTCCTGCCAGCCGGTCTTAGCGGCGGCGTTGTAAGTGCGCATGTGTGCCAGATCCATACCATATTCGGGACCACAGGAAGTCGGATGCGCCCCACAAGTGGCAAGTGCCACGCCGTGCACAAGCACTCTTTCTATCGGCATTTGCAGGGCAATGAGCGGGTCATTAAAGGCCGCGGTATCCACCAGCCGCTCGGTGCTGAGATAGGCTTTAGTAGCGGCGCGGCAAAACCATGCATCAAAAAAAGGATCCGGCGCGGCGATGCGGGAATTGCCGCGCCGATCCGCCTCATTGACATGGCAGACTGCCAGGTCCAGCGGCAAGGCGGGCATGGCAACCAGGGCTTCGCCATCATCGTAGGGGGACTGGATGGTTTTTATTGCCGGGTTCACTTTTAGGACATCGGAAGCCAAGCCCACTCGGGTGGGCAGGAAGGGTAGCCGCGCGGCGGCGGCTTTCAAACCAAGTTGCAGCATGCCCTCGTCAAGTTCCATCAGGGCCAGGCTGCCTTCTTGACGCGCCCGGCGGTAATGCCCTTCCAGTGGGATACTATCCATGGAGACAAATCCGAAGATCAGTTTTTTTAATTTCCCGGCCGCTGCCAACATGCCCACATCAGGACCCCCGTAGGACACTAGCGTCAGGTCCCTGACCTCCGCGTTCAACAGGGCACGGATGAAAGCCATAGGCTTACGGCGACCGCCCCAACCGCCAATCCCCAGGGTCATGCCGCTCTGTACCTGGCTGACGATATCTTCAATCGTCATTGACTTATCCAGCGGATTCATGCGGGTTATCCAGGGAAGTCGTAGATGTGGCCCCAAACATCGCCACTGCTACTGATGGTGGGCGTGAAGCCCTCCCAGTCCACCAGGAGGCCGTCGTAGCCTACCTCCATAGGTATGCCCCCCGGTGCCAGGAAGTAAAACGACACCATTTGATCATTCAGGTGGCGGCCGAGAGTGGTCACCACCGGCAAGCCTCTGGCGTGCACCCGGTCCAGACATTGACCGACCGCGTCCAAGGTGTGCATCTCGGTCATCACATGCACCACACCACTGGGCGCAGGGCCATTGAACAGCGCAAGACTGTGGTGCCGGGCATTGCCGGCATGCATGAAGTTAATACACATCTCCGGGGCGCCCTCGGCCGGGGGGGGCAGGGTCAAGGCATCACTCATACCAAAACCCAGAAGCTGCTGGTAAAAGTCCGTAGTCGCAGCATGCTCAGCCGCGGGGAGCACCAGATGCCCCAGCCCCAAGGCACCGGCAATAAACTCCAGCCCCGGTAGCGGCGACACAAAGCCCGGCTGAGTTGCCGAGCGGTTGCAAAACAACTCAAATTCATTGCCAGAGGGGTCTCGGGCAACCACAAAGGCCTCCAGGCTACGCACTTCAGATTCGGCAAGCTCCCCTTCGGATACCAGCGCATCATGCTGGCGCAACGCCTCCACACTAGTGGCATAATCTGCCGGGCTCAGTTCCCAGCCGGCACGGAGAAAACGGTCTTCATCGCCCGGCACAATGAGATACCGAAAGGGGGCGTCATCCATGCGTAAGCGCACCCTGCCCTGGGCATCAGTGCTGCCGTCAAAGCCGAGCACTTCCCTACCCAGAGCTAACCATTCACCCGGGTCGCGCATTTGAATAAGCAGATAGCCGAGGTTTTTTACTGTCATGGCGCTTCCTTCTTTAGTGCGTACTTCTTTAGTGCGTACTTCTCAAGTACATTCTTCTTGTTGTTGTGAATCCCGCGCTTTCAACAAATCCAAAGCCACATCAACAATCATATCTTCCTGGCCGCCTACCATGCGCCGATGACCCAGTTCCACTAGAATTTCCCGCGTATCAAGACCATAGTCCTTGGCGGCTTTTTCGGCGTGCCGCAGGAAGGAAGAATAGACACCCGCATATCCCAAAGACAGGGTTTCTCTATCTACCCGCACCGGACGATCCTGCAAGGGTCGCACCAGTTCTTCCGCCGCATCCATGAGTTGATAGAGGTCGCAGCCGTGTTGCCAGCCCCGGCGGCTTGCCGCCGCTATAAATACCTCCAGGGGGGCGTTACCCGCACCGGCACCCATCCCGGCCAGGGAAGCATCCACCCGCCGCGCACCCGACTGTACTGCCACGATAGAATTCGCCACCCCCAGAGACAGGTTGTGATGGGCATGCACGCCGCGTTCGGTTGCCGGTGCCAAGACTGCATCATAGGCTTCTAGCCGTTCTCTATAACCATCCATATCCAGGGCACCACCAGAATCGGTGACATACACACACTGAGCACCGTAGGATTCCATCAGCTTCGCTTGTTGCGCCAGTGCCTCGGGCTCAATCATATGGCTCATCATCAAGAAACCCACCGTGTCCATGCCCAGGTCCCGGGCAATGCGCAGGTGCTGGCGAGCAACATCAGCCTCGGTGCAATGGGTGGCGACCCGCACCGAACGCACTCCCATCTGGTAGGCCTGTTTCAAGGCTTCTTTGGTGGCAATGCCCGGCAGGATCAACGTCGTAATAACGGCCCGCTCGACGACATCGGCCACCGCCTCAATCCATTCCCAATCGGTGTGCGCGCCAAACCCATAGTTAAAACTGCTACCGCTCAAGCCATCGCCGTGCGCGATTTCAATAGCATCCACCCCGGCCGCATCCAGTGCCTTGGCAATGGCACAGACATCTTCTATGCCATAGAGATGGCGGATGGCGTGCATACCATCCCGCAGGGTTACATCCTGGATGTATAGCCGCTCGGTGGTCGGGTCGGTGAGCTTCCCATTCATGTGCCGGCTCCCAACCTTCGTTGAGCAATGCGCTCGGCGGTCGCCAACGCGGCGGAAGTCATGATGTCAAGGTTGCCCGCATAAGGGGGCAGGTAATGCCCAGCGCCCGCCACTTCTAAAAAGATGGTGGATTTAATCCCTTCAAACTCGCCCAGACCGGGAATGTGTAACTTGTCGTTGCTACCAAAGCGCTCAAATTGCACCCGCTGCTTAAGCTGATAACCCGGCACATACTGCTGCACCTCGGTAACCATAGCGGCAACTGAGGCTTCAATCTGCGCCGGCTCGGCACCTGAGGAAAGGGTATACACAGTATCGCGCATCAGCATGGGCGGCTCCGCCGGATTGAGCACGATAATTGCCTTGCCTTTACCCGCACCGCCGACCACTTCTATGCCCCTGGCGGTGGTCTCGGTAAACTCATCTATGTTTGCTCGGGTGCCGGGACCTGCCGAACGCGAGGCAACGGAGGCCACTATCTCCGCATAAGGGAGCTGTTCCGACACCCGGCCCACGGCATGCACTATGGGAATGGTTGCCTGGCCACCACAGGACACCATATTGACATTGTTCTGACAGAGATGCGCCTCCAAATTCACCACGGGCACACAGTAGGGACCAATGGCGGCGGGCGTTAAGTCAATCACCTGCTTCCCCTCCACCATGCACACCTCATGATGATGCGCATGGGCACCGGCTGAGGTGGCATCAAACACCAGCTTGACCTGGGCCCACTCGGCAAGCCGGATTGCCTGGTCTATGCCGCCATGGGTGGTCGCAATACCCCGCTGACGCGCCATAGCAAGCCCCTCAGACTCGGCATCCACGCCGACCACCAGGCGCAGTTCTAAATGACTTGCCACCTCAAGTAGCTTGAACATCAGGTCAGTACCGATATTGCCTGACCCCAGAATGGCACAGCCGGCTTTTTTCATTGATGGATGCCTTTATTTATAGATTCTTTATACAAAGAGCACCTCGGCGTGCCCCAGCCCCTCAATGGTGACCTGGAAGAGATCGCCAGCCACCGCCGGTTCAAGCGGCACCAGGGAACCCGAGAGGACCAGGTCTCCCGCCTCAAAAGGAATACCCCATTCCCCCAGGGTATTGACCAACCAGGCAACGGCATTTTGCGGGGCACCCTGAACGGACGAACTCAAACCACGACTCAAGGGTTTGCCGTTCTTGGTGACTACGGCTTCCAGGGCAGCAAGCTCAAGACCCTGGGGTGAGCGACCTTCACCCAACACAAAAACACCACAGGAAGCGTTGTCGGCGACAGTGTCTTCAATCTTGATTTGCCAGTCGCGGATGCGGGAGTCGACTATTTCAAAGCAGGGCATGACTGCTTCGGTTGCCGCGAGAACCTGCTCTGGAGTCACGCCTGGACCCTGCAGGGGGGCCGCCATGCGGAAGGCAATTTCCGCCTCGGCTCGAGGGGCAATCAAGCTGCCGGTATGAACTACGGTATCAAGTGCGGCACCAATTGCGACTCTAGTTGTAGCACCAACAAGCATCGCATCCGTCAAGAAGCCAAAATCAGGTTGATAGACACCGAACATTTCTTGTACTGCCGGGCTGGTAACACCAATTTTTTTACCGATCACCTGCTCCCCGTCCCGACGCACCCTGGTCTCGAGAAAGACCTGGGAAATACGATAGGCGTCGGCAAGGGTAATGTCGGGGTACTGGGTCGTTAAGGGCAGCATGGTGGTACCGGCACGCAGATGCTGGTAAAGCGCCTTGCCTAGGGTTTCTATGGTATGGCTATTCATTTAATTCACCCATGTTGGAGGAAATCAATACAAGTGGCGTTGAACATTCTGGCATGCTCCACCATCACCCAGTGGCCACATTCAGCCACTTCTACCAGCCGTGCCTGACGACAGATTCGGGTAATTTTATGCCCTCCAGAGGCGGGTACCAATTCATCATTGACACCCCAGAAGGCGAGAATCGGGCAAGCAAGGTTGCTCATCTCGGCTTCCATGTTGGGCACCCGCATACGGCTCATGACCTCTGGCGGCTGTTCCTGGAGGATGGCAAAACGCTCTGCAATCAAGGCTTCAGTCACATGTCGGGGGTCAAATACCAGAGTCTCAAGCATAGCACCCAGCCCCGCAAGGTCTATGTTGCCGCCGACGAAATTAGCAATCATCTTTGCCATAGAGGGCATCGCCATGTAGGTTTCCAGTTCCTCCAGGCCACCGGGCGCCATGAGCACCAGCTTGTCCAGACGCTGGGGATGGTCTAGCGCGGCGCGAATGCTGATAGCACCGCCCAGTGAATTGCCGATAAATGAACACCGCTCCAACTCCAGAATATCCAGCATGCCGATTAGATGCTCAACAAAAAAATCCGTCGTATAGTCAAGGTCAGTCGGCTTGTCAGAATATCCAAAACCCGGCAGGTCCGGCAGGATGACTCTATAGCCCGCCTCCACAAAGACCGGTACATTATGTTTGAAATTACTATAGCCGCTGGCACCGGGACCACTACCATGGATAAAGACGAGGGGCACCGGGTCTGCCGGCTCGCGCGGCAGATAGTCGTGATAATGGAGGTTCAGAGCGCCCACCTTGAGGTGTTTACCCTCTGGCGGCGCACTTCTTTTTATAAGAGTTATGGGAGCCTTCTTTATAGGTGTCATGCTTTGCTCTTTGGTGCTGCTGTTAAGGGCATACCTTCTAAAAGAGTAGCTTCTAAAAGAGTAGCTTCTAAAAGAGTAGCTTCGTTCCTCGGGGTTCCCGCCTACGGCGAGAATGACGGCGCGGGGAGCGGGGAAGTATCAAATAAAAACATCACCATTTTCCGCACCGAGTGCCATCTTGCCCCAATTACGCGCAAAGGCAGTCGGGTTATTGGCGACATGCGCCCGGGCAATGTGAATATCACGCCAGATATTTTGGATTTCGGCACCGTCAAATACACTCCGCCCTCCGGCCACCGCGAACAATCTATCCACAGCAGACATCATCTTCTCCAGCACTATCCCCGCCTGGTATCTATATTGAACCCGGGCTATCAAGGTAATGGGCTGCCCGGCCCTGACCTGCTCCAGCATCCGGTCAAAATTCCTAAACATGAGTGCTTCGGCTTCGTCAATTTCATTCATGGACAGTGCCAGGCGTTGGGTGATATCCGGGTCTTCTTTCAGCTTGGTAGGGTCAGTGCTACTCGTCGCGGCATTGCCCGTAAAACAGTTCACCGCATGCCGGGCGGCGGCGATGGCCGGGCTGGACACGACTCGAATAAATAGCTGTGCCCAAGGAATGTTGTACAGCGGATTTTCTTGCCCATGCTGGCAGTTGAAGCCGTCCAGCTGTTTATGGGTACGATGCTCGGGGACGAAGACCGGCGGGTCTATGACAATGTCGTTGGAACCCGTACTCTGCAAGCCATAGGCGAACCAGGTGTCTTCAATCTGGTAATCCTTGAGCGGCACTAAGAAGGTGCGGTATCCCTCCTTGGGGACAATGGCACCCAAAAGCACCCAGACGCAATGACCGGAGCCAGAACTCCAGCCCCAACGTCCGTGCAACATAAATCCCCCATCAACCACTTCCACCTTGCCGCCCACCGGGTTATAGGAACTCGCAATACACGTGTCCGGATCATCGGCATAGACATCTTCCAATGCTTGTTCATTCATAATAGCGAGTTGATAGGCGTGTACGCCGATGATACCGGCCACCCAGGCAGTGCCCATATCTCGTTCACCAATCGCTAGGCAAGCACGGAAAAATTCCTGAGGACTCGCCTCCAGGCCGCCCCACTGAGCCGGCAAAAGGGCGCGGAAGATACCGGCCTCCTTAAGCGCGGCAATAACTTCAGCACATACCTGCCGGTCCTTACGCCCCTGAGTGGCCCGCTGGGTCACCAGCTCAAGATGCGGCGTGACCGCTTCCAGCAGGCTGGGTCTGGCGAATGATTTGCTCGCTTTTGTAGCCCTGTTGTTCATACTAGCCTCCTATCTCAGGGTATCACTGCTCAATGTATCACTAGTTGAATAATGCACCACAAGGGGTTGCACAATGTCCCACACCCTCTGGGTAATGTCTATCTTTCTGCGGCATCTGATGATTATTCAGGCGATATGCTTAGCTTATGTTGTACCATCTCCTAGAGAAGAGTGGTAATAAAAACGCTCTAATAAAAAATGCACAAAAGACGTCAGTGATTAACTGAGCACATACACTAATGGCGAATAAAAATGAGACCGGGAGTGAGACCAGGAGTGCCGATGATTTTTCCGGCAAGGTCATACTGGTTACTGGAGGTAGCCGCGGTATTGGGCGGCGTATTTGTAGCCATTTTCTGGATCAAGGTGCCCGGGTTTACAGCTGTGGGCGCCAGGTGCCAGAGATACCCATCAGCAATGCCGACCAGTCGGCAACAGCAGTATTTATCCCGACTGATGTGCGGGAGCTTGAAGCCATAGAGCAACTACTACAGCAACTCATCTCGGCAGAGGGGCGCTTGGACTGCTTGATTAATAATGCCGGGGGTAGTCCGCCGGCGGAGGCCGCCAGTGCCTCGCCACGGTTTACCGAAGCCATCATCCGGCTGAACCTGCTCGCACCATTGATACTGAGTCAAAAATGCTACGCCGCCTTAAAGCAACACAAGGGCTCAATCATCAATATCGCTAGTGTATCCGCCACTCGAGCATCACCCGGCACCATGGCCTACGGTGCCGCCAAGGCGGGTCTGGTGTCAGCAACCCTGTCTCTGGCACAGGAATGGGCACCAGAAGTGCGGGTCAATGCGATCATTGCCGGCTTGATAAAGACCGAGGCAGCTCAGGAGCATTATGGTGGGGAGGCCGGCCTTGCCGCCTTGGCAGCCCAACTCCCTGCGGGGCGCATGGGGACACCCGATGATATCGCCCAGGCCTGCCTGTATCTGGCAAGTCATAGCGGTGCCTATCTGTCTGGTGCGACCTTAGAAGTACATGGGGGTGGCGAGCCGCCGGGGTTTCTTCATGTCGTCGCCGAGGCTATTGCAAATCAGCATTAAGCTGAGTATTAACGGCATCAATCATAAATTGATAGATACCCACCAAAGCAGTGCGCGCGGCTTCCAGAGCAGCTTCCTCACATTGAAAACTGGATTTGAAGTTAACCCGAGTGCCCGCATCGAACGGGGCTAAGGTCATCTCGGCTTCATAATCCTCATAGGGTATGAAGGCGTTTTTCACCACATGGTATTTAAGGTAGTGGCGCACTTCATCCCGGCTGATGAGCTGTTCTTCAATGGGTGTATCCAAGCCAGATATAGATAAGAGGCGTGTATCACGCCCGGCGCGGTTGACGACTTCCACCGCTTCAACACCGGGGAGCCAATCCGCCTCAAAGAAGGCACCCAACACCTGCCAGACCCGGTCCAGGCTATGGGCTACCACAAACTCATGTTCAAAATTACCTTTCATGCTCTTCTCCATTTATAGTTCTTCTCCCATAGCACTGCTCCATTATCATCCGGTACAAAAGGAGTATTATTCGCTATATGCTTCTGAAAAGAATGTTTAGCGATTGTAATAAACTCAGGGGTAAACGCCAGATATAAAGTAGATGCAAATATGACACAGCACCAACTTGAAAGCACTATTCCCCGTATCCTGGCAGAGGCAAGCAGACACTGGGCAGATCGGCTGGCTATTGTGGATGGCGACCTGAGCCTGAGCTTCCAGGCACTGCAAGCGCGCGCCCAGGGTGTCAGCAAGGCACTCATCCGGGCAGGTCTAGAACCGGGTGAGCCCTTCGCCATCTGGGCACCTAACTCTGCCCTCTGGATAGTTGCCGCCCTAGGCGGGCAGCTCGCTGGGGGGGTTCTGGTGCCTATCAATACTCGCTTCAAGGCGGCTGAGGCGGCCGATGTTATTCGCCGCAGCAAGAGCCGATTTCTGTTTATCGTCAATGAATTTCTGGGCACCTCTTATCCCCGCCTCCTGGTCAATGAAGCGCTGCCCGACCTCGCGGAGCAGATACTGCTTGATAGCAATTCCCTCCTCGCCTTTATTGCTCGGGGCAAGTCTATTAGCCAAGCCACATTGAACGAACGGAGCACACAGATTAAGCCGGGCGACCTGGCCGACATCCTCTACACCTCGGGCACCACCGGTAAATCCAAAGGCGTCATGTCCAGTCATGGGCAAAATATCGCCGTCTTTACTATCTGGTCTGAGGCCGTGGGTTTGAATCTCAATGACCGCTATCTCATCGTCAGCCCCTTCTTCCATACTTTTGGTTACAAGGCGGGTTGGCTGGCAGCACTATTAACCGGTGCCTGCATCTATCCCTTGGCGGTATTTGATCCGGGTAAGGTGTTACACCTGATTGAAACAGAAGCCATCTCCATGTTGCCCGGTGCACCCACAATATTTCAGTCCCTCTTGGCTGAGCCGCAAATTACTCGCCTGATTGAAGCGGGCAAATTGACTTCCCTCAGGTGCGCCGTAACGGGTGCTGCGTCTGTCCCTGTACAACTGGTAAAAGATATGAAACACCGCCTCGGCTTCAAAGAAGTCTATACCGCTTACGGGCTGACCGAGTCAACGGGTGTGGTTTCCCTCTGCCATTCAGGCGATGATTTGGAAACCATTGCCAAGACCTCAGGGCGAGCAATGCGCGGGGTGGAGCTTCAAATCACCGACCCGGACGGGCAGGCCCTGGCGCCCCATGAGCAGGGGGAAATATGGGTACGGGGCTTCAATGTCATGCAAGGCTATCTGGACGACGAGGCGACCACGGCAGCCACGATTACTGCTGACGGCTGGTTAAAAACCGGCGACCTGGGGCTATTGGATGAAGGCGGCTACCTCAAAATCACCGATCGCCTGAAAGACATGTACATCTGCGGCGGATTTAATTGCTATCCCGCAGAAATTGAGCAGATTCTGTTGCAGCATCCCGATATTAAGGATGTTGCGGTTGTTGGTGTTGCTGACGAGCAGCTGGGTGAAGTCGGCCATGCCTATCTGGTGGCCGAGCAAGCCTTGGACCCTGCCGAGATCATCAGCTGGGCCCGGGAGACAATGGCAAACTATAAGGTGCCCCGGGGGATTACTCAGCGGGACGACCTGCCCCGTAATGCATCGGGCAAGGTGCAGAAATATCTGCTCAAACCTAGCCCAGACAGCAATACTAACGACAACATCAACAAGAACAAGAACAAGCAGCCATGAGCAGGCTCAGGGTCACCGACAGAGCGGGTGGCATCAAGGAAATTGAAGCCGTTGAAGGCGACAGCCTCATGCTGATTCTCCGTGATGCCGGCCTGGGCATAGCGGCAATCTGTGGCGGTCAGTGCGCATGCGGCACCTGCCACTGCCTGATTCATCCCACCTGGTTTGATAGTCTGCCCGTGGCAAAAGAAGGTGAAATTGCACTCCTTGACACTCTGGAATACTTTGAGACAGGGCGTTCCCGTTTGACCTGCCAAATCATTTTTGACAGCAGTTTGGATGGCTTAACCCTAAGCATAGCACCAGAGGAATAGGTCGGGATTCTATACATAAGAACCGCTGAGGGCTCTTTATAGGCTGAGGGCTCTTTACAACTCTTTATACAAACGGCTGAGGGCTCTTCGCTGAGGGCTCTTCACATAAGAACCGCTGAGGGCTCTTTACACGCTTTAGCCGTCATTCTTCGCCGTTGATGGCTCTCAACAGAGGACACCCATGCATCCCAGCATTGAAGCCCAGTTCCCTCTCATTGAAAAAGAAATCAATGGGATACCTTCCAAGGTGTTTGCCAAGACCCCGGCTTGCCTCAGCGAATTGTTTAGGCTGTTTGATGAATTTGCTGACCGGGAATTCATCCTGCAGGATACGCGCCGGGTCAGCTATGCAGAGCTACAGCAAGATGCGGCAAGGCTCTCCGCACACCTGAGCGGTGCAATGCACATTAAACCCGGTTCAAGAGTCGGGATTGCTCTGCCCAATTCTATTGAATGGTGTGTTGCTTTTGTCGCCATTGCCGCACTGGGTGCGGTGCCGGTGCTCATCAACCCTCGCGGTAGCGCCGCTGAATTACACCACTGTTTAACGAGCACCCATTGTGCTGCTTGGCTCGGTGATGACCGGGCGGTGACTACTTATAACTCTTCACATAGAACCACTGAGGACTCTCCGCTGAGGGCTCCTTACAACTCTTTACATAGAGCCGCTGAAGGCTCTCCGCTGAGGGCTCCTCACAACTCCTTTTTACAAGAAGCCGCTGAAGGCTCTCCACTAATGGCGCTCCCTCATACCCCGCGGCAGCCGGAGGATGAGGCAATCTTGATGTTTACCTCGGGGACTACCGGCCGTGCCAAGGCCGCCAGCTTGACGCATATCGGTGTCTTGACAGCATTAAAAACTATTCAGTATTCCGGCGCCCTGATCACCGCTCAGCTGGCGGACCAGTACGGCATGGACTATGACACCCTCCTATCCATGCGCCCGCCGCCGGTAACCATGCTGGTCTTTCCGCTGTTTCATGTGAGTGGTTGTCATGCCGTATTCCTTACTTCCCTGGTGCAGGGAGCAAAAATTGTGGTGCTTCCGAAGTGGGAGCCAGATGCCGCGCTCGCCCTCATTGCAGCCGAGAAGGTTACTGCGTTTCCCGGCGTACCCACCATGTATTGGGATCTGCTCAAGTCTGCCGAGCACACCCATGCAGACCTGACATCTCTGAGCTCCATCTCCATCGGTGGCCAAGCAACACCGCCGGCGCTGCTGGCAAGGGTGCATGCTGCCTTCCCGCAATCGGTCCTCGGTACCGGCTACGGCATGACGGAAACTAACGGCGCCATCACCCTCATGGTGGGGGATGAATTCACCCAGGATCCCAAGGCGGCGGGGCGTCTGGTCGCCACCATTGAAGCCGAAATCCGGGACGAGGGAGGCGCTAGGCTAGGTGTTGATGGTATTGGCGAAATCTTCGTGCGGGGTGCGACTCTGATGGCCGGATATGCCAATGTTGAGCCGCCCTTTTTTGATAAAGATGGCTGGTTTGCCACGGGTGACCTCGGTCGCCTGGACTCTGCAGGGAGGCTATACATTCTTGACCGACGTACCGACATGGTGCTCTCTGGAGGGGAGAATATTTACTCTGTGGAAGTGGAACAGGCTATCAACCTGCATCCCGCAGTGCGTGAGTCGGCAGCATTTGGGGAAGCAGATGACCGGCTGGGGGAGCGGCTGGTTGCCCTTGCCGTGCTGGAAGCGGGGCAGACAGCAAGCAGCGATGAGCTTCTTGCTGCGCTCCCCGCCCATCTGGCGCGCTACAAGATTCCAAAAAAACTGCTAGTGACCCGGACACCCTTGCCACGCAATCCTTCTGGGAAGATCATCAAGCGGCAGTTGCAGCAGGGCGAGGGGTGATGCTAAGGCGGTGCTTTCGTTCCTCTGGGTTCCCGCCCCCGCCGTAAGCCGCGGCGCGGGCCGAATGGGTGACGGCGCGGAAGCGTCAGGTGGCGAGGATGACGGCAAGAGGACAAGAGCGCAAGAGCACAAGCACTGGATTCCCGCCTTCGGCGAGAATGACGGCGTGGGGTGGATTAGGCCGCCGGGAGTAGGCGTTAAGTTATAAAGCGATCTCGCCCACTAGGTAGATGCGGTGGTCAATGGCGGTGGTGCCTTCTTTGCGCTCGGCGACAAGTTTCAGATCAAACAACTTGCTGCGCTGCCACTGCAGTCCCAGGCGATAGGTGCTCTTGTCGCCCAGACTCAGTTCAGTGTAGGGCGTCATGAGTCCAGGGCCCCGGAGCGCGTGCATGCCGTAATCCAAACGGACCTTCAGGCGCGGGCGGTAGTCGCTGTTGCCAGCGTGACCGCCTTGACGGCCAGCCCCCAGGCCATCATCCAGCCCCTGCTGCCAGAGTTGTTGCACCCCGCTGCTGGTCACCCCATAACCCGGCGTCAGGCTGAAAGACAGGCCCCGTCCGTTTGTTGACGGCTGGAAGCTAATCGCCCCACTCAGTCCCCACTCCTCAGCCTCACCGCCCACCAGGGCACGCGCCTTGCCTTCTATCACCAGGCCGCCGCCCAGGCTGGCATAGCGCAGACTGGCACCCAGCTCAGCACCCGCACCGGTCTCCCCGTCGCCACCGTCAAAGCGCAGCCCGGCTTCCAGACTAGACTCAAATTGCGCCCCGCTGTCCAGGGACTGGGCGCGAGTCGCTTCCAGGGTCATGCGCAATCGGCTGGCATCCCGGGTCACGGCAGTTATCTGCTCATTACCGTCCAGTTCCACAGAGCTCCTCATGGCCTCACCCTTGAGGCCCAGGGTAGTGAGGCCAGTCTCCATCAAGATGCCACTCGCCCCCAGCGCCAAGGTCTGCATGCTGAGGTCGCTTGAAGGGATAACCTCTCCGGACACTCGGTCTTCACTGATCTCCAATTTGCCATCGCCATAGCCGGCAGTCGCCCAGAAGTCCAGGCCTCCCGCTACCCAGCCCAGATACGGGTGGACACTGGTCATATCCAGGTCATAGTCGCCGCTGACTGCCAGGCTGGGGTCAGTGTAGCCCAGCCTCGCTTGGCTTTTGGAGATCGCCACACCCAGAATAGTGCGCTCGTTCAGCTGCGCATCCAGACCCAGTTGCAGACTAAAGAGGTCGCCGTCCCAACGCACCCCATCGGTAGCTTCCATACTCCGGTAGTCGCCCGCACCCCAAAGGGTGAAGCCATGAGAGCCAGCCCCAGAAGCCCCACCGCCCGCGCCATTCAAGGGCAGCACAAAGGCAGACCCCGCCAGGACTCGCTTCCAATCAAACTGGTCATCGACCAGGGCGCGTCCCTGAGCTTTGATGAGCTCCGGCAGGCTGCCCGCGCCACCAAAACTGCTACTCGCAGCAGTTCCGGCAATGTTGGAGCGCCGTGCTTGCTCAAGGCGTCGCACAATGGCACTGACATGCTGGTCCGCCATGCTCCGTGCTACTTCGGGCAGAATCACCGCATTAAGCCGAGCCAGGTCGCGTGGTATGACTACGCGGACGATGCGGGTGACCGTCTCGGCAGCATTGCCGGCGGCATCGGATACATCATAAGTGATGGTGTAGTCCCCGGCAGTGTCGGTATCCACTAGGTCGCCGCCCACCGCAATGCTGGCACTGAGCGCACCATCCACCCCATCACTTGCCGTGGCGCCCGGGTCAGTGAAGGTGCTGCCTTGATTGACCTCCAAGGGACTGGCACCTATGAGGGTAATCTCTGGGGCAGTGGTGTCTACCGCGGTGCCGGTCGCGGTCGCCGCCGCGGCGGGACCCGCGTTCGGGGTGGCCGCGGTGTCCTCAACGCTATTCGCGGCAAGGGTCAGGGTGAAGGCTGACGCAGTCGGGGTGAAGGCGATGGTATAGGTGCTGCCAGAGCCGCGCACACTATCCACTCTGGCACCCGTGGCGGTGATGTCGGTGGCAGCCAAACCAGTCACCGCCTCATCGAAGGTGAGGCCGACCGACTGTTGCGTGCCAACCGTACCGATGGTAACGGCGCCAAAGGTCGCCGTCGGCGCGGTCATGTCAGGCACGGTGGCAGATGTCGCGCTGCCGGTCACGCTCGCCGCGGTTTCAGGTCCCGTGTTCGGGGTGGCCGCGGTGTCCATCACGCTGTCCGCGGCAAGGGTCAGGGTGAAGGCTGCCGCGTTCGGGGTGAAGGTAATGCTGTAGGTGTCACCAGAGCCGCTCACACTATCCACTGTGGCACCCGTGGCGGTGATGTCGGCGGCAGTCAAACCAGTCACCGCCTCATCGAAGCTGAGGCCGACCGTCTGTTGCGTGCCAACCGCACCGATGGTAACGGCGCCAAAGGTCGCCGTCAGCGCGGTGGGGTCCGCTGGCACGGCGGTGCCGGTCACGCTCGCCGCGCTGGCTGGTCCCGCGTTCGGGGTCGCGGCGGTGTCCTCAACGCTGTTCGCGGCAAGGGTCAGAGTGAAACTTGTCTCGCTTGGCGTGAAGGTGATGCTGTAGGTACTGCCAGAGCCACTCACGCTAGTTCCGGTGACACCGGTGGAAGCGGAGAAGTCGTCGGCAGCCAAGCCAGTCACCGCTTCGGAGAAGGTGAGGTCGTGCGTCTGCGCGGTGCCAACCACCCCGGCGGCAATGGTGCCCAAGTCCACCGTCGGCGCGACGGCAGGTGTCGCGTTGCCGGTCACGCTCGCCGCGCTGGCGGGACCCGCGTTCGGGGTCGCGGCGGTGTCCTCAACGCTGTTCGCGGCAAGGGTCAGAGTGAAACTTGTCTCGCTTGGCGTGAAGGTGATGCTGTAGGTACTACCAGAGCCACTCACGCTAGTTCCGGTGACACCGGTGGAAGCGGAGAAGTCGTCGGCAGCCAAGCCGGTCACCGCTTCGGAGAAGGTGAGGTCGTGCGTCTGCGCGGTGCCAACCACCCCGGCGGCAATGGTGCCCCAGTCCACCGTCGGCGCGGTGGTGTCTACCGCGGTGCCGTCCACGCTCGCCGCGCTGGCGGGTCCCGCGTTCGGGGTGGTAGCGGTATCCTCAACGCTGTCCGCGGCAAGGGTCAGAGTGAAACTTGTCTCGCTTGGCGTGAAGGTGATGCTGTAGGTACTGCCAGAGCCACTCACGCTAGTTCCGGTGACACCGGTGGAAGCGGAGAAGTCGTCGGCAGCCAAGCCGGTCACCGCTTCGGAGAAGGTGAGGTCGTGCGTCTGCGCGGTGCCAACCACTCCGGCGGCAATGGTGCCCCAGTCCACCGTCGGCGCGGTGGTGTCTACCGCGGTGCCGGTCACGCTCGCCGCGGTTTCGGGTCCCGTGTTCGGGATGCTGGCGCTGTCCTCAACGCTGTTCGCGGCAAGGGTCAGGGTGAAGGTTACCGCAGTCGGGGTGAAGGTAATGGTATAGGTGCTGCCGGAGCCACTCACGCTAGTTCCGGTGACACTGGTGGAAGCGGAGAAGTCGTCGGCAGCCAAGCCGGTCACCGTTTCGGAGAAGGTGAGGTTGACCGACTGTTGCGTGCCAATCTCACCTTCCGCGGGGTCGACAAAGGTCGTCACCGTCGGCGCGATGGCAGGTGTCGCGGTGCCGTCCACGCTCGCCGCGCTGGCGGGTCCCGCGTTCGGGGTCGCGGTGGTGTCCATCACGCTGTTTGCGGCAAGGGTCAGGGTGAAGGTTGCCGCAGTCGGGGTGAAGGTAATGGTATAGGTGCTGCCGGAGCCACTCACGCTAGTTCCGGTGACACCGGTGGAAGCGGAGAAGTCGTCGGCAGCCAGGCCGGTCACCGTTTCGGAGAAGGTGAGGTTGACCGACTGTTGCGTGCCAATCTCACCTTCCGCGGGGTCGACAAAGGTCGTCACCGTCGGCGCGCTGGTGTCTGCTACTGCACTGCCGCCCCCGCTACTTGCAGCGACGGGACCTTGGTTGCCAGCGAGGTCGGCAACGATGTTGGATTGAATGTTCAGTACTATAACTGTCCCGGTTGGGGTGAAGGTAATGACGTAGGTGGTTTGGTCACCAGAGTCGATAACACTATTCACTTTGAGACCGAAAACGAATGGAGCTCGGAGGGCACTCGCATCAAAACCGGTTACCGGCTCGGAGAAGGTGACGGTCTGCTCCTGCGGGGTGTTAACCTCACCGGTGGCAATGGCCGATCTGCTCGCCACCGTCGGCGCGGTGGTGTCCACGGTAACCGCACCAAGAAGCGCGGCGGCGGAGTCAGCGCCGGATACGGTCTGCACGACTTGCACATCGTCAGCGTCATATACGTTCTCGGGCAGGGTGAAACTGCTGCCAGTGCCGGTGGTGAAGGTGCTACCGCCATCGGTAACATATTTCCAGGTGGCACCGGGCGCCAGACCAGACACATTCACCACGCCATTGTTGGTGATGCGATCGCTAGGACTGATACCGGTGTCTGCAGCCAGAGCGATGGCAGGTGTCGTGGTGCCGCTCACGCTCGCCTCCGGGTTCGGGTTGCTGACGACGTCGATTACGCTACCCGCGGCAAGGGTCAGGGTGAAGGCTGCCAAGGTCGGCGTGAAGGCGACCGTGTAGGCGGTGCCGTTGCCGCTCACACCATCCACTGTGGCGCCAACAGCGGTGATGTCGTCGGCACTCAAGCCGGTCACCGTTTCGGAGAAGGTGAGGCCGACCGACTGTTGCGTGCCAATCACACCGGCGTCAAGGGTGCCGAAGGTCGCGGTCGGCGCGGTGGTGTCCACGGTCGCCGTGCCGCTCACGGTTACTGAACCGGTGGGTCCCTCGTTGCCGCCGAGGTCCATCACGGTATTCCTGTTAAGGGTCAGGTTGAGGGTTGCTGCAGTCGGGGTGAAGGTGATGGTGTAGGTGCGGGCGGGGCCAACGGCGGGGTCAATGCTATCCACCGTGGCACCGCTGGCGTTGAAATCACCCACTTCCAAGCCGGTAACCGCTTCGGTGAAGGTGATGTTATGCTCCTGCGCGACGCCAACCACACCGGTGCGGGGGGCGACAAACCTCACCCCCGGCGGAATGGTGTCTGCCACGGGGTTCACGGTGATGGTTACCATATCGGTGTTGGTAGCACCAGCAACATCGGTCACGGTCAGGGTGAATACCAGGACCGCGGCGCCAGCCGGCGCGGTGAAGGTGGGCATTTCGGCAACGGTATCGCTCAAGGTTACATCCGTGCCGCTGGTCTGCGTCCAGGCATAAGTCCACGTATCGCCCGTATCAGGGTCGCTACTGCCAGAGCCATCCAGCGTCACTTCCGTACCGGTGGTCACGGCCTGGTCGGCGCCCGCATTGGCAGTCGGTGCGGTGTTAGTCTGGGCGTGTGCCGTGTTTATTCCAAAAATGAGGGGGGGGGGGGGGGGGGGGACACTTATCGCTAGCAGTAGCGCGGAGGCAAACACGAATTGGCGGACTGTTTTGTTCATGGTATTGGCTCCTTTGTGTGAATGAAGTTGGTTTTGGTTTGCCCGGATGCGGTTGGGTAACCCGTGCAGGGTATTGTATAGGAAAAATTATGCAACCGCTAAACATTGTATAGGTTCCTGGACACGTCATTCCCGCCGGCTTTGATCCTGACGGCGGGGTTAGCGGATCAACCAGGCAGATGCGCGGCGGTAAAGCCACCATCCACTGCCAGGTTCGCGCCAGTAATATAGGAAGCCGCCTCCGAGAGCAAAAAACAAATAGCTGCCGCCACCTCTTCTGGTTTACCGGGTCTTTTCAGCAGGTGCATCGCCACAAAAGCTTTCCGAAAGTCGCGGAACTCTTCTATATCCAGCATGCTCGTCATGGGGGTTTCAATATACCCAGGGCTCACTACATTCACCCGAATATTTGCGGCGCCATAGTCCGCCGCCATACACCGCGTCAATTGCAAGACCCCGCTTTTGGACACATTGTAAGGCGTGTTGCCCGGCCCCCCGGTCATGCCGTAGACACTGGCAATGTTTACTATAGCGCCGGGGCGACCTGCCTCCAGCATGGCCGCGATGACCTGTTTGGAGACCAGCATGGTCCCCGTCAGGTTCACATTGAGCACCTTCTGCCATAGGTCTAGGGGCATGGTGTGTACTGGACCCGCGCCGGTAATGCCTGCTGCGTTGACCAGACCATCCAAGGGACCGAGCTGGGCAAGGCTAGCCTCCAACTCATCCTCCTGGGTCACATCCATGACAAGATGTTGATGCGGCGCGGATAATCCGGTCCTCTCGCTCGGGTCATGCTGGTCGGCAGCGACGACGGTGGCACCCCCCGCGGCACAGGTTTGTGCCACAGCACAGCCAATACCGGAGGCAGCACCGGTGACGAGGATCTTCTTTCCCGTGAGATCAATCATTGAGACTCCCTGTCTTGATGTTTGCTACGCTTATGAGTACTTTCACTCTTACAGTAAAAGTAGCACACTGGAACAAAGTCTAGCCGAAACCGAGGTTCACGGGAATACTGAGCAGATGACGATGGATAACAACAGTTTATTAACCTGGGACACGGATCTACTGGTAGTCGGTTCCGGGGCGGGGGCTTTAACAGCAGCAGTCACCGCCGCAGAACTTGGCGCCCGGGTCCTGGTGATTGAAAAGGGACACCTCTGGGGAGGCACTTCGGCAACTTCCGGTGGCACCCTGTGGATACCCTGTAGTCACCACATGCAAGCAGCCGGTGTTGAGGATTCACCAGAGGAAGCCTATGCCTATCTGCATGCACTGGTGGGTGATGCAGTCCCGGAAAGCAAACTCCGCACCTATATTGACCAGGCAGCAAAAATGCTTGCCTTCATAGAAGCCCAGGGCGAGGTGCAGTTTCGCTGTGTGCAGTATGCCGATTACCACATGGACCTGCCGGGTGCCAAAGAATGTCGCTCTCACGAACCCCTACCGATCACCGCCGGCAAACTAGGGCAGGCTTATCACAGCCTCCAGCCCATGCATGTGGCGGGCCAAGCATTTGGGCGGATTAACTGGACCATCTTGGAAGCGCGTCCCATGATTACCCATCGCCCGGGTTGGCTCTGGAACATGCTCAAGGTAAGCGGACGTTATTTTCTGGATTTGCCACAACGATACAAAACAGCCAGAGATCGTCGATTAACTGCAGGCAATGCGTTGCTCGGTCAGTTGCGACTCGCGTTGGACAAGCGCGGGGTGCCACTCAAACTGGGGGTCTCGCTGCAAGAATTATTGATGGAAGATGGGCGTTGTGTGGGTGCCCGGGTCAATGCTTCTGGCGAAACAATACATATCCGGGCGCAGCGCGGGGTCATCCTCGGGGCGGGCGGATTTGAGCGCAATGCTGAGCTGCGCCGAGAACATTTTGTTACCGAGTCATCGCCGCTTTGGTCTGGTTCTCAGCAACACAACACGGGAGATGCCATCCAGGCTGCTGCCAGAGTGGGTGCCCAGTTAGCATTTATGGACTCTGCTTGGTGGGCGCCGGTTATCTCGCTGAGCGATGAAGACCGGGCAAGACCCATGTTTGTGGAACGTTCTTTGCCCGGGTGCATGATCGTCAATGGCAAGGGACGGCGCTACATGAATGAGTCGGCATCTTACTTCATCGCCGGTGGGGAAATGATGCGCCTACACTCCAGTGACTGCCCTACCCTGCCTTCCTGGTTCATCTTTGATGCCACCTATCGTGCCCAGTACATGGTGGGGCCCCTCCTGCCGGGACCGACGGCTATGGACCGCAAGCTCAAACCCAGTATTTGGGAAGTACTTCGCAAAGGCGAAACCATTGCCGAATTGGCACAGGCAATAGAAGTAGATGCTTCGGTCTTGCAAGCCACCTTTGAACGTTTTAACGAATTCGCTGCCCAGGGCGAAGATCCGGATTTTCAACGCGGCGTAAATGGCTACGACCGTTATTATGGTGACCCTCGTAGCCAGCCCAACCCCTGTTTGGCAACACTTACTAAGGCACCCTTCTATGCTTTCAAGATATTTCCGGGGGACATAGGCACCAAGGGCGGCGTGCTGACCGACGACAATGGGTGTGCCCTGGATAGCCAGGGGCAAACCATCCCCGGACTCTGCGCCATAGGCAACACGAGTGCCTCGGTGATGGGGCGCACCTATCCCGGTGCTGGCACTACCCTGGGACCGGCCATGACCTTTGGGTATCTGGCGGCACATCATCTGGCGCAAAGCGGGAAGCAAACATGATCCGATTAAAAACCAGCAGTATCAAACTAGGATCGCTACTCAGCCTCCTGCCGCTCAGCCTCCTGCTGCTTAATGCTTGTGACCGGGGACCTGATACCAGCCTGCCGGAGATACGCCCGGCACCGCCCTACACCGGGACAGCGCAAATCTGTAGCCAGCAAACGCCGACCCGCAAAGCCTTGTTTGGCGACCTGCATGTACATACCACCTATTCCTTTGATGCTTTCGCCTATGGCATCCAGACCACGCCTGCAGATGCCTATCGCTTCGCCAAGGGGGAATCTATTGCCTTCCTACCCCTGGACGACCAGGGCAAAATGACCGGCAGGAGCACCATTGACCGTCCCTTGGATTTTTTGGCAGTGACCGACCACGCCGAATTTCTGGGTGAATGGCAACTCTGTACCGATACTGAGGGCGACAGATTCAACAGCGACTACTGCACCGCCTATCGCCGCGGGGGGCAGGAGGCAATCTACATGACCGGGGCGAGGCTCGCGCTGGGTGCCCTCAGCCCCTATGATGCGCTGTGCCCAAGGGGCGACCCTGAGTGTAGCAAGGCAAGCGAAACACCCTGGAAGCGCATTATAGAAGCCGCCGAACATGCCAACGATGCGACCGAAGCCTGTACTTTTAGTGCCTTTGTCGGGTATGAACACACGGGCTCCCCCCTCTCAAGCAACTATCACCGGAATGTGATATTTAGGAATGATGCGGTCCCTTCACGGCCGATTGGGTATTTTGAAGCACCCAATGATCATCAGCTATGGGCCGCCTTGGATCGGGTCTGCGCTAAGGACACTGGCTGTGATTACTTGACCATTCCGCACAACTCCAACCTATCCAACGGCAGGCTGCTGGTGCCCTATGTTGAGCTGCCCGACACCGATACAGCCGATGGTCTGAAGCAGAGAGCCCAGTACACCCAAACCCGACTGGCGCGGGAGCCGCTGATGGAGATTTTCCAGCACAAGGGCAACTCCGAGTGTGCTAATGGCTTCCCCAATATCCTGGGTGAACCGGACGAACTCTGTGAAATGGAGCAGATCCGCTTCCTCGGCAAGCCGGGACGGGTTCTGCAGCTAGCCGGTTCTGAGTCCATACCCTTCTTGGACAATCCGACCCGTTTTTGCGAAGCGGGCGAAGTTGGCCTCGGCGGTTTGCAAGGCAATGGTTGCATGGCGGCAGCGGACTTTTATCGTACCGGGCTGCTACTCGGCTTGAAGGAATGGCAAGACACCGGGATGAACCCGGTCAAACTCGGGGCGATCGCCAGCACTGATACCCACATGTCCACCGCGGGCGCGGTGCGTGAAGACCAGTGGCGTGGGCACACGAATACGGAATGGAATCGGGAAGGTCGGCTCTCGGAGGCAAGTGGGGTGGTGGTCAACAACCGAGACGGTAATCCCGGTGGGCTGGCTGGTATCTGGGCAACAGAAAATTCCAGAGACGCCATTTTTGAGGCTATGAAAAGGCGCGAGACCTTCGGCACCTCAGGACCGCGCATTCAACCCCGGCTTTTTGCCAGTTGGGACTATCCTCAGAATATGTGTCGCCGACCCGACATGCTGGAGACCGCATACGACCGGGGCGTTCCCATAGGTGCCGACATGCATGCCAGGGTCCCGGGGCAGAAGCCACAGCTATTAGCGCTTGCCAAGGCCGACCCGGCTGCCTATGCAACTCCCTTACAAAAGTTACAGATTATTAAGGGTTGGATTGATGCCGAAGGTGCTCAGCATTATCGGGTATTTGATGTTGCTGGAGACCAGGAGGCCCCGCCGAAAGGTACAGCCCACCAAAGCCTATGTGCCTTGTTTGAAGATCCCGCCTTTAACCCCACAGAACCCAGCTACTACTATTTACGCGCAGTGGAACATCCTAGCCCGAGATGGAGTCGGGTGGATTGTCTGAGCTATGCCGATAAAGCCGGTGAAGCAAATGAAAAGAGACCGGAAATCTGCCAAGATCCAAGAATCTCCGGCATGCTTCAAGAACAGGCTTGGACATCTCCTATCTGGTATCACCCCAACTAGTCGCATGCTGCATCCTCATTCCTTACAAGAGCGAGTTGCCGTCGTCACCGGTGCCGCCCGTGGTATCGGCAGAGCCATTGTCTCAGAATTTATTCAAGCCGAGGTACAGCATGTCGTCTGCGCGGATCTGCTAGCAGATGAACTTGCCGATTTGCAGCAGGAGTTCGGCGACCGGGTAACGACTCTGGTGCATGACATTACCGATGCTGAGGGTTGGCAAGCATTGGTCAGCCAGACACTCAGCGCCCATGGGCGATTGGATATACTGGTGAACAATGCGGGTATTCTGATCTTTGGCACCCTGGAAGAAACAGCCCCAGAAGATTTTAAGCGCCTGATGGAGGTCAACGTTTTCGGTGCCTTCTTGGGGATGCAGGCGGTGCTCCCTCCCATGAAGCAAGCCAAACAGGGCGCTATTGTTAATATCTCCTCAGTCAGCGGTGTGGTACCCAGCAATTTTGTGGGTGCTTATTCCGCGAGCAAGTTCGCGGTGCGTGGTTTGACTCGTGTTGCCGCGCTGGAATTTGGCTTGGATGGGATTAGGGTGAACAGTGTGCACCCGGGTGGTGTCAACACACTCATGACCAATCCTATGAATGTGGATCGGAAAGAGATTGATGCCATATATCACTTTGTCCCCCTGCAGCGCAGCAGCCAGCCTGAGGAAATTGCTAGAGGTGTGACCTATTTGGCATCGGACGCCGCCGCCTACTGCAATGGCACCGAACTCATCATTGATGGTGGCATGGCGGCGGGGCTTTACTTCCCCGGGCTACCGGGGGCGCCTCAATGAGCGGTTCCTGCGCATGTTCTTGTTCTTGTTCTTGTTCTTGCTCATGCCCTTGTTCATGCTCCTGCTCTGCTCATATAGTAGTAGTAGCCGCCTAGTGAGGGCTATCTCCGCTGCCATCTCCACTACCCAGCCCCGCCATGTGCCGGGCGGCGCGGCGGCCTGAGAAGATGCAATCTGCTATGGACAGGCCGCTCAGATACAACTTAGAGGGAATGCCGACCGCGGTGCGTCCTGCGGCGTAGAGGCCCGGGATTACCTTGTCGCCAGGCGCCAACACCTGCCCGGTGCGCTCATTCACGGCAAGCCCCCCCATAGTTAGCACCATGCAAGGTAATAGTCGCGCCCCCAGAGACACATCAATCACATGGTAGGGCGGCTTTAATTCTCGCTGATCCTGGCTCGCCTTGCGGAAGGGGTCTTCGAGCTCACCTCGGGCAAGCTGGGCAGTTTCCGCCAATGTATTCTGCATGACCTGCTTATCAAATCCGAAGGTGGCACACATGTCCTCCACCGTCTTCGCCTTCACCTTACCAAACAGCATATTGATAGCCGCTAGTTGCCATTGGAAGGGCAGCACCTTGCCGGGCATGCTTTGCCGCCAGGCATCCCGCACCAGTTGCGAATCAAGAATCAACCAGGCTCTCCCCCCGGCAGCTTCCACCATAGCATCACCAATGGTGGCACCGTAGCAGGATTCATTGACAAAACGACGCCCCCTGGCATCAACCACTATGCCTTGAGACCAGGCAATCGGCGGGTTGATAAATCGCCAGGCCGTGCCTCTTTCCATCAGCTTCAGGCTAGCTCCCAGACTCTGTCCGAGCCGAATACCACTACCATCGTCACCCGCTGTACCTAGCGGAAACCCGGCCGCAAACCCGGGGCAATAGGTATTGACCATGGCTCGATTAAAAATAAACCCGCCGGTGCTGAGGCAGACCCCGCGGCGGGCACGATAATTGACCCAGACACGGCGCGTGTTTTCTATCTCGGCGGCACGGGCCAGGTATTTTTTTGCCAGCCGATGGACACGAGTCGCGCCGGGTAAAAAGAAGGGATAGAACTTCTGCAAGCGCTCAGCATAGCCTAGGTATTTAGAGTGGGCGGCGTAGTCAGCACCCGGCGGCAGCTGCAGGGCGCGTAGCCCCAAGACTCTGCCTTGCCGGTCAACCACCATCTGTCGTGCTTCGGTCTTGCAATCCAGACGTACGCCGTTTGCCAGTGCCGCCCGGCGCAGGGGCAGATAAATGGACCCCCCTAGATTGACAGCACTTTTACCCTTCGTCATCACCCCACGATGCCCCCGGGCTGCGGGGCGGGAGACGGCAGCATAAGGCGGTAGGAGTGAATTATCAGGATGGTACAAAAAATATTTGACTGGAGGATAAGAGGTTTTTTGCTTCCAGACGGGACCGGAAAATTTCACCCCATGCTGCCTGAGCCATTCCAGGTCATTCGCGCTCCCCTGACAAAATCGCCTCAAGGTCTCGTCTTGCACCACCTTCTGAGTTTCAAGTTTGAGATAAGCATACATATTTTCCGGGCTGTCCTCTTCGCCCATCGCTTGCTGAATAGACGTCCCGCCACCCGCATAGATAACACCGCCACTTGCCTGGGTAGCCCCGCCCCCTTCAGCCTGGTCCAGCGCGAGCACCTCAAGCCCATCTTGGCTGGCTTGGACGGCCGCCGCCGCACCGGCGCCGCCAAAGCCCACGACAACAAGATCAGCCTGATGCTCCCAGAGCACCGCCTCAGCCGCGTCCACCACCAGGGGAGCGAGTACTTCTGTCTCTTCTTCGGTCAAGAGTCCTCAAGAGCCATTGTTTGTATATATAGAGCCATCAGCTGTTTGTATATAAAGAGCCATCAGCTGTTTGTATATAAAAAGTTATCATGAGCCCTCATTGTATATAAAGAGTGGGGACAAGGTGGCCGTCATTCTCGCCTGCTTTAATCCTGACGGCAAAACAGGCATTGCCAGGCTATTTCTTTTCTATTAACTTCACCCCTCTTCACTCACGATTGATAGGTATCAGCATGAATCAAGTTGCAGTGGTTACCGGTGCCTCTCGCGGCGCGGGTAAGGGAATAGCCCAGGGCTTGGCGTCCATGGGGGTTACCGTCTATGTCACGGGACGTTCTCAATCAAAAGCAACCGCGACCTTAAAGGGGGAAACCATTGACGGCACCCTGGAGCAGACGGTCTCTGAGATCAGTGCTAGCGGCGGCACCGCGATTGCCCAGACCTGCGACCACGGCGATGACCAGCAGACCCAAGCATTATTTGAACGAGTGGCAAGTGAACAGGGGCGCTTGGATATTCTCGTCAACAATGCCACCTACATTCATGAAAATCTGATTGACCCGGGAGGCTTCTGGGAAAAGCCCCTTGACCTGATGCATATTTTGGATGTAGGCCTGCGCTCCGCCTATGTCGCCAGTTACTACGCCGCACCCCTCATGGTGCAACAAGAATCAGGACTGATCACTTTTACCTCTTCCTATGGCTCGGCCTGTTATATGCACGGCCCTGCCTATGGTGCGCAAAAAGTGGGCTGCGATAAGTTTGCGGCGGACATGGCGGTTGATCTGGCAGCGCACCAGGTCGCCGCGGTCTCTCTCTGGTTGGGCCCGCTATTGACTGAGCGCACCGCTATAGTGATGCGGCATCGCAAAGAGCAGTACGCCAGTTTTATGGCCCAGGCCGAAACGCCGCCATTCAATGGCCGAGTCATCCATGCCCTTGCCAATGACCCGACCCTTGCCAGCCGCTCGGGGCAGACCCTGATTACCGCCGAACTCGCGCTGGAATATGGGCTGACCGATGACCAGGGGCGGCAACCGCCGTCATACCGGAGTCAACTAGGCGAGCCACGCATCCCTCATCCCGCACAGGTGATCTAAGCATGATGGAGACTATTGATCCCTTCGCACCCTGGCGTCTGCGCGGGCTGGAACTACCCAATCGCTTTATCAAGGCGGCAACTTTTGAAGGTCACTGCCCTGGCGGTCGCCCGGACCCTGAGGGCCTTGCTGCATTTCACAAGACATTTGCTCAAGGAGGCGTGGGCATGTGCACCGTGAGTTATGGCGCCGTGGAGCCCTCCGGCAGAACCTTTGATCACCAGATGTGTTTGCAAGACGATATTTTGGATGACTTGCACTATGTAACCGATACCATCCATGCCGAGGGTGCCAAGGCATCCATTCAACTGGCTCATTGTGGCAACACTTCCAAATGGAGCGGCTGGCTAGGCAAGCGGGCGCGAGGTCCGAGTAATAGCTTTAACAGCCTGGGTGCCCTGGCCGGTTCACCCTTTGCTCGGGCCCTGCGGGCTCCTGAGTTAGACGACCTGGCAGAAGCCTATCAACGCAGCGCGCAGCGGGCGATTTCCGCCGGATTTGATGCGGTGGAACTACACATGGGACATGGCTATCTGCTGAGTCAGTTCCTCAGCCCGGCCACCAACAAACGCAAGGATCAATATGGCGGCTCTTTGGAAAATCGCGCGCGTTTTCCGGTAGACATTCTCAAGGCAGTGCGGGAAGGCGTCGGTGAAGCGGTGCCCATCATCATCAAGATGAATCTGCGGGACGGATTTCGGGGTGGCTTGGAAATTGAAGACAGCATTCAAGCAGCCAAATTATTTGAGCAGCACCAGGCTGATGCCCTGGTGTTAAGTGGGGGCTTTTCTTCTAAAAATGCCATGTACCTATTTCGTGGACCTACCTTTGTGCATGCACTGATCAAGATTCAAAAAAGGAAGCTTGACAAGCTTATCTACCGCCTGGCAGCACCAGCACTCAAATCACAACCCTTTGAAGAATTGTATTTTTTGGATTTAGCAAAGCAGATGCGCGCTGAGGTCAAGTTGCCACTCATCTGCGTCGGCGGTGTACAGAGCCTTGCCAGTGTGCATCGTGCGCTCATGGAGGGCTATCAGGCGGTGCAACTAGGACGGGCATTGATCCACGACCCGGCCCTGGTCAATCATTATCGGGAAGGCTCAAAAACCGAATCCGGGTGTACGGTGTGCAACCTGTGCGTTGCCGAAATGGACCGAGATGGCGTGCGCTGCGTACTCAATGATGCGCTTCCCACGAGGATTACCCTCTAGGATTCCCACTGAACCCAGAGTGGCGGCTTACGGCGCCCCGCGCCGTCATCCCCGAGCAAGCTCGAGGATGACGGCGTGGGGCCGAGAGGGTGACGGCGCGGAAGCGTCAGGGGGCGAGGATGACGGCAAGAGGGCAAGCCCCGCCTGCTGGCCTTACAACTTCAAATCATCCAGCAGACGCGCCGCCGCAACCGCCGTGACTTTCTTCTCCAGCGCATAGGAGTCTGAACCGGCATGAACTATGACGAGCTTGTCGAGTCGCAAGTCCTGCATGGCCTGGTGCATGGATTTTGATATTGACGGTGTTGTGGTGCGTTTTATCTCCACGCCGATGCGTTTGCCGCCTTTCATCGCCAGCAGGTCCAACTCCGCGCCGCTGTGGGTCGCCCAGAAATAAGCCTCTCGAAGGTCGAGTTGTTCCCGGACAAGTTCGATCAGCAGACCTTCCCAGGAAGCGCCCATCTTGGGGTGGGTGTCCAGAGCCTTCATATCGTTGATGCGCAACAAACAATGCAGCAACCCTGTGTCCCGAATATAAATCTTCGGCGCCTTGACCTGGCGCTTGTTGATATTTTCATGCCAGGGCTGCAATTGCCTTACCACCAGCGCATCGGTGAGAATATCCAGATAGCGGCGGATGGTGGTATCCGCCACCCCGAATGACTTGGCAAACTCCGATGAGTTCCACACCTGCCCCTGCCAATGGGCCAGCATGGTCCAGAAGCGCCTCAACGTCGTACCGGATGTTCTGAATCCGAGTTGCGGCAGATCCCTTTCCAGAAAAGTTCTGGCAAAATTCTCCAGCCAAACAAATGTAGCCCTGTGACTTCTGGAAAGATATGCATCGGGAAAGCCGCCACGCAGCCATCGTGCGGGCAGGTTCCCGGCACCAATTTCATCGAGGGCAAAACCGGTCAACTCCTGGTAGGAGATTCTGCCGGCCAGAGACTCGGAGCCCTGCTTCAACAGGTCCGGAGAAGCACTGCCGAGCACCAAAAATCTCGCGGGCCTCGGGCGTCTGTCTGCCAGAACCCTGAGCAGGGGAAAGAGGCCCGGCATACGCTGAATTTCATCAATCACCACCAGCCCCTTCAGCCCCCGCAATGCCAGGTTGGCGTCCGCCTGTAAACGGTTCAAATCCACCGGGTCTTCCAGGTCGAAATGATGGTAAGGCTTCCGGTATGCCTTGCCCACCTGCCGGGCCAGCGTCGTTTTGCCTACCTGACGCGGCCCCAGAATGGCCGTTACCTCAAACGAGGCCAGTTGCCTGAGCAGGGCTTTTATGTGACGTTCACGATTGATCATGCCTTGAAATCTCTGCGATAGTCGCTGATATTTCAAGGTTACTTCATTTCCGGGAAAAGTAAACACTCAGGTGATGAATCCGGTGGCGTGCCCGGGGCGTGGGTTTTACTGGCGGCGCAAGCCGCCTGAAAGGAGCGGGGTCAACCGGGTTCGGGGGGAATCCAGAAGTTGAGCGGTACAGAGTTTATTCCACCCAGTCCTTTCACGAAAGCACAACTCACCGACTGCCCCCGTTGATGTGTAGCGGGAATATCAAAGCGGTTGCCTTTGTTCCTCTGGTTCCCCGAGCAAGCTCGAGGATGGCGGCGCGGAAGCGTCGAGCGGACAAGAGCACAAGCGGAGGCGTAATGAACCTCTCTTAATAAACTAGTAGCGGTGTCCTTCTGCCGCAACCTCTTCGGGCAAGCCAGGCATCCATTTAACGGTATACACACCGTCGGCCTTGCTTTGCCAGTCCGCGGCCTGAGCCCGGGGGTTGTAGAACTGCCGATACCATTGATGTGCCTTGTGGAAGGGTCCATCGTTTTTAAGTTGAAGAATCTGCACGGCCGGTCTTTTGGCTGCCCAGACATCAAAATCCTGTTGAAATGCCTGACAACTCGCGGCTTGAAAGCCGCGCGCCATCTCAATGTCTGCAGCCGTTGCCTTTTCACTGTTACTTTTAACCAAGAGTGCATGCCATACCTTCACCCGCCCATCGGCAATCGGCGTATGGGTAATCAGTATCAGCGCGTCATACAAACCCTTGAGAGTTGACATGAGGACGCCGGGGCCTGTGTACCAGGTATCCGTCTCCAAAAGCGCATCACCGGTCACCAATGTCTTGTGCCCACCACCCTGCCGCTGAATAGCAAGATGCCCGCGAAACTCACTCTCAAAATATTCCAGAGTTGAACCATGTATGGGTCCCAGGTGGGCAATGTCGGCAATATTGTCAATGATTTCTCGAGGGTGGGTGTCCAGCACGCCCAGATGATCAATCTTCCAACGGACCCAAGCAGGGTCATCCCATTCAGGCACATTAGGTAACTCATAGTCAGGAGCACCCCCTTCCGGATCATGCCAGACGAAAATACATCCATATTTTTCCTCAACCGGCCAGGATTTAATACACGCAGCTTCGGGAATGGGACCGTCGTGATAGGGAATATCGTCACACTTCCCGTCCGGGCCATAACGCCAAGCGTGGTAGGGGCAACGAATAGAATCGCCTTCAATCTGCCCATCCATCACCACAAAAGAGGTGGCGTTCTTAGCGAGGTGGCTACCCATATGTGCGCAGTAGGCATCCAGCAGTACCACTCGTCCCGTTTCACCACGATAGAGTACAAACTCACGACCAAAAAACTCGAGAGCAAGTGCCTCGCTTTGCAACTCTTCGGCGTCGGCGATCATGAACCAGCCACGAGGGAAGGTGAATTCGCCCAACTTGTAATCTTCAGTCTTTGCCATGGCAGGTCCTCCAGTTCAAGCTCATCAGGCTCTATGAGCATTTTATTAGTAACGTGCTTTATATCAGCAGTTTACCTATAGAGAGGGCAAATAGAGAGCGCAAACTTTCATGCTATTTGTTGGACGTTTGGGTGGTTTTAAAATAGCAGTATCAGGCTGGTGGCGTCCCCTAGGGGAGTCGAACCCCTGTTGCCGGGATGAAAACCCGGTGTCCTAGGCCTCTAGACGAAGGGGACAATTGGAAGGCGCGGATTTTATGGGGGACACTGCCTTGCGTCAAGTAGATGGCAGTTTTAGTGCAACAGGCTAACCTCTGGGTTGTCTAGTCCGTCTTCAAGCAGGCGGCTGTTGGCGGAAAACTGCTTGCGCAGGAATAGCATCTGATCCCCCAGAATACGCCCGCTGTGAGACAGGGCAAGATATTCCGCATGGTTGGGACAATAAGGCAAGGCAAGTAACTCGGTATTAGCTTCCTCAAGGGTGAGATTGCCCTTCCTGGTGTTGCATCGCCGGCAGGCGGTAACGACATTCGTCCACTTGTCTTGACCACCTCTTGACATGGGAACAACATGATCCCGACTCAATGCAGTTGCCTTGAAGTGATTGCCACAGTAGAGACAGGTATTTCGGTCTCGGCGGAATAATGCTTGATTAGTGAGCGGTGGTTCCCGACTCACCTTGTCATAGACCTTACCCTTGCATGCAATAATACTGCTCAGGTTAAGTATCGTTTGCTCGCCGGTCAGTTTTGAATGACCGCCGCGCACCCGCATCACCTCTTCGCCGTAGGTCCAGCTGACCAGTTCCCGGGCGTGCAGGCAGACAGCTTCCTGCCAGTTCAGCCAGTCCACCGGTAAACCCGCGGTATTTAGTCGCAAAATTCTCAGACTCATCAGTCATCTCCTAGTTTTTATACTAACCCAGACAAGATGAATGACAAAGCCCCCCCTTGTGTTTGTTCTGCTGAGCCGCGGCTGACCTTTGCAGTCCTTAGGGGTCTTGGTTAGACTGCAATCTGCTTGGCAGGCGTGTCACCTAAACCGCTCGTAGCTCAGCTGGATAGAGCACCAGGCTTCGAACCTGGGTGTCGGGAGTTCGAATCTCTCCGGGCGGGCCATCCCCAAACCCAATTTGTATCTGCTCAGTCGGGTCCTGACCAGGCGGTGATTTTGAGTCTCAGGGTGACGCGGGGATGGGTGAACTCTACCAGACGCGGACCCCTCGCGTCCCCTTGCAAGAGTTGCAACTGCCAGCCATCAGTGACTCTAGTCGTTACGAGCGGGGTTGCGGGCAGGGTTGTAGCAGGTGTGGTTGTAGCAGGTACGGTTGTAGCAATAGTTGCGTTGCCCGGACGGATGTTTGCCAGGGCACCCAGCCACTGGGTGAACGCGCGCCAGGGCAGTGTTATTTCCCCTAGTCCTTTAATCGCTATGGTGGCGCGCTCCTCTGTATAGGTATAGACCTTCCGGCCGGCGGTGACCGTCAACAGAGCACCCTGCATCTCTATTATTGCGACATCTATACCCAGGGGTCCAGACAAGACCAGCCTCCCCTGAGCCTCCTGCTGACGCCAATCAATACTCAAAAGGCGGCTCGCCTGGTCGGTTTTGATGGCGACCTTACCGGCTAATCGCCAACCCGATGCGCCGCTAGTATCGGGCGCGGACCGATGGGTCACGCATCCAGACAGGACGACCAGCAAGCAACAACCCATGATTCTAGAAGGCATGGCTCTAGAAGTCATGGCGCTAGAAACCGTTGTATGACAGCACGTAGAATCTCGCTCTCAGGGCTCATCTCAAGGGCCTTATCCCAGATGGCTTTTGCCTCTGTCTGGGCGCCGATCGTCCAGAGGACTTCCCCCAGATGAGCAGCGATCTCATCATTGGGAAACAAGGCATAGGCTTGCCGTAAATGTTGTACCGCGACGTCATAATTTTGCAATCGGTACTGGACCCAACCGAGGCTATCAATAAATGCGGCTTCTTCTGGTTTTAATGCCAGTGCTTGCTCAATGAGTAGCAACGCTTCTGCATGCCGCTCAGTCTGATCCGTGAGGGTATATCCCAGCGCGTTCAGTGCCTCAGCATGCGTCGGCTCCAGGGCGAGCAGTTGTCGCAGGTTAGTTTCAAAAATATCCAGATGCCCAAATCTCTGCTCCAGCATGGCGCGGATGTAAAGCAATTCAACCTGCTGGGGTACTTGACCTGCCGTCTTCTCCAATGCCCGGTCCAATAACTGGAAGACCTCTTGCTCAAGTGCCGGCTGCTCGGCTTCTTGTACTACCAATAGTTGGGCGGCCAGTAGTTGCGCCTCCAGGATAGTCATGCGGATGTAGAGCTCAGGATGCTCCCTGGCGACCTGCGCCAGATGTGCTCTGGCCCCAGGCAACTGGTTATCCGCCGCGAGCAGGCTGGCTATTCTTGCCTGAGCAAGGGGGAAGACCCGACTCTGGCGCACCTGCTTATAGGTTGCCAGGGCGGTCGCTTGGTCCGACTGCCGCTCGGCAATAACCCCGAGGTAATAATGTGCTTCCTCTTGACGGTGTTCCCATCTCAGGAGCCGCTGCAGATGCCGCTTGGCATCCTCATCCTGCGCCTCTTCTATGGCAAGCAATGCCAGTGCCAGCAGTATGTCGCCATCATTGCCGGCGCCTTCCAATGCCAAGAGGTACTGCTCACGCGCGGCATCTAGTTCCCCCTCTTCGTGCAGCAGTCGCGCCAGAGTCAGCAGTAGCCAAGAGTCCTCCGGGCGGGCTTGGAGGGTAGTTTCCAGCAGGGACCTGGCGTCCTCTTGCCGGCCCAGATGTTTCAGGTTGCTGACTTGCAAGACGAAGAGCCGCCGCTGGTCTGATGCTTCAAGCAACTGCCCGGCCAAGGCAAGGGATTCTTCATAAGCCCCCGTCTGAGTAAGCAGGGCAGCTTTAAAAAACAGCAGGTCGGGCGCTTCGGGTTGCTGTGCCAAGACTCTGGACAGACCTTCTAGCAGAGATTGCTTCTGGGAAGGGGTGCTGCTATGCCGGACAAGCCGTTCAAAATGGCGGATGTCAAAATGGGCCGGGTCTGTTGCCGCCCAGATCATGGCAGTTTCCAAGGCGACGTCCAGCTCTTGCATATAAAGTGCCAGGCTGGTCGCTCGGGCAGCCACGTTCGGGTCCCGGGTTGCCCGGGTAACCGCGACATAGTGCTGTAATGCTTGCTGATAATTGTGCCTATGACCGGCTACCTCAGCGACCAGCAGTTGATACAGCACCTCCTCTTCAAAGGGGGCTACGGGGTAGGTCGCAGACACTTCAGAAGCAGACTCTTCAGAAGCAGACTCTTCAGCAGTAGCCCCTTCAGAAGTAGCCTTTTCAGAAGCAGCCTGTTCAGAAGTAGCAATGGCCACCTTGGATGGCGGCTGGCTGGCATCGGATATTGCTGTTGAACGACAGCCGGTGCCGCTCAGCAAGCAGGTCATGACCAGCAACATGCCATAGCCTTGCCGGTGCATCCGCTCTGCCTGGCTACCGGCTAACGTCATCTTCCTCAGTCCTCTGCTCAACATGGCGTACACTTCCTTCCCTTCTAAGTTGTCTTCTGACTGCGCTTCTAAATTGTCACTTATGTATAGGTCTAGCAGGGTAGAATAGACTCCCCATGGCAAGTGTACCAGCCAGAGCAGTACCAACCAGAGTTGAGAGCAGGCCGGGTCTGCTTAGCACAGCCTTGAGCCGCTTTTTTATAACAGCCTTGAGCCGCCTTTATATAACAGCCTTGAGCAACCTTTTTATAACAGCCTTTTTATCACCGCCACTCCAACGACTAGCCGCAGGACGAGACACTCATTGATATGAATCTGCTTATTGTGGGTATCAATCACAAGACTGCCCTCCTTCCGCTCCGGGAAAAGCTTGCCTTCACCCCGGAGCGATTGGAGGAAGCACTCAATCATCTGCTGGCGCAGACGGGGCTTGCCGAGGCGGCTATTCTATCCACCTGCAACAGAACTGAGATTATCGCCATCTCAGCCCGGCATGAGAGCGACCCTATCAAGACCTGGTTAGCCGACTATCAACAGCTGGACATGCACGACCTGGCACCAGCCCTCTATGTCAAAACCGGCAAAGATGCCCTGCGACATAGCCTGAGGGTTGCCTGCGGTCTGGATTCCATGGTCACCGGTGAGCCTGAGATACTCGGGCAGTTCAAACACTGCTTTGAGCAGGCGAAGCAATTCGGCACCCTGGGTCCTGAGCTGGAACATCTTTCCCAGACGGCATTTCGTATTGCCAAGCAGGTGCGTACCGACACCGCCATAGGCGAAAGTTCGGTGTCCATGGCGGCAATAGCCGTGACCCTTGCGCAGCAACTCTTCACTGACCTGGGGCAATGCCGGGTGTTATTGATCGGCGCGGGAGACACTATACGGTCACTGAGCCGGCATCTGCATCAGGCGGGGGTCCGCGGCATCACCATTGCCAATCGTACCCTCTGGAAAGCCAAGCAACTCGTCCAGGATATTAAAAAGCAAGATATTAAAAAGCAGGCTGTTGAAGACTCTGTTATCAAAAACTCTATTATAAAAACCTCTATTATAAAAACCAAAGCGATTGACTTGCAGTCCCTCCATGAAGCATTAAAAAGTGCTGATATCGTCATCACCTCTACAGCATCACCCCTACCCCTCCTGGGGAAGGGCGCCCTGGAAAGAGCACTCCGTAGCCGCAAGCACCAGCCGATGCTGATGGTGGATCTGGCGGTGCCCCGGGACATAGAGCCCGAGGTTGCCCGGCTGAAAGATGTGTACCTTTACAGCATTGACGACCTGCAGGACATCATCCAGCACAATAAGCATCATCGTCAGGAAGCTGCCGAGGCAGCGGAAGCCATCGTCTTAGCGGCAGCAAAGCACTTCAAGTCTCGTCAGGAAACCCAAAAAGAGCATCAGACCCTGGTGCAGTTTCGCCAGTTGCATGAGGAGATCAAACAACAAGCACTGCAGCAGGCACTGGCTCGCCTGGACCGAGGTGAGGCACCCGCCGAGGTGCTCCGCAAGCTTGCTAATCAACTGGTCAACAAGATAATGCACCCGCCTAGTGTCGCCTTGAAAACGGCGGCAGCAGATAAACAACAAGCCCTACTAGATGTCATAGCCCGCATCTACCAACTCAACGAGGCTGAGGACGGTGAATAAGTCATTACAAACAAAACTGCAACAGCTGTTGGAACGCTATGAAGAACTCGGTGCCCTGCTGGGTGATGCTGAGATCCTTGCCGACCAGGAACGCTTCCGCGCCCTGTCCAAAGAGTATGCTGAGCTTGAAGCCATCGTCCTCTGCTATCGCCAACTTGAGGCAAGCGCCCAGACCCTAGAGGAGGCGCAACCCCTGCTAGAGGACGGAGACCCGGAAATTCGAGATCTGGCAGAAGCAGAAGTCGCCAGTCTCCAGCAGGCGTGGCAAGCGCATAACGACCGGCTACACCAGCTGCTGGTTCCCAAGGACCCGCATGACGGGGGCAATGCCTTCCTGGAAGTGCGCGCCGGCACTGGCGGCGATGAAGCCGCAATCTTTGCGGGCGACCTCTTCCGAATGTACAGCCGCTACGCCGAGACCCAGAAGTGGACCCTGGAGATACTCATTGAGCACCCGGGGGAACAAGGTGGCTTTAAGGAAATCATCGCCCGCCTGAAAGGCAAGGAAGTCTATGGGAAGATGAAGTTTGAATCGGGCATCCACAGGGTCCAGCGGGTGCCCCAGACGGAATCCCAGGGGCGCATCCATACCTCCGCCTGTACGGTGGTGCTACTGCCGGAAATTGCTGCGGTTGATGCCATAGCAATAGAAAAAAGCGACCTGAGAGTGGACACCTATCGCGCTTCCGGGTCTGGCGGCCAGCATGTCAACAAGACGGATTCCGCCGTGCGCTTGACTCACCTGCCCACGGGACTGGTGGTGGAATGTCAGGACGAACGTTCTCAACACAAGAATCGCGCCCGGGCCATGAGTCTGCTCGCCGCTAAACTGCTGGCTCAGTCCCAGGCGGCGCAACAGGCGGAGCGAGCGGAAACCCGCCGGCATCTGGTCGGTAGCGGCGACCGGTCTGAAAAGATTCGGACTTATAACTTCCCCGATGGCCGGGTCACCGATCATCGCATTCATCTCACCCTGCATCGGTTGCCGCAAATCATGAGCGGTGACCTGGACCCCTTAATTGAACAACTTGCTGCTGAACACCAGGCGGATCTCTTGCGCGCGCTTGATAAGACCGCTATGGATACATGACGCTTTTATGAAAAATCAAACATCAGTCACCCAGCTGTTAAGCCATGCCCGGACTCTGGATCCTGTATCCGATACACCGCAACTGGACTGTCAACTATTGCTGGCGCATCTTCTGCAGACGCGGCGCGAATGGTTACTTGCGCATGGCGAACATCAAGTTGCCCCCCAGGCGCAGGTAGCTTTCAAGCAACTCATCCGCCGGCGGCAGGTCGGGGAATCGGTTGCTGGGATTATTGGCAAAAAAGATTTTTGGAAGCGCAGTTTCACCGTGTCCGAGGCCACCCTCATACCGAGACCGGAGACGGAATTACTGCTGGAGATCCTGCTTGCTCGCTTCTCGCATGCGCAACAAAGGGTGGTAGACCTAGGCACTGGGGCTGGCGGCATCGTCATCAGCCTTGCCGACGAGAGGCCTCGTTGGCAACTATTCGGCACCGACAAGAGCCTGGCCGCCCTCCGGGTCGCACAACACAATTCGCGACAAGATGCGCCGCGCCATCTGCCAGGCAAGGACCAGAAACCTGCCCCGATTGCCTGGCTTGCCAGTTCCTGGTGTGCCAGCCTGGCGCCCGAGTCTCTGGACATCATCGTCAGCAATCCGCCTTATGTGCGTAGCGACGATACTCAGACCCTTAAGCGCCTGGCTTTTGAACCCGAGACGGCACTGGTGGCGGGTACTTCTGGGCTGGATGCTATTCGTACTATTGTGGTCCAGGGCTTTGCATGTCTAAAACCCGGCGGGCATCTGCTGATTGAACATGCCATGGAGCAGCAAGCAGCGGTCTCTCAGCTCTTGCAAGCCGCGGGCTTCTCAGAGATAGAAACCTTCCGCGATCTGCACAAGCTGGACCGGGCGGTCCTGGCTAGGAAGTAAACCGCGATGGACGATACCCAACTGCTACGTTACGCCCGGCATATCATGCTCCCGGAGATTGATATAGCGGGGCAGGTTCGGTTGCTCGCCGCCAGGGTACTGATCATCGGGCTTGGCGGCCTGGGTAGCCCGGTCGCCATGTATCTTGCCGCCGCCGGTGTGGGTACTTTGGTTCTGGCTGATTTTGATAGGGTTGATTTATCAAACCTGCAACGGCAGATCATCCACGGCACTGCAGACCTAGGCGCCGAGAAGGTAGCCTCGGCCCGGGACAGTCTTCTGGCAATCAACCCCGATATTCAGGTCACCACTATTGCCGCGAGGCTAACAGCAGACGAACTGCAACGAGAGGTTGAGGCGGCGGATATAGTGGTGGATTCTACGGACAATTTCGAGGTGCGGTTTGCCATCAATGCCGCCTGCTGGCGTAGCGGCACACAACTGGTATCGGGTGCGGCGATTCGCTTTGAGGGGCAGGTCCTGGTGATTGACCCTCAGTTGCCCAGCTCCCCCTGCTATCGCTGCCTCTATCAAGATGCACCGGATACCGAGTTGGACTGTGCCACCACCGGCATAGCGGCACCGGTTGTCGGGATCATAGGGAGCCTGCAAGCACTGGAAGTGCTCAAATTGATGCTCGGTATTGGTGAGTCGCTGGTGGGATACCTGCTGACCTTTGATGCCAAATATATGTTGTGGCGCAAACTAAAACTGCCTAAAAACCCCGACTGCCCGGTCTGCGGGTAGTTGCCGTCATTCTTGTCGCTGCCCCCCGTCACCCTCGGGCTTGTCCTCTGACGGGTTGGAGGACCGGGGTAAATTGGAAAACATACTTTTTTTACTGGATTCCGCCTGCGGCAAGAGGACAAGCTCGAGAATGACGGCGGGAGGGGGGGCGCCTTTAACGAAAAAGCACAACCCACCGACCGCCGAACCCCGTCAAGGGGCATCAGGTGAGCTCTATTCGCAGCGTTTTACCGACAGCACGAGCCGCATTATCAAGTGTGTGCAGCGTGACAGAGGTATTGGCAGGATCAAGCAGGCGAGCCAAGGCAGAACGGCTGGTATCCATAAGTTCTGCCATTTTGGTTTTAGAGATATGCTCAACTTCCATTTTCTGGGTGATTTCCCATGCAATCACCCGCTTGATTGCCACGGCGTTAACTTCCGCTAATTCACCGGTTTCTTCAAGCAGGTCATCAAGGGATGAACCGATATATTGATTGTGTTTAGCCATGTTCTACCTCTCTTTTACGTTTCTTTGTCAGATCCAGGTCTGGCTTAGGTGTCTTCTGCGATTTCTTAATAATGCCATGCAAAAGCACCATCTTGTTTCCGTGAAAACAGAACAGAACCCTTGTAATACGTCCATCATCAAGATTCGTCCTAACTTCATATAGGCCATCTTTCATAGGGCGGCACACGGGCATCCCAACTGGCCAGCCAAATTCGACTGTTTGAATATCAGCGCCAATTGCTTTCCGGTCAGCCTTGGATAGACCCAATAACCACTCTCGTACTGGCTCATTTGCCACTATCAGACCGGTAGAAGACGGCTGGTACTTTCTTTCTGCTACCCTGTGTCATATATAAATGTACCGAAAATGGTACAACCCGTCAATATCATTATTGTGCCGTATCATTCCGACCTCGGCGAACGTGCACGGCTCCCACGCCGTAAGCCGCCAGCGGCCGCGGGGACGCCCCACGCGCCGTCAGGATCGATGACATGACTATGGATAGCAGAAAATATCACCATGATGAACACTGTGGCGCTACCAGCCAAGTCTGCCCAAAAGCTGTCAACCCGTGGCAAGAATAAAAGAAGTTTTTGATTTAAAGACATGGATAATTCCCTCGCAACTATTTAGCGCATCATTACCAATACATATAAATAGCCACGAAGGCAGCTACGACGAGCGCAATACCCATTGTCACCATAGTCGTTATCACTAGAATTTTCCAAATGCTAATCGGGGGCGATATTTGGGCATGCTGTTTGGACACTGTTTCAAGAGCCCATTCGTTATTATTAAAAAAATCACGATAGCCTTGGGCAAGCACACAGAATACATACACCGAGCCCAAGAGAACTAAGGCGGTACTGGCAATATAAATATTTTTACCCGAAGGACCAGATTGCCAGAAGAGCCACCCGCAGAAGGCCGACCATAAAATAACGATGAGCATGAATAACGCTGTGTAAGGCGTATCGCTAATCCACATATTTAGCGAATTGGCTTTTTTTGGCAAGCCCAATCGGCGCAACTTTAAAGGTTGGCTTGGTTTTTGATAATCCACATCTTCCATTCCTGCATATTCTATTCCGGTATATACGACATATACGGCCAAAGCACCGAGGAATATGATTGCGGGTATGAAAATAGATAGCCAGTCGGCCCCATCAAGAAGTGTGATTACAAGCCAATAGTATTCAAAAAACCCCGGCAATCTGGCACCCACTGCACTGACGACAGCAGATAGCCAGGTGACAGAAGATAACCACTCAAGTAGACCTGAAAGCCTGATGCTGTAATCAAGAATAAACTGAAGGTAAGCCGTAACTATCAGGAGAGCATACAGCCAAGCACTCTGGATCAGAACTGTCCAAAATCTCTCAAGCCGCGACAAAAATAACCGGAATAATAGAAGTTTTTGTCTTAAATGCATGCGTTATTCCTTCACAAATAGCAGGTCGCATCATTACCAGTATAACAAGGTGCTTGCCTTTGTTCCTCTGGATTCCCGAGCAAGCTCGAGAATGACGGGTTCGGGAATGACGGGGTCGCTTAGACAAAATCGCCAGTGGCTTGGAGGTCAGCGTGATATGAGGATCTGACCATAGGCCCACTGGCAACCTGACGAAAGCCCATTGCCTTGGCAGTTTCCCCTAGCTGGGCAAATTCCTCTGGGTGCACAAAGCGCACTACCGCTAGATGCTCTCGGCTGGGTTGCAGATACTGCCCCAGGGTCAGCATGTCCACCTGATGTTGTCGCAGGTCTTCCAGCACCGCAATCACCTCTTCAATCTCTTCCCCGAGACCCAACATGAGCCCAGACTTGGTGGGCACACTGGGGTTACGCCTTTTGTATTCCTGCAAGAGGCTGAGGGACCAGCTATAACTTGCGCCAGGTCGGACTTGGCGATAGAGCCTGGGCACCGTCTCCAGATTGTGATTAAACACATCTGGCGGGGTGTCGGTGAGTCTGGTGATAGCAACTTCCATCCGCCCCCGAAAATCAGGCACCAGCAATTCAATTTTTGTGTCTGGATTAAGCTGTCGTACCGCCTTGACACATTCGGAAAAATGCCCGGCGCCGCGGTCTTTTAAATCATCGCGATCCACCGAGGTAACCACTAGATATTGCAGGTCCATTTCCGCCACGGCTTCGGCAAGCTGTTGCGGCTCTTCTTTATCTAGCGGATTGGGGCTGCCATGGGCGACATCACAAAAGGGACAACGTCGAGTACAGATCTCCCCCATAATCATGAAGGTTGCCGTCCCCTGGGAAAAACATTCTGGCAAGTTGGGGCAACTGGCTTCCTCACAGACAGAAGCGAGCTTCCGCCGCCGAAGAATTTCTTTGATCTTGTCTATCCTGGGATTAGCGGGAATTCTTACCCGTATCCAGGGCGGCTTCTTTTGTGGTGATGTCGTGGGGACAACCTTGATCGGGATGCGCCTCAGCTTATCCGCCCCGCGCAGCTTTTCCCCAGGCACCAGTCGATTCTTATTTGTCATAGTTATTTGTCGTAGTTATTTATCGTAGTTATTTGTGTTCACAGATTCGATGACAAACTTGAATAGTATCACTGACTAACTGACAAGTTCGAAGGCGGGAATGACGGCCACATGCGTCAATGCCCAAGATAGTTGCCTTTGTTCCTCTGGATTCCCGAGCAAGCTCGAGAATGACGGCGCGGCGTCCCCGCTCCTTCTGGCGGCTTACGTCGCCACTCTGGATTCCCGAGCAAGCTCGAGAATGACGGCTCAGCAAAGCCCGGCATAACCAAATTCCGCTGCCAGATGGGCACTGAGCTGTTGGGAAATCTGCAGCATAGGCGTCTGCACTCCCAAGGACCTGAGGTCGGTTACCCTCAGGCCAGGATGACCACAGGGGTTAATGCGGGCAAATGGCGCTAAGTCCATATCCACATTCACACTGAGTCCGTGGTAACTACTCCCCCTGCGTATGCGCAATCCCAAGGCAGCCACCTTGGCACCCGCCACATAGACCCCCGGACCAGCCCCCTCAGCGGTAGCAGCTAGACCCTCATCCGCTAGCAAAGCGATGACGGCTCTCTCTATGCCCGACACCAGCCCGCGGATACTGAGCTGCATGCGCCGAAGATCCAACAATAAATAGACCAGGAGTTGCCCCGGGCCATGATAGGTCACCTGTCCCCCTCGGTCGGTCTTAATGACCGGGATCTTGCCGGGTGCCAGCAGATGTTCAGGCTTGCCCGCCTGCCCCTGGGTGAATAGTGCCGGATGCTCTAATACCCAGGCTTCATCCTGAGATTCTGGGCTTCTTTGCGCCACAAATGCTTTCATTGCCTCCCAGACCGGGAGGTAGGGTTGGGTGCCCAGTTGCCTCACCAAGAGTGCCTGAGGGACATTCATCATGGCGCTGCCAGCGGATCCCCGTCTGTCAGCTTCAAGAAATACAGACTAATGGCATCCAGGATACGGTAGAAGAAGTTAGCTGCGGGTACCGCTTCCAACGCCTGCATCGGCATAGTCATAGTCTCTCTATAAGCATCCGGGAAAATCACCTCCAGACTGCCCAGGGTGCTGCCCTTTTCCAGAGGCGCGTGAAGCTCCTCTTGAAGGCTGATCTCAACAGTCATCTTGTCCCTTAACCCCTTGGGAATGGTGACTACCAGGCTATGTTCCAAGCCCAGTGGCACTGAGGACGCCTGCCCACCCCAGACCCTCGCCTCCTGCAGAGATTCCTGTGCCGGGTACAGGGTTACCGTTTCAAAATATCGGAAGCCATAGTTAAGTAGTTGCCGGGTCTCGGCGAGGCGCGTCTTCTCCGAGCCTGCCCCCATCACCACGGACACTAGCCGCATCTTGCCTCGCTTGGCTGAGGCGATCAGACAATAGCCCGCAACACTCGTATATCCGGTCTTGATACCATCCACCGTGTGATCTCGCCAGAGCAATCGATTCCGGTTGGGTTGTCTAATGTTGTTGTAGGTGAACTGCTTATCAGCATAGATGTTATAAATTTGAGGGTAATTATTGATCTGAGCAATACTCAGCTTTGCCAGGTCCCGCGCGGTGGAGTAGTGTTCGTCATCGGGCAGGCCGGTAGCATTGATGAAGTGCGTATCCTGCATACCCAGTTGTTGCGCATATTGCTGCATCAGCTCTACAAAAGTGTCTTCGCTACCGGTGATGTGTTCCGCCAGCGCCACGCTGGCATCGTTCCCGGACTGGATGATGATGCCATGTAATATATCTTCAAGACTGACCCTGGTGCCTTCCTTAATGAACATTCTGGAACCTCCCGTCCGCCATGCCTTGATGCTGACCGACACCTCATCATCCAGAGCAATGCTCCCGTGTGCCAATTCCGCGGCGGCAACATACACCGTCATGATTTTAGTCAAACTCGCGGGCGGCAACCGCTGGTCGGCATTGAACTCCACCAAGGAGACACCAGTGTTGGCATCCATCAGCAGGTAGCCCGTTGCCGATAACTGGGGCGGCGCTGGGATGATCAGCTGCCCCGCCAGGCTAACCTCAGCCAGACATAGCAAGACGACACCGATGCAGCACTGGCATAATCTTAGGGCACTTCTTGGGTCACTTCTTAAGTTGCTTCTTAGGGCACTTCTTAAGTTGCTACGGAATGTCATGGCGTCTCCTTCATGATCTAGTCTACCTTGACTTGCAATGTCTTCCCCAGATTGTGGCGCGTCATAGTTGCCACTATAGCCGCCACTGAATCCTCTTCACCCCGGCCCCAGATGGGTCCAATCCACACCTTGTGGAGGACCTGGGCCTCGGTCTCGGTGCGCAGGATTCTCACCGGGATTGACGCGGGTAAGACCCCACTCACTGCCGCTAACCGCTGTAGTGCGCCCTGCTGAACAGCAAATGCACCCGCTTGTAAATAGACGGAACTCTTATGCGGTTGCTCGGTATCAGGTTGCATTATATCCAGATACTTGTCGGGATGATTGATGGCATCCAATGCTTCCACCACCACCGGTACTGTGCCTTGACTTTGGAAGCCAAGTGCCTGGGCGGCAGCATAAGACAAGTCAATCAATCTATCCTCGTGAAAGGGTCCCCGATCGTTGACCCGGAGCATGACACTCTTCCCGTTGTCCAGATTGGTTACTTTTACCTGGGTCGGCAGCGGCAATGCGGTGTGCGCCGCGGTCATGCCATGCATGTCGTAAATCTCACCGAGGGAAGTTAAGCGACCGTGAAATTTGGTCCCGTACCAGGAGGCTATACCTATATCCCAATAACCCCAGCTTGAAGGCAGAATACGATAGACCTTGCCCATGACTTCATACTTTTCATGCGGCTCTGCTTGAACCTGTGCATGAACCTCTTCTTGAACCTGTGCATGAACCTCTTCTTGAACCTGTGCCGAGCGAGCCGATAGCCCCGCGGGCGAGTAGAGCAACAGGAAGAGTAGCAGTGCCGAGATAGGCAACGGGTAAGCGGGGTACACTATGCACAGGTCCTCAGGCTGACTGGCGGGCAAGCCCGGCTCAGCGCAGCACTTCACTGAGTTGAAACACTGCCATAGCATATAATTTGCTGTGATTGTAACGCGTGATGACATAAAAATTCATACCGCCCAGCCAGTATTCCTGACCCGTTTCTAATTGCAAGCGCATGGGGGAAAGCAATTCATCACCTGCCAGAGACGGCAGTTGCGACACCCCGAGTTGACTCAGTGCTGCATGGCTAATGCTGGGTGCTAGACCCTGGTTAAAAATATCGGTGGCGCGCAGGGCATCAACATCGGCAGTTTCCATCTCAAGGGCAATAAAACCATCCCGCTGCCAACCATGTTGATTGAGATAGTTCGCCACGCTACCTATGGCATCTACGGGATTGTTCCAGATGTCTCGCTGCCCATCGCCATCAAAGTCCACCGCATAATGCCGATAACTGCTGGGGATGAACTGCCCCCAGCCCATAGCACCGGCATAGGAACCTTTCAGGCGGGTAATCTTCCGCCCCTCTTCCCCGGCTAGCAGGATGAGCTCCCGGAGCTCCTCGCGAAAAAATTCCTGCCGGGGTGGATAATCAAACCCCAGGGTCACCAGCGCATCCAGAACACGATAATTACCTCTATTGCGCCCATAACTTGTCTCAACACCGAGGACCGCGGCGATGATAACGGCAGGCACGCCATACTTCTCATAAGCAGCCTCTAGGGGTTTTCTATAGCGCCGGATAAAAGCGGAGCCTTGTCGGCGACGCCGCTCAGTGAGGAAGATAGCGCGGTATTTCTCCCAGATGAGTGTCTTCTCCGCGGGGCGGGTAATGGCATCAATGATGCTTTGTTGATACCGGGCTTGACGGAAGTAATCCAGTAGTTCGGCTTCGCTGAAGGTGGCTTCTGCCGCCAGGGCGGCGGCGAAGGCTTTAACCTCCTCGCGGTCAGCATAGTTTAGAAGGGCTATGTTGGTTGCGGCTGGTTTAGCAGCGCGACCTTTAGGATATCTGTATTGAGAAGCGCGGTCTTTAGAAGCGGGTTCTTTAGAAGCGGCTTCTTTAGAAGTGCTGTCGTTTATTGTAGCAACGACAACCGGGCTAGAAACACACAAGACCAGACTCAGTAAGGCAGGACCCAGGAGCAAACGGATCAGTATTTTTTTCACAAGACCAGTCTACTATGTGTATGGAGAGACATCAGAATACCAAAGCCAGCACAGAAAATCAGGATCGAAGAGCCGCCATAACTCACAAACGGCAAGGGCACACCGACCACCGGCAGGATACCACTGACCATCCCGATATTGATTAACACATAGACAAAAAAAGCAAAGGCAATGCTTCCGGATAGCAGCCTCCCAAAAGTGTCCCGCATGGTGATTGATATAAAGACCCCTCTCGCCGCCAAAGCAAGATACAGGAATAACAGGAAGAGAATGCCCACGAGGCCTAGTTCTTCACCGATCACCGCGATGATGAAATCCGTCTGGCGTTCCGGTAGAAAGCCATAGTGAGACTGGGTCCCGGCAAACAAACCCTTGCCAAACAAACCGCCAGAACCAATTGCCGTCTTGGATTGAATGATATTCCAGCCGGCCCCCAGGGGCGAGCCTTCCGGGTCCAATAGGATCAGGATTCGCTGCTGCTGGTAGTCCCGCAAGGCAAACCAAAGGAGCGGCAGAGAAATGACGCTCGCCCCCAGGGAGAAAAATACAACTCGCCAGGGAATGCCCGTCAAAAAGAGCACAAACATACCCGAGGCACCGATGATCAACGCGGTGCCCAGATCAGGCTGAGCCGCGACCAGGAAGACCAGCCCGCCAATAAGCGCCAGGAACACAAACAAAGACTGGGGGGACGGGGGGAGATGTCGGTCGTTGTAATACCAGGCAAGCAGCATGGGGAGCAGTAGTTTCATCAATTCCGATGGCTGGAAGTACACCCAATGACCGATATGCAACCAGCGCCGTGAGCCTTTAATTTCATCCCCCAAAAATTCCACCGAGACCAGCAGTGCCACCCCAATAATGAATGCCCAGGGAGCAAGCCGGAGAAACACCATCGGCGAAATATGCGCCATAACAAGCATGACCCCTAGGCCGATGAGTAGCTTCCAAGCCTGAGCAATGACCGGCGCTAACTGCTGCTCAGCGGCACTGTACAGAATCAACAAGCCAAAAGCAGATACGACCAGCAGCAACAGCAACAGGGGGATATCCAGATGGAACCATCGGTCCGCACTCGTCCCAGCATCTCGGAGTTGCTTGGTATCAGTCCAGTTCATCGGCTTTCGCAGGAGGGGGCGCAGGGGGGCGCACCGGTGCCAATGCTTGCACATAGGGCGACTGCTTTGGGGGTTTCCATAGCGTTTTCTTAGATAGCGCTTTTTTCAATAGTTGCTTCTTCAATAAATAGTGATCCAGCACTGCCCGGGCAACCGGCGCGGCTACCTCACTCCCGCCACCGCCATTTTCCACCAGGACCGCCAGCGCAATCTGTGGATCATCCACCGGCGCAAAAGCAATAAACCAGGCATGCTTTCTGTGTCTCTCGGGGAGTTCCTGCTCGTCGTATTCCGCATCCTGGGCTATGCCAACCACCTGGGCAGTGCCTGATTTACCGGCCATCCGATAGGGAATATCAATGCCTATGTATGCCCAGGCGGTGCCATTCTCGCCGTACTCCCGATTGCCTCGGTGCACCACCTGCTGCATAGCACCAATCACCCGGTCCCAGTCCATGGGGGATAGATTCTTTATAGTTGCCGGTTGATGGGGGGTTGATTCTGGCAAGAGGTCGCTACCGGACTTTAACATTCTGGGTGCGACCCAGTGCCCACGATTGGCAATCAGTGCCGCCAGAGTTGCCATCTGCAAGGGCGTAACCAGTAGATCTCCCTGGCCAATGCCAACATTGACCGTATCTCCCATAAACCAAGTGCTGTCTCGAGTCTGTAGCTTCCACTCCGGGGAAGGTACCAAGCCTTTGTAGGCTTCTGGCAGGTCAAGCATGGTGTTAGCACCAAACCCAAAACTGGGGAGATGCTGGTTGATCCGCTCTATGCCTAGATTGAAGGCAAGGTCGTAGAAGTACACATTGCAGGACCGATAGATCGCTTTTGCCATATCTACCCGGCCGTGCCCACCGGGGTTGGACCGGCTCCAGTTCCAGTCCCGATAGATGCGCGGATTGCCGGGTATTTGATACCAGCCCAGGTCATCAATGGTCGCTTCTGGATCCAGGGTATCCGTCAGCAGACCAATCAGTGCCAAGGCCGGTTTGAGGGTGGACCCCGGTTCGTACTGGCCTTGCATGGCCCGATTGAACAGGGGTGCATCTTGCGAGGCTTTCAGTGCTTCAAAGGCCTCCCATTCAATGCCGGCCACAAAGAGATTGGGGTCGTAGCTAGGTTGACTGACCAGTGCCAGGATACCGCCGGTTTTAGGTTCAATCGCGACCACGACACCCCGGCGCCCTTCCCCCAGGGCATCACTTGCCGCCTGCTGTAAGGAAGTATCAAGATGCAGGATGAGATTCTTGCCGGGCATGGGCGAGCTGGCGTCTAAAATCCGGATGGGCCGACCATAGACATCCACTTCTACCTCTTGATAACCCACCTTGCCGAGGAGCTCCTGCTCATAGAATTTCTCCACCCCGGTCTTGCCCAGATAGTGAGTGCCCGCATAGGCAACCGGGCTGAGCCGGGCAGCATCCTGGCTACTGATACGGCGCACGGCACCTACTGCATGCGCGGTCAATGCCCCCAGAGGATAGTATCTAACGCGCTGCGCCTCGAGCGTCACTCCCGGCATAGAAAACTTATTGACACTGTATTTCGCCTGCTCTTCTTCGCTCAAGCCAAACAAAATAGGCACGGGATGGAACTGATATTGCCGATGCTGCATACGTTTCTTAAATGCCTTGAGGTCCGCTTCGGACACATCCATCATCTGCTGCAGCTTATCTAGCCGTGCCTCAAGGTCATCAATCTGATCAATGGCAATAGTGAGATTGAATGAGGGAGCACTCTCCGCGACGAGGACCCCATTTCGGTCATAAATCAGCCCCCGGGGGGGTGGCAAGGGTGCCACTCTGATTCGGTTCTCATCAGCCAGAATACTGTAGGTATCCTGCTGCAAGACCTGTAGATAGAATAATCTCGCCACCAGCACCAGGGTCAGCAGCAATAGGATGGCGACACCTACGAGCATGCGTTTAGCATGCATTTTGCGTTCCACACCGCGGTTCTTTATGACTAGTGAGGTCACCATCTTCTTAGATCATTCCAAACAGGGGATAACAAGCGACTAGTCATTCTTCCGCCGTCATTCTCGTCACTCCAGTCATCACAGCCATCGGCTGGGGTGACTGGGGTGACGGGAATCCAGAGGAACAAAGGCAATCTCATAACTATCGGTCTCATAACTACCAGAGTCATAGCTGTTGCTGGGTTTCATAACTGTTGGGCTTCGTCGGCACCAGGCTCCATAAACTTTCCAAGTCATAGAGTTCTCGCAGAGTCGGTAACATGACATGCACCAACACATCACCCAGATCAATCAATACCCAGCCCGCGTCTTCCAATCCCTCAACACCTATGACGTTGAGCTCAGCTACCTTGGCGCTATCAATGACCCGGGCCGCCAGTGCCTTGACCTGGCGATTAGTGCTACCACTCGCCACCAACATATAGTCTGTTATATCGGTCTGTTCCCGGACATCCAATAACACGGGGGCAACTGCCTTGACCTCTTCAAGGGCTTCAAGCACCAGCCTGGTGATGGCTTTGCTATCCATACTCTGGTTCATTACGAGAGTGATTCATTACAAAAGTGGTGCATTACAAAAGTGCTTCATTATACAAGCGGGCTACTGTTCTGTCTCATGCTAGCAAGTCAATGATACTATTCAAGTTTGTCATCAAATTAGTGAACACAAACATCATTGACGGAGCTGACCATCTCCGAAGACAACAAACTTCTGAGTGGTGAGGCCTTCAAGCCCCACGGGTCCCCTCACATGTAACTTGTCTGTGGAAATGCCCATCTCTGCCCCCAATCCATATTCAAAGCCATCTGCCAAGCGGGGCGAGGCGTTGAGCATCACCGAACTTGAATCCACTGCTCGCAGGAACTGCCGGCCCCGGGTGTAGTTTTCCGTCACTATGGTGTCCGTATGTTGGGACCCGTAATGATTGATATGCGCTATCGCCTCTTCCAGACCTGAGACGACTCTAATAGACAAGATAGGTGCCAGATATTCGGTGTACCAGTCTTCTTCCTGTGCCGCGGTAATCTGACAATGCCCGGCAAGCAACTCAAGACTCTGCTCACAGCCTCTCAATTCAACACCCCGTTCAATCAACTCGGTTGCCAGGCCGGGCAAGAGTTGCGCGGCAATCAACTGCTCAACTAAGAGCGTTTCCATCGCGTTACACACCGCATAACTCTGGGTCTTGGCGTTGAGTGCAATCTTGTGCGCCATGTCCCGATTCGCATCCGCATCTACATAGACATGGCAGACCCCATCAAGATGCTTGATGACTGCCAGGGTTGATTCTGCTGCAATCCGCTCAATCAGTGCCTTACCCCCTCTCGGTATAATGACATCCACATACTCATTCATCTTGATAAGTTGCCCCACCAGGGCTCGGTCTGGGTCCTTGATGACCTGGATGCTTGCCTCGGGCAGGCCAGCACGGCTCAGCCCCTCGGTAATACAGTCTGCTAGCGCGAGATTGGAGTGAATTGCCTCGGAGCCGCCGCGCAAAATGACCGCATTGCCAGACTTGAGACACAAACTAGCGGCGTCAATAGTGACATTCGGCCGAGATTCGTAGATGACCCCAATGACCCCTAGGGGCACTCTCATCTTGCCCACCTGAAGTCCATTAGGGCGATAAGCCATGCCGCTGAGCTCACCCACCGGGTCCTCAAGCGCGGCGACCTGAGAGAGACCTTCCAACATGCCCGCAATGCTTGCCTCGGTAAGCCGCAATCGCTCCAGGAGCGACGTGCTCAGTTGGGCTGCCTGAGCGGCTGCCAGGTCTTGTTCATTGGCGGCGAGCAGTTGTGTCTGCCGCCCCCGCATGACCTCAGCGATCGCCAGCAGTGCTTGGTTCTTTACTGCTGTTGTGGCATGCGCAAGGACCGCCGAGGCCTCACGCGCCGCCATGCCCCGCTGCAACATAGATTCGGTGCCCGTCATCAGCTATAACTCACTATTGTCAGGAACTAGTCTTAAGAAGTCATGTCAAAAAATAGCATCAAGAAGGGCTACTGTAACAAAAACCAGGCAGCTTGTGCCGCCCCGCGCCGTCATTCTCGAGCTTGTCCTCTTGCCGCAGGCAGGAATCCAGAGGAACAAAGGCAACCCGCTGTGGGGCATTTATACATCAACCGGATTCCCGCCTTCTTTGATCCTGACAGCGCGGACTGGCTTATGTACAATCCCTGATTATCAACCCACTGGAGTGCCATATCTTATGAAAATCACCCCGAAACTAGTCAACAACATTGCCGAACTTGCCCAGCTCAGGGTGTCCGAGCATGACCTTGCCGACCTTGCCGAGGGCATGGAAAATATCCTTGACCTGGCAGAGCAATTACAATCCATAGACACCAGCCACTTAGCGCCGGTATCCAACCCCTTAGATGCAACCCAGACACTCAGACCAGACGCTATCACCGAAGCCGATCAACGCGAGCTTTTCCAGACACTCAGCCCGCATACCGAAGAGGGCTTGTATCTCGTACCCCGAGTGGTTGAGTAGTCCAGAAGATGTTGACCCGGTCTCTGACACAACAAATAGAGGATCTCCGCAGAGGTGAATACTCCACTCTGGAACTGGTCTCTGCCTACTTCCAAAACATCCACCAGCAGGAAGCACTCAATTGCTTTATTAGCCTCACCGAAGACCAGGCAATGCACGCGGCAGCAGAAGTGGATGCACAAAGAGCCAAGGGCAGGGTCAAACCCCTAGCCGGCATCCCCATCGCGCACAAGGACATTTTTTGTACCGCGGGGCTGCTGACCACCGCCGGCTCCAGGATGTTGCACAACTTCATTGCCCCTTATGACGCCACAGTGGTGTCCAAACTCGCCAGTGCGGGGGCCATCATGCTGGGGAAGACCAATATGGATGAGTTCGCCATGGGCTCATCTAACGAGACCAGTTATTACGGCGAGGTGCTGAATCCATGGCACCCTGAGTATGTGCCCGGCGGCTCTTCCGGGGGCTCCGCCGCTGCCGTTGCCGCCGGGCTTTGCAGTGCAGCAACCGGCACTGATACCGGCGGTAGTATTCGTCAACCCGCTGCCTTTTGTGGCATCACCGGCTTGAAGCCAACCTACGGGCGGGTGTCCCGATGGGGCATGATTGCCTATGCGTCTAGCCTGGAGCAAGCGGGACCTCTGGCGCGTTCGGCAGAAGAATGTGCCTTGCTACTAGGCTATATGGCGGGCTCCGATCGGCGCGATTCAACATCTGCCGAGCACCCCGTTGATGACTATATGGCGACTCTGAATGACGGCATCAAAGGCATAAAAATTGGCTTGTGCGAGGAATATATGGCAAGCCTTGATGCCGAGATGGCACAGATGATGACTGAGGTCGCCCAGACACTTGAACAGGAGGGTGCCAGCATCCAACCACTCAGCTTGCCGAGTGCCCCCCTTGCCATCCCCGCCTACTACCTCATCGCGCCAGCGGAATGTTCCAGCAATCTGTCCCGCTACGATGGGGTGAGATACGGCTACCGCTGCCCGGAGCCGGTCAATCTGGCAGACCTCTATCAGCGCTCCCGTAGTGAAGCTTTTGGTACCGAGGTGAAGCACCGCATATTGGTAGGCACCTTCGCGCTGTCGGCCGGTTATTACGATGCCTATTACAAAAAAGCCCAGCAGATCCGAAGGTTGATCAAAAATGATTTTGAGTGCGCATTCAATCAGGTTGATGTCATATTGGCACCCACCACTCCGGGCCCTGCCTTTCGCCTCGGCGAGAAGTCTAACGACCCGCTGGCAATGTATCAGCAGGATATTTTCACCACCGCCAGCAATCTTGCGGGCTTGCCGGCCCTGTCTATGCCCAGTGGGCAGGGGACCGGGCTCCCCCTGGGTGCCCAGTTGATTGGTAACTACTTTGAAGAAGCCACCCTCTTGAGAACCGCGCATCAATATCAACAGGCAACAGATTGGCATCTCGCAAGGCCGCCGAGCCGGGCATCCCAGACCGGTAGCCCTGGATGAAGCGCGGGATGAAGCACAAGATGAAGCACAACAAGAACAGCAACTGGGAAGTGGTCATCGGGCTGGAGATACATGTGCAGTTGTCCACCGCCTCCAAAATCTTTTCCGGTGCCAGCACCGAGTTTGGCAAACCGCCGAATACCCAAGCCTGTGCCATTGACCTCGGCCTACCGGGGGTGCTTCCGGTAGTGAACCAAGCCGTATTCCCCCGTGCCATTGCTTTTGGCTTGAGCATCGGCGCCGAGATCAGCCCCCTATCAAGCTTTGATCGGAAAAATTATTTCTACCCCGACCTGCCCAAGGGGTATCAAATCACGCAGCTGGAAGCACCCATTGTGCTCGGCGGCGCCCTGGACATCACCCTGCCCGATGGACCCACTCGCCATATTCGAATTACCCGCGCCCACCTGGAGGAAGATGCGGGCAAGTCCCTGCATGAAAACTTCCAAGATAAGACCGGCATTGACTTGAATCGTGCCGGCACGCCCCTGCTGGAAATTGTCTCAGAGCCAGACCTGCGTAGCCCGGAGGAAGCCATAGCCTACGCCAAGACTATTCATCAATTGGTCACCTTCCTGGGGGTGTCCGATGGCGATATGTCCCAGGGTTCACTCAGGTGCGATGCCAATGTCTCAGTGCGTAAAGTCGGTGCGACTCGGCTTGGCACCAGAACGGAAACCAAAAATCTAAACTCTTTTCGCTTTCTCAAAAGAGCCATAGAATATGAAATAGACCGGCAGATTGCAGTGCTGGAAGCCGGCGACAGGGTCACCCAGGAAACGCGGCTATATGACTCTGAGCGGGATGAAACCCGCCCCATGCGCAGTAAAGAAACCGCCACTGACTATCGGTACTTCCCGGAACCAGACCTGCTACCCGTACAGTGTAGTGCCGAGAGCATTGCCGCCATCAAGGCATCGCTACCCGAACTGCCACAACAAAAGTTGCAACGATTTATTGAGGACTATCAGTTGCCGCCAGACGATGCTCGAGTTCTGGCTTCGGAAATTGCCCTGGCTAACTACTTTGAGGAGGTTGCCGACATCTGCAAGGCGCCGGTCTTAGCGGCAAACTGGGTCCGGGTAGAAGTACTTGCACGTTTGAATCGGGATGCCTTGGCGCTCACCCAGTCGCCCTTATCGGCGGCAACCCTGGGTGCCCTCCTGACTCGTATCAAGGATGAGACGATTTCCGGCAAGATTGCAAAAACAATTTTTGCCGCGCTCTGGGAGCAAAAAGCCACCTCGGTGGATGACTATATTCAGGCGGAAGGGCTCAGCCAGATGACTGCTCAGGACACCCTGGCACCGATCATTGACAAGCTTATTGCGACGCACCCGAAGCAGGTCGCCGAGTATCGGGCCGGGAAGACCAGGGTCCTAGGATTTTTTGTCGGGCAGGTCATGCAGGAAACTCAAGGCAAGGCTAATCCCGGGCAGGTGAATGCACTGCTACTGGAGCACCTGGACGAAGGTTAATCGTCCAGGGATTGGGGTGCTTGGAACTGCTTCTGAAATGCCATGATGCGGGCGGCATTTACCCCCAGGTCGCTCTGACCCACACGAGATACTGAGCGCAGATCAATCCTGGAACCGCTATCACTTGCCTGGATGCGCACCACCAGATCATCTTTGAAGCCAAACCAATAGCTGCTTGCCGTCGCCTCAAGCATGCCCTGTGCCGGGTCAACGGCAACAAGGGCTAGCCCCATCTCAATGAGGGTGTCTTCCGCCCGCTTGACTGCCGCCGGCACGGACAACTCAGCACTGAACGTTTGCACCTGCGGATAGGCGGCCTGCTGGGCAGCACGTAACTTCTCTGGCGGCCACTGCTCTGAGGCACCATAGACCCTGGCATCTTGCCTCAACCCGGTGATTGCCTGGAATTGAGGCGGGTTGAAGGTATCAGTAGTGATGTCATGAATTGCCGGCACCGACCGACCGGTGATGAGCTGCGGCACCATAAAGAGACTGGGCACCAAGCCCATCACCAGGGTAAGCAACAAGAAGTTACGATTACGATTCTTGCTCCCGCCAGGGGCGCCACGCACACACAAGACTAGACAGACCAGGCTGCCCAGACCCAATAACCAGCCGCCGACCAATGCTACCAAGAGGCTGTTGAAGGAGGCTGCCAGGGATAGCCACTCCCACTGGTAGCCTAGGGGCCCGCTCAGTAGTACCACAAGCAACACCAGGCCACTGACGAGCAAGAGTTTAGTTGAGAGTTTGAGTTCTTCCATGGGTGCCATCCTCCATTGAATGCTACTCCATTGATTACTAGATGGCATTTAATCACTCCCATGCAAGAATTGAAACCAAGCCGGGGTGTAGGGTCAGAGGTGTAGGGTCATAAGATGGTGCATGCATAGAATAGTCTTTCATATAAACTACCCGTCCTGATAAAGTGCAGGTCACGGGCCTATAGCTCAGTTGGTTAGAGCAGTGGACTCATCAAAATGGTGCGTTCATGTCGCAAGGCATGAAATGAACGGGATGAATTCAGGGGAACCTTAACGGCGGGAGTTTCCCGGACGATGGCAACCCTGAGCCAAGCTGGAGGTACACCTCCAGAAGGTGCAGAGACTACCTGAGAACTTGAGTGTTCTTAATCACAGGCTAGAGCGTCCCGCACCCTGGTATCAGGGTGATGAGATAGTCCGCTCCTTTCAGAAATGACAGGATAGAGTGAATCCATTGGTCCCAGGTTCGAGTCCTGGTGGGCCCACCAATGACTGGCAGATTATGGTTATCTAGCATTGCCCATGCGCTGTTGCTGATGCGCTTTTGCCGCTGCACTTTTTCCAATAGTTCCGATCTACTTGTTTCAAAGACAAGGATGCACTGGTTCCAAAGACGAGAAAGACGAGAAGTATCACTCATGCGGCACACCCTCCTCATGCTCCTGCTCAGCACCCTGACAGGGGCGACTTATGCGAGTAGCCTGGTGCATAACATCATTGGCTACACGCTAACTGAAGGGGATGTGCTTCAAGGGGAAGCGGTTGAAGGGAAGGTGAATGAAATAAAAGTCCTGCGCTTCGTCGGGCTTGAATTTGATGCCGGCAAGGTAACCCGACTCCACCTGAGCACCGCCTCTCTTGCCACAAGCAACGCCCCAAAAAAGATCGATGGCAAGGGTGCCATCATGCTGCCAGGGCTGATTGATGCCCATGGTCATCTAGCCTCTTATGGCCGCGCCCTGAGCACCGTGAATCTGGTGGCTATTAACAGCGAAGCGGAAGCCCTGGCCCGAGTGGCGGCATTTGCGGCGGCACATAAGACGGTGCCATGGATACTGGGACGAGGTTGGAATCAGGTCTTGTGGGAGCAAGCGCGCTTCCCGACGCGCGCCTCTCTGGACCGGCTTGATGACCAGAGACCCATTGCCCTCAATCGCATTGATGGGCATGCCGTCTGGGTCAACTCTGCCGCGCTACGGCTTGCCGGTATTGATAACCAGGGCGTTGATAACCAGGGCATTGATAATCAGGGCACAACTCCCGATCCGACTGGTGGCAAGATCGTCCGTGATGCCACAGGCCGCGCCACGGGTCTGCTCATAGACAATGCGATGCAGCTGGTCCTGGACAAAATACCCCCCATCACCGATGCCGCCATGGCGATCTATCAACTGACCGGCATGCAAAAGTTGGCGAGTTTCGGGCTGACCGCCATCCATGATGCGGGTATTTCCGCCCAGGAACTGCGCGGTCTCCAGAGGTTAGGCACTAGCGACCGCATGCCCATCCGGGTCTACGCCATGTTGGAGCTGCTGGACCCGGATAATCTTGACCATCTAGCGCAGGATCCCCTGCCGGCTCCTAACCAGAAGCGGCTGATGGCTCCTGACCAGAAGAAGCTGATGGCTCCTGACCAGAAGCGGCTGATGGCTCCTGACCAGAAGCTGATAGTCCGGAGTGTAAAAATAGTCGCCGATGGTGCCCTGGGGTCTCGTGGGGCGGCCCTCTTTGCGGACTATGCCGATCAACCAGGGCAGCGAGGGCTGCTCCTGCAGGATGAGGCGCAGCTCTTGGGCGACATCAACCGTGCCATGCTTGCGGGCTACCAGGTCAATGTGCATGCCATTGGCGACCGTGCCAACGCTCTGGTGCTGGATTATTTGGCAATGGCAAGCCAGGGTACGAACAGCCGCCATTTACGGCACCGCATTGAACACGCACAAATCCTGCGGCCGGAAGACATATCCCGATTTGCCAGCTCAGGGATTTTGGCTTCCATCCAACCGACGCATGCCACCAGCGACAAGAATATGGCCGCAACTCGGTTGGGTGAGGCGCGACTTAGCGGTAGTTATGCTTGGAAGACACTCATGGCAGCGGGTGCCAGGTTGGCCGGCGGGTCTGACTTTCCGGTTGAGTCTCCCAATCCTTTTTTTGGTTTGCATGCGGCGGTCACCCGCCAGAGCCAAGACAATCAACCCGCAGGGGGTTGGCTACCAGAGGAAAAGCTAAGTCGCTCGGTCGCGCTCAGCCTGTTTACCGAAGGTCCTGCTTATGCCGCCCATCAGGAACACAGCCTAGGTCGCCTGCTGCCGGGGTATGAGGCGGACTTTATCCTGGTGCGTGATGATTACTTTCTGGTGCCCGCGGAAGATATATGGAAGAACCAGGTGCTCGCCACCTATGTGGCGGGGCAACAGGTATTTGCAAGCGACGCCTTCTCAGAAGTGCCCTCGGAAGCGACCTCAGAAGTGCCATGAAGATGCGCCCTGTCATTCTTGCCCCCGCCGTCATTCTTGTATGTGTTATTCAAAGAAGGTGACTGGATTTCAATCCCGAACCCCGTCATTCTCGTCACCCCCGTCATCACAGCCATCGGCTGTGATGACGGGGGTGACGGGAATCCAGAGGAACAAAGGCAAGCGCCTTGATATTCCCGCTACACCTCAACGGGATTCGGTCGGTGTATAGGTTCAGTGACTGGATAATTTACTACTGGGCTTGTTGCCTTGTCTCCGTTCTTGACCCAGGCATGCGGCAGACTGTACCGCTCGTCCTCTGGATTCCCGAGCAAGCTCGAGAATGACGGCGCGAGGCGCCGAAGGCGGTACGACTGGATTCGGCGAGAATGACGGCGCGGGGCGCCGTAAGTCGCCACTCTGGATGTAAGTCGGAACAAGCCGGGCAATGACGGCGCGGGGCACCGTAAGCCGCCCTAATCCAGCCGCTCTAATCAAGTAGAGTGCGTAGGTGCTCGGTTCTGGAGGGATGTCGCAGTTTGCGCAACGCCTTTGCCTCTATCTGGCGAATGCGCTCTCGGGTTACATCAAACTGCTTGCCCACTTCTTCTAGGGTGTGGTCGGTATTCATGCCGATACCAAAGCGCATCCGTAGCACCTTGGCTTCCCGGGCGGTGAGGTCAGACAAGATACCGGTAGTCGCCTCGCGCAAATTCTCATCGGTGGCAATGTCAACCGGCGCGCTGATAGTGGCACCATCAAGGTTGGATTCAGCAGACAGGAAGTCCCCCATCTGCGCATCCTCGTCTTCACCGACTGGGGTTTCCATAGAAATCGGTTCCCTGGCGATCTTCTGGACCCGGCGAACCTTGTCTTCGGGCATTTCCATGCGCAGGCCCAACTCTTCTGGCGTGGGTTCCCGGCCCATTTCCTGGAGCATCTGGCGGTTGATTCTTTTTAACTTGTTAATCGTCTCTATCATGTGTACCGGGATTCTGATAGTCCTTGCCTGGTCTGCAATGGAGCGGGTTATTGCTTGGCGAATCCACCAGGTTGCGTAGGTGGAAAATTTAAACCCACGACGATACTCAAACTTGTCCACCGCTTTCATCAAACCAATGTTGCCTTCCTGAATGAGGTCAAGAAACTGCATACCACGGTTGGTGTATTTTTTCGCGATGGAGATGACTAGCCTGAGGTTGGCTTCCACCATGTCCTTCTTAGCGCGCCTTGCCTTAGCTTCCCCTATAGCCATCTGCCGGCTGATGTCTTTGATTTCACCGACTGTCAGCCCGGCACCTACTATGACCTCTTTGATGCGCTTCTGACTGCGGAGAATACTTTCCTGATGATCCTTGAGTTGCGTGTAGCCCGCTTTAATCTGCTTTTGCAACCACCGAGGGTCAGCTTCTTTGCCGGGGAACTTCTCCAAAAATACCTTCCGGGGCATCTTCGCGCGGCGCACACAGCTATTCATAATGTGCCGCTCGTGCTGGCGAATGGTATTGCTACTCTGGCGCACCATGCTGACCAGGGCGGCATAATGAATAGGGATAAATTTGAAATATCGAAATGCCTCGCCCAGAGCGTCTAGTTCTTTACGTGCCTCGGGCGTGCCTCGGGCGTGCTTTTTGAGCACTCGGGAGGTTTTTCTGAGTTGTTTTTGCAACTTGGCAAATCTTTTGGCTGCCAGGACCGGGTCAGCACCTTTGTTTTCTTCCTTCTCGGTATTATCCACCTTCTGCCCAGGGATCACTTGAGCGGCGGGTAGCACCTCATCCATAGGATCCAGAAAACCAATAATAATATCGGCAAGTTTGCCGTCTTCTTCAAGGGTTTTTTTGTACTTATCAAGGGTAATCTCTACCAGGCCGGGGAAGCCGGCAAGCGCATGCAGCACATCACGGATCCCTTCCTCAATACGTTTGGCGATGGCTATCTCGCCTTGTCGATTGAGCAATTCTACGGTGCCCATTTCCCGCATGTACATTCTGACCGGGTCGGTAGTACGCCCGACTTCACTCTCGGCAGCCACTAGCACCGCGGCTGCTTCCTCCGCTGCCAATTCATCAGTCAGGTCGCTATCTTCCCGCAGCTCGTCCGTTTCCGGTGCGGATTCATGGACTGGAATCCCCATTTCATTAATCATGTTAATGATGTCTTCGATCTGCTCTGGATCGGTGATTTCGGCAGGTAGATGGTCGTTCACTTCGGGGTAGGTGAGGTAGCCTTTCTCTCGGCCGCGACTAACAAGTTCTTTTAATTTGGATTGGGGTGGAGCTAGGACGCTGGACAATGGGACCTCGCAAATGGGCTTAAAACAGAACAGGCTACCATACCACAAAGCGCTCTTTTATGCCAGTCTTAATTCACTCAATCGGGCTATTTCTCCAGGATTTCCCCACTTTTGGCTCCCGTGATGAGTTGGCGTTCGCTTGAGCTCAGTTCTGAGGGGAGTTTTGCCAGAGGATCTTTGGTAGATTGTTGTTTTATTTGCTTTTTTATCCGAGCGAGATATTTCTTCACCGTGCCGTCAAGTTCCCCCTCCTGCGCGGATTCTGGCAGGGTTTCTTCCTTCTCAGCCAGCCTTTTGAACTCGGCATGGTGCGCCGTATCCTCATAGTGGCTGAGGATGAGCATAGTGGAGGGGCGCGGCATCTGCTGAATACACTTGACCAAACCAACGAATAGGTGCAAATCGGAGTCACTGGACAGGCTCTGCAGTTCCCCCTCATTCAGAGACAGTGCCACCTCAGGATAGCGAAGCATGATGCTCAGGGCTTTATCTCGTAGTTTGGCCGCCGGGTCGAGAAGATCAACCCTTGACCGCGAGGCGCGGGCGGGCTCAGATCGCCGTGCTGGTGCGGGCGCCTTGGGGGCAGGCGGCGGTTGATCAAGCCCGGTGACCCGCAATAGTTGCTCAACTTCCAAGCCGGTTTTACGCGCTAGTTCATTGATTACAAGGTGTTTTAGTGCGCCCTCAGGGAGTTCCTGGATCAGGGGTGCCGCGAGTTTACAGAGGGCCGCCTGGGCTTCCAGCCCGTCCATATCAAGCTCGGCTTCCAAACCACTAAATAAATAGTCCACCAGGCTCATGCCCTGCTCTATCCGGGCTTCAAATTGCTCCTTGCCTTCACGGCGCACCAAAGAATCCGGGTCATCGCCCTCCGGCAGGAACAAAAACTTCACGCTCTTGCCGTCCTGCATGGCGGGCAGAGTAGCCAGGAGTGCCTTCCAGCCTGCCTTTCTCCCCGCATTATCGCCGTCAAAGCAAAATACAATCTGCGGCACCAGACGAAACATCTGGGTCACCTGGTCGGTGCTGGTGGCCGTGCCCAGGGTGGCAATGCTATAGCCTATGCCATGCTGGGCAAGCGCGACGACATCCATATAACCCTCTACCACCACCAACTTTGCCAGATGTGACGCCTGCCGGCGGGCTTCATAGAGGCCGTAGAGGACCCTGCCCTTGTGGAACACCTCCGTTTCTGGGGAGTTCAGATATTTGGGCATGCCCTCTGAGGACAGGCTCCGGCCGCCAAAGGCGACAGTTCTGCCTCGAGTATCTCTAATCGGGAAGATGATGCGGTCCCGGAACCGATCGTAGAGCTTGCCTTCTTCTGGCTTAGCCTTGACCATGCCTGCGTCTGCCAAAAGTGCCGACTCAGCACCCTGCTGCTGCATATACGACAAGAGGTTATCCCACCCTGGCGGGGCAAAGCCCAAAGCAAAATCCCGGGCGGTGCGGCCACTGACCTGACGTCCCTTAAGGTAGGACACCGCCGGGCTACCGAGCACCGGGTTGCTCAGTTGTTGCTTGTAGAAGTCAGTGCATCTGCCCAGGAGTTCATAGATTGCCTTGTGTTTTTTCGTGATGCCAGGGTCCTGGCTTTGATTCTGGGGTAGCTTCATCCCCACCCGCTGGGCGAGATGCTCCATAGCGGGGATAAACTCCATCCGGTCATGTTTTATCAGGAAGTCCAAGGCACTCCCTGATGCCTGACAACCGAAGCAATAATAGAATTGCTTTTCCTGATTGACATTAAAAGAAGGGGTTTTTTCTTGATGAAAGGGGCATAGACCAAGATAGTCCTTGCCGGTCTTTTTCAAAGGCACACGCGCTTCAATAATATCAACTATGTCGGTGCGTGCCAGGAGTTCATCTTTAAATTCTGGGGGAATCACCGGTCGCGCTCTCTTCTCTAGTCCCTAGTATGAGCTGGGTGCATACTCTATCACACTAGTCCTTGGCAGCGACTTGTTGCACGACTTCTTGCTACGTTACGCTAGGTGGCGGCTGTCAGCTGAGTCTTGACCTGCTGCGAGACCTGCCGCATGTCGGCGCGGCCCTGAAGCTGTGGTTTCAATAACGCCATGACGCTGCCCATATCCCGTACTGAGGTGGCACCGGTTGCTTCCAGTGCCTGGGTGATAAGTTGCCTGAGCTCGGCTTCCTCTATCTTGGCGGGCAGAAATTCACGGATGATGGCAAGCTCCCCGGCTTCAATTTCCGCAAGGTCATCCCGACCTGCAGCCTGGAATTGGCTCAGCGAATCGTTTCTCTGCCGAGTCATCTTGTCCAGAATGGCGAAGGCACGGGGCTCGTCTATTTCAATCCGTTCGTCAATCTCAACGCGCTGGAAGTCCGCCATAATCAAACGCAAGGCAGCCAAACGTTGTTTTTGTCTGGCTTTCATCGCTAGCTTGATCTGGGCTTTAAGTTGTTGCTTGACGGATTCAGACATAGTGAGCTTCAGGTATCTTGAATTGCTGTTTATATAAAATGAGGGCTCTTGACCTGGCAATATTCAGGCAGCCTAAGGTGGTTGCCTTTGTTCCTCTGGATTCCCGTCACCCCAGTCATCACAGCCGATGGCTGTAATGACTCGGGTGACAAGAATGACAGCGGAGGGGCCGAACCCAGACGTCCTGCCGAAGGCTGTGATGACTGGGGTGACGAGAATGACGGCGAATGAACCGCTCTAATAAACCGCTCGAATGAACTAGTACAGGCGCTCCATACGCCGCGACTCGCGCTGTACCTTCTTAGCATATCGTTTGACCGCCGCCGCCGCTTTTCGCTTGCGCATGGAGGTGGGCTTTTCATAGTATTCGCGCTTCCGAACTTCCGCCAGGATGCCGGCCTTTTCACAAGACCGCTTGAAGCGACGCATGGCAATATCAAATGGTTCGTTCTCTTTGACTTTAATTTGAGGCATTCAATCTGCTTCCAATGCTAGTGCTAAAAGGCGGCAATTCTAGCGACAAACCCCTATAAATGCAAAATATACTTTGACAAACAAGCACGGCTACACAATCCTTCACCATCCTATTGCGTTCACTATTGGTTCACTACTCGTCACTACTTGTTACTATTGGTTCACTAGAAGGCACGGAAAAATCACTCATGAAAAAAATTGGGATATGCATCACTTTCTTCTTTGCGGTCTTGCTGGCACATCAGGCTACCCTTGCCCGTGTGCACACCACAGAATCGCCCGCCCATGAACCAGCCCTGGCACCTCTGGAAATCCACCTAACGACCACCCGGAATATCGTTGCGGCCCTGCAAGCACAGCATTTTGCACCCACCGCCCTGGATGATGCCCTGTCATCAACCCTCTTGGATGCTTACTTGGAGGATCTGGATAGCGGTAAAAATTATTTCCTCGCCTCGGATATTGAAGAATTTGAACCCTATCGTTTTACGCTGGACGATAGTTTGCGCCAAGGTAACCTGGAGGTCGCTTTTTATATTTTTAATCAATACCGAGAGCGAGTGCTGAGCCGATTCAAAAAGGTAGTTGAGATACTTGAAACGAACATTGATGAGTTTGATTTCAGCAAGGATGAAAGTCTGCTGCTGGACCCGGATAACCTGCGCTGGGCACAGACCCCAGAGGAACTGGATGATCTGTGGCGCCGGCATATCAAAGCTGCCATGTTGAACCTGAAACTCGCCGAGGAGACACCCGAGAAGATTCAAGAATTACTAGTGAAACGTTTTACCAACAGACTGCACCGTTCAGGGCAAACCAACAGTGAAGATGTGTATCAGGTGTACATGAACTCATTTACCCGTGTCTATGACCCCCATACGCAGTACTTTTCCCCCCGTAATTCGGAGAATTTTGACATCAACATGAGCCTGTCTCTGGAAGGTATAGGGGCGGTCTTGCAGCTGGAGGATGAATACACCAAGGTCGTCAGCCTGGTGCCGGCGGGACCCGCTGACAAGGCCGGGCAATTACAACCCGATGACCGGATTGTCGCGGTGGGTCAAGGCGACACCGGCGAGCTGGCAGATGTCATTGGCTGGCGCTTAGATGAGGTGGTACAACTCATTCGGGGCAAAAAAGGCACCCAGGTGCGCCTCGCGATCATTCCCGAGGAAGCCAATTACACCACGGGGACAAAGGTCATTCACATCATCCGTAACCGAGTGGAGTTGAAAGAACAGGCGGCCAAATCAGACATCATAGAAATTGAACAACATGGACAGACCTTCCAATTGGGGGTCATTGATATCCCCACATTTTATGTTGACTTCAAAGGCATGCAGCGGGGTGACCACGACTTTAAGAGCACTACCCGAGATGTAAAGCAACTACTGGCTGATTTGGTCGCCCAAGAAGTGGACGGCATTGTCATTGACCTACGCAACAATGGTGGTGGTTCCTTACAAGAAGCCAGAACCCTCACCGGGCTATTTATTGATCGGGGTCCGGCCGTACAGGTGCGTGGCAAACGCAACCGGGTGAACATTCTTGTTGACCAGGATGGCGAGGTTACCTTTGAGGGACCCCTTGTCGTTCTGGTCAATCGGTTGAGTGCTTCCGCATCGGAAATCTTTGCCGGGGCAATGCAGGACTATCAGCGGGGGCTGGTGATTGGTAGCCAGACCTTCGGCAAGGGAACGGTACAGACGCTACTGCCACTCAAGCAGGGGCAATTGAAGTTGACCCAGGCAAAGTTCTATCGCATCTCTGGGGAGAGCACCCAACACCGAGGTATCATCCCGGACATCAGCTACCCCTCCACTTATGACCCGGACCATATAGGGGAAAGTACCCTGGACAGGCCCCTCCCCTGGGACCAGATTCGCCCCGCCTCCTATCAAGTCAAAAAAAATCTGCGCCCGCTCTTGCCTGAGTTGCAATCCTTGCATCAAGCACGGGTCTCAACTGATCCCGAGTTCAACTACTCAGCAGCCGCCTTTGCCTACCGAAAGGCAGAGCGAGACGACCAGACTGTCAACCTGAATGAAGCCGCTCGGCTGACGGAAAAGCAGGAAAGAGATGCCTTCTGGGTGGCGCTGGAAAACACGAAACGCCTGGCTCAGGGGCTCAGGGCAATCACCTCTCTGGATGATTTAGATCCTGAGGAAGCAACCCTTGCCGCGCCGACCAAAGCAACGCCTGGCGGTGCCATAGTGCCTGAGATCAATGGGTCCGATGAGGGCTCGGTGTCTGGTAGTGAGATGGCCGGTATGACGGGTGCTTCTTCAGAAGACGCTTTAGAAGGGATGTCAGAAGGGGCGGCAGAAAAGACATCAGAAGGCACAGCAGCAGAGCGCACTGCTGCCAACTCAGCTGCAGATGCGAACGAACCGCCGGATGCTTATGTGCTGGAAAGCGGCCGCATCCTGCTGGATTTAATAGCACTGGAAGCACAGACCGGGACGGCAAGCCAGGCTGCCCCCTATCAAGATGGCTCCTAGGCAAGACGTTCTTAGGGGATGAAGGTCGCAATCTCTGAGAGGCTTTTTTTAGTGATCTCAGGCACCTTCGCCGCCGCTGCCGGATAGCCGGTCACTAACAACAAAAAAGGCCGCTCAGATCTGGGCCTGCCCAGCAGCTCCCGCAAAAAACCCATAGGGCTAGGCGTATGGGTCAAGCACACCAGCCCGGCAAGATGTAACGCATTGATAAGAAAGCCCGTCGCTATGCCCACTGACTCAGTGGCGTAGTAGTGTTTTACCCGCCGTCCATCAGGCAATTCCCCGTAACGTTGTTGGAATATAGCGAGCAGCCAGGGTGCGGTTTCCAGGAAGGGTTTGTCCGCATCAGTGCCGAGCGGTGCCAAGGCATCAAGCCATTCTTGGGGTGCCTTGCCGTTATAAAAGGCACGTTCTTCCTTTTCCGCAGCCTGCCGGATGTCCCGTTTAATGCTGGGCTCCTGGACCGCAACAAAATGCCAGGGTTGCAAGTTGGCACCACTCTGAGCAGTGCCCGCGGTTTTGATGCAGTTCTCAATCACCGCCCGGGGTACCGGCCTGTCGGAGAAGTCGCGTACCGTGCGGCGACCTTGCATCTCCGCATAGTGAGCCGCGGACTGCTCAAGCATCTCTTCTGGCGAACGGGTGCTATGGGAATAGGGAATGAAGCGCGGGGCTACTGAGTGATGCGTCATTTTCCATCGCCTCCTGAGGCAGACTAGGTCTTTTTATGCTGTTTTTCTATCAGGTCAAAGGCATGTTGGATAGCTTTGAATCGGGCTTCGGCGGCGGCCGCAAACTCGGGCGACACGCCGCGCGCCTTGACTCTATCGGGATGATATTCCATCGCCAAGCGGCGGTACTTTTTCTTTATTTCGGCAAGGGATTCGTGATGCATTGCACCCAGAATTTCATAAGATTTATCCAGACTATCGACGGGTGAATGGCGTGCCTTGATTTGTTCATAAGCATCCTCTAGGTGAAAGATTTTCACCGCCCGCAGAATCATTGCCTGCTCTTCGGGTTTGATGGCGCCATCGGCATGCGCAACGAGCAGTAGCAGATCAATGAGAAAACTGAGTATCTCTGGTTGCCTTCTAAATTCTTGATAAAACTGCTGGGCGTAATCATCAAAGCTGTCCCCAGCATCCTTCGCCTGGTTAAACACCCCTATTGCCAATCGCCGGGCCTGGTCATCAAGCCTTAGGTGCTGCTGAATCACCGCATCTACAGCATCAATCTCCGCCTGGGTCACCTGCCCGTCTGCCTTGCTCAATTTGCCGAGCATGGAGAAGACGGCAACAAAAAATACACTTTGACGTGCTTCCAGCAATGACAGCAATGAGTCCCCAGCACCAAGATCAACAGTAATGCCAACACCATCGCTATCAAACGCATGGTGCCCCAGGACTGCACCCAGAACTGCGCCTATGGGTCCACCTATGGCGAACCCCAGACTGCCGCCCAATATCTTCCCCATCCAACCCATAGACCAAACTCCACTTCTAGCCATTGTGTTTCTATGCATGCGCACACAGGTGGTTGGCTTTGTTCCTCTGGATTCCCGAGCAAGCTCGAGAATGACGGCGCGGGGCGCCGTAAGCCACCACTCTGGGTTACTCAATGACTGGATTTCCCCCATACCCCGTCATTCTCGTCACCCAAGTCGTACCGCCTTCGGCGGTATGACTGGGGTGAGGGGAATCCAGAGGAACAAAGCCAATCACCTTGGGCATGTACACATCAACAACAAAATGGTTCGTCGCTCCCCGTCATTCCCCGCCGCCAATCAGCGCCAGCAACTCATGCGTCTTTTCCTGCAGCAATTCGGGATTCGCTTTTGTCTCTACATTCAATCTCAGTACCGATTCCGTATTGGACAGGCGGAGGTTAAACCGCCACTCAGCACACTCCACACTCAAGCCATCAATATGCTGCACACTCAGCGCCTCCTGGCGGTACTTTTTTTCAATAGACACCAGCAGCTCGGCAGCCGCGTCAACTTGACGATTAATCTCACCACTCACCGGGTAACTTGCCATGTGTGCACCCACCAATTCGGAAAGTTTTTTATCTTCTCTAGACATCAGCTCCACCAGCATCAGCCAGGGCAACATGCCACTGTCACAAAAAGCAAAATCCCGAAAATAATGATGCCCACTCATCTCACCACCATAGATGGCATTCTCCCGGCGCATGGTTTCTTTCATAAAGGCATGCCCTGCTTTGCTCGGAACGGGCCTCCCCCTGCCCTTGTTCACTAGTTCCACAGTGTTCCAGACGAGTCTGGGGTCATGCACTATAGTGCTGTTCGGTGCCCTCTCAAGAAATGCCCGCGCCAAGATACCCACAATATAGTAGCTCTCAATGTAACGCGCTGCTTCATCAAAAAAGAAACACCGATCAAAGTCACCATCCCAGGCAATACCCAGGTCGGCATGGCTGCTGATGATAGCCTCCTGAGTGGGCTGGCGATTCTCGGGTAGCAATGGATTGGGAACGCCCATAGGGAAGTCCCCGTCGGCATCAAAATGAAGCGGCACAAACGTCACCGGCAGATGCGGCGACAAACAATCTATTATCGCACCCGCACAACCATGCCCAGGATTGACCAGCAGGCGGAGCGGCTTCAAGCAAGCCCGGTCTACAAGGTCTAGTAGCCGCTGTATGTAGGCGGGCCTGTGTTCCAAGGCTATACATCCACCCTTTTGTGCATGCGCCTTTGTTGCTCTGGTAGCAAGTGTTGAGCTGGCGGCAAAGCGGTTGTGTTGCACCGCATCGCGAATGGTGTTGAGCCCGGTGTCGGCACTAATAGGGCGGGCTTCACGTTGCACAAGTTTCATCCCGTTGTAATCTTTGGGATTATGACTTGCGGTCACCATGATGCCGCCATCAAACTTAAAATGCGCGGTGGAAAAATATACTTCCTCGGTACCGCAGGTGCCGAGGTGATGCACCTGGACACCGCTGGCAATCAACCCTGCCACCAGTGCCTGGCTGAGCATCGGGCTGGAAGAACGGTTGTCATGCCCGACCACCACCGTCTCTGGCATGACGAAGTCGCTATAGGCACGACCAACGGCATAGGCGAGGTCTTCATTCATCTCATCGGGCACCCTGCCCCGAAGATCATAAGCCTTGAAACTAGCAAGATTCAGCGGCTGGATGGCACCACCACTAGTCTGCTTGCTGTTAGTGGGAGCAATGACTAATAACCAACGGCTATACCATCACCCCTGGGATCCTTGATGCCGTGCATTAAGCCATCCTTGAACAAAATGGAGTTGGCGTCGCCAATGCCTCGGGAATATCGCTTCTGGAGCGCTGTTTGATGCCCCATCTCATGCAACAGGTGGAGGGTGTCCGGTGATAGGGCGTAACGATCATAGAGGATGACATCCGGCTTCCATTGATGATGAAACCTCGGCAAGCTCACCGCATCTTCAATGCTCATCTGGTGCTCAATCACATTGAGAATAACTTGCAGGGTGGTGGTGATAATCGTTGAGCCGCCTGGGGAACCGGTGCTCAGTAGGGGCTGATTGTTGTGGGTGACGAGGGTGGGCGACATGGAGCTCAACATGCGTTTGCCCGGGGCCACGGCGTTGGCTTCCCTACCGATAAGACCAAATTGATTGGGCGTGTTCAACTTGATCGCAAAATCATCCATCTCGTTGTTCAACAAAATCCCGGTGCCGGCGACGACAATTTTACTCCCGTAGCTGCTGTTAAGCGTGGTGGTGAATGCAACCATCATGCCCTGGGCATCCATCACCGAAAAGTGCGTGGTGTCCTCCCCTTCCGGGTGCCACTCGCCCGCCCCTATGAGCTCGCTATCTGAAGCCTGCTCAGGATCAAAATCTGCAAACCGTTGTCGAGCATAGTCCTTGTCGATCAACATGGCCGCGGGCACCTCATGAAAATCCGGGTCACCCAGATATTCCGCCCGGTCAGCGTAGGCACGCCTTTCTGCTTCCACCAGCAGATGCACTGCCGCCGCACTGCCCCAGCCCAGTGCTCCCGGGTCATAGGGCTCCAGCATGTTCAATATCTGTTGGATCAGCAGCCCCCCCGATGAAGGCGCTGCCATCCCCCATATCTCATAGCCTTTATAAGTGCCATGCACCGGCTCTCGCCACTGGGACCGGTAGTTGGCAAGATCTTCCGCAGAGATGATGCCCCCGCCTCTTTGCATTTCGGCGACGATCCGGCGTGCCGTCTTACCCCGGTAAAAGCCATCTCGCCCCTCTCTTGAGATCCGCTTGAGCGTATCAGCCAGGTCTTTTTGCACCCAGATATCACCCTCCGCATAGGCTTCACCAGCACGGCTGAACTTTTCCATAGCGGTGGGATAGGTGCGCATATACTTCAGTTGCCGTTTGAATTGCCGCGCCAGATCGTAGGTCAGGGGGAAGCCCTTGCTCGCCAACTTGATGGCCGGTGCCATGACCGCCTGCCGCGATAGGTTGCCATGGGCTGCCAGCAGTGTGAGTAGCCCGTCCACACTCCCTGGAACCCCAGCAGCAAGATGAGAGCGAGTAGATAAGCCTTTGATAACCTCGCCATCATCATCCAAAAACATGTCCCGATGAGCGGCACCTGGGGCCATCTCCCGGTGATCCAGGGTTACCACCTTGCCATCCGCAAGGCGCACCACGGCAAAGCCGCCGCCACCGATATTACCCGCCGATGGATAGGTAACCGCCAGAGCAAAGGCGGTAGCAACAGCGGCATCCACGGCATTGCCACCCGCTTGCATCACCTCAATACCGGCTTGAGATGCCAGGGTGGAACGGGACACCACCATGCCATTCTTGCCATAGACCGCTTCCGGACTCGCTGCCTTAGCGGCTGGCAACGGCAGACCATAAACTAAACTCAAACTCAATAGAGTGACGAGGAAAACGCGCATATCAATCCATCCTTTATTTATGAAAGATTATTACAATGTTGTTCAGCAGTGTTGTTCAGCAAAGTGTACCACCAACAGGGTGTATCAGGCGGGCACCTCAGCCTAGGCCTCTGGGGTCAATTCAAACAGTGTAATTTCACTTCTGGTGCCGAGGCGCATCACGGGTCCCCAGGTGCCGGTGCCCTGGGAGACATACAACCTCGTGGCACCGGACTGATAGAGGCCAGCCATCTTGGCAAAAGCCCGGCGCACCACTAGGTTAAAGGGGAAGATCTGCCCCTTATGGGTGTGCCCGCTCAGCATCAGGTCAATACCTGCACTGGCGGCGGCGGACAAACCTCGCGGACGATGATAGAGCAGAATACCGAAAGCCTGCGGGTCAACCTCAAGTTTCGCTAATTCACACTCTACCTGCTGGGCATCTTCTGCATCATCAATGCCGATAATCTGAATATCTTCCCGCACATAGTCAGACTCGGTGCGCAATACACGCACCCCCAGCCGGGTCAACCGGGCAAGGATGGCATCAAGGTCTTCATACCTTTCATGATTGCCGATGCAAAAATAGACCGGGCAACTGAACGTCTGTAGGCCGCGCAGGGCATCCTCGGTGACCCCAGTGGCATCCACCAGGTCGCCGGTGATACACACAAAGTCGGGCTGCAACTGCTCAATGCGCCTAGCGACCTGATGCAGAAACCGCCCGGACCGAGAGCCGATATGCAGATCTGTAATCTGGACAAAGCGCACGGGACTGCGCAAGTGTGGCGTGGCAAAACGCACCGGAATCACCTGCAGCAAGACGGCGGCACCTATCCCATAGAGCGTCAGCACGCCGGTAATCACTAAGACCCACCAGGCAGCGGCGGTAGCGGACACCCCACCCAGTAGCCGGATGCCTTCAAACACCAGCAGGGTCATCAGCAGCAGCGGACTGATGCCCAACCAAAGGTCTGCCAACTTACGGAAGTTACTAATCAATAGCCGACGGACTCGGCTGCTACTGCTGAACCAGTGTCTCAACCACCAGCGGGAAATCATCTGACTCAAGGCAGTGGGTGCCAGGATGAGCAGAATCGTCAGGGGAGCGAGTTCCAGCCAGACCCCTAGCCGGACTACCGGATAGACAAACAAGGGTAGATGTAGCGCCAGTATGATGAGCCCTATCTGGGCATGCGGCAGGCTGGAAGTAGAGTTGACCGGCCCAGTTGTAGACACAGTTGTAGGCACAGTTGTAGGCACGGTGGTAGACGGGGTGAGGGTGTCACTGTTGGTATCGCTAGGCATTTATCACTCCGCTAGTGTCAGGCTAACCACTTGCCAGCCCTGGGCCGGCTGCCAGTCATCCTGCTGGGTCCGGGGGTGCAATCTACCAGAGGCATCTATGACAAACAAAACCAGGGATCTATCCCGGTAGGTGTCAGCATAATCCTCATAATCAAACTCTTCGGTCAAGAGGGTAGTTTTGACTGTCCAGTGATGAGCCAGCAGGGTCTCCAACTGATCAGTGGTCATATCCTTGCCAAACAGACGCTGCCCGCGTAACTGGCTGGCAATGCGATGCGGCTCATTCAGCGCATCTCCCTCAGCAGAAGGCAGTTCATAAATATGTTGAGCACCAAACTCACGCCGAAAATAAAGAGATTGCAGATCATCCAGATTGGGGAGGCCAGTAATACTAATCAGCTTGCCAATGCCCGATAGATCCAGATACCGATCAGCCCGCTCCGATATGGGGTTACCAAAGTAGGTTTCCAGACCTTCCATCCGTGCCCGCTTGATGTTGTTCCAATCACTATCGGACAGCACCACCCGCAAATCCTGGGCGACCAGAATACTGGCAATCATCCGGGCAACTCGGCCACCACCTACTATGAGAAATCCTGCCGGTGCCGGGTCCCGAAGCTTCAGTAGGGTGGCTAGGGGTTTCGCCGTCAAAGATTGCACCACCACCGTGCCGATAATGATCAAAAATGCCAAGGGGACCAGCAACTCAGCATTTTTCGCGCCTATGGCTTCAAGCCGTATGGCAAATATCGCGGCAACAGCAGCACAAACAATACCTCGGGGACCTATCCAGGCGATGAGGAGCCTTTCCTTCATCATGAGGTCGCTACCCAGGGTAGAGATGAACACCGACAGGGGTCTGGCGATAAAAATAATACCGCCGACCACCAACAGGGCGGACCAACCCATAGCCACCAGACCCTGGAGTTCAATTCTTGCTGCCAACAGAATGAACAGACCACCGATAAGCAGCACTGCCAGACTTTCCTTAAAGTCCAGGATGTCGCGCACATCAACCCCCTTCTGATTGGTCAACACCACCCCAAAGAGAGTGACTGCCAACCAGCCGGATTCATGTTCAATCATCTCGGCCAAGGCAAAGACGACAAACACCATCAAGAGGGTAAAGGGACTGCGTAGATATTCTGGTAGCCATTGCCGACGCAAAATGATGCCCAGCCCGTAGCCGGCAAGCACCCCCAGGACGACACCCACCGCGACCACCTCCAAAAACAGGACAATGATGGAGCCCACTGCCTCAGCCTTGTGCGTCGTGATGTAGAAATCAAACGCCAGAACGGCAAGCAAGGCACCAATGGGATCAATCACTATGCCTTCCCACCTGAGGATATTGGCAATCTTTTTGATCGGGCGCACTGTGCGTAGCATGGGTACCACCACGGTGGGGCCAGTAACGACCACCATGGCCCCAAAGAGTATGGCAAGGTCAAGATCAAAGCCGACTAGCAGATGCACGATGACAGTCGTGATGCCCCAGGTGATCAAGGCACCCAGAGTCACCAGATTCCGCACCGTCTTGCCTATGTCGCGCAGTTCCTGATACTTAAGCGTCAAACTACCTTCAAAAAGAATGGCCGCCACAGATAAGGAAATCAAAGGAAAGAGCAGCTCCCCAAAGAGGGCGTCCGGGTCCAGTATGCCGGCCACTGGCCCTATGAGCATGCCGGTTAGCAATAGGAACAAGATGGTCGGCAGACGCGCTCGCCATGCCGCCCACTGGGCGAGGGCGACCAGGAGTCCAACACCAGCAACCAGGGTCAGGTTATCCAATGGCATGTTGCTCAGTAGCTCCTTAGCATGAATGTTACAACAAGAATAATGTTACAACTTGAAGCATGTTACAGCCGCATGAAGAATGTTACAGCCCCGACAGGATACTGCTGGTCCGCTCAATCAACCAGTAGACCGCAAGACCACCACTCACATAGACGGGGGTCTGCGCCAACCAGGTTAGTCTCAACTGCGGCAGGCCGGTGGGTCTCAGCTGTGGCAAGCCGGTTGGTTTCAACTGCGGCAAGCCGGTGGGTCTCAGCTGCGGCAAGCCGGCGCGCAGCATAGCAAGGCAGAGTAACAGCAGCAGTATCACCATGATTTGCCCGGCCTCAATACCGAGATTAAACAGCAGCAAAGCCCAGAGAGATTGCTCTTCAGGCAAACCAATCTCCGCCAGGGCACTGGCAAAACCCAGCCCATGCAGTAATCCGAAAACAAAAGTCAGACACCATGGATAAGCCAAAATCAGTGGTTCTTTTTCTGCCGGAGGGTTTTTTAGTGGGTGGCTATCGGGTAAATGGTTATCGGGTAGCTGGCTATCGGGTAGCTGGCTATCGGGTAGCTGGCTATCGGCGGGGTCTTGGGGTAGAGCCCGGAGGCGGGTGACCTCCCAGGCAACCACCAGGATACTGAGGGCAATCACGGCTTCCACCGGTTTTTGCGGCACCTGTAGCAACTCAAAGGCAGACAGCCCCAGGGTGATGGAATGTGCCAGGGTAAAAGTGGTCACCGCGATAAGCAGCTTTTTATAACTAGGTATGAGGTACAGCAACACCAGCAGGAAGGCAAGGTGATCCAAGCCGAGCAAGAGATGTTCCAGACCCAGAATAAAATAGGCGGGAAGAAAATCTACAACGCGCTTCTCGGTGGGCTCAAAGCGCCAGGCGCGGGGTGTCAAAATCCGGTTCAGAGTAGCGCCATTCAAGAAGCGGACATGCACTAGAGTATCAATCAGGGTGCGCTCCAGCCCGGCAATACCCAAGCCAGCCTCCTCTATTGACAGCCCCTGACAGTTGGCACGCCACTTGGATTCCAATGTGGCCGTGGTCGTCTGGTGCTGTGCTTCTCCCTGCAACTCGCAGGCCGACACCACCGTCAACCCCAGGAAGCGCCCCCCGATCTGCGGTTGCCTGAAAGTAAAGTCATAGACTTCCGCACTGAGCTGTTGGACTTCCAGATAAGCCGGGCGGGTCTCGTGGGCAGCCAGCGGCGAGCTCAGCATCAGCAGGAGGAGTGGTAGCCAGATTCTACGCATGCTGATTTATTGGGCACTCCCTTGAAAGTTGACCAGGCGTGAACCCGGTGCTGGTGGGTCTTCGGGCGGACCTGCGAAGCACTGGGCAATCGCCATCCACTGGGTGGCGGGCGCACCGACCACATTGAGACTGACATCCGCTATATTGCGTCCTTGGGTGACCACATGGCAAAAATCACTGGCGGCACCTTCAATCCGGTTGTCCTCGGAGACCTCATTGAACTCCCAGATTTCTCCGCCCTGCCCTGTCAGGCGAATATAGGGCGCAGGTCCGGGGACTTCCATGCCTCTATTCGCAAAGGTCCAGCCATAAGTTTTGACGCCGATGACCACGATGTTTTTCAGCCTGGCGGTGTTGACTCGCTGGGTACCGAAGAGGTCAAAGATGTCCTGCCCGTGGGCCCAGGTTTCCATCTGCCTGGCGGTGGTGAACATCATGGCGCCCATATCAGGGCCAAACCAGGGGATGCGCGCCTGGGGAGCACTGTCGCCCAGCAGTTCGCACATCTCGGTAAAATATGCCCACCAGATGTGCAGCAACTCCCTCCCTGCCAAGGGGGGTGAGTCGGGGCTATCCCCGGCTCGGGGATTCATCATGCGCCTAATCGTCTCAGGGTCTGCCTTCGCCGCCGCAAAACCCGCGGGATCCTTGAGGGCAAGCACGGCCATCTTATCCGAGCCGTGCAGATGCACAATCACCTGGTTGACCGTCCAGTCTTTGAAGGGAGTAGGTCTTGCCCAATCCTCTTCGGTCAGCCGGTCCAAGACCTCTTTAAGGGCTGCCCCTTCTTCTTTTAGATCTGTTGCCTGTTGAAATTGTGGTGTTGATGATTTTTTTTGAGACACGGCGGCTCTCCAGTTATTAAAGCAGCGTTATTAGCGAATAATTATTTGAGAAGGTCACTTAAAGGTCACTTAAGAAAAGGCACTTAATAACGGTCACTTAAAGAAGGTCATTTAATAACGGTCACTTAAAGAAGGTCACTTAAGAAAGTCATTTAAGAAAAGTTAAATTGCTTAAACTCTTTTTCTAGTTTTTTCTGCTGCTTGCGGGAAATACCTCCTAGCACTGCCAGGGCATGGCGCAACCTTGCCCGGGTCATATCGGGTCCCAGGATTGCCATGGAATCAAACAAGGGGGGCGCCACCGACCTGCCGGAAATTGCCACGAACAAGGGCATGAGGAAATCTCGAATTTTTAATTCCATGGACTCAGCCAGACTGCTGAGCCCTTGTTTAAGTACCTCGCCCTGCCATGGCTTGCTGGATTCGAGACACCATAGACTGAACTGCAAAATCTTCATGACCTGCGCTTGGTCAGTGTTTTTGAAAACAAAACTTTCTGGCTTAATATCAGGCATGCCCTCAGCAAAAAAAGCAATCATCGGTGCCAGATCGGAAAATACATCTACCCGGTCCTGAATCAACGGCACCAGCATGTCTAACTTTTCTCGGTTGTAATTCCATTGACTCAGGCGCTCCGCAAATTGAGTGGCGTCCAGATTCTCCCTGAGCCATCTGCCGTTCAGCCAGCTGAGTTTTTCCATATCAAATATAGGTGCACCCAGGGAGATTCTATGAATGTCAAAATGTTCAATCATTTCCGCGAGAGAAAACTTTTCCTCACCACTGGGCATGCTCCAACCCAGCATGCCGAGGTAGTTGAGTATTACTTCGGGCAGAAACCCCATCCGCTCATAAAATCCTATGCTGGTCGGATGCTTTCTTTTGCTGAGCTTGCTCTTGTCGGGATTCCTCAAGAGGGGCATATGAATCAGACGCGGCACCTGCCAGCCAAAGTATTGATAGAGCAGCAGATGTTTTGGTGCCGAATTGATCCACTCTTCACCGCGAATAATGTGGGTGATTTCCATCAGGTGATCATCCACCACCACCGCGAGATGATAGGTGGGTGTGCCATCGGCTTTCATCAGCACCTGCATATCAATTTGCTGCCAGTCAATTTTTATATCGCCTCGGAGTTCATCATGCAGGGTGCAACTGCCCTCGGTAGGCACCACCATTCTCACCACTGAGGGCTCACCACTGGCCTCTCTTGAGCGGACTTCATCTGGAGGAAGAGCAAGACACTTGCCGTCATAACGGGGAGTCTCGCCGCCTTTCATCTGCGCAGCGCGCATCGCTTGCAATCGTTCCGGGGTGCAAAAACATCTGAAGGCATGCCCTGCATCAAGTAGTTGTTGGGCGTATTTGCGATAAATGTCCAGACGTTCGCTCTGCCGATAGGGGCCATTGGGTCCCCCCACATCAGGTCCCTCATCCCATTCAATGCCTAGCCAGCGGAGTGAAGCCAAGATATTTTGTTCGGATTCTTGGGTACTTCTAGCGGCGTCCGTATCTTCAATACGCAGAATAAAATCGCCACCTTCTTTTCGGGCATAACACAGGGCAAACAAGGCGATGTAGGCAGTGCCCAGGTGGGGGTCCCCGGTCGGTGATGGGGCAACTCGAGTTTTCACTTTCATGGCTGGGCTTTCATGGCTGAGTTGTTCATGGATAGGTTATTCATGGCTGGATTATTCATGGACGGTTGACTGCTTTCACGCGGAAGGCTGATGTTACACTATCACACTAGATAGCGTCATCTTACTCAAACCCCGTTATTCTTTACCTCTTCCCATTACTCTCGCAAAGAGCCGCGCCCCTGTTCAAGCCAGAACCTGCCCCCTGACTTAAGGCATGGACAGGGGCGGGAACCCAAGTGGTGGGTCGTAGACTCATGGCGCATGCTTCGCCTAATAATAGAGACAAGGTGACCGACCGGCATGGTAGATTGGTACTAGCGGCAAAAAATTCGTCTCTATGTCATAGAGGCGAGGCATACAAAAGGAATTGACAGCGCATATAGACCACTCTATAAATATGCCGTTAAAACATTGAATAGACTACAACCTCAATGGTTTTTAAGTGGAACTGTAAGCGGGTTGAAAATGCCAGCCATGAATAATATGGTCGTGTTATGAAGCATGAAAATTATGAAATTCTTAACCTGATAGGATATGGTCTGGCTAAATTCGATACTCGCTTTGTGGGCTGCTTTGGCTTCAAAACAAAAACTTCCTTTTACGAATATATAGTGCAGATAGGCATTTGCGATACGGTTGGCACAGTCAAAAATAGACAGGATTTATTCGATCCATTTTTTGATAATGATAGAAAAGGATGGTGGCAAAAAGGAGAGGCGTATATTCATAGGAAAATTCATATCGATTCTCTATTCGGTCTTCTTGATGTAGCTGATTTTGCCAAAATAGTAAAATTTCACCTTCAAGAAAAGTCCAGCATGCCTATTGGATCTATTGAAGAAATAAGCCCGCTAGAGAAAACAAAATATAGACAGTTGCAAATTACCGGGCGGGAAGCAGAACTGTTTTTTATGAACAATTTCAAAAAATCTGACCCTTTCAATAATGGTATTTTGGAAGACGCAAGAATGTTTGGTGATGGATATGATTTTCAAATAAATGTTCGAAGAGATTTTTTTCTTGCCGAAATAAAGGGACTGAGAACTGGTTATGGAAGTATTAGAATGACCGAAAAAGAGTTTACAACAGCTAAAGAATATCAAGGTGACTATGCGCTAGTGGTGGTGACTGATCTGGACAAATCACCTCAGATGAACGTTATTTTCAATCCAACAGATGAAATAAATTTTACAGAGAAATTTATTAATTCAGAGCAAATTAATTATCACACAAGTCCATTAACCTGGGGAGTAAAATAAATATGCATTCATTTAATGAGCACGATTCTTTAAATAAATATAATGAAAGATTACAACAAGTTGGTGATATTTGCCTGAATCTGGATTACTGGGACTGCGAATGTAAAAATGATTACATCCACCCTATCAGGCAACAGGTATGCAAAAAATGTGACACTGATCAAGAAGATTCTCCATCAAGTCGAGAAAATGAAGTAAATCTCTATATCCATAATATAGGTTCTCCACCAGGACATGTGGAATAGGTTAGGCTTCCTCTCCCCCGTTATCGTAAAACCATCGCCCTTACCGAAACCGCGCGGTTGATGGCGGTGATTGATACCCTGTGGCAACCGCCGCCTGATTGACCAAGATCTACACGAAAATCTGAAAAATGATTGCCTTGGCTGGCGAGATTCAGGCAGAAATGGCATGTAAAGCAGGACAAATCAAATAGTAGTTCTTAAAATTTGATTTCATTTGCGCGGTCTTTTACATATTTGCGGTGTTCTTTCTCTTGTTCTTGACGTCCTTTTTCATTTTTTCTGGCAGTATCCATACACATTTTCAGTGCTTCTTTATGATGCTCCTCAACTTCGTCTAAAGTTGTGTTATATAAAGTTATCCGGTCTTTATATACCGAGGCACTGACCTGAGTAATGAGACGAAAAGGGTTATATTTGTGAGATGCATCCCAAGCGCTTTCAAAAATTTCAATCCATGCGTTAGATGGCTCGCGAGATAACTCTAGTGGGACTATATAACGTAGCGGATCCTTAGATTCATAGTTTTTTGGATTTGATATATCCTCAGTGCAAATCCTCACTATCTTAATTTCCGTGTCGTCGATCATCGTATTTGCCTACTCAGTTAATAGGGCTCCAGCCTATTACACTTAATATGCTGTAGCAAAATAAAACTGGAAATGTTGCACGTTACCACCCTGCTTCTGCTCCTGGGCTACGGAAATGGTAGGACTCTACCGCTCGTTCCTCTGGATTCCCGCCTTCTTTGATCCTGACGGCGGGCGGGAGTGCCACATGTTATGAACCTATACAATGATTTGTCAGCCAATAACTGAACCCATACAATCTGCACCTAGCCATCTGGTATCAAACAGAACATAAACAATGCTCAACCGTAAATTAAGTGTCGCGCCCATGATGGGCTTTACTGACAAGCATTACCGTTACTTGCTACGGCTCATATCGCCGCATGCGGTGCTGTACAGTGAAATGCTTGTTGCCAATGCGCTGCTGCATGGCGACCGGGAGCGTTTTCTCGCGCACACTCAGGATGCCCCCTGCGCAGTGCAACTAGGCGGCAATGATCCGGAAGCACTCGCCCAATGCGCACTCTGGGTGCAAGAAGCTGGCTATCAAGAAGTTAATCTCAACCTGGGATGCCCCAGCAACTCGGTACAACAAGGTGGTATCGGTGCCTGCTTGATGAACACTCCAGAGTTGGTGGCGGACTGCTATCGCGCCATGCAAGAGAGTGTCACTATCCCGGTGACTATCAAATCCCGAACGGGCATTGATGACCGGGATGATTTTGCATTTTTTGAAGGATTTATTACCCCCCTTTATGACGCCGGGTGTCGGGTGTTTCTGGTACATGCCAGGAATGCAATCTTGCATGGACTTACTCCTCGAGAGAATCGAGATATTCCGCCACTCCGCTATGAACATGTAACGAGGATCAAACAGCTATTACCGGAGGCGACTTTTATTTTGAACGGCGGCATCAAAACGACTGACCAGGCTCTGGCACTGTTGAATGACTATGAAGGCGTGATGCTAGGGCGGGCACCCTGTCATGACCCCTATCTGCTGGCACGGCTGGAAGAACACATCTTCCACACTCCCCTGCCCTCGCGCTGGGAGCTGCTGGAGCAATATCGCACCTACATGGCGCAACAAACTGCTCAGGGGGTGCCATTCAAACAACTTGCCCGGCACTTGTCTGGACTCTTTGCGGGTCTGCCCGGCGCTCGGGCCTATCGGCGACTGCTTGGCGAGAAGCTGCGCGCGAAGCTGCACCAGGACATGCATGAGGACATGCATCAGGACATGCGCAACAATCATGCCAATGCCAAATTGCTGGACGCTGCCCTGGCACAAATACAACAAGATGGTTCGCCGCTCCCCGTCACTCTCGGGCTTGCCCCGGGAATCCAGCCCCCGTCATTCCCGAGCAAGCTCGAGGATGACGGCGCGGGGTCAAGATAATGATTGACGGACTCTTGCAGTTTTTCCAAGGACTCGTCACCCAGGCCGAGGATGACGAGGTATCAGACCAGCCCATTACTCTGGTAGCGGCGGCCTTGTTGTTGGAAGTCTCCCGGTCGGACAACACTAAAACTCGGATAGAACTGGAGCTCATTGCAAAGTTCATCGCCGAAGAGTTTGGTCTATCAGCAGAAGATGTCTCAGAACTCATCCAGGCAGCTGATGCCCAGGTAGAAGCCGCGCACGATGTCTATCAATTCACCCAGGTCATCAACCAACACCTGGACTATGCGGGCAAAAAGCGACTCCTCTATGCCATGTGGCGTCTTGCTTTTGCTGACCAGCGAGTTGATGCGATTGAGGAGCACACTATCAGGAAGCTTGCCGGGCTCTTGCATCTTGCCCATGCAGACTTTATCCAGGAGAAACTGAGGGCACGGGGCACCGCTACCAGGTCGTCTCGCCGTGGCGACTCTTAAGAGGAAGGAGCGGTATTGTCTTTTTCAGGCGGCTTGCGCCGCCACTCTGGATTCCCGTCACCCTAGTCATCACAGCCGATGGCTGTGATGACTAGGGTGACGAGAATGACGGCGGGCGGGGGATGCCGCCTTTAACGACAGCACAACCCACTGACCGACCCCCGTTGAGGTGTAACTAGGTTCGCTGAGAGTTTTTTCTTCATTTCCAACCTGCCATCCTCCCCGAACCCCGTCATTCTTGTCGAACCCAGAGGAACGAGCAAGAATGACGGTATTACAAACAACCCGTTCTGGCATAGGCATCAGTGGCGGGCTTCTTTTCCTGCTCCAGAGCAGATACCAAATCTTTGAACTTGTCACGGTTCTCCTGGTTCAGACTCATCAGTGTTTTGTGTGCTTCCAACACCTGCTCGCGCAAGGCATCTTCGCTGAGCATTTCCTTGGGGGCTGAAGATAATTCGGCAGTCTGCGCGGGCATTTCATTGTCGGGATAGACACATTCCTTCAGGATGAGACATACCTCTTCCATCGCCATGCTCTTCAAAATACGAGTGATGTCTTCTCGGGGTGAGATAACGCTCGGCATGGCACCAAAAGAATCTCTGGTACAGATCGCAATCCTAGCAAGCAGACCAAGAGCGGTGCTGTCAATGCACTGGGTTTCCGATAAGTCAATGACCACGGATTTAAAATTTTTCGCCCCTTTTAACTGACTGAGGAAAGACGCAATAGCCGGTCCCAGAGTCAAGCGCACCTCACCAATAAACTTGAGCACATGCACGCCCTGAGCTTCTGCGTATAAAATTTTGCCCATACTACTCACCCCGCACTCGCCACAGTAAATATCGCAATATCATCAGGAATATTCCTAGCATTCAACATGCCGAGTCGCTCCGCTAAGCCATTAATATCCTGCCTCGTTTGCCCTGCTACTACGGACAGCAGATGTTCCTCTTTAATTCGCAAGGTCGCCTGGGACATTATCTCAAATACCCCGTCTGAAAACATCACAATAGAATAATCAGACGGCAAATCAAGATGATGCACCTCAAAATGCGGCTCATTGTACAGTGCCAGGGGCTGGCCCCCACCAGCGAGGAAACTAGCACCAGACTCTTGGCATAAAATTGCCGCCGGATACTGTGCCGCACTGCTGTATTCTAAATTGTGATTTTCCTGATCTATCACGCCAAAAAACATGGTGATATGTTGTTCCAGATCCCACTGCATCAGTTCGGTATTGAACCAACGCAAGACCTCCGCCGTAGAAGCAAAGTTATCAAACTCTTCTCGAAGTCTGCGGGAAAGACTTTTAAGTAACACCGTGATGAATGCACTTGACGCGCCATGACCGGAAACATCTGCAATATAGAAGGCAGCGCGACCATCCGAGAGTTCGCAATAATCAATAAAATCGCCACTGACGATCATGGAAGGATACAACTGATGACTAAAAGTCAGGTCTCGAATCCGCCCTGGCGAGGCCGGCATCATCGCCTTCTGAACCCGAAAGCCAGATTGCTGGTCCCGCTCCAAGAGTCTCAGCATGGATTCAGAATCAGGACTTAACGAATCATAACTCGCGGCGTAGCCCTTGGTCTTAGGGCGGCCAGGTCCCTTAGGCACCTTGACCACTGGGGTCTGATGGTCGGTAGGGGACGGGGATGACTGCGCGAGGGTTTTCCGAATCACAAAATCAAGCAATGCCTGTTCTTTACCCTGCTGTTCTTTACCCTGCTCTTCTCTACTATAATAAAAATAGTCTGCTGCCCCCACTTTTATATGCGCTAGGACGGAAGCATCGTCACTGGTGGTTGCCAGCAACAAAACAGGGATTGAGGGGAACTTCTTGCTTAGCCTGGTCAATAGTTGGAGCGATGACAGCTCGGGGTTATCCAGGTTGGCAGTGGATTCCAGGAGGATCAAATCTGGGCGACAACTGCGTACCGCTTCCAGAGCATCCTTATAATTCTCGAGCTTGGTGGTGTAGGCGTCTTGCGCTGCCAAGCCTTGACCGATAGTGGCGGCTTCCGATGATGTCGAAATGATGAGGATAAACGAGCTTTGAATACCGACTAGACCTGGTCGCTTCACGTCAGCTTCCCCCGCGCTGGACCGTCCCCCGATTCTGACTCTCAGTCTATAGTTACCAAATTCACAAGAATCCAAAGAGCCACACCTTCGTCGTCACACCCCGCCCACACATTTGTATCACTATTTACATGCCTATTTACATGCTTATTTAAACAGTCACTTTCTGAGCTACCAATTGATATGCAAGGGGGCATAAATTGCGGCGGAGATTACTCTGATTACTTAATTATTACAAGTGGTTAGGCTGCTTTCTGACTGCTTTTAATAAGATGTCGTTTTTAGGAATAACAAAGTCACTTGTGACCGTTATGCTGTCTCGGGGCACCTAAAAATCGTCACCGAATGGATCTTCTATCTCGCCATCATGAATCAAATAATCTCTTCTCTGTAGATAAGCATCCCGAATAAACAGGTATCGGTCTCCAAAAATAGCTTCCTCCGCGCTGAGCAGCTTGCCACGTTGATGGATCAGCCTGATACCATAAGTTTGGTTTCTATGTGAAACGGGATCCAGGTAAACCAAAGGATCCATATAACCATCCAGCGGGCGCGTTATGGCACCGCGCAAGGTGCTCGGGCCCAGAAGGGGCAGCACTAGGTAGGGACCAGCAGGCAGACCCCATTTTGCCAGGGTCTGACCAAAATCCTCGTCGTGATCTGGCAAGCCCATCCTGGATGCCGGGTCAAAGAGTCCGCCCAGTCCCAGGGTCGTATTGACCGTCACCCGGGCCAGGTTAATCAGCCCCTCTCGGGGTTTACCCTGTAATAGATTGTTCAGCGCATCATTGATATCCCCTAGGTTTGCATAGACATTGCCTAGGGATTTCCGGACCGGGTTGGGGATTATTTTCTGGTAAATCTTGGCAATAGGTTTCGTGATGAAGCGGTCAGCCACATCATTGAACCTATGAATACGTCGATTCATTCTTTCCCAGGGATCAGGATTGGGTTGGGTTTGCTCTGCTGAATTGGAGGGCTCTTTATTAACAACCGCTGAGGGCTCTTTATTAAGAACCGCTGAGGGCTCTTTATTCGCTGAGGGCTCCTGATTAACTGAGGCACAGCCCTGCAGCATCAAGAGCAGACACAAGAGTAGCAATAAACCAAGACTACGTTTATGTTCCAAAGTGATTTTCTGTCCAAAAGCCATGCGCCTACCCTAAACATTACTGCTAAACGATAATTCTAAACAATTCTTTTAAACAATACTGCTAAACAATAGTCCTTGTATAGGTTCATAAGATGTGACATTCCAGTTGGTTGATAATCAGGGATTGTACATAAGCCGCTCCGCGCTGTCAGGAGCAAAGAAGGCGGAATGACGGGGCTGGATTCCCGAGCAAGCTCGAGAATGACGGCGGGGGCGGCGAAAATGACGGCTAAAAAATAGTTTTATTTAGAGAGATAGTTCATCCCGGCTTCAATACCTGAGATTGTCAGCGGGTACATCTGGTCATCCACTAACTTTCTTGTCAGCGCAACGGAAGTGGAATAGTCCCAGGTGTCCTCTGGCGTCGGGTTAATCCAGACCAGCTTGTCAAAAGTATCCAGCATCCGTTGCATCCAGATGGCACCGGCCTCTTCATTCCAGTATTCAATGGAACCGCCCGCATGGGTAATTTCATAAGGTGCCATGGTGGCATCGCCGACAAAAATCACTTTGTAGTCATGCGTATATTTATGCAGGATATCGTAGGTATCAATGCGTTCATTGATGCGTCGGTGCTCTTGTTTCCATATACCGTCATAAATAAAATTATGGAAGTAATAGGTATCCAGATGCTTAAACTCAGCCCTTGCCGCGGAGAAGAGTTCTTCGCACACCTTGACATGCGCATCCATTGAACCGCCGTTATCAAGCAACAGCAGGACGTTAATGGTATTGCGCCTTTCGGGACGCATGATGATGTCCAGCAAACCGCCGTTCTTGGCGGTCTTATCAATAGTGGTATCAATATCAAACTCGTCCGCTGCCCCCTGACGGGCGAGCTTGCGCAGTCGCCTCAAGGAAATTTTGATCCCCCGAGTACCGAGTTCAATATTGTCGTCATAGGTCTTGTAGTCGCGCCTTGCCCAGGCACGTTTGCCGCGTCTTTTCTTGCCTTTTCGTGCTTTACTTTCGCCTCCTCTCCCCTTGTCGCCGCGTCCGTCTCTGCCCGCTGCCTCCCCTTCACCTCGGGCGGCCTGCTCAACTTCTCTTTTGAAAGCCTCAATCAGCCTTTCCAAGCCACCCAATGAGTTGATTTTTTCCAGTTCTTCGGGGGTCAGATTTTTCTCAAATTCTCGGCGCAGATATTCATCAGGCATCAAGGAAGCCAGCAAACTAGAAAAGTCATCAAGCCCCTTGAAGTAGGCCGTGAATGCTCGATCAAACTTGTCGTAATAGCGCTCGTCCTTCACCAGCGCCATCCGGCTCAGATAATAAAACTCATCCAGGTCCGCATACACCAACCGAGCCTTGAGCAGTTCTAATAGATGCAGCAGTTCGGTAATGGATACCGGGATCCTGGCTTTTTTCAGAGTAAAAAAGAAATTGATTAACATCTTGTCGTCACTTCACGGTGCTGAATTATGTTTGGTTTACCGCGTTGCCTTGCTCCTTCAGGCGGCTTACGCCGTCGTCACTCTGGATTCCCGAGCAAGCTCGAGAATGACGGCGCGGGGCGGCTTGCCCCGTCACTTCACGGTGCTGAATTATGTTTGGTTTACCGCGTTGCCTCGGCGCCGATGCATAAACGCAAGCCGTTCCAAAAGTTGCACATCCTGTTCATTCTTCACCAGTGCACCATAGAGCGGCGGGATTGCCTTGGTGGTATCTCTGTTGGTGAGAATTTCCTCCGGGATGTCGTCCGCCATCAGTAGTTTCAGCCAGTCTATCAATTCTGATGTTGATGGCTTTTTCTTGAGCCCCGGTACACTACGTACATCAAAGAAAATCTCCATAGCTTCTTTCACCAAATCCTGTTTGATCTGGGGATGGTGTACTGCAATAATTTCCACCATAGTGTCCCGATCTGGAAATTGAATGTAATGAAAGAAGCAACGACGCAAAAAGGCATCCGGTAATTCTTTTTCATTGTTACTGGTAATGACAATCACCGGTCTATGCTTCGCTTTGACTCTTTCTCCGGTTTCATAGACATGGAATTCCATTCTGTCCAGTTCAAGCAGCAGATCATTCGGGAACTCAATGTCGGCCTTGTCAATCTCATCAATCAACAGCACTACCCGCTCTTCTGCAGCAAAGGCATCCCACAACTTGCCTTTTTCTATGTAATTGTTGATGTCGTGTACTCGTTCATCACCCAGTTGTGAATCCCGTAACCGGGAAATCGCATCATATTCATAGAGACCCTGCTGTGCCTTGGTGGTTGATTTGATATGCCAGGAAATCAACTCCATACCCAGAGACTGGGCAATTTCCTCAGCGAGCATGGTCTTGCCCGTCCCCGGCTCACCTTTGATGAGTAGCGGCCTCTCCAGGGTCACCGCGGCGTTCACTGCCATCCCGAGTTCCTCAGTGGCAATGTAGGTTGAAGTGCTAGCAAATTTCATCGGCGGTCAGTTGCTCCTTCTCCGTAAATCAAAAGTTATGTGTACATGCCCCACGGTGGTTGCCTTTGTTCCTCTGGATTCCCGAGCAAGCTCGAGAATGACGGCCAGATGTGTACATGCCCCACGGTGGTTGCCTTTGTTCCTCTGGATTCCCGAGCAGGCTCGAGAATGACGGCGATATGTCTAAAGCTCTCTTTTAGGTCCGCCAAAGGTGCCGGGCCAACGCGACCCGCCAATCACATCCAGGTACGGCAAAAATGCCACGGGGTCCAGTTTACCGGCATGGAAAACCTCACGCCCCAAGAAGGTCGGCGTCCATAGATCTGCAGACAGCTGCTCATGCATGGGTAGCAATTCGGCGAGCGGATCCCAAGGGCTAGGCAGCAACTCTAGGGTGCCATTCAAGGTTTCTTTATATGCGGTACCGTAGGTGCTTTTCACCCGGACAACGCTAGGGGGGAAGTCATATTCATCGCCAATAGGCATGACGCCGACTGCCCGAGACACCTTAATCCACCATTCATTCACTTCACGAGTGTCTTCTTCTGAGGCAACCCCCGTGACCTCGCCTTGAAATTTGAGAAAGGTATACCCCTGATGCGTACATCTAGCAGTTACCCGGTCGCCAAAACGATAGTACTGAATGTCACAGGGGTATTTGGGTTGACCATTCATCTGCTGGCTATTGAATATTGCCGATTCCTGATTGATGCCATAACCCAGCGCATACTGGCCGGCAACACCTTCAAAGTCGGCATCAACGGTGGTCAGCACACCCAGTTCTGGCTCGTCGGGCACCGGGTAGTTATAGACAGTAATGTTGACCCTGGGCTCAGCGCCTGGGTCAATACCCGGCGGTAGCAAGGCGGCCAGCTTGTCTGGGTCTGTTCGGTAAACGAACTGCAACATGGGCCAGCCCATGATTTCACCGGGATTAGTCTGCGGAGCGTCGGCCATGATGTTTACCTCTATCCTGTGGATGTTGAACGAATGGGAGCCTGGTCGGCAGCAGATTCTGGAACATAAAACTGCTGGAACCATTGTCTATATTTGTTAATAGGCCCATCCCCATCACAAAGCACGGGGTTGGCGCGGTATTTTTTGTGTTCCCAGATAGGAATGTCCTGCTTCACCTGACGCACTATTTCCGCTATCGCCATCTCGCCGATATTTTTTTGCATCTCGGTCTGCCCAATGGGCTGGGTAAAAGTAAAACGAAGATGCACAGTTTCCCGATCAATAGGCGTGACACTACCCAACATGACGGTTTTGAAAAAAGTATCAAATACCTGCACCGTCTGCCCGGGACCAACACTACGAGTAAACAGCCTGCCATCAACAATATTGGGTGCCTCACCCTTGGGAGTGGGGTTATCCAAATCAGTCACCTTGATGGCAACATCGGTAGACCGGCGGTGCGCTTCCACTATGATTTCACCAACAGGTATTTCTGGTGTGCCATGCACATAAACAAAGTGCGCGGTGTCGACGGCATTTTCCCCCATTTCCTGAATCACTGATTTGACCTGCCACTCATAGCAGTCGTAATCCGTCCAGTTATCGCCCGCCAATTCCTCCACTTCATCTACTTCCCAGAGGGGGGTTATCCGCTCCGGGTGATACCAGACCCAAATCAACTGCCGACTCTCCTTGATGGGGTAGCTGTGCAAGCACTGCTTACCGGCAACTCTGGGCGGTGTTTTTTTGGCGTAGGGCACTGAGGTCAGCATGCCAGCACCGTCAAACTGCCAGCCATGGAAGGGACAAGCGATGGATCCTGCATGCACCGTCCCACCGTGTCCCAGGTGCGCACCCAGATGCGGGCAGTAGGCTTCCAGCACTTTGGCTTCCCCCCCTTCGGTGCGGAACAACACCAGGTCTTCACCAAAATACTTGAGGGGTCTTACCTCCCCCGGCGGCAACTCATTGCTGTAGGCAACGCAATACCAGCCATAAGGAATGGGTTGTTCATAACGGGATTTTTGCTGAGTAGCATCATGAGTAGCGTGGATAGCAGACATATTATTAGCCTCCGAGCATCAGTCTGACAGGATTAGTACGGTTGTTGATCATATCCAGCCTCGCCTGCAGTGCAGCATCAGTGCCTGGAGTGGTAGCTAGGATCCAAAATTGATTATTTTCAATGCCTTTGATCGCCATCTCGGCGACCTCGTCCGGGTGGGTAACCTCTAGGGTGATACCGAATTCTTGCGCCATCTTCAGCATATCCTCAACCGAGCTGATGCCGGTTTCATTCGTTTCTACACCCGGTTTTTTAAACTCTTCTGGACGTACCCGGGACGAGTTGAACAGCCCCGTATCCACCACATGGGGACCGGGAAAGAGCGCATGCACATTGATGGGGGTGGCTTCGGTTTGGATATAAAGATTTTCCGTTATGGCATGCACCGCCGCCTTAGTAGCGGTGTAAATGGGTACATCGGGGAGGATAACCAAGCCACCATTGCCGGAGCCGGTAATGCTGAAATGCGCTTCACGGTCCTGGGCTATCAAAATGGGCATAAAAGCACGAATAGTATGAATTACGCCCCAGATATTGACATTAAAACTCCAGTGCCAGTCCTTTTCCGAATATTCCCACAGGGCACCTGCTTCGCCGGCGGCGATGCCCGCATTGGCAAACACCAGGTCAATACCACCATGAGTTTCAAGTGCCGAATCTGCTAAAGCCTGACAAGAGTCCATTGAGGTCACATCACAATACACACCGCGGGCAGTGATGCCCGCATCGGTCAGTGCTTGGCTGGTTGCTTCAAGCGCCCCCTGGTCCACATCGGAAATCACTATCCTGGCACCCCGCTTGCCCAGAGCAAAAGCAATAGAACGCCCTACACCACTAGCACCCCCGGTGATGACTGCAAGCTTGTCGGTAAAATCTTTCATACTGTATCCTCTGGCAGAAGGTTCTTTATATATAAACCCGCTGAGGGCTCTTTACCTATAAACCCGCTGAGGGCTCTTTACATATAAACCCGCTGAGGGCTCTTTATCTATAAACCCGCTGAGGGCTCCTGCTCTACTGGCTTAGGGGAGCCGCAAATGCAGACTTTTTAGGTCCTATGCGCGCGGCTATTGATAGGGCTGCTTTCCGATCAATACCGTAAAAATTCACCGCATTCTCGCCCAGTATCAAAGCCAGTTCGTCTTCGGCAATACCGCTAAAACTTTCCATCAAATGCGCATGTGTCTTGGGCCAACTGCCTTCAGGATGCGGATAGTCGCTACCCCACATCAGCTGCTTTAAACCAATTTCATGCCGCAACTCAGCATCCGCGCGGGACAGGCAACTAGCCCCAATACCCACATTACGATGGAAGTATTCCGAGGGGGACATGGATAAATGGCTCTTGAAGTCGCCCATCTTGGCGGAAAACTGTACATCATGGTATTGATGATCCATCAATCGTAGCCATGGCGGAATCATCCAGCCGGTGCCGGTTTCCGTTACCGCCACCTTGAGTTGGGGGAAGCTTTCAAAAACACCGCCCCAAATCATGAAAGTCACCGGCCGGTAGGTCCACCACAAGACCTCAGAGACATAACAACCCACCGCGCCGATATTTTCAGGATGTTCTTCTTTGGGCCAATCAACGCCAAAAAACTCTTCCATAGGCGCGCCGCCCGAATGGAAGTGAAGGATCAACCCCAGGTCTTCACAGGCCTGCCAAAAAGGATGATACCGAGTGTGATGATACTGAGGCTGGGTACCCGGGAGATTGGGTAGCACCACCCCGCGCAGACCGTTGGCAGCTGCCCACTGGGCTTCATCAATGGCGGTTTGAATATCCCAAACCAGCGGTATTATCGCCACACCCAGGTGGCGCACCGGGTCATTGGCACAAAACTCTGCCAGCCAGCGGTTGTGCGCCCGAGCACCCGCCCATTGCAAATCAGGAACGATATGCGCATTTGTGGACAGGCTAATGCCAGCCCCAAAGGGGGGCGTGTTGACCTCAGTAATCCCATCGGGGAAGACCACCTCAACAGCAATGCCATCTCGGTCAAGCACATCTATCCTGTTATCGTGATCCCAAGCACCACTGAGCCCGGTTTCTATACCCTTGCGCCATTGTTCGTTGATTTCCTTAACCAAAAAGGTTTGGGATGCCTTATCAGTCATTTCAAGTTCAATCGGTACTGCTATGTCGAAAATTTCCCGATACTGGGGGTCCACATACTTGCGGTATTGTTTGATGGGCAGCCCGGCATGGCAGTCTGACGACACGAGAAGAAAATTATCCATCACTTGCCTCTCTCTGGTTAGTTGACAAAAATGCTCATCCTGCTGTCGTTCACAAACTATTACTGTTTATGCACCATCTACAGACTGTTTATAATATAGAAAAGGGGTAACTAGTGTGTCAATTTTATTCAATATAAGACAGGGTCTCAACTGGGTCAATAACCCCGATTACGACCTGGAGGTACGGGCGCTAGTCTGCGTCTTAACAAGCTATTTAATTCTTACTCGTCCCCAAGGAGTACCGTAATGAATACGTCCCTTTTCATCCAGCATGGTGCCTGCAAATAGCACATTGTATCTTTGCCCACCAATGACCTGATGAAACTCGGATTCGCCACTGCTCCAGTTCAGGGCTTCCAATGTCCATCGGTTGTCTCTTGCACCAATGAGATACACCATGTTTGACCCCGCACTGACAATAGGCACACTGCTGGGAGAGCTGACTTGCTTATTCACCCAGGCCTCCTGCAGTACCTGCCCTTGTGGATTCCACTCGAATTTCTGCACCCCAAAGGGTTGGTACTCCGGGTTACTACCCAGCACACTGCTCAGCAAGCTCCCGGCCTGGGCGGGCAGATACCAGGGCAGGCCGCGTGGATTGTTGTTCACCACCAGTGCCCCATAGCCCGATACCACGACAGATTGTTCAGATTGAATGGCTTCCAGCTCAGGGTCGTCCATATCAACGGGCAAGATGCCAGCAATGCGGCGGTTGAGTGCCCCCGGCACTGGCTGCCCGGCGTTTGAACTAGTATCTGGAATAGCATCTCGCCAGAACAACACCAGATTCATCAAGGCTTCACCGTCGGTAAGCACCACAAACCGATCTTCATGCCCAAAACCCATGAGTGAAGGGGTGGCACCGGTGCCTTCTCCCTTGCCATTCCGGTAGGCAGCAGTCCAGGCACCGGTGGCCGGGTCAGTGCTGAACGCATCGCCAGTCCAAATGACCTTGTGCATGTGGTCTTGAGAGGCAATGTACACCCCGCCGGCATCGTCAATGGCAAAACCATTACGAATCCAACCCTTGCCCGTCGGCCCCGTTGCCTTGTCTTCGGCACCCTCACTATGCAAGAGGCGAATGGAACGGAAATCACTAAAATCGCGTTTGATAGCGGCCATATAACCATGCTCGGTCGCGACTATCAGCCAGCCGTCATAACTCATATTCAAGCCCATGACAGGACCGGTAATATAGTCGGGTAGTTGAAACTCAGCATGCTTAATAATTGGGGAGCGGGAATCCTCAGGCTCAGCATCAACATAGGCCGTGATGAGTCCCTGCTTAGAGCCCACATAATAGACATGCTCCCGGTCCAATAGCGTGTAGAGATTGGACAGGTCTCGCAGTTTGCTCATTGCCTTAAAAGCACGATAAATAGCCCAAAAACCACTATTGCTTTTATCAAAACTGGCGATTGATTCATCAGCCTGAGCAGCATCATAGCGAATGGCTCCAGGGAAGAAGTACTCGTCTAACACCCTATAGGTGTCGTGATCCATCTTGACAATACGGTCAATCCCATTGCCCCAAAAAACCCGCCGACCATCGGCATAGACACCGGAAATAACCGCCCCAAAATGCGCTGGGCCAAGATGACGATAGTCAATATCAGCAGCACCGAGGGTACGGCTGGGTCCAGTGGGGCCCTTCTGGGCAACTGAATCTTGTTGTGCCGAGTCGCCATGCGCCATGGCGTAGCTGGAATCCGCAAGATAGGGATTTTTCGGGGGTCTATTTTCAGCCTGAGCAGGGGTCGGCAAACATATCGCCACAAAGATGCTCGCGACACCAAGGCTCAGCATAACAAGACTCCGCATACCAAGACTCCGTATACCAAGGCGCAGCAGGCCCCAATAAGCAAAAAGCGCTCTGTCTAGAGTGGGTCTCAAGAGACTATTAATTGCCCTTATCTTCGAGCGCATTTTGAAGACACAAGCCACCGAGATACCACTTTGTTTCACAGTCATAGAGCAACCTGCCGCGTTCGCCATGCTGCATATCCAGGAGCTTTTCCGTACCGGGTGGCGGCATGCCGGGCGCGGCACGGTCTTGCAACTCGGCCATGGGTATGGGATAGGTCGCCCAGTCCCGGGGGGCACGCCAGCCCGGCGGCGGTACCAACCTTACCCGAGTACCGCTGATAGGATAGAGCGAACGCCAATCGCGAATCCTGGCAGCCATGTCATTGACCCGCTCAGGATAGCGACTTGCCAGATTTTTATATTCATAAGGGTCATCGGTTATTTTGAATAGATACTGAGTCACTGTGGTGCTGAGCTGGTCTTGATCAATTTCCTGCACTAGTTTCCATTCATCATTGAATAGGGTCACATTAAAATGCCCAGAAATCGGTGTCTCCGAGGCAAAAAATACATACTCATCACGGGCGGTGGTCTTTCCTTCGGCGATCGCAGGCCACATATTTTTACCATCTAACTTAAAAGTATTTTGCGGGGTGATACCAATCGCTTTTGCCAGAGTGGGGAACACATCCATCACCGTCATGATGGAGGTCATTTTTTCTCCCCCCGGGAGCTGCGCGGGCCAACGCATGAGTGCGACCGTACGAATACCGCCTTCAAAGGTTTCGCCCTTGCCACCACGTAGCGGGGCATTATCTGCACCCCCTATAGAATAGGCAGCACCACCATTGTCACTAAAAAACAACACGATAGTATTGTCGGCAATAGCTTCCTCATCCAATGTGTCCAAGACCCTGCCGATGGCTTGGTCCATGCCATCTACCACAGCAGCGTACATGGGTCTGGCACTTGGCCTTAATAATAGTTTGGAAATGCGCCGGGTAAAGTCGGTTTGCTGGCTACGGGCAGGTGGCAGGTCAGTATTGATGTCTTGGTACTTGTCCTGCAATGCCTGGGGCGCATCCAGGGGCGTGTGGGGTGCCAGGAACGGCAAGTACAGAAAAAACGGCTTCTTCTTGTCCCGCTCCCGAATGTAGCGCGAGGCTTCCTCTGCCAGGAGGGAAGTTTCATAACCTTCATCATCAATAGAGACCCCGTTACGTTGGAAATCCTTCCCACCCTGGACGGCAAAGGGCGGGTAATATCCCACCTCGGTATGCAAATGCCCATAGAAATGCTCAAAGCCTCTGTTATTCGGATGATAGGTCTGCTGCGCATGCCCAAGATGCCATTTGCCCACTATGGCTGTTTGATAACCCGCGGACTGCAAACTCTGCGAGATAAAATGTTCATCCGGGTGCACCCCCACATTGTCCCAGGACATGATCACGCCATAAGCAACACCCAGGCGCATGGGGTTACGCCCGGTCATCAAGGCAGCCCGGGTGGGTGAACAGATGGGTGTAGTGTAAAAACGATTTAGTTCTACGCCTTCTTGCGCCAGCCGGTCCAGAGAAGGCGTATCAATATCGCCACCATGGAAGCCGACATCATTCCAACCCAGATCATCGGCGAGCATGATAATGATATTGGGTCTTTGCGTGCCGGGGGCTTGTGTGCCGGGGGATTGCGTAGCAAGCAACGGGAAGCCCTGCGGCAGGGTCAAGAGTAACACCAGTATGGGGGAGCAAATTTTCATAACACCTGCCGGTATGTATTCACTCATTCACTGCCCCGGTGGGTTCATTGCTCTGGATTCCCGAGCAAGCTCGAGAATGACGGCGGGAGGGGAGCATCCTCGCCGAACCCCGTCAGAATCAAAGAGCCCGGTCGTCCCGCCAAAGGTGGGGCGACCGGGTTCGGGGGGAATCCAGAGGAACAAGCGGCATTGCCTTCGAGTGCGGGTGCTGAGGGCGCTTCTTGAGGACTCTTCTTGAGCGCGCTTCTAAAAATTATATCTCGTGGTCAGACCATAGGTGCGCTGAGGAACTTGATGCACCTGCTGAAAATCACCAGCAGTATCCAAATTATCTCCCGGATTCCTGAAGTCGGTACGCGCATCTTCATCAAGCAAATTTTTTGCCCAGAGGGTGAGCACTAGGCCCGACGCACTTTCAACACCGAGATACAGATTCATAATACTGTAAGCGTCCGTCTTAGGCGGTGAAGCACCCGTAGCCTGGGCGGCGGTGGAAACTATATCTCCCTTATACTTCCATGAAGCACGGACGAAGCCGCTCATATCACCGCTTATAGGCTCGCGATATTCCGTATTGAGATTAAAAGAGAAGCTCGGCTCACCGGCAATCTGTTGCCCCCCTATATCACATCGGCCTACAATTTCATCAGCGGTACGGTCATTACAGGGTGCCGCTGCTGAATCCCATTCCGCTTTAACCCAGGTGGCACCCAGGTTCAGGGACCAATTATTGAGTAGCAGGAGTCGTGCTTCAACTTCAAGGCCCGTACTGGTGGCATCACCATTAAAAGATATACCGCCCGGAAATCCATCTATACAGTTTTCAGCAACACTCATCACACAGGTATCATCAGGGATATTGTTACGATTCGCCTCCAGATTAACCACCCGACCGAAATGATCATTCAGCCGCTGGTGGAAGAGCGCCGCATTCAGCTCACCGCGCCCATCCCAAAAACCAGATTTAATACCCACCTCAAGCGAATCACTCTTCTCCGGGCCATAGATCAACAGGTCTGAGGGTATCGCGAAGGGTGCGGGTACCACCGAGATACCCCCTATGCGATAACCCCGGTTATAAGAGGCATACATATACATATCCTCGCTGTACTTATAACGTACCGACAGCATCCCAGTGAGCGCATCATCCTCAAAAGTTTTAAGCTCCTCTGGAATGGCGACTATATTCGTGGCGCCTATATTACCGAGAAAGCCCATCTGGAGGCCAGCCGCATAACCCTGGGCGGCAGGGTCGGTCACCGTAGCCGGCAAAGGCAAGCTGGTGCTATAGGTGAGCCCCTGAATTTCAACCAACTCAGGCTGATAATACTCACCAAATAGAATATTGGTCTCGGTGAAACGTTCCGTCTCAGTGTAGCGGAGTGCTGCTTCCAGGGTGACTCGGTCATTGAGGGTAATCTTGTGGTGCGTGAATAGGGCTTGATTTTCGGAATCAAACGGAATACGCCCAATAGTAGAAAAGTTGGCACCGACAATCGTGCCGCCAGTAATGGTCAAATCATAGGGGGGCAACCCAAACATGGGTATTGCCGGTATCGGCGCGGTTAAATTCTCTGGCGGAAAGGCACTCGCAATGGGTACATACCGTGCCGCTGCGCTCCAGGCAATAAAGGGTGTCAACGTATCCTGAACATCAGAATAGAAGCCCAGCATATACTGCCAGTTGCCTTCCCGGTCCGACTCCAGGCGCAGTTCGTGCACCTTGGCGGTCACGCTGGTGGCCGATGTCTGGAAGGTGCGGAAATCATTGCTAAAGGTAACCCCCGTCGGGCCCAGGCCAAGGAGGGCATTCTGCAAACCCAGATTGTAGGTGGCGTCGTTTTCCTGCCGGGAAAAGCTCTCAGAATCTATGTAGTTAACATTCCAAGACAACTTATGCCCAGTAAAATACCAATTCAAATGCAGATTATAGATGTCCGCGTCAAAGGTGACATAGTCATCGGTTGCCGCCAGAGCCGCACGTTCATCCGCATCAAGAGTGATACAGGTGGCTGCTGCTGGAATATTGCCCGCAAAGGCACAGGGGGTCGGTGTACCCGACTGTGGAGAGGCAAGGGTAGAACGAGCCCCTTCTAATCGCTTGGCATCAAAGTCCTTACGCTCAATATTGTCGTACTTCAAGACCGCACTAAAATTCTCGCTCGGATTCCAGACTATTGAGACCCGCCGGGATTCCGACTCATGGTCCTGCAATTTGCCCGTAATGAGATTGGTAATCTCCTCACCATCATTGCGGTCATGTTCGCCGGCAATTCTCACCGCCAGTATATTTTTAATCAGCGGCAAGCTCAGGGCGCCCTGGAATCTAGTGGCATCGTTGGAACCGGCCTGGGCCTGGGCATAACCGTCAAGCTCATTCATATTCGGGTTTCTGGTATAGATTTGAATGGAACCCGCAGGGGATGTTTTACCTTGGAAAGCCCCCTGAGGACCGCGCAGTACCTCCACCCGTTCAATATCATACATCTGCCCGAAGGCAACCCGGTTACGGACCGGGGCGCCATTCAAATAGATATCCACAGCGGGCGCCGAACCCGATTCCGGGTCAACGCGCAGGCCGCGCAGGCTGACGATGGCGTTTCTCGCATTTTGACGAGTAAGAAACAGGCCGGTAGTCACATTTTCCAGTTCCGTGAAATCCAGCACATTGTAGTCACTGATAGCCTTGCCACCGACTACATTAACGGAGGCAGCAAGATCTCGCAGACTCTGTTCGCGTTTTTGAGCGGTGACAATGATTTCTTCAAGCACCACATTCTCGTCAGTACTAACAGTCTCGGCAGCAGTCGCCACAAGCGCCCAGGAACTAATCCCCCAAATCAGCACTGCGGTTAATGCTCTGGTTGTTAATGCGGTTGTTACTCTGGTTAATACTGCGGTTGTTACTGCGGTTGCGGCGGTTGCGGCGGCACGAAAAGGTTTGATGTGATTATGCATGCTAAATTTCCCCCATAGTGTGTGTTTATATGTGCGTACAGGCTACAGGCGGCTACTATACCTTCTTTATATACAATAAAGGCTCTTTATTGTACAGATTCACCAGATATGACCTCTCCGCGCCGTCATTCTTCTCGCCTTCTTTGATCCTGACGGCGCGGGGCGCCGCAAGCCGCTATCCTTTCGGCGACAATGGGGGCAAGCATGACTCGTCCGCGTGGGTTTTATTTTGTCTTAACAGGCGACGGTTGCTGATTCAGTATATGAGTCATTAAACTGGGAATACCCGGTTCATATAAAACCGACCCCAGTGGTCGCCAAATGAAATCTTGATCAACAAATGTTTGTAGACGTTCAATATCTGACTGTGTATTCAATGTATCAATCGATAAATTATCTGTAATAACTTCCATAATCGCATCATCTGACATTGCTTTTGTATCTTGAAATGCTTGTGCAATAGCAATAGCCGTTGCCCGCAACCCAAGTTTTTTTAATTTATCTCTACGTCCCTCGTACATTTTCTGTTTTATAATTGCAATTTTTGGTTTTACAACCGCAACCTGTTCATCAGTTATGCATGTCAAGTTTGTTTTGTTTGCTTCCATCCAAAGAGAACTACCCCATTCTTGTAAAAAGTATGGATAGCATTGACTGTCCTCAACGATAATGGACAAAGCGTCATCGGTTATTTGTATGCCCTGTTCCTCAAACGGTTTACTTATCGCATCCGCTGCAGATTGTTCATCCAATCGTCCAAGACTAATATATCTGGCACGTTCAACAAAGGTAGCACCAACGTTTGACAGAAAATTTTGCAGTCCAGGCGTGCCAGCCAACACCAACATGAAAGGCGTTTCCTTGCGAACTATTTGATAGACGTTTAACAATTGATAACATAAACCTGTACCCATTTTATGCGCTTCATCCAGTAACAATATCAATGGACGTTTTTTGTTCTTTTTAATTAAAGTATTTTCAAATTCTTGGTTGATTGATTCTGCTAACTCAAAACCAACAGCGGCTTTTACGCCTTGTAATTCAATACCAGCATTAGCCTTCTTGAGTTTACCCAAGCGTTCCTTAATCCAAGATGGTGGCGGTAACAAAGAGTTCCACAAATCAAGTGGCGAATTTAATTTATGCGGCGTCACCCAAACCACACGTATTGAATTCTTTTTTGCCTCGCTTTGCTCAACTTCATCTTTGAACCATCCTAACAATGCGGTTTTACCCATCCCTCTTGGTCCATACAAAACTGTTGTCCTACCAGATTGCCCATTAGACATTTCGGTGATATTTCCCCGGAATAAAGATTGTACATCTTCGCGTCCTGCCAGATGTGGCGGGGTGTCGCCAAAATCAGGTCTGAATGGATCTTCTAATTTGATTGGTTTCATAATAGATTTCTCTATTTTTCCAATTAATCCCCGCAGTTTTAAGTTTATCAACTTTTCTGCGGATAAAATGACGGCGGGGAGATTGAACTGAACTGACCTGAACTGACCTGAACTGACCCTATTTAGGCTCGCGCCGATTGATCTGAGACTGGCTCAGGAAATTACGGTCAACAAACCAAAAGATCCATTTTCGGAATTGATGAATCCACCCCGGTGTGCCTGCTTCGGTACCGGCTACTTCCAGATGCGGATGCTGGGCAATGATTGATTGCAGAATTGCTTCCTGGTCGGTACGCAGATCCACAAAAAATACATGCCGGCCTTGAGCGACCGCATCTTCAAATCGCTTAAAGCGAACATTGATTGCCTGGATACCAAAGAGCCCGCCTTCCCAGGTGCAAAAACCAAGCACAATAATGGCAAGAAAAATAAAAGGCCACATACCAGTGACTTCATCTGCCAAGCCACTGAATAAACCAAACAACAGCACCGACAGCCCCGCGACAAGCCCGATGAGTGCGCCCACCTCCGCGGCATGGATAATGTCTTTTTTCATCAAGGATTGTACTTCGTGGAGACGATGATGATCTGCCGCGCCCGTATCGTCATCCGTCAAGACATGGATTTGTGGCGTCTCAACACCTGCTGACTCTAGTTGTTTCTCAAATAGTTCCAGCTCATCAAGGTCGCTACCAATAAAGTAGTGTCTTAGTGTTTTCATGGACATGCCCTATATCTGTTCCGGTTCTTATACCTCATAGCACAAATCTATTCTAAAACTCAAGATGGAAAGTGCAACTCTCTGTCAAGCAACTCCCTGCCAAGGCGATGTACATCAATTTTATATCATTGCTACAACTGCGCAATCACTTCACCCTGGGCCCGGGCCCGAGTCAACCTTGAGGCCTCATCTCTGGGCAGATGCTTCCAAGCGAGCGTCAGGAACACCAGAGTGACCACAAATATCAACAAGGAGCTGGCAATAGCCTGCTGCAATGACTCTGCTGTATTCATACCGGTGCTAATAAAGAAGTCCGAGAGTCGGCCCATCACGAAGGGTCCCATTGCCAGCCCGATCATGGTATTCACCAGAATATAGTAGGCACCCGCTACCGCGCGCATTCGGGGCAACACCAGATCTGCCGCCGTTGATGGCGGGATGCCCGGCCAGGACGCGCTGAAGAAATGATGAGCAAAGTTCAGGATGAAGGCAGTCATGAGGTTGTCGGTATAAATCATCCACAAGATCAGCGGCGTGCTGCCAAACACCGCCAGATAACCGATGACCAATCTGCCCGCAGGATGCCGTCGCTTGAAGCGATCCGCCAGCATGCCGCCCAGCGTAACGCCTATCAGCCCCCCCAAGGCGCTGCCCAAACCAATATACAGCCCTACTTCGGCAGGATTAGTATCGTGCATACGCAGTAGCAGCGGTGCAGTCCAGAAACCAACCCCGTAGGTCACAAAAGAAATAGTCGGGAAAGCGATCATGGTGTACACCATGGCTTTTGATTTGAAGATCATCTCGTAGGTGGCAGGGTCCCGAGCCTTCAAGGACTGCGCCCAGGAAAAGGTCACATAGACCCCGGTACCCAGAGCGAGCCATTGCGCTACATTATCCGTCAGGTAATACAGAAGCACGGATACCAGAGCAATCACTGCCGCCGCTATCAGGTTAATGGGGATAGAAGCACCGGTGCGCCTCAAACCCACCAGATTCACCAGGGGCAACATGGCCATGAGTTCAGTTTTCAAAAGAGAAAATGGTGCCGGATGAGTTTCAGTAACCAGCCCTTCACTCATCCCTCTAGCAGGCTCGCGCAGGGTACGCATCCACAAGGCCATCAACATACCCGGGATACCCACGGCCATAAAAGCGACATGCCAACCCTTCAGTTGAAAGGGGGAAGCCAGGTGATCGGGATAGGTTGTATTCCAGGTCTCCATCACAAAGCCGCCCAGGAAGAGACCAATCCCGCCACCGATGTAAACCCCTGAGGAATAGATAGCGATTACCGTCGCCCTGAGCCGGGGCGAGTAGTAATCAGACAGCATGGAATAGGCCGCCGGGGAAGCACTCGCCTCACCTATGCCCACGCCGATACGGAAGCTGGCAAGCATCGTAAAGGAACGGGCAAGGCCAGACAGGGCGGTCATGAGACTCCAGAAAAGCAAGCCAATGGAAATCAAACTCCGCCTGATCCAGACATCGGCAAAGCGCGCCAAGGGAATGCCAAAGACCGCATAAAAAACCGCAAACACTGTGCCGTAGAGAAAACCCATCTCGGCATCGGTAACCCCCAGGTCAGCCTGTATGTCTTGCGCGAGGATGGCGAGGATACTGCGGTCAATGAAGTTGAAGATGTACACGATGACCAACACAAACAACACATAATGGGCATAGATGCCGCCTAATTTCGGCGGTTTTTTAGCCCCCGGCTTGTCAGTCTCTGCCTGAGCATCGTGCATCGTATTGGACATGCATCTCTCTCCCTTCCTGATAAGCATTGATAAGCATTGGCGCACCTGAGTAAGCATTGGCACACATGGGCAGGCACCAATTGCCGCCCCGCGCGAGCATACTACTTTCATCATCTACTGATATATACCGTGCTATGCTTCAGCAAGCATCAAATATCCAGCAGCCGCAAGCAAAAGGACTCAACCATGTGGAAGTTTCTTCTGGTCATCCCTGCCCTGCTAGTCATCGGCATCCTGATACTTCTGCTCTGGGTGCCCATGACCCCGGGCATCCTCTTCAATTCACTCTTTGGGGCGAGCATTGATGCCCCAACAGAGATGACCCGGAAAGCGAGGTTACAACTTCCACCCGGGTTTAGCTTCGGTATTTATGCCCAGGACCTGCCCGGGGTCCGCTTTATGGCTTTTTCCAAGCCCCTCTCAGCGCCCTTAGTAGCGCCCTTCTCGGAGCCCTTAGCAGTGCCCTTCTCGGAGCCCTTAGCAGCGCCCTTCTCAAAGCCCCTCTCAAAAAGCAGCAACCTGGTTGTTGCCCGGCCAAAGGACGGCAAGGTGATGCTCATTCGGGACACTAATGGCGATGGCATCGCCGATAACATAGAGACGCTGATAGAGAATCTCAGCCGTCCACACAGTGTAGATTTCTACGCTGACTGGTTATACATCGCCGAATCAAACGCCATCGGCAGGATTCGATTTGAGCATGCAACCGGCATGACGCAGGGCAAGTACGAACACATCATCACGGGGCTAGGAGACGGCGGCAATCACTGGTCAAAAACCATTCGCTTCGGTGCAGATGGCTTCCTGTATCTGAGCGCTGGTTCAACCTGCAATGTCTGCCTTCAAGAAGACCCTCGGCGCGCCGCCATCACCCGCTACCGGCCTGATGGCAGCGGTGAGCAAAGAGTCGCCACCGGGCTACGCAACAGTGTGGGCATGGACTGGGCGCCTTTTGACCAACAACTCTACGCTACTGACAACGGCCGCGACCTGCTCGGGGACGACTATCCCCCCTGCGAATTAAACCAGATTAAAATGGGCGGCTTCTACGGCTGGCCCTTTGTGAATGGCACGGGAGACCTGGACCCGGACCTGGGCGATGCCACCAAGCTGCCGGGTGCAATATCGCCAGTGCACGAGTTCCGCGCCCACAACGCCCCTCTGGGTATACATTTCATCCGTCATCAAGCCTGGCAAGACGACTATAAAGATGCCGCCCTGGTTGCCCTGCATGGCAGTTGGAATCGTTCCACCCATGACGGATACAAGGTGGTGTCTCTGCATCGTCGGGAGGACGGCGGCTTTGATGAGCGCGACTTTTTTGCCGGCTTTGAGTTGGCGGGCGATGTTATCGGTCGCCCCGTAGACATCGCCATGGGGGCAGACGACTGTGCCTATATTAGTGACGATTATGCGGGCACTATTTACCGGGTCTGCTATGGCGAGGAGGCGCCGCCCAGCAATGGCATGTCTTCCATGGATAAGCAGGGCATGGATAAGCAGGGCATGGATAAGCAGGGCATGGATAAGCAGGGTAAGACCGGCATGCACACCACCAACACGGGGCTTGAAGACATTCCACCGGCACGTTTGGCAAGCCTTAAAGCCCGAGGGGAAGCACTCTATATGCGCCGCGGTTGCCAAGCATGTCATACGCTGGCTGCCAAGGATAAGTCTGGCTTGAAACCCCTCGCCAACCTCCGCAGCAAATACACGGTGGATTCTCTGGCAGCCTACTACAAGACGCCCACCCCACCCATGCCACCCCTGCTACTCAATGACGAGGACAGGCTGGCAATGTCTGCCTGGTTATTGGGGTTATAAGAGCCCTCAGCCCCGCCGTCATTCTCGGGCTTGCCCCGGGAATCCAGTTCGTCAATGCTGCTATTCAAGTTTGTCATCGAATCTGTGAACACAAACAAAGCACGGCATGCGGGGGGACTCTAGAACGGACAAGATTCTTTTCTTTTTAATTTCTTGTTAGGACAAGGCATCCATTTTACTTTCTTTACCCCCATTTTTTCTCTAAACTCTGCGGCTGTTTGGGGGAAGTTTTCTATGTCAAATCCATATATTCCTGAGGCTCCCAATTCTCCCATGGGGACTGAGATACGCATATAGTTACTCCCTTCCTTTTCAATCACTCGGAATACTTCTCTGTCTGAATTAGTCCCCCAAACCGCTCCCTTTATAGTAATAAGGCGGATGGTGTTTACGCCAGAAGGGCTGTATTCTATTGTAAAAGGTTCATACGCGACCCCTCTCCCGAATCTCATACGCCCGTACTCCCCATAACTAACTCCAGCAGTGGGGTCGCCAGAAAATGCGCCAAGAACCCCCAACGCACCTGATTGATGCACCCCTCTGGATATGTATGGTGTTTTACTGAATATAAAAATCCAGCTACAATAGTCATAATTTTTATAGCATTGATAGCCTATTTTTACAGTCATATCATCATACGGAAAATCAGGCTTTTGTACTGTTACCCCTTCTTTTTCTATGAAATATCTTATTTCATCCGTGAATGGGTCAGTAAACGATGTCTCTTCCCATCCAGATGCATTTGCTCCTAGTGATACTGCCAACATCAGGGCTATTGCAATTAGTTTCATTTTTGCTTCTCCTTTTGTTTTTTTCCTTCGTTCTAGTACTACTTTTCCCACTATCGCTTCATGTAGAAATCGAATAAAGAAAGCCACCACTAACGCCCCAATGATTATACCAATCAGAAGGGTGTTGGAATCGGGGGAGTTAGCCGATAAGCCGGGTTCTGTCGTGGACAATCATTCCTCTACGATGCCTGTCGCCAGACATCTGCACTAGCGACCTACCCGAATCCTGATCGCGGGTCACGATGTACGGATTCCTATTTGGTCTTGCTCCAGGTGGGGTTTACCTTGCCACGCTCGTTACCGAACGTGCGGTGCGCTCTTACCGCACCATTTCACCCTTACCAGCCGAGGCTGGCGGTATATTTTCTGCGGCACTTGCCGTGGACTCGCGTCCCCCAGGCGTTACCTGGCACCTTGCCCTATGGAGCCCGGACTTTCCTCCCTCCTGCCATGCAGGACAGCGATTGCCTAGCCAACTCCGGAGGCAAGCCTAGCGGTTGTCCGCCCTTTGCTCAAGACTTGCGGCTGCCGACCCCTGATTTAGGAGGATGGCATGCACCAGCGTCTAATCATCAAAGATGGCCACTTCAAGTTTGCCCGCACGATTGATGGAAGCCCGATACATGCCCAGAGAATTATAGGACACCATCGGCTCGGCATGCCTGTCAATGCCAATAACACCGCCGTATCCGCCCATCCTCACCAGCTTGCCTTTTATCAGGTCGTCAGCCGCTTGCTGGAAGGAAACTCCCTGATAGCGCACCCGGGCGCAGATATCAGACGCTACCGCTACCCGAATAAAGTATTCGCCATGCCCCGAGGCGGAAATGCCGCCCACATGATTATCCGCATAGGTACCGGCGCCGATCATCGGGGCATCGCCTACACGACCAAACTGCTTGTTAGTGAGACCGCCGGTTGAGGTTCCCGCGGATATATTGTTTTTTTGATCAATCGCGACGGCACCGACCGTACCCAGAGGCTTGTCGTCTTCGTGGGAGTCATCACCCGCTGGCTCGGTCTTCTCAATGCCAGGGTCATCAAAAGGATCAGCTTCATCTTCGTTCATCCCCAAGCCATCAGCAGACCCCGCAAGGCTCTGCTGTACTCGCTGTAACTGCAGGCGCCGCCGTTGAGTCGTAAAATATTCATTGTCCACCAGCTCAAAACCCTCAGCGCGAGCAAATTCCTCCGCGCCGGCACCGGCCAAAAAGACATGCGGTGAATGACCTAACACCCGGGCCGCCAACAAAATGGGATTTTTGATATGGGTGACGCCCGCTACGGCACCCGCATTCAAGTCAGCACCCTCCATGATGGAGGCATCAAGCTCCGCATAGCCTTGATTATTCAGCACCGCGCCATGCCCGGCATTAAACAGCGCCGAATCTTCCAACACCTGGATAGCGGCAATAACAGCCTGGCTACTGCTATCGCCCTGTTGCAAGAGTTGCTGCCCTGCTTGCACCGCCTCGGTCAACTTCTGCCGATAAGCCGCTTCAATCTCTGGCGTCAGGCGCGCCCGAATAATGTTGCCCGCACCACCGTGAATAATAATTGTCATAAAAAGTGCTTGACCTTATCTTTATAGGTACGGCTCATCTTGATGCTAGTGCCATTAGCCAAGAGCAGATGAAACTCGCCATTCTGATGCGGGCAGACCTGGGTGACCCGCTCAAGGTTCACTATGGTGCTACGGTGGACTCGCTGAAATTGCACGGGGTCGAGTAGCTGCTCAAGCTTCTGCATAGTGCTCCGCATGATGTGGGTTTCATCAACAGTATGGATGCACATGTAGTCGCCGGTCGCGTCTATCCAGTCAATATCGGCTACGGGCACCAGTTGTATCTCGCCGTTCTTTTTAATGGCGAGCTTATTTTGCCGAGCGTCGCCAGGGGTGTAGTCCTGCATCAACTGGGCAACCGATGTCTTTGTCCTGCCGGTGATGCCGATGAGTAGCTCCAGCAATCGCTGTTTATCTTGTGCTGCACCCTCAAGATTTTTGTTCCGCTGGGCACGATCAAGTGCCACCCTTAATCGCGCTTCCTGCACCGGCTTCAGCAGATAGTCCACCGCATGATGATTAAAAGCCTCAACGGCATAATCGTCATGCGCCGTTACAAACACCACCAGCGGCATGGCGTCCTGTTGCAATTTGGTGACTAGCTCAAAGCCGCTCATGCCGGGCATCTGAATGTCAAAAAACACCAGGTCTGGTGACAGTTCGGCTATTCTGTTCAAGGCTTCCGCACCGCTACTACACTCAGCAACCAGGTGTACATCATCCATCGCTTCCAGCATGAGGCTGAGGCTCCGCCGTGCCAAAGGTTCATCATCAACTAGAATGGTATGCAGTCTCTGTTTATTGAGAGATTGTTTCTTTAGAGTCTGTTTATTTAGCGCTTGCTGCATTGCCTACCCCTGCCAAAAATCACTTAACTGCCGCATACGAGCCTCGGTCAATGAATTTCACGATTCTTTTCAGCCCTTCCTCCAACCGCTCAAGGCTCAGGGCAAAACAAATTCGGATGTGCTGCTCATTATCCGGGCCAAAGGTATATCCCGGTGCCACGCCAACGTCCTCCTCGGCTAATAATTGTTGGGCAAACTTGAGGCTGGAGTGGATGCCTTTGATTTTCGGGAAGGCATAAAAGGCACCCGCTGGCGGTGGCATCTCAATAGCCGGATGGTTGCCGAGAAGGTCCATCACCAGACTCCGCCCCTGGTCATATTGCTTTGCCAACTGGGAGACGAACTGCTCTCCCTGCGTCAAGGCGGCAATACAGGCCGGCTGAGCAAAGACGGTTGCGCCGGTGGCAAAACATTCCGACAAGAGTGTCCAGTGCGTTGCCTGTTCGGCCGGGGCAACCACCCAGCCTACACGCCAGCCGGTCATTGCCCAACTTTTGGAAAAGCCATTCACAATGACGATCGGATCATCATCCTGGGCTATCTCTATGAAAGATGGCGCATGGTGCATGCCATAGTGAAACCGGTGATACACCTCGTCGGCTAACAACAGCAGATTATTGTCACGGCAATAGGCTAATAGTTTGCGCTGCTCATCCTGAGGCATGACCCAACCGGTCGGATTGCAGGGCGAGTTGACAAAAATCAACTTGGTGTTGGGCGTTACCGCGGCAATGATCTCATCAACGGACAGGTGCCAGCCTTGTGGGGTTTCCCGCTGCCGCACAAAGTTGAGCTTGGCACCGGTCACCGCACAAGCAAGTTCAATATTGGGCCACTGGGGACTGACTAGCAGTGCCTCATCATCCTGACTCAACGCCATTTGCACCACTATGGCAATGCCCAGCATGGTAGAACCGGGAACGGTAATTCGGCTCGGATTAATATCAACACCATATAAATTATCCAGATAGGTTTTGATTGCCTGGCGCAGTTCTTGGCTGCCTCTGGTGTGCACATAGAAGGTCTGGCCATCGTCCAGCGCCTGCTTGGCTTCCTCCCGAATAAAGTCCGGCGTGACGATGTCGCCTTCACCAAACCACAGCGGAATAACACTGGGGTCACCAATGCGGGGAAAGGCAACAGCAGTGATACCGTTTTGTTGTAATCTGGCTATGTCGTGGCGAATTGCTTTCATTGTTAATACTGGAGCATGTCCGGGAGATGGTAACTGATTAAGAAGGTCAGTGAATTAAGAAGACTCAATTAAGAAGGTGAGTGATTAAGAAGATAAGTGATTAAGAATACAAGTGATGTCATTCATCATCTGGTTTTAACTACGGGGATGTGGTCTACTCCCCGTCTCATTTTTCACCATCTTTAGGAGCAAAACTATGGGTCTGTTAGAAGGAAAAGTTGCGCTAGTCACTGGTGCCGGCGGTGGCTTAGGGGAAACACATGCCATGCTGCTAGCAAAGGAAGGCGCCGCAGTTGTCGTCAATGATCTGGGCGGTGCCCGGGACGGCTCTGGTAGTAGCAAGAAGATGGCCGACGAGGTTGTTGACAATATCAAGGCGGCGGGCGGCAAGGCAGTCGCTGATTACGGCAATGTGGCACAGGAAGAAGACGCCAAGGCCATGGTACAGGTTGCCGTGAGCAATTTCGGCAAGTTGGACTTCCTCATCGCCAACGCGGGCATACTGAGAGACAAGTCGTTCAAAAAGATGGACAACGACATGTGGGACCTCGTCATTGATGTTCATCTCCGTGGCACCTACCTGACGGTGAAAGCGGCCTATCATCAAATGCTGGAGCAGAATACCGGCGGCAGTATTGTCGTTACCTCATCTACATCTGGCTTGCTGGGCAATTTTGGTCAAACCAACTACGGTGCCGCCAAGGCCGGGATCGCTGGTTTTGCCCGATGCTTGTTTCAAGAAGGTCTAAAATACAACATCCGCGTCAACACCCTGGCACCAGCAGCTTGGTCCCGCTTGACGGAGGATATCTTCCCTGAAGGTCAGAATATGGAAGAGTTGTTGTCCCCGGATAAGGTCTCGCCGCTGGTGGTCTGGCTGGGTAGTGATGAAGCCAAGGAGGTGACCGGACGGCAGTTCCTGGTATCGGGTAACAGTGTGCAGCTATTGTCATGGCAAGCTCAGGAAGTCTGCGTCAAGGACAACACGGACGAAGCCTGGACGGTTGCCGAAATCGGCGCCAAGGTGGCCGAAAATTTTGAGTACTGGCCCAAGGGCATTCAGCCCACCAAGAGACCTTTTGTATAGTCAGCGGCACGGCGGGGATAGCTGCAGATGAAAGACCGGTATGGAGATGTTGCCGTCACCCGGCAGGAGGGGCATGTTACCCAGTGTGAAATCCAGCGGGGACCAAACAATTTCTTTGATCGGCAACTCATCAAAGACCTGGCGGATTGTTTTGAAGACCTTGATAAGGATTTAGAGACTCGGGCTATCCTTCTCTGCTCCGAAGGCAAGCACTTCTGCGCCGGTGCCAACCTTGATGCCTCGGCAACCCTAGCGGAACTGAACACCCGCACCTCAGAAAAACGCAACCCCATCTATGTGGAAGCCGTCCGCCTCTTCCATTGCAAAACACCTCTGGTTGCGGCGATACAGGGTGCTGCGGTGGGTGGCGGCTTTGGCCTGGCGCTGATGGCGGATTTCCGCGTCGTTTGCCCCCATACACGGATGACTGCCAATTTTGTCAAACTCGGCTTCACGCCCGGCTTTGGGTTGACGCATACCCTGCCACGGCTGATCGGTATACAGAAGGCTCAGCTTCTTTTCCTCACTGGTCGCCGGATCAATGGCGAGACCGCAGCAGACTGGGGGCTAGGCGACATCTATACCGACACTGAAAAGGTACGTTCGGCAGCCCTGGAGCTGGCACAGGAAATAGCAGCCAATGCACCCCTTGCTTTGGTTTCCATGCGCGAGCAAATACGTCCGGGGCTCGCCGAGGCAGTGCAGGCAGCAACAGATATAGAAGGCAGGGAACAGCTTTGGCTACAGCAGACCAAAGATTATCAGGAAGGCGTCCAGTCGGTCGGGGAGAAACGTCCAGGCAAGTTCATCGGAGAGTGACGCAGTTTGGATTTGCTGTCATTCTCGCCGCCAGGCGGGAATCCAGAGGACGAGCGGTATTGCCTCTGTTCCTCTGGATTCCCGAGCAAGCTCGAGAATGACGGCGCGGGGCGCCGTAAGCCGCCAGCGAGCGCGGGGACGCCGCGTCCCCGTCATCATCAAAGCCAGGCGGGGAACCAGAGGAACAAATGACGCTACCTGACCGGCACCACCCTCCCGCATCCAATTACCTTCGTTTGACCTTTAAGCTCAGCCGTATTTTAATCTATATCATTTAAGGAGATTCATGATGACTAATGATGAAATGAAGAAAGCACTAAGAGGTTACCGCGATAACAGCGATAACAACGATGATGCCGTGCTACCAACCGTTTTACTTTCTCTGCTGGAATCGTTTGAGAGACAAGAAAAAAATGCACAAAAAAGAATGTTCATTATCCTCGGTGTGGTGGTGGCAACTGTGATAGCGGTGGAAGTTGCCGTTGTTTTTCTCATTCCCCTAATGTGACAGTAATAATGTCTGCCAGCATCATAAAATTTCATCGGGAATATCTAGTACGCCGCTTAGTCAGCAGGAACTCCCTGCTACGCTTTAAGCCAACAAAAACCAACAGACAACTGGATATATGCGATATTTTTCCAGAGCCAGGTTTCTGGCACGATGAAGATAAAAACTGCAAGAGCCCAGATGAATTTTTGCAGCGAATATTCAAAGAGAAGAGTGTCAAATCAAATATAGTTCAAGGCGCTGGTATCCCGACTCAGCTAAATAAACTGAAGAACACCGCTAAGGACAACAAGCGCACTGTCGGGCAATGGACGTTAGTATTAGCCTGGCCATTTCTACATGTTCCAGCCAATATGATAGGCGGTACTAACCCTTTGTTTGCACCCTTGTTTTTATGGCGTATTAAAATTTCTGATGTCAACAAAGGACACACCAGTTTTAGTTTGGTAAGGGATGATGAGAAAAGTGAATGTGAATTGAACTTTATTCTCGATGAATACTTAAAAGCCAAAAAATCTGAAATCCAGTTACCCAACGAGGAAGAAATTTTAGCAACCATGCAGGAAGGTAACACCGCTTCTGATAAAGCCGAGGCAATCAAAGCATGGTTAGGTGAGAATAATCAAAACATAGAAAATATAACTAGTTTGACAGGCAACATACAAAGCTATAGCAATCTATCATTCACAGACCAGCCAGCTCTTATCCCTGTTGCGGTATTAGGCAACGCACATTTTAACTATTTATCATTGTTTCGAGATTTAGAAAAATTAGAGAAGAAGGCAGGAGAAAATGAAGACCTAGGATTATTGTCATCTATATTCAAAAATATTACCAATACCGAACCCACCGATGCCCCAACACCGAATGAAAGCGACCAGTGGTTAGTGGAAGAATCAGATCCAACACAGGAAACAGCAGTGTGGCAATCAGGTCGTGATAGCCCACCAATCATACGATTAGAGGGTCCGCCAGGCACAGGCAAGTCCCAAACTATTGTTAATATCGTGGCAAATGCGTTGCGACAAAAAAAGAAAATTGCAGTGGTGTGTCACCATACTGCTGCTTTGGATGTGGTGCGTAAACGTCTGGATAGCGCTGGGTTAGGAGAACTGGTAGCGCAAATCACATCACCAAAGGAAAACCGTAGTGCGATAATTAGAAAGGCGCGGGACCTTGACTTTCCAGATACAGGTAATCCAGAACATGCTAGAGATGCCGTTTGTGCTGCTATTGAAAGCAATGAAGAAATTTGCAATGCACGAAGAAATTCATTTTCTCGAACTCCATACTTTGCAGATAAAACGCGTGGACATTTTTTAGCAAAAATTGATGCTGTCAAACGCAACATGGGTTTTGATGCAAACCTACCACTTAATAAAACATTTATTCAAACTATTGAAAGATGGCTAGAATCCAATCCCAACGAGCAAGCCTTATTAGATAAAGTTAAAGATATTGCTGAAAAATGGCGCACTCATGATTATCCCAATCATTTGTGGGCAGGTATAAGCACTGGGTGGGAAAATGAACAAGCACCTGCATTGCAAGCCTATTTTGACCATATTATTGAGAAGATCGCATCATTACATTCCCAAGACCTACCTTCAGAAGTTCTACTGCCCTTCGTTACGCATCCATTAGTTAATAGATACTATTCGCAAGTAACTAAGGTGACACGACGGGACACACTAGCTTCTTTATCTGAGATTGTGAAAACAACACGAGCCGCGTTTAATCTTGCAAACTTACAGCCTTGCCCGCCGCTATGGGAACTTCTCCATCAGCAAGAAGAGGCTATGGCAACATACAGTAAATACAGAAGCACCATCGCAGATATTCCTGACATAGTGGGCATAAAAAGCGCGATTAAAAACAATAACGTTATCCACGCGCTTGCTCATACCTATACAGAGAAGCCTGAACATTGGCGCGAAATCGTTGAGGCATCTATATGTAGAGCAGGTTGGTCAAACTTGCCCCCTGGGCCAGCAATAGGAGAATATAATCAAGCAAAAAATCGCTTAGCGGAGGCAATAACTAGCAAGAAAGAAGCAAATGTGGAGCAGTTGATTCAAACCCATGACCAAAGGCAAGGTATACGAGATGAACTGTATCTAAATGATCACTTGCGACTAAAAAAGGGTAAAAAGCCTGCGACTACATTGCGCGAACTTTATCACTACAAAACAGGAGCAGGGAAATCAATATGGGAAGTATTTCCTGTGTTGCTCACTAATCCTGGCTCAGTGAGTGAAATCATGCCGCTAGATTTAGGCAGTATTGATTTGCTTATCATTGACGAGGCTTCGCAGCTGTTTACCGCAGATGCGATGCCGTTGCTCTACCGATCTAAGCATGCCGTTATTTCAGGAGATGAGCATCAAATGCCGCCGAGCAATTTTTTCGCGCTCGCCGATGATGACATGGATGATGACGATGACCAGCGAGAAGTTTCTCTGGATCTTCCCTATGAACTGCTGGAAGCAATAAAACCATGCACTAATACGGAAAATACGAAAAGCTCACTAGGGGTGCATTATCGTTCTCGCTCAGCGGAGCTAATCGCCTTCTCCAATCACGCCTTCTATAAAGGAAAATTGCAAGCCGCGCCCTATAACAAGAGTTCACTTAATTTTCATGGCGGCCGGGCAATTAGTGTTACACAGGTCGGTGGTTCATTCGAAAAGGGAATAAATGTAGCAGAAGTTGCTTTCATTATTAAAGTGCTACAAGAAATTTGGGCGGTCCATCCTAATTATTCAGTGGGTATCATTGTTTTTAATGTTAAACAACGTGATTTAATTGAATACGAATTGGCGAAAAAATATGAAGATGATGAAAACTTCCGTGAAATTTATAATCACTTCCGTGACTTGAAGCAAGATAAAGATGATGTTGGGCTTTTTGTGCGAAGCGTTGAACATGTGCAGGGGGATGAGAGAGACATTATTATTTTAGGTACAACATACGACAAGCTGACTCCTAATTTTGGACCATTAAGTACCAAGGAACTTGGGCGCCGTCGACTCAATGTCGCTGTTACACGTGCAAAATCTTGCATGGTAATTATCACCTCATTAGATATAGATAACATATCCAACGAAGGCGAGCGTCCTGATGGGGGTGATGCGCAAACGGGTAAAGAGCGCTGGTATCTATGGAAATATTTACAGTATGCGCAGGCTGTTTCCAATGGTGATGAACTTCGAGCAAGGAAGATTTTGCAAAACATCAACCCGATGGCCGCAGCAATACCTAGCAGAGAACCAGCAAATAATTTTGAACGGCAAGTGGGTGAATTTTTGCAAGCACAGGGCTTGCATGTTGATTATCAAGTGGGCCAAAGTGGCTTTAGCATTGATATTGGTGTCAAACATAATGCTGATGATCCTACCTATCTATGCGGTGTAGAGTGCGACGGTCGTACCTATCACTCTGGCTGGCGAGCGCGGGAAAATGATATATGGCGTCAAAAAATTTTAGAGGATAAAGGCTGGCGCATTGAACGCATCTGGAGCGACCAATGGTTTTCAGGTTCGGATGCGGTGTGGAGCAAATTTATAGCGCAGGTCCGGAATAACGTCACGGCCGATCAGTAACCTGTAGGGTCTTTACCATCCAGTCCGCGCCGTCATTCTCATATTGAACAGTGCGGCTTCGCCGGGAAGGAGTCCGGCCAGGTTCGGACGGCTTATGCCACTGGATTCCCGCCTTCTTTGATCCTGACGGCTAAAGAGTTGGATCCAAGTAGTCATGCCAGCACTAACCTTTTACTTTTGGGAAAATAACCTAGTATTTGATTATTCAAAATTTCATTGCCAATGATTCCTTCCGCACCTGTCGCCCTTAGCAGATCCTCAAGTGCGTTGGGAAGAGCACCACAACGTAACTTATAGGTCTGCTTTCCAATTACAGCATCAACCCTATACGTTTCTGTTTGAAACTCTCCATAACCAGGATAGAAGTCAGAAAATGCGCCTGCTACTGGGAAGGTATCCAACAGTTCATTCTGGAAATATGATACTTGCGCGCCAGTGTCAAAGTACATTCGCCGGTCACATCCGCCTATCCTTACAGGAACAATCGGAATGCCCATGAATTCTTCTATTTCCACGAGGGTCCCATCAAGAGGCACCGCTTCTATTGAAAATAAAATGCGTTCATTTTTTAGATCAATGACTGCGTTAAATCTATTGAGGACATCCACACCAATAATCCCCGCAGTGGGATGATGCACAAACTCGGATAATTGCTCAGCATCTAATCCCATACCACTATCTGGCACAGTAAAATCAGAGTCCCCGATACAAAAGGAACCAACCTTGCCAAAACTTGCTGGTGCGCCGGTATCAAGCAACCAGTCCCACCCATCAAGAGTGATGAAAATGTGCCCTTTATGCCGGGTCAAAGGAACTTCAATTCGCAAAGTCATTGGGCTGGAATGAAAGTGACGGCAAGGGGGCAAGCATGACTCATCTGCGTTGGTTTTATTTTGCCTTAACAGGCGGCGGCTGATTCAGCATATAAGTCATGAAACTGGGAATACCAGGTTCATAGAAAGCCGACCCCAGTGGTCGCCAAATAAAATCTTGATCAACAAATGTTTGTAAGCGTTCAATATCTGACTGTGTATTCAATGTATCAACCGATAAATTATCTGTAATAACTTCCATAATTGCATCATCTGGCATTGCTTTTGTATCTTGAAATGCTTGTGCAATAGCAATAGCCGTTGACTGCAACCTAAGTTGTTTTAATTTATCCCTACGTTCATTATAAAAGTCCTTTTTTATAATGGTAATATTTGGTTTTACAACCGCAACTTGTTTCTCAGTTATGCCCGTCAAATTTTTTTTGTTTGCTTCCATCCAAATAGATTTGCCCCATACTTGTAAAAAGTAAGGGTAGCATTGACTATCCTCAACGATAATAGACAAGGCATCTTCAGTTATTTGTATGCCCTGTTCCTCAAACGGTTTACTTATAGCATCCGCTGAAGATTGTTCATCCAAACGCCCAAGACCAATCATTTCTGATCGCTCAACAAAGGTAGCGTTTGCTCCCGATAGAAAATGTCGCAACCCAGGAGTGCCCGCCAAAACCAACATAAAAGGTGTTTTCTTACTAACCCTTTGATAGAGGTTTAATAAATTATTACACAAACCAGTATCCATTTTATGCGCTTCATCCATTAACAATATTAATGAACATTTTTTACCTTTACGAATTAAAGTATTTTCAAATCGTTGATCAGCTAATTCATCTTTCCCCCAATCAGCAGTAGCGGTTAATCCTTCGACATTAATGCCAGCATTAAACTTCTTAGGCCAGAGAGTCTTTAACCAATGCGGAGGCGGCAACAAAGAGTTCCACAGATCAACTGGCGATCTTAACTTATCAGGAGTCACCCAAACCACACGTATTTTATTCTTCTTTGCCCTGCCCTTCTCAACTTCATTTTCAAACCAACTCAACAATACAGTTTTACCCATCCCTCGGGGACCATACAAAACTGTTGCGGCCGGAGGTGATTTACCAGCAGATATGGTTGCCAAATTATTTCTAAACACATCTTGCTCATCTGCTCGGCCCGCCAGATAAGGCGGAATATGTCCAAAGCCCGGAGTAAATGGATTTAAATATTCGGTTGATGTCATAATAAGGACTTAGTGTTTCAAATGAATCTCTGCAGTTTTAAGTTTATCAAGTTTTCTGCGGGTATTGTTGCATAACCTTTCTTGATTTTATCAAGTTTTTTTGATGATCCCCTTTTTTTTGTCGTCATTCTCCCAAACCCGTCATCCTGCCGGCAGGCGGGGATCCAGCGGCAACGACCGTAACAAGAACCACTACCTTTGAACTTAGCAATAGCACAGCAAAAACGAATCGATAAATCTACAGCACCTCCGCCTTGAGTATCACCACAGGTTCATTCGGCACGTCGCCATGCCCGCCGACATTGCCGGTAGCGACGCCGCCGATTTTTTCAACCACGTCCATGCCATTGACCACTTTGGCGAATACCGCGTAGCCCCAGCCTTGCGACGTTTTAGCGGTGTGGTCGAGAAACGCATTGTCTTTTAGATTGATAAAAAATTGCGAGGTCGCGGAATTTGGATCGGAAGTGCGTGCCATGGACAATGTACCGACAGTGTTTTTCAAACCGTTGTCCGCTTCGTTGATAATCGGCGGCGTGGTTTTGCGTTGTTGCATATCTGCGGTGAAACCGCCACCTTGAATCATAAAGTCGGGGATTACGCGGTGGAAAATCAGGTTATCAAAGTGACCACTTTGCACATAGTCAATGAAATTTTTCACCGTTGCCGGCGCGTCATCGGGATACAGTTGGATGTCAATTTCACCCAACGTGGTTGTCATTTTTATCATGGTGTTTCTCTGGTTGGTTTGGTTGTAAAGCGGCGACAAAAAAATTGCCGCTGCGATTGAAAATATCACGGCGACAAAAAGAAAATATTTCATCGCGTGTTTGGTTATCTGTTTCATAATAGATTTCTCGGTTTTTCCAATAAAATCCCATAGCCTTCAGTTTATCAAATTTTCTGCGGATATTGTGAACATAATGTTTCTTGATCGCGCCCTAAGCCGCCAGAAGGAGCAGGGACACTCCGCCGTCAGAATCAAAAGAAGGCGAGAATGACAGCCACTGGAGTACCACATGTTATGAACCAATAGATGTTTATTGTGCTAGCCTATGCCATCAATCTCATTTTGGATGACAGAAGATGAATATCTCATTAAAAAATCTACTACTGGCGGCGAGCCTGGTGGCTTGCCTCGGGACTGTGACGAGCGCCTCGGCTGATGATTTGAGTCGGGCAGTTCACAAGGACTACAAAAACCATCTGGCGACGGTGTTTGATTATTTCCATCGCAACCCGGAATTGTCCTCTCTGGAAGTCCAGACTGCAAAGCGCCTGGCTAAAGAACTACGCGCGGCGGGCTTTGAGGTTACGGAAGGTGTGGGCGGCACCGGTCTCGTCGCGATGATGGAAAACGGTGCGGGGCCTCTGGTGATGATGCGGGCGGATATGGACGGCTTGCCAGTGAAGGAAAAATCCGGTCTGCCCAACGCCTCCGTTGCCATGCAAGAGGATTGGGACGGCAATCTGGTACCCGTGATGCACGCCTGCGGGCACGATGTACATATAACTTCTCTGGTAGGCACGGCGCGGCGGATGGCCGCATCTCGCGCCGACTGGTCGGGTACATTGATGCTGGTTGGGCAGCCCGCGGAAGAACGGGTCGGAGGTGCCGACCAGATGATGAAGGATGGCATCTGGCAACGGTTCGGACAACCAGACTACGCGCTTGCCTTCCATGTCTTTTCTTCCATTCCCACGGGCAAGTTGGGGGTCACTGAGGGAGCGCCCTTTTCTGGCGCCGATACGGTGGACATCATCATTCATGGCGTGGGTGCGCATGGTGCATCGCCTCACCGAGGTGTTGACCCGGTAGTGCTTGGGTCGCAGATAGTGCTCGCTTTGCAAACCGTAGTGAGCCGAACCCTGGCACCGCGGGAAGCCGGGGTGATTACTGTTGGGTCCTTTCACGCGGGCACCAAGCACAACATTATTCCCGACCGGGCACACCTACAGCTGACGGTGCGCAATGACAATTTGGAGACTCGGAAAATCCTGCTGGACGGCATAAAACGCGTGGCGGAGAACATGGGCAGAGTGGCCGGCTTGCCGGAAGATAAGTTGCCCGAGGTCATTATATCTGACGAGGGTGTGCCGCCCACTGTGAACAATGCCGCCTTGACCCGGCGCCTGCGGGCAGTCTGGCATGACCGCTGGGGTGAGGATGTTTTCTTTGAGCAAAAACGTCTGGGGATGGGCGCGGAAGACTTCCCTTACTTTACGACAGACCCTTATATCCCTAGCACCTACTTTATTGTCGGCGGCACACTCCAGAGGGATATTGATGCAGAGATGGCTGGCGGCGAGCCCGTGCCCTCCCACCATTCCCCACTCTTTAAGATTGATGCCGAGGCCTCAATTCGCATGGGTGTTGAAGCGACTGTGACCGGTTTGATGGAGTTGTTGCAGGGGTCTTAAGCTAGCAGAGCCTAGCGCTCATGACGACACGATTGAGCATATTTTCTGAAATGACTGTCTATTCTACTTGGGAGACTATTAAAGTCATTTTTTGATAATAGCCTTTGTGGTTTTGACGACCCTTCTATCATTTCAGGATACTTATTTCTATCTGAAAGCTCTTCTAAAACGTTGGCTTTTTGGATTCCCCTAATTGAATGATTATGAATTTGCCCAGTTATCAATAAAGAGTATTTTGTATTGGGTTTTCTAAGAGTTTTTACACCTTTATTCTTTAATTTATTATTGTCCCAATGCTCTACGTTCCATACTATTTCTTCTTCCGTATTATATGTACTAAAATGATCTTGAAGAGATATTTTCAATTTTGAGATATGTTCCTTTTCTGAAATTTCACCCAGTATAAGAACCTGAAATTTGTTACCTTTCGCTAGTGCAGTTATGGAATACAAAATATCCTGTTCATCATTTCTCTCTCTAGCTTCTAATTTAACCCGATCAATTGTTTTCTGTTCTGTTTTCTCTGGTTTTCTGGTTTGTTCTTGCTGCTCCGTATTTTCTGGTTGCTCTATTTCTTTTGCTTTCTCTAATTGACCGCTGACTACAATACTTTCATCTGCTTTTAGCTTCCTCTCTGCATCTACTGTTTTTATATTTCTACTGAAAAACTGATTGTATCTTTCATTCCCTATATTTAATACGAACAGCCTACCTTTGCATCTGGTGATTGCTGTGTATATCAGTTCATCAATTTCAGAACCGGATTCATCTATAATCAAAAACAAAGTATCTATTTCCCAGCCTTTAAAGCTATGAATAGTAGATAAATTGATACCTTCAAAGTGTATCTTAAAATTCTGTCTTTTGTTTTTTCTTATGTTTCTTATTTTCCATGATTCTATTTTTTTACCCCTATTCCATTCATGATTCTCAAACGTAGTAAATGTTGTGTATGTAGATGAGTTTCTTATTTCATAATCAATCTCCGTCAGCAAATCATTAGTTCTGGCTAGGATACAAATATTCTGTGACCCAACGCCTACCTCATTAATTTTATTGACCAGAAATTCAGAAACATCATGAATAGTATCGTCATCCTTAAACTGCCTGTAGCTTATTTCTTCAAAAAGATCTGACTGATTAGATACCGCTTTATCAAAGTCATACTTATCTGCGAAAAATTCTTTCTGGAAATCTTCAGCGAGAAATAACATGCTATTGCCCAATCTAAAAGATTCATTGAGTCCAATCCAGGCACCGGGAATAGTTGTATTTGGTTTTCTCTCGGTTAACGCTATGTCGTAAACATTTTGTTTTTCGTCTCCCACTACTACCAATTCACCGTTTTCTTCAAGAAAATATTTTTTTATGATTCTTATCCATTCTGTTTCATAATCTTGAATTTCATCAATAAAAATTGCTTTATATTTGACAATTTTATCTTTAACCTGCTCAAACAAATCTATATTAGAGTAGTCAATGTTTTCAATGTTTTGATTGTTTGCTTCTACTGCTATGAAGGCATGATAATGATTGGTATAAAAATTTCTCCAATGGAAATTTTCATTTACTTTAGCAATAGCTTCTAGAATGTAATTCTTTAGTGCGCTATTGAAAGACAAAATTAAAACCTTGCCTTTATGTCTCAGATGAGAGTTTACTGCTCTTTGTGCTAGAAGGATTGTTTTTCCAGACCCTGCGATGCCTTTGATTTTTTGATGTTTAGCTTTGCTTTCTGATAACTCTTTTTGCTTCCTGCTTAATTTGATATTTTTATCCCCTTCCTCTAGAGTGTGAAAAGCAGGCGACAAAATAGCTTTGAACTCTTTATATATATCTAGATTAAATAAAACACTTGGATAACGCCTTGTAGAATATTCCGATATATTTTTGATACTGAAATTATTTTTATCGTAGATAACGCAGTATTTATCTTTTTTTATATGATATTTTTTACTGAATTCATTTATTGACTCATCAGTGTGAATGTAAACAGCAGTCTTTATCAGTCCATAGTAACGCCGATCTTCTATACCCTTTTCAATAAGCGAAGGAAGATGCAGATTGTGTAAATTATCTTTATATGCTTTCACTTGTCGTAGTGGGGATTTAACAAGAATATTGTCTCGTGATAATATCCACTGATTTTCATCATCAATATGATAATTCTCCAACAGCCAATCTTTCACCACAATAATCAGTACTCCATAGTCTTTTCTCATAACAAGAATGTCTGGCCTGTTCCCATGAATAAAAGGCTGGAAATAAATCTCATAATCATCTGGCAAGTCTTGCAATACTTCTAACGCATGCCGCTCTCCCTCCGTTGGTACGGGTGTTAATTGCTCTACTGCTTCTAATGCTGGATAAAATATAGCCATAGTATTATTCTTCTTGCATACTCAAGATATAGCACAGTAGTTTCAAGTAACCAAAAGCCCTCAATCATCCACCCTGCCCCGGAGGCGTTTGCGTTCACCTCGGATATGTTTGGCATCCAGTCGTCGTTTGATGGATGCCCGGGTGGGGCTTGTTGCCCTGCGGGTCCTTCTCACCTTCTGGGCTTGCTGTAGTAGCGCGTCAAGTCTGGACAGCGCATCATGTCTGTTCTTTGTCTGGCTACGATAGGCACGAGCCTTGATGACGATGACGCCATCTCTACTGGTGTGATGATCTTTTAATCTGAGCAGTTTTTGTTTCAGCACCGGCGACAGAGAAGAAGCAGGCACATCAAAGCGCAGATGAATGGCCGTGGCGACCTTATTCACATGCTGCCCGCCGGGACCGCTCGCCCGTACCGCACTGATGACTAATTCATTTTCAGGAATGTCTTGGACGCGGATCATGCTGCCTGAGGAAACAGCGGCTTCATTTTACGATTGAGCCATTCCACCAAAATGCGATTGGTTGCCGCTGGCTCTTCCTGCTGAATCCAATGCCCACAATCCAGGGTGTGTAATTCAAGGTCGCGCACATACGCCGACATATCCGCTTGCGGCACCATGTCGTACTTGCCGTAGAGCATGAGTGCGGGTTGTACTACCTTCTGTTCCAGCCCCTCGGTGGTTTCCCAGTTACGGGTGAAGTTGCGATACCAGTTGCAGGGCGCATGGAAGCCACTGATATTGAATGCTTCTACAAAGACCTCAAGTTCCTCTTCGGACATCATCAATTCACCACGGCTCGTCTCTTGCTCAGCAAACCCAATGATGGAACCGCCAGCCGGTTGGTTCTCTGCCTTGTCCAACCAGTGTTTTGTTCGATACATATTGGTCAGGAAACGCTTGGTATTTTTTTCAAAGATGTTAGCCGCTACCCCGGGCTGTCGATTGAAGTGCACGATGTAAAAATCCGTGCCGAGCATCTTCTCCCAAAATGCAACCGGGTCAGCTGCCTCTCTGGCGCGAAAAGGCACCGATAGATTAGCAACACCCATCACCCTTTCAGGATTCATCAGTGCCTGAGCCCAGACCACTATTGCCCCCCAGTCATGCCCCACATAAATAGCCTTCTCAATGCCAAGCGCATCCAAGAGTGCCGTGTGGTCACCGGTCAAGTGGTGAATATCATAAGCCTCAACATCTTCAGGCCTGCTGCTGTTGCCATAACCTCGCTGGTTAGGTGCGATGACATGGTAGCCCTGCTCCACTAAGGCGGGTATCTGGTAACGCCAGCTATAGGCATGTTCCGGCCAGCCGTGAGCAAGCACCAGGGGGATACCGCCCCCCCCTGCTTGATAGACCTCAAGTTCAAGCGCACCGCAACTGAGCATCTTGGGTTTGGGAAAAGACACCGTCATTATCTATCTCCAGATATAAGGGGTGATTGCAACGCGCCTATTGCAGCGCGCGTCTATTGCAACGCGCTTATTGCACAGCACCCGTTTTATGTGTGAGGCTCATATAGGCTCTGTTGATAAAGCCCGTGTTATCACCCTTAGCCTGGTCGTATTCACGGGTCGGCTGGGCTTCGTATACCGCCTCCAAGGAGGCGCCCTCGGCAATCAGTGCTAAGATTCTGCTGTGCACCGTCGTCAGCATATCCACATACTCAACCAGTTCTTGATAACCGACCACCGGGCCATGCCCGGGTATCACCACAGTGTCCTTATCAATGCGTTTGAGTATTTCAGTACAGAAATTGATGACCCCAGACAGGGAACCGCCATTGCCGGTATCAATAAAGGGATAGCCGGAATTGTTATAAACATCACCCAGATGCACCGCATTAACACCACGGAAATATACTCCGGTATCGCCAGTGGTATGCGCGGGACCAAAATGCAGGAGGTCTATCTGCTGACCATTAAAATGAAACTGCATAGCATCATCAAAGGTGATATCCGGCAAGGCATGTTCCGGGTAGGCTTCTTGAAGGTATGAGACCACGACAAGATTGATCAGGTGCTCGTCCTGCATCATCTGCCGTGAGTTTTCATGCGCTACCAACCAGGTGCCTTCTCGTCCCAGCACCAGATTCCCTTCCGCGTGATCAAAATGCCAGTGAGTCGTCACCGCAAAATCAATATCATCTCCGCCCAGTTTGTTAATTGCTGCTTTAATTTTTGGCATCAGCTGGGGAAATTGATCATCAACAATAAACACACCGTCATCACCCACACTGACACCTATGTTGCCACCAGCACCAAAGAGCACATAAAAATCTTTGGTGATCTTTTGCGTGGTAATTTCGGTTTCCTCAAAGCTCCAGCCAAAGGCTTGCATCAAGGCATCCAGCGCCATCGGCTTTGGTGCCTCAGGGGCAGCATGGCCAACACAGAGTGGTGCCCCCAGAAGTAGCGTCGTTAAAAACATTGTTGAAAAAGTTGCTCTGGAAATCGTCCTTATTATTTTTTGCATAATTTTTACTCCCCCTTCTTGGTGTATAAACAGTGTGTATAAATAGTTTGTAGAAAAAGTCTTTGTAAATAGTTTGTATAATTAGTTGCTATGCACCTTTGATTACGTCATATAACCAGGGTAGCGAAACATCCATACGGTAATCAACGCTAGAGTGATTATCTGGAAATTCTTCATAGTGATGCTGAATATCATATCCTTGCAACTTCCTGACGAGTTGGCGAGCACCATACACCAGGTTGTACTGGTCTTTAGTACCACAATCAATGAACAATCCTTTTAATGACTTCAGGTTGTCCTGCACTTCTTGCCGATCAATCATGAGTACCGGATCCCATGCTTGCCAGTTTTCCCAGCGCTCCGGTAGCAATTCACATGTAGCTTCGCTGACCGGTAGCCGGATGCCGAAAGGGACACTCGGGTCAGGGTCATAACTTGCTGCCATGGCCAGGGTCATCAGTTGGTGCATATTGCCGCCGGTCATTTTACGACTGGTATGAATGTTATTTACAAAGGTCTCAATGTCATTATTACTGGCTTGGAGTGCCCTGAGCAGACCCGGCATATCTCCCCTATAGCAGAGCTCAAAACCCATATCGCCCGAATGACAAGCCACCGCTGCCCAGGTGTCCGCATGCAACATGCCTTGCACCAAAGCACCATAACCGCCGCTGGACTTGCCGAATACAGCGCGATGCGAGGCACCCGGCAGGATCCGAAACTCCCGCTCCAAGGCCGGGAGCAGGTCATCGCAGAGGAAATCCTCCCACTGACCCAGAGCAGTTGAATTGATGTACTGATTGCCGCCGAGGGAGGTAAAACAATCAGGGAATGCCAAGATGGCTGGGCCCATCTTGCCCTCGCTGATCAATCGATCAACGCGCTGAGGTATATTTTCCTGATAGACCTTCCAGCCCACATGCCCCAAGCCGCTACCGGTAAAGCCGGCAAGGTCGACCAAGAGCGGATACTGTTGCGCCGTCCGGGCGTAATCTTCAGGCAGATAAATCGCTATAGTACGGCTATCAGGGTCGCCACAGAGGTTAGCGGCAAGCGCTTTTGATGAGACTGTAAGGGATACCAGCCTGCCTCTGGGTTGATGAAATGGATGTTGGGGCAATTTGATTTCCCTGAGTGATGGACAAGGCTGACTATACTTGTCATTTACGATAGGTTGCAAATGGAGTTTGAGGGAAGTCCAGTAGCAAATTATCCAGTCACTGAACCTATACACCGACCGAACCCATGTTGAGGTGTAGCGGGAATATCACAGGTGATTGGCTTTGTTCCTCTGGATTCCCGACCCCCCAGTTATCACAGCCGATGGCTGTAATAACTGGGGTGCCGAGAATGACGGCGGAGCGGAGCAAAGCGGGGCGTGGGGCGGGGGCGAGGATGACGGCGAGAGGGTCGTCCCGCCGCAGGCGGCTTACGGCGCCCCGCGCCGTCATTCTCGAGCTTGCTCGGGAATCCAGTAAAAAAGAGTATTGTTTTCCGATTTATTCCGTCAGCATCAAAGCCTGACGCTTCCGCGCCGTTCACCCTCCCCACGCCACCCCCTGTTGCACTTCGGGATTGAATCCAAGAACCTATACAGTTAAATGCATTTTAAAACCAAATGGCATATAATTCAGCAAGCGTCTTGTAAAGGAAGCATTAATAAAAGGATACCTCCTTTCTGTTGTAAATCACTTTCTTCGGGCTTTAAACCTATTATAGGTATTTTTGTAGGCCGTTATCGCCAACAGGTTCGCTGTTATCTAAATACAATAACACTAATAATAAGAGGATTGTTATATGAAAATACTAGGAATAATCATTATTGCTTTTGGTTTGGTTGATCTAGTAGGAAGTTATATCGATTTTGATTTATGGGGTGGTTTTCTCGGTGTGCAACTCCCTGATATTGTTTGGAAGTATTCTTCATTTATAGAAATTGGCTTAGGCTATTTCATTATGACTTTAGCACCTAAAAATAAAAATGAAACAGAACCGACAGAAAGCGATAGCTAACATATATACCGGGTCCAGTGCATAGCTCGGCCCGGTATAATAGAAGCTTTTTTATAATGTTAGAAAGATCATTCTTATTTTTTAGTTGATTGCCCTCTATATTCATCACTCTTTAATCACGGACCCACGCTCAATTTGCAACCGGGGTATATCTTTAGGCTGGCCGGGTATCTTGCCCGCCGCCCGCTGCGCAAAAAAGATATGAATGAGTGCTTCCCGTTGCGGATGCGCCATACATGCCGCAAAGGATGCTGCTTCCTGCACCAGACCCGCGTCAAAATCATCCGCGTTCACTGCGGCAAGAATGACGGCGGGGATGTCGTACCCGCCTTCGGCGAGGATGACGGGGGCGGCGCGGCTTACGGCGCCCCGCGCTGTCATTCTCGAGCTTGCTCGGGAATCCAGAGAAACAAAGGCGAAGTCCCGTTACTACTGGTGCTGATGATGAAGGCAATTCTGCTCGTTTTTCTGGTTCCCCGCCGCCAGTCGCCCCTGCCGTAGGCGGGGGCGACTGGCGGCGAGGATGACGGCGCGGAGCGTTATCACAGCCGATGGCTGTAATAACTGGGGTGCCGACAAGAATGACGGGGTCTGGGGGGAATCCAGTCATTGAGTAACATAAACGAGAATAACGGGGTCTTGGCTCAGCTCTGCTTACTCTCTAATGCTTAGCGTTGGTCTTAGCATCCAGTGAGGCAAAGTTCTTCCCCTCCTGAACCAACCTCACCAGCAGGGGGGAAGGTTTCCAGACTTCATTGCCGGTCTCTTGATAGAAGCCTTCCATATCGGCAAGCACATTATCTAGCCCTTGCGTATCGGCAAACCACATAGGACCGCCCACATAAGCGGGGAAGCCATAACCATTCACATATACCGTATCAATATCACCGGCACGCAGTGCGTGTCCCTCTTCTAACAACTGGGCGCCAATGTTCACCAGCGGATAGATACAACGTTTCAATATCTCATCCTCAGTAAAATCCCGCTGCTGATAACCCAATTCTTCAGCGACCTGCGCGATGACTGCATCGGCCTCAGGATCCGGTAATGGCACCCGGTTCCCTTCCTCGTATCGGTAGTAGCCCTTACCCTTCTTCTGGCCGTAACGACCCAGTTCACACAGTGCATCCGGGATACGCGCGGTTATCTCGTTAGAACCGCCGAGCATTTTTCTCGCACGCCAGCCCAAATCAAGGCCTACCATGTCATTCATCGCAAAGGGTCCCATGGCGAGACCAAAATCATAGATTACCTTGTCCACCTGGGCGGGTGTTGCACCTTCCAAAATCATCAGGCTCGCTTGCCGGGTATATCCACCCAACATACGATTGCCGATAAAGCCGGGGCAATTCCCCGCCATCACGGAGACCTTGCCCAGTCGCTTGCCCAGAGACATGGCGGTCGCTAAGGTCGCTGGAGATGATGCCGCTCCGCGCACCACTTCAAGCAGGCGCATCACATTCGCTGGACTAAAAAAGTGCATCCCGCACACATAATCAGGGCGGGAAGTCACTGCAGCAATGGCATCAATATCCAGCCCAGAGGTGTTGCTAGCCAAAAGCGCACCGGGCTTCATAATCTTGTCCAGGCCGACAAAAATGTCTTTTTTCAAATCAAGATTTTCATAGACCGCTTCAATGACCAGATCACCATCCCCCAGGTCATCAAAATTTTCCGTCTGGATGATCAGCGCCAGGCGTTGCTCCATTTCATCTTGAGACAGCCGACCTCTGGAAACACTGCGCGCATAGTTGTCAGTAATGACCTTGATACCCCGCGCCAGGTTTTCCGCGTCCTTGTCATACACGCGCACCGGCATGCCGATATTGGCAAAACACATGGCAATGCCGCCGCCCATAGTGCCGGCACCTACCACGGACCCACGCTCAATTTGCAACAGAGGTGTATCTTTAGGCTGGCCGGGTATCTTGCCCGCCGCCCGCTGCGCAAAAAAGATATGAATGAGTGCTTCCCGTTGCGGATGCGCCATACATTCCGCAAAGGCTTCTGCTTCCTGCGCCAGACCCGCGTCAAAATCATCCGCGTTCACGGCGGCTTCAACGCATTTCAAAATCTGGGCGGGGGCAAACTGACCCCGATGCGTCTTGTTCAACTTCGCCGCAAACTTCTCAAACACGGTGCTATTGCCTCGGTCGGCGGCAAGCTTCTCATTAAGGTCACGGATTTTTCGTGTTGCGCTACCCGCGGCAACTATCTCCCGTGCCATATCCATGCCATCTTCCAGAATGTCCCCCGTCGCAATCCGGTCCACAATCCCCATTGCCAAGGCCTGGGTCCCAACCACTGGATTGCCGGAAATGATCATCTGCAGCCCTGCCTCAGTGCCCGTCAGTCTGGGGAGACGCTGGGTACCCCCGGCACCCGGTAGCAGCCCTAGCTTGACTTCCGGCAAGCCCACCGGTGCCGAAGCCGCCGCTATGCGATAGTCACAGCACAGTGCCACCTCCAGCCCGCCGCCAAATGCCGTGCCGTTAATCGCGGCAATGATCGGCTTCTTGCTACCTTCCATGAGTTTCAGCACTGCATGCAGACTCGCGCCCTCACGTGCCGAGGTGCCGAATTCACTGATGTCGGCACCCGCAATAAAAGCCCGGTGCATACCGGTTACGACTATGGCGCTGATCTTGTCGTCCTCAAGTGCGCGCGACACGCCATCATAAAGACCCTGCCGCACTCCTGAGGAAAGCGGATTCACTGGCGGATTATCAATACTCAGTAAGGCTATCTCATCTCGCTGTTCGTAATGTACAGTGCCTTTCATGGTTGTTTCCTTCATGGTTGCTTCCTTAGAATATATGAAATTATTATATGTCTTTATGGACAAGGAAACCTTTTGTCTATTGATTCAAAAACAGCAGCCAATTCACTTACTTTCTCCGCCCACTCGCTGATTTTATAAGACGGATCCTTATTCCCTTTACTTGGCGCTTGAAATCCTACATTCTTATGCAATTCTTTCTTGAGAAAAGTAGCAAAACCCTTCTGCTCAGGACTTTGAAATCCACTATAATTAATTCTAATCTTGGCAATCCCGTCAGCCAATTCAACATTATACACAGGGTATGTTCCCAGGTGTTGCCATTTAGCATGAAAGGCACCTTTTTTTCCTTTACCCCAAGAAATATTACATTTCAATTTTTGAGTTGCATCATGTAGAGATTGAATGGCAGAAACTTCTTTTTCACTTAAGGAACCCTCCGCTTTCTTAAAGAATAATTCTTGATTCCATTTAAATTTTTTCTTTCCTGTATTCACAGATACTCTTTTTTTAACCTGTCTCGCTTCTTCTGTATATCCAAACAATCTGGGTGCAATAATTTTTGTTCCGCCATGTTCATATTGATGTGCTTCCACTAGGAAAACTTCAGAACGTTCCATTTGTTTGTTGAGAAAATGGACAATGTTTTTTAGTTCTAGCGGAGACTCTTCCAGAAAAAATACTAAACGAATTTGCCCTTCTCTCAGGTTATCTTGTACACGCTGGAAAAACTCTCCTACTGCTTCTGATCCTTCTGGATTAAGGGTTCTGATTTGTTCTTCTAGAGATGTATCACCTTTCTCGGCTGATTCTTCAGCGTAAGCCTGCATAACTTCCTTAGTCCAGTAATGAGCATTTGCCGCATATTCAAGTAACTGCCCTACTACTTCTCTTCGTGCTCCAGTACTGTTATACCTTTTACATTCAACAAGCGTTGGTGTTGCATCTTGATCTACAAATAAGAAATCAAGGCTCCATCTTTGATCGTCACCTGTAGTATTTGGATCAGCAACTGGCATTTCACGCCTAACAAGCAACCATCGTCTAGGATCCTCTGGTCTTATCTGATCACCTGGTATTAGATTAGGATTGCATTCTAGAATTCTTTGCAGTTCTAAATCTTCATTCTTACAATGAGTTTTGACCATTTCTTTTGAACTTCCGTTGTTATGCAATACATAAATACTCGTCATATCTATTTTCCTTTTACTGCCATCGTCGTTGACTCCTTACATCCGATTTTCTGCTTGCTATGAATGACGGGGTTCGGGGGAAATCCAGTCATTGAATAATACACATACAAGAATGACGGCGGGAGGGTCGTCCCGCCGAAGGCAGCTTACGGCGCCCCGCGCCGTCATTCTCGAGCTTGCTCGGGAATCCAGAGGACGAGCGGTATTACCTTCATTACCAGCAGCAGTAATAACAGAACCGCACTCTTCATTTCTCTGGATTCCCGCCACCCCAGTCACCCCAGCCGATGGCTGTGATGACTGGAGTGGCAAGAATGTCGGCGGGGCGGCTTGGATTCAACCCCGAAGTGCAACAGGAGGCATATCAAATAATGCCTGATTCGGTGTTTTCATGCCAATGCTTTCGGGTAAACAATATCGCAACAGGCTTGCAGGGCATGGCGTGTATAATGCGATCTTTGCGGAATTGCCCGGGCTGATGCGGCCCGCTCCAGAGGAGTAGACATGGGAACGGAAGGGATGCTTGTTGTCATCACTGTCATTTTGCTGGTTGTCGCCGTCGTCCTGTTGTACTTGCTCTTTCGTCAATCCAGGCAATCGGCGGGCGATGACATCTCACCAAAGATCAGGGAAGAGTTCCGGGTAAACCGCAATGAATCTTCGGAAGAAGCCAGAAGACTGCGGGAAGAAATCACCAAAGCCCAGAGTACGGGCATGGCATCCATCCAGAAAACCGTCACGAATACGGTCACCGAATTGGGTAAGGCGCAGCAGGAGTTTCTTGACCGAATTGACAAGAGCATCAAGGCGCTGGGGGAATCCAACGCGGACAGAATCGATAAAGTGCGCGAGGCTGTCGAGCGGCAGCTAAAGCAAATCCAGGAATCCAATGAAAAGAAACTGGAACAGATGCGGGTGACCGTTGATGAAAAGCTACAGTCCACCCTGGAAAAGCGGCTGGGGGAATCTTTCAAACTGGTCAGCGAAAGGCTGGAAGCGGTGCAGAAGGGCCTGGGGGAAATGCAGAACCTTGCCACTGGCGTCGGCGACCTCAAGCGCGTGCTCACCAACGTCAAGGCGCGTGGTATCTGGGGCGAGTACCAGCTTGGCGACATACTCGAGCAGATACTTTCCCCGGACCAGTACGCAAAGAACGTACAACCGAAGCCGGGTGCCGGGGGAATCGTCGAATATGCGGTTCGCCTGCCCGGCAAAGAGGGGGAGTCGGAAGTCTGGCTGCCGATAGACGCCAAGTTCCCGCAGGAAGACTATCAGCGTTTGCTCGATGCAGCGGAGCGGGCGGATGCCGAGGCGGTAGAAAAATCGACGGCGGCGTTGGTGCGGACAATCCGGATGGCCGCCGGGGATATTTCCGACAAGTATATAGAGCCGCCCCATACCACGGACTTCGCGATCATGTTCCTGCCAACGGAGGGGCTTTATGCGGAAGTGATTCGGCAGCCGGGCATGCTTGAGGAGTTGCAGCAGAAATACCGGGTTACCGTTGCCGGGCCGACTAACCTCTCCGCCATCCTTAACAGCCTGCGGATGGGGTTCAGAACTCTCGCCATCGAGAAACGCTCCAGCGAAGTATGGGAGGTGCTGTCTGCGGTGAAGGTTGAGTTCGGCAAGTTTGGCAACGTGCTTGCCAAGGTGAAACGGCAATTACAGACGGCTTCCAATACCATAGAAAAGACCCAGACACGCACACGCGCCATGAAACGAAAGCTGCAAGACGTGGAGGCGCTGCCGAGCAACGAAGCGCCGGGCTTGTTGGGCCTGGAAGAAGGGGAAGTGTTGGATGATGATGCGTTGGGAGATGCGCCGGAGGATGATGCGCCGGAGGATGATGCGCAGGGAGATGATGCGCCGGAGAGTGAGCATTAGCCTGGCTTCGGTCTGGCTTCAGTCTGGCTTCAGTCTGGCTTCGGTTTTGCTTCGGTTTTGCTTCGGTTTTGCTTCGGTTTTGCTTCGGTTTTGCAATAGTGTCTTCATGGTGATGTCTTTGGGTACAAAATTCATGGGCCAGTGTTGTGCCAGTGTGCTGAACGTGTCGCCATTGTTTCAGGATGCTTGTAGCGTCACGCCCGATTTACCACTTGAGCACAGCCTGAGCCGCAGGCCGTTCGCGGTAGCGTTCATCCCAGGCACGCAGAACGAGCTCGTGGGACCTATTCCTGACGACTTCCAACAAGTAACCACCTTCTCCCTGGGTATTACTACCCATGCAGCCAACGAGGCCGGTGCGCAATTACTACTGGACTATTTATCATCCGTGGAAGTAGCACCAACCATCTTCGCTGTGGGACTTGAACCCGTCAATACTTCCCTGGGCAAGGGAACATTGAGCAGATGACCGGCGCCCCGCGCCGTCAGAATCAAAGAAGGCGGGAATCCAGTGGAATAAAGGCAATACCGCTCGTTCCTCTGGATTCCGCCTGCGACAAGAGGACAAGCTCGAGAAGAATGACGGCGCGGAAGCGTCAGGCGGCGAGAATAACGCACTAGAGGATTGATCTATGGAGAAGAGTGACAAGCCTGTTTTTCAACAAACGCTCAGCGAAGCAGATATAGATTGGCTCTTTTGTGTGGAGTTGAATTGCTGCGAAGACTTCCGTAACTGGGTGGGTCCTCAAATATTTCCGGGGATTGGTGCTTTTGAACATGTGCAAGCATGGCGGTCCGTGAGCGATTTGCATGGCGAATCAGACCTGGTGTGGATAGTGGATAGCCCGATACAGGGTCGTCTTATGGGGCTGATTGAAAACAAGATCAACGCACCAGCACAGACCAATCAATATAAACGATATGAAACGAGGGGCGATCACTATCTGGAGGAAGGCATTGCAGAAAACTATCAGGTCGTGCTCCTGGCACCAGAGAAATACACTTCCACCGAATCCGCTGCCTATCCGATAAAAATCACCTATGAATCGGTGGTGCATTGGCTGGCATCCCGGACTGATGAAAGATCGGTATATCTAAAATCTCTATACGAGATTGCCATCAACAAGACCAAAGCATTACTGATACAGGACCTGGAGATAGTTGCTTGGCGCTATCTGGTCTGGGAACTGGGGCGGGCTGAATTTCCTTCGCTGAATATTAAGGATCCAAGCTCTGAAACGGGAACTGACCCTTGGGCTCGCATAAGCTTTCCAGAATACAACATCATCTACAAGACCTATAAAAAAGACTTTAAGTACACAGACAGTGTGGTGGATCTTGAACTCGCCAACAGAGGTGATGAGGTGGAGCAATTACGTGCCGAATATGCAGATGCCTTAGCGGATGAAAAAATAAAACTAGAAAAAACTAGCAAGTCAGCCTCTTTCAGACTGGAGGTGCCGCCGTCTGGGATACCCAAGTTTGACAAGGAACGAGTGAGAGAAGCACTCAGGGCAGCAGTCTATCTGAGAGACTGGTGGGATGAGGCAAACAAAACCTCTAACTGAGGAGTTTATGGATTGAAGACAGCTCTCACATCTAGCCTGCTCTAAAAATCTGCTTGGCACTGCGATTTATTGTATTATTTTAAGGAGCCCGGTGGCATTTGTTTAACTTTTGTTTAACTAGGGAGCCCATTTTGCGGAGGGATTAGCCGTGCCTTTAAGTTACAACCTATCTTTAAGACAAAAACTTGTCCTCTTCTGGTCGCAGTTCAACGACACATGGCAAGCTCTGGCTTCAATGGCAATACCGTTGGCGGGCAGTACAGTATTTATAAGTATTATTTGGCTTCTCAAGACTTTTGATATTGAAGTGTCCTCGGAGATACGTTCAGGAATATTCACGGGCTTCACGGCATACCTTACGATTATATTTACGGGTAACTCGGATGTTAAAAAGCCCACCGAACCCTTAAAATTGCGCCTGTTTGCTTTGCCAAAAAAAATCTATTCGCTGGAAATGTGGATTGCTGAGGCACCCTACACAGCCGTCTTCATACTCATCCTGGTGCTGTGTTTAGCAAAGTATGGGCAGGACTTTCAGCAGTCTGGACTTCCATCGGGAATTGACATTTTTCTGGCGTTATTTTTTTTGAGTGGGGCCTATGTGCTGTGCGTGCTTGCTCAAGGCTATCGTGATTTTGCCAAGCAAGAGTGGGGACCCAGAGGGAACGGGCGGCATGTTCATCGCCGCACCACCGCGCCGCGCCGCTATCAAAGTTAACGCCTCCAGAGCGTCAATTCTCGCCGCGCCGTCATTCCCGTCACCTTGGGCATTTACACCTCAACGGGGGTTGGCGCGAGCATATCGGGGAGGGTGCTAGTAGCAATGGTAACGGACTGGATTCCCGCCTGCGGCAAGAATGACGGCGGGGCGGCGGCGAATGGTCATATCTATCGGGGCGGTCGCTGGCGTTAATCATGTTGAGGCTACTTGGTGCTTCGCTTTTCGATGGCAAACTCGTTGGCTTGGTATCAAAAAAAGCAGCAGTCTAAGTGGGTGCCAGAGGCTGGATTCGAACCAGTATCTCCCGAGCTCTTTTCAAGGGAGAGCGGGTTTACTATCTATGGTTTATCTATTTCTTGGGTTTAGGTTTAGGATTAGACTTAGGCTTGGGTTGAGGTCTTTTGTTTGGCTTAACGTTATATGGGCTAGTCTGCTTCCCACTTCTTTCTTTTGTTTCTGTACTCATTTTGCTTCCGCTCCATTGGTTACTAATTCTAAACATTTAGATCAAACTGTAAATTTAACACTTGCCTTAATTATTACTAATTTTGGCCTGGGTGGTTGGGGGCTATTGAGAGCAAGTTTCTGTACTACCTTCAGGGAATAATTTGTTTGGACATAATATCCATGATAGTTTTCGTGCTCCAGTTTTATGCCTAAGATTAGCGATTATTGTCCCCATATTTGTTATATCAAATTCAAATACCCCGTAATGATCCATATTCCACGGGAATTGTATTAGCAATCTTTTATAGTCATTAGTTGCCATTTTTTTTGCAAATTCACTGCTAGAAAAGTCAACTGATTGTTTCCATATAGAACGCTCCATGGTTACTTCAAAAGATTCTTCTTTATCAAATCTGACAACAGTTTTTATGTATTTCTCATTTGATGCTCTCTCGGTGGTATTAAAGAATATAAGTATTTCACAACCAACAGATTTCCCATCATATACCAAAAGTTCATCATCTCCCATACTCATACTCTTAAAGATAACATTCAAATCTTTAAGGGATTTTTTTTCAAATTCTTTTGAGCAACCGTATGCTATTTCAGCAGTGGTATCCTCCCAAGGGGGTCCGAATGGTTTGATTGCGACACCATCTGATTCTATAAAATAGAATACAGTGTCATCCATTGGGTCTTCGATTTGCCTCTCAACCCATTCTGCTACCGCCACATTACCCAATACCAACATTACAACTATTGCAATTAATTTCATTTTCGCTTCCTCATTAGATGCAACTGGTTAGTCCAAATAGCTTTATATACTCTTCCTGTGACAAACTTCCATCAGTTTTTTCTGAGAGAGTTACTTTGAACCCTCCGTACATAAAGGGCTCTTTATAGTCATAAGGAACATCCCCCCAACCATCCTCTGTACCACCTGGAGTAAAGAACATTCTTGCATAAGCAAACATTTGGGTTGAGCTACAGCGAATAAATACCCAATAGTATGGGTAGGGTTGATGAGTTCCTTTTCCTCGGCGTTTGCTATGAGCATATACGGCTTCCATGACAGTTCTTTTAATGTCTTTTTTATCATGGGTCATTGCTCTAGGAATAACTATTTCAAGTAGCCATCGCTGAATGTCTACATACGATCTATCTCTAGATTCGTATATTTTATAATCCAGGACTTTACCACCATTTTCTATTGGGACTAGTGGGTTTATTTTTACAGCGGTGGGTTCAGATTCTGTATTAAAATTAGTTGCCCACACAGCCAACAGTATCAGCAATAGTATAAAAGCTACTGCAAATACCCATTTTGCTACGTCGTATGTACTCATCATGCATCCTCATTAGCCCGGATTTGTTACGAAGGGCTTTATTCCAGGGTACATTCCCCATACCTTGCCAACTTCCTGTTTTTCAACATATAAAGTTTCTTACGTCAAATGATACGTAAACCTTCTCTTTCTCTTTTCTCTCATCCCATACCCCATCTTATTTTGATACCAATCCAACTAGTTTGCCACCGAAAAGCGAAGCGCCAAGTAGCCCCAGCATGATTAAAGAAGGCAAGCAAGACTTCTAACTGAGGAGGCACAACTCATCGATGGGTATATGGTAGGTACAGGCGTCCTTGCAGGGGCTGCCGTCACAACTGAGGCAAGCACTAGCACCGCCATTGCTCAGGGTACGGTACTCATCACGGGCAAAGGAAAAGTCACCATAGTCCGTGGCATACATCCGAGTACGCAACACAATTGTTTTCCGATTTACCCCTGTCATCCAACCCGTCACCGGCTTGTTCCAGCTTAATCCAGAGCGGCGGATCATCTTGTTGTTGATGTGTAAATGCCCAAAGTGGTTGCCTTTGTTCCTCTGGATTCCCGCCTTCGGCAAGAATGACGGCTAATAGCCTATCCTAAAAATCTGCTTGGCACTTGCAGGTACTGGAGCGATGTGGCAATTTTGACTAGACACAGAAACGAGAGAAGCAGTTGCATATTATTTGTCTGACTGGGGGCTTCGCCTCTGGAAAATCCACCGCGGTGCAGTATCTGGCCGACAAGGGAGCCCTGATTATCAGTGCGGACCTCCTGGGCCATGGTGCCTATGCACCGGATACCCCGGCATATCATCAAGTGATTGAAACCTTCGGAGAAGATGTCCGGGGAAGCGACGGGGAAATTGACCGCATGCAGCTGGGTAAAAAGGTTTTCGGCAAGCCTCTGGAGATGGGTAAATTAACTGCCATTGTCTGGCCAGAAATTAGACGCCTCATTGAGGCGGAGATTGCTGCCATTAAAGAGAAGACTCCCGAGGCTATTGTCGTGCTGGAAGCCGCGGTGCTATTTGAAGCGGGCTGGGATGACCTGGGAGATGCGGTCTGGGTGCTGATAGTGGAAGCCGAAACCGCCATTGCCCGCGCTATGATGCGGGACAAGAAGATAAACCGGAAAAACGTTGAAGCGGTACTCAGTTCCCAATGGAGCAATGAGCGACGCACTGCCCGTGCAGGGCGAATCATTCACAACGACAGCAGCCTCGAGGAAATGCACCAGGCATTGGATGCGGCATGGCAGGAAGTGCCGTCACCCTAGCGGGGGAGAGGCTTTAACAACACAGCAAAACAGCAAAACAACCCACCCCATTAAGACCTTGCCTCCAAGACAACCACCGGAATCACCCGGGCACCCGCCGATACCTGATAATCATTATAGTCTGGATATATTTCCGCCAGCTGGTGCCATAAATCATCCCGCTCCGCCTCCGTTGCTACCCGGGCCCTGACCTGGTGCTTCTCGCTACCCACATGGATTTCACACTCAGGACAGGCTTGGAGATTCAGGAACCAGGCGGGATGGGCAGGCGCCCCGCCCTTAGACGCAATCACCACCCAGGCATCGCCTACCTTTTTGTAAATCAGCGGCAAGAGTTTTTGTTCACCACTCTTACGCCCCCGGGTAATCAGCAGGAGCGTGGGCAAGATTCCCTCACCGCCTGCTAGAGACGCATCCCAGTGGTGGGCTTTTTCAGGGTCGGTGAGATACAACTTAATATGGTCGTTTAGCCAGTCTGGCAAGCCCTTTGGAATCTTTGTCATGGCGATTTTCCTTTTGTGGTTTTTATTCTGTATGGTATGCAACCAGTATGAAGCGTGATGCGAGACATTGACAGCCTACAAGAGTACAGTCTACATGGATACAGCGACAAGAATCTTGCCTAATTCAATCCCTTTTTTTCAAGAAAAAGGCTGTCAAGCACTGGCAGAAAACGAAACATGGGAGTAACAAGATGACTAAGCGGATAAAAATAATTGTAGCAATCATGGCTTTAATTTTAGCTAGCTTTGGGGTTTATTCAATAGTAACAGGCAAATCCGTAGTAGATATCTACCCCGGCGCAAGCACGGAAAAGATTTGTGCGGACGAGGTAAGAAAATATATAACCCCTCCCGAGGACGAGAATGCCGGGTATATGTCGGCTAAGTTAAGACGATGTGCAGAGATGAAACAATTGAAATTGCTTTAATAACTAAGCTGTCAATAACAAGGTTGCCAGTGGCTGTATGTGTTCACTGATTTGATGACAAACTTGAATAGTATCATTGACTAACTGACACGACGGACGGCTTATGCCTCTGGATTCCCGCCGAACCCAGTCGTCCCACCATCGGCAGGACGACTGGGTTCGGCGAGAATGACGGGGTGAAGCATGATACTATCCGCCAGATGTAACGAGCTTGAACTATGAAATCACATCTACTTGCGCTTCTGCTGATATTTTCCAGCTCTGCCCTCGCCCAGGTCACCGCTACCTCCGCCGACTTTGACACCCAAACCATCACCATCGCCCTCACCCAGGAACCACCCCAGCTCAACAGTATGAAAGCGACGGATACGGTCAGCATCCTGGTCTTGAGTCATGTCATGGAGGGTTTGGTGCGCTATGACCGGCGGGGGAATATCGTCCCGGGGGTAGCGGAGCGATGGGAAGTCAACGATAGGGAAGCCACCTTCTGGCTAAGAAAAAACGCCCTCTGGAGCGACGGCAAGCCGGTGACCGCGCATGACTTTGTCTTCGCTTGGGGCAATGCCCTGGCACCAAAAACCGCTTCCGAGTACGCCTTTATCCTCTACCCCATCAAAAATGCTGAAGCAGTCAACACCGGGCAAATACCGATTGCTCAGTTGGCGGCAACCGCCATTGATGATTTCACGCTCAAAATAGAGTTTGAGCGACCAACGGGGTACTTCACTAAGTTGGCGGCCTTCACGACCTACTTCCCCGTGCGGGAGGATTTCCACGAGGCACAGGGCACACAATATGCTGCTGGTGCCAAGAAATTGCTCTATAACGGGCCCTTTATGATGACCGAATGGATTCACAGTTCATCGTTGAAAATGATCAAGAATCAAAGCTATTGGAACAAGGACAATATTACGTTAAACGCCATCCACGCCGATTACATTACCGCCGATACCAGAGCCAGACTGAATCTCTTTATTGATGGCAAAATTGTACATACCCGGCTTGACGGTGAAACCTACAAGGACGCCTTGACGCAACGGTTTCGAATCCGCCGCTTCACAACGGGCACCGTTTTCTTTCTTGAATACAATCATCGTGCCAACCGGGTGACTGCGAATGTGGCACTCAGGAAAGCCATCCAATCCACGTTTGATTCCCATCAATTGGTCAACAAGGTGCTGGCAACGCCGGGTAATCTGGTTGGCGAGAGTGTCTTCCCGGTCTGGGTAGATGGCGTGAACAACAAGTTCCGTCGAGAATATCCAGCGGCAATCGCCAAGCGGGACCCCAAACGCGCCCAGGAATATCTTGCCCAGGCAAAGCGCGAACTCGGTATTGATGAGTTTCCTCCGCTGATACTTCTGGTCAGTGATAGCCCGACTGCTGCCAAACAAGCGGAGTACATCCAGGGTCTGCTGGGTAACAAACTGGGGTTGCAAATCAAGATAGATATTCAAACCTTCAAGCAACGGCTAGCAAAGATGACCAGCGGTGACTTTGACATAGTCGGTGCGGGCTGGGGACCGGACTTTGATGACATCATGACCTTTGGTGATCTTTTAGCCTCTTGGAACTTGAACAACCGAGGGCGCTATGTCAATCCTGAATACGACAGACTAGTACACGTCGCGATGGATAATATAGAACCCAAAATACGTATGGATGCCATGGGGAAGATGCAACAAATCCTGTTTGACGAAGCAGTCGTTCTGCCGCTCTACGAAGAGGGCGTGATCTACCTCTTGCATCCGAAGGTCAAGGGAGTGGCGCGGCGCGTCGTGGGCGCCGACCCGGACTATACTTATGCTCGCGTCACGAAGTAAAGAGTGGAATAAAGAGTGCCATGAAGAGTGAAGTGAAGAGTGCCGGGGTGCCGGGGAATCAGAGGAATAAAGGCAATACCGCTTGTTCCTCTGGATTCCCGACCCCCCAGTTATACCCCCGATGGCTGTGATAACTGGGGTGCCGAGAATGACGGCGCGGAGGTCGTTCCCGCCTTCGGCGAGAATGACGGCGATGACGGCATGTTATAAAGAGTGCCATAAAAAGTACCATAATCAGGCATACAAGAACCTATTCAAGAACCGAAAAGGACCGAGCCTGCCAAGATGCTTGTCTATATATTGAAACGACTCGTCGCCGGCGTCATTACCGTCTGGTTTATCGCCACGGCGACCTTCATTGCCATGCATCAGGTGCCGGGTGACCCCCTGATGAATGACAAGGCGGTATCCCCCGAGATTCGTGCCAACCTGGAAGCAAAATACGGCCTGAACAAACCCGTTACTGAACAATACCTCATCTACATCGGCAACATGCTACGCGGTGATTTTGGTATTTCATTCACGCAACAAAATCGCCAAGTCAACGATATTATCCGCGACCACTTCCCGGTCTCGGCCACTCTGGGTGTGCTGGCGGTTCTCTTTGCGGCGGCCGGCGGTATTCTCTGGGGTGCGTTAACTGCCCTCTACAGAAACAGGCTACCGGACATGGTGATTATGTTTCTCGTCATCTTGAGTATTTCCGTGCCCTCTTTTGTGTTCGCCGCCCTGGGGCAACTTACCCTGGTAAACCTCAACAGCCTGGTAGGGCGGTCAGTCATCCCGGTCGCTGGCTGGGGCACCATCTGGCATATGTTGATGCCGTCCTTGGTACTGGGTCTGGGCACCATGGCACTCTTGACCCGGCTGATGCGCTCATCAATGCTGGAAGTAGTCAATGAAGACTACATCAGGACAGCAAGAGCCAAGGGGCTGTCATCCACTCGTATCTTCTTCAGACATCAACTGCGCAATGCCATCCTCCCGGTGGTGACGGTGCTTGGCCCACAAATCGCCGCCATCACCACGGGCGGTTTTGTAGTGGAACTTGTATTTGCGATACCGGGGCTGGGTCGTTATTTTGTCCAGGCAGTGCAACAACTGGATTACACGGTGATTATGGGGACCACGGTCTTCTATGGTGCCTTTCTGGTGCTGATGGTCATTATAGTGGACATCCTCTATGGCTTTATTGACCCCCGGGTGAGGCTCTCATGACCGATTCCGCCACCTATCAACCCGTTGCTGACGACTTTACACCGGCCAAGCATGCTGAGAGTGTTGAGCAGATTACCCGGCCATCCCTGTCCTACTGGCAGGACGCCTGGCTCAGGCTAAAGAAGAACACCCGCGCTATTGTTTCCTTGATCATCATTCTGCTACTTGCTGTGTTTACCTTGATTGGCCCCCTGGTGTGGCGGGTTGACTCCTCCTTGCAGGACCTCAATCAAGTGTCGCAATCCCCGTCCCTGCCCAAAACGGCTCGGCTGACTGGACCCTTGGACTCCTGGCAGGGGGTGAGGGTTGAACTGGCGCCCGGGATGCCGGATGAGTATTCCCCTTCTCAAGGAGAGTCTTTTCAGGAAAGGGCAGCATTTCGGGTTGCCGAGGCGCCCACCACACAACGCGTGCGCCTGGTATGGGAGCCAGTAGCCGGGGTCCAGGGCTATAACATTTACCGTAACAATCGTCTTCCCGATGGCTTCAACGATCTGGGTCTGCCGCTCGGTTCCACCTTTGCCAATGAACTCAGTTACGAAGATCGTTTGAGCCTGGAGGCAAGGGAATACCACTACGCAGTCGTCCCCACGGATGGTTTTGATGAGTATGAAACCTTCGCGCTCCTCAGCGTCACCCCAGCGCTCACCCTGACGCTGGAAGAAGCCTTGGAACGCGGCTTGATTAGCGCGGCGGATAATCTCCAAGCCGGGGCGCAGGTCACCCTCAGATTCCATCCGCTCGGTACCGATTATCTGGGCAGGGACATGCTTGCCCGGCTGATGGAAGGCGCGTCTGTGTCACTGTTTATCGGCATTCTGGCACCCTTTCTCTTTGTCCTGGGCGGCATCATCTATGGGGGTATAGCGGGCTATATTGGTGGGCAACTAGATGTGCTGCTCATGCGTTTTGCGGACTTTGTGGTTGCCCTGCCCTTCTTGCTATTTATGATTCTGTTCAAGATCGCATTTGGCATAGGCCCGGGGGAAAGTGGCGTCCTGCCCATGTTGATTGCCCTGGTGATCCTGGGCTGGCCGGCGACCGCTCGGCTCGTCCGGGGCCAGGTGCTACTGATTCGGGAAAAGGGCTACATTGAGGCAGCGTCTCTGCTCGGTGCTAAAAATCACTATGTCATTCTGCGGCATATTATCCCGAACACTATGGGGGTGATCCTGGTGACCCTGACCTTCTCAGTACCGGCGGCGATATTCACCGAGGCATTTCTGTCTTTCATTGGCATGGGCGTTGCCCCACCCACACCCTCCTGGGGGTCAATGTGTAATGAAGGTGTCAAGACCATGCTCAGCCATCCGCATGAACTGATCTTCCCCGCGGCATTTATTAGCGTGACCGTTCTGGCATTTAATCTATTGGGCGATGGTTTAGCAGAAGCACTGGATTCAAAAATGCGGTCAAGGGATTAAGCAGATGCAAACTGCCGAGGCACCCATTCTGGAAGTAGAAAATCTGGCAGTGGAGTTCGCCACGCATGGCGGTAGGGTCCGGGCGGTGCGCGGGGTGTCCTTCCATGTTGATAAGGGAGAGACGCTTGCCATAGTCGGGGAATCTGGATGCGGCAAGTCAGTCACCGTCCAGGCTTTGATGGGGCTCATCCCCATTCCCCCAGGGGAAATCACCAGCGGCGAGGCAAGGCTTAATGGTCAAAACATTCTGAATCTGCCCCCGAAGCAAGCCAATGAGTTCCGCGGTGTCAAGATCGGGATGATATTTCAAGACCCCATGAGCTCGCTAAACCCAACCATGACAGTCGGCAATCAAATAGCGGAAACCCTCATAGTGCATCTCGGTAAGTCCAAACAGGAAGCCGCCACCCTGGCTATTGAACTGCTGGATAAGACGCACATTCCCGAGGCTGCCAAACGCGCCAAGCAATATCCTTTTGAGTTTTCCGGGGGGATGTTGCAACGCGCGATGATTGCCCAGAGCCTGGCATGTAATCCTTCTGTGCTGGTGGCGGATGAGCCGACTACCGCACTTGATGTCACCATTCAGGCACAGATTCTTGAACTCATGCAGGAACTGCAAAAGACCGAGGACATGTCCATCGTCCTGATTACCCATGACCTTGCCGTGGTGGCAAGGATGGCGGACCGGGTTGCCGTGATGTACGCCGGGCAAATCGTGGAAGCAGGCAGTGTTGATGATATCTTTTATCGTTCCAGCCACCCCTATACGCTCGGCCTCAAAACCGCCATGCCATCCAACAAACATGACCGAAACAAGAAGTTGACGCCGATCCCCGGTAGCCCCCCGGATCTCTTCATGCCCCCAGCAGGTTGCGGCTATTTTTCACGATGTCCGCATGCCATGGCTATCTGCCGGGAACATCTGCCGGGGGAGACGGATATGTCCGAGAGTCAGTTCTCAAGATGTTGGCTACAAGCAGCGGGTGCCCCTGAGGTTCCTGAGTTGCATCAAGAAAAGAATCTTGCTAAGCAAAACAACGAGGCGGGATGATGCTAGTTAGGACCGACAATCTCAAAAAACACTTCACCATTAGCCGCGGGCAAAATCTGCACGCGGTGGATGGGGTTTCCCTCAGCATTGCTGAAAATGAAATCCTCGGGCTGGTTGGCGAGAGTGGTTCCGGTAAATCCACCTTTGGGAAAACACTCATCGGGCTACATTCCCCCACCTCTGGTGAAGCCTATTATAAGGATGAACTCTTGCCCAAGAAATTCAGCAGTAGCGACCATCTGCGCTACTCGCTTGATATGCAAATGATCTTTCAGGACCCTTATTCTTCGCTCAATCCACGCATGACCGTGCTTGACATTGTCGGGGAAGGCTTGAAGATTCAGGGCAAGCACCGGAGTGCGGAAATTAAAGACCAGGTAGCCCATTGGCTCACCCGCGTTGGCCTCAATGCGGACCACATGTCCCGCTATCCACACGAATTCTCGGGTGGACAACGACAGCGAATCGGCATCGCCAGGGCGATGATTATTGAACCTACTTTTGTGGTATGTGATGAGCCTATTTCCGCACTGGATGTGTCGGTTCAAGCTCAGGTCATCAATCTGCTGGACAGCCTGAAGGAATCGCTAGGCTTGACGCTGCTCTTTATTGCGCATGATCTTTCCATGGTGAGATATGTATCGGACCGAATGGCCGTCATGTATCTGGGCACTGTGGTGGAAACGGGACCCGCGAATGATGTTTTCTTTGAACCCCAGCATCCCTATACGCAACTGTTGGTGGGTTCCAATCCAGAAGCTGACCCGAAGAGCGAAAGATCTCGAGCCTTCCGGCCTATCCTCGGCGAGGTCACCTCACCCATCAATGTCAAGCCGGGCTGTCGATTCGCAGGTAGATGCCCCATGGTGAAGGATGTTTGCTGGGAGGTAACCCCCGAGGTCATCAAAATCAATGACGAACGGGATGTTGCCTGTCATTTGTTTAGCTAAGCGGTGCTGAGCTAAGCGGCTCTTGGCTAAACGGAGGCGAGATTGCGGTTGGATGCTTCATCAAATAGCTCAACAAGTTGTTCGGTCATGGCGTCACTTAATTGTTCTGCATCAGTAATGGTGACCGCACGTTGATAGTGATGCGTCACATCATGCCCAATGCCAATGGCGACCAGTTCCACTGAGGAAGTATTTTCAATCTGGTCAATCGCATATTTGAGATGTTGTTCAAGATAATTACTCGGATTCACTAGCAACGTACTATTATCCACCGGCAAACCGTCGGAAATCACCATCAGGATTTTCCGGTCCTCGGGCCTTCCGACAATCCTGTTGTGTGCCCAGAGCAGGGCTTCCCCATCAATGTTCTCTTTGAGCAGTTCCTCCCGCATCATCAAGCCGAGGTTAGCTCTTGCCCGCCGCCAAGGCATATCCGCCGACTTGTAAATAATATGCCGCAGGTCATTCAACCGCCCGGGTTGCGCCACCTTACCCTCTTGCAACCAAAGGTCTCTCGCCTGACCGCCGCGCCAGGCCCTGGTGGTGAAGCCAAGAATTTCCACCTTTACTGAGCAGCGTTCCAGAGTGCGTCCCAAGATGTCCGCGCACATGGCCGCGATAGTGATTGATTTGCCACGCATGGAGCCAGAACTGTCAATCAACAGGGACACCACCGTATCCTTAAATTTGGTGTCCTTTTCCTGCTTAAACACCAGGGGATAAAACGGATCCATGATGATATTCGTCAGCCGAGAGGTATCCAGGGAACCTTCTTCCAAGTCAAAGTCCCAACTTCTGTTTTGTTGCGCCATGAGTTTGCGCTGCAACCTATTCGCCAATTTGCTGATGATGCTTTGAGTATGTTGCAGATGTTTGTCGAGCAGACCGCGCAACCGCTCTAACTCAAGTGCCTCACACAACTCATCGGCAAAGCGAGTTTCATCAAAGGCGGTAGTGAATGCCTTGTATGAACTTCCTTGCGGGAGCAGACGTTGCTTCTCCCCGGTCATATCAATCGGTGTACCTGCTTCGTCGTCTAGCTCGTCCATTGCCAGCATATCCATGGCGGTCATATCGGCAGGCACTTCGCCTTGGAGCTCATCCTTACCACTAGCGTCCTCGCTGGCATCCGTCTCGGGAGTCTCGGCACCCGACTCGTCGGGAGAGTCTGCTTCTGGAAGCTCTGATTCTTGAGGCCGGTCCTCATGGCTATCTTCTCCCAAGCCAAGCCTGGAGAGCATCTTTCTCACGAGACGCGAATAGCGTTGCTGGTCAAAGAGGGCTGATTCCAGGTCAATTAAGTCGGCCTCAAGTTGCGCTTCAAAATGCGGTCGCCAGAATTTCAGCAGTTGCTTGCCCGCAGCAGGTCCGGGGACACCGATGACCCGCTCTCGAATGAGCATACCCAAGGCTTCACCGAGGGGCGCCTGGCTTTGCGTTTGAATTTGCAGATACCCATTGTCAATGTAATGGGCTTGTATTTGTGCCTGTAAATTGCTGCGCACCCCCTTCATCAAGCGCGAACCAATGCAAGCAAGTCGGGCTTCCTCAACACAATCAAACACCTCTTGCGCGGGCGTACCGGTGCCGGGACTGTCTCGACGGTGCAGTTCTTCGTCATGGTATCGGTTCTTGAGGGCAAGGCTGTCGGCCATGCCTCGGAGGGAGGCCAACTGGGGCGGGGTCAGCTCACTTTCCGGCAGGGGTATCCGGGCATGGTCACCATGCAAATAGGGCTTGCCTCTGCCAAAACTGACGACCAGCGCTTCATTGCCGGAAATCGCCCGCATGGTGGAGATAACCGCCTGCTTAAAATCTTCCGTGGAATAGTCGGATGACATCTGATGCACTTATCAGTGAGCACTTCTTAAGCCAACACCTAAGCCAACACCTAAGCCAACACCGCTTGGGCACTGGATTCGGGTAGTTCATCTTCCATACAGCGCTGGTAATACTCAGCCACGATTGACCTTTCTGTTTCATCACACTTGTTGAGGAAAGTCAGCCGGAAAGCTAAGCCATAATCTCCAAATATCTTGGCATTCTCGGCCCACATGATGACGGTTCTTGGCGACATAACGGTAGAGATATCACCGTTCATAAAACCCTGCCGCGTCAGATTGGCAACTGACACCATGTTGGCGATGGTCCATCGATCAATATCCGGCTGTCTGGACAGGACTATGTCAGTTTCCTTCTCGTGGTCCAGATAGTTCAAGGTGGTGACCAGGTTCCATCGGTCCATCTGTCCCTGGTTAATTTGCTGAGTGCCGTGATATAGCCCGGTGGAATCCCCCAGACCGACGGTGTTGGTTGTCGAAAATAATCGAAAGTAGGGATGCGGATCGAGCACCTTACTCTGATCCAGCAGGGTCAGCTTACCCTCTACCTCCAGCACCCGCTGGATCACGAACATGACATCCGGGCGGCCGGCATCATATTCATCAAAGACCAAAGCACAGGGACGTTGCAATGCCCAGGGGAGGAGCCCTTCTTTAAACTCGGTCACCTGCTTGCCGTCCTGCAAGACTATGGTGTCCTTGCCGATGAGGTCAATCCGACTCACATGGCCATCCAGATTGATACGGATGCAGGGCCAGTTCAGCCGCGAGGCAACCTGTTCAATATGGGTTGATTTCCCCGTGCCGTGATAACCCTGAATCATGCAGCGACGGTTATGGGTAAAGCCCGCCAGAATAGCCAGAGTGGTGTCATGGTTGAATAAATAATTTTCATCCAGAGTCGGCACATGGGCCGACGGTTCTGAAAATGCAGGCACTCTGAGCTCAACATCCAGACCAAAGACTTCCCGGACATCCAGCTCCCGGTCAGGCACCTTAGTTGCTTCCGCCACCTCGTCTTGCTGCTTCTCCACCACTAACACCTATCTGATTGATTTGATTTATTTTTTTGCATCTCTCGGGGCTTGCAGGCACGGCAATAAAAGTACCGATACCGCTGTTTATAACTCTATTATACAAACCGTTCAGGGCTGTTTACATTACAAAAGCCGCTCAGGGCTGTTTATGCAGACCGCTCAGGGCTGTTTATGCAGACCGCTCAGGGCTGCGAGGGCGAAGGATAGCCCTTATGGTTAAAAAATACTATTTGTTACCCCATGCCATGTGTAGCCCGAGACGTTTTCGTCTATCCTTGCACTTCATTCCTTCTAGTTATCACAGATGTCTGATTATCGTTTGACCCATCTACAAGCGTTGGAAGCGGAAAGCATCCACATTATGCGTGAAGTAGCCGCGGAGTTTGAAAGGCCGGTGATGATGTATTCCATTGGCAAGGACTCTTCGGTGATGCTACATCTGGCAATGAAGGCATTTGCCCCCGGCAAGGTGCCCTTCCCGCTGCTACATGTTGATACCACCTGGAAGTTCCGGGAGATGATTGAGTTCCGTGATCAGCGGGCAAAATCTCTGGATATTGACCTCTTGGTACACACTAACCAAGCCGGCGCTGCCGCCGGTGTTAGCCCCTTCACCCATGGCAGTCAAAAATATACTGATGTGATGAAAACTGACGCATTAAAGCAGGCGCTTGACAAGTATCAGTTCACCGCCATGTTTGGTGGTGCTCGGCGAGATGAAGAAAAATCCAGAGCGAAGGAACGAGTCTATTCCTTCCGGGACAAACACCATCATTGGGACCCCAGAAATCAACGCCCGGAACTCTGGAACATATACAACTCTGAGTTGAACAAAGGGGAATCCATACGAGTATTTCCGATTTCCAACTGGACGGAACTGGATGTCTGGCAGTACATCCATCTGGAAAAGATCCCCATAGTGTCCCTCTATTACGCCAAGGAAAGACCTGTCGTATGGCGAGACGGCACCTGGATTATGGTAGATGATGCTCGGATGCCGCTCCTGGAGGGGGAAGTACCACAGATGAAGAAGGTTCGCTTCCGTACTCTCGGCTGCTATCCGCTCACCGGCGCCATTGAATCAGAAGCTGAGCTACTCACTGAAATTATTCAGGAAATGCTTCTCTCGACCAGCTCCGAAAGGCACGGGCGATTGATTGACCATGACCAGGCCGGCAGCATGGAGGCAAAGAAGAAAGAAGGGTACTTCTAGCGCATGAACCATCAAAGCGAATTAATCGCCACCAACATTGAAGAGTATCTGGAACAGCATGAGCAGAAGGAACTGTTGCGACTGCTGACCTGTGGCTCCGTGGATGACGGTAAGAGTACATTGATCGGCCGGCTCCTACATGATTCAAAGTTGATCTATGAGGACCAGTTAGCGGCGGTCAAAAGCGATTCCGCGCGCCGGGGCACAGTTGCCGATGGGCTGGACCTGGCGTTGCTGGTGGATGGATTGCAAGATGAGCAGGAACAGGGGATTACGATTGATGTGGCTTATCGTTATTTCTCCACCACCAAGAGAAAGTTTATCATCGCCGACACCCCTGGACATGAGCAGTACACCCGCAACATGGCGACTGGTGCTTCAAACTGTGACCTGGCGATTATTCTTGTGGATGCTAGACATGGCGTCGTGACCCAGACCAAACGGCATAGCTTCATCACCTCGCTACTGGGCATCCGGCATATCATTGTCGCCATCAACAAGATGGATCTGGTGGACTTTTCAGAAGTGGTATACCAGCAGATTAAATCTGACTATGCGGCATTTTCCGTGATGCTGGATATGTCACCTGACTTGCGCTTCCTCCCTATGTCGGCTTTGCAGGGTGACAATGTTGTTGACCCCAGCGAGCGCATGCCCTGGTACGACGGCGCACCGCTCATGTCCATGCTGGAGAACATTCAGATTGCATCGGATCGAAACATCCGCGATTTCCGATTTCCGGTGCAGTATGTGAACCGCACCCGGCATGACTTCCGGGGTTACAGCGGGACCGTGGCATCAGGGCTCATTGAGACGGGTGACCAGGTGATGGTATTGCCATCGCGCAAACTCAGTAACGTTCGCTCCATTGTTACCTATGACGGCGAACTCAGCCAGGCCTATCCGCCCCAGGCAATCACTATCACACTGGAAGATGAAATTGACATCAGTCGCGGCGATATGCTGGTACACCCCAACAACTTGCCTTACTTTTCTGAGCGGATTGATGCCCAGGTGGTCTGGATGGCAGAAGCACCGCTACAACCGAATAAACAATATCTGTTCAAGCAAGCATGTAGAAAATCAACTGGTGTGGTATCGAATATCCGCTTCAGCATTGATGTGAATAGTTTAGAAAGAGCCGAGGCTGAGGTACTACAACTCAATGAAATTGGCCGTTGCGAGATACGTTTGTCGCGGCGGATCGCCTTTGACAGTTACAAAGCCAATCGGGCAACAGGTGCCTTCATCATCATTGACCGATTAACTAATGTGACTGTCGGTGCCGGCATGATTGTGGGGACGGTGAATGTTAAGACCGAGGTCACCTGGGAGGCTTCGCCGCCCCACGCAGATTTGAAATACAGTAGCAGCCTTATCTCTACTGCGGAAAGATTTACCCAGACCGGCCAGACACCCAAGATTCTATTGTTGACCGGTTTGACTGGCTCGGGGAAGAGCACCCTCGCCTATGCGCTGGAGAGAAAACTCTTTGATATGGGGCGGGTAGCCATAGTATTGGATGGCCAGAATATGCGCCTTGGACCCAGCAAAGATCTGGGCTTTGACAAGGATGCCCGTGCCGAGAATCTTCGCCGTAGCATTGAGATCGCCCAGATGATGAATGAAGCGGGGTTGATTGCCATCTGCGCCTTCGTGGCACCCGATGCCGAGGTGCGAAGAAAAGCAAGAGAAAGGGTGGGGGAGAGTTTTATCCTTGCCTATCTCAATTGTCCGCTGGAAGTGTGCAAGGCACGCGATCAGGATGGATTTTATGCGGCTGCCGAAGAGGGTATTGATACCGTTCCCGGGGTGAACCTGCCCTATGAAGAACCGACAGATGCGGACCTGGTATTGCCAACAGCTTCCATGTCGGTTGAAGAATGTGTCACCGCATTGGTTCGGCTATTGGTAACTAGTGGTGCTTTTGATGCTCCTGGGTGAAGTGTCCTGGGTGAGGTGTCCTGGGTGAGGCCATTTTTATTATTAATTGTCATTATTCACCCCGCAAGATACCCCAGCTCTTGGAGTTTCCTGAGCACTTCCTTGACTGCCTTGCCGGGTAACAGATTCTCGGTGTCTATGCGCAGTTCAGGGTTTTCTGGTATTTCATAAGGGTCGCTGATACCGGTGAATGATTTAATGATGCCTGCTCTTGCCTTGGCATAGAGCCCCTTCCGATCTCGCTGTTCACAGACTTCCAGAGAGGTGGAAAGATGCACTTCAAGGAACCCGCCTAGGGGTTCAATCATGCTTCTCACCGCATCTCTGGTCATCGCATAGGGCGCAATGGGCGCACAGATTGCGATCCCACCGTGCCGGGTAATTTCACTAGCGACATAACCAATCCGGCGAATGTTGAGGTCACGATGTGCTTTGGAAAACCCCAACTCGCTGGACAGATTCTTCCTGACAATATCGCCGTCTAGTAGAGTGATGGGTCGGCTACCCGTCTCCATGAGTGTGGCCAGCAGCGCATTGGCGATGGTTGATTTTCCAGAACCGGAAAGCCCGGTAAAGAAAATGGTACAGCCTTGCTCGGTACGCGGTTTGATGATCTTCCGCATCTGCACTAGCACTTCAGGCCAGGAAAACCCCTCAGGAATACCGCCCTGCTCCAGCCTGGTCTTAAAGTCTTCAGGAGACAGCGCCTTGACACTAGATGGACCCCCCTGAGCAGCATGTGGCTTGGGTACCAATGCTATTCCCAGTAATTGCTCATATTGTGATATTTCTTCCTGCAATTTTTGATAATCTCCATGCTTGTCTGCCAGCTGCTTGTCTGCCAGATGTATAGAGCGTTCATCCAGCATATAGTGAGTGCAGCCATAGTTCCGCAGGGTCATGGCATGCAGCAGTACCCCGTCCCTATCTGCTGGCTGTGCTAAAGGCAGAAGTGCCAAGACAGCACTATGAGGCGGAAATTTCGTCAAGACCGCTTCCAGCGCATGCACTCGGGCATAATGAGCCGGGTCTGCTGTTCGTATTGCCCCGACCGCCAGACTGAGCAGTAGTTGGGCATCCATCTGGCGCGCGGCCTGCGTTGCCTCAAACACTTCTTTTTGGTGCAGAGGTTCACGGGTCATGTAGCCAATCACCCGCTGCCAAGCTGATTTTTTGAATTGGCTTTGCAACTCGCTCGGGGAATATCGCAAACCTTGGAAGTCGTAATGCCTCAAGGTCGCTATGCCTTGACATGCACCCGCCAAATACACAAAACATTCTGAGTTATTCTTTGTGATGTGAATGTTGGGGGCGTGATTGTTGGGAGTGTGATTGTTGGGAGTGTGATTGCTGGGAGTGTATATTTCCGACAGGTGCAGTATAGCGATCAGAGTGCCTTCATGATCGCGTAGCGCAATCCTCTGGTGTTGCTCGTCTTTATCTAAGCCATTTTTGTCTACACCGGCCTCTTCTAAAAAGCCTACATGCACCTGCAACTGAATGGGGACCGGGAAAAACTGTCCCCTCCAGGTTTTGTGCGTTTGCACCTCCTCGGTTTCTGCTTGAGTCATAAAGCCGGTCAGAGGACTAAAACCACCATTGAGAATAAGTTCCAGGTCGCTGGCTTGATGCGGCAAGAGTTCCCATGAAGGATAATGCTTAGTGGCGGATGGGATACTGGAAGCAACCACTAGAACACCTAGCGACCGTACTCATCATCAAAGCGAATGATGTCGTCCTCACCGAGATAATCTCCAGACTGGATTTCAATAATTTCCAAAACGTCTGGAGTCAAGTTCTGCAGTCTATGCTTGACGCCGACCGGCACAAAAGAAGATTCATTTTCATGCAGTTCAAAGGTGTCTTCACCCGTTGTCACCAAAGCCACACCGCGTACCACCACCCAGTGTTCCGCTCGTTGTTGATGGATTTGTAATGACAGACTGGCACCAGGCGTCACATTGATACGTTTCACTTGGAAATTCTTGCCCAGATCCAGCACTTCATAAAACCCCCAGGGACGATATACCCGGCGGTGTTTGATATGTTCCTCGCGTTGCCGGGCTTTCAGTTGCTTAACGATCTGCCTGACCTCCTGGGCTTTTTCTCGCGGGGCGACTAGTACTGCGTCGGCAGTTTCCACCACCACGACATGCTGCATCCCAATAATGGCAACTAGCCGAGCTTCTGCCCTGACATAGCTGTCAGTCACTTCCGACACCAGGACATCACCCACCAGACTGTTGTTTTGCTCATTCTTATGGGCCGCGCGCCACAAAGCATTCCAGGAACCCAGGTCACTCCAACGTGATTCAAGCGGCAGGACCACGGCAGAGTCAGTGCTTTCCATGACCGCGTAATCCATCGACTCGGAGGGGCATTTTTTAAAGGTGTCCTGGTCTACTCTGATGAAGTCCAGGTCCATTGAGGCAGATTGATAGGCTTGGGTCACCAGGGTTGCCATGCATGGTCGGTGCTTGTCGAGTTCCTCCCTATAGACCGCTGCCTTGAATACAAAGATCCCACTGTTCCAAAGATACTTGCCCGTCGCGAGGTAAGCTTCGGCGGTCGCCGCATCGGGCTTCTCAACAAACTGAGCCACTAGCCTGGGGATATGGGTGCTTCCTCTATGCCTTGCTCTATGTTTTGCTCTATGCCTTGCTCTATGCCTTGTAGTAGTAGTAGTAGCGGCGCCAACTTCAATATAACCATAGCCGGTCTCCGCATGCGTGGGCGACACACCGAAGGTCACCAACAGACCCTGGGCCGCGAGTAGCATGGCATCCTCCAGAGCCATGTGGAAAGTATCCAGATCCTGAAGCAGATGATCGGCGGGCAACACCAGTAGCAGAGCATCACTATCCTGGGCGATTGCGTGCAGTGCACCGAGGGCCACCGCGGGCGCGGTATTCCTACCCTCCGGTTCCAGAATGATAGCGGTGGGCGTTACTTCTATTTCCCGGAGCTGTTCGGCAACGAGGAAACGATGTGCCTCATTACAAATCAGAATGGGTGCGGTCGCTTGGGGAAATGAAGTGCACCGTTCTAGAGTGTTCTGTAGCAATGAACGGTCATCGGTCAGCGACAGCAGTTGTTTGGGATATAGTTCTCTAGAGAGGGGCCATAGCCCAGTGCCGGCACCGCCACACAAGATGACCGGCATGATGTTCAAGTAACACCTGCTTGCATCAGCTGATGATGGTATCGACAATAGTGCCGGCGATGGCACCGATGCTGACACCGATGACAGTACCGACAATAGCGCCGACGATGGTGGTGCTGATATGAAGCACAATTATCCATAGGGAAATATTTTTATCCTGCTACTGAGCAATCTGCATAACATTCTATTAGGGCGCGTTTACTCTACACTGCGCCGGCTTACACCTGCACCGCTTACACCTGCTTAGGGATTCAGCACCCATTGAATCCAGTGCCGCCGGGCGAGATGGAGACGGTCTTCTTGCTTTCTGATCTTTTCTGCCATACGGCCTGCTGCCCGGGCTTTAGATTGCTTGCCCAGCTGACGATAAGTTTCCGCCAGTGCATCGTAAAATTCAGGGTCAAATGGTTTCAGTTTTATCGCACCCTTAAGATACTTGCTCGCATCCTGGTAATCTCCACTGCGAAAGCGTAGCTGGGCAACATAATAATGGAAGTATGGATTGCTTCGATAATAGCGATTGACCTGCGAGATAAATTGCTTGGCTTCGTCCTGTCTTCCCTGTGATAGATAGAGCTGGGTGAGGTTCCCCAGGGCTGAGTAGTTATTGCGATTGAGCCGCAAAGCCCTATGGTAACTCGCTTCTGCCAGTTCAGTCTCGCCGTTCCTTCTATAGGCTGCCCCGAGATTGTTCCAAGCATCAGAAAAGCCCGGGGTTAATTTTATTGCCTTGTGTAGCCACTGAATAGCCTGAGGATAGTCTCCCTCTATCACGCCTTCTGCACCGAGGTTGTTGTAGTGGTGCGACAGGCCTGCCCGGTCATCAATCACCTTAGAACTGCGACTCTTCTCGGTAGTGCGTTCCGACAATAAATCAATAACGTAATCATTCCCGTTACTGAGTTCTCCCACGGCCACTACATGCTCATAGCGGATCATGGTCAGACCCTGCTGATCCCAGGTTGGACTCACCGACACTGTTTTGAGATGCGCATCAATGCCCAGATGCCGTGCAGTCGCCACAAAGAGGTGACTAATGGATAGACAATTACCTAGCCCAGTCTCCCAGGTTTCTAGTGCCGTCCTGGTGGTTATTGGATCATAGACAATGCCTCTACCGGCTTCGGTGAATAAAAATTCTCGCAATGCCGGGAGTTTGCGGACATCACTCCATTCCTGGTCAATGGCGGTATCCAGTGCGGTAATGACTGCCGAGGAAAGATAGAGGGTCAGGTTGGCGGGCTGCGCCGTTACCCTGGTACTGATCAGGGCGTCTAGTTCCTGAGCTCGACTGGTCTCTATGAGCCAAGGCGCGCTCGTGCAACCGGTGGCGGTGCTGAGCAGGCAAGACCAGAACGCCAGTTGTGCCGGCAGCTTAAGCAGTGCCAGAAGATTAAGCAGTCTCTTCATCCAGCTGCGCTTGTAGATAATTGTGTATGCCCATTTCCTTGATTAAAGACAGCTGAGTTTCTAACCAGTCAACATGTTCTTCCTCAGCCGCTAATATCTTCTCAAACAATTCACGACTGACATAGTCAGACACCTCTTCACTAACGGCTATAGCCTCGCGCAGCATGGGTATTGCGAGCATTTCTTGCTCCAGATCACCTTGCAACATTTCGGCAACGCTTTCCCCTATCAAGAGTTTCCCTAAGTTTTGCAAGTTAGGCAGACCATCAAGGAAGAGTATCCGCTCCATCAGCCAGTCGGCGTGTTGCATTTCCTCAATGGATTCATGCTTCTCTTTCTTTGCTAGCCCCTTATAACCACGGTCCTCTAAAATCTTCGCATGGAGGAAGTACTGGTTAATCACGGTCAACTCGTTTTTAAGCACCTTGTTCAGATGGTTAATGATTTCCTGATGCTGTGGTTTCATAGTGATATTCCTTTTTTATTAAGCGTCTAGTGTTTAGAGTTGCTTGCCTCAGCAGTGGATGATAGGGGGTTCAAGAATAATTTCAATAAAATAGGTAATAAAATCAATAAGTTGCTAATGCTTTCTATTCGCAGAAGCAATCGCAAATAAACTTGATGTTGCGAATCATTATCATTTATACTCCGGGACATGATTGTGTGTATCTGCAAAAACGTCAACAGTCGCCAGGTGCATGAATGCCTGAGACGTGGCATGTCTGTTGAAGATATGTCTGATGAAATGGGACTCGGCACAGACTGCGGGTCTTGTCTTGAGCAGGCATGTAAGATCGCGGCAGCATCTCTGAAACAGAGCGTCTCAAGACGCTCTGCCCAAAATTTTGCGCCCGAGATGCGCCCTAATGAAAGCCCGGGCTAAGACGTACCTAAGCACTTCACCTCCCTGCCCTGCTGGCAGTCCTAGTCCCCGCTCCTCTTATCCCTTCCACTCATTATAAACGCCGATAAAAACAACAAGGCAGCACTAATAAATAGTGCGATGGCTAACTGATTAACCAGGTCATGCCCGCCCCTACCCAGCACAGCCGCTGCCAGGGTTGGTCCCCCGGCAAATCCAATCGTCTGCATACTAATGCCCTGCACAACGAGCTTACCGGAGCTATCAAAAAAGGCGAAGGTAGCAAGAATATAGGGCAGGGTCATATTCCACAGCAACGTGAACAAGCATGCCCCGATGACATAGTGCAGCAATGACGGCTGCCCCAAAATGATAACAATACTTGCCGCAGCCCCCAGAGTGCCGACCATCAATGGCAGCCGCCGCCCCAAACGTTCCTCAAACACGACAACACAGAGGGCACCCATGATGCCGGTCAACTGAGCCGCAGTCAGTGTATTAGCAACACTCTGCTCGGCAATATCAGCATTGATACCCACCAGGAAGATGTACACCCAGACGCTACCCACCGCGACGCTGAAGGCAAGCATGGCTGCTAGTAAAGCTAATCTGCCCGGCATTGACACTGCGGCAAGGCTGTCTACCTTGTGCGCATCTGCTTGCCCATAACAAGGGAGTTTGTTGACAAAGAAAAACCCAGCAACACTAAAAGCCACTAGAAAGTAGAACAAACCGTCCATACCCAAAGTATGATACAGCGTTGGCATGGCAAACAATCCCAAGGCGGCATACACCAACACAGCACCAATAATCAGCGCCATATTGCGCTCAGTTCTAGTCGTGAGCCCCATCATGGTGAATGTGATTGACATTAACCCCCCAGAACCAAGACCAGCACAATAGCGAATGATGGCTAGGGTTTCGAAAGAATCCTCGCCAAGAGACATGACATTGCCCAGGAGGAAGATAGTGATGAATAGGAAAGTCAGCAGCCGCCAGTTGAATCGCTCAATAATAAAATTCAGAAAAATTGCCATGCTCGCCAAACCGAACATCTCGGCTGAGACAATTTGCCCGCTCTGCGCTTCTGTGAAACCCACATAAGCAACCAATCCTTGAACATAGCCTGGTTGCAAGATAAATATCGCGGGTGCCAGCACCGCCAGGAAGACAATAGACCCGAGAGTAACGGGTGCATCAATGTCAACTTTGGTCTTGCTACCCCAGCCACCGAATAATTTGCTCATTTCACTTCCCTGCTTTGTTCATTTCCAGCAGCTTGCGCCGCCACTCTGGATTCCCGCCGAACCCAGTCATCAAAGCCTTTATTCTTCTGGATTCCCGCCGCACCCTGTCGTCCCGCCTACGGCGGGGGCGACTGGCGGCGAGGATGACGGGGGAATGCAACGCCAGGTTATAAAAAAAGCCCGACCAATGAGCCGGGCTTTTTTATACCGATGTAAATGCCTGACAATGTCCTACTCTCACATGGGAAACCCCATACTACCATCGGCGCAGAATAGTTTCACTGCTGAGTTCGGGATGGGATCAGGTGGTACCTATTCGCTATTATCATCAGGCAAACTGGTGTCGGTTGTCGCTCTTTGCAAAAGCGCTTGACGAAAGCCCTTGACGAAACCGACGTATCTTTAAAATTCTTATACTAAAAAGATTGTGAATTGTGATAAAGCGTTGATAATAAAAAACAAGTAAACGACATCCTATACATTCAATATATTCAATATATTTCTCATCACGCCACTTGAAAGGTTAAAATTCATTCAAGTTATATGATCAAGCCTCACGAGCAATTAGTACTGGTTAGCTCAACGCCTCGCGGCGCTTACACACCCAGCCTATCAACCTCGTAGTCTTCGAGGGCTCTTCAGGGGACTTAATGTCCCAGTGAGATCTAATCTTGAGGTGGGCTTCCCGCTTAGATGCTTTCAGCGGTTATCCTTTCCGAACGTAGCTACCCGGCAATGCCATTGGCATGACAACCGGAACACCAGCGGTTCGTCCACTCCGGTCCTCTCGTACTAGGAGCAGCTCCTCTCAAATCTCAAACGCCCACGGCAGATAGGGACCGAACTGTCTCACGACGTTCTAAACCCAGCTCGCGTACCACTTTAAATGGCGAACAGCCATACCCTTGGGACTAGCTTCAGCCCCAGGATGTGATGAGCCGACATCGAGGTGCCAAACACCGCCGTCGATGTGAACTCTTGGGCGGTATCAGCCTGTTATCCCCGGAGTACCTTTTATCCGTTGAGCGATGGCCCTTCCATACAGAACCACCGGATCACTATAACCTAGTTTCCTACCTGCTCGACGTGTCTGTCTCGCAGTCAAGCACCCTTCTGCTATTGCACTCATTGCATGATTTCCGACCATGCTGAGGGTACCTTCGCGCTCCTCCGTTACTCTTTAGGAGGAGACCGCCCCAGTCAAACTACCCACCATACACTGTCCTTAACCCGGATTACGGGTCGAAGTTAGAACCTCAATATTACCAGGGTGGTATTTCAAGGATGACTCCACGCAATCTAGCGACCACGTTTCAAAGTCTCCCACCTATCCTACACAGGTAAGATCAAAGTCCAGTGCAAAGCTGTAGTAAAGGTTCACGGGGTCTTTCCGTCTAGCCGCGGGTATACGGCATCTTAACCGCAAATTCAATTTCACTGAGTCTTGGGTGGAGACAGTGTGGCCATCGTTACGCCATTCGTGCAGGTCGGAACTTACCCGACAAGGAATTTCGCTACCTTAGGACCGTTATAGTTACGGCCGCCGTTTACCGGGGCTTCGATCAAGAGCTTCGACTCTCCGAAGAGAGACTAACCCCATCAATTAACCTTCCGGCACCGGGCAGGCGTCACACCCTATACGTCCTCTTGCGAGTTTGCAGAGTGCTGTGTTTTTAGTAAACAGTCGCAGCCACCTGGTATCTTCGACCACCCTCGGCTTAGGAAGCAAGTTCCATCACCAAAAGCGGCGCACCTTCTCCCGAAGTTACGGTGCTATTTTGCCTAGTTCCTTCACCCAAGTTCTCTCAAGCGCCTTGGTATTCTCTACCTGACCACCTGTGTCGGTTTGGGGTACGGTTCGTAATTATCTGAAGCTTAGGAGCTTTTCCTGGAAGCATGGCATCAACCACTTCTCGGGTCGATAAACCCGATTCGTCATCGCATCTCAACCTTCTCTACTTAAAGAGAGGAACCCGGATTTACCTGAGTTCCTAGCCTACATGCTTAAACGCGGACAACCAATCGCCGCGCTGGCCTGGCCTTCTCCGTCCCTCCATCGCAATAATTACAAGTGTAGGAATATTAACCTACTTCCCATCGACTACGCGTTTCCGCCTCGCCTTAGGGGCCGACTAACCCTGCGCCGATTAGCGTTGCGCAGGAAACCTTGGTCTTTCGGCGGGGGGGTTTTTCACCCCCCTTATCGTTACTCATGTCAGCATTCGCACTTCTGATACCTCCAGCATGCCTCAAAGCATACCTTCACAGGCTTACAGAACGCTCCGCTACCGCGCACACATGTCCCGTGAAGGATATATGTACACCCGCAGCTTCGGTACACAGTTTAAGCCCCGTTAAATCTTCCGCGCAGGCCGACTCGACTAGTGAGCTATTACGCTTTCTTTAAAGGATGGCTGCTTCTAAGCCAACCTCCTAGCTGTCTATGCCTTCCCACATCGTTTCCCACTTAACTGTGATTTAGGGACCTTAGCTGGCGGTCTGGGTTGTTTCCCTTTCCACGACGGACCTTAGCACCCGCCGTGTGTCTGCCATGATTGCACTCATTGGTATTCGGAGTTTGCATCGGTTTGGTAACCCGGGATGGGCCCCTAGCCGAGACAGTGCTCTACCCCCAATGGTGATACATGACGCTCTACCTAAATAGATTTCGCGGAGAACCAGCTATCTCCAGGCTTGATTAGCCTTTCACTCCGATCCACAGCTCATCCCCCCATTTTTCAACATAGGTGGGTTCGGGCCTCCAGTCCGTGTTACCGGACCTTCACCCTGGCCATGGATAGATCGCCTGGTTTCGGGTCTACTCCCAGCAACTGTGCCTACAGCCGAAGCTGTAGCGGGCGCCCTATTAAGACTCGGTTTCCCTACGCCTCCCTTAAACAGTTAAGCTTGCTACTGAAAGTAAGTCGCTGACCCATTATACAAAAGGTACGCAGTCACACCCGAAGGTGCTCCTACTGCTTGTACGCATACGGTTTCAGGATCTATTTCACTCCCCTCTCCGGGGTTCTTTTCGCCTTTCCCTCACGGTACTGGTTCACTATCGGTCAGTTGGGAGTATTTAGCCTTGGAGGATGGTCCCCCCATCTTCAGTCAAAGTTTCACGTGCTCCGACCTACTTGTTGCAAACTTAGTTCTTGCTTCGGGTCTTCGGGTACAGGACTATCACCTTCTATTGTTGGACTTTCCAGACCATTCCCCTGACTCAAAACATAAAGATTGCTGGCTGCTCCCCTTTCGCTCGCCGCTACTCAGGGAATCTCGGTTGATTTCTTTTCCTCCGGTTACTTAGATGGTTCAGTTCTCCGGGTTAGCTTCTGCGCCCTATTTTATTCAGGTGCAGATGACCTCGAAAGGTCGGGTTTCCCCATTCGGACATCTCGGGATATATCGCTTGTTTGTCAGCTCCCCCGAGCTTATCGCAGACTACAACGTCCTTCATCGCCTCCAACTGCCTAGGCATCCACCATATGCGCTTACTCGCTTGACCATATAACTTGAACAAACTTTTAATTAAACAAGCCGGCAATTCCTGAGTGAGCAAATTGCAATTCTAATTACATGATTTTTCTTGCGCTTGAAATATATGAATTCTGAGTAGTTGCACTGTCGTCATCTTGCAATGCCTGCCAAGGTGACCCATATCTACGGTGCATCAACTCTGAATTAAACAAATGTGATAGGTACTCCCTGGAAAGACCTACTGTTAAGACCAGGCGGCCATAACAGTTGGGGACTACCCTTCTCATTTGCGGATGTCGTCTCGTATCAAAACGCGTCATGAAGCTATCAAGACACGTTTATCTACAATGCTTTATCACTTGTCCACTTTGTTAAAGATACTTCTGAACCTAGAGATTCAGATGTCAGATACCTGATTGAATGTGCCAATCATATATCTGACTTCTAAAGTCTTATCAGTAGTTTGGAGAACAAACAAGAGGTTGTGGATACTTGCAACTGATGCAAAAGGTTAAGGAGGTGATCCAGCCGCAGGTTCCCCTACGGCTACCTTGTTTCGACTTCATCCCAGTCATGAATCACACCGTGGTGACCGTCCTCCCGATCTCCGAAAAGAAAGGGTTAGACTAGCCACTTCTGGTGCAACCCACTCCCATGACGTGACGGGCGGTGTGTACAAGGCCCGGGAACGTATTCACCGCGACATGCTGATTCGCGATTACTAGCGATTCCGACTTCATGGAGTCGAGTTGCAGACTCCAATCCGGACTACGAGAAGTTTTTTGGGATTTGCTCCACCTCGCGGTTTCGCGGCCCTCTGTACTTCCCATTGTAGCACGTGTGTAGCCCAGGCCGTAAGGGCCATGATGACTTGACATCATCCTCTCCTTCCTCCGGTTTGTCACCGGCAGTCTCCTTAGAGTTCCCACCCGAAGTGCTGGCAAATAAGGATAAGGGTTGCGCTCGTTACGGGACTTAACCCAACATCTCACGACACGAGCTGACGACAGCCATGCAACACCTGTCTCTGAGTTCCCGAAGGCACCGATCTATCTCTAGAAAGTTCTCAGGATGTCAAGGCCTGGTAAGGTTTTTCGCGTTGCATCGAATTAAACCACATGCTCCACCGCTTGTGCGGGCCCCCGTCAATTCATTTGAGTTTTAATCTTGCGATCGTACTCCCCAGGCGGTCTACTTATCGCGTTAGCTACGCCACTAAAAGGTCAAGCCTCCCAACGGCTAGTAGACATCGTTTACGGCGTGGACTACCAGGGTATCTAATCCTGTTTGCTCCCCACGCTTTCGCACCTCAGTGTCAGTATCAATCCAGGGGGCCGCCTTCGCCACTGGTATTCCTCAGAATATCTACGCATTTCACCGCTACACTCTGAATTCTACCCCCCTCTATCGTACTCTAGTCCTTCAGTTTGGAATGCAGTTCCCGGGTTAAGCCCGGGGCTTTCACATCCCACTTAAAGAACCACCTACGCGCGCTTTACGCCCAGTAATTCCGATTAACGTTTGTACCCTCCGTATCACCGCGGCTGCTGGCACGGAGTTAGCCGGTACTGCTTCTGTAGGTAACGTCATTACACAAGGGTATTAACCTTGCTTATTCCTCCCTACTGAAAGTGCTTTACAACCCTAGAGCCTTCTTCACACACGCGGCATGGCTGTGTCAGGGTTTCCCCCATTGCACAATATTCCCTACTGCTGCCTCCCGTAGGAGTCTGGACCGTGTCTCAGTTCCAGTGTGGCTGATCGTCCTCTCAGACCAGCTATGGATCGTCGCCTTGGTAGGCTTTTACCCTACCAACAAGCTAATCCAACGCAGGCTCCTCCAATAGTGAGGGGTCTCCGAAAAGATCCCCCTCTTTCCCCATCTCCATAAGAGTAGGGCGTATGCGGTATTAATCCGAGTTTCCCCGGGCTATCCCCCGCTACTGGGTAGATTCCTACGCGTTACTCACCCATCCGCCACTCGTCAGCATCAAGTTCACCCCGAAGGGATCACCACGATCTGTTACCGTTCGACTTGCATGTATTAGGCCTGCCGCCAACGTTCAATCTGAGCCATGATCAAACTCTTCAATTTTAAAGAATTCAACTAGCTTCCCTCGTTACATCTTTTTGGGACTCCCTCAGGAAACCAGCAGCGGTTTTAGACCGCTAAACTTTTCTATGCCTCTCACCCGAAGGTGATACGCCATAGCTCAGCAAGCAAATTACCTATTGTCACTTAACTCAACAAATTTCGGTAACTCGTTGCTGAATGTTTCTCACATTCAGTCAACAAGTACCCACATCTCTTGTTTGTTCCAACTATGGTAAAGAAAGTTACGAAGCCAACCGCGCAAAAAAAATAACCCACCAAAAAACGGCAGTTGTTTTTAACCATCGGCGAATTCGAATGGCTCCCTCCCTAATAAGGAATAAAGGAAGCCCTGAACCGCGGCCCGCAGCTCAGTGGACGGCAAAGTATACGCCCCTTCTGCCCTTTTACAACCGCCCGATGAAAAGAATTTTAAGGCGCACAATGGAGACTTAATGCCGGCTCCGAGAGGAGCCCCAGGAGGGGCAGATACCCGCCTAGAGTGGTCGCAATCCGCCCCTTAAGCACTTTTCCCTAGTCTTTTCTCTAGCCTCTTCGCCAGCCTATATCCCAATAGTAGGAGCACAATGGAACCGTAGATGAAGGGTTGCAGATAGCTATCCTTGGATAGCCAAGCCAGATGCAGAATCGCGAGCATGGCAATCGGGTATATCAAACGATGCAACACTGCCCATCGGTGGCGGAGTTTGCGCACCAGGTAGTTGTTGGAGGTTATCGCGAGCGGGAGCATGAGCAGGTAGGCAGTGAAGCCCGCAGTAATGTAGGGCCTTTTAGCAAGATCTTCAGCCAGATTGCCCAGGTCCAGTTCAAGCAGAAAACTCACATAGGACAAGAGGTGCATGGAAGCGTAGAAGAAGGTAAATAATCCAAACATTCTTCTGAGACGCAAAATCTGCTTCCAGCCAAACAGTTGCTTGATGGGCGAAATCGCTAGTGTCAAGACAAGAAAGCGGATAGTCCATTCACCCTGGATATGCACCAGTTGCTTGGCGGGGTCCGCACCGAGTTGATGCTCGCCACCTGATAGGAGTAGATATATCTGGAGCAATGTGAAGGCGAATGGACCCAGCGCCAACACGAATAGCAGTGGTTTTAGAAAGCGCATCTTGTCAGTACCCTTGTCACTACCACTGTTGATAGCACTGTTACTAGCACCAGCATTACTATTGTCGACCGTATATTCTTATCCATAATAATTTCCCTAGTAGTTCCGGGCAAGATCCATGCCCTTATAGAGGTGCGCAACTTCTTCCTCATAACCGTTAAACAGCATGCTATCCATAGTGTTCCTGGAAAAGAGCGACGACGGTAACCGCCGCTCACGCGCCTGGCTCCATCTGGGATGATCAACCCTGGGGTTTACATTGGCATAAAAACCATACTCTCGAGGGCTAATGAGCTCCCAGGTTGACCGGGGACGTTGCCGGGTAAACTCAATCTTGACGATGGATTTGATACTTTTGAAGCCATATTTCCAGGGCACCACCAATCTTATTGGTGCCCCGTTCTGATTGGGCATGGCTTTGCCATAAACCCCCACCGCGAGAAAAGACAATTCATTCATCGCCTCATCCATGCGTAGCCCTTCAACATAAGGATAGTCAATTGAAGCAAACCGCGATCGCTGCGCTGGCATTTGCGCCGGGTCATAGAGGGTTTCAAAACGCAGGTATTTGGCCGCCGAGGTAGGCTTAAAACGTTTGATCAAATCTCTCAATGGGAAGCCTACCCAGGGCACCACCATAGACCAGGCTTCCACACATCTTAGGCGATAGATTCGCTCTTCCAAGGCATGGGGTTTGAGGATATCTTCAAGCCCAAAGGTGCCGGTGATGTCCGCTTCACCAGAAATTGCCACCTGCCATGGGTCGGTAATAAAATCAGTTGAGTTATCGGCAGGGTCGCCCTTGCCACTGCCAAACTCATAGAAGTTGTTATAGGTGGTGACATATTCATAAGGAGTGGGCAACTCATCGGTGGAATGGCTCCAGGGCATTATCTTTGCCAGCTTCGCTTCCAGCCAGTCAGGACCGGTGTGCATGGCATTGACGGCAATCTGCGGCTGCCATGACTGTGCCGCCACGCCAGATGACCAGGCGGCAGCACCCAGACCTATCGCCTTAAGCAACTTACGCCGCTGATGAAAATCCTGCTCCATGGTAATTTCAGAGGGCAGAATCGGGTGCGCACCCGCACGCGCGTTAAATAGTTTTTTAATTAACATGGCTCGTAATCAGCATTAACATGGCTCGTAATGAACAGGCTCGTAATGAACATAGTTCTCTTCCCTTACATTATGCTTTCAGGTTTAGTGTCTCAGGCGTCTGATGACCGCCTGTACCGGACCCGATAGACCGTAAATGATGCCAATACAAAACAGCATACCCGGGGGATAGATGGCAACCACGATGAACAGCAACACGACCGCCAGCATATACACAAAGGGTACCGTCCCTTTGATGTTCTTTGGATTATAATAGGCAACATTACTGACCATCAGCAGGGCGATAATCACCGTAAAAATTGCCGTCGGGATGGCAATGCTCTCTGAGAGCGGCGAACCATCAAGCCAGGTATGGATGAGCAGCTGAACATCAAGCCAGGTCCACACCATAGTCGCCATGGTACCTGCCGCCGCTGGACTTGCCAAACCATAGAATATCTTGGCATTGAGTGTGGTATTAAACTTCGCCAGCCTGAGGGCGGTACATACCACATACAAGAAGGCAACTATCCAGCCAAATTTCCCCAGTTCAGACAGGGTCCACCGGTACAGCAGTATCGCTGGCGCCACCCCGAAGGCAATCAAATCAGATAGGCTGTCATACTGGAGACCAAAACTGCTCTGGGTATTAGTCAGTCGTGCTACCCGGCCATCAAGGGCATCCAGAAAGCCGGCGATGACAATGGCGATACAAGCATATTCGTAGGCACCGTTCATGGCGGCGACGATGGCATAGAAACCAGAAAACAAGGCACCAGTAGTAATCAGGTTGGGTAGCAGATAGATGCTGCGTGCCAAACCCCGGCGCCCGGCAAGGGAAGTAACCCCCTTCTCATCATCTGTATCGGCAGGCTCCAGGTTTTGCATAGTGATAAACTCATTGGTAGAGGGCATCGAATAATCAGTGGGTGATTATATTGCTTGTGCAAGGCTCAGGCAAAGCAGTGTATGTGGCTGCCACCCAGCAAGCAACAAGTTGCACAACTCAAAGCAGCAAGGCAATAATACAAGGCATCAGCACAGAAAATAACCGAGCGTATTTATGGGAGTATACAACACCAAGCGCACTAGCTTACCTGGGCCGGCACCTTCCAAGGCGAAGCTGTTACATCACCCCAGGAGCAAGACAATGAGTGATGCCGATGCAATCCGCATCTGCGCCATGTATCATTTTGTCCTGGTGGAAGACCGCCTGGCATTGCGCAACAACCTCAGTCGCCAACTCCAGGCGCGGGGTATCAGGGGGACCATGCTGGTCGCCCATGAAGGTATCAACGGCACTATTGCCGGCACCCAAGAAGCGATTGCTGCCTTCATGCAATGGTTCCGAGCAGATGCACGTTTCAAGACGCTCAAAACCAGTGAATCCACCGCCAAAGAAATGCCGTTTCACCGTACCAAAGTGAAGTTAAGACGCGAAATCGTCACCCTCGACGTCCCCAACCTGCCACTACATCAGGCTATCCATGTGCAGCCGGCGGACTGGAATACATTGATTACAGACCCTGAGGTGACCCTAGTGGATACTCGGAATGAGTATGAAATCAAAATCGGTACCTTCACTGGCGCGACCAACCCGCACACACGTAACTTCCGCGACTTCCCAGACTATGCAGACGCCCATCTGCACCCGCAGCAACATCAAAAAATCGCCATGTTCTGTACTGGCGGCATTCGTTGTGAAAAATCTACCGCCTACTTGAAGTCCAAAGGCTTCCCTCTGGTGTATCACCTGGAAGGCGGGATTCTCAAATATCTTGAGGAAATCCCAGCAGCAGAATCACTCTGGCAGGGCGAATGTTTTGTGTTTGATGATCGAGTCGCCGTCAATCATCAATTACAAACGGGCTCATATACGCAATGTCACGCCTGTCGTATGCCAATCACGGCACAGGATAAACAGGCACCGACCTACATTCAGGGCATTAGCTGCCCCCATTGCGCCGGGAGTAAATCAGCAGCGTCTCGTGCCCGGTATCAAGAACGAGAAAAGCAGATGCAGCTCGCAGAAGCCCGAGGAGAAGCACATATTTTTGACAACTCTTTGCCTAAGAACCGCTGAGGGCTCCTTATATACAAACCGCTGAGGGCTCCTTACATACAAACCGCTGAGGGCTCTTGAGGGCTCTCTACCACTTGTCCCAGTGGATGATGGTTGATGGTGCGGGGCGAGTAGCCGATTTGAAATCCGTCCCCCTGGTGTAGGCAACCGGCAAGAGGGCAACCTGCATGATGTTGTCCGGTATTCCCAGCAGTTCCGCCGCCGCCTGCTCATGAAACAAATGCAAAGAGGTCAGACATGAACCCAGACCTCTCGCCCGGAGCGCGAGTTGAAAGCTCCAGACAGCCGGGAAGATAGACGCCATGGTCGCCGCCATAGCCATTAACGGTGTGCCTTCCGGGGGGCGACCTTCAAGACAAGGAAGCACATGCACCGGCACTCGTTGCAGGTTTTCCGCGAGATATTTTGCCGAGTCCAGCACCCTGGCGGTTTGCCGGTCAGTGCCCTGCTGAGCGGTATTAGCCTGGTCGGTCAGATAGACATCCGCCGTCTTGCGATAGATATCCGCCAGGGCAGCGCGTTTGTCGGCATCTTCCACCACTATCCAGCGCCAGCCTTGAGCGTTGGTGCCAGTCGGTGCTTGCTGAGACAGGCCAATACATTCCTCAATGATTGCTCGGGGCACGGGCTTTTCCAGATCAAGCCGTTTACGCACCGAGCGAGTGGTACTGAGTAACTTGTCCGTCATTGGTAAGTCAAAATCCATGCGTCTATTCCTTTTATTGGTGAGCGGTTATTGATAAACAGTTGTTAATAAACACTTGTTGATGAACAGGCATGCCCCTGCTGAGCACTTCAGACCGCTTCCCGGAGCAACTTGGGAAGCAACCTAAACACTTCAGCACTCGTTCCCATCCCTATATGGCTACCCTTGACCTCATAGTGTTTTACATCGGGGCTGGTGTCATCAATGCATGCCTTCCAGGTGACGATACCATCCGAACGGCTATACACCGCCCGAATCGGCACCCGAATGGGCGCTTGAGCATGCTCTTTTTCCATTTGCGACCTCAGCCGATTGATCTGCTCTGGTGTTAGCCCCACTTCCCGGGCTATCCATTTGCTGATTGCAGATGCACTGAGCCCACCCTTGACCGGTGTACCTATGGTGACAATGCGACTCACCAGTTGCGGATAATGTCGCCCCAGCTCCCTGGCAATCATTCCGCCCCGGCTCCAGCCGATCAAGTTTACCTTTTCATTACGGGCAGCACCCAGAGCTTGCATTCGTGCGCTGAGTGCCGGCAGGTATGTTGCCAGCGGTTGCCGATTAGCCCCTAGCTCCCACCCCGCTGCCCGGTAACCGATGCTATTCAAAAATGTTCTTAATACCAGGGTAGAGGCGTCGCTCGCCATAAATCCAGGCAGTACCAACACGGGTTCTTCTTTGCCTCTAGTTGCTTGCAAGCTGAGTAGGGGCAAATTCATCAGTAGCCAGGCCGTTTCGGGAAGAGCCCGGGCTTCCAGTAGTGTCAAGATGGGGTCTGGTGGCGATAATCGCTCCATCCGTTGAGCATTGCATAGCACCCTCGGCTTTGCAAAGGCAACACTAGCCTGCTGTCGCTAGCTTGCCCCACCCCGCCATCCTGTCCCCCCTGGTCCCTCATCCCGCTAAAGCAGTTTTTGTTAATGCATTGCTGAGCAGCTACAAGGTGGTTGACAGCAACTCCATGGCGGCGGCGGCGCGTTGGGTCACGCTCTCTTTATACTGCTCAAGGTCAATCTCCTGGTCGTCACCCATAGCACCCACAAGATAACGTTTGTAAACACCCTGACTGATGGCGGCAAGGCGCCAGTGAGAAAAGGCCCGATAATAGTCAATCTCAGACAGGTCTCGGCCAGTGTTGTCGGCGTAGGTAGCGCATATTTCATCACGCTGAATAAAGCCACCCGCTGCTGTTGGGGGTAGTCCTTCTTCCCCCTCAAGCTCACCCGGGCTCACCCAGTTGTTGAGCAGATAACCCAGGTCCGCGAGTGGATCCCCCAGGGTGCAGAGTTCCCAATCCAGAAGCGCCTTGACCTCACCCTCAGCAACAATCATGTTGCCCAGCCGATAATCACCGTGGACGATGGTGGCACCATGTTGTTCGGGCATTCTTTCCTTCAGGATACGGCAACTGTCTTCCATTGCCGGGATGGGGTCGGTCTTTGTGGCTTCCCATTGCCCCGCCCAGCGCTTGAGTTGCCTGCTGAGATAGCCTTCCTTCCTGCCCAATTTGCCCAGGCCAACATCCTCTGGATCAATCAGGTGCAACTCAGACAATATATGCACCAGATGCACACTCAGGGCATGCCGGTGCTCAAGAGACAGGGTGTCGGCAATCACCGAGTCGTGCAACACCAAGCCATCAACAAACGCCATGACATAGAAGTCAGCATCGTTCACTGACGGGGTAGTACACAAACCATAACATGCAGGGACCGGTACCTTTGAGTACTGCAGCGCATCAATGATCTGATGTTCCCGGCCCATATCATGCGCAGATTCAAGCAGATGGTTGAGCGGCGGACGACGCAAAACATAGCGCTTGCCTTCAGTATCCACACACTGATAGGTGAGGTTGGAATGTCCACCAGTAATGAGCGCATAATGTACCGGCGCTTTAATGCGCGGCAGATGCTCAGCAAGCCAGGCGGTTACTGCCTCGGTGCGGATCCCTTCCGTCATCAGAAGCTGCCGACCGGCTAGCCAACAGCCGCTCGCAGCTCCTCGTAGCCCTGCTGCAAACACTCACCGAAGAAGCCCGGATCAGGGATCATGTTGCGGCAGGAATTGATAGTGATGGTGAGTTGCCCGTTGTAACTGAAGACCGGGAAAATCAATCCCATCCCATCAAATATGGGGCCAAGACCATATTGAGTCACCATTGTCGCCCCTGCTGAGTAGAGCGGAAACTGGGGTCCCGGTACATTAGAGATGACACAATTAAAAGGCATGGAAATTGAGTTTGCCAAGCCCAGCTGGGTGTAGAGGCGGGCCGCGAGTGCGGCCGTGGTGGACGGGATAAACTGGCTAAAGTCGGTCATCAACTTGGCGCCTACCGCGTTGATCATGTCCTTTGATGAGGCGGCAGACTCATGCACGGCTTCCAGTCGTTTGACCGGGTCCCCTATCTCGGTACCAATGTTGACGGTCATCGCCGATACCTGATTGCCAAGAGCGTTCTTCTCGGTCTCGCTACGCACGGAAATGGGCGCCATTGCCACCATGGATTTATCGGGCAATTCGGCCTTGTCGTTCAGATAAGCCCTCAGGGCACCGCCGCAGATGCTGAGCACGACATCGTTGATGGTGGCACCCGACACCTGCTGCTTAATGTGCCGGAACTCATCAAGTTGAAAGCTACGCCCCTCCATGACCCGATGGGCGCTAACGGGAGCGTTAAAGCGGGTACGCGGCGCTCGTATGTTGATTTCAAATTGCTTAGCCCTGAAGCCCGACTGAAATCTGGAAAAAGCAGGCACCGTCCGGGCCATGACTTCCAGCAATTTGAGCGGCTGCGTCATGTTGCTCAGCTGGGCGCGGGTCACCAGTTCCATGGCGTGGGGGACAGTCTCGCCCCGCCACGGCATCTTGGGTGGGGGTGGCAACTCTGGATAAGGCTCAAGGCTATGGATGGCCTCGGTGATATCAGCACCTGATACCCCGTCAATACAGGCATGGTGGATTTTGGAAATAATGGCGTATGAGCCCCTCGGCAGATTGGGGACGGCATCCAAACCTTCCACCACGGTAAATTCCCATAGTGGCTTGGTCATATCCAGGGGCCGGGAATGTAGCCGGGCGGCCTGGATGCACAGTTGCCGCCAGTCCCCCGGCTCAGGCAAGCGGATATGCCGCACATGGTATTCAAGATCAAAGTCTGCATCTTCAATCCAGTATGGATGAGAGAGATTAAACGGTACCTCCACCATCCGCTGACGAAAGGTTTTTGCCAAGTGGAGGCGCTCGGCGACAAAGTCAAGGATATTCTTAAAGCGTTGTCCCTCACCCCTGACTGATGAGGGGTCATAAATCATCATGCCACCAATATGCATGGGGCTTTTCGGCATTTCTCCATAAATGAAGGAGGCATCCATCGCGGTCATCTGTTGCATATCAAAAACTCCCTAGAGATGAGCGGAGAGAGTAACAACCCCAGGCTGAATTGTCTGCTTTAGGGTTATCGCCACTCTGGTCCCCAGCGTCGGAGTGAAACTCTACCAACATCATCGCTTCAAGGCGACAAATACGATATTCTTTGAGTCTTTGATTGGGCTCTGAACCGGTCTCTTTATTAGAGCTCAGTTATTAGAGCTCATTCATTAAGCTTCATTCATTAAGACTCATTCATTAAGGGACCGTAAATGATAAGCAACAAAAATCTGGCGGCATGGCTTGATGAGATGCAGACGCTGTGCCAACCGGATGCCCTTGTCTTGTGTCGCGGTGATGAACGCGAATATAACGACATGTGGCGTTTGTTGCTGGGCAGGGGCGTTGCCAAGCGACTCAATGAGGATAAACGTCCCAATAGCTATCTGGTGCGTTCCGACCCTGCCGATGTCGCCAGAGTGGAGAGCCGCACCTTCATCTGCTCCGAAGCAGAAAAAGATGCCGGCCCGAACAACAACTGGGTTGAACCCAGGGCCATGCGAACAACCTTGAAGGCGTTATTTTCAGGTTGTATGCGCGGGCGGACCATGTATGTCATTCCATTTTCCATGGGCCCCGTCGGCTCACCCATAGCGCATATCGGGGTGGAAATCACCGACTCGCCCTATGTCGTCACCAACATGCACATCATGACCCGGGTCGGGCAGGAGGTGCTCGATGTCCTCGGTGAGACGGGGGACTTCGTCCCTTGCATCCACTCGGTCGGCGTGCCCCTTGAGCCCGGGGATGAAGATGCCCCCTGGCCATGTAATCCAGATAAGTTGCATATCGTGCACTTCCCCAGGAGTCGGGAAATCTGGTCCTTCGGTTCCGGCTACGGCGGCAATGCGCTACTCGGGAAAAAGTGCTTCGCCCTCCGTATTGCCTCAGTCATGGCAAGAGATGCAGGCTGGCTTGCCGAACACATGCTCATCCTCAAAATTACTAATCCTGAGGGCATCAGCAGGTACATAGCCGGTGCCTTCCCCAGTGCCTGTGGCAAGACCAACCTCGCCATGCTGGTGCCGACAATCCCCGGGTGGAAGGTAGAGACCATTGGCGATGACATCTGCTGGATGAAGTTTGGCGATGACGGGCAACTCTATGCCATCAACCCAGAAGCCGGATTTTTTGGTGTGGCACCGGGCACCAGCATGGATTCTAATCCCAACGCCATGCTGAGCATGGCACGCAACTGCATATTTACCAATGTGGCTGAGACGGACGATGGGGATGTCTGGTGGGAAGGCATGACAAGAACGCCCCCCGACCATTTGACGGACTGGCAGGGTAGAGATTGGACGCCGGACTCAGGCGAACTGGCGGCACACCCCAACGCCAGATTTACCCTGGCGGCGGCCCAGTGCCCGGTGATTGCTGAGGAGTGGGAAGATCTCGCTGGGGTACCCATTAGCGCCATACTCTTCGGCGGCCGACGCTCAACAATCGTGCCTCTGGTCAATGAAGCCCGGAGCTGGGAAGAAGGCGTCTTCTTTGGTGCCATCATGTCATCGGAAAAAACGGCGGCAGCAGCAGGCAAAATAGGTGAACTCAGGCGGGATCCCATGGCCATGTTGCCCTTCTGCGGCTACAACATGGCCGATTACTGGGGACATTGGATCAATATCGGCAAAGGCAATGCTGGTGCCGCTGGTAATGAGAGCGGTAATGAGGGCGGTAATGATGCGGGCATGCCAGCACAGCCGAAATTACCGCGGATCTATTATGTGAACTGGTTTAGAAAGAATGCCGCCGGGAACTTCGCGTGGCCCGGCTTCGGGGAAAACTCCCGGGTGCTGAAGTGGATTTTTGAGCGCTGCATAAATAGTTGCATCAATAATGGTGCGCAGGATAGAGCAGCCATAGACACACCTATCGGCAAGTTACCCACCATAGAAGCCTTGGATATCTCCGGGCTGGCACTTGACCCCCAGGATCTTGCCACACTGTTACACGTTGAACTAGACGGCTGGCTGGAAGAGATACCACTCATTGAAGCCCACTTTGCAGACTACGGAGAAGCGGTGCCTGCCGAACTGCATCAAGAACTCACCGGGCTCAAAGAACGTCTTTTGGAAGCCAAGCAAGCCCGAGAGTGACGGGGGCTGGATTCCCGGGGCAAGCCTGAGTGTGCCGGGGAGCGACGAACCATCTTGTTGTCAATGCCCCACAGGGGGCTGCCTTTGTTCCTCTGGATTCCCGAGCAAGCTCGAGAATGACGGGGTTCAGGGAGGGCGAAGTTAAGCGCGTTTGAACGGGCTATGCTCCCTGATATAGTCAATTTCTTGTTGTACATGCTGCCGGTCATGTACCAGATACTCACCCACCGCATCTCGAAATGAAGCATTGGCAATCCAGTGGGCACTGTAGGTGTGCATAGGCATATAAGCACGCGCTAGTTTGTGTGCGCCCTGGGCACCCGCTTCAACCCGAGCAAGTTTTCTCTCAATAGCAAACTCAATAGCCTGGTAGTAGCAGGTTTCAAAATGCAAGAAGGGATGCTCTTCAAGACAACCCCAATACCTCCCATACAAACAATCCCCACCAATAAAGTGGAGCGCGCCGGCTATGTAGCGGCCATCTCGCTTGCACATCATCAGCAATATCTGCTCCGCCATGGACTCAGTGATCAAGGAGAAAAACTGCCGCGTTAAGTAGTGGCTACCCCACTTGCGCTCGCTGGTATTCCTATAAAACTGATAGAAGGCATCCCAGTGCTCCTCGCTAATCTCAGCGCCCGTCAGCCGTTCAATAAAGATACCGCCAGCAAGGGCGCCTTGCCTTTCCCGACGGATGTTTTTACGTTTCTTGGAAGCCAGGCTGGACAGGAAATCATCAAAATCCGCATAGCCCTGATTCTGCCAGTGAAACTGATTGTGAGTGCGTTGCAAAAAACCCAGGTCGCCCATTACTTCCCACTGGGTCTTGTCAACGAAGGTGATATGCACCGATGAGACATTGAGCTGCTCCGCCACCTGGGTAATGCCCGCTAGGAGGTAACGCTCTACTTCCTTTTGCGTTTTTACAAGACTGGCTGCGCTTGCACCCGCTGCACCGGGTTGGTCGCCTTCAGAGAATGGTTTAGACAGGATGCGCCTGCCAGTCACCGGTGTGAATGGCACCGCTATCTGAAGTTTCGGATAATAGTTGCCTCCCGCTCGCTCAAAGGCTTCCGCCCAGCCATGGTCAAAAACAAATTCACCTCGGGAATGGTTTTTCAAATACATGGGGACGACACCCTGTAGGCCCCGGTCGGCATGGGAAAATGCCAAATGATAGGGTGCCCAGCCGGTTTCCGGGGCGACCGACTGGCTAAGCTCCAGGGCCTGCAAGAAAGCATAGGAAAGGAAGGGATCAAAAGGCACTTGAGGTGCGGCTGAGCAGTGCGGATTGGCGCAGGCATCCCAAGCTTCCTGACCTATCTCATCAATAGCGCCGTAGGCACTTATTTTATAGCCGGTCAAGTGTGCTTGCGTTGTTTGTGTTGCCACCAGTGGTTGGAACTCTCTGCTACAACTTTTTTATCACGATTTTTATTACAAGACTTCTTATCTACACTTCTTATCCACATGACCTTTTACTTACAAGACCTGCCCAGCAATAAGTTCCAGCGCTTCCTTCTGGTTGCTAGCGATCAACATGCTACCCACATGCCCCTTGGCTGCAGCTTCCTTCCAGACTTGCAGTCGTTCCTTAATCCTGCCGGCGGGACCAACGAGATGCACTGCGTCTACCAATTCATCTGGCACCGCGGCCATGGCTTCGTCCTTCTTGCCGGATAGGAAGAGATCCTGAATTTTGACGGCGGCGTCTTCATAGCCTAGAGCCTTCGCATAATCGTTGTAAAAATTTTTGTCCCGAGCCCCCATGCCACCGATGTACAGGGCCATGTTGCCCTTGATGGGCATCCTGCATTGCGCCAGATCATCACCCATCACACAGGTAACAAAGGGCGCAACATCATAGTCCAGCAGGGTCTTACCCGCCTTGCTGAGCCCCCGGTTGATTGATGCTTCAAAGACATCAAATCTTTCTGGATGCATCCAGACCGGGAAGACCCCATCGGCAACTTCCGCAGAGGCCTCCAAGCCTTTAGGGGTAATAGATGCCGTATAGATGGGAATGGAGGTATCCGCTTGCAAAATGCTTTTTAGCGGTTTACCGAGTCCCGTGCCGTCACTGCCCTTGTAAGGCAGACTATAGTGAAAGCCCTGATGTTCAACGGGGGCTTCCCTGGCGAAAATCTGTTTCATAATGCTGACATATTCCTTCACCCGGGTCACCGGCCTGCCATAGGGGACACCATGCCAACCTTCAACCACCTGTGGACCCGATGCGCCTATACCCGCAAGGAACCTGCCCTGAGAGAGTTGATTCAATGTCATGGCGGTCATGGCAGCACAGGCAGGCGACCTCCCCGACATCTGCATGATGGCCGTACCTACCTTGATTTTAGTCGTGTTTGCCAGGATCCATGCCGCCGGGGTAACGGCATCTGAGCCATAAGCTTCGGCGGTCCAGACCGAGTCAAACCCCATGCTTTCCGCCTGTTTGATCGCTTCAATGTTGAGGTCAACACACTTCCCTGAGTAGCCACTAAGTAGTCCGAGTTTCATAGTTCTTCCTTTTCTTATCAATAAATAGTTATCAATAAAATGATGCTGTTAAAAAGACACCGCTAAAACAAACACTGTTAAAAAGGTGCTGTTAAAAAGACGCTACTAAAAGGACTCTTTAGAAAGACTCTTTTAGAAGGAGAAGTGCTTTGCCGTAAAGGCCTCAAAGGTCTGTTGTGCTTCGTCAGGCGAGACGCAGGAAATAATATGCGTAGTAATGCCCATCTCCGCATATTCTCTGATCCGCGCATGACATTCCTCCATGCTGCCCAGGATACCGATGGCATCCACCAGTTGATCGTCTAAGGCGCCGGTCGTCTTTGCCCGGTCTTTAGCAGCCCAGCCTTCCCTGATAGCGGCGGCAACCTCCTCGTATCCGCACCAAGCGAGGAACTTATTGTAAACCGGGGTTGCATAGTAGGGCGCGAAGCTTTTTCTAATAAGTTGCCGAGCCTTATCTCGATCATCGGTTACCACCACCTGATGTCGGCAGACAATTTCCAGATCTTCCAACCGCTTACCGGCCCGCTCCGCACCGATCTTAATATGCTGCATCATTTTTGGCAGCGCGTCCTTAGGGAAGAGATTGAGAATGACACCATCTGAAAACTCTGCTGCCGCTTCAAGCATTTTCGCTCTCAATGCTGCCATATAGACCGGCGGGGTATTTGCTTCCAAAGGGGGCTGGCGATAGCCGCGGCTCTGCACCGTCTCGCCTTCATAGTCGGTCTTGGCACCGGTCAACATCATTTTGATCAGTTGAGTCGTTTCCTTCACTCGGGTAAGCGGTTTCGCAAATTCCAGGCCATGCCAATTTTCCATCATGGTCTGGCTAGACGACCCCAAGCCGAGAATAAATCGGCCCTGGGACAACTGATGTAATACATGTGTCGTGGCTGCCAGGACTGCCGGCGTTCGTGAATAGACCGGAATGATTGCCGTACCAATCCGGCAGCGGCTGGTGTTCAGCGCGACCGCGGCTGCCGTCGTCAGCGCATCAATGCCACCGCCGTCGGCAAACCAGAGATCATCATAGCCCTCGGCCTCAGCCCACTTCGCCATCTCAATGGTTGCCTCAGCACCCCTCGGGTCGGGTAATGTGAGCGCGGTTCTTTGCGGTACTGCCATGTCAGTCTTCCTTTTCTTTGTTGAGTTTTCTTTGTTGACTCTTCTTTATTGACTCTTCTTTATTGAAGCAGGTGCCGCTCTTTATGCATGTGCCTTCCTCTGCTGAGCTTCATCACTTTCCCCATGCTTAAACGCCTTTCCTAAACAGCAGGATATATTCATGCTTGAAAATATAAAAGCCGCCAGCCAGGGCACGGTAACGCCACAAATTTTCCTGGTTTAACTTTGCGCGGTTGTTAGCCATATTTTTTACGACAATACTTTTTAATATTAATTTGTCGGCACGTTTTAAGGTCTCTTGCATCAGGTGAAAGCCAAGAGGCACCCACTCGCTGTTGGTATATTTATCGCCGATAATGATTGCAAGGTGGCGATCTTTTTCCAGTAGGTCGTAATAGTGAGCAATAATATCGCCAAATTTTTTGGTGAAATCTTCCACAGAGGGGCTATTGGATAAATCATCAGCCTCATCGCTGAACTTGATGATGTCGTGATATGGCGGATGCAGGATGATGAGATGCACCTTATCCTTGCCTGTTTTTGCCAGAGACTTAACTACCTTGTTGCGGGTGGTCTTGCGAGCACTATCGCCAACGATGATATCGGTCAGGGTATCAAGATGGCTTTTATGAGAAGTGTTATTAGCACTGCAATCAGGGGCATCGGCGCAAACATCTTCTGGTGTGCCTTCGCCGGCGATGTTGCGCTGCGCGGACTGAGCAACTTCGTCTAGTAGTTCTACGCCAATGGCATGTCGTCCGAGACGTTTTGCTTCAATCAGGGTCGTGCCGCTACCCAAAAACAAATCCAATACAACGTCACCTTGGCGGGTGAATCGGCGCATGAGCTGGTTGGGAATCTGCGGTATGAAGTTGCCATGATAGGCGTTGTTATGCGCGCCTGATTTATCGCGCTTGCCAAGTAACCACAGGCTGTCGGTCAGGATGTCATCGTATTGCTTCCACTCTTGTAAATTTAAATCATTTATCTGTGGCATTTTTTAGTTCTTTGTTAGTTCTTTAGTGGCTTTAATAAAACCAATAAAATCAACAAGATCAAACAATATCTTGACTACCCAGCTGTTCCTCTGCTTCCAGACCCGGGCGAACCAGGGTCCGCTTGGGAGTTTTTCGGTCATATTTTTTGGCGGCGGTATACACCAGAGGTTGGAGTTCAAGGGCACCAAATGAGCGTTGCTTCTGCAGGGCAGACACCTCGCCGTAGGTCGTGGAACGTTGCCGGGCGCTTCTGCCAATGCTAGTGATGATGTGTTCCATTTCCGCCGCTGAGGTTTCTTGACCGTGACTAGCACCAGCGGCTCTGGTAATCGTCTCATTCATCAGAGTGCCGCCCAGATCATTCACACCGGATTGTAAACAGGCACGGACCCCAGCAGGGCCAAGTTTGGTCCAGGATGCTTGGATATTTCTGAAGTGGGGATGAAGTGCAAGCCTGGCCACAGCATGGATCAATATCGCTTCCCGAAAACTGGGTCCCGGCCTTGCCTTCCCCTTCAGGTAAATGGGGGCTTCCATGTGGATGAAAGGCAAAATCACAAACTCGGTAAAGCCGCCCGTCTTTGCTTGTAAATCCCGTACCCGTAACAGATGCCGAGCGACATGCCGATACTGCTCAATATGGCCGCACATGATAGTCGCCGTGGTATTGAACCCCTGAGCATGGGCAGCTGCCATGACTTCCAGCCACTGGGCAGTGTTAATTTTATCCGGGCAGAGACTTGCCCTGACCTCATCGTCAAGTATCTCGGCCGCCGTACCCGGTAACGTACCCAGACCGGCCGCCTTGAGTTGCCCAAGAAATTCATCCAGCCCTATGCCCAGTGTCTTAGCACCCTGCCAGACTTCCAAGGGCGAGAAGGCATGAATGTGCATCTCTGGTACCGCCTGCTTAATCACATGACAGATGTCCAGGTAAGTCTGGCCGGTGTACTCCGGGTGGATACCGCCCTGCAAACACACCTCGCTTGCCCCCCTCGCCCATGCTTCCTTGGTACGGCGCACGATTTCTTCATGGGTCAAGTCATAGGGTCTGCCACGCAGGTTTTCACTCATCTTGCCCTTGGAAAAGGCACAGAACTGACATTTGAAATAACAGATATTGGTGTAATTGATGTTGCGATTCACACAGTAGGTGACCTCATCGCCTACTAGTTCCCGACGGAGCCGATCGGCGGCTTGACAGACATGCTTGAAATCATCACCCCGGGCACCAAGCAACTGCACCAGCTCCGTCTCGTTCAGCCCGGCACCCGATTTTACTTTCGCCAACACAGCTGCCAGATTCCCACTCGCCGGGCGCCTGGTTATACCGGTGACCCCTAGACGGGGTGGTTCCCCTAGCTGCCCGGGCGCCCAGCTGTCCGTCCTCGGATAACCGGCACCATCAACCGCGCCTAATATCTGGGGCAATAAAGTCGGAGCAACCCAGCGGTGGACATCCATCACATAGTCCGGATAGAGGGCGAGCCGCTCCAGCAGCAACTTGCCCGATTGAGCAGTTTCATCCGCCAACTGGGTGAGGTGCGGCCAGGGCGCTTCTGGATTCACAAAGTCCGGCGTGACCGGTGAGACCCCGCCCCAGTCGTTACTACCCGCGTCAATAATCTGGGCAAGCATGCCCGGGCTGAGATTGGGCGGTGCCTGGATGTTCATGCGGGCACCAAAGATGATGCGGGCAAAAGCGAGAGTCCATAGCAGTTCATTCAAATCTGGCTCTGGCGCCTGAGCCATCAGTGTGTCTGGTTTTGCTCGGAAGTTCTGAATGATGATTTCCTGAATATGCCCATGGGCTTCGTGGATATTCCGTAATGCCAGCAAGGCTTCAATCCGCTCCCTTCTGGTCTCCCCTATGCCAATCAAAATGCCCGAGGTAAAGGGCACCTGGGCTGCACCTGCCAGGCGGAGTGTTGCCAATCTTCTGGCGGGTATCTTGTCGGGCGAGCCATGGTGCGGCATGCCCTTCTCCGCCAGGCGCTCAGAGCCAGTCTCCAGCATGATGCCCATGGACACTGAGACAGGCCGCAATTCCGCCAGGTCGGCAGCGGTCATCAGCCCGGGGTTGAGATGCGGTAGTAGCCCGGTCTCCGCTAATACCAACTGCGCCATGTCGCGCAGATAAGACAGGGTAGATTCCTGCCGCAATGCCTTCAGGCCCTCTCTTGCCGCCCGGTATCGGAGTTCTGGCTTGTCGCCCAGAGTGAAGAGTGCTTCTTTACAACCCGCCTGAGCACCGTCCTGGGCAATTTTTAACACCTCATCGGGTGTCAGGTAGGGGGCTTTTAGTTTCCGGGGAACCTGCGCAAAGGTGCAGTAGTGACAGACATCACGGCAGAGGTGCGTCAAGGGGATGAAGACCTTGCGGGAATAAGAAATTCGGTTTTGATGACCCTGGTCCCGCAACTCGGCGGCAAGGCGGGTTAAGGCCGGCGTCTCGGCCGATTCTGCCAGTAGTAGCAACTCCGCATCATCCAGCCGGCGGGTGCCCGCCTCAGAGAGCAGCGGCTCAATCCTTCTTTTATGAGAAGCCTGATGGGACATAAGCCATCTCCAACCGTTTCTAACCGTTTCTAAGTGTCCGTTGCTAACCGTTTCTAAAGGTCTGCCGCGTTTACAATGTAGCACCCAGAAGGTGCCATTCTATCACACACAGGCGGGGCGACTAGGTTCGGGGGGAATGACGAGGTGAGCGGGGCGTCCCTACTCCTTCTGGCGGCCTAGGGCGCCCCGCGCCGTCATTCTCGAGCTTGCTCGGGAATCCAGTAAAAAGAGTATTGTTTTCCGGTTTATTCCGTCAGCATCAAAGCCTGACGCTTCCGCGCCGTTCACCCTCCCCACACCACCCCGAGAGTGACGGGGGGCTGGATTCCCGGGGCAAGCCCGAGAGTGACGGGGAGCGACGAACCATCTTGTTGTGTACATGCCCCACAGGTGGTTGGCTTTGTTCCTCTGGATTCCCGTCCCCCCGTCATCTGCCGATGGCTGTGATGACTAGGGGTGACGAGAATGACGGGGTGAAAGGGTTATTTATAAAAAACTGCTCAGGGCTATTCACAAAATCAGGGCTGTCCTATCCAGTATGCCTTCCTCAATCAGGCAACTGAGCGTATGACACGGGTTGCTCCACTGCTCTTGCCTTGCCCTGCTGAGCAGTTCCTGCAGATCATCTGGCGTATCAATATCTAGCCCCAGTCCCGGTAGTTTGAGCACCATCGGCTCAATATCAAGACTTCTGGCAAGTGCCAGGTGCCGCCGGAAACTATCCTCGCCAAACCCGAACTGCATAGCATCAGGCGGCGAACAGGCAATGCAGTTGGAACCACCCAGGTCTCGGGCGGGCACAATCAGAAACTCGGCAGCTTCGCTCCTGCCAAAACCTTCCAGCACCGTCTCAAGTTCCTCTGGGGTGACCAGGGGCACATCACCCGGTAGGAACAGCATCCTGGAGGCCTGGCTGGCGAGCAGTTCACCCGCACAGGTGACGGCTTCAATCAAGCCCGACGGCTCAGGCTCTGGATGGATCTCAGCACCATAACCCAGGGCTAGTTCGGTGACCGCAGCATCATTAGTGATCACCAGAATCTGGTCAATCTGCACACAGGCCTCAGCGACTCCGAGCACATCCTTCACCATGGCGGTGAAGACCAGGCGGCGTTCCTCTGGGGTTAACAAGCCAGCGAGACGTTGCTTGGCATTTTCCAGCTGTTTGATAGGAATGACGGCTGTGGTGGTCATGCTGCTGTGCCTGATTGCAGACTAGTCGCAAAATCAAGCAACTCTGCTGCCAGTTTGGTCTTGGCTTGCAAATCTGCCATGACGGTGTTGGTGACACTGGTTGCCAGGCCCAGGGCAGCAACCTCATCGCGGAGCGACTCGTCTTGTTGGTCCAGGACAAACCCACTCAGCAGGTCGCCGTAGGATTCAACATAGTATTGAGCGACACCGAGTGCCGTCTGAGGAAGTCCCAGTTCCGCCATCATCTTCGCGGCGGGACCTCTGATTGCTCGACCACCAACGATGGGCGACACCGCAATCACTGGGGCTGCTGTGGCTTTCAGGCGAGATTGAATGCCCGGTAGATTCAAGACCGGGGCCACCGAGACAAACGGATTGGAGGGACAAATAATCACCGCCGCGGGCGGCACTTCCAATGCAGCTATGAAGCCCGGGCTGGGCACCGCAGCGGCTATGCCTTCAAATTCAAATCGCTCCACCTGAGGCTGACAACGCTCCCGAACAAAATAATGCTGAAAGGCAAGGCGAGTGGTCCCCGCCGCCGCGGGAATGACGGCGGGAGGGGCGTCTTTGCCAGAGGGAGGGGTGGGAATGACGGCGGGAGGGGCGTCTTTGCCCGAGGTATTTTTCGTAATCACAACAGTAGCTACTGGATCATCGGTCATGGGTAGGATGGAATACTTGACCCCCATCCTGGCACTCAGATGTGCCGCGACTGCCGACAGGGAACTGCCCTCAGCAAGCATTTGCGTTCGTATCAGGTGGGTTGCCAGGTCCCGGTCACCCAGACGAAACCAATCTTCCCCACCCAGCCGGGCAAGGGCATTGAGCAGGTTCCAACTTTCATCACTCTGCCCCCAACCCGTCTCTGGGTTGTTCCAACCTGCTAGAGTGTAGAGCACCGTGTCCAGGTCAGGGCAAATAGCCAGGCCGAGATGCTGAAAGTCATCGCCAGTATTGGTAACGACCGTCAAGTCTTCCGGCGACAGCAGTTGCGTCAAGCCCAACACCAGCCTGGCACCACCAACCCCGCCTGAGAGGGCAAGATAGGGGGGTGATTGGGAAGCGTTCATTAACGAAACAGATCCATAGACTTGGGGCGTAGCAGGGGGGCTACCCCGCGCTGGGTCGGGTCAGCGGGTTCTCGTGGCTGGTAACCGCGCACCCAGACCAGAGGGGTCTTCTCTGCGGTTTGCCCCATCACCAGGGAGGCAGCGGCGGCCATTTCATCTGCGGCTGCCACCTGAGTCACCTGCAGTACCCGCCCGTAGATGTCTTTCTGCCCGATATAGTCTTCCAGGGCGGTGAACCCAGCCACGCCAATCGCGAGCCCCAGGCTACCCAGGCGCCAGGCGCGTCCGAGGCTATCGTTGATAATCACCCCGACCCGGAGCCCATAACGCGCGGCTATCTCGGCCTGCATCTTGCGCGCACTTGCATCCGGGTCCAGCGGCAGTAGCAAACACATATCATCCTCATTGGGCTGCTTAATATTGGATTGGTCAATGCCCGCGTTCGCCTGCACAAGGCCGTGTTTTTGCTCCACGATCAAGACCCCAGGACGGGCTCTGACAACCTCGTTGGACTCATTGAGAATGGCTTGGACTATTCTCGGGTCCTTATCCACTTCCTGAGCCATGCGCCGTGCTTCCTCAGTGGGCTCAATGGTCGCCAGATCCAGGTATCTATTCTCGGCTTTGGAAATAATCTTCTGGGCAAACACCAGTACATCGTCGTCCTCTAGTGCTTCCCCCATGTCTGCAAGTCGCGCCACTGCCAGTGCTACCAGATCATCTCCTGGCTCAATCATCGGCATATTATCAATGCTTGTGAAGGTGAGCTTCATGGGCGTAATAGGGTCACAATTGGGTCGCAATGCTGGATTAGGGTGAGCTTCATGGGCGCAATTAGAGTCGCAATAGGGTCGCAATGCTGGATTAAGGACGGGGCTTATCCCCGGTAATGATAATACCGCTACCCGCAATGCCATGATGACGATTGATAGTGATCAGGACTGAGGTCATGGCTTCAGCGGCGGCAGCGTTAGCCAGGGGACCAGCGTGCCAGCCTTTTAGCCCTAGGTCTTCAACTAGTTTAATCACCACTGCCCTTGCGGCGCGCTTGTTGCCGGTGACCAACACATCACAGGCAATGGCATGCTCTTCCCGCAGGTGCATAGCCCCCACATTTTGGAAGGCGGATACGACCTGCACCTCGTCCCCCAGGAAATCCTGCGCCTGAACAGCAGCCGAGCCCTTTTCTGGTAGCTGGACGGTACCCACTGCGGGCGGCATGAGAGGCACGGTGACATCTATCAGTATCTTCCCAAACAATCCCGGTTTGACGGTTTCCAAGGTGCTGAGTTGATGTTTATAGGGGACTGTCAGCACGACAAGCTCTGCACGTTGGGCCGCATCTAGATTTTCATGCCCGGAGACATTGAGATCGGGGAATTCATCAAGTAGCGCCTTCGCCGCTGCCTGCCCCTTCTCCAGGGTTCTGGAACCGATCATGATTTGATACCCGGCTCTGGACCACTGCCTGGCCAGACCGCCGCCTAGAGCACCGGTACCGCCAAGAATGGCAAGTGATTTGAGTTCTTGAGGTGACTCTTGTGAGGGTTGTTGTGACAATTTTGGTGCTGGCTCTTAGGACGGCGGTTGTGACGATTGTTGTGACGGCGGTTGTGACGGTTGTTGTGCCATGGTGCGCGGATTATGGATGAAGCGCGGTGAATTGTGAATGAAGTTTTTGTGTCTCTGGTGCTGGTTGGGTTGCCTGGGGCTAGCACCTAGAGCTCAATTTTGAGTCACTTCTGGAGGGTTTCTGGGTGAAGGGACACCCCTCTTTGTGAGCATTGACTGGTCTCCGTGCGACATTTCGCACTTATCCACATTTTCTGTGGATAAGTCTGGTGATAAGTCATGCTGACCCGCCTTAGATGCCAGCAGGTCTATCATCTGTCAAAGTGGTTAAAATTGATACAATATGGATAAATACGAAATAAAACAATAGGTTACAAGGAAATACACAGCCTCATCAAGAAACACCAAAATATTCAGCACCCATCTGAACTGACCCCAGAGAATGTGCATAACTCGGTTGGCAAATAGCGTTTTTATATTGAAAATTCAGCACAATAGACACTTTCAGTGTCAACATGTCGCAAACTGACCCTAGCCGATTGCAAGATTATCCTTTGTTTTTCAAAGAAGTCTCACATACCACTAGGGCGAATTCGCACACTCCCCGCTCCTTTCAGGCGGCCTACGGCGCCCCGCGCCGTCATTCTCGAGCTTGCCCGGGAATCCAGCCTGTATATTTTTCCGTCAGCATCAAAGCCTGACGCTTTAGCAAAGTTCACCCTCCCCACGCCACTCCCGGTTGCACTTAGGGGTTGAATCCAGGGTTAAAGGACAAGAGTGGACGAGAGCGGACAAGAGCAGCGAGGTCAAGATGGCGGAGGGGCAGGGATTCGAACCCTGGATGCCTCTCGACATGCCGGTTTTCAAGACCGGTGCATTCAACCGCTCTGCCACCCCTCCGGGAAAGATGACTAGCCCATAATCATCTCGTTACCCCGCCCCACAATCGGAATGCGGAATATACGCAATATTACGATGCTTGTTAAGCAGCGGGCTGAGTTTAATGGCTATACCTATGCGGTCTGGAAGATGTCTTCCGGTTGGCAAGTCCAGTAGGTTGGCACCATTGAAGGATTGGGTGAGGGATTTTGGGGACAACAAAAATCATGTGTTAGCGAGCGTCTAGTATTGCCTTTTTCGGTATTCTAGGAAGTCCTTGTCGTTGAAAATAAAACGCATAGCGCTGTTGGACCTTCGTGATATATGGATGAATAAGTCTTCCAACACGACGATCTTTCACTTTAGAGTATTCCTCTATGACATTTGTTCTGAGATCGAATTCAATTACCTTTCCACCGCAAATCATAGGAACAATGGATTGCCATACTTTCTCTTCAAAGTTCTCAAAATTTTTGTTGTATGATTTTCCGATTGCCTTCTTGCTCATGCTCTTTCCTTCAACACAGTATAGTTCTATATCATCTATATCTTTCCCTGTTCTAGGAATGCAGTCACAATCCGCTCGAATGTTGATTAAATATTTATTTCCTTCTTCCTTAAATATGTCCCCAGCTCTTACATTATTATCAGGTAATTTTTCTTTCGGTATAAAACGCGCTCCCTCCATAACCGATTTAATATCCTCTTTTTTTACTAGAAGTCGTTTTCTGTCTAATACCGCCTCATCAAAAATTCCAGTTTCCATATGTGCTAATAGATTATTATTGATAATATCAAACAGAGAAAAACTCGGATCAATATGATCTTCTTTAGCAGATGACCAGAACACCCTGGGCCAATCTGGGCTCTTTTCATACATTGAAGAAAAAAGATTTCTTTTAGCCCCATACAATTTTTGTTCCCAAGCTTTCAATGTATATACAGAAGCGTTTTGTTCTACCCATTTTTGGATAGTTGCAAGCAAAGTTTGCTTCTTCAGATTTCTTTTGGTTCGAATAAAAATAAAGTTCTTTCCTGGATGTCTATCATCATAAATATCATGCGATTGAATTTCATTTTTAACATCTTGGGGAGACTCATTTGTAAAGATAAAAACAGGAACGAAATAATCTCTCGCTTTTTTCAAAAATTTTATATTATCTTCAATACCTATTTTTTCCAATTCTGTCCCATCATAAAGCCACAACTTCCAGTCCAACAATACAAAGCTTGCCGATAATAAAAAACTGTCACAAACTTCTTCTGACGGAATTTTATGCGTTTTGTAGAAAGGGATTTCCCAAGCTTCCTCTATATCACCTACTAGCTTAAAAATTTTGTCGTCTTTTTTTGCAGAGGGATTGTTATCATAGGCATCATCTATAACGACGGCTATTCCTGACATGAGGTTTTTTATATTCATCTAATCGTCCTCTTTATAAAAACTGATAACAAAGTTAGCCCCAGGCAAAATTTTATCTTTTTCAACCACTGAAATGGAATAGTCATGCCTGTCAAGCAGTTGTCGTGCTATGTACAAACCAAGCCCTCTGCCTTCTTGGCCTTTGCCTGAGTAAAAAGGTTCAAAAATGTAAGGCAAATCTTCTTTGTCTATACCTGGACCATTATCAGCAAAAAGAATCTCGCCCTTGCCACCATTCACTAAAACTTTGACTTCTTTATGTTTTTTGTCAACTGTATTGAGCCAGTATGATGCGTTATCAAAAAGATTGATCAATACCTGCATAATGACTCCATCGGTTGTATCAGCTACCAACGGAGAACCAGGGAGAATTTCTTTTTCAAAATGGATTCCTCTCTCATTCAGCAAGCTTTTATAAAGACTATAAATTTTATCCAAAACCGGTTCAATTTTGAGATTCTTTTTACGTCTTCTGGACGATTTAAAAATGCTTTGAATGTCCTGCATTCCATCAGCTATTTGGGTTAGTACCCCAACAAGCATTTCAGCTTGCTGCTGAGTTTTTTCATCTCTGGATTTCCTGGATGATTTAGCAATGTCTTTTGCAATATCTTCAGCTCTACTCATCATGAGCATGATGTCATGCGAAGTCATCTCTACTGACAACCCCACACCGGCTAAATCTTCGGTTATCTCGGCTCGCCGAACCAGATAATTCTTTTCTAGCTTGTATTCACTTTGTATATTTACGACCTTACGGACACTTGATTCGTATCCTTTTTCCTCAAGATGTTTCTTTAAATCAGTTAAACGATTGGCAACCACTTCATTCTGCACAATCTCATTTTTTTTCTTGTCAACTTTTTTCTGCTCATACCGAGCATATTCATTTTGCTTAATATAGGATAAAAAAGTCGATACGAGAAAAATAAAATCTTTGACCGCATTTCCTTTTTCAATAAGACCTTCTCGATTAGTTTTATCTCTCAGGTTTGGATTATTTTCATGAGAAATGTCAATCCAACCAATTATTTGAGCATTGCTGAAAAAATCTCCTGCTCTTCCAGTTCCTCTTGTTACATCTATTTCTAACCAGTCGTCATCAGGGTCGCCATAAGGATAAACTCTAACTCCATCCCTATATAGATAAACTCTGTGCCCCTTAAGTACATTTTTTTGCTTTTGATTCAGTTCATATTTTCCGCTAATACCTCGTGAGAAATCAAAGATATTGAAATGAAAATAAAAACTTCCACACTTGTATTTTTTATCTTCTTCATCTACCTTTTTATTTGTACCAAAGCGTTTTCTCCATATCCACAAACCCGTTATTTTTGGGACGTTTAGCTTTATTTCTATTTCTCTATTTTGATTCTCATTTTCTGTGAAAACAAAAGCATTCTTTTCAGAGTTATATTCTCCTTTTATTTTTAATACGGCATTGTTTTCTATTAATCCTTTAAAGTTTTCTTCGTTCTCATCTTCTACATATTTTTCTTTCCCATTACAAAAAATAGATACTTGAAAACTACTATTGCCTATCTTTCTGGTAATTCTCGATATTGGATCAGTTAAATTTGAAATATCTTTACGTAACTTGCCTATAACATTACCGCCCCACGAGCCTTTCAGATCTTGGATTGCTATGACAGTCCCATGAGATTTTTTTATCAATTTTGGTGGAGAGTATTCTGAATAATCTATTTCAATTTCATCTAAGAATATTTCCTCTTCCGCTCCATCCTTCATAGTAAAGTCAGCATCATATTTTGTGAAGTCATACTCAATCAGCGATTCAAATGTTGAGTTTGCGGTTCTAGTGCTTATGGTTACCTTTTTTCCTAGTTTCAGAATAGCAAATCGCCCAATACCCTTTTCACCTTGTATTATTCTGCCTTTCTTTGTTCTACCTTTCCCCTCCTTCTTTAAGATGTACTTCTGCGGAGCGGCTGGATTCATCCAGGACTCTCGTATATCTTTGGGAGTCATTCCACTGCCATCATCCTCAATCACAATGCTGGAATTTTCATTCACTGACATGTCATCGTTAAAGTTCTCAAAACGCATTTCAACCGTGTCAGCATCAGCATCGTAAGAATTTTTAACTAGCTCCACAAGAGCAATTAAATCATTTTTGATTAACTGCTCTCCTAGCATTGCAAGCAACCTTGCGTAGGGTCTAATTGGTAATTTTTCTTCCTTCATTTTTTCGTGCCCAGGATGACAAATTCGTATTTATAAACTTCTTTATGATCTGCACTTTTGGTGAAACGTCCTTTGGAATCTCGAAAGGGTGTCAACATTTTTAATGATATTCTTCGGGAGATTTTTCGAATTTCCAAAAAGCCAGACTTTTTCATACACTCTCGCATAAACGTCGCATTATCTATCTCAACAGATCTGTAATTCGTATTTCCTATTACAAATACAGCGATGCCATTTTTATTGAGAATTTCGTAACAGTTTTCCACAGCTTTCTTTATGTCTATGAAATATCTTGCGGTGGAATTGGATTTAGATTTATCTGCGCGTAAAAGTTTATTATAAATCTTATACCCAATAGAGGGTAACGACTCTATGTCCTTCGCAGACGGGGCTTGTATCTTATATGTGTTTCCCATCATGTTTGTTCTTATATCTCGGTAATCAGAACACATTCCAAGCCAAAGAGTAGATAGTTGATGTATATCGGCGTAGTCATACGAACTGACATACGGTGGGCTTGTGATGATTATATCTGCTTTATACTTACTTGTTTCCAGAGAGAGAAAATTTCTCTGCATTATCTGGAAGTCTGATGATTTTGCTTTTGGAAAAGCATTTTCTTCATTTGCTTTTTTCATAAGGCGAAACTGTTTTTCAAATGCTTTCATAACATCAATGGGTGATTTGTGAGGATCAATCTGCGGCTTAATGGACTTTGCTAACCAATTAGATGTTGATTTTAGGATGTTGGAAAAAGCGCAAAGAAAGAATTTTCTGTACGGACTCCGATTGGAAACATTTTTCTCAATTGCTTTTTTCAGTTTCAATAAACTTTCAATTTGTTCTTCATTAAACCAATATTTAATTCTATCGTTAATATTGTCTAAGTCTTTTCTTTTAATTTTAATTGAGTTAAAGGTTTTTATGATAGACAAAAAATATTTATCCAACTTGGCAACGTGATATTGCTTGATTTTCACTTGAGCGATCAGCGTGGCAACTGGGTTGATGTCACACCCCCAGAATTTTTTGCCATTCCTTTTTGCTTCAACAGCTGTTGTACCACATCCACAAAAAACGTCTGCTACCGTGTTAACTTCAAGTCCCTTTTCTTCAGCGTATTGCAAAGCCTTAGTGGTTATAAAGCTTGGAAACTTTGCTGGGTAACTATGAATCCTGTGGATGCGGCTCTCTTTTTCCACCCCAAAATTCCAGAAACCCGATGAAAAGCAAGATTGACTCATCACTCATCTCCCCTCCAAAGACACAATATGACTAGCAATATAAAATGTTGTTCAGTCCAAAAAATCAATAACACTATACCCCTTCCCTACCCCTCAGCTTCAACTGCTTCCTAAAACGCTTAAAGTTCTCCACATAGCCCATAGCGCTCAGGGTGATACCTTCAATCTGCTCTGCCGTGAGTGGGCGGACGACCTTGCCGGGGGAACCCATGACAAGTGACCCCTCGGGGATTTCCTTACCTTCTAATATCAGAGTATTAGCGGCTATCAGGCAGTTTTTGCCGATCTTGGCACCATTGAGAAGCACCGCATTGATACCTATCAGAGAATTATCGTCAACCTGACAGCCATGCACCATGGCTTGATGGCCTACGGTGACATTTTTGCCGAGGGTCAGCGGCTGCCCTATGTCAGTATGCAAGACAGCACCATCTTGAATGTTGGTGTTCTCGCCGATGTGAATCGGTTCATTGTCTCCCCGAAGCACAGCGTTAAACCAGACACTGGTGTTATGTTCCAAGATCACCGTGCCGATGACGGTAGCGTTGTCCGCTATCCAGTGGTCATCGCCTCTCAATTCAACTTTTCTCTTTCCCAGATCGTAAATCAATAGCCGGTCTCTACTGCAAAAAATTACAAAAACAATGCTCAGATTACCACAGTCGCACCTAGACCCTTACATCACTATCCTCGCCAGACCCTTACATCACTAGCCTAGCCAGGCTCTAGCATTACGAAATAACCGCATCCAGGGGCTATCCTCGGCATAGTTGCTGAGCGCACCAGCTGCACGCCAGGTATTTTGTACATTCCGGTAAGCCCTTTCCGGGTGCGGCATCATCGCCAGGACTCTGCCGTCTTCACTGCACACTGCGGTTATCCCCTCTGGAGACCCATTGGGATTATAGGGGTATCTCTCGGTCACCTTGATGGCATGGTCGATGAAGCGCAGGCAGACCTGCTGCTTATCGGTGAGTGCCTGGACCTGGGCTGGCGTGAGCACCGCCCTGCCCTCGCCGTGGCTCACCACTATGGGCATATAAGAACCCGCCATGTCGGTGAAGAAGAGAGACGGCCCCGGCTCCACCCTGACCAGGGAAAATCTGGCTTCATACTGTTCCGATACATTGCGCACAAACTTGGGCCAGTGGGTCGTGCCCGGTATCAGCGGCTTCAAACTAGCGAGCATCTGACAACCGTTACAGGCTCCCAGGGTAAAGACATCCTCGCGATGAAAATACTGCTCAAACATAGTGCGCATCCGATGGTGATACAGAATGGACTTTGCCCAGCCCTCGCCGGCACCCAGCACATCGCCATAAGAAAATCCGCCACAAGCAACCAACCCCTTGAAAGACGACAAGTCCAGACTGCCAGCAAACAAATCACTCATATGCACATCAATGGCAGCGAAACCCGCGTGGGTGAAAGCTGCTGCCATTTCCACCTGAGAATTGACACCCTGCTCTCTCAGTATCGCCACTCGAGGTTTAGCACCTGTATTCAACATTGGCGTATCTAAAACAGGTGTATCTTTAACAGGTGTATCTAAAACAGGCACCAGAATATTTTCTTGAGGATCAAAGGTCAGATGCACCCTGAGCCCTGGGTCCTGGTCCTGCAGAATATTCTCAAACTCTTCCTTAGCGCAGTGCGGGTTGTCGCGCCGACTTTGGATTTCAAAACTCACCCGGCTCCAGAGCTGTTGTAACTTGCCTCTTGTTTCCTGGTAGATTAATTCACCCTTCTGGAAGACGCGCAGACTTGCCTGGTCGTTCAGGCTGCCCAGCACACAGCTGTTGATGCCCAGGTCATCAAGTTGCCTCAGGAGAGCTTCAACCTCAGCAGCAGCCACTTGCACCACCGCGCCCAGTTCCTCATTAAACAACCAGGGTAAGAGCGCCTGGTCTGGCGGCACTTCAATGTCAATACCAGACCGGGCAGCAAAAGCCATTTCCAAGAGAGTGAGGAGCAATCCGCCATCGGAACGGTCCGGCGGACAAATCAAGCAGTAGCAATGTGCTGTTCGGCACGGCTTGCAGCGCGGGTGTCAGGGTTTGCCGGATATCCGGGACGGGTGCAAAGGCGGAGACAATCAGCGACAGGGGCGAGGTTACGCTCTTGTCATCATCACTGGTCTTATCCTTCCAGTGAGTCGCCATGGCCATGGAATCCTTGCCCACAGGGATGGTAATCCCCAACGCCGGGCAGAGCTCCATACCCACAGCATGTACCGCATCAAAGAGGCGGGCAGCTTCTCCGGGTGCACCCAGGGCGGCCATCCAGTTTGCCGACAACCGAATATCCCTGAGGTCTTCTATGGCCGCAGCAGCAATGTTGGTGATGGCTTCACCCACCGCCATGCGTGCAGAAGCCGGGCTGGACAAGAGCGCGAGGGGCGTGCGTTCACCCAGGGCCATGGCTTCCCCGGTGTAGTGGTTATAACTGCTTGCCGTCACCGCCAGATCGGACACCGGCACCTGCCAGGGGCCGATCATTTGGTCCCTCGCTACCAGGCCGCCGACACTTCGGTCCCCAATCGTCACCAGGAAGTTTTTGCTCGCCACGGTGGGATGAGATAGCACCCGCTGCAAGGCATCTTTGACCTTTTGGGCGCTATCCTGCCCCGCGCATCTGTCTAGGGTCTCTTCTAGAGTCTCTTCTGTGGTCTTTTCTGTGGTCTCTTCTGTAGTGACCCCTGGAGCCTTGAGCGGCGCGGGCGAGGTGATGCGCTTGTGCATCTTTGGCGGACCCCCAAAGACCAGAGACAGGGGCAGGTCTATGGGCATTTCCTGCAAGACCTGATCGGAAACCCTCAGCTGAGGGGATGCCTGTGCCTGCCCGACTATCGCAAAGGGGCATCTTTCCCGCTGGCAAATAGCTTCAAATCGGGGCAGCTCCTGAGTTGCCACTGCCAGCACATATCTTTCCTGTGCCTCGTTGCACCAGAGTTCCAGCGGCGTCATGCCCGGTTCCGCACTGGGTATGCAACGCAGGTCAAAATCGCCGCCAACACCGCCGTCCTTAACAAGTTCCGGCAAGGCGTTTGCCAGGCCGCCAGCACCCACATCGTGAATAAACTGGATGGGATTCTGGGTGCCCAGCTGCCAGCACTGGTCGATCACTTCCTGACAGCGGTGCTGCATTTCTGGATTGCCGCGTTGCACACTGGCAAAGTCCAGGGCTGCAGCCCTGGCACCCTTCGCCATAGACGAGGCCGCGCCGCCCCCCAGGCCAATACGCATAGCAGGGCCACCCAGCACCAGCAAGGCGGCACCCGGTGCAATCCTGGTCTGCTCAATATGCTCAAGGCGAATGTTGCCTAGCCCACCCGCGAGCATGATGGGCTTGTGATAACCCCGCACCATGCCAGCAACTTCCATCTCAAAAGTGCGGAAGTAGCCCGCGATATTCGGACGACCAAACTCATTGTTGAAAGCCGCGCTACCTATAGGTGCTTCGAGCATAATGTCCAGTGCCGAGGCAATGGAGTCTGGCTTCCCGTAGGTAGTTTCCCAGGGCTGCGCCAGCCCCGGCAGGTTGAGATTGGACACTGTGTAGCCGGTCAAGCCGGCCTTGGGTTTAGCACCGCGACCGACAGCACCTTCATCACGAATCTCCCCCCCAGCACCAGTTGCCGCCCCGGGGAAGGGGGCAATCGCAGTCGGATGGTTGTGCGTTTCCACCTTCATCAGAATATGAATATCTTCGGGGTGATAACCGAATTCTCGGCTCTCCGGGGCCGGATAAAATCTTGCCCCAGGCAAGCCTTGAATCACCGCGGCGTTGTCTTCATAAGCACTCAATACGCCCACGCCCTGAGTCTGTCGATACGTATTCTTAATCATCTCCATCAGGCTGTGGGGTTGCGGCACATCATCAATAGTCCAGCTCGCGTGGAAGGTCTTGTGGCGGCAGTGTTCGGAGTTAGCCTGCGCGAACATCATGAGTTCTACATCTGTCGGGTCCTTGCCGAGGTGCTTGAAGGCAGCCACCAGATAGTCAATCTCATCTTTGGTCAGTGCCAGACCGAACTCAAGATTGGCAGCTTCCAGCGCCTCGGCGCCGACATCCAATAGCGGTACTCTGCCCAGAGGTCCAGGGGTTGCTCTGGCAAACAAAAAATCCGCCTCTGGAGAAGCGTCCAACACCGCTTCGGTCATGGGGTCATGTATCAGCGGATCAATGAGGTGTTGCAGGTCTCCATCCTGCGGATGATGCCGCAGGTGGAACTGATAGCTGATGCCTCGCTCAAGGCGGCGCACCTGCTCCAAGCCACAGCTATGCGCAATCTCAGTGGCTTTGGAACTCCAGGGGGAGATGCTGCCAGCGCGCGGCAGGACCAATCTCAAGATGCCTTCTGTGGTGTCTAGCGCCGCATCTCGCTGCACATCGTCTCGTTGCGCAGCATCAGCACCATATCGCAGTAGATTGTGCAGGACGGGTGCTTGCCCGGCCAGTTCGCCGTCCAGAGCAACGAAGTGCACAAACCGGGCATCAATCGCCCTGACCTCCAGCCCGCCGAAGCCCAATCTGGCTTGGAGTGCCTGGATACGAAAAGTTGAAAGGGCACTAGGACCCGGCAGCACTAGCATGGTCATCCTTGTATGTGTTCACCAATTCACCTCCCTGCTTTGTTCATTTCCAGCTGCTTAGGCCGCCCGCCGTCATTCTCGAACTTGCTCGGGAATCCAGTAAAAAAGAGTATTGTTTTCCGATTTATTCCGTCATCCGCGCCGTCATTGCCCGGCTTGTTCCGGCTTACACCCAGAGCGACGAACCATCTTGTTGTTGATGTGTACATGCCCCACAGGTGGTTGGCTTTGTTCCTCTGGATTCCCGTCACCCCCGTCATCTGTAATGACGGGGGTGACGAGAATGACGGCGGGAGGGCGAACCCGGTCGTCTCGCCGAAGGCGTAAACCCCGTCATTGGGGTTCGGCGAGAGGATTGTGTTGCCTCACCGCCGTTGCTGAAAAAACGCCTGCATCATCTGCCTGCAGACTGCCGCACTCACGCCTTCAATCACTTCAATCTGATGATTCAGACCCGCATTTGCCAAGACTCTGGCACTGGAACAGATCGCGCCCGCCTCTGGCTCCCGCGCCCCAAATACCAGCCGTGCCAAACGCGCGTGCACCAGGGCACCAGCGCACATGGTACAGGGTTCAATGGTGACAAACATAGTTGCCCCAGGCAGGCGGTGATTCCCCAGGTGCTGCGCGGCGTCTCGCAAGGCTTGAATTTCCGCATGGGCACTGGGGTCGCATTGGCTGATAGTCTGGTTGAAACCCTTGCCAATTAAGCGGTCATTCATGACGATGACGGCACCCACTGGCACCTCATTCTGGCGCGCGGCTGCTTCTGCCTGGGCTATCGCCAGCGCCATCCACTGTTCCGAGGTCTGTGGTTGCTTCCCGGCCGCCATGGAGTCATCGCTGTTCATTAAGGGCTATTCATTAAGAGACGGCCGGGTGACGGGAATGACGGCGGGAGACTGGAGGCTGGTGCTAGCGGGGCAAGAACGAATAGCAGGGAGGGCAAAAGCAAGGACAAAAGCGCAGGGTCAAACCTTTTTACTGACTTCATCAAGCCCACAAGGTAGCCCTATCATGCCCCCGCAAGAAATGCCTGCATCTTCTGAAAGGCCTGAGCCTCAATCTGCCGAATCCGCTCCAGGGACACCTGGTATTTTTTCGCCAGGTCTTTGAGGACGATTTTATCCTCCCCTAACCAGCGGGATTGAACAATGTCGCGGGAACGCTCATCAAGCAGTTCCAGTGCCTGTGCTAACTCTTGGTCGCGAAGGGCCGTGGCTTGCTCATCGGCAACCCGCTGGGCAGGATTGTCAACATCGCCCTGAGTCAGATATAGAGCGGGACTGGCATGATAATCATCATCCTCGCTACTGCTGGGGTCAAAACTTTCATCCATCCCGGCAAGTCGCGCTTCCATCTCCAATACTTCCTCAGGCTTGACGCCAAGATTCTCGGCGACCTGCGCGATTTCCTCCGCTCGGAACCAGCCCAACCGTTGCTTGGCTTTGCGGAGATTAAAGAAGAGCTTCCGCTGTGCTTTGGTCGTGGCGACCTTGACGATCTTCCAATTTTTGAGGATGAATTCGTGAATTTCTGCCTTGATCCAGTGGACCGCAAAAGACACCAAACGCACGCCATAAGCAGGGTCAAACCTTTTTACCGACTTCATCAAGCCCACACTGCCCTGCTGAATCAGGTCTTCCAGTGCCAGGCCGTAACCACCGTAACCTCTGGCGATGTACACCACAAAGCGCAGGTGGGAGAGGACAATCTGGCGAGCCGCTTCGGTGTCGCCCTCTTCCTGGAAGCGGACAAAAAGTGCCGCCTCATCCTCGGCGGACAAGACGGGAATTTGCTGGACTGAAGCCAGGTAGCCCCCCAGAGTGCTCGTGTTGAGCAGTGCCTGGCGTTGCTTGCGAATCGCCTCTGTCATGGTATGTTCCTGTTGATTTTCCCTACCTATCAGTGCTTTATTATAGCAACACTTGTTTGTAGTAACACCTTTGACGGTGCATGATTAACTGCCACATGCCCCTTACTACATAAGGCCAAAGAGCAGATTTTCAAGAGGCTATGAAAGCATCTCCAGACCGACTCATGATTGATACTTCTATGCAGATTGACAAGATTGACTGGGCAAGCTGGCAGCCAGAAGAGGTGGCGACCCTGTTGTTTGTTGTCAAGGACGAGCAGGTCTTATTGATCAGAAAAAAACGTGGGCTGGGCGCGGGCAAGATCAACGGTCCTGGCGGCCGGCTTGAGGACAATGAAACCATTCTAGAATGTGCCGTGCGGGAAACCAATGAAGAGCTATGCATCAATCCCTTGAATGTACGCCCCGCGGGGGAACTTTTCTTCCATGCCGAGGATATGCCGAAGGTCTTAGGGCATGTCTTCGTCGCCACAGACTATGAAGGGGAGCCTCAAGAAACTGAGGAAGCCATCCCCCTCTGGTATCCCATTGATGCCATCCCCTATGATGAAATGTGGGACGATGATCAATACTGGCTACCCCCAGTGCTCAAGGGTGCCTCGGTGAAGGGTTGGTTCACCTTTATAGATGAAAGCATGATTGATTACCGCATGGAGTTTTTCTCAAAATGACCCCGCTAGAGGTGCACCAATTCCCTTGTCTCTCAGACAATTACGGCTTCTTAATTCACGACCCCCTAGAGGCAGTGACCGCCGCGATTGATACCCCCGATGCCAGGGCCATCAATCAAGCGCTGGAAGAGAAGGGCTGGCGCCTGACGCACATCCTGAATACCCATCATCATCTAGATCATGCCGGCGGCAATCTGGCTCTCAAAAAAGAATGGCAGTGCACCATCGTGGGGGCTAGAGATGATGCGGCAAGGATCCCGGGAATTGATATACAGCTAGGGGACGGCGAGATTTACACCTTTGGTCGCCATGCGGCGCGGGTGTTTGATGTCTCTGGACATACTCTAGGACATATAGCCTATTATTTTCCCGAGGCGAGCAAGTTGTTTTCTGGTGATGCCTTGTTTGCGCTGGGTTGCGGTAGGCTGTTTGAAGGTTCCCCCGCCCAGATGTGGCAGAGTTTGCAAAAGCTCATCGCCCTGCCAGACGATACCAGCGTCTACTGTGCGCATGAATATACCCAGGCTAACGCTGCCTTTGCACTATCGGTTGAGCCGCAGAACAGTGCATTGCAGCAACGCGCCAAAACCATTGATGCCCTGAGAGCGAAGAATCTGCCCACTGTCCCCACCAGCATAGGCATAGAAAAGGCAACTAACCCCTTCTTGCGCCCCATGAGCCTGGATCTGCAAGCCAACCTAGATATGACTGGGGCAGAGTTGGTGGATGTCTTCGCCGAAACCCGTCATCGGAAGGATATATTTTCCTGAGCTTCCGTCCAGTCGTCCACCCTGAACCCCATCATTCTCGTCACCCCAGTCATCCTCGCCGCCCCATGTTGCCCCCGCCTGCTTTGATCCTGACGGCGCGGGGCCGGTTGCCTCTGTTCCTCTGGATTCCCGTCACCCCAGTCATCACAGCCAATGGCTGTGATGACTAGGGTGGCGAGAATGACGGCGCGGGGCGCCGTAAGCCGCCTTCGGCGGGGACGACTGGGTTCGGTCAGTGGGTTGTGCTTTTGCTAAAGGCGCATTCATCCTCCCGCCGTCATTCTCGAGCTTGCTCGGGAATGACGGCGCGGGGCGCCGTAAGCCGCCTTCGGCGGGGACGACCGGGTTCGGTCAGTGGGTTGTGCTTTTGCTAAAGGCGCATTCCTCCTCCCGCCGTCATTCTCGAGCTTGCTCGGGAATCCAGAGGAACAGAGGCAACCACCTTGGGCATGCACACAACAAGATGGTTCGTCGCTCCCCGTCGCTGTCGGGCTTGCCCAGGGAATCCAGCCCCACGTCACTCTCGGGTTGGCATGGGGGAGGGTGGACGGCGCGGGGCGCCGTAAGCCGCCTTCGGCGGGGACGACTGGGTTCGGTCAGTGGGTTGTGCTTTTGCTAAAGGCGCATTCCTCCTCCCGCCGTCATTCTCGAGCTTGCTCGGGAATCCAGTAAAAAAGAGTATTGTTTTCCGATTTACCCCGGTCCTCTAACCCGTCAGAGGGCAAGCCCGAGAGTGACGGGGAGCGACGAACCATCTTGTTGTTGTTGATGATGTGTAACAGTAATGTCAAAGGTGGTTGCCTCTGTTCCTCTGGATTCCCGTCACCCCAGTCACCCCAGCCGATGGCTGTGATGACTGGGGTGGCGAGAATGACGGCGCGGGCGCAGCAGGAATAAAAAAAACCGCGACGCCAGTCGAAACCAGCGTCGCGGAATTTGAGAGGATATATCAGTGGGTTAAATTAAAATCCCATGCCGAAACCAATACCGACGCTAGTCTCGCCGCCAGAACTGGAAACACCAAATTTAATTTGACCTTTTTCCTGAACACGCAACGACATACCCAGAGCAATAGCTGATTGACCATCAAACTGGCCAGCACCTATGCCCCAGCTACCACGGTCACCATCCGCCACCTGAGGCAGGTGCGCAAAAGCAATCGCCATAGCAACACCAGAGCGGTTGCTCTCAATATCGCTACTGTTGCGGTAAATGTTAGCCGCGTTGGTTGAAATGCCAGCGACGTTAGTTGCAATGTCCTCGACGTTGGTTGCAATATCAGCGACGTTGCTTGCAACGCCAGCGGTGTTGGTATCCACGGCTACGTCAATACCCGTGAGATCCATGCCGCCGATCGAAACACTGTGCTCATCAGTACCGATGACAATTGCATTTTCACCAGCGGTAGTACCTGCACCTATAGCAATGCCGTTGTCACCGTTGGCGGTAGCACCGTTACCAATGGCGATGGCATTTTCTGCTACTTCCGCTACTTCCGGTGTGTCGTCAGTTGCTGGAGTAACATCGGCGGCTGTTGCGCCTGCACCTATAGCAATACTGCCTGTACCCTTGGTCCTAGCGCCATAACCAATAGCAACGGCTGCGCTACCTTGGCCGGCACCCGCCGCACTCGTGTAGGCTTCCACCTGCGCTTTAGCACCAATGGCAACGCTCCCAGCAGCCTCCACTCTTGACTCAGCACCAACAGCTACCGCGTTATCAGCTGCATGAGCTACCAGTACCGGGGTTTCAACATCATCTTCCGTGACCGTGCCCGTCTGTGTCACTGCGGCACCCAACGATGCACCCTCACCTATGGCGACACTATTTTCTACTGTGGCACGTGCTCTCACTGTAGCCGCAGTCTCATCGCCCTTTTCTCCAGTAGTGTGTAACGTAGTGATTGTTGTATAGGCCGTACCCTCGGCCACCGTCTCGTCTTCCGTAGTATCAGGGTCATCTTCAACAGGAGCAGCGTGGGCGGCGGTGGTTGCCATGCTTCTCGCTGTTGCCGCCTCTGCTGCTGCTTCTACTGCCGCTGCTGCCTCGTCTACGTCCATAGTATCAGGGTCATCTTCAACCGCAGCAGCAGTTTCAGCTTCAGTAGCGGTTAGTTCATCATCAGCTTCTCTCGCTGCCACTAGTGCCGCTGCCACTGCGGTGTCTCTTGCGGTCTTTTGTTCGGCTTCAATCACCGCATTCTCAACAGTGGTGATAACTCCTGGAGCGGCAGCCACCGCGGCGGCGGTATCAAGAGCCGCTTGATCCGGGGCAACGGTAGCCGCAGTGGCACTGGCAGCAGCATCTTCAGCAGCGATGACCGCCACGGCTGCCGCATCATCAGCAGCGGCTGTTCGTGCCTCCTCATCTGCTGTTCCAGCCATGGTGACTGCTGTTTCAGCATCGTCGCGGTCCATTTCAGCAGCGGTGGCATCGGTTTCAGCCGCGGCGCGGGTCATTTCAGCCGTGGTGACGGTTCCTTCAGCCGTGGTGACGGCTGTTGCCGCCGTGGTGACGGCTGTTTCCGCCATGGTGGCGGTTGTTGCCGCCTCGCTAGCGGTTGTTGCCGCCCCGGTGGCGGCTGTTGTCGCATCGCTGAGGGCCATGGTAAGTGCCGCCGTTTGAGCATCGTCAGTGTTGTCATCCAGAGCCATCTGGGCATCCACCTGAGCCATGTCAGCAGCCGTCTTAGCATCATCGGCGGTCATCTTAGCCATATCGGCAGCCGTCTTAGCATCATCGGCAGCCGTCTTAGCCATATCGGCAGCCGTCTTAGCATCATCGGCGGTCATCTTAGCCGTTTCGGCAGTGGCCAGCTCCATTTCGGCAGTGGCCAGGTCCATTTCGGCATCGCCCAGCTCTACCCTTCTGGTTGCCAGGGTAACTGCCGTCCCCGCACCATCTTTTCTAACGGCATCGGCAAGCACCAGGGATGCTGTGTGAGCCATCATCCCAGCAGCATCTGCACCCGCAGGCACTGCTCTGGCTTCCGCCGTAGCCGTTTCTGCATCAGTCTCAACCTTGTCCGCAGCAACCTTAGCTGCGTCCGCGGCAGCCTGGGCAGCCTTGAGATCATCCAGATAGCCATTATCTGCAGCAACATCAGCCGCCGCTTCGCAACCTAGGATCAAGTTGCCCCCAGTGCCAATCTTCTCAGGGACGTCACAGTCCTCAGCATCCTGCCCCCAGACTGGCATTGCCAACCCGAGCACAAGCAAGAACCCACCGAAGCCTCTTGTTGTTGTTGCTATGATCTTCTTCAACACAACCAAACTCATTGTAGTATCCATTTTGATTTTATCCTCTCATTTTTTCAGGGTTTTATTTGAATCAAGAAACATTCTGGTACGGCACTAGACCCTACCAAAATACTTCCATCCATATAGTACAACATTAGTACAGCGTTATGGTACAACATTTTTGCGGTGGCATACACCACTGCAAGTGGCGGCTAGACTAACACAATCAATTACCTAGTGCCATCACATTATTATAAGGGGGGGGGGGGGGGGGTCAAGTCAACAGAGCAAATAAATTAGAGTCCTAGAACAGTTGTTAAAGGCAGCAGTTGTTAAAGGCATCAGTCGTTAACACTCGCTTAGGGCAGGAGGGCACCACCATCTACATCAATGGTTGTGCCAGTCACATAAGGATTGGACATGAGGAAGAGGATGGCGCTTGCAACCTCCTCAGCCTTGCCCACTCTGCCAAGTGGAAGGCAAGCCCCCATCTTGTCCAGGATGGCGGATTTCTGGTCGCCAAAATGATCGAAGAGCCCCGTGTCAACAATGCCCGGTGCCACGACATTGACTCGCTTCGGCGCCAACTCAAGTGCCAGGGCGCGGCTGAGCCCTTCCAGAGCGCAACCCGTGCAAGAAATAGAAGCCATGCCCGGATTGCACTTGCGCGCCGGGGTGCCAGTGACGAAGGTCAATGATCCCTGTTCAGACAAGTGCGGAACACCCTGCCTTGCCAGATTGGTGTAGCCCCAAAACTTATCAAAAGCCGCGCGAAATTGTGCATCTGATTGCTCCATAAAAGGTGCCATGGTCCGATGCGCCCCGGTGGCGGCGGCAACAATATGATCCATGGTGCCGGTCATGGTGCCTATCCCAGCGCCGACAATAGTGCCGAGCTGTTGGAACAGAGCCGCCAAACCCTCGGCAGCATGTATGTCCAAAGGACTAAACTGAATCTCAGGATGGGCGGCCTGACATGCCTTGACCCGCTCCTTTGAGCGACTCACTGCCCAGACCTGGGCGCCTTCCGCCTGGGCGGCGATAGCAGTAGCGAGACCTATGCCAGAAGTGCCGCCCACCACTAGCACATTTTGCTTATCTAAACTTCCCATTATCTTTCCTCATATTGGTTGCTAGTTGGCCTACGCCAGACCCTGGACCCTAGGACGACGACACCTTTATAATACTTCTACTTGTATTCCTATTCTTGGCATAATTTAATCAATGACCTAATCAATGACCATTAAAATGCCCAGCATGTTGCGCATCATATAGGAGCCCCATGGACGAACTCGCCTTTTGTGACGCCACCACCCTCGCACGGAAAATCCAAGCCAAGGAAATCAGTGCCCTAGAGTTACTAGAACACTATGTTGCGCGGATGGAAAAGTACAATCCAGCTATCAATGCCATCATTTGTGAACAGCTTGATAAAGCACGTTGCAGAGCGCAGCTAGCAGACCAGGCACTAGCACAAGGGAAGCCTCAAGGACCCTTGCACGGGGTGCCCATGACGGTCAAAGAGTCTTACGATATATCTGGTTTGCCCAGCACCTGGGGCAGCCCTGACTTCCAAAACAACATTGCCAGCGCGGACGCTGTTGCTTGTGAACGTTTGCAGGCGGCGGGGGCGATTATTTTTGGCAAGACCAATGTGCCACTCTTCCTCGCGGACTTCCAAAGTTACAACGACGTCTACGGTACAACCAACAATCCCTACGACCTTGAAAGGGCTCCGGGCGGTTCCAGCGGGGGCGCGGCGGCAGCACTAGCCGCGGGGCTGACCGGGCTGGAAATGGGCAGCGACATAGGCGGCTCTATCAGAAATCCAGCCCATTATTGCGGCGTATTGGGGCATAAACCCACCTGGGGGATAGCGCCTATGCGGGGTCATGCCCTGCCCGGCATCTTGACCCCCACAGACATCTCGGTAATAGGCCCTCTGGCACGCAGTGCCGAAGATCTGGCACTGGTGATGGGGATAGTGGCTGGTGCTGATAGCCTGCAGGCCCCTGGCTGGAGACTGGAGTTGCCCGCGCATCACAAGGCTCACCATGACGCGCACCATAAAAAGTCCTCCCTGGCAGACTTCAAAATCGCCGTCTGGGCAGATGACGCCATGGCCCCAGTGGACGACTCAGTCAAAGCGCGAGTCATGCAGGTCGCCGGATTGGTGGCAACCGCCGGCGGCAGTGTTGACTATGAAGCACGCCCCGAGTTTGCGGCAGCAGACTCGCATGATATTTATAGCGACCTGTTGCAATCCGCCATGTCCGCCCGCCAGCCAGAAGCCCTATTTCAGCAACACTGGCAGCGCCGACAAGCTCTCAAAGAAGACGATACCAGTGCCCTGGCAAGGGTCACCCGCGGGAGCACCCTCTTCTATCGGGAATGGCACCAACAGAATGAAAGACGGACGCATCTGCGCTGGGCATGGCACCGATTCTTCAAGGATTATGATCTGTTGCTCACGCCTATCTGTGCTACTTCGGCCTTTCCGCATGATCACAATCCGCAGATGTCCCAGCGGCAGGTTTCTGTGAATAGCACCCCCCAGCCCTATTTGACCCAGGTATTCTGGGCAGGATTAACCGGGGTGTCTTACCTGCCGTCCACCATAGTACCCACCGGACCAGATGCCCAGGGGCTACCCATAGGGGTGCAGATCGCCGGTGCGGAACTGCATGACCTGAGTTGCATTGAGTTCGCCGGGCTGGTGCATGCGGAACTCGGTGGCTTCGTCCCGGCACCAAACTACGCTGATTAGCCTCGGCTTCGCCCTCACCCCGTCAGTGAATCAGTGAACACATACAAGAATGACGGCGCGCGGCGCGGAAGGGAGCAACAATTTCTAGTTTATGTTGGCTGGCTTAGGATACAATCTGAACCGTTCCCTGGGCTGTTTGCCAGTCGATATGTCCTTGACCCATTAAGCGATGCCCAGGAGGTCTTTTTATATGGTTGTTGTGCATGTCCGCAAAACGGAACGCCTGAAATCATAGAGAGACCACCGCCTTGAACCGCCGGGTTCAAGGGCCTTCTGCACAGCGGCAGTTCGGGGAACACTCCAGAACCCATCGCCAGACACAACACAGCAGCATGTCTATCAGCACACTCAGAAGCTCTTTGCGCCAGCGTCGGCAAGCACTTAGCGCCGAGGAACGCGCACAGAAATCACTCGCTATCGCCCAGAACCTAGCCCGGTTGCCGCAGTTCCCAGGTGCCAGCAGCATTGCTTTTTATGCGTCTATGCCAGAAGAAGTGGACACCACTGAGGCAATCCGCCTCGCCCAGGAATCGGGTAAAGGCTGTTATCTGCCGGTCATCAATCGGCGCGGATGGCGTGCCGCGCCCCTTTTGTTTCATCCCTTTATCCGGGGCGAAACCACCTTGGTCAAGGGTAAGTTGGGCATCAGAGAGCCCGCCCACAGGAGCGGTAGCGGTATCCTCGGACGAGACCTTGATATGGTTTGCGTGCCGCTGGTCGGGTTCAATCCAGACTGTGACCGTATCGGCATGGGCAAGGCTTATTATGATCGGTGTTTTGCCCGCAGGGGCTGGCGACAGGTCTTTCTGGTAGGGCTTGCCTTCGCATGCCAGGAAGCTGAGTTCACCGCTCAAGCGCATGATGTGCGGCTGGATGCCATCGTTACTGAGGCGGGGACTTTTTTGCCAGGACGGCAACCCCCTGCCAACAACACAAACATTGACACTACTGCAAGCACCACAGCAGGTAAGCCATGAGCGGCGTCAGAAGAGTCATTCGGATGGGGCACCCTCGCCTTCGGGAAAGGGCTATTGACTATCCGCTTGAACAGATAGGGAGCGCAGACTTCCTGGAACTGATTGAGGACATGCGGGAAACACTCCATGCCTACGGCGGGATAGGGCTGGCAGCACCCCAGATTGATGTCGGTGTGCGCATTGCGATCATTGAAATTGAAGACACCGGAACCCGCTACGGCGAATTGGAAGCCATGCCCTTTGCCGTCTATGTTAATCCGCATATTACCCCGCTCTCGCCTCAGGTGGCGGGCTATTGGGAGGCATGCCTCTCGGTGCCGGGCATGCGGGGCTATGTTGAGCGACCACAACATATTCGGGTGGATTATATTGATGCTCAAGGAGCACCCGCATCAATAGAGGCGGAGGGCTTTCTGGCGACCGTCTTCCAGCATGAGTTTGACCATCTTGACGGCACCCTCTACATCGACCGGATCAAACAACCTTCGCTCCTGTCCTTTGAAGCAGAGTGGCTTGAACATCATGCCGATACGGGAGCAATTTGATAACAGCCCTCACCCCGTCATTCTCGAGCTTGTCCTCTTGTTGCAGGCGGAATCCAGAGGAACGAAGGGTAGAGTCCCGTTATTACTGGTGCTGATGACGAAGGCAATACCGCTCGTTCCTCTGGGTTCGGCGGGAATGACAGCAAAACACAAACAGGGTGTACACTGAGCAACCAAAGAAAATGTAGCATGCAGGAAACCACAAGATGCCCCGCATAATCCGAGTTACACGTCTCTTCTCAATCAGGTGCTTCTTAATCAGGCACTTCTCCATCGCGCGCTTCTCAATCGGGCTCTTCCTGGTCGCCGCCGCCCTGCCCGCTGCAGAGCTCAATTCCGCCGAGCGAGCACGACAAGTTATCGACGAGATGGAGCGGCTGCATAGAGGCAACTCAAGCCATGCCAGAATCACCATGCAGGTAACCACGCCCCAATACGAACGGAGCATGCAGATGTCTGGGCAGAGTCTGGGGCGGGAACTTGCTTTCTTTCGCATTCTGGCACCGAAGAAAGATCGTGGCATCACCACCTTGAAACGCGAAGAAGAAATGTGGAACTACTTCCCGAAGATCAACAAGGTGATAAAAGTACCGCCTTCTATGATGATGGGTTCTTGGATGGGTAGTGATTTTACCAATGATGATCTGGTCAAGGAGACCACACTGATTGACGCCTATGCGCTGACCTCCAAGGAAACCGAGGATGAATATCAGGTCACCCTCACCCCCAGAGAAAACACCGTCACCGTCTGGGGCAAGATTGAGTACACCGTCTCCAAAGAGCCACTCTTGCCGGTGATGCAACTCTTCTATGACGATGCGGGAGCGGTGGTTCGTCGGCTGAGCTTCCATGAACCCACCCTCCTTGACGGTCGGCTCATGCCCTCCATTCTGGTGATGACCCCACTCAACAAACCGGGGTACAGCACCACCATCATCTACGAAGCGATCACCTTTGATTCGCCGGACATCAATGAGCAGACCTTTTCCATGAGAAATTTGAAGAGCCGCTTCTGATGCTCATTGTCAAACTTGCCTTCAGGAACATCCTGCGGCAGAAGCGGCGTTCCCTACTGACCGGTATCAGCATGACCGGGGGTTATGTTCTATTCGTCTTCTCAATATCCCTGCTAGAGGGGAGTTGGGGGAATGCGGTGGATATCTTTACTCTGGATCACACCGGGCATATCCAGATTCACAAGGGCGATTATGTCAAGAAGCCCAGGGTGCACGAGACGATAGTTGACCGAAAGCCAGTAGAAGCTGTGCTTGCTGGGGAACCGCGGGTAACGGGATATGCGCCGCGAGTCTATTCCCCGGCGCTTGCCTATAGTGAGAACAAGACCTCGCCGGCCTTCCTGATTGGTGTTGATCCGCTGTTGGAACCCAGGGTGTCAAGGCTCAGGTTAAAGGTCCAAGGCGGTACCTATTTTGATGCCGCGCCCAACGAAGCGGGGTACTTCCAGGCGATGGTCGGTGCGGGGCTTGCCAGCAAACTCAAACTCAATCTGGGGGATGAGATTGTCTTAATCTCCCAGGGCGGTGATGGCTCCATCGCCAACGACCTCTTCATCATCAGTGCCATCATTGGTAACAAGACATCATTTGACCGGCTCGCGGTGTATCTTCCCCTGCCTGCTGCCCAGATGTTTTTGAGCCTCGGTGCTAGTGTGCATGAATATGCCATGCTGGTGACTAACAAAAAGCGCAATGAAGCGGTAGCAAGTGATCTCCAGATGGCGCTGCCGAACTTGACTGTGTCGCCCTGGCAGAAGGTGGAAGCATCCTTCTACCGCACCATGCAATCAGATCGGCAGGGCAATCATTTCTCTATGGGGGTTATTGTGTTTCTGGTATTTGTCGGGGTGCTGAACACGGTGCTGATGTCGGTGCTGGAGCGGACCCGGGAGTTTGGGGTGCTGCGTGCTATTGGCTGCCGCCCCCTCGGGCTGGTCAAGCTGATTTTTATTGAAACCCAGATGCTGACCTGGATCAGCCTTGCCATTGGCGGGCTCATTGCCCTGCCTCTGGTCTTCTGGTTTTCCCAGTATGGCATCTTGTTGTCTCAGGCAATTGATATTGGCGGGGTGCAGTTCCAATATATGAAAGGAGAGTTTTCTTACCTTGTCTTCTTTATGCCCATGACATTCATAGTCGGCACGGCGGCACTGATTAGCCTGCCCCCCGGCATCCGCGCGGCGCGCATCCTGCCCCGGGATGCCTTGGGTAGTCATTGACGGCAAGCCCCAACAATCTGAGCCCGTTCAGAGGTACCACAGGATATACTCAATAAAGAGCCACCACCCAACAAGAGCAACATAAGCAGAGGAATCATACAATGGCACTTGAAGAACACATACGAGATATACAGCGCAAACTAAAGAACAACGGCTATGAAAATAAACAGTCAATTTCGCAAGGCGTTGTCCTGCGACTCCTGACGGAACTGGGTTGGCCAACTTATGACACTCAGTTAGTGATCCCGGAATTCTCCGTGAGGAATGGGCGCGTGGATTTCGCACTCTGTGTGAAAAGCAAAAAACCAGTCATTTTTATTGAGGTAAAACAATTAGGAAAGACCCTAGGTGCGGATGAGCAGTTATTTAACTACGCCTATAAACAGGGGGCGCCGTTTGCCATCATCACCGATGGCCGAGAATGGCATTTTTATCTGCCCGCTGAAGCCGGCACTTACGAAGAAAGAAGGGTATATATGTTGGACTTGATTGAACGGGAGCTTGAGGAATCAGCCTATTGGCTAAAACGATATTTATCTTACCAGCAGGTCGAAAAGAGGCGCGCCTTTGATGACGCAAAAGAAGATTACGAGGCGGTTTATAAAAAAAGGGAGGCAAAGGAAAATATCCCCATAGCCTGGGGAAAGTTGCTGGAAGAAAAGAATGAAGCAGTGATCATCGCAATTTCGGAAAAAGTGGAAAGTTTGTGCGGCTACCCGCCCACGGCAAAGCAAGTCATCACCTTCCTGAACACATTAAACCATGACATACAGGAGGCGACCGTTAGTAGGTACAACAGAAAAGCAACATTGGCACAGGCACACACAAGAGTAACGCCGGTGCAAGCAGGCATAACCGGAAAGGCGGTACGGGCGAAAATAAAAGTAACCTTTCCGGATGGTGTTGAGATAGGCAACCAGACGGCATCAGCAACGATGATGGAGACATTTCGGAAAATTGGTTTTGATAGAGTCGCGAGTTTAAACATTGAGATATATAGACGCCCACTGGTGGCAAAACAGCAGCACATATATGGCACCCATAAATGGCGTCCTAGTGGTTCGGGATTCTTTGTGTGTATGAACTCCCTCACAACTACAAAAGTGCAACAGTTAAAAGATATCAGCGCGCAGTTGGGCCTGGGGCTCAAAATTGAAACCTTCTAGCCGAGGGCAATACCGCTCGTCCTCTGGATTCCGCCTGCGACAAGAGGACAAGCTCGAGAATGACGGCGCAGGGCGCCGTAAGCCGCCAGAAGGAACGGGGCCGAATGGGTGACGACGGGGGCGAGAATTGTATGCGTTATTCAATGACTGGATTTCCCCAGAACCCCGTCATTCTCGCCACCCTGGTCATCACAGCCACCGGCTGGGATGATTAGGGTGACGGGAATCCAGAGGAACAAAGGGCACAGTCCCGTTATTATTGGTACTGATGATGAAGGCAATACCGCTCGTCCTCTGGATTCCCGAGCAAGCTCGAGAATGACGGCGCGGGGCGCCGTAGGCCGCCCGCCGTCAGGATCAAAGAAGGCGGGAATCCAGAGGAATGGCGGGGTAAAGCAGGGAAGTGAATTGGTGAACATACACAGGAATGACGGCTAAAAGGGTCGGTGAAGTTGCACTTAAGAGTTGAATCCAAGAACCTATACAAACCCCTATACGAGTAAACCTATGCTAAGCCTGAAACTCGCCTGGCGGAATCTGTTCCGTAACACAAGACGCACCAGCCTGACCTGCGTACTGCTCAGCTGCTCCCTGGTAGCACTCATCCTGGTGGACGGTATGGTGCTGGGCATGGTGGAGGTCATGGTCGGCGGTATCACCCACACGCTTGCCGGGGAAGCACAGGTCAACAAAAAGGGCTTTCGCGATAGTTATGAAAGCGAACTATACCTTGCTACTCCCCAGCGCCTCATCACCAGACTCAAAGACGACCCGGGAGTTGCCGGGCATGCACCAAGAGTCATTGTCGGCGGCATGGTGGCATCTACCTACAACACTTCTGGCGGCATGCTCTATGGCGTGGATGCAGCCAGTGAACTTGGGGTCAGCAAAATCAAAGATGCCCTCTATGCCGGCGACTATCTGAGCGGCAAGGAGCGAGAAATTTTGCTCGGCAGACCCATGGCGGAACTGCTGGAAGTCAAGCTCGGCGATCGCATTGTCATCTCTGCCGCCGAGGTAGGGACGAGCAATATCACTCAGGAATTGTTCCGGGTCAGCGGGCTCTTTGCATTTGGACCTGCGGAGCTGGATGAAAATATCGTCTTCATCAATCTGCATCAGGCACAACAGATGCTCAATATGCCCGGCAAGTTGCATCAGATCGCTATACGTTTCAAAGATCCAGAAGATGCGAAAAAGCCTGACCTGGCGTTATTTCAAGCACTCAATCAGGGCGATGTGGAAGCTCTCGGCTGGCTGGACTTGGAACCTTCCTTCGGTGCCATCATTGAAATGTCCAACTATTCCACGACAATAGCAGCCACTATTTTGTTTTTGCTGGCGTCACTTGGGGTCATCAATTCCATGTTCATGTCAATCTATGAGCGCATTTATGAGTTCGGTGTGGTCAAGGCGATTGGCACCTCATCAATGCAAATCATCCAGTTGGTGTTGCTTGAGGCACTGTTGTTAGCGCTGATAAGTTGTGCTGTCGGGCTCATCTTCGGCTATCTTGGCAGTAGTTATTTTCAGGAAAATGGAATACCTATGGGGCGCATGGAGATGTCCGGGATTCTTCTTGACGGCAATTTGCATACCAGGATATCGCTCTATCAATTCATTAACTTCCCTATTTATGTGACTCTGCTCACCGTCGTGGCGGCAATCTACCCGGCAATCTTCGCTTCAAAGATTGTGCCCACCCGAGCACTACAAAGGGCGTTATAAAAGCATCAGCCCGTTATTCGGCGAGACGACTGGATTCGGCGAGAATGACGGGGATTCGACGAGAATGACTGCTATGACCAAAGTAATAGAAACCAAAGACTTGTGCCGTTCCTTCGGCACTGGGGAAACGCTGGTAACGGCCTTGGAGCATGTTTCAGTTAGTGTGGAGCAAGGGGAGTTCACCGCCATCATCGGACCATCCGGGTCAGGTAAAACCACCCTGCTACATCTCATCGGCGGTTTGGATGAACCAGACAGCGGTTCAATCACATTGTCTGGCATTAACATAGCCGAGATGCCAAGCCGGCAGATGTCGGACTTCAGACGGGATCATATTGGTTTCATCTTCCAGGCGTATAACCTGATTCCGGTCTTGTCCGCGGCGGAAAATATTGAATATGTCATGTTGCTTCAAGGCGTGTCTGCCAGAAAGCGGCGACAACGAGTCAAAGAAATGCTAGCAATCACCGGACTTGAGGGTCTGGGCGACCGCCGCCCGGCTCAGCTGTCTGGGGGCCAGCAGCAGCGGGTGGCAGTAGCCCGGGCTATGGCATCCTCCCCGGACACCATCCTCGCCGATGAACCCACGGCAAATCTTGATTCAAAAACCGGCATCAACCTGCTGGAGGTCATGCGTGATTTAAACCAGACTCAGGGCATGACTTTTGTCTTCTCCACGCATGATGAAAAAATTATGGAACGCGCCACCCGTCTCATTCACCTGAGCGACGGTATCCTAGCCCAAGACGAAAGAAAATGACGCGGGACGATTGGTGAAGCGCGCTGCCCTCAGGCGCGTCTTCTACCTCAGGCTTGGTGCTGCCGGTCTGAGCCTTGCCTGTGTCTGTGCGCTTGCTGAGGGCTCTTTATTAACAACCACCGAGGGCTCCTTATTAACAACCGCTGAGGGCTCTTCTACAGAAGACGGTGTTACAACAATCAGCTCTACAAAAGACAGTGCTACAAAAACCAGCACTCCAAAAACCAGTGGCACAAAGAGCACCTTTACCCACACCAGACTCAGGGGCTATGTAAAGTCCTTTGTGGTGTTGCAACAAGCAGAGCGCAATCCGGCGCTACCACTAGCCGCTACTAGCCAGTCCCAAAACAGCGTCCGCCTGATGTTAGATGGCGCTAAGCACCAAGGCGCATGGCAAGTACACTATGAGTTAAGCCCGGTATTTCTGTCTCGTTCGGCACATGCCAACCTGCCTACTTTTAGTGCTGTTAGCGACAGGTATAGATTGTCCGACCTGGAAGCAAGCCTCACCGATGAGACCACAGAAAAACATCAGCTATATCAGAATCTGGATCGCTTTAATTATCAACATCGCTTCGCTAGTGGCGACCTTACTCTGGGGCGGCAGGCGGTGTCCTTCGGGTTAGCAAGGATCATCAATCCAACGGATGTATTCCTACCTTTTGATGTGCGAACTTTTAATCAGGAATATCGCAAGGGCGTGGATGCGCTTCGTTTTCAAGCACCGCTCGGCGACCTCGGTGAAGCAGACTTTGGTATTGTGCTAGGCGATGCTGCCCAGGCGGAAACCTCAGCGGCTTTTTTACAACTCAGGGGCAACCTCAGCGGTAAGGACCTGGAATTTTCGCTACTTGAATTTGCCCAGCAAAGGTTGGTTGGCGCGGGCTTGCAAACGGCGCTGGGTAACTTTGGTTTTTGGTTTGAGGCGGCAAGGGTGACCGGCGATGCGACCTATACCCGACTGTCAACGGGTATAGATTATGCGTTCACCGAACACAGCTTCGGCATGCTGGAATATCACCGCAACGGTGCCGGTAGCAAAGATGCCGCCGACTATGCCGGGCTGTTTAACACTACCCCCTATCAGCGGGGCGGGGTGTTCCTACTTGGGCGGGATTACCTGATACCTGTCTTCAGCCTACAGGTCTCGCCTCTCTGGAATCTGGCGCTGCAGAGTATTATCAATCTGAATGATGCTTCGGTCTTCCTCACCCTCAGTGCCGAGTACAACCTGGCGGAAGATCTGTATATGGATTTTGGCTACTATCGTTTCTCTGGTGATGAACTGCGCTTAGACGCAGACGATTCGCCCGCCTTCCAGTCTGAGTATGGTTCTAATCCAGACACTGCCTATATCAGCTTGAGGTTTTATTTTTAGCCGTCATTCTGGCGACCTACGGTGCCCCGCGCCGTCATTCTCGAGCTTGCTCGGGAATCCAGTAAAAAAGAGTATTGTTTTCCGATTTATTCCGTCAGCATCAAAGCCTGACGCTTCCGCGCCGTCATTCCCGGGCTTGCCCCGGCTTACATCCAGAGCGACGAACCATCTTGTTGTGTACATGCCCCACAGGTGGTTGGCTTCGTTCCTCTGGATTCCCGTCACCCCAGTCATCACAGCCGATGGCTGTGATGACTGGGGTGACGAGAATGACGGGGTTCGGGAGAAATCCAGTCATCGAATCAGTGAACATAAACAAGAATGACGGCGCGGGGCGCCGTGAGCCGCCCCGCGCAATGATTAGCTGAGCACCTACACTACCTGCCCCTACTAACCCATACTGGCAAGGCAGTCTAAGGTCCGCCCCCAGGCACCTTCTTCAACATCAACAATCGCCGCATTGAAGTCGGTCACCCCAGCATCTTCAAAACGTTTAATACCTTCCCGAAGTGCTTTTTCATCACCCACTATGGCAATGTCGGCGGGTCCAGCGACACCTTCTCGGTCCAGCATTGCCCGGTAACTGGGCAACTGGCCATAGATCGTCAAACTCTTGGCGATGCTTTCTTTGGCGGCATCAATATTGGTCGTCAACACAATGGGCACGCCCGCTACCACGCGCATTTCCCTACCTGCCGCGCCCTCTTTCAATAAAGGCACAATATGCTTGTCCATGGTGTTGGGACCCACCATCCAAGTATTGGTGCCATCGGTCAGTTCACCGGCAAGTTTCAACATGATCGGCCCCAGAGCACCCACCAGGACGGGGAGCCGCTCGGCACCGGGAATATCCAGGGCAAGACCCTGCACCTTATATTGCTCACCCTTGAAGTTCACCGTCTCACCTCTCGCCAAGGGCATCAGCACATTGAGATATTCGCGCATGTGTTTGGCGGGCTTGTCATAAGACATACCCAGCATATTGTCGATGACTATCTTGTGAGACAAACCAATGCCAAGCGTGAATCGATTGTTGGTTGCTGCCGCCGTAGTCAATGCTTGTTGCGCTATGGCAGTGGGATGCCGGGGATAGGTAGGCGTCACCGCCGTACCGAGACCAATCCGCTGAGTTTCCCGCCCAATCAGCGCCATGCTGGAGATAGCATCCAGGGAAAATATATTCGCCATCCAGATATTATCCAGCCCAGCGGCTTCTACACGCTGCGCAACCCTAATGAGATGCTCCAAGCCTTGGTTTTTATTATCGGTATCAAGCATTACGCCAGTTTTCATCAGCAATAGCCTCCGTGTGTGATAAATAAGCAGGACCGGCACTTGAGTGGTGCTTGCCTTGCAGTTTTGGGGTTGAATCCAAGCATCTTTATTCCTGAATCCCCGGTACCGGGAAGGTCTGGCAGAAGTCTTGCACTTCATGGTGAATATTTGCCAAGGCGGCTTCGTCCTTCGGTGCCCGCAGGCAGGCGTCAATCCATTCGGCAAGTTTCAGCATGTCCGCAGTGCCCATCCCCCGCGCGGTTGCCGCCGGGGTACCAATTCTAATGCCGCTGGGCTTCAAGGGTGGGTTGGGGTCATCGGGGATAATCTGCTTGTTGGTCGTGATGCTGACCTTATCCAAGACTTCCTCCGCCTGCTTGCCGTCCAGACCATAACTCGCCACCGTATCAAGCACCATCATATGATTGTCGGTGCCACCGGTTATCAGGCTGGCTTGCCGCTCCATCAAGGCATCCGCCAGACTCCTGGCATTGACCAATACCTGCTGCGCATACTGCTTGAATTCCTCAGTCATTGCTTTTTTGAGGGTCACCGCAATGGCGGCTATTGCATTCATGTGGGGTCCACCCTGCAACCCAGGGAACACAGACTTATCAATCTTGCTCGCAATCTCTTTTTTACACAGCACCATGCCACCCCGAGGGCCACGGAGAGACTTGTGCGTGGTGGTGGTGACCAGATCAAATCCAAAGTCAAAGGGATTGTTCATCGCGCCGCCAGCAACCAGACCACCAAAATGGGAAGCATCCGCCATAGTGAGCGCGCCCACTTCATCAGCAATGGCTTTGAACTGCTGGTATTCAATATCCCGCGGGTAAGAGGTGTAACCGCAAATAATGAGTTTTGGTTGGTGCTTGAGCGCGTCCTTCCGCACCTGGTCATAATCAATGGAACCATCCACCGGGTTGGTGACATAACGCACAAAGTTGAACAATTTACCCATGTGGGACACCGGCGCACCGTGGGTGAGATGCCCGCCGTGGGACAAATCCATCGCGAGTATGGTGTCCCCTGGTGCCAGCAATCCCAGATAGACTGCTTGATTCATGGCGGAACCAGACAAGGGCTGGACATTGGCATGCTCACAATGAAACACCGCCTTAGCCCGGTCTCGCGCCAGATTCTCAATCTGATCTGTGTATTCTTGCCCGCCGTAATAACGTCTGCCGGGATAACCTTCAGAATATTTGTTGGTCAATACACTCCCCAGAGTGGCGAGCACTTCAGGGTAGGTGTAATTTTCCGAGGGGATGAGTTCAATACCCGTTTTTTGTCTTTTCTCCTCGCCTTTCAGCGCGTTAAATACTTCCTGGTCGTTAGTTTCAAGGGACTTCAAATGGGCATCCATGGGTAATCTCTAGTGTTATCCGGGCATAAGAATTGTCGCAGTTTACCTGTCAGCGTGACCAATGTGAACTCACTGCAGGTGCCCTGGTCTCTATGACTTACCTTTATTACCTGCCCTTTATTAAACGCGGGCTATTCAATCTGCTGAGGCTAATCATATAATAGGCGGACGCATCTCTCAGGAACACAACTCTCTCAGGAGCGCAAGATGACAAAACATCTTCCCTTCAGCATCCACACCACTCAGGAGGCACTTGCCGACCTGAACACCAGGCTTCGGCTCACTCGCTTGCCCAACAAGGAAACACCCGATGACTGGTCCCAGGGCATTCCGCTTGCCTATATGAAGGAAATCCACACCTACTGGCAGCAGGACTACGACTGGTTAGCGCGGGAAAAGCTGCTCAACCAGTGGCCGGGCTACAAGACCAAGATTGACGGGTTGGATATTCACTTCTTGCATATTAAGTCACCCGTGCCCGATGCCCTGCCCCTGTTAATCACCCATGGCTGGCCAGGTTCTATTATTGAGTTCCAAAAGATCATCGGTCCCTTGACGGATCCCTTAGCACACAATAATAGTGAAGCGAAGGGCAATGCAGAAGATGCTTTTCATCTGGTCTTGCCTTCCCTACCCGGGTTTGGTTATTCCGACAAGCCGACATCTCCCGGGTGGAACATTGAACGCATTGCCAGGGGTTGGGACGAGTTGATGCTAGGTCTCGGCTATACACAATATGTTGCTCAGGGCGGCGACTGGGGTTCCATCGTCACCGATGCTATCGGCGTTCAGAATCGAGGTAACTGCATAGGCATCCATATGAACATGCCGATTGCGCCGCCCAGCCCCGATACCATGGACGACCTGAGCGACTCAGAACAAAGTGCGCTAGCGGCCATGGACTTCTACAACAAGCAGGACTCAGGCTACTCCAAACAACAAAGCACCAGGCCACAAACTCTCGGATATGGGCTGGCAGACTCGCCCATGGGGCAGGCGGCATGGATTCTTGAAAAGTTCTATCAATGGATGGATTGCAACGGACACCCGGAGAATGTGGTGACTCGTGACGAGCTCTTGGACAATGTGATGCTTTACTGGTTGACCAATGCCGGTGCGTCTTCCGCCCGCCTCTACTGGGAAAGTTTTAACAACCAGGAGTTGCAGCCGATTAGCCTGCCGGTCGGTTGTAGCATCTTCCCTAAGGAGATATTCAGAACCTCAGAGCGATGGGCGAAACAACGCTTCACCCAGTTGATTCATTTTGAAGAGTTGGACAAGGGTGGGCACTTCGCTGCCTTTGAACAGCCCGCACTTTTTGTTGATCAGCTCCGCCGGTGTTTCAGGAAATTGCGCTGAGGGCAGCACTATTTATTCAATAGCCACTTTTTAATTTTAGCGATAACCAGGCTGTTGGCACGGGTTACCGGGCGTATACTTGCAACTGCTCTCGGTCGGCCTTGTAAGTCAAAAACAAAATCGCCACGCGCGACCTTGTTACACCATCTACACATCGGAATGATATTGCCCACAGCAAGAGGTTCATTCGGGTCCATGTGCCCCTGCTCCAGAACCTCAACCTTAAGACTAGAATCAAATCTGTGATATTCCCCAATGCTAGTGCCACAGGACGCACACTTGTTATCATATTCCTTCAGTATGTCATTCCAATCGCCCCTATTTACCGCGGCTCTCCGTGCCATGATGGTGTTCGGATGAGGCTTTTCGGTAGTTATCAAAACATGACATCCATCGGGGTTGTATATCGTTTTTCCATTTTCATTATGTGCATCTCCTCTATTCAGAAGATACCATCCGTCTTGAGTTTTAAGATGTCGCACCTGCTGGTCGCTTGCTGATTTGTCAGTCAATTGCGCAATGAGTGCTGAAATATCGCTTTTATGTACTGCTTTTCCTTGAAAGTGCTTCAGAATAGCCAACTGATACCATTTATATGTTTGCTCTGGGGGGAGTTTGATATTTTTATTTCCCAGGTACGTATGCCAATCTGTGACGACAGAATTAGCAGCAGCTTTCAGTTGGTCATGCCCGATGCATAAAACTTCGTTGCGCGGCACTTTTTCATAGTAATTCTTTTTCATTCTCAATTCTTGCGCGGGCGATATTTGTGTAGTCCGGGTCTATCTCAAATCCAATAAATTCACGCTGATCCTGCAGGGCTGCCACCGCTGTTGTGCCGCTACCCACAAATGGGTCTAAAACTATCTGCCCTTCTATGGTAAAGAGTCTGATTAATTGCCGCATGACTGCCACTGGCTTTACCGTCATGTGTCCAAGTTCTGCACCCTTCTTAGGTTTGGGGACTTCCAATATGGTGCCGGGGAAACCAGCGCCTATTATTGATTGGTCTGGTGACATCATTCCGGTTTTATGCTTCAACCAGTTATTGACAAACGTACCTTCTTTTGGTTTTTGCGCGAGGATAATCGGTTCAAACTGCGGCTTTAACTGAGGCGTTTTCTTATTTTCAATCTGTTTTATAATTGCTTTTTTCTTCGCTTCACTGATTTTCATTTTGCGAACAAAATGCGTTTGAGAGAAGGCTTTAGCCTGCCCTTCGTACTTCCATGCCAGCATGTCTCTAATTTCAAAACCAGTCTCATCGAAAGCAGCACCCACGGCATACGACAATCTAGCTTGGCAGAATATCGCCGCAAAACCGCCTGGCTTTAGCACCCGATATAATTCAACACTCACCTTGGACATAAACTCCCGTAGCCGCTTTGCTTGGTTTTTATCAAATTTCATTCCCGCAGGAAGCCCACCAATAACCCCGGGTTTGACCCGCTTGTTTAGTTTAGATTTATCCCAATCATCACCCATGCCATCTAAAAAATAAGGCGGGTCGGTAGCGACAAAATGAACTGATTCCGCGGGCAGGTCTTTCAATCCCAAAATACAATCAGTATTTATTAGGCGGCATTTTTTAACGTCTATTTTGTTTGTGGTATGCGGTGCGTTGTGATGCTCAATACCAGGCAAAACGCCTTGTGTTGCACTAGTTGTGTTGGGGGAATGAGACATTAGCCTGTGCTGTGTGCTCTTAATTGACAAATTCATTGACCGAGCGGTAATTAAACTGCACTCATGGATTACACTCATGGCCTGCATCATATCACCAATACCCACTAGCAGCGCGAGGCGAAACAAAGAGAATCTCCCACGGCGAAGCCGCGCGGTTCAATATGAGAATGACGGCGCGTAGGCTTCAACCCGCAATGGCGTATGCGAAACGTTTGAAGTCATGGCTAAAGGGATGCCAGAAGGCGGGCATGTTTTGCGTCATGCAAATACCCGCGAGGTTGGCGCGGGGAGCCATCCAGAGGTGAGTGCCGGCCAGGCCTCCCCAGTGATATTCATCAACTGCCCTGGCCGGTTCATCTTGCCCCGGATTGCTTTTGAGCGCGAAGCCGAGTCCAAAATCTGTCCCCGCCATGTCCCATAAGGGGAAATTAACATGCACCCCGGCGGCGCATTGATTGGTGCGCATTGTTGCCAGGGTTTCCGGTTTGATGATCTGCTGCCCCTGATAGGAGCCGCCGCTAAGAATCATTCTTACCAGTGCCAGATAATCCACCAGCGTTGATGTCAAACCACCACCCCCGGACAGAAAAGTAACCGGTTTGGAATATATACCTTTATGGGGGTCATCCGCGATGGTGTAGCCGCTGGACATGGGGTCAAGAGGGTTGATAGGCGTATACATGGTGACAAATCGATGCTGCTTGTCCGGGGGAACATAAAAGTCCGTGTCCAACATCTTCAGAGGCTTGAAGATGCGTTCTTGGAGGAAGATGTCAAAGACTTGCTCAGACAGCACTTCAATCAGCCGGGCGGTCACATCTGTTGCGAGGCTGTAACGCCAGAAGCTGCCCGGCTGGAAAGCCAAAGGCAGTTCACTCAGGGAAGCGCACAGACTCCCTAAGGTCATACTAGAACCGAAGGCAAAGGGATTAATATTGGCTGCCGTATAAGCCCTATCAATAATGGTGGTCGGCTCCACAAAGCCATAGGAAAAACCTGCGGTATGACTCAGAATATGTTTGATTTTGATAGCGCCCGTTGCGGGTTCAACATCATCAATACTTGCTGCGTCTGCTTTCAGCACCTGCATATTGCCGAATTCCGGCAGGTATGCCTCAAGCGGATCATCAAGTGCGAACTTACCTTCCTCATGCAAAATCATGGCTGCAATAGAAGTCACTATCTTGGTGCAGGAGTGCATTCTAAATATGGTGTCTTCCTTGAGGGGGCGGTTGGTTTGGTGCTCTATAGGTCCGTGAAAACTCAGATCCACGACCTCCGTACCCTGCATAATGAGCGTGCTACAACAGGGGATAATCTCTTCATCAACATACCACTGCATCCTCGTATGCAACTCGGAAAAGTCTAGCCCCTTGTCGATCACTTCTATTGCCATTGTTCACCTCTTGATAGGGTTATTCACCATTATGTTCCCCCAGCAACCAGCCGGCTTAGCTCAGTTTGATGGGCATTGATCAAATGGGTCAATGCTGATTGGGCCCGCTGCATTGCCTCAGTGAAATCCGCATCATCCAACACCGGCTGAACGACTTCGTAATAGCATTTGACCCGGGGCTCAGTACCCGAGGGTCGCACGATGACTCTGGATCTATTTTCAAGACGATAGAGCAACACATCACTAGAAGGCAGGTCGCCAGGCTCCAGTGTGTCATCCCAATCTTGACAGTTACCCCTGCTGAGATCATCAATCCTGAGCACTGGACTCTCGCCGATTTGTGTAGGCGGGGTCTGTCGCAAGAGAGCACCTATTGTTGTGGTATCTGTTCCAAGCGCGGATGGCATATCAATACTGCGCTGTTCAGTGAGATGTATGCCATGGCGACGATAGAGAGATTCAAGTTGTTGTAGCAGCGTTTTCCCTTGTCGGGCAAGTGCCTCGGTCATCTGTGCAACGGCTAGCAAAGCAGATAAGCCGTCCTTATCCCGCACCTGGGGACCCACCGCGTAGCCCAGTGCTTCTTCATAGGCAAACAGAAATTGATACCGCTGCTTTTCATGCGCCTTTTCTTGCGTCTCTTCATGCGCCTCTTCATAAGCCTTTTCATACGCCTTCTCATGCGCTGCTTCATAAATGATTGCGACATGGGCTAACCACTTAAAGCCGGTCAAGGTGGTGTAGTAGGCAGCACCTGTAGCCTGGGCTATGGACGCCAACATGCTGGAAGACACTAGCGTCGTCGCGACGAGGGGCAGTGTCACTTCTTTAGACACTTCTGCAGACGCTTCCTCGGACATTTCCTCAAGACGTTCTTTTTCTGACCTGCGTTGGAACCAGTTGTGCAACAAATAATCAGCCAGTAACACACCCAGCATATCGCCACTGAGTAGTTGGTAGTCGCTACCACCATCATCACCAGATTCAAATCTGACCGCCACCGCCAGACGGTCGGCATCCGGGTCGTTGGCACAGGCCAGGGTCGTCTGTTGCGCCCGTGCCAAAGCCAGCACCTCGTCCATCGCACCCGGCTCTTCTGGATTGGGAAATTTGATTGTGGGGAAGTTGCCATCGGGTTCAGCCTGGCTTGCCACACTATATACGGCAGTAAAGCCTGCTTCTTGCAAGAGGGTCTCGGCGACCTCCGCCCCGACGCCGTGCATGGCGGTGTAGGCGATGCTGGTATGCCTACTACTTTTATCAGTGCGGCTTTTATCAGTGTCGCCGCTTTTATAAGGGGTATAAGTGCTATCGGAAGAAGTGCTATCGGAAGAAGTGCTATCTGAAGAAGTGCTATCTGAAGAAGTACCATAAGAACCATTGTCATAAGAAGCAAAGAGCGGGTTAGCCCCTATGGCATCCACATAGTTGCGATAAAAGTCCTTGCCAAGCAGCACAATCTTCCCCGCTGCCTGGGCAGTATCAAAATCAAGCCACGGAATGTCTCGCGTCCCGGCCAATTCAATAGCAGCGGCAATCTCAGCATCTCGAGGGGGGATGATTTGTGCGCCATCTTCCCCATAGACTTTATAACCGTTGTACTCGGGAGGATTATGACTTGCCGTAATGACGACGCCCGCCGCGGTGCCAAGTTCAAGCACCCCAAAGGCAGCCAGTGGCGTGGCGGCATGTTGCGGCGTCAGATAGGTGGTAATCCCCGATGCTGCAAACACACAGGCCGCATCTCGCGCAAAGGTCTGAGAATCAAGCCGGGCATCGTAAGCCACAAGGATTCCACGCGCGGCCGCATCGGGAACGGTGCGCAATAGACAATCGCCAAGTCCGGCGGAAGTTTCCCGAATCACCAGTCGATTCATCATCCCCGGACCCGCACCCACCAACCCCCTCAGTCCGGCGGTACCAAATGCCAGACGCGCGGAGAAGCGACCTGCTAACTCATCTTGATTGGAGGTCTCTATCAGGGCTTGTAGCTGGGCCCGGGTCCTGGGGTCAGGGTCCCTGGCTAACCAGCGTTGCGCCTTAATATAGACAGATTCGGACATTCGCAAGCAGACCCCTATCAGAGCGTCATGCAACGCAGCGCCAGGGTGATCATTTCATCCAAGGATGTTTGGCGCGCTTCCGAGGAGAGGCGCGCGCCGGTACGGATATGATCGGTGACCGTGAACATGGCGAGTGCCTTCACACCATGCTCAGCAGCCGCGCTGTACACCCCCGCGGTTTCCATATCTACACCCAGAATGCCGTACTGTTCCATCAGGTCAAAAGACGCCAGGTCTGGTGTGTAAAAAAGGTCGGAAGTAAAAACATTACCCACTTTGACCGGGAGTTCCATGGCTCTGGCTGCTGCTACTGCCTTCTCCAACAAACCAAAATCAGCGATGGCAGCATAATCATAACCACCAAAGCGAATACGATTAACATTAGAATCGGTTGACGCACCCATGCCAATGACAAGGTCCCTGAGTTGCACTTCCTTACTCACCGCGCCGCAACTACCAATCCGAAGCAACTCTTTGATGCCATAGTGGGTACTCAGTTCTTTGACATAAATAGAAGCAGAAGGGATACCCATGCCGCTACCCATCACGGAAATAGCAGTACCTTTATATTCGCCGGTATAACCCAGAATATTACGCAGTTCCGTGACCACCTCGGCCCGCTCAAGAAAATGCTCAGCGATATACTTTGCCCGTAGCGGGTCCCCAGGGAACAACACCTTATCGGCAAATGCACCAGGCTCCGCATTGATGTGAAGTGAACCCATTTTTATATCGCTCGTCATCCTTTATTGCTCAACCCCGTCATTCTCGCCGAACCCCGTCACTCTTTATATTGCGCTTCAAATAGATGCAATCTTTCTTCCAGGTGCCACTGCAAACGCGCCTTTTCACTGCGGGCTAAAAATTCCTGACACCCCTTTGATGGCTTGCGTGCATAGCTGTCCCGGGCACAGGCGGTTACCTGCTTCGCCTGGGGAATATCAATAAACAAATTAGCACCCGGTAAAAAACTATACCCCAGAGCATTACGCGCTAATTCCTTTAGGTAAGCATAGTCCAAATCATACGTTTGTGTGGCACGTACATATTCATGGGTCAGGTCAATCCTAGCCACCCCTTCATCATCCGTAGATAAAGCCAAAGGCACACCTTGTGAACGGTAGAGTGCAAAGGGATGCTCAGCTCCCTCAACACCCAGAATCATGGCGTTGCTGGTCAGGTTGATCTCCACCAGAATCTGCTGTTTTGCCATGTGTTCAAGTAGTGCCATGGGATTGTCCTCATAGATGACATCCACCCCATGACCTATGCGCCGTGCACCGGCGATGTGCACCGCTTCATAAATGTGGCGCCGCAATGCCTCCGGGGGCACCAGGGGTAATGCCAGTTCCCCCGCGTGGAGGGTGACCTGGCGACTACTAGCCGGGAAGAGTGCCGCAAGATCCCGGATAATCTCCATCTGCACCCGATAATCTCTGAGTGTTATTGAGGCATCCTCCGGGGCAACAAAGTTCAGACCGACATAACGAGGGTCCCGCTCAATGAGTTTAAAAGCCAAGAGGGTCTGAGCAAGCACCTGCGCCCTCGGGAAGGTGCGAATCACCTGCGCGAGATAACGCACTTCAACAAAACAGCCAGGGATACTGGGAGCAGGATTACCATCATAGTTACGAGCAGGATTACCATCATAATTAGGAGCAGGGTTAGGAACATCATTACAACCCAACTCCTCCCGCCATTGGGCTTCCACCTGCTCAGTAAACGCGAGGGTGTCGGTCACCAGGGTTTCAACAGCATCCAGACTTGCCAGCTCGACAAGAGAAGCACTGCCATTAAACCGTTCATCTTGGGTTGCCAGGGTCCGCGCCTGCGCCATCCCGTAGGATTGCATGAGTTCCAAATACCAGGTGTTTTGCCGAGCCGCTCGGGCGGTGACCTCGGCAAGCATACTGCCTTGCCGGCCCTGGCTTACCGCTAAGTAACGTTGAAAGGTAGCGAAGAACTGCGCATGCGCAGATAGGCTGCCGGTCTCATAGTTCCTGATTGAAAATGCGTCAATAATTGCATTGACCTGGACAGGATCAAACTGAATAGCAGCCACCTTTGGCCGCCCTAGAGAGGCATCACAGGGCGGCAGCTCTATAATGAAAGTTGATACATCAATGCACTTACCGTCGGCAGCCGCCCAGGCGATGTAGTTCTCCGCATAGATCGCGCCATCCAGGTGACTATGCAATTCACCACCCTTGGGAAATTGATAGAGGAAGTGCCTCAGTAGTAGCGGATTGTCCTTGACACGATTGAAATAAGACTCCACGGGTGATGCCGCGGCGAAGACCCCGGAGCAGGCAAGCAAGAAGGTTATATATAGGGGGTATATGGGCAACACAAATCTGGCATGGCGGCGGCAACAGCAACGGCGGCGGCAACAGCAACGGCGGCAGCGGCGCCGGTCTTGCTTAGATTGATGTGTAGCGGAGCGGGGCCTGCTGCGCTGCATCATACTTTTAATAGGAATAGCCAAGTTCCAATCCCCAGAAGGCGGGTTCATTAACAAAGGCGGTCAGGTTAAGGAAATCCAAGGCACCATCAACAACAATTTCATCAGTAATATTCCGTCCGACGAGCGCAAGTTCCCACTTCCTTGATTCATTTTTATATCCCATCCTCATACCGCCGAGCCACCGTCGTTCCGCTACAAACTCCACTGCTTCATAGAGAAAAATATTGGACTCACTGCGATAGTTCCAGTCAGTGCTAATGTACACCTGCCCGCTCGGCAGATAATGGGTGTAGTGCAAGGAAAGATTAAAGAGCCACTCAGGGGAGCGTGGCAAATCGTTGCCGTTGACCGACACGCTGGTCACCGGACCAAAGGGCCCAGCAAAAATGCCCACCACAGGATCAAGTCCGGTACAGCTTGGTGTTGCCCCGCATTGTTCAGCCCGAAGATTCTTGTCTTTAATTTCCGTTGCGTTATAACTCAGGTTGGTGTTGAGACGCAGGTTGTCAGTGACCAAAAATTCAGCCAAACCAAAAATCCAGTCTCAAAGCCCATGCCTTCTGTGCTATCCGCATTCATTTGATTATTGTTGTTTCTTGTTGTTTCTTGTTGTAGTTGCCATGGTTGTAGTTGCCATGGTTGCAGTTGCCAGCGCGCGGAGTATAGCAGATTAAGGATAACGCTTGGCGGAACCTATCTGCTCAGTTACCCAATGCCCCGTCAGGATCAAAGCAGGCGAGAATCCAGAGTGGCGGCTCACGGCGCCCCGCGCCGTCATTCTCGTCACCCCAGTCATCACAGCCGATGGCTGTGATGACTGGGGTGACGGGAATCCAGAAGAACAAAGGCAACCACCTTGATATTCCCGCTACACCTCAACGGGGTCAGTGGAACGAAGGGCGTAGCCCCCTCCCATTGTCATTCTCGCCGAAGGCGGGAATCCAGTGGAATAAAGGCAATACCGCTCGTTCCTCTGGATTCCCCCCGAACCTAGCCGTCCCGCCTTCGGCAGGACGACTAGGTTCGGCGAGAATGACGGCTGGGAGGTCGTCCCGCCTTCGGCTGAGATGACGGCGCGGCGCGGAGAATGACGAGGGCGAGCCATGTTGATGCAACCACTTTTAATCTTCCTGGTCAGAATCCAGCCCTTGTCTGGCTTGCTCCACATAACCACATAGCAGTTCGGCACCGTCGAGAATTCGCATGGAATGGCGTTGCATCAAGTCCGCCGGGAGCACATAAATCTGTTCATTGGCGACCGCAGAAATGCCCGGCCACTGCTGCCAAACAGCTAACCCCTGGTGGTTATTTTCTTGACTAGCACCCAGGATAACGACTTGGGGATCCGCCGCCACAATGGCTTCCATATTGACATAAGGAACCAACGGGATGGCCTGGGCAAATATGTTGATGCCACCGCAAAGTTGCATGACGTCGCTCAGTATATGCTCAGCATTGAGGGTGATTAAAGGCTCGTGCCAGATCTGATAAAAAATCTTCACCTGAGGTCTAGTGCTATACAGAAGCCGCAGCCTTGCCAAACCTTGTCCAAAGGCCGCCACCCTTGCCTCAGCCTGTTTTTGATTGCCTACCAGTTCCCCTAAGCGACGATAAAGACCAGGAATATCGTCCATCTTACGAACTTCCGTCACAAATACGGGGAAGCCCAGTGCGCGAATGCGACTAATCATCTGCTCGCCATTGCCAGAATGCCAAGCAACCACCAAATCCGGCTGCAATGCCAGGATCAATTCATAGTTAGCGGCGGCATGATTGTTGACCCGAGTAATCTGCTTCGCCTCAAGGGGATAATTACTATATTCATCCACGCCAACAAGACGTGCGCCGGCGCCAATATGAAATAGTATTTCAGTCAGGTCTGGTGCCAGGCTAAGAATCCGCTCGGCGGGGCTATTCAGAATCACCAGGCTACCCAGGTCATCGCGCGCGGCCACCGCCACGGATGAGTGGGCAGCATGCAAGCCTGAAGAGAGCACTGCCAGCAGTAGCGAGAGGCCCCAAACTGGCGAGGGCTGCATCAGATAATCACCAGCGGCTTCTGAGTGACGGGATGCCGGGCAAGCACGGACTTCACCTTAAAGACGCGATCAATTAATTGTGTCGTCAGCACCTCTTCGGGGCAGCCCTGAGCGACCACAAGACCGCCATCAAGCACCAGCAGATTATCCGCACACTGCGCTGCCAGGTTAAGGTCATGCAACACCATGATGATGCCCACCCCGGTACTTGCCAGGTGGCGCACAAGGGTCAAGGTGAGTTGCTGATGAGAGAGGTCAAACGCCGCGGTCGGTTCATCAAGGACGAGGAAGCGCCCACCCAGCTCGCTAGGCTCCCAAATTTGCGCCAAGACCCGTGCCAACTGCACATGCTGTTTTTCACCGCCAGACATCTGCGTATAAAAACGTTTTTGCAGGTATTGAGCATCCAGTATGGCGAGGGCTTCGGCAATAATTTCCGCATCCCGGTGCCGGCCCGTCTGGTGCGGAATACGCCCAATACCAACCACCTCATCAGCGGTAAAAGGGAAATTAAGTTGCGGGTGTTGGGGCAACACAGCAAGCATTTGCGCTCTTTGCTGCAATGACCATTGCTGCATGTCGCGACCGTGCATGAGGACCCTACCGCTTGAGGGGAGAGTCTCCCCGGTCAAGACCCCAAGCAGGCTGGATTTACCCGCGCCATTCGGACCCAGAATCACATTCACCTTGCCGAGCGCAAATTGCATGCTGAGCTGACGCAAGAGGTCAAAACCGGACCGGTGTAACGATAGTTCCTCCGCGCAGATGGTCATCCCTAGCCCTCCCTGCGCTGCTGTAACAGCAGGACGATAAAAAATGGCGCACCAAGCAGCGCGGTCAAGATCCCGGTGGGCAACTCAGCAGGACTGACCAAGACTCGTGCCAAGCTGTCGGCAACAAGTAGCAGGATGGCACCCGCCAAGGCAGAAGCAGGAATGAGCCAGCGATGCTCGGGACCAATCATCAAGCGCACCAGATGGGGGATGATCAAACCCACAAAACCCACCATACCCACCAGGGCGACCGACACACCGACGCCCAATGCAGTCAGCATGATGAGTCGGCGCTTCACTCGCTGGACATCAATACCCAGATGCCGGGCTTCGGATTCGCCCAGCAATAGCGCATTAAGTGCCTGACTATCGCGCGGGAAGAACGCAAGCAGCCAGGCCGCCACGCCGGCCATGATGAACACCTTGGTCCAATGAGCACCGCTCAGATTGCCCATTTGCCAAAGACTAATTTGACGCAACATATCGTTGTCAGAAAAATAACCAAACAAGGAGTTGACGGCACCCGCCAGGGCACCAATGGCAATGCCCGCCAAGAGCATGGTAGTCACTGAGGTGCCCAGGCCTGAGGTTGCCAATCGATACACCAGAAGGGTCGTTGCGAAGCCACCAACAAACGCACCCAGTGCCACCAGAGACAAACCCAGCACCAAGCCCGTTTCAATCAGGCTGCTAGCCATCACAATCATGATACTGGCACCCACTGAGGCACCGCCAGAAACGCCGATTAACGATGGGTCTGCCAGAGGATTACGAAACAATCCCTGCATCACCACGCCGGTACTGGCAAGCGTGGCACCAATAAAGATTGCCAGCAGGATGCGCGGCAAACGTATCTCAAAGAGAATGATGGCGGCTTGGCTAGGCGGGCTACTGCCCCATAACAGATTGGCAACTGCGCCCAGTGCCTCCGAAACAGCAATATCTACCGTGCCCAGAGTCATGGATAGGCAGGCAAGTCCCGGTAGTAACAGGGCAAGTAACCCGAGTAGCAGAGGTGCGGAGACAGGTCGCAAGGCTAGGGGCTCAGGGGTGCTTAGTGGCTACAAGCATGGCGTGTCATCAGCATGGCGTGTCATCAGCACTTGGCTTCAACCTTGAAGTGCAACCGGGGAGTTTATGCCGAATAGTGCCTGATTCGGCATTTTCATGCCAATGCCTGGTGGGGTCTGTTGTAAAACACCAGCCAGTCAGCGCCGCGCCGTCATTCTCGGGCTTGCCCGGGAATCCAGTCATTAAACCAGCGGCTTGCGCCGCCATCTGGATTTGTTCGGGATAGTCTGCGGGAACCGCAAAACGTCGATTGTAGTCGTCAATAAACTGGGGCAGCAATGCGTTGGCTGGTTCAATGGAACGGATGCTTCGCAAGAGCATCTCCTTGACCAGTCGGTCTTGCAGGGTTTTATTGGCTCGTTCGACACGCCCTTTTGCCGGCGGGGTGTTGGCGTGAATAGGCTCGATGTCCAGGGTCTTGAGGGCGCGGGTAAATTGGCTTAGTTCGCCTTCCTTATCTGGGTAATTGACCCGAAAAATACTGTGCTTATCGCTAAGATGCAGCGCGGGCCTCGCCTTGCTACCGTAGCGTTTCTTCCACTTTTTCCGGCAGCGTAAGTGCTTATACAGAAGACCGCCGTGGTACTTGTCCTTGCGGATGTATGAGTAGATCCATTCATGGCTGACCGCCATCCTGCCGGCTTTCCCCAGCCACAGGCTGAGCTGCTCCGGGCTCCACTTCTCATGCAGCAGCCCTTCGATGAGTTGCCAATCTTCCCGGCTAATACGCACCTTGGACTTGCCTACTCGGCGCGCTAGGGCCTGCTTGTGCGCCCCGACTGGACCATAAGCACCCGCGCCGGCGATGCGCCGCTTCACACGCCCCAGATTGGGGCCATTGCGGCGTATCTCTCGGCTGATGGTACTTTTGTTGACACCGATAATATCGGCGATGGCTGTTTGCGAATAGCCTTCCTTCAAGCCATTGGAAATCTGGTATCGTTGCTCACTGGTGAGGTGTGTGTAGCATTTCATAAGGCAACTCCTTATATTGATTCCAGAAAATCAAGATGCTACCGCATCTCACCTCTCCTTCATCGATGAAGTTGCACTTAAGAGTTGAATCCAAGTAGCCCAACTAGGATTTGCTTAAATAATGAGAAAACTATAGGGGTTTATAGTGATGAAGTGTAAAAAGGTATTAGTACCCAATTTGCTGGTAGCGACGATTGTTGCCTGTAATGTACAAGCTCAGGATGGGGGCTCCAAAGGTGGGTACAACATAACTCTCGAAGAGGTCGTGGTGACCCGCCCAGCAGCGTGAAGAATCCACCATGAGTACGCCGGTTACAGTAAATGTTTTTACCACACAAGATTTAACCAATACCGGCGCATTAAGTATTCAAGACATCAGTGACTTTATGCCTGGTGTTGATATTGGCGATGGTGCAACCACTCAAACAGGCATCACTATTCGAGGTGTAAGCAGCCCCAATATCAGCTCCGGTGGTGATCCATCGGCGGCAACTTTTTACGATGGCTCTTACGTGCCTCGTGCCGCCACCACTATTCCGTTTGCAGACTTAGAGCGAACCGAAGTGTTAATGGGCCCTCAGGGAACGTTATTTGGTCGCAATGCCACCGCCGGGGTGGTAAATATCGTGCCTAATGCTCCGAAGCAAGAATTTGAAGCATTCCTAAAAGTACGACTGGGGAATTATGACTTGCAGCGTTACGAAGGTATGATCAACCTGCCCTTGGGCGACCAGTTTGCACTTAGGGCTAATTTATTAGCGCCATCACACGACGGCGTTGTTAACCAGAAAGGCATTGGTCCGGAACCCCATGACGAAGATGTAAAAGCCGGAAGGGTGTCGCTATTGTGGACGCCTAGCGATACTACATCGTTGCAATTAAGTGCCGATATGGAAGATAGGGACGAAGCACCACGCGATGCTATTGGTGTGGGTATATACGCTTATGGCAATACCGCACAAGAACGGCTGAACCCGTTTTCTGGTGATACCGCGCACGATGTAATTGGCGCAGAAGAAACCCGTGAAATGCAAGGCTATTCATTAAAACTGAATCAGGATATTAGTGATAATTGGTCACTTTATGCTGTCACTAGCTATCGTGACTGGGAGACTACCAACCTGGAAGAAGAAGATGGTACCGCCGACGCGCGGCGCTATTTTGATACAAATAATATCGAAGATTCAGATATTTGGTATAACGAAGTTCGCTTTAATTTTGTTAATGACAAATTTGATTTGATGCTGGGTGCCAACTACAGCGAAGAAGATATGTCGCAAACGACTGATATTCATATCACGACTGATGCCTATATGCAATTTGTAACAGTGCAAGCCGGTTTCGGCGGGCAAGACGATCACGCCTGGGAAATGCTAGGCGACAACCCAACGGTTTATCTCGGCTACTCTGAAGCGTTTGGGATTGGTTTAGTTCCCCCTTCTTACGCGGGCACACTATTTACTGAAGATATGATTAATACGGGCGAGTTCACTAACTGGGGTGTATTTGCCGATGTGACCTATAATATTACCGATGACTTGCGGATAGCGGCAGGTATGCGCTATAGCGAAGATGACAAAACGTATACTTGGCAGACCAACCCTTCAGATTTGGATTGGCCGGTGCCGCCTCAACGTTTGAATTACGACCCATCGGTGATTGATGGCGACCCTAAAAATAACTTTGCTCAGTACAAGCGTAAAGACTCATGGAATGATGTGACTGGCCGCTTGGTACTTGATTGGCAGTTCGCAGATAATGCGATGGTGTTCGGTTCAGTGGCCACAGGCTACCGCTCGGGTGGTTTTGACGGCCAAACGTTTGAAGCTGTTATTACTGATCCCTTTGATCCAGAAGAAGTGACCAGTTATGAGTTGGGCTTAAAAGGCGATTTCTTTAACGATAAGTTGAGAATAGAAAGCGCGTTATTCTATATGGAAATTGATAACAAGCAGGACACCAAGTCGACTAAAGATAGTCTTGATGATCCTACCGCATCACCCAGGTGGTTAGTGGCGAAGAAGAAATCCAAGGCATTGAGTTGATTGCAACGTGGTCGGTTACCGATGTCTTTCGTCTTGAAGCCAGTAGCACCTACCGCGATGCTGAGTCAGTCTTTTCGGAGTACTATAAGGAAAAAGGCGAACTCGCTGGCGGAGAGAAGGAGAGTGGTTCAACCGACATGGAGTACACCATTCGAATGGACTGGACGCCAGAAATTCCGGTGGGATATTTATTGGTACACGTTGATTACGTATTTGAAGAAGACGGCGGCTCAAATGAAAACACCGCTATTTTCCATACCGGCCCTTGGTACTTCCAGGATAAAAAACAGTTAAGTGTCAGAATCGCATGGCAGACTCCCGACGAGACAATTGAAGTTGCATTGTGGGGTCAAAACTTACTGGACGAAGAGTACGCCAGTAATTCAGGTGGCTTTGTGGCGGATGAGGGCAGTGGTCTAGGTGCTGCGCATACAGGAATTGATAATCCTTTAACGGGGGGTATTGATTTCCGCTGGTCGTTCTACTAAACCCGTCACTTCTCCTTTAAAGTCTTCAACAGCTCGCGCCATTGCGGGTTTTTTGATGTGTAGTATTTATGGCACACACTTTTATGTCTGCGTCCTCCTAATCGATTGAAAAATAATAAATTTTTCGCTGTCATAAATACATCACAATTCGGTCACATTATTGTCAACCGTAAAGCATACCTTAGTGGGCGTGCTGGCACCGGCCAGAGATAAAAGAGGATTAAGAGCATGAATGTAAAGGCAAAAACTTGGCTGACTGTCGGCATGGCCGCCAGCCTAACAATTAGCAGTATGCAGGCTGTTGCGCAGGTGCGCGACTATACCGAGAATAATTAAATGATTCAGAGAAGTTTCTGAAGAAAAGCTTATAATCGCACCTTTTTAGGAGCATCATGACTGTCCAAAATCTTCGAAATATTGCCATCATTGCCCATGTTGATCATGGAAAAACTACTCTTGTAGATAAGCTTCTTCAGCAAACGGGTACCTTGAAAAGAAAAAACATGGGTACCGAAAGAGTTATGGACTCAAATGATCAAGAAAAAGAAAGAGGCATAACGATTCTTGCAAAAAATACAGCAATAGAATGGAACAATCACAGAATTAATATCGTCGATACTCCTGGCCATGCCGATTTTGGTGGTGAAGTTGAAAGAGTCCTTTCGATGGTAGATTCAGTTCTTTTGCTTGTAGATGCGGTGGATGGACCTATGCCTCAAACACGATTTGTCACTCAAAAAGCTTTTGATCAAGGCCTTTGCCCAATCCTTGTCATCAATAAGGTAGACCGACCGGGAGCACGTCCTGACTGGGTACTAGATCAAGTCTTTGATTTATTTGACAGATTAGGAGGCACAGACGAACAGCTGGATTTCCCGGTTATATATGCCTCAGCTCTAAACGGAGTTGCGGGAATGGACGCTCAAAACCTAGCAGAAGACATGGCACCCCTGCTTCAACTTATTATTGATAAAGTTAATCCCCCTGAAGTTAACAGCGAAGGCCCGCTGCAGATGCAGATCAGTGCGCTTGATTACAACTCTTACGTTGGAGTAATTGGAGTTGGGCGTATCACAAGAGGAAGAATGAAGCCGAATATGCAGGTGGTTGTTGCTGGAGCAGATGGATCAGAAAAAAAAGCTAGAGTACTTCAAGTAATGGGATACAAGGGCTTGGAAAGAGTTGATGTAGGTGAAGCTCAAGCAGGTGACATCGTTTGTATAACAGGTATAGATAAGTTAAATATATCAGATACTCTTTGCGACCCGGAAAATATAGAAACTCTGCCTCCTTTGATGGTAGATGAGCCGACCGTGAGTATGACTTTTCAGGTTAATGATTCACCTGTTGCGGGTAGAGAAGGAAAATACATATCTTCCAGGAATCTTAAAGAAAGGCTTGAGCAAGAATTAATACACAATGTTGCTCTAAGAGTAGAGCAAGGTGATAGCCCTGATAAATTTAAAGTCTCAGGAAGAGGAGAATTGCACCTTTCTGTATTGATAGAAAACATGCGAAGAGAAAATTATGAACTTGGTGTATCTCGCCCTCAAGTAATTCAAAAAGAGGTAGACGGTGAGATTCATGAACCGTTTGAAGAAGTTGTTATTGATATTGAAGCACGGCATCAAGGCTCAATCATGGAAGAAATGGGCGTTAGAAAAGCTGACCTAAAAAACATGCAACCCGATGGAAAAGGAAGAATGAAACTAGAGTTCATAGCCCCCTCAAGAGGCATGATAGGTTTCCGGTCCAATTTTCTTACACTTACCAGCGGTACAGGAGTAATGACGAGTGTCTTTGATCACTATGGGCTTGCCAAAGTTGGCGGGGTGTCAAAAAGACAAAACGGAGTATTGGTTTCTATGATTGCTGGAAAAACTCTAGCCTATTCACTGTTTAACTTACAAGAAAGAGGCAGAATGTTTGTAGGCCATGGAAAAGAAGTCTACAAAGGACAAATTGTTGGGCTTCACTCCCGAGACAATGACCTTCCAGTCAATCCAACAAAAGCAAAACAATTAACTAATGTAAGGGCTGCGGGTACAGATGAGAACTTAATTCTTACTCCTCATGTACAACACACACTAGAGCAGGCCCTGGAATTTGTTGAAGATGATGAGCTTGTAGAGGTAACGCCTGAATCAATTAGATTAAGAAAAAGATCTTAATTGCCTTACCCCGTCAGAATCAAAGAAGCCAGTCGCCCCGCCTTCGGCGGGGACGACTGGGGTGACGAGAATCCAGAGGAACGAAGTCAACCACCTGTGGGGCATGTACACATCAACAACAAGATGGTTCGTCGCTCTGGATGTAAGCCAGAACAAGCCGGGGCAAGCCCGGGAATGACGGCGCGGGGCGCCGTAGGCCGCTAGAAGGAGCAGGGACGCCCCGCCGTCAGAATCAAAGAAGCCAGTCGCCCCGCCTTCGGCGGGGACGATTGGGGTGACGAGAATCCAGAGGAACAAAGGCAACCGCCTTGGGCATTTACACATCAACACATCAACAACAAAGGGAAGTGAATAACATAAACAAGAACGACAGTGACGGGAATGGCGGCAGAGGGTGACGAGAATAACGGGATGAGCATGAGCAAAAGCATACCACCCTAGGCCCGAGCATCGCAGAGGCAATAATGGACCCCACCCGCTTGTTTCTGACGATAGATTGACCAGCCTGGGGGCAGGGTTTGGACATTCACTCTGGTTGCGGACTCTATGTAAATGAAACCTCTGGCGAGTTTTCTCTTATCAATCATCTGGCAGACTGCCTCCAGGTCCGTGCTGGCAAAGGGCGGGTCCAGAAAAATCAGCTCGTAGGTAGTATCACAGACAGTCAGCCATTCTTTTGCACTAGTCTTGTGAATTTGATACAGACTGGCATCGTCACACAGCTGGGCAAAGGTATCCCTCAAGGCATGGGCGATTTTGGGGTTATTTTCAATCAAGGTGACCTGGCAAGCCCCTCTTGAAAGTGCTTCCAGGCTGAGGATGCCGCTACCTGCATAAAGGTCAAGACACCGTGCTGCGGGCAGATGCTCCCCCAGCCAATTAAACAGGGTTTCCCGCACTCGGTCTGGTGTTGGACGAAGATCATCCGTATCGGCAGCAAAAGATATTTTGCGACTGCGCCATTTTCCACCGATAATCCGCAGACTATGATTCAATTTTTTCATATAGTTTCTTAATACAATAGTGACCCCATGGATTCTGAACGAGCATCATGGCCCATGACCATCAACCATAGCCATCAACCATAGTCATTAACCATAGCCCTCAACCACAAGCGTCAATCATAACCCGCAATGAGATTGGTATAAGAGATGATCCGATTTGATGAGGTCAGTAAAAGATATCCCGGAGGTATAGAAGCCCTATCGCGGGTGAGCTTTGAACTTGCCGAGGGTGAGCTGGCCTTCCTGACCGGTCATTCTGGTGCTGGCAAAAGCACCTTGATGAAGCTGGTGCTCCTGATTGAGCGCGCCAGCCAGGGGCAGGTGTTTGTGAACGGCACCAATCTCAACCGGATTTCCGAGCGTCAGATTCCAGCAATTCGCCGTAACATTGGCGTCGTGTTTCAGAACCCGCATCTATTGTTTGATCGTCCGGTGTTTGACAATGTTGCCTTACCGCTCACAATTTCTGGTTTTGGTCCCCGAGAAGTCGGGCGGCGAGTGCGTGCTGCGCTGTCAAAGGTTGGCCTGGCGGATAAAGAACAAAAGCTCCCCGTTGCCCTGTCTGGTGGTGAGCAGCAACGAGTGGGCATAGCCCGGGCGGTGGTCAACAAGCCGCCCCTGCTACTCGCCGATGAGCCAACAGGCAACCTTGATCCTGAGTTGTCTCAAGAAGTTATCAATCTCTTCTCGCAGTTTAATCAGGTTGGTGTCAGCGTCATGATTGCAACCCATGACTTGGGTCTGGTGGAGCGAATGGGCAAACGCGAGTTGGTGCTACGATCGGGGCAGTTGACCGAACATCATCCGGCGCGGCTGATATGAAGTCCTCTGGTGCTACGGTAACGTCCCTCGGACGATGGGGGCTCCTAGGGGCTTGGTTTGCTCAGCATCGCCGGGTCGCAAGCAGTAGCCTGGGGAGTTTGCTGGTAAGCCCTGTTGCCAGCCTGATGACCTGGCTAGTGATTGGCATTGCTCTGGCACTGCCCGCCATTCTGTATGTGCTTTTGCAGAATCTTGCCACCCTGAGTGGGCAAGGAGTCAGCAGCCACCGCGCGAGTCTGTTCCTCGTGCCCGATGCCCGCATTGAAGTAGCCCAGCAACTTGCCCATGCCATTGGTCAGCAGGATGGCGTTGAGAAGACAGTGTTCGTCTCGGCGACTGACGCCCTTGCCGAGTTCCAAGAGAAGTCTGGCTTTGGGGAGCTACTGCACAGCCTGGAACACAATCCGCTACCGCATCTCATAGAAGTCACCCTTGCCACCAGGGAGCCGCTGGTCATTTCAAGAATGGTGGATGGCTGGCAAGCCCAGCACTTGATAGCACGCATCTCTCTGGATCAGCAATGGCTGGAACGATTGTCGGCACTACTCAGCTTTGGCAAGCGGCTGGTGGGTGCACTGGGTTTGGTACTGAGTGCCGGCGCGGTGCTCATCATGGGCAGTATCATTCGGCTGACGATATTGAATCGCCGCGAGGAAATTGAAATAGTCAAACTCTTTGGTGGTACCAATGCCTTCGTCCGCCGTCCCTTTCTCTATTCTGGCTTCTGGTATGGGTTCGGTGGTGCCCTCTGTGCCCTCTTGCTGGTGCAAGCTAGTGTCTTGTTTCTGGGCACCCCCATGCAGCTGGTCACCCATAGTTATGGCAGTGCCTATGTACTCCAGGGGCTGGATTGGAGTGCTACCCTGGTGCTCCTCGGCACCGGTATTTTGCTCGGTGTCTTGGGGGCAGTCCTGGCGGTGGGACGACATCTCAGCGAGATTAGACCGCAATAATGTACCCACTATGCCCGTAGCGGTGCCGCTTCTAAATGATGTACCCACTATGCCCGCAGCAGCGGTGCCGCTTCTAAAACTACTAGGCGATAGTGCTAGATAGTGCTAGATAGCGCTGCTAAAAGTGTCTTCCGTGAAGGTCCTGCCATGTTCCTGCTGGCTATCTGGACCAAGCAGATAGAGATATAGCGGCATCAATGCCTCTGGCGTCTTGATGCTCTGGGGGTCTTCGCCAGGGACGGCGGTAGCGCGCATGGCGGTTCGAGTCGCCCCTGGGTTGATAATGTTGACGCGCACCTTGGAAGTCTTATCAAGTTCATCCGCCAGCAATTTGGCAAGCCCTTCCAGCGCATATTTTGACACCGAATAAGCACCCAGATAGGCACGGGGTCTCGTACCCACACCGGCACTGGTGAACAATAATCGCCCATCGTCGGCGCCTTCTAGTAATGGCAGGAGCCCATGGCTGAGTACCAAGGGCGCATGCAGATTAACCTGCAGCACCTCTTGCCACTGTTCAATACTGCTATGTTCAAAGGGGAGTCTTTCACCCAGGAGTGCCGCATTATGCAGCAGCCCATCAAGCCGACCGTATTGCTTGTCAATACTAAGTGCCAACTGCTGCACATCTGCTGGGGTGATATGGGCGAGATCCATGGGGAGGATTGATGCTACCGGCCCATCATTTGATGCCGTCAATGCGTGCCAAATTTCGTCATAGACTGATTCCAGTTTTTCCGTCGTCCTGCCGGAGAGAATGACCCTGGCGCCATGCCGAGCTGCACTAATCGCAACGGCTCGCCCTATACCGTCACCCGCACCGGTAATAAGAATAGTCCGCCCGGCGAGCAGATTGTTGGGTGGCACATAATCCATATAGCCTCTGGCTCTTCAGTAGTAAGGGTTCTGTAGTAAGGGTGGCGGGGTGCCGTGTATTGGGAGCATGTCTTTTTATGAGGACTTTTTATAGGAGCTCTTTAATAAGGATTTTTTATATAGGCGCTGCCCAGACAAGGTAGTTCACATCAACATCCTTGCCGAGTTGGTATACTTGATTCAGCGGATTGTAGGTCATACCACTCAGCTCCCTGAGACTAAAGCCTGCCTTGCGACACCAGGCTGCCAATTCTGCGGGCGTGATAAATTTCCCATAGTCATGGGTGCCGCGGGGCAGGAGGCGGAGTAAATATTCGGCACCGATTACCATGAAGAGATATGATTTTGGGCTACGGTTAATGGTGGACAAGAAGAGATGTCCGTCGTCTTTCAGTAGCTTCCGGCAACTGTTGATGACGGAACTCGGATCCGGCACATGTTCTAACATTTCCAGACAGGTAATCACATCAAAGGGTTCGGGCATCTTCGCCGCTAACTCTTCAATGGTCGTCAATAGATAGTCAACCTGCTGAGTGGATTCATACCGGTGCAGTTTGGCTGCTTCAAGCGGTCCCGTGGCGGCATCAATGCCAGTCACTTTTGCACCGGCGGCGGCAAGTGCTTCAGACAGTACCCCACCGCCACAACCGACATCCAGCACGCGCTGTCCTTTTAGGTCAACCCGGTCAGTGATATAGCCCACTCGCAAGGGGTTGATATCGTGCAAAGATTTGAAATCCCCGGTCCGGTCCCACCACCTGCGTGCCAGGTTGTTGAATCGGGCAAGTTCCTGCGGATCAAGGTTTCGGTCGGTTGCTTGTGACTGGTCGGCCTGGGCTTGCATGCCTTTCCCTCATAGTTTGGAGCAGGCACATTATACGCTTCTTTAACCATGATTCAGCGGCCTGGAGACTGTGTTCTGAAGGTACGCCGTGCTATAATTTTGCCTTGCCTGGCGGGTGCCGAGCGGGGCGATTTTTGACGAAAATAGCAACGGAAAACGCTATCCCCCAATAGCGAAATAAGACAGGCCTCAGATGGCAGATTCCAACGAAGATGTAAAACCCATCAACATTGAAGACGAGTTGCGGCAGTCCTATTTGGACTATGCCATGAGCGTCATTGTTGGTCGTGCCCTGCCGGATGTGAAGGATGGATTAAAGCCGGTGCATCGCCGGGTTTTGTTTGCGATGAATGTGCTCAACAATGACTACAATCGCCCGTATATGAAGTCGGCGCGCATCGTCGGTGATGTGATTGGTAAATACCATCCCCACGGCGACACAGCTGCCTACGACACTATTGTCAGAATGGCGCAGAATTTCAGCATGCGTTATCCCTTGATTGATGGTCAGGGCAATTTTGGCTCCCTGGATGGGGATGGCGCAGCGGCAATGCGATATACAGAAATTCGCATGGAGAAGATCGCCCACGAACTGCTGGCTGATCTGGATAAAGACACCGTCGATTTTGTGGAGAATTATGACGGTACCCTGAAGATGCCCGTGGTACTTCCCTCCCGGATTCCTAACCTCCTGGTGAACGGTTCTAACGGCATTGCAGTCGGTATGGCAACCAACATTCCGCCGCATAATCTGAGCGAGGTGATTAACGCCTGCCTGGCTCTCATTGATGACCCGGCCCTGAGTATTGAGCAGCTCATGGCGCATATCCCTGGCCCTGATTTCCCCACCGCTGCCATCATCAATGGCCGCGCCGGCATTGTGCAGGCTTATCGAACCGGTCGCGGTAGTATTCGCATCAGGTCCCGTTGTGATGTTGAAGTGAACGAGAAGACCGGCAAGGAAGTGGTCATCATCAAGGAGATTCCTTATCAGGTCAATCGAGCAAATTTGATTGAGAAGATAGCGGAACTGGTGAAAGTCAAAAGAATTGAAGGCATCAGCGAGCTACGAGATGAGTCCGCAGTAGATACTCGCATCGTCATTGAACTCCGCAAGGGGGAAAGTGGCGAAGTACTACTCAACAATCTTTACACCCAGACCCAATTACAAACCAGTTTTGGCGTCAACATGGTTGCCCTGGTTGATGGTGAGCCCAGGGTCCTGAACCTGAAGCAGGTGCTTGAACAATTTGTGATGCACCGCCGTGAAGTAGTAACTCGGCGCACCGTGTTTCTCTTAAAACGTGCTCGGGCGAGGGGGCATGTGCTGGAGGGCTTGGCAGTTGCGCTATCCAATATTGACCTGGTGATTAACCTCATCAAAAGTTCCGCCAATCCTCAGGAAGCCAAGGAGCAACTCATCGCGACGCTCTGGAAGTCAGACACAGTGACTCAGATGTTAGAGAAGGCCGGTCCCCAGGCCGCCAGACCGCATGACCTGCAAGATATCTACGGACTCAAGGAAGATGGCAACTACCACCTGTCTCCAGAGCAGGCTCAAGCCATTTTGGAAATGCGACTTAACCGATTGACCGGTCTGGAGCGGAACCGTCTCTTGGAAGAATACAAAGAAATTATTGAGACCATTTCCAGCTTGCTAACCATTCTGCATGACCCCACGCAACTTCTGGCAACCATCCGTGAAGAGCTTGTTGAAAATAGAGACGAGTACGGCAACGAACGCCTGACGGAAATAGTGGAAACTCAAGAAGATTTGACCATGGAAGACCTGATCGTTGAGCAGGACATGGTGGTTACCCTATCCAACAGCGGCTACGCCAAGACTCAACCCTTGGCTACTTATCGAGCACAGGGTCGTGGCGGCCGTGGTAAGAGCGCCAGCTCAGTGAAGACCGAGGACTATATTACCCATCTGATGGTCGCCAGTTCCCACGATACTATTTTGTGTTTTACCAACCGAGGGAAGGTGTATTGGCTACGAGTTTTCCAAATTCCCCAGGCGGGCAGGACGGCACGCGGCAAACCCATGGTGAATATCCTGCCACTAGGGGAAGACGAGCAGATTACCGCCATGTTGCCCATACACGAATATAAGGAAGACCAGTTTATTTTTATGGCGACTTCAAACGGCACCGTCAAAAAAACCTCGTTGATGGACTTTTCCCGCCAGCGCAATAGCGGGCTCATCGCCATAGGGCTGGAGGGTAACAATCGGCTGGTGAGTGCGGCCGTGACCGATGGCACCAAGACTGTCATGTTGTTTAGTTCTGGTGGCAAGGTTATCCGATTTAAAGAATCTGATGTTAGGCACACGGGGCGGTCGGCCCGAGGTGTTCGCGGCATCAAGATGAAGCCGGGGAAAAAAGTCATTTCTCTGGTGATTCCCGAAGCGGATGGCCAGGTGCTGGTTGCCAGTCGCAACGGTAAGGGCAAGCGGAGCAAGATCTCGGATTATTCCATCATCAACCGGGGTGGTCAGGGGGTGATAGGCATGAAGCTGACCGCTCAGCATGGCGAGCTTGTCGGGGCGGTTCAGGTTTTCCAGGGCGATGAAGTAATTCTTATCAGCGACCAAGGGACTCTGGTGCGCATCAGGACGGATCAGGTTTCCTCTCAGGGGCGCAATACTCAGGGTGTCCGGCTGATTAACCTCACCAATAATGAACATCTGGTTGGCTTGGAATCGGTGGAGGAGCCTGAGGGAAATGATGCTCTCATGCCAGATGATGTATCGGCTGCCGCCCCTGAGTCAGAGCTAGAAGAGCAGCCTCCGCTAGACCCGCCTCCCGCGGAGCAGCCTCCCGCGGAGCAGCCTCCCGCGGAGCAAGATAAGCCCCCGCAGGAAACAGACCTCTAATTGCCGTAATGATCATATTCAGATGAGTGACCATGCCAAAGATTCCGCTAGCCTCAAAGCCCTCCGGGAGCAAATTGATGCTCTGGACATCGAGCTTCTTGACCGGCTAAACGAACGCGCTCGTTGTGCTCTGGAAGTCGCCCGGATCAAGCAAGATGAAGCTGACGCCGACCCCCCGGTTTTTTACCGACCAGAACGGGAAGCGCAAGTACTACGGCGACTGACGGTAGCAAATCAGGGCCCGCTCTCCAATGACAAGCTCATCCCGATCTATCGTCAGATAATGGCGGCATGTCTTGCCTTGGAAGAGCCGCTAAGGGTTGCTTGCCTCGGACCCGAGGGGACCTTCACGCAAATGGCAACGCGCAAACACTTTGGTAATACCGTGAAGAGTGTACCGCTGGTGACTGTTGATGATGTGTTTCGGGAAGTTGCCTCGGAAGGCTGCCACTATGGTGTTGTGCCAGTGGAGAATTCATCTGAAGGCGTCGTCAGTCACACGCTGGATAATTTTCTGAGATCATCCCTTAATATCTGTGGCGAAGTGGAACTGCGCGTACATCATCATCTGATGGCGGCGGCCGATGCACAGCATGACATGCAGCGCATCTACGCGCATCAACAGGCGTTGGGGCAATGCCGCCGTTGGCTGAATAGTCACTACCCAGCCTTACCTCTCTTGCCGGTGACTAGCAACGCCGAGGCGGCGCGTTTGGCAAGTGAGGAAGAGGGTGCCGCTGCCATTGCTGGTGAACTCGCGGCGGAAATCCATGGCCTGAGCATTATCTCCAGGCAGATTGAAGACGAAGCGGACAATACCACGCGGTTTATTGTCATTGGCAGGGAAGATGTCGGGCAAAGCGGCAATGACAAGACTTCTATTATGGTGTCCGCCCATAATCATCCCGGTGCGCTGTACAAACTGCTGGAGCCCTTTCATCGTCATAGTGTGTCATTGACTTCCATTGAGACTAGACCCTCAAGAAGCGGCAAGTGGTCCTATGTTTTTTTCATTGACTTTGAGGGGCATAGATTGGATGAGCCCATTAAGGTACTACTTGATGAAATTAATCAGGATACCTTGGAAGTCAAATTGCTGGGTAGTTATCCTCGGTCAATACCGACGAAAGCATGAGCCCGGTCAAGAGGCGAGTATCGTAATAAACGTAGAAAGCATCGCCGAATCGAATTTCATGGGTCAAATTTGCCTTCAATTTATCAAAGATAATTTTATTCAAAGTGTCTTCAAATTTACAATATCCCATGTTCTTCTCTATACTTTTTCCGGTATTCATCCATCTGTTTTAACCGGCCTTCTTCCTCGTAATACCAATGCATCCAGCCATTGCAGCTATCAGTGCCCTTTATCAACGCGCCTATTTTGTGTATAGAACCAGACCCAACACCGTTTTTTATATTCCCGTCTGATAGTATGGTAGAAGGATGTTGTTTGTTTTTAGTATAGATAATTTGATTTTCTCTTATGTAGTTGGCATTTATTAATTGTTGCATGCTCACCCGATGCGACTTCTTCTTTTCTGGTTCAATAATTCTCAAATGTTTGAAATTCGCTAACTTTATTCCTGCAAGCCGAGTCGCTGATATTTTTAGATATCTAGCCTCTTGCTCTATGCCAATGCTTTTTCTGTTTAATTTTCGTGCTACTGCACAGGTTGTGCCACTACCGGAAAATGGATCTAGCACTATATCTTTCTCGCTGCTGCTGGATAAAATAATTCTTTTCAGTAGCTCTTCTGGCTTTTGTGTTGAATGGGCTTTCCTCCCATTCTTGTCTTTTATTCTTTCTTTACCAGTGCATAGTGGAATTTGCCAAACCGATGTCATTTGCTTGCCGCCATTCAACTGCTTCATCACTTGATGATTAAAAGTATATTTCTTTTGTTGTTCCGATTTTTTTGCCCATATAAGGGTTTCTGTTGCGTTGGTGAATCTAACACCCCGAAAATTCGGCATTGGATTGGTCTTATGCCATTGAACGTCGTTGAGAATCCAAAATCCCAAATCCATCATCATTTTGCCAACCCGAAAAATATTATGGTAAGAACCAATCACCCAAATCGTGCCATCATCAGCCATGACTCGACGACATGCGCTGAGCCATTGTTCCGTGAATTCATCATATTGGGCGACGGATGAAAACTGATCCCAAAGATCATCAACACCATCTACTTTGGTTTGATTGGGGCGATACAGTTCTTGCTTGAGTTGCAGATTGTAAGGGGGGTCGGCGAAGATAAGTTTTACCGATTTTTCCGGTAGTCTTGTCAATACTTCAATGCAATCTCCGTGATAGATTCGATAGCTAGGACCGACCACATCGTGCTTTGAGAATTGTAGTTTTGTTGGCATAGGTATAGGTTTCGATGATAGATAGTAGTATTTGCATTGTTATCCTTACTCAAAGGAAAATCAAGGTAATTGCGATGAGCCGTTGGCTTGGCACGGCATGCGATGCATGTCACGGGGCAGGAATATCAAATGGCAGTGCTGAGATTGTCGCGGGAACCACCCCGGACTCGCTCTCAATGGTGACGCTGGAGCCCGGTACCGCCAGGCTCTGATTTATAAGTCCTACACCTATGTTGCTTTTGATCCGTGGTGACCAGGCGGCCGCTGAAACAAAACCCGCTCTGCCTTTGCCGTCCAGCACCGTCCATCGGTGTTCGCTCCCTCTCTGATAGGGAGCGCCGCTTATCAGATAGCCGACAAATTTTCGCTTGATGCCAGCTTCCTTGATACTACTCAGTGCCGACTTGCCGATGAAATCATCTTCCCGCGACAGGCTTACAAACTTGCCCAGGTTGACTTCATAGGGGGTGGTCATATCGTCCGTGTCCGTGCCAATGGACAAGAGCCCGCTTTCCATTCGCTCAATGTTATGGGGTGCCCCTGGTGCTATACCCATGGGTTGCCCTGCTTCTCGGACAAGTTCCCATAGTTGCCCACCCTTGTTACCGTCGCAAAGATAGAGTTCAAAGCCGCCTTGTTTGGACCAACCAGAACGGGCAATTACCAGAGGTATGTCTTCCAGTTCAAAGGTAGCAAAGTCGAAATAGCCCAGTTCTTTGACCCAGGCACCAGCGAGAGCAGCGACCACCGCCTCGGCTTTTGGTCCTTGAATTGCCAAGGGAGATACATCGGGCTCGCAGATGTTGACCTTGAAGTTTTTTTCAGCAGCGATGGCTCTTGCCCAAAGCAACAGATCACGGTCTGCTATGGATAGCCAGTATTCATCATGATTGACCTGCAATAACACAGGATCATTGATGATGGCACCTCGATAATCACAGATAGGGATATATTTCCCCTTACCGACTGTTAGATTGTCGAGATTACGCGGCGTTAGATAATGGATGAGTTGTTTGGCATCAGGACCCGCTATAGCGACCTGCCGTTCAACGGCGACATCCCACATGCTCACGCCATTGATGAGCTGCCAGTACTCGGCAATATAGTCACCATAACTGACCGGCATGTACATGTGATTGTATGTTGTGAAGGCACTGACACCCGCGGCGACAGTTTTATCAAAGAATGGCGACTTACGAATGCTCCCACTCAGGGCAATGTTGAAATTCATAGCTCTAATAAACAATGGTTCTAATAAAGAATGGTTCTAGGAATTGAACCCGGCGGTATATTTTGTGGTGATAAGGAATTAATAGGGAGGGCATTGATTTATTTATCTGTTATTTGATCTAAAATTTCCTCCACAGTATATTTTTCTGAAATATGCTCATCGGTTCCTTGAATATTTTTTCTAAAAAATTTATTGGTACCATCAATGTTTTTCTGGACCAGTGATAATTCAATTTTGCTTCCAAACTCCACCTTCATTTTGTTCACTACGTTTCTTGATGCACAAAACTTTTCTGCAAAGTCTTGTGGTCGTATGCGACGTCCTTCAACCTCTTCACGGTCCAGCACAAAGCCCCATGCAGCTAGTGGTGATTGATACACAAACAAAATAAATACCCGCCGGTCCCGTTTCAATGACCGCTCTATATTTTGTTTCGCCATGGATTCGCTGGCGAAAGTGCCATCAAGCAAAAAACTGATTCCTTTTTTTAGTGCGGTATTGTGCATTCTATGCACTAAATTGCTCGCGGATTTTTGGAAAAGATGCGAATTCCCGCCGTCATAGCCACATTCTTTGAAATGATCACGCAACTTATCTGGATCAATGCGCAATATGGGACCCTGACTTTCCAGTAGTCTTTTTGAAGCCTCGGTTTTGCCCGCACCTGGGGAACCTGCCATAAATATGGAGATAGGATTTTTTTCTGCAGGAAAATTTTCCGTTAACTCTTGAACTATTTTTTTACCGTTATCGGAGACATACTGCTTGGCGCGCTCAGAAGTATCTTTATCCTCTTCGTCTGTCATAGTTGCGCTACCGTTTCCCAGTTACCGATCAGGTGCCAAGCGATGAGGTTTCAGCCTCTTGCATTTTTTTCTTCTCAGCTCTTATCTCGTTAGCGCGGTCAATGATCTTCTGCTGATCCATGATTGATTCTTCAATCACCTTTTTGAACACGCGCTTTTGTTCCCGCGCAGAAGCATTGCGCATGAATTCCGAAAGCGCACTATCTTTCTTGGGTTTTGATTTAAAATTAAACATGTTGCACCTCGGTCAGAGAAATAAATGGTTGATGGGGCGGATGGTACATGAAATCTGGTGCCTAAGCAAAAATAAATCCGCCGGGACGCTTGAAGAGCACAGTTTTAGAAGGCTGTTTTAGAAGGCTGTTTTAGAAGGCTATCCTTCCCATCTCAATAGTCCCGTCTCAATACCCTCAAGGCGGCGCAATGCTTTGCTTGCTTATGCCTCAGAGAGGCTTCCTTGCCCTAATCAGGAAACGGTCGGTCCGGCCACGTATCTCTGGGTGGAAGACAAATTTATCCATGCTGTCGTCCGAGTTTCGCAGTAGGTCACTGGTTGCTTCTATGGTGAAACCGGCTTCCTCTAGTACCTTGGTAGCCTGTGAATACTGCATTCTATGTAGCTTGGTGTTGTTCTGCTTAGGATCGCCGTCATGATCAATGACCCCAAACCCGCCACCTGGCTTGAGCAGTGTGAAGATGATTTTGGCAAAGGCTGTTGCAGCATCTTTCCCGGAACTATTGTAAATGTCATGTAGGTTAAGCGCAGTCATAGCAAAATCAATGCTGTTCGCTTCAATACCAAGCGCATCCATTTCCTTATCCAGGCGGGTGACATTAGAGAGGCGATTACCCGCCAGCCGTTTGCTGAGTGCCTTGTTGTTTGCCCCATCCCGGAATTCCAGCACTCGTTGCGGGTTCTGGGCATAGACCGTGCCTGTTTGACCCACAGCCAAAGACAGCACTTCTGTGTAATAGCCACCAGCGGCTATGAGATCAATCACTGTCATGCCGTCGTTGATATCCAGAAAGGCAATGACAGCCGCCGGTTTTCTGCCGGCATCCCTTGCCTTGTCCTCTGCATCTCGGGTTTCATTTTGCAGTGCTTTGTTGAGTGTCTCCGGCTGCCAGAGCTGGGTAATTTCATCCTTCAGTAGTACTGCCATGCCAAGCACTACACCAATGCCTAGAAGGACGATCAAAGCTTTATTATTTCGCATACTAGTACCTCAGATAGGTTGATCAATGTAGCTGTGAATCAAACGGCCGTATATGAACATCAGACGGGCAAGAGGTCAATACACAAGAGGTCATGAATCTATACAGGTCTGAATAGAGAAGTATGAGAAGTGCGGTGGTAAAATGAAGATCATTGCGTCCATCGAAGACCCGGATGTCATAGAGAAAATATTGAAGCATCTTGGCCTGGATGAAGATTCACAGGCAAGAAACCGCTCACCATCTGCCGGTTTGTTTGACCACCCAACACAGCTATTCTGACGCCTGCAGGGCATTGGCGGGATCTGTCTCGACCGGGTGGTAAGAGACGGTCATAAAAGTGGTTCATTCTGCGAAAATCAGGCTACTGTCCCGACGCTTGAACTAAGATTTCGTCAGAATCCCTGGCTGGCAGGATGCTCCGGGGCAGGAAGATGCTTGGCAACCCGTGCAGAAACGTGGTTAATTCGTCCTATCCCCGCAACAATAGCTCAGCCAGGTTGCAGATACAAAGATGTTTTGGGGTGCCTTATTATACCAAAACTGAAGTTGATGAAGATGATGATACATTGGCAACCTTCAACCTTAAACTATTAAACAGCGCGTTGGCTCAAAGAGCTATTGCCACACAATGGTCGATGATGACGGTGATGGTATGATTAACGATTGGGAATTACATTATGGACTTGATCATGAGGATGCCTTGGATGCAAACTTAGACTTGGATGGCGATGGTTGCACAAATTTCTATGAATACGAAAATTTGGGTGTTCCCAATAACGCAGACGTAGTTCCTAAGCTCTAAACGGAGGTTACAAAGAACGCCAGGAAACGCCTGCAACTTAGCAACTTAAATGAAGATAATCACGGCTCCACAGATAATCAATTAGCGAGTATCCATGATTACCTTTCTTTTCATTCGGAATGTAAGTGCAACTTAGCAATGACCGCCATGGATGGTGGAAATGCAGGTTTTGCAGGAGCAAAAATCTGTCCCTGCTGGTGTCGATCCCGGGAATACTTTCCCCCTTGAATAAAGCCCGACTCAGCGCTTCGCATCACGCCTTGTGCACTGATTAAAAAACACTGGGTTTTCAGTATTCTTTTCAAAGTGCAGAGCATCAGGGGAGTAAGGTGTCTTCTTTCAGGGCCGTCATCAGCAGGGATGCTGATGTCGCGCCTACATGGACGTACAGTATGGCTTGACATAAAGAATGGTTTATGTATAAAGTTGTTTGGTAATAGCATGTTGGTAGCAATTTACGGGGGCTGCAAATGTTGCATGCAGGATTTATCCACTCTACAGAGGAACAGCCAATGAAACATTTACCCATACTAGTTATCGTCTTAGCAGTATTAGGGCAGACTTTTCCAATCGCCCAGGCTCAGGAAGCAACAAATGTTCTGGTGCTAGAAGAGATTACAGTGACTGCTCAACGACGCGAGGAATCTTTGCAAGATGTACCACTGAGTATTTCAGCCTTTTCGTCCGATATCATTGAGCGTTCGGTAATAGAAACGGCGGCTGATTACCTCCTGGTAACGCCCAATGTCGGTTTTTCTGAGGATGGGGAAGGTGGCAGTCGGAGTATCAATGTATCAATTCGAGGGGTCAGCAACATTACCCTGGACGGCATAGCGACCGCTAGCTCAATTGGCTACTATGTGGATGAGCTCTCGGTTGGAGGTGTCGCTCAAGGTACTATCAATCCCCATCTCCAAGATATGCAGCGTCTTGAGGTATTACGCGGTCCCCAGGGGACCTTTTTCGGGCGCAATGCTATCGGTGGTGCTATAAACATTGCGACGAAAAAGCCCGACGAAACATTGTATTTGGAAGGCTCGGCCAGTGTTGGTAACTATGGTGGCCTGGGGCTAGAAGCCATCGTTAACATTCCCTTTAGCGACAAATTCATGGCAAGGGTTGTTGTTGCACGTGAAGAATCTGATACGCCTGTCAAAAACGTTAATCCACTTGGTAATGACCCCTTCTATGAGTACGAGACGGGGAGAGTTTCCTTCAGAATGTTGCCGTCAGACGCCGTGGTGCTTGATCTATCCATCACTCATTCTGTTGAAGACGAAGGTGGGGATATCGCAATACCGTCTGGTGTGACGGACTTGGATACAATCGACACTTTTGAGTTTACATCTGGTTTTGACGAGGGGGGGGGGTTCTATCCGTCGAATGATCGATTGATCAATAGAGATACGATTGAGCGCAATGATAAGGAATTCACCATCGTCAACGGTAGGATTACCGTCGACCTCAATACCATGCAATTCAAATCAATTACGGGTTTTATCGACAGCTCATTTGATCGCGAGTCGGATCTTGATGGCATCGCACAGACATTCGGACCCCTACCGCTCAGACGTGTCAACGACTATGAAGCGGAATCCTTTAGTCAGGAATTTCGCTTGCAGTCCATGGCGAACGAGTCGATTGATTGGACACTTGGCATTTATTATGCAGAAGATAAGTATGATCGAACCAATCAAATCCAACGTATGCCCGACGATGCGCCAAGTGGCACCGCTGTTGGGTTTATAAACAGTAACATCCGATCATTCAATTATGATTCCTTTGCAGCATACGTGGATGTGACTTGGCATAGGAGCGAAAAGTTAGATTTGACCCTCGGTGGGCGCTACTCTCAAGATGAGGTGTTTGCATCGGAGATTGATTTGAATCGTGGGCCAATGCCGGTGAAAGATTCAGTAGATTCCACCGATTTTTCACCGCGAATGGTAGTGCAATACTTTCCTAGAGAAGGTCTCAATATCTACGGAAGTATCTCTAAAGGTTACAAAGCGGGTGGCACTGATGTAACTGGCGGTTCCCGGACTACTGGAGCACCCTTTAAATCCGAGGATCTGCTCAGCTATGAGCTTGGTTTTAAGAGTCGATTCGCTGGTGGTCGCGTTAGTTTGTCTGGTGCCTACTTCTCGCTCCAATGGGATGATTTTCAAGTACAAACCAATAGATTAGAGGACCCGAATGACATTGGTTCTGCGATATCGACGACTCAAAACGCAGATGAAGCTAGCGCGACCGGATTTGAATTGGAGTTGTTGGCTTTGGGCACACAAGATCTGACACTCGGATTGAGCCTTGGATACACTGATGCAGAGTTTGACAAATATCCAGATGCTGTGTTGAAGGGTAATACTAATAGTCTTCCGAATGTAATTGATGTATCAGGCCAGCCATTACCACGCACGCCAGAATGGAGCTACAGTGCGAGCGCAGACTGGCAATTTAATCTTCCGGATTCATGGAAAGGGTTCGTTCGTACAGACTGGACATTTGTTGGGAAGCAATACAGTGATATTGAGGCAATCGGCTCACTCGTTGGGCAAACAGTTAACGGCGACCCCTTTGAGTTACCGCAATTCCCATACGAGATTGACAGTTACTCTGTTGTTAATCTTAGCATAGGGGTGAGTAACGACAACTTCCGCATCCTTGCATTCGGGAAAAACCTGCTCGACGAGCAGTATTACACAGGTACGGCTGACAATTTTGGTGCTGCCGGCATTCGTTTGAGGCCACATCAGCTGACATACGGTATCAAGTTCACTTATATGACGAACTAGCAAACGTGGTTGCTTTCTGATACGAGCGAGTTCGGCGACCCAACCTAGTGTATTAGAATAGCTTCAGCTAAACCGTCGGCCACTCTTTCTTGTACGACTTTTTTGCTACGGAATCTTTTCCGTGTTTTTTCCAACGGTACAGGAAATAAGGCATGCCTATAATGAATATAATTGCTCGAGAGCTGACAAAAAAACATTTCATAAGCTCAATAACATCCTGTGGCGAAACATAGACCCTTGATGGCATCTTTGAATCTTGATGACTCTCAATGACGAGCAGATTGCCTTCTCGGCCAACCTTACCTAAGTGGAAATCAATCTGTGCGAGCTTGCTGATTATTCTCATATCAATTCCTCAGTCGTCTGCTTTTCGCATCCGACCAGTTGCTTGCGCATATTGTATGCGTCTCTCAAGAATACTTGACATCTCCTTTGGGGTTTTTCCAGCGGGTGGCATGAACTGACCACGAGCATACAGCTGATCAAGTACTTGCCGAGCTGGCCCAAGCTTATCTGAAAGTGTGCGTGGTGGTTTGCCAGAAGGAAACTGGTTTGGGGGGTAGATCGGATTATTGTATATCTCGCGAAACGCCTCCGTTCGGACATCAATCCAAGTGTTATGGTTGGCTCTGGATCTATGTTCACGCAGTGCTTCAATGTCAATTGTCGCCCCAATGACCTGCTCCACGGGGTAGGGTGCCTCACGAATCATCATGCCAGTATAGTCAATGATGAAAGAATTACCCGGGCAAAATGCTTGCGGATAATAGTCATATTTGACGCTACCCCAGTTTGAACCGAGTAGGTAGCACATGTTGTCGTGCGCTCTGGTCCTGCGGGTGAAGCGCCAGAAGTCCCAAGGATCCGATACACCCTCAACTTCCTGCAAAGCCACCGGGTGACAGATAACCTCGCATCCATTGTATCCGAGTGCACGAGACACTTCTGGTGTACAGCCGTCATGACAGGTCATGGTGCCGAGCTTGCCGATCTCGGTGTCAATCACCGGAAACAGTTTTTCAATGCCTGCACCCAATCGTTCCTGGTATTCGTCCAGGAGGTCATGCGGGCTCGTACCTAGACCGATTGAGGCCGGAATGTGCCATTTGTGGTACTTCAGTACGACATCGCCATTTGGCCCAATGATAAATGCCGAATTGAACCAGCGATCCGGGAATTCATCGAGCTGCTCAATGACGCCACCGCCCGCGATGTAGATTCCGTACTCCTGCGCTTTTTTGCTGAGGTCGTCCATTTCTGGCCCAGGGATCGTAATCGCTTTTTTCATAAACGACTCTATGCCGTGTTCGCCTTTGCCGGGTGTTGTGACACCCTGCATAAAGTATTCTGGCAGCACAACAAGGCGAGCAGGAATTTCCCAGAAATAGCCGACACCGAAATCAATCATGTTGAGAACACGATTGAGGTTTTTCTTAATACCGTCGCGGTCTTCGGCAACAGTGACTTCTGGCTGAACGACCAACGCGGTGTATTTTTCTATTGGCTTTCCCATACTTCACCTATATTAGTTAGCTATCGTTTGAAAATCATGCTCTGGTTCTAGGATGTCAAAATCCTCAAGAATTGCAGTTGCTGTGTTTGTCCCCATCGCGCAGATTCCGCCTCCCGGGTGACAAGATGGCCCTGCCATGTAGAGGTCGACCAGAGGTGACCGGTATTCGGCAAATCCAGGAATGGGACGTAATGCACCCATTTGCGATAACACACGTTCACCGCCAGTGGTTGAACCATTTACAAATGACCAGTTAGCGCGTGCCAGATTCGGGCCGGTATCAATAAATTCACCCAGAATATTCTCGTCGTTCATGTTTGTTGTATATCGGCGTAAATTGCGTAATAGAACATCACGCACGTAGGCTGGGCCAATCTCTTCCCAATCGTCCCCATTGACAAGATGGATAGGGACGAAGGTATCAAAAATGAATGTGTGTTTGCCATCAGGTGCACGCATTGGATCCATCTTTGTCCAGCAGGCGGACCACAGGAAAGGATCAGATGGCGCTACGCCAGCCGCGATTTCACGGTACTGTTTGTCAATATCGGCAACCGTGCCGAATATTCGTTGGAATGGTGTTGCGGTCATATCGGCACCGTTTTTGAATTCAGGCGATTCATGTAGTGCGTAGTGCGCTCTGACAATAGTTACATTACCAAATGAAAAGTTTTTCACAATGTCACGGATGCGTACATCAACTTCGCTTTCCCGCATGCAATCTAAGAACGTCTGTTGCGGATCAAGTGCAGTAACAGTCGCTCGTTTCGCACGAATTATTGTACCCTCAGCTAGCTGCACACCTTTACATTCTCCTTTTTCGATAATAAATCGGTCAACGGTTGCACCAGTCATAACCTTGCCACCATTGGCGTTGATGTATCGTTGCATGGCAACCGATAGCATGCCGCTACCACCTTCCGGTATTGCCTGGCCATAATAGTGAATGCTTGGAATCATGACATAGAAACCCTGTGCGGTAGCATCCTGGTCGGGCAGTGTTTGCGGTGCTGTGGCCCACCCCAATATAAACGCTCGCACCTGCGGATTTTCAAAGTTCTTTAATGTGAATGCTCGTGAACTCAGTTGGTAGTCATGTAATCGTCGTAGACCCTCAGCGTTATTCTCCAGGGCTTGAAACATGTAGCTTGGCGGTGACGGCGGAGAAAACATGCCTTTGATGACACCAGCTTCAATCTCGGCGAACTCATTGAAGATTTCCTTATAGCGAACGGCGTCCTTCTTGGAGTATTCGGCGATAGTATCGCAGGTTTTGTCGACATCCTTGTATACAATGATGCCCTGACCTTCAAGATTGGGATGCCCGGTGATATGGTCTTCTGACCAAATATACTTCAGACCGTACTTCTCCAATTCTGGTTGCAAGACATTGCGAAATGCTGGGTTGAGATGCACCCAAACGTGTGATGAGCCGTATAAGTCATGTTTGAACCCTGGCAAGGTAATCTCTCGAGTGAGGACACCGCCACCAACCCAGTCATTCCGTTCCAGAACAAGGGTTTGAATGCCGTGCTTGACGAGGAGTGCTGCGCACGCCAAGGCGTTGTGTCCACCACCCGCTATGACTACGTCAAAATCTGTATCGCCCATCACCAATTCCACATGGTGCCGTCTGTGAGCCTATTTACTGGAAGATAGGCGCGCTTGTATGGGTACTTCTCTGCTAGTTTTTCATTGATGTCGACACCGTGTCCTGGGGTGTCACCAATGTGAAGATAACCGTCCTTAAAATGGTAGTCATGGGGGAATACTGCGTTTGTTTCCTCGGTGTGTCGCATGTACTCTTGGATACCGAAATTCGGAACCCAGGTATCAAAGTGCAGCGCTGCACCCATACATATTGGTGACAAGTCCGTCGCACCGTGGCAACCCGTACGTACATGATAAAGTGCCGCAAGATCTGCAATTCGACGCAGGTGCGTAATGCCGCCCGCGTGTACTACTGAGGTGCGGATATAATCTATGAGTTGTTCTTGAATAAGCTCTTTGCAGTCCCAAACAGTGTTAAATATCTCGCCAACGGCAAGTGGTGTCACGGTATGCGAGCGTATGATTCGAAAGCCTTCTTGGTTCTCTGCAGTTACGGCGTCTTCTAGCCAAAATAGGTTGAAAGGCTCAAGTGATTTGCCCAATCGACCGGCTTCTATGGGTGTGAGACGGTGATGAACATCGTGCAACAAGTGCAGATCATCCCCAAATTTATCTCGTAGTACCGCGAACAGCTGGGGTACATGATTCAGGTATTTGCTTGTCGACCAGGTATTCTCGCTGGGCAGATCTGCGTCCGCGGGTTCGTAGTACATCTTGTCACCAGATACCCCATAGGTACTCTTGATGCCCGGAATACCGCACTGAGCACGAATCGCTTGGTAACCGAGTTCCACATACCTTTGCACCTCGTCACAGGTTTCAGCAATATCGTTTCCATTAGCATGTCCATAAACGGTGACACCGTTACGTGAACGACCGCCCAGAAGTTCATATAATGGGAGACCCGCTATTTTCGCTTTAATATCCCAAAGTGCTGTGTCAATTGCAGCTATTGCTGTCATTGAAACTGGACCTTTACGCCAGTAGGCTCCGCGATATAAATACTGCCAAATATCCTCAGATCGCCGCGGGTCCATGCCGATAAGACAGGCTACGAGATGTTCTTGTAGATAACTCGCAACAGCGATTTCACGCCCATTTAGTGTCGCGTCACCGACACCATAGACGCCTTCGTCGGTCATTATTTTAACCGTCACAAAGTTCCTGCCGGGGCAGGTGACTATGACGTTGATTTTTGCAATTTTCATTTAGAGACAGCGTTTTGTTATATAATCAGTCACTGAATATTTGGTGTGTTCATCTCGAGACAACACTCGCGGTAACACTTTCAACAGCAGATGCACTAACTTTATATGAACAGTTATTGAGTCTACCCACAAGCAATTCGTTACTCTTGTCGTGGATAGATCATCCATGATTAGTTTATACTTAAACAATATAATCTCAATCGGAAAAACGGGAAAGTTCAATGCCATCTTTACCTCGTGCAACACCGCCATCGCGCCGGGACAATGCACCGACGCCGCTACCGCAGTATCAAGCGATTTCGCCGTACCAACAAGGTCAGAGTAGCGTCAAGGGTAGACCAAATGCCATAAAGCTCTCAAGCAACGAAGGGTGCTTTGGACCGAGTCCTGCCGCAGTTGCCGCCTATCATGCTATTGCCAATGAATTGCATCGTTATCCTGATGGTTTTCAGACGAGCTTGAGGGCAGCGATCGCACAGGTCTACCACTTAGAAGCAAGTCGAATTGTTTGTGGTAATGGCTCAGAAGAACTGATCGGATTAATCACTCGTTGCTTTGTAGGTAAGGACGACGAAGTCTTGCTCTCCGAAAATCATTTCGTTATGTGTTCAATCTATGGCAAGGCGCAGGGTGCGAGTATTGTGTTGGCCCCAGAAGAAGAATTCCGCACAAGTATTGATGCGCTTATTGAGCGCATTACGCCGAAGACAAAATTGATCGCGCTCGCGAACCCTAACAACCCAACCGGCACTTACAATACTATTGATGAAATTGACCGTTTGATCACCGCTGTACCCAACAACATTGTAATAATTCTTGATGGTGCCTATGCTGAGTATGTTGAACATTCGGACTACAATGCAGGTGCGCGTTGGGTTGAAGATTCCAGCAATGTGGTAATGACTAGAACCTTTTCAAAAGCCTATGGTCTGGCAGGTCTCCGCATTGGATGGGTATACGGACAAGAAGCGATCATTGAAATTATGAATCGCCTCAGGACACCGTTTAATACCAGTATCGAGGCACTTGCGGCAGCGGAGGCGGCGGTTCAAGATTTCACCCACATTGAAAAAGTTGTCAAACACAATACTCAATGGCAGATACGGCTTCAAAGGGAGCTTAGTGCTGAAGGGATATACGTTGTGCCCAGTGTGACAAATTTCTATTTGATGCACTTTGAAAATATCACCGGGAAATCTGCCAACGAAGCAAGTGATTTTTTACTCGCCAAAGGAATTATTCCTCGGCCGGTAAGCGACAATAGATTTCTTCGCTTGACAGTGGGCAAGGATGCGGAGAATGAGGCTGTTATTGAGGTGTTGAAAGAATACATGAATGCCTAAAGCGGAAGCTGGCAGTTCGATGGAAAGGTAAAGAAGATATGCATGAATTTACAGCATTGAAATTGGCAGTTTGCAAATGATGAATCCAACTGCTACGGGTTCTAATATGCTAAAACAAAACCTCTACGAATCAATGCTGGAGGCCTTGCCTGATGATGATCATCACGGCATGGCTTGGTTGGTTCTTGTGCGATGTTTTTCAAGTATTGAACGAGTTCTTATGCGTCATTTCGCTCAAAAATATAATTCAAGCTTGCCGCGCTACGATGTTTTAACTGCGCTTGCCATGCATCCTACTGGTCTGACGATGGGTGACCTCGCGACACTCCTGATGGTGACACAAGGAAATATCACTGGCGTAGTGCGACGGCTTGAGCAGGGAAAGCTGGTTTTGAAGAAGACATCAAAAAAAGACCGACGTGTTCAGTCGGTGAGGGTTTCTGCCAAGGGCATTAGGCTATGGGATAAAATGCATGCTGATTATAACCATATAATATGTAGCCTCATGTCGGGCCAGAGTGAATTGCAAATTCAGGATTTGGTCAGTTCGCTACGCCGCACTCGCAAGCTGGTAGAGATGAATATGAGCAAACTGGATTTGTAATATTATCCGTTGCCCAATGGTCAGGATAGGTGAGTTTCGGCCTTGTATGTCGAGGTGTGAACATCAATCTAAATTTGCTTCTTGTCCGGTTGTCATAACATTCGGGGCATACACTAGATGACGGTATTCAGTGCATTTGTCGAGACTGTCGCACGGTTTCCTGAGCGACCCTTTCTACGCGCTCCGGTAGGCAGCAGGTGTGACTACGCGCCAGGTGCTGTTGAATTCACATATAAAGCAGCAGCCGAAGCAGTAGCGAAACTGAGGGTGGGATACACTAGGTTGGCTGTACAACCGGGTCAACGCGTAGCGGTGGCTTTCGACAATCGCTTAGACGTGTATCTTCACTTGCTGGCACTCAATTCTCTGGGAGCAAGCATCGTCCCATTAAACATGATGGGTGCTAATCAGGAGGTCAGCTACGTTGTCGCGCATAGCGATGCCGTTCTATTAACCGGTGCTCCGGAGCACATTGAAAGATTCCACTCAATCTCGGCGATGCTGGAGGATGTGCGCGTCGTTGAAGGCCCGGCTATAGACGGAAATCAAGAAGACATCCCTGTGTTAGGTAATGCCGAAACCGAAGCGGCGTTGCTGTATACCTCTGGGACGACTGGCCAACCGAAAGGTTGCATACTTTCGAATGAGTACTTTCTGACGATGGGTCGGGAATACAACAAACTCGGCGGCATCTGTAGGATCGATGAAAACGACAGACTTGCAACACCACTGCCGCCCTACCATATGAATGCGTTGGTGACATCATTCATGGCAATGCTGATGTGCGGCGGGTGTGTTATCCAACTTGATCGGTTTCATCCATCCACTTGGTGGGAGACAGTACATGAGGAGCGGGCAACGGTGATTCATTACCTTGGCGTAATGCCTGCGATACTGCTGACCATGGAGCCGGCTGAGCAGGGCCTTGCTGGGCAAATTCGATTCGGCTTTGGGGCGGGGTCCGACCCGAGACACCAGAAAGTATTTGAAGAGCGTTTTGGGTTTCCATTGATAGAAGCCTGGGCGATGACCGAGTCAGGTGGGGGCGGCATGATTGTCGCTAACAAGGAGCCTCGGCACCTCGGCAAGCGGTGTATAGGAAAGCCAATAGATACGATGGAATACTGCATCGTTGATGCTGATGGCAACCGTGTTTCCACCGGGCAAGATGGCGAACTACTCGTTCGGGCAAAGGGCGACAACCCGCGCGCTGGTTATTTTTCGGCCTACTACAAGGACACAGTAGCAACAGAGACTGGTTGGCAGAACGGATGGTGGCATACGGGCGATATTATCCATGAAGGCGATGACGGTTCGCTTTACTTTGTTGATCGTTCCAAAAATGTAATTCGCCGTAGTGGCGAAAACATTGCGGCAATAGAAGTTGAAGCAGCACTGTTGAAAAACACTCTGGTTGATAATTGTGCGGTTACGGCTGTGCCAGATGAAATGCGAGGTGATGAGGTATTTGCTTTCATTGTTACGACTAGCCAAGGGTCCGGTCAGCAGGAGCTCGTGAGACAGATATTTGATGCTGCTATGGATTCAATTGCATATTTTAAGGTGCCTGGTTACATCCAGTTGGTTGACTCCTTACCATTAACCGGTTCAAACAAAGTGGACCGGGCTACTATAAAGCGTTCAGCCCGTGAGAGTGTTGCTCTGGGTGAGTGTATTGATTTGCGCGCACTAAAACAGAGACGGAAGTTCGTATGACTCGGCGAGAAATGCATTCTAGAATGAACTATGAAGGCATTGTCATAACCTCTCCTGTGAGTATTCCTTATGTTCGCTACTCCCCGGAGCCTGCACAATGGTGGCTCGCTCAGGCGCTGGCAAATCTAGGTGCAACAGCAAGTATCGGCCCGGATGACATTGATGGTCTTTGCGTTTCATCATTTACATTGTTTCCAGACACGGCTGTTGGCTTGTCGCAACACTTTGGTTTGTCGCCGCGTTGGCTTGACCATATTCCAACCGGAGGTGCTTCTGGCATCATCGCGTTACGTCGTGCTGCTCGAGCTGTGCAGTCGGGTGATGCAACCGTTGTTGCTTGTTTAGCTGGTGACACGAATCATGTGGACTCGTTCCGAGCCCTGCTCACTAGCTTCAGTCGCTTTTCTCAGGACGCATCCTACCCCTATGGCGCAGGTGGTCCGAATGGTAGTTTTGCACTAATAACGCGCGACTATATGCATACCTACGGTGTGACTCGAGAGGACTTTGGAAAACTATGTATTGCACAGCGAGATAATGCTCTGACATACCCAAGGGCCATGATGAAGTCGCACCTCACATTGGAACAATATCTCAGTGGGCGTTTAATCAGCGATCCGATTACTCTGTTTGATTGTGTAATGCCATGTGCTGGTGCGGAAGGTTTTCTTGTCATGCGTGAAGGAGATGCAAACGAGCGCAAGTTACCCTTCGTGCGCGTACTCTCGACGATAGAAAGGCACAACGCGTTTCCGGACGATCCCGTGCAGATTCGAGGCGGTTGGGCGTTGGATAAAGACGAACTCTGGTCTCTATCAGGTGTTACTCCGCAGGATATTGATTTTCTACAAACCTATGATGACTATCCCGTCGTTATGGCAATGCAGTTTGAGGACCTGGGGTTTTGTGAGAAGGGCGCGGCGAGCGAGTTTATCCGCCAGCACACCTTTACGACCAAGGGGAGCTTCCCACACAATACCTCGGGCGGGCAGTTGTCTCTCGGGCAAGCAGGTGCTGCGGGTGGTTATCTTGGGCTGGTTGAAGCAGTACGGCAGCTGACCGGTGTAGCGGGAAAAAATGCGGTGCCGGGAGCGAAGGTCGCTGCAGTATCAGGCTTCGGTATGATCAACTTTGACCGAGGGCTGTGCTCGGCTGCTGCTATTCTGGTGGGAGATGCGGCATGACAGATGCATTGCAACGACCAGAAAAGAAAGACCCGCAAAAGCGTACGAGATTACCAACGCTACCGCCTTTTGCCCGCAGTCGCCGTGCATTAGCGTTGACAGTCGCCGCTGCCGAAGGCCTGCTCCGGTTACAAGAGTGTTGCGAATGTAAACACATCACCTACCCGCCTCGGGAAATATGCCCGAAATGCTGGTCTCTTGAGCTCACTTGGCAGCCTATTGCTACTGGTGGAAAACTTATTACAGAAACGACTCTACGCACAAGCATCAATACACATTTTCGAGAACGGATGCCGTGGCGCATCGGAACAGTGCAACTAGATGCTGGTCCTTGTGTGCTGGCGCATATACACGGCGATGTTGAGGAATATGCGCAGGTACGTATTATTCTTAGAACTGATAAATCCGGGCAAGGTGTTTTGTTTGCATTGCCCAAAAAGGAGACACCAAACATGGCAGATGATCATCAACTTCGGATGTTGACATGCGACCCGAAATTCAGACGTGTACTGGTTACTGATGGCCGTACAGAGAGCGGGCAATCTATGGTGAAGGCATTGGCGGCATCTGGGGCGTCAAGCATATTCGTAGGTATAGCCGAAGAATGGCGTCCGTTCTATGGTAGCGACCTATTGAAGGAAATTCCGGGCGTTGAGATAATGCCGCTTGATATTACTGATACGATTTCGGTACAAGAACTCGCTGGAGAAATTGGCGGCAAGACGGACATACTGATTAATACGGCCGAGTACGTTCGACCAGGTAGCACCATGGAGAGAAACGGCATTGTAACAGCCCGTGATGAAATGGAAGTCAACTACTTTGGTTTAATGCGCCTGATCCAGGCGTTCGGGCCCGGTATGAAATCTCGTGGCGCTGACGGCGATAATAGTGCCGTTGCTTGGGTTAACTTGCTGTCAGTCTACGCCTTGTCAAATTGGTCAGCCTATGGCACCACGTCGGCAAGTCAAGCAGCCGCTTATTCGCTCAGCCAATGCTTGCGCAGTGAATTTGCGACTAGTGGCATCAAGGTGGTGAATGTTTTGTTTGGCCCTTTAGATGAGACCTGGAGACAACCATTACCGCCGCCTAAGGTGACACCTGAGAAGCTGTCTAGAGCCGTGGTTGAGGCATTACAACAGGGCATAGAGAATGTCACGCTGGGGCCCGTTGCGGAAGATATCGTTCAACGCTATCGAGAGGATCCTATGGTGCTGGAACGCGAACTTAGTCAAATAAAAGCGAGCTGATGCAATGACCGTATCAAATGGTGTACTCAAAGATTTTGGTACTGCGCTACTTGATGGCCAGATTGAAACGGTCGATCTTACGCATACACTTGATCCAGATTTCCCAGTGATTGTTTTACCTCCAGAGTTCGGGCAGTGCGCTCGTTTTCGAGTTGAGGAGGTTTCGCGTTACGATGACCGAGGGCCAGCTTGGTATTGGCGAAACTTTACCTGTGGTGAGCACACTGGCACCCACTTTGATGCCCCCGTTCATTGGATTTCCGGCAAGGATTTGCCTGACGCGACGGTGGATAGCATTCCGCCTGATGCGTTTGTCGGTCCTGTCTGTGTACTTGATTGTTCAGTGGAATCGACAAAAGATGAAGACTTCTTGCTAACACCAGAATTCATCGAATCCTGGGAGGCTCGGCATGGTGAAATTCCTGATCGAAGTTGGGTGTTGATGCGCACAGATTGGTCAAAGAGGCCCGCTATAGAATATCTCAATATGCGTGAGGATGGTGCGCACACGCCGGGTCCGAGTGCCGAGGCAATAAAATATCTCATTGATAAACGCAACATTAGAGGATTTGGTACCGAGACGGTGGGCACGGATGCTGGGCAAGCAACAGATCTTAGCCCCCCATACCCAGCGCATTATTTGTTGCACGGAGCTAACCGCTATGGCTTGCAGTGTTTGGCAAATCTAGACAGGTTGCCGCCAACAGGTGCGATTCTTATTTGTCCACCACTCAAAATAAAACATGGTTCGGGTAGTCCTTTGAGGGTCTTAGCTCTGGTTGATCGGAGACACTTATGAGTAGCATTGCACTAGTTACTGGTGGTAGCGCGGGCATAGGGAAAAGTATTTGTCAGCACCTGATAGCACATGATTACACGGTGATTAATTTGTCTCGGCGTGAATCGGATTACAAGAACAAACGGCTGATTGATGTTGCGGTTGATTTATCGGATATTGACGCCACGCGTGCGATCCTTGCGGAGTTGGCTGAGCAATATGAAATAACGAACATTATTCACAATGCGGGCACTATCCGCCCGGCATTGATTGAAGACGTTGAACTGCAAGACGTTGGGTATCTCGCACGTTTGCATGTGTATGCCAGCATCTCATTGGTTCAAGCTACGCTATCGGCGATGAAGGCATCTGGCTTCGGGCGAGTTGTAATCATTGGTTCTAGAGCAATGCTTGGGTTGGAGACACGGACTGCCTACGCGGCCACCAAGGCAGCACAGGTTGGGCTGGTTCGGACCTGGGCACTGGAGCTTGGACCCTTCGGCATTACAGTCAATGCAATTGCTCCTGGCCCAGTAGTGACCGATATGTTTACTGATGTTGTCCCTGAGGGCAGTGATAAGGCTGAACAGATCGCCGCGTCATTACCAGTGAGACGGCTTGGTAAACCAGAAGACGTTGCTCGTGCTGTAATGTTTTTCCTTGAACCCGAAAATGGTTTCGTCACCGGGCAAACACTGTTTGTATGCGGCGGTGCAAGTCTCGGTACACTTGCTTTATAAATAGTAGCGGGAGATGACCTATGAGCTATTCGGATACTGAGCTTGGTGCGCTGGTAACACCGACTAAAATTCACCGCAAGGTTTATACCGACCCCGATGTTTTCGACCTGGAGATGCAGCGCATCTGGAGGAAGGCGTGGATATTCATAGGACACGAAAGCCAGATTCCTGAAGCGGGCGATTACATCACTCTGTCAATCGGAAAGTTGCCCCTTGTCATGGTGCGAGACAAGAACAACGCAATTCACGTTCTATACAACCGCTGCGGACACAAGGGCACGAAGGTGGTCGACAAGCCATGTGGCAAAATTGGGGGGTTTCGTTGTTGTTATCACGGCTGGACATATCGATTGGATGGCAAGTTAATCGGTGTGCCTCACATGGCAGGCTACGAAGGCACTGGCTTTGATAAAGACGACCCTCAGTACAGCATGCAAAAATTGGCTAACTACGAAGCTTATCGTGGCTTCGTATTTGCATCAATGGATCCTGACGCCCCTGATATAACAACATGGCTCGGTGGGGCGAAGGAAGTTCTGGACAATTTGTGCGATCGGTCTCCGCAGGGTGAAGTTGAAGTCGCTGGCGGTGTTCTGCGATACGAGCATCAGTGTAATTGGAAAATGTTCATTGAAAATCTAAACGATACGATGCATCCCATGATAGTGCATCGTTCTGTTGTCGATGCTGCAAACGATTACATTAGTACTTTGCCCGCGGATTCACCGCATCGAGACGAGGCAGAAATGATTCCGCCCTTTGGTGCGTCCTATAAGAATTTTGAGGCAACTGGAATCACTAGCTTTCCATACGGGCACCATTACGATGGTGGCAAGAGTAGCATTCACGCGAATTATTCAGTTGACCCAGACTATGAAAAAGTGATGCTTGAGGCGTATGGCAAGGAGAGGACGCATCAGATTCTAACCTTCAATACACACAATACGTTGTATTACCCATCGGTTACCATTAAATCAGCGATTCAGAACATTCGCATTGTACGTCCGATTGCTGTGGATCGATGCATAATTGAAACTTGGTCGTTTCGATTGAAGGGTGCTCCAGATTCAATCTTGCAACGTACGATTCTGTATTCACGTCTCATTAATTCAAATGGCTCTATGGTTGGCCCCGATGATCTGACAGCCTATCTCCGTATGCAACAAGGGCTGCAATCAGAGGCGAATGACTGGGTTGAAATGCATCGCAACTACGGGTTCGATACAGATCTCGGTGATCGCTGGTCAAATACCGGTACGAGCGATTTGGATGTACGCAGTCAGTATTACGCATGGAAGCAATACATGGTTGGTGGGGTACTCTGAGATGAGTGTGAAGATATCTGACTTTGATTTGCGCGACATTGAATCCTTGCTTTATGACGAAGCGTCCTTGCTTGATCGCCCTGATCTTGATAGATGGATTGAGATGTACGCCGAAGACGGAACCTATTGGATGCCGGTCTCTGAGGATCAAGAAGATCCGATAAATCACATTTCTCTGTTTTATGATGACAGGGTCATGATGGAAATTCGGCGGCGCAATTTTGTACATCCGCGCGCTGCTTCTAAAGAATACAAACTGCGGTGTTCACACATTATTTCCAACATCCGGATCATTGAATCAGATGATAATGGAGATGACCTTAGAGTAACGTCTAACTTCCAGTGCGTTATGTTTTACAATGATCAGCAAACGCTGTATGCAGGGACCTATGTGCATGACCTGGTTGTTGTCGGTGCTGAGCTAAAGATTCACCACAAACGCGTCAACCTGATTAACTCGGACGGTGTGCTGGGTTCAATTATTATCTACTTGTAAACATATCACTGCAGGAGCCCAGGTGTGGACAAGGAAATCAGCAAACAACTTGTAGATGCTCCGATTATCCCGCTCATTCAGACGGAGGACGAGGGCACTGCGGTCGCTGTTGCTACCGCGCTGATTGAATCTGGGATCACGGTGCTTGAAGTCGTATTACGGACTGACGCCGCTTTGGATTGTCTGGAGGTGCTGACGGGTCGCTTTCCTCATGCCTGCGTTGGTGCAGGCACCGTATTGTCGAGTCAGCAAGCGACACAAGTCATTGAACGCGGTGCCCGATTTATTGTTTCCCCGGGGATTGACGACGGCGTCGTCACCACCGCATTGGCAGCAGGGATTGATGTTTTCCCAGGTATTGCTACGGCAAGCGAAGCACAGCATGCTTACAATCTTGGTCTAAACACGGTGAAGTTTTTCCCCGCCGCCGTCGCGGGAGGAGTACCCATGCTAAAGGCGCTCGGCCCGGTATTCAGAAACATGGGGTTCATACCGACTGGCGGTATAGCGCCCGATAATCTTGCGGACTATCTTGCGCTGCCGCATGTCGTTGCCTGCGGAGGGAGCTGGTTGACACCCCGCTCGGCTATTGAAGCAGGCGATTTTAAACTCGTCATGCAGCTGAGTGAGGAAGCACGTCATATAGCCAGAAAGGCGAAGGATAAGAAGGATAAATAGTCTATTAATACTTCGTGGTCTATGTCCGTTTTATTGGAACTCATGTGCAATACGACAAAGTTGATGCGCAAACCATATAGCCAGAGGCTCGAATGATGAATATCAAACCGATTAGAACCGAAGCAGATTACCGAGTAGCCCTCAAGGAAATTGCTTCATTGATGGATGCCGAACTTGATTCCCCTGAGGGTGAAAGACTGGATGTACTTACCACGCTCGTTGAAGCCTATGAAGCCAGGCACTATCCAATGGAGCTGCCGGACCCAGTCGAAGCCATCAAATTCGAGATGGAGCGGCGCGGCCTCAGGGTCATAGACCTTGAACCGAGTTGAACCGTTAAGAAAGAGCATCTTTCTGCTCTTCACATTAAAAAAAGCGTTTTTAAAAATGAGTGAAAAAATGAAAATAAATATTATACTAATAATCTTTTTTGTTCTGTCGTCTTGCCATAACACAAGCCAAGGGGCATCCATTTTCTCTCAAGAAGAAAGTACTATTGTTGGAGAATATAAAGCCTACTACGATAAGAAGCCTTACACTCTTATGATCCAGAGAATTTCCTTCAGCTCCAACGGGGCGGCTTTTGGTTTTTTTGGTTTTTTTGATCATAATAAAGATAAATTCTATCAAGCTCTTAATAAACAAAATGCTGTTACTTTTGAACAAGATAAACAAAACGTATGTACCTACTTTAGGAAACGTTGTTCAGAGCAACCAGATGAACCTCTCTGTGAATACAAAGAATACGGAATTATAATGGACATACATAGGAGTAGACCACCATCACCATTAAATGATCCTTCTTTAGGTATGCTATTTGTGGTGCTTAAGTCTTACCCCAAAATAAGAATAGGAGATTTATATGATAGATTTTCGGGAGCAGAATATACCGCAAGTAAATTTAAGTTTAATGAAAACAAGGAACTGACAATTACTTTTAAAGAAACTGGCTACCTCCAATTATTTAGAAGGAAGCATTTGGTATTTAAAAAAATAAGCAATACTGCTTCAGAAAATAATTTTGTGCAATACCTTCAAGACTACCACGCACTCTCTGATTTTTTTGTAGCAAAAAAAGGTACCGATTTTTGCGTAAATAAATAATCATTTTGATTTTCAGTAGAAGCAAATTCTTGAAGGAGTTTGATATCTTCGCTACCGGAAAAAAATTCCGCAACAATTCGTGGGAAGGGCTCATAAAAATCTAACCATTGTACTTTGTCAGCTGGTCTAACAGCAGTTCGTTAAAGGTAACCACAGTGCCTGCCACTGTAGCTAATCTAAGCGAATAATTGGCACGCAATTCGTCTTAGCTAAAGAACAAGGATTCGCTGAGGATGGTTTCAGATTGGTGCTCAATACCAACCGCGGGGGATAGGACGAATTAACCACGTTTCTGCACGGGTTGCCAAGTATCTTCCTGCCCCGGAGCATCCTGCCAGCCATGGATTCTGACGAAATCTTAGTTCAAGCGTCGGGACAGTGGCCTGATTTTCGCAGTGTGTTGGGTGGTCAAACAGACCGGCAGTTGCAAGTAGCATGTGGGCTTTGCGCAGAAGAGCGAAGCGCAGGGCTGTAAGGAACTAACCCTAGGAGTAGCCATTTCACTGACCGGTAAATACGCTACAAACGGTATTCATGCTCAAAATGGTTATGTGTTTGCGACTATGAAGATTAACCAAGCTGGCGGTGTTATAATAAGCTGTTACATTCAATAAAATAGGGGAAATAAATGGGAATTAAATTGGCTGCACTTGGTCTTTCAATTGGGCTATTGTCTGGTTGTGCTTTTACAGTACATGATGTTCAGGTCAACTATGACTACGTAGGTACTGTTAGCACGGACTTAAGCAATATTAATCCTTCACCGCTAAAAATCGGAGTGATTAATGATGGTCGGAACGTTGAGAATCCTCGATTGATTATGAATATGACGAATCTCAATGGGGCAACTACATCCGGTGGTTGGCAGGCTGAAAAGCCGCTCGCTGAAATTGTACGAGATGCTATTATTCAAGGGCTGATAAATGCGAAAACACCATTAGCCGATTCTGGCGAGAGTCTAATCCTTACTGGAGAGTTAGTGGATTTTGATTATGAGGTAATAATGGGAATGTGGACAGGAACCATTAAATCGTCGTTGTCGGTCAAGCTCCAAGTACGAAATACGGATACCAATAAGATTATCTGGAAAGATACCATTATTAGCAGTGCGTCGGTTAAAGGTGGTGAGGGAGCTAAAGGTGCTTTAAAAGCAGTATTGGACGACCTGATTGCAGACTTGCTGTCTGATGAATATTTCGTACAGCAACTGCGAGGATAATGTAACAAAGTTGTCAACGCAGACCGGGAAAGCGTTGGTTAAATACACCAACGCCTTCTGACTGGTTACAACGACATTGGTATGCCTCCACCTGCCAGCTAAGGATTATCGAGGACACTCATTAATTTGACGGCTAATAGTTAATCCGTTATGAATAAACAGTTGATGGGATGGTCTCACCATCTGATTTACCGGGCTTGGGGGTAGAACCCAAGCGTGAGGTCATAGAGCGCTACTTGATCAAGTAGGTTTAAACCGTTTGACTGTCTCGCTCTGACGAAGAATCTAACGATTAGCTTTATCGTCGCCATCGTCTCCGGGGTTATATGCGTCACTTTCGGGGTTCATCGAGTCAGAACGATCATCTTCTGGACTGCCGGGGTTATATGCGTCACTTTCGGGATTCATCGAGTCAGAACGATCATCATTAGAAGTGCGTTCATTAATGTTTGTGGTCATACTATATCTCCGTTGGGGTTGGCGTAGCTAATCATACGATACTCTATGCATCTAATGGTACCTTTTACATGATTGTTAATGAAATCATCACTATAGGTAAGGATACCAGCCCATAAGTCATAATTATGACTTATGGGTTTATTTTGCCTTCCATATTTCAAAATTTTGAACTATACAGGTGAAGCTTAGGCGCGTATGTCAGGGTTGAAATAGTTGATTATCACTAAGGAGGTCCCATGACCGATGTAAATAATATGCGCCCTATTCATCCCGGTGAAATTCTCCGAGAAGAGTATCTGGTGCCCCTTGAGCTTAGCGTCAATGCGCTGGCAATGGACTTGCATGTTCCAGCCACCCGAATGCACGAGATCGTGAAGGAGCGCCGGGGAATCACCCCCGACACCGCTTTACGCCTTGCTCAATACTTTGGCGGTGATGCTCAGTCATGGCTGAACCTGCAAACGCGCTACGACCTGGCAAGCGCGGATGCGACTGCAATCTGTAGGGCGGTATCGCCCCGGCCCGCTTGATTAACTACTCAGCAAATTCACTAGCATTAACGGGCTGATTTCCGTATTAATAACCCCCACCTGAGGCATCAAGTACTATAATCTATCTTATTAAAGGAGGTAACACGGCATGAAAAACACTAGATCTTACTCTCAGACAGTTGCCTTGGGTCTGGGGACGCGAGGCTTCATCAGTATCGCCGCGCTACTGTTGGTTGCCTGTTCTGGACCAGAATCGGCGGTTGATATGGGCAAAAAATTACAAACGCAGTTGTTGAATGCAGCACCGGGAGATGTGATCCAGATTCCCGAAGGGAGGTTTGAGTTACAGCGGTCACTGTCTCTGAGAGTTGACGGCGTGACGATCAAAGGTGCTGGCATGGATAAAACCATTCTCAGTTTTCAAAATCAATTGAGCGGTGCTGAGGGCTTACTGGTGACCGCCAACGATTTTACCATTGAAGATCTTGCCATTGAAGATACCAAAGGCGATGCGCTGAAAATCAACGAAGGGAAGAATATTATCGTGCGGCGGGTGCGCACGGAATGGACTAATGGTCCCGACACTAACAATGGTGCCTATGGTATTTATCCTGTCCAGACCGAGAATACATTGATTGAAGAATCAGTAGCGATTGCTGCTTCTGATGCCGGTATCTATGTTGGGCAATCAAAGAATGTTGTCGTGCGCAACAATCGCGCCGAGTTTAATGTTGCTGGTATTGAAATCGAAAATACAGTGGGCGCGGATGTTTATGGCAATCTTGCGACCAACAATACGGGCGGTATTCTTGTGTTCAACATGCCGGACCTGGTGTTGGAAGGTATGAAAACAAGAGTCTTCCGCAATCAGATAGTAACCAATAACACCCCCAACTTTGCCGTGCCAGGTACTGCGGTTGCTGGAGTGCCAGCGGGCTCTGGAATCGTTATCAATTCCAATGATCTGATTGAGATATTTGATAACGACATGCAGCACAACCAGACGGCACACATTGTTATTTCCAGCCTCTACTCAACCAATTATAGCGACCGGGAATCTGTTTCCGATTTTGATGCCTTTCCGGAAACTATATCTATCCATCACAACCGATATGCAGGCGGTGGTCTTCGTCCTGATACGGAGTATCTTGCCAAGATCAAGCGGATGGTGTTCGGCGAGGATGGGAGCTTCCCGCATGTTATCTGGGACGGTTTTATCAATACCGAGAAGGCAGTGAACAATCTGCTTCCTCCGGGCTTGCGAATATGTGTGTACGGCGAAGCCGAGACCGGCGTTTTTAATATGGATGCACCCAATGGCTTTGCTAACCCAAGGATGGATACGGCGCAGCACCAATGCCGGCACGAGCCGCTTCCCCCTGTTGAAATAACAGCTATCTAATATGAGAGGTATTTTTATCATCCTGCTGGTTGCTTGCGCAGGATGTCTTGTGGGATGTGAACCATCAGGCGTTACTTTTCATGCAACGCGGAATCCTGATGCCTTGTCCGAATGGGGATTGATGCAGGTGCATCAGGATGAACTCCAACTTGATATTGCAGTCACGCCCTATAGTCTGAACTCGCCGCTCTTCTCTGATTACACTCACAAGTTACGCACTGTCTGGATTCCATCAGGCAAATCTGCCGTTGCCAGTGAGGATGGAACAATAGATTTTCCGCAAGGCACTATTTTTTCCAAAACCTTTTTTTATCCCATGCAAGCCGCGCAGTTAATAAAAACTACCGATCAAGGTGCTTGGTTTCGACCTGCTGTGGGTCCTGGTGGAGGGCTTGATCTTCGTGAGAGTTATTTGCTTGAAACCAGACTACTGGTAAAACGCGCTGCTGGCTGGTATGCCTTGCCGTATCTCTGGAACGCCGCTCAGACCGAAGCCCATCTGGAGGTGACGGGTGCCATCCTACCGATCACCCTGCAAGATGAAATTGATACCTCCCCTCTGAGTTTTAACTATGTCGTGCCTGACCAGAATCAGTGTGCGGGTTGTCATGCGACTGAACATACCACCCGGGCAATCCATCTCATTGGACCCAGCATCCAGAACCTTGATCGGGAGCATCGCTACGCCATAGCGCCCACTAATATAGTGCCTGCCAACATAGCGCCTGCCAACATAGCACCCACCAACATCGCGCCCACCAATATAGTGCTCACCAATCAACTGGAGCACTGGCAAGCATCCGGGCTCTTAAGGATGCCCTCAATGCCGGCCCGAGAGGCGATGACTGACTGGCGTGACCAGGACGCGCCGCTTGCGCATCGGGCAAGGTCTTATTTGCATATTAATTGCGGGCACTGTCACAGCAAAACGGGTCCGGCAGATACCTCCGGTCTATATCTTGATCTCGCCACTACCAATTCAGTGCGTCTTGGTTTTTGCAAACTGCCTATAGCGGCGGGTCAAGGTACTGGTGGGCATCGTTATTCCATCATGCCTGGGCAGCCCGAAGCATCAATTCTTGTGTATCGTATGGAAAGTCTAGCTCCTGGTGCCATGATGCCGGAATTTGGCCGCAGTACGGTGCATCAGGAAGGCTTAACATTGGTGTCCAACTGGATAGCGTCGCTAGAAGGGAGTTGTGGCAACACTGCTCGCTCAATGTAATATAATGATTTGCATCGGTTACTAGACATCGGTTACTAGACGTCGGTTACTACAATCGGATTAACAATTATGCGAAGCACAATTTATACATGTATTCTCTCGGGGCTTGTTGCCAGTAGCATGGGCTTTGCGCAGAAGAGCGAAGCTCAGGACTGTAAGGAACTAACCCTAGGCGCAGCCATTTCACTGACCGGTAAATACGCTACCAACGGTATTCATGCCCAAAATGGCTATGAGTTTGCAACTATGAAGGTCAACCAAGCGGGCGGTGTGAAGATTGGCGCTCAGTGCTACCACTTCCAAATCATTTATTACGATGATGAATCCAAAGGTGACCGGGCAGCCACTTTGACTGAGCGGCTCATCAATCAAGATAAAATTCAATATATGCTCGGACCCTATTCCTCGGGCATGACCAAAGCCATAGCACCCGTGACGGAAAAATATCAAATCCCCATGATCGAAGCAGAAGGTGCTTCGCGTTCGCTGTTTAACAAGGGCTATAAATATGTGTTTGCCGTCCTCTCCACCTCGGAGCAATACCTTGCTCCGGCGATTACTTTGGCAGCGGAAAAAGCTCAAGAAACAGGTAGAGAGTTGTCCTCCGTGAAGGTTGCCATTGCGGTGGAGAATGATCCCTTTTCACTTGATATTCGTGCCGGGATCCTGGGAGACATTAAAAAGTTTGGCATGCGGACTGTGATTGATGAACAGTTGCCCCGGGACCTGTCTGATATGAGTGCCATCCTGACCAAGGTCAAACTCCTCAGGCCCGATGTATTGATTGTGAGCGGGCACTCCAAGGGTGCAGCAACGGCGGTGCGGCAAATTAATGAACAGCACATCAAGACGCCCATCATTGCCATGACGCATTGTGAAGCAGCAGATGTCATTGGCAACTTCGGTGCCGCCGCAAACGGTATTTTGTGCGCAACCCAGTGGGCAGAGTCCTTAACTTATACCGACCCGCTCTTTGGTAGTGCTACCAATTATGATAAAGAGTTCAAGATAGCTTATCCGCAGTATGCAGATAAAACTGTGCCCTATCAGGCCGCTCAGGCCTCGGTGGCAGTCTATGTATATAAGGATGCCTTTGAGCGAGCGGGCACTCTGGATAAGCATGTGCTCAGAGATGCAATTTCCGAGACTGATATGGCGACCTTTTATGGGCACATCATGTTTTCTGCTGAAGGTATGAATATCGCCAAACCCATGGTGTTGCGGCAAATTCAGGACGGCAAGTATCGTGTAGTGGCACCCTCTGACTTTGCATCTCACAAGTTACACTGGCCCCGCAAGCGGTAACTATCGCATGGAATATATCCTCGGTAATTTATCGCTTCTATTTGAATTTCCGGTAGTCAATATCAAGATTATTCTGGACGGCGTGATGGCTGGCGCCCTGTTTGCGCTTGCTGCTTATGGGTTGGCATTGGTCTGGGGAGTGATGAATGTCAAAAACCTGGCGCAAGGCGATCTTGTCATCGCTGGTGGTTATGTCGCCTGGTGGCTCAGTAATGAGGGGTTGCCGCCTTTACTCGGTGTGCCCGTTGCCTTCCTGGTGATGTGGGGAGTCGGCTGGGTCATTTACAAACTCGTCATCGCGCGCGTTGTTGAACGCGACCTCTTCACTTCTCTGCTGGCGACCTTTGGGCTCGCGATCATGATTGCGCAGCTACTCAACCTGATGTTTGGCTCGGACACCCAAAGCATTCAACTCCCATACGATACCCTGTATTTTTTTGATGACTTCGTTGATGTGCCGATTGCTAAATTGCTCGGTGTGTTGATGGCAATTTCCCTGGCTGCCGCAGTTATTATTTATATGAAGACCAGCCGTATGGGGCAAGCAATACGTGCTACGGCACAAGATGCCCGGGCGGCGCGAGTATTGGGCATAGACACCGACAAGGTTTACGCCTTCACCTTTTCATTGAACTCGGCGATCTGTGGTGCGGCGGGTGCGATTATCGTCATGGTCTGGGTTATTCAACCCTTTTATGGCATGACCTATTCTATTCGCGCCTTCGTCATCGTCACCGCCGCCGGGCTCGGCAATTTACCTGGAGTCATAGCTGCAGGTCTCGGTATAGGTGCAGTTGAACAATATGGTGCACATATTTTTGGTATCGGCTATCAGCAAGCAGTGGCGGTGTTGTTACTTTTGTTGGTGCTCATTATTCGGTTGCTTCAACAAGCTCGCGTGCGGCGGAGTGTGCAATGAATGATTTGATGATATTGGCGCTGACGAAAGCACAAACAGCCAGGGGCATGTGATGATGTTAAGGGGTATTCACAAACCGCGCACTATTGCGCTCGGTCTTGCGCTCTTGGTATTCATCATCGTCGCGCCATTCTTGTTTCCAGATTTTCGCGCTCAGCTGGCAACTCTCTGGTTGATGATTGTGGTCGCATTGACCTGGGACATGACCGGCGGGCAAATGGGTTATAACTCTCTCGGCAACATCTTTTTCTACGGTACTGGGATGTATGTCGCGGCGGCAATTGCTATTGGTATGGTGCACGATCTGGGTGCCTATACCGATGCCGGTCGTCTTGATTTGATGATTTTTACCGAGCGTCAGTATTTTGTTGGTGCCTTGATTGGGATTATCGGTGCGGGTGTCTTCTGCGCGCTAACGGCGGTGCTGATTGGTTATGTCATCTTCGGATTGCGCGGTCCTTATTTTGCTATCGGTACGCTTGGCGTTGCCATAGCCGCGGGTGAATTGGTGGCGAACTGGGATTGGCTTGGCGGTGGTCAAGGGATTTCCCTACCGGTTTATCCGGGTGATTATGATCTGGGTAAACTCTTTTTCTACTATTTGTTTGCGGGCACTGGTGTTGTCCTTTTTATGTTCCTGAAGTGGCTCTATGCCACCCGCTTTGGTGCCGCCATCAATGCCATCCGAGATGATGAAGAAAAAGCCGAGGCAATGGGCATCCATACTATGAGGTGCAAATTGACAACCTGGGCCATAGCGGCCTTCTTCGTCGGTCTAGTGGGTGGGATTTCTGCCTTCCAGTTGATTCACTTTGAGCCTTTGGAGACTGCTTATCAAACCATCAATTTAGGTATTTTTATGGTGGTGTGTGTGTTGCTTGGTGGCAAGGGCACCCTCTGGGGTCCGGTCATCGGTGCGGCCTTGTTCCATCTTATTAAGGAAGTCACCTGGAGTTATTTCCTCGGTTGGCAGTGGGTGGCCCTGGGCCTCCTCATAGTGATTACGGTGGTGTATTTTGAAAAGGGCGTGCTGGGCGGGTTGATGTCGCTTAAGCCTGAGTGGTTTGGTCTGGACCTGGATGATGCACCGCCACAACATGTATTGCCCAAAGAAGCATTACCCAAAGAAGGCAAATAACATGCCGAAGAGCATCATTGAAGTACGAGATGTTTCCAAATGCTATGGCGGCGTGGTTGCCAATAAGCAGGTTTTCTTGAATGTAAAAGCAGGTGGTATCACTGGTTTGATTGGTCCCAACGGTTCAGGAAAAACTACCCTGTTTAATTCCATTGTGGGCTATCACCCGATTGATTCGGGTTCAATAACATTCGGGGGACGGGAAATTTCTCGCATGTCAGTGCAAAAGATCGCGCGTCTGGGTTTGATTCGAACCTTCCAGCAAACGCGCATTTATGAGGCGATGAATTGCACTCAAAATATGTTGATTTCATTCCCGCATCGGAAAATGAAATTCTATGATGTCTTTAGCAAAAGCGGCGCGGCAGATAAGGAGCAGGCGGGGCAACTGCTGGAATTTGTTGGTTTGTATGAGAAGCGACATATCAAAGCGGGTGCCTTGTCCTTCGGGCAGCAAAAATTATTGGAATTTGCAATGGCACTGATGAATGAACCGACCTGCCTACTACTTGATGAGCCGACTGCGGGCATCAATCCGACTCTAATCAATGGGCTGATTGACCGCTTGCAACGTGCTGCCGATAAGTTCGGCATTACCTTGTTTATTATTGAACATAATATGCGCGTGATTATGAACCTGGCGGACACCATTTATTGCCTGGCACATGGTGAAATTTTAGCCCAGGGGACACCGCAAGAGATTCAAAATGATCAGCGGGTTATTGATGCTTATCTAGGCGTACAGTGAGTGTCAAAAGCGATACCAGAGCGCACCGCAAAAGATGAGTGAACTAGATGACTAATAAAAAGGTCAGTGGTTACGGCACTGGTGGTGTAGAGGCAGTCATCTCTGTTGCCGAAGTGGAACGCCGCGCCGCGACCCTTCGCGAGACGATTACCACAGAGCAACTTGATGCCCTGGCGCATGGCTCGGCTCTGCTCACCATTGAAGATATGCACGCAGGTTATGGGAAAATGGAAATCCTGCATCATTTTAATTTGCGGGTGGCGGCTAAGCAGTCCTTATGTTTAATAGGACCAAACGGCGCTGGGAAGTCCACCGTGTTACATTCCATATTTGGATTTGCCAGTATATTTTCCGGGCGCATTAGGCTCAGCGATTCAACTAAATATTCAAAAAACCATTTAGATGTAACTTCCCTCAGTCCCAATGAAAAGCTTTCCCAAGCGGGTATTGCTTATATTCTTCAAGACAAGTCAATTTTCCCCGCGATGACAGTTGAGGAAAATCTATGGATGGGAGGGTTTCTCAAGGCTCAGCCCCCGCAAGCGAAGCAAGCAACGGAAATGATATTTGACAAGTACCCGCGGCTAGCGGCAAGGCGCAAGCATCAAGCGGGGGTGCTGTCTGGCGGCGAGCGCCGTCTGCTTGAGATCTCCCGGGCACTGGTGATGAACCCCCGGGTGTTACTGGTTGATGAGCCGTCCATCGGTTTGGAGCCGCGCTTCATTGATATGGTTTTTGAGATCCTGCATGACCTGCAACATGTTGAAGGCAAGACCATCATCATGGTTGAGCAGAACGCGAAGAAGGGTTTGGAATTCGCTGACATCGGCTATGTTTTGGTGTCTGGCGAGATTGCCATGGCGGGTACTGGGGACGCGCTACTCGCTAACCCCAAAGTAGGTGAGTTATTTTTGGGTGGATAGTAGGGATAGTAGGTGGGTCCTCCCGAACCCCGTCATTCTCGTCACCCCAGTCATCACAGCCTTCGGCTGTGATGACTGGGGTGACGGGAATCCAGAGGAACGAAGTCAACCACCTGTGGGGCATCTTGGATTCAACCCCGAAATGCAACAGGGGTTGGCGTGGGGTGGGTGAACGGCGCGGAAGCGTCAGGCTTTGATGCTGACGGCAAAAAAATACAGGCTGGATTCCCGAGCAAGCTCGAGAATGACGGCGCGGGGCGCCGTAGGCCGCCACTCTGGGTTCCCGCTTTCTTTGATTCTGACGGGGTGAGGGAGTGAACACATACAAGCACTACTGCCGGTCTCGGTGTTTAATACCCATGAGATACAAGAGGCTGTCCAAGCCATGATTTGAGATGGCATGTTCAGCAGATTCACGAACTGTAGGTTTGGCGTGGAAGGCAATACCTAGCCCAGCAGCGTCTAGCATGGCGAGGTCATTAGCCCCATCGCCGACTGCAATAGTTTGCTCTAAGGTAATCTTTTCTCGGTCTGCTAGTTCCCGGAGTAGTTCTACCTTCCGCTGGGCGTCCACAATGGGTTGCATCACTTTACCGGTTAATTTTCCGTCAGCGATTTCTAAGCGGTTGGCAAACATATAATCAATGCCAAGACGTTGCTGAAGTTTTTCTCCAAAATACTCAAAGCCTCCAGACAGAATGGCAGTTTTATAGCCCCAATGATTGAGCGTTCTGAACAGACTTTCTGCACCATCCATTAACGGCAAGCTTGCCGCGACCTGAGCCAGGGCGGTTTCCGGAAGCCCCCTGAGTAGAGCGACTCGTTGGCCTAGGCTTTCCTTGAAGTCCAGCTGGTTGGACATGGCTTGCTCGGTGATGCTTTTCACCTCGGCGCCCGCACCTGCCAAGACCGCTAACTCGTCTATCACTTCGGTCTTGATCAAGGTGGAGTCCATATCAAAAACAATGAGCCGGGGTGCCAGCCGACAAAGATTGTCTGGCTGTACGGCAATATCAATATTCAGTGATGCACATAGTTCCGCTAAGGCTTCCCGAAAACTCGTCTCCACTTCTCCGAACAAAGAAATTTCAACACAGGCATCGGTGGTGTCCGCTTGGGAATCTAGAGGCACATGACCGGAAAGCCGTTGTATCTGACCTATCCCCAGCCCAGCATTGACGATGAGCTTTGATATCTCGGCAAGGTGCCGGGGACGAATTTGCCGGGCGAGCAGGGTGAGTATCCATTTTGGTTTGCCTTCCTGCGCCACCCAGGTGTGATATGCATGCTCGGAGATGGGCGAGCAGGTCATGCTGACATCATATACCGCGAGGTTGCTGGTCAAGGCCTGATAAATCTGTTCCCGATTCGGTGCTGCTAATCCTGCTTCGGATACTGTCGGAAGACGCACTAGAATGCCCAGAGACAGCTGGTTATGGATAACCGACTGTTCAATATCAAGAATATCCGCGGGGTAATCGTTCAGCGAGCTTGTGAGTTGCGCGGTCACTATAGAAGTGATGTGAGAAGTGATGTCAGCAGCTGCCTCAGAAGAACTGCTGAGTGGGACTTCACCGGAAACACTAATCAAGATAAGTGTGCTCATTTTTTACCACTAAAGTGTTTTTTTGCCGTCATTCTCGGGCTTGCCCCGGGAATCCAGTTATTAAACCAGCGGCTATTACTTAGGGTTAATGTATACACCTTGTCCTCGCGCTTTCAGGCGGTTTAGGCCGCCACTCTGGATTCCCGCCTTCTTTGATTCTGACGGCGACGCTCGTCATGACGCTTTTAATGCAAAGCTGCGTTCAACGATAACCCGGTCAACCTTCCGATATCCTTTCGGCAACAAGCTGCCGCGGTGCGCTCTCTTGCCTCGGTAATGTTCCAGTTTATCAATTCCTAGGGTAAGTTTCTTTTTACCCGACACGACAATCACTTGATCAATCTCGGAAAATACACAGAGGTGAGCCATGAACTCAATTCTATCCATCAGTTTGGCTTTGGGAATGTTCATGATTTTGATGCCCTTGCCCTTGCCCATCTGTGGCAATTCCGTCACCGGGAATGTCAGTAGCCGGCCTTCATTGCTGAATGCGGCAATGAACTCATGCCGCTCATCAGTGGTCGCAAAAGGCTGATTGGTGATGCCGCCCTGAGGTACTGACAAAACAGATTTGCCGGCTTTGTTTTTGGTGAGCATGTCGCCGAGGGTAATAATAAATCCGTAACCCGCATCACTGGATAGAATAAATTTGTCTTCTGGGTCACCCAAGACAAATCCAGTGAAGAAGGCCCCGGGCGGCGGATTAAACCTCCCGGAGAGAGGTTCTCCATGACCTCGGGCAGATGCCAGGGTGTGCGTGGCGACCGTATAGGCGCGTCCAGAAGAATCCAAGAAGACGGCATTTTGATTCGTTTTGCCGCAAACCGCCTGGAGATGAGAGTCACCAGCTCTGTAGCTCAGTTCCTCAACCTTGATATCGTGTCCCCTTGCCGCTCGGGTCCAGCCTTTTTCCGACAATACCACGGTGACCGCTTCCGTCGTTATCAGGTCTTCTTCCTTGAAGGCACTTGCTTCCTCTCGGGCAACAATGTCCGAAAGCCGGTCATCGCCGAATTGCTCTGCATCTCTCAGCAGTTCTTTTTTGACAAGCGTTTTTAATCTGTCTTTGGATTTGAGTAGTTTTTCAATAGTGGCTTTTTCAGCACTGAGTATATCTATTTCACCCTTGATTCTGACTTCTTCCAACTTGGCTAATTGCCGAAGCCGCAGGTCAAGAATGGCATCCGTTTGCTTTTCGGAAAGTTTATATTTTTTAATGAGTGCTTGTTTCGGGTGCTCTTCAGTACGGATAATTTTGATAATCTCGTCAATGTTCAGATACACGATCATCAGGCCTTCAAGGATATGTAAGCGGTTGAGAATTTTTTCCAGCCTAAACTCCAGTCGTCGCGTGACTCTACCGATCCGGAATTTGAGCCATTCCTTGAGCAGTTCCACTAGGGGGCGGACGCGCGGCTTGCCGTCTATGCCAATCATGTTGAAATTAGCCCGGTGAGTGCGCTCCAAATCAGTGCTGGCAAACAAATGAGACATCAAGGCATCAATGTTGACCCGATTTGATCGGGGTATGATGACGATGCGAGTTGGATTTTCATGGTCGGATTCATCACGAAGATCAACCACCATAGGCAAGGACTTTGCTTGCATCTGCGCGGCAATCTGTTCCAGCACCTTGGCGCCAGAGACTTGGTAGGGCAGTGCGGTGAGCACAATATTGGTGTTTTCTTTGGTGTAAATAGCACGGCTACGAATGCTCCCCTTGCCGGTTTGATATATTTGTTTTATTTCCTCATCGGTTGAAATAATTTCCGCGCCGGTCGGGAAGTCAGGTCCCTTAATGTGTTTGCGGATATCACTGAGTGTTGATTTTGGTTTTTCCAGCAGCAGTACGCAGGCAGAAACTAATTCACGCAAATTATGTGGCGGAATATCGGTTGCCATGCCGACTGCGATGCCGCTACCACCGTTGAGCAGGATGTTGGGTACTCGTGCTGGCAGGAGCAGCGGCTCATTCATTGTGCCGTCAAAATTGGTCACCCAATCCACCGTGCCTTGTTTCAATTCTTCTAGTAGCAATTCCGAGTAGCGGGTCAGCCTGGATTCCGTATAGCGCATGGCAGCGTATGACTTGGGGTCGTCCGGGGAACCCCAGTTACCCTGGCCATCCACCAGTGGGTAACGATAGGTAAAGGACTGTGCCATCAACACCATAGCTTCGTAACATGCCGCATCGCCATGCGGATGAAATTTGCCAATCACCTCCCCGATGGTTCTCGCTGACTTGGTAAACTTCGCATCAGCTGCCAGGTGCAATTCAGACATGGCATAGATAATCCTCCGTTGTACTGGCTTCAAGCCATCGCCAATATGTGGCAGAGCACGGTCATGGATGACGTACATGGCGTAATTCAGGTACGCATCTTCAGTGAATTTTATTAGAGAAATTTTTTCAATTTCCCCATTGGAGGTTATTCCAGCCATGTGTGAGCTCTTTAATTGTTTCTAATGCTGTGCTACTAAATCTGTGAGGTTACCTTTTTCTTCTAGCCAATCTTTACGGTCTGCCGATCGCTTCCTGGATAGCAACTTGTCCAGCAGTGCATCAACATTTTTAGCACTATTCTTGGAATCGCCTATTGTCAACTGCACCAGGCGGCGTGTATCTGGTGCCATAGCAGTTTCCCTCAGTTGTATTGGATTCATTTCTCCCAATCCCTTAAATCGCTGGATGACCACTTTGCCCGGAATTTTTTCTGCATAGATGCGATCCTCAATGCCTTGTCGTTCACTTTCATCCAGAGCGTAAAATACTTCTTTACCGGCATCAATTCGATACAGAGGCGGCATGGCAACATAGACATGCCCATTCTCCACTAGTGCCCGAAAGTGTTTTACAAAAAGCGCGATCAGCAGGCTGGCAATGTGTAAGCCGTCTGAATCTGCATCAGCTAGAATGCACACTTTACCGTAGCGCAGGTTAGTTAAATCATCGGAACCCGGATCAATCCCGAGAGCGACGGAAATATCATGCACTTCCTGTGAGGCGAGTATGTCTGCCGGGTTGACCTCCCAGGTATTTAGAATTTTCCCCCGTAACGGCATGATCGCTTGGGTCTCTCGGTCCCGTGCCTGCTTGGCACTACCCCCGGCTGAATCACCTTCAACGAGAAACAATTCTCCCCGGCCGACATCCTCGCAAGAACAGTCGGCTAACTTCCCCGGTAGGGCGGGGCCGGCGGTGAGTTTTTTGCGCGCTACTTGTTTACCGGCACGCAAACGTGCCTGAGCACTGCTAATTGCAAGTTCGGCAATCGCTTCGCCTTCGGCGATGTGTTGGTTCAGCCAGAGGCTAAAGCTATCCTTCACTACGCCAGAAATAAAAGAGACTGCCTGCCTTGAATTGAGTCGCTCTTTGGTCTGCCCAGCGAACTGTGGCTCCATCATCTTCGCGGACAGCACATAATTACATCGGTCCCAAATATCTTCGGCACCTATTTTGATGCCCCGAGGCAAGAGGTTTCGGAAGGTGCAAAACTCTCTCAGGGCTTCCAGCAGACCTGCCCGGAGGCCATTGACATGCGTCCCGCCCTGGGTGGTGGGTATCAGATTCACATAGCTTTCGGTAATCAGGTCGCCGCCTTCGGTCTGCCATTGCACTGCCCAGTCAACCGCTTCTTCTTTGCCCGTCATGGCACCGGTGAAAGGCAGGTCCGGCAGGACTTCAACGGCGCCTAGTTCGCTCGTCAAATAGTCTTGAAGCCCATGTTCGTATAACCATTCATATTTTTGTTCTTCTTTTTTGTGGGTAGTTTCATTCTTGAAGATGACTTTGAGTCCAGGGCAAAGCACCGCCTTGGCTCTCAGTAGATGTTTAAGTGCGGGTACGGAAAATTTTGGAGAATCAAAATAACTCGGATCAGGCTTGAAGTTGATAAGCGTACCGGTATTCCGTTTGCCCACTGTGTCTATCACTTTTAGTTCTGTAGTCTTCTCGCCGCCTTGGAAGGTCATTTGATAGACCTGCCCGTCTCGCCGAATAAAGACTTCAAAAAATGCCGAGAGGGCGTTCACCACAGAAACCCCGACACCGTGAAGCCCACCGGCAAATTTGTAATTCTCGTCGTTAAACTTAGCACCGGAATGTAGGCGGGTGAGGATCAATTCCACCCCTGGCATATTTTCTTTCTTGTGGATATCAATCGGCATGCCCCGCCCATTATCAGCGATGGAAATTGACTCGTCTTTACGCAGGGTAACTTTGAGTTCTGTTGCGAAACCGGTCAGCGCCTCGTCCACGCTGTTGTCAATCACTTCATGCGCGAGGTGATTAGGGCGGGTGGTGTCGGTGTACATGCCAGGGCGGCGCCGGACTGGGTCAAGACCTTCCAACACCTCAATGGAATCTGCTTCGTATTTAGCCTTTGGCATGACTGCTAGCGGTCACCCGTGGCGGATAGGAATAACCGTTTGTGGTAAGGAGTGGGAGACAACATTGACGTGGTGAATGGAATCCATCTACATCCGGTCATTACACAGCATCAACCGGTAGGGATGAATAATTCTGCGCTAGGCAATGCATGAGCAACTCACCGAGAAAGCGATTAAGTTGAGACTTTTCATCTGCTTGGAACATATTGGCATTGGGAATCGGATACCTAAATCGAAAGTTCCGGTGTTGTTGGAATTTGAGCACCTCTGCGGACTGCACATCATGGTAAACACCTAGCTCCATGCTGGGCCAGCGCATGAATGGCTTGCCGGCATCAGATTCGACTTTAACTGAGAGTAGCGTGGTAAAAGGGCACCGCTGTTTGATAGTAAAGATGACTCTTGCATCCTGTTTTTTAGAAGCCTCAGCCGCCCGGTGCCATAGATGATATTCAATATCGTTTTCGGAAGCCATCTTAGGGAATAACTGATGCAACCGCATGTAGTTGGCATCACACTCGGCGATGTCAGCAATGAGGTCCGGAACATAGCGGCGTTTTTTCATCATTACAAGTGGTTGTCCATCTCTTAATAAAAGGTCTTAATTAAAGGTCTTAACAGTCTTCTCAACTAGTGTTCTTAATCAGTGTATTTTAATAAAAGACTAGCACAATATTCAGTTAATAAACCTCTGGACATACGATGAATTTTAGGATTGGGGGTGACGAGAATGACAGCGGGGGGAGGAGTGCGCCTTTAGCGAAAGTACAACCCACCGACCGTTGAGGTGATGCGAGAATGACGGCAGCCACACACGTTTTTATTCCAGCATCTCCAGCAGCAACTCATATACTTCTTGCAGAGCGCCGCTGATTGAAGCAAGCACTGCTGTTGCCGCTTGCGACATACGGGCTGCTTTATCCTCATCCTGCATCAAGTTAAGCAACTGAGTTTTGAGTTCTGCTTCGTTGGCGACCACCAGCATGGCTTCTTTATCAATAAATTGTTGAGCTATGTCTTCAATATTTTCAAGATGTGGACCCATGAGCACGGCGGCACCCGCACGCACAGCTTCCAGCAGATTATGCCCACCGACCGGCACCAGACTGCCGCCGATAAATGCAACCCGCGTGATGCTGAGGAAGGTTTCCAGTTCCCCCATTACATCCAGAAGTAACACCTGCTGGCTTTTATCAAGCACCTGCTGATGAGTGCGGGGGTCACTGAAGCGAACGGCTTCATATCCCTGGGCGCGGATAAGCTGCGCTACACTGTCGCTACGCCGGGGGTGCCGGGGTGCCAGTACCAACAGGGCATGGGGTACAGCCATTTGTAAGGCCGGCAGAGTGTTGAGTAGCTGCAGTTCCTCCCCTTCATGGGTGCTGGCAGCCGTCACCAGGGGTCTGGAGGCGGTGAGCCGTCGCGCCGCTTCCTGTCGGCTCTGGTGTTCCTCGGGATAGGGCGCATCGGACTTGATACTGCCCGTTATGACAAGGCGCTCTGCAGGCACACCCAGGGCAATGAATCGGCTGGCATGTTGCTGCGTTTGGGCAGCAACCCGGCTCAGGGCGAGCATCATGGGTCGGGATAATGGTGCAATCCGTTGATACCCTCTAGCCGAGCTTGCGGACATTCTGCCGTTGACCAGGAGCACTTTGATGCCGTTTTTTTGACACTGCTGGATGGTGTTGGGCCAGATCTCGGTATCAATCAATACCAACATTTTGGGGCGATTCTGGCGGATAAACCGGGCAAGGGCAGTCGGCAGATCCCATGGCGCGTAACAATTTTCCACCTGGGGGAGTAGCTTCCGCGCGCGTTCTCGACCGGTTGGCGTCATGTTAGTGAGCAGACATCGTTTGCCCGCGGCGGTCAATTTTTGAATCAAGGGTGCGGCGGCGATAGTTTCCCCCGCGGAGACGGCGTGCACCCAGATGACTTCACCCGGATGGGAGGAACGATAAAAACCCAGCCGTTCCCAGGGCGCCTTGAGGTACTCGGGTTCCTTGATGCTACGCCAGAGAAGCCTGATGAATAGCAATGGCAGGAAGAGATAAAAAAGACCAGTGTAGATAAACCGAAACAAGAATCCTGACATGGGTATGATGCTTGGAGAGGAGGCGCGGAGAGCATAGCCCTCTAGCTCGGAGAAGGCAAAATCAAAGCCATAGCTCAAAGCCATAGCCCCGTCAGAATCAAAGAAGGCGAGAATGACGGCGTGGGGCGGCGAGGACGGCTGGGTTCTCACCCTCGCCCCGTCATTCTTGTATGTGTTATTCAATGACTGGATTTCCCCCGGACCCCGTCATTCTCGTCACCCCCGTCACTCTCGGGCTTGCCCTCTGACGGGTGGGATGACCGGGGTAAATCGGAAAACAATACTCTTTTTTACTGGATTCCCGAGCAAGCTCGAGAATGACGGCGCGAGGCGCCGTAAGCCGCCTGAAGGAGCAGGGACGCCCCGTCAGAATCAAAGAAGGCGGGAATCCAGAATTGGTGAACACATACACCCAGACACCTCAAGAGTCAGTTTCATCTTGTATAATGGAGCTTCTCTTCGATAAAGAAGTTTTTGATAAGAGGTTTATAATAAACAGCTCTCAATAAAAACTTCGGCGGCATCACTCCACCAGACGGGCGCAAAAAAAAATATGCTACATGATGTTGCGATTATCGGCGGCGGGATCACCGGGCTTTGGCTACTGAACCTCTTGCGAGACCGGGGTTATCAAGTGGTACTGGTGGAAAAGTCCGGCTTAGGTAGCGGTCAAACTCTTGCCTCTCAGGGGATCATCCATGGCGGTGTCAAATACACCCTCTCGGCTGCGGTAACGCCCCTGTCTCAAACGACTGCTGGCATGCCACAACGATGGCGGGATTGTCTTGCCGGTCGGGGTGACATTGATCTGCAAAGCGTCAAGGTCTTGTCAGATAAGTTTTATCTTTTTACCGACCAGCGTCTCAGTTCAAAAATAACTGCGTTTTTGGGTAGCAAGGCACTGAGTGGAAAAGTGAAGCCACTCAGTGGCAAGGCCATCCCGGCGGCCTTCAATGAGTGTGTCGCTAGACTGTACCAGTTGGAGGATCTGGTGCTGGATACTGCTTCCCTCCTGGCGCATCTGGCGACTCGCCATAGCGCCTCAATTTATGCTCGAGAAGCTAGCCTGATGCTCGAGGACGGCATCTTGACGGGGCTGGATTTGGCAAGCGGTGCCCAGCTACAAGCCGCCACTTATATTTTGGCGGCAGGCAAAGACAATGCTGAATTCGCCAAGCAACTTGATATTCCGGTCGCCATGCAGTTGAGGCCTCTACATCAGGTGGTGGTGAAGGGTAGCCATCTACCGCCCCTATTTGCGCATGCAGTGACCCTGAGCAGTGGCACTAAGCCCGCATTGACAATCACCTCTCATCAGGTCGCGGACGGCAAAAATGTTTGGTATCTGGGTGGTGCTCTGGCGGAGACCGGGGTTTCTCGTTCCCCCGAGGAGCAGATCAGCGCGGCGCAGCAGCTACTCACCAGGCTGGTGCCCTGGGTATCGTTGGATGATTGTGAGATTTCTACCTGGCGCGTTGACCGAGCGGAGGCCGCGCAGACCCGCGGGCAGCTACCCGACTCGCCCCTGGTGCATCAGGTCGGCAATGTGCTCCTGTGCTTGCCTACCAAAATGACCTTGGTGCCACTCTTGGGAGACATGGTGTTGCAACAACTGGGCGCACCTCTGGGCACGGCTCCTTCTCAGAGCCCTTCTCATAGCCCTTCTCAGAGTCGCCCTGATGTTGATGACCCGCCCAGTGCACTACAATATGGCACCCCGCCCTGGGCAAGATGAGTGCATTTAAGGAACAAGATCGCCGCGCACTGGGCAGTACGGGTATCAGCGTAGCGCCCCTGTCCCTGGGGACTGTCAAACTAGGTAGGAATACCGGGGTGAAGTATCCAGCCGCTTTTGAGTTGCCCGAGGATGGCACCATAGCCGCACTGCTACAACTTGCCGCTGCCTCTGGCATTAACCTGCTTGATACGGCGCCGGCCTACGGCGAGAGTGAAGCGCGCATTGGTCGTCTCTTGCCCGGGCAAAGGCAGGATTGGATTTTATCTACCAAGGTGGGTGAATTCTTTGACGGTACGCGCTCCCATTTTGATTATTCCAGCAAGGCAATAGAAGCCAGCGTCCAGCAGAGCCTCAGGAGGTTGCGTACTGATTATCTGGATATAGTGTTAATCCATTCCAATGGCAGTGATGAAGCTATTATTGCCCACACCGATGCGCTGGAAACCTTACACCGGCTGAAAGAAAAGGGCGTGATTCGCAGTCTGGGCATGTCGGTGAAAACACTCGCCGGTGGCCTGGCGGCACTGAGTGTTACGGATGTGCTGATGTTGACTTTTAATCTCCAGGACAGGTCCCAGCTACCCGTCATACAAGGTGCTGCCGAGCGGGGCCTTGGTGTCCTGTTGAAGAAGGTGTTGGATTCCGGGCATAGCCAGGAGCCTGCTAGAAGTTTGATAGAGGCAGTGTCTTTGCCGGGCGTTCACTCAGTGGTAACCGGCACCCTGAGTACTCAGCATCTGCAGGAAAATATAGATAAGGTACTCGCTGGTCTTGCTTCCTAGCCTTGCTTCCTGGTCTAGTGCGCGTCCTGGCTTTGAGACTGTCTGATCTTTTCAATCAGGGCAGTCGTAGAAGAGTCGTCAATGAACTGCAAGACTTTGATCTCCCCGCCATAAGCGCGCACCCGGTCCGCGCCCACTACCTGGTCAATCGTGTAATCACCGCCTTTGACCAGTAGGTCGGGTTGTAACTGTTCAAGCAGTGCTTCGGGTGTGTCCTCAGCAAAGGGCACCACCCAGTCTACTGAGGCGAGACCGGCAAGTATGGTTGCTCGCCGGTCCAGTGAATTGATGGGGCGGCCTTTGCCTTTCAAGCGGGTCACCGAGGCATCATCGTTGAGCGCAACGATGAGCCGCTCGCCTTCCTGTTTTGCTTCGGCGAGGAAGTCCACATGCCCCACGTGCAGGATGTCAAAACAACCGTTGGTAAACACAATGCGTTCCCCTCTGGCTTTTGCCGCCTTGACGGCAATCAGCAACTGTTCGGCGGACAACTTGCCGGTATTAAGCGCATCTGTTTTGTCTGGCTCGGTATCTATTTCTCCGGTATCTATTGTGTTGTTTGCATTTTTTGCTAAGAGATGCAGTCGCAGCTCCGGGAAAGACACGCTAGTGACGCCGAACTGACCGACCACTATGCCAGCAGCAATGTTTGCCAGGGCGGCGGCATCCCGCATGCCGAGCCCTGAGGCAAGGGCAGCGGCCATGACCGCAATCACCGTGTCTCCAGCACCAGTCGTGTCGTAGACCCCACGTGCATGGGCCGGGAAGTGTATTTCCTCCGCATCTCGGAGCAAGAGTGTCATGCCTGCCGAGGACCGAGTGATCAACATGGCCTGGTTGCCTAGTTTATTCATCAAGGCATTACATTTAGCGGTCATTTCCGCCTCGGAAGACCAGGCACCAATGGCGCGTTCAAGTTCCAGCCGGTTGGGCTTGATGAGCGTGGCACCCTGGTAGGCACTGAAGGGTTTGAATTTTGGATCAACCAATACGGGTATTTTTTGTTTCCTCGCGTATTGAATAATGGCTTCCGGATTGTCCAGAAGACCCTTGTCATAGTCCGACAAAATAATGTTGTCATAATCGGTAAACTGTTTAATGCGCTTAATAAGTGCGGCGCTGTCAACCGCAAAGGCAGTCTCAAAGTCTGCTCTTACCAGTTGTTGATTTTTGCTGACCAGACGAATTTTTGTGGTGGTGGGATGCTCCTGAGATTCAATGAGTATTGATTGAATCCCAGAAGCATCTAGCTTCTGGCGCAAGACCTGTGCCATCTCGTCTTTACCCGTTGCCGCAATGAGCAGGGAGCCTGCACCCAGACTTGCCAGGTTAAGTGCGACATTGGCGGCACCGCCTGGCCGGTCTTCCGTGTCGGTGATCTCCAGGACGGGGATGGGGGCTTCTGCGGAAATTCTATTGGTGTCCCCAAGCCAGTAACGATCCAGCATTGCATCGCCAACCGTTAACACACGAGCCTTGTCAAATTTAGGTATTTCCATCACATTAAGCTAAGCAACAGATCAATCTATTCTAACGAATGTAGATAATTGTAGTGAATGTAATACACCAGAGCGCTTGACCCGGTTAAACAACTCAAATCCGTTAGTGCTAAACATATTTTTTAATTGTCCCAGAGCCGTGGGGTTTTGTTTGACGGGCTTACCCGTGATGAGTTTTCGGGCTTTTCTACGGATGGAAGTCACAGAATAAGGGGACAGGTATGAAATGAGAACATATTTTTTAGCACATCGACACAGTGCAGCAATGATGGCTGCTTGATCCGCTGGTTCACTAAAATGGTGTAGCAGACGAAAACAAATAATGGCATCAAAAGACCTGGCATCATAAGTCATAGCAAAAATATCCTGCAGACTAATATCAGCCACTATACCCGCCTCTGCCATTGACTTTTTTGTCAGGCTCAGTGCGGCTTCCCCCAGGTCGCCAGCAGTGATAGCAAATCCTTTTTGCCCGAGCCATACACTGATCCTGCCCACGCCACAGGGAAGGTCAAGGAAGGTTTTTACCTCAGCCTGCGGGAGCTTATGCACGGCGGCACTGAGCATGTTCATTTCCGCTTGATGCTTTGCCGGTTTGCGCTGGGTGTAGAGCTGCGCACTATGGACATCAGATTTTACTCGTCCAGTATTGAGTCTTCGGCGGGTCTCAGGTGAGCTGTGGGGAGTATTCATGGCTGCTTTCTGAACTTCTGCATGAGGGTTTGGATTAACTCTTCATAACGGGGCATGTAGGGTGCCAAGAGGGCATAGAGAGCAAACTCAGGCATGTGTGCCAGGTGTTTTATGAGTTGTTGTAGGTCCCTGGCTATAGCGTCATAAACGCTACGCCTTATTCTTGATCTTTCAAAGTCTATCAAGTGTATTTGCCCTGAAGATAAATCAATAAAAAAATGCTCGGGATAGAGTGCGCCATGTTGAATGTGTTGTCCGTGCATATTCAATAGTGAGTGGCCTGCTTTTTCTAGTATGGGTTCCAGACCTTCCCATTGCGCTGCGTTGATCTGGCTGAGCGCAGGATACTCAATTTTTCGGGATAGAATAATGCCTTGATGATTAGTGCCGGCTTTTCTCATACCCCAACCGGCAATATCCATACGGGGTAAGTCCAGGGTTTGATTGCGCCGGATGGCAGCAACTTCATAATGATAGGTTAATGCCCCCCAGGGGTGACGAAAAGAATAGCGAAATTGATTTTCCTGCCGTTTGACGAAGTAATGCCGGGTCTCCGAACCACCATTCCTGTTTAAGCGAAGGACGAGTTTTGACGCGCCACTCCAACCGCCGCGGCGATAATTGACCGGCTCAACAAATTCCTTGGGGAGCTGCCAAAAATCTTCAAACTCGGTGCAGCCTGAGGCGAGCAAATATGTCTTTTCGGCTTCGCTTTCATAAGCAAAAAAGTTGTTAGATCGCATGGCCGAACCCCGTTATTCTCGCCGCCGTTATTCTCGCCGAACCTAGTCATCCCCGCCTCACGGCGGGAGGGGAGTGCGCCTTTAACGAAAGCACAACCCACTGACCGAACCCAGTCCGTTATCATCGCCTCTAGCACCCTCCCCGAAAGGTACAGTCTCTAGACAAGACGGGGTAGAATATAGGTACACTTTTGATGAAGCAATGTGACCATTTATACCAGGCTGGTACAAGGGGGATTTCTGACACCTAGATATTGGGCTATCTGGCTAGGTATGGGTTTGATGTATGTACTGTGCAGCTTACCGTCCGCCGCTCGCTGGCGAATGGGGGCATTGCTGGGGAAACTCACCTATTATCTGGCGCGCCGTCGGCGGCATATCGTCGCTGTCAATATCCGCTTGTGCTTCCCGCAGCTTAACCCCACTGCGCTGAGGCAACTGGTCAAGGATAACTTCCGTTCCAGCGGCATCAGTCTGGTAGAGACTGCACTGGCTTGGTTCAAACCGGTGAATAACTTTCGCGCCCTGGTGGATGTGCATGGCTTGGAACATCTCAAAGCCGCGCAGGCTCAAGGCAGGGGCGTGATTCTGCTGGGGATACATTTATCAAGTCTGGATTTATGCGGGGCGGTGCTGGCGAGTCATCTGCCCTTTGACATCATGTACCGGCGCAACAAAAATAAATTGCTGGAAGCGGTGATGACCAGAGGCAGGCAACGGCACTTTCCGCTGGCGATAGAACGTAGTGATGTGCGGCAAGTCATCAAACGGCTCCGGCAAGGGCACACGGTGTGGTACGGGGCGGATCAGGATTATGGGCGCAAACATTCAATCTTTGCGCCTTTTTTTGATCTTCCTACCGCCACTATTACGGCAACTTCCAGAATTGCAAAAATAACCCAGTCGCCCGTGGTGTGCTTCTCTCACTATCGGCATCTTGATTCTGGTCGTTATAGCATCCAGCTTAGCCCGCCCTTGGATAATTTCCCCACGGAAGACCTGCACGCAGACTGCACCCGGGTGAATACATGGGTGGAGGACGCCATCAAAGTGAGTCCAGAACAATACTGGTGGTTGCATCGCCGCTTTAAAACCAGGCCAGACGGAGAACCTAGGCCCTATTGAGCTCCGGTTTGGTAACCAAAGTATCTTCCAGAAATAGAAACTCTAGCTCGGAATCAAAAAACATATTCAATGCGTCAGTGGGTGATGGTTAAGAAGAATAACCACCCTTTCTCCACTTTAAGAAAAGTATTCCCAACCCTACGGATTACCTACCGTCCCTTTCGACTGATCCATACCTATATTTGGGTGGTTGAAAACTGGGCTATTTGGACCTCGAATCCAGACTCCGGCCAAACCCGCGGATTCGTCCAACAAACGGTTCATATCGTGGTTCGCTTCGCTCTCACGACACAACCTTATTTGTTAGGTGCTGGTGCACCACGTAATAACCCTTCAGTACTAAGGTCTTCATCAAGATCTGGCCAATGGATACCATAACCACCGCCACAAATTTCCCACTTTTGAAGAGCTTCCTTTGTGCCGTTCGCTAGCCGAGGAAACCACTCGATTGGAACTGAAATTTGACGACCGTCTTTCAAACCAACAACAAGCGAGTCACTGGCAAAGGAAACCGAATCTACACGCTCATCAGCGTTCAGTGCCAAAGTACCCATACCACTTCTCCTCTTTAACTCTTATAATAAATTTTTATTATTATTATTCACCAAACAATCGCCATTGATTCACGCGATTACTTGCACTTACTGCTAGCAGGCCAGCAAAAATACCTAAGTTTTTTACAAAATTTTGGATCTCGTGTGCAGAATCAGTATTGGGATAGTCATTCCAAAAGTCATGCATCCAAAAGTTTATTAGCAGGGTAAGACCAGCAAAAATCAAAGCAGTTTCTTTAATTCGATAACCTGCGATGAGCATCAATCCGCAAACTACTTCCAACAAGATTGTTATTGGCAGGAGAACGTTTACAAAAGGAATGTTGTGTAACGTCATATAATCGACCATGAATTCATAGCGAGGTATTTTTGTAATACCAGGATATAAGAAATAAAAACCAAGCAATACTCGTCCAATAGTTAAGTATATTTTTTCCATCATATTTCCCTGTGTCTATTGTAGAAAACAACATTACTCGAAAGACCAATCTTTCATCGCCAATGCGTGGCGAAGCCCTCTCCAAATACAAACTCCGTAAATTTATTTTCGGTAATCGGGCTGTGCCATACTTCATGGTCGCCCTTGCCTTTCCGATGAAAAGCGCAACTCTTGTCCTTGAGTATGCGTTTTATATCGGGAGTGAAAGAAACCGGGGCAAGACTGACTAACCGGCCAAACTCAGACTTTGACGTCCGCTGATAACCAACTCGGCAGGAATGGTTTGTTCCAGGCTTGCATGATTTAGTTCAAGCAATTCGGGGACAAGGTCCTCGAGCCGTTTTATCAAAGCCTCTGTGGTCGGTGCTTCTATGGCAAGCCCTGCAACGTCATTGCTGGACGCGCTCCACACGTCGGCTTCATCATCCCAAAGCGCTTTTATGATCAAAACCCCGGCACGCTTTTCGTTTGTTCCACTAGTCATGGCTTGGCCCTCCGAGCCTTCTGTTTCGTCAAAGAAAATCAATACCTGACACTGCGCATTATAATGTTTGAAAAGAGTTTTTCATGACATATTTGACTTGGTCTGGGCTAGTGCCCTCACCGATTGTTGATGTGTAAATCCCCGAGGTGCTTGCCTTCGTTCCTCTGGATTCCCGTCACCCTAGTCATCACAGCCTGTCGGCTGTAATGACTAGGGTGACGAGAATGACGGCGCGTGGTGGAGCATCTCCGCTCCTTCTGGTGACCCAGAGCGGCGGGGGGCGGCGAGGATGACGGGGGTGACCCAGAATGGCGGCCTACGGCGCCCCGCGCCGTCATTCTCGAGCTTGCTCGGGAATCCAGAGGAACAAAGACAATACCGCTGACATGCAGTTATTAACACCTGTGTTGGATACCTCAGGGCGAGCTATGGTATATCATCACTCCTCGCTTTGACTATATTTTACTTGGTCTGTGTTTTTCATGCCCTTTTCGCTCTTTGACTCACCGCTACTTCTTCCTCGCAAAGTCTTGTCGTCACCAACCGTGAAAGGACGGACATGGCGTGACTTTGAGATCTTTAGGCTGGCGCCACCTTGACAATTGAATATTAAATACTATTTTTGGATATACTAAAGGCATATCCAAAATAAAGCGAGGTGACAGCATGGCGATTGCACGCACAAAGATTTTTATGAGTAATAAAAGTCAGGCGGTGCGACTGCCTAAGGCGGTTGAATTGCCTGAATCGGTGCGGGAAGTTGATATCCTGGCCGTTGGCTCAAGACGTATTATCACCCCGGCAGGGAAAGTGTGGGATGAGTGGTTCAACGCGCTTGGTGTTTCAGATGATTTTATGCCAACACGGGAACAGCCGATGGATGCGCAACGCGAAAAATTGTGATGCTCAAGTATCTGCTGGATACCAACATGGTGATACCCATACGCGGCGCAGTTTTAATCACGCGACAAGCAATTTCAGTACGGTTGGCGGACAGCCTTCGTAACTTAGGTATATGCTATTTCAATCGGCGTAATATACATTTCCCCGCTTAATCGCTCGGTGATTTCCTCATTAGATGCATATTCAAAAAACAACTGCAATGCCTCAGTTAAATTTTTGCGCGCATCATCAACGGTTTCGCCTTGGCTCGCCACATCCACTTCGGAACAAAGCGCGACATAGCCGTCTTTTTCTTTCTCGATGATTCCGGTTAGGGTGATTTTCATTTTCAATACCTCAATGAATAAAAATGTAGTAGCGAATCTGTCGAAATATATTCAAAATTCTTGCCACAAGTAGTTCTGTTATCTAACAACAAAACTACCAATATTGGGTTTCGGTTTGGTAACCAAAGTATCTTCCAGGAAGAGAAACTCTAGCTCGGAATCAAAAAACATATTCAATGCGTCAGTGGGCGAGCAGACCATAGGCTCGCCGCGTCGATTCATGGAAGTGTTTAACACAACACCGTTACCGGTCAGTGCTTGCATGTGTTTCAAGAGCGCATAGTAGCGGGGATTGGTTTTTTCGGTGACGACCTGTACCCGTGCAGAACCGTCTTGATGCACCACCTCAGGAATTCTTTTTTGCCATGCCTCCGAGACCTCAAAGGTGATGGTCATATAGGGTGCTGGGTGCTCAGTCTGGATGATCTCTGCCGCCAGGGTATCCAGAATACTAGGGCAAAAGGGGCGCCATCTTTCCCTGAATTTAATTTGCTGATTGATCTTGTCCGAGATACCGGGGGTGCTCGGGCAACCCAGTATGCTCCGCCCACCTAGTGCGCGTGGGCCAAACTCCATAGCCCCCTGACACCAGGCGACCGGATGGCCCGCGGCGAGGATTGATGCTGCTTTCTCGGGCGCATTGTCTAGTGGTTCAAACACCGGCTGCCCGGGGTGACTTTTGCAGGCAGCAATACATTCTTCGGTGCTGTAGTGGGGTCCTAGATAGACATCTTCCAGCTTCTGCGGCATGACGTTGCGCTTCCAAGAAGCATAAGCCGCCGCGCCTACTGCAGTCCCTGCATCGCTCGCCGCCGGCTGGACAAACAATTCCTGCACATAAGGCAGGTCAAGAATTTTCTGATTCAGTTTGACATTAAGTGCGCCGCCACCGGCAAATACCAGCCGACCGGTTGCTTTCAGAATATCGCCGAGATACACCTCAATCAGTTGTAGGGAAATATCCTCATAAAGCTTTTGTATTGCCGCGGCATAGTGCACATAGGGATCATCTGCAGTATCGTCCTTGCGCCTGGGGCCTAGCCAGTCAATGAGTTTCTGGCTGAAGTAGTAGCCCTTCCCGGCTTCTTTATAACGCCGCGCGCCCACCGTGTTCACTAATTTTGTATTAACAGTAATTTCTTTGCCGTCAAATGTAATCAGTCGGGACAGATCATATCGCTCGGGGTCACCATAGGGTGCCATGCCCATCACCTTGTATTCACCGTCTAGCATTTCAAATCCGAGATATTCGGTGAAGGCCGCATACAACTGACCCAGGGAGTCAGGATCGTAAAATTCTTTGATCTTGTGGATTTCCCCCTGGTCACCGTAACCAAAGAAGGTGGTCGCGTACTCACCTTTGCCATCTATGCCGAGGATTGCGGTCTTCCCTTCAAAACCACTGAGGTGATAGGCACTACTCGCATGGGCAAGGTGATGCGGTACTGCGTCATAAGCAATGACATTCCAATCAATGCCCAGTTGCTGGAGTAGATGCTTCACTCTTTTGACATTGCGACGATAGTGTCGATTGCCGTTGAAGAGGGCGTCAATCGCCCGGTCGGGGGTGTACCAATAACGTTTAGCGTAGTGCCATCTGGCTTTGCCAAAAATACTTGTTTTTGCGAAGGGGAAGGCAACCACATCAATCTCCTCAGGGGTGATGCCCGCTTCTTGCATACAAAATCTGGCAGCGTGCAAGGGCATTTCATTTTTAGCGTGCTTGTTTCTTGTGAACCGCTCTTCCTCGGCGGCGGCAAGCAGTTCACCATCAACATAGAGTGCCGCCGACGGGTCGTGCGTCAAGGCACCTGATAAACCAAGCACAACTAATGGCAAGGGTAGGACTCTGGGAAGTGACGGAAGCGATATATTAGCCGAGATGCAGGGCTTCTGTCCCGCTCCCGCGCCGTCATTCTTGTATGACGGGAAAGAGAGCAGGTTGCCGCTGCAGCATCGTACTTTCGTTTAGTTGCGGGCTTCACGATATGAGGCTAAATTGTGCCTGTCCTTGGCAAAGTCTTGGTGAATAGGCCACTTTAACTTCGCCCTGGGGGTACTATTTCCGAATATGTATAGGCAGGAAGCCATGGGTCCAGCCCGACCAGAAGACATAGCCAGGTTAGAAATTGATCAGTTGCTGGCGGCGGCGGGCTGGGATGTCTGTGATTATGGCAAGCAGGACATATCCCGGCCCTGCGCCATTCGCGAATTTCCCCTGAAACCCGTTTATGGTTATGCCGACTACTTGCTCTATTTGCAAGGCAAGGCGGTTGGTATCGTGGAGGCTAAAAAGGTCGGGCACACGTTAAGTGGCGTTGAACCTCAATCAGATAAGTACATTCGTGGCCTGCCCGATGGACTGCCCGCCTGGGAGCGTCCACTGCCCTTCTCCTACGAGTCTACCGGCAAAGAGACCCAGTTCACTAATAACCTGGACCCCGAGCCCCGCTCTCGCCGCACCTTCGCCTTCCATCGACCCCAGGGACTGGCCAGGTTGCTGGAAATCGCCGAAACCGACGGGGTGGCCTATGGCAGCCAAGAATTGCTGGATCGCGGCCGTACTTTTCTCGCCCGCATGCAGAAGATGCCGCCGCTCATTGAAGAGGGCCTCTGGGGCAAGCAGGCCGAGGCGGTCAAGAACATTGAGCTGTCCCTTAAAGACAACCGTCCCCGCGCTCTGGTGCAGATGGCCACCGGTTCGGGCAAGACTTTTACCGCCATCACCCAGATCTACCGCCTGATCAAGTTCGGCCGTGCCCACCGCGTGTTGTTCCTGGTTGATCGCGGCAATCTCGCTGAACAAACGGAAAAGGAATTCCAGCAGTACATATCCCCCTACAATAACTACAAGTTCACTGAAGAATTCATCGTGCAGCGCCTGCAAGGCAACACTATCGACACCACTGCCCGTGTTTGCATCTGCACCATCCAGCGCCTGTACTCCATGCTCAGCAACCGCGAAATGCCTGAGGAGGACGATGAAGCCTCTATTGGCGGCCTGGAATCGTTGTTCAAGCAACAGCCACCAATCGAATACAACCCGCACATTCCCATCGAACAATTCGACATCATCATCACTGATGAATGTCACCGTTCCATCTACAACCTCTGGGCCCAGGTGCTGGAGTACTTCGACGCCTATTTAATCGGCCTCACCGCCACGCCCAGCAAGCAGACTTTCGGCTTTTTCAACCAGAACCTGGTGATGGAGTACGGCCACGAGCAGGCAGTGGCCGACAAGGTAAACGTAAACTATGACGTGTTCCGCATCCGCACGGCCATCTCGGAGCAGGGCGCCACCATCGAGGCGGGCTTTGAGGTAGAAAAGCAGGACCGCGAAACCCGCGAGAAGCGCTGGGAAAAGCTGGATGATGATTTTGAGTACGACCCCAACCGGCTCGACCGCGATGTCGTCGCCCCCGACCAGATTCGCAAGATCATCCAGACTTTCAAGAACAATCTGCAGGTCATATATCCCGGTCGCGTGCATGAAGAAAACACCCTTAAGCACGTGCCCAAGACTCTGATCTTCGCCAAGGACGACAACCACGCGGAAAACATCGTGGCGGAACTGCGCGAGCAATTCGCCAAGGGCAATGACTTCGCCCAGAAGATCACCTACCGCACCACCGGCGACACCCCGAAGAACCTGATCAAGGCCTTTCGCAACAGCTACAACCCGCGTATCGCCGTCACCGTGGACATGATCGCCACCGGCACCGACATCAAGCCGGTCGAGATTGTTATGTTCATGCGTGCCGTTAAATCCCGCGCCTACTTTGAGCAGATGAAGGGCCGGGGCGTGCGGGTGATCAATCCGGACGACCTCAAGACCGTCACCCCGGACGCCGAAGCAAAGGATCATTTCGTGATTGTGGATGCCGTCGGCGTCTGCGAGCAGGACATGACCGACTCCAAGCCCATGGAGAAGAAGCCCACGGTCTCGTTCGAGAAGCTGCTGCAGGCTGTGTCTCTTGGAAACACCGAAGAAGACGTGCTCAGTTCCATTGCAGGAAGGCTCGCCCGCATGGAGCACCGCGCCACCGAAGAAGACGAGCAACACATTCGTGAACAAACCCACGGCCTCGGCCTGAAAGACCTCAGCAAGAACCTGGTGGATGCCCTCAACCCGGATCTCGCCCCCGATGCCCGCCAGGCCAGTATCAAGATGGCCACCAAACCCTTTCATGATCCCAAACTGCGGGAATTGCTGGACCTGGTCCGGCAGAAAAACGAAATCACCATCGACAGCATCAGCGAAGATGAAATCATCGAAGCCGGCTTCAGTAAAAGCACCGAAGACAAGGCCACCGAGGTGGTCAGCAAGTTCAAGCAGTTCATCGAAGACAACAAAGACGAAATCACCGCGCTGCAGATTCTCTACAACCGCCAGTATAAAGAGCGCCTGAACTTCGAGCACCTCGAGGAGCTGTCCGCCAGCATCAATGCACCGCCGTATTTGATGAATCGCGGCCAGGTCTGGGAAGCCTACGCAGCATTGGAAAAGAGCAAGGTCAAGGGCGCGGGCGGCAAGCGGCTGCTCACTGATCTGGTCTCACTTGTCCGCTTTGCGATGGAAGAAGACAACGAACTGGTGCCCTTCCGGGAACGGGTCAGCGCCAACTACAAAGCCTGGCTGGCGAGCCAGGAAAATGCCGGCAATAGTTTTAATGAAGAACAGCAGAAATGGTTAGGGATGATTCGGAACCATATTGCGGCGAACTTGAGTATCAACACCGAAGACTTCGACTATGCGCCATTCTCAGGTGAGGGCGGGCTCGGCAAAGTGCATCAGTTGTTTGGTGAGCAGTTGCCGGTGATTCTGGATGAATTGAATGAAGGGTTGGCGGCGTGACGTCGTCCTTACCAGCAGATTGGGAGATGAAGTGCCTCGATGAGGTTGCGGAAGTAATAATGGGTCAGTCACCTTCGTCCGAGTTTTACAATCAAAAAGGCAATGGGCTCCCGTTTTTCCAGGGTAAAGCGGAGTTCACGGACTTTTATCCTGTAGCGAAAAAATGGTGCACGAAACCATCAAAAATCGCTGAGAAAGATGACGTTCTGATATCTGTAAGAGCGCCAGTCGGCCCGACGAACTTCGCGCCCGCAGAATGTTGTATTGGTCGTGGACTTGCTGCCATTAGGCCGAAGAATGGCGTGTCGAGTAAGTATGTTCTGTACTATCTTCGCTCCATCGAGAATGGAATGGACTCGCTTGGCACAGGTACTACGTTCAAAGCGATTTCAGGGAAAATACTCAAGGCAATAGACGTACCTGTCGCGCCGCCCGATCAGCGCGAACGCATCGTCGCCAAAATCGAAAAACAATTCTCCCGTCTCGACGAAGCCGTCGCCAGCCTCAAGCGCGTCAAAGGCAACCTCAAGCGATACAAAGCCGCCGTCCTCAAAGCCGCCGTCGAAGGCAAACTCACCGAAGAATGGCGCGAGCAAAACCCCGACGTCGAACCCGCCAGCAAACTCCTCGACCGCATCCTCGCCGAACGCCGCACAAAATGGGAAGAAGCCGAACTCGCCAAGATGAAGGCGAAAGGCAAAGAGCCGAAGGATGATAAATGGAAGGAGAAGTATAAGGAGCCGCTGCGTGCAGAGGGGTCGTCAGATTTGCCTGAAGGGTGGGTGTGGTCCTCAGTTAACCAAATAGCGGAGGTCCAGTTAGGAAAGATGCTAGATAAGAAAAAGCATACTAAGGGCGTTAAAAAGCCTTACCTCCGGAATATCAATGTTCGCTGGGGAAGTGTGGATACTAATGATTGCTCAGAGATGTTCTTTCAGGATCATGAGTTGGATCGATATGGTCTTGAAGAAGGCGATGTTTTGGTATGTGAGGGTGGTGAGCCGGGCCGCGCGGCAATATGGGGCGCTAGGCTTCCGGATATGAAATACCAGAAGGCATTGCACAGAGTCCGTTTGAGTAAGGGCATAAATGCTGAGTTATTGGTTATTTATCTTGAATATCTAGGCAAGAGTGGTCGGCTGGAGCGATGGTTCACCGGCACCACGATAAAGCATTTCACAAGGGAATCTTTTTCTTCGCTTCCTTTTCCGCTTGCGCCGGAAGACGAACAGAAACAGGTCAATGATGAGATTGATCAGCGAATATTCATTTTGCAGGGGCTGGAGAATCAGATAAGTGCCGACCTTAAAAGGGCGGAACAGGTGCGACAATCGATATTGGCGCGAGCATTCTCGGATCAATTAATTTGAGCGAAAATTAGTGCGTGGTAAGGCTCTTATCACTCAAGTATGTCATCCTCGTCGTCGGTCAAAAGCAGGTCAATTTGTGCTTTTAATCTTTTCTTATCTGCTTCGTAAAATGGGGCAGGGATTTCTAACCAGGCGCGTCTATTGGCATCAAGTCGGACAGGAATCCTGTCAGCGTCATTTGATGAGACCGCTATGCCCACGGGAGATGATTCTTTTGCGACATCTGGTTCATTGTGTGGTGCCTCTGCGACATCGTCATTGTTTGCTTCAGAGTCAGCTTGATGACCGTCATTTTTATCTTGGCCGCTGTAGTATTCCGCGAATTCTACGGATTCCTTGAAAGACTTTAGTACCGATTCTGCGGAGGCGGGCTTGAACCCTTGTTGAATTAGGTCATGTCGAATGGTGGCGTCTGATGGTAGGCTGCTGTCGTAGCGATCAAGCAGTTCGGCGAAAACAGGTGGGTTCCGAAGCCAAGCGCGTACTAGTTCTTGCTTTAAGTCTTCATCAGGCGCGTAGTGATAGGACTGCAACTCTCCAGAAGCGGCGAGCTTGCCCGGCTCTGGACGTTCTAATAGTCCGTAGTATCTTAACGAAGCTATAACGGCTAGAGCGGTGCCATTATTAGCGCTTTTATAACCAAGGTCTTGAGCGACCACATCGGTTGGCGCGGGATGCAGCTGCTCCTTTTCATACACACCGATGGCGCGTTCAATTGCCTCATTTAGAGGTAGCGACGGTGCGCGAGGGCTCTTCCTTCTAGGGCTTTCAGGCATGGGGTTTAATCCTAAGCAGATGATCTATATAGATTTTAGCTCAACTTCGTATATTGACAAGTATATATTGATTGGGCGATTATAAACCTAGTAGAAGGATGTAGTCAACTGAGTATAGTGTAGAAAATAAGTATAAACATACTAACCTCTTAATTTTGCTGCGTTATTAGGCGCAGTCAGAGTACTAGTAGTCACTGGAAAAGGTAGCTTTGGCTGGTATTTATCCTATATAGAGGGTAGTATTCTCTATTCTCAAATCACGAATACTTATGATTATGGGTGTAAGAAACAAACAAATTGCGCTGAAGCCACAAGACTTATTGGTGTTATTTAAGTTGGCTGGCAAGCCACGGGAGCGCTTCACCTATGCTGGGCTATCCGAGTCCCTGGGGATCGCCGCATCCGAAGGGCATGCAAGCATTGCTCGGGTAATGCAGTCGCGATTGGCAAGTGCCGATGACAACGGTATCAATGTAGTGCGCTCAGCATTTATAGAGTTTGTAATCTACGGTGCCATTCATTCCTTTCCAGCGGTTATGGGGCCGGCGACCAGAGGGGTGCCAACTGGATACGCTGCGGCACCGCTAAAGGAATTGATAAACCAGCCTGATGAAATGCCGCCCGTCTGGCCCGATTCTCAGGGAGGCGTTCGCGGCTTCGCCCTGTATCCGTTATACCCAAGTGTTCCGCGAGCCGTGAAAAGGGACCCGCTACTATATGAAAACCTATCTTTATTCGATGCGTTGAGATCTGGAGCAGCCAGGGAGAGGGAGCTTGCTCAGCAACTTTTGCGAGAAAGATTATGAACCCTAGTGATCCGAATATTCAATTGGTGGAAGGTGTTGTTCAAAGCCTGGGCGACTTGAAAGATCAATTTGTCTTTGTTGGAGGCTGCGCAACGGGCTTGTTGGTAACCGATGCAACTCGACCGCCAGTTCGAGCGACTACTGATGTTGATCTGGTTACCGAGGTCGCCACTCGAGGCGATTACTATCGGTTGGCTAAACAGCTGCGAGCATTAGGGTTTAGGGAGGATGTGGAGAGTGGAGTTATATGTCGCTGGCGTATTGGCGCATTTCAAGTAGATATTATGCCCAGTGACCAATCAATAATGGGCTTTGCAAATCGCTGGTATCCAGTGGTTGTTGAGACTGCATGGCCGTGCAAATTACCCAGTGGCTCGGAGGTAACTCTTATATCCCCACCTCTTTTTTTGGCTACTAAGTTAGAGGCTTTTCATGACCGAGGGAATCAGGATTATGGGGTTAGCCATGATATGGAAGACATTATTACGGTCATCGACGGTAGGTCAGAATTAGTGAGGGAGGTTGCGGAGGTTGATAGAGAAGTAAATGATTACCTAAAGGAAGAGTTCGAGTCTTTGCTTTCAGAGCAGGATTTTACTGACACAATAGGCTGGCACTTAGCTGGGGATGGCACTAATCAAGAGCGTGTATCGGTAATTATCGAGCGCTTACGAGGAATGGCAGAGTTATAGAAATGACTGATATTTCCCAAAAACTCTGGAACTACTGCCATGTCCTGCTCGCAGACGGCATGCATTTCAGCGACTATGTTGAGCAGTTAACCTATTTGCTGTTTCTGAAGATGGCGAATGAGCGCACGCAGGCGCGGAAGTTGTGTAAAGGCAGTACAAGGGATTTTCTTAGCCAAGATATCTTGAAGAATATAGTCTTCCCGGTTCCGTCATTAGATGAGCAGTTGAAAATTTGCGGTGAAGTAGAACAAGAATTATCCGTTATAGCGGAACTGGAGGCGCAACTACCGGCCGATATTGCAAGAGCTGGCCGGCTTCGACAATCGATTCTCTCAAGCGCATTTGCGGGTGAGCGTGCCCTCGGACCCGACGCTATCTGATGGTTGATTCCGAAAAAGTTGATAAAGTCCGCGCCTCTCGAGACGGTCACGAATATCACGAAACATGGGCTGCGCGTCGAGCGATGCAGTTGCTATCGCCTGAAAGTCGTCTTGTTGCAATCGCAATTGAAGGTCTTTCACCATCAGATCAGCGAGGCGCTGTTGCCGAAGCTGCTGATATTGCAGATCTCACACTTTATTACAGCTCTAATCCTAGTTTTGAAGATGCTAGCCGGGTAACGGTTAGTCAGTTCAAGTATTCGGTAGCTGATAAAGATACCGACTTCAGGGCTAGTCATGCGAAGAAAACCATCACTAAGTTTGCCGAGACATTTCAAGATTACAAACGCAGGTACGGTGCAACAGGAATGCATGAAAAACTGGGCTTCGAACTAGCTACCAATAGACCGATTTATTGCCCGCTGCTGACAGCGATAGACGCAATCGCACAAGAGCAACCAACAACTGGTGAAGTGGCTAAGCAAGCAAGTCAGTTTACAAACTCTTCGGGACTCACTGGGAAATCGTTGGTCGAATTTGCAGAAAAATTCAACGTCGTTGGTCTTAATGACAGTTTGGCTGAGACACAAGGCAGGCTTGCAAGCCTGCTTGTGGACTGGTCTGCCGCCAAGGATGCGATCGCGGACGCACATCTTGGTCGTCTGCGCCAGATGGTGCGTGATAAGGCAGGCCATGCGGGAAAGGACCGCAACCTAATTGTGAGAACGGATATTCTCGCGGCTCTAGAAATCGGTGATGCAGCGGACCTCTTGCCTTGCCGTTCCGCAATCGCAGACGTAGGAGAAGTCGTGCCTCGCGAGCAGCTGACTAGGACCATTGAGCTGATCCCCAAGCTATCTTCGCCGCTGCTTGTTCATGCCGCTGGTGGCATGGGCAAAACAGTTTTCATGGATAGTTTGGTGTGCTCCATGCAGCAGTCCTGCGAGAGCGTCTTTTTCGATTGCTTTGGAGGTGGTGCATATCGTTCTCCTGAGGATGGGCGTCATTTACCTCGGAACGGTTTGATCCACATAGCGAATACGCTGGCTTTCAGAGGGTTGTGTGATCCGATATTGCCTGGTAGCAACGATGTTGAGTCTCTATTTAGAACATTCAGGAGAAGATTAGAGCAAAGCATAGAAACACTTCGTCGGGCAAACATGGAGGGTGAGCTCGTTATATTTATTGATGCGATTGACAACGCAATACTTGTTGCAGGTGAACGCGGCGAAGACGCTTTCCCATGCCGGTTGCTGGAGAGTCTGCATCAAAAGCCTATTCCCGGGCTGAAGCTCGTTGTTTCCTGTAGGACCGAGCGTAAGCCCTCTGGCTGCTCACGATACCAAGACTTAGAGCTTCAACCATTCTCTAAAAGAGAAACCGCAGGGTTTTTACGGTCAAGACTTCAGGGAGTGACTCAGGTTGAAATAGATGTGGCTCAAGCGCGGTCGGGTGGTAATCCGCGTGTATTGGAGCACCTCGTTAATAGCGATAGGGGGCTTTTAGACGCATCTGAAGTCAACAAGAGAACAGTGCTGGCTGACCTTATTCAGCAACGAATAGTGGATGCAGTGGGGGTCTCTATTAAGCGCGGTCAGACAGATGCAGAAGTTGCTGCATTCTTGGCAGGGCTTGCTGTGCTGCCGCCTCCAGTGCCTCTCGATGATTATGCTGATGCACACGGTGTTGAATCGAGTTTAGTGGTGAGTTTTGCTGCAGATATGGCACCGTTGATTGAACGAACGAGCCAAGGCTTGATGTTCCGAGATGAGCCCACTGAGACGCTAGTCCGTGATCAATATGCAGCATCCAATGTTAGTTCCTTGCGCATGGTTGCGGAGAAGCTATCGGCTCGGCAAGACACTTCTGTATACGCGGCGCGCGCGCTACCCGGCCTTTTATTTTTTCTTGATGACGGTGCGCAATTAAGTCAGCTAGCGTTCGATGAACGGTTCCCAGCATCAATCACCAGTACCGTAGGAAAGCGCAATATTCGGCTTGCAAGAATTCAGTTTGCCGTAAAGCATGCCACGAAAAAACGAGACCACAAGCGTCTTGTAGGTCTTTTAGTTGAGTTGTCGATGCTTACGTCTATCGATCAAAGAGGGGCTAGTTATATTCTCGGCTGTCCAGATCTTGTGATAGCTGCTCAAGATGTAGATGCAACTCGCCGTCTATTTGAGGCAAAGACTGCCTGGCCGGGGGCTCGTCATGCAAGACTTTCTATTGCAAACACACTGGCGGGGGATCCCGAAGAGGCCTATCGCCATGCCGTGATGGCAAACGAATGGTTCCAAGATTATCGTAATCGCGATGAAAGCGGAATGACGAATAAGGCAGGTCCTGAGCACATTGATGTTGCAGCGATTCCATTTTTGTATATTTCCGATGGTCTCCCTGAAAAGGCGGTCAGATTCTTGGATGGGTGGCGGGATTGGTACTCTTTTGAAGTCTGCGAGCACATTTTTGGGTATATACAGCTAACTGAGGTCTTGCAGTCACTGTCGGCCCACAGGCAATCGGACTTCTTGAAGGGGTTGCATGCAATAGGCCCTTTGGCGTCAGCGTTGTCGTTTGGATCAATTTCGACAAAAGCTAACAAAGACTTAGTAAGCCGACTTTACAAAAAATGTAAACGTGCAACAGATTTAAAGCTGAAAGACGGTTACTCGGTCCATAAAAGAGTAGGGCTTCAAGATGGTCTTCGAAAAGCTGCCGCTATTGCATTAGCCCAAGGTCAGAAGAAAGAGGCGTTAATTATTTCATTGCGAGCGCCACATCGACGTCCGGCGCTTTGGTCGTTTCGCGACAGCTATCTTCGAAACGATATATTCCCATTTATCTTTCGCGTTGCATTGGTAGCTGCAGCGAAAGGTGACTCCGTGCACGCGAGAGACGTTCTTCCTGAAGAACTAGCATCAATCAGCTCGAGGATTAGCAAACGCCTTTCTGAGGAGCAGTTTCGCACTAAGCTCAAGGGTGCTATTGAAAGGCAAATGGTCAAGGCGCACGAAGAGGTTAATGAGAGCATGAAGCCGAGCACACTATCCTACGAGGACAAAAGCGAGGCCGAGAGATTTATCAATCGTCATTTACACCCTTTATTGGAACTTACAGAGGCTCTGGCACGTTTTTTGGCGGCGTCACCGCGTCAAGCAAATAAGAGATTTGTTGAATTAGTTGATGCTTGGGAAAGTACGCGACAAAACACTGATCATTACGGTGGGCAAGAATTCGATAGATTATTTAGTCAATTAGGGTTGAAAGCAGCGCTATTCGCAATGTGGTCTCGCAGCGACCTGAAATTGCCATCCATTGTACGCTTCCTAGAGATTGCTCATCAGCAGAAAATTGGCGCTGAAGTTCTTATTGAGGTCACTGCAATTTTGGCGAAGCGGAATACGATGCAAGCCCTTGCGGGCGAGCAGGCGTTAATGGCGCGTCAACTTATTATCGATATGGAAGATGATGTAGAGCAGAGGACTCATTTCTACGTCAGTTTAGCGCACGCGATATTGCCAGCTAGTATGGATGATGGCGCTGTGTACTTTAGGAATGGGCTGGAGCAGATGGATGCAATTGGCTCCGGTGACTATGGGTTCACAGAGGAGTTGTTACTTTTCGCCTCGACAGTTAGAGGGACGGAGTTAGCAGAAAATCACTTCCACACGCTGGCAAATATTTGTGAGCTAAATATGGGAGAGGAACCTGAAAAATTCTTTTGGGATGATTTTGCTAAGGGGATGTCAAAAGTGGCAGGCCCACGAGGGCTGGCAAGGCTGTCACGGTGGGATGATCGCGCAAGAATAGGCTTGAGCTATACGCTGCTGCCCTACTTAATCGCACTTGTGGAAGATGGGAAGCTGGAGCCGGAACTCGCAGTATCGCTTAATACTTTGGCAAACCCGGTTGAGTTGCGGTTTTGTAGCACAAAGGACTTCTCGGAAGCGATCTGGAGTAAGGTTGGCCCGACTAATCCTAAGATAATCTCGGAATTGATTAATCAGTTTGAGCTGGATAACCCGAGCATGCCTATGGATAAAACGCTGGGCGCTCTTAGTTCAATCGCAGAGCAGACGTTTGGGGATGCCCATGAGGCTGCGCTCCATTTGAAATCAGCCAGTAAGCGCTATGGCGAGACTCGGCGGAAACGAAACGAACAGTTAAATTATAGAGGGGCGAGCGATGCTCGATTGTCTATAAGCACCGGTGAAAGCAGGCCTAACGACCGGGAAGCTATCCAAGTGATTGTCTCAGCGGTAGATGTCGTAGACAAAGATACTTTGTCTACTGCTATCTCTAATCTGAATGAACTCCAGAATGCTTTCGATCTTAAGGGTGAAGTATTCTGTATTTTACGCGCCATGGTGGCCGTTAATAATCGTGCACAGTATGTGAGAGACATTATCTCGCTGGAGAATCTGGACTTTTACTGTAAATTAGCAGAACTAAAAGAATGCAAGCAAGCCTGGGGGCACTCATCGGCAGCTCTCGATGAAGTCTTTAGTGCGCAAGCAACTACGCTTGTCCGTTTGCATGCGGATGAGCTTGTGAGGCATGACAGTCTGTCCGGCTATCAGCTCAATGAGATGGCGGAGCTAACGGGCGTATCTGTTACAGATCTTGCACTTGAGCTTATTGGGCTATTTGTATCTCCGGACCACAATGTTTCCGGTGCCATCTGGCTTGCGCTTGCATCGCTGGTTTCGAAAGATGCTGATGAAGGTGAGAGTTCGTTAGCTCTTGAACGATTGCTGGGCAGCAGTGCGACGGAGCTGGCCAACAAGGCTGTGGATGGAGAGTGGACAGCTGGGTTGTATCCGGATAACAACGTGGCTGAAATTTCGGCCGCGCTTATCTGGCGAATGCTAGGTTCACCGCATGCAATTGATAGGTGGCGTGGAGCTCATAGCATGAGGCGTCTTGCAGGATTTGGGCGTTGGGATGTTATTGATGCGGTCGTCAATAAGCTCGGGGATGTATCTGCTGGGCCATTTCAGGCGGCAGAATTAACATTCTATTTTCTTCATGCACGTCTGTGGTTGCTTATCGCTCTCGCCAGGTTAGCACCTGATTACCCGGTAGATATTGCGCGATACAAGAAAGATCTCATTTCTGTCGCTACTGAAGCGGTTAACCCGCATGTCCTTATGCGGCATTTTGCGGCTCGTGCTTTAGTTGCCTGCCTTAATGCTGGGGCGCTAAAAGTGCGAAGCAACGTCGACAAGCAGCTACGTACGTTAGATCTGTCGCCTCATCCGCGTTTGAAAAAGAAGATTAGTGCTGGCGGTGGGTTTTACGCTGGCAGACCTACATCAGCCCCAAAAGCAGGAGCAAAATTTCATCTTGAGTATGATTTTCATAATCAGGATGTTGACAATCTGAGCCAGGTCTTTGGCCAACCCTGCTGGCAGGTTGAAGATATGATGGCCAATAGGGTTCATGATGTAGATCCCACTGTCACTCATATGTATGACGATGGCGGCAGAAAGCAGCCCGGCAAGCGAACATATCCGGGTATGTCGCCTTTCTACCACTCCTACGGTGAGCAGCTGGGATGGCATGCGCTGTTTTTTGCAGCGGGAGAGCTTCTAAGGGATTTCCCCGTCACGGATGATTGGCTCTATGATGATCCATGGGGGGAATGGTTAAGCGGGTATCTTCTGACCAGGAATGATGGGCTCTGGCTATCTGATGTCACAGATCGAACGCCTATAGACGTAGCTCAATTTCTTCTTGAGGACGCCAAGGATGGTCTTGAGTTAACCGGTGATAGCAGTAGGTTGAAGAAATTGATTGGCATCAACCGTTCGGTAGGAAAAGAGCTGGTTATAGAAGGGGCATGGCATTCAGCCGATAACATAAGAGTTCGGATTTCTTCTGCCCTTGCCCCCAAGAAAAAATCTAACCGAATGGCGCGAAGCTTAGTGCGCGAAGAGCCTATGATAGTTTGGGTTCCGTCATTTCAATATTCCGAAGATGGGCACGATACGACCCATAGTAAGAAGAAAGACTACTTCCCTTGGGTTTTCCACGAAGGTGGCGAAGCCAGACTTGATGAGTGTGATCCATTTGGGGTGACATGTGCGACCCATCGCCCGCGATTGTCGCAATCATGTAATTCGGAACTATTATTGTCTAATGCAGATGGGTTTGGCCGTTTCTGGAAAACTAAACGGGGTGCGTTAGCCGTGCGAACAGAAGCGTGGGGCCGCGAGAATCGCGATCTGGGGGGTGGGCCATATCCTGGCCATAGATTGTTCTGCTCGAAGCCCGCGTTAAAACGGCTCTTGAGAAAACTGGATAAAGACCTTCTTCTCTTAATTAACATGCGGAAGTATGAAAAAAGTAGTAGTTATAGAGAAAAAAATCGTTATACCCATACAGTAGCCGTAGTGCGGGTTGATCAAGATATGACAATTGATTATTACAAAGGTGCTGTAAATAATGTTTACGAGCCCCAATTTTGAATGCTGTCTGCAAGTAGCTCAAACGGTCTTGTGTATCTATTCCTATAAAGGGATTTAATTGAGAGGTTATGCGCACACGAGGTTGTCATCGCATCTATCGCTAGACGAAGGTGGTCCGTCTGCGGCTCGGGAAATTCGGTTGTCGGCACCGAATGCCGTGTCCTCCTTTGAGGAACTTGTGAGTGATATCGCATACATCTCAGTTGGGAATGCCGAATGGTATCTGAATTGCAAAAAAACAGAGATAATTGTTGTGCGAATTGAATCGCAGATCCAATTAGGCGAGCTGCAAATTGGTAGAATGCGCTCGTCTATTCTAAAAGAGCTATTTGCAGGCAGTTAGCTGAGTTACTTTAGATTGATTGGGGGAGAGCGCTTAAATGGGTATTGCAAAAAGTCATTGGATGGAGGTCGAAGCGCGAGGCTGGTACGATCCCGATAAGTCAGTTTGTCCAGACTGCGTTGAAGACGACTATCTAAAGTCCGAAATTCAGGCGAACTTTAGTAGTACCAACTGCGATTATTGCGGCCGATCATCTGGGCAATCGATAGCGGCTCCAATACGCGTCGTATTGAAACCCATTGCAGAAGCGTTATTCAGGCATTACGGAGAGCCCGCGCAAGCAGGTTTGCCCTGGGATGAGGGCGAGTATGTCGGGGGAAGGGCGATTGTCGACACTAGCGAAGCACTAGAGAACCTTGAGTTTGAACGCGATGAAAAGTTATTTGACGACATTAGTGATGCCTTTCTAAATGATGCATGGTATCCGTGTGCACACGGATACTGGCTCGATACACATGAGCACGAAGAGCTTATATATGGATGGCAGAGATTTGAGGAAGAAACAAAGCATCGGGCGCGCTATTTCTTTCCTCAGGTCAAAGGTTCCTCGACTCCCGGTGAAAGATATTCGCCAGGGGACATACTCAACGCGTTGGGCCGGCTGGTAGATTCGTCGAACCTCCATAAAGCCTTGAATAGCAACGATGCGCTGTATCGTGCTAGGGAAATATCACTCACTACAACGGTAACCGAATTTGATGAAATTGGGCCGCCGCCTAACGGACTGGCCGCTGCAGGCCGCATGAATCCCGCGGGCATTAGTTATTTCTACGCGGGCTTAGAGAAGAATACGGCTTTAGCTGAAGTGTTAGGCCGGCCCCCATGTAGGGCTGCATTAGGAAAGTTTTGTTCAAATAGAGACCTTTTGGTGCTGGATTTGAGTAGTCTGCCCGACATACCGTCGATATTCGATTCTGCCCAAGCCGCTCTGCTAGATGAGCTGATATTCATGCGCGGCTTTGTAGCGGCTATATCGGAGCCAGTCTCCAAGAACGGTCGCGAAGATATTGACTATGTGCCCTCGCAGATAGTCTGCGAATACTTTTCTAAAGTCTTTAAGACGAAAAAAGGGCAGCGTATTGATGGAATTATTTATCCAAGCGCTATAAAACTTGGAGGAAGAAATATTGTTCTATTCCCGTCACGTGATGGGCTTGAATCTTGGCAGTCATTTCTTGAGCTGCATGATCTTTCGCATCATTATTTTGAAAATTGGCATGCCTTCCGCCCTCTAACCTGATGGGTGTTTGTTAATAAATATGTCTATCGGATCACTAAAAATGAATGCAGATATAACGCGGATGAGAAAGCTGCTAGAAAGAGAACTTAATGAGCACTGAGAACATCACCCAAAAACTCTGGAACTACTGCCACGTTCTGCTCGCAGACGGCATGCATTTCAGCGACTATGTTGAGCAGTTAACCTATTTGCTGTTTCTGAAGATGGCGAATGAGCGCACGCAGGCGCCGTATAACCAGAAAAGCATGATTCCGGAAAAGTGGGGCTGGAAGACGCTGTTAAAGAAAGACGGCGATGAGTTGTTTGATCATTACCGGCATACGCTGGAAGCGCTGGGTGATGAGAAGGGCATGCTGGGGCTGATCTTTAACAAGTCGCAGAGCAAGTTTCAGGACCCGGCGAAGCTGCGGCGGCTGGTAGTTGACCTGATCGACAAGGAAAACTGGTCGTCAATGGGTACCGACGTCAAAGGCGAAGCCTACGAGGGGTTGCTTGAGAAGAACGCCCAGGACACGAAGTCCGGTGCGGGGCAGTATTTCACGCCGCGCGGGTTGATCGCCGCCATGGTAGACGTGGTGAACCCGCAGCCGGGTGAGACCATCTGCGACCCGGCCTGCGGCACTGGCGGCTTTCTGCTGGCGGCCCACGAATACCTGATTGAAGACCCCAACCTGACCCGGGATCAGAAGAAAAAATTGAAAGACGGCACCTTTACCGGTATTGAGCTGGTGCAGTCGGTCGCACGGCTCTGTGCGATGAACCTGCTCTTACACGGTATCGGCAGTCAGGAGTCTGAACCCGTCCTGGTGCAGGATTCGCTGGCGGCGGACCCCGGCGACCGCTTCGACATCGTGCTGGCCAATCCACCCTTCGGCAAGAAGGGTTCGTTCACCATCATGGGTGAAGATGGCAAGGTCTCCAAGAATAAAGACAGCTACGAGCGGGACGATTTCTGGGCCACCACTTCCAACAAACAGCTCAACTTCGTGCAGCACATCAAGACGCTGCTGAAGATTAACGGCCGCGCCGCCGTGGTGGTGCCCGACAACGTATTGTTTGAGGGCGGGGCCGGTGAGACCATCCGCCGCAAACTGTTGCACGAATGTGATGTGCACACCCTGCTGCGCCTGCCCACAGGTCTCTTTTACGCGCAGGGAGTAAAGGCGAATGTGGTGTTTTTTGAGAAAAAAGAAGCCTCCGAAAAGCCGTGGACCAAGCAGTTGTGGATTTATGATTTGCGCACCAACAAGCACTTCACTTTGAAAACCAACCCCTTGCAACGCAAAGACCTGGATGAGTTTGTGAAATGCTATAACTCGGCGAACCGGTTTGATCGAAAGGCGGTCTGGTCTGATGATACGCCAGACGGCCGCTGGCGGGTGTATGAGTACGATGAGCTCGTGGCGCGTGACAAAGCCAGCCTGGATATCTTCTGGTTGAAGGATGAATCCCTGGAGGATTCAGACAATTTACCACCGCCTGGGGTTATTGCCGCTGAAATTGTTGAAGATTTGGAATCGGCGCTGGAGCAGATGCGGTTGATTGCGGATGATTTGGGTGAGCAGGATACCGCGTGAGTGACGGCTTACGGCGCCTCGCGCCGTCATTCTCGCCACTCTAGTTATTACAGACCTTGAAGCTCAGATAAGATCCCTCAATAGCGCAGTAAATCGGCTACTGAGCTGGGGGTTAGATGCCCAGTTCTTCATAAAGCGGGCAAGGTCTTTTTGTACACCTGAGGTAAAAGACTTTCCGGGCTGATGTTCGGTCATGCTATCAAGGTCAATGAGTGCTACGCCCTCTGGCCCCAGGAGGAAGTTACTCGCCTTGAGGTCGCCATGGGTCACATAGGCTGCAGTCAGGGCATGCAGAATCCCCGCCATAGACTGGCTTGCTGGCGTCGGGTCCGCCAGGGCATGCAAACCGGAGGCATCGGGTCCGGGGATGTATTTTGTGACTAAATAAGCGCTGAGTCTGAGGGGCCCGAATCTTTCCTCCACCAGCGCAATCGGCTCAGCAGTGTTGACCCCTAATAACTCCAACCGAAAGATATTTCCCCAGGACACCCAGGCTCTTGATTTGCGGAAGGTCCGCCGCAAACGGTGGGTAACACTTTTCAGGTTGTAACGTTTTATCACCAGCGGACCTTCAGGGCTTTCATAACGTGCCAGAGTAGCGGTATTACCGTCTTTTAGCAGATTGCCTGAGACCCGCGCCTGGTCTATGGCAACATCAAGATTGTTCAGTAGCCCGCGCATGGCGGGAGTGTCGTATTGGCGTTCACAAGCCTGGAAGCGCCGGAAGGAGGAATGACAGGCAATGCGCGTGCAGTCCCGAAATGCTTTTTGGATGTAGTTGGCTTTTCTTGCCCGACGATAGTGCTGGAGCCGCTTGTGCAGATGCGCTTGCCGTGCTGCATCGGCTTGCCAGCCTCTATGTTGGCGATAGTTTGCCAGGGCCGGGGGTATCAATGGAGCAAATCGCGGTTGAAACTGAGCAAAGAATTGCGCCAGATTGTCCAGGCTTTTGGCTACTGACAAGGGGGTCTGGGTCTTCCTGAGGAGCGCACCACCATCAATCATGTACAGCCTTTCACCCTGTATCAGGAAGTTATCCAGATGAATGTCTGCCTGTACGGCACCGCTTTGATGCAATTTTGCAATGACCGCCATGGCCCGGGTCATCAGCGTCAATTGTCCCGCCGGCTCCTCGTCATTCATAAAGGCTTCTCTCAGACTCCTAGCCTGATTGATATATTCAAACGCCAGAAGCAGACCCGTGCCGCGACCATTTAGCCTGCCCTGCCAGACTAGCCGCGGGCTGGCTACCTGGGCACTGTGCATGCGCTTGACTCCGCGCAGTTCCCGCTGCTGATACTTCTGTGCTGCCTTGCCCATAAAGAGTTTGATGAAGACCTTCGTAGGCCCATCATCGGCGATAAGCGCGAGGCGTTTCCCCGGCAAGAGGCGCAGTATCTCCTGGACAGTGATGTCCCGGGGATCAGCATCATCTAGTGTTACCGAAAGCCGAAAGGGTGGCTTGATCGCTCGTTGGGATTTGATGAGTGAAGCGGCGTCAAATTCATGCATGGTGAATAGGTAGCCTCATTATGAAGGATGCTCTCAATCGGCCTCCCGCCGTCATTCTCGCCGTCAGGCGGGAATCTAGAGGAATGAAGGCAATACCGCTCGTCCTTCTGGATTCCCGAGCAAGCTCGAGAATGACGGCGCGGGGCGCCGTAAGCCGCCAGTGAGCATGGGGACACCTCGCCGTCACCCCGTCATTCTCGCCGAAGGGTATTCTCAAGAAGGGTCATCTCGCCCCGTCAGCCGGGCGATGTCCCTACTCATGCTGGCATGGTCTTGCAGATAAAGTTTGGTTGCCCGTCTTTGCACTCGCTTCCAGAAGCTTCTGTCCCTACTGAGTGATGCCCGCAGGCTGGTCCCCTCGGGGAGATAGGCGCGTATAAATCGTAAGATATCGCGTTGTGTCAGTCCGGTTTCCAAGGCCGAAAAGAGCAATCCGCCTAGGTCTTTGGTGCGCCATCGCGCCGGTACCCGGCGTCTGAGCTGCGCTCTATGGAGATCAATCAAAAACAATTTGCTCCCCTGTTGAGTGGTCTGGTCTAAAAGCAAATGACACAAATAAAAATCACGGTGGTTCATGCCCTGAGTGTGCATGCCTCGGGCTATCTCGGCAATTTTGATGATTAGCTTTCTTTTGGCATTGCTTGTGACATGGCTTGTGAGAGGGCTGTTAGAACCGCTCTTAGAACCATCGTTAGAACCGCTGTTAGAACCGCTCTTAGAACCATCGTTAGAACCGCTCTTAGAACCATCGCTGAAATTACCATCGTCGGTTTTTTTGTGTAGCAGGTCATCCAGATTGATGGTGTTGTCCAGGGCGCGGGTGATGATACAGGAGCGAATCCGCGCGGGGTTCCAGCCCGACTTGCAGTAGAGCACGGGCTCCAGAGTATCAATGCCGGTTCCTGCCAGGTGCCGGAGCGCATGCCACTCATTGGCGGCACTGATGACCGGCAATCTCCCTTGCAATAAGTTTTTGAAAATTTCCCACCAGCCCACGCCGAAGTGCACCTTGGCAAAGTAAGCCTTGCCGTTTTCCGTGAATCTGATGGTGCGCCGGGTAACCATGTCTCGGTACGGCTCACCTTGCAGAGCAGCAACCTGGTCAAACAGGGGTGTCTCGCGGAACCGCCCACTGAGTTCATCGGCAATGTAAATCACTTCATGCATCTCAAAGCTGCTCAATAGGGTGTGCTTGGGATTCAATATTAACGGTAATTAAATCTGCTGCCAGTGCATGCATGTTGAATATATCGGCGACCTGGGCATAAGCAATGCCATTGGCGGACCATACTGCTCGTTCGGGGGAGCGGAGCATTGCCGCTAACAGGGTGTTAAATCTTTCCTGCTGAAAGGGAGACGGGATTAACTTCCCGGCATCGGCTGCTTCCACAAAATGTGCGTAACCGCAGACATCGGTTGCTAAGACCGGCAGGCCGGCGACGAGTGCTTCCACCAATACCGTACCCGAATTTTCGGTATAGGCGGGATGAAGCAGCAAATCTGCCGCCATCAGAAATCTCGGCACATCTTCCCTGCCTGATAAAATGTTCAGCCGGGCACCGACGCCCAGCCTTGTAGCTAGCCTGAGAAAGGCCCGAGGTGCGTCCTGACCAATGACTATCAGGCGGGTGTTTTTAAGCAGACTGCTGGGCAGTGAAGCCAGTGCTTTGAGGCTACGGTCCAGTCCTTTGGTGATAAACCCGGAACCGACCATGAGTAGCAAGAGCTCATTATCGGCAATACCAAATTCGGCACGGAGCCGCCGCCTGACCTGCGCCTTGTCTGGGGTTGCCATCCGGTCTCTGGCGATACCCGGGGGCAAGAGATGGAAACGTTCTTCCTGAGTAGCATAGTATTTTATAAATATCGGAATATGCATGCCCGAGAGCAGCATGATTTCCGTCTTGGCATCGGCATTGAACACCGCGCTTTCAAACCTTGAGAAGAGTTTATAGCGGGGCAATAACCGATAGAGCCTGCTACGTTGGGTGCGTGCAGTATGCTCGTAACAGGGATCAGCGGCGAAGTAGATGTCCAGCCCCGGGAGCTTGTTAAAACCGACTACTTGCCTTGCGGGATGATGCCGCAGATGTTGACTGAGCCAGACATGGTACTTCTTGTATCGGCTATGATTGGTCCAGGATTTGACCGGCACCAGGATGACTTCAAATCCCGCGGGAATATCGCCTTGCCAGCTCAATGTATAGACTCGTACCCGGTAACCCTTGGCTTGGATTTTTAAGGCGATGCGGAGGAAATCCCGTTGCAAGCCACCGTAGGGGAAGTACTTGAACAGGCAGAAGGCAATAGTCCCGTGGGCATCTTCCGGGGCATCTTCTGGGGTAATTTTTTGGTGTCTGGTCATCAGCCCGCTACTTCACTCTGGCGCATCTGTGCCTGCAAGACGTGCCATAGGTCTTCCGGGCTTGTGGGTTGATAACAGGGCGGGTAAATACTGCTTGCCTCTCGGTGCCACTGGCAGCCGCGCTTTTTACAGGGGATGCAGGCTAAGTGGTTGTTGGTTATCACTTTTGTGCTGCTGCCGGTCATGCCGGTCAGCCTTGGGTCGGTGGCACCGAAGAGGGCTACTAGTGGTAGCCCGAGGGCGGCCGCAAGATGACCTAGCCCGGTATCCACAGAGAGCACGCCGGCACAGGATTGCATCTTTTTGATGACCTCCCTGAGTGGTGGTTGCCTGAGGACTTCTGCCTTCAAACCCGCACCGATTCTTTGTGCCCGCTGCCATTCCTGCTCATTGCCGCCGAGGAGGAGCAGTTCATACTCTGCAGCCGTGGCAAGGATTGCCAGCTCCCGCCAATAACTTTCCGGCAATTCTTTTGAGGCCCAGGAAGTCCCATGGAGTAGCATAATTTTCTTGTGTTTCCGGCGGGTATCAACGGGGATGCCATAGTCTGCCCCGGGGCGCGCCTCGTAACCCAAACACCCTGCCAACAGCAACTTCTGCCGAGTCACAGCATGTAGGTTGACCGGCACCGGATGACACTGATCGTAAAACCGACTGGCGATTGATTCCCGTGCTGAGGCGCGATCAAAACCATGCCGTTGTCCCCGCGCAAAACGAGTAATCATGGCACTCTTTAATAGCCCCTGAGCGTCAATAATCAGCTCGTATTCAGTGCTACGAAGTTTCGAGATGAATGCCCCTACCTCGCTAGCAGACTGCATCATTGAACGCCGCCATCGGCGAATCGCCACCGGGATGACCTCCTGCACGGCGGGATGCAGTTGCACTATCGGTTCCAGCCCCGCCTCAACCACCCATGACAGTTGAAACTCCCGATGCTGCTGCGCCTCGGTTACTGCACATAAGGCATGCACCAGATCGCCCAGAGAAGATGTTTTTACCAGCAGTACTTTCATGCCATTACTCATGCCATCATTCTAAAGTAACTGCAGCACATCTTGCGCGGATATTTGCACGAGACAATTCTTGTGTCCCAGAGGACATTCGCGTGCAAAACAGGGGCGGCAGGATAATTCCCGTTGCACGATGCTCGCCGTATCGCTCAATGGCGGTGTAAACCGGGCTGAGGTTGACCCATAGATGGCGATGACTCTAGCCCCTACTGCCGCCGCCACATGCATCAGCCCGGAATCATTGCAGACCACCTGCTTGCATAGCGCAAGCAAATCTACGGCATCAAGTAATGAAGTCTTGCCCGTAAGGTCAACACAATGCGCCGGTAACTGCTGCCTAATCCGGGCACCAGAGGGCGCATCGGCACGGCAACCAAAGATCCATACGCTACTCCCGGCGAGGATGGCTTCTCGGGCAAGGGCAACATAATGTTCCTCTGGCCACTGTTTGGAACTACCAAATTCGGCGCCCGGGCAGATACCGATGATAGGGCGTTGGGTGCCCAACCCCAGTGTGCTGAGGAGTGCGTGTTGATTATCCGAGTCAACTTGTAGCTTGGGGAAGAATGGTGGGGAGCGTTGCGGGGAGACCGGGGAGCCCTCAGTTTGTTGTTCTTTATTCATGGACTCTTTATTCATGGCTAAGGCAAGAAAGCGATCCACCATTCTCGGCAGCCGGGTTTTATCCAAACGCCTAATATCGTTCAGCAGGAAGTATCGACCTTCACCGAGAAAGCCCGTCCTGAGCGGAATCCCGGCAAAGAAAGGCACTAGCGCTGACTTGAAGGAATTGGGCGTCAAGATCGCCTGAGTGTAGCGGTTTGCCGCCAGCCGGCGCCCGAGTTGGTAGCGATACTTGATGCCGACCTGCCCATGACCCTGGTCAATAAGCAGACACTGCTTGACCTCCGGCATCCGAGACCCCAGTGCCAAGGTTGCCCGGGGTGCCAGGATGTCAATGCTTAGCCGGGGGTTGGTGGCTTTGAGGTGAGCGTAGATGACCTGGGACATCACCATGTCCCCGACCCATGCGGGTGCCAGTACCAGAAGGCGCTGGGTGTTTTCTGCTAGGACGCTATTCACCGGGATCTGCTTAGAGAGTGATACTTACAAGCTGTGCAGGGTAGTGTTCAGCCAGCCTAGTCAACGAGTGTTGACCATTCAGGATGTTCACTTCTTTTGCCCATGATCTGCTCAAAGAAGACAGACTGAATCTTTTCAGTAATGGGACCACGACTGCCGCTACCAATCACTCTGCCGTCCAGTTCCCTAATGGGCAGAATTTCCGCCGCGGTACCCGTGAAGAAGGCTTCATCAGCGATGTACACCTCGTCTCTGGTGATCCGCCGCTCCACGACCTCAATGCCCAATTCCGCCGCCAGCGCAAATACCGTGTTCCGGGTAATACCATCAAGGCATGAGGTCAGGTCAGGTGTGAGCAGTTTGCCCTGTCGCACCAGGAAAATATTTTCCCCGCTGCCCTCAGTGACATAGCCCTCGTTGTCTAACAAGAGGGCTTCCTCAGCGCCGCTTTCCAGCGCTTCCCTCAAGGCAAGCATTGAATTGATATAGTTGCCGTTAGCCTTTGCCTTGCACAGGGTGATGTTCACATGGTGCCGAGTGTAAGACGAGGTGCGCACCTTGATGCCTTTGGTGCCCGCATCGGGGGTGATGAAGTTGGGCCACTCCCAGGCAGCGACAATGCAATGGGGGGTCAGATTTTCCGCCCTGAGCCCCATGGCATCGGCACCGTAATAGCACATGGGTCTGAGGTAGGCTTCTTGGAGGGCGTTTTCCCGAATAACTTGTATCTGGGCGACATTCATCTCATCCCGGGAAAATGGCATATCAATGCGCATGATGTGCGCCGACTTGAAGAGTCGTTCAGTATGATCATGCAGACGGAATATGACTGGACCCTTATCTGTGGCGTAGGCTCTTACGCCTTCAAAGACGCCCAATCCATAGTGGAGCGTATGCGTCAGCACATGTACCTTTGCCTCTCGCCAGGGCACCAGTTCGCCATCAAACCAGATGACGCCATCCCTATCGGCCATGGCTTCTGAGGCTGGCGTTGTTAAACCTTTTTGGGACATCATTGGCTCCGCTGAAAGATGACTTAACCGGTCATTAAATGACTTGTTTACGATACCACAATAGGCAGGTAGCGTGACTGGTAGCGTGACCGCGCATAATAGAACCAATGATGCCCAAACACTTGCCAATCTGGAGAGGAAGCAGTGATTAAAAACCTTGAAACTCTGCTCACACTGGCGCGCACCGGCACCATGGTGGAAGCAAGTACCGAGCTGAGAATTAGCCAGTCTGCGGTTAGCAAGCGCGTCTCCGCCCTGGAACAATTTTATGACCGCAAGCTGATTCAAAAAAAGGGAAGGCGAGTTGAACTCACGCAGCATGGCAAGCAACTGGTGGACAAGATATCGCCGATACTCTCTGAACTCAGAAGCCTCTTTATGGACGATGCCACCACCGGCCATGGGGAGCTGGTGGTGGGTGTCTCAGATGCGATTCTGTCTTCCTGGGGACCGGCGGTCTTCCATAGTGTCAAGGATGCGCTGCCCAAGTTGAGCTTCGTCTTCCACACTCACCGGACGCCCGTGGTGTTGGACCGTATCCGTTCCGGCGAGTTCATGGTGGGAGTCTGCACTGGCTCAGATACGTTGGATACTGATTTGCAATCCGAGGTCTTAACTCAGGAACCCATGGTCATCATTCCTTCGGGGCTGATACCAATCACCTTCCCCGCCAAGGGTGAGTTGGGCGTCATCACGATTGAAGACTACTCGGGTGCCTGGCGGTCTTTTCGGGATGAGGTAAAGCGTCTGGGGATCAAAAGGGAAGTGTCCCTAGAGTCTTTTTTTAGTGTTGCCCAGATGGCGATTGCCGGCTTTGGTCATGGCCTGGTGCCGGTCGGCGTCGCCAAGACTTTGAAAATCCCCGAATCCTGCTTGATCAATCTTGGCAGTCGTGGGCTGCACCGCCCGGTGCGATTTGTCGCGCGTAAATCAACCTGGTCTCTGCCTATTGTGGCTCACTTCTATCAGTCCTTGGCAGATCTGCTGCGGGATGAAGAAGTATCTTGAGCCGTGGCATGCGGTTGTGTCATGAATAAGTGTCATGCAGTGGCATAGCGCAGCTGCCTCCCCTGAGGGTCAATAATCGTCAAGCGATTAGCCGTGTCGGACGGCTCAGTCCTGCCAATCTGCATGGCACTAACGCCAAAACTGGCAGCAATGTCAATCACCTCTGGGACTCGGCGAGGCGGCACAAACACTTCCATACGATGCCCCATGTTGAAGACCCGATACATCTCATGCCAGTCAGTACCGGACACTTGTTGGATGGCGGCGAAGAGGGGCGGGATGGCGAATAGATGGTCTTTGATGTAGTGAATATCCTTGCCGGATTTAAGACATTTGGTCTGGGCACCGCCAGAACAATGCACTATGCCTTTTAATTCTTGCCTTAGCAGTTCCCGTATCTGGTAGATGACCGGCGCGTAGCTTCTAGTCGGGCTGAGGAGAGCTTCCCCCACCGTCAACGGGCTCTCGGCCAGGGGGTCGTCCAGCATGTGGGGCCCACAGTAGACCAGCTGGGCATCAATGCTGCTGTCGAAGGTCTCAGGATACTGTTCCGCATAGTAGTGGCACAGCATATCGTGCCGGGCACTGGTCAAGCCGTTGCTGCCTATGCCGCTGTTGTAGTTGTCCTCGTAAATGGCTTTGCCCGTGGATGCCAAGCCAACAATGGCAAGCTCAGGAGTGATCTTGTTAGCGATGATGTCTTGTTTATTCATCATCGCCACGGCGCAGGAATCCACCATAATCGTGCCAGTCAGATCACCGACATCGGCAGTTTCCCCGCCGCCTGAGTAGATCTTGACTTGCTGGTCGCGCAGCTTAGCGAGGAAGGCTTCAGTGCCCTCAATCAATGCTGATATCACCTCGCCGGGGCAGTTCATGGCGTTGCGATTGATGGTGTTGGAAATGAGAATGCGCTCAAAACCGCCAACGCAGAGGAGGTCATCAAGGTTCATCACGATGCTGTCCTGGGCGATACCGTGAAAGACCCTGACATCTCCCGATTCCTTGTAACTCAGATAGGCAATGATGGATTTGGTGCCCGCGCCATCAGCGTGTATCACATTGCATTTGTTGGGGTTGCCACTGAGGAAGTCCTCGGTGACCTTGCAAAATGCGCCGGGGAAGAGACCGGGTTGCATCGGCTCAAGCGCCGCATGTACTTCTTGTTTGTCGCTACTCACTCCCCGCGCCTGATAGCGACTTGCGGCAGCGGGTGGGGCGACGGTATATCCTGATCTTTCCCGGGCTTTTAATAGCCCCCTAAACTCAAGTTGGCGATAGGCTTTGGCGACGGTGTTGGGGGCGATACCCAGGTCGGCTGCCACCTTGCGAATGCTGGGGAGCCTGGTGCCCGGCGGCAGCTCATCGGCGGTGATGGCGAAGTGAATTTGCTGAGCGATCTGCTGGAATACCGGGCTTGCCGCCTGGGGGCTGAGGTGAATTTTCATTAATGAATGATAGGTCAGGTTAAAGAGAGGCTACTGTATCACTCTTGTGGGTCAAAAAGAATCGGTAGCCATGCTACTGAGGTATCCATATCGGAGACATGGTTTACACTTTCGGGAGAATGACGGCGGGGAGGCGATGATGACACCATCTTTGCCATAGCTGGCTTATCTATGAACTCTTCTTCTTGAGGAGCATAGACGATAAGTCCTACCGAATGATTCTTAACACTGTTAGCACTTCACTCCGTTAATTTATTTGTATCATCAAACGTTGCACGCCCAATCCACCCGCTGTATATCTTATGCCCTCAGCCCAGTAGCCTCTCTCAGTATTTGGTTCTTCTGCCTTTTCGCGTTGGAATGGAAGACTTTTTTCAAAAGCTAATCTTTCCTGTTCAGGCATCGTGTCCCAACCACTTGAATAGATTAAAATTGAGGAAAAATGAGAGCCGCTTAGGTCTGCTTCCAGCCTTATACCACTAGAGTCGCTACCAGAAACACCACCGTTAATAGCTTGATATTTCAACGCCACAATCCATTTATTGTTTCGCAGGTAGCCATAGGTGATGGTACCCAAAAGCCCAGCAGCCAATAATATATGCAATTCTTTTTGATGAGCATCAATTTCTATATCTGTTGGGCTGTCAATGCCATAAAGTCGTTGTAATCGTTTCAAGTCCGCAGCCACCTTGTCGGCAATATGGTGCGCGTAAACATCAATATTGGTGTGTGTTGCAGTTGCTGTAGACATTGCTCTAACCTCCAAATAAAACACCAAAAACTTTGCGCCAATAGCGAATAGATTCGTTTTTCGTCGGTGCATACAAAGATTATTTGTTTACTGATAAGCCTATTGCTCATATGTAGTGTCTGCTTTCCTCTACATCTTCCGCTAGCCAGGCTTTAATCAAAGACTGGTAGGGCATATCACGCTTATTAGCTTCAATTTTAATGCTATCAAGCAAACCTTCTGGCAAGCGCAGAGATATGGTTTTGGTCGATGGTTTTAAGTTGGCAAAGGTGGCTGGTTTGGCCGTGGTCCAATCGACATACTCGCTTGAATCGTTGGTTTCCCAAAAGGCGCGTTCTTCGGTAACCGAATTAAATTTAGGCGTCTTTTTTAGCTTGCTCATAAACTGTCCTCTCTTTTCTGTGCATATTACGTGCAGAAATAATTCTGATTAGACTTCCTGAATGACGAAGGGTGAAGGTAATATGCAGAAGCCTGCTCATATCTGTTACCCCCAAGGCATGATAGCGGCTTTCGCTCTGGCTGTGCTCGGGGTCTTCCAATATCAAAATGGGCTGGTTAAAAAATATCTGTTCAGCTTCCGACCGGCTGACATTATGCTTTGTCTCGTTTTTACGCGAGTTGCCGTGGTCCCATTCAAATCCAGTTGCCTTTGTCCAGTCAATCATGGCTGTATATTATCATCATATACAGATTTGGCAAGTTGTGCTGAATAATCTATGCAAGCAACATCATACAGGGGCTTGAAATGACCATTTTTCTGTGTTAAATCGCATCTACTAGATCGTCTTGGCATGGGGAATCCAAGACAATTGGCTGTTACAATCTCATATTGAAACATCTCATATCAAAAAAGGGGGAGCTCCACCATGCTGTCACAAAAACAATTCTCACAAAACCACGGGTCACAAAAGCAACACAAACCGCGTCAATCGCAATACATCTTTTATCCACTACCAGCGCTCTTGCTGGGGCTGTTCATAAGCGTCTCATTGAACTTCTCATCGTTGCCTGCTCAGGCAGCAACTGTCATTGAAGAGATCATTGTTTCCGCCCAGCGCACGGATGAAAATCTGCAAGATGTCCCGATAGCAGTAACCGCGCTGACCGGTGCGATGCTTGAGGATAAAGGCATTATCAGCCCGTCTGACCTGCAGATGGCGGCGCCCAATGTCTCCTTCACCGCGACCAACTTTGGCGGCTCAAGTTTCAGCATCCGCGGCATTGGTCGGCTGGTTATCGGTACCACAGGGGAGGCTGGCGTATCCACTCATGTCAATGAAATCCCCGTGGCAACTAACCTGAACTTGATTGAGTTCTTTGATGTGTCACGAGTTGAGATCCTGCGCGGTCCACAGGGGACCCTCTTCGGCAGGAATGCCACTGGCGGCTCCGTCAATATGGTGACCAACATGCCGGATTATGACAACCTCAGCGGCTTTTTTGATCTTGAAGGTGGGGACTACAACAACGTCCGGGCAAAGGGCGCGCTCAACATTCCCTTCAGTGACAGCGCCGGCCTGCGTCTAGCGGGATTCCGCCTGCAGCGGAATGGCTATATTGAGAATACCGCTTATGGCCTGGTGAACGATGCCGGGGAAAGTCTCCCCAATATAAATGACGATGTGGATGGTAGGAATATACTCGCATTGCGTGCGACCTTCTCTTGGGATATTACGGAAAACAGCAACTTCTGGTTGCAATACAACTATTTTGATGAGGATGATGACCGCGCCCGGCTGACCAATCAGGTGTGTAAAAGGACAGCTGTCCCCGCCCTGGGTTGCGAGCCAGACGAATCCGGCTTTGATACCCCGCATCCTGGTAGCACGACTGCCGGGATTTTCTTTGGCTTGAATGCTCGGGGTCCTGGTGGTGTTGGCTCCTTGCCTCTCGGCTATGAGGGCATACCCGATGGCGCCGGTGGCATTCAGCAAGACTATCCTCAACCCGCCCGTAATAGCTTGCGGGAAATGCACACCGACTTTGAACCGGTCTATAAGTACGAGGAAGATCTCTACACCCTGGGTTATGAATATAATTTTGACAGCTTCACCATTGGCTTTCTGGGTGCCTATCAAGAGGTGGAGTATCTCAGTCAAATGGACTACAACATGGATGTAGGGCCAACCCTTCACCCGTCCCCAGCCGCCCTGGGTTTTGATGGCCGTTGGCCCACCTCTGTGCCCGCACCGGGCGGTTCGGGGAGCTCCTTTACAAGCACTGAGTGTGATTATCTTGCCGCTACCGCGGGCATCTTCGGTGGTTGCCTCAATGATGATGATGGTACTCGCGTCTTCTCTATGGACCAGTCTGACAACAATAGTGATTACTGGACAGTGGAATTGCGGGTCGCCTCTTCACTGGACGGTCCTTTTAACTTCCAGGCTGGTGTCAGTGCCTACTCAGGAGAGCAGTACGGCGACTACTATGTCCAGAGTAACGGGCTGGATTCAGTCGCTCTGGTGGGTGCCCAAAACCTGGGCTTCCCGGCCCTCTATCCGAGCATGTTCAATGTGCCGGGTAATCCCTATGAGCCGACCCTACAGACAGGCAGAGCAGCGTTTGCGGAAGTTTATTTTGATCTGAGTGAGCGTCTGAAGTTGACGGTAGGCCTGCGGCAGAACAAGGATGAAAAAGAGCCCAATAGTGCCAATGCCTTCTTTTCGTCCTTTGATCAAAGCGGCATTCTTTATGGTTCATATCTTCCGGGCGTTAAACAGCAGTTAATAGCGGGCGGGGTTGCCGCCCAGGCAGGCACAATAGCCGCTATAGTTGCTCAGCAGTTGCCTGGAGCAATAGCGACAACGGCAACAGCACAGGGTTTGGATGGAACCGATCAAGCAGTGATAGATCTACTTACTCCAGGGGTTACCGAGGCGGTTACTGCTCAGGTTACCGCGGGGGTTACTGCTCAGGTTGCCGCGGCGATTAACCCCTTGACAGCAGATCAGACTTTCGCGACTGCCGCTGGGGCTGGTAGCCCCGCTATTGACCCCGACTATGTGGCAAACCTCGCCACGTTACCTGGTGGGCAACTCCCCACGGATATCGGTCTACAGAGGCGATGGAGTCGCGTGAGCACCTTCCTGAATCCGGCGCTGATTCCAGCACTGGGGCCCTACAACCCAGAACTGTTTTACTTCCACGGCGTGACCCCGGAAGAACTCACTGCCGCCGAAGCGACTCTTCCCTATAGTGCTGAACGTATCGCCCTCAGCAACAGAGTAGGCACGGTTACCGGCTTTAACGAAGTGCGCGCGCTCACTGGTAGCCCCACGAAGGACGAATGGTCATCAGTGACTGGGCGCATCGGGCTGGATTACCGATTAACTGAAGATATACTTGTCTACGGCTTCTTCGTGCGTGGTTATAAGCCGGGCGGATTTAACCCCCCCATTGCGCCAATTTTTCAGAGTGACACCTCATTCACCTTTGATGAAGAGGAAGTGGACTCTCTGGAAGTGGGTTTCAAGAGCACCTTGGCTGATGGGCAACTCGTCTTAAATGGTACCGCCTTTCTCTATGACTATACGGCCCTTCAGGTGACCCGTATCAGGAACAATTCTTCCATCAATGAGAATATTGATGCCGATATTATGGGGCTTGAACTGGAGTGGACCTGGCAGCCCGAGATGCTACCGAATCTGAGCATTGATGGTTCCTTTTCCTGGCTTGATACAGCACTTGATGGTGCTAGCTCCGTGGATGTGACCAGCAAGACGGCTGGGGATCCTGATTGGGTCAATTTGAAAAATATTGATGCCGGGGCGCTCACCGGTACCAACTACATAGCAAGGTTGTCACAACTGACCCCGGATCTGGTTGCCCGTGCCCACATGCCGGGAACGGGTACCACCGGCCCTGGTACTTTGAGTCATCTCAATGGTCTTGCCGCGCCCAGTAGTGTCTATCCAACAGGGCATCCTGCGGCGGGTATCCCGGCCTACTTCTCTCGTAATTGGCTTACGGTAAACGGCGTAGATGTATCCAGCGGGCTCCCGACTGACCTGGACGGCAACTCCCTGCCTAATGCCCCAGAGTTCACCCTCAGAGTCGGCGTCCAGTACACCTTGCCCGTTCCGGCTTTGGCGGGCGACCTCACGCTCAGGTGGGACTACTATCTGCAAGATGATTCTTATGCCAGAGAGTTCAACACCAAGGGAGATGAGATTGATGGTTGGGATCAGCACAACCTGTCACTGATCTACGAGAGCATGAATGACAACTGGCAGATTCGAGCTTTTGTCCGCAACATCCAAGATGAAGACAATGTCACCGGCCACTATCTGACCTCAGATACTTCGGGTTACTTCAGGAATTACTTCCTCACCGAGCCGCGTATCTACGGCGTCTCGCTCCGTTACGGCTTCGGCGGCTAGGGTAGTCTCTCATCGTGGAAAACACCCTCTGACGAGGGTGTTTTTTTTGGTGCTTCGGGTTATTCCAGTATCCGATGTTGTCTATCCCAAGCCTCAGGGACGAATATCGTAGAAGGCATTAAACACATCGGCTTCAAAAGGCACTCTTGTGAAGTGCGAGAAGCCGGCATCTTTAGTCATTTCTCTTGCCTTCTGCTCATGAAAACCAAGCGTACCTAGCCCAGCACCATCGGGTGTTGACAGGCCAGCAGACATGCACACCATGACGGAAAAGGAATAGGCCAAAGTGGCTATGGGGTTGTGCGCCATGTTCTCCGCAAAGCTGGGCAGACCCTGGACATCAGCGCAAAGCCAGATTCCCGTTTCTTGGAGTGAGCTCCTGATAGCCGCAATCAAGGCTACGGGGTGGGTGCAGTCGTGGACCACATCAAAAGTCGTCATGAAATCAAAGCTGGCATCTTCTGGCAGGGGATGGTCAATAGGATTGCGCAGGGAAACATTGCCCAGACCAGCAGCATCTATCTTGCTGCGCGCTCGGTTGAGTGCGTGGATGGAAATGTCGTAACCGATAAATTCACTTTTGGGGAAGGCACGCGCCATAGCGATAGTTGAAGTGGCGCTACCACAACCCACATCGGCTACCTTTGCACCGGCGGACAGTCGTTCAACCAGCCCATCAAGTTGCGGTAAGATCATCGGCACCAGATAGTCGGATTGGAATTTGCGGCTCATATTTTCAATACCGCAGGCACAGGCTTCCCCCTTAGCATCAAAACTTTGCCCGAGACCGGTGCGGAAGCAATCGGGCAACTGGTCAACACTGTCATTGAGTGCCACCACTGATTGGAACATACCCCCAAGCCATGCAGGATGCTCGGGGTCGGCGAGCACCGCCGTTGCTTCGGGAGTGAGGAAAAATTCATCCCCGGCAACCTCATACGCTATCTGCCCGATACATGCCTGCTGATAGAGCCACTCCCGGACCCAGCGCTCTGATAATTGTGTTGCCTCTGCCAGTGCTTGGCTATTCATGTGCCCGCCCTTACTCAGCGCAGTGTAGAGACCGAGCTGATTGCCCATCAGGGTCAGCGCACAGTTCAGCCCACCAGTGATACTCAGAGTCACCTGGGCGGCGAAATCCCGGATGGAGCCTTCAGTGGTTTGTGTGTAAGAGCCTTCAGCGGTTTGTGTGTAAGAGCCTTCAGCGGTTTGTGTGTAAGAGCCTTCATTGTGTGTAGGAGCCCTCATTGTGAATGATGAGATGACATGCGCATCCTCCTTTTGTGTTGATGTGCCTTCTGCCCTAATAACCGGGCAGACAGGAATATGATTCAGTGTACATTATCAAGTGGCTAGAACTAGCAATAGAGCCTTGGTAGAAAATGCCTCCTGAATATGACTAAATAACCCTCTGTATCTAAACGGGAGCAAGCAAGGTGGGACCCCTTAACGGCTTGAAAATTATTGAACTGGCGGGCATTGGCCCCGGACCCTTCTGCGGCATGTTGCTGGCCGACATGGGCGCGGAAGTCATTCGCGTTGACCGTACCCGTATTGACCCGGCTAAGGCGCAACCGAAACGCGTTGCAGATGTTCTGACTCGTGGCAGGAAGTCAATTGCAGTTGATCTCAAAAGTGCCGCCGGCAGGGAAGTCGTGTTGACACTCTGTGCATCATCCGACGCCCTTTTTGAGGGGTTTAGACCCGGTGTGACGGAAAGACTCGGGCTTGGTCCCGATGAGTGCATGGCACGGAATAGCCAGCTGGTTTATGGCCGCATGACAGGTTGGGGGCAAGAAGGACCCCTTGCACCGGCAGCAGGACATGACATCAATTACATTGCGCTGGCGGGTGCGCTCCACGCTATAGGTACTCAAGGCGGGAAGCCTATCCCCCCGCTGAATCTGGTGGGCGACTTCGGAGGTGGCGGCATGCTGCTTGCCTTTGGTCTTGTGTGCGCACTGCTTGAAGCACAAAAATCCGGCAAGGGGCAGGTGGTAGATACGGCGATGATTGACGGTGTTGGCACCTTAATGGCGATGTTTTTCACCATGCAGGCAGCGGGCTATTTCCGTATGGAAAGAGGGACTAATCTGCTTGATGGCGGCGCGCACTTTTATAATACTTATGAAACCAGCGATGGAAAATACATTTCAATCGGTTCTATTGAGCCGCAGTTTTATGCGGAACTGGTGAAGAAGGCTGAACTTCCTGCTGCTGAGTTTTCTGCCCAGATGGATACAAAGAAATGGCAGGAGCACAAAGAAAAGCTGACCCAGGTGTTCAAAACGAAAACCCGCGATGAGTGGTGTGAAGTTATGGAAGCTACTGATGTTTGTTTTGCGCCAGTGCTTGCTATTGATGAAGTACACCATCATCCGCACCACAAGGCTCGTCAATCTTATGTTGAACTTGATGACATGCTGCAACCTGCTCCTGCGCCTCGCTTCAGCCGCACCCAGGTGGGTTTAACTCATGGCTCGAGAATCCCAGGAGAGGATAGCCGCGCCCTGCTTACCGCCGCTGGCTTCAGCGATGGGGACATTGATACCCTCATCAAAGACGGCGCAGTGACGGCAACGGAGTAGGTTGCATCTTGGCTCCCCTCTCTCCATCATTCCCGCCCCGACCTCGTCGTTCTCGAGAAGGCGGGAAACCAAGAATATCAAGCAGGACATCATCCATTAAAGGAGCACACTAGTGATGAACATAAAAGTAATATCCTTTTCAAGGCAAGACTTAAAGAAATGTATTGATAGTTGTAAGGACGCCCTTTTGTGCGAAGGTGAGGTTACTGAATTTAAATACCCAGACCAGTTTATTGGTAAGTCTGCGACTCATCGTGTGTGGGGGAGCGACAGTCAAAAAGCAGCACTGAAAGCCCAAAATGAATATCTTCTAGGTTCATTAAGAAAGAAAGCCAATATTTATGCCATTTATACCAAAAAAGGTAATGGAAAGTGGGCATTAAAATATGTTGGGCAAAGGAAATCCGAAGGCATGCGGCAGCGAATAACAGAGCATCTGATAACAAAAAATGCGCAAACTGGCTCTAAACTCGACGGGGTTCGAGAAGCAGTACACCAAAAACTAAAAATTGGAGTAAAGTTTATAAAAGTAGAGCCGGATGCCATGAGAACGTATGTAGAAGAAGAAATAATTAGCTGTGAAAACCCATGCTGGAATCATCATAGTAAATCCAAAATAAATAAGGAGTAGTAGATATGGAAGGTTTATTCGCAGGTACATTTGGTTTGATACTAATTATATTTTTAGTTGTTGCAGCAGTGCTTTGGTTTCTATTGCCTTTTGCAATATTTGGCATCAAGACTCGCCTGGACACCATGATAGAAAACAGTGACAGAACTATTGCACTCATCGAAAGTCTTAACCAGGAAATAAGAGACCTTCGGTTAAATAACGATAGATAATTCCCCAATACATTAGAGCTCGTGCCTCTGGATTCCCTCCCCGCCGTCATTCGCGCGGCTCTCATTCGGCACCGCCCTCGGCGGGGATGACACTTCTCCCCGTCATTCTCGTCACCCCAGTCATCACAGCCATCGGACAATAACTGGGGGGTCGGGAATCCAGAGGAACAAAGCCAACCACCTGTGATATTCCCACTACACCTCAACGGGGTTCGGTCGGTGTATAGGTTCAGTGACTGGATAATGTGCTGCTGGGCTTGTGCCTTGTCTCCGTTCTTGACCCAGCCCTGCGACAGACTGTACCGCTCGTCCTCTGGATTCCCGAGCAAGCTCGAGAATGACGGCGCGGGGCGCCGTAAGCCGCCAGAAGGAGCAGGGACGTCACGCTGTCATTCTCGTCACCCTAGTCATTACAGCCATCGGCTGTGATGACTAGGGTGAGGGGAATCCAGAGGAACAAAGGCAAGCACCTTGATATACCCGCTAGGCCTCAACGCCCAGAAACAGCCACTGGAATCCGAGGCTTATAATCGTTACTATCAAGCAACAATTCGCGTTATACTTGACAGCCTAGATAGTGAGTAGTGCTTATGATTATTGTTCACGGCGTGTTCCCGCTAAAAGCTGAAACCAGAAAAGAAGCACTGAAGCTGATGCGTAAGATGGCTCATCGGTGCAGGGCAGAGCAGGGGTGCATCAGTTATGAGTTTTATGTGGGCCTTTCGGACCCAAACACGTTGCTCCTGTTTCAAGAATGGGAGTCCGCCGAGGCACTGCAAGATCATTTTGAGACCGAACATATAGAAGAATTTCTCCGAGTGATTCCAAAGGTGCTTGATGGTGCGGTCGCCACCCGTCGCTATGTAGTCAGAGTGGATAGCAATACAAGTGATCCATCAGACCTTGACTTTGAGTCCCAGTTTGAACCTCAGTTTCTGCAACGCGAGAAAATCATCCACTGAACCCCTTGATGTCCTGGCGCTGCTGTTAAAAGTGGTACTGTTAAAGCCGTTGCTGTTAAAAACCTTCTTGTTAAAAAAATGCTGTTAAAACCACCGTTAAAACCACCGTTGAAACCACTGTTAAAACCACCGCTACAACAACCACCGCTAAAACCACCCCTACAACCACACATGCCTAGCCCGACCTCAGGCGGTCTACCGACCCTTCTTTCCCTTCTTATTTTGCTATTGCTTACCGCTGGGGTTGCTTCTTGTAGCCAGCCGGATTTCCACGACACCCAGGGCAGGGGATACCGCTATGCTGACTTTTCCGGCAAGTGGCTCGTCATTAATTATTGGGCAACCTGGTGTGCGCCTTGTATTACGGAGATTCCAGAATTGACTAGCTTGAACGCCAGATATGATGAGGTATTGGTGTGGGGTGTGAACTATGACCAGCCAGACGTTCAGGGCATGGCACGGGACATGGTTAGAATGAACATATCCTTCCCCGTCTATGCACAAGACCCGCACCAGCGGCTTGGCATTGACCGGCCAATTGTGTTGCCGACCACTTTTATTTTTGATCCAGACGGGAATTTCTATAGGGCTCTGGTTGGTCCCCAGACAGAAGCAACATTGCTAGATGCTATGGGTATCCGAGCAGTTGCGCCCTAGCCCCATCAACATTCCTGGGTCGCTTCTAGGTAAGCCTACTAGATAAGCCTGCTAGATAAGCCTGCTAGATAAGCCTTCTAAATAGCCTCGCTCAAATAGCCTCGTTAATAGCCCCCTTAATAACCTCGTTCAGAAAGGCAAAGATGCTGTCTGTAACCACTTCTTGTGTTTCCCCTGACCGACGACAGGTGTATTCCACCAGACCCCGTGCCAATCCCTTGTCACCTATGACCACTCTATGAGGAATCCCAAGCAGTTCCGCATCTGCGAACTTCACACCGGGTCTCAGCCCGGGGCGATCATCTAGTAACACATCAAACCTGGACTCAAGGAGTTGTTGGTACAGTTGTTCGGTGGTTTTGTTGACAGCTGCTGACTTATGCGCATTGATCGGAATAAGAATCACATTAAACGGAGCAACAGTATCGGGCCAGATAATGCCCGCCTGGTCATGATGTTGCTCAATAATGGCGGCAACCAGACGCGACACCCCCATGCCGTAACAGCCCATCTTCATCAGGACAGCCTCGCCCTGGTCGTCCAGAACACTGGCATTCATCGCTTTGGAATACTTGTCCCCGAGTTGAAAAATATGCCCGACCTCAATGCCTCTTTTGAGTTGAATCTTTCCCTGCCCGTCCGGGCTGGGGTCACCCTCAACCAACAGCTTGCCAAGCATGCCCGTCCGGTGGCCATTTATAGCGATAAACACAGTATCTTTCGGGTCAATCACCCCGATAAGGAAGGCGAACTCACCCAATTTACCCGCGCCCTCAAGACCCTGGACATCGAGCCTATTCACGCCAACACCCCACAGGCAAAAGGGCGTGTCGAACGAGCTAATAAGACCCTGCAAGACCGACTGGTCAAGGAGATGCGCTTGCGAAGCATCTGTTCCATTGAGCCAGCCAACGCCTTTCTGCCCCAGTTTATTGACGACTACAATCGACGTTTTGCGGTCCCCGCACACCATCCCGACAATGCCCATCGGGAGGTATTACACAGCACCGAGGCACTGACCCTCATCCTGTGCCGGCACCACCGGCGCAAACTGTCCAAGAACCTGACTATTGCGTTTCGCAACACCGAATACCAGCTACAAGGCTACGGCAAAGGCTATCGTCTGCGCGGTGTCACCATTACCGTCTGCGAGGACTTTAACGGCGCGGTGACGCTGCTGCACCAGGGCAAAGTACTGGCTTATCGGCTCTTCCAGCAAGGACCGGCTGCGGTTATGCTTGCCGATGAGAAGACCGTGCGCAACCGCGTCGAGCAAGCACTTCACCGGCAGCAACGATCCACCTGGAAACCCGCCCCAGATCACCCTTGGCGACACCTCTAATCAGTGCTTTGACCGAGCCTGTTGCAGGAGTAATAAATGAAGCAAAGGGGACATTTTAGCTTTGGGTTGACAATGTACAGCACCTTGGATTCAAATTGAAGTTGCACTTAAGAGTTGAATCCAAGCACCTGAGCTTCCAAACAAAAATTTTTCTCACCCAAAAGGACTAGTTCCTAAAGGCAATATAACCACGCCGTGAAAGTACTATCATGACGTTGTCCTGATGAGCAGTTTCATCGAGACAATCAGGGCCCAACGAGTTCTAAAATTAGCGCTCCGCGCCAAGTATCAGTTTCGCATTTAACCACTAAGCATATTCAATAAAAGAGTCTGATTTATGTCCGATCTTCCAAACTGCCCTGAATGCAATTCTGAATTCACCTACGAAGACAGTATTCTTTATGTATGCCCGAGTGCGCTCACGAATGGTCTCATGACGGCAGTGACTCTAGCTCTAATGGGAATGAGCCTGTTATTAAAGATGCCAACGATAATGTATTAACCGATGGTGACACCGTCTCGGTAATTAAAGACTTGAAAGTTAAAGGCTCATCGTCTGTGGCTAAAGTGGGCACCAAAGTGAAAAATATCCGACTGGTTGATGGCGACCATGACATCGATTGCAAAATTGATGGTATTGGCACTATGAAACTCAAATCTCAATTCGTCAAAAAGGTTTAAGTACGTCTAGGGCCCGTATTTTAAGAGCCCATATTTTCAGCGAATCATCGCGGTTATTTTCCAAAGACAGGCAATAAATCGAGCATCATAAAAATATGGCAGCAGGCGTAAACCAGTCCCATTGAAACAATAAAGTAAATTAGACCATTGCCTCCCCAAACCTGGTATTCAGAAAGGCCAAATTTTTTGCGACTGCTGCGCAACATCAAAGGCGGAATAACCAGTGCATTGAAGGCCAATGCCAAACCAGCAAAACCAATGGCATAAATAAAGCCATCCGGAAAGAAAACACCCCCAATGGTGGGCGGAACAAATGTAATCAGCGCTGCTTTCAGTCGGCCAGCATATGTGTCATCAAATTTGAATTTGTCTGCAATGAAATCAAACAGCCCCAAACTGACACCCAAAAAAGACGACACAATCGCCATGTTGGTAAACAAATTGAACAAGATGCTTAGGCTTTCTGCAGTTATAACCCGATTAATTGTCTCTACCAGCACACCTACATTGCCACCTTCGGCCACAATAGATAAAAACGCTTGTCGGTTTAAGCTACCCATGGATCCAATCAGCCAGACTAGATAAATCATAAAACAGGCCAGCGAACCAATAAGCACACTCTTGCTTATCAATTTTGGTTTTTTGCCATAGTATTTCACCAGGCTCGGTATCAAACTATGGAAGCCAAAAGATGTTAAATAAAATGGTAATGCGGCGAATACAAAATACCAGTACGGGACTTGGCTATCTGAAGAGTCACTTGTAAGTAAGCTGTCGATCTCTATTGCAGGAGTCAGTTCCAAAAGCGTCATTACAAAGGCAATCATCATTCCTGCAAAAAGAACTGTCACCATACGATCTACAGCCTTGGTGCTCAGCCAAACAACAAAAGCCAGCACCAGTGCAAAAATGACCCCTGTAACCATTTGCGGCACGATAAAGTCAAAGTTAGACGCAAGGGTATGAGTGATAATGGAACCGCCAGCACTGATATAGGCGTAATCCAGAATGTAGAGTACAAAAGCAAACAGAAGACCATTAAAAACATTCCAACCCTTACCCAGTGTTGCTGTAATAAGGGTATCGAAGCTCTCCCCTTCTTCAAAGTTCAGGTTAACCTCTAAAATCATTAACGAGATGTGGTACATACAGAACCATGAGAGCAACATGCAGACGATAGACCAGCCAAACCACATGCCTGCTGACACTGTTGGCAAAGAAAACATTCCGGCCCCAACCGCACAACCAGCCACCATAACAATGCCACTGAGCATAGTCGTCGGTTTTTTAACTAACCCAGTCTCATTAATTCCCTGCATACCTAACCCCTCAAACTTTAAAATTTTCTTATCACAGCCTCTGTTTTGTCTTACAGCGCTGTTTTCTATTAGTTTTCAAACTTGATATAACCTGGCTTGTTTGGATACGCAGTTGCATCCTCTGGCTCTGTTATCACATTATTAGTCGCTTTATATTGCTTGTATGCGGTTGTTAAAACGGACAACTGCTCAGGCGCAACTTTGCTCAGGTCAACTTGTTCACCCGGATCATTGTCCAGATTATAAAGTGACCAGCTATTGTCTCCCCAGGGAGGCCTAACACGTACGGCCTTCCAATCACCCATAAATACAGATGCATGGCCAAAGAGCTCAAAACTAACAGTCTCATCTGATGCATAGAGAGTATCTTCAGTACCCTTTAGATAAGGTATCATAGAGCGGCCTGTCGGAACATGTATCTTGCGCTCTTTATAATTTGTACCAGGGTGCTCTACATCAGCCAAATCCAGCAAGGTCGGCGTGATATCGAGTACTGAAGCGAAAGCATCCATATTTTGAAAGCCATCTATGTTTTGCCCTTTCTCTAAAGCTTTAGGTAGCTTCAAAATAAACGGAGTACGCATACCACCTTCTGTCGGTAGAAATTTGTAATAGCTTTGATGAACGGAGCCTACTTGAGCCCAACCTGGGCCATAGAATGGGTAAGAATTGCCCGCACCCATATTTCGATAGCTATTGTCATACTCATTGGCTGCAAAAAACTCTTGATAGATACCCCTCTCACTGCGGTCATAGGGATCAGTGCCATTGTCGGACATAAACATGATTACGCTATTATCGTATTGTCCAATATCCTTGAGATGCTGAATTAAACGTCCAACATTGGCATCCAGGTTATCGACCATCGCAGCATAAACCGCCATCTTCTTCGCTTCATTTCGCTGTTCATCAGACGAAAGTTCATTCCATGCAGGTACTTCAGGCAAGCGCCCTGGCAACTCTAACTCCTCATGAATAAGGCCCAGACCTTTCAAGCGCTGAAACCGCTGCTCCCGTATTACATCCCAACCTGGATCATAACGACCCATATACTTTTCGATGGTTGTTTTGGGAGCTTGTAAAGGCCAGTGTGGTGCAGTGAAAGACAAGTAAGCAAAAAAGGGCTGGCCATCCTCTTTATTTGTCTTCATAAGCTGCAACATTTGTTGGGTAAAGAGTTCGCTAGAATAGCCTTCAGGCCGATCAACCTCTTGCCCATTGCGGCTGTACGTTGCCGTAGGTTGGGCTGCATTGGGCCCCTGGTCATTAAAATGATTAGCCGTACCATTAAGCAGTGCAAACGTATGTTCAAAACCACGGGCATGGGGTCGAAGTTCTGGTTCAAAGCCCAAATGCCACTTTCCGGTCATATAGGTATGGTAGCCAGAGTCTTGCAGCAATCTAGCCACTGTGACTACGTCCTGATTCAGGTGGCCAACATAGCCGGGCAAATCCTGGTGGTGAGGCAGAAGGTCTTCCGCCATGGTTCCCATACCATTTAAATGATTATCAACACCTGTTAACAGCACCGAACGCGTTGGAGAACAGGTGGGTAAACTGTGAAAAGAGGTTAATCGCAGCCCCTGAGCAGCTAATGCATCAATATGGGGTGTTGCGATTTCACTACCGAACGACCCGATATCCCCCAGCCCCAAGTCATCAGCAACAATCAGCACCAGGTTTGGACGATCATCTACCTTGGCCATTGCCAACTCTTTATCTGCAACCTCATCGGAAGGGGAACAACCACCTAGCAAAAACAAAACAGCTAATGCGAAAACGACCATTCGAATCACCTCATAGTTCTTGTGTTTAAATCATGATCAAAAAAAACCTGAGAGAAACGTCAACTTGACGTATTCATCTCAGGTTTTATTCACCTGGCAAGTCACTTGATTAGAAATTAAACGCTGCCTTAACGTAATAGCTAGCACCATTAAAGCCATATGACACAGCACGTATTGGGTAACGGAAACCATTTCCTGGCCCGCCACTAATGCGATTTAATACTTCATTAGTCCCCAACTCATCTGGCTGCTCATCAAAGATATTGTTACCACCCACAGATAAGGTCAGATTTTCTGTCACATCAAAGGATACATCGATATCCACCAATACAGCTGACTCAACAACACTAGTAGGTAGAGTGTTTGGAATACCAATGTGATTTTGCGCGAAGAAATCAACTTCGGTTTCACCGAAATAATTTAATCGCAATAGAGCACCAACTTTATCTTTAGTCCAGTTCAAGTTCAATATACTGTGGTTGTATGATGCCTGTTAGCCCAAAGCTAAAATGTCCCCTTTTGACTTCAGGAGGGACTATGACAAAGGGGAGCATCACATTGAGCCATGCAGAACTTGACCGCGTATCGGTTATTCGAGCCATCATCAGTCGCCAGCTGACGCAAGCGCAGGCAACGACTACAACTGAGCGTCCGACAGGTAAAACGTTTAACCCGCGCCTACCGCACCTGTGGTGCTGCCGGGATGGTCTCTAAACACCGGGGGCGCTGTCCCGGCAACGCGCTTAGCGATGCGCTTCGCCAGCGGGCATTGGCGCTCATCAGGGCGCATTATATTGACTTCGGACCGACCTTTGCCCACGAAAAACTCACCGAACTACATGCTTGCCATTGCTCGGTGGAGACCCTGCGCAAGTGGATGCTCGAGGATGGGTTATGGCGGGGGAAACAGCGTAAAAAAGCGGCAATCCACCAGAGTCGGCCCCGGTTGGGTGAGCTGGTACAGATTGATGGCTCACCGCATGACTGGTTTGAAGGGCCCGGCACCTTGATGGTCTTCATTGATGATGCGACCAGTCGGCTGTTAGCCTTGCGTTTTGCGCCCACCGAGACCACCCAGGCTTATATGGAGACACTCGCCCAACAGCTGTTAGCAACCAACAGCTTGACAAGCATGTCCGTCCGGCTGGCTCTATCAATAAATATATTAATATTCTAGACTGCTTTCCATCGTTTTATATTATGGATAAAAGGCAGCCATTCCCAATGGAACTCCGCCAACTTCGCTACTTCCTCGCTATCGCCGAGGCACGCACTCAGAGCGCGGCCGCCGAGAAGTTACATATTGCCCAACCGGCTTTAACCCAGAACATAAAGTCACTGGAGCAGGAGCTGGGCACCCAACTGTTTCTGCGTAGCAGTAAAGGTATGGAATTAACAGACACAGGACGATTGTTTTTGGGTCATGCGCAAATGATCTTGAGACAAGTTGCCAACGCAAAAAACAGTGTGCAGGACGCAGAAACAAATCCTCATGGCGATGTCGCATTAGCAATACCGTCAAGTGTTGCGAACGTTCTGACCACCCCACTTTTTAAGACGCTTAGAGAGGAATTTCCTAATATTAATATTGGCTTAACTGAAGGCCTATCGGGAGACATTGCGCATCGATTTCGACAGGGTCTGGCCGACATTTTGATTGATTTTAATTTCGGAGAATCTTCCGAGTTTGATGTACAACACTTGTTACGAGAATCGCTTTATTTTATAGAAGCCTACCCGGCTAAAACAACAGAGCCTATATCATTTACCGAATTAGCTAACTTTCCTCTTTACCTACCGCGTGCGACCTCAGACAGCATGCATACAACGCTCAATCGATACGCAAAGACAGAAAATCTGCAACTAAATATTCTTTCTGGCACTCCGACCATGCACGCCATGATAAAACTGGTCGAAAGTGGCATGGGCTGTAGCGTACTTCCATGGTCAGCAATATACGATTTGGTAGGGCACCGACTTAGCGCGCGTAAAATTATCTCTCCTGACATAACGCGTACAGTTTGTGTGATTACCGACTTCACTCGCACGCCGTCAAATGCATCGACAAAAGTAGTGGGGGTAATTTGTCGATCGGTAAGGGAAATGCACGCTAAAGGACTTTGGCACGGAGAATTGTTGTAATTTCAGTGGCGCTTTACAGAAGGAGGCAGGAGCCCCATAGACTGTAAGACCAATGTATTCATGTCTCGCTTGAGTCCGCGCAAAATGCTCGCATACTTAGTATCTTGGGCGAGGTTATGCATCTCGTAAGGATCATGGTCCAGGGCATACAGCTCCTCGGAATCCTGGTAGCGCAACCATTTGATGTATTTGAAACCGCCACTAACTATCACTCGGTAGTCAAGGTTGGCAGTCCAAGGCATAGGATTTTCATGGCCAAAGTATTCGACCAAAACCTTGTCTCTAGGCTGTACAGGGGTACTGTTGAACAAGGATTTCAGCGAGACCCCTTGGACGTGTTCAGGGATTCGAGCGCCTGCAAAGTCAAGAATTGTGGGCGCGAGATCAACTGAACTTGCATACGAGTTGATGCTTGCTCCGGCTTTGATTGATGCTCCGTAGCGCATAATCAATGGCGCTTTGATCGCCTCTTGATACGGCAGCCGACGTTCCTGAGTCAGCCCATGTTCACCATAGAAGTACCCGTTATCAGAGGTGAAGATGATTAAGGTGTCGTCGACAATATTCTTCTTTTCCAGACTGTCGATAATTCGCCCGAGGCTCTCGTCAACGGCCAACATCATTTCAGCACGGTGTTGGATTTCAGAATCAGAAATATCAGAGGAGACGAAATTTTTGAATTTTTCCCTCATCTCCTTTGATAACTTCACATCCAGGCTATCCTTGAGCACCGGTTTCTCAGTAGCTTTAGCCAACGAGAATCCATGATTCGGTCGACGCTTTAGCACCTTGCCTTGATAGGAACCACGGTGGCGTTGTGCGGGGGTAAACTGGCTACTCTGATTGAAATCGACACTGCCATCGTCCAATTGTTGAAGGTCAGGATGAATGGCTTTGTGACCCACGTAAACGAAAAACGGCGCATCGGTTGCGCGTTGGATAAATGCCACCGTTCGGTCGGTAAGAACGTCCGTGAGGTAGCCTTTCACCTCATGCAGCTTGCCGTCCTCATACAAAATAGGATCGACGCTACGGCCCTGACCAGCAAAGCTCACCCAATGATCGTATCCTGGTCTGGGTGACGGATCGTTTCCCATATGCCATTTGCCAATGTGCGCCGTGGTGTAGCCTGCCGTCTGTAAGTCCTTAGCAAATAAATCCAACCGATGACTCGCAAAACTGCGCGATGTATTATCAATAATACCATGCCTTGAAGCGTATTGCCCGGTCAACAAACTGGCGCGATTAGGCGAACAAAGCGGCGTGGCGTGGTAGGCCTGGGTGAAGGTGGCACCCTGGCGTGCAAGCGCGTCGATATTTGGCGTCTGAACAAAGGGATGTCCGCCTGCCGCATATTCGTCTATTCGCATATCGTCAACAACGATCATCACTATATTGGGTGATGACATCGCCGGTGGGGAAATCAGTGCAGCATAGAAGAAAGCGAAGGTAACAACGATGATGGCCACCCGAACGGAAACTCTGTTTGTAGCCATCGCTTTTCTCACCTTGATTACCGTTCTAGCAATTAGTATTAGGAATCTCTTTTGTAAAGAACGGCACCAGCGAACAAATCTTGTCCATCGATTCTGGCGGGTGCCAAGCGTACATACTAAATAGTATTTTCTCCGGGGTCACATCAATAATGGTAAAACCGTTCTTCTCTAAGGGCGTGAAAGTCTGTTCTACTTCTAATGCCGACGGAACCTCGGCTCCAATGCCTCTAAACTCGCTGGGAAATCCAGGTCCGGCGGACCCCAGTGGCCCCACGCACAAACTGTATACCGGATTGTCTTTCAAATCAATATACTGGAGCAGCATGAGTTGATGAATTCAGCCCGCCGTCATTCTCGTCACCCCCGAAGTGCAACCGGGGTTGGCGTGGGGAGGGTGAACGGCGCGAAAGCGTCAGGCTTTGATGCTGACGGAATAAATCGGAAAACAATACTCTTTTTTACTGGATTCCCGAGCAAGCTCGAGAATGACGGCAAAAAAAACACGGCATCCCCGCCCCGACCCGGTCATTCCTTAGTCAATTTCTCGTTTGAAGGGCGGTAGGGCGCGCAGAATGGTCTGCCCATAGCGCTTGGTCACTAGCCGCCTATCCAACACAGTAACGCTGCCCTGATCGGTCTCAGTGCGTAACAGTCGACCACAGGCCTGGACCATTTTGAGGATCGCATCGGGCAGGGACACCTCCATAAAAGCATTGCCACCGCGAGCATTGATCCAGGCAGAGAGGGTCGCCGTCACCGGATCATCTGGCACGGCGAAGGGAATCCTGGCAAGCACAACATGCGTGCAATACCCACCCGGCAGGTCAATCCCCTCGGCAAAACTGGCAAGCCCAAAAATACAACTGGGCTGACCGGCATCAACCGCCTGCTTATGACGTTCAAGTATCTCCATTTTGGAATAGCTATCCTGGCACAACACGCGTTGCTGGAAGCCTGCATCAAGTGCATCCATCACCGCGAGCATTTGCCGACGAGAAGTAAACAGCACCAGGGACCCGGGTTCATCAGCCAGGAGGTCAGGTAGAAGACGGGTAATATTCTGGTCGTGTTCCTGGGGTCGGTTCGGTTCGGCTTCCATTTTCGGAATGCGCAAGCAACCCTGTTCCAGGAAATTAAACGGGCTGGGCAGCGTGACACAGGGGCTCGCCTCAGCGAGGCCTAGTTGATTGCGCAAGCGACTAAAGTCCCCCGCCAGGGACAGGGTTGCGGAGGTGATCAGAGCACCACAGGACCGGGACCATAACCCGGCTTGCAACGCATCGGCGACCGATATAGGGCTGGCCGATAGCTGTACTTCCATCCCCTCTGCGGCACCTTCTGTATTGAAACTCACCCACCTTGCCCAGGGCGGCCCCTGTTCATCATCGCTAAGGGCAAAGTTATTCCAGAGGGCAGCGGCGGCGGCAATCCGTTCACCGATGGATGACACCACCGATAGCCCGTGTTCTGTTACCTCCCGCTGCTCTGCTGCCTTATCATCCAGCCTGGTCTGCAGAGTTCGCGCAATCTTCTTGATGTTGGTCAACAGATTATTGAAAGCCCCCGCTGACTCGCCACAAATAGTCATCAGTTCCTCAGGCACCCGCCCTAGTGGGAAGAGATAGCGACGATTGTCATTGCGATTGTTACCGCGATTGTTACTACGACGGTCACCCCGATTGTTACTAGGACGGTCACCGTCCGGTGTTGCTTGCTCGTAAAAAGCCGTCAGCATCTGTGCCACGCCATCAAGCAGGGTGCCGGCATGCGCGGTGTCTTCTTCCACCTCCAAAAGAGAGGCGGGAGTGATCAGGTCCAACTCGTCAGCGAGTTGCTTCACACTAAGTAGGGCTTGCGGTAACCAATTACGAGTAGCGTAGAGCGCGATGAAGAGGGACAGATGCCCCCTGGCCTTCTCGGGCAGATGATGCCCTTCGTCAAATATGTATATGGCATCTTCTGGGGCTGGCAGGATGCCACCGTCGCCCATCACCTGGTCTGCAAGCACCAGGTCATGATTGGTCACCACACACTTGACCCTATGGATATTTTCCCGGGCACGATAGAAACAGCAATTCTCATAATGACTACACTGCTTGCCGGTGCACTGAGCATAATCCGTGCTGACAGCCTGCCAGGCTTGCTGCTCCACTTCGGTCTGCCAGCTGTCCCGGTCACCATCCCAATCACCCCGGTCCAACTTCTTGCGCATCCTTTCAAAGAGCGGAATCCGAGACTGGCTTGACTGAGGTAGACTGCCCTGCTTAACATCGGACTTCTTAACACTGCCCTGCTTAAGACCGGACTTCTCGTCATTACCGGGGTGAGCATCATAAAAGTCGAAACTAGAGTTCATGGCTTCCGAACCCTGCAATGCCGACTCCAGCCGGGACAGGCACAAATATCGCCGTCTGCCCTTGGCAAGGGTAAAGGAAAAGTCCATGCCCGCATGCCTTTGGATGTCTGGCAGGTCTTGATACACAATCTGTTCCTGGAGAGCGACGGTTGCCGTTGCGATGACCAGTTTCTTCTCCCTGGCCTGGGCAAGACGCATGGCTGCCAGCACATAAGCAATCGTCTTGCCCGTCCCCGTACCCGCCTCTATGACACAGACATTACCCTGGTCTAATAAAGAGTCTGCTAAAGGGTCTGCTGCAAAGGGGTCTGCGGGGGACGTTGCAGACAGAGTCTTGCTCTTCTCAGCAGGGCTCTTCTCAGCAGCGCCCTTCTCAACAAAGTTCTGAGCAAGATTGCGCGCAATTTCCGCGATCATGACTTTTTGACAGTAGCGAGACTTGAACCCCTTGCTACTCAGAAGCCGAGAATAGGCAGATTGTATCTCTGTTTTTATATCTTCACTCAGCATGGTTTATAGGGGCGCCCGGATGTCAAAGATGAACTCATGAAAATAACCGTCTAAAGAAACCTCGGTTGAGCTTCTTTTCGCAGCTTTTTAATTGTGTTTGGTATTTTGTTGCCCGCTTGCCCACCTTCGTTGCAATACCTATTAACCATTGCTTGTTCTTATAGGTGCGTTTCACAAAACCACCATGCCCTTCGTGGTAAGCAAGATATAGATTGTAGGCGTCATCCCTGGCTATTTTGTTTGTTCGCTGGCTACGGTTGTTGTACCAGCCGATAAAATCAATCGCATCACCAAACTCGTTTCTATCTGCACCACCCTTGCCGGTCGCCTTCTGATAGGCCTTCCAGGTGGAATCAATGGCCTGGGCATAGCCGTAGGCACTAGCGGGTCTTGGACCTGGTATAACCCAGAGGATTTTCTTCCGGGGTGGTTTCGCGCGCGCCTCGAAGGAAGATTCCTGATAAACAATCGCCATCATGGTAGCAATATCTGTGTTCCAGCGGCGTGATGATTTGCGCGCTTTTTTATACCAGCTGCGCTCCTCTTCAAAAATATCGCAGATGTTGTTCAGCGATGTCGGCGGTGCAGTGGTACATCCCGACAGCATCAAAATGGCTGTAAACATCACCAAGGTCTTAATCATTGTTTTTAACCGCTGTTGTTAATCGCTGTTGTTAACCGCTGTTTTTAACCGCTGCTGTTAACCATTGTCTTCTTCATGGGCGTCAAGCAGGGCAATGAAGTCTTCCTCGGAGAGCAACTTGATACCCAGTTCTGTCGCTTTGGTTAATTTGGAACCCGCCTCATCTCCAGCCACGACATAGTTCGTCTTCGCGGACACAGAACCCGAGACCTTGGCACCGAGTGCTTGGAGACGTGTCTTTGCTTCGTTCCTGGTCATGCTATTAAGCCCCCCCGTCAACACAAATTTCAAATCAGCCAAGGCACCGGCCTGAGCAGTCGGTTGTTGCGCTGGCCAGTGGACACCTTGTTCCAACAAGTCTTTGATCACTTGGCGGTTGATGTCCTGTTGAAAAAATAGATATATTTTTTGCGCAATTGTAGGGCCTATGCTTGGCACTGTCTGCAAATCCGCTTCACTGGCCTCCTGCAGTGGCCGGATGTCGCCATAATGCGTTGCCAGGCACTGGGCAGTGGATTCTCCCACCTCTTGAATACCCAGAGCATAGATGAATCTTCCCAGCCGGGTTGCCTTACTTTGCTGCAATGCGTGTAAGAGATTGTCGGCGGATTTAGGTGCCATCCGTTCCAACGGGACCAGGTCTTCTTGAGTCAAACGAAATAAATCTGCCGGATTCGTGACCAGCCCATGATCAACCAACTGACTCACCAGCCGGTCACCGAGACCTTCAATATCAAGTGCCAGCCGAGACGCAAAATGGCGGATACTTTCCTTACGTTGGGCAGCACAGTTAAGCCCGCCAGTGCAACGGGCGACCACCTCCCCCTCTAGCCTCAAGATGTCGGAACCACAGGCAGGGCAGGATTGAGGCAAGGTGATTTTTTGGGCAGATTTACGCCGCTTTTTTTTCACCACCGCTACTATTTTGGGAATCACATCCCCGGCGCGTTGCACCCGGACAGTGTCGCCAATGGACAGACCCAGGCGGGCAATCTCGTCCATATTGTGCAGGGTCGCATTACTGACCGTAACGCCGCCCAGAGGCACCGGTGCCAGCCGGGCAACGGGTGTGATGGCACCGGTTCTGCCCACCTGAAATTCTACTTCCTGCACCCGAGTGATCGCCTCCTCAGCAGGAAACTTCCGCGCAATCGCCCACCGAGGCACTCTCGTTAAGATACCCAGAGTCTGCTGCGCTTCTATGAGATTGACCTTGAAGACCACGCCATCAATCTCATAGTCCAGCTGTGCCCGGGTGGCTGCCATAGCATCAAAATATGCTTGGCACTGAGCAATGCCATGGGCAAGCTCAACCAGGGGGTTCACCCGGAAACCCCAAGCAGACAACTGCGCCAGAATCTCTGTCTGACTCGCCGGCAAGGTGCCGCCTTCAACCAGACCCACGCTATAAACAAAGAGAGTTAATTTACGTTTCGCAGTGACTCGGGGGTCAAGTTGTCTCAGGGTGCCCGCAGCCGCATTGCGAGGATTGGCGAAGACCTTCTCGCCTTGCCCTTCTGCCAATTTGTTCATCTTGTCAAATGCTGAGCGGGGAAAGTACACCTCACCTCGCACCTCAAGTCGCTTCGGCCAGCCGCTACCCTGGAGACTGAGCGGCACAGCGCCGATGGTGCGTATATTCAAGGTGATATCCTCACCCGTGGTACCGTCCCCTCGAGTAGCGGCATGGGTCAAGGTGCCGGCTTCATACAAGAGCGACACAGCAACACCATCTATCTTGAGTTCACAGGCATAATCAATGGTGTCTGTCGTTTCCAGCCGCTTGCTGATGCGGCGGTCAAAATCGGCAAGGTCTTGGTCGCTAAAAGCATTGTCCAGAGACAACATCGGCAACACATGGGTGATCTGCTTAAAGCCTGAAAGAGGCACCCCGCCGACCCGCATCGTCGGTGAGTCATCCTGAACTAGGTCTGGGTATTTTTGTTCCAGCTGTTGGAGACTTTTGAAGAGCTGATCATATTCAGCATCGGAAATTTCTGGCGCATCTGATGAATGATACAGATGATTGTGGCGGTTGATTACCTGGCGCAGCTTAGCAACCTGGCTAACAATCTTTTTGGAGACATTCATGCTCCTAATACTTTTAGAATGTCGTTTTGCATTTCTGGTGCATCTTTAGAGTTAATAATGAACAATCCGAAGCTGTTGGCGCGCGCTTCGTCTATTGCAGCAAGTTTTATATCATGTATGGATGGAGGAACTTTTTTCCTGCCGTGTTTTTTCTCCACCCAAAATATCTTAACGTGATGACGCCTCATATCATTACCAACCAGTAATCAATGACTTCCAGAGCAACCCAGTAATATAGCCCGCCTAATAAATTTTGGGTCAAGATAAATTAGGAGATGAAAATATGCCTAGATATTTGATATTCAATGACAAATTTCTATATTTTCCTTTCTCAAATATCAGAGATTTAATTTCGTTGCATTGCACACTTCTTTTCCTCGGCATCTAATGCCGTGCAAATCGCTGAGCTCAGTGCCCTGAACCGCATCGCCATCAATCGCTATTTAAGTGCACGGCAACCTGTCGCGACACCGCTTTGCCGATATGTGGCGAGATTAATTCAGAGAGATATCCCATGGAGTGTTTTATTAGTTTTGATTTCATGTTTTAACGACAAAAATAATATCAGACTCAACAGTATAGGTGTCTCCTTCCCAGCAGAATGATAATTGGAAACCGATTTTATCATCTAACCCATCCAAAAACGTATTAACATTTTTCGACACGAGAGGTTTTGCTCTTTTCAATTTCCATGAATCAAAGAAGTTCTGTTTGTCCACTAAAACCAAAAACAATCTATTTGAAGCATCAAAACGACGAACACCTTGATTTTCATAAAGCCAGCGAGCCAGTAGCTGCGGATTGTCCATCGCTTCTTGCAATAATCTTTCGCGACAGTGTTGTAACTCTGATATTAAGTCAGAGGCACTTTGATTGGGATGATCATCAAGTTTTTGCCATAGGTCGGGAATCAATACCGAATCTGGAAGAGAAGCATCAACCCCCAGGCTTAGGTCCTTACATTTCCTCTTCATTAACGTTAATTCGGGTCGTAAAGTCTTTGATTTACGCCAACCCTTAACATAGCCTTCAGGCAAATATGTTACTTTTAAATCAAACGGCTTATTATTAACAAAAAAATCAATTTTTTTAATAAGACCAACAGCAGGCATTACCTTTTGGTGATTTTTGAAAATATTTTCAATAATTATGGAACTCCAGTGGTTGTACCACGATGCATGCACATAGGCACGCATGCTATTGTGAAGTTCGTTTTCAATAACATTACTTAAAGCATCAAAAGAAATTATTTTCTTGACATAATTATCGACAATCATTCTTTCTAAACTGTTTTGGTGAAGTCCACCCCACTCAAATGATTGAATTTTATAAAGCTCGTTGACCAATTGCTCTTCATTGACTTTTTTTTCAGACTTCTCTAACTCGTAAAGCTCTAATATTGCTTCATCTATATCATCAATTCGTAGCGTTGATTCGAAAATAATTTTCAACCATGACCCGGAACTTGTTCCTCTTACATCTATGGAATACTTATTAACCAAATACTCCATATAGTATTTACGTGAAAGCGAACGAATTTTTAAAAACCGCATGCCATCATCGGTCAATGATAGTTCTCGAATTTTGTCGTTTTTGAAATAGTCAGAAGCGGTATTGAAATCCATATGTTTATTCAGCCTTCTTTGGATGACTAGTAGACCATCCTTTTACCATAGAAAATTTATTCTCAACGTTCTTTTTCTTGGTAATGCTCAGATTTTTCCCGTAAAGAAGAACATAATCTGTTTTCAGTCCTCCCTTTCGATTATCTTGAACGACCGAACCAGCAGAGTATTCCATGGGATAGCAACCCACATACTCTAGTTTTAAAGTATTCTCAAGTTGATGAAGTCCATCCCAATGCTCATTTGCTCTTGCATTGAATATCACAACCATTAAACCATTGTCAGCAAGAATTCGCACACATTCTGCAAATATGACTGATAGTTTAGCATTGTAAGCACTGATATCCTTATCACGTTCTTTTGCATTTGAAACAACCAACTCGCCAGCATAATTAGAATCAAGACCAATTACGCTATTCCACATTTCGCTCAACTCCAAGTATGGAATCCTGTCACCATGTGGAGGGTCGGTAAGTACAACTTTGACGCAACTTGATGGAACATCTATTAACATCTGTTCAGAGTCACCCAAGTCAACATGAACTCTTCCATTTCCACTTAGTAAATTCTCTATGTTTTGAGCAATGTGGTTGGTATTTGACTTTCCTACCTCTTTAACTGCTTTCAATAATTTTCTGGCCTTGTTTTCAAAACAATTCCATGCATTAATTTCAAAATGCAGTTTAGGACGCCAGTATCCTATCACCCAACTGCCAACATCTATCCTGTCAACTTCCTTGCCTTTGGTTTTTCCTCTTTTTGACACGGCAAACACCATTTTTGACATTTGACCTAAAGACGATGAGAGAATAAGCAATAAAGCCCTTTTCAGATTCCCATCAAACCTTTTGATCTCTTCTTTAAGCATATCAATGGTACGCAAAGCACGCGGAGTAAAAAGATCTTCCAGAGAGAATGATTCTTTTGAGTTAATACGCGAGTTATCAAAAAGGTTAATATCCCTCGCATTTTTAAGCTTATATAGGGGTATGTTTTGTAGTTTTTCTAATTCTCGTTTTTTTATATCAAGGTCGACACGATTCCTTCCAATTTTTGTCCATATTCTAGTGATTGAATCCTGCTCCCATAAAAAGTGAGTAGCAACGTGTCCATTTGACATAAGATACATGTCGTTGATTATATTTTTTACATTGTTTTCGATCTGTGATATCGCATTATTTAGTTCTAAATGACTTGGGAGTTCAAAGTATAACTTGGTTAACTCAATACTGATTGGATTGATATCAAATCCAATAAATCGCCGTTCTAAATCGGTACATTCTTTGGCAATAAGCCCAGAACCTAGGAATGGATCCAGAACTATATCATTCGTTTCGGTGAGATTTTCAATTAAGAATCGCCACGTTTCAATAGGTTTTTTCCCCCAATATTTATGAAAGCTTGATAGACCCTTGTACCCTTCAGGAGGTAAATGTACAGGGTTGGCTTCGCCATCATCAAATTTCAATTCTCTCTGTATATTTCTACTCATATAATGACTTCTATTCTGAGATTGATTAGAAACACAACTTTCCAGGTCACTGATGCTTGGTCAGGTAGTCCGGTGAACCGCCTCGTTAACCAGAAATCTTCTTTTTCCCCGATTGAAGTAGGGCCAGGAAATCCTTGGCGACGGTCTACTTTGCTCCCTTTCGCTCCGGTACCTAGAATAATTGATATCAACTCTTCCGTGTCTAATCTGGATGGAGGGTTGGTCAGTAGTTTCTCCCTAGGTCCTTGATTTTTTATAGGCATGGAGCAGTTCCAAGATGATGATCTTCTATTTTTTTAGGCATTAGTCTATAAGAGAAAAGCCAACATTGATGTAAGACAAAACACATGGAGACCGCCATCTGTTAAGCAAGGTACTTGAACTGGAAGTCTTTAATCACTTGCCGGTAATGGTCAATGGTTTGAGGCGTCATCACGCTATGGGTTTCATCTCTCAGTTCACCATGTAACTCCAGGGCAATAGCCTGGGCAACTGTAAGCAGGTCATCAAAAACCCGGAGCGGCTCAGGAAGTTCATGTACCCGCAGAAAGAGGATAATCCCAGGGCCAGCAAAATCTTCAATACTAGACAGCTCAAAAGAGCCTGGCTCCAGCGCACTTGCCAGGCTGAACTCAACCCGCTCCTGGGCATCCAACTTGTGGAATATGTCCATCTCACCAAATACCATGCCTGAGGCAGTTAAGACCTCCAACAGACGCGGCCCGGTAAAGGGTTCATCCAGTGCCAGCACATGTACCTGGACAATCTTTTCTGGAATTCTCGCCTGGGGTCTGGCCCCGGATGCTGCTGATGCGCTGAGGTCATCTGGGGTCTTGTCAGAAGGCGATTGGTTAGCAGATATTTCCTTAGCAGGCATCTCATTAGCAGGCACTTCAGAATAGACGGCCTGCTGAGCGGGTGCTTCATGCAGCGGCTTTTCATGCAGCGGCTTTTCATGCAGAGCTTCGTCTTGCAAAGATTCATCATGCCGGGCTTCGTCATGAAGAGCTTCGTCATGCAGAGCTTCATCATGCAAAGATTCGCCATGCATCGGCTCATCAAAAGCCGCCTGCACCCGCCGGGAGGCATGCCCCCCGCCTGAGGGTTCAATACCTTGGGTCGTCTGGGCTCTATCCTTGATGAGAGACTCGTCCAAAATGAGAGGATTAGTATTTTTGCGCGAGCGCATATAGCCATGCACCACCAGCACCAGGATGAGTATGGAGCCCAGTATCAGTAGCCACTCTCTCAAAGTAAGATCCACGGCAATATCTCTCTTAGCGGTCTTTTTGTCTCTATGCGGATAATTTTTGTATCCTAGCTAGACTGCTACCATAGCGACAGCTTCTTCAACATCAACAGACACCAGTCTTGACACTCCTGGTTCATGCATAGTGACCCCCATCAACTGCTCACCTGTTTCCATCGAAATCTTGCTGTGGGTGATAAAGATGAACTGGACGGTTCTGGACATTTCCTTCACTAGGGCGGCATAACGGATGAGGTTGGCGTCATCAAGCGAGGCATCCACTTCATCCAGGAAGCAAAAAGGCGCCGGGTTCAAACTGAATATTGAAAAGACCAGCGCTATGGCAGTCAATGCCTTTTCCCCACCGGACAAGAGATGAATATTGCTATTCTTTTTCCCTGGGGGACGCGCCATGATGCTGACCCCCGTATTCAGCAAATCTTCACCGGTCATCTCAAGATAGGCGTGCCCACCACCAAATAATTTCGGGAAGATCTGCTGCAGTTTGGTATTGACCTTGTCGAAGGTTTCTTTGAAGCGAGTTCTCGTTTCTATATCAATCTTTCGGATTGCCTGCTCAAGGGTCGCCAGTGCCTTCTCTAGGTCTTCATTCTGGGCATCAAGATATTGTTTACGCTCAGACTGGGCATCAAACTCGTCAATAGCAGCAAGATTAATAGCACCCAGCCGCTGAATGCGCTTACCGATGCGCGTCAATTTGTCTTCCCAATCTGCTTCTTCTGCTGCTTCAGGCAGGCTAGCGAGCAGACTTTGCATGGCGCTTTCTTCTATAGTGCCTTCTTCCAGAGCACCTGCTTCCAGAGTACCTTCTTCCAGAGCACCCGCTTCCCGCTTGCCTTTCTCCGCCGAGAATTCGGACAACCGCTCTTCAACAGTCGTTCGCCTGACTTCAATCTCCTGCCGGGCAAGCCGCACCGCCTCCATCCGCTCGCGGATCCCGTCAATCTGTTGCATAACACCGACAAGTGCCTGTTCCCGCTCCTTGACCTGTTGTTCCACACCTTCAGTCTTGTGTCTTAGCCCGGCTAATTCGTTTTCAACTTCCAGACGCTGCTCAAGATGAGTCGCCAGTTCCGCTTGGAGTTGAGTTTGCGGAGCTTCACTGTCCTTTATACCGGCTTCCAGGTTTTCCTGACGACTCAGGAGCGGGGTTTCCTGCTCTTCAAGCCTTGCCATCGCCTGTTGAGTTGAGGTGATATTTGAATTCAACGCCTGGATGTGCAGTGCCAGTTCATGCGCACGCGCCTTGTGTGCCTTGGCTTGGGTACGCGCCTCATCAAGTTGTGCGCTGATGGCGGCGCGCTCGATTGCCAAGGCTTCCCGCTGCAGAATGTCAGCTTCCCTCTTATCCAGCGCGGTTGCTAAGTCGCGACGGGAGCTGCTCAGTGCCTGCTCATCCGCCGCTAAGTCGGCGCTACCTTCCTGGATTTCCCCGTTGATACGTTCCAGGTCATTTTGGATTTGTTCAGCCTGCACCTGCTTTGCACCCAGCTGTGCCTGGGTATCACTCATAGTAGTTTGCTGTGTTGAGCTGCGAAGTTGCAGGGCGTCACGGTCTGCCTCAGCCTGGGTAAGCGCGGCCTGCCCTCTGTCCTGGTCGCTAGTTAAGTCCTGCACCTCCTGCTCTAGGGCGGCAATCTGAGCAACGAGACCGTCCAGTTCTTCTTGTCGTTTGAGGACCCCGGTGGACAGGTCCTTGTCCCGGGTCACCTTCAACCAGTTTGCGCCCATCCAGATGCCGTCACGGGTGACCACCGAGGCGCCGCTATTGAGCCCTGCCCGCAATGCCATAGCCTGGGGCAAACTATCAGCGATATGCACCTTCTGTAGCACTTCTTGCAACAGGGGTGTCAGGCTAGCGTCGCTATGCACCTTCTTGAACAACAGGTCGGTAGGCGGGGAGTCGACGCTTGTGTTGGTGCTGCTTGCATTAACGCGGGTATGAACCACCGGGCTATCAACGGCAGCAGACATAGCACCGGTCATGCCACCCGCAACAAAATGCAGATGCCCCTCCTCAAAATCACCGAGTAGCCCAGACAGCGCATCAAGCTCATCAATGCAGACGGCCTGTAGCCGATCACCCAAGATTATCTCTACTGCCAACTGCCAGCCATCCTCAACTCGAATTTTTTCCGCCAGCCGGCTCTTGTCTCCCATACCCTGCCGTTCCAGCCAGTGTACTTCCACATCATCCTGCTGCCCGAGTGCTGCCTGTTGCAAAGTAACCAGAGCAGCATGGCGACCCTTAGCGCTCTGGAGTTCACTTCTTTTTTTATCCAGCCGGGTCGTCAACTGAATATTTTGTTCACGTTGCTGCTCAATGCTAGAGGTCAGCGCCGTCAATTCTTTGGTGATGCGTTCAAGTTGCGTTTCCTGGACGCCCAGCATGACATGTAGCGGGGCGACTTCTTCTTGGGCTCGGTCCTCCGATAGTGCCGCAACCTGGGTCCGGAAGCCCTCAACCCGCTCATTCAGGCGCCGGATTGATTCCTCAAGATGCTCAATGCTTGATTGCTGGACTTCAACATGCTGCCGGGATTCGGCCGCCGCGTTATTGCACCCATCCCACCGTTCTTGCCAGCTTTGCATAGCCTGTTCAATGGTCACCAGCTGGTCATCAGCAGCCTGTTCAAGTTGCTGCATTGCCGCTTGCCTGGGGGTCACTTCCGCCAACTCAGCATCCAGGCTGAGTAGTTTCTGCTCATCAGTGTCCAAGTCAGTGCGCAACCTTTGCCAAGTCTCCTTGACCTGGGTGAGTTCTATATCCTGTTGCTGGCTTTTTTCCTTCTGGAAGCGAATTTGATTTTCAATCCGGGTGATCTCAGCACCCTGATCATAAAAGCGTTTTTGCGCCGCGTTCAGTTCATCCGCAAGCTCCACCAGCTGGGCGCGTTTGGTTTCTATGTCCGCATCAATGCGCCGCTGCTCAGCAGTCTGGGCATCCTGCTCAACTTCTAGCCGGGTAATTTGCTTGTCTTGGACATTGATGTCTTCGGTGAGCCGCTGCCACTGTAAACCCAGAGACTCAGCTTTAAGTTGCTGTTCCTCCGTCCTCAGTGCTTTATATTTTTCCGCCGACTTGGCTTGGCGTTCAAGATGCGCTAACTGCCGCTCCAGTTCCTCACGGATGTCATGCAGCCGCTCCATATTATCTCGGGTGTGACTGATGCGTCTTTCTGTTTCCCGACGGCGTTCTTTGTATTTTGAGATGGCTGCTGCTTCTTCAAGAAAGCCTCTCAATTCATCTGGCTTGGCTTCCACCAGATCGCTGATCATGCCCTGTTCAATGATGGAATAGCTTCTTGGGCCCAGGCCGGTACCGAGGAAGATGTCAGTGATGTCCTTGCGACGACACTTTTGGTTATTCAGATAGTAGTTGGACTGGCCGTCACGAGACACCTGTCGTTTGATAGATATTTCATTGTAGGCAGCATACTCGCCAGTCAGTCGCCCTTCAGCATTGTCAAACAGCAGTTCAATGCTTGCCTGACCCACCGGCTTGCGGCCGGTAGAACCATTGAAGATGACATCGGACATGGTTTCGCCGCGTAGCGTCTTGGCGGAGGATTCCCCCATAACCCACTTGACGGCGTCTATAATGTTTGACTTGCCGCAACCATTGGGGCCGACCACGGCACACAGGTTAGAGGGAAAGGGAACTGTTGTAGGGTCTACAAATGATTTGAAACCGGCAAGCTTGATTGCTTGGAGTCGCATAAACTCTCCATTCCGAAGCACTGGTATCAGCATCCCGGTGATTAACTCATGAGTTACAGTAGCACCAGGCTTGGTATGTCATTTTAGTACACAATTGCCCCTATTGGAATAATGAATGTTGTTTTGATGATGCTTTTTAATCTACTAGTATTGAGGTTGGCAGAGTGATGACGGTCATCATGCTAGTCGCAGTCGCACTGGTAATCGTTGTGCTGTTCATCGTGCTGCTCATCTTCTGGTGTGCACCCCGTCCCCGGCTGGCTCCCAGTCTGCCAGACACCCAGGTCCCGCCCCAACGCTGCCCGCAGGAAATTGAAGTCTGGTTACAAGAACAGGAAAAGAAAGTGCCACACCTGATAGCGGGCACCGAGGCCTGCATTATCTGGGCAAAGGAAGCCGCGGTGACCGACCTCTGCCTCATGTATGTGCATGGCTTCTCTGCCAGCCGACAGGAAACAGCTCCCTTGGCAGATAGAATCGCCGCCCGCCACAAGGCTAATCTAGTCTATCTGCGGCTTGCCGGGCACGGGCTCAATACTGGCGGAATGGAGGCACCTGCTGAGGCCTGGTTGGAAGGCCTGCGGGATGGCTGGGAGATCGCCTCCAGGCTAGGGCGCAGGGTGGTAATTATTGCGACCTCCACCGGTGCGCCTCTCTCCCTCTGGTTGGCACAGGCACTCGCTGATCGAGAACACGCTGATAGAGAACAACTGCTGGGGCTGATTTTCTTGTCTCCCAATTTCAAAATTCGGCGGCGCGGTGCCTCCATACTCACCATGCCCTGGGCAAACTACTGGGTGCCATGGGTGCTCGGACGGGAGCAAGGTGCCCCTCTAGAAGGTGATTCTCTAGAAGAGAAGTCTCCAGAAGGTGAGTTGCCAGAAGAGAAGGCACTAGAAGAGACGCTCGTCAACAAATACTGGACCAGCCGCTATCCCACTCAGGCGGTGATTGAGATGCAAAAGGTGCTGGACTGGGTAGAGCATCATTGTGATAAGACTGCCGATATACCTCTGGCAACCCTCTATATGGAGGGAGACCCCACCGTAGACACTGATGCCATCCAGGCCTTTCATCAGGCCTGGGGAGCAAAAACAAAACGTTTGTATCCCGTTGAGATAGATGCGGCAATACCGCAACATGTATTTGTTGGCGATATCACTGCACCCCAACGTCTCAACTGGTGCCTGGAGGTTTGTGCTGACTTCATCTCGTCATTAACAGCCACACCGCCAACCGCCACACCACCGACCGCCACACCGGACGGAGTCGCCTAGCAAAACCCAGTCATTCTCGAGCTTGCTCGGGAATCCAGAGGAACAAAGGCAACCCCCGGGGCATTTACACAACAAGATGGTTCGTCGCTCCCCGTCATTCTTGGGCTTGCCCCGGGAATCCAGTCATTGAATAACATAAACAAGAATGACGGGGTGAGGGCAGGAATCCAGTGGCTACTAGGGCGCACATCGCTCATACCGCCTATCGCTCATACCGCCTATCTCTCATACCGCCTATAGGTGTAGTCAATGCTGGATGAGTATTTTTTTTCTTCTACCAGGGTAAATTCATTTTTGGGCACTTCTGGAAAAAACACATCTCCCTCAACAGTGATATGGACGGTAGTGAGGTGGATGGTGCTCGCCAGGTGCATCGTCTGGGCGTAGATTTCCCCACCACCAGCAATATAGACACCGGTTCCAGGGCATTGTTGAGCCGCCTTAGCAAGCGCAGCTTCTACCGATGATGCCATCAGGCAACCATCAGGCTGGTAAGCAGCATTTCTGGTGACCAGGATGGTCGTCCTGCCCGGCAGGGGTCTACCGATTGAATCAAAGGTCTTCCTGCCCATCACCAGGACACCCCCGAGCGTGATGTCCTTAAAGAGTTGTTGTTCGTCTTTTAGATTCCAAGGCAGGTCAGGGCCACAACCGATCACGCGGTTTTCCGACTGGGCAGCAATCAGCGCGATATCGGACATGCTACATCTTCTCCAGAGTGCTCACGCCCAGCAGACTCAAACCATGTTGCAGCACCTTGGCAGTCAGATCACAAAGCATCAATCGGGACAGGCGCACCCTGGCTTCCGCTTTAAGCACCGGGCAATGTTCATAGAAACTCATATACTGACCCGCCAACTCAAACAAATAGTTACACAATAGATTGGCTTGATAATCATCGGGGACACTTTCCACCGCTTCAACATATTGCAAGAGTTTGACCGCCAGAGAGAGTTCCAGAGAGAGCTCCAGAGAGAACTTCTGAGCGGACTCCGCCGCATCGCTGGCTGGAAGCTGCCAATAAAATTCCCCCTCAAGGCAGTCTGGATCAATCTTGTCCTGCCGAAAAATACTCTTGATGCGAGTGTAGGCATATTGAAGATAGGGTGCGGTATTGCCCTCAAACGCCAGCATGGTATCCCAGTCAAAAATGTAATCAGTCATCCGGTTACGCGACAATTCTGCATATTTAATCGCACCTATACCGACTATCCGCGCAACGGCTTGCTGCTCCTGAGGACTCAGGGAAGCTGCCTTCTGTTTCACAAGCAGCAGGGCCCGGGCAATAGATTCCGTCACCACATCTGCTAGTTTCACGACACCCCCCTCTCGGGTTTTAAGTGGCTTGCCCGCCTTGTTCAAGATGGTACCGAAGGAGATATGGCGGAATTCTTGCGCTTCGGAAATAAATCCAGCGGCGCGAGAAATAGCAAAGAGTTGCGCAAGATGCAGACCTTGCCTGCCGTCTACAAAGTAGAGTGCCTGGTCTGCTTTTAATTCCTCCGAGCGATAACGCACCGAGACCAGATCGGTTGCCATGTAGGGATAACCGCCGTCAGACTTCCGGATGATGGCGGGTAGCGGCTTGCCGTCCTTGCCGATGAATTCATCCAAAAAGACACACTGGGCACCGTCCGATTCCTGGATGAGTCCTTTTGCTTCCAACGCTTTGACAATCAGTGGCAGACCTTCATTGTAAAAACTCTCGGCATACACATCTTCGCGCTTGAGGGACACATCAAGCGCATCGTAAGTTGCCTGACAGTGATTCAGCGACTCATCAATAAACTGCTGCCAGAGCCTCAGGCACTCAGGGTCACCACCCTGCAGGCGGATAACAAACTGCCTGGCTTCATTGGCAAAACTTTCATCTGATTTGAAGAGTTGACTCGCCGATTGATAAAAAACTTCCAGGTCTTTTAATTCAGTGGCGACTTCTTCCCCTGCCTTCTTCAAGCGCTCCATGTACGCCAGCAAACTGCCGAACTGCGCACCCCAGTCCCCTACATGGTTGATTCTTGTAACCTGGTGACCCAGAAATTCCAGCAGCTTGACCGCCGCATCACCTATGGCAGTAGAACGCAGATGGCCTATGTGCATTTCCTTCGCCAGGTTGGGCGACGAATAATCAATAGCAATGTTTTTTGGTTTTTGTTTGGCGATGCCCAGCCGCGGGTCTTGGCGCATCTTGCTGAGTTCTTTGGCGATGAAGGCGGGCTCAAGAGCAAGGTTGATAAACCCCGGGCCGGCGATGCTGGCGGTGGCAATCTCATTTAAGTCAAGTGTTGCAATGAGCGATGCGGCAACTTCCCTGGGATTTTTACCTAGTTTTTTTGCCGCCCCCATAACGCCATTAGCCTGATAGTGCCCCCACTCGGGCCGCCCGGATTGTTTGACCAGAGCGGGCGAGTCAGGGACACCAACACTCAGCAGTGACTGCTCAATATGCTGGTCCAGAAAATGTCTCAAATTCATGCTAGGCGTCGGGGCAATGAGGGCGCCGCCATACTAGCCAAAAAGGTATGGCTGGTCTAATCACGCTATTCAGATTCAGCCAACACACTGAGCCCGCGCGCTTGCAACTCAGGATATTCCCGGAGCGATACCTGCCCCGTCTCGGTGAGACCATAGGTACCACGTTTGATGCGGGCAAACCATCCATAATGATTGTTGGCAAGAATGCCTTGGGTCTTCTCACCGCAAATTGTTTTGATGAAGCTGACCGGCTGAGGACCCAGGTGATGCAAAATTGACGCTATGGTGATGGCAATTTCTTTGTAGGCGGTGACTGGCTTGATTCTGCTTGCACTGCTTTGGTGAAGTTGCTCCTGGGCCCAGTCGCTGCGCCTACTTCTGCCAGACCACTCGGCGAGCAAAGCCGCTCTGGCTTTGCGATCAATCTTGCCTGAATAGGTGGGCATAATAGTCGTCTGCGCACTGGTACCGACCGGGCTCTGTCTCACCAGGATCAGGCCAAGCCCCAACTGTTTGAGCACCCGCTCAATGCCCCGCCAGTGTTTATTGACCCGGGCGGGTTCCGGGACGGCAACATACACCTTAGTAGTGAGCTGTTGACGGTCGGTTGCCTGAATGAGTAGTTTGATATTCGGGGATAACTTCAATTCCACCACGACGACTTCATCTTCTTGCGGGTCGGCCTCGGTTTTTATTGCTACCAGGTCACAGTGATTGACCTCCACATCAACGGCGAACCCCTGCTGCATCAGATGACTTCTGACGGCGGGGTAAAGGTCAAGTTCGCGCACAATCAGGTCCCGGTAGCAGTGAGTCTGTCTCTGAGTTTCAGGTGTAGCCCTTCAAAAGAACTATTGCTCATAATCACCAGATGCACCTTACTGCTGGCTGCCTGCACCTGCTGTATCACCTGTTCAATGATGCTGTCCGTGTTATCAAGGACGGTGGTGGAGGCGTTCTCCAACTTGCTCATATCCCAGGTGGTGGCTGTGGTGTCAAACCAGATCACACTGCTGGCACTGGCGGTGCAGGGGCCGAGGATCTGTTGATGTATGCCCTGGCGCATGGTGTGGGAGGCGGGTTCAATCACTGCCAGCACTGTGTCATTGCCCACTTGACGGCGTAATCCCTCCAGCGTCATGGCGATAGCAGTGGGGTGATGGGCGAAGTCATCGTAAATGATGAGGTTCTTGTCAGAATGGATGACTTCCATGCGCCTTTTGACGCCCTGAAACTCGCAAAGGGCTTCACAAGCAACTTTTAATGGGATACCGGTGTGTCGTGCTGCCGCCACCGCAGCCAAACCATTGGCAACATTGTGAGTGCCGGTCATGGGCCAGTGCACTTCCCCCTTGACCTGCCCATTTGCAAGCACCTGGAATTGGCGACCATCATCGGAGATCAACTCCGCCCTGAGGTCGTCGCTCCCCAATGCCAGGGTGGGTGTCCAGCAGCCTGCCTCCAGAACTTCTGCCAGATTCCTATCGTCATGGGGATGAATCACCTGCCCGTTGCTGGGCACGGTTCTTAACAACAAATGAAACTGCATCTTGATGGTATCCAGATCGTCAAAGATGTCAGCGTGATCAAACTCAAGATTGTTTAACACCAGGGTCTTCGGCTGATAGTGCAGAAATTTTGAGCGGCGATCAAAATAGGAGGTGTCATATTCATCGGCCTCAATCACAAAGAAGGGGGCACTACCTGAACGAGATGAGACGCCAAAATTTAACGGCACACCACCTATCAAGAAACCAGGTTCCATGCCGACACTGGAGAGGATCCAACTTATCATTGAGGTGGTGGTCGTCTTGCCATGGGTCCCGGCAACGGCAATCACCCAGCGATCATGTAATAGATACCGACCTAGCCATTCGGCACCAGAGGTGTAGGGTATGTTGCCGTTGAGTACGGCTTCCACCGCCGGATTGCCACGCGGCAGTCCAGCGTTGCCAATGACGATGAGGTCTGCGTCTCTGGGAATATTTTCTGCGGTATAAGGCGAGGTCAGGGTAATGCCAGCACCTTCCAGCTGGGTACTCATCGGCGGATATACATTTTGGTCGGTGCCGGTAACTTTATGCCCCAGTTCACGCGCGAGCAGCGCGATACTGCCCATCAGGGTACCGCAGATACCAAGAATATAAATATGCATGGGGCGATGCTTGTCCAAGCACTCATCCATTGAAGTGACCAGCTTCCAGCATAGCAGACCCGCAACCATCTCGACCCTCGCCTGACCCCAGCGACACCTCCAAGCATCTGCCCGAATTGTGCCACGACTATCACGGGGCCCTTTTGCGCTCGTTGCGGTCAAGCACAAAAAAACATCAATCGCCCCATCTGGGCAATGATAGCCGAGCTCTTTGACGATCTGTTCCAGCTTGATTCCAGGCTTTCCCGCACCCTCTATGCTCTAGTGTTCAAACCCGGACGAATCACGGTGGAATACCTTGCGGGCAGACGCGCCGGCTATATCCCGCCGGTCAGGCTTTATCTGGTTATCAGCTTCTTGTTCTTTGTCATCTTGCCCTTCTTAGGGTTATCCCATACTTCTAACGAAGCAGAAGACGCATCCCTAGCGGAAGAAGAACCCATAGTGGAAATAACCATAGCGGAAAGCCCCCTTGTGGAAAATCAAAGCAGCGAGCAGGTAGAAGCAGCGGAGGCAGAGGCAGTAGGCGATAGCACCTCAACGATTGACCTGGGGTTCCTGACGCCAGAAGAAAACGAAGCACTGATGCGGATATTAAAAGAACAGTTCCGCAAGGCGATTGCCTTGTATGAAGACGACCCAGAGGAAGCCTCCAGCAGGTTGTTGGAATTAATATCCATTATGATGTTTTTTCTGCTACCGGTCTTCGCGGGCTGCTTAAAAATCTTTTATCTCGGCAAGAATCGCTATTACGCCAAACACCTGCTACTCGTAGTGCACAATCATTGCTTCCTGTATATCGGCTTGTCGGTGCAGGAGCTGTTGAATCTGACGCGGGGTTCTGACTATGCCTTGGTTGCCGATTTTAGTAATTTCATCATCTATTTATGGCTGGCGATTTATTTCTACATGAGTTTGAAACGTGTCTATCAGGAAGGCCACTTTGGTACCACAATAAAATTCATTCTACTGAGCCTCAGTTACATGACGCTAGCACTATTCGGGATACTAGCGGCGATGCTGGTCGGCATAATGAGCCTCTGAGTAGATGATGAAAACACAAAACCCAACCAGCTCATCGCCTGAATCGCTCACATCAAAGCTGAGCGGTCTGAACATCTCCCAAGCAACCATCAAGGATTACCGATTACCGTTGCAACCCGAAGCAACGGCACTCACCCGAGCAGAAAACGACATCTATGACCGTCCCCAATGGATGGCCCCGGACACCCTGGACAGCTGGCATGGCATGCAAGCAGCAGCAACCGCGGATGGCATGAGCATCACTTTGGTGTCCGCCTATAGATCCATTGACTATCAATGTGCCTTAATGAGGAAGAAGTTACACTCCGGCAAGACCCTGGAGGAAATACTGCGCGTCAATACCATGCCGGGATACAGCGAGCATCACACTGGCAGAGCCCTGGACCTGCACGACGGTCTAGGCGAACCGTTGACCGAGGCATTTGCTCAGCGCGAGACATTTCAATGGCTATGCGCGCATGCACAGGAGTATGCTTTTTCCATGACCTACCCGCGCGACAATGTCTGGGGCATCAACTACGAGCCCTGGCACTGGTGTTGCTTGAATTAATGTTTAAGGTGGATGTTTTAGATAGATGTTTTAGATAGATGTTTTAGATAGATGTTTTAGATAGATGTTTTAGATAGATGCTTTAGATAGATGTTTTAGATAACTATAGTTAAGCAAGCGTCGCTAAGTCTGGTATTTTTTCAGCTTCTCGGCAATCAGCCGTTTGTGTTCATCCGACATTGCCTTTGAGTCGGCGCTGGGCTTGTCGCGCTTGGCGAATACATATTTTTCCCGGATGACCTGGGCAGGCTTGAAGCCCTTCTCTTGGAGATATGTCCAGCTGTCTTCCACCATGGCGGGGTTACCACAAAGGAGCAGATGATCTTGACGGGAGTCAAGCGCCAGCCCATCAAGCTGCGCGGTCACATACCCTTCCCGCTCGTATTTTTTTGCCGGTCTGCCGTCTAGTGACTCACGGGAATAACACACCAGTAAACTAAAACCAGAATCCTGAGACAGCAAGTTGAGTAGCTGCTCTGCATACAAAAACTCAGCCGAGTCGCGCACACCAAACAGCAGCACCACCTCAATTTGACCCGCTGCCAAGGGGGCTTCTAGTTGTCGGAAGATGGGCATATAAGGGGCGATGCCGACACTCGTTGCCAGCATGACAAGCCGCTGCGGCAAGGGGTCTGGCAGGACTAGCCTACCAAAGGGGCCTGTGACGCTGGCGGTCATGCCCTCAGTGGCATTAAAGAGATGCCGAGTGGCACGACCATCAAACACTTCTGAGACCACCAGGTCGAGATGTTGCCCGTAGAGTTCATCAAAATTACATAGGCTGTAACTGCGCTCAAACTCGCCTTCGTCATCAGTAAACACAAAACGGAAAAACTGACCCGGTGTATATTGCAAGGGAGTGGCCTCTGTTTTAGCAAACCTAAACTCCAGAGTAGTGCTACTCAGTCGGCGAATTCTTTCAAGTTGTACCGGGAACATGGGGCCCATTATAGTACGACTTTGACTCCTCACCCCGTCATTCTCGTCACCCCAGTCATCACCCTCATTCTCGTCACCAAAGCCATGCCGCATCCCGCTATCATCAAGTATAATGGCGAGCCACCAGTAAGAATTATAGGAACGGGTTTGGACATTAAAGCACGGATGACGGACATCATTGCGAAGGAAGCAGAAGCCCTGAGAGGAATCAAGGTGACCGATGCGTTTGAGCAGGCGGTCACTAGCTTATCCAGATGCAAGGGCAAGGTGGTGACCACGGGTATTGGCAAAGCAGGTTACATCGCCGCTAAGTTTGCCGCGACCCTGTCCTCCACGGGCACCGTTGCCTGTTTTGTCCATCCCGCGGAAGCAGGTCATGGCGACCTCGGTATGCTGACGACTGATGATTGCATTGTCGCCTTCTCCACCAGTGGCAAATCCAACGAAGTGCTGGAAATGCTAGAGAACGCTCGCCGGTTCGGTGTCCCGACCGTGATCGGCATTACTTCCCATACCGATGCGCCCCTCCGTGCCCTGAGTCACCTGCTACTTGACATGGGACCGGACATAGAAGAACCCTGCCCTTTGAAGATCACGCCCAGTGCAAGCATCGCCATCATGCTTGCCATCAGCGATGCCTTGGCACTCACGCTGATGGAATTAAAAAACTTCACCATAGAGGACTATCACGCGCGTCATCATCGCGGTTATCTCGGCTCCATCACCCGGGCAAGGTCCAGTTACGATACTGACCCTGCCTAGTGGCAACATTCCTATGCAACTGATTGACCCGCAACTTCTCGCCAGGAAGTACCTCAATGAAGTGACCGCTACGCTTGCCGACCTGCATTGCCAACCCCAGGTCATAGGGCTCATTGCGACCGATGATGGCCCTTCCATGACCTATGCGCTTGCCGCCAAAGAATTATTTAGCGAGGTTGGCTTTAGGTATGACTTGCAGGTGCGCCAACCGAATGAACTGGAAGCCACCATACTCGGCGCGAATGAAGACCCGGACATTCACGGTATCTTCATCTACTTCCCGGTGTTTAGGAACGAACAAGACAATGACCTGCGGAACCTGGTGCACTACACCAAAGACATAGAGGCGGGTAGCCAGTATTGGGCAAGCAAACTCTACGCCAATGACCGATTAGCGCGTAGCGGTAATGCCAAGCAGAAAGCCCTTCTCCCCTGTACACCGCTCGCGATTGTGAAAATTCTCACCGGACTAGAGGAATATGGCACCGAGAAAGCACCACTTGCCGGCAAGACGGTCACCATCTTCAACCGTAGTCATGTCATTGGCAAACCCCTGGCAATGATGATGTCCAACGATGGGGCGACCGTCTATTCATTTGATGAAAGAGGCCCGCGGCAATTTATTAATGCACAATCCCAGGCCACGAAGATTACTCGGCAGGAGGCCCTGGCCCACTCAGACATCATCGTCTCGGGCGTCCCCAGTACCGAGTTTAAGTTGATTCATGCCGATGAAATTCAAGCATCCGCGGTGTGCATTAACTTCGCCAGCATCAAAAACTTCGATGCCAGTGTGCCTAAGCATGCCCGGCTATTCGTCCCCCGAGTGGGGCCCATGACCCTTGCCATGTGTATGCGGAACACCGTCCGCCTATACAAGAACCACCACATAGCATGATGAAGATTAGGGAAAGATTGGGGACACCGCCGGTGCCCGGGCTAGCACAGACCAGTATCAGCGACTACCTGGCGACACTTGCCGCCAAAGAGTCCACGCCCGGCGGCGGTACTGTGGCCGCTATTTCCGCTGCCCAGGCGGCAGCACTAGTGCAGATGGTCGCCCGCTTCACTGACGCGGCGCAACTAGAGGATAACCAGCTCATTGACCGGGCTGAGCAGGCGGTGACTCGATTTTTACTTCTCGCTGAGGAAGATATGCACGTTTTCCAAGCCGTCATGCGAGCCTATCAAAGCCAAGACGACAAGAAGGTGCAGACTGCGCTGAGCAGGGCCGCCGAGGCGCCGATGCAGGTCATTGCCGGTTGCCTGGCACTCCTGGAAGATCTGCAACTCATTGCCCGTATCGGCAATAAAAAGCTCAGCACCGACACCGCTATAGCAGCAGACCTTCTGGCATCGGCAATCCGCTCAAGCGAGTTGAATGTGCTGATCAATCGGCGGCAGATAAAGAGTGCAACAGTCAAACACCAACTCCAGCAAGGACTCTTGGCGGTGCAGCCGGCATTAAAGCAACTCACCGGCGTGACGGCACAAATCAAACAATCTCTTGTCCGAGAATGACGGGAGTGACAGGAATCGGGAAGGTCAAGGGATGCACCCAGAATGACCCATGCTGATATCAAGAGCCTGCTGAGCCGCTCAGGGCTCTGCCTTGGCCTGGTGCTTGCCTTCGGTTGCTATGGCGCCCGCGAGACTGTTCCGATGAGCACCCCAATGAACACTTCTGCGAGCACTTCTACGAACGCTTCTACGAACGCTTCTACGAGCGTTGCTATGAACAGCACCGACCGGGCAACAGTGCGGCAATTGGAAACCGCCATCGCCGAGACCATCATTCAGGGCATATTGCATGACTATCCAACACTGAAAGCGTCTCAGCGGCTTGACTATCTGCATCAAAAATACACACAGCTGCAACGGAGCGTGAACTTCCAACGGGTGAACGCCACGATACGCAGGCAAAGAGACATTCTTGCCTGGCTCCTAGCGCAGGAAGAAGAAAACGCGCATGCACCACCCAACTATCTGTCCAGGCTGAACCGCTTGACCTCTCTGCACTGGTCCCTGGCTGATTATAAAAAGGCAGTAACCGAGGATGCGGCGCGCCTTGAGCAGGCAATAACAGACTGGCAACACCGCGCCGGCGCGCGGGCTAAGACTGCTACTAATACCATTGCTAAGACCACTACTAACACAGCAACCCAACCCCGCCTCTCATACCCTGAGGATGGAAGAGAGGGCCGGCAAGACTACCTGGATCGACTGGTTGAAGCGATGACCGATAGCCCGTTCCGCGGGCAGCAGACACCAGAGGTCTACCCCCAATCCGCTATAGGCTTGGAGGGCATTGAGGACCGCTCCAGCCCCTGGATATTTGTCTATGAATCGGCAACCGGCACCCTGCTCATCAATCTAGCAGAGGTCAAAAATCTGCCCTGGTTTGAACTGCCCTCGGTGGCACTCTACTACGGCTTCCCCGGCTTACATGCGCTCCAAGATGACACCCAGGATGCCCCCCGATTGCAGAAGTCTTTGCAAAGGCTCATCCCGCTACCCGGTGTATCCCTAGGCTGGGCTGCCTATATTGCCGAGTTTCTTATCCTTGGGGAGACTGACAAGGCACCGCCCCGGGAGCCAAGGGCGGTGTTGCATCATCTGTATTTTCAACAGCTATTAACGGGGCTGGCGTTGGTGGACTTCCAACTCCACCAGGAGGGAGCCAGTGCCTGGACGATTGATGAAGCCCTCACCTATCTGTCGCAGCACACCGTCTATGAAAGCTCCCGTCTTGAGAGCATGGTGCAAGAAGTCCGCGCCAAGCCCGGGATGTATCTCGCCGCCCTCGGAGGGAAACAAGCCTTCGCCGATTTACAAAAACGATGGTTGCAAAAACGATGGTTACAACAGCTAGAGTTGCAGAAGCCAGAGTTACCACAGCCAGAGTTGCCACAGCTATGCTCGCAGCAACCTGCCGAATGTGACCTCAAGGGATTGCACCAGACCATCATCGGCATGGGTGCAGTCCCCTTCGCGCTACTGCATGACACCCTAGGGTTGCCCTAGGGTATCGTCGTCCTGGTCCAGTGCCGCCCGGATCTTCCGATAAAGAGACTCATCAAACTTAAACTGGGTAAAAATCAGGGCGCCAATCACATAGCAGACCAGCGGGAAGATGGCATAGAGGAACAAGAGCGCACTTTTGACCTCCTCGGTCTGTTCCTGATTAGGCACAAACCCAGACAGGCTAAGCACTATGCCCGTCAAGGCAAGGGTAGTACCGGTAGCACTCTTGTATACGAAGTTCCAAGTGGCGAAGTAAACCCCTTCCTTACGCTTGCCTGAGCAGTACTCATCATAGTCAATCACATCGGTCTGAATGGAAGGCGCCACCACCGCCCCACTACCCGCGCCCAGGCCACAGATGACGGCAAGCAGAGTAATCAGCACGACGCTGCCTTCTTCAAGAAAGTACATACCACCAAATCCAAAGGCGGTCACCAGCATGGAAAACAACCACATATTCTTCTTCCCTACCCGCTTGGAGAGGCGCACCCACAGAGGCACAGAACAAATAGACGGCACCAGATAGGCAGCGATATAAAGCACCGTCAATTCTGGAGTACCCACTATGTATTCCGCAACATAAGGGGTGAGAATACCAATGGTTGCTATGCCCATACTCTCAATCAAAAACACGCCCAGTAAGATCACTGCGTATTTATTTTTCAGCACATCGGTGAAGGCTCTATAGATATTGACCTCGCCACGACCCTGATATTCAGGTCTTTCCCGAATCCGGGTAATCATCCAGAAAACAAGAGTCGTCATGACCAGGATGGCAATCAGAGTGACATAAAAAGCAATCTGTCTCGGCTGGTCGCCAACAATTAATTGATGCATAGCCACCAAGGCAAGCAGGGAGCCGATATTCCAAGTGATGTGCCGAACCCCAAAGATTCTGGTTCGTTCATGATAAAAGGTCGTCAACTCGGCACCAAGAGAAGTATGCGGCACCACAAATGCCGTCATGGCGGTGTAAAACAGCAACACCGCAATACTCATCCAGACAATGAGACTAGTGGCGGAGAGTTCCGGCGAAGGATTCCATATCATATAAAAAGCACCGCCGATAAAAGGCACCGACAGCAATATCCAGGGTCGCCGCCGGCCAGACTTAAGCAGGGTGCGATCACTCAAATAGCCTACCAGAGGGTCGGTGATTGCATCCCAAATCCGAGATATCCCATAGATCAACCCCATTGCTGCGGGGGACATCAGCAATACATCTGTGGAAAATTTTAAGAGATACAGGGTGAGGAGGAAAAACATGAAACCGGCACCCACGGTGGGCAGGTTGTAGTTGACAATGGTGCTGAGCGGCAACTCAGCCTGGACCCCAGACTCCCGCTCCCTTGCCGACACTAGCGGCACCCTGCCTGAGTGGTTGAATCCAAGGACACTTGCCATCTGCTCCGCTTCGGGACCCCGCCAGGGTAGGAAGTAACCAGTGCCTCATTGATGTGCAGTTCAAACAAGAAAAAGTGCTTGGCGGGTCTAAAACTAGACACGGATTCTGCCTCCTGTCTCAGGGCGGGTGCCTCAATCTTTATCGCGGTGCCCGTAATCAGGAACTCCCCACTGCTACCAGAACTGTCGTTCATCGCACAATGCAGACAATAGGCACCTGCCGTTAAGAGTTCCTTCACCTTGGTGGATCTCGGCTCAACAAAAATAAATATATGCCCATCACCGATAACCGGCGTCACCGGACAGACTCGAGGGTGCCCATCGCTCCCCAGGGTCGCCAGGTAAGCGACCTTCCCGTCAAGACGTTCCTGCCCAAAATTGGCGAGGTCCGAGTCTGCTGCTTCCAGGGCGGCCCAGGGCACTGCTTGCATATACTGCTTCTATAACAGAATCTATGATGCCGAGAGTATCAGGGTTTCATCCTGGATTGTCACTGCCAGCCGTGCCGTCATGCTCGGGCTTGCCCGGGAATCCAGAGTGGCGGCGCAAGCCGCCTCGCGCCGTCATGCTCGACAACCCTCCGCGCCGTCATTCCCGTCACCCCAGTTATCACAGCCATCGGGGGTATAACTGGGGTGACGGGAATCCAGAAGGATGAAAGCAATACCGCTCGTTCCTCTGGATTCCCCCCGAACCCAGGCGTCCAGCCAAAGGCTGGACGCCTGACTTCGGCGAGAATGACGGGGTTCGGCGTGATGACTGGGGTGACGGGAATCCAGAGGAACAAAGGCAACCACCCTTGTAACCCGATAATGAATAAGTGCTAACATAAGCACCATTAACGATATTATCAACAACGCCCAGCCGAGGTATTTAAAGATGTCAATCGCCACAGAGAAACAACCCCTAGGGGCTACGCTTGGATTTAACACCAGACACTTAGTGCTAGCCCTGCTGGCGGTCTTCTTGATACCACTCCTGCTGACGGCCTGCTCCAGCGGTGGTGGTAGCAGTAGCAGCCCGCCAGCACCAGCACCCACATCACCGCCGCCGCCACCGCCACCAGTAGCCCCTGCCATGCCTTTTCCACGCACCTCGCCAGCGGTCACTATTGCGCCTGATGATAGCGGCTACGTTGCCCGCAAACGTGCCTATGAAGCCGCCAATGAATATGAAATAGCCTATACAGCAGGCAGCAGGAACGGAGTAGATGCGCATCTAGGGCTCATCAATGCTGCCGCCGCCTACGCGCGTGGTGCCACGGGTGCGGGCGAGACGGTGGTGGTAGTAGATTCGGGCATAGATGCCAGCCATCCCGAGCTCCGCGGGAAGGTGACGATTGTCACCGGTATTGGCAATTCTTGTTCGCCAGCAGATGCCGCCGCTGGGCAGTGCGCCAATGCTGATCATGGCACCGCAGTTGCCTCTCTGGCTGCCGGGCATCGTAGCGGGTCATCTTCAGGTCTTGACCTCCAGGGTGTTGCCTTTGACGCGCAAATCAAGTTCATCCCCATTAGATTGAGGGGCAATAATCCAAATCTGCCGCCCCTGCTTGAGTTAAACGCTTACCCCTGGACAGTGGATGACAGCTTAGATAGCTCTGAAAGCTATAGTCAATATATCGCCCAGGGGGAAATACTGAACTATTCCTTCGGCCACGCTTGGTCATTGGCGGAATGGCGACGGCTTGGCTCTAACTGCGAGAGTACCGGTGGCGAGACCGGCCCCTATGCCTGTTATAAATACTATTATCGCGCCACTGCCGAGGCCCTGGCCCAGACAAGCAAGGCGCCGGCAGACCGAAGCATTGTGGTGATTGCTGCTGCCAATAGTAATGGTGGTCGTCATGATCTGGACAGCAATCGCGACCGGCAAGGTCCATTGATTGATGCTACTTCACCGAATGCCGATGTTGCTTTGGCGGTGGCGTTTAATGCCCCCGGCGACCCGGACCTGGCGCATGTCATTGCAGTCGTTGCCGTTGGGGCTGAGGGCGAGATTGCGAGTTATTCCAATCGCTGCGGGCTCGCCAAATCATTCTGCGTTGCCGCGCCTGGCGGTGATTTCAGATCGGCAAGTTCGGAGCCTCTTGTGCATGCATTGGCTGGGGGCGGCTACAGTACCGGTCAAGGCACCTCCTACGCCGCACCAGTCGTCAGTGGTTCACTTGCCGTCTTGCGGCAGTTTTTCCGCGGGGAACTTGGCAACACGGAACTGGTCACTCGCCTGCTTGCCACCGCCAATCGCACCGGCATGTATGCCGACTCTAATATCTACGGGCATGGTCTGGTGGATTTGGATGCAGCCACCTCGCCGGTCGGTCCGATGATGACCGGTTTGTCCAGCGACCCCAATAGCCGTCCCCTGGCAGGCACCCAATTCGCCCTGTCCGGTGGCGCCTTCGGTACAACCTGGCAGCAGGGCTTGGCGGGTGTTGAGATGGCGGGGTTTGATGCCCTGGATGCGCCCTTTTTTATGCCCGCCAGCAGTTGGGTCATGCAATCGACCCGGCTGAACGATGCCTATCCTGAACGACGACAAGTGTCTGTGTCTTCCTACCAAGCAGCGTCTGCTTATGCTGGCGGCTCTTTCGGCGGTGGGCAAGACGCTGGGGTCCTATCCCTCGGGTTTGATGCGGGCCGCCGCGAGATCGCCGATGCCCGTCTGTCCTTCGCGGACGGCTGGTGGTTGTCCTACGGCGATCAAGCCGGACGCTCCCTCGGACTCTATGCCCAGGATGCCCTGCTGTTTGATGCTGAGGGCAGGCATGGCAAGGCGGCGCTGCATCACTTCAGCGACTCGCTTGCCTTCGCCGCGCCGTATTTGTCTCTGGTGCGGGATGGTCCCGGCATCGGCTGGTCCGGCACCGGGCGCTTTGGCTTTGCACTCATGCAGGGCCGGCCGCAGTTTGATGGTTATCACAAATCGGGCGGCAAGCGCGGCCTGGGTGCCGTGCTGGACCTGCGGTTAAGCCCTGGTCTCTGGTTACAAGCCGGGGCAGTGCGTGAGATGGAAGGGTTTTTGGGGGCGCGTTTGGAAGGTGCACTCGGCGAGGTACAGGGCGCGACCCACTTCTTCGGCATCAATGGTGCCTGGGCCCTGGGTGTTGCTAGTGGGAGTGACAATATAAACGCCAGCCCGCCCTGGCAGCTGCTTGCCTCAGCCCATCTGGGTCGCACCCGGACTCAGGTGCACAGGGGTGGCCCGGTGCAGGGAGTAGCGCTGGGAATAGTGCAGGGCGTTGACACTATCCTGAGCAGTGCCTTCAGTATTGGTGCAGTAAGGGCATCCTTGTGGCGACGTGATGATTGGTTGGGGTTGCGACTATCGCAACCGCTACGCACTGAAGCGGCTAGCCTCAGGATGCGCCTTCCTGCGGGGCGCACCCGATATGGTGAACTGTTGACTCAAGAGCACCTGGTGAATCTAGCGCCAGCGGGGCGGCATCTGCAAGCCGAGGCGGTCTATCATCTGCCGCTGGCGGGTGGCACCTTGGAAGCCAGCCTGGGGGCAGAGCGGCAACCCCAGCATGATCGCACCCGGGGCATACAGCCTTTTATGCGCTTTTCCTTCACCCGAGAGTGGTAGCCGAACCCCGTCATTTTTGCCAAAAGCACAAGCCACTGACCCTCGTTGAGGTGTAGCGGAAATATCAAGACGGTTGACTTTGTTCCTCTGGATTCCCGACCCCCCAATTATCCCAGCCGGTGGCTGTGATAACCGGGGTGCCGAGAATGACGGCGCGTCGGCGGCGCGGGCGGCTTACGGCGCCCCGCGCCGTCATTCTCGAGCTTGCTCGGGAATCCAGAGGACGAGCGGTACAGTCTGTCGCATGCCTTGGTCAAGAACGAAGACAAGGCAACAAGCCCAGAGGTGTAGCGGAAATATCAAGGCGGTTGACTTTGTTCCTCTGGATTCCCGACCCCCCGGTTATCACAGCCTGTGGCTGTGATAACCGGGGTGCCGAGAATGACGGCGCGTCGGCGGCGCGGGCGGCTTACGGCGCGCCGCGCCGTCATTCTCGAGCTTGCTCGGGAATCCAGAGGACGAGCGGTACAGTCTGTCGCATGCCTTGGTCAAGAACGAAGACAAGGCAACAAGCCCAGAGGTGTAGCGGAAATATCAAGGCGGTTGACTTTGTTCCTCTGGATTCCCGACCCCCCGGTTATCACAGCCGGTGGCTGTGATAACCGGGGTGCCGAGAATGACGGCGTTCCGGGAGAATGACGGCGCGGGAATTGTGTCGCGGGGAGTGCGCCCTAGGCCGCCAGAAGGTGATAACATGCACTTTTATATGACTGCTCTCCGATATGCTTCAAGTCGGCGTACTCGCGTCTCATCAGGGCACAAACTTCCAGGCGCTACTTGACGCCTGTCAGGCGGGCAGACTCCATGCCGAGGTCGTTCTTCTGATTTGCAACAACTCCACCGCACCCGTCATCCAGCGGGCAGAATCTGCTGGAGTCCCGGCGATACACCTGTCAAGCAGCACCCATCCCGACCCTGAAGCGCTGGACATTGCCATACTCAAAGCACTAGAAGGTGCCCAAACCGACCTGGTGCTACTTGCGGGATATATGAAAAAACTCGGCACCCAGACCCTGGCGGCATACCGCGACCGGATCATCAATGTGCACCCTTCCCTCCTCCCCCGACACGGTGGCAAAGGTATGTATGGTATGCATGTGCATGCGGCGGTGATTGCTAGTGGCGATAGAGAAACCGGTGCCACCGTGCATCAAGTTGTAGGCGAATATGACCGGGGCGAAATTCTGCTACAAGAAAAAATACCCCTGCGCAGAACTGATACCCCGGAAACTCTAGCCACTCAGGTGCATAAGCTTGAGCATGACATGTTGATCCGCGCCATTCACGATTTGCAATCAGGAATAGAAACATGCCGAAAAAACCCGCGTTAAAAAATAACAAAAACGGCCTACCCAAAAAGAAGCAGACCAAAAACAGCCCGCGTGCGCCCATCGCCCTGCTGAGTTGCGAATCCGGGCGCACCTTTGCCGAGACAGTCGCTGGCTACATGGACTTGCCGCTATTGCCGAGCAAGGAAGTCTGGTTTGCCTGTGGTGAAGGGAAGTTTGAGATTGACGCCAATGTCCGTGGGCACGACCTGTATATCTTCCAATCCACCGCCGGTCCCCAAGATGCCCTCAGCGTCTACGATCGGTTCGTCATGCTACTGCATGCGATTGAAGCCGCGGCCCTCTCCGATGCCCAGTACATTACCGCGGTCATCCCCTACTATCCGTCCGCACGGCAGGACAAACGCAAAGGACGCACTCGAGAAGGCATCACCGCCGGACTCTTTGCACGGATGTTACAGAGCGCGGGAGTGAACCGAGTGGTGACGGTTGAAATTCATAACGATTCCATAGCGGGAATGTTCAACCCCTCAGTCGCCCGTCTGGAAAATGTCTTCCTCACTCGGCATCTGGCGCACTGGCTAAAAACACAAGGCCTGGTAGGGGATGTTGTGGTCTCTCCCGACCTGGGCTATTTGGAACGGGCAAGAAGTGTCGCCGCTGAACTAACAGCGGACCTGGCGGCACTTTCCAAGGAACGGGACTATTCCAAACCAAGTAAAGTTGCCCGCTCCACATTGATCGGGGAAGTCGCCGCCCGGGATGTGTTGTTGGTGGATGACATTATTGATACCGCAGGCTCAGCCGTGGCCGCCATCAAAGAACTCAAAAAACAGGGCGCACGAAACATCAACCTCTCCTGCATACATCCCATCTTATCCAAACCAGCATGGGAGCGGCTCAGCGCCATCCGAGAGGAGGCCCTGGCGGAGGGCTGGGAGTTCCAACTCGTCGGCACCAGTGCCATCAGCCATGCCAATACCCCCGACTGGTATCACAGCTTCCGGATTGAAAAACTCATCGCCCGGATTCTGGAAAAAATCAACGCTCGGGGCAGCGTGACCCGAGTGCATCAGCAGAAGCAATAGCGCAGCTACCTTGACATCACACCTTGATACTCTACTCTCCACTCTCTGCATGCAGGCACTCGCCAGCATCCAGCACACAAAACACTATTAACAGAGAGCCTGACACAGAGCTGACAGAGAGCCTGACACAGACGAACTCGTCGCTATTACCAAAGCAGGATTGTGGTGAGATGAACGACAAGACCAATCCGGCAAGTGATGAATTTTCCTTCGTCGATGCCGAACATGCTGTCCTGGCTTTCTGGGAAGAAGCGAAAACCTTCCAAGCAACACTCCAGAAAACAAGCCGTCATGTCACAAAGAGTGGGACAAACAGTGTGCCAAAAGGTGTCGCAAAAAATGTCACAAATGGTGTGCCAAACAGCGTCTCAAAAAACCCAGCAAAAACCCCAACAAAAACCCCAACAAAAACCTCAACAAAAACCCCAACAAAACACCCGACAAAAGAAGCAGCACCTTACATCTTCTACGATGGGCCTCCTTTTGCGACCGGCTTGCCGCATCACGGGCATCTTCTCGGCTCCATTCTGAAAGACGCCGTACCCAGATACTTCACCATGAAGGGGCGCTATGTGCAGCGTCGGTTTGGCTGGGATTGTCATGGCCTGCCCATTGAACATGAGATAGACAAGACGTTGGGCATGTCTTCAAAAGACGCCGTCGAAAAACTCGGCATCAAGGGCTACAACGACGAATGTCGGAAGATCGTGCAGCGATATACCGCCGAGTGGCAAAAGACCATCACCAGGATAGGTCGCTGGGTGGACTTTGAGCATGACTACAAGACCATGGACCCCTGGTACATGGAATCCGTCTGGTGGGTGGTCAAACAACTTTGGGATAAAGGGCTCATCTATCGTGGCGAGAAGGTCGTCCCCTTCTCCACAGCCCTGGGTACTGTCCTGTCCAACTTTGAAGCCGGCTCCAATTATCAGGAGGTGCAGGACCCGGCGGTAACGGTACTGTTCAAACTCAAGAATCAAGAAAGGTGGCTAGCAGCATGGACCACCACACCCTGGACCCTGCCGTCCAATCTTGCCCTCTGCGTGGGTAAAAATATCCACTATGTTGAATTGCATGACCCGGAGCTGAACCGCAACATCATTGTCGCGGCAGCATTGCAAGAACATATCAATAAAAGCGGGCAACTCAGCCTAGTCAGTGAATGTACTGGCAAGGAGCTGGTCGGTTTGCAGTATGAACCCCTGTTTGATTACTTCGCCGAGAGTGCTGATGCAGGTGCCTTTGTCGTCTTGGAAGATGAGTATGTCACCACGGACAGCGGCACCGGCATAGTGCATCAAGCACCTGCCTTTGGCGAAGACGACTTTCGCATTCTGAAGGCGGCGGGCATCAATGCTTTTGTATGTCCGATTGACATGCAGGGGTGTTTTACCGATGCCGTGCGTGACTTTTCCGGCATGCATGTCAAGGAAGCAGACAAGCAGATCATCAAACACCTGAAAGCCTCCGGGCATCTTTATATTCAGGATGTGATTGTCCACAGCTACCCCTTTTGCCCGCGTAGCGACACGCCCATCATCTATCGTGCTATTGATTCCTGGTATGTTCGGGTTGAACAGCTCCGAGACGCGCTACTCAAATCCAATCAGCAGATCAACTGGGTGCCATCCCACATTAAAAACGGCCGCATGGGGAACTGGCTGGCTGGGGCAATTGATTGGGCAATTTCCCGCAATCGCTACTGGGGAACGCCCCTGCCAATATGGATTAACGACGAGACCGGCAAGCAACTGTGTATCGGCTCCCGGGCAGAACTGACCCAGTACACCGGGGAGACACTGGACGACCTGCACCGGGAATCTATTGATCCGCTCAGCTTCTCCATTGCTGGCGAGCCGGGCACCTATAGACGCATTCCGGAAGTATTGGATTGCTGGTTTGAATCGGGCGCCATGCCTTATGCCCAGTTGCACTATCCATTTGAAAACATCGACCTGTTTGAACAAGTCTTCCCGGCGGAGTTTATCGCGGAAGGGCTAGACCAGACCCGAGGTTGGTTTTACACCTTGATTGTTCTCAGCACCGCTCTCTTTGACACCCCTCCTTTTAAGAATGTCATCGTCAACGGCATTGTGATGGCGGAAGACGGCAAGAAGATGTCAAAACGCTTGAAAAACTACACCCCGCCCGACGCACTCATGGAAACCTACGGCGCGGATGCGCTCAGGCTCTACCTGATTAACTCAGGGCTGGTGAAAGCAGAAGAACAAAAGTTTGCTGACACGGGTGTGCGGGATATGGTGCGGCGGGTACTTCTCCCCTGGCGCAACGCCTTTAAGTTTTTGTACACCTATGCCGAGATTGACGACTGGCAGCCAGATTCCATGACGCCGGAAACGACCAACATCATGGATCAATGGATACTGTCGCGGCTGGAAACTCTCAAGGCAGGCATCCAAACCGAGATGGACAACTACCGCCTCTACAATGTGGTGCCAAGGTTGTTTGAGTTTATTGAAGATTTGACGAACTGGTACATCCGGCTGAATCGCGCTCGCTTCTGGGTTGAGGGCGCAACGAAGGATAAGAACGCTGCCTATCACACCCTTTATGTCACCCTGTTTGAACTGGGGTTATCTATGGCGCCTTTTACGCCCTTTCTTGCTGAGTCCATTTATCAACCCCTGCGTGGTTTGTTTCGGCAGACTGCTGGTGGTGTTGGTGGTGGTGGTGGTGGTGGTGTTGGTGTTGGTGTTGGTGTTGGTGTTGGTGTTGGTGTTGGTGTTGGTGTTGGTGTTGGTGTTGGTGTTGGTGTTGGTGTTGGTGTTGGTGTTGGTGTTGGTGTTGGTGTTGGTGTTGGTGGTGGTGCTGCTACTTCTACTATAGAAGAGCAGTTGCCAGACTCGGTACATCTCTGCGCCTATCCCGAACCGAATGAAACGAGAATCAAGCCCTTGCTGGAACAGGCAGTCACTCGCACGCAACATATCATTTTGCTCGGCAGACAAAAGCGCAATCAAGCAAAGGTGAAAATAAAATATCCGCTGGCACAACTCAGGATCATCCATCGGGACCAGACGTTGTTGGATGAAATTAAATTACTTGAGGATTACATCCGCGCCGAACTCAATGTGAAGTCTGTTGACTATTCCACGGATGAGCAAAGTTACATCCATCTTTGTGCAAAACCCAATGCGCCGGTGCTGGGCAAAAGACTGGGCAAGGAATTCAAAACCTTCCAGGCCGCCATTGAAGCACTGGACAGTGAGACTCTGGAGCAATTCCAAACCAGCGGTGAGGTGACCATAAAAAATGAAACATTTACACCGGATGACATTCTTATTTATCGGGACGCTCGGGAAGGCACCAACGCCATCTCGGACAGATTCGTTACCATAGATATGAGTTGTGAACTCAACGATGAGTTGAGGCAGGAAGGGTTAGCCCGGGAAGTCATCAACCGTATCCAAAAGTCGCGCAAGGATCGGGCTCTGGCGGTGAGTGATCGGATTCACCTCGTCATGCGAGTCTCACCCCGGCTTGAAGCCGCCATTATGGCGCATTACGAATATATCAAGCGGGAAACGCTGGCGCTGAGTCTTTATCACTATCAAAACCCTGACATACCACCTAATCTCTTGGTTCAGGACATGTTTGGCCGGAGAGATATCTCAGCATCTGAACTACCCTTGAAGTTTGACATTGATGGCGAAGAGTTAGAGTTTGATATTGCGGTGGCTAAGGAATAAAAGCTATAAAGACTCCCGAACCCTAGAATGTCGGGTGGCACATACAACTGCATAAGCTCATACAGATATGGCACTCCCCAACCCAAGAGGAGATGCGATATGTTATAAACCTATACACTTGCCGGACAAGTATCGCTTCCTGCTGTGTGACGGCAAGCGCGAAGTGGAACAGTCTGGAACGGCAAGAGCAACAAGGTGTGCGGTGTGGTGTTGCCGTTTCAGGTGATTGAGCAGGTAGATGAACCGCGCACGGAAGTGGTGGTGTGATGCGCAGAGTATATAATCGACAAAATAATATCACTGGTCATGTATTACGAAGGCAAAGCGATGAGTAAATTGCGTGAATTTATTATAAAAGATGTGCGTTGTTTTGAAGGGGAACAGCGGGCAAATATTCGTCCCATCACACTGCTCGTTGGTGAAAACAGCACCGGCAAAACCTCTTTTCTGGGAAGTTATCGGGTATTACATCAGGCGTTGAGTCGGCATAAATACTTTCAATCCATAATGCAAGGGCATTTAAATTTCAATGTGGAGCCCTTCCAGATGGGCGCATTCCGGGATATTTATAGATCAAAGAGGGGAAAATCTAACGGGAGAGACAGTTTTGCGCTGGGTTGCAGTATGGAAGATGGAAACAACAAGCACGATATTTTGCTGACCTTCATTGAAAAAGGGTCGGAACCAGTTATTGCATCTTTGCGTTTCCAAGTATCTGATGAGTCTTATCTTGAAATGCAGATTACTCAGGATCTAAATATCATTCTAAAAATTCCAAATCACACTATAAAAATAAAGGGTACAAGATTTCATTATGATGAACTTTCTTTATTTTTTATGCTTCTTGAAAGTGGTTTTCATCCGAAAGAGAGGGAAAGAATTGCAAGCATGCTAGATATCGAAGAAAAAGAAGCTGACATATTAAATAAATTTTTAAATGAAGAATTAGCAATTATCTCTAGAACAAGATCAGGAAATATCGTGGCGCGTCGTTTTTTTGGGAAAGAAAAATCTATTTCCCCGCTGCGGTCAAAACCAAAACGCACCTACGACCCGGTCTCTGAAGTTCCCAGTTCAGAGGGGGAGCATATTCCCATGCTAATGATGCGCTTGCTGCGTACCAAAGATGAAAGTTGGGATACTTTGCATGACGACTTAGTAGCGTTCGGTGATCAGTCCGGCTTGTTTTCTGATATTACAATTAAGAGTCATGGTAAGCAGATCAATGATCCATTCCAGTTGCGGGTGAAAGTTAGAACAGGACCTCAGTCCAACATCATAGATGTCGGCTACGGGGTTAATCAAATACTACCCATTCTCGTTGAAATCATGCATTCAGAGCGAACAACATTTCTATTGCAACAACCAGAGGTGCACTTGCATCCACGCGCCCAAGCGGAGTTTTCTACTTTCTTAGCAAAATCTGCGTCCAAGAAAGGACATGCTTTCTTGATTGAGACGCACAGTGATTACATCATTGACAGAATGCGGATATCAGTGCGCGATGAAATTATAAAACCCGATGATGTATCCATTTTGTATTTTGAACCAAAGAAAAAAGGAGGGGCTGTAAAAATCCACAATATAAAAATGGATAAGCAAGGGAATCTCATTGATGTCCCTCCAGGCTACCGAGACTTCTTTATGAAAGAGAGCGATAAATTGCTTGGCTTTTCATAACAGGATTGTAGCCATGTGTATCATTATTGACACGAATAAAATATCTGCTTTTCTAAAAGATCCATCATCGGAGGACATGCAACCCATACATACATGGCTTTCTGAACGAGGAGGATCATTTGTCTGTACTACTTATGGAACATACGGGCAGGAATTAAAAGATTTCCAACACAAGCTAAGAGCCTATTACCAGAGTGGGCAAGCAAAACTCTATTCTGAAGAGTCCATCAAGTCAGAAGAAGCAGCAGTAAAAGCAATCAACAAACACAAATCCAATGATATTCATATTCTTGCCCTTGCCAGAGCAAGTGGTGCTCGACTACTTTGCACTGAAGATAAAAATCTAAAGGATGATTTCAAAAAGAAGGAAATTATCGATAACCCTAGAGGGAAAATATATCCTCGTATCAAACGCAGAGATTTTCTCAAGAAGAATCCATGCAAGCAATCATCTTGAGTTCTTTCTCAATACTTATATGACAAGAGTATTCTTCACACAATTTCGGTGAAAGATAAAAAATAAGAGAAAATATGCCGGAAATGGCTGTTTAGCGCATTTTGGGGATTAGCTAAGCTTATGATAAGTAAAGAGAATAGGTAAAAAATCATCATAAGATAAGTCAACTTTCTTTATATTGACTTTTTGTCCCAGCCCCACTAGACTCCGACCTTATGAACCCCATCCCCAACGAACAACTCCTGGAGCGCATGCGCATTGAAAATCCGTGGTGGAGTGGCACGCCGCCACAGACAGACCCTGTGCATCGACGCATGCGCTCGCGTGCCTACTTTGCGTCCCTTGCCAAACTCGTGGAAGAGGTGGATGTGCGCCGTGCGGTCGTGTTGATGGGCCCGCGTCGCGTAGGCAAAACCGTGTTGCTACACCACATCATCCAAAAACTGCTGGACACAGGCATCTCGGCGCGTTCCGTCGCCTATCTATCCCTTGACCAGCCCCTCTATTCCAATCTTTCCATCGAAGAACTCGCTGGCAAAATGCTGGGAGCCAGCATACTGAAAAAAGCAACTCCCGTTTTTCTCTTTCTGGATGAAATCCAGTATCTGCGGGATTGGGAGCGGCACTTGAAGGCGTTTGTGGACACACATCCGCACATCAAATGCGTAGTGTCCGGTTCGGCGGCGGCAGCCTTGCGACTCAAGAGCATTGAGTCTGGCGCCGGTCGCTTCACTGATTTTTTTCTGCCGCCACTGACGTTCTATGAGTATCTGGATTTACAAGAAATCAAAGTGCCGATTGGACAAAAAAAAGGCAAGTGGGTGCTTACGGAAAACTATATTGGGAAACTCAACGAGCACTTCATCCGCTACATCCAAATCGGTGGTTACCCCGAAATTGTTTTTTCCGAGATTATCCAGCAGGACATGGGTCGTTATGTTCGAAGCGACATCATTGACAAGGTGTTGCTGCGCGACCTGCCGAGCCTTTATGGCATTCAAGACATCCAGGAACTCAACTCTCTGTTCATGTCCCTTGCCTGGAACACCGCTCAGGAAGTATCACTGGACAAACTTTCGCAAAACTCTGGTGTTACCAAACCCACGCTCAAACGCTACATGGAATATTTGGAAGCCGCGTTTCTCATCAAAACCGTTCACCGAATAGATCAAAATGCCAAACGGTTCAAGCGCGTCAATTTCTTCAAGGTGTATCTAACCAATCCTTCCCTCCATTGCGCCCTCTTTGGATCATCAACAAAACAGGAATCATTGGGAGCGCTGGTCGAAACCGCGGTATTCGCCCAGTTGTTTCATTTGAAAAACCGAATGCTTCACTATGCGCGTTGGAAGGGTGGCGAAGTAGACCTGGTGTCCCTTAACGAGCGCGGGCATCCCGAGGGATGTTTGGAAGTCAAATGGTCTGACAATAATATTGAGCAATGGCAAAAGCGCGGACCCTTGCGGGTATTTCTCAAGAAACATCCAAACATGCGTGCTTGTTCTTTTACAACACGCACCAAAACCGGGCAGATTGACATATCAAATCGTGAAGTGCGCTACTTTCCCACGAGTTTGTATTGTTATATGGTCGGTCGCCATGCCGTCATGGATATGGATCTCTCCCTATGAATCTCACCGACAACGAAAAGCGTGACGCGATAAAGATCATTGAATCGGGCAAGCCCTTGCCGGATAAGTATCGCTTCCTGCTGTTTGACGACAAGCGCGAGGTGGAACTGGTGTGGAACGGCAAGAGCAACGAGGTGTGCAATGTGGTGCTGCCGTTTCAGGTGATTGAGCAGGTGGACGAGCCGCGCGCCGAGAAGCCGGAGGATGCGGAATTACAACAAGACATGTTCGACACCGATGCACGCGGGCGGCAACTGACAGGCTGGAGCAATAAACTCATCTGGGGCGACAACAAGTTGATCTTGTCATCCCTGAACAACGGTCCCCTGCGTGAGGAAATTGAAGCCCAGGGCGGCATCAAATTGATTTACATTGATCCGCCTTTTGATGTGGGTGCGGATTTTTCCATGGACATCACCATCGGCGACGACACCTTCACCAAGAAACCGAATGTGCTGGAGGAACTCGCCTACCGCGACACTTGGGGCAGGGGTGCGGATTCGTTTATTGCGATGATTTATGAGCGGCTGGTACTGATGCGGGATTTGTTGGCCGAGGACGGCAGTATTTATGTGCATTGTGATTGGCGGGTGAACTCGTATATTCGGTTGGTGTTGGATGAGGTTTTTGGACGAGAGAATTTACAAAACGAGATTGTATGGTATTACACAAATAAAATACCGGATACTCGGAAAAAGAAATACACTAATTCTACGGACACGATTCTCGTTTATAACAACAATCGTGAATCTCATATATTTAACTGGCAATACGACAAGCGGGATAAGCCGATAAAAGTTTCTCGGATGAAAAAGGTGGATGGGAAAAAGATCTATGTCAAGGACGAAAAAGGACGCGGTATATATGATCTGAGAACCGAAAGGACAGTAGACAATGTCTGGAAGTTCGCATCTCTCCACGCCCAACCTGAAATTGTGGGTTACCCTACTCAAAAACCGGAATCTTTGATCGAGCGAGTCATAAAATCATCATCCAACGAAAACGACATCGTCGCAGACTTCTTCTGTGGCTCCGGTACGACTGCGGCCGTTGCCGAAAAACTCGGACGCAAATGGATCGTCTCCGACCTCGGCAAGTTCGCTATCCACACCACGCGCAAACGCATGATTGGTGTGCAGCGACAACGCAAAGAAGCAAAGCAGGATTACCGCGCCTTCGAAATTCTCAACCTCGGCAAATACGAACGCCAACATTATATCGGCGTCAATCCCGGGCTGCGCCCTGAACAGCAAGAACAGCAGATCGCCGCCAAGTCGCAGGAATATCAGGCACTGATTCTAAAAGCCTACGCCGCACAACCGGTAGCCCAGTCCGGCGTCTTCCACGGCAAAAAGGCCGGACGCATGGTCGCTATCGGACCCATCAACCTGCCGGTGACGCGCCTGTTCGTGGAAGAGATTATTTTGGAATGTCGTAAGCAACGCATCACTCGCGCTGACATCCTCGCCTTTGAATTTGAAATGGGTTTGTTCCCGCAAATCATGGACGAGGCGAAAAACAAAGGCATCAATCTGGCGATGAAACACATCCCCGCGGAGGTGTTTGATAAACGTGCGGTCGAGCGGGAGCAGGTAGTGTTCCACGATGTGTCCTTCGTTGAAGTCAAGGCGCATGTCGTCAAGGGCAAGGCACCCGCCACCGTGGCGGTGGAGTTGACCGATTTCTCGGTGCATTATTCCCAAGACCCAAACGCCGCGGCAACGCTTAAAAACGGCAAGCACAAAGTTGTCGTGGAGCAAGGGCAGATCTTGCGTATCAGCAAAGATAAAACTGGTAAAATCTCGCGCGAGGTATTAACCCGCGAATGGACCGACTGGATAGATTACTGGGCGGTGGATTTTGATTTTGAAAGCAAGCGTGAAATCATCCGCGTGTCCAACGAGGACACCGGCGAGACCGAAGAGCAGTGGAGCGGCGATTATGTGTTTGAAAACGAATGGCAGAGTTTCCGTACAAAGAAAGACCGCAGCCTGGAATTGACCAGCGTGCAACACGAATGTCCGCCGGGACAGCGTAAGATTGCCGTCAAGGTGGTGGATATTTTTGGCAATGACACGATGAAAATTGTAGAGGTGACAGTATGAGAATAAAAGTTAAAAATCTTGGTGTACTCAAAGAAGCCGAATTTGAATTGGGTGACATGACAATTATCTGCGGTGAGAATAACAGCGGCAAGACATACGCTGCATACGTATTATTTGGATTTTTGTGGAATTGGAAAAATATATTAAAAGTACAGATTAGCAATGATGAAGTCGATGGTTTTATTCGACAATCAGAAAGCAGAATCAATGTGGAGCATTACATAAAACAATGTGAAAATATATTAAAAAAAGGATCTGCCTCTTATGCAGAAAACCTATCAAGAATATTCGCATCATCAGAAGAGCGGTTTGCAAACACCATATTTGAGGTGTTGATAGATAAAAACAACATCTCTATACCGAAGACATTTGAACAACATATTCACATCGGAAAATCGCTTCGTGTTTCCATCGTTAAAAATACAGAATGTGAACAGCTTAATATATCAGTGGTACAAGAAGGTGATCCAGACATTCCCAGAGATTTAATTAGACAAATTATTTCGAAAAAAATAGTTGAATTGATATTTTCATCAGTGCTTCCCAACGTTTTCATTTCTAGCATTGAGAGAACTGGAGCTGCTATTTTTAGGAAAGAATTAGATTTTGCCAGAAACCGATTACTTCATCAGATGAAACATGATGAAAAAATAGACCCATTAAAGTTGCTGTTGGATGCTCATCCGGACTATGCGTTGCCAGTAACAGTAAATGTAGATTTCACTCGTCAAATTGAAAAAATGGGGAAAAATAAAAGCTTTCTTGCCCAAAACCACCCGGATATATTGGCAGATTTTTCCAATATTATCGGTGGTAAATACATTGTCAAAAATGACGGGGTATTTTTTAGACCTAACAACAATAGATCTATCAAATTAACAATGGATGAAAGCTCTAGCGCAGTGCGTTCTTTACTGGATATTAGTTTTTATCTTGCTCATGAAGCCAAACCAGGAGATTTGCTGATAGTCGATGAACCAGAGCTAAACCTGCATCCTGAAAATCAACGTCGTATCGCACGACTTTTTGCGCGCCTGGTCAATATCGGCATGAAAGTATTTATTACTACTCATAGTGACTATATCGTCAAAGAATTGAATACTTTGATTATGCTGAAGCAAGACAAGCCTTACTTGAATCGGATTGCAGAAAAACGGAACTATAAACATGAAGAATTGCTTGACTACCAAAAAATACGCTTGTATGTCGCCGAAGAAAGCCTAGTGAAACAAGAAAAAAATGTAAGAAAAAGCCGTTGTCAAACCTTGACACCTGCTGAAATCAGTCAAGAACAGGGCATTGAGGTCACTAGTTTCGACAAATCAATAAACGCAATGAATGAGATTCAAGAGGAGATACTATGGGGAGAGGATGAATAATGTCGGATATTGATTTGCTGCGTGAAATGATCAAAGAGAGTGTGATTGTACCTCATAGCAATAATGGCAAGAATACATATAGCGTAAAATTATCTGAATATGGTCAGCACAAAGCATCCTATGCTATTAAGATTTCTGGGCTCCCGCAAGATAGCATTATTTTCAGAGCAGATAAATTCCCCGAAGCAGTGCATTTTTATAAAGGTACTCGCGGTGAAAATAAGAGAGCGGATTACATTATTATCGCTGATACTGGCACGAAGAAGCGGATACTCTATATTGAAATAAAAAGCAGCGATAATTATGAAAACAAAAAAATAGTCCAACAACTCAAAGGTGCGGAATGTGTAGTCGCACATTGCCGTGCAGTTGCAAAAAAGTTTTGGGATGAGGATTCGCTTCTTGATAGTAATGTCTACAAAAATCGCTTCATCAGTATCGTAAAAGTAAACATTCCCAAGCGCCCCACTCGTGAATTGCTATCTGGTAAAGTACACGATAAACCAGAGAATATGCTTAGAATAGGAAATCCTGGTGGTAGTACACGATTTGCTAGGCTAATTTGAAAAGCGAAGAATAGGCAAAACTGCTATGAACCACGAAAATATCACCGCCCCCATCCTCGCCGCCCATCCGGACACCCAGGCCATCTACTTTTTCGGCACCTGGGGAACGGAATACCAGCGACCGGACAGCGATCTGGACATTGCTGTGCTGCTGCCAAATACGGCGGAGCGCAGGGTTGATTTTTGGGACTGGTGTAGCCTTTCGGCGGTGGTTGCGTCGGCTGCAAAAGTGGGGCGCGCTGATTTGATTAATTTGCGTGATGTTGACACGAGTTTCCAAGCGGAAATTTTGAACAGTGGAAGGTTGATACATTGTGCTGAAGAAAATGAACGTATTCGCTTTGAGGTTATTGTTCTTTCGAAACACCAGAAACTAAATCAGGAACGTGCGGGAATTCGCGAAGAAATCATCTCAAGCGGACGAGTGTATGCGCAATGAGCGATCTTCTAATAGCGAAACAGCAGAATGTTGAACTTTCCATACGGCGTGCCAGAGATACATGGGAAAAAGAATCGGATTTGCCGTTTGAAAAAGATTACGACAAGCAAGACATCATCATTTTAAATCTACAACGCGCATGCGAACAAACGTTGGATATAGCAAATCACATGATACGCATAAAAAAATTAGGTTGGCCAAGAGATACAGCCGACAGTTTTAGGCTACTGGGGAAAGCCGGCATCATCAATACCGAGCTGGAAAAGAAACTCATCGGCATGGTGGGTTTCAGAAACATTGTTATCCACGAATATCAGAAGATTGATTACCACCTGGTAGAAGATGTAATCAAAAAGCACGCCGACGATTTGATTACATTCGCCGGTATCATGCTCGCCTCGTCACAGTAGCACTGCACCATGCCCCTGCCGTCTAATTTCCCCGCTTCCCCTCATATTATTTTAGACCCTGACCAGCGCTGGTTACCGGGCGAACGCGACCAGCGCATGGATAAATTGCCGCCGCTGGTGCAAGAATTGCGCCAGCAGGTGAAAGAATGGCGTGATAACAGTTATCAAGGCGCGACAGACACCAGCATCAGTTTGTTGCGCTGGTGGTTTGGTGGGGAGCATCTGCTGACAGAGGCCGACGGGATAGCCCGGGAATTTCGCTATTACTTCGCGCAACGCGAGGCGATTGAGACGATTATTTATTTATATGAAGTTGTTGGAGTCAAAGACAAGTTTGATCTAATGCGTTTTGATTCAAGCGGAGTGGTTTCGCCCAATTTATTTGACGAAGACTGGCTACGTTTTGTTATCAAGATGGCAACCGGTAGCGGCAAAACCAAGGTACTGAGTCTCGTCTTGGCTTGGTGTTATTTTCACAAACTCTACGAGCCTGATTCAAAACTTGCACGCAACTTTTTGATCATCGCGCCGAATATTATTGTGTTAGATCGTTTGAAAAAAGATTTTGATGGTCTGAAAATTTTTTATACGGATCCAGTGTTGCCCGACAACGGCTTTGATGGACATAACTGGCGGGATGACTTCCAACTGACCGTGCATGTGCAAGATGAGGTTCGTGCGCTCCGCTCCACCGGCAATATATTCTTGACCAACATCCACCGCGTCTATGCTGGCAACGATATTCCGCCTTCGCCAGACGATGAAAATACGATGGATTATTTTCTGGGCTCTCGACCCACTGGAGCAACAACCGATTCCAAAGTGAATCTGGGCATGATCCTACGCAACATTGATGAGCTGGTTGTGTTTAACGATGAGGCACATCACATCCACGACTCTCGGATGGCCTGGTTTAAGTCAATTGAAGACATCCACAACCGCTTGAAGCAAAAAGGCGGCAAACTTGCGTTGCAGGTAGACACCACTGCCACACCCAAACACAACAACGGCGCTATCTTCGTGCAGACCGTTGTCGATTATCCGCTGGTGGAAGCCATAGCACAGAATGTGGTGAAACACCCGGTCATCCCCGACTCTGCCAGCCGCAACAAACTGACAGAACAACCGAGTAGCATATTTTCGGAAAGATACGCCGATTATCTAAATCTCGGTATTGTGGAATGGCGTAAGGCACACGAAGAACATCAAAAAATGAACAAAAAAGCAGTGCTTTTCGTGATGACTGACGACACCAAAAACTGCGATGAAGTTGCTGAGCACCTGGAAAACACCTATCCCGAGTTAAAAGGTGCTGTGCTGGTAATTCATACCAAAAAGAATGGTGAGATTTCCGAATCCGCTTCCAGCAAAGCAAAGGAAGAACTAGAAAAACTGCGCAAGCAAGCCAACGACATAGACAACCAGGGCAGTCCATACAAAGCCATCGTCTCAGTGCTGGTGCTGAAGGAAGGCTGGGATGTGCGCAATGTAACCACCATTGTCGGGCTACGCGCCTATTCAGCAACAAGCAATATCCTGCCGGAGCAAACCCTAGGACGCGGGCTACGGCGCATGTACCCCGATGTCGATGCCGAGGAAAAGCTGAGCGTCATCGGCACCGATGCGTTTATGGATTTTGTGGAATCCATTGAAAAAGAAGGGGTCACACTGGAACGGGAGAGCATGGGTGCAAATGTTGCTTTAACCGGACCTCTTGTGATTGAGGTAGACAAGAGCAATCCAGACAAAAACATTAACGCACTGGATATTGAGATTCCGATACTGGCACCGAGAATCTATCGAGCGCATGCCATGCTTGCACAACTAGATAGTAAGCAGTTTGAGCATGCAAAAGTTGCCTACCGGGAATATGACGAACAGCAAGTCCGCAACATCATCTTCAGATACATGATCAAAGAAGAGACTAGCCACGAAGCCATATTAGATATGCCGGGTATTTCTGATTACCGCCAAGCAATAAGATATTGCAGTCACATCATTATGAAAGAATTAAAACTGGTCAGTGTTTATGATCTGGTGTATGAAAAAATGAAAACTTTTATCAGTGAAGATTTGTTTGTGCATCCGGTTAACCTTGAGGATCAAAACACGCTGCGTAATCTTTCCGAAACTGAAGTCACCAAAACCATCATAGAAACCTTCAAGAAAGGGATTAACGCTATTACCCTACAGGACAAGGGCAATACCGAGATTTGCGGGCAGATAGTTCTCTCAGAAACCCGCCCGTTTATTGTCAAACAACAAGAATGTATCGTCCCGCAAAAAAGTGTGTTTAACAAAATCATTGGTGACAGTTCTCTGGAATTACAATTCGCTGAGTTTCTGGAGAAGTGCGACGATATTATTTCTTATACGAAAAATTATTTCGCCGTGGGCTTCCGGTTGGACTATGTGAAATATGATGGCAACATTGCCAACTATTATCCTGATTTCCTGATAAAGACCTCCGAGCATGAGGTCTTTATTGTAGAAACCAAAGGTCGTGAAGAGTTAGATATCCCATTAAAAATGGAACGCTTGAAACAATGGTGTGAGGATGTGAATGGATTACAGTCAACAATGACTTATCGTTTTCTGTATGTGGATGAAGAAGGCTTTAAGAAATACACGCCGAAAAGCTTCACTGGCCTGATTGAAAGCTTCCAGACCTACCAATAACAAACCGCCATACCCCCTGAGGTGTCCCTGCTCCTTCTGGCGGCCTACGGCGCCCCGCGCCGTCATTCTCGAGCTTGCTCGGGAATCCAGTAAAGAAGAGTATTGTTTTCCGATTTATTCCGTCAGCATCAAAGCCTGACGCTTCCGCGCCGTCATTCCCGGGCTTGCCACGGCTTGTTCCGGCTTACATCCAGAGTGACGAACCATCTTGTTGTTGATGTGCGCATGCCCCACAGGTGGTTGGCTTCGTTCCTCTGGATTCCCGTCACCCCCGTCATCACAGCCGATGGCTGGGATGACGGGGGTGGCGAGAATGACGGCGCGGAGCAACAACAACTAGCATAAAAGCCAGGTTTTCGGCTATGCTATGCGCCTTGTCCGCTCGTCCGGCACTTGTTCGCTTGTCTAACAACAGTCCGCTTGTCTGACAACACTCGTACAACACACCAGACCGCAACTCTATAAAGTGAAATCACATGATATATCTTGGATGTAAACGAACCCGCCGCATCTTGAAGCTTCGTTTGCAAAAGACACTCCGCCCGCTTGCCATCATCTGCATCACCTTCGCTGGAGGTGGACTCTCTGGAGTCCAGGCAGCAGACCTCAGTGAAATCTACAATCTAGCGGTGAAAAATGATCCGCAGTTGCAGGCAACCGAGGCCGTGTTTCTGTCCCAGGATGCCGTAGTCTCCCAGGGACGGTCATTGATCCTCCCGACCATCGTCGTCAAGGGTACGACGTCTCACAATCGTCGTGTGCTGCCAACCAATCCATCTACCCCGGCCGCTCTATACAATGACCACTCATGGCGAGCAGTTTTGACCCAGCCGATTTTTCGTCTGGAAGGCTGGTATCAATTCAAACTCGCCAAGACCTTGCGTGCAGAAGCCCTTGCTAAGTTCTCAGCCGAACAACAGGCACTTATCATCCGAGTAGCGGAGAGCTACTTCAACATACTTGCTCAGGAGGCCTCCCTGTCCGCTGCCGATGCGGAACATGATGCCGTGCAACGTCAATTGGAACAGGTGCAGCAACGTTTTGATGTGGGCCTGGTGTCGATCACGGATCTACTAGAAGCCCGAGCGGCCTACGACTCCACCACCGTCACTGTCATCCAGGCGGAGAACGGCCAGGCAACAAGTTTTGAACCTCTGCTACGTTTAACCGGAAGTAACTTTGAGCAGGTCTATGGTCTGTCCGAAGACTTCCCGGTGAAACCCCCGGAGCCGCGTAATGAAGCGGACTGGGTGAAGACTGCGCTGGAATACAACTATCAACTCATCGGTGCCAAGGAACAACTACATTCCGCAGAACGTAATTTGCAAATTGCCAAGAGCCGACACTACCCCACCATAGATGCCGAGGTAACTTATGGGCACAGTGTCGCGGGTAGCATCAATGTTTTCAGCGACAGCGGGAGCAAGACTGATCAAACGACAATGTCACTGAATATCAATGTGCCGATTTTTCAAGGTGGTCTGGTCACTGCTCAGGTCAGAGAAGCCGCATACCAGCTTGAAGCAGCACAACAAAATTTTGAGCTCAGGCAACGACTGACTGTTGAATCAACCCGCAATCTGTACACCACTATTAACGCTGATGTTGCCCGAGTCAGAGCGAGGCGCAGAGGCATTGAATCAAGTCAAAGTGCATTGGATGCCACCCAAACCAGTTACGAGGTGGGTTCCCGAAACATCGTTGATCTGTTGCTTGCCCAAGAACGTCTGTATCAGTCCCAACGCCAGTACGCCATCGCCCGCTATCAATATATTCAGGGCACTTTGCTCCTGAAACAAGTTGCCGGCACCCTGAACCCACAAGACATCTATGCGCTTAATCAGTTTATTGAACGGGATATCATCATCACCCGGACCACACCGACAACCCAATAACAGCAATCAATGGTAAACATGCAATGAAATTTCTGCGGGCCCTCAAGTCAGTCACGCTCCTCTCAGTATTTGCAGTCGCCATATATATTCTTCTGGTTGTTAGCGAATTCCCAGAGCCAGTACCTACTGAGGAAGAAAACAATGTCGCCATCTTTGAGAATGTTAGTCCATCAGTAGTTTTTGTAACCACTACCACGGTACGCAGACAACGCTTCTCGCGTAGTGCCTTGGAATTTCCGCATGGCAGTGGGGCGGGTTTCCTCTGGGATGATTCGGGGCTCATAGTAACCAACTTCCATGTGATTGCCGCCGCCAACAGAATCACCATCACCTTGCAGTCTGGCAACTCCTACCAAGCAAAAATCATCGGCAAAGCACCTGAAAAAGACATAGTGCTACTAAAAATAAAGGCGCCGGGGGAAAATCTCCAAGGGATAGCGCTCGGAGACTCCTCATCGCTTGCCGTCGGCAGGAAGGTACTCGCCATTGGCAACCCCTTTGCACTAGATACCACCCTGACAGTCGGCGTGGTCAGCGCCCTGGGTCGGGAAATCAAATCAATGACCAATCGGACCATCAAGAATGTGATTCAAACTGACGCGGCCATTAACCCCGGGAATTCTGGTGGACCCCTGCTTGATTCCAAAGGCAAGCTGATTGGCGTCAGCACCGCGATCGTCAGTCCTAGTGGTGCCAGTGCCGGCATAGGTTTTGCCATCCCTATCAATACCCTCAAAGCCATAGTGCCGGTGCTCCTGAAAGAGGGTCATCTGCCCCGTCCTTGGCTGGGTGTTGAAGTCCTCTCGGATTATTGGACCAGGCGTTACCGGGTGAAGGGGGTTGCCATCATCTCAGTGGAGAAGGACTCTGCCGCGGACCGGGTGGGCATGGTGGGTATGCGGGAGGATCTCCAGGGCAACATCTATCTCGGCGATGTAATTATTGCCATCAATGGCGAACCGGTAGCAACGGAAAGCGCATTCAACACACAAATTCAGCAATTTGACCCGGGGGAAACTGTCCAGGTGACCAGCGTAAAAGATGATTTACTACACACCTACGAGGTGACTCTCTTAGCGCATGAATAACACATACAAGAATGACGAGGTTCGGGGGAATCCAGTCTGGCGGCCTACGGCGCCCCGCGCCGTCATACGAGAATGACGGGATAGGGCTATCTTCCTACACATCATGCGGCTTATGCCGCTAGCCTTTCCCGCCAAAAGTGCAAGAGTGCAACAAACTCACACTCCTATCTGCTTCCAGAGCTGAGCCGGCGTTGCCTATGAATTCTCTCTATCAAAAACCTCCCTATCAAAAACCTTTCTATGAAAAGTCTCTCCATGAAAGGATCAGGCAATTTTTGTATCGCATCCTCCCTGGAGTTTGTATCACCTGCGGCTACCACAGTCACCGCAGCATAGATCTTTGTCGTGCCTGTGAAGCGGATCTGCCTTGGTTGCATCACGCCTGTCGCCGCTGCGGGCTACCGCTAGGAGCCAGCGATGAGGTCTGCTTGGCTTGTGCAGCGCGCCCCATGCCTGTTGAGCAGACCATAGCGGCCTTCTCTTATACTTTCCCGGTCAATCATCTGATACAACAATTCAAGAACCACCAGGACCTGGCATCGGGCAAGGTGTTAGCAAAACTACTCGGACAACATATTATGCGAGTTGATCCTGGTTTCTTCTTGAACAGCGCCCAGCCCGATGGGCAAACACTTCTCGTGCCGGCGCCATTGCATCCCAAAAAGCAACGTAGTCGCGGCTTCAACCAATCCAAGCAGATAGCCACCATTCTTGCTGAAATTTTCAAGGTTAAAGTTGATGACCAGCATCTGATACGCACCCAGTTTACTGCTGACCAGAAGCTACTCAGTGTGGCCGGGCGCAAGAAGAATGTCGCCCATGCCTTCAGCATGCGCCGTGCCTTTAAGGGGGAGAAAATTATTCTTGTAGATGATGTTGTCACCACCGGCGCAACGGTAGCGGCAATGGCTCATTGTCTGCTCGGTGGCGGGGCCGCCTCGGTGGCGGTAGTAGCACTCGCCCGCACACCCCCCAGCCATGACCTGCCACTAGGATAAAGCTGTGCTATGGTTTGATGATGCTTGGACAGGATATAAAAACGAACTTCACCCCGGGTCTTGTCGCACCAAAAACCTTTGACGAGAGTTACCATATTGTCATTTCCGATGGGGAAGTGCTGTGCATCAACGGTGCCACCCCCTGGCGTGCCCTCAACCAGGACGAATGGCATGGGTGCGGGCTTGAGTCCAGGTCCTCTCATTATCTTGGTGCTCTTGCGGGTGTGCCTATCTTCGCCGAGGAACTGGACCCAGACGCAGACGAACCCGATGGTTATGAATTCGCCAATCTTTGGTCCCTCCTGACAAGTGTTGAGCAGCCTGTGTTTTACCTCATCGGGCGCGCCAAGCAAGTGGTTGAGTGGCAACAGCAGCACCAACATTGCGGCGCCTGTGGCAAACCGACCTCCACTGAGCCGGATAGGTCCCGCCGCTGTGCGGCTTGCAAACTCGTATTTTATCCACGCCTGGCACCATCCATCATCGTCTTAGTGCACCGGGGCAAAGAGCTACTGCTGGCAAAACACCTAGCCGCCCGGGGCAACTTTTACAGCACCTTGGCTGGCTTCGTGGAACCGGGTGAATCCATTGAGGAAACCGTGCACCGAGAAGTCTGGGAAGAAGTAAAAATAAAAATTAAAAACCTGCGTTATTTCAGTAGCCAACCCTGGCCCTTTCCTAATTCGCTTATGCTGGGCTTCCATGCCGAATATGAAAGTGGGGAAATCAACATACAACAGGATGAAATCGCCGACGCCCAGTGGTTCCACTACACTAATCTGCCACACCGCCCCGCCATGATGTCCATCTCGGGATGGTTGATTGATGACTTCATCAAGAATATCCAAAAAACTGATTCCTTCTCTTCTTAAGAGTATTTCTTAAGAGTACTTCTTAAGGGCTCTTCTTGAGCATACTTCTTAAGCCTACTTCTTGAGCGCACAGGCTCCAGTATGAAACGAACAACAACAGCAGAATGGCAGCGCTTCTCAGGGGTCATCTGCTTGAGTCTTTTTCTCTTAAGTATTGCCCTGGCACCCTTTGCCCATGCAGGCAAAATAACCGTCGCGGTGGCAGCAAACTTCAAACCAGTACTTGAATTGCTTGTCGCCGACTTCACACGCACCTCTCCCATCAAGGTGCAAATCAGTAGTGGGTCAACCGGTGCCATCTATGCGCGGATTATAAACGGCGCACCCTATGATGTGTTTCTATCTGCTGACCGGGAGCGGCCTCGTCTCTTGGAGCAGGCAGGCTTGACCAGGCCCCAGAGTCGTTACACCTATGCCGTCGGCAGGTTGGCACTGTGGATGCCCGGTGAACATTCCTCAAGCACGGGAGTCTCAATAGCAGGTCTCAAAGAGATGGCTTCTCCCCTCGCCATTGCCGATCCAAAACTTGCCCCTTATGGACGTGCGGCAATACAAACCTTGCACCGGGCAGGGTTGGATAACTTCCAGATGGTGCAGGGCAAGAATGTCTCCCAGGTGGCAACTTTCATTAAAACCGGCAACATTAACGCGGGCTTCATCGCCCGGTCTCAAATCAAGCACATGAATATCAGCGCAGCACACTATTGGTTGGTACCGGCCAGCTGGCACCAGCCCATTGAACAGCAACTGGTCGTCCTGCATCACGCGCGTCCGGGCTATGTCGCCTTTGTTGCCTTTCTCAAGTCTCCAGCGGCCAAGGCGATCATTAAAGATGCCGGCTATGAGGTATCTGGCAGTGATTGACCCGGATCTCATTTCTCTCTGGATCACCATCAAACTGGCAGTAATCACCAGCCTCAGCCTGATACTGGTCGGGACACCTCTTGCCTGGTGGTTGTCCCGTTCATCGGGCTGGCTAGGCCATCTGGTTGCACCCCTCATCGCGCTACCCATCGTCCTGCCGCCCACAGTCCTGGGGTTTTATTTGCTCGTCGTCTTTTCCCCCGCGCACCTTCCTGGTGCCTTCTATGCGGAAGTCACGGGCACCACTCTGGCATTTAGTTTCCCCGGGCTAGTCGTCGGTTCTTTGATCTATTCCCTGCCCTTTTATGTGCAACCCTTGCAACTGTCCTTTGATGCCATCAGGGAGGAACTGCTTGACGCCGCCGCCACCCTGGGTGCAGGTCCCCTGGATCGATTTTTTAGTATCGTCTTGCCTTTGTCTCGCCGGGGGTTCGGCACTGCCATCTGCCTTGCCTTCGCCCATACGGTGGGTGAGTTCGGTATCGTCCTGATGATTGGCGGCAACCTACCGGAGGAAACAAGAGTCCTGTCCATTGCTCTCTTTGACCGGGTGGAGTCCTTGGAATATCAACGGGCGCATCTTCTGGCGGCTGGCTTGTTGGGATTTTCCTTCATTTCGCTTGCCCTTTTGTATTACTTCAACCGAGCAGTCAGCCCGCGCCGGGTAGCTCGGCAACAGGCAGCCAGCAATCGGGATGGACCTCCTGCATGAGCATTGAACTCAACCTGGACATGACCCGAGACACCGGCTTTAGACTCAAGGCGGCCTTGTCTTTTAGTCCGGGCAAGGTAACGGCCCTTTACGGTCCCTCCGGTGCCGGTAAAACGACCATCCTACGACTCTTAGCGGGGCTTGAACGCGGCACAGCGGGCGACAAGATAGAGGTTATTTTTAATGGCAACACCTGGCAGAGCGCTACTCAGTTTGTCCCGCCCCATCAGCGTCGGATCGGTTATGTGTTCCAGCATCTGCATCTGTTCCCGCATCTCAATGTTCGGGACAATCTTGAATTTGCAGCGCGTCGGGCGCAAAGAGCCAGGCACAACAATCAGCTCGCCAACAGCAAGGACAAACAACAAATCCTTGCCCTCCTGGACCTGACCCGACTGCTAGATGCATCCATTGACCAACTCTCTGGCGGCGAACGACAGCGAGTCGCCATAGGTCGCGCCCTCTTCAGCCAGCCGGAAATCCTGGTGATGGATGAACCTCTAGGCGCCCTTGACTCCGCTACCAGGGCGCGGCTCCTGCCCTATCTCCAGAAGTTGCAAACCACCTTGGCTATACCACTCATTTATGTCAGCCATGCTTATGATGAGGTCACCTATCTGGCTGATTTTATTCATGTCATGGCCGCGGGGCAGGTGGTGAAATCATGCTCGGTCATAGAGTTTGCCCGGGATCCGCAACAAGCCCTGAGCGAACCGGATGCCGCTGCCATTATCCAATGTCGGGTGCTCCGGCAAGACACCGACTATGCCTTGACGGAAATAGATTTTGAATCTCAGCAGCTTTTTATCAATGCTACCAAGTACCAACCGGGCGATAGTCTTAGGCTCCGAGTACCAGCGCGGGATCTCAGCCTCACCCGAGTAGCACCGGAAACCTCAAGCATTCTCAATCTCTTGCGAATGAAGATTATCGACATCCAGGATCCAGGCACCGGCGCCTCGGCCATGATTACCCTCACCGCTGGCGAGCAACACCTGCTAGCGCGTATCACCCGCAAGTCTCTTGCCAAGCTGCAACTCATCACCGGGGAAGACATCTTTGTGCAGATTAAAAGCGTCGCCTTGGTCACTGGCTTCGGTGCCCCAGGGCGGGGTGATTGATGGTGCCTGCGGCGAGAATGACAGGGGAAGGACATGGCAAATTTTACCTTCATCCTGCATCATTAGCCCCATGATGCTGTGGTTCAAGACTTTTCATCTGTTGTTCGTCATCGCTTGGATGGCGGGAGTTTTTTACCTGCCGAGAATCCTGGTGCACTACCTGGAAGGCACCGCAGCCCAAGAAGACACTCGGCGGCTGGTCATCATGGCGGAGCGGCTATTTCTATTTTCAGCAGTGATGGCGGTGCTGACCTTGGTTACCGGATTATGCTTGTGGCTCGGCTATGGCATCACCGGTAGCTGGCTCTACGCAAAACTCGGCTTCGTGTTGCTCTTAATTGCCTATCAACTACAAACCCTTGTCTATATCACCAGGATGAAGGCCGGCACCCTCCGTCATCAGCCGCTATTTTTCCGGTTATTTAATGAAGCCGCCTTGCTCCTGCTGATACCGATTCTCATTCTGGCGGTGCTCAAACCTTTTTAATAGCTCACCTTCCTCGCGACGGAAATTTGAGGCTGGGGCGTATAAGAATGTAGGCTGCCAGCATGTTGGGCACTCACCATCATCCACCAACCACAGGATTGCTACCATGAACCACCTCACTCTATTGTTTACCACCAGTCTGGTTGTCACTTTGTTAATTGTCGCTTTGTTAATTGTCGCCTCCCTGGCAACGCCCGCCCTGGCAAGTCGCGCTGGCAACATGCTAGAGCGGATTGATCAAGACGATGACGGCAAGGTCAGTTTGGAAGAGTTTCGTGCTCAGGAGCCAGGCTGGATTAAGCACCTGGACTCGAATGAAGATGGCGCCGTGTCGCTTGAAGAAATCACCCAACAACAAGCAGAAAGAGCAGCAAAAATGAGGGAAAAGATGGCAACCCGCCGAGAGAAGATACAGGCCGCTATGGAAGAGCGGTTCACCGCTACTGATACCAATCAGGATGGCCTGGTCACCAGTACCGAGTTGCATCTTGCAGCCTTCAACAGACTGGACGAAGATGAGGATGGATTCTTGACGAAGCAAGAATTAAAGCAGGCACGGCATGCCTATAGAAGGGATGCCAATAGACGACATGACAGAAAAGATGGCAACAAAAGATCCCGACATCATCATCATCACCACAGGAAGGATAAGTCTGACGAGGGCAGCTGAGCCTCTGGCTTCCGGGAACCTCGCCGCGGCATGCTAGAGGAACTGAACCCCTCAGTCCTTGATGAGATGATTGCTGGCGATGTGGATGCCTTCCAGCAGATACTCAAACACCATATAGGACCCATCACAGGATATGTTATGCGCATGACAACTTATTCACATGCAAGTAGCGCTACTGACGTCATTGAAGAAATAGTGCAGGAAACTTTCGTCCGGCTCTGGGAAAAGCGCCAAAGTTACGACCCGAAGCGAGCCCAACTGAACACCTGGTTACACCGGATTGCGCATAACCTTTGCATTGATCATTTTCGTCGTGTTCAGCGGCGCCCTACTAGTCTTGACGACAGCGAGCAGACCGAAGCCGAGACACCAACGCATGACAGGCCCGACCAGCAGACAGCAGAGCACAAACGAGCAGTACTGCTCCGGCAATGTCTGAGCGCGCTTCCAGAAGCACAACGCAACGTCCTGGTGATGTGTCATTACCAGGGCCTATCCAACAAAGAAACAGCGGAAATCATGACGCTGTCCCTATCCGCGGTGGAATCGCTACTCGCTCGGGCGCGTAAAAAATTAAAACAAGATCTGCTACATCTTCAACTTTTATAAAAGAAATCTATAAGCCAATGAATCTTGACCGACTAGAAACAATCATCAACTGCTACGGTAGCGACCCTGACAGATGGCCCTCAGATGAACGGCAGGCAGCACTGGATTTTATCAATAGTTCCCGTACCGCAAGGCAAGCCTTACGAGCATCAACCACAAGTGCCATGCAATTGGATGCCTGGTTGGCAAGTGATGCATCGCTAACTGCTCCGCAACAACTCCAGCATCGGATTGCGCAGAGAGCCACTGAGCAGGTGTTGGGTAGCAGCATGCAGGGCGGCCTCACCATCACCAAAAGCACCTCAAAAGACACCGACAACCTGCTGGAAAGATTCTTCACCTGGCTCCTGCCCGACCCGGCAGACCTGATAAATAGTTTCTGGAAAAATAGCTTCTGGAAAAACAGCTTCTGGAAGTCTGGTCTGGTTGCCTGCCTACCCCTGATAGTCGGTATGGTCTGGGGGAATTTCACCACAACAAGCATGAGCACCGCAGGCTTCTTCTTTCAAGAAGAGCAGCAAGAAGAACCGCAAGAAGAGCCGCAAGAAGGGCCGCAAGAAGCACCATACCTAGAGCAGTATCAAGAAGAGCTCTACCTACTGGCATTAACTGAGCAGACGCCCCAGCAATGGTCAGCGGTCTGGATGGAGGAATAGCATGATGGAAAAATCTAAAAAACGTCGTCTCTGGTTCATGGGGTTACTCGTCGTCTCCCTTGCCTTTAATCTGTTGATTGCCGGTGTGCTGCTCGGACGGGCAGCGAGCCCGATGCGGGGGCACCATCCTCATCTCGGCTGGATGATGCACGAACTAGATAAGGAAACACGTGTCGAGCTCCGCGACTCCCTCAAAGCGCATCGGCAGGCGTCAAAATCCATTCGCACCGAGATGAAAGCAGCACAACAGGGTTTGCATGCACTACTCGGCAATGAAGATTTTGATGCGGCGGCGACTCGTGAAGCATTAGCTAATCTGCGAGCTATTTCTGGGAAATTTCAGACCCTTGCTCATCAGCAGATGCTGGACACGCTCGTCACCATGAAACCAGAGGAAAGAGTGCATGTGTATAAATTTCTGGCAAGACCCGTGTCGTCGGGCAGGGGCTGTGCGGAGAAGTCTGTGCATAAAGAGATAATTATTAAAAAACGCTACGAAGAATGAACACCAGCGAGGCCTTGGCAAGGCTGGTTGATGCCTTGCTGAGTCTGACCGATGCTCGGCTCTTGCAGTGTCCCTTGGATACTGAGTGGCGGTCACCCTGCGAAGTCCATTCCACCGATGCGGTGACCTGGTGGCGTCCGGTAAAGCAATCTCCCGCGGTTGATTTTTCCGGCCTGGCACATGCACTTGAAACACCAATACATCCCGATATCTGTCAGTTCTACGGCAGTTACTGGTCTGGCACTCTGGAGATGGACTCTCAGGAAGGGCGCGTCAGTCTGATTCAACTGTGGAATGAAGAAGATTTTAATCGACTGATTGCTAACCTCATAGGGCAAGCCCTTGCAAAACGTCGCCAGCGGCAACCGCTGAGCCTCTTTATTGCTAATACCGAGCCCGACTCCGAACACTTCCTCACGGTTGACAATGCCACCGGTGCGGTATTGTTGGAGCTCCCCGGCAAGCCACCACTACGCAAGGTAGAAGACGAACTGGGGGCATTTCTTTCCCGGTTAACGCCAACCCTCAGGTCGCCTGATTTATACTAGGCTTTGATACTGAAGGACTGAGTGCCTGGCATGGAAGCACCACAAGCAATCACCCTCGCGCCGGTAAAACGGATCAACGGCGAAGTGACCCTCCCTGGCTCTAAGAGCATATCCAACCGCGCCCTGTTGCTCGCGGGTCTGGCAGCTGGCACCACGAGAATGATCAACCTATTAAAAAGTGACGACACGAAGTACATGCTCAAGGCACTCGAGCAACTGGGTGTTGAGATTCATCATGATGTTTCAGAATCGGCAGGAGACAAATCGCAATTGGAAGCTCCAGCAAACAAAATGCTCCTGGTCTGCGGCAATGGCGGTCTTTTTGCCGCGCCAGCTGATAATCAATTTTCCCTCGGCAATGCCGGCACCGCCCTGCGCCCGCTCATGGCAATCCTCAGTCTCATCCCGGGACTATTCAGCATAGACGGTGACAAATATATGCGGGAAAGACCCATTCAGCATCTCGCCGAAGCCCTGGAACAACTGGGTGCCCGGGTGGAATACACCAGCAAACCCGGCTGCCCCCCCTTAAACATCACTGGCGGATTGATCAAGGGCGGCGAAGTAGCACTGCAGGGCAATCTGTCCAGTCAATACTTGTCTTCCCTCTTGATGGCACTGCCGCTCGCTGAGGCGCCAAGCCATATCAAGGTGGTGGGGGAACAGGTCTCCAAACCCTACCTGGACCTTACCCTGAATCTAATGGACACATTTGGCGTCAAGGTGACCCGTGATGCTTATCAAGAGTTTCATATTCCCGGCAAGCAGCACTACCAGTCCCCAGGGGAATATTATGTTGAGGGCGATGCTTCCGCTGCGTCTTATTTTTTTGGTGCGGCGGCAATTAAGGGGGGCTGCGTCAAGGTGCATGGCCTGGGTGAACAGGCCATCCAAGGGGATTATCAATTCCTGGACACCATTGAACAGATGGGTGCCAGGGTAAGCCGCCACACCAACTCGGTGGAGGTGACCCGGGGGGCACTGCATGGCATAGATGTTGACCTGAATCATATTCCCGATGCCGCCATGACGATCGCCACCATGGCACTCTTCGCCGAGGGTAGCACCGCGATTCGTAATATCTACAACTGGCGCATCAAGGAAACAGACCGCATGACCGCCATGGCGACCGAACTCAGGAAACTAGGCGCAACCGTCAAGACCGGTGCAGATTACATGGTGATAGACCCGCCCAAGACGCTCAACGCGGCAACCCTGGACACTTATGGCGACCACCGCCTTGCCATGTCCCTGTCCTTGGCGGCACTGGGCGAGCAGACCATTGTCATCAATAACCCAGAGGTGACGCGCAAAACCTTCCCGAATTATTTTTCCGTCTTTGAATCCATAGTGGAACGATGAACCCACCACGGTCACTGCTATTAGTGGTATTGCTTCTGTCAACAGCAGCGGGGCTAGCCAGCGATGCGCCTCAGACACTCAACGAATGGCAGCTCAGAAAAGACGCCGCGGGTATCAGTGTCTATTCTCGCCCGGTGCCGGGTACCAATTATCAAGAATTCAAAGCGGTTACCGAGATCCCCGGCCAGGTGGGCAGTGCGCTAGCACTCTTGAACGATACTGCCGCGTGCAGTCAATGGCTATATCGCTGCGTTGAGAGTCGTATCATCACCCCGCTTAGCAATCTGGAAGGCATCTATTATCAGGTCTCCAAACTCCCCTTCCCCGCCAAGGCGCGGGAACTTATATTTCACGCCATTGCGCATCAAGAACCGACCGGCGGAATACGGGTCAGCATGACGGCGCGCCCCGAGTTGCTCGCCCCCACCAAACTGGTGCGCATTCAGCATGCTTATGGCACCTACCTTTTGGAGCCCTTGGCAAACGCCAGCAGCCGCCTGACCTGGCAACAATACATTGACCCGGCTGGCCGGCTCCCGGCCTGGATAGTCAATAAGATGTTGGTTGATCTGCCATTCAATTCTTTGCAAAACTTCCGCCGGCTGGTCACCCAACCGCCCTATCGCGACACCACCATAGGCTATAACGAAGCGGGCAAGCCGACTCTATTGATACGGGATGGATTGATACCAGATGGATTGATACCGGCACCAGATGCTGATGACTCAAGTGCCAGCAAATAACGTTTAGCCTCAAGGCCGCCGCCGAAGCCGGTTAGGCTACCATCGGCACCTATGACGCGATGACAGGGAATAACAATGGGCAGCGGATTACGTCCATTGGCAGCCCCCACGGCGCGCACGGCTTTGGGCCTGCCGATTCTTGCCGCCACATCCTGGTAACTCAGGGTAGTGCCATAGGGGATGCTGCCCAGAGCATCCAGAACACTGAGCTGAAAGGGTGTTCCCTGAGGTGCCAGTTGCAGTGCAAACTCACGGCGCTTGCCGGCGAAGTATTCTTGCAACTGTTGCCTCGCGGCCACAAAAGCAGCTTGCCGTTCCTGCCAACCCGGCCCGGGCATTCGCTTGCGCTTCCCCTCAGGGAAGCTAAGCAAACTCAAGGTCTCCGCCTGCCCCGCTAAGAGCAAAGCGCCGAGGGGTGAATCCAAATAACAGTATTCCATCATCGTCTTGAGCCTCTCTGCTGGGGTGAATTATTGTGTGGGTGCTGGGGTGAATTATTGTGTGGGTGCTTGTGTAAATGCGGTGCGGCGGCGGTGCGCCACAGGTGCATGCCGGCATAGGCACGCCAGGGTCGCCAGCCTTCGGCCCGGGCAAGTAGTTCGGCTTCCGAGCCGATATGTAACTCTCGTTGGGCGGCTCTTTTCAACACCAGGTCACCATGCAGGAAGGCATCAGGATTGCCAAAGACACGCATGACAATGTAATCCGCCGTCCAGGGACCAATCCCCGGAATCCCCAGCAACTGCTCTCGGCAGGCAGCTTCTTGAGCCCCATGCGGCAAGGCATGGCTCTCAAGGTTCAAACTGCCAGTAGCAACCATTCCTGCCAGCGTTTTGATTGCCCTTGCCCGCCTTACTGGCATAGGAAGTGCTTCGGGCACCAGTTGCGCGAGTTGTGCCGCCTGGGGGAAGGCAAGCCCATAGTCGGTAGAAGTGCCGTAGCTAGTGGCGATTCTGCTCATTATGCGGGTCGCACTCTTGACGGACACCTGTTGCCCCAGAATTGCCCGGACCGCAATTTCAAAGCCGTCCCAGGCACCGGGTAGCCGTTGCCCCGGATTCTGCGCCACTATCCGCGCCATTTTTTTGTCCCTGCTGAGCAACCGGGTGATGTCTTCGGGAATGGCATCCAAATCAAACATGCGTCTGACGCGCTGGGCAATCTGCATCAAAGAGCGGACGCCAACACCTTGCACTTCACAACAAATTTCCCGGGTATGGGGGTCCTGGGTCACCTCCACTCGGCCGGGCTTGCCGTCCAACATGCAGGCGCGTCGATAAGCCTTGTGCGTCACCGCTTCTAGCCCCTGGGTGGTGCGCAGTCGGTAAAAGCTTAGCAGGCCATCAAAATCATAGGGTTCACGATATCCCAAACGCAGTAACAGCCGCTGCTCAGTGCTGGGCGGGGCTGCCTTGCGCAAACTGCTCGGGGTTCGGTGATAGGTCTGCATAAAATGATCGTTAAATCGGCGCACACTGCCATAGCCCGCCGAGAGGGCAACTTCCGTCATGGAAATTTGGGTCTGATCAATCAGCTTTTTGGCAAATTCCAGTCGCCGGGTTTGCACCAGGGTCTTGGGCGAAGCACCGAGGTACCGAGTGAAGAGCCGGCCCAGGTGTCGTTGTGTTATCCCCAGCCGACTACTCAGGCTCTGGAGGGTACCGCCGTCATCAAGTGCGCCCTCGTCAATGAGTCGCAGCGCCCGGTTAACCGTTGTGGAACTGCCCATCCAGGCTGGTGTTCCGGGTGATGCTTCAGGCCGGCAACGCAAACAAGGGCGGAAGCCCGCAGCAGTTGCGGCGGCGGCAGTTTCATAAAAGGATACATTCCTTGCCAGAGGTAATTTGACGGGGCAGACGGGTCGGCAATAGATGCCCGTGGTCTTGACGCCGACGAAAAACCGCCCATCAAACCGTGGGTCTCTAGTCTTCCTCGCTGCTTCCAAAATTTTATTGGCAGGTAACATGCCTGGGTGCCTTTTGATAGAGAGCAAGAACGTAATACTATGAACACATCAATATAGCCGTCAGTCTAGACTGTGGTTCCTGGGCATACTAGCCAAAAAAGGACCTGGTTCTTCCACCCCCATGCCCGGGTAGGTATTTGCCCATTAACACCAAGTTCGCATGATTTTCAGCGGCGGTGACCGACAAACAAGTTTAAGGCGTTACAATAAACGGCAAGACAAGAGTGAACACCAGGCATGATTAAAATCTTCGGTAAGTTAGCAGGCGAACATCAGAACCGCTTGCTAGATGACCTGCAACAAGGCGGCGCAGTTTATTTTGAGTATGAACACTTGCCCTTCTATGCGGCGGATAAGACGCCAATCTTGCTTGCCGTGCTCTTCCTCCGGGAAGGGGTAGATGCTAACCCTCGGGATACTTGTTTAATTTCCGACCAGCCGGCCAAGATGCGGGCGCTGGTGTCCGCCCAGGCTAGCTCGCATGCCGATACTTCTTATCCCGGTTTGTTTGCCGAAGTTGCCAGGCTCAGCGGACTCACCCCGCTGGAATTGACTCGCCCGCTCCGTCTTACCCCAACATTCATCCCCAAACCCTGGGGGCAGGAACGCTGGTACACGGGGATAGAAGCAAGAGGCATGTCCAGAATGGAAGATACTCCCATAGCCTGGGTGCTGGATATTTTTGGCAGGCGGCTTACCGGCCATGCCGCTGATACCGGGGCGGCACCCATTTTGCTGAAGATATTAGACCCGCATCCCGAGGAAAATCTGGGCGACCTGTATTTTGAAATGCACCAAGAGAAGGTAGAAGTCTATGTCGTCACTCACCTGGATGCCGCCGCCTGGGGCACGGGGCCCGGGCAAATTAGATATGGCTTTAATCAGGATGTGCTGCGAGAGGCGCCATCTCGAGAGGAGTTTCTGCAGTTGTATCTCAGCGCGGTTGAAGCCTATCGGGAAGTGCGCGCGCAGCTGGATGCCCTCCTGGATGAGAGGAAACACCACGTCGGCATGGACCCCAACCAAGCCATGAGTCCAGCAACACATGCCCAGTGGAATAAAGACCTACCCCAGGACCTGCTTGCCGAAGAAGTTCGCCGCCGGGACGCCATGTATGCTTACACCTCAGTGCAGGATCTGGCGGTGGGTGATGTCATTCAGGTACAGCCCGGCATGCCCCATTCATTGCAGCACGGGGTCCGGGTCGTGGAGTTTCAAACGCCTCATTATGAGCGCTTCATCCTGTCCTTCGGGCAGAAGGTGCTGACCCAGCCCGGCTGGGATACTCAGGAAGCCCTGCTACTAGCAAACACCCAGGGCGCCCCGCCCGCCAGCATCAAAGCAGTGGCACCCGGTATTGACCAGATAGCGGACTTCTCAAGGTTCCAGGTGTTGCGCATCATGCTGGCTGCGGGTGACTCAAAAATCTTGCCTTGGGAGGGGCGCTTTGAGAAGCGCTTCAAGAAGAACAGTGAGCAGGGCACTGAGCAGAACTTTGTGACTAGCTATGCGCTGGCTATTGGTATTCTGGGGGAGCTGAGTATCAGTCAGGTGGAGGCAGGTAGGCGGCGGCAGAAAAAAACAGCTCCCCACAGGCTTTACACCAAAGTACTACCCGAAGAGGCTTTTTATATTCCTGCCGCTGGAAAGCAACTGCTGCTCACTAATACAGGGTCTGGGCAAGCCGCTATTCTGATTGCCTTCCCTTCTAAGAAGTCTTCTAAGAAGTCTTCTAAGAAGTCTTCTGAGGAGGCTTCCTTGCCGTCAGGATCAAAGCCAGGCGGGAATCCAGAGTGGCGGCGCAAGCCGCCTGCATGAGCGGGGGCAACTATTGTGGCAGCAAGTCCTGCACTGCTTCTTGTTCCTCAAGCAGTTCCCGCTCGGTGGCGGTCATCTTGGTTTGGCTAAACTCATTGATTGATAAGCCCGGCACTATTGTCCAGTCGCCGCCCTCGCAGGTACAGGGGAAGGAATAGATCAAACCTTCCGTGATGCCATAACTGCCGTCCGAGCAGACCGCCATGCTGACCATCTTGCCCTGGCTACCGAGGCACCAGTCGCGTATATGTTCAATGGCAGCATTAGCCGCGGAGGCGGCACTGGAAGCACCTCGTGCCTTAATAATTGCTGCCCCGCGTTGCTGTACCCGGGGGAGGAAGTCCTGCTCCAGCCATGCCGAGTCAACTTGCTCCATAGCAGACGTGCCCGCAACTGTCGCATGGCTGACATCAGGATATTGGGTCGCCGAATGATTGCCCCAGACAATCAGCCCCTCAACATCATTCACATGCTTGCCCAGTTTGGTCGCGAGCTGTGCTTTGGCACGGTTATGATCCAGGCGGGTCATGGCGGTAAATTGCCGAGCCGAAATATCCGGTGCATTTCTTTGGGCAATCAAGCAGTTAGTATTTGCTGGATTGCCAACCACCAACACCTTCACATCTCGCCCGGCATGCTCATTGAGTGCCTTACCCTGGACGGAAAATATAGCCGCATTCGCTTCCAGCAAATCCTTGCGCTCCATCCCCGGACCCCTGGGGCGCGAGCCCACCAATAGTGCGTGACTCACCGCTTTGAAGGCCTGCTCCGGCTGGTCAGTAGGCTCTATCCCCGCCAATAGCGGGAAGGCACAATCCTCCAATTCCATCACCAGACCGCCCAACGCATCCATAGCGGGCGGGATTTCCAGCAGTTGTAAGATCACTGGCTGCTCCCTGCCCAGCATTTGACCAGACGCTATCCGAAATAACAGCGCATAGGCTATCTGCCCGGCGGCACCCGTTACTGCCACTCTGAGTGGTTCTTTCATCATTTTTCCTGCTGCGTCTGCATTGATAGAGAGGGCATCAGTGTACACCAGAGCCGGTGGGAAATGACCAGCAACCCGGAGTAACATGGGGCATGGCTGCTGATACTGATGCCAGGACCCTTGGTGCATCATCATAAATATCTTTATAAATCAATAAGTTATATCAATAACTATTGGCGCTAATCGTGCCTAATGTCTTGACATTCGGTATGCCAGTGGTAGGGTTTGCAGTCCTTTTCCCAACGCGCCGCCCCAGCATGCTGCAAGCCGAATAGATGTACCAGAAGAGAACTGACGGTAAGACCGGCTTCCCTGCCCAATGGGGCCTCTACGACCCGGGTCTAGAGAAGGATGCCTGCGGTGTCGGGCTTGTTGCCAACATCAAAGGCGAAGCAGACCACAGCATCATGCAGGACGCCGCGCGGATCAACTCGCGCATGGATCACCGTAGCGGTTGCGGGTTTGAAAGAAACACCGGCGATGGCACGGGCATCCTCACCGCCATGCCACACAAATTCTTCAAGGCGGTCTATGGTGCTCTTGGCATTACCTTGCCAGGACCGCGCCAATACGCCATCGGCAATATCTTCCTGCCCCAAACAGCACCAGCAAGAAGCACCGCCAAGGACACTATCGCGCGCATCATCCAGGAAGAAGAGCAAACCCTCCTCGGCTGGCGGGAGCTTCCCATAGCCCCAGAAGAGGCTGATGTTGGACCTGCAGCCCTTGCGGCCATGCCTCGCATTGAACAGCTTGCCATCGGGAGCAATGAAGCTAATGGTGCGGCCTTTGAGCGTATCTTGTATCTCATTCGCAAACGATTTACTCAGCAACTGAGAGCATACGGGAGTGCCTCCTCAGAAGAGCACCTGACTTCAGAGGAGCAACTGGTTTATGCCTGTAGTTTGAATTCCCGAGTGATTGTGTACAAAGGCATGTTAACGCCGCGACAACTCTTTCCCTTTTACCCCGACCTTGAAGACCCTGGCTACGAAAGCCACCTCGCCATGGTACATTCTCGGTTTTCCACCAACACCTTCCCTTCCTGGGATAGAGCCCAACCCAATCGCTTTATGTGTCACAACGGGGAAATCAATACCCTGCGCGGCAATGTCAACTTGATGACCGCACGTCAGGGCGTCGTCAAATCAGCATTGTTTGGCGACAAGCTTCCCGGTCTCTTCCCTATTGTGGAACCCCATTGTGCTGACTCGGGTACTTTTGACAATGTGCTTGAATTCCTTCTCATGTCTGGGCGCACCCTGCAAGAAGCCATTATGTTGATGATTCCCGAAGCCTGGCAGGGGGATCTCAACATGCCAGCCGCGGAGCGCGCCTTTTATGAATACAACTCTGCCCTCATGGAGCCTTGGGACGGCCCCGCTTCCATTGTCTTTACAGACGGCAAATATGTCGGGGCGGTGCTCGATAGGAACGGCCTGCGCCCGTCCCGCTACTACATCACGCATGACGACAAGGTCATCATGGCCTCTGAGGTGGGCGTCCTCCCCATCCCTCCCGAACAGATTCTGCACAAGGGACGCTTGCAACCCGGCCGGATGTTTCTGATTGATTTTGAACAGGGACGCATGATCCCGGATGAAGAAATCAAATCCGACTTCGCCAAACGCCGCCCATACAGGGACTGGCTGGCGGCACAAAAACTAACCCTTGCCGACCTGCCAGAGACCGGCCAGCCATTCCAATACGATGCCGCCAGCCTAGTGCCACGCATGCAGGCTTTCGGCTACACCATTGAGACCCTGCAGTTCATGCTCTTGCCGCTAGTCACCCAGGTGCGGGACCCCCTGGGTTCCATGGGTAACGATGCGGCGCTTGCCTGCATGTCGGACAGCTCCCGAATGATCTATGACTACTTCAAACAACTCTTTGCCCAGATTACTAACCCCGCCATTGATTCCATTCGGGAAGAGATAGTCATGTCCCTTGCCTGCTTTGTCGGTCCCGAAGGCAATCTTTTAGCCATAACCGAAGCCCATGCCCGGCGGCTACATCTTGAGCAGCCGATTCTCTCCAACGAGGAACTGGATCGTATTAAAAATCTCGATCAGCCGGGCTGGAAGACCCGCACCATTGATACCCGGTTTGACAAGGCAGCGGGCAAGGCGGGCATGTTAGCCGCCCTATCCAGAATCTGTGCTGAGGCAAGTGCGGCGATTGACGTCGGCTGCGCCATGCTGGTGTTGTCCGACCGGGGTATTGATACCGAGACTATGGCGCTGAGCTCACTGCTGGCTTGCGGGGCGGTACATCATCACCTGGTTGCCACCCACCAGAGAACCCGTATCGGCATTGTCATTGAGTCCGGCGAGGCACGGGAAGTGCATCATCATTGTTTGCTCATAGGCTACGGCGCCGATGCCATCAATCCCTATCTTGCCTTTGAAGCCCTCTGGCAGGCGAGGGAGGACGGCCTGCTCAATAGCCTTCCCAATAACTTTAATGACATAGCACCGCCCCCAGAGCAGCAGACTGAGCCACCGGCTTCTGAACCCCCCCTTGACACCATCATCAACACCTACAAGAAGGCTGTCGGCAAGGGCATCTTAAAGGTCATGGCGAAGATGGGCATCTCTACTTTGCAATCCTACAAGGGCGCACAGATATTTGAGGCGGTGGGGCTGGCGGATGAAATCATCCAACGATGTTTTGTCGGCACGGCGAGTCGCATTCAGGGGGTAGCCTTTGATGTGTTGTTTGAGGAAATGCAGCGCCGGCATGAAATTGGCTTCCCGGTGCGTAATAAAAACCGGCTGCCCGTCCTGCCCAACCCAGGGGACATCCACTGGCGGCATGGGGGGGACACCCACATGTGGGACCCCCAGACCATCGCCACATTGCAGGTCGCCGCAAGGAATAATAATGCGGCTGCCTACTGGCAGTTCGCCCGGCATGCCAACCAGGAAACAACACGCCAGACCAGCCTCCGGGGCCTGCTTAGATTCCGGGAATCCTCTCATCCGGTGCCGCTTGACGAGGTGGTGCCAGGGTCCTCAATTGTCAAACGTTTTTGCACGGGTGCCATGAGTTTTGGTTCAATTTCTGCCGAAAGTCATGCCGCCCTGGCAATCGCCATGAACCGAATCGGCGGCAAATCAAATACGGGTGAAGGCGGCGAAGACCCGGAAAGATTCAAGGTCATGCCCAGTGGTGACTCCCAACGCTCGGCAATCAAACAGGTCGCCTCGGGTCGCTTCGGCGTCACCATCTGGTATCTCACCAACGCCGATGAACTGCAAATCAAAATCGTCCAGGGTGCAAAACCCGGCGAGGGCGGTGAGCTCCCCGGCGGCAAGGTGGACGACTACATCGCCAAGCTACGTTACTCCACGCCCGGCGTGGGCTTGATCAGCCCGCCACCACATCATGATGTCTACTCCATAGAAGACATCGCGCAACTCATTCACGACCTCAAAAACAGCAATCCCGAGGCCCGCATCAGCGTCAAACTGGGTTCGGAAATCGGCGTCGGCACCATAGCCGCGGGGGTCACCAAAGCAAAGGCAGATCATCTAGTGATCTCCGGTCACGATGGTGGCACTGGCGCATCGCCGCTGACCTCCATCAAGCATGCCGGTCTGCCTTGGGAATTGGGACTGGCGGAAACCCACCAGACGCTAGTGATGAACAATCTCCGCTCCAGAGTTATTCTGCAAGCAGACGGGCAGATAAAAACCGGCCGCGATGTTGCCATCGCCCTGCTACTCGGTGCCGAAGAAATTGGCTTTGCCACTGCACCGCTGGTGACCCTGGGGTGCATCATGATGCGTAAATGCCACCTTAATACCTGCCCGGTCGGTATCGCCACTCAGGATCCCGAGCTCCGTAAAAAATTCTCTGGTTCCCCTGAGCATCTCGTGAATTACTTTTTTATGGTGGCTGAGGAATTGCGTCAAATCATGGCAAAACTCGGTATCAGGACAATAGAGGAAATGATCGGCAGGGTTGACCTGCTGGACACAGACAAAACGATACAGCACTGGAAGGCGAAGGGGCTGGACTTCACGCGCATCCTGACGCCCGCCAAGATCCTGCATGCAGATACCGAGGTCTATTGCACCCAGGCACAGGAGCACGGACTGGAGGCCGCACTGGACAAAAAACTCATTGAACTTGCCCAGCCTGCACTGAGCAGCGGCAAGCCGGTCAAGATACTAGAGGAAGTCCACAACACCAATCGTGTTGTTGGCACTATGCTCTCGCATGAAGTCGCCAAGGCCACCCAGGGGCAACTGCTACCTGACGACACCATCAAGATCAAACTAAACGGTTCTGCCGGGCAGAGTCTCGGTGCCTGGCTTGCCAAGGGCATCACCATTGAAGTGGAAGGCGATGCTAACGACTATGTGGGCAAGGGCCTGTCTGGTGGCAAACTCATCATCTATCCGCCCAAGGCAAGTAGCTTCGCCGCGGAAGACAACATCCTGATCGGCAATGTTGCCCTTTATGGTGCCACCTCAGGCGAGGCCTACTTCCGAGGTATAGCGGCGGAACGCTTCTGTGTGCGGAACAGTGGTGCCAGTGCCGTCATAGAAGGGCTTGGCGATCATGGCTGTGAGTACATGACCGGTGGGCGGGTCGTCATACTGGGTGCCACGGGCAGAAATTTTGGCGCCGGCATGAGCGGTGGCATTGCTTATGTGTGGGACAAGGCGGGGAACTTCGCCAGCAGATGTAATCTTGACACTCTGGAATTAGAAGCGGTCACTACCGACACCGATATCAAGACCATACGCCAACTCATAGAAAATCATCTTGGTTACACGGGTTCAGTGGTCGCGCAACAGCTCTTGTCTCACTGGCAGCGTGAAGTGGCACACTTCGTCAAGGTGATGCCGACAGACTACAAACGAGTGCTGGAACTATCCTTACAAGCCGCACCAGAAGAGCCCGCAGTAGCCCTACCTCTTGGCGCTGGTGCTTGAGCGGCTACGGGCATTATCGCAATGGGAAAAATTACCGGATTTAAGGACTATGCGCGCCAAGCCGAGGCTTATCGGGACCCGGCGGTGCGCCTTTTGGACTTTCAAGAAATTTTCCCCCCGCATAATGAGACACAACTACACACCCAGGCGGCGCGGTGCATGGATTGCGGGGTGCCCTTCTGCCAATCCAACGAGGGTTGCCCGGTCTATAACCTCATCCCCGAGTGGAATGATCTGGTGTATCAGGGCCGCTGGCAAGACGCGCTGGCTCGACTCCACAAGACGAATAACTTCCCCGAATTCACTGGACGAGTATGCCCCGCACCCTGTGAAGGCGCCTGCGTGCTGCGTATTACCGACCCACCAGTGACGATCAAAAATATTGAGTGCGCCATTATTGACAAGGGGTTTGATGAAGGCTGGGTACAGGCCGATGCACCCTCGCACCGAACCGACAAAAAAATCGCCATAGTGGGTTCTGGTCCTTGCGGTCTAGCAGCAGCCTCGCAGCTCAACAGTGCGGGGCATAACGTCAGTGTCTATGAACGCGCCGACCGTATTGGCGGACTGTTGATGTATGGCATTCCCAACATGAAACTGGATAAGGCTATTGTTGACCGGCGGGTGCAACTCATGCGGGATGCGGGGATCAACTTTATCCCGAACACTCAAGTGGGCAAGGACCTTGCCGTAGCAGAGCTCGTCGCTGAGCATGATGCGCTGCTACTAGCCATCGGTGCCGAGGTCGCGCGCGACCTGCCGGCTCCAGGGCGGGATGCCCAAGGCATTCATCTAGCGATGGATTTTTTGACCCTGCATACCAAAAGCCTGCTTGATTCTCAGCTTGAGGACGGACGATATATTTCCGCCAAGGACAAGGATGTCATCGTGATTGGCGGCGGTGACACGGGGACTGACTGTATTGCGACTGCCCTGCGGCATGGCTGTCGCTCCCTGGTGAACTTTGAACTACTGCCCCAGCCTCCCGCCGAGCCTGGTCCCGATAATCCTTGGCCTCTTTGGCCCAGGATTCATCGAGTGGAGTATGGGCATGCGGAGGCCGCGCAGATGTTTGGCAATGATCCCCGGGTCTTTTCATTGATGACGCAAACATTCATCAAGGATGCAAACAACCAACTCACTGGACTCACTAGCCTGAATGTTGATACCAAATTGCAAGCCATCCCCGGGAGTGAACAACACTGGCAAGCCGATCTGGTGCTACTCGCTATGGGTTTCTTGCACCCGGCGCATGCGCTGAGTGATGCTCTAGGGATTGAAACGGACGACCGGGGGAACTTCAAAGCCACTAAGGAAACATACCGCACCAATGTCCCCAAAGTCTATGCCGCAGCAGAATGTCGCCGGGGTCAGGACCTGGTAGTCAGAGCCATTAATGAGGGACGGGAAGCGGCGCGGGAAATTGACCGGCATCTCATGGGCAGCACCCATCTGTTATAAAACTATCTGTTCCGCGCCGTCAGAATCAAAGAAGGCGGGAATGACGGCGCGGGGCACGCGCTATGCCTCGCAGAGGGACCCGCCGGCGGCAAGCGTTTCTCTCAGTCTTTTCATGGGTACTCCATCGGCAAAATCGCTCACCACTGATACCGACCCCAGGGCACCATCAAATAACACCAAACGTAAACCCTCGTCGGAAGTTTTTTTATCCCTTGCCATCAAATCAAGCAGTTGCTCAGGGTCCAGTGTCTCTGGTGGTGCCACCGGCAAACCCGCACGATGCACCAGTGCCTTAACATAGGCGGCAGCTTCCAGGGAGCAACGTTCTAACCGCCAGGACAGGTCTGCTGCCAGCACCATGCCAGCACCGACGGCTTCACCATGTAACCAGTTGCCGTAGCCCATACCCGTTTCAATCGCATGCGCAAAGGTGTGCCCAAAATTGAGTAGTAGCCGACTGCCTCTTTCCTTTTCATCTTCGGCAACCACAGCTGCTTTAATCTCACAACTGCGCTTGATAGCAGTGATTAGCAAGCCTGGATCCAGCGCGCGCAATCCCTCCAGGTGTTGATCAATCCACTGCACATAGTCCGCATCCGCCAGAATGCCGTGCTTGAGCACTTCCGCTAGCCCGGCGCTCAGCTCCCGGGCGGGCAGAGACTGCAAGGTATCCGTATCAATGTAGACCGCGCGGGGTTGATGAAAGGCACCGATCATGTTTTTCCCAAACTCATGGTTCACGCCGGTCTTACCCCCCACAGAGGAATCCACCTGAGACAGCAGGGTGGTGGGTAACTGCAAATAATTCACGCCTCGTTGATAGCTGGCAGCCACAAACCCCGCCGTGTCGCCGACCACCCCGCCGCCCAGGGCGACTAGCGTCGTACTACGATGATGCCCCGCCGCCAGGAGTTCCCCCACCACCTTATCCACAGTAGCAAGTGTCTTGTACTCCTCCCCATCGGGCATGAGGAAAGTATCCACCTGGAAACCATCCAGAGACGCCATCAAGGGTTCCAAATACAGTGCTGCCACCTGGGGATTACTCAGGACAAAGACCTGCTTGCCGGTGATCTTTTCCTGCAACAATGCGGGCAGCAAGGTACTGTTATGCAGTAGCCCAGAAGCAATATGAATATCGTAGGCGTTCTCTTTTAACGGCAGGTGAAGCGTTTCCATCGGCATGTTTACGAGGTTTTTGGCGAGGCTTTATTTTACTTCATTTTGTGCTGTCTTTTTCAGATTCAGAGATGTCTTTTACATCACCTGCTTCATAACCATGCTGTTGTAACAAGGCAAACAACCGGGTCAGCGTCTTCTGGATGTTTTGGTCCTTGATCACCAGATGAATGTCAGCCGTTTCCCGATACAGCGGTTCCCGCTGCTGTTGCAGACCTTCCAGTACCGACCGAGTAGAGTCGCCTCGCAAGAATCCATTCTGCAAGAGGGGTCTGTTCTTGCGCTTGGTGGTTCTCTTGACGAGAAGATCAATAGGAACATCCAGATACACGACTAGACCCCGTGCCTTGAGTCGCTGGCGATTCTCGACATTCAGCACCACTCCACCACCTGTGGCCAGCAGACAAGCATCCTGCTTCGTGAGTTCGTCAAGCACTTGTGACTCACGACTACGGAAGCCTGCCTCTCCCTCAACATCAAAGATCCAGGATATGCTGACCCCTGAACGTCGCTCAATTTCCTGATCACAGTCCACAAATTGCAATCCCAAGAGAGCTGCCAACTTGCGCCCGACGGTGCTCTTCCCGGCGCCCATTGGGCCTATCAGGAAAATACGAGAGGGAGATTTGTCCGGCATGTTCATCACCGGCAAGTTACCCACAGGAGAGGGGGTGTCGTTCAAATACTTGTCTTTACGTTGCCATGAGGCTTGTAACCAGCCTTTCACATCATCCACTTCAGATATATTGAACGTGTCCAGCCGGATATGAATGGTCTTGGTTGCCCGGTGCATACAATGCCAGAAGTGACTGTCCCCACCGTCATATCTAATCGTCAAATCAACGAGTTGCGTATGCGCGGGCATCTGCTCCAGGATGATCCTCAAGCCGCCCGCTCTGGGTCGCAACAAAGATTGATAAGGGGGCTTTTGTGCGGCATGCTTTTCTGGCGTAAATCGGGTGCCTTCTGGAAACATCAAAATCCCACCAGGATGCGTCGCCGAGGAAGCCAGCATATTTCGTATGGCGACCAGGTCTTTCGGACCCGATCTCTTGCCTTGACCTCGCCTCAGGCGCGGGAAGTTAAGCGCGAGGCAAATCCAGCCAATCACGGGCACCCAAATCAACTGTTGTTTAATCATGAATTTAACGATGGGGCCATGGTCGGTAACCACATGCTGCACTAGAGGAATATCAAACCAGGATTGATGGTTACACACCACTATGGGAGCGGGGTCCTGGGGCAATTCACCTTCAATGATGATCTCAATGCCCGCAACATCAATCATCCAAAAACTATTGACCCGGACGGCGGCGTGATAACAGAAGTCAATACAGCTGTTGCAGGCTCGGATTACCGGCTGGACCGGCAGTAAAAACTTGATACAGCCAGGTACTGCCAAGGGGATGACCCAGAAGAGCAGATTCAGAATGACCCACAAGCAAGACACCAGACTAAAAAGGTGCAGGAAGGGGCTCAGTATTACCTTCTTAAGGGACTTCTTAAGGGACTTCTTAAGGGACTTCTTAAGAGACTGCTTAGGTGTCGTTTTCAATCCATCTACTCATTATCCAAACAACGTTCATCTGCCAGAGCCCCTAACATCGCCATGATGTATGGCTGGCAAGTTTCCGCCCGATGAAAATAAGCGGACTGACCGAAGACAGGGGAACCTATATAACCACGTATCTTTAGCCTGCCGTCCGGCGTCAAGGAAATCCGACTCTTATAGGTCTTACCCGTATCCGGGTCATAAATCTTGCCCCGCCAAAGCCCCTTTTTATATTCATATTCGGAGAGGATGGAGATGCCCACTAAAGGGCGATTTCTTTTTGCCGGCTCAGGGTTCTGGTCATCTTTCCTCAGTTCTCCGACCCGCGCTGGAGCTTCCTCTTGAGTATAGGTGGGGTTGGTAATCACCCTGATAATACCGAGCAATCTGCCTTCGTCTTCAATCAACTCAAACAAAGAATGGTCGGATGCCCACAGACCCAAGACCGGGGTGCCTTGTTTAGAAGTGCTGTCAACAGCGGCAACCGGCATTGAAATCAACCCCGCCAGCAACACCCCAGCCAGCAATATCAGGCCTAGTCTATTGTGCATGTTGATTACCCCTCCAAGAAGATATCGCTTGCCCTCACCGCGGTCTGCTGCAACATCCTGTTCCAGAGTGCTTCTGAACCGTAGATGATAATAGACTCTCTAGCACGAGTGACCGCGGTGTATAACAATTCTTTGGTGAAGAGACCGGATTCTGACGGGGGCTGGTCTGATAGCACCAGGGTAGTCTGCTCAAATTCAGACCCCTGGGACTTGTGTACCGACATGGCAAAGCAGGTTTCATGCGCGGGTAATCGTGATATCGGAAAGTATTTCACCGGGCTCTTGATGTCGGTATCGGAATCTATATCAGGGAAGGCAACCATTTCTTGCTGTTCTTCAGAGCCCTCAGCGGTTTTTAATAAAGAGCCCTCAGCGGTTTTTGTAAAAGAGTCCTCAGCGGTTTGTAATATAGAGCCCCTCAGCACACAAACCCCCGTATCCCCATTAAACAAATTAAGATTGTAGTTGTTCTCAGTGACCATCACCGGACGGCCAGGATAGTAGGTCTGCCCTTGTATCTTGAGGCCTCGTTGCTCCAGTTCTTGTTCAATGAGGCGGTTGAGCATGACTACCCCCGGGAAGCCGAGCCGGCTGCCGCAGAGAACCCTTGCCCGGTCAAAGCTACTCAGCAGCAGTTCGGGGTTCGTTTCTTTTGCCATCAACAGGGCTACATATTCTTGCCAGGTGTCTAACAACAGGCGCCCGCAGTTTTCCCTGCTTAGCGCCTCCGAGGGAAGGCAAACCACACTCCCCTCAGCACTAGTACGGAAGGCGGCGTTGCCGGTTTTAATGCCAGCTGCCAGCTGCCCTATGGCACTGTCTTTTTTGAATCTATAATTTGTTTCCAGTTGGCAGATAGCCGCAGCAAGTTTGGTTTCCCCGGCACGACACAGATCTGCCAAGGTGTTGCCCATACCCACTGGCGGCAACTGATGCGGGTCGCCAATCAATACCAGACGGGCGCCTTGTGGCAGGGCACTGAGTAGCCGGTACATCAGCGTCATGTCAATCATGGATACTTCGTCAACAATCAGCAGGTCGGTCTTAATGGGATTGTCCGGTCCGTGCCGCCAGCTATGGCCATCTTTCCGAAACCCCAGCAGACGATGCAAGGTGGTAACTGCCAGTGCCTGGATACGTTCATCAGTGTCTTGCTGGCGAAGAGTTTCCGCCAGCCGCGCGGCCGCCTTACCGGTCAGTGCCGCGAGGTGAATGTTCAATTCTGGTTGCAGGGCTAAGAGGATTGCCAAGAGCTTGATGACCAGGCTGGTTTTACCGGTTCCTGGTCCGCCAGTGATGATCGCAAGTTGACGGCTTACCACCAGTTGCGCGGCAAGGCGTTGCCGGTCAGGCTCAGTGCCTTGCATGGCGTCCTGGGTGAACTGCGCATCAAGCAAAGCGGCAACCAAGCCGGCAGCATGCCCCGGCAAGGGCTGGTTCAAGGCCGTGATACATTCCCCAACCTGCCGTTCAAGGTGATAGTAGCGATGCAGGAAGAGCTTCTTATCCACCAGCAAGATGGGTTCATCTTCGGCGAAGGTGCCGACGAAAGGCAAGGCTGACAGCTGCTCTATGGTGCCTTCAGGGAGCGCTGCTAAGTCAAGACAAGACTGCTGCAGGCGCGTCACCTGGCAGAGTTGCATGAGGATTTGCTGTAATTCCGGTTTAATCTCGCCGCCGTGACGGCTTAAGAAATCAACAAAATACTGATTAAAATAATCAGCATCAGGGGTGGGCTTATGTGATGAGAAGGATGATGAGATGTGTGAAGCTCCTGGCACTTGACCGGTCATGCCGCACCTCTCATGAGTCCGTCTAGTTGCTGGATTAAGCTCACTTCCGGCTTGTCATAAAAGACACCCGAAGCATTGCCGGTGCCATCCATGCCTCTCAAGAACAAATAAAACACGCCACCGAAGTCCCGTTCATAATCATAGTCTGCTAGTTGGAACTGCAAGAAGCGATGCACGGCAAGGGTGTAAATCAGATATTGCAAATCATAACGCGCCGCCATGACCGCCTGCACAAGGGCTGGATTTTTATAGGCAGCGAAGTTATCGCCTAGGCGATTTGATTTGTAATCCGCGAGGTAATACTTCCCCTCGTGGCGAAATACCAGATCAATAAAGCCAGTCATCATGCCTTCCAGATGGATGCGGTCTGGCAAGGGTTTGGTACCTGGATGCTGGTTGGACTTCAGCAGTGCCTTGAGGTCGCCTTGGCAAGCCACGGGGAAATGAAATTCAAGTTCGTCCAGCCTTTCACTAGCCGTCAAGGCGGACAGACTCAGCCCGGCCTGCGCCAAGAGCGGAGTTTGCAGAATGTCCCTCAGCCATGCCTGTAGTTGTTCAAGCCAGACGGCGCGGTCTTCCTCTATACCGATTCTTTCCAAAGTCTGCAGGCAGAGGTTGAGATGCTGGGAGTCGTCCGTGAAATCAACATGTTCCAGCAAATAATGGAGGGCGACGCCGACTCTCGCCCCGGCAGGAAAGGTAAATCGGGAAGGAGACTCGGCGGGTCTTGTGGACGGCTCTTTATTAACAACCGCTGAGGGCTCTTTATTAACGACCGCTGAGGGCTCTTCTTCCTCGGGTTCATCATCCAGATAGCCCCCTCGATGAGTCGCCGAATCATCAGCGGGTGTCGGTGCCGCGCTTTTTATCAGTCTGCTATACCTATGCACTATCCCGCTGTAACTGTGCATCCGCCAGCGATCTCGTGCTGCCAGCTCGGGCAGGGCGAGAGCGGGTAGCAGCTCCTCCTGAGCAACGATTGCTGATATGGGGGTGCCGGTTGATGGCTTCTTGTCAGCGGGCAGGATTTCAAATAGCGCTTTCGGTAAATGCGCATGCAGGACCTCTATGATCCCGCGATCTTTTTGGTGTTCCGCTTCCAGGCGCATCAATTGCCCCATAGGGCTGGTGATGAAGTTTTTTGCTGTTTTGGAGTCCTTAAAAGTCGGCATACCCAGATAGCAACGATACCTTGCCCGCGTCATGCCGACATAGCAGAGGCGCATGTCCTCGTCTCTGGCTTCTATTTCCGCCTGGGCGCGAGCGTCCTGGTTGTCGCCGAATTCAACGCAGGCCTGGAAGCGGCTGCCCGATTCAGTCTCCTCTTCTTGATGGAACAAGACCGGCAATGTTTTTTTGGGTGCTTTGGGGATGGGCGGATAGGGAATCAGCACCAGGTCGTACTCCAGACCCTTGGCCGCATGCATGGTGACAATCTTGACTAGATTTTCGTCACTTTCCAGCCTGAGTTGATGCTCATCCATACCGGTGCTCTCGGCGGCTTCCTGCTGCTGCCGAACAAACCAGGTAAGCAGTTGCTGGCAACCGCTCAAGGCATTCGTTGCCACGCCGCCTTGTAAGACCTCGGTGAGATGCCGTAAATCCGTTAGTTGTCGCTTCCCGTCTGGCAGGGCAAGCCACCTTTCCCCAAGTTTCCGGGTGATGATTAACTCATAAATCATGGCACCGACATTCTTCTTCGTCCAGGTGTCGTGATACTGCCAAAATTCCTGCGCTACCTTTTGTTCATACACCAGGTCATGGTTCATCTGGTCAATTTCCGCCGCGCGACACTGCATGAGTCGGGTGCCGAGTGCCGCCCTGATTGCTCGGTAGTTGTTGGGCTCGGCAACGGCCCGGAGGATGAGCGTCAAATCCTTTGCTGTGTCCTGCTGCATGACGCTGAGATTCGTCAGATAGACACTGTGGATGCCTCGTTTCTCCAGGGCTTGTTGCGCGAAGCCGGCTTCCTGACGACTGCGTATCAAGAAGGCAATCTCGCCGGCCTTTAAGCGTTTACCATTGACGAGCACGGACCCTTCCTCTGAACCCCGCAAGAGTTTTGCCGTTTCCTCGGCGGCATAGTCCATGGCCGCAGCCCGTGCCTGATCGGCACTCAAGGGTGCCTGCAGATTGCCTAGGCAGAAGAGCTGGTAGGGCGTCTGGGGTGAGCCATCAATGCTGAGGCCGGTCAGCTCGGGCCGGCCGACTTCGGACGCCGTGAAGCTAATGCCACTGTCACTACCGAAGGCATCCGGTAGTTGGAAGAGGTAGTTGTTTGCCTCAATCATTTCGGTGGTGGAGCGCCAGTTTTTGGTCAGCGGTGGTTGCTCCTCGCTACTCTGAGAGAATTGGCGAGCATTGATATAGGTATAAACATCCGCACCCCGAAACTGATAAATGGCTTGTTTGGGGTCGCCAATCATCAGCAGCGTGGGGCCCTGCTCCGAAGCATCATTTTGACAATAGATATGTTCAAAAATGCGGCTCTGTATATCGTCCGTGTCTTGATATTCGTCCACCATGGCCACCGGTAGGGCTGCTGCCAGGGTGTCCTTCAGGGTTGAACCTTCTGCTCTTAAGGCTAGTTCCAGGTCAGTCAGCAGATCATTGACGGTGCTCAAGTCTGCCTCTTCCTTGCTACGGCGGATACGCGCCTGCACCTTGCTGAGCATCTCGTGCCAGAGGTTGGTTTTGATTGCGGGAAATTGCTCCCGTGCATGCTGGATTTCATCAATAAGCTCCAGCACGGGGTCTTGAGGTAGCAGGCCGCCTTTCTTCATGCTTGCTTCAAGACTTGCCTTGCTGTAGAGCTGCCAATACTCCTCATCGAAGCCCGTGTTTGGGGATTGGCAGAAGGCCGTCATGGCTTCCAATCGCGTCATCACCTTTCTGTTTTTAATAAAATCACCGCCTCGGATGACTGCTTCCAAATCATGTGCCAACCAGCCTGCCTTAGCCTGGTTGATCTGCTCAGCGAGAGCGGCGCTGTCAATAGCAAGGGGTTGATGCGGCGGGCAGAGCGTCAAGTTGCCGCGATATAGCCACTTGCTGAGCTCCGCCGCCAGCTTGGCGGGTGTTGCCCAGATGTTGAGCGCGATTTCCCTGACCAGAGGATCAAGGGATAGGAAGTCATTGCGGAAGCAGTCTTCACAAGCCAGTTTGAGAATCCGTTCCTGCTCGCCGTTGTTGCTATCGTCAAGTTGCTGGTCAAACAGGGTGCCGGTTTCAAAAGACCGGTCATTGAGGACCCGAGCGCAGAAGCCATGGATCGTAAATATAGCCGCCTCATCCATGAGTTGAATGGCAGCCCTGAGGAGTCGGCGGTCGCGGGCCTTGTCGGCACTCGCTGCTAGCATCTCCTTGAGAAGCTCGTCATCACCCGCGTCATCTTCCTGGAAGGCATGTTGTGCCTCCTGAATCCGCCGGGTCACCCGGTATCTTAATTCCTGGGTGGCCGCCCGGGTAAAAGTGAGCACTAGCAGTTCATTCACCTCAAATCTCTTGGCGCAGTTTATGCCCAGCAATAGTTGGACATAGAGATTGGTGATTGCATGCGTCTTGCCGGTGCCGGCGCTGGCTTCAATCAGTTGCCGTGCACCCAGTGTAATCCTGCGCAGGGCAGTCATTTTTTTGACTCGCTGGTGTTTTTAAGTAGCGGTTCCCAGACCCCTTGTGCCATGTCTTGGAACTCATCTCCCATAGCTTCTGGCAGCTCAAATAGCCGGCACCAGTAGCTGTCATATTGGGTTTCCTTTTCCCAGGCCTGGGTAGCCTTGTCCCTGGCGAGAGCTGCCGTCTGGGTGCCTTGAGTAGTTTCATACCAGGTGCGACAGGTCTCGGGTGCCAATAGTAGCGGGCGCGTAATCCCTTCTTGATAGAGACTGAGGAGGTAATTGAGATGCTCGATGCTAGTATCGGGGTCAAGGGGTGCCAGGCTGGCGGCCTGCACTTTTGTCTTCCCGCTATTCAGGGCGATGCAGTGGCTGGTCATCTCATACCCGGCGGCACCGGCAAACAGATGGCGTATCCACGCGCTGAGCAGATACCGGGCTCGATATTGACCGACATGACAAGAGAGCAGATGCCCCTCCCAGGATTCGCCTATCTCATAATGGAGCTCCTGCCCGTTGATAATAAGCGTGCCGGGTACCGGGGGTTGCTGCGCCTGTTGCGTGTAGGTCTGCCGCGCCTCAAACACCAGCCTTGCTTGCCGGATGGCGGTGTCCAGTTGTTGTTTGCCTAGAGGGCCCGACATGATACGTCCGCTTGCCAGGACCTGCGCTTCCCAGGTTGCCTTCCCTTCTATAGAGTCTTCTTGACGCTCTTCTTGACGACCTTCTTGTCGAAATAGCCCCTGTAATGCCTCATCCCCTAGGCCGTACTTTTCCAGGTTGTCCAGTTCAAAGGGTTCCGAGTCTCTGAGGCCGGCGGCATCTTCTTCAAGGTAAACCTGCAATCCTTCTTGGAGAAAATACTTACCGCTATTGCGGAAAAATCGTTCAAGTTGCTGTTGCGAGGTGCAGCTGAGTGCATTGTTGGGTTGCAATGGCTTGAGTAGGAAGGCGTTGGTTGCACTACTAGCTGTAGTAGCACTAGCAGCAGCACTGGCTTCCTGCTGTTGATGGGCGGCTTGCAGCGCACTGCCCCAGGTATCAGAAAATGATCTCAAGGCATGCTCCTGATAATGACGAGGGCTAAAAGGCTGCAAGGGATATTCTTGCAGGGAGAAGTCAGTGAAAATAGATTCCAGATAAACCTGCCACTCGGTGACCACCACTGAAGGCGGTCGGGGTTGATCGTCCCTGATGCCGCGACTGACATAACTCAAATAGAAGATATCCTGAGCCGACAGCAGTGCTTCAAGAAACAAATACTGATCATCTAACTTCCCGGAGCGGTCGCCTTTTTGTCTCTGCTTGGCCATGCAGTCATAGGATCTGTTGCTCTTGTCACTGCGCGGATAGTCGCCATCGTTCATGCCCAGCAGACACACCACTCGGAAGGGAATACTACGCATCGGCATGAGGGTGGCAAAGGTGATACCACCAGCGATGAAACCCGCCCCAGGGGGCTGGTCGGCAAGCGTTTTGTTCAACAGATAACGCAGCAGATCTAGCGAGATCACCTCGGGTAGCGGCTGTCTTCGGTGTCCTGGTGCATCTGTTCAAGGCAGGTATGTATGGCATTGACATCTAAGATCTCTTCTTCCCGGGGGAGGAAAAACACGCCCAACATCTCCCCGAGTAAAAGATGCCATTCAGCCAGCCTTCGGGGTGTCTCAAAGGCTTGTCGGTAGTGATTAAGTTGCTCTATGACATGACAGAGGATACCGACTAGCGCTTCCCGCCCGGGCGCCAGATCAAAGGGCAAAATACCCTGCCAGATACCCGAGTCTTCCGGCTTGGCGAAGCCAGCCAGCAGACGATCAAGACCAAACCGCCAGGTGTTGCGATTGTCCGCTGGCAGGTCCCAGTGTGCTGCTTTGGATGCCCCGTCTATCTCCCAGCCTATTCGGGTGTTCATAATCCAGTAGCGAATCAGTTCCAGGTCTTCCTTACTGAGGGAGAATTTCCTGGCGAGGGCCGGGCTGGTCAGCAGGTCCAGAATATCGGCCCCGGTAAATCTGGATAGCGGGAGTTTCAGCAGTTGCATGAAGGTCGTTAAGAGTACCGACTGGTCGGTGGGCTTCCCATCAACAATGCGATAGGTCAGGGGCGCGCCGAAAATTGTCTGCACCAGAGGCGCATAGTCACCTATGTCTGGCACCATGACGAGCATGTCATTCAACTTGATATCAGGATTGTCGCGGAGCATGTGCAGGATGCGATCATGCAGCACTTCCACTTCCCTTTGTCGGCTATGACAGCCATGTAATTGAATAGACTGGTCATTCATCTCCCGCTGAGTGGGCGGGCAATGACTCGCTACTGCACCGCCATACTCAAGTTCCAGGATGTCCCGCTTGACGAAATCAAGCCGAGTGTCGCCGCTCGGCGGGATGAAATACTCCTGAGACTGAATATGGTCCTGCTCCAGCAACATCTCAAAAAACTCTCTGCCTTGCTTGCCGAATGAGGACAGTATGGGGTTGCCGACTTCCAGATAGTGTTCATCCTCCAGCACCTGGGGCGTCTCTCGTGATGCTGGTAACAAACTTCTGATAGATCTGCGTGCCGTGTCCTGGGGGGAAGCGATATCCCCCCAATAATGCTGGCATGGGTTAAGGAAGAAGATATCAATATCCATCTCTTGAGGGGCACCGGGACGCGCCAGGGCACTGAGGGTATCAAGTTGCAGGGACGGCATGCTGGACAGGCCGAACACCGCCAACCGACTGGGCAGATGGCTGTTTTTATGGGCGGCATCATCCTTTGTTAACAGTTGCATCAACTGCAGGTGCAGGGCTGCCCGGTGCAGGCTTTCTGAGCTGGGCTTCTCCTGAGCGACATCGGCAAGCAACACGCGCCAGAGCCGCTGTTGCCATTCCTCCGGGCTATTCGAAGACACACTGCCCTTGTTCTGCTGCCAGTCCAGCATCATCTTGGGGCGATACATGAGGTATTGATCAAACAGACCAGCAATCTCATTACTCAGTTGGAAGGCACGCAAATCCTTATCACCGGTGTGCCTCAGATAATTGTTGAGCGTGCCCGGCAGGTCGGTCTCTGTTTTTAAGATTCTCATGAGGCGCCAGGCCATGTGCGTCTGGGCGAAGGGAGAGTCCTTGAAGGGCGTGGCGGCGGGCAGGAATTGCCGATAGAGCCGCCACAAAAAAGCCGCTGGCAAGATACATTCTATGTTGGCGGCTATGCCGTGATGTTCAGCAGCCCTGAGTTTAAGCCACTGCCCCATGCCATGACTCTGGATGATGACGGCTACCGGGCGGAAGGGGTCTTCCTTGGGCTGGTGCTGGTCGCAAAAGAGCTTTGCCAGCACCGTCATATCATTGGATTGATAAAGATTGAGCATAGTGATGAAGACTCTTTAGATTACAAACCGCTGATGGCTCTATGTTAAAAGCCGCTGAGGGCTCTTTATTACTCTTTATATACAAACCGCTGATGGCTCTTGAGGGCTCTTTATTACTCTTTATATACAATGAGGGCTCTCGCTGAGGACTCTTTATTATAATGAGGGCTCTTTATTACAAGCCGCTGAGGGCTCTTGAGGGCTCCTCATCCAAGCAAGCACGCACCCTAGCCCTGAGGGTCCCACTACCATAGGGTTTGGTAATGAGCGGCATGCCGGCATCGCGGACAAATCTAGTATGGGTGCTGTCCGCCGAATAGCCCGAAATAAAAGCAAGCTTCACCCCTGGCTTGAGCGCGCAGAGCTGGGCGGCGGTATCCTGAGCACCCAGGCCAGGCATAAGCACATCCATTAACACCAGATCAACCTGGTCTGCCAGATCTTTGAAACTTGCAACGGCTTCCCTACCACTGCTGAACGGCAACACCTGATAGCCAGCACCCACCAGAATCAGGCGCGTAACTTCACGCACGCTATGGTTATCTTCGACTAGCAATAGCGTTTCCGTACCCTGGGTGTCAGGGCTGGCAACTTCTCGCCGTGCCACCGCGGCTGGGGGTTTCATCTGCGGCAGATAGATGCTGAACCGAGAGCCTTCACCAGGCTGGGATACCACCTCAATAGTCCCCGCATGTTGTTCAATGATGCCACGCACCACCGCCAAACCAAGCCCGGTGCCTTGACTCTCTGGTTTGGTCGTATAGAAGGGCTCAAAAATCCTTTTTTGCACTGCCTCGTCCATACCCATACCCGTGTCGCTCACTTCAATCAGTACCCGGCGCTTAGGAGTAGCCTGCTGGTTGGGATGCTGCATAGAGCCGTCACTCAGGGTGATTGCCAAGCCCCCACCATCGGGCATGGCATCTCGGGCATTGAGTGCCAGGTTGAGCAACACCTGTTCCAGCTGTGTTGGGTCGGCACTTAACCAGGCGCTGCTAGTGGGGAAGTGAAAACTAACCACAATGTTTGCCGGTAAGAGCCGGGTAATCATCCCTCTGATACCAAGGATGAGTTCATTGGCATCAATCAGCCGGGGCGCCATAGCTTCGCGCTTACTAAAAGTAAGTAACTTGCGAGTCATATCGGTGCCCATCTGCCCTGCTTTTTTGATGTCTTCCAGATGGGTCAACTGCTTGTCGGGAGATGTCGCTAGTGCCAGGTCAACATAGCCACGAATCGCGACCAGCAGATTATTAAAATCGTGGGCAAGTTCACTGGATGCCTGTCCCAGGGAGTGCAACTTCTGAGCGCTTAGCAACTGCTGTTCAAGAGCAGTGGTTTTGCTGAGATCACGAATGATGCAGGTTTGATAGTAGTTCCCACCTTGCTGATAACTGACGCAGGACACCTCCAGGGGCAAGATGCTGCGGTCTTTATGTATCCCTCTGCACTTCACGCGGTCGGCGTCCTGCTTGCCAACAGACTGGTAGAGGGAGCGCCAGCGGGGCTCGCCCAGAGGCAGGGGCATGATGGTTTTGATGTCGGTGCCGAGCAACTCATGGAACTGATAACCGAAGAGTCCAAGGCTTGCCGGGTTAGCATGGATAATGAGATGTTCAGTGTCGAATGTAATCATGGCATCGGGGGCAGCATCAATGATACGGTGATGATTGATGCGTTGTTCGCGTAGCGATTGTTCAAGTTGCTTCTGCTGAGAGATGTCAGTGGTAACACATAGGACGGACTCCTGAGACCCAGGACCCCACTGACACCGAATATTCAGATTAAACCAGACCAGTCTGCCGTCTTTGGTCAGCATTTGCATGTCCAGCACTAGTCTTGAGGCAAGGCTCGCGGTGGCGCCTTCAAGTAGCTCGTCAAACAGTTGATCAATCCTAGGGCGCGTTTCAGACGGGAAGTAATCCCGAAAGGCAGTTGCCCTACAGTCCTCCCCCTGGTAGCCCAGCATCGCATATACAGAAGGACTGACATCACAAACCTTGCCCGCATCATCCAGCAACCATATTAGTTCCTTAGTGGGATTGTTGATGTTTTGACTGTTGAGGTATTGATTGTTGAGGTTTTGATTGTTGAGGTTTTGATTGTTGAGGTTTTGATAGGAGTCTTGTGGTTCATCTTGTTGTTGAGAGACCGCTGGAAGCGACGCGCCCCTGATGCGGGCAATCCGGGGTAGATGGATGAGCAACCCGCTGAGCCATCTCCAGAAGCAGGCGCTGATAGCCTTTGCTACCGGTAGTTTGACCAGATAGGTCGCCCCCTTCTTGTGCAGATTGAGAGTGACGCGGGCACCCTTCCTCCCCAGCCCGCTGGGCAGAGATTCCATCTGCCCAGCCAGGATGGTGAATAGCGGGATGCAGGGTTGATAGCCGGGTTGCATGCTGAGGTTGATAGTCAGCTGTGCCGATGCTGACTGGTGTATGTTGATGGAGAAGGGATACTGCTGAGTGCACAAGCCATGGGTACCGAAGTGGTCAAGGTACCGATACTGGACTCTGGACATGTTGTTCTTTGTTTTGCCCTTTGTTTTGCCCTTGGATTTGCCCTTGGACTTACTGGTGTCGTTGCTGAGGGGGTAGGCACGCCACGCATGCCGACCCGTGTTCAGTAGTGTTTCGGCGTCAATATAGCGCGCTATTCCTGCTACCAGATTTGCAAAACTGTGCCAGGTGATAGCACAAGAAGGGTTACTGAGGTGCGCCTGGGTGTAGGGGGTATCTTTAATGAGCCTATTGAGGTCAATCTTGTGTTGCTTGCAACATTCAAACAATCCGCTGAGCTGCGCACAGGAGACACTGTGTTCAAACGCTGGCATGTATTCTAGTTGCCGCAATGGGAGAAGTGATGAGACAGGTGATGAGACAAGTGATTCAGACTGGAATATTAAAATGGTCGATGGGGATTAACTGTAACAACTTTCACAAGAATATGGCATCTTCCGCCACACCTAATTCCCCACAAGTCTGGCAATAGTCAGCACTTTCACTTCCATCATCGCCCTCGTAAAACAAATCCATATCTGCAACGTCCACCTCAGTAACCATATTTATAATACTACCAGAATTTTGGCATTTAGGATTTTCACAACTAATCGGTATTCCTATCTGTTTGTTTTGTACCATAGTTTTGTTTCCTTGTTGTTGATGTGTACATGCCCAAGGCGGTTGCCTTCGTTCCTCTGGATTCCCGTCACCCTGTCCTCACAGCCGATGGCTGTGATGACGGGGGTGACGAGAATGACGGGGTTATGAATTAGCAGTGGGTATCTCGTTAAAGGGGATGCCCTTGTCCACCCGGATATCCTGAGGGAGCCCGAGCACTCGCTCGGCAATAATGTTTGCCATGATTTCATCAGTCCCGCCGGCAATCCTGAGGCCAGGGGAATTCATATAAGCCGCCTGGAAGAGCCCCGCCGCCTCAGACAGTTCTGGATCCCAAATAGCACCGCTTGCTTCAAGCAAATCCAATGCAAAGGACGCCATGTCTTGCAACTTTGGTGCCCCGACCAACTTACCAATTGAGTTTTCTGGTCCGGGTAGTTCCCCTCGGGAGAGGGCAGTCATGGAGCGGTACTCGGTGAACTTCAAGCCGGATTCCTGCACATACCAGTTGGCTAATTTAGCCCTCACAGCCCGGTCATTGATTGCCGGCTGATCATCTATATTGACCTTATGGGCAAGATTAAACAGGGTGCGGAAACTGACCCCGCCACCGCCACCCCCAATGGACGCCCGCTCATTCATCAGGGTCGTTAAAGCAACCTGCCAGCCCTGCCCCACCGCGCCTAGGCGCTGCGCATCGGGGACACGGACATCGGTAAAAAACACCTCGTTAAAATTGGCACCGCCGGATATTTGCCTGATGGGTTTAATTTCAATACCGGGGGCTTCCATATCAACAAAGAAGTAGGTGAGCCCTTGATGCTTCGGCAAGTTGGGGTCAGTTCTGAGTACCAGGACCCCATAATCAGAATAATGCGCACCGGAGGTCCACATTTTCTGACCATTGATAATCCAATCATCACCGTCTTTGACAGCACGCATTCTCAAAGCAGCAAGGTCGGAGCCACTTGCCGGTTCGCTAAACATCTGGCACCAAATCTCTTCACCACTCGCTAGTTTTGGCAGGTAACGTTTGCTTTGCTCATCGGTCGCCCAGTCCATCATGGTGGGCGCACACATCCCCTGCCCTATACCAAAAATACTTTCTGGCGTATCACATTTGGCTTCTTCCTGATTCCAGATGACCTGTTCAATCGCGCCCGCATCCTGACCACCATGGGCTTTTGGCCAACGAATACATGCCCAGCCCGCATCGTACTTTTTCTTTTGCCAAAGTTTGGCGCGCTCAATGAAGTCCAGACCCTCTAATTCATCAGCAGCGGGCAGGTTTGCTGCCAGCCACTGTTTGGCTCTTTCGCGGAAACTTGCTTCCTCTGGGGTATCGTTAAAATCCATCTTGGTCTCCTTAGGCGGCCTGTCTTTCTTCTATGGCTGTGATGAGCTTTTCCTGCCAGAGTGCCTCGCTACCGATATTAGTGGCGAGCAACTTTGAGCGTCGGTAAGGGAGTTGGCAATCAAACTCCCAGGTAAAACCCATTCCCCCATGGGTTTGAATATTTTCCTTAGTGGCAAAGTAATATGCCTGAATAGCCGACACTCTCGCGGATGCTGCTGCTATGGGTAGTTCAGCAGCGTCGGTAGCCAGGGCCCAGGCACCGTAATAACAGTTTGATCTTGCCAGCGTGTTTTTGACATAGGCGGTTGTTAACTTGTGCTTAATGGCTTGATAGGTCGCGATGGGGCGACCAAATGCAAACCGACCCATGGCATATTCTTTTGCCATGTTGAGCGCAATCTCAGCGCCACCGACCTGCTCCCAAGCGAAGAGCACTGCCGCCCGGTCGCTCAACTGCTGGAAGAGTGCCCAGCCGGCACCCGCAGTACCCAGCAATTCTGCATCGCTGTTATCAAATTGAATCTGTGCATGGGAACGGGAAGGGTCAAGCATGGCTATCTCTTTTCTGGTAACAGACGATTGATTCAGCGGCACCAGATAAGCCGAGATTGCACTGCCTGTAGCATGACCCGCAGCCTGCGAAGCATCCCGAGCAAAGACGATGGCGAAGTCTGCTATGTCACCATCGGCAACGGGGAGCTTCTCACCAGTGATTTTACCCTGGGTCACTGTGGTGCTAATGCTCTTCGGGCTGGTCTGCCCGGCGGACTCGGCGATGGCGCAACACCCAATGACAGACCCCGCCGCCAGCTGAGGCAACCAGTGTTGCTTCTGGGTATCAGAAGCAGCCAGAAGCAGGGCTTCGGTAGCGAGATACACGGACGATGAAAAGGGCACCGGTGCCAGGGCACGCCCTAGTTCTTCGGCGATAACGGACAACTCAATGTAAGACAAGCCAAGCCCGTCGTACTTTTCTGGTATGGTTGTCGCCGTCCAGCCCATATCAATGATCTTCTTCCAGAGTTCAGCGTCATAGGGAGCATCCGATTCAAATACCTTCCTGACAAGCGTCATGGGGCTGTTAGTGGTGAGAAACCCCTGCACCTGTTGTCGCAACAGTTGCTGTTCCTCTGAAAATTCAAAGTTCATAGCCTACCCCTAAGGTGAGTGATGTGAAGCCGATGAATTATGAATGAAAAGCCCGCATCTCTAAAGTAACATTTAACAACATGCACAGGCCGCAAGAAATGTCCCTATCTTATAAAAAGAAGTCTTACCAAAAAAAGACTTATCAGCAAAGTGCCTGGCTGATGCTGGCATCTCTGTTCACCGCTAGCGTCTATGCGGGGGATGAGCAGGCGGTTGTTGACTTAGCGCCGGGCACTAGCATCCCGCTGGAAGCGCACACCAACCATCAGGTAAAAATTGACGGGCATCTGGATGAACCCATCTGGAGCACACTGGCTGCCTACGATGAATTTGTCGTCATTGAACCGGATACCCTCGCGGATACCTCTTATGCCACCCGGGTGCGATTTTTCTACGATCAAACCGGTCTCTATGTCGGTGTGGACATGCAGCAACCGCAAGGCACCCTCATCTCTCGTTTGTCGGGTAGGGATAGGCGAGGGCTGAGTCGGGACAGCATCAATCTCACTCTGGATACTTCTGGTGAGGGGCGCTATGGCTACTGGTTTGGTGTGGGCCTTGGGGGTTCGCTGATGGATGGCACCCTGCTACCAGAGCGTCGGTTTTCCAGTGATTGGGACGGTGCCTGGCGCGCGGCAAGCCAGGTTACCGCTCAGGGTTGGTCGGGTGAACTCCACATTCCTTGGGGTCTGGTTGCCATGCCAAAGGTGGCGGGCAAGCGACGGATAGGGCTCTATATGTCGCGCAAGGTAGCGCATCTTAATGAACGCTGGGGCTGGCCCGGCCTGCCGTCCACCGTCCCGAAGTTTATATCGGCACTACAAAGCCTGGAAGTTACCGGCATTGACCCGCAACAAGAGTTCAGTATTTATCCCTTCACTGCTGTGGCAAACAACAGAATTGACGAGCAAATAAGTTACCGGTCTGGCGTGGATTTCTTTTGGCGACCCTCAACTAACTTCCAACTCTCGGCAACGGTCAATCCTGATTTTGGTGCGGTGGAATCCGATGATCTAGTGATTAACCTGACAGCCACCGAGACCTTCTTCCCTGAAAAACGACTCTTTTTCTTGGAAGGTCAAGAAATCTTTGTCGCCAGTCCCCGAGCAAATACCCGAGGCTCAGGTCTAGGGCACCGCGGTTCCCCGACTACCTTGATTAACACCCGGCGGATTGGCGGCAAGCCGATGCAACCGCCAGGGGCGTCCGCGCTTGACATCCCCGAGCGGGAGTTACTCCAACCGGTTGACCTAGTGGGCGCGGTGAAGTTGACCGGGCAGGAAGGTCGCCTTCGATATGGTGTCCTGGGTGCCTTTGAAGATGAGGTTAATTTCCATGCGCTGCAAGGGCAAGGGCAACCGCTCCGCGTCAAGGGTTATACCAGCAACTATGGTGTCGCCAGGATACTCTATGAAGATGCACCGGGCGGGGCTTATCGTGCCTTTGGTGGCATGACCACAGCGACCTTAAACCCTCTAGGGAATGTGAAGACACATGGGGTGGATGGTCATTATCTTCAGGACGATGGTGCATTAAAAATTGATGCACAGATTTTTATGTCGGACATAGAAGGTGCAGAGACGGGCTTCGGTGGGTTTGTGGATTTTGAGTACACCTTTCGCAAGGGGTTATCGCAACGTCTGGGTATAGAATATTTTGACCGGCATGTTGATATTAACCATCTTGGCTATCAAGCACGCAAAGATAACCTTCGTATTAGAAGTTCCCATATCAGAACTTCGTCTAATATAAGTTGGGCGCGTAACAATGAGTTTGATGTGCGTGGTTTTGTGCAGAAGAACGCAGATGATTTGCTCACCTCAGCCGGCCTGTTGATTTCCAATCGCACTACCTTTCACAATTTTTCCCGATTGACACTACGCACTGGGTTCTTTCCAAAATCTTATGACGACCTCAACAGTTTTGGCAATGGTACTTATCGCATTGCCACCCGTCGGGAAATTTCCTTCAGCTGGGGTTCCGATTCATCAAAGGATTTCAGTTATGGCATGGGCATCGGCTGGCAGACTGAGCGCCTCGGTGGCCACACCTGGCACAGTAATCTTTATATGTCCTGGCGACCAGGGGAACGTTTTGGGCTATCTGGTTCGGTGAGATATGTGTCCCGCAAGGGCTGGTTGTTACATCAAGAAGAGGACAACTTTACTAGCTTCCAAGCCGAGCAATGGGTCCCCAGAATCAGTGCTGACTACTTTATCAACGCGCGTCAGCAGTTCAGATTTTCCTTCCAGTGGGTGGGGGTCAAGGCGGCGGAATATGGATTTTATAAGATTCCCGCTCAGCCCGGTGCGTTGATTCCGGTGGCAAAACCCAGCGTGCCAACAGACAGTTTCAGTCTGTCTCATATAAGTTTGCAACTGCGATACCGCTGGGAAATTGCCCCCTTGTCTGATCTGTTTTTTGTCTACACTCGGGTGGTTGATTCAGGTACCAGGTTAAAGAGTTTCCGAGATACCTTCTCAGACAGCTACGACCAGCCTCTGGTGGATCTGCTGGTATTGAAACTGAGATACAGGTTTGGCTCCTAGGTAGCCCTTATTCATGTATAGGTTCACCCTTCTCCGTTATGGGCAGCTCCGTTATGGGAAGCGACGGACTGGATTCCAGTGCTATCAGATAATCCATCACATCTAACATTCTTTTAGGCCCAATAGTCCCTGAGGGGCGGACGCGATATTTCCCTTGTACAACAACTGTGGGCACTGCGGAAATTTGCAGTCGGCGCGCCATCCGGTCGGCAGCCTTCACCTCAATAGTGACCTCAGAAGCGTGATACGCGCGGGTATAGTCCTCAGCAGTTACCACTCTCCCGGGGAAGAACCCAGCAAGTTGCTCAGGCGAGTTAAAAGTCTGGCGCTGTTCATGAATGGCACGGAAGAAAGGCATGTGATAGTCGCCCAGCAGGTCAAGGCTCGCCAGGGTGTAATAGTGCCTGCCAAGCATCCGCGCATTGCCAGATATCGCAAGCGGCATGCGCTGGAACTTGATCTTGTCTCCCTGCTGCTCAACCCAATCGGTAAGGTCGGGATCAAAGTTGTAACAATGAACGCAGGCATAACTGAAGAATTCTATGATCTCAATCTGCTCGCCCTTGATGCGCCGAGGAGAGTCGATCAACTGATAGTGCTCACCCTCAATGAAGCCGTCAGACGGTATATCTTCTAGCAGCATGGTTGATAAAAAAACAACGATGCCCAGCGCGAGCAACGCAAACACACCAACTACCAACTTCTGTTGCGCCAGGAAGCGAGTGCCTTTTCTGATTCTTTTCTTTGCCATCTGGGGTCACCTATTGATTCAATCTAATCGCTTCTTCTCTTGCGGCACGGACCTTGTCATTCGTCTGGTTAAACAAAAGTTCCCGCCTTGCTTGCTCTTCTTCCTCGGTCCGTTCCTGCTTGCCCAGTTCCCTGCCGACTGTATATCCCTTGTCCACCGCGGGGCGGGCGGCGACTTCATCAACCCAGCGTTTCAGATTGGGAAAGTCATCCCAAAAATTTTCATCAATCAAGCGGTCCAGCAGATATGCCCAGGGCCAGGTAATAATATCGGCGATGGAATACTCAGCTCCCGCTAGATATTGATGCACGGACAACTGGGTATCCATCACCCCCGCAAGCCGATCCACCTCGCCGACAAAGCGCTTTGTGCCATAGTCCAGTTGCGCTGGATCATCAATAATATTTTTAGCGTAATTTTTGAAGTGATTAGCATTACCCATCATGGGTCCCAGGTTCGCCATCTGCCAATGTACCCATTGCATGACTTGATACTTCTTGCGTGGTTCCGAAGGCAGGAATTTCCCCGTCTTCTCCGCCAGGTATGTCAGGATAGCACCCGATTCAAATATGCTAATAGGCGCCCCACCGTCGGCGGGGTCATGATCAACAATCGCAGGCATACGATTGTTCGGGCTGAGCCTTAAAAAGGCTGTTGTGAATTGCTCGCCACCGCCTATGTCCACCGGTTTGATGCTGTAGGGTAGCGCACATTCTTCCAACATCATGGTGACCTTCCATCCATTGGGCGTGGGCCAGTAATGCACATCTATCATGGGTTTGACCTGCTTTGTTTTCGGGCGGATACCATACCGAAGGACATAGTGAATACGCAAATTATTGGGTGGGGAGCTGCTTCAAACAGTGGGGCTTATGAAGCTACTTTAGAAGGCTACTTTAGAAGGCTACTTTAGAAGGCAATCTGCTGCGCCATTATCTGCTCATAAAAATCTTTATCCAAGCGGCTGTAGGTAGTATCCCCAGGACGTAGCACAAACACTGCATCAGACACCTGAGCAAGATGAAATGCTTGCTCCCGCAGGTCATTTTTCTGCAATTTATGGGTTGAGGTGGTGGGGAGCTGTTTCAGCAGTCGGATAAACAGGGGGCGGGCGTAATGGGGCAGGTTGTCTTGGATATGTTGCGAGAGGCTAACAAGCGTCATGGCAGAAAAGTTGTCAGCAGAGTCGTCAGCAGAGTCGTCAGCAGAGTCGTCAGCAGAGTCGTCAGCAGCATCCCTGAGTACTAGCGCCGCCATACCGGCTCGGCCATCCGTGCCGGGCACCGTAACGCCATACACATTGGCAAATTCAACAGCGGCATGTTGATTGATAATTTCCCCTATCTCATTGGTTGCGATGTTTTCCCCCTTCCATCTGAAGGTATCTCCGACCCGGTCAACAAATTGATAATGTTTCTGACCATAGGTAAAACCCACCTTGACGCTTCTCATCAAATCGCCCGTATCAAAATAACTATCACCCTCAACAAAAACATTCCTGAGTATCTTTTTTTCAGATGCTTCTGGATTGGTGTAGCCTTCAAACTCTGACTTGGCAGTAATTTCAATCAAGAGTAGCCCCGACTCACCTCGCGGCTGTTCTATACAGTAACCCTGTGCATCTTTTATCAGTTCATCCTGGGCAACATCCCAAGCGGCTATTTTGCACGGCGCAGTACCGAGCCCGACCGTGCAATCCTTGTTCAAGACATTGGCAAAGCCGCCGTTGCCTTCACTGGCACCGTAGAATTCGCCAATTCTTTCAATACCAAATCTCTCTTTGAAAGCCATCCAAATATCGGGACGCAAGCCATTGCCGACTATGGCGCGGATGGTGTTGTGTTTGTCTGAGGGCGATGCCGGCTGGCTCAGGAGATAACGCAGTAGTTCGCCAATATAAACAAAACAGGTACAGTCGTATTTTTTGATGTCGCTCCAGAAGGCACTAACGGACAGTCGCCGGCGAATTACCGTTGATGCACCCGCGACAAAGGCTGCTGTCAGCCCGGCCATAAGTCCGGTGCCATGATACAGAGGCAAAGAGTTGTACATCCGGTCTGATTGCTTGATGCGCAGGAGCATACTAGCAGCCACATCGGCTGTAGGTAGTAGCCGCTTGTGAGACACCACGGCCGCCTTGGGTAGCCCCGTGGTCCCTGAAGTGAAGATGAAAAAGGCTTTATTGCCCAATTCAACCTGCTTGGTATCTGGTGGGTTTTGCTGATTTAAAGTCTGGTCTTTGCTGTCCAGCGACACCGACCAGTTGGGTGCGGGCTCGGGCATCTTATCCTTTACCCAGAGATAGTCTGCGCCATCTTGCAGGCTGAGCTCGGCGCGTACTTCATTGAGTGTTTCAGCCAACTCAGCACCGAAGATACACTTCTTTGAATGGGTCAGGCTGATGCAATGCACCAGTTGTTGGCGGTTCAGGTTGGTGTTGATGAGGCTAGCAACAGCACCCAACTTGCAGATGGCCAGGGCTTGGACCACAAACTCAATCCGGTTCTGCATGAATAGGGAAATGCAATCGCCCTTGACGATGCCTTGGGATTTCAGCAGATTTGCTATGCGATTGGCGCGCCTATTCAAGCCCTTCCAGGTCTCTACTTCCTCTTCGCAAAGAAGCGCCGGAGCATCCGGAAACTGGGCGGCGTTTGATTCTGCCAGCAAGGCAAAGGACATGATGGCATCGGCAGCAGGGGGCTTGGCGACCACCCCCTTCCACAGCACCTTGAGATCACCGAAAAAGTCTTTAATAGCACTCATGGTTAAGCACACCCATTGTTAATAATGCCATGGCTAATAAAAGCCATGATGTTGAATATGGAATGATGAAGTGGGGATTATGAGTACAACCATGTTGAATATGCAAGCCTGCGCCGTCATTCTTGTATGACGGTGGGGAGCGGCTTGCCCCGACACTCTGTCCCCGCCTGCGGCGAGAATGACGGCGCGGGGCGCCGTAGGCCGCCAGCAGGAGCAGGGACGCTCCGCCGTCATTCTCGCCGCCAGGCGGGAATCCAGACAATGACGGGGAGGGAGTCAGGCGAATTGCTAGGGAGCAAGTGTCTGAAACACGAAGGTAACCGCTGCAGCTGTGATGGTAAGCACCCCGCCAACTGAGACAGCCCCCATCCATTTGATTAACAAAAGTTGATATTCCAACTTAATGTTGGTTTTTTGTATGCCTTCGCCGAGGCTTTTAATATCTCCTTTTATGTCATTGCGGATGGAAGTTCCCAGGTCCTTCATGTCACGGCGAAGGGAAGTTCCCATTTCCAGCATGTCGCAGCGAAGGTTTTCAAGATCGTCTTTGGTGGCAAGGTTGTCACTCATCACGGCAATCACGGCTTGAGCTTGCGGGTCGGCAAACCCCGCTTCTATAAGGATATTAGCACTGGCTAGTGTGTCCATGTTGTTTTCCTCTATGTTGTTAAAATATGCGTGATCATTTCACGCCTGGAATATACCACACAATTCTGTATCAGTTCATAACTTATGGCAGCCTCAACTTCTTAAACTGGTTGCATACTTTACTAAGATGGATGGCTCTGGCGAATAAACTATGTCTGGTTTTGCTGACAGTTATGTCTTAATTGACTGCAGTTTTGGCTTACGGCGGGGGCGAGGATGACAGCAGAGCAAGGCTCGGGGATGACGCTCCGCCGTCATTCTCGCCGCCAGGCGGGAATCCAGACAATGACGGGGAGGGAGTCAGGCGAATTGCTAGGGAGCAAGTGTCTGAAACACGAAGGTAACCGCTGCAGCTGTGATGGTAAGCACCCCGCCAACTGAGACAGCCCCCATCCATTTGATTAACAAAAGTTGATATTCCAACTTAATGTTGGTTTTTTGTATGCCTTCGCCGAGGCTTTTAATATCTCCTTTTATGTCATTGCGGAGTGTTCCAATCTCCTCCTTCATTTCACGGCGGAGGGAAGTTCCCAGGTCCTTCATGTCACGGCGAAGGGAAGTTCCCAGGTCCTTCATGTCACGTTGGGTGGCAAGGCGAAGGTTTTCAAGATCGTCTTTGGTGGCAAGGTTGTCACTCATCACGGCAATCACGGCTTGAGCTTGCGAGTCGACAAACCCCGCTTCTGTCAGGATATTAGCACTGGCTAGTGTGTCCATGTTGTTTTCCTCTATGTTGTTAAAATATGCGTGATCATTTCACGCCCGGAATATACCACACAATTCTGTATCAGTTCATAACTTATGGCAGCCTCAACTTCTTAAACTGGTTGCATACTTTACTAAGATGGATGGCTCTGGCGAATAAACTATGTCTGGTTTTGCTGACAGTTATGTCTTAATTGACTGCAGTTTTGGCTTACGGCGGGGGCGAGGATGACGGCGGGCGCGGGGCGGCGGGAATGTCGATCTGGAGGCGTTAACTTTGATAGCGGCGGGGTGCTGTGGTGCGGCGATGAACATGCCGCCCGTTCCTTCTAGGTCCCCACTCTTGCTTGGCAAAATCACGATAGCCTTGAGCAAGCACGCAAAGCACATAGGCCCCACTCAAAAAAAATAACACCAGGAAAATTTCAATAGCCGATGGGAGTCCAGACTGCTGAAAGTCCTGCCCATACTTTGCTAAACACAGCACCAGGATGAGTATGAAGACGGCTGTGTAGGGTGCCTCAGCAACCCACATTTCTAGCGAAGAGATTTTTTTTGGCAAAGCAAACAGGCGTAATTTGAAGGGTTCGGTGGGTTTTTTAAAATTCAAGCCGTCCGTATATCTCATCAGAAGGTATGTCAGTAAGCCCCCAGATATCCCTGAACGTATCCCCGTGGATATTTCAATACCAAAAAACTCGAGAAGCTTAACAATACCCACAGTAATGCTTGCAGAAAATATACCGACCACCACCGTTATGGCAACTGTAGCCAGAATTTTCCAAAATCTGCTAAGCCGCGACCAGAAGAGGGCAAGCTTTTGCCTTAAAGACAGGTTATGACTTAGGCCTGAGCCGCTATCCTTTTTCACTGGATTCCCCCCGAACCCCGTCATTCTCGTCACCGCTTTCTTTGATTCTGACGGCGGGAAGGCGATGGTCATCTCCCTCACCCCGCTTCACGTTGCTGGTCCAGAACATAAGTCATCAAACTCGGAATGCCTGCTTCATATAAATCTGTGCCCGCTGGACGCCATATAAAATCCTGCCGCGTCAATGCTTGTAATAAACTCGCTATGTGCTGGTCGTCTGCCTTGTCGGCGGGTAGCGCATCCCTCATTAGCAAGACAAGGTCAATTTCTTTATATTTTGGTGTGTCCCGGAACGCCTCTGCAATTATCTCTGCTGCCGGCAACAATCCGTCTTTTAACAATTTTGACCAACGCTTGGCATAAAAGCTCTGTTTTTTGCCGTTGACATTGAGTTCCGCAATATCAACCTGCTCATCAGTCAAGCATGTTAAGTTTGCTTTGTTTGCCTCATCCCACAGAGACTTACCCCATTCTTGTATAAAGTAAGGGTAGCATTGGCTATCTTCGACGACCCGGGCGAGGGCATCGTCGGTTATTTTTATGCCGTGTTCATTTAACGGCTTTACGATGGCATCTGCTACGGCGTGTCCATCTAACCGTCCAATACTAATCTCATCCGAACGCTCAACAAAGCTCGCGTTCACCGTGGACAGGAAATGTAGCAAGCCTGGGGTGCCGGCGAGAACCAGCAAAAAGGGTGCTTCGGTTCGTACCACCTGGCTCAGGTTTAACAAACCACGACACAGAGCCGCATCCATGGTATGTGCTTCATCCATCAGCAGTACCAGGGGGCGCTTTTTACATTCAGCAACCAAAGTGTTCACCAGTGTTTGATTGGCTAGGCCCTTTGACTCCCAAGTAGCAGACAGCAAAAATAAGTTGGCAATCCACCGGCTGGGCTTCAAATGCTTCTTCCAATCATTAGATAACAAACAACGCCACATATCCGCTGGGGATACTAATTGATCGGGAGTCACCCAGCTTGTGCGTATAGAATTATCCTTTGCGCCACTCTTTTTGGCTTCATTTTTTAGCCAATTTAGTAGCACTGTTTTTCCCATGCCCCGGGGTCCATACATGACTATGTTGCCCGCCGGCGACCTTCTGGCAGACATTTTTGCCAATATCTGCCTAAACTGACCCTGCTCATTTTCTCGGCCTGCCAGGTAAGGCGGGGGTTGCCCATCACCTGGCATAAACGGATTAAAATCGTCAATCGGTGTCATGGTGGTTTCCTCGTTGTTCGTCAATTATTATGCCTAATTCCTGAAAGAAGGGTAGCACCTATCGTTACCTGCACATACAAGAATGACAGTGGGGAGCGGCAAGAATGACGGCTAAAAAGGCAGCACAGCAGGGCTACAAAATCTATTCTCCAGCCTATGGACAGACGAGAATATAGGGAGTAAATTGTGACCCTCGTAATGCTTCTAATGCTACCTCTGGGGGGAGATTTCTATGAAACTAATCCAACTTGTTATACCATGTTGCCGCTTGCCGCTTGCCGCTTGCCGCCTACCACTTGCCGCTTGCATTCTCTTGTTTTCGCCACTCAACCTGGCACAGACTGACACTGTTGTCCCGACAGAGGATGTGGCGGATACTGCCGAGGAGGAGGATGACGATATTGAGGAAGTCGTCGTCACCGGTTCTCGTATTCGCCGGGATGCCTTTTCCAGCGCTGCCCCGGTACAGATTATTCAAGGGGCGATATCCCGAGAAGTCGGGCTGATTGATACCGCCGCACTCATTTCCAGTACAACTCAGGCTGCTGGTGCCCAGATAGACAGCACCTTCACGGGATTCGTGCTGGACAATGGCCCAGGCTCATCTCAGGTGAACCTGCGCGGTCTGGGCTCTGGACGCACCCTAGTGCTCTTGAATTCGCGCCGCGTAGCCTCGGCCGGTGTCGGGGGCGCACCCACCTCGGCAGATACATCGCTCATGCCTGGTATCATGATAGATCGCATTGAGTTTCTGCTTGACGGCGCATCTTCTGTCTACGGTTCGGATGCAGTGGCGGGTGTGGTCAATGTCATCATGCGTACTGACTTTGAGGGCTTTGACTTTGAAGCCCAGATTAACCAGCCGACCGAGTCTGGTGGTGGGCAAGGCACCTTCGGGCTGGCTTGGGGTGGCGGTGGAGACCGATGGAATATAGGCATTGGCGCAGAATACTATAAGCGCAAGGTACTCAAATTAAGCGACCGCTCCTTTACAAGCCAATGTGAAAGATGGCTCTATGCTGACGAGGATGGCCGACGGCTCTCCAATGATCTATCAAACCACCCTGGCACCGCCGAAAGCCCCTGCACCCTGCGCCTTATTAATCGCGTCTTTCTCGGTGGTAGAGGACTCTTCGGTAGTGTCTATTCAACGCCCGGCTTCACCAATATCGGGATTCCAGGCTGGTCTGACAGTACATTGCCTACTGCCTGGGCAGGCTTCAACTCAACCATTGATCCTGTTACCGGTGTCATTGACCCGGATGGCGATGGCTTGTCTGATATTGATTTTCAAGCTCAGCCCTATCAATTCAACGGTTCTGATGTGGATCGCTCAAGCAACTTCCTCTCGCCCACCGAACGTATCAGTCTCTATGCCTATGGCAATTATGACCTGGAGAATGAAAGCAATACCTCCCTCTATTTTGAAGCCCTCTACTCCCGGAGAGAAACGGACTATTTCTTCGCTAGTGCCTCAATATTCCCGGATGTTCCCGATTCCAATCCATATAATCCTTGCGGCGCGGCCGCCAGAGCAAACGGGCAGAACTGCCGGGCATTTCTCAACGAAACCGGCAGGCTAGCCCTCGACCCCGTGCCACAAGAAGCATTACCCATTGTAATCATCAGGGGTGACCGCTCCACCAACGATATCAAAATCCAGCAACTCCAGGTAACGGGGGGCATCAAGGGTGACCTCCTCAGTTGGCAGAACGACAGCGGCTTTGGCAACTGGGGCTACGACTTCTATGTCAGCCATTCCACCTCTGAAGGCAAGGACCGGCTGGAAGGTATTCTGGATGCAGAACTTCTGCACTCGCTGGAAACTTCTGCCATACATTCAGACACCGGGGAAGTTGTCTGTGGCGTAGATGCGGATATGGACGGCAACCCGGATGGTACAGACCCCTGGGGCAATGCCTGTGTGCCCATCAACATGTTTGCTGAGTCTATCTACCAGTCAGGGGGTGGCGACTTCGCTACCCAGGCAGAGCGAGACTATCTGTTTGGCGTGCGTGGTTTTGATGCTACCGAGGTCAAACAAACGGTGGTCAGCGGTATCTTCCAGGGCGACCTGTTTAACCTCCCCTGGAACAATACCTCGGTAGACCTGGTCATCGGCTTGGAATATCGCAGGGATGAAATTGACTCCAACCCCAATGAGGCCGCCAGAGAAGGCTTGTTTTATGGCTTCTTTTCTGACCGGGGTGCAAAGGGCAGCCGTACCCTTCAGGAGTTGTTTTTTGAAACCGAACTCCAATTGCTACAGGATGTGCGCTTTGCCGATGAATTAAGGTTCAACCTTGCCGCCCGCTATACCGACGAGAGTAGCTACGGTAGTGATATTACCTACAGTACCAAGCTCTTTTACCGACCGAATAGCATAGTCACTCTCAGGGCTACTTATGGCACTTCCTTCCGGGCACCCAATGCTCGGGAGCAGTTTTTGCTCGGCACCTCAGGCTTTAACACCATATATGATCCTTGCGTAGTACCTCAGGATGCTCGAGTAGCCGGGGCCGACGCTGATGGCCCAGCGGTCTATGACGCGACTGAGGATCAGCGTACTCCAGTAACTTTGGACAACTGTCGGACCGCCGGGATAGACCCCACCATGCTGGGCTTAGTAGATGGCGGAGCGACAAGCTATTCCGTTGAGGTTTTCACCAAGGGCGGAGACCATGTACAGGCTAATATTGACCCTGAGACCTCTACATCCAAGACCTACGGGATCGTGTTGGATGTGCCCTACTGGGATGAGTTGACCCTGCGGTTCGGCATGACCTACTACGAAATCGCAGTAGTGGATAATATTACTAGGCGGAGTGCTGGCGGCGTTGTTTATAATTGTTATGTTGAAAGTGAAGCGCACTTATGCAATCAGATAATCCGAGACGCTGATGGCTTTCTGTCGGAAGTTGACAGCAGTTATATCAATATCAATGAAGTGGCTTCCCACGGTATTGACTATAACCTCTACGCCGAGCGGGATTTCATCCTGAGCAATGACCGCAACTTCAATGTAGCCCTTGATATAACAACGTCCAGGCTTATAGAAAACAAGTATACCTTCCCAACTTTCGTTGAAGATGATGCCCGGACGCCTTACGCCCCTGAGTGGGATGCCAACATCTCCTTGATACTGACCTACAGAGACTTTCGGTTTATCTGGTACACCAACTATGTATCCAGCGAAGATGAATATATTGCCTACGAGGATGTCACTGATAATGGCTATGAGGAATGGGCAGATCCTTGCTACGGTCTGACCTATGACCGCGGGCCAAGAAGTGGGGACAGAGTAAAATGCCGTCCCTACCTTAAGACTCCTAACTACATGACGCACAGCATGTCGTTCAGTTGGCAACCGCAGGACTGGTCATTTACCCTGGGCGTGAACAATCTCTTTGATAAAGAACCGCCTCTGCTGGACGACGATGTACCAGAAACCCAACGCAACAACTACCCTGCAGGCGCCGGCTACGACATTCTAGGACGGCGGGTCTTCCTATCCGCCCGCCGCTCTCTCTAAGGCAATATGGGCAACACTATTTATTACATGACGGACAAGACCTGAATCCTCACTGGGGTTCAGGTCTTTTTTGCTAATAGCATGTGCGATAACCGGAGGTCTTCTGATATGAAACTACTCACCACTCTCTTCCTTTTCCTATTCTTGATACCCACCGCTCTGGCGGAAGAAGAGGATGCCTCAGCACCCCTCACCGGGATTGAAGCCTTTGCCCAGGAACCCGCCATGTCTGGTGCCAGTGTATCCCCCGATGGCAAGCATATCGCTACCGTGCAGCGCCGTGCCAAGGACGGCAAACAGCTGGTATTCATCTATGATGCCAGTGATCTATCAAAGAAGCCCACCAGCCTAGGTTCAGAAAAGATGGATATCAGCTCAGCGAGTTGGGTCAATAATGATCGCCTGATACTGGGGCTGCGTCAGGATATCAGCAGTGTCGCCACCTCGACTGGACTCACCTTCAAACTCGTTGCTGTGGACAGGACCGGGGAGAACTGGCTCGGCATACCCCGGAAACGGGGCGACCGACGCCGAGACATCACAAAATTCCTGGATGATCTGGGTACCGCCAGCATCTTTGATGGCTTGCCCAATGACCCTGAACACATTCTTATTGAGTATGACGATGACGGTAATTTCATCTCGGATATATTCAAGGTGAATGTGACCACCGGGTCGGCGAAAAGAATCGTCCGCAACAACGATAGAACCTCCATTTATTACATTGATTCGGATGGTGACCCGCGTCTGGCAGGCCGATTTGATGCTGCCGAGTCAGCAATAGTCTATTTGGCACGACTCAAGGGCGAGAATGACTGGATTGAAATTGGTAGAACCATAGCCAGCCTGGATTCGACGAGCCAGGAATTTGGTGTTATCGGTCTTGTGGATGATGATCCCAACAGCAATGAGTTTTATGTCCTCTCCAATCATGAATCCAATACCACTGGCATCTATATCTACGACCTTGAAAAGCGCGCATTTGGGGAACTACTCTTCCGGCACCCTCAATATGACGCCCTCGGCATCAGCCGTATACGAGACAAAGAACTGAACCGGAAAATGGTTGGCTATGTATTCTCGGGCAAGGCGGGCGACACCTATTATATTGACCCGGAAGCAAAAGCCCTCCAGGACGCGATAAATACCATACTCCCAGAGTCGGATAATACGATTGTCTCCCGCTCGCATGACCATAAAACGATTATCATCCGCGCGGAGGGGCCTCGGTTGCCCCCGTCCTGGTATCTGCTAAAAAACAATGAACTGAAACTACTGGGTCAATCAAGCCCCTTCCTAAAACCAGAGATGCTGGCGCGGGTGGAATGGGTCACCTATGAAGCAAGAGATGGTATGAAGATCCCCGCCTTCGTCACTATTCCCAACGGCGAACCGCCCTTCCCGGTGGTTATCCATCCCCATGGTGGTCCCGTAGTGCGGGAATATTGGGGCTACACCGACTGGGCGCAGCTACTCGCCTATCACGGTTATCTCGTCATCCAGCCTCAATATCGCATCTCCACTGGCTTTGGGCGCAAACACCTGGAAGCGGGCTATGGCCGGTGGGGTTATGAGATGCAAGACGATCTGGATGACGCCATCACCTACCTTGCCGAACGTGGTCTCGCCGACCCCGACCGGGCGGCAATTTTTGGCTGGAGTTACGGTGGCTATGCGGCCTTTGTGGGTTCCTTCCGAGATCCCAATCCCTATAAGTGCTCTATAGCCGGTGCCGGTGTCGCCGATGTGCCCTTCTTCCGTGCGCGGCTAGGGGATGGTAATGACTTCCTGGATAAAGCCTATCGCCCCACAGTGGATGGCATCAATCCGCTGGATCATGTGGATAGTGTGGATATTCCCATACTGGTCATTCATGGTGATATCGATGCCCGGGTGCCGGTTGCCGAGAGTCATAAATTCGTCGCCCTGCTGGAGAAGTACGACAAGGAGCACAAGTACCTTGAACTGGAAGGTGCAAATCACTTTTTCGGCACCATCTATTATCGGCACTACATGGAAATGTATCCCGCCATGATTGACTGGCTGGACAACACCTGCGGCCTAAAGACGGCGGGTGCTAGCCGCTGATAAGTCGCCCCCGCGCCGTCATTGCCCGGCTTGCTCCGGCTTACGGCGCCCCGCGCCGTCATTCTCGAGCTTGCTCGGGAATCCAGCCTGTATATTTTCCCGTCATCCTCGCCCCCTGACAGCGCGGGGCGAGTTGTAGCCATCTCTCAACTCAAGTATCATCATCCTATATAGAGTGCAGGGACGCGCATTGATTCTTGCGTGTCCCTATCCTCTTGAAAATCAGCTCTTGAAAATCAACTTTTGCAAATCAGCTCATGCAAATAACTAAGGCTTAACGGAGAAACGATGAGACTTGTCATTGCACTGGTCCTCGCTGGTCTTGCCATCATAGGCACTTGGTTCATCTATCAACAACAAGATTCGAGGCAAGAGTCGCCCACAACAGCTTATGAGAGCGCCGAGCAGCTCGCAGCGCATATCAGGCAAGCAACACTGAGCCTTGACGGTGAGCGCATCGCCAAGGCCGACAGCGAACCCCAAAACTGGCTCGCCCATGGCAGGACCTATAGCGAGGCGAGGTTTAGCCCGCTAGCTCAAATCAACACGGAGAATGTCGCTGAGCTGGGGCTCGCTTGGTACTTTGATACGGATACCCAGCGCGGCCTGGAAGCCTCGCCGATTGTCGTTGACGGCATAATGTTCACCAGCGGTGCCTGGAGCCTGGTCTTTGCCCATAACGCCAAAACTGGGGAATTAATCTGGAAATATGATCCCCAAGTGCCCCTTGCCTGGAGTGCCAACGCCTGTTGTGATGCCGTCAACCGTGGCGTCGCGGTCTGGAAGGGGCAGGTATATGTTGGCACGCTTGATGGTCGGCTGATTGCGCTGGATGCAGTAACTGGCGCGGTCCTCTGGGAAGTCAACACCATAGACAAAAGCAAACCCTATACGATTACCGGTGCCCCCAGAGTGGTGCGTGACAAGGTGATTATTGGTAACGGCGGTGCGGAATTTGGTGTCCGCGGCTATGTCACTGCCTTTGATGCGGCAACTGGCGAAGAGGTGTGGCGATTTTACACCGTCCCCGGTGACCCCAGCATGCCCTTTGAGTCCGAGTCCATGGCGGCGGCGGCAAAAACCTGGACCGGTAGCTGGTGGACTATGGGCGGCGGCGGCACGGTCTGGGACTCTATGGCTTACGACCCGGAACTGAATCAACTCTACATCGGGGTCGGTAACGGCTCCCCCTGGAACCAAACGCTGCGTAGCCCTGGCGGTGGTGACAATCTCTTCCTATCCTCAATCCTTGCCCTCAACCCTGATACGGGCGACTACATCTGGCATTACCAGACCACGCCGGGAGACACCTGGGACTATACCGCCACCCAGCACATGATCCTGGCGGAACTCATGCTTGAGGGGGAAGTGCGCAAAGTCATTATGCAAGCCCCCAAGAATGGTTTCTTCTATGTCCTGGATCGGGTCACTGGTGAGTTTATTTCCGCAGAAGCTTATGTGCCGGTCACCTGGGCGAGCCAAATTGACCCGGAAACAGGTCGTCCCGTGGAAACCGAGAATGCGCGCTATCAGGCGGCCGGGACCCTGGAGGGCTTAACGCCTGAGGAGCAACTTGCAACCCTGTCTAGCATGAGCACCGATGAACTCGAAGCATCCTTCCACAAGCCCTCGCCCCTGGGCGGGCACAACTGGCATCCCATGTCTTATAGCCCCGACACCGGGCTGGTGTACATTCCGGCACTGGATATTCCTTATGCCTATGGCAATGAACCGCAATTTGAGTACCTTGAAGGTCGCTGGAATGTGGGTATTAACTGGATGCTGAATGCGCCAGTCGGCGATAAAAAAATTGATGCGAGCATTGACGGCATGCTCCGGGGGCATGTGTCTGCCTGGGACCCGGTGCAACAAAAAGAAGTCTGGCGTATCCAGCATCCAAGCAGTTGGAACGGCGGCATCCTCTCCACCCATGGCAACCTGATATTCCAAGGCAATTCCCAGGGCAGGTTTGTCGCCTATAGTGCCGACACTGGCGAAGAACTCTGGTCAGCACCCGCCCAGACCGGCATTATTGCCCCGCCGATAACCTATCAGATTGATGGGGAACAATATGTGAGCGTCCTTGCCGGCTGGGGCGGTGCCTTTGCGCTTACCGCCGCTGCCGCCGAAGGCTATAAATTAAAGCCCAGAGGACGTATCTTGACCTACAAATTGGGGGGCAAGGTGGCATTGCCAGAGATACAGGAAGTCGCTGCCCGCATGCCAGAGCCGCCGCCGCTTGAGGCCAGCATCGAGACAATAACTCGGGGTAAAGTGGTTTATCATCAATACTGTGGCGTTTGCCACGGGCCGGGAGTCAGGTCTGGCGGCATCCTACCCGATTTGCGATACACCCTGCCGGGCAAACATCTCGTATTTACAGACATTGTCCTGGACGGTATTTTGAAGGAGCGAGGCATGCCAGGCTTTGCGGGGGTGATGAGCGAGGCAGATGCGGCAGCAACACAGCAATATGTCATCAATGAAGCACAGGTGCTGAGGGCAGAAATGCTTGCCAAATCAACTACTGAAAAATAGTATTAAATTTGGTATAAAATGCCATAACAAGTAGCAACCAAGGCGCAAAAACCAAGGAGCAGAAAGATGAGTGAGTTAGCAGAAAACATATACAACAACGATGCTGTTGACCCAGAGACAGTCCCTCTGGGCGAACTTAATTTAATGAATCCCTTCCTCTTCCATGATGATTACCATGTGAAGATTTTTGAACGGTTGCGGCGGGAATCGCCGGTCCATTTGCAAAAAGATCATGAGGTGGTGGGTTCCTTCTGGAGTGTGACTCGTTACGACGACATCATGCGAGTGGACACAGACCCCGACACCTATTCATCCGAGGGCATCATCGTGGCAGTTGATCCGGATGAGGATTTTACCCTGCCTATGTTTATCGCCATGGACCCGCCCAAACATGATCGTCAAAGAAAGGAAGTGAACGGTGTGGTAGCACCACGCAACCTGGCGGTGATGGAAAAAACAATTCGGAAACGAGTGCAGAATATTCTTGACTCCCTGCCGCGCAATGAGGAATTCAACTGGGTTGATCTGGTATCTATTGAACTCACCACCCAGATGCTCGCAACACTATTTGACTTCCCTTTTGAAGACCGCCGCATGCTTACCCGATGGTCCGATGTTGCTACTGCTAATGAAGAGTCCGATATTGTGGAATCCGAGGAACAACGGCAGAAAGAACTGCTTGAATGTTTGGCCTACTTCACCCGCCTCTGGAATGAGCGTGTCAATGAAGAACCAAAAGGCGACCTGGTGTCCATGCTGGCGCACGGTGAATCAACGAGGAACATGGCGCCGATGGAATATCTGGGTAACCTGATTCTGCTGATTGTGGGCGGCAATGACACCACCCGGAATTCAATGACTGGCGGAGTGAAATTCCTGAATGAAAATCCGGCCGAATATCAGAAACTACGCGATAACCATGGGTTGATTCCCAATATGGTGTCGGAAATCATCCGCTACCAAACACCCCTCGCCTATATGCGCCGTACCGCGCTCAAAGACACGGAACTGGGCGGTCAGCAGATCAAAACTGGCGACAAGGTGTTGATGTGGTATGTGTCTGGCAACCGCGACAGTGATGTCATTGAACGTGCTGATGACTTCCTGATTGACCGGAAAAGGGCAAGGCATCACCTTTCATTTGGTTTCGGTATCCATCGCTGCATGGGTAACCGGCTTGCTGAAATGCAACTCCGTATTCTCTGGGAAGAGATTATGGCAAGGTTTGACAATATTGAGGTGACGGGACCTCCCGTCTGGGTGAGGTCAAATTTTGTGAAAGGCTATTCAGAGCTGCCCGTTATTATTAGATAGTTACCCCGTCCGTCAGGATCATAGAAGACGGGAATGACGGCAAGAGGGCAAGCACCGCCGCCGCGCCGTCATTCTCGGCACCCTGGTCATTACAGCCATCGGCTGTGATGATTGGGGTGACGGGAATCCAGAGGAACAAAGGCAACCACCTGTGGGGCATTTACAACAGGATGGTTCGTCGCTCCCCGGCACTCTCGGGCTTGCTCTCTGACGGGTTGGAGTACCGGGGTAAATCAGAAAACAATACTCTTTTTTACTGGATTCCCGAGCAAGCTCGAGAATGACGGCGCAGGGCGCCGTAAGCCACCAGAAGGAGCGGGGACTCCCCGCCGTCATTCTCGTCACCCCAGTCATTACAGCCATCGGCTGTGATGATTGGGGTGAGGGGAATCCAGAGGAATGAAAGCAATACCGCTCGTTCTTCTGGATTCCCCCCGAAGCCAGTCGCCCCGCCGAAGGCGAGACGACGGGGTTCAGCGAGAACGACGGCGCAGGGCGTCGTTAATGCGTTGTAGCGGGACGACCAGGTGAACAGGGATGGAGTTCAATCGGAATTGAACCCTCCCTGCCACTGGTCAGGTCAATAAGCCGGTCTCTCCAGGTGTATTTTGTCTGCATCAGCAGGTTGATCTGAACATTTTTGTCCCGCCGTAATCGGGTGGTGTAACACTGGGTTGCACCTTTTCTGGTCACTTTCACTTCCTTGTTCGCTTGCAATCGGGAAAACCAACCGGAAGCCTCAGCACCTGCCCGGAGATACTGCAAGCCTTGGTGGTCAACGATCCAAAGACGAGTGACTACATCTTCCCCATCGCTATCCATCGTATGTAATTCCACGACCTCCATCCGCTCAGAGGTAGAATATTCAAGCCCGCCCAACAGCAGCAACACCGACAGGAGAATACCAATCACCCAAAGTATTATTTTTTTCATTATGGCGCTCCCTCAGACAAGCTGGATGAAGAGGACTTCCGCAAGGGTAATCAACACGGCGGCGATGAATGTGGTGCCAAAAGTATCAATCTTAAAATTAGTCAGTAGTTTGTCCGTGAGCCAGAGCAGGAAGGCGTTAATCAAAAATATAAATAGACCCAGAGTAAGAATAATGAAGGGCAGGCCCAGCAGTTTGAGCAGATTGCCCAGGGTAATGTTGATGATCGCGTAAATGATAGCGACCAGAACGGCAGTGCCGTAGGACTTCACCTTGACGCCATGCATAAAGTGAGCAATGAGCATGATGACGCCACCGAGATATAAGATGTGCACTATGAATATCAACATTTTTATTTCCTTCTTTTAATAGAGTGCTTTAATAGAGTGCTTTAATAGAGTGCTTTAATAGAGTGCTTTCTAAAGCGACTATAAATGGATTACTTATCAATTATCAATCAACCATCCGTCACCGCCCCCTCTGAGGCGGAACTCACCAGTCGGGCGTACTTCGCCAGTATGCCACGGTCAGTGTAGGCAGGCGGCGGTTGCCACTGGGCTTTTCTGCGAACTAACTCGGCATCCGTCAAGGCAACAACAATGGTTTTTGCTTCTGCATCAATCGTGATCTGGTCACCATCTTCAAGCAATGCAATAGGTCCCCCATCAAAAGCCTCTGGAGTGATATGCCCGATAACGAAACCATGCGAGCCGCCAGAGAATCTGCCATCAGTAATCAGCGCAACACTACTGGACAATCCGCAACCATTGATAGCACTGGTCGGTGAGAGCATCTCGCGCATACCGGGACCACCACGCGGACCCTCATAACGGATAACCACCACATCGCCGGCGACCAACTTGCCATCCAGGATGGCGGCAAGCGCGGCCTCTTCCCCGTGGAAGCAACGAGCAATGCCGGTGAACTGCAAACCCTCATGCCCGGTGATCTTTGCCACTGCGCCCTCGGGGGCAAGGTTGCCGCGCAGTATTACCAGATGGCTATCCTTTTTAATGGGGTTGGTCATGGGGCGGATGATTTTCTGAGTCTCGGGATAGGGCGCAACATCTGCCAGATTTTCCGCCAGTGTTTTGCCAGTCACCGTCAAGCAATCACCCTGTAGCAACCCAGCTGTCAGCAGGGTTTTCATTAAGGGCTGAATACCGCCAATGGCAATTAACTCGCTCATGGAATACTGCCCAGCAGGGCGCATATCTGCCAGGACCGGCACCATAGCACCAATGCGGTTGAAGTCATCAAGACAGAGCGGAAGCTTAGCCGCATGGGCAATCGCGAGCAGATGCAAGACGGCGTTGGTGGAACCTTCAAGGGCAATCACCAGAGTAATAGCATTCTCAAAAGACGCTTTGGAGAGAATATCTGAAGGTTTGATGTCCTCTTCAATCAGGCGGACAACTGCCGCACCTGCCGCCCGGCTGTCCTGGCGTTTGCTGTCTGAGATGGCTTCCTGTGCCGAGGAGTTCGGCAAGGACAGACCGAGTGCCTCAATCGCGGAAGCCATGGTATTGGCGGTGTACATTCCTCCGCAGGAACCAGCACCGGGAATGGCAGTCGCTTCAACTTCTTTCAATTGAATATCTGAGATGCTGCCCGCGGCATGCTGCCCGACTGCTTCAAATACGGACACTATGTCTCGGCGTTCTTTCCCCGGCTGTATGGTCCCGCCATAAACAAAAATACTGGGTCTGTTGAGCCGCGCCATAGCCATGGCACAACCCGGCATGTTTTTGTCACACCCGCCAATGGCAACAAAACCATCAAAGCCCTCTCCCGCGACCACCGTTTCTATTGAATCTGCAATCACCTCCCGAGACACCAGTGAATAACGCATCCCCGGCGAACCCATGGAAATCCCATCGGAAACGGTAATAGTGTTAAAGGTTACCGGCTTAGCATCTGCCTCCTCAGCGCCCATAGCGGCGGCTTCGGCAAGCTGGTTGATGTGCATATTGCACGGGGTGAGATTGCTCCAGGTGGAGGCGATGCCGACCTGGGGTTTTTGGAAGTCTGCCTCAGTGAAGCCGACCGCATACAACATTGCCCGGGCTGGTGCTTTTTCATTGCCATCAACTACCAACGAAGAATAAGGGCGTCTTCTGTTTTTATCCGCCATGCTCTTGACCTCTTCTGTAGCACCTGCGCCTGATGGACAGCAGATTAAAAGATAGCGTCCTGAGGCGCAAGCCGCTCCGCGCCCTAAGCCACCTGAAGGAACGGGGTCACCCCACAAGATCGGGTCACCCCGTCATTCCCGAGCAAGCTCGAGAATGGCGGCGGGGATGGCAGCAAGGGGGCAAGCATGACTTATCGGCGTGGGTTTTATTTTGTCTTACCAATGGACGGCTACTGATTCAGTATATGAGTCATTAAACTGGGAATACCCGGTTCATATAAAACCGACCCCAGTGATTGCCAAACAAAATCTTGATCAATAAATGTTTGCAAACGTTCATCAACTGACTGTGTGTTCAATGAATCAATCGATAAATTGTCTGTAATGATTTCTATAATCGGATCCTCTGACATTGCTTTTGTATCTTGAAATGCTTGTGCAATAGCAATAGCCGTTGACCGCAACCCAAGTTTATTTAATTTATGTCTACGCCCCTCGTACATTTTCTGTTTTATAATTGCAATATTTGGTTTTACAACCGCAACCTGTTCATCAGTTAAGCATGTCAAGTTTGCTTTGTCTGCTTCCTCCCAAAGAGAACTACCCCATTCTTGTAAAAAATAAGGATAGCATTGACTATCTTCAATAATGATGGACAAAGCGCCCTCAGTTATTTGTATGCCCTGTTCCGCAAACGGTTTACTTATCGCATCCGCGGCAGCCTGTTCATCCAAACGCCCAAGACCAATATTTCTGGAACGCTCAACAAAGGTAGCGTTTACTCCAGATAGAAAGTTGTGCAACCCAGGCGTGCCTGCCAAAACCAACATAAAAGGAGCTTCCGGACTAATTATTTGATGAAGATTTAATAAATTATTACACAGATCTTCGTCCATTTTATGCGCTTCATCCATTAACAATATCAATGGTTGCTTTCTACACTGATCAATTAAAGTCTTTTGAAAGGTTTGTTTAAATAAATCCTTTGCCCTCCAAGTAGCACTTGCAGCCAATGCTTCGAAATTAAAGCCAGCAGTCACATCTTCAGGGGTCATTTTACTTTTCAGAGTTTCAGGAGGCATCAAACACTTCCATAAATCGGATGGCGATCCTAATTGATCAGGGGTCACCCAAACCACACGTATTAAATCCTTCTTTGCTCCAGACAGCTCAACTTCATTTTTAAACCAACGCAACAACACCGTTTTACCCATTCCACGTGGTCCATACAAAACTGTTGCTGCCGGAGGTGATTTACCAGCAGATATTTTGGCTAAACCCTTTCGAAACACAGATTGCTCATCTACTCTGCCAGCCAGATAGGGCGGAAGATGTCCAGAACCCGGGCTAAATGGATCTTCTGATTCGGGTGATTTCATAATAAGTTCCTCAGTGTTTCAAATTAATCCCCGCAATTTTAAGTTTATCAACTTTTCTGCGAATATTGTGAACATAATCCTTCTTAATCGCGCCGTCATTCTCGTCACTCCCGTCATCACAGCCATCGGCTGTGATGACAGGGGTGACGGGAATCCAGAGGAACACAGGGCACAGTCCTATTATTACTGGCACCAATGCTAATTGTTTGTGTTCATAGATTCGATGACAAACTTGAATAGTATCATTGACTCACTGACACGTTCGGACGGCTTATGTCACTGGATTCCCGCCCTCTTTGATTCTGATGGTAAAAAAATCAACGAAGCCAGACCGCGTGCAATAACTTCTAATTGGTGAATTACTTTGAGGTTGTTGAGGTTGGCGAAGCTCCTGCATCTTAGCTAGTCTATGTGTTTAACTTGATTTTTTTGATGCGTCTTTCTCCAGCCAACGCACTACCCGTCTTTCTCCAGCCAATGCACTAATAGAGATTACGATTATAAAGAGAATAGTATGGCAAATGCCCCAAAAGATTATTGGCTTAACACCTAATAATATAGGGGGCACATACATATAGGCTCCTGTTACAAATGAAAAATACACAGATATTGCTGTATACATTATTCCCGATAGCAAATAATGTAGCCTCCTTATGAATGGGTTGTGGATTACCAAGATGCGGTCATACTTCCTTACTACAAATGCCAATCCTTCTGAAGCCAATATCATCACTATGATGGTGGCAAAGAAAACATAAGGGTAATCTTCAAGGGGATTAACACCAAAGAGATATAACAGTAAACACACAGAAAAAATCATAAAAGGATGAACTACCAAAAAGCGAAAAAAATGAGTTTTATATGTCATTACTCTTTGATATGAATCCCAAAACCCACCAGTTTTTTCATCAGACATAATGTTCACCTTCATTGTTTGCTAATAGGAAGAAAAAACCTTTAATAGCACCTAATTACTAATAAAAGCCGTGATGTTTAATGCGGAACGGTGAAGCGGTGATTATGGGTGCAACAGTGTTAGATATGCAAACCCGCGCCGTCATGATCAAAGAAGGCGAGAATCCAGCCTGTATTTTTTTGCCGTCATTCTCGTCACTAGCACCGTGGTTGCCTTTGTTCCTCTGGATTCCCGAGCAAGCTCGAGAATGACGGCGCGGAGGGTGATGGAGTCCGGCCAGGCCGGACGGCGGACTGGATTCCCGCCTATCGGTCACTTCACAAGCTCTATGGAACAAGAGTGAGTCACATCGTCATAGGTAATCCGAGTCTTCCCGGCTTGCAACTGTTTGCGCACCTGGCTGATTTTATCTTCCAAGCGCACCTCCCGGACACCATATTCCGTACCCTCACGAGTGACGAACTCTTCAATAATACCGCTCAGTGCTTCCGCCGAGAGTGATTCCCATGGAATATCAAACTGCGCCACGACACTTCCCGAAGCAATTACCCTTCAACAGACTTCATCATTCAAAATCATGGCGGGTGGCGTAGTAACCAGCCGTCTAGTAGCGAGGATGCCGATAACACCAATCAATACTATGCCGCTCAGGGGACCCAGCACCCAGAAGAGCGGATTGACTTGATAACTGAGGTCAAAGGCTTCCGTCTCCAGTAGGTAGAGGGTTATCTCAGCACCCAGAGCGGCCAGAATACCGGCAAACAATCCCAGGGTGCCAAACTCCACCAGCAGACTACCCAAGACCAGCCGCCGGCTCGCTCCCAAAGCCCGTAACAAAGCATGCTGCCGCAATCGCTTATCCATGGACGCTTGAATACTCGTCAACAACACCAGGATGCCCGAAGCGATGGTCAAGACCAGGACGAGTTCAATAGCAAGAGTGACCTGGCTGAGCACTCTCTGCATCTGTTCAAGTAGCGCATCCACTTCAATAACAGTCATGGTGGGATGTTGACTGAGCAATTGGTTCAGAAAAAGTTTTTGGTGCTTATCAAGAAAAAAACTAGTCATAAACATTGCCGGGAAGTCATCCAACGCGCCAGGAGAAAAAATAATATAGAAATTAGGCTGCATGTTGTCCCAAAAGACCGTCCTGATACTGGCAACCTGAGCGACCAGCTCCCGACCCTGAATACCAAAGGTCAAACTATCCCCCAGGCGGATCCCGTTGCGCTGGGCAAGGTCTGCTTCAATAGAGACGAGCGGTATGGCGGCATCATATTCATCCCACCAAGTCCCGGCGACAAGCTGATTATCGTCTGGCAGACGACTAGCCCAGGTGAGATTCCTCCCGGCACTGGATGCCGGCACATTCTGCTCATCCTGGTCTGGATCCCGGGTCTCAGTAGGGGCACCATTGATGGACAGAACCCGCCCCCGAATCATGGGATAAAGCGGTTGGGAAGCGACATCATTCGCCGCGAACAAGGACTGGACTGGCGCCACCTCTTCCGGGGCAATGTTAATCGCAAAATGATTAGGTGCATCTTCCGGTATCTGCGCCTGCCATTCGGCAATCAGTGCCGTCCGGACGAGATACAGCACCAGCAGCAACATAATGGCAATGCCAAAGACCAGGATTTGTATGGTGTTTTCCTGTTTACGGCGTTGCATCCCCGCCAGCGCAAGCCGCCAAACACTACCTGCCCGCATCCCCAAAGCCCTGCCGCCACCCAATAGCAGGAGGGCAACCCCAAACAAAACAACCAGCGCTGCCGCCGCCCCGCTCAAGATCATCAAGGTCAAAGCAAGGTCTTGGCTGTACCACCACAGCATGCCCAGGATGCCCAGGAGGGCAAAGAGGCTGGTGAGCTTGTCTGGTGATACCAGGCTAGTGAGTGTTGTGGACCCTGGATTGCCGTCATCAAGATCCTGCCTGATGAGTCTGAGCGGCGGCGTCTGCCGTAACTTCAGTAGCGGGGGTAGCGCGAAGGACAGCAAGCAAACAAAGCCGGTCCCCAAGCCCGGCAAAAGAGGTCGCCATGTGGGTGCCGGCAGCGCAACGGGAATGAGCGGCGAGAGTATTTCCGCCACGCCCAGCTGCATGAGATAACCGGTGCCTGCACCAAGCAGTGTTGCGAGGGCACCCAAGACACCAAAAATAATCAAAAATATACCGTCAATTTGTAGCGGCTTGGCACCGAGCGTTTTCAGAATCATCACATGCCCATAGTGGCGCAGACTGTATCGCCGCGCCGCCAAGGCAATAGCAACCCCTGCCAATAGCACCCCCAACAAACTGCCGAGAAGAAGAAATCGCTCGCCTCGTTCAAGTGTCCTGCCAATACTCGCGGCACCTTCTTTGACGCCAAAGATTCTTGCCCCCGGGGCAAGTTTGGGCTGGGCCCAGGCCTCAAAAGATTCAATCTGCTCCGGGGTACCGGCAAACTGGTAGCGGTATCTCAGGCGGCTACCGGGTTGCACCACACCAGTGCGAGCAACATCCGCTAGATTCATCAGTAGTCTCGGGCCCGCGCTGTCAAAGCCACCCACTCGGTCCGGTTCCTTAATCAATACCCGGGTGACCGGCATACTGGCAATACCTAGATCCACCAGATCGCCAGGGGCAACATTCAACATGGGGAAGAGACGACTCTCCATCCAGAGTTCGCCCGGCGGCGGACCCGAGGGCACCGGAGCACCCCGCATAAAGGGCTCATTACCAGCGATCAGCAACCCCCGTAGCGGGTAGGGTTCGTTCACCGCTTTCACCGAAGTGAACTGTGCCCGGTCGGCGGAGAAGACCATGGACAAGAAGTTAAGGGTTTGTGAATGGGTTAGGCCTGAGGCTTCGGCCTGCTGAATGATGGCAGGCTCAATGGGGGTGGATGCAGAAATGACCCGATCCGCCGCCAGGAAGCTTGCCGACTCAAGCAGGAGTGCATTTTGCAACCGATCCACAAACAGCGTCATGGTCGTCACCGTGCCCACCGCAATCACCAGCGAGACTAGCAGTAGCGTCAACTCCCCGGCGCGCCAATCGCGCCAGAGTAGTTTGAGTGCTAAGCGGAATATCATCTGCTTGTTCCTGGCGGCAGGGACCTCTCAGCTGCAACTATTTCACCAGCGACTATTTCACCAGCGACTATGTCGCCAGCAGTTGTCTCGCCAGCAACTATTTCACCACCAAGAAGGTGGATAGATCTATGACAACCTGCTGCCAGTTGCTGATCATGGGTGACTAATACCAGCGTGGTCCCAAAATCAACATTCAACTCAAAAATCAAATCAATGATCCGGGAACCCGTCTCAGTATCAAGATTTCCAGTCGGTTCATCGGCAAACAAAATCTCCACCGATGATGCAAAGGCTCTGGCTATGGCAACTCGTTGCTGTTCGCCGCCAGACAACTGGCTCGGATAATGGCTTGCCCGCTGTGCCAGGCCGACCCGCTCCAAAAGATAACGGGCTTTACTTTCTGCCTCTGGATCGTTTTTTAATTCCGCCGGTAGCATGACATTTTCTATCGCGGTCAGGCTAGATAATAGCTGGAAGGACTGGAAGACAAAGCCCACCAGTTCCGCCCGCACTCCGGCGCGTGCCTCTTCATCAAGCGAGGTGATGATATAATCACCGAGTTGGACTTCCCCCTGAGTAGGTGTGTCCAGCCCGGCAAGCAAACCGAGCAGGGTTGTTTTCCCCGAACCGGACACACCCAGGATTGCTACTGATTCGGATTTCTTGATTTCCAAGTTAATCCCTTTCAATATACGGAGTGTGCCTGCTGAGGTGCTAACGGTTTTCCCGAGGTCGGTTGCTTTTATCATCTGAGTATTATGAATTATAAAAAAAGAATAGTTGTGTCAAATAACAGAAGAGAGTGGAGACTTCTTTTCGCCAAGTTGCTTGTCGTCATCGCGCTCACCATGGCTCTCCTCATCGCTTTCATTGTCATGGTACTTTTTCCCCTGCTTGAGAGTATCAGCCCCGTCAAGGCTGCCGAGAAGGGCACCGAGAAGGGAGCACCGACTCTGGTCGTCTATGGTGACAGCATCAGTGCTGCCTACGGTATCAATCAAGAAGACGGCTGGGTCAGCCTTTTATCCCGGCGACTCATTGAGACCCATCCTCAGTATCGGGTCATTAACGCTAGCGTCAGTGGGGAAACTACTGGCGGCGGCCTGACAAGACTACCCAAAACCTTAGCGATACACCAACCAGACATCATTATTATTGAACTAGGTGGCAATGATGGGCTTAGGGGTTATCCCATTGACAAGATCAAGAAGAATCTGGAAGGCATGATTAAGCAGTCCCGAGAAGCGGGGAGCCGGGTCTTGTTAATCGGCATGGCACTGCCGCCCAATTATGGTCGGCGCTACACCACAGCATTCCAAGATACTTATACCACCTTGGCAAAAGCTCAGGACCTGCCCTTCGTACCTTTTTTGTTGGACAGCGTCACCACTGAAAAACAGCTGCTACAAAGAGACGGCATCCACCCCACAGCGGCAGCCCAACCGGCCTTGCTAGCGGACATCTGGCCCAGTCTCAGGGAACTGCTCAATACTGCTGAGTAGGCGGGGTGGCCATCCTCACCCCGTCATTCTCGTTCATTCCTCTGGATTCCCCCCGAAGCCAGTCGCCCCGCCTTCGGCAGGATGGCTGGCTTCGGCGAGAATGACGGCGGGGAGGACTGGATTCGGTGAGACAACACCAGGTTATTGTGCATTGGAGCCGCCGTGACATGGCGGAGACATGGGTGCTGTGCCGTTCCTGGCATGCCATTCCTTTGGTGTACTGGTATGTATGGCAAGCGCATGAATGTCGGTTGCCAATTCTTCTTTTAGGATTCGGTTCACTTGCCGGTGCCGGGCAATAAGCGGCATGTCGTCAAACTCTTCAGACACCAAAATAACTTTGAAGTGGGACTCGGCACCAGGCGGCACATTATGATTGCTACTTTCATTGATGACTTCAAGATGTAACAAGGTCATGGCCTCAGCGAGCTTTCTTTCAATGCTTTCCTGAATAACATTTTTTTGAATAGCCATGCGCTGAATAGTGAATGAGAAATGGCAAGTCTTCAAGGTTTTTGGCAATAGATGCCGATGGCATTGTGCTATCAAAGTGCGTAAAATCTAGCACTTTTACTGCCCCCCTCTTCAATAGAAGCCAACTGACGGTAGGCTAACCGGAACCTCAAGTAATTATAATGTCTCGTAATTCATGTCTCGTAATTTAATGCCTCGCAACTTAATGTCTCGTCATTTAATGTTGCACGCAGTAGCGGAGCCAGCGCCGCCGCCTAGGCTACACATTTGCCTCTTGGGATACAGAAGCAACCCATACAGCGGTGGTCAGGGGGTGTATATCAAATCCCTCAGTAGTGCCTTGGCGGACATGGGTCTTAGGGTAGATGTGATTTCCGGTCAGCCCTACCCTGAATTAGACCCCAGAGTAAACCTCATCAAGTTACCCGGTTTGAATCTGTTTGAGTCGGACAACCATGTGACCGCACTCCGCCCTCGGCATCTTCTTTCCTTCACCGATTTTTTTGAATGGTTCAGCATGTTGACCGGCGGCTTTGCAGAACCCTATACCTTCGGCCGCCGGCTGGTTAAGTATTTCAAAAAACACAAACCGCAGTACGACATAGTGCACGACAATCAAAGCCTCTCTTACGGCACCTTGAAACTGCAACGCATGGGCATCCCTATCATCACCACCATACATCACCCCATTACCAGTGATCTCAAGATCGCACTACAAAGCGCCAAGACCTGGCAACACCGATTGTTAATTCGTAGATGGCATTCCTTTCTCCGCATGCAAAAGAAGGTCGTCAAACAACTGGAACATGTGGTGACTGTTTCCAAAGCATCACAAGTAGCCATCGCCGATGCTTTTGCAATCCCGAAAGATAAGATTCATGTCGTGCATAACGGCATAGACACTGAGCGCTTCAAACCCAATCCGAACATCAGGCGCAAGACCAGCACTATCATGACCACAACGAGTGCGGATGTCCCCTTGAAGGGCTTGCCCTATCTCTTACGCGCCATAGCCCTACTGGCGGACGACATGCCAGACCTTAAACTCAATGTCCTCGGGAAGTTGCAAGCGGATGGCAGTACGGTCAAATTGATTAAAAAGCTCGGCTTATGTTCCCGGATTCGCTTCTTCTCGGGCATCTCGACGACTGAAATTGCCGACCTCTATGCCCAGGCCACCATCGCTGTCGTGCCATCCATCTATGAAGGTTTCGGCCTGCCCGCGGGGGAAGCTATGGCCTGCTCAGTGCCGGTGATCTCCACTGATGGCGGCGCCCTGCCGGAAATTATCGGCGACGGCGGCATCATCGTACCGGCTGGAGACCATCTCGCCATAGCGGATGCCATCAGAGCATTGCTGGCAGATGAAGCAGGCCGGCAAGCCTTGGCAACCAAAGCCAGGCAGCGCATTTTGCGCTCATTCACCTGGGATAAGGCAGCCCAGGATCTGCTCAGGCTGTATCTGCACATATCAGGTCATGCACCGTTGCGGGATAGCCGCATGGCAGATACGTTTGCAGAGGACGACTCCAGAACGCCCCGCCAAGCAAATACGAATCCGGAATATGTCCCTGCAAACCATTAACTTTGACCGGCTACAGCTCAAACCAGATGACCGGCTCCTAGATCTGGGTTGCGGCGAGGGTCGGCATGTGATTTCTGCTTATTTAGCCGAGAAGATAGATGCCGTAGGCGTTGATCTGTCCATCAAGGATCTGCAGACCGCCTGGGCGCGGTGCAACGACTTCCCCCCCTCAGGCAACAAAAAAAGCCTGCTATTATCCGTCGCCAACGGTATGCGTCTGCCCTTCCCGGACGAATCATTCGACAAGCTTATATGTTCCGAAGTGCTGGAACATCTACCTGATTATCATTCGGTGCTCAGTGAAATACACCGCGTTGTCAAACAGGGTGGCATCCTGGCGCTCAGTGTGCCTCGGTTTTTCCCGGAGTGGGTATGCTGGCAACTCAGTGCTGCCTACCATGAAGTTGACGGTGGACATGTCCGCATTTTTACAGCAAGACAGCTACGCAAAAAAATAGAAGCTAAGGGTTTTATTTTTTTCGGCAAACATCACGCGCATGCCCTGCATGTTCCTTACTGGTGGCTAAAATGTTTGTTCTGGCGTGGTGCCGAAACGCCAGAAGCCAAACTAGTTGCTTGGTATCATCGCTTCCTCGTCTGGGATCTGATGCAAGAGCCCAGACTCACCAGAATGTTAGACAGTTGCCTTAACCCCATCATGGGCAAGAGTCTCGTCATGTACTTCGTCAAACCCGCCGCCGCACCGGGAGCAAGCAACTGATGACACAACTATTTGTATCCCAAGGACTCTTCCCGGAAGAATACTTCCGAAACACGGTTGATTATATTGCCGCCACGCAACAGCAGGATGGTTGCATACCCTGGTTTAAATCCGGACCCATGGATCCTTGGGACCATATTGAAGCTGCCATGGGTCTGAGCATCGGCAATCGGCTGGACGAGGCAAAGCAAGCATACTATTGGCTACGCGATAACCAGTTACCCAACGGCACCTGGCTTGCCGCCTACAAGGACGGCAAGGTAGAAGACGGCACTCGTGCCGAATCTAATTTTGTTGCTTATGTGGCAACTGGCGTTTGGCACTATTACCTGGTGACTGAGGATCTACAATTTCTGGAAGGCATGTGGCAAACGGTACAATCTGCTATGGCATTTGTGCTACGACTGCAAGGCGAAGCGGGGCAGATTTATTGGTGTGAAGATACTCGGTTTGGCATTCGCCGGGATTCACTGGTCACCGGTTGCAGTAGCATCTACAAAAGCCTTGAATGTGCGTTGCAGATCGCGACCACTCTGGGCAAGAAGGCAGATGCCTGGCGCATGGCACGTACCCGGCTTGGGCGCGCCCTCACCCATCATCCTGAATGTTTTGATCGTACCTGGGAGAGCAAAAACCGGTATGCAATGGATTGGTTCTATCCCGTCCTGAGTGGTGTCATCACGGGTAAGGCTGCCAAATTGCATCTGAAATCCCGCTGGCAGGAATTTGTTAGGAAGGGCACCGGTTGCGTTTGCGTAACGGATGAACCCTGGGTCACTGTTGCCGAATCTTGCGAACTGACCATGGCACTCTTGGCCGCCGGTGAATATCAAACAGCCGTGCAACTTTTTAGTTGGTTGCATCAGTTCCGAGATGGGGACGGTTCCTACTGGACGGGATATGTTTATCGGGATGAAGCCATCTGGCCACTGGAAAAGCCAACCTGGACCGCAGGGGCTGTGTTGTTAGCAGCGGATGCCCTCTCTCATAAAACTGCCGCCGCGCAGCTGTTCCGTTACGACCTGGTGGCACCGAGCCGAGACGGAACTGCTCAACACCTCTGCACAGGACTAGCACCGCTGGACTAGCACTTCTGGAGTAGCCCCAGGGTCTTCACCCTCGCTAGTTCACGGAACAGACCCGATTCAATAGCCAGGGTAAATATCTCAAAGGGTGCCTGGCCACCCTCCTCCGGGTCAGTAAAGATGTCATGAATTGCCAGGATGCCACCAGGAACCAGGTGCCCCGCCCAGCTTTGATAGTCTGTCATGGCTGCTTCACGACTATGCCCACCATCTATAAACACCATCGCGAGCGGCGTGTGCCAATGCCGGGCAGCAAGGTGGGAAGGCGCAACAATCGGCACGACAACCGCTTCTAGTTTCGCCAAATGGAGAGTCCGACGAAACTCACGGAATGTATCCATCAAGCCGGTAGGCTCATCAAACAGTTCGGTGTCGTGATATTCCTCTCCGGGTTGATGCTCTTCTGAACCCCGATGATGATCCACCGCGAACAGACTGTTGCCGGTGCGCCGACATGCCTCCCCAAGATACAGGGTTGATTTGCCGCAGTAACTCCCCACTTCCAAGGTTGGTCCTAGGGCACCCACCGACAAGCAATGCTCATAAAGTGCCCTACCCTCAATCGGGTCCAGAAAGCCTTTAATGGTTGCTGCAATGGTTACTAGATCATGGGGAAGTTTCATGCTGGTGCTTGGTTATTCTTTATAGCGAGCGTCTTTATAGCGAGCGGCTTCATGCTGAGCGGCGCCCATTAATAAATAAAAAAAACAATCAGATAAATGGGCAGGGCAAGCAGGGCGGCATAGCAACATATATTATTCAAGGGTTGCCATTTGTCCTCGCCAGTTATCGGAAATTGATTACCCATAACCAACCAAAGACAACTGCCAAGTAATACAGACAAAATAATACTGAATGTGATGAGTCCCATAAGTGTTGCTTCTATTTGATTAGCGGTTGGGGGTGATTATAGTCTCCCGACACTGCCTCGTCATACCCCCTAAATATCTTCAAAAACATACAGCTTCAACACATCTCCGGGCGTGACTTCCTGGTTTATATCAACCTCTGCCAGAGCATCAGCCCAGGCTACTGAGGTCAAGAGGGATGAGCCTTGAGCAGGGAACATATCCAGATGTGTTTTACCCGCCTGGGTAGCGGTTCTTCGGACGCGCAGATACTCACGGCGATTGCCCGCCTTGTAGTGGAAGTTGGATTCTCCAAAATACACCTTATTGCGTGCCTCCCTGGCACCCTGCATGGCAACCAGATAGGGTCGAGCAAGCATCACAAAGGTCACAAAAGTTGATACGGGATTGCCGGGCAAACCCAAGAAAGGGGTATTGCCTACCCTGCCATAAGCGAAGGGTTTGCCCGGTTTAATCGCGACCTTCCAAATATCAACACTGCCTAGTTTTGCAACCAGGGCTCTGAGATGGTCTTCCTCACCCACTGAGACACCGCCAGTGACCAGCATACAATCTGCCTGGGCTGCAGCAGACACTAGCCTTGCTTCAATCTCTGCTGGAGTATCCGGCACCAGGCCGAGGTCTAATACTGCCATACCCATCCTTTTGAGCAGGGCACCGAGTAGTACTTGAGTTGAGTTATAGCGCTGCCCCGGAGCCAAGGGTGCACCGGGTTGCACCAGTTCATCACCGGTAGCGAGCAGGGCAATCTTGAGCGGTGTAAACACGAGCAGCTCGGAGATTCCGACCGCCGCCAGAAGTGCCAGATGCGCCGGGTTCAGCCGCGCACCGGCTTGCACAATCACCTGCCCCCTTGCCAAGTCTTGCCCCCCTTGCCGGACATTCTCCCCCGGTCCGGGCACTCTGGTGAACCGGACTCTCTGCTGAGTACCGGTGCCGCCCTTAGCATCCACTTCGGCGTTTTCCTGAATCACTATGGTGTCCGCACCCTGGGGCAAGTCTGCACCCGTGAAAATTCTGGCGGCGGTACCCGGCTGCAGCGGTCCTCCCCTATACCCTGCCGGAATCCGCTCAGAAACATGCAGCCAAACGCCTGATGTCGTGTTGTTGCTGGCAATCGCGTAACCATCCATAGCACTGTTGGCTGCTGGTGGAAGCGCCATGGGTGCAAGCAGCTCCTGGGCAAGATAGCAGCCCTGTGCCCTCTCCAGAGTTCTGGTTTCCGTCAAGTGGGTGGGTGTGGCGCGCGCCAGCAACTCGGCAAGGACATCCTCAAAGGCATGGCAACCCGCGCCGTCTGTCCGCACTAGTGGACGCCCTGGCGAATCAGTTCAGCAAAGTTGCACGGCTGATGTTCTATATTGAGTTGTTCCTGCAATATGCCCGACCAGGCCGTCCGACAGGCACCGGTTGCCCCCGGCATACAGAAGATCAGAGTATTGTTGGCGATGCCGGCAAAGGCTCTTGACTGGACCGTTGAGGAACCAATTTCCTGATAGGACAGGTGCCGAAATAATTCACCAAATCCACTAACAGACACATCAAACAAGGGAGCCAGGGCTTCTGGTGTTGAATCCCGACTCGTGAAACCAGTACCACCGGTCACCAGAATCACCTCTACATCAACATCGGCAATCCAGCGGGACACCCAAGCCCTCAGCGAATAGAGGTCATCTTTTTCAATGTGTCTTTGAGCAAGCCGGTGCCCTTCGGCAAGTAGCGCGTCACACAAATACTGACCGGAGGTATCGGTTTCAATACTTCTCGTATCCGAGACAGTCAGTACTGCGATACTCAAACCCTGCTTCATATTCCTGTGCCTGCCCCGTGACAGTAGCTTTTTTTAATTAACTGTCTTTTATAAACTATTTTTTATTAACCATCTTTTATTAACCACAGAAACTAGCCGGGCGCATTGATTAAATAGTGAGTGTAGATGCTTGCGGCGTAACCCAGTCCGATTGCCCAAGACCATTTGATGTGCCCAAAAAAAGTGTAGTATCCCTTCATCTGCCCCATCAAGGCGACGCCCGCAGCGGAACCAATGGACAGCAAACTGCCACCCACCCCGGCCGCCAAAGTAATGAGTAACCACTGATACAAATCCATGTCAGGACTCATGGTCAGGATGGCAAACATCACCGGGATATTATCAATGATAGCCGAAAGGATCCCCATCACAATGTTGGCAGTGGTGGGTCCCCAGCCAATATAAAAATATTCTGAGACTATCCCCAGATAACCCATAAAACCGAGACCGCCCACACAGAAAATAACGCCAAAGAAGAAAAACAAGGTGTCCCATTCTGCTTTTGCTACCTTGCTAAAGATATTGAATTGATCCACATTGTAAGTGGTATCTTGAGAACTCATCTTCAAGTAATAACTATATAAGAAGAGATAGGAAAGCCCCGTCATCATGCCGAGATACGGCGGTAAATGTAGAAACTGCTCAAATGAAACCGCAGTAGCAATAGTACACAGGAAGAGTATGCATATAACTATGGCGCCTTTCTTCAAACTGACAAAATCTTTCACGGCATCAGGATGTCTATTGGATATGGCAAAGGACATGATGGTAGCCGGTATAATGTAGTTCACCACCGAGGGCACAAAGAGCGCAAAAAATTCAAAAAAAGTAACCCGCCCCGTTTGCCATACCATCAAGGTTGTGATGTCTCCAAAAGGACTAAAAGCACCACCGGCATTCGCGGCCACCACGATGTTAATGCAAGCCAGCCCCACAAACTTGGGATTACCCACACCCACCGCAAACACGACCGCACCCATCAGCAACGCAGTCGTCAGGTTATCGGCAATCGGCGAGAGGAAAAAAGCAATAACGCCAGTGATCCAAAACAACTTCCGATAACTAAATCCACGAGTCACCAACCAGGCACGGAGCACCTCAAACACATTCCGTTCCGTCATGGCATTGATATAGGTCATGGCAACCAGCAGGAAGAGCATGAGGTAGGCATACTCAAGCAGGTTATGCTGTAGGCTAACCTCCAAAAGTTCAGGGTTTATATCCTGCTGCTGCACCATTAGGGCAACGAGGAGCCAGATAAGACCCGCTGCCAACACCACTGGCTTGCTTTTGCGGAGATGAATAAACTCTTCCATCATCACCACGGCATAGGCAAGCACAAAAATCACCAGCGCAATGATGCTGAAGGGATGAGTCGTCAAATCTATGCTGACAGCTTCCGATGCACTCGCGTACACAAATCCAGGGAAGAAGAATAAAATTACAGCTAAACAATTACGCACGATAACCTCGCTCGTTAAATGTGTTGTGTTGACTTCTGGTGCCTGTGCCTCTCGTTCCTCCCGTTCAAGCAGAGGCTAGCCAAGCATATCAGTAAGGGCATAAACTTTTCATCCTTTGAAGCCCTTGGATTATAATGCCCAATATCATTCCGCTTAACCACCAGGAAGCAGACCATGGCACCCTTCTCATTGAGCAGTTTATTCAAACAAAAAACAAAAATCCCTGATACCAGTACTGCCCCGCCCGAGCGACCGGAGCTTTTGCCCGCCTCGGCAACACATTATGTGAACGGCAACCCATTAAAGCCACCCTTCTTTACCCCTAAAGAGTCGGGACAGACGGAGTCGGGACATAAGGGGTCGGCACAGGCGGAGTCGGCACATAAAGAGTCGGCAATGTTTGGCATGGGTTGCTTCTGGGGCGCAGAGCGGAAATTCTGGGAGCAAGAAGGCGTCTTTGTCACCGCGGTGGGTTATGCGGGCGGGCACCGCGTGAACCCCACTTATGAAGAAGTCTGCTCCGGGGTTACGGGTCATAATGAGGTGGTTTTGGTGCTCTTTGACCCGGCACTGCTCAGTTACCAGACGCTACTGACACTCTTTTGGGAAGACCACGACCCCACCCAGGGGATGCGCCAAGGGAATGATGTTGGCACTCAGTACCGTTCCGGTATCTACGCCTTTTCCGAGGCTCAGTTAAAGCAAGCTATGGCTTCCAAAGCAGTCTTCCAGAAGCGTCTCACGGCGAAGGGATACGCTGCTATTACCACCGAGATCATGAAGGCACCCCCCTTCTACTATGCCGAAGACTATCATCAGCAATATCTTGCTAAGGTCCCCAATGGCTACTGCGGACTTGGCGGCACCGGGGTTTGTTATGGAGCCCTCAAGAGCCCTCAGCGGTCTATATAAAGAGTAATAAAGAGCCATCAGCGGATAAAGAGCCCTCAGCGGATAAGAGCCATCAGCGGAGAGCCCTCAGCGGTTTTTATATAGGGTTATAAAGAGCCCTCAGCGGATAAAGAGCCCTCAGCGGTTTTTATATAGGGTTATAAAGAGCCCTCAGCGGTTTTTATATATGGTTATAAAGAGCCAGTCAGCCGATGCAGTGCTTCCTCATAACGACTGAGGGTATTGTCAATCACCAGGTCCGGTAATGCAGGTCCCGGATATTCCTTGTCCCACTCCCCCTTATCCACCAGAGACTGGGTGTAATTGCGTACATATTGTTTATCAAAACTTTCCTGCTCACGACCGGGTGTATAGTCATTTGAAGGCCAAAATCTTGAACTGTCTGGAGTTAGCACCTCGTCAATCAACACCAATTCCCCATCTTTGTTTTTGCCAAATTCAAACTTGGTATCCGCAATAATAATGCCCCTTGCCAGCGCATAAGCCTGCCCCTTGTCATAGATGTCCATTGACATATCTCGGATGGCGAGCATCACCTCTTCAGACACCAACTCGCAAGCAACCTCAAAACTGATGTTTTCATCATGCCCTTCTTCCGCCTTGGTGGAAGGGGTAAATATCGGCTCTTCAAGGCGGTCGCTATTGACCATACCCGCAGGCAAGTCAAGGCCACATACCTGCCCGGTCTTTTGATAATCCTTGTAGCCGCTACCCGTGAGATAACCACGCACCACGCACTCCACCGGCACCACCTCGCGCTTGCGGCAGATCATTATCCGCCCTTCCAACTCGCGCCTTTGCTGTGCATCCAGCCCGGGGATTTCCGAGGGGTCTGTGGACACCAGATGATGTTGGTAATCACCTGCTAAAAATTCAAACCAGAATTTGGAAACTTGAGTCAGCAAGACCCCCTTCCCCGGTATGCCATTGGCAAGCACCAGATCAAATACGCTCACCCGGTCGGTCGCCACAATCAAAATGCCATCAGTATCGTCATCCAACGGCATATCATAAAGGTCCCGCACCTTGCCCTGCCGCCGGTTCTGCAGCGGCAAGTCGGTATTCATCAATGCTTCTGCCATGTTTCTAATCCTTGTTTCTAATTCTTGTTGCTAATTCTTGTTTCCAATAATGAGCGTTAACTCTGAGCCAATGCCCGCTCAAAATCTTCTAGCAGATCCTCTGTGTCTTCAATGCCAATTGAAAAACGTACTAGTGAATCATCAATCCCCATTAATTCCCGGCGCGCGGCACCCATTTCATGATAGATGGAATGTGCCACCGGAATTGCCAGAGAACGTGTATCTCCCAGATTACTGCTACAAATCACCAGCTCCAAAGCGTTAATAAAATCAAAACAGTCAATATCATCCGTCAGTTCAATGCTAAACAAAGCACCGTGATGACGGAACAGACTTTTTGATCTGGCATGCTGAGGGTGCTCCTCTAAGCCAGGATAATGAATCTTTTTCACCTTCTTATGGGCATGTAAATATTGCACTAATTCTTGTGCATTTTTGCAGGACCTATCCATACGCAAAGCCAGGGTATCGGAACCGATGGAAATATGGTGCGCAGCTTCTGGACCCAGAGAGGCACCCAGATCCCGCAAACCCTTTTTCTTGATCTGGGTAATCCCCCAAAGAGGCATTTCATTTTTCTTGTAGTCATCATAGATGTTCGGGAAGTGCGACCAATCATAGCGGCCCGTGTCAGTCACCGCGCCACCCAAGGCATTGGCATGGCCACCAATATATTTGGTCAGAGAATTGATAATCAAACTGGCATTTACATCCATGGGCTGGAAAAGATAAGGCGTGGTCATGGTGTTATCCACAAAATAGATTAAAGATTTTTCTGCACACAGAGCGCCTATGCCCGCAAGGTCTGCTATTTGCGTTCTCGGGTTAGCAATAGTTTCCACAAATACAAGCCGAGTGTTTTCCTTGACGGCAGCCGCCACAGCAGAGGTTGTAGTGGCATCCACAAAGGTCACTTCAATGCCATGCTCGGCAAAAGTATTAAACAGGGAATTGGTATTACCAAATAGAAAGGTACTAGACACCAGATGATCGCCACTGCGGAGTAGTGAAAAGAGCGTCGTCCCTATGGCGGCCATGCCAGTAGCAAAGGCCGCGGTCGCAATTCCGCCTTCCATGAGGGAGAGCTTGTCTTGTAGTGCCGTCACCGTCGGGTTCACTTGACGACCATAGGTATAGCCGCTCTGCTTGCCCTGGAATACCGCCGCCAGGTCGCGCGCATCATCATAGGCATAGGTTACGGCAGTATGCACCGGCTTGTGGATAGAACCGTGTTCAATCTGGTCCCGGCGGTCAGAATGTAGGATTTTAGAAGTGAAGCCCATATTATCTGCCCCTCTTTAGCGGTATTTGTGTCGCGCCCGCAAGCTGATATCAAATCGGCGCTTGGAACTAGTAGGAAATAATAACTGCATTTTAACCATAAAGGCAAACTAAAAAGCCGTCAGGATCAAAGAAGGCGGGAATCCAGAGTGACGGCCAGATGTGTAAATATGCCCCACAGGTGATTGCCTTTGTTCCTCTGGATTCCCGAGCAAGCTCGAGAATGACGGCGCGGGGCGCCGTAAGCCGCCAGAAGGCGCGGGGCCTCCGCGCCGTCACCCTCCCCACGCCGCCCCGCCGTCAGGATCAAAGAAGGCGAGAATTCAGAGTGGCGGGGCAAGCACTGCCCCCGCGCCGTCATTCTCGCCACCTCAGTCATCCCAGCCATCGGCTGGGATGACTGAGGTGACGGGAATCCAGAGTGTATTTTTTGCCGCCACCCTCGCCGCCTGACGCTTCCACGCCGTCACCCTCGGGCTTGCCCCGGCTTGTTCCGGCTTACATCCAGAGCGGCGAATCATCTTGTTGCTGATGTGTAGCAGTAATGCCCCAGGTGGTTGCCTTTGTTCCTCTGGATTCCCGAGCAAGCTCGAGAATGACGGCGCGGGGCACCGTAAGCCGCCAGAAGGCGCGGGGCATCCGCGCCGTCACCCTCCCCACGCCGCTCCGCCGTCAAGATCAAAGAAGGCAAGAATGACCGCAAGAAGGCTAGTCCGGCAGACTGCCGGTCAGCATGTGCGGCTTGACCAGGATGCGCTCCAGCCATTCAAAAAATAACTCCACCAGGATGGCAAGGCAGGCAGCGGGAATGGCGCCCTGGATGATGAGATTGGTGTCATTCAATGCCAGCCCGGTCACAATCGGTTCCCCCAGCCCGCCAGCACCAATAAACGCCGCCAGTGTTGCCGTGCCAATGCTAATCACCGCCGCAATCCTGATGCCAGACAAAATATTCGGCAACGCCAATGGCACCAGAACATGCCAGAGTTGCTGGCGCTTCGTTAATCCTATTGCCTCAGCAACTCGTTTCAACAGGGGGTCTATGGTTATCAGCGCGGTGATCGTGTTCCTCAGCACCGGCAATATGGAATAAAGAAACAAGGCAACTATCGCGGGTACTTCCCCAATACCAAAGAGCGGAATCATCAAGGCGAGCAACGCAATGGAGGGGATGGTCTGTAGCAGACCGGCAAAATACACCAGGACACGTGCCAGATTGCGCCGCCGATACACCTATTACGCCGAACCGGCTACGGAGTGGTTGGGGGATTGAATTTTTAATTCAGAGAATATAATATGAAAGAATACAGGGTGTCTTTAAACTACGCATATTTCGTTTTTATTACCGCAGAAGACCGGAACTAGCGCATCGCAACTTGCGGAGTTTTATGTTGGGAAAGGCCAGGATGAATCCAGTAAAGAGGATCAAGTGAAGCATAACTTTTCAATTAGTGACATTGAGTTAGTCATAAATGAAGCAATAGAAGTGGTCAAGGAGGCCAATTAATATGAGAACAAATCAACAGCCTCAAGAAAAATTTCTTTCCAATCCACCGTCAAAACGTTATGAGGTAAAATACCAAGCTAATTTTCCAAGAAATTGTGAAGTATTGAAATGAAACACACACCTCTACTAGAGAGATTATTCAATAAAAACTTCTGCCTTGTTGACGGAACTGATGAAGTTTTTGAACTGGACTTGGCTTTGTGGGAATATGAAACCTTGTCAAAAAAAGAATTAATTGAAAGGAGTGCTTATTTCAAGTTGGTTGATGGACAAGAAACGGTTCATTTTCGAACATGTAACCTTCAAAACCTTGAGGAGGTTCATAAAAACAGTTCTTTCAGAACCAAAGTTTTCTTTTTGAGCGGTAAATACTCGACCGGCTATGCAACACACGGCCTTTTCCCTTATCGTGGCAAGTTTCATCCGCAGTTGATTAGAGCGTTGTTAAATATACTCGCCATAAAGCCGGGGCATGTTGTGCTTGACCCTATGGCTGGAAGTTCAACGGTAGCAGTTGAGGCCAATTTGCTCGGCGTTGATGCAACATCCATTGATTTAAGTCCTTTTTGTGAACTGATGGGTAAAGTAAAAACATTTGCGTTAGATATAGATTTTGAAATTCTTGAATCCATTGCTATCAATCCGAAAACAATACTGAAGAGGCTGGCAAAGGAAAGAATTCCTGAATATTTTGTTAATGACAAAAATAGTGAAGAAAGAAAATATTACGAAATAGTGTTATTAGCTTTTCTCGATACGATGGGATTTGCTGATCGTAGTAAGCATTCTATTGAAAATCTTTTTCCGCGTGTTTTAGATCGTTATATTTCAACAATAAAACATTTTTATGTAGCAAAGAAAGAGATGAATTTAGATATTGGGAAAAGCAAGATACTTCAAGGTAGTGTCTTGGATTTACCTATGAAGGATGATAGTGTAGACGCTGTAATTACATCTCCACCTTATTCATTCGCCATTGATTATTTGAAAAATGACCGTTCACAATTGGAATATCTTGGTTATAACCTTGAAAATATGCGAGAGGGTATGATTGGATTGCAAGGGCGAGGTGTAGAAAATAAACTGAAAATTTATTTCGATCAAATGGATTGTGCGCTTGGGGAAATGAAAAGGGTTGCAAAGAAAAAAGCTCCAATAGTCATAATTATTGGTACAAACGACATTCAAACTGGCGGTGTGAATTTGCAAAAAAATATAATAGAGCTAGCAAAAAACCAACAGCTTGAATTTACTTTGGAAATATTAAAACCGATTCGCGGTATGCAAAACACGATGAAAAGTGAGTCTATTTTGTTTTTTAACAATACAAAGTAAAACCATGAAGAATGATATTCAAAAATTCCAAACAGTTATAGATAAAAATACTTTTTATTTTTCCGACCCTTTATTTGAAGGAAAATATGAAGGCCATCTTGTTTCTATCAAAGAAATTCTTTTAGGGGTCAAAAATACTGTTGGAAACGAGGGATTAAAAGAAGAAATTTTTGAAAACATGCTTGGTGAGAAAGAACATGGTTTGCGAGCGCTCCTTGCATTGACCGGAATTTCTAATGAAACGTTAAAACGACTTATAACAATAATTAGAATAGCAAACGACCGCGAGCTCGACAAACTTGTCTATAAAATAAAGTGGGCCAAAGATGAAAATATTGAAAATTTAAAAGAATGGCCTGACAGCAAGATTAACCATCTGATTTGTACAGATAAATATTTTAGAAAAGGAATTGTAAATATCTTCTTCCACGGATCAAGCGTCCCATTTTTGGTTAAAACGATACCGCTATTTGAACTCAAAAAATTGAGTATATCTAAGCTTGGATTTGAACTTTCGGAGATGATTGACACGCTTGTTCGCTATAAAGAAAAAGGAAGTTATTCAGGAAAGAAAGAAAACAATCCGGAAATTCTAATTGAAAGCATACTGAAATCTCTTGGTGTCGATCATGAAACGGGAGACTTGGACAAGCTAAAAGAAAAAGCTCCAGATACCAAAAGAACAATGGATTTTATTATTCCGAATAAAAGAAACCCCCTCGTCATAGTTGAGTGTTCATTTCTGGCAACAACTTCATCTGGGCAGGGTGATAAAGCAAAAGCGGAAATTACCATCAAATCACTTCTTAAAAATTATTACCCAAAAGCAAAGTTCATTGGTTTTGTGGATGGTGTCGGGTGGTATGTCAGAAAAGGTGACTTGAAGAGGATGGTCAGTGCTTATGAGGATGTTTTTACTTTTCAGGAGGATGAGTTAAATAGGTTCAAGAAATTGATTAAAGAAACATTTTCTAACTAGGATATGATCATGCTGACAAAATACTTAAATCGTATTACAACAGGTAATTGTCTGAATTTACTGAAAAAAATTCCTGATGATTCTGTAGATGTGACTTTTGCAGACCCTCCATTCAACTTGAAGAAAAAATATAACGGATACCGAGATAATTTAGAATTCAAAGATTACATTTCTTGGTGTGATGAATGGATTGGTGAAATGATTAGAGTGACGAAGCCAACCGGTTCAATCTTTGTTCATAACATTCCAAAGTGGCTTTCGTTTTATGTGCATTTTCTGAATGAAAGAGCAGAATTCAAACATTGGATTGCATGGCGTGCTCCAACATCTCCGATGGGAAAAAGCTTACAACCCGGGCATTATGGCATCCTTTTTTATGTGAAAAACTCTAAACAGGCTAAAATACATCAAATCAGGATGCCTCATGGGCGCGAAAGAAAATCAGATTACTTAAGAAAAGATTATGGAGGCAAAAAGGCGATGCTACATCCATTTGGTCCCTTAGTTTCAGATGTGTGGACAGACATTCATAGAGTCAAACACAATAAATACAGGGATGATCACCCTTGCCAGTTGCCGGTTCCGTTATTAGAAAGATTAATTCTTATGACAACAGACGAGGATGATATTGTTTTGGATCCGTTTGTAGGTGCTGGAACGACAGCGGTTGCGGCCAAAAAATTAGGTAGGAACTATATTGGCTTTGATTTGGACGCAGAATATAAAAAAATTAGCAAAAACAACTTAAAAAAAGTGAAACCTGATTCTCGTATTGGCACATCCTGGGTTAGTTTTCATTTGGGAGAAGTAAGAACATTGCGTGACAAAGACTGGTTTAACTTAGCAAGCCATTTTGAAATACCTAACAATATGAAAGACATTGATTTTGTGAAAATCAAGCTTCAATCTGAAAAAAATAACAAACCCAAACCGTAATGAGATTTATCAATGCGTTATAAGAAATAATCTTAAATGTTCGCTCTTCGCTTATGAATTTTTTGGATAGGTGCTACCCATGAGCCAACACACCCCTACCGAAATTAATCTCAATCGCAAGACGCGGATGCTGACGGTGTCGTTCGGCGACGGCGAGTAGTGGGGGGATTGAATTTTTAATTCGGAGATTATAATATGAAAGAATACAGGGAATCCAGAGTCGCGGCCTAAGCCACTGGTTTAATGACTGGATTCCTGGGACAAGCCCGAGAATGACGGCAAGAAGGCTAATCCGGCAGACTGCCGGTCAGCATGTGCGGCTTGACCAAAATGCGCTCCAGCCATTCAAAAAATAACTCCACCAGGATGGCAAGGCAGGCAGCGGGAATGGCGCCCTGGATGATGAGATTGGTGTCATTCAATGCCAGCCCGGTCACAATCGGTTCCCCCAGCCCGCCAGCACCAATAAACGCCGCCAGTGTTGCCGTGCCAATGCTAATCACCGCCGCAATCCTGATGCCAGACAAAATATTCGGCAGCGCCAATGGCACCAGAACATGCCAGAGTTGCTGGCACTTCGTTAATCCTATTGCCTCAGCAACTCGTTTCAGCAGGGGGTCTATGGTTATCAGCGCGGTGATCGTGTTCCTCAGCACCGGCAATATGGAATAAAGAAACAAGGCAACTATCGCGGGTACTTCCCCAATACCAAAGAGCGGAATCATCAAGGCGAGCAACGCAATGGAGGGGATGGTCTGTAGCAGACCGGCAAAATACACCAGGACACGTGCCAGATTGCGCCGCCGATACACCAGGATGCCGACCGGCAAGCCCAACATAATGCCCAGCGTCAGCGCAATCATAGTGAGTTTTATATGTACCAGGGTGTTCTTGCCCATGGAAAGCCATAGTGAATCATTCACATCTCGCTCTTGCACCAATCCTCTATCCACCAAAAAATCTTCCGCCACCCGGGCAAAGGTTTTGCCTTCAATCAAGACTTCCGCATTAAGTTGCCGCATTTGCTCGTCGTTGATCACTCCGCTGAGCTTCTTGACCTGAGCCAAGGCAGTATCTGGCAGCGCGCGCCTAACAAATGGCACGGCGTAATATTCTGGAAAATAATGCAGGTCGTCGGTCAGCACCTTCAACTCATACCTTTCCAGGTCGCCATCTGTTGAGTAGGCATCCGTTAAGTCAATCCTGCCCTCATCAATTGCCTGATAGGCAAGACCATGATCTATGCCCGAAGGCACCTGCGGCAAATGATAGGTCTGTGCCAGGCCGGGCCAGCCGTCCTCTCTATGCAGAAATTCCAAACTAAATGCGACCCTGAGCTCAGGATGACGTCTCAGGTCAGATATATTTTCCATGCCGAGTTGTGTGGCAAGAGATTGCTTCAATGTCATGGCGTAGGTGTTGTTGAAGCCCAGAGAATCCAGAATTTGCAGGCGGCTGTCTAAACGTTGGTTCAACTCGGCGATGTCCGGGTCTAGCCGAGAGCCTTTCAAGATGACTTGCTCCAGGGTACCGGTGTATTCCATGTAGAGATCAATTTCACCACTCAACAAGGCTTCGTAACAGATCAGGGAACCGCCAAGCCCAAAGCGACGCTCAACAAGAAATCCTGCTTCTTCAAGAAGCCGCGCCACAATCTCAGCGAGGATATAACTCTCATTAAAATTTTTACTGCCAACAATGATTGGCTTGCTGGTATCTGGTTGCATGCCTTCTGTTTGAGCCCTGGCAAACGTGTCGGTATAAAAGGCACCGATAAAAAGAGCAACCAACAAAAGACCAGAATAAATAATTTTCATGCCGGGGTAATATCAATGAGTGTTTGTACATAGTCGTCAGCCGGGACGTCTTGCACCGCCGCGACGCTCCCTTCCTGGACGACTGCCCCTTGCCGCAAGACAATGATGTGCTGTGCCAGTTGGAGCGCTTCTTGCATGTCATGCGTCACCAGCAGGATGCTTCGCTCTTCTATGTCTCTCAATCGTTGAAACTCCGCATGGATACTGCCCCTGGTCATGGGGTCAAGTGCGGAGAAGGGTTCATCAAGCAAGAGCAGCGGGGGATTTAGCATCATGGCGCGGCACAGGCTGACCCGTTGTTGCTGACCGCCAGACAAACTGTGTGGATACCGCTGCGCGAACTGCTGTTCCAATTCCAAAACATCAAACAGTTGTCGCTGGCGTTGTTCAATCCGGTGCTGGTCCCAGCCTTCAAGACGCGCCACCAGGGAAATATTTTCCGCCACGGTGAGATGCGGGAAGAGCCCAGCGCCCTGGACCGCATATCCCATGCGTCTTCTCAGGGATACCAGCTTGTCATCCGTCACCAACTCGCCCAGAACCATGATTTCACCGGCATCGGCTTTCAACAGACCATTAACGAGTTGCAACAGAGACGATTTGCCGCTGCCACTCTCCCCTACCAGAGCGGTGGTTTTGTTTTCCGGAATACCCAGTGACAGTGCCTTCAAGATGCTGAGGGCACCGTAGGCTTTGGATACCGAAATAAAATCAATAACGTTGGGCATGTTTTAGAAGTACTGGTTTTAGAAGAGAAGGTTTTAGAAGAGCCGGTTTTATAAGTATTATTTTCAGATGTGCTGGTTTTAGAATCAGCATGAGTCTGTTCAAAGTTGTTGCGCTGCGGGCAGGTCTGCGAGCAGTTGTTTAATGTACTGCTCCAGGTCATCAAGGACTTGCATGCTATGTTGTTGCTCAGCGGGAGTTTTGTCTTTTCCTTTTTCTTGGGCTAGATGCTTTCTGCTCTTCTCAATCCCCGCAAGCACCTGAGTAATGTGTTCGCCATCTTCCCAGTTGGACCAGCGATATGTATTCCATTTTTTTATTTCTTCTGGATTTAGGCTAGAGATAAAGTTCCTAGCGCGATATCGAAACAGCATTTCATCTAATCGTTTATCATGAAAGCGACCATGATAACCCGACAATTCCTTGGGGGAAGCATGCAGTATTTCTGTCATCACCTGCTTGTCTGCATCATTAAAGAAGCCGCCCGAATACAACATCAAATCAGGATCATCGCTACCTTGAGCAAAGTCTTTGTCATACACATCTTGAATTTTCTCCACCAGACCACTCGATCGTTGCAAGGCATGCATGCGTTCTTGAGACAGTGCTTTGTCCAGCCCGAGACGTTCTGCATCTGTGTCTCCCAGGGTCTTGAGCGGGACCACCACAGGACATCGGTTGATGTGAATTTCCTTTATGGCGATCCTTTCCTGCCCGGCGGGCAACTTGCTTGATGCGGTGAATATCAACTGGGCAAGAGCATCGGGCGGCGTTGAGAGTAGCGACTCCGGCGAAGTACCCAGATCAAAACAAATAATGCTGTTGCGGTTCACCGGATGCTGGCATAGCGGCAAGACTATAGCCGCACAACCGCGGGTGGCGGGATACTTTGACGACACATGCAGCACTGCGGACTTGCCAAGGGGATAGAGCAGCTTCAGAACGGCCTGCTTGCGACGCAACTGGAAGAGGTAATCGTAAAGTCTGGGTTGCTTGGCCTTTATTATCTTTGCCAGCGCAATGGTTGCCCGCACATCCGCCAAGGCATCATGCGCCTGCCCATGCTCAATATTGTTTGCCTTGGCAAGGTCTTCAAGTTTAAAGCTGGGCACCCCGGGTGAAGCTGCTCTATCGGGCCAGTGCAGACCATCGGGACGCAAAGCATAGGCTGCACGACAAATATCAATCAAATCCCATCGAGAATTATCATTACGCCATTCCCGGACATAGGGGTCATGGAAATTCCGATAAAAAATATTTCGGATGAACTCGTCGTCAAATCTCAGATTGTTATACCCCACAATACAACTTGACGCGGTATTGAATTCCGCGGCTATTTTTTGTGTGAAGTCTCTTTCAGTATCACCATGAGCAAGAATGTTTTGCATGGATATACCATTAACGACCAGCGCACCCGGGGCGGGAAGCACATCATTGCCCGGGCGGCAGAAGATGTTTTGTGGCTCGGCAATGATATTCAAATCATAGTCGGTTCTGATGCCAGCAAATTGCAGTACCCGGTCCCTGTACTGGTTAGTGCCAGTCGTCTCCAAGTCATACCAGTAAATGGATTCAGTGGTTGTGTTTTGTGTCATTTTTTTGGTTGCTGCCTTTTCCAATCCCAGTGCCCGCTATCCTGACACATTTTACTCGCAATACCATGGCTGGGGGTACCCAACTTCCGCCATCTCGCCGTCATTCTCGCCGAAGGCGGGAATCCAGAGTAGCGAACGTAAGCCACCCCGCGCCGTCATTCTTGCCGCAGGCGGGAATCCAGAGTGTATATTTTTGCCGCCATCCTCGCCGCAGGCGGGAATCCAGAGTGGTAAACGTAAGCCGCCAGAAGGAGCGGGAACGCCCCGCGCCGTCATTCTCGCCGTAGGCGGGAATCCAGAGGAACAAAGGCTACAACCTTCATCACCTCTAACCTGTTAACGAAAGCAATAATTAGTGCTAGATAGTCGCAATGATTCAGATAGTATTCAATATATAAAAGTGGATAGTTAATGATTATGGACTTTAAGAAAAAATTAGTTGGTGCTTGGAAGAGAATACCCATTGTCGTGAAGGGTCTTGCTGTAATAACGGGGCTTATTGCGTGGCACTATTGCGACCCAGAAACCGCAAAGTTCGTTGCCTATTTGATCGGCGGTGGACTGTTACTGTGGCAAGTCCGGGCTTCCAGCCAACGCGCTAAGGCGGCAGATGAAACCGCTAAGGCAATGCAACAAACGGCAGACTCAACCGAAAAAGGCAACATTGCTGAACGATTTAAGAACGCCATTGAGCATTTGGGACATGAATCCCCATCCGTCCGTATGGGCGGTATCTATGCCTTGCATCATATTGCGCAAGATGAGAAAGAATACCGGGAGCGCGTATTTGAAATTCTATGTGCGCATATCAGAGACACAACAAGGCAGGATGGATACGAATCGCAAACTATATCCATAACTGGAAAAGATTCTGGAGTGCTGTCTCAACCAAGCATTGAAATACAAAGTATATTAAAATTGTTGTTCGTTGACTCTACAGGATGCGATATTTACACAAAACTTCATGCCAATTTGGAGCATGCAAATTTAAAAGGAGTTATATTAACGGGTGCTAATTTACAAAATACTTCTTTGCGATACGCTAATTTGCGTAATAGCAAATTAATTAAAACTAACCTACAAGGTGCTGATCTATCTTTTTCCAAGTTAGAAAATTCTCAATTACGCAATATAAAATTACAAAGAGCCACTTTAGCAAACACTAATTTACAAGATGCTAGGCACTTCACAGCTGAGGACTTGTTGGATACACAAACTTTATACAACGCAATATTACCAGATGAAATAGAAGCAGAGATTGAGCGACGCAAGCCCGAGCTACTTGAAGAACCGGATACATAAATGATGCTACCGCTCGTTCCTCTGGATTCCCGTCACCCCAGTCATTACAGCCATCGGCTGTAATGACTGGGGTGACGAGAATGACGGCGCGGAGGTTAATGTATGCACCTTGTCCCCGCTCCTTCAAGCGGCTTAGGTCGCCACTCTGGATTCCCGCCTTCTCGGGAATGACGGCGGAGATTAGACAACGCAAGCCCGAGTTGCTTGACGAACCAAAAACCGACAATGAACTGGATACATAAATGATGCTATCGCTCGTTCCTCTGGATTCCCGCCTGCGGCGAGAATGACGGCGCGGGGGCGGCTTGCCACTTACAGCTAATGTATGCACCTTGTCCCCGCTCCTTCAGGCGGCTTAGGTCGCCACTCTGGATTCCCGCCTTCGCAGGAATGACGGGGAGAGGGAGCAGAACGACGACTGCGGGGTTTCTATTAGGGGAGTGGAATGACGGGAACTAGAGTTAGAATGGAATAACAAATGAAAACTACTCGCCATTCATACACAGGTTTTATCGGTGTGCTACGCGGCTCAACGATTCTCCTGTTCATCTGCATCAGCACTGTCTTCTGGTGCATGCCTTTGTATCTGTTCGGGGGTCTCAGGTTCATCCTGCCCGGGCGGATGAAGGTCTGGTGTATCAATGGTGCCATGCGCATCGCTGAATGCTGGATTAGTTGTAACAACTTTCTCCTTAATCGCTTCGGTGCGATTTCTCTCAACCTGAGCGGGCTAGATGAAGCCTCCCAACTGTCATCCGACAACTGGTATCTCGTCTTTTGTAATCATCAAACCTGGGTGGACATACTCATTCTGCAATATGTATTTAATCACCGCATACCCATGCTGAAATTTTTTATCAAGCAATCTCTGAAATATATACCCTTTCTCGGTTTTGCCTGGAGCGCGTTGGACTTCCCGATGATGAAGCGCTATTCAAAAGCAGACCTTGCCAAACATCCGGAAAGACAATCGGTAGATTTGGCGACTACCCGACGTGCTTGCGAGCGATTCCAACTCACGCCGGTCAGTGTGTTGAACTTCCCTGAGGGGACCCGCTTTACCTCAGCCAAAAACCAGGCCCAGGAGGCAAAATACCAAAGGCTACTCAAACCAAAGGTGGGCGGCGCCGCATTGGTCATCGGTGCATTGCACCAGCAAATTGATTCGCTGATTGATGTCACCCTTCACTACACCACACCTATACCCACGCTATTTAGCTTTCTGTGTGGTAACGCCGGGCAAATTGATCTTGTGGTGCGGCAATGTTCCATTCCATCGCATCTGGCATTTGCCGACTACGAGGAGAATGTTACTGCAAGGCAAGAAGCACAAAACTGGCTCAACGATATATGGCAGGAAAAGGACCAGCTATTACAGCAACTTTCAATCAAGAAGGCGGAACAGAATCACCCTGCTGCCCCTGCTTCTCAAGTTCAATGAGTCTCTGGTTAATTTGCAGACGATGATGGTCAATGGCTTCAATGGCTTCTAGAGTCTGCTCCATCTGCTGGTTCAATTTATTCAGATTGCGCGTTAAGGCTTCCTGAATCACTGCTTGATCCTGAGTCATGCCACGCAAGAGCGCTATCTCTGTGTCCAATTCTTCATTCTGATTGGCTTCCAGTGCCTTCAGCCTAGCTAAGCTCGTCTGGTTTTGATTGGTGAGGGTGGCAAGCGAGTGTGTCATTTCTTGCAGCTGCTGTTCATAACGTTGTTCCAAAGCACTGAGGGCACGAGTATTTTTCTGAATCTCGAGGGTGTTCTGACGATGAATAACACCCCAGAGTTTATCTATTTCAGAAAAGTTCTTAGCCACCTGAACGTTAATATCCTGCAAGGTGGTTGAAACATCGCTACCCGTGGCGGCAAGCTGAACATCAAGTTGTTTAATATGTCCCTGTGCTTGTTCCAGCAATAGATTGGAACGAGCAAATTGCTGCTGGACCTGATAGAGGGTGTAGCCACCAATAGCCATCACTATCACCATCAAGGCGATAACGAAAAATAAGACGGCTATAAAGTTGCTTTGCTTCGGTGTCTCAGAACGGTCACTTCGCCGAAAAGAAGCCACCTCGTCCCGCTCCGGCTTGACGAAGGGGACATGCTTAGCTTCCTGCTCATCGTCCTTTGATGGGGTCTCGGGGGGAGTCATTGAATGCTCAATTACTGAGGCAGACAAGGCTCCCTCAGGAGCCTTGTAACACTATTGCTGATTTAGGCAACAAGCCCGGGACTGAAAATCATAACGCCATAAAAGATGACCGTTAACCCAATACTGGCTGAGATCACACCCCTAACGCTCGCCATGGGTCCGACCTTGCCCCATATAGCGTTGCCTTCAAGCAACAGAGTCAGGAGCAAGATGATCGCCAGGCTAAGCGCGCCAGCATCACTCATATCACCGAGGTAACCACTGGGCAGGTGCGCTGATGAACCCATAAAAAACAACATGGGCGCAGAAAAGAGCGTATTGGTTCTTGATGCTAAGGCGGCCTTGGGTGCTGCCGCGGCGGCTTCCGGGAGTGCTTCCTGCCCACTAGCAACCCGGGTCGCTGAGGCAATCACAATTTTCTGATTGGGCCAGATAATCAGCCAGACATTGAGGAACATGAGTATGCCCAGCACGGCACCGATGACGATGTCATAACTGAGCTGCGTATGCCGATAAGCAAGCAGGGCGACACCAGTCAGGAAGGTGAACATAGCAGCCCATCGAAACCACCAGAGCGCACGTGGCACCAGCCCTTGGATTGCGCCAGAACGGTGCGCGGCTTCGGCGGTCTTGAAGTACTCAGTCTGCACAAAGTTAAAATAGTACAACAGCCCTATCCAGGTGATACCAGCCAAGAAGTGCCCCCACCGAATCACATAATCCAGCCCATAGCTGGTAAAGAGTGTGATGCTGTCCATAATCAATACCTCTCGTTATTTATGAATTGTATTGCTACTTTTTATCGTCTTACTAGTGCCACATCATAGCACTGAACAGCTCAAAAAAACCCCGCATTAGCGGGGTTTTTAGGTCATCACGAAGCGCGAATCAAGTTACATCATGCCACCCATGCCGCCCATACCACCCATATCGGGCATCGGCGCCGCCGGCTTGTCTTCTTCGGCATCGGTCACCATGCACTCGGTGGTAATCATCAAACCCGCGACGGAAGCTGCTGCTTGCAATGCAGTGCGTACCACCTTTGCCGGGTCGGGAATACCAAAGGCAATCATGTCGCCGTATTCATCGGTGGCGGCGTTGTAGCCTTCATTCTTGGACATGGACTTCACCTTGTCCAACACCACTGATGCCTCGGCACCAGAATTTGCCACTATCTGCCTGAGCGGTGCTTCCATCGCGCGACACAATAGGTTGATACCGGCGTCTTGCTCTTCATTCTCGCCTTTGATGTCTTTCATCTTCGCCAGAGAACGAATCAGCGCAACACCACCACCCGGCACAATGCCTTCCTCAACGGCAGCACGAGTTGAATGTAGGGCATCTTCAACACGGGCTTTCTTTTCCTTCATCTCAATTTCCGTTGCCGCACCCACCTTGATCACCGCAACACCACCCGCCAGTTTTGCCACTCGCTCTTGCAACTTCTCGCGGTCATAGTCTGAAGAAGTTTCCTCAATCTGGGCGCGAATCTGGTTCACCCGGGATTCAATGTCACTTGACTTGCCCGCACCATCAATGATGGTGGTGTTTTCCTTAGTCAAGGTCACTCGCTTCGCCTGGCCAAGATCTTCAAGCGTGGCACCCTCAAGGGACAAGCCGACTTCCTCGGAAATAACCGTACCACCAGTCAATACTGCAATGTCTTGGAGCATTTCCTTTCGGCGGTCACCAAAACCAGGGGCTTTGGCGGCGGCGACCTTCACTATGCCGCGCATGTTGTTCACCACCAGAGTCGCCAGTGCTTCGCCTTCCACATCTTCTGCTATCAACATCAAAGGCTTGCCCGACTTGGCGACTGCTTCCAGCACGGGGAGCAGTTCCCGAATGTTGGAGACCTTCTTGTCAAACAACAGAATGTAAGGCTCATCTAAGTCTGCACTCATGCTGTCTTGGTTGTTAATGAAATAAGGCGACAGGTAACCGCGGTCAAACTGCATGCCTTCAACCACATCAAGTTGATTCTCAAGGCTGTTACCTTCTTCTACGGTAATGACGCCTTCCTTACCCACCTTGTCCATGGCTTCGGCAATGATGTCGCCGACCTGCGTATCACTGTTTGCCGATATGCTACCCACCTGGGCTATTGCCTTGGAATCAGAACAAGGCTGTGCCAGTTTTTTGATTTCCTCAACGGCTACAGCAACGGCCTTGTCAATACCCCGTTTGAGGTCCATAGGGTTCATCCCTGCCGCAACTGACTTCAAACCCTCGTTCAAAATAGCCTGAGCCAGGACGGTTGCCGTGGTCGTACCATCACCAGCAACATCGGAAGTTTGTGAGGCGACTTCCTTCAACATCTGCGCGCCCATATTCTCAAACTTATCCTTGAGTTCTATTTCTTTTGCGACTGATACCCCGTCTTTGGTCACCGTGGGTGCACCGAAGGACTTATCCAAAACCACATTACGCCCCTTGGGGCCAAGGGTGATTTTCACAGCGTCTGCCAAGAGATTGACACCGGCAAGCATTCGTCGCCGGGCTGAGTCACCAAATTTTACATCTTTAGCTGCCATATCTATTATTCCTTTGTATCATCTTTTGTTTTAGTTTCAACAGGCGCTCTACTCGACAACGCCGAAGACCTCAGTTTCACTCATAATAAGCAACTCTTCGCCATCAAGCTTAGCGGTGCTGCCTGCATATTGACCAAATAGAACCTTGTCACCAACCTTGAGGTCAACCGGCTGGATACTACCGTCGTCTAGCTTCTTGCCTGGACCAACTGCTAGTACCTCGCCTTGAGAGGGCTTTTCCGTTGCGGAGTCAGGAATAACAATCCCACCTGCCGACTTGGTTTCTTCTTCCGTGCGACGAATAACCACACGATCATGTAGCGGACGAATACCCATTCATTTCTCCTAGAATTTTCATGATCTAACACCAGAATCCATATACCAACACTTTCCGCTAGCCTTGGTTGCAAGTTACAACCAATATCTGCCAGTGATGTGGTTTGTAGAATTCGAACCTCTGAGCAGAAAATCATCAAGCCCATAGAGGATGAGGAATAATAAGGTCATAATTTACATAGTCAAGGGGGTCATCAAAAAATAAAACATTGAGAGGGGTCATTTGACGGAAACACAAGCCTCAGTTCAAGGTCGCATCTGGCAGATCGTCAAGGCAATCCCACCCGGAAAAGTGGCAACTTATGGCCAGATTGCCCGGCTAGCCGGGATGCCAACGCATGCCCGGCTGGTGGGGAAAATCCTTGGCGATTTACCTGCGGGTACCGCCCTGCCCTGGCACCGGGTACTGAACAGTCAAGGCAAGATCACCAACGCTAACCGGGCCGAGCAAGAAGCACGTCTCCAAGCAGAAGGCCTGGTAGCCATCTCCGGACGCATCAATCTAAAGCACCATGGCTGGCAAGGGTAATTACTTTGCAACTGGTGGTTGATGCCCTGCCTGCCGGGACAAATACACCACCAATAGAATAGCCGGCACGCCCATTATGGCGGCGACTATGAAGAAATCGAAATATCCATACTGCTCCACTACCAGACCTGAAAATCCAGAAATGAATTTTCCCGGCAGGGTCATCAGGGAGCTAAACAGGGCGTACTGGGTGGCCGTGTAGGCACGGTCGGTCAAACTTGAGAGATAGGCAATAAATGCCGTTATTGCAAAACCACCAGCCAGGTTATCTGCTGAAATCACCACTGCCAGAAAATGAAGTTCAGTCGGCAGGGTGGACAGCATGGAGAAAAGTAAATTAGTCCCGGCAACGAGGATGGCACCAATCAGCAGGGGGCGCATCACTCCCCACTTGATGACTAAGATGCCGCTCAAAAAGGAACCCGCAATCGTCATAAAAAAGCCAAACACCTTAGCGACACCTGCAATATCACTCTTGGTATAACCCATATCAAGGTAAAAGGGATTTGCCATGATGCCCATGGCAATATCACTCAACCGAAAGACCGATATAAAAATCAGAATCACCAGCGCATGCCGACCATTACGCGCAAAAAAATCAACAAATGGACCCATCACTGAGACCGCAAACCAGTGGCGTATTCTGCTGAGTCTTGATGGGTGGGTGGTGTCCTCAGACCACTCAGCGCTAGGCTGCCTTGGCGGTTCGCTCACCAAAAGCACCGTGATGATGCCGACCAACATCAGCAAGGCCATGAAGCAATAGGCAAGCTGCCAGGAAAAATAATCCGCTGCATATAGCGCCCCCGCACCCGCGAACAGCAACGCCACCCGGTAGCCAAATACATAGGAAGCAGACATGGCGCCCTGATACTCAGGGGTGGCCGATTCAATCCGAAACGCATCAATCGATACATCCTGGGTTGCCGAGGAAAAGGCAACCAGCAGCGCACAACCACTTAACAGCCATAGGTTCTCTGTACCTACTAGGGCCATCCCCAACAGACCGAGCACAATGCCAAGTTGCCCGCAGAGCATCCAACTCCGCCGTTGCCCCAACCAGGAGGTAATGCCCTTAATCGCCACACTATCCACAATCGGTGCCCACAAGACCTTGACGGAATAGGTAATGCCAATCCAAGCAAAGAAGCCAATAGTGCCGCGAGCGACGTCGGTGTCCCCCAGCCAGGCGGTCAGGGTCGAAAATACCAACAAATAAGGCAGACCACCGGCAAACCCCAAAAATGTCATGGTGACCACCCGAGGGTTGATGTACACCATGAATGTTTCTTTCCAGGAAATTTCCGACATCTCTGCTACCCTGCACCTAATAACTTAATATGTAAGTTAATATGTCACTTAATATAAAGACGAGTTGTGACCCCTGAGCCAGATTGCGGATTGTATGTGCTCAGCAGGGTGATGACAAAGTAGCACACACATTTATTACGAGCAGCACATCTATTACAAGTAGCACGGCTAATACAGGACACCCATCCTATGGGCAAGCGTCTCTCAAAAATCTATACCCGGACCGGAGATGCCGGAGACACGGGACTCGGCGATGGTAGCCGCATCAAGAAAACCCATCCACGGGTGGAAGCAATAGGCACAGTAGATGAGCTCAACAGCCTTATCGGGCTGCTGATAGAGGGCCTGGCACAAGAGGAATCTCTCAGTAGTAGCGCCGCCTTCATGAGAAGTTCCCAGCATCGTTTGTTTGATCTTGGTGGGGAGCTGTCCATGCCGGGGCAACATGATGGCTCTCAAGAAGAGAAAGAAGATCAAGAAGAGAAAGAAGATCAACAACAGCATGAAGAACAAGAAGAACAAGAAGAACAAGAAGAACAAGAGCCCTACGTCATCCTGACGCCATCCCATGTTGCCGATATTGAAGTCAATCTGGATGCGTTGAACCAGCATCTTGAGCCGCTGGTCAACTTCATCATGCCGGGTGGGTCAGAATTAATCGCCCGATGTCACCTGGCGCGTGCGGTGTGTCGGCGGGCGGAGCGTCGGGTCATAGCCCTGGCAGAACTAGCACCGGTCAATCCCCATTCTGTATGCTATTTGAACCGTATGTCGGACTATCTATTCGTCCTGGCAAGAAGTTGCGCCGCCGCCACCGGCAGGGACGAAGTCCTCTGGCAACAAGACCCCACTAGCTCTGCTTGATAGCCTCCAACGCCAGTGCCAGATGCCGGACGAAACGTACTGCCTCAGCACCGTCAATCGCCCTATGGTCATAGGACAGAGACAGGGGCAAGAGGGTGCGCGGCACAAAGGCTGAGCCGTCATATACCGGCGACACCTTGGCGCGGGAAACGCCGAGTATTGCCACCTCAGGCGCATTGACAATGGGTGTGAAGGCCGTACCGCCGAGCCCACCAAGACTGGAAATAGTAAAACTAGCACCCTGCATCTCGCTCATTGATAGGCGCTTGCTACGCGCCTTCTCGGCAAGCGCGGCGCTCTCTTCCGCCAGCTCTACCACCGTCTTTTTGTTTGCTTCTTTGATGACCGGCACCACCAATCCTGCTTCCGTTTCCACCGCTATGCCAATGTGGTAATACTTTTTTAATAGCAGATGCTCATAGTCTGCTGCCAAGGACGCATTGAATTGCGGATACTCAATCAGTGTCTTGACCAGGGCCTCTATCAAAAATGCAAGCGGCGTGAGTTTGGTACCGGCACCCTCAGACAAGGACGCATTGTGCGCCTTGCGACTGGCTTCAAGGTCAGTGATGTCGGCTTCATCAAACTGGGTAACATGCGGCACATTAAGCCAACTACGATGTAAACTTTTCGCGCTCAGCTTTTGAATACGACTCAGCGGACGCGGCTGCACCTCGCCCCACTTGGTAAAGTCCAGTTCCGGTACCGGCGGAATCCCGGCACCCGCTGGAGGAGAGGTAACATTCAGTTGTGCTTTGACATACCGCTGAATATCTTCTTTGAGTATGCGCCCCTTGCGACCCGTGCTGGGCACCCTTGCCAGCTCAACACCATATTCACGCGCCTGCTTGCGTACTGCAGGTCCTGCATGAATACCGGATTGAGACGGCGACGGCTGTGCTGCTGGTGAAGCCGCTGGTAAAGACGCTGCTGGTGAAGAAACAGGAGACCTTGCAGCTGCTGGCGCTTCTTCCTGGAGTGCTTTTTCTTCCGGCTTCTCTTCTGCTTTTTCTTCCGGCTTCTCTTCTGCCTTCTCGGGCGCTTCTTCTTGAGCGGCGGCGGTGTCGGGTGCCGCGACCTCCATCTCCACCAGCAGACTGCCCTCTTCCACCTTATCGCCCTCAGCAACCGCAACCCTCAGGATGGTGCCCGCATAGGGTGCCGGTATCTCCATACTGGCTTTATCAGACTCCAACACCACCAGCGACTGCTCAAGGGTGACGGCATCCCCCGCGCTGACCAGCAACTCAACCACCTCTATGTCTTGTGCTTCACCAACATCGGGTACTAGGACTTGTGCCGACATATTCTCTACCCGTCCTTAGATGGTGACCGGGTTGGGTTTGTCCGGGTCAAGCCCGTAGGAGGTCATGGCTTTGCTCAGGACTCCCGAATCCAACACATTGTCTCGCACCAGCGCGCTCAAGGCGGCAAGCGCAATGTAGTACCGATCAACCTCAAAAAACTTCCGCAACTGACTCCGAGTATCACTACGACCGAAGCCGTCAGTGCCCAGCACCAGGTAGGTATGCGGTACAAACTCTCTAATTTGATCAGCATATAACCGCATATAATCCGTTGCCGCCACCACTGGACCCTGGGCCTCAGCGAGGCACTGGGTGACATAACTTTGCTTTGGTTGCTTGTCTGGATGCAGCATGTTCCACCGTTCAACCGCTAAGCCTTCCCGCCGCAATTCATTAAAACTAGTCACACTCCACACATCAGCTTGAACGCCAAAATCTTTTTCCAACAGGCTGGCTGCCGCTATAGCTTCCCGCAAGATGGTGCCCGAACCCAGTAGCTGGACAGTTTTTTTAGTCGGTTTTTTAGTGGATTTTTTAACTGGTTTTTTAGTGCCTGACTGCAAAAGATACATGCCCTTGATGATGCTTTCAGCCGAACCCTGGGGCATGGCCGGCTGGGGGTAGTTTTCATTCATCACGGTCACATAATAGTAGCGCGGTAACTTCTCCACATACATCTGGTGTAGCCCGTGCTGGATGATGACCGCCAATTCATAGGCATAGGTGGGATCATAGGACACGCAGTTCGGTATCGTTGACGCCAGAATATGGCTATGCCCATCCTGATGTTGCAAGCCCTCACCGTTCAAGGTCGTCCGGCCCGCCGTGCCGCCCAGCAAAAATCCTCGGGCTTGCAAGTCTCCGGCCGCCCAGCAGAGGTCACCCACTCGCTGGAAGCCGAACATAGAATAAAAAATATAAAAGGGAATCAGCGGGATGCCATGGTTACTGTATGAAGTGGCCGCCGCGAGCCAAGCAGCGAAGGCACCGCCCTCGTTGATACCTTCCTCCATCACTTGACCCTTCTTGTCTTCCCGGTAATACATCACCTGCCCGGTGTCGGACGGCTCGTACAACTGACCCGCCGAGGAATAGATCCCCAACTGCCGAAACATACCTTCCATCCCGAAGGTACGCGCTTCATCAGGCACTATAGGTACGATTCGTTTGCCTATCTGCTTATCCTTAATCAAGGTGGACAGAATGCGGACAAAGGCCATAGTCGTGGAAATTTCCCGCTTGCCGGTGCCTTTGGTGATCGATTCCAGAGACGCCAGGTCAGGCACCTCAAGCGCATCAAAATGGGATTTTCGTTTCGGCAAGAAGCCCCCCAAAGCCTTCCGCCGCTGTTTGAGATAACGCATTTCTGTACTGTCTTCTGGGGGACGATAGTAGGGCACCTTTGCCAATTCCGAGTCGGGGATGGGAATGTCAAACCGATCTCGGAAGTCCCGTAGCCCCTCAAGATCAAGCTTCTTCACCGAATGGGTATAATTTTGTGCCTCGCCTGCTGGACCCAGTCCATAGCCCTTAACCGTCTTCGCGAGAATAACCGTTGCCTGACCCTTGTGCTTAACGGCGGCATCATAGGCGGCGAACACCTTGTAGGGATCATGCCCGCCACGGTTCAGACGGAAGATATCGTCGTCCGTCAAGTGTTCAACCATTTGCAAGAGTTCGGGATATTTGCCGAAGAAATGCTCCCTGGTGTATGCACCGCCGTGGCTTTTATAGTTCTGATACTCACCATCCACCGCCTCATCCATGCGTTGTTGCAACAGACCCAGCTTGTCCCGCTCAAAGAGGGGATCCCACATCCGCCCCCAGACCACCTTGATGACATTCCAACCGGCCCCACGGAACACGCCTTCTAGTTCCTGAATAATCTTGCCGTTGCCGCGCACGGGGCCATCCAGACGTTGCAGGTTGCAGTTGACGACGAAGACAAGATTGTCCAGCCGCTCCCGACCCACCAGCGCAATCGCCCCATGGGATTCCGGCTCGTCCATTTCTCCATCGCCAACAAAACACCAGACCTTCCTGTCGCTAGGCGGCCTCAAGCCTCTAGCTTCAAGATATTTCATAATGTGTGCTTGGTAGATTGCCTGTAAGGGTCCCAAGCCCATAGACACGGTAGGGAACTGCCAATAATCCGGCATGAGCCAAGGATGGGGGTAAGAAGATAGGCCGTCGCCGTCCACTTCCTGGCGGAACTTATCCAGTTGCCCTTCCGTCAGATGCCCCTCAAGAAATGATCTGGCGTAGATCCCCGGAGAACTGTGCCCTTGAATATAGACGAGGTCACCGGGCTGGTCTTCCGTTGCCCCGCGGAAGAAGTAATTAAAGCCAACATCATAGAGGGTCGCACTGGACTGGAAACTGGAGATATGCCCGCCGAGAGAGCCGTCCTTAAGGTTAGCCCGCATCACCATTGCCATTGCATTCCAGCGAATCAGCGAGCGGATGCTGCGTTCCATGAAGAGGTCCCCCGGCATCCGAGCTTCTTGACTGGTCGGGATGGTATTTCTGTAAGGGGTAGTAATAGCGTAGGGCAACTGGGCACCGGTTTTGGTAACCCTGACCGACAAGCGTTGTAAAAGATATTGGGCGCGCTCAACACCGCTCGTCTCCAGCACCGAATTGATCGCTTCAACCCATTCATTGCTTTCAATCGGGTCTACATCAGAAGATATGCTGGATTCTTTTGTCATCCGTCCCTCCGGTTCATTTCCCCGCGACTAGCCTGGCACAAGGATGCTGGGGAGTGAGACTATAGCGAAAACCCGCTAGATTCCAGCAGTTGTGCTGTAATATGGAGTTGCCATGCAAACTAAGGACCAGAAAAGCTCTCCCCGGGCTACCAGAAAGCCCAGTGCCGAAAACGCTATAGCGGAAGCTGCGAGCGGGGCAACCGGCCTCAGCCCGTTGGTGGGAGCGCGCGCAGAAGATATCTCAGAGGCGATAAAAACCACTGTGCAGCAAGTAGCCAAACAGCCATTGATCGCTGCAAAACACGCGCTGGGTTATGCGGAAAAACTGGTAGACGTGGTGCTCGGCCAGAGTAACTATCAACTGGCCAGACGGGATCGGCGATTTGCCGATGACAGTTGGAACGATAGTCCTGTTTTCAGCCGCCTGTTGCAAGGCTATCTAGCATTGAATAAATCAGCAGCTGAGTGGATAGATGATCTGGACTTAAACGAGATGGATGAGCGCAAGGCGCGCTTTGTGGTCAAGATCCTGACAGATTTCCTGGCACCGACTAATTCCCTGTTAACCAACCCGGCAGCACTGAGAAAGGCCCGCGCAACCCGCGGTGAAAGCCTGGTTCAGGGGCTGCGGCATGCGATTACCGATTACCGCATGAATAACGCTATGCCGTCCCAGGTTGACAAGAGCCAGTTTGAAGTGGGCATAAACCTTGCCACTACCGAAGGGGCGGTGGTATTTCGCAATGAGCTATTGGAATTACTTCAGTATCAACCAACAACAGCCGAAGTTCGCCAACGCCCATTGATGGTTGTGCCACCACAGATCAACAAGTTTTATGTATTTGACCTGTCCCGGGAGAAAAGTCTGTTTAAGTTTCTTGTCGGCAAGGGCTTCCAACTATTTGCCGTTAGTTGGCGTAACCCCACGCCTGAACAACGCGACTGGGGTCTGGATGAATATGTAGCGGCGCTGGAGGAAGCCGTTGAGGCCATCCAGACAATCACTGGCCAGGACTCGGTCAATTTGATGGGTGCTTGTTCCGGTGGTATCACGGCCGCAATTTTCGCTGGGTATATGACGGTGTCAGGCAAAGATGTTATCAACAGCCTGACCACGTTGGTTTGCGTGTTGAGCCAAAAGCAGGATGACTCTGAGCTCACCTTGTTTGCCAATGCCTCGGCGATTGAAAATGCCCGGCGCAGTTCCCAGAAAAAAGGCGTACTGGATGGGGCTGACCTGGCCAAGATATTCAACTGGATGCGGCCCAATGACCTGATCTGGAATTATGTGGTCAATAACTACCTCCTGGGTAACAAACCGCCGGTATTCGATATTCTCTATTGGAATAATGACACTACCTGCCTGCCGGCGAAGCTGCACAGTGATTTCCTCGACCAGCTCCAGACGGACCCACTGGTGCAACCGGGCGCCCTGAAGATATTGGGTAAACCCATTGACCTCACTAGTTTGGCCTGTGACAAATACCTGGTTGCCGGCACCACTGACCACATAACACCCTGGCATGCCTGCTATCGCAGCACTCAATTCCTGACCGGTAATATCCGCTTCGTATTGAGCAATAGCGGGCACATTCAGGCGCTGGTTAATCCGCCTGGGAATCCCAAGTCAAATTATTTCTTGAACGACGAACATCCGGCATCGCATGACGATTGGTTGAAAGGTGCCGAGCAACATATAGGTACCTGGTGGGAAGACTGGAGCAACTGGTTAAATCAACATTCAGGGACTAGGGTCAATGCGCGTAAGACTCTGGGGAAGAAAGGGAGTCTCGACTTGATGGAAGCCGCTCCCGGTACCTATGTGTTTTAAACCCGAATTTGCTAAGACAAGGCTTATTGAGACAATATTAATTGAACCCAATAAAATGCAAGGCTATCAATGGCTGAATCGCGAACCCCGAAAATTCAATTTTTCTGGATCAGCGGCTTACGGGTACGAGCTGCAGTCTATGCCCAAGAAGGTGCCGGTGTGCCGCTGTTGTTATTCAATGGTATCGGCGTCAATTTTGAAGTACTTCAGCCGCTTATCGAGCAACTGGAAAATACCACAGTCGTTTGCTATGACGTTCCGGGTTCCGGAGGCTCGCATGCCCCCCGCTATCCCTGGCGACCCAGCAAGCATGTTGAATTGGCGGCCACCGTGTTGGATCGTCTTGGCATTGGCAAAGTCAATGTACTGGGGATTTCCTGGGGCGGTATGCTGGCGCAACAATTTGCCCGGCAATATTCTTTGCGCACCGAGCGACTGGTACTCGCCGCAACCAGTGCCGGACAGATAATGATTCCCGCGCGGCTATCTGTGTTATTGAAAATGTCCAACCCCATGCGTTATTTTTCAAAAGAATATATGCATAAAATAGCCCCGGATATTTATGGCGGTTCTTTGCGCATCAATAAACTTCATGTCAAGCAGCATGCCAGCCGAATCAAACCGCCTAGCAGCAAGGGCTATTACTTTCAGCTACTGACTCTGCTCGGTTGGAGCAGTCTGCCCTGGCTACATAAGTTGACACAACCAACCTTGATTATGGCCGGTAATGACGACCCGATAGTCCCTATGCTGAATGCCCAGGTGCTGCATGCATGTATTCCCAACTCGGAACTGAAAGTGGTTGACTGCGGGCATCTGTTCCTGCTGACCCAGGCCGAGATTCTGGCGCCTGAAATCGAGAGATTCTTTGCTTCTCACCTCAGCACTTAACTACGAAAAAGCGCGCCGTCAGGATCAAAACAGGCGGGAATCCAGAATGTATTTTTTTGCCGTCAGCATCAAAGCCTGACGCTTCCGCGCCGGCACCCTCCCCAACCCCCGCTGGTGTGTAGCAGTAATGCCCCACAGGCGGTTGCCTTTGTTCCTCTGGATTCCCGAGCAAGCTCGAGAATGACGGCGCGGGGCGCCGTAAGCCGCTCCGCGCCGTCGGGAGCAAAGAAGGAATTATCCCGCGCGCAGCACTTGCCGGAATCTTTCCCAGTCAAAGGCGGGACCCGGATCAGTTTTTCTTCCCGGGGCTATGTCACTGTGCCCTACCAGAGCGGTTATACCGTAACAACGCCTAAGAGCTGAACATATAGGTATCAGCAACTGATATTGGGCGTCCTCATAAGGTGCTACGTCCACGCCTTCCAACTCAATCCCTATGGAGAAGTCGTTGCAGTTTTGCCGTCCCTGATAAACGGATTCACCGGCATGCCAGGCTCGGCGGTTGAAAGGCACGAACTGAATCACGGCACCGTCACGGCGAATAAAGAGGTGACTACTGACCTGGAAATCGCAAAGCTCAGCAAAATCAGGATGGCTGGTAAAGTCCAATTGATTGCAAAAAAACGCCGCAACCTCCGGACCACCAAACTGCCCCATCGGCAGGCTGATACCGTGAATGACCACTAGGCTGAGGTCATCCGTTGGCCGGTCATCACAGTTGGGTGACGGCTGCTGCTGGGCAATATCCAGCCTATGGTCGGTAATGCGCATGCTTGGCTTGGCTGGTGTCATTGCTTTTAAACGCTATTTTCTATGCCTGACTAGTTGTTCAAACAGCTCCACAATCAACGCGGTGCTGTCTTTCTGTTCAAACTCGCCGAGTGCTATCTGGATGCCTTGCCGATTAAGGTACACATCATCTATTGCTTGCAGAAAGGTCTGGTCATTGAGGGCTGCTTCTTCAAGTACCCGGCTGAAACCTCTCTTTTGGAAGATAGCCGCATTCACCAATTGCTCGCCACGGCTGACCTCAGCGGTCAAGGGTATTAACAGATGCGGGGTGCGAGTGACAAAAAGTTCATAGAGGATATTGGCACCGGCGCGGGACACCACCAGGCTGGCCGCCGCCAGAAGGTCACCAAATTCTTCATGGATAAACTCTCTCTGGACATATCTTTTCTGAAGGTCGCTCTTCTGGAGGGTACTCTTCTGGATATTTCCCGGGCCGACCATGTGCACCAGGTTAAACCTGCTAGTCAGTTGGGGGACGACCCGGCGCACCTGCTCATTAATCACTCTGGCGCCAAGACTCCCGCCGAGCACCAGCAGCAGCGGCCTGCTTGCCTCTAGTTCAAAGTGCGCAAAGCCAGCAGCCGCGTCGCGGCGGTGCAGAGCACTCCTGAGGGGGGTGCCGGTATGTACTACTTTTTTGGCAGGCAAATACTGATTTGTTTCCGCAAAGGTGGTGCATATTTTTTGACATGCGAAACTAGTCAGCCGATTCGCTAGCCCCGGGGTGACATCTGATTCATGACTGATAACGGGGATTCGACACAGCCAGGCAGCGAGGACCGGCGGCAAGGCAACGAAGCCACCTTTAGAAAATACCAGATCCGGCTTTTCCTTGATGCAAATCAACAAGGATTGCAACACTCCTATTGGAATACACAAGAGGTCAACTAGATTCTTCCAGGAAAAATAACGGCGCAGCTTCCCCGTTGCCACCGGCATGAAAGGAATATCCAGTTTGCCAATCATCTCCCGCTCAATCCCGACGTATGAACCCACATACACTGCAGACCAGCCACGAGACTGGACGGCTTCTATCAACGCAATATTCGGGGTGACATGACCTGCCGTGCCGCCACCTGTGAAGAGTATCTTCAACGCATCTACTCGCCTTGAGTTTTTGAGACTTGATACCGGCTTTTCTGTACTAGCTCTTCTGGTAATAGCCGCTCTGCACATAACGCCGATGGAGATGACGCGCAAAGACCAGGCTGACCGCGGCAATCGGTAATGCCAACAGAATACCGACAAAACCAAAGAGTTGCCCACCAGCCAAGACAGCAAAAATCACCACCACGGGGTGCATGCCGATCTTGTCACCCACCAACCAGGGGGTTAAGAGCATTGATTCCAAAGCCTGACCAACACCAAATACCAACAAGACATACAGCAAAGGCATCCAATCTTGAAACTGCACCATAGCTGCCAGCGTCGCTGCCAGAACACCGACGATAACACCAAGATAGGGGACTATGCTGACCAAGCCCGCCAGAACGCCAATCAATATTGCTTGCTCTAGCCCAACAAGATACAAACCGGCCGAGTAGATACAACCGAGCAAAAACATAATTAACAACTGCCCTCTCAGGAAGGCACTGAGCACTTCATCACACTCGGTGCTGAGCTGGAGAAATTGTTGTTCATTATCTCGCGGCACCAGAGCTCGAATCCGTACCACCAAACGATCCCAATCACGCATGAGGTAAAACGCAACCACTGGTGTCAACGCGATGCTCCCCAGGGTTGCCAGGAATGTCAGGCTGGATTGCATCACTTGTTCCAGAATCATTTTCACGATGCCGCCCGCCTGCTGCCAGTTACCCCGAACCTGGTTCACGATGTCCCCGGGCTTGATAGCAAAGGGGTCAATACCAAAATTGGCGACTAGCCATGGACTAGTGGTCTGCTGTAACCAGGTAATGAGCAATGGAAGGTCGCGTAACAAGGCACTCAGCTCTCTTGATAGCAACGGCAAGATGACTAGCAATGCGGTAACAACCAACACAAAGAACACCAGAAACACAACACAGGTACTAAAAGCACGATTGAGTTTGAGGTTCTCAAGCCGATCCACCAGCGGGTCAAAGAGATACGCGAGTGCTAAACCAGCAAGAAAGGGCGCCAAAATCGGCTGCAAAAAATAGATAAGCACCAGAGCGGCAAAAATCAGCAGCAAGAGATAAACTTTTTGAATGTTCGTCATGGTGTTCACTCGTCAAGGTATGAATATGTTTGTGTTTTAGATAGTTTCCTTCCAGCGGGGATCTCTGGCGAGTTTACCGGTCCATATCCAGAGATAGCTCGTACCATCAAGTGTTGTCAGTATTGCCACCACCCAATAGAAGACCGGAAAGAAACTATCAGGCAAACCTATAGCGGGTGAGAGCGCTGGAAAACTCAAGTTGAGCAGTAGGGAAAAGAGCAGCATGATTTGCAATGCAGTGGTGAGTTTGCCGAAGAAGGTTGGCGTGATGGCGGGGAAGCCAGCAAGGGTGGTATAGGAAAAAACGCCTGCCAGGACGACCAGATCCTTGGCGATGATGAGTAGCATTAACATGAAGGGGAAGTGCCCCAGGAGCCCCAGCACTAGCACGGTCACCATCATCATCAACTTGTCTGCCAGGGGGTCAATCAACTTGCCGAAGGCGGACACCCAGTCAAACCGTCTCGCCAGAAATCCATCCAGGCCGTCTGACATGCCAGAGATGGAGAAGAGCAGGAGCGCAATATAAAAATTTTCTTCCATGATGAAAAATGCAATGGGCAGCACCAACAGTAACCTGATTATGGTGATTGCATTCGGCAGCAGACGGAGCGGGCTTTTGGTATCTGGCATCACAGGCTCGGCTAGTGGGTCCATTGATAAAAGAGATGGCTACTGAGCGGTTCTTGATTTAATAACACCAGGCGTCCGTCCAGTTTAATGATTTCCATCAGTTGTTCGTATTGCCCTTCGGTTTGCAGTTCAAATTCAACTCGGTCTTCCTCTAGAGCAACCAGACTGCTCTGGGATACTGGTGCCAGAGAATTCAGATAGCGAGTCAAGTCCGCATAAGTTGTCAGGTTGGTGACACCTCCAACACTGAGCGCAATTTCTCCTCGGGATGAGTCCAGCGCATAGCGCGCGGCAAGTTCATCAGTCAGTCGGTCCAGCATGTCTCTGAGCAGCTCATCAGCGGAAAATGAACTAGTCACCAGAGTCTGCCAATCAGTGGTGATGCGATATGACCAGCGGCTCTGCCATTTGCCAGTGCTATCCTGCTGCAACCGCCCGGTCAATATAGCATCTGGATTATACCGAACTGATACCCGGTCAACCCGCTCAAGGAAAGCCCCCCATATTTCTGCGATGCTGATCTGGGACCTGTCTTCTAAATCCATCAAGGGAAACAAGAGCGGTAGGCCTCGCAGTTTCGCCTGATTCATCAGGCTGGGTAATAGAGTGTGGGCGGTATCTTCAAGTAATAACTCCCTGCCGGTAGCGTCGCTGACTGCCACCCACACCAGCAGACTGGGTCGGTGCGCACCCCAAATAGGAAGCTGCGCCTGGCGCAGTATACGAATGACCGCACCCGGATCAAAATGGAGTGTCAGCCGTTGCGCCGGTACATGTCGGTCATCCAGGAGTAGCATGCTGTTTGTGGATTCATAACCGTACTGGGACAAAAAAGTCACTGGCTCAAGCAACGCCTCGCGAACCAGGCTATTGGTTTCCACATCGGCCTTGCCGGACACCTTGACCAGCACCTGGAGCAGCCCTGCCTTGGTGCCTGTCTTGAGTTCGCTAGCGGCAGTACTGGTAACCAGCACCTCAGCAACATAGAGGTTCGGGACCAGTAGCGCTCGAGCAGACGGCAAGCAGGCACAGCAGAGCAGTATGCTGAGTAGAAATCCTTGCAAATGAGTCATGTCAAACTGCTTCTCATATTGTCTAATATGGATAATGTAGAGGCTCTAACAAGGGTTAGTACTTTATCTGGTAGGGCATAATTTACAAGCGAGGCATTTATGAATTACAAATTGCTCCTAGTCTGCTTATTGCTGATGTTGCTGATATTGCTGCCAGGCATCAATCAGCAGGTGGCGGCAGAGTTAAAGGAATTCAACACCGAGTATATCGGCGAGTTGCAAGGACTGCCATTTAAGGTACAGGTGCAACGCAGTTTGCGAAAGTTGGAGAAGGGCACCTATCAACTTGCCTCTTCCGCCCGCGGCATGCTTATCACTGTCTCCGAGGTAAGCGAATTTACAATGGCGGACGGGCGCGTCGTGCCCATGCACTATCTATATCAGCGGAAGGGTATTGGTAAAAACAAGCATGAATCCGCCTATTTCAACTGGTCAGATTTGACCGTCGAGTCCAAGGGCTCTTTGCTTGATATTCAGCCCGGCACCCTGGACAAACTCTTGTATCAATATCAACTTCGGGAAGATGTGCGGCTGTTTATGTCCCAGCAGGAAGCACTGATTGGGAGCCCAAACCCGCCCTCACTCGTTTACCAGATTCTTGATGCTGGGCGGCTCAAGGAATATAGATTTAGGGTCGCGGGGCAAGAACAGCTAGACACGCCTCTGGGCGACACTACCACAGTGCGTGTTGAGCGAGTAAGGGCGGACGACAAACGGCAGACTAGCCTCTGGCTAGCAACCGAGCATGATTATTTGCTGGTACGACTGCGCCATGTGGGGAAAGACAAAAAGTGGTTTGAAATCAATCTCAGCGCACTCGGTGAAGGGAGTTCTGTGGAAGATTGATTGGTGTTGGTAATTGGGTGCGTAAAGTCAAATTAAAATGATGCAATCCGACATCATTTGCCTTGTTTACGCATTATTTCTTTCAGTTCACTGGGTGTATATGGCGGCTTACGACGATGTAACATGGCATGGCAATTGGGGCAGACTGGCACAAGGTCTTCGATGGGATTCACTACATACTTTTTATTTATATCTGCAAGTGGGACTAAGTGATGTACATGGATAAACCCCTCTCCAATATCTCCGTATACCTTTTCGAAATTCAACCCACAAACCGTACAAGAGTAGCCGTGATGCTCAATACATTCATCTCGCGCTTTACGCTCCCTCTCGTATACATTCACTGCTACTAATTTCTTAGCTCCTTCATAGAAGGGTTTATTGGTATCTATTTCATCGGGATAGGTTATGACAGACTGATCTTTAAGAATTTTTGCATGACGAGAAATAACGTCTTTTATTACTTTCATTCGTATATTTCTTTTCCTCTCATAATACCTTACGTGTCCCTTTACCGCTTGAAGAGCATTGGCTAGCTTGGCAACACCATAATCTTCCCGTATTTGAGTTAAATAATAATCGGTTGCTTCTGCGCTCAGTCCTCTAATATATTTTTTACCAACCATCATTTTCTTGAAAATATCAATATAGCTTGTCGCTGAACTCTTGTTCATGCTCATGTTATTCGCTAAGTGGTTGATAGCATCTCGCCTACTCTTTTTCCCCTCATAAACTTCCTTTGAGGCTAGATATGCAGCCTCTGTCATTTCTGGTGTTATTGCCATCTTCTTATGCCTATTCTTATGCTTTTTCAACTGACATGAGCGATACCTTCCGAGACCGTCAACCGATAGAAATCTGGACTTTCCAACAGATGACAGCACTCCGTCCCCCAATAATGGGGATAGTGCCTTGGCGGTGGGCAGTCAGCTTGTCCCCTTCTTTCTTGGCCATAGCTCGCGCACTCGCCAGGGTGCTTTCTGGCGCAGTTTTGCGTAATCCAAGCGAACATTGGCGCGCTTCCTCGCTATTCTGGCATATCGTGCTTCAGATTCGATGCCAACCCATTGTCGCCCCAACCGTTTGGCTACCGCCGTTGTTGTTCCGCTACCGACAAAGGGGTCCAGCACCACGCCAGAAGGCGGAGAGAAAAGACGTATTACGCGAGCTGCAAGCTCTTCTGGAAACTCGGCCTCGTGGCGGTCATTCTTTCGTACAGACTGTATGTTCCAAACACCTCGCGAACCCCACTCCGCCCATTCTTCACGGGTTAGGCGTTCTCTATCGTATTCAACGATGCCGGGGCACCAAAAAACATAAACGTGTTCAAATTCGTCCACCGCCCGATAACTGTTTGAGTGCCATCGGCTGTTTGCCCAACATGGATCTTTGTGCCACATACGTTGGTCGTACAGATAAAAACCGGCCGACTCGGCCCACTCCGCTACCATGCAACCCGTCAACAGCACTTTTGTTGATGTTTGATGCTTACCGCCCCTCACATTATTATTTTCAGCCCTACGTTGTATGGTCTGCTCACTACAGCCCAGTATGGTGCCTAGTTCTTTGCGGTTTGCGTTGGGGTGTTTTCGCTTCGCGCTGAGTACCTGCTCTCGCGTTACCGGGCTGACTTTACGACGCACGTTATCTGCTTGGATACGCGGCATATTCTCATCTGAGAAACACAAAATATCGGCAATATTGATAACCAGGAACCCCCCTGGACGCATAATCCGCGAGTGGCTTGCTATTACATCATTCAACAGGGTGCCCCAATCATCGAAAGTCATGTGTTTCTCGTAAGATTTCCCAACATAATAGGGGGGGAGACCAGAAGCTCAAATCAATCGAAGATTCAGGCAACGTAGCCAGCTTAAGCCGAGCGTCGCCGGTAATGATGCGGTTGAACACTGCGTCTTGAAGGTTAGGCGTCGCTTTTTTGTTTCGCTGCTGGAGACGCCGCGCAACACCTTGTGGGGGTTCAGCAGGCTGCGTCTCCCTCATGCTGTCAACTCCCGAAGTGCCACATGCCCATCTGTGTATATCGTAGAGCCGGGCGCAATAGACGCGTCTGTGGCTGTCCGTGTGTTTCGCTTGTTCTCACTACTTATCAGCATTGCCTTTACCCGCCCACCTCGCTCCCATGCGAGGCGCTCATATTTTCTAGTCAGGATATATTCCCACAGCGTCACATGGCAAGCGAGCAGTGCGGTTGTGCCTGTTTTTACACTTTGACTTAGGCTAAACTTGCTACTATGACGTGCAGGGAAAGTTCATTAACCTATTGAATTTCAAGCGATATTTTAAGAAACATGCATTTCGGCGGGAATTGTGTTCAACCGAAATCAGTATTGAAGTTCACCCTGCGGTCTATCATGAGGGGGCGAAAGTGGAACGGACTCCCTGTTGCGGCACACAAACATGAACTCAACCAATTTAGATGGAACTGCATGTCCACACAAAAGAGTATCGCTGATAAACTGGGAGTTTCAATCAGTCTTGTGTCGCGGGTATTGTCAGGTAAAGCCATGGAAATCGGTATTGCCTCTGAGACAATCGAAAAAGTCCTGGCCGAAGCGGAACGAATAAATTACACCCCCAATTCCGCTGCCCTTACCCTTAAGGGCGTGAAAACGCATACCCTCGGGGTTGTTACTTACGATTTTGAAGATCCCTACTTTGGAATTATTCTTGGCGAACTGCATAAAATTGCCAGGGAAAGAAAATTTTCCCTGATTTTGGCAGGCTCTTATCAAAGGGATACAAGTTCTCTAGATATCTCGAACTTTGCAAAACATAACATTGAAGGGCTGATTATAGTCGGCAGTGACCGCAAGAAAGACTGGTACGAAAAATTCAACAAAAAGACAATTCCCATCGTGCAAATTGGCTTTACCAGCGACAAGAAGGGGGCAAATATCTGCCTTGACGAAGTCGCAAGCACCGCTTTGGTAGCTGAGTATTTGGAAAGCACGGAAACAAAAACTGCCGCTCTTTTTTTTAACGACAGCCTTACACATGAGATTTTCAAACAGGCATATGTATCATCACTGAAAAAACACGCCATAAAGATCGTTAGTGAATTCGTCTGCGACGGCTCCGACGAATCTGTCCAAATTGAAATAAAGAAACTGCAAAATCTCCCCGACATTATCATTGCCGGCGATGATATTATGGCTATTAAAATTATACGATCTTGTCACGATGCCGGTATCAGTGTACCCGGAGATGTCAAAGTAATCGGTTTCGATGATATCTCTCATGCTCACAATTTCATTCCTTCACTGACGACACTTAAACCTCCCATCAGGGAAATGGTACAAATGGCTTTTGATTTGGCATCTGACCACACAATTAGCGCTGAAACGTTGAAGTTTACTCCGGAGTTGGTGGGCAGGGAGTCAGGATAATACGAACCCAACCGTATACTATGATTCAGCGCTCGCGCGTCAGTCGCTTATGTAAAAGTAGAATTTTCTTATTCCGGTAATCATTCAAATTCACTATTTCAGAGTCGTACATCACACCACGAAACAGCTTTGAAAAACGGTCATCCAGGTCTTCCGACCTATCCAGTAATACTTGCAAGTGTTTCACTGCCTCCACCTTGTCTTCGCCCGTAAACGCTTCTGATTGAGTCCAGTCTTCAACTACACGGAAGCTAAGATAAAACTCCCTGAGATCAACCTGCATGACATAGTGGGCAAATTCGCGATGGTTCCTCCTGGGCACAATTGTTTTCAACTCCGCCTGTAGACGTCTCACCTCGGTCAAAGTCGGTTCGACGAAACGACTCTCAGCCGAAAGCCCTCTTATTCCGGATAAGCTCTTCGACCCCACAGGCACACTTCTATACAGTTCTTCTGACTGCAGAATAGTCCAAAGCGCGTCACTGTCCGTAGCCGTTAGGTCAAAACGCGTACTTGCATACTCACGCGCAAAATCCCTCAGAACAATCGGCTCTTCTTGTCTTATACCCTCAACAAAGGCACTAGTGTTCATACGAAAGCCATCGTTCGGATAGGCATGCGGATAAGCCTGTCGAATGGGATAGAGCTCTACCACTTCAACTTCAGGGCCAAACCACTCATACCCATATTCACCGGATGTCGACCAGGAGGTTAACACCATGCCTTCAAACCCCGTCCTGCGAGCATAGGGGATGTAATCCGTTTGATTTTTCATGTGCTTGTCCCAGGAAGTCACATGATAGTCATCCGGCGCTGAGCGCAGCGCGGTTGCGCCCCAAAATTTAAGTCCGTATTTATCGATAAGTGTGGTCGGATTTTCCCCGAAGCGATCAGACTTCCAGCCGTAATTCCAATCAATATAGATCGCGTTATTGGGCATCTCGGAAATCGCTTCAGGATGCGCCAGTATCATGTCCGCCCAAAGCAAGGGAATCTTGCCGCGCTTGATTACTATGTCGGCTATCATTTTCATGTACTCGACATACAGTTTCGATTTTCCTTTTTCCTCGCCATACTCATCCCAAACTTTCTTGCATCGATCGCAGTCAAGTATGCGTGTTTCGTCTCCACCGATATGAACGTATTTTGACTTATGTACTGATAGCATATCGCTATAGAGCTCCTCAAATAGCTCACGCGCTGCTTCTATTCTCGTAGGGTCTACTTGCGAAAGTCGTCTCTTATCCGCCCTCAAATAGGCATATCTCTCATGCATCAGTATGTATTCGGCGTGACCAAGGTTCTGCTGAAGCGGTATGACATCCAGCCCCAGCTTATCGCAGTACTCTATAAAGGCTTTGACCTCATCCCGGGTATAGGCATAACGACTGGAGATAATACTGTGCTCCTTATAGGGATAGGTCGCCTCCCACTCCATAATGATTGTATTAAAACCTAAGCCCGATACTTCTTTTGCCAAGGCTTTCAAAGCATTTAGCGGCATGACCTGCACGCGCAGGTCCACGTGATAGGCCACGACTGGAAAATCCACACCTTGTTTAGTCTCTCCTGCAATAGTGGTTTGACTGAATATCAGGAGCAATATCAGAAACAGCGGACGGATAATCTCAGAAATATTCCCATACTGCTGGTTGTTGCGAAAAAAATACATTAATCCCTTCCCGTCGAATTATTCATGCATAGCACTCCAGCCATTTCCTGCCAGTGGGACAACACTCTGATCTAGCAAAAAAAAGAGACAGGCCTGGCATAATACCAGAGCCTATCTCTTCCATTAGTACTATTAATAGAGTGCTACTTTAGTAGTCCCATCTCACGCCAGCAAAAAACTGACGGCCCAGTCCGATATAGCGATGTGATCTTGATTCATCGCCTATGTATGTGAACTCTTCCTCATCTGTCAGATTGATGCCCTCAAGTGTCAATGTGAGATTGTCTGTAACATTATAATAAGCAGACGCATCGACGTGTTGTGCGTCTCCGCGAGTTCGAACCTGCCCGGTCGCGTCTATAATTGCGGAGCCTTCGGCAAATTCGGATCGGTCATTAACAGCGACCCTCATACCGAAAGCATCTGTTTCATAATAAGCTATAAGATTCCAGGAATTTTTCGACAGACCCGGCATCGTCCCTTCTACCGTGGTGTCACCACTAATGAAATCTACAGAAGAATCAGCATAGGTGTAATTCGTCAAAATTCCCAGCCCGGTTAACAAAAAATCCAGCTGCTGTTGATAAGAAAATTCGACTCCCCTCACTTTACCCGTATTGCCGTTAACTGGCCGACTGGCCGTAAACAGGGCATCGGGTGTCACGCCCGCAAAACCACTTGCGTCTAGCGAGCTTAACGATATACCCAATGAAGAGAATAGCACTTGTGAGTTTTCAGTAACAATAAATCCATCTATCTCCTTATAGAATACCGCTGCGGAAAGGGAAGCTCCTTCTTGAAAATACCAATCTACTGAAAAATCTGCGTTATTGGATCGAAACGGATCCAAATCAGGATTTCCAGTTACTACCGTTCTTCCAATTGTAATACTTGTACGAGGCACTAGCGCGCTTAAAGATGGACGTGTAATTGTGCGTCCAAACGCCAAACGGGTAGTCACTTCGTCAGTAATATTCCAAGCAACAGCTGCGAACGGCAGTACATCCGTATAGGTTCTTTCCTGCTTACTCGTTGTCGGCACGCCGCCAGCCAGTGCACCGCCAACCGCCTCACTCGTGGTTTCGACTACCCGCAGACCCGCATTAAACCTCACAGTACCACCGAGAAACTCCCCTTCGTGATTAGCCGCTACAAAGCCCGCAAGTTGGCTTTCGGTGATAGTATTCGTATCGAGAACATTGGGTTGCGCTGTAGCAGTGGCATTTTTCACACCAAATACACTCTCCCCAAGATTAGGGTCTGCAATCAGGTGTGTTCCAGGGAATCCAGCGGGCGCCCCAAGATCACTGGCGAGATTTGACTCAGGAATTCGTACGGCGTACATCGATACCGGGACATCTTCAAGGCCGGAGAGATCATTTCTACGATCAACTCTATCCTTTTCGAATTTACTGTAGTGAATACCAAACTCGATATTTGACGCATAGTCACCATACATCCCGTCAAACTTGGCGGTGAAGGTCGTATCGTCAATGTCACTTGGGCGAATGCGTATTAGATTGCTATCGTAGCTATCGGCGTCCAACAGGTCTACGTCGGTTGTGATAGAAGGGAGTTTTCCCCTGAAGTCCACATCTACGCGCGTATCGAATGCAGTGAACAGATAACTTGTTTCATTCGTTCTTGCCTGGCTTGATTCGGAATAACCCACCAGACCCGTGAAAGACAAGTTTTCTGACGCCTCCCAACTTCCATTTAGCACCGTCTGCGAGAAGTCCGTTTCCGTCGTAATAAAAACACTCTCAGCTCGGCGGTCTACATTATCAAATGTTCCGGTTGCCAAATTTCCATTCTCAATCGTTGCCGCGATAGGAATAACATCTCTTTGGTTGCGAAAGACGGCATCGAGAAGATAGATGGAGGTATCTGTCTCCATCTCAGATATGAGGACATCAAAGTCAAGTTCAAAATCACTCGACGGCCTCCATTGCAAGGACGCGGTTAAACCCAGTCTGTCCCGTTCATTTTGCTGTAACTCAGATCTGGGTAGACGTGGCACAAAAGCGCTATTGAGTTCATCTTCCGTTACCCCTGGAGGAACGCCATTTTCATAGTTCCAAATAAAACCATCGGCATCCGCCGATGTCCAGCTCACAGCACTCGCCCCTTCACCCTGAATGGAACGCTCGTGGTACGCACCGGCAACAAGCAATCCTAAGGTATCATCTGCAAAAGTATTGGAAAACATCAGGAAGCCACGTGGATCCGTCTCCTCGGAATAACTGTTGTAGCCACCCTGCAACGATCCGTTAACATTGAATCCGTCAAAATCAAACGGCTTTGGTGTATACATATCCACAGCCCCACCAATACCCCCCTCTTCCATCTTGGCAGTCTGCGTTTTGTTAACGTCAACGCGACCAAACAATTCTGACGGGAAAATATCCAGGTCCACGGTTCGCCCGGGGGCTCGTCCACCAAATTCAGGACCGGTAGAAGCAACGGATATACCCATCCCATTAACGTTGACATGGGTAAATTGCGGATCAAGACCACGCACGCTGATCGTCTGACCTTCACCGTTATGCCTTGTAATTGCAACGCCAGATATACGCTGCAACGACTCCGCCAGATTGAGGTCCGGCATTTTGCCAATGTCGTCCGCCATAATCGAGTCACGCGACCCTACAGCATCTTTTTTGAGGTCCAGAGCTTGGTTCAAGGAAGAGCGAATCCCCCTAACAACAACCTCTTCCATAACCGCACCCTCAGTACCGGTCTCAGCTACCGAAACATCCGCGATACACAACAAAAGCGCCACCAGAGATACTGCCGTACCAATTAGACGCGCTAGATCTTTTTTCTTTGAGACTATGGGTAGTTTCATGACGCTTCACCTCTCAATTTAGGTTCACAGTTTAATGCAGTGCCGGTTGCAACCAGTGCCACAACGCGGCACCTCTTCTGTCCATTGCTCATACCTCTTTACCTCTTCGCTTATTATCGTAATCGAATAATTTTCAACCAGCCTCAAACGTTTGAGATTTAACTTATAAAAAGGCTTCTTTACTCAATCGTTTGAGGAAAGATACCACGAACCTTAATACCAGTCAAGAAAAAGTCGCTACCAGTAGAAGCTTTTCGCGTAAAAGCAGCCGGGACGTTCCGCTCAGGTGATGTAAGCCCTTGTAATTCATAAGGTTTACTATCCCTTAATATTCCAGGCCGGCACCACTAAAGAGGGTCAATCTGCGAAATTCACCCACCCGTCCATCCAGGTCGTCAGAGGAGCGGATGGAGCGTCCTCGCGTTTTAATAGGATTGTGAATTTCTTGGGACTCCATGCGTCGTTTGGCATTCTCCATGGTCCCACTTCTTTTCGAGTAATTTTAATCGATGATCTAGACCCTACCATTTGAATTTCTCTTACCAGGACACCGACCTTCTACCGGCAGAGTTCTTGAGATAGAGCGTATACGGTGCTCTCCCTATCTGAAAATCACGGTCTTGTTGCCATCGAGGAATACGCGTTGATCGATATGCAGCCTGACGGCCCGTGCCAGCGCCTGGGTCTCGGTATCACGGCCGACTGAGACCAGCGCGTCCAGACTTGTAGGTGTGGTCCACATGCTGAACAGACTGCGCGATGATCGGGCCCTCATCAGCCTTGTCCAATACGAGATGATACTGAACGGGAGCCGTGTTTCTAACACGAAATGATACTGAACTAGCCTGAACCCTGTTCATGATGGAAGGATGGAACCCATCATGCATGACATCGACATCAAGTCCCTGCCGCAGGTACGTGCCTTCCTAGACGGCACCCGGGCGGTTGAGTTTTCCCGGCATACCCAGTTCGGAACGGTATGATTTTGTCCGCCCTAGCCTCATCCGGTTTGCCTACCACACGCTGACGAAACCCGGCAAAGGCGTGGTGCTCAGCTTTCTGGTCCATGTGAGCGCGCCTGGCAGCGATTTAATCTCCCTGCCTATCAGCGACTGGCCGGTATCTCGGTATCGCATCTGTACCACCTGAGGCGTTCCAGCACTTACCCGCGGGTGCGTTGGAAGTTTGCTCAAACCCGGCCCGTCACCCATACCATCGGCGCGCGACGCAAGCCGCAACCCAACAGTCAACCGGGCTATATCCGGGTGGATACCGTTCATCAGGGCGATCAGGACGGGGTCAAAGGGCGCTACCATATCAATGCTGTCGATGAGGAGACCCAGTTTGAAATCGTCTGCTGGGCCTGCACCAGTTGTGCGAAGCGGGCGGCATTACCGCCGGCGGTGCGGTGCCTTGCTACGGTCAGTAAGCTCTGCCACACCACGTTCGCGGGCGATTTTCCGCCAGGCGTAGAGGGTTGAGCGACTGACATTGGCGTAATCCATGGTTGCTTTGAGACCGTGATTCTCCCAGAATATAAGGGCGTGGCGTTTCTGTTGGGCGGACGTGCTCATGTGTTGCTCCTTTAATGCAAGAGAAGCGACAGTATAGAACCCACGCACCCGGAAGCCGATGTGCTTTATTTGCATGTCGGCTTCCTTTTTTCGTCAGGCCAGGAATCCAGAATGTTTCTGGCATTATTCAGACCAGAATACCTGCCATTACAGGAACCCAGCGAGGGCCAGTCACGATGAATACGCACAGTAAAAACACCGCACGGCACGCAAGCGCAAAAACGATCGTTTGATCAACAACGCCGCAGAAGGTGTGATCGGCCTCAGTCCGCTGGTGGGTGCCCGCACAGAAGACATCACCGATGCCCTGAAAACAACCGGCGTCCAGCTCGCCCGACAACCATTGGTCACCGCCAAGCATGTGCTTGGCTACGCCAGTAAACTGGTCGATGTGGTGGCAGGCAACAGTGACTACACCACTGCGAAGCGCGATCGTCGTTTTGCCGATGACAGCTGGCACGAAAGTGGCGTGTACCGTCGTGTACTGCAGGCCTACCTAGCGATGGATGAATCCTGTGACGAGTGGGTGGAAGACATGGATTTGGACGAAACCGGCGAGCGCAAAGCGCGCTTTGTGATGGATCTGCTGACCGATAGCCTGGCACCCACCAACAACCTGTTCACCAATCCTACGGCGATGAAAAAAGCGCTCGCCACCCGTGGCGGCAGCCTGGCCCAAGGTATTCGCCACGCGATTGAAGACTACCGCCACAACAACGGCATGCCGGCACAGGTCGACAAGAGCCAGTTCAAGGTGAGCGAAAAAGATCTATAAGACCAACAATGCGAGTACTAACCGCAGGCACTGCGCGAGCCGTTTTCCACCATTTCAGGACCCGAGACTATTTTCTGGACGACCAATTACTCTCGACACCCCATTAATACTTCTTATACTTCGTTTGCTCCTGAGTGTAGTACTGGCCGGCGATGGACGCCTCAGCAACAAGTTGCGCCGGGAAGAACTGTTGCCCCTGGATATCCGGGTGCGGCTGCACCGGGAGTATGCCAGCCGGGAGGAACTGATGGCCTGTCTGAAGCATTTACTGAACAGCGCCGGTAACGCCAGTCTTATGACGCCAGAGCTTTATCAAACCCTATGCGATCACGCCGTCGGCAACTACCGTGTGCTCACCACCATGGCCGGTGAATTGCTGGCCACGGCGGCCCAGCAGGAAATACCACTGTTAGATGAAAAGCTCTACCTGGAGTTGTTCGGCACGGCGGCGGCATCGCGCTAACGCAGATACATCATTCCATGGCGTGACGCATGAATCGATTACCACTCGTTTTACCGGAACCGCCAGAACTGTCGGATGAGGGAACGGCCGATTGTCTCAACTTCCTCTATGAACTGACGGTAGCCTTCGAGAAGCATTATGTCGATCAGCTTCGCCAATACTATGAGCCGAAGGTGCCAACACATCCGGACCTGTTCGATGGCATGGAGGACGAGTCGCTTCCCTTCTGACTACTAACATCCCCGTGGGTGTGATGGAGAAAATCGGTCTTTAAACCTCAACCGGACGGAAAAGTACTGTAAGGATTTATCTATAAATAATTCAAGCATTTAGCTCGAATAGAAATTGCCGTTGACGAAGCGGAAATAGTTGACGGAGGTGAGGGATCGCCCTTTTTTGCCGTATTTTGGAAACGTTTAATGGCTTAGCGTACCATTACTCTGGCTTCCTGTTGAGAGTCTTCGCATCTTCATTGTGAGTCTTGCCTGCGCTGCGCCACTTCCCTGCGATCGGCGATACAGATCACGCCACCTTCCCGGTTATGGGCGCTCATCGTCAATCCCACGCACGCCGGCGCCCTGGACGTGCGGGTTCAATCTCCCCGTCCGTCCACCGGGAAGAAGCCCCCGCCATGGACCTGCTGAGGCAGCCCGCTCGATAGCGCAGGCGCTACAGGTCTGTGCCGTTGCGCAGGTAGTTCAGCACCCGTGCTTCAAAGGCGAGTCGCTGGTGGTGGTTGGTTTCCTGGTACGCGCACCACAAGGGTTTGAGGCTTTCAAGACACATTATGCGGATCAGCTTCGCCGATACTATGAGCCGATGGCGCCAATGCACCCGGACTTGTTCGATGGCATGGAGGACGAGTTGCTTCCCTTCTGAGCAAGAAATACCCCAGTGGCCTTGATAGAGAGAATCTTAGAAAGCAGCCCTGTCAGGTAGCCCATCAAATAAAGTGCAAATCGCTACATCAGATATCGTGACCACGCTCATACCCGTTGGAATTTCATGTAGTGAAGAGACTGCGCCAGAGGCGCCCGCCTGCAATACGTTTCCCAGTGTCACGGAATCATTTGGACCGAACCAACGCCATGTTTCCTGCATAACAACCCCTCAAAAAATAGTAATATAGACCGCCGGATACGAACTCACCAATATTTATCCCGCGAATAAACCGGGTAGGAATAAGGTAAGACTTGGCGCAAAGGTAACCAGCATCAAAACAACGACCATAACAATATAAAATGGAATCATTTCGCGAATTGTGCTCTCGATTGAAATTTTACCAATCGAACAGCCCACCATCAGTGAAGTCCCGACCGGTGGCGTACAGACACCGATCCCGAGATTTATCAACATAATGATGCCAAAATGAATGGGATCAATACCCAGTTGAGTTGCGATAGGTAGTAGCATGGGAGTGAGTAATAGAATAAGTACTCCCATATCCATTAGCATACCCATCACAAGCAATAGCAGGTTAATGGCCAGTATTGCCACAATAGGACTTGAAGAGAGCGAAAGAATTGTATCCGCCAGAATCTCGGGTACTTCCAAAAAACCGAGCAAAAAGGCAAACGCGGACGAAGTCATAATAATGGCCATTACCGTGGCCAGAGATTCCATTGACTGTTTTAGTACCTCAACGAATTTCTTATAGGTCATTGTCTTATAGATGACTACGGTAACCAACAAGGCGTAAACCGTAGCAACCGCCGCCGATTCTGTCGCTGTAAAAATACCCAGCACAATACCGCCAATAATTATGACGACAGTGAACAGTCCAATAGAGGCTTCAAACCCAACTCTCAATGACTGAATAAAGGAGTATTTCTCCCCTGTAGGGTGGCCCTGTTTGATCGCCAGCATCCAACATAGCAGCATCAAAGCACCGCCGAGGAGTAGACCAGGCCCATAGCCTGCGAGAAAAAGCTTTTCCAATGAAAGACCGCCCGCAGCGAGTGAGTAGTAAATCATATTTTGACTGGGTGGGATCAAAACCCCCTGCACGGAAGATGAAATCGTTACTGCGACGGAGTAGCCGGGACGATGTCCACGCTTCACCATTGAAGGAATGAGAAAAGAGCCGATGGATGCCACATCTGCCACCGATGATCCGGATATTCCACTAAACATTGTGCTGGAAACGATATTGACCTGGGCCAATCCGCCGCGCATGCGTCCAACTAAAGTATCGGCAAAACGCACCAGTCTATCGGAGATTCCGCCCGCCCCCATTAAGTGGCCAACAAGGATAAAAAAGGGTACTGCCAAAAATGTGAAGCTGTTCAGTCCGTTCACCATGCGATGCGCCAATACCATAGTAGGAATATCTAAATACACAACCGTTGCCAGCGATGAGACCCCCATTGCAAAGGCGATAGGCAACCGCATAAACATTAAGAATAAAAATCCCCCCAAGAGGATAAGTGTGGCTGTAGCTTGTTGTTCCATAGTGTGCCGAATTCCGCCTTTAACTTACTGCCTTAGGGGTTGAATTCAAGAAGTACTATCATTGACAAAGCGATCCAGAAATACATTCCCTGCCGCATTCAGGGCCATTAACGCGCCTCCAATCAATGGCGCCAGGTACAACCAGCCCTTGGGTAGCCCGGAAGCCGACAGAACTTGAACATCAACCATCTCCACCAGTAGACCGGCGTTAATTGATACATTCAAAGCGAAGACCGCTATGAGTATTTGCACCACCTGGTTTAACCAATATTGACCAGTGTCAGACAGGCGAGCATAAATAATGGTAATTGCCATGTGACTGTGCCTGTACACCGCAGTCGCTACGGACAACATGCCGAACCATACGAGCAACAGCAGTGCCACTTCTTCGGACCAACTGATAGGTGATGACAAGACGTATCGAAAGAATACCGAAACGACGATAATCAGGACCATTGCCACCAACATCAGACAACAGACCAATTCGGTATAGCGATTGACAGTGTCCAGAAACCGAAGCAGTGCCTTTCCAAGTGCTTCCATTATTCGACCTCCCTGATTCGCACAAGTAAATCGCTATAGGCAGGGAATTCGTCATAAATGGGTTGCATCGCCTGACGAAAGGGCGTGCTATCAATAGACGTAATTGAAACCCCTGCTTTGAACATGTCACCTTTAGCCTTTCGATTGGCCTCATTCATGAGTTCGCGCTCGAACAGTGCGACATCGTGTGCAGCCGCTGAAATGGCTTTCTGATACTGGGTGGGAAGAGACTGATATTTTTTCAAATTCATGAGCAATATTGCAGGCGGGCTAAGGTGGTTGTCCTCCACATAATTTTTGGCGACATCATAGTGCCCCGAAGTGGCAAAGCTAACATAGTCATTTTCAGCGCCGTCCACTATTCCTGTCTGTATCGCCGAGTAAACCTCACCATAATTCATCGGCGTAGGCACCGCGCCCAGTAGTTCGATCATCCGAATCATAATCGGAGCCGGCTGCACGCGTATTTTCAACCCCTTCATATCAGCCAAAGTGTTTATCGGCTTATCTGCCCGCGTATAGAACGAGCGATTACCTGCCTCCAAATAGTCAAAGCCAATCAATCCTACATCCTGCAGATCAGTGCGGATATCTCGACCTATAGCGCCGTCCAGCACCTTATACTTGTGCTCTTGATCGCGATAAATATAGGGCAAAGTAAGCACCCCCACACTGGGGCTGACATTCGCCAATACAACGGCATTGGTACGGGCGAAATCAATGATACCAAGACGTGCCTGTTCGATAGTTTCCAACTCTTGCCCCAACTGGGCACTGGCGTAAACTTTGACAGTGACTCTGCCCTGAGTATTGGACTCCACTAACTCAGCAAAGCGATACATGGCAACCGTCACAGGGTTATTCTTTGGTAGACTTTCAGCCAGCCGCAAAGTTATGTCCGGCTCCCCGTTAATTGTCGGCTCGATTTCTCCCCTGATGGTCACAACCGAAACTGCCACCAAAAAAATGATACAAAAGAGTTTTACTGAAAAGTATTTCCCCATTAGTCTAAAATCCATATCTCAAACGTTTGAGTAAGTATATCCGAACTCAGTAATCCAGGTCAAGATTAAGAGGGCGGATAGTTGCTTCGTTTGACATTTTGTGTTTTCGCCATCAACTACGCTGATTGCGCCCAGGCTAAGAGTAACGCCCAGGGTGTGAGTTTCACCGGGAAGAGGCTCAACACAGTCGCTGAGAGCATTTGCAGTTTCAATATAGAGCATGTTCCGGTAAGCATCATCCGAAAAATCTGGAAGATTGCGTGTCCGTTCTCGCCACGGGTTCCAGACGATCGTACTTCGGCTGCCCTCGCTACTCAGATGAATGGTGCGCTGCCAGGATCGATCAAGTAGCTGGCAGTTGGCGGGGACATCACGGTAGATCCGGTTCAGTTCTTTGACTATCCTAACCGGGCCGTTCTGGGTGCTTTCTCGCCAGTCCTGAAGAGCGTCAACATAGGAAACACCCTCCAGCCCTTGAATTTCCGACTGGACACTGTCCTCCACTGCCCAATAGCTGTGCAAGACCGAGCTGAAGTTCACCGGCTGCCGGGCCTGATTCACAACTGAGAGCGATACTTCGAGGGTTTTTCCAACACCTAGCCGCAGATGCAGGTGACTGTCATAGGGCCAGAGCGGTTCATCCGTCGATTTCACTGGCAACTGTAAAGTAACCGTAGTCAAATCTTCGCTTATCACCTCTATATCGGAAGCAGACCAGAGGCGTGCGCGAACGAAACCATGGGCAGGGACGGCGGCTGATGGACAAGGTACCTGTTTTCGCACGGCTTCACTGTTGTTTCCCAACTGCCCCGACCATGGCCAACAGATAGCGATACCTCCCCGCAACGGCTGGCCAGCCTGGTAATCACACAGTGAGCTGAGCCAAAGTAACGGCTTTTCACCGCACCGCTGATAATGACTCACTTGGGCTCCTTGTAGCAATATAGCAGCACTGGCCTGTCGGTTCTCAATATTCAGAGCCACCAACTCATTGTACTCCTTGACGGCGATGCCCGGTGATCCTTCAGTCTTCGTGCGGAGAGTTTGCATTTGGTGGACGTAATCATTTTCCATGGGAAGCTACCGATAATTGTACTGAAAGGCATTCCTCAGAGGCATTCAACCTGGGCGTTTCCAAATTCCTGGAAAATCTCGGACTCAACAATAGCTCCCGGTGCTGAACAACAAAGGCGGCTATCGCACCGGCGGCCTTCACAGAGGTGGATATACCCCGACCTGCCATACGGGATGCCATATAGGTTCCGGCAAAAGAGTCTCCAGCAGCGGTGGAGTCGACCTGATTCTCCGCAGGTCTATAGGGCAAATGGACTGGCGCATCGCCATCACCGTAGCAATATACCCCCAGTTGACCACACTTAATCACGATTTCACTGAAATGAAACGGATGGAGATAATCGCTGACTGCTTCCCGGGTTACATGCAAAAATAGTGCCTCGTGATCTTCCAGCCCAGGGAAGACTATATCACTACATTGGTAAGCACGCTGAATCCACGTGGTCGCGTGATTGCGGTCACGCCACATCTTCGGACGATAATTGGGATCGAATGCGACCTTAGCACCGCAGTTACGCAGTGATTGCACAAGGTCCAGCAGCGAATCCTTATCCTCATCGCTTAAAATGGCAAGACTGATACCGGAGAAGTAAACGTAATCAAAATTCTGGATTATCTTCGCGCCGCCACACGCGCGTAGCAACTGCATCATCTGTGTAGCGGCAGAATGGTCCCGCCAGTAAACAAAGCTACGCTCACCGTCTGCATCGGTAGCGATGGTATAGATGCCGGGGGTGCATCCTCGGACCTAACGACCAGCAAACAATCAATGCCCTCGGTCAACCACTGTTCCAACATGGCGTCGCTGATAGCATCCGTCCCCACTGCACTTAGATAGGAAACCTCCAGCTCGGGACACCAACGCTTGGCATAGACTGCCGCATTATAGGTATCTCCCGCAAACGCACGCGCATAATACAGATCGTCTTGGGCACTCAGCTCCATCATGCATTCGCCAATTACCAACAACGAAGTCATCTATAGGTTTTTTAGCGCGGCTAAAATAGCTACGGGACCGGGGTTCTCTCCGAGCAGGCCATAGGCTCGCGTAACATCATTACGGAACCGGGCATTCACAATCAATGTTTGAGGGAAGACCTCTTCCAATTCAAGAAAACGCGCGACGTCCTGCGCACTACCGTTGCAATCTTGCGCTATTGTCTTCAGTTTGTCGGCGAGCGGATCGTTTATTGGCGTGCCTTCCTTCACCTGTTTACAGACAAATTTCATCCATGCAGCTAGGGCCAGGGACAACCTGGCCGCACCTTTGCCAGCATCAAGGTTTTCCTCAATTGTCCCCAAAATACGAAATGGAATTTTCTGAGTGCTGTCCCAGGCAATCTGCGATAGCAGGTGACGAATAGCCGGGTTTTTAAAACGTTCCAGAATGCGCTCGCCGTATTCCACCGGATTCAGGCCCTCAACAAAGGGCAGAGTGGGAATAATCTCCTCCTCCATCATCTGCTCCAGGTAAGCCCCAATAGACTCACTGGAAACCGCCTCTTCAACGGTTTCCATCTCCGCCAATGTGCCAACAAATGCCAGAGCGGAGTGAAGGCAATTCAAAATACGCAGCTTAGTTGTTTCGAAGCCTCCTACATCTTTTGTCAGCGTGACCCCGACATCAGACCACGGTGGCAGAACCACGCCCGGTAAATCTTCGATCACCCACTGACAAAATCTCTCGCGCTGAACAGGCCAGTTGTCACACAGCCCCGTGAACTCGGCTACATTTTTGCGAATCGTGTCATCTGTCGCCGGAGTAATACTGTCAACCATGGTACAGGGGAAGCGAACTTCCCTTTCAATCCAGGCACCAAAGTCCCGGTCCAATGCATCGGCAAACTCAATGACTGCCCGCCCCAAACGCGCCCCATTTTCTGTGAGATTGTCACAACTGATCGGTATGAATGGCGGAATGCCGTTTTCCCGGCGACACCTAAGACCCGCAGCTAAGAAACCGATAGCACTACGGGGCGATTCGGGGTTAGTCAAATCGTGCTGGATAGCCTCATTTACGAAATCAAGGCCACCTTCCGCGGTCAGACAATACCCTTTCTCTGTTACTGTTAGCGTGATCACCTTAGTAGTCAGCTGACTCATTCGCCTGATTACACATTGCGGATCGTCTGGTGCCACTAATATCTCTTTCACAGCACCGATCACTCGATAGGAAACCTTTCGATCTAAAATAGCCAGTGTATACAGATTATCTTGCTGTTGTAGCGCATCTCGTACACTGGCGCTACAGATTGAAACCGCACAAATACCCCACTCTTTAGCACCGAGCCGTAGGAGGTCATCGGTATAGACGGCTTGGTGGGCCCGATGAAATGCCCCGGGACCCAAATGTACAATGCCGATTTGCACGGATGAGCGATCATACCCTAAACCCTCTGTTTTGTGGTTTAGAAGAAAAGCTGTTTCTTCACAAAGCGTGTTTTGCATAGACCGGTACAAACCAATTGGAGAGCGTTCTCACTTCTACGCCATCGCAACGGGCCAAGAAGAACGCACCGTAACGAAAATAGATTTCTCGTCTAGTGTACGAATCATCCACTATAGTAATTTTGCAGAATCGGTATCGACAAAAATATGGCAATCCCCATGCCGACGCAAGACCGCTGAAGGAAACTCAGGTGAAACATTTCTGATAAACGTGTTTTTTACCGCCTCTGCTTTTCTCTCCCCTGGAACAGAGAGAATGAGTTTCTTACTTTTCATAATCTGGTTAATAGCCATGCTTATCGCACGCTCAGGGACATCTTCCATACCACCAAACCAACCTTCGTTACACTGCTGCTGACGACAAGCCTGATCAAGATCTACCACAATATACGGGTCGTTAGTTTCCAGGTCTGCCGGCGGGTCATTAAAAGCCAAATGACCATTCTCACCAATGCCGCCAAAACAGACGTCCACCTCTCTCCCACCGATCAACGCGTTCAACCTTTCCACTTCAGCGTCAAGGTCACTCGCATCCCCAATTACCTCGTGTAAAACGGCGAGACTCTTGACCTTTGATACAAAGCGCTCATTTAGATACTTGCGAAAACTGGCAGGATGATCTGCGGAGATACCCACATACTCGTCGAGGTGAAAGGCATCGACGCGGTCCCAGGGTAACTCCGGTTCCTGAACCAAATGCTCGAGCATCGTAAACTGGCTTGCTCCAGTCGCAACAACGATTGTGACTCTGTCCTTAACTTCGGCTATAGCACGAATGGCTTCCGCCCCCATCTGCGCCGCCGCTCTGCCCAGTGCTTGCTCATTATCACATGTAATAAATTTCACTGCCCCTCGTTACTCTCGTTACATGAGTCTGATTTTTTACTTTCCTCGAACGTTTGAGGCGCATTATCCGAAAATATCAGGAGAGTCAAGAAGAACGTCCGGCTCCTACATAAGGTTAACTGCCTTCATGGGGTTGAAATAGGTGAGCTGTTGCGCCTGGTTACCAGTCAGGCCTAGCGTACCCTGCAGATTTGAGCAACTCGATCTCATATCAATTGCAGAGCCGGCAAAGTTTGATTTACCTGGCTCACGAACAACACGGTCATTCCCGACTTCCAACTCGACATGAGCAAGCGTATAGCGCCCGGCCTTGGCGCCTGCGGCAGCCGTTGCATCCGTTGTAATGATACTTCTCTCGACTCCGGCAAGCTCGATGTAATTCTTGAGGGCATTGAACGGCACATGATGCCCATCGGCAATAAAACAGAGCCATAAATCCTTTCTTAGAGATAGTGCACGCTGAATTATATTATCGTGCCGGTGCAATGCTTGCGGACAACCGTTACCCAGGTGAGTAAACATGCTCAGCCCCGCATCAATAGCCGACTTTAATTCGTCCAACTGCGGGTCGCAATGCCCCGCCGAAACACTTACACCCTGGGAATACAAATATTTCGTCACCCGATTATTTTCGTCAAACTCCGGAGCCAAAGTAACCAAACGAAGCATACCACGCCCAGCTTCAAGCAAGGCTTTGGCCACCTCAACATCCGGTTTTAGTATGTGAGCCTGTGGGTGTGCACCTCGGTATCCATCGGCACTGTTGAGAAACGGCCCTTCAATATGCACCCCCCGAATTACTTTTCCGGCCACAGGGTCTTGCGCACACAAATCAGCCAACTGTGTCACCCTGAAAAGCATATCCGGCAATGGGGCAGTTATTATCGTGGCTAGAATTCCCGCCACGCCATCTCTCTCCAGCCTCCAGCAGGCATGCCTTAGGTTTTCCGCCGTTAAATCGTTTCGATTAAAATCCACCCCAGCATAACCATTCACCTGGATATCAAAATACGTATTATTCATAAGCACCAGTCTGCACTTTCAATTGGATACCTAATTGAACGATAACGTATTATCGCTAAATCTCGTGAACAAACATCACAACTGCCATAGCGAACCCCATCGGCATCTCTCGGAATATGACTCCCAAAAGCACCTGCTACGGAGGTATGACTCTTCAATCCCAAACACTTGAGGCAGAATACTACATACCTCAAAAATCATCAAGACTGACTGACATTGCATGAGGGTCAATACACAGACTTGTATCTGCTCAGTAATTCAATAGCCCCTGGCATTAAAATATGGCGACTCAAGCACTTTGGCAATACAATGATGCTGGTGCTCGGTGCTATGGGGTGGATGCTCGCCGAGCGATGTGCATACACTCCCTCATACAGTCGTGCTTATATCCAGGTTGATACCAATTAATGTGCCCATCAAATTTCAGAAGAATCAGGCGCAGGAACTGATGCACCGGTCTTGTCATGGTTGATTTTATTAAACTAGCACAGCCGGGTATCAGCGACCTGTCTCCCTATGAGCCGGGTAAACCCGTTGAGGAATTGGAACGCGAACTGGGTTTGACGGACATCATCAAACTGGCAAGCAATGAAAATCCACTAGGGCCAAGCCCCAAGGTGCTACAAGCCCTCGCTTCCCAACTAGGCAAACTTGCCCGCTACCCCGATGGCAGTGCTTTCCTCGTGAAAAGCAAATTGCAAGAATTCATTGGTGTAGCACCAGACCGCTTGACCATCGGCAATGGTTCCAATGATGTGCTTGAATTGCTGGCACGTATATATCTTGCCCCCGGTAAAGAGTCGATCGTTGGGGAACATTCATTCATCGTCTATCAACTGGTCACCAAATCCCTCGATGCCACACTGATAACGGTACCGACAAAGAATTATCGCCAGGATTTAGAAGCCATGCTGGGCGCGATCACCCCGCGGACGAGCTTGGTGTTTATTGCCAACCCCAACAATCCCACTGGTTCCTGGGCTACCACTAGTGAACTCCTGTTCTTCCTTGACCGGGTACCGCCGCATGTCATTGTCGTCTTGGACGAAGCCTATTTTGAATATGCTGATGCTATGAACACTAGAGAGGGCATTGACTATCCTAACGGGCTGCAACTGATTGACCAGTATCCCAATCTGGTGGTCACGCGCACCTTTTCCAAGGCTTATGGCTTGGCGGGGCTCCGCATAGGTTATTCGGTGAGCAACCAGGACATTGCCGACCTGATGAACAGAACGCGCCAGCCTTTTAATGTGAATGCCATGTCGCTTGCTGCAGTGCGGGGTGCCATTGATGACCAAGCGCATCTTCACAAGTCCATTGCCCTTAACCATGAGGGGATGCAATATCTCATGGCGTCCTGCGAGCAACTAGGGTTTGATTATATTCCGTCCGCGGGTAACTTCCTCAGCATCAATTTTGGCAGGGACGCTAGCCCCCTTTACCAGCGGCTGTTACAAGAAGGAGTGATAGTCAGAACACTGGGGGTCTATGGTCTCCCGTGCCATCTTCGAGTCACGACCGGGTTACCTGCGGAGAATGAAAGGTTCGTTGCTAGCCTTCGGAAAATTCTGCAGGCCGGGTGGTAGGCATGGCTAATCAAGAAGGCAAGCAAGACACCTTCTGGAAGCAAATCACCATCATCGGCATGGGGATGATTGGCGGTTCCTTGGCAGCGGGGATTAAAACCCGCCGTCTTGCCCAGACTATAACCGCCTGGGACGAGAATCCCACCCGCCTGCAACAGGCACTGGATGCTGGCGTGATCGACCGGGCTGGCGTATCTCTGGCAGATGCCGTCTTGGCTGATACCGACACCAATAGCGAACTGGTAATCCTGGCGGTGCCCATACATGCCATAGTGCCAGTCTTCCAAGCGCTGGATACCCTCAAAGCCACAGATATCCTGATTACCGATGTGAGTAGTGTGAAGTCAGCAGTCATCGCGGCTGCCTGCCAGGTCTTTGGCGAGGTGCCTGCCTATCTGGTGCCGGGACATCCCATAGCCGGGTCTGAAAGAAGCGGTTTTGCGGCCGCCGACAGTAATCTCTTTGCGCAGCATCGAGTCATCTTGACGCCGGTTGACAATACTGCCCCGCAAGCCGTTGCTAAGGTCTCCGCTCTCTGGCAAGGGCTGGGCGCCGAGGTGGTAGCCATGACGCCCGCGCAGCACGACATCCTCCTTGCCCAGACCAGTCACCTGCCGCATCTACTTGCCTATGCGTTGGTAGATACCCTGTCTGAACAGGGCGAGGAGCTTGAGGTGTTTCAGTATGCTGCTGGGGGCTTTCGGGATTTTTCCAGAATTGCCGCATCGGACCCCGGCATGTGGCGGGACATTATCCGCACCAACAGCACACCGGTGTTGGCAGTGCTTGACCGCTACCTGGACAAGCTTCGGGACATCAAACAGCTGATTGAACAGGACGACCCCGAAGGGCTGGAAGCCTTGTTCAGCCGTGCTAAATCGGCCCGAGATCACTTTGCGTCACTTAATAAAGAGTTTAATAAAAAGTTTAATAAAGAGTGTAATAAAGCACCCAATAAAGAATGATCAGGAATGACCAGCACCGCCATGCATGATGTTCCGGTGATAACCATCGATGGTCCCAGTGGTTCAGGCAAGGGCAGGGTGAGCCAGCATCTGGCACAGGGATATGGCTTTCATCTGCTTGACAGTGGCGTCCTGTATCGTCTCGTGGGTCTGAGCGCAAGGCGCCGCAAGATTGACCTGGCAAGCCCCGCCCAGCATGAAGGGGTGCTATCAAATCTGGCCGCTGAGCTCAATATTACCTTCCAGTTGACCGGGGATCCAGAAGAGCCATTGGCGATTGCTCTGGATAATCAGGAGGTGACGCTAGAGCTCCGCACCGATGCCGCGGGGGTAGATGCTGCCAGCATATCTCGCTTGGCGGGTGTCCGAGCTAGCCTCCTGAGCCTGCAACATTCCTTTCACCGGGCACCGGGATTGGTAGCAGATGGCAGGGACATGGGTACAGTTGTTTTCCCGAATGCCGAGGTAAAAATTTTCCTCACCGCCACGGGGGAAGCCAGAGCCGAGAGAAGATACAAGCAGTTGAAAGATAAGGGTATTGATGCTAGCCTGCACGACCTTTTTCTGAGCATAAAGGCGCGCGACGAGCAGGATATGACACGTGCGCTGTCGCCGCTAAAACCCGCCGAAGATGCGGTGTTTATAGATACGACCAATACTGAAATTGACCAGGTATTGGCTCAGGTAAAGGCAATAGTGACGAAAAAACTAGGCGGATCTCTGGTGCCAATGCCCTAACTTCATGGGGAACCAGAATTGCGCATGACAATAACTTGACTCACGAGAAGTTGGCTCGTGATATATGGGTAGACGCCCGGGAATGAATCCATGAGTGAAAATTTTGCAGAGTTATTTGAAGAAAGTCTAAAGATTATTGATATGAAAACCGGTGCCATCGTCACCGGGGTAGTAGTTGATATTGATAATGAATGGGTCACGGTGCATGCCGGACTCAAATCCGAAGGGGTCATTCCCTGTTCCCAGTTTCTTGATGAAAAAGGCAATCTGGAAGTCAGCATAGGGGACACGGTGCAGGTGTCCATGGATGCTGTGGATGATGGTTTTGGGGAAACTCGCCTGTCTCGAGAAAAAGCCAAACGCGCCGAATCCTGGCAGGTATTGGAAGAGATAACAGACAAGCAAGAATCCATAAAAGGTATTGTCAGCGGTCGAGTAAAGGGCGGTTTTACTGTTGAAATCAGAGACATTCGCGCATTTTTGCCTGGTTCTTTGGTCGACATCAGACCCTTAAGAGACAGCGAGCAACTTGAAGGCAAGGAGCTTGATTTTAAAATCATCAAGTTGGATCAAAAGCGCAACAATGTTGTTGTTTCCAGACGGGCGGTGCTAGAGCAGGAAAACAGCGCCGAGCGAGAAGCCTTGCTGAGTAGTCTGGAAGAAGGGCAGCAGGTCCCTGGCGTCGTTAAGAATCTCACCGAATATGGTGCTTTTGTTGACCTGGGTGGTATTGACGGGTTGTTGCACATCACCGATATGGCGTGGAAGCGCATCAAACATCCGAGTGTCATCGTTGCCGTTGGTGAAGAGATACAAGTGCAGGTGCTAAAATTTGATCGTGAGCGGAATCGCGTATCTCTGGGTTTGAAGCAACTAGGCGAAGACCCCTGGCTTGCAATTACCAACCGATATGCAGTGGGCTCCCGCACCATGGCGAGAGTGACCAATCTTACCGACTATGGTTGTTTTGCCGAGATTGAAGAAGGCATTGAGGGGCTGGTGCATGTATCGGAAATGGACTGGACCAATCGTAACATCCATCCGGGCAAGGTCGTCCAGGTGGGAGATGAAGTAGAAGTCATGATCCTTGACACTGACGAGGAACGGCGGCGCATTTCTCTGGGTATCAAACAGTGCCAAAACAATCCCTGGGAAGAGTTTGCCTCTCGGTACCAGAAGGGTGACCGCATCAAGGGACGCATCAAATCAATTACGGATTTTGGTATCTTCATTGGTCTTGAAGGCAGCATTGATGGTCTGGTGCATTTGTCGGACATTTCCTGGAGTGAACCGGGCGAGCAAGCGGTGCGTCGCTTCACCAGAGATGATGAAATTGAAACAGTGATTCTCACTATTGATGCCGAACGAGAACGGATTTCACTGAGTCTGAAACAGCTTGAAGATGATCCCTTCAACAACTATCTCGCGATGAACGGCCGTGGTGCCATCGTCATGGGTAAGGTGCGGGAAGTTGACTCCAAGCAAGCAATCATTGAATTGGCAGAGGATGTTGACGGCATACTGAAAGCCTCCGAAATCAGCGTTGAACATGTTGAAGATGCGCGCAATGCAGTCACTCTTGAGGAAGCAATTGAGGTGAAAATCATCGCCATTGATCGCAAAAATCGCGCTATTAGCTTGTCCGTCAAGGCGAAGGACCTTGCCGCTGAGGATGCCGCCGTCCAGCAGCATCGTGAAGAGAAGAAGCAAGCAAAGACCCGCCTCACCATAGGTGGTTTGATTAAACGGAAGCTGGAAGGCATCAAGCGAGATACCGACTCGGGAACCGATGCAGGTTAATCCTGCGCAGGGAGCACAATGACCAAGTCAGAGTTGATAGAAAGGATAGCCTCCTTGCAGACCCAGCTTTCTGCCAGGGATATAGAACTGGCAGTCAAGACGATGCTAGAGCAGATGACCGATGCGGCGGCAGCAGGGGAACGCATAGAAATACGCGGGTTTGGCAGCTTTTCCCTCCGTTACCGGGCGCCCAGGGTAGGGAGAAACCCGAAAACGGGTGAACCGGTGAGTCTACCCGGCAAGTATGTGCCTCACTTCAAGCCAGGTAAGGAATTACGGCACCGGGTCAATCAGGGTATGACCCAGCCTAGCAAGCCCCCGTCCCGGTTTTAGCAGTGCACTTTTATGGGATTCATAAAAAAGTGGTTGCTCATCTTGTTCCTGACCCTGGTGTTTGTGGTCGCCTTGCTGGTAGCGATGGACAACTCTACTGAGGTCGCCTTGAAATTCATGGGCTTTGCAACGCCTGTTTTGCCGGTTTCCTGGTGGCTCTTGCTCGTGTTTGTGCTGGGTACCCTGTTTGGTATTGTGCTGAATGTCTTCTCCAATATCTTTTCCCGTGCCCGCCTCAGGTTGGATGCACGAGCGTCAACTCAGTCCCTGCCAAGCAGCACTTCAGCAGCATCGGCAAATAGGGTGCCTGAAGACTAAATAGCCGTACTCAACAAAAGCATCAAACAAAAGCATTAAAAAATGGATAACTGGCTACTGTATCTTGTGATCTTCGTCGCTATCGCCATTGGTTGGTGGTTAGGGAGCCGGGAGCGGACTAAATTGACCCGATCTGGCGGGGCTAACTATTACCGTGGGCTTAACTATCTTCTCAATGAGGAGCCGGACCGAGCGGTCAACACCTTTCTTGAAAATATGGAAGTCAACGACGACTCCTTGGAAACGTATCTTGCTCTCGGTGGGCTGCTCCGGCGCCGAGGTGAACTTGAGAAGGCCGTGCTCGTCCATGAAACGATTCTGAAACAAGCGAGTTTGTCCACTGATGTAAAGCATGAAGTGCAACTAGAACTTGCGCAGGACTTTCTGCTGGCAGGGCTGCTAGATCGTGCGGAAGCACTATGCGTCATCCTCAGTCAAGAACCAGACACCGACAAGACGAATAGTGTCAGGCGGAAAAGCCTGAAGATTATTCTTAAGATTTACGAACGAGAAAAAGAATGGTCCCAAGCGATTGAAGTCGCCAAACTCTTGGCAGGTAAGGACCCGGAAGAGCGCTATGAGAGAGCCGCGTCGCATTATTATTGCGAACTGGCGGAAGAGGACCTCGCAGATAATAAACTGGAAGAGGCACGTAAAGCCCTGCGGGAAGCCATAGGGCACGATGTCAATAATCCAAGAACATCATTGGTACGAGGGCGGATTGATTTGCAAGAAGGGCTATACGACGATGCCATTACCGCCCTGACCAGGATCCGTGACCAGGATGCCATCTACGCCCCTGAGTCTCTGGAAGCTTTGGAGCTCGCCTATCGCGCTGATGGCAGACCCGAAGAAGAACTGCGCCAGTATCTACTCTCCTGCCTGGAGGTGACACCGTCCATTTCTATTGTGCATATCCTGGCAAAAAGTTTTCGCAAGGAATTGGGAGATGAGGCGGCCGCCAAGTTTATTGCGAGCTACCTGAAGAAAAATCCGACCATTCGTGGATTGCCACCGCTCATTGATTTGCACCTGGACAATGCCACCGGCATAGCGAAGGAAAATCTTGCCATCCTGAGAAGTTTTGTTATGGCACTGATCGTTGATAAACCGAGTTACCGCTGTCAGAAGTGCGGTTTTGAAGGCAAGAAGATGCATTGGCATTGCCCCCAGTGTAAGGATTGGACCACTATCAGACCCATTGTCGGCATTGAAGGCGAATAACAGGCTAGGCTGCTGAGTTCTGTTCTGCAGAGATTGTCTAGGGTTCACTATAGCGTATTTCCTACCGGTCGCCCGCCTATTTGCTTACCCGAAGAAGAGACCTTGTCGGGTTTCTATCTGTGCCTCCATTGCTAACCTTTTCCCTGCTGTCACAGCTATCTATTGTGTGTAGCAACCGGCATCTAAATAACCGCAATCAGAGAGGAGTTCACATGAAATATGGAAATATATTGAAGTTGGTACTTGCGACTTTTTTGCTTTGTCTTGGCAGTGGCACCTATGCCGATGAAGCAAGTGATGGAGTGTCCCACGAAGCTAGCGACGACACACTCGTTGAAGCAGGCTTGATCGTTAATATCAACGAGGCTGATGCTATAACCATAGCCAAGGTCTTGCTGAATATCGGGGCAAAGAAAGCACAAGCGATTGTTGACTATCGTGAAAAGTACGGCCGATTTTATTCACCCGAGGAGCTTTCCGCGGTGAAGGGGATAGGCCAAAGAACGATAGAAAAAAATGAGGGGCGCATCGTCACTCAATGATGTTGCTTGTGTAGTGGGTTAACCAGTAATCGCCAGGCAGGGCGGTCTTAGGACGGCTCCCCTGCCTAGCGGGAGCCGGTAGATCCGAATCTGGCTCCCCGACCTGGGCTCGAACCAGGGACCCAATGATTAACAGTCATTTGCTCTACCAACTGAGCTATCGGGGAAGATCAACAGGGGTAAATTGTAAGGTGAGTGTCACCCTCAGTCAACGCAGTGTATCATCTCGCTACTTCTCAATGCGCCGTCATTCTCGAGCTTGCTCGGGAATCCAGTAAAAAGAGTATTGTTTTCCGATTTATTCCGTCATCCTCGCCACTTGACGCTTCCGCGTCGTCACCCTCCCCACGCCGCCCCGAGAATGACGGCGGGGTTAACTTGCTGCGCTGCCGGGCTGGATTCCCAGGGCAAGCCCAAGAATGACGGCTAATAACATCTTCGGTTTGAATTCGGGTTATCATGCTTCTTGGTATTGAGGTAGAAGATGAAATCCAACCCCTTCCAAGTACATTCGGAATACAAACCAGCGGGCGATCAACCCATTGCCATTGCCAAACTTCTTGAAGGGATAGAAGCAGGCTATGCCTATCAGACGCTACTCGGGGTGACCGGTTCTGGCAAAACCTTCACGATTGCCAATCTCATTGAGAAGTTACAAAGACCCACGCTGGTGATGGCGCCGAACAAGACCCTGGCAGCACAACTCTATGGAGAGTTTCGGGAGTTCTTCCCGAAAAATGCCGTAGAGTATTTTGTGTCCTATTATGACTACTACCAACCTGAAGCCTATGTGCCCGCATCGGATGTTTATATTGAGAAGGATGCGGCAATCAACGAACACATTGAGCAGATGCGCCTGTCTTCTACTAAGGCATTGTTGGAACGTCGCGATGCGATTGTGGTGGCCTCGGTGTCGGCGATTTACGGGCTGGGAGAACCCGGTGCCTATCTAAAGATGGTGCTGCACCTTGACCGAGGAGACAAGGTAGACCAACGATGGATTTTGCGGCGGCTGACAGAATTGCAATATACCCGTAATGAGTTTGAACTGCGACGTGCCACCTACCGAGTTCGGGGCGATGTCATTGATATCTTCCCCGCGGAATCAGACAAGGATGCCATCAGAGTGGAATTGTTTGATGATGAAATTGAGCAACTATCCTACTTTGATCCCTTAACTGGGGAAGTATTGCGGCGGATTCCCAGGGTCACTATTTTCCCTAAATCGCACTATGTCACCCCGCGGGAAGTCACCCTCAAAGCCCTTGATAAAATTAGAGCAGAATTGCACGACCGGCTGAAATATTTCCGAGACAAGAACAAACTAGTTGAAGCGCAACGGCTAGAACAACGTACTCGGTTTGATTTGGAGATGATCAAAGAGTTGGGTTATTGCAGTGGCATTGAGAATTATTCCCGCTATTTGTCAGGCCGGGGCGCGGGTGAGGCACCGCCGACTCTCTATGATTATCTGCCTGAGGACGCGCTCCTGGTGATTGATGAATCCCATGTCGGTATACCGCAGCTTGGTGCCATGTATAAGGGCGATCGCTCTCGTAAGGAAACGCTAGTGGAATTTGGCTTCCGACTACCCTCGGCATTGGATAATCGGCCCTTGATGTTTGATGAATGGGAAGCACTCGCGCCCCAGGCGGTGTTCGTCTCGGCAACACCCGGTCGCTATGAAGCAGAAAAGTCAGGGCAGGTGGTGGACCAGGTAGTGCGCCCCACGGGCTTGATTGACCCGGAATTGGAAGTGAGACCCGCGCAAACTCAAGTGGATGATGTCCTGTCGGAAATCAAAGACCGGGCCGCCAGGGACGAGCGAATTCTGATTACTACCTTGACTAAAAGAATGGCGGAAGACCTGACCGACTATCTTGATGACAATGACATCCGGGTAAAGTACCTACATTCGGATATTGATACGGTGGAGCGGGTGGAAATCCTTCGCGATTTCCGGGCGGGTGAATTTGATGTTCTGGTGGGCATCAATCTGTTGCGGGAGGGGCTAGACCTGCCCGAGGTATCGCTGGTTGCCATTTTTGATGCGGATAAGGAGGGCTTCCTCCGTTCCGATAGATCCTTGATCCAAACCATCGGTCGTGCGGCAAGAAACATCCGTGGCAAGGCAATCATGTATGGCGATAAGGTCACCGACTCCATGCGCCGTGCTATTGATGAAACTGACCGTCGCCGGGTACGGCAGATTGCTTATAACAAACAACACAAGGTCACGCCGGTGGGTGTTAAACGGCAGGTTATAGACATTCTGGAAGGTGCCCGGAGTGCGCCCGCACGCGGCAGAAAGCAGGCGCACGTGGCGGATAAAAAAGCGAAGTATCGTAGTAACACAGCCTTGAGTAGGGACGAGCTGGAAAAACAAATTATTGCTCTGGAGAAGCAAATGTTTGCCCATGCCAGAGACCTGGAATTTGAAGAAGCCGCCCATCTGCGCGACCGCATAGAAGAATTACGGCAGGAATTTGTTGCTTCCTGAGGCACTCATGGGTGCTTGGATTCAATTCTTAAGTGCCACTTCACCCGCCCCGAACCCAGTCGTCCCGCCGAACCCCGTCATTCTTGTCGAAGCCGGTTGCACTTCGGGGTTGAATCCAAGGTGCCTTGGCTGTTGACCTTCCTTTCCCGAATGTGGTTTATTCTATCTCACTACTAGGGCACTCAACTTCCGATGCAATCCGAGGTATATCACTATGCGCACAAAATTACTTTTCTCTCTTGTCGGTACGCTTTTTATTGGCATGCTCCTCATTGGTATGTTCTTTATTAACACAGAAGACACACCCGCGGAGGTGGAGCGAGAACAAATCCGTTGGGATCTAACAGATCTCTATGAGAGCGACGTCGCCTGGGCAAACGCATTCACTGATATCAAATCACGCATACAACAACTGCCCCAACTACGCAATGGTTTTGGGGGAACAGCTGCCAAGCTAGCGGATGCCTTAGAGGAACAATCTCGCGTGACCAAAGATTTTTATCGTTTGAGCGGCTATGCCAGTATGCAAAGCGATGAGGATCAGCGGGTCCCGGTGACTCAACAGAGAGACGCTCGGGTACAAACGCTGGGTACCGAATTTTCTGAAGCCACCTCCTGGGTGGATCCTGCCTTGCTTGCTTTGGGCGAGAAAAAACTCAACCGCTATCTCAAAAAAGAACCCCGGTTGAAGCCTTTTGATACCTATATCAAAGATCTGCTTCGCCGGGCACCGCACCTGCTAGATGCAAAAGGCGAAGCCCTACTCGCCTCGGCGAGTGCTATGAGCAATAGCCCGTATAACATTTACAGCATGCTGGCAAATGCCGATATTCCATGGTCGGAAATTACCTTGAGCAGCGGCAAAAAAATTCAGCTGAATCAGGCGGGCTATTCCGGCGCTCGTTCCCACCCCGATCGGGGAGACCGCAAGCGAGTGTTTGATCAGTTCTGGGCAATCTGGAAGGAGTATGAAGACAGCATGGGGGCGACCCTTAATGCGGAAGTGCGCGCGAATTTGTTTCAAGCCAAAGCCCGTGGTTACGACTCGGTACTGGACCTGCAGTTGTCGGAGGAAAATTTGCCCGAAGCGGTGTATCGCATGCTGGTTGCTCAGGTGAATGAAAATCTCCCCACCTTGCATCGCTACTTTAAGTTGCGGGGGCGGATTCTCGGCATTGAGGAGCTCCAATATTATGATATATATCCGCCCCTGGTGGAAGCGGGCTCTGGTTTCAGTTCGGACTTTGGGATAGCGGCATCAAAAGATATTGCCTTGGAGGTGCTTAAGCCGCTGGGTGAGGAATACAACCAACATCTGGCAACTGCGCTAGATTCAAACTGGGCGCATGTCTATCCACAGCCCGGAAAACGTTCCGGTGCCTACATGAGCGGCTCAGCCTACGATGTGCATCCCTATGTGCTGCTCAATCATAACGACGATTACAATGCGCTTTCCACCTATCTGCATGAATGGGGACATGCAGTACACACCATGTTAGCAAAGAGAGCCCAGCCTTTTGAGAAGGCAAACTATTCAACCTTCACTGCTGAGATGGCCTCCACTATCAATGAAATTTTGCTAGAAGAGCATTTGATCGCTGCCGCTACAACCAAAGAGGAGCAGCTCTTTTATTTGGGACAAGCATTGGAATCTATTCGCGGTACCTTCTTTCGACAAACCATGTTTGCAGAATTTGAGTTGGCAATACATGAAGCGGCAGAAAGGGGAGAACCGTTAACCGGGACCATTTTTACTGAAAAGTACGCCGAACTACTCAAACGTTACCATGGTGATGCCGAGGGTGTGCTCAGCATTGATGATGCCTACGCGGTGGAGTGGGCTTATATTCCTCATTTTTACTATGACTTTTACGTCTTCCAATATGCAACATCAATCTCGGGTGCAGCTTGGTTTTCGGAGCGTTTTCTCAAAGGTGATATAAAAGTGCGGGATGCGTTTATTGACACCTTAAAAGCGGGCGGCTCAGACTATGCTTATGAGATATTGATAAAAGCCGGTTAGACATGGCGAGTCCAGAACCCTACCAGGCACTGGTGCGCCGCATGGAAGATGTTATGGATAGGATTGAATTGTTATTGGATGCTGAATAGCCTGAGCCTCTTCTCATAGATCCAGCTTTCCTCAGACCAGCGGCTGACCCCACTTGATGGGTTGCCCTACGTCAACAATAAAATCCATTTCTTGATCAAATACGAGCACCACCGTGGAGCCCATTTGGAAATAGCCTATTTCCTCGCCCTGCTCAAACTTCATTCCCCTTCCCGTATCTACCTCAAGCCCTGGGCGGCAGGGTACAGATGACCAGACCGGCTTGATGCTCGCCACCAACATGGCACCCACCAGGACGCAATAGATGGTGCTGCCAGCGGCTGCCAGGCCCGGGTGGGTCCTCAACTGACAGACAAGCCGTTCATTGGTCACTAACAGGTCGGGCACTTTTGTAGTTGTCGTCTGGTTTACTGAAAACAACCTGCCAGGAATATATTGGGCGGTTATCAATTCGCTCTGACAAGGGGCATGGACGCGATGATAGTTGTGTGGTGCCAGGTAGATGGTGATGAAGCTACCGCGCGTGAATTGAGGCGTCTCCGCCAGTAGCTGGTCCAATGAATATTCAATCTCTTTTGCTTGTAGCAACTGCCCCGCATGTAGATTGCCCAGGGCGGCAACTAAGCCATCCGCGGGGCTACACAGGTGCCCGGCAATAGGGCGGCAACCCTCGCGTAGGGTACGGGTGAAAAAGTCATTGAATGACCGGTAGTCCTGAATTTGAGTGCGTTCCGACTCTAGTAAATTGACCGGGAAAAACACACAAAACAATCGGATAAAAATCTCTTTCACCAGATAATTTTCCGAGTGTGCAAGCTGCCCTGCCAGGCGACTGAGTAGCTGCTGAGGCATGAGCTTTTGTAAAAAAACAAAAAGAGTCTGCATGATTTATTAACAGTAGGCTGTTCAGAGTTCAATCGGGGTGCGCGGGTCATTACCCCATTCAGACCAGGAGCCGGGGTAAGCTTTAATCTTCATGCCGAGTATCCTGCCCACCAGGTAGGTTAGCCCGGAGCGGTGGTGGGTCTGGCAGTGGGTAATCACCTTGCTGGCATCGGTTATTCCCCGGGCATTAAGAAAATGCCTGAGGTCCTTGCGCAATTTTAGATGATTGTCCTGGTCCATGACTTCCAGCCAATCCAGGTTGATGGCGCCAGGGATATGGCCATTTCGAGCGGCGGTGACCTTGGTGCCAGCATACTCCTCAGGGGAACGTGCATCCCAGATTATCGTATCGGGTGCATTGATTGCCTGCATAACATCTTCTTGTTCCGCAATGGCTTGAGAATTAATTTCCAGCTTGACCTGAGTCGGGGTTGGTGGCACTAACTGAGTGGTTACTGGTTTGCCCTCAGCAACCCAGGCAATGAGCCCACCGTTCAAGCAGGAAGCGTATTGATGACCAAGCACCTCCAGAGTCCAGAAAAACCGACCTGCCCAGCCACCGCCTTCATCGTCATAAGCCACAATATGCTTGTCGTCGCGGTAACCCAGCCGAGCAAAGAGTGAATTTAATTGTTCAATATCCGGTAGCTTGCCCGTCGCGGGTTCAATGCCACAGAGCAACTCCGCCGGTCTGACATGCAGCGCACCAGGAATATGATAGCGGGCAAACACCTGGTCCCGGCACAGATCAACAATGAGCAATTCGGGAGCGTCAAGATGCTCTAAAAGTTGCTCTGGCTCACAGAGCATGGGTAGGCTGGAAGATACTGATGGAGGCGATGACATAACCCAACACCTGGACTATTCAGGCCGCTCAGGCACGGAATGACGGAAAAAATGCTGACGATAGTGGCGTAGTTCCTCTATTGATTCCTGGATATCTTCCAGGGCGCGATGGGTGTTTTTTTTCACCAGACCTGAGGCTATATCAGGACGCCAGCGGAGTGCCAGTTCCTTAATGCTGCTCACATCAATGTTGCGGTAATGCAGGAAGGCCTCCAATTGCGGCATGTACTTCGCCAGGAAGCGCCGGTCATGGCTGATGCTGTTACCGCATAGCGGCGCTGTGCCGGCTTCAGCATGACCGGCAAGAAATTCCAAAGTGGCAAGCTCCGCTGCTGTTTCTGAAATACCCTTAGTACGAACAAACTCTATCAAGCCAGAGCTCGTATGATGCTCGGTATTCCATTTATCCATGCCGGCAAGTAATGGTTCACTTTGCTTGATGTAAAAGACGGGACCCTCAGCCACGAGGTGCAGAGAAGAATCCGTTATCAAGGTGGCCATCTCAAGTATCCGATTGGTCTCTGGGTCAAGACCGGTCATCTCCAGATCCATCCAGATCAGCTGCTGAGAGTGAGTTTCAACCTTTTTGGGCATGCCTAGTATTACCTGTCCCGATGAGACTAAGCATGCAGTTCAGCATGCGAGTTCACTATTGTTGTTTATTGTACCTGATAAGGAATAGCAGGGAGTGGTATCTCAGCAGGGCATCTCATCCGGCCTAACCCATGGCTTCTTAATCCATGGTTTCTTAACTCAGGGCTTCTTCGTTTGCGGTTTGTTGTTCTGCTAAGTGTTTTTCTAAGTGTTGCTCTAGTGCCCAGTGAATATGCTCATCAACCAGTGTGGAAAATTTGCCCAGACGGCGGTTCAAACTTGCCACTATATCGGGGTCAAAGGGCGCATTGCCGAGGGCGATAGCCAGGTTGCGAAGCCAACCTTCGTAGCCGGTTCTTCTTATTGCTGAGCCCTGTGTTTTTGTTAAGAATTCCTGTTCAGACCAGGCAAACAAATCCATCAACTGTGCATCCTCTAGGCCGTGTCTCGGTTTGAAGTCACTTTCCTGGTGGGTCTGTGCATATCGATTCCAGGGGCACACGAGTTGGCAGTCATCGCATCCGAAGATGCGATTGCCGAGCAGGGGTCTCAGCGCCACCGGAATAGCCCCTTTGTGTTCTATTGTCAGATAGGAAATACACCGCCTTGCATCCAACTGATAGGGCCCGACTAGGGCTTGGGTCGGGCAGATGTCCATGCAAGCACTACAGGAACCGCAACGATTGACGACCTTAGCAGGCTGTAGCGACAACAACGGCAAGTTGGTGAGAATCTCACCGAGAAAAAACCAAGAGCCGGCTTCCTCGGACAACAAGAGGGTGTTCTTGCCGATCCAGCCTAGCCCGGCCTTCTCGGCTATGGCTTTTTCCAACAAGGGTGCGCTATCGGTAAATACCCTGGCATCAAAATTGTCAAAGTCATTGTCGAGGTTCTTGTCAAGATTGTGGCACCTCAGATATTCTTCCATCAAGGCAATGATCTTTTTTAGCTTCCCTCTCAGTACCTTGTGATAATCCCTGCCCAAGGCATAACGGGAAATATAAGCCGAGTTCTGATTCTGCAGTACTGTTATCGGCTCAGGCTCTTGAGACAGATAATCAATCCGCAGACTGATGACGCTGATACTTCCCGGATGGAGTTGTTCTGGATGGCTTCTCATTGTCCCGTGGCGGGACATATAACTCATGCTGCCGTGAAAATCCCGCTCCAGCCAGGCATTGAGATAGTCCTCATGCTGAGCGAGCTCCAGGTCGGTAATGCCCACCGCATTGAAACCCTCGGCACGGGACCAGGCTTCTATCTCTTTACCAAAGTGTTGCCAGTCAATGTCGCTCATGTAGAAGCCCTTATTTACACCCGCTCAGTTACACGCCCTCAGTTTCCACTCTTATTGGGCGAGAAGCAGCAAGCAGATTGTCATATAATCAAATATCATGCCTGTGCAGGCAAGATGACACTACCCATGACACTACCCATGACATCACCAAAGCCCGCAACATTGAATAGTCTCACTCCTAGTGCCTCCAGGCTATATGACGCCGCCGGGGTGCGCGAGTTGGATAGGGTCGCCATTGAAGAATACGCCATCCCCGGGATTACCTTGATGAAGCGCGCGGCTCAGGCCTGCGTTGACCAGCTATTGCAAAGGTGGCCTGCCGCTACCAGGATTGCCCTCGTCTGTGGTAGTGGGAATAACGCCGGCGATGGCTTCATCATTGCCGGGTTGCTCGCCGCCAAGGGGCTGCAGGTGGAAGTATGCCTAGTGGGGAAGCCACCCGCGGATGACACCGATGCTTGCCAAGCCTATCGTTTCTATCTGGACAGTGCCGCAAGAGCACTCCCCCCACTTGATATAAAGAGCGACATAAACCGCGATGGGTTGGCGGCAGCAGATGTCATCGTTGATGCCTTGTTGGGCACCGGGCTGGACAGGGATGTTCAAGATGCCTTTGCGCAGATTATCAGGCGGGTCAATCAGAGCCGCACCCCGGTGCTTGCTGTTGATATTCCTTCGGGCCTGTGTGCGGATACGGGGTCCTGCCTGGGCGCATGTATCAAGGCGTCCGTGACCCTCACCTTGGTCGCGCCTAAGCTGGGACTCTATACCAATGATGGGCCTGAGTATGCGGGCGAGATTGTGTATGCCAATCTGGACTTGCCTGAGGCGATTTACGCTCGGCATGACGGCTGGGTGGAACGGCTTGCTTGGGAAGAGTTACCGCCTGCTCTTTTTCGGCGACACAAAAATACCCACAAGAAGCACCAGGGGCACCTGCTGGTGGTGGGTGGCGATCTAGGTATGGGTGGGGCTGTGGCGCTGGTAGCAGAGGCGGCACTCTATGTCGGTGCGGGCCTGGTGTCGGTTGCCACCAGACCCAGCAATGTAGCCAGCATTATCGCCCGACGTCCCGAGGTGATGGCTTATGGCCTGGAGCAGGCACAAGAGCTCTTGCCCTTGATGGCGCGGGCCTCGGCGATTGTGCTGGGCCCGGGTCTGGGGCAGGGTGATTGGGGACGGGCTGTATTTGATGCCGTCATGCAGTCCGACCTGCCGCTATTGCTGGATGCGGATGGCTTGAACATTCTTGCTGCTATTCACCCGCCCAGAGCAGAGGCAGCCCCCGCTGATAATCAATCTGTTGCGCAAACAAGACTCGCATCTGGCAAGCATGTCTTGACTCCCCATCCCGGTGAAGCCTCTAGATTACTCGGTGGCACGGCGGTACAAGCAGATCGGAAGGCAGCGATAACCCGGCTACAAGCATTGTATTCCGGTGTTGTGCTGTTGAAGGGTGCTGGCACTATGATTGCCGATGATGAACGTATCTGTCTCAATCCTTATGGCAACCCGGGGATGGCGGTGGCGGGGATGGGAGACCTGCTCAGCGGTGTCATCGGGAGCTTGCTTGCCCAGGGCCATTCGCCCTGGACGGCGGCACGTCTGGGGGCAGTCTTACATTCGCTGGCAGCGGATCAACTCAAAGCCGCTCAGGGGGAAGCGGGTCTGCTCGCTACTGAACTCTTGCCCGTGATGAGACGCTTAGTGAACCAGCAGTTGACCGATACCTAAATGCGTGCTGTCAAGATTGAGAATGAAGCGGCCATGCTGCTCTTTGGTGCGGCCCTCGCCGGTTGCCTCACGGGCCAGACATCGGTGCATATAGCGGGCCCCCTGGGTGCCGGCAAGACCACCCTGTGTCGGGGAATTATCCGTGCTATGGGGCATGCGGGCGCGGTCAAAAGCCCTACCTTTACGCTGGTTGAACCCTACGAGATACAAGGTCGGCATATTTTTCACTTTGATCTTTACAGACTGAATGACCCCAGAGAGTTAGAATACATAGGTGTTGATGAGTATTTTGATGCGCAGAGTTGTTGCTTGATTGAGTGGCCAGAACGGGCCGCGGGTCAACTGCCGCCGCATGATCTTGATATTCAGATAGCGCTACTAGAGCAGCAACGAGAAGTATACATCAGTGCTAATTCACAATACGGCGAACGGATTTGCCAGCAACTAACACAAAAATATATTTGAATCTCGCATGCGCGGTGCTGCTTGCTTTGGCAGGTGTCAGCTCAGCCCAGGTGGCTGTCGCTAGTAAAGAAGGTGCTGGTCAAAAAGAAACGGGTATAGAAGAGACGGGTATAGAAGCTATGCGTATTAGGTTGTCGCCAGAGCGGACCCGTTTGGTGTTTGATCTGACCAGCCCCGTTGAACATCGGGTTTTCCGCCTTTCTGCGCCTGACCGGCTGGTGATTGATTTCAAGAATATCGTCTTCAAGGCCGAGCTCAATAAACTCAATTTACAGAAGACCCCCATCGGGCAGATACGGCTGGGCAGAAGAGCCAAGCAGGAACTGCGAGTCGTGATTGACCTGACGGAAAAGGTACGCCCCAGCAGCTTTAGGCTCCAGCCGACTCGGCCCTATGGCCATCGGCTGGTCATTGATTTGTATCCGCTTCCCGAGAAGCCAGGGGAGGCACCACAGCCCCCTGAGCGGGAAACCAGAGCAGGTGCGGATGTCATCATCGCGATTGATGCCGGCCATGGCGGTGAAGACCCTGGCGCTGTTGGCGAGGGGAAGCTCTATGAAAAAAATGTGGTGCTGGCGATTTCCAAGCAGTTGGCAAGCTTGTTTGACCGAGAAACAGGGTACACCGCTATGTTGATTCGCCGGGGGGACTATTCTATTACATTGCGCAAACGTATTGAAACTGCCTTTGACTATCGGGCCGACTTTTTTCTGTCAATCCACGCGGATGCCTTCCGGACCTCCAGGGCTAGTGGTGCTTCTGTGTATGCTTACTCTCTTGGGAAATCTACTAGCGAAGCGGCGCGCTGGCACGCTGATAAGGAAAATCGTGTAGATCTGATTGGGGGTAGCGGGCTTATCAGTCTGGACGACAAGACGCCTGTCTTGAAGAATGTGCTCCTGGACCTTTCCATGGATGCCAACCTCCCAAGGAGTATGGGGCTGGCGAGTGCCGTGTTACGGGCTCTCGGACGGGTCACTAGACTCCATAAGAAGCAAGTTGAACAAGCAAGATTTATGGTGCTTAAATCCCCGGATATTCCCTCTATCCTCATAGAAACCGGCTATATCTCCAATCCTGGGGAAGCCAAAAAATTGGCGCTTAAATCCCATCAGCAAAAACTGTCAAGCGCTATTTTTATTGGTGTTAAGCAATATGTTGCCGCGCATCCGATAGAAGGCACTCTACTTGCCAGCATCAATCAAGATGGACTACTCATCTACACCATTGAACCCGGCGACACCCTCTCGGAAATTGCCTTCCGATACCGGGTCAGTACCCGTAAAATCAAGGCATTGAATGGCTTGAGGAGCGATACCATCCAAGCAGGTCAAAAACTCAAAATCCCGCCCGGATAGCGGTAGCATGCATGCGATTTATTTATAAAACCCAATATAAGAGCTATAGCTGAGAAGATGGAAAACCGAATCTGTAGACTTGCTCAACAGCTCGCCAACCAGATTGCCGCTGGGGAGGTGGTTGAACGCCCGGCTTCTGTGGTCAAAGAATTGCTGGAAAATGCTCTGGATGCCAAGAGCACACATCTTGAAATAGATATTGAGGCGGGTGGCGGGAAGCTCATTCGGGTCCGTGATGACGGCACGGGCATCCACAAGGATGACCTGAGTTTGGCACTCGCGCGGCACGCTACCAGCAAAATACGCGTGCCAGATGATCTTAATACTATTGACACCCTGGGTTTCCGAGGTGAAGCCCTGGCGAGTATCGCGTCCATTAGTCGCTTGAAGCTCATCAGCAATATAACCCGAGAGCATGAAAATGGCTGGTGTGTCCAGGTGGCTGCCTCAGGAATCTCATCGGGAACCACTGCAGAAGCCTCTACACACGCCTCTTCAGAAGAGAGGCCAGCACCCCACGCAAGAGGGACGACTGTGGAAGTGCGGGACCTGTTTTACAACACCCCTGCCCGCAAAAAGTTCCTACGGACAGAACGCACCGAATATCTCAAAATTGAGGAAGTGGTCCGCAAGCTCAGCCTGAGTCAATCAGCCACTACTTTCCTGTTAACGCACAATGGCAAAACAACTCGCCAGTATCACGGTGGAGAAGACAGCTCTCGCCGGATAGCGAAGGTTTTTGGCAAGGCATTTGTTGATAATGCGGTCTATTTGAAGCAAGAAAGAGACAGCATGCTACTGGAGGGCTGGCTCGGGTTGCCTACCTATTCAAGAGGCCAGACTGACCAGCAGTATTTTTTTGTCAATGGGCGCACCATTCGGGACAAGCTGGTGACCCATGCCGTCCGGCAGGGATATTCGGACCTGCTGTTTCAAGGGCGTCATCCGGTCTTCTGCATCTTCTTCTCTATTGACCCCAAGCAGGTTGATGTCAATGTTCATCCGACCAAGAGTGAAGTCAAGTTTCGGGACAGCAGAAGTGTCCACGATTTCATATTCCGCACCATTCATCATGTGCTTGCGGCACTACGACCGAATGAATCGTCAAATCCAGTGGTGGCAGGACAAGCACCTCAACAGGCTTTAGAAGGGCAAGTTTTAGAAGGGCAATTTTTACAACAGCAGGCTTTAGAAGGGCAAGCCCTCTCGAGGACACAATCTTTGGCGGCACCGGTGTCCAGACCCTTGATGTCGCCGGGAATCTTCGGTCCCGGCACCTCGGGGAAATCAGCCTCAGCGCATAGCATCTCTGAAAGAGCGCAACTCTACTCGGCATTATTCGGTGGGGAGCCCACTCAGGAGGCAAGAGATGGCTCCCGGCAAGCGGTCTCCGCTGCTTCGGGTAGGGATGAAACTATCCCGCCCCTGGGCTATGCGATAGCACAGTTACATGGCATCTATGTGTTGGCGGAGAATGGCCGGGGGCTGATTCTGGTTGATATGCACGCGGCGCATGAACGGATCATCTATGAGCAGATGAAAACCGCTTGTGATGCAGAAGGGTTAAAAAGCCAGCCCTTGTTAGTGCCTATCTCCATTGCGCTCAGCGAACAAGAAATGGGGATAGTGGATGCCTGCAAGCCAGAACTGGCAGCCTTCGGGATTGACATTGACAAGGCATCGGAGGCGTCCATTATCCTGCGCTCTGTGCCTACCCTGTTATCAAAAGGCGATATAGAACAACTGGTGAGAGATGTGCTGGCGGACTTTCTGGAATATGCTTCCAGCGAGCGCATCAAGCAGCACCGGGACGAGATATTATCAAGTATGGCATGTCATGGGTCGGTGCGTGCCAATCGTAAATTGTCCTTGCCCGAGATGAACGCGCTACTCCGCGATATGGAGGAAACAGAAAATAGCGGCCAATGCAATCATGGTCGTCCTACCTGGTGTGAGTTGTCCATTGCGGAACTGGATAGCCTGTTTATGAGGGGGCGTTGAGTCCTGGTGTCGCTAGGTGCTCTGGTCATTACTGGTCCCACTGCTTGCGGAAAATCTGCTCTCGCCCTGGAGCTAGGGAGCCAGATACCGGTGGAAATTATTTCCCTTGACTCGGCACAGGTGTATCGGGGTATGGACATAGGCACTGCCAAACCCGGTGCCGAGATTCGGCAGAAGCTTCCCCATCATCTCATTGATATTCGTGATCCATCTATTCCTTATTCCGTCGCCGAGTTCCGGCAGGATGTAATCACTCTGGTGCGGCAGATTGACCAACGCGGTAAGATTGCCGTGATAGTGGGTGGCTCCATGCTGTATCTCAAGGCACTGAGGGATGGTATTGCCACCCTCCCCAGGGCTGAGCCATCCATTCGCCGGGACATTGAACAAATAGCCCGGCAAGACGGCTGGGAAGCGGTGCATGCGGAACTGGCAAAGGTAGACCCGGTAGCGGCAAGACGTATCAAACCCACGGATACCCAAAGATTACAACGAGCATTAGAGATCTATCGGCTTACTGGTCGCTCTATGACGGCATTGCACCAGGCGGGTGCCGAGCCCTGCCCCTTCCCCCTGACGGAAATAGCCATCATCCCTGATGACCGGCAAGCCCTGCATGCCACCATAAAGCAACGTTTTGAGACCATGCTCGCCGATGGATTGGTAGCTGAGGTCAAAGCCCTGCACGAACGGCAAGACCTGCATCCGGGATTGCCGGCAATCAAATCAGTGGGTTATCGGCAGGTTTGGGCTTACCTCTCAGGGGAAATCAACCACGACACTATGGTGGAACGGGCAGTCGCCGCCACCCGGCAACTGGCGAAACGCCAATACACCTGGCTACGAGGCTGGCAGGGTATGCGGGTCTTGCCGAAACCAGATCTTAAGCAGGTCTTGAAAACAGCACTTGCGACCAACATATTGAACTGAAACGTGGCCGTCAGGATCAAAGCAGACGGGAATCCAGAGGAACAAAGGCAACCGCCTTGGGCATTTACACATCAACAACAAGATGGTTCGTCGCTCCCCGTCGCTCTCGGGCTTGCCCTCTGACGGGTTGGAAGAGTAAAGGCAATAGTGAATTAGTGAACATAAACAGGAACGACGCACATCAATGAGCCTGATTAGGACTGCCAGCATTGTTTTTTGACCGCCCAACAGCAGGCAGTAAGGCGTTGCTGGTGCATATCCAGAAAAGCAATTCGGAACTGGCGTCCGCCGAAGAATTGCGTGAACTTGCCTTGTCCGCGGGGCTGGAACCAGTGGGCTGCCTGACGAGCAACCGCCGCTTCCCCCACGCGGGGACTTTTGTAGGCTCCGGTAAACTAGAAGAAATTACTCAATGGCTTAGCCATGGTGCCGACTCAAAGCAACCCGCGAATTTGGTGGTATTCGGAGATGATTTATCACCCACTCAGGAAAGGAACATTGAAGCCGTCTTGCACACCAGGGTACTAGGGCGCACTGGGCTCATCCTGGAGATATTCGCCCGGCATGCGCGCACCCATGAGGGGCAATTACAAGTAGAACTAGCGCAGCTGGAACATGCCGCAAGCCGTTTGACCCGAGGTTGGACGCACCTTGACCGGCAGCGGGGTGGCTCTGGACGAGGGCAGGGGAGCTCTTCCGGCTTGGGTGGTGCTGGTGAAACGCAACTTGAAGCAGACCAGCGTCTTGTGGGCGACCGGATTCGCCGGGTCCAGGGGCGGCTGGACAAGGTACATCAACAACGCCAGCACAACAGACGCTCTCGCAGCCGCGCGGATATTAAGACGATTTCCTTGGCGGGATATACCAATGCGGGGAAGTCCACCCTCTTCAATCGGCTCTGTACAGCGGATGTGCATGTGGAAGATCAACTTTTTGCGACCCTTGACCCCACTATCAGGAAACTCAGTATCCCCCTGCTCGGCCCCGCCATCCTCTCAGATACCGTTGGTTTTATCCGGCAGCTGCCCCATACCTTGATTGATGCCTTTCGGGCGACGCTTGAAGAAGTGAGCCAAGCGGATCTCTTGCTGCATGTTGTTGACGCCTCAGCACCCCTGCGCGCGGAACGTATTACCGAGGTCAACACGGTGCTCAAGGAAATTGATGCCGAGGAGGTGCCCCAACTGATGGTGTACAACAAGGTGGATCAGCTGGGCATAGCATCTCGAGTGGAGACCGACAGGCAAGGTATGCCCACAAAGGTCTGGATGTCTGGGTTACATGGAGACGGGGTGCCCCTATTGCTGGAGGCGATTTCCCAACGCCTGTGCAATGACGTGATTGAGACGAGCGTTACCCTAGGACCCCAGGACGGGAAGATGCGCGCACAGTTTTTTAAGTTGGGCGCGGTGTTGACTGAGCTTTCAAGTGAAGATGGCACGATCACCATGCATTTAAGAATTCAGCAGAGGTATCTGGACCAGATACGGCGCAGCTTCGCTTCCCGATAATGTGTCCCCGCCGAAGCCCGCCTGAAGGAACGTGAACAACCTGGCCGTCATTCTCGTCGCAGGCGGGAATCCAGAGGAACGAGCGGTATTGCCTTTATTTCTCTGGATTCCCGCCTTCTTTGATTCTGACGGCGGAGCGTCCCTGCTCCTTCTGGCGGCCTACGGCGCCCCGCGCCGTCATTCTCGAGCTTGCTCGGGAATCCAGTAAAAAAGAGTATTGTTTTCCGATTTATTCCGTCAGCATCAAAGCCTGACGCTTTAGCAAAGTTCACCCTCCCCACGCCAACCCCGGTTGCACTTCGGGGTTGAATCCAAAGAGCCCTCATTTTAATATAGAGCCCTCATTTTAACATAGAGCCCTCATTTTAATAAGATGCCCCACAGGTGGTTGGCTTCGTTCCTCTGGATTCCCGTCACCCCTGTCATCTGTCAGCCGATGGCTGTGTGTCTAGGGTGACGAGAATGACGGCGGGAGGGCGGGAATCCAGAGTGGCGGCGCAAGCCGCTGGAAATGCACAAAGCAGGGAAGTGCATTGGTGAACATGCACAATTTTAAAAATGCTCTTCAAGTGTATCCTTGGCGCCTAGGTGTCCTTGCTCTGCTGCCCTGCGAAACCACTTAGCTGCTTCGGTGTCATCTTCTTTAACACCTTGACCGTTGTAGTACATAACACCGAGGTTGAATTGGGCGGATGCATCTCCTTGTTCTGCTGCCTTTCGAAACCACTTGACCGCTTCGGCATCATCCTGAGCAACACTTCTACCATTCTTGTACATAACACCGAGGTTGAATTGGGCACTCGCATCCCCCTGTTCTGCTGCTTTGCGAAACCACTTAGCTGCTTCGGCATCATTCTGAGCAACGCCTTCGCCCTCCGAGTACATCCAACCGAGGTTGACTTGACCTAGTGCATATCCTTGCTCTGCAGCCTTGCGATACCACTTGGCTGTTTCAATGTCATCTTGAGCAACGCCTCTGCCATTCTCGTACATAACACCGAGGTTGAATTGGGCTTCCGCATGTCCTTGCTCTGCTGCCTTGCGAAACCACTTGACCGCTTCGGCATCATCATGAGCAACGCCATCGCCATTCCGGTACATCAGACCGAGACTGTATTGAGCACCCGCATCTCCCTGCTCTGCCGTTTGACGGCACCACTCCAAGGCTTTGGTGTATTCTTCCGTGATGACATAGCTTCCGCACAGCAGCATTGCTTCTTCTGCTATCCCTTCCTCGCTCTCTACTTGCTCTGACCCGCCGATCAACAATCCAGCCAGGACCAAGCCAGTTGCTCCCACGCCTAACCCTCTCAGGCAGAACACACCAGTCTTGTTTAGTAGCAGGTCACCATCTTGCTTGCGTCCAATCACAAATCTTCTCATCGGGGACATAGCTCAGTATTTGTTAGTACAAAAATATATTGGATTGGACAGCACCGCAACTCCCCGAACCCCGTCAGAATCAAAGAAGGTGGGAATCCAGAGGCACGGGCGGACTGGCTGGTGTTTTACAACAGACCCCACCAACCACCCCACCAAGCATCATAGTATTGCTAAACAGACCAAGAATCAGCGACAATGGCGCGTCTGGATGTAGAAATGAAATTACAAAAAAACGCCGTTTCCGCGACACTACCCAAAGGCACTATTATGTCTATCTGATGGTTGATTATCCTTGATAATGTGCAACCCGGCGCGATACTTTACACAGGCGGCGTGTGGCATTGGGCAGGTGCTGTTAGTGTCAAAACAATGCTAAAGGATAGAATGGATAGCATGCTTGATGCCATGACTGAGCAGCGTATGACTTACAAAGGGCTAATCTCATGAATACAACAAAGGTTCAGCACGAATTTGACGATGCGCCAGACCAGATTGTGGACTTTTCACCGGCAATAAATCGCAAGATGACCGCTACCAAGCGCAAACAGTGGGTGCTAAAAACTAACAAGATATACAATCAGTGCTGTTTGAAGACAATGGCGAAGCTACCAGACACTTGCATTGATCTGGTCGTAACAAGCCCCCCGTATGACAATATGCGCGAATATTCTGGCAATACTTTTAATCAGTTTGAGCAAATCGCTGGTGAACTGTATCGCGTCCTTGCTATTGGTGGAGTCTTGGTATGGGTAGTGGGCGACGAAACAAAAGATGGAGATGAAAGCGGTACCAGTTTTCGCCAAGCCCTGTATTTCAAAGAGATAGGCTTTAAGTTGTTTGATACGATGATTTACTCCAAACCCCCGCGAGGCGCGGTCGGAAACAACAAAACCTATTGGCAGTCGTTTGAATTCATGTTCATCCTGGCAAAGGAACATCCAAAGACTATTAACCTGATATGCGACCGAAAGAATAAAGATGCGCGCGAAGGTGATTCTAGCCGCAAGCGGTACGCTGACGGTTCATTAATGGCAGTTAAAAGACAAGGCTATAAGGAAACCGGACGGCGTACGAATGTCTGGCAATATCTAATTGGCAAAGGGCATAGCACAAAAGATGCTATTGCCTTTGAGCATCCCGCCATATTTCCTGAAAAACTAGCCCATGACCATATCCTTTCATGGAGTAACCCCGGCGACCTTGTCTATGATCCATTCATGGGAAGCGGCACGACTGCAAAAATGGCGCAAGTATTAAACCGCAGATGGCTAGGGAGCGAGATAAGCAAGGAGTATTGTCGGGTGGCTACAAAGAGGCTTAAAAATGCAGTGTGATGAGTGCAGGAAAAACGACTTACCAAAGGGTGCGGAATATTAAGACGAATGTCGGGCTAAGACAAAAGAGGGCAAAACCTGGTTGTTCATGTGAACTGCGGAGTTGAATATATAATTCCCATCATTTTCCACTTCGTAAATATAACCATTAAAAACATCAAGCATTGGCATGAAAGCACCGAATCAGGCACTATTCGGCATAGCCCCCCGGTTGCACTTCGGGGTTGAATCCAAGACCTTTGTAAATAGATACAAATAGCAGGCACAAATAGATACTATGGTGAGTTCAATCAAGATTCGTAGCGGTGGACAACAGGGAACCGGATTCTCGGTCCCGTACTAGATGGAGATACTTATGGCGTGGAATGAACCCGGAAATGACAAGGGGAACAAGGACCCCTGGGGCAGTCAGGACAACCAAGGACCGCCTGACTTGGAAGAAGCCTTCAAAAAACTGCAGAAAAGCTTGACCCGGATGTTTGGGCAGGGAGCTGGCGGTGGTCAGGGTGGCGGTTCGTCATGGGGGCTTAACCGGAATTTCACCCTCGCGGTGGTGGCGGTTTTCCTGTTGATTTACCTGATGCTGGGAGTGTATACCATTGACCAGCAAGAGCGTGGCGTCGTCTTGAGATTCGGCAAACAATTAGAAGCGGTGGTGTTACCCGGTTTGCACTGGAACCCGCGATTGATTGACCAGGTGCTGATTGCCAATGTCACTCGGGTGCGTTCCCACCCCCATGAATCCGAGATGCTCACCGAGGATGAGAATATCGTCCGGGTAAAAATGACAGTGCAATATGTCATCAGCGATATTAAAAAATACATGCTACAGGTGCGCGAGCCTGATAGGAGTCTCTTCCAAGCAACCGAGAGTGCGCTCCGGCATGTGGTGGGTAGCACTGAAATGCACGAGGTGCTGACTGAAGGCCGAGCAGCAGTGGCGATCGGGGTCAGGGATCGTATCCAAACCTATATGAACAACTACGGCACTGGGATTGAGGTTACGCTGGTGAATATTGACGAGACCGCACCCCCAGACGCTGTCCGGGCAGCATTTGACGACGTCATCAAAGCCAGGGAAGACGAGGTGAGATTACGCAATGAAGCCGATGCCTACGCCAACCAGATTGTGCCCGAAGCCCGAGGTGAAGCGCAGCGATTTTTGGAAGAATCCCAAGCCTACAAGGAGCGAGTCATCGCCCAGTCTCGGGGTGAAGCAGAACGATTTAACAAGCTCTATGCCGAATACATACTGGCACCAGAAGTGACCCGGTCCAGGATGTACATTGATACTATTGAAGCAGTCATGTCCAATAGCACCAAAGTGATGATTGACGTTGATGGCGGCAATAACCTGTTGTACTTGCCGTTGGACAAGATTATGCAACAAACTCAATCATCAAACCCCGGCGGCCGTAATTCAACCCCTGAGTCCACCGGTAAATCTAACTTTGGCGACGGTACGGACAACAAACGCCAGAGGGAGAGACGTTAATGAACACGAACCAAAAACCAAGTAATCAGCAAGCACAAAAGGAGAGTCACTAATGCCTGTTCGAACTATTGTGATTGGATTTATTGTTGTGGTGCTCGGGTTACTGGGCATCAACTCTGTTTTTATCGTCACGGAAATGGAACGCGCCGTGCTACTGGAATTCGGTAGAGTTGAGAGGAACAACATACAACCAGGACTACACCTGAAACTCCCTATCATCAATGAGGTACGCAAGTTTGATGGCCGAGTTTTGACTTCTGACGCCCCCCCAGAGCGCTTCCTCACCCTGGAAAAGAAAGCAGTCATTGTTGACTCTTTTGCCAAGTTCAGGATTGAGGATGTGGAAACCTACTACACCGCTACCTCGGGTGATGAACGTCGGGCGGAAGAGCTCTTGAAGCAGAGAATCAACAACGGTCTGAGAAATCAAATCAGCAACCGTACTCTGCATGAAGTCGTCTCCGGCGAAAGGGATGAACTCATGCATGTCTTGACCGAGGACCTCAATCGGGTAGCAGGTGATCAGCTGGGCGTGATTGTGGTGGATGTCAGGGTGAAGAAAATTGATCTGCCCCCCGAGGTAAGCCAATCCGTGTATAACCGAATGAATACCGAGCGGGACATTGAAGCGCGTGAACATCGTGCCAAGGGACAGGAGCTTGCCGTGGGCATCAGAGCGGATGCCGATAAGCAGCGCGAGGTCATCCTCGCCGAGGCTTATGGCCGCGCTGAGGAAACTCGTGGTGAGGGAGATGCGGCGGCGGCATCGATTTACGCGGCTGCATTCAACAAGGACAAGGAGTTCTATGAATTCTCCCGCAGCATGTCTGCTTACCAGCAAGTATTTTCCAGCAAGAACGATGTGCTCCTAATCCAGCCAGATAGTGACTTCTTCAAATACATCAAGAGCAACACTAAGAAAAAAGACTGACTTAGGCATTGGGGTTCCCGGAAGATGTGGCGCGACCTCGGAATAGCCTTGTGTCTGGTGCTGGTGATTGAAGGTATAGTGCCATTTCTATGGCCTGAACGATGGCGCAAGGTCGTTGTCAGGCTTTCCGAAATTGATAACAAAACAATGAGAACCATGGGCCTGGTGAGTATGATAATAGGGACCGGGTTCCTTTATCTTATCAATTGACCCTGTCAATTGGCTGGTCGTTGCCGGGTAAATCAATGATGAATAGTGCTGACCGCTGGCTACTTCCCGACGGTGTTGAAGATGTGTTGCCACCACAGGCAAAGCAACTTGAACAGATTCGCCGGCGCCTGCTGGACCTTTACGAGACCTGGGGTTACAGCTATGTCATACCGCCTATGGTGGAGTTTCTTGAATCCTTGCTGACCGGTACCGGGCATGACCTGGACCTTAAAACATTCAAGGTGGTTGATCTCCTGAGTGGTCGCACCATGGGCATTCGCGCCGACATCACGCCTCAGGTAGCACGAATTGATGCCCATAGCCTGAATCAGGAAGGCGTGATTCGGCTCTGTTATGCGGGCACGATCGTCCAATCTCAACCCGACACCATGCTTGCCAATCGTACACCCATCAGTGTCGGGGCAGAGTTGTTTGGCGACACCTCAAACAAAGCCGATCTGGAAATAGTAAGCCTCATGGTGGAGTCTCTACAATCACTGGGACTTGACAAGCTCCATATTGAACTTGGCGATGTGGCGATCTTCCGTCAAATGATGGCAAACCTTTCAATTTCTGATGAGAAAAAGAACCGGCTGTTTGCGATGGTTCAAAAAAAAGCCCTTGCCGAACTGAGGGAAGGTGCCATGTCTTTCGGCTTGCCCGAGCATGCTGTTGAACTGATATGCAGGCTACCTGGTCTCTGCGGTGACCGGCGGGTGTTGGAGGAAGCACGCACCGTCTTTAATAAATATAGTGACAGCAAAAACGATAAGGTGCTTGAGAGCATTAACAATCTTGAGCGGGTCGCCGATGCACTGGGGAGCAGATTCTCCAGCCTGAACATCTACTTTGATCTGAGTGAATTGCGAGGCTATGCCTATCATACTGGCATAGTCTTCGCCGCCTATGTTGATGGTGTCGGGGAAGTCATTGCCAAGGGCGGCAGATACGACCATATCGGTGAGGTATTTGGTCGAGATGCAAGAGGTGCCACCGGATTTTCCATCAATATCCACAGCCTGCTTGTCCCGACGCGCATCAATGAACCGGAAAAAAAGCGAGTCTGGGTCGGCACAGTGCCCGAAGAGTTATTAGAAGCACAATGGCAGGAAATCCAACGCTTACGAGCAGCGGGTTACATTGTTGTTGAAATGGGCGTTGAAACGACTGTAGAAACGGTTCTTGAAACAGTTGTTACAACAGAAGACACCACAAAAGGCGCAGCAGCAGATAGAGATGGTTTTGATTTCATACTGGAACACATTGACGACCAGTGGCAACTACTAGAGCTAGAAGAGCACTCTACAAAAGAGAGTCAGCATGGGTAAAAATGTCGTCGTTATTGGTACTCATTGGGGCGATGAGGGTAAGGGTAAAATTGTTGACCTGCTCACGGAACAAGCAAGCGCCGTGGTGCGCTTTCAGGGTGGACACAATGCCGGGCACACTCTGGTGGTGTCGGGTAAGAAGACCATCCTCCATCTCATTCCCTCAGGTATTTTGCATGCCCAAGTCAGTTGCATCATAGGTAATGGTGTGGTTGTTTCTCTGCCTGACCTGTTTAAGGAAATTGACGAACTTGAAGCGGCGGGAATAGAGGTCAAGCAGCGACTACTGGTGAGCCCTGCCTGCCCGCTCATCCTGCCTCATCATGTCGCCCTGGATAATGCTCGGGAGAAGCTCAGAGATAATCAAAAGATTGGCACCACCGGTAGAGGCATAGGCCCTGCCTACGAGGACAAGGTAGCCCGGCGCGGTCTGCGGATTGTCGATTTATTTGATGAACAAAAATTCCAAACCTCTTTGGAAGAAATTATGGATTACCATAATTTTGTTCTAGAGAAATTTTTCAATATTGAGAAAATTGATTTCAATAAAACACTTGCTGCATCTCTTGGTTATGCGGAGCAGATTAAACCCATGGTGACCGATGTTGTCTCTGAACTCACTCGGCTGCGTAAATCCGAGGCTAATATTTTATTCGAGGGAGCCCAGGGCTCACTCCTGGACATTGACCAGGGCACCTATCCGTATGTCACCTCTTCAAACACTACTGCCGGTGCCATCGCTAGTGGTTGCGGTGTCGGGCCTATGTACCTTGATTATGTGCTCGGTATCACCAAAGCCTACACTACTAGAGTAGGTTCTGGGCCCTTTCCTACCGAGCTGTTTGATGGCACCGCTACTTATCTTTCCAAAAAAGGTGCTGAGTTTGGTAGCACCACTGGCAGGCCCAGACGTTGTGGCTGGTTTGATGTGCACACATTAAAGCGAGTGATCAACATCAATAGCATTTCTGGACTCTGCATCACCAAATTGGATGTACTGGATGAATTGGACACAGTGTCCTTGTGTGTGGACTATGAAGACAAGGACGCTGATTGCCCCACCCCCATTTATGAAGAGTTCCCCGGCTGGCAAGCACCCACTTCTGGCGTCAAAAACCTCAAGGACTTGCCGAAGAATGCTCGAGCTTACATTGCACGCATTGAAGCAGCATGTGAAGTGAACATAGACTTCATCTCAACCGGCCCCGACCGCCTTGACACCATAGTGCTGAACAATCCATTTAAATGACCCATTTAAGTGACCCATTTAAGTGCCCCTTTTAAATGATCCATTTAAGTGCCCCTTTTGATTAGATGCTGGGAGCTAGTGCTAACCCAAATAACAGGTGCATAGTTTTTATAGAACATGACCCCTGCCTAAAGTTGTTCATGTATTTCATATAGGTGTTTCAAATTATCCGGTCGGACCCTGAACTTAGTACCGTGGTCGCGGACAGTTCCGTTCCCTTTTATATAAGCGTCAAAATCAACCAACACCAAACCGCCGGATATTGCTTCCATTAGACTTGACAGTTTGAATTCTTGAAAAGCCTTAGCATATTCGTATTTTACTCGTCCTTTGCTTACTACTCCCTCAACAAGTATCAATCGCCTTAGCTTTCCACCGGCCGCATTAAGCAAGTCATTCTCTGTCCAATGCGGAATTGTTTCTGTGAGAGCAGCATGTCGAATCCATATTGCCCCTTCTTCATAGACCGCACTAAAATCGCGGGATGATTTGCCTCCTTCTATAGTGTGCCTGAACGACCGCAGGCCGTTACTCCCTTTCCAGCCGAACTGCTTAATAATTTTTTCTATTGAACCTTTGGGCCTAGGTGTTTTGTGGAACAATGTGAGTAATGATGAGCCTCGAGAAAATTTCAACTCCCATAATCCCGCGTCCGGGCCATCATGATTTGATGTATTTAAGCCCACGAATCTTTCCAGGAAATCACCAGGCGCACCGGTACCGGTAGCAGGCAAATCATGCCATCCACTACTACAGATTTCCCTAACCTTCTGGAATAAAACCTTCTTTAATATCAAGCAATTAGTTTCCTATGTGTTGCCAATCGTGCTTTAGTCAATTGGCAATAATCCTTGCTTTTCTCAATGCCTATCCACTGCCGACCTTCCGTTTCGGCGGCAATCGCAGTGGTGCCACTACCCATGAAGGGGTCTAGTACTACTTCACCAGTTGTTGCACTGATACATCGTCGAGCCAGTTCTGGTGGGAAGGGGGCGGGATGAGGGTTGGCGGATTCTTGTGGGATTTCCCACACATCTCCAAGCGCGTTTGCTTTTGGTGCCAGTTTGAAGCCGGGCTTTGCGATTAGATAGATAACCTCGTAGGTCGGCAGGAAATATCCGGGGTTGAAGTTTATACCGCCCTTGCGTCGCCAGATGATAATTTGTCGGACAGGAAATCCAGCAACAATATCGGATCGGTCTTGTAGCAATCCACCCTGTACCCGCCACTTGTGGTTATAAAATATTGCCCCCGCTGGCTTAAGCAGGAGCATCATGGCATTCAGGCACTTCCTCTGCCATGCAACATATTCATCGTGTAGCATACAATCATCATATCCGGTATATCCATTGATGAGCTTCGCATTGGGCCACTTGCCACCATTGCCGTTCTTCATGCCGTTACCAGTGGACTGCTTCAAATTATAAGGCGGACTGGTCACTATGGTATCAACGGACTGGGCGGGCATCCGCGCCATCATCTCAAGAGTGTCGCCTTCGTGTGTTTTACCTAGCCATTCGTCTAAACCATTCTCTAGTAGCGATTCACAAGGCTGAGTCTGGTTCATATCGGCTCCCTCAAAGGCTATTTTTCAGGCATTATGTCCCTATTCGTTCTATTTTTCAATTAAAACTGTATATCTGTACAGTATAATGGACCAAGCATGCTGACTCATCTTTCCATACGCCATCTGACGCTTGTTGAACACCTGGACCTTGAATTTCAGTCGGGGATGAGTGTCGTAACCGGCGAGACCGGTGCAGGCAAGTCCATCCTGCTGGAGGCTCTGGGGCTGGCGCTGGGCGATCGGGCTGATTCTTCATTAATCGCCGCCGACCAGGCGCGCGCTGAGGTGAGCGCGAGCATTGATTTGCAGAAGCATCAAGAAGCGAGCAGTTGGTTAGCGACAAGGGCACTTGAGGATGATGGCCGGTGCATTTTAAGACGTGTGGTGTCAAAGGATGGTCCTTCCCGTGCTTTCGTCAATGGTTCAGCGGTCACCATCGGGGACCTCAAGTCATTGAGCGAGTTACTACTGGATATTCACTCCCAGCATGAACATCAATCGCTTCTAAAAAAACCGACCCATCGGCGGTTGCTGGATGCATTTGGTAATCACACCGATCAGGTAAAGCAGCTGAGTGAAGTATTTAATCAGCAGAAGGAAATAAAAAAGACGCTTGCTCAACTACTCGCAAATTCTGAAGAACAGTCAGCGCGTATTCAGTTGCTCAATTATCAAGCGGAGGAATTGTCTTCCCTGGCGGTCACCCCCAAGGAACCAGAAGCACTGGAAAGCGAACAAAAGCGACTTGCCCAGGTGGGTGCCAGTCGGGAAATACTTGCCGAGGTGTTATATCTGTGCGGCGGTGGTACTTATAGTAGAGCTGATACCAGAGTTGATACCAGTACTGATATTAGCGCTGACACTAGTGCCTGCGCCATGGCAATGGTGGCTAAGGCAACTAAATTGCTTGCCTCCATTGAGGAGCAGATTGATGAAAAAAACACTCTGGGAAGCATCTCTGAAATGCTCTCAAGTGCCCAGATTCAAATTGAAGAAGCCGTTTATGACCTCGCTGCTGTTAATGAACGTTTGGTTGATGACCCGGAACGGCTGCATTTTGTTGAAGCGCGTTTGAGCAGCATCTATGAAGTAGCACGCAAGCATCGTATTGAGCCTAATCAGTTGCCGGAATTGCAAATCAAACTGCAAACAGAGCTCAGTGATATAGAACATGTTGATGAAAAAATTATTGCACTACAATCTGAGTATGAAGCAACTGAAAAAGCCTATCTTGAACTTGCCAGGAAGGTCACAAAATGCCGCCAGGGAGCAGCCAAAAATCTTGAACAGCAGGTGACTGGGCATCTGCAAAACCTAGGCATGCGGGGTGCATGCTTCACAGTATCCCTGACCACCGGGGCACCCGGGCAATATGGTCTTGATGATATTGAGTTTCTGATTGCCACCAATCCAGGGCAGTCGCCTGCTCCCTTGAAGAAGATTGTCTCAGGCGGTGAACTCTCCCGTGCTAGCCTTGCCATCCAGGTGGTAACGGCGAAAACATCAGACACACCGACCCTGGTATTTGATGAGGTGGATGCCGGGATAGGTGGCGCCACTGCTGAGGTGGTGGGCGGTCTATTGCGGCGTCTCGGTGCTGATGCCCAGATCATTTGCGTGACCCACCTGCCGCAGGTTGCTGCCCAGGGACATCAGCATTATGTCGTGACTAAATCCACAACCCAGGAGGCCGCTACAACCCTCGTCACCCGTTTGGACGAGGCGCAAAAAGTGCATGAAATAGCGCGTATGCTAGGCGGTATCAAACAGACAGACCAGTCCTTGGCACATGCCAAGTCAATGCTCGCCAGTGCCAAGCTAATCTCTTCTAAAAAAGTCTCTTCAAAAAATGCTTCGTCAAAAGAAATCTCGTCAAAAAATACCGCGTCAAAAAGCGCCGCAAAAACCAGCGAGAAAAAATCAGCCAAGACCGGGAAGACTCAAACCAGGCGGAAGTAACCCTAGCGGGTAAACAATACGCCCCCCAACAATTAACGACAGTCAGGGCAGAGGCCATACATATTCAAGTCGTGGTCGGTGAGTTCAAAGCCAAGTTTAATTGCCATTTCTTTCTGCCGTTGCTCAATAGCTTCATCAACAAACTCTTCAATGCGGCCACACTTGATGCAAACAATATGATCATGGTGAGTATCCGAGGACAATTCAAAAACCGAATGACCATCCTCAAAATTGCGCCGGGTCACTAGTCCCGCCTGCTCAAACTGGGTCAGGACCCGGTACACTGTCGCCAAGCCAATTTCTTCCCCTTTTTTGAGCAACAACTTGTACAGATCTTCCGCGCTGACATGATGTTTTTCAATGCTTTCCAGAATTTGTAAAATCTTGATTCTCGGCAGGGTGATCTTGAGTCCGGCGTTTTTTAGTTCCTGAGATTCTGCGGGCATTGGTGTTCCTCCTGTGGATATTTCTCTATAAGCGGGTGAAGCAGCAAGATTATGGGAGTATACTAGGGGGCAAGAGTCAATACGAATTCAGTTAATCTGTTTAACTAAAAAGGAAGGTGATTTGTACCGAATCGCGCTTGCGCTGAGTATCATCCTCACCCTCTCAGCGTGCACTAATTTTAGATTCCCGGGTGTACATAGAATTAACATCCAGCAAGGCAATGTGGTCACCCAAAAGATGATTGACCAACTCAAGCCGGGAATGACGAAAGTCCAGGTCAAGTTCATACTCGGTAATCCCATTATTGATGATTCTTTTAATCGGCAACGTTGGGATTATATCTATACCATCCAGATAGCGGGTAGCCCGATACTGAAAAAATCACTAGCCCTCTACTTCGTTGAGGGCAGCTTAAGTTATTTTGAGGGGCACTTCATCCCTACCGCGGCCGCCGCAACACTTAAAAAATCTGCTGCACCCGGCAGCAACTAACCCCCGCCGTCCATCTCGTTGTATGCACTTATGTACGTATTTGTGCACGTATCCGCCGAGCTTCCTTCGGGTCCTTTTGTAGCGGTCGGTAGATTTCAATCCGGTCACCTTCCCGAACGAGATACGCATGCTCGCGATGCTCTCCAAACACTCCCTTAGGTAAAGTATCCAAATCAAGTGCGGGGAAGCGCGACCTAATCCCTGATTGCTTGACAGCCTCAATCAAAGTCGTCCCCATGGGGACGGTCAGCCGTATCACTTCCTGTTGCTCAGCAGTGCCGAAGGCAACTTCAATGGTGATTAAGTCACTAGTCACTAGGGGCCTCCTGGTGCCGGGTGCCTTGACCCGCATAGAGCGCATCGGCTCGGGCACAAAAAGTATCTACCATAGAATCCGCTATCAGTTGGAAGACCTTGCCAAAGGTCAGGTTCATCAGCCGTCTCTCAAACTCAAAGCCCAGGCGCAGTTCAACCTTACAAGGCTGCTCGGCTTCATTCTCCCCCAGGGCCTGGAAGCGCCATCCGCCGGCAAGTATTTTGAAGGGACCTTCAAGCAATGCAATATCTATACTGGTCGGTCTTTGTAATGTGTTCCGGGTGGTAAAACTCTGATGGATGCCGGCCTTCGCAACAGTCAAACGAGCGGTCATCTCAGTGGCATCTTCCGCTATTACTCTTGCCTCAACACACCAAGGCAAGAACTCTGGATAGGACCTGACATCATTGACGACGAGAAACATCTGCTCCGCTGAGTAGGGCAGAAGCGCGGTGCGTTCTATTCGTTTCACTCTGGTTTTATCCAGCAAAGACCGCTTGTAGCTTCATCACAAACACTATACCCACTGCCGCCGGTGCGACATATCTGATGAGTATCCGCCAGACCTTGACTGCTTGCTGGTTAACGCCAAGTTCTTCTTCAATGATGCCTCGGTGCAAAACCCAGCCGGTGAACAAAGCGATGAGAACGCCGCCAACTGGAAGCATGATCTTGTCCGATGCAAAGTCCACCAGATTAAAAAATGTCATGCCCGGGAGGAAGTGAATGTCCGCCATGATATTGAAGGAAAAGGCACTACCCAGACCCAGGACCCAAGCCAAGGCACCGACGATCAAAGCACTAACCGCCCTGGAGGTTTGTAGCTTCTCCACCAACCAAGCGGTCACCGGCTCCAGCAAGGATATGGCGGAGGTGATCGCAGCAAAACTCACCAGTAGGAAAAAGACACTACCGAAGAACTGCCCACCCGGCATATTGGCAAAAGCGATGGGCAGGGTCAGGAACATCAAGGAGGGTCCCTCGGAGCCTACCAAGCCATTGGCAAATACAATGGGGAAGATGATCAGTGCCGAGAGCAGGGCAACGGCAGTATCCAGCAGGGCGATGGTGACCGACGCGCTGATAATGGACACCTTTTGAGGTAGATAGGCCCCATAAGCCATGATGGCACCCATCCCGACGCTTAGGGTAAAGAAGGCATGCCCCATCGCTGCCAAGACTGCATCAATAGAAAAGGCTTCAATTCTGAAAGAGAAGAGGAACACCAGAGCTTCCTGAAAATGCCCCGATTGAGTTGCCGCCCAGGCGACCAGCAGCAGTAGCAAAATGTAGAGGGCAGGCATCATATATTTCACTACCACCTCCAGCCCCCTCACGACCCCTCGGGCAGCAATGTATGTCGCGAGCACCATAAACAGGGTTTGCCAGCCCACAATGGACCAGGGACTGGCAGTGAGATTGTCAAATGTTTCCTGGGTAGTTTGAGCGTCAGCACCAGCAAGCCCGCCAGTGCTCATTTCACCGAGATAAAACAGCACCCATCCAGCAACCACGCCGTAGTAGGACAAGATAGTAAATCCCGCTATGGCACCTAGCCAACCAATCACCTTCCAGCCAGGATGTGCGCCAGAGGCTTTGGTGAGGGCTTCTATGGTGTTGATTGGGCTTTTTCTTCCTGCCCGCCCCAGCAGAATTTCGGAGGCCATGATGGGCACCCCGATCAGCAGAATGCAGGCGAGGTACACCAATACGAAAATACCGCCACCATTTTCACCGGCTATGTAAGGAAACCGCCAAATATTCCCTAGCCCTATTGCCGAACCCGATGCCGCAAAAATAAAAACGAGGCGGGTGGACCACATGCCATGTACAGATTGAGACATTGTAATAACCGATATCAGGTGAAGGTGCTCTAATTGTCAGTGATTTAAGCCCTTGATTCAACACCCTCAGTCTTGCCTGAATATGAAAGGCAACGGGTTTATAATAGTGTTTCACGGCTGGCTCTATGACTGGCTCCATGGCTGGCTCTATGACTGTCTCCATGACTGTCCCCATGAAGAGCAACAATCAACGATGACGACTGGCACCATTGCGCTGAACAAGAAAGCGAAATTTCACTACATCCTCCATGAGCGGTTTGAAGCAGGTATTGCCTTGGAAGGCTGGGAAGTGAAATCCCTCAGGGCGGGCAGGGGGCAGCTCACGGATACCTATGTGCTACTACAAAATGGCGAGGCATATTTGCTGGGGAGCAACATCGCCCCCCTGGCAGCAGCATCAAAACACTCGGAGACAAATCCGCAACGCATCAGAAAACTACTCTTACATAAAAAAGAAATCGCCCGGCTCATCGGTGCCACCCAAAGGAAAGGACAAACCTGTGTACCCCTTGCCCTCTATTGGAAGGCAAACCGGGTGAAATGTGAAATCGCCCTGGCAACGGGTAAGAAGGACCAAGATAAGCGCGCAGCCGCCAAAGAGAAGGACTGGAAGCGTCAGCAATCACGCCTTATGAAGGAATACAATAGATAGCAGGTACAGATAGCACACCAGATGCTTCTGCCTTAGGGGGCATCCACACCGAGATAGGAATAGGGGCGCTCGCTCTTTTCAAGGTAGCGCCGGCGCAGCCGGTCTGAGCGGGTGGTAATGGGTTGCGGCCTGCCATTGATAAACACCATTTCTGCCACAGTGGTCACCTGCAGTGGGTCGGCATTCCAGACGACCAGATCACCTCTTTGTCCCGGGGCTATTTTGCCCGCCTTCTCAATCCCTAGAATAGCTGCCACATTGCTGGTCAGCGCTGCCAGTGCCGCCGCCTGAGGTAGCCCATAAGCCACAGCAACCCCGGCTGATTGCCTGTTGCGCTGAGTGAGCGCACTATCAAATGCAGGGCGACCAAAAGCAAAGGTAACACCCGCTTCGTGCAGTATTCGGGGCGCATCAAGAGAAGCTGTCAGTTCATCCAAATTGTCCGCTACATTATCGGTGGCATCCAGTATCACGGGCACCTCAGCAGCGACTAGCTGAGCGGTTACCAGATGCGCTTCAGAAGCCCCAGACAAGACAAGCCGAATAGACGTGTCCTTGACAAGCTCCAGCAACGCCAAGATGTCCGACTTCTTGTGCACTTCAACCATAAATAATTTTTGACCCAGCCGAACGGCTTCAAGCGCAGAGAGATCACGCACCTTTAGGCCAAATTCAGAGACGCGCCCGGAGCCTGCCCAGGCTTGGGGAGCTACTGCCCAGGCTTTGGCTTCCGCAAACGCATCCTTGAAAAAATCCAAAGTGCTACCGCGTGAATCATCCTCCTCCCCACCAAACCTGGCGAGTAGCAGGTTCTCTTTCTGCACCAGACTCTTCCCCTCAGCATCAAGAGCCACTATTGAACCGAGACCCGCAAAGACCGAATGAGGGGTCATTCTGGGGAGAAGTTGAGCGAGAGTGAGCCCACTTGCCCGGGCATGGGGAATGCGGGTTGAATCCGGGTTAAACCCGGCGAGGGGGGAAAATCCAGCCTGGTATCTCGTGGTGCTGTCATCCCGGCTTGCTTCTATTGAGGCAATTTCTATAATGCCGAGATTACTGCGCGGGGTAATAATCCCCGAGGTGACTATCTTGTCTTGCAGATGAATGTGTTGAGCACCTGCAGAGCGGGCACTGTTCCTGAGTCCTGGCGCGGGCGCCACGGCCACTATCTGCCCATCTTGCAATAAGATGTCGGATAGCCCGGGTGCCTCCTCGTTTGTCATGGGGTAGATGCGTGCATCTAGCAGCAAAAAGGACTCGGCGGTCGCCGCAGTCGCCATCAGCGTGAAGATCAAAGTGTAAGCAAGCCTCGTTGGTTTATTCATGTTGCTATCCTGTCTATCTATATTCATAGTCATTTGATGCTCCCTTCTGGCTGAATAGCACCCAGCCCGGCGTCGGTCACCGGTTGCAATCTTGCCTCCTTCCAGTGGTACATTTCCACGCCATCAATGAAAACCTGCTCCGCTCTGGTATAGGTATTGAAAGGGTCCATAGACCATATCACCACATCAGCCCGCTTGCCGACTTCCAGGGACCCGGTCTCGTCATCAATGCCCAGTGCCCGGGCCGGGTTGAGCGTAATCCATGAAAAAGCTCTTGCCTTGGAGATATCAAGCCCCGCTCTCACCCCCGCCGCCCAGGCCTTGGCCACTTCAAGATTGAGGTGCTGAATATCTCTATCCGAATCGGAATGAATAATGGCGCAACCCGTGCCGTCTCCCCCTCTATCCACCATGGCGGCATTCGCATAAACCATGTCATAGGCTTCGTGCTTAAATCCCCACCAATCTGCCCACATGGCGGCACAGACGCCTGCTTCAGCCAGCAAATCCGCTATCTTGTAGGCTTCAATCGCATGATGGAAGGCTGATATTTTGTACTTGAATTCATCTGCCACGCGCAACATGGCGGCCATTTCTTCCGCCCGGTAGCAATGCATTTGCACCCGTATAGCACCATCAATAACGCCTGAGAGGGTTTCCATCGCCAGATCCCGTTCCTGGAGCGGGATGACTTCATCCGGGGCTTGTTTCTTTTTTTCGACATAGGCATGCGCATCTATCCAATGCTTGCGATACAAAGCCATATTGCCCATGCGCGTGCTCGGCGCGGTATTTCGGTATTCTCCATAAACCCTTTTGGGATTTTCCCCACAAGCCATTTTCAATGACGGCGGGGCCTGGGGAAATTTCATACTTTGAACGGTGGGGTTGACGACATTCCTCAGGGTAACGCCACGTCCGCCGAAGAGATTTGCCGACCCGGGCAGGATGTGCATTGAAGTCACCCCGCCTCTCAATGCCTTGGGGAAGCCAAGATCCTGCGGCCACACAGAGTGTTCCGCCCAGACCTGAGGCGTCGCGGGGTCGGTTGCTTCATTCCCGTCCGCATTAGAGACCAGCGCTGGCGAGGGATAAACACCGAGGTGTGAATGGATATCAATGATTCCCGGGGTGACCCAACGTCCCTTGGCATCGATCACCCGGGCATCCGGTGGTGCGCTTAGCTCAGTGCCTATCGCTTCTATATTGCCGGCGCGAATAAGAATATCGGCATCGTCTAGTGCTTCCCCGTTACCTATGTAAGCCCTGGCATCTGAGATAAAGATGGCTTCTGCCGCCTGTGGTTGATAGGTGGAATGCCAAGGATCCTCTGCTCGGTCAGTATCTGTAAGTTGTTGTTTATTAAACAGAAATATACCGACTGCTATGGAGATGGCAAGCAATATGCTGCCCGTCATGATTATCCTTTTTTTATTGTTAATAGTTATATTGCCCATTATGTTTTATTCACCTCGCTGGTTATATGCGCTCAGGAGCATCTTGAGCCGATGGAGAGAGTGCCTGCAGCAGTGCCTCCCGATCCTGCTGGTATCGCCGCCCGGCAAGCCAGAAAAGCGGAATCGCCGCGGCGGAAAGTAATGTAAAGATGAGTAGCATCCAGGTATAGGGTTCAGCGACATTCGCTTCCCGCATGATGTCTACGCTGATGCCGCCAAAAGTAATACCCAAACCCAGCCCGATGAGATTCAATGAAAGAATGTAGAAGGCTACCACAGTAGCGCGAATTTCGGGGGGTACTAATTCCTGCACCGTGGAAAAAGTCGGCCCGAAGAAGCTACCCAATTGAAAGAAGCCAGCAAATATGCCTATCCAGAACCACAGGCTGTCCGGCGGCACCAATCGGTAAGCAATGTTGATGGGTAGGAAGAACAGCATGATCCAGAACAAAAACATCGCCCGCCCTACCCCGGTGCGGCGCATGAACCAGTCGCTACCGATACCGCCGAAGAGATTGCCCAGGATGCCCGCAAACATACCAATCCAGCCAGCGGTCTGGGCGATGTATGCGCGCTCAAACCCACGTTCTTCAACAAACCAGAGTTGATCAAAGGCGGCGGCACCCAGAATAAAGTGCAGTGCTACGCCGCCGGCCATGGTCAGCCCCAAGGCGGGTGATAATTTGAGTGCCCGGATTAACGTGCTGAAGGTTTGCTTAAAATTGATGAGCTGCCGTTGCTCGCCACTGCTTGACCTGGTGTCGTTTTCAGAAGCATTGGTTTCAGGAGTATTGTTTCCAGGAGCATTGTTGTCAGCAGTGTTCGCTTGCAGGTGCTTCCTCGGGGTTTCTTTCACGAATAACATGATCAAGGCAAACACCAAACCCAAAGCCCCCAGGATGTAGAAGCAATTACGCCAGCCTATGGCGGGACCTAGATAACCGGCAATCAGCAGGCTGACCCCCACCCCTATGGGTACGCCCATATAGTAAAAACCAGATGCAAAGCCCATGCGCGATGTCGGAAAGCGATCCGACAGCATGGACATGGAAGTGGGCGTAAGCACTGACTCGCCCACACCAATAAACACTCGCGGTAGTGCCAGACTGGCAAAACCCTTGGCGGCACCAGAGGCGGCGGTGAGGAGGCTCCACAGAGTAAGCCCTAGGGCAACCAGACGCGGCCTGTGTAGCCTATCCGCCAGGACACCCATAAACAAACCCATGGTGACATAGAAGACGATGAAGGCAAAGCCAGTGAGCAGTGCGTACTCGGTATCGCTGAGCGCCAACTCCGGTTTGATGAAATTTGCGAAACTTGCCAGCAGTTGCCGGTCCACAAAATTCATCACATTCAAGAGTGTTAAAAAACTGAGGAATAGATAATGCCGTGGCGCAACCCGTAGTTCTTCCTGAGCCATTGTTGATCCTTCATTGTGGCTTGATGCTGAGGTCATCAGGAAGCACCGCCGGAGGCGTCGGTGTGCCTAGGCATCAACCTCAGCGGCAATCAAACCAGAGTGGTATAGAAAATCAACAGGATGGCAGTCGGTGCCACATAACGCAAAATGAATCGCCAGCAAGAATATAAAACACCATCGGTCATGCCCAGTTCTTCAAGGCTGGCATCCCTGGAGATGAACCAGCCAGCAAATACGGCAATGAGCAAGCCGTTTAGTGGCAGCATGATGTTGGAAACGAGGAAGTCCAATAGATCAAACACCCCCTTGCTCTCTAATAGCGGGATAAAATCGAATGGCGTGAAGTCCTCCCAGAGGTTAAACGACAAGGCCGCCCCTATACCGAGAATCCAAGCAAACGCGCCTGCCAAGGCTGCCATCAAAGGACGCGAAGTACCTTTACGCTCTTCGAGAAAAGATACAATCGGTTCCAACATACCTATCGCTGTTGTGAAGGCGGCAGCAAATAACAAGATAAAAAATACCAGGCCGAGCACCCAGCCTGCGGGCATCTGCCCGAAAGCCACCGGCAGGGTGACGAATATCAGCCCGGGACCCTCGCCAGGATTGAGTCCATAAGTAAATACCAATGGAAATATCGCTATTCCGGCAAGTAGTGCGACGAAGGTATCGGCAACGGCAATGAAAGCTGCTGACTTGGGTAACGACACCTGCTCAGGAAGGTAAGCACCGTAGGTCATCAGCATGCCGACACCTATGGCGACCGAAAAGAAAGCCTGTCCAAGTGCCAGGAAAACCACCTGTGGGGACAGCTTGCTAAAATCGGGTGCGAAAAGAAAATTGAGCCCTGCTTTTATGTCGGCAGAGACGATAGAATTGATAACCAGTAAAGCCAGGATAATGAACAAGAGCGGCATCATATACCGGGCAATTAACTCTATACCCCTATGTAGCCCCCGCCCGACCACAAGGACTGTCACACCGATGAACAGGGAGTGCATCACCAGCAACCGAGTAGGTGAGGCAAGCAACTCGGCGAACTCATGTTCCGACCCTGCCGTGTCCATGCCTTGGAAAACACCCAGCGCCGCCTTGATGACATAATCAATCGACCAACCGGCGACTATGCTGTAAAAGCTGAGGCCGAGTAGTGGCACCGCCAGGCTGAGCCAACCGACGAATTGCCATTTTGGGCTGAGGTTTTCACGCCTCGCCAGTTCGCGCATGGTGTTGACCGGGCTGGACTTGCCGCGCCGACCTATGAGCAATTCCGCGGCTATGATCGGCACTGCTAGAAGCAGAATGAAGCAGATGTAAACTGCCACGAAGGCCGCGCCACCATTCTCGCCAACCATAAACGGGAAACGCCATAGATTCCCCAAACCGACCGCGGCACCGATGCTTGCTAGCAGAAAGGTACCGGTGGAAGACCACTTTTCATGTTGTATCTGGTCGTGTTGCATCTGGTCGTCTTGCATCTGGGTCGTGTCGCTCGCCTTTACACCTTGGTGTTGAAGTAGTCGGTCATGCGCTGCATAGCGGTTTCAATTCTTTCATAGGGCTCGGCACCGAAACAAATTCGCAAATGTCCTTCACCAGCCTTGCCAAAAAAGGCACCGGCTTCAACCACGACGTTAGTTTCCTCCAGTAGCTTATTTGCCAGATATGCTGAGGACTTGCCGGTCTCGCTGATCTCAGGAAAGGCGTAGATGGTACCCTCGGGAAGTGGGCACCGCACTCCTTTCATGGCGTTCAGATAGTGATGCACCAGGTCTCGCTTGCGGCAGTCCTCAGCAACCATGTCGGCAATTATCTGCTGGGGCCCAGTGATCGCGGCATAGGCACCCTCCTGCGCGAAAACATTAACATGGGCGACATCGTTCATTGTGATTTTGAGTATCGCCTCAATGAATGGTTGCCTCGCAACGATATACCCGAGGCGCCACCCATCCATGACGTAGCCTTTGGTAAATGCGTACATGCTGAAAGTCCGTTCCGCCATGCCCGGCAGAGAGGCAATACTGATGTGTTCCTTTCCATCAAAGAGTATCTGCTCATACACTTCGTCGGCCATTACGAGCAGATCATTTTTAATCGCCAGGTCGGCAAGCGAAGTCAGTTCCTCGGCACTGAATACACGACCCGTCGGATTGCTAGGGTTGACCAGTGCAATCATGCGGGTCTTATTGGTGATTTTATCCTGGATTGCTTCAGCGTCTATCCGAAAGCCCTTTTCCTTGTCCAGTGGAGCAAAAACGGGTGTGCCACCGGCCAGTTCAATTTTATTGATATGCTGAGGGTAGTAGGGGTCAAGCAATATGACCTCGTCGCCTTCGTCAAGGCTAGCCATGCAAACGCTGTAGCCGGCGTGGGTCAGCCCATTCGTTACGATAATTTCATCTGGAGAAAAATCGATTTTATTGTAGCGTTTTAATTTATCAGCAAGGGCTTTGCGGAGCTTCAATTCCCCTGGGAATTCCCCATAGTGGACAATGCCATCATCAAGTGCTTGTTTGGTCGCTTCTTTTATATGTAATGGTGTGTCAAAACAGGGGCGCCCGACTTCCAGGTGGATAAGGTCTTTCCCCTGGGCAATGAGAGGTATGGCCTTTTCATACATACCAAAACTTTTGGGTGAACTTTTGGATATTCTGTCAGCAGGCCATTTCACAATTATTTTCCTTTACTACAATGTTTTGATTGGTCCGATTTGGCATATATTATTGATTGGCGGTCAAGCCTGTGATCGGCGGGCAGCTGGGTCATTTTAATGCAAAAAGTTGTCCTGCATCCTAAACTAATTTAGGGAGCATTGCCTAAAATATAATGAGAGTTGCTCTACTGGAAGTTATTTTGATTACAATCAGGCTATTCAATAGTTTATGGGAAGAGCTTCGGCATCAAGAGGCTAAAAAGTGGTTTTATCACAGGGGTTGGGATGAATACTTGCATTAGAATAATTTTTCTTCTGTTGATTGGGAATACTAGTGTTGCCGAAAAGCTTCCCAACATAGTGCTGATCGTTTCTGATAACCAAAGCCAAAGTCTTATCGGCACTTATGGCAACACTGAAATCGCAACACCTAACATTGATAGGCTTGCCGCCGAAGGTGCTCGATTTGATCAAGCATTTGCGGTTAGTGGGGTGTGCTCACCCACAAGAGCGGCGTTGCTGACTGGGTTATTGCCGTCACAAACCGGCATTCATGTTGCCCTGCAAGCGCAGGTTGATGTTGAAGATTGGTCTGCTATTGAAGAGTTTCGCAATCTACCCCAGACATTAAAAAATGCAGGGTATAGGACTGCTCTTGTAGGTAAGTATCACCTTGGTGCTTATGAACAGGCGCAACTTGGCTTTGATTATTGGGTGACCTTTCCCGGAGGGCACACAACAACGTTTCACAATGAAGTCGTTATCGACAATGGCAGGTCGTATCGGACGCCTGAACATTTGACCGACTTCTGGACGCAAAAAGCGATTGATTTCATTTCCAGACAATCAGGTGAACAGCCGTTTTTCCTGTTACTAACCTATAATGGTCCATACATGTTACCGCCCACGGTTACGATGGAACCACAAGGTAGATTTGCGTCCTATTACCAGCAGCACCCACCATCGTTTCCACAAGAACCGGTGCATCCTTTCCTCAAAACCTGGGCTACTGGCAGAGGTCCCAGCGGTCTTATGGTTCGCGAGGGGACCACCGCCTGGACTGCAATTGAAGCACTTAACAACAAAACGGCGATGATCAATGCAGCTGCCGAAACTGCAATGGTTGACGATGGTGTCGGCAAGATTTTGAATGTTTTGGATACCCATGGAATCGAAAATGAAACACTAGTGGTGTACACATCGGACCAAGGAGCTTCGTACGGTCACCATGGATTATGGGGGAATACATCCTGGTCGTTTCCATTCGCTGCATACAGCATCAATATGCAAATACCAATGATTTTTCGGCAGCCAGGGCACATTCCAAGTGGCTTGGAAATTGCTCCGATGATAAGTCAGATTGATTTCCTGCCGACCTTGCTTGACTACATCGGCCTTGATGACATTAAGATAGACAAGAGCTCGGGGAAAAATTTCACGGCATTACTTCGCAATGAAAATGTAGATTGGGATGACGCTGTGTTTTTCGAATTCGTCACCGTACGCGCCATTCAAACGACAAAATGGAAATACATCAAACGTTTCCCGTTTACTGATCCGCGTGAGTTATATGATTTGGAAGCGGATTCGGCGGAGTCAATCAATCTTATTGATTCAGATGTTCATTCGGAAATCATAGCAACCCTGGAGCAACGTCTTACAGAATATTTTGATACTAACGCCGACCCAAAATATGATCTCTGGCATGGTGGTACTGCAAAAGGCCGTCTACTAGAGGAACACTACGGACGCGATGATATCTTTAGCGACCGATTTCCTGATTGGCGACCGCCATTTGTTGAAAAAGCCAAGCCATTTAAGCCATAAATCATCAAGTCTAATACCGTCTGCTAACGCCTGGCTTAGCAGAATCTTATAGATGATTTAGGGAGATTGCCCTAATTTTACTCGCTGCTGGTGGAAGTCATGTATACTAAAATCATGCCCGCTGCGAGACTAGACGGGGCCTAATCTAAAGAAATAAAGGGGGATTTATGAAATATCGTATCTGTTATTACAATCTGGGTAGCATTCTCTGTGCTGCCTTATTGCTGACTACTAGCCAAACAACGATGGCGCAGAGCGCTGGAGATAACGAATCGGGGGGGGATGTCATTGAAGAAGTCATCGTTACCGCACGAAAGCTTGGTGCGGAAAAGCTAATAGATATTCCAGCAGCTATTAGTGCGCTGGATAGGAAAGCCCTTGAAGAAATGATGGTAGCGGATTTTGAGGATTTCGCGCGGCAAATTCCCGGGCTGACATTCCTTGATACCAGCCCTGGGCAACGTCGCTATGTTGTTCGTGGGGTCCAGTCAGAAGGTCAGCAACAAGTTGCTGTCTATTACGATGAGGTTCCATTACCTGGAGTACAAACTTCTTCCTCAAACAGTGGGTCCCAGACAACCGACTTAAAACTCTACGATATGGAGCGGGTGGAAGTGCTTCGTGGGCCCCAAGGCACCGTTTTTGGTGCCAATTCTCAGGGTGGCACTGTTCGTTTTATCACAGTGCAGCCCGTTCTTGGCGAGTTTGAGAGTTACGTCAGCACAGAACTATCTCGAACTGCGCCCTCTGGAAGTAATAATACGAATTTCCAAGCAGTAATTAATTTGCCAATGAGTGATAACTTTGCAGCACGCACTCTTGTCTACGACGGAGAAGATGCGGGTTACATTGACAACAATCGTTGTCGCGCCACTAATCCAGCAGAAGATCCGCGGGAAGCAGACACACAACTATCCTGCCTAAACCAGCAAGATTACAACTATGCTGAGACCACGGGAATGCGGACAAATTTCCTGTGGCAGGCTAGTGATAGCGCAACGCTTAAGGCGCAATTCTGGTGGCAGGACCGGCAAACGGGAGGCGACTCGCGCTATCACCCCTTTGATTCATATAATCCGGCTCCCACTGAGGCAGTCTATGCCGGTAATGCGGATGCTGTTACCGGGTTCACTTTTTTTGAGACGGACAAATTCAAAAGTGGCGACTTCGCATTGACGCCAAAACCAGATGAGCAAACTCTGTATAGCATAACTGGTGAATTTAAATTGCCGTTTGCTGATCTGACGGCAACCATATCTCAATACGAACGCGACTATCAATTCAAGTTTGACTCTACTTGGATTATCACCCACCTGCTTCGAAAACGTATCAATGCTAAGGAGCCAGCATGTGATTTCGCAGGGCAGTCTGACTGTCTCCGGGCCGACCTGCTGTATGCGTTGACTGATCAGTATCAGACTCTTGAGCAAAACGCTTTTGAGTTTCGCTTTAATTCAAAGGATCCGGACTCGTCAGTTCAGTGGGTGGTTGGTGGATTTTTCCGAAACCGAGCAAGTGATTTCCGAAGCTATGTGCCACTGATTAACGCAAACGGTGCAATCTTTAGTCCAGCTACGCCGCCTAGTTTACCTCCTCCCAATGAAATTGGTGCTGGTATACCCAACTGTCACCCCTGCGTATTTGCTCGCACAGATAGCAAGGATATTGACGAGAGTGCTATTTTTGGAGAAGTGAATTGGGCAATTAATGATTCTTTTGATCTGAACCTAGGAGTGCGTTGGTTTGATGTTGATCAGGAAGAAACGGGGCAGACGCATTTCCAATTTGCTGCATTTAATCCGAATCCACCTGATGCAACCACCGCCGACGGTGCAACACCACCGAGCGTCAACACTCTGGGCGATAGCGAAGTACCGTGGAAAGTTGCTCTTGCGTGGCATGGATCGGAAAACATGACAGTTTACGGCGTCCGATCTAATGGTTTTCGATTGGGTGGTACGAACAATCGAGGTATTGGTGCAATTACTATTCCAGAATCATTTATCGCCGATGAGCTTACTAACTATGAATTTGGTATCAAGACATTGTTGGCAAGAAGTCGAGTGGCGTTGAATGTGGCAGTATTTTTTATGGAATGGGAGAATCTCCAAGTTGGCGGACAAGACACTACCGGCGCGTTCAATTTCATCGGTAATGCGGGCTCGGCGGAAATTGAAGGCATTGAAGTGGATATAAATACTTCAATTGGGGAAAATTTCCGGTTCAACGGTCAGGTCACTTATCTCCTCCAGAAAGAACTGACCGAGGACCAGGTAACGACAACATTTGTAGCGAATGGCGTCAAAGGCGACGAGATTCCTCGGGTCCCCGAGATGACCGCGTCCCTTGCCGCTTATTACGACTATGTGCTACCGATTCCGGATTGGACTGGGTCGGTTGGCATTTCTGGCAGTTACCATGATAGTTCGTTCACCGAATTGAGTGCCAGTTCACCAAACAATCGATTCCAGGATTCGTATGCTATATTTAATGCGCATGCTAGTTTTAGAAACGATAACCTGGATCTGGATCTGGTGCTGTTTATAGACAATATTTATGATGAAGATGGCGATGTGTTTATAACGGCAGCCAATGGACAGCCCACATCCAAGGTAACGAATAGACCACGGACAGCGGGTTTGCAGGTCACCAAGCGGTTTGGTCGTAACTAGTCCGCGGCAGAAACTGCCCAAGATCCGAATGTTGTCCGCAGGGTAAGGTCGCATGTGGTGCCGCGCTGTTCAATTGATATTTTCGGCACCATTAGTTGTGTGTCTGGCGACTATTGGTGCAACTACTAATGCAACAGTAGCTGATTATTCCAAAGCACCAGAATATTCGGTACCCGCTGGCACTAGTATAATTCACGCCGGGACGGTACTAGCTTTGCCAGGCAAGGCTCTGGCAAGGCGCCAGAGTATTGTTGTGCGAGCGGGGAAAATTGTAGCAATTCACGACGGATACATTCAGGCCGAGAAAGTTAGCGGTGATGAAGCAGTTCGTGTGTTTGACTTGACTGACCATTTCATTATGCCTGGGTTTATTGATTTGCATGTACATCTAACCAGCCAGGCAGGCACTAATCGTAAATTAAATGCGGTAACGATGACAGATGCTGATTCTGCCTTCGTAGCTCAAATGTATGCGCGACGAACACTGCTCGGTGGATTTACGACTGTGCGCGACCTGGGTTCTCGTGGTAGTGCAATCTTCGCGCTACGTGATGCGGTCAAGGCGGGTAAAGTGGCTGGTCCCAAAATCATTGCCGCTGGGGAGGCTATTACGCCGACTGGAGGGCATGGCGACATCCACGGTTTTCGTCAGGAGATATTAAATGTGCTGCCGTCAACTGGTGTTTGCGATGGCGTAGACAGCTGCCGCGCAGCAGTGCGGCGACAGGTCAAACGTGGTGCAGATGTAATAAAAGTAACGGCAACCGGCGGTGTGCTTAGCGAGACGGCAACCGGCACTGGTCAGCAGTTTACAGACGAGGAGTTGCTGGCAATCGCAGAAACCGCGCATGCATTGGGTCGCAAGGTGACCGCGCATGCGCATGAAGCTGCGGGCATAGAAGCAGCATTGCGTGCTGGGTTTGATTCAATTGAACATTCAATGTGGGCTGATGAAGATACAATGGATTTGTTTAAGCAGACTGGAGCTTGGATGATTCCGACTGTTTATCCCATCACCGCGGTCGGTGATACGCCAGAAAAGATGAAACAAGGTCCATTTAAAGACATGCCAGCACCCATAATGGCGAAATTACTACGTCTGCAAGACCAGCCTAAATTGATGACGCGTCTGGCACACACTATGGGTGTCAAGATTGCGTTAGGCACCGACTCTGGTGTATCGCCGCATGGTGAAAACGCCAATGAATTCATCGAGTACGTGAATGCTGGCATGACGGAGATGGAAGCTTTGACGGCGGGAACTATCAATGCTGCCGAGGCAGCGGGTTATGCCGACAAGATCGGCTCGCTTGAGATAGGTAAGGCTGCCGACATAGTGGCAATGCATGACAATCCTTTAGAGGATATCAGTGCGGTATTGAGACTTCACTTTATTATGCGAGATGGCGTTGTGTTCAAGGGTGGCAAGCAATGATGTCATGTAGCAGAGTGGGAATAAATAAAATCACCAGAAGTAATAACACATTTAGCCGGGTGTTGCTTGCCGTTGCAATTTTCGCAAATGTCTTGTGCTTTCCGGCATTAGTGCAGGCACTCATTATTGAAGGGATCACTATCATAGATGGCACTGGGCGCCAGCCTGTTTCCGACGCAAGTGTCCTTATTCAAGGGGAGCGGATTAATCGTGTCATCCGCGGGCACTTTGAAGAAGAGATAAAGAAGGGTCATGTGCTTGTTGATGGTGCGGGCAAATATATGATGCCGGGGCTTATGGATGTGCACGTGCACCTCATAGGCGGTACCAAAATATCTAAAGAAGGGTTGCGTGAAACGGCACTTGACTTCGTCGCAGGAATTGAGGCGCTACATGGTTACCTCTACAGTGGTGTCACGACTATCTATGATGTAGGCAACAACCCGGATTTCATTTTTTCACTGAGACAACGTGAAAGGTCGGGTGAAATTGCCGCCCCTCGTATTTTCGCAACTGGAGGGATTGTGACCTATCCCGGTAGCCACGGCGCTTCCTCGACAGCGACTCTGGTTGATCGCTGGCCAGAAGCCATACCCGATATAGATAAGCACATCGCCCGAGAACCCGATATGGTCAAGTTCACCCTGGAGGAGCGAGGTTGGGGCATGCGCCCTTTGATTCCACTCTTGCCCCTTGACCTCCTTGAGAAAATGGTTGAGTACTATAACGATCATGGGGTCAGGTCAACCGTCCATACGGCAGGTGAACGGCGTGCACGGCAAGCGATATTTGCTGGCGTAGATACCTTGGCGCACCCCGTTATTACGGGTCCTGTTTCCGATAAGTTTGTGCGCTTGATGGCAGCCCGTAAAACTCCGATGGCGAGTACCTTGACGATTGGAGAGAATTACAGCCGATTAGCAGAAGCTCCAGAATTTCTTGACCAGCCTTTATATCAGGCGACTCTCAATCGAACTACTATCAAGCAGATGCAAGGTGAAACCAGGGACAAATACAATGCTGCTGGTTGGACCTGGTGGATGAAAATCATGACACCTGTTGCTCAGGAAAATCTGATGAAAATAAACAAGGCAGGTGGGATTGTTGCATTGGGTACTGATAGTACCTACGGTCCATCAGTGCATAGGGAGATGGAATTGCTGGTGAATGCTGGCATTAGTCCGCTTGATGTGATTCGGATAGGGACATTTAACGCAGCAAGATATTTGGGTAGAGAGGAGGAGATGGGTACAGTGTCCGAGGGGAAATTGGCTGATCTGCTACTGCTTAATGAAAACCCTGTTGAAAATATTAATAATGCAAAAAATATCTTCATGGTAATTAAAAATGGAGTGATTATCGATCGCTCGGAATTAAAAATCCCCATCAACGAGTAACTGAAATTTGTATTTAGATTCGCTCTTGGTTGACATAACGATCATATCTGCCCATGCAAGCAAACATGACAGCAGTCACTAGCATCAGCAACATCATGAATTTCAATGACGGGTCGTAACTGTTCAATAGCTCCTGAGATCTGGCGTACACATAGGGTCCGCCACTAGTACCGAGCAAGAAGCCTACGAACACACAACCGTAAATAGTGCCAAAACGCCGCATCCCGAAATAACGGCTTACCATATAGCCTATCAATTCTATTTCCGCACCCAGCCCCGTCCCGAAAAGAGCAGCGGCGACAAACACTGACCAAGTTCCAGGGGTGTACACCAAGAGCGCAAAACCCATAGCCGCCATGGCAAAGACCACTCCTCCGATAATGGGTGCAAAAACCCTATCCAACAGATAGCCGATAATAAGTCGAGATGCGGCCACAGAAAGTCCTAGAGACACGGCAACCGAAGCTGCCATTGCCGAGGTAAATCCCCGATCAATTAACACTAGTCCCATTTGATTGGTGATTCCCCAGAGTGCAAAAGAGGCAAATAAAATGCCAAAAAACAGTAACCAGAAATTCAGTGTTTGCATCGCTTCCCTGAGGGTCAATCCGACGGTATATGTTGACCCAGGCGCGGCCACTCCTGCGTCATCTGCTTGAAGACCAATAGATTCTGGCGTATCCCGAACCAGGAAAAACATAACAGGCACTGTCACAACAATGATAAAACAACCATAGAAAACAAACCCACCCTGCCAGGCGTACATAGAGACTGCCTGCTCGGTAATTTTGGGAAGAAGTGCCAACCCGAGTCCGGTACCAGATGCCACCACACCGATGATGAGCCCACGACGTTTATCAAACCAGGTGGCGACCAGTCTGATGAAAGGCAAGTTATTGTTGGCTACGCCGAAAATAGCAACCAATATAAACGCCAGCCACAAATGCCATATTTCATTGAGGTAAAGAGGAATAGTTACCAGTATGCCTGCCATCAATAACAATGAAGGCAAGAGTGTACGACGCACACCAAATCGGTCCACTAGCCTGCCAAAAACAGGATGGACAGCCGCACTAATTAAAGTCAGCAGAGAAATTGATAGCGTCATGTCTGAACGACTCCAGCCGAAATCTGCCTCCAAGTCTTTGATAATAAATGCAAAACTTGCGTACACTAGTGGGCCTACATTGCCAAACATGCCAACAAAGCAAGCAAGCATGATGGGCAGCCCGAAGACAGGTTTTTGATACCAGTTGGTCGGGTGGCTAGAGTATGGATTGTTCATGCTGTATCTCTCAAGATGATGGCATGTTAGTGCCGGTGAGTGTCGAATCAGCTTTTAGAAACAACGGCTATATTACCTCAGCAGAGAGTAACAGTTGCATGCAGAGTATGATGTAAATAGCCTTGTAAGAGTCTATTAAGAAGAGGTCTATGTCCATGAATGTAACTTTTCGATACCTGATTATTGCGGTTATATGTTTGGCAGTTCAACCGCTCCGTGCCGAACCCGCATCTCTACATGGTGTCTGGCAGCCGGTTACCTATGTCATCCAGGGAGACGCATATCCTATGACAGGGTTGATGATTATCACACCGAAGTACTTCTCTGCCAATACGCTGTTCAAACTTGAACAAGATACCGGGCTAGACGCTAACGCCAATGCCGGGCCCTACTATTTGGCAGATGGTAAAATTGTTTTGAATCAGTGGATGCAGTTGCACTGGCGTCCAGATAAGCCAGGAGAGCATTTTCTGGCACAAGAAGTCGTGGAGGAAATACCTTACAAGATAGAGGATGAAAAACTTATCTTCTTTTTCCCGTCTGGGAACATGTATATTTCAGAACGGCTTGAGTAGTCTGGCAATTTAATGCTCCCTGTGCATGAATCTTTTTGGGTCCACGCGCCAGCGGAAAAATTCGACAATATAGCCTCCAGGGTCATGCATTCTGAATTCTTCAACCAAACCCTGCCCGCCCACTTCTATCCCATGGATCATATTAATACCTTCTGTGGACTGAAGTTTCTGATACCAGGCTTCAAGGTCATCAGTCTCAATAGATAGCAGTGCTCCCTTTTCTTTTGTCGGTAGCAAGGAACCACCGCTGGCGTTCACCAAACCTATATGTGATGAGGGGTTTAATTCAAAAATGACGACCCAGCCTTCGTCAGCATGTTTTTTCAAACCCAATTTATGTTCATACCAGGCAGCCGCTTCTTCCAGGTTGTGATAGTAAAAAAATGGTACCCCTGCTTTTATCGGAGGATTTTTACTAGGTTTTGCTAGCAGGTCATCAGAATGAAACAGTAACACTAGGCAACATAGACCCAGAATGGTTGTTGCCAGTTTGCTTAGGGAGAGTGCTCTATTCATGAGTTAAAATCCTTTACGAATGCTTAAACCATACTCGCTCGGACGGGAAATGGAGCCGTCCACATATTCCAAAGGCGCACTAGGCGATGGAGTGCCATAGAAACCGCTAGTGACAAATTGCTCATCTGTAGCATTTTTAATGAATAATGATAACGAGAGGTCTTGAGCCCGATCTAAATAAGTGAGCGTCAAGTCAATAAGATCGTAAGATCTGCGTTCGAGTTCTTGGGAATTACCAGCATCGTTATACATTTTGTCGCTGTGTGACCAGCCCAGGCGGGGTGTTAATGTTTTTGTGCCGCCTAATTTAGCCTCGTATGATATGGAGAAGGCTGTCTGTATCTTTGGCACTCGCGGTAAATCCTTGTCTTTGGTTACTCCAGCCTTGATCGCGGCAGGGGAAAGGCTGTCGTACTCGCCATCCAATGTGGCTAGGGAAAATGCCAGTTGTAAACCATTGGCGAGCCTAGTGACCACTTCAGCTTCAAAACCAGAAATTGTGGCATCGCCTGCGTTTCTAGTGACGGAAACACCTTCACCTGCGCCCTCTGTTACGGTGACTTGAAGATTCGTGTAATCCGTTCGGAAGTAGGCTGTAGTAAGGCGCAAGCGGCGCTGGAACAAATCAGCCTTGTAGCCAATTTCGGTAACCCTGGCTTCTTCTGGACCAAAAAGAGGCAAGTCGGGCAGGTTGGCGTTACGTTGTTGGAAACCACCGCCCTTAAAACCGGTGGAATAACTGATATAAGCTAACCGATCGGGGCGGAAGCTCCAGGCGACATTGGCGTGGTAGTCCACCTGATCTTCTTCTGCTTCACATTCAAAAATTGTGTCGGAAACATTACTGCAAATAGAAGGGATAACCCTGCCAGTGGTGGCATCCACATTCTTATTCGGATCTCGGAAGGCAAGTTTAAAGCCGTATGTTGGTACATTGTTAGGGTCAAGCCAGCCGATAGCGTCACCACCAGCAGAACTAAAGGCAGCTACCTGGTGCTGAGCGTCCATGCTGAAGGTCTTGCTTTCATCGGTGTAGCGAACGCCCAGTGTAAGCTCAACCTGAGCTGATGCTGCCCAGGTTATCTGACCAAAAGCAGATGTGCTTTCCGTCTCAACATCACCACCGCTGAGGAGGGAAAAGTTGTTAAAGCGGACATCATCATCCATGAAACCGTCTTCATTGAAGTAGTAAAGCCCGACAAGCCATTGCATGCTTTGATTACTATCCAGTGCCCCAGACAATTGCAACTCCTGGCTATAGGAAGCTACATCTATAAAGCTATCCACTGAGATGACGGGTATCGCCGAGTGATCACCATCTCGCCCAAAATGGGTTTCTAGGCTACGGTAGCTGCTAATGGATTTGAGGCTCATAGAGCCGCCCAGGTCCCAGTCCAGGGTCAACCCCAAGGACGAAATGTCCAAATCATAATTGAGTTTTAGGTCAGTGTTATCTACTAAACATTTATCGGCATTCTTAGCACTACAACCAGCAGGAAGTCGGTCTTCGTTCCAAAAATAATCAGCCGCTTGCCCACCAAGCGCATCAGCCAATCCTGTAGCAATAGCAGTATTTTGGTTACCAGCGCCTTCACCTGCAGCCAACAATACATTGGGGGCTCCGTTGGAACGATCACGTACGGTGCTCCACATCAGGTCGGCGGTAAAGCGGTCCGTGTCATAACGCCCCTGGACAACAAAAATTCCCGTGTCTTTATCTCCTGTGGTGTCGCTAAGGCGCGGGCGGTCAACGAAGCCGTCCCAGTTCTGCGTCAAGGCAGAAAAGCGAAACGCTAGATTATCAGAAACGGGAACGTTTATATGACCCTTCACATCTATGCGGTCGTATTCACCCATCACAACCTCAACATCACCACCCCATTCAGCATGAGGTTTTTTAGTCACTACCCGAATTGCGCCCCCAATAGTATTGCGACCAAACAGAGTGCCCTGAGGGCCTTTCAGTACCTCAACACGTTCAATATCCAAGGCATCAACAACGTTGCCGATAGAGTGCGTAAGATAGATGTCGTCAATATAGATGCCAACGCCAGGTTCGGTTACTAGGGTAAAATCAGTCTGACCAATGCCCCGAATGAATACCGATGCTGACGAAGCAGAACCGGAAATGGTAGTAGTAGTATCAAAGACCAGCCCGGGTGTGTAATGAGATATTTCATCAATGCGGGCAATGTTTAATGTGCGTAACAAATCACCGCTGAATACGTTTACCGACATAGGTGTATCAAGCAAACGTTCCTCACGGCGACGTGATGTTACGATGATTTCTTCAATGTCTGGTGCTACTTCCCCCCCCCTGCCCTAAGGCTATGGGGTTGCCGGCGGAAAAGGCGCTAAGAGTAGCGGTCAGTAGTAGAAGCTTCTTCATATCAATATGTTTGTTCATATACATCTGCCTTCTCCTAGTTTTTGTTGGTGCTGCCAGCCGAACCCTCGTTCAACTCTTTGAATATGTAGCTGGCTTTATGCTGAACAGGGAAACAGCATAAGCATCCCGCATTATCATGTTAAGGGATATTTAGGCTTTCCGCCCTATTACAAACACAAAGTAGAATTGTGCTATCACCCTTGTCCCACAGCAAGCGAGGTAATCCCTTGTTTTGCCTTGGCGGTTAAATGTGGTTCTAATATCTGAAAAATAAGGTCAAAACCCTTCTTTACACTTGCTTCGTTGACTTCAATATCATGCATGTCGAGATAGGGGAGCCATTGGTCACTGATAAGCCATGAAATTAAAATCGTGGAATCAAATTCTCTTTGACTATTTTTTATCTCCATCATGCCTGCATCTATCATTGCTCGAAAAAAAGCATTGAGCTCTTTGGCGCGCTTTCTCCGATTGTCCATAAAGCGCATTTTTAGGTGCGGGTCGTTATGCAATAGGGTGGTCAATTCTCTATAAAAGAAGCGATAATTCCAGATCATCTGCATCTGTCTTGAGAACATCAAATTCATATATTCCACGGTAGGATACAAATGGTCGTTATACCAACTGGCTTCCATTTCCTTATCAATTATGGAAAAAATGGCTTGAATAATTTCCTCTTTGGTACGGAAGTGATAATGCAAATTCCCTCGGCTGATATCACATTCATCCGCAATGCGATTTGTGGAGATATTTCTCGTCCCATGTTGGTTATACAATGCAATAGATTTATTGATAATTTTGGATTGGGTCTCTTTAGAAGCCATTTGATTGTTTCCTGTGAATTGCCACAACCGAGTCTATAAAATGTATATAAGAGAAGGATTTTACACCAATTCCCTTGCTTGTTGAGGTTGTATTTCTATGGCGTAACATGCACTCAATCAATGATTATCGGTATAATCCCCAGGAGCACTTAAACCACAAAATGGGTCAACAGTATTGAGGAACCAACAGTTAAATGAAAATCATCAGAAGCAAAGACTTTACTGCACAAAAGGCCTGGGGAGCAAAAGACATTGCCAATATGAACGGCATCACCACCCGCTTGCACTGGGCGGATAAGCCCTACAAGTGGCATATCAATGACGGTGAAGAAGTTTTTGTGGTACTCAATGGGCAGGTCGAAATGTTTTATCGTCTTGATAATCAGGAACAATCTGTGATGCTTAATACTGGCGATATTTTTTATGCCTCAGTGGGTACAGAACATGTGGCACACCCCGTGGGTGAAGTGCGAATTTTGGTGATTGAGCAAGAAGGCAGTGTTTGAGTGCATTGTTTTTGTCACGCTTTTTGCCACACTTCTTGTCACAAGAAGACCATTAACCTAGGCAGATTGCCTTGACCGAGCGACCATGAGCACACTGGTACACGACGATCCGCTGACCGACCCGAAAACACCCACCGGACTGGACCCCTGGCCCTTCGTGCGTTGCGGCACACTACAGCGGGTAATGCGCGCTGAGGGTGCCTACCTCTATATGCAGGACGGTAGCAAAAACGGACGCAAGGTGCTGGATGCCGGTGGTGGTGCGATTATCGTCAACATTGGCCACGGCAGGCAAGAAGTTGCTCAAGCCATCTACGATGCAATACTAAACTGCACCTATGCCCTGCCGCCTTGGCTGACCCCAGAACGGGAAGCCCTGATGGAAGAGCTTCAACAACACTGGCTACCGAAGGATCTACACAGAGTTCACTTCACAACGGGTGGCTCGGATGCCAATGAAGCGGCAATAAAAATGGCGGTTCAGTATCACGCCGCGCGTGGCAAACCAAAGAAGCATCAAATCATTGCGCGCAACCTTTCCTATCACGGCGCGACCATTACTACTGCTGCTGTTTCTGGTCATGCCATTCGTAAACGTGGTTTGGAACCCATTATGAACGCCTACCCGACTATTGAAACGCCCTATCCACTGAGATGCCCATTGGGAGCACATCATCCGGACGCCACTGATTACTACATTGAAAATCTTGAACAGACGATTGCCAAGGTCGGCGCGGACAATATCGCCGCGCTGATTGCGGAACCCATAAGTGGTTCCAGCGGTGGCGGCATCACGCCACCGCCTGGCTACTGGCCTCGCGCCCAACAGCTTCTTTGGGACAACGACATACTGTTAATCATGGATGAGGTGATGACCGGTTTCGGCAGGACGGGGGAAAAATTTTGCTATACACACTATGGTATCAAACCCGATCTACTGGTGGGCGGCAAGGGGCTGGCAGGGGGTTACGCCGCCATAGGTGGTGTGTACGGCGGAGATGTCATTGCAGAAACGATCACCAATTCGCCCTACGATGTGATGTTCCACACCCTGGCAGCACTGCCTCAATCATGTGCGGCAGCGACCAAGGTGTTGCAGATTATCAGAGAAGAGCAAATGCTGAGCAATGTCAAAAAGGTTGGCAAGCAGTTGCTGGGCAGGCTAGATGATGCCCTGGGTCAAGATCCTCATGTGGCCGAGATTCGGGGTGAAGGCCTGTTGATTGGTATTGAAGTGGTGCGCGATCGAGAAACGCTTGAACCCTTCCCCGAGGAGGACAATATGACCAGCAAGATCGTCAACTATGCGCTGGGCAAGGGTGTTTTCTTTTACTCGGGCGGCACGGGCGATGTCCGGGACATCATCTGTATCGGTGCGCCTTTTATGATTGGGGATGCAGAAATAGACCTGATGGTGACAACCCTGAAGACAGCAATCGCCGAGTCTACCAAGCAGTAAAAACATCTTTGGGCTGCTATGTTTGTGTTCACAGATTCGATGACTCCCCGCGCCGTAAGCCGCCAGAAGGAGCGGGGACTCCCCGCCGTCATCCACGCCACCCAGTCGCCCCCGCCGTAGGCGGGGGCGACTGGGTGGCGTGGAACCAGAGGAACAAAGGCAAGCACCGCCGCCCCGCGACAAGCCCGATGAGTGCACCCACCCCCGCGCCGTCATTCTCGTATGTGTTCACTGATTCGATGACAAACTTGAGTAGTATCATTGACTCACTGACATACTGGAGAATCCCATGATTGACGGTGTTATCAGGCGGTACGCTGACCCCGGCCTCAGTCGCCTGGGTCAATGGGCGATAAGTCTCGGGTTTACCGCCGACCAGTTGTCCCTGGCCGGGTTCGTCATTGGCATGGCCTGCGTGCCTATACTGGCTTTCCAGTATTACGGCCTGGCGCTGACATTCCTTGCTCTCAACCGTCTGCTGGATGGTCTTGATGGCGCTGTCGCCAGGCTTTCGCGCCCCACCGACCAAGGCGCCTTCCTGGACATAGTGCTGGACTTCGTCTTCTACAGCGCCTTTGTGTTCGGTGTGATACTTTCCATGCCTGAGCAGGCACTGGCCGGTGCCTTCCTGCTCTTCTCCTTTGTCGCCAATGGCAGCAGCTTTCTCGCTTTTGCCATCTTCGCGCAAAAACTGAACTTCTCCACGTCTCTCCGGGGTGAGAAGTCCTTCTATTATCTGGGCGGCCTGGCGGAAGGTTTCGAGACCATCGTGACTTTCACGCTCATCTGCCTCTTCCCGGGCGGCTTTGAGATATTCGCTGTGATCTTTGGAAGCATGTGCCTCGTCAACACCGCCTACCGCATTTACATCGGCAGTCGCATGATCGCCCGGGCATCCGGCAGCCACTTTAAGCACCTGGAGTAGGCTCCACACGTATTTCGAAGTTTCCAATGACTTTTATCATTATGAGGAGTGCAACAACCATGCAAATTTATTCAAAAACAAGCAGGCGGCAAATCTGGAGCTATGTGCTACTTGTTGCAAGTGCTTGTGCCATGCTGGCCAGCCCGGCGGCTTATGGGGCGGCTGGCAAGGTGCTGGAACTGGCTAGTGCGCGCCAGAAAGCCCTATCTGACAACCCGGGGCTGGCCGAAGTGCAAGCCAGATACGAGGCACTTAACCACATTGCGCCTCAGCAGGGCTCGTTACCGGACCCTATAGTGAGCTTTAATGCCGTGAATTTCCCTTCGGATGATTTCGACAGGAACCAGGAAAATACGACGCGACTGCAGTTTGGTGTCAGCCAGATGCTCCCGTATCCCGGCAAGTTGGGACTGCGTGAAGACATTGCCTTGTTCGAGGCAGAAGCTGCTATGTACTCGGTGGAGGAGATGCGTCTCAATCTCGACATGAATGTGTCGGTCACCTGGTGGGAACTGTATTTTCTGGATCGCTCGCTGGAGACCATAACGCGCAACCAATCCTTGTTGCGCCAGTTTGTTGAAGTTGCCAAGACCAAATATGAAGTCGGCAAGGGACGACAACAGGATGTGCTGTTGGCGCAATTGGAACTGTCAAAGTTGCTGGATCAGGAAATTCGTATTAATGCATTGCGCGATCAGCGCGAAATTCGTTTGAATGTGCTTATGAACCTCTCGCCAGACCTGCCGATAGTCCTGCCCATCATGACCGTGCAAAACATCGCGGCCATCGCATCTGAGCCTGTCTTGTATCAACGGGCTGCCTTAAGCCGGCCGATACTCGATCAACAGCGCGCGGCAATCAAAGCATCGGTGTCCCGGCTGGAGTTGGCAAAGAAAGATTACTATCCTGATTTTAAAGTGGGGGTTACCTATAGCAATCGCGCCGAGGATGATTTTGGACAGTCCAGACAGGACTTTCTCTCGGTCATGCTCAGCGTGAACGTGCCGCTTTATGCAGGCACCAAGCAGGACAAGGCGGTGCAACAACGCGCTCGTGAAGTGGCGAAGTCTCAGTATGCCCTGGCGGATGAGCGCAACCTGGCATTGTCGTCCATAGCCATGGCAGCCACTGATCATAAACGCGCCTCTGACCAGGTTAGCCTCTACCACCAGGGCATTATTCCGCAGGCGCGCCAGACGGTGGAATCAATGTTGGCCGGTTACCAGGTCGACGAGGTTGATTTTCTCAACCTGGTCCGGTCACAGGTGACCCTGCTCAATTATGAATTGCAATATTGGAAATCATATACTGAAGTCAATCAGTCTATAGCCCGGCTCAAAGCCGCCGTAGGCGAGGAGAATATTTATGAATAAGGCAGCCACCCTGTTGGGTACGGTCGGATTGGCAGCCGGATTATTGGCCGGTTACCTGTTGTTTCACAAGGATGCGATGCAGGCCCCAGCCGTACAGGAAGCCGGCCGGGAACCGTTATTTTACCGCAACCCCATGAACCCGGAAGTCACATCGCCGGTGCCGGCAACAGACTTTATGGGTATGGACTATGTGCCAGTCTATGCGGACAAGGATAGGGCAAGTGTCGTGGGCACCGTGAAAATTGATCCGGTGGTACAGAACAACATTGGCCTACGCACGGCTATCGCCGAACAAAAGCCCATGAGCCGCACCATTCGCAGTGTGGGTCACGTGGATTACGACGAGCAGAAGCTGGTTCGTTTGCATCCAAAAGTTGACGGCTGGATCAGGGATATTCGTGTCGATAAAACCGGTCAGCCGGTGGCTGATGATGACATTCTGTTGAGCATTTACGCACCCAAACTGGTTGCTACACAACAGGAGTATTTGCTCGCGCTGAGCAATTTTGAAGCACTTAAAAACAGCCCCTTTGAAGATATTAGTGAAGGTGCCAGAGCGCTGGTAAAAAGCTCCCGGGGGCGTCTTCAATTGCTTGATGTGCCGGAGCACCAGATTCTGGAACTTGAGGAATCTCGGACCATCATGGAAAGTTTGCACATTCATGCCCCTGCGTCGGGCACCGTGTTACAGATAGGTGCGCGCCAGGGGCAGTATGTTACCCCGGGTACGGAGCTCTATCTTATCGCGGACTTGAGCACTGTATGGGTCTATGTCGGCATCTATGAATACGAACTACCCTGGATAGCAGAGGGAGATCAGGTTGAGATGACACTGGCCAGCGTACCCGGACGAACTTTCCGGGGCGAGCTTGATTATATTTTCCCCTATGCTGAGGCCAAAACCCGCACCACAAAAGTTCGCATGATCTTCGACAACCCCGATGGCGTGTTGCGTCCGGATATGCTTGTCGAAGTGTCCATTCACGCAGCCGAGCAGCAGGCGCAGATCGTGGTGCCAGCTGAAGCGGTAGTGCGGTCGGGTGACTACAACCAGATTTTTGTGATGACCTCTGAGGGGTCACTTGAGCCCAGAAAAATAACGCTGGGCATAGAGTCAAGAGGGGAAGTTTCGGTGCAGTCGGGTATCACAGCCGGTGAGCGGGTAGTTGTATCTGCCCAATTCCTCATCGATTCCGAATCAAAGCTACGCGAGGCCGCCGCGAAAATGCTTAATCCTGATGAGGGTAGGCAACATGATTGAGTGGATTATTGATGCCTCGCTCAAAGACCGATTTATGGTCATTTTGGCGACCGTGATAATAGCCCTGGTCGGGTATTTCTCCTACGCAAATGCGCCGCTGGATGCCATCCCGGATCTGTCGGATGTGCAGGTTATCGTGCTGACGAAGTACCCGGGCCAATCACCCCAAGTGATCGAGGACCAGGTGACCTACCCACTGACCACATCGATGTTGGCTGTCCCCAAGACACAGGTTGTACGCGGCTATTCCTTTTTCGGATTGTCCTTTGTCTATATCATTTTTGAAGACAACACGGATATGTATTGGGCGCGTTCCCGGGTGCTGGAATCGCTCAACTACGTCAGTGCTCGACTACCAGAGGGGGTTACACCGACACTGGGGCCGGACGCAACCGGCGTGGGCTGGATCTACGAATACGCGCTGGTCGACCGCAGTGGCAAGCACGACCTGTCAGCTCTCAGGTCAATCCAGGACTGGTACCTGCGTTACCCGCTGCAGACCGTAGCCGGGGTTTCTGAAGTAGCCTCTGTGGGCGGTTTCGTGAAGCAGTACCAGATTGAAGTTGATCCCAATGCGCTGATGCGCTACGACATTTCGCTGGCCAAGGTAAAGCGCGCCATCAAGAACTCCAACAATGATGTCGGCGGTCGATTGATAGAAATGGCAGAAACCGAGTACATGGTGCGCGGTCGCGGTTATATCACCTCTATTGAAGATATTAACGCAATACCGGTATCTGTAGATGCCTCGGGCACGCCTGTGCGTATCCGTGATATTGCCCATGTACAGATTGGCCCGGAGTTGCGTCGGGGCCTGGTAGATCTTAACGGCGAAGGAGAAGTAGCCGGCGGTGTGGTAATCATGCGCTTCGGGGAAAACGCCCTGGCGACTATTATCGGCGTGCGTGAGAAGCTTGAAGAACTCAAGGGCGGATTGCCGGCAGGTGTTGAAATCGTCCCCGTGTATGACCGTGGCGACCTCATCGAGCGAGCCGTTGACAGCCTCAACACATCGCTCATGCAGGAGTTGGCTATTGTTAGCCTGGTGGTATTACTCTTCCTGCTGCACGTGCGCAGCGCTTTTGTGGCGATTATTACCTTGCCACTGGGCATTCTCATGGCCTTCATAGTCATGCGCTTGCAGGGGCTCAATGCCAATATCATGTCTTTGGGCGGCATCGCTATCACCATTGGGACCATGGTGGATGGTGCCATCGTGATGGTGGAAAACGGCCATAAACACCTGGCCGATGCGGCTGATAAAAAAGGTGGCATGCTGGACAATAATGAACGCTGGGCCGCTATCGGCCGCTCCTGTAGGGAGGTAGGACCGGCATTGTTCTTCTCGCTGCTGGTTATCACAGTTTCCTTTCTCCCCATTTTTACCATGCAGGCGCAAGAAGGGCGGTTGTTTAGCCCACTGGCATTCACTGCAACTTATGCCATGGCCGCTGCCGCCATCCTGTCTGTGACACTGGTGCCGGTAATGATGGGGTACTTTTTGCGTGGCAACATTATTCCCGAGCACAAAAACCCTTTGAACCACTTGATGCATGCCATGCACACCCCAAGCCTGCGCTTTGCCATGCAGCATCGCTTGATTACCATCCTGCTCGCACTGAGTTTGTTGGGCGCGACGGCCTATCCCTACAGTCAATTGGGCAGCGAGTTTATGCCGCCTCTGGACGAGGGCGATATATTGTATATGCCTACCACGTTTCCGGGCATTTCAATTACCAAGGCCAGGGAACTTCTGCAACAGACAGACCGGATTTTGGCGACGTTTCCGGAAGTGCAGCATGTTTTTGGCAAGGTCGGGCGCGCCGAAACGGCTACAGACTCAGCGCCCTTATCAATGATTGAGACTACTGTTCGCCTGAAACCCAAATCGGAATGGCCCGACCCCGACAAGACCACCAAGCAGTTGATGAGTGAGATGGATAAGGCGATTCAGTTCCCCGGTCTCGCCAATGTCTGGACTATGCCCATTAAAACCCGCATTGATATGCTCTCCACCGGTATCAAGACGCCCGTTGGTATTAAGGTATCCGGGCCGGATCTTGCGACACTGCAGGCTGTCTCAGAGCAAATCGAGTTGGCCATGAAAACTATGCCCGACACCTTGTCTGCGTTCGGTGACCGGGCCGTTGGCGGCTACTACCTGGATTTCGACATTAACCGGGAGAGTGCCGCCCGTTATGGACTGACCGTTGGGGATGTGCGAGATGTCATCCAGAGCGCCATCGGCGGCATGAATGTCACACAAACTGTTGAAGGGCTGGAACGCTATCCTGTCAACATACGCTACCCGCGAGCGCTGAGACAAGACCTGGAAACACTGGAGCGGGTCTTGCTAGCCACTCCCCTGGGGCAACAAATACCGCTCGCGCTGGTTGCCGATATCGTCTTTCGACGCGGGCCACCGGTCATCAAGAGTGAGGATGCCCGCCCCAATGCATGGATCTATGTCGATATTTCTACCTCAGATATCGGCGGATTTGTTAAGCAAGCCAAACAGGTCATCGCGGACCGGGTGACAATCCCCGCCGGTTACACACTGGTCTGGTCCGGCCAGTTCGAGTATATGGAGCGTGCGGCCAAGCGGTTACGTATTGTTGCCCCCGCCACCTTGTTGATTATCTTTCTGCTGTTGTACCTCAATTTCCGCAACATTACTGAACCGCTGATGGTCATGGTGTCCATTCCCTTCGGTTTAATCGGCGGCTTGTGGCTGGTCTATCTCAACGATTACAACATGTCGGTTGCTGTAGCCGTGGGATTTATAGCGCTGGCGGGCATGGCGGCGGAAATTGGCGTGCTGGTGCTGAGTTTTATTGATGTGGAAATCAAAAAACTCAGGGCCGACAACAGCGGACCCTTGTCGCTGGCGGTGATTAAGGACGGCGTGGTTTCCGCCACTGGCAGGCGCGTGCGGCCAGTTGTTATGACTGCTGTTTCCACCATGGCCGGCCTGGTCCCGATCATGTTGAGCACGGGCACCGGCTCTGACGTCACACACAGGATTGCAGCGCCAATGCTGGGCGGCATGTTAACTGTACTGGTATTGAACCTACTAATGCTGCCGGTTTTATACAGCCTGGTCCTGCAGTGGCAGGAACGAGCAACCGGGAGGCGGGCGTGAGCGATTCCAATACACAACTGCAAGCGACAGGAGGCAACCCACATACAAGAATGACGATACTTTTCTGAAAGTGAAAAAAAGTGCGGTTATTTGCTATGACTGCGCCTGCTTGTTTTGTATGCTCCAATCATGACAAGTATTCGAGGATCAAGAATGTCATGGTTATAGACTTTTACATTCCAGTTATCACCAAAGAGATTAATCATTGGCCTCTTTAGGGTTGCAATTTTCTTTCCTGAAGGGTCTGTTAAGGTAAAAGATGTAGCCACAATGTCAACTTTATTAGATACGGCAACCACATTTCCTATTGCATTCTCAATCGTGTATGTGGTTGAAGCTTTAAACAATGATTTCAAAATATTTTCTTTAATAGTCCCGATTTTCTGTCCCTGACAATCAAAAACATCTACCTGCACACCCCAAGAGAATGGTTTCTCTCTTGCTTCAGCTACTTTGTAACCTGAGGAGTCAGTATAATTAAAAGACCTGGTTAACTTAAGAAACTTTTCTTCTATCTTACCAAAGGTTCCATCATCATCTTGTAGATCGAAAGTTGTCGTAAAGCTTACAATGCGCTCATTCAGAGTAAATTGATTAGGAATTGATGGAACTTCACAGTCTGCAAAGCTAAAAAATGGAAACAACATGAGTGTGATAATAAATAGACTTTTCATTGCTATGACTCCTTTCATTGCGCCCCTCAGTTTAACTTTCTCTCCTCTACAAACCCACTTATTATTCAATTTATGTAATTTTTACCCGCCGGATACGATATGGCAACGCCCCTATCCGTCATCCTCGCCGCCCGCACATTTAATTAGGCATCTAGTTTGAGTAGCTTGCGCGCATTATCCCGTAGAAACTTTGGCCAGACCTCATCTTTGAGTGGCAGCTCGCGCAGATCCTGCATGATAGATTCCAGCGACAAGCCCATAGGGAAGTATCCGCCGTAGAGGAGCTTGTCCGCTCCCCGAGTGTTGGCATAGTTGATGATTGCCTCAGGATAGTATTTTGGTCTAAAGGCAGTGGTTGAATAGTAGAGGTTGGGCCACTTCAACATGAGTTTCACTGCGAGTGCCTCCCAGGGTTCACAGCCATGGCGGGTGACGAACACCAGCTCTGGGAAGTCATACATCACCTGGTCAATCAGTTCCACCTTCTGGGGCCAGGCCGGCAAGCGCGGTCCGGGTACCCCCGCGCAGGAAAAGATCGGCAGGTCCAACTCCACACACTTGGCGTAGATGGGATACATCTTGGCATCACTGATGCCCACCTGGGGGTTATAGCCCGCGTTAAAGGCACCGAAGGAACGCACCCCATATTCCTCATACTGACGCACCATGTCCCGTATCCCTTCCATGCCCATGTTGGGATCAACAGACCCCTGGGCGACAAAACGGTCAGGATGATTTTTTAATGCCTTGCGGGACACTTCGCCCAGCACACCAATGACGCCGACTTCAATTTCGTACTTGTCCATTTCATTCAGCGTCAGTGAGATAGGGTCGCTAGTGCTACCGTATAACGCCTTCGGCACCTGCTTGAACATATATTCAACGGGGAAGTCGAATGTGGCGGAGCCGTCCTTCAACTGCTCGCGGATAAAATCGTACATGGCAAAGTCTTCGGCGGGGAAGCCGATCATGGTGTCAACAATGCCAATGCCAGCGGGTAACGGCATAACCTTCTCCTGATTTCTTGGACCCTTATCTTTTTAACTGGGCGGTGCCTATTGTGTGGTGCCTATTGTGTAGGCTCTTGCAGACTATTCTGAAACAGATAACACATGGAATCCCGAGGGATATCCGCCCGAGGCAGGGGACAATTCACCTCCTCTGGCGTGGGGCCAAACTGCTGCACTAGAGGCGCAAGCCTATCCACATCAAATTGATACAGTGCCGCCGCATTCAAGCCAAGCAGTTGCCGACGGTGTGCCTCCGGTACATCGTCAAAGGTCAAACGCAAGGATTCAAGATTGTACGGGAAGGTGCCCTCATAATGCGGGTAGTCATTGCCCCACATCACTTTGTTCACGCCGATCTGCTTAATACCAGCCAGGTCTGCTTTGCTGGGGAAACTGGCGCCATACCAGCAGTTGCGCTGGGCGTAATAGCTGGGTGCTTCCTTTAGTACCCAGGTCAGTCCCGCATAGTTCATCTCGCCAATGGCACCATGCAGCATGCCCGTATGGATACGATCCAGTTGCGCCAGCAAGGCGGGTGCCCAGGCGCATCCTGATTCCGTCAACACATATTTGAGTCTAGGGAACTTCTCAAACACGCCACTCATAATCAGGTGCCTGTATCCTGCCTGGCAGTAGTAGGTCACCTCGGTCATCCAGATTGCTTCGGCAACCATACCTGCCCCGTAATCCGGTGAGCCCTGGCCTGAGTGTTGATTCATGACCAGAGCATGCGCCTGGATGGCGGCATAGACCCGGTCCCAGGCCGGGTCGTACAGGGGTTTGAGCCAGGTACAATCAGGTGGTATCAACGGCAACAGTACACCCCCACGCAAACCTGCCTTGGCGATAAACTCAATGTCCTTGATTGCCTCTTCCATATCATTGGGCAGAATCAAGCCAATGCCCGCACGTCGCGCAGGGTCTTCGGCACAAAAGTCTTTTAGCCAGCGATTGTGCGCCCGGATGCCTGCCAGAGAGAGTTCGTAGTCTTCTGGTTTGGGTGGTTGTGCCGTGACGACACTCTTGCGGAAGAAGGGCGGCACGGTATTAGGGAAGACCACTTCCCCCACAACCCCCTGACTGTTCTGATCACTGTTCCTGATAGCAAGGTCCCAGTTTCGTTTCTTCTTGCTACCGTAGTGTGCTTGGGATGGATTTTTGTAGCCCCCGCGCCAGTCGTCAAAAGCCTTGCGGTACTGAGGGTCAAGATACTCCCGATACTGCTCGTGACTGCCGCCAGCGTGGCTATCGGCGGTGATCAATAGATAGGGCTCAGTACTCATTCAGGATCCTGTTGCTAGTTGGGATGCAGCGTCTAATGTAATTGATGCTAGGGGAGGGTGTCCACCGATGCCTGCCACCGATGCCAGTGGGGAGCTGTGCCAAAATCCTCGTACATTTCATATTAGAAGTAGACCCGGATAAGTCTTACTGCTGTCTGGTGTTATACTCGCTCTGATATTTTCTGCCGGAGTGGTGGAATTGGTAGACACGTCGGATTCAAAATCCGATGCTAGCAATAGCGTGCCGGTTCAAGTCCGGCCTCCGGTACCATTCTCTTTTCTTTTTTAGAAGCACTTTTAGAAACACTATTAGAAGTGACGGATTATTTCTAATTGTGACACCTATCCGAGGGTAACGAATTCCTTCCGCTGTTTTATCGAAAAACACCTAGGTGCGTTAACTTATATTCACATACAAGGGCCCTAAGGAAGGGTATGTAAACTCTAAACAGCCCTTGGCTTCTGGCCAAATATCTAACCCTACGACAGCTCCAGTATTGGGAAAATCAATAGATGTGGCAAAGAGACGGGGTGCAAAGGCAATAAATTGCAACAGGATCAGACAACGCCATAGCGAATATAAGCACCCGTCGATAGGATAACCTGATGCAGGGCAGGATCATTTAAAGACCGGTGAAACAAGGGCCGTGCCGGGATAGATTGAAGTGCCCTTTCATACAATGCAATTGCAGGAGCATTACCAAACATTGACGAGCAATATAGTAGCCCGTCTATGCTGGGATAGGCATCGTACAAACGAGCTGACCAAGGCTGGGTTTTGGGCCTTGGAGCAGAATGGATCGCCGTGGACGCACCCATTGCCGTGCAAAAAGGGCCGCTTAGATCCAGTAACCTGAGGTCTCTTGTCAGTGTAAATATCGTTAGAATGGGTTGGTTATGGTGGCGATCAATAATGCGTGTCGCCTGAAAAGCTTCCGCCAAGCAGGTTGGTATTGCCTGCCTGCCGGTAGCCAGATACATAACACCACGGTTTTGCACAGCGGGTTTCCTCGCTTGCAGTTGATGGTGGTCAAAGCGGCTAGCGGCAGGCCCAAAGTAGCGAAACGCATCCCAGGTGGTGGGGTAGTTACCACCGGCATAGAAGATTCTTGCGACCTTCGTACCCGCAAGTACGGTATGTATGGTCAGTGGAATATCCTGTAATTTTCTAACGGTGGGCGGATGGGGTAGCTTGTTGGCAACCACCACTAGATATCATTCGCCAAACGGCAAACCACTTCAACATCATGCCCCGCGAGCAACCAATCGCGGGGACTCAATGTCTGGCCGGTCACCTCAGACACCAAATCCGTATTGGCTACGAGAAAGAAACGTTGCACTAGGACCGGATGCGCATCTTCACCGATGATTTTTAAGATTTTTCCAAACCAGGCAACGTAGATGCGTCATTGAATTGAAACCGGGGGCACACCCTGCCGTGCTTGGACTCCAACGCATATAACGAGCCCCGATCAATACGCTGGCGAACGCGGCTGGCACTGACCGATAAGTGCTCGGCAGTCGCTTTCTGACTGAGTGCGGTACTGACCATTTGAGCGTATTCGCCCGCGATGGTGGTGGTATTATTTCGTATGCACTGAGCCGTCAATGATCCTTGCAAGCCCTGGGCACCGTGTCGCGCCAGCATCAACTATTCTTCTTCAGAGAGCGCATTCTCAACTGCGCCTACCACATGCACCGGATGCAACCGCAAGAAAGCGGCGGTAGCGGCTACCAGCTACCAGCGTATCAGGGTTATCAATACCTGCATCGCGCAGTATCTCTATGTCTTGTGCAGTGAGCATCGCTAACTACCACTTAAATTGTTAATACTAGTTAATTACAGTTAATTCTAGTATGTCCAATAAGGATAATCAACGCTCAAAGCAGTAATGTGATTGACCTCCGAAATTAGAGAACGAATGGCATACTTGTTTTTTATTTATAGAGCAATTAGTTATGAGTATTTTCTATACCTTAAAGTATCTGAACCTTCATTAATTACCCCACAATTCTTTTCTAATATCATCAAGTTCTGGTTGGTGTTTTCGAATATATTGGGTTAATGAAATACATTCTATATTCATACCGCGACAACAAGCCACTATATTATTTTTCTTCTTCTGGTTTTCTTGTGTTACTACGATTGCGGAGAAGACTTGAGCCAAGGCAACAACTACTGGGTCTGCATTAACCTTGTTGTGTTGTTTCACTAATTTGGGATATTGATTTGCAATATTCGAAATATCATTTTGCAGTTTTGGTTGTGTAGGAATAAATAAATTGGATTGTTTTTTTACCCATAGGGTTAATGGGTCATTTGATTTTTCTTCAAGTTCTGCTCTTACTTCTACTGGCGACTGGATAATTTTTGTCTCAATGTCTATTGTGATGAGTTTGGCAATATCTTCAAAAATTTCAACAGGATAAATTTCATGCCACCAGCCAATAAACGCGCTGGTATCAAACATATAGGTCACGCAATCCACCTATGTAGCGGAAATTCTATTCTCTTTGATAATTTGCCAAGGTGCTGAAGTTTTATACCCAAAACATCATAAATTTCAGTAGCGTTAATACTGCCTTGCTCATAGGCAGCTAGTACTCTTTTTGTGAGTAATGTGCCACAACGGTCAAGCACGTTTTTGTCAGGAACACTTCTGCCACTATTACTTCTATTTGCTTGTGTTTCAAAATAGAGCCGATGATACTCATCAAGCAAAGCATCCAATCTTGTTTGATCAATAAAACCCAGTTCTTTTAATTTAACAACGATCGCGCTGTGGCTTATTTTGAGATTAGAAACCAGTGCGCGAATGTTTACTTCAATATTTTCCTTCTCATCCCATTGAGAGCGAATCTCTGCATTATTGATAAGCACCATAGATGCAATGCGATTACACTTCGTTTCTATCAGGCTAGTATCTTGCTGTCTAAAATCAATTTGTGAGACACCACTAGTATTATCCAGTAACAGGTGTGCCAATTCATGAATCAGCGTAAAAATGCGCCGTGCGGGACTGTCTATAGGGTTGAGAAGGATTAAAGGCGCGTAGTTGTCGTAAAGCACTAGTCCACTATATTCGGCATGAGCAATTTTGTGCGCCGCGTGGGTGCCGTTGGTTGAGACAATAATGCCCTTGTCTTCAAATTTTTCTATCCAATAAGATAAAGCTCCTTTGTCATCTGTAAAATCTGCGATTTTTTGTCTATCAATGTTCAACCATTGCAAGACCCAATTAGCAATGCGCGTTATGTTGCTCTGCCCCGAGAATGAGCCCACCCAGTCCAAAGGTTTTTCGTTTTCATCTTTCAGATACTCGCGCATCCAAGATTGTCGTATACGCGCATCTCGTATCGCCATGCATAATTGATAACTGTACGCTTCTTGACGATTCTCACGGCGAAAATCTTTGGGTTTTTCCATCCTCCATTCGTCGGGGATTTTTTTCAGATAAAGAAGTTGTATTGAAACTTTATATTTCTCAGCCAATGTCCGCGCATCGCTAAGCCTAATGCCCTGTGTGCCGGATTCCCAAGCGCGAAGTTGCTCAACAGGCTTTTTCATTTTATCTGCGGCCTGTTGCAAATCTAAGCCCATCTCTTCTCTTGCCCAGCGTAAAGTGGCGGGCTCTATAGGTACTATTATCTTTGCCATGAGTTACTCGTCTGAAAGCGGTTTTCTGCTCTGAAGTTTATCACTTTTTAACATCACCCTGATTCAGCGCCAGCCCCCGCCCCCTGAACACCAGATATAGCAAGTCCGTAGAGGCCGCAATCGGAGTAGACTAAACCGAGAATTTCAAGCCCGATGAGAGAAACCAACAACTCCGATATATCAATACTGATTTCCTGAGCCAGTATATCCGCCGATTTTGCTTCTTGTGCCAGGGACTCAATCACTCGGCGCTGCAACTCATCCAATTGTTGCCGGGGTCTCGCGGCAGGTACTGTGGCAATCCCCAACTCATTGAGAAGGTCTTCACTCTTCTCAATCAGGCCTGCGCCGTCCTTGATCAGCTTATGGCAACCCCGGGCATATTTGCTGGTTACCAGACCGGGTAGCGCCATCACTTCTCGCCCCTCATTCATCGCCAGTTGCGCGGAAATTAAAGAGCCACTCTTGAGTGCCGCCTCAATCACCAAGGTGGCTTTTGACATACCAGTAATCACTCGATTCCGCCGTGGGAAGTTACTCGGATACACGCCAGTACCAAGTGGGAACTCACTAATCACTAGCCCCTTTTCCATGATTCTTTCCGCCAGCCCTTTATGTCGCCTTGGATAAATCTCATCACAGCCCGTGCCGAGGATGGCAAGTGTACTGCCCTGTGTATCAAGAGCACCCGCATGCGCCGCACTATCAATGCCCAGCGCAAGCCCACTAACGACTGTCACCCCGCAGCCCGTCAACTCTTCCGCGATGGTACGTGCCTGTTGTAGTCCATAACGGCTGGCGTTACGGCTTCCCACTATGGCGACATAAGTTGGTGCTTGACCCGCCGCACCTGCACCAGTCGCGGCTATATTGCCCGCCGCAAACAACACGCATGGCGGGTCGTAAATCTGTGCCAGTAGTTGGGGATAGGCCTCGTCTTGTGTACCCCGGAGCAGATGATGGTCTGGTGCTTCCAGCCATCGTAAATCTCGCTCAACTGCCTCGCCGAGGGCAGAGTCCAGCCGAGACTTTGGGCTAAAGGCTTGTCTCAATCCCGCCCTTGCCAAATCCTGCCAAGTGGCGTTTTGGAAAACATTCTCAGGGGTGTGAAACTGCTCCAGCAGACGAGCCATGGCACGGGGATGATCTGCCAAGAGCCGGAAGAGCGCGAGCAAATAAAAGTCGTTGGTAGCCAATTAGATTCCTGCATGAGAAGTGGGATTCCCATAGGCTAGTCTTTCTCTAGCAGAGGCTTTAACCGGGAATGTCTCATATCGGGCACCGTGATCGGCTAGATGCTGTGTGCGCCTTGACGACACCTGGCTGTCTGTTTGTGGCGGATAGCACCGACAAAGGCGTACAATGCGCATTAAGAACTATAATTAAGAACAAGCAGCTGGTTGACAAGCGACTGGTGACGACATAGTTCACTGGATTCCCGCCTGGCGGCGAGAATGACGGCGGGGCGAACCCTGATTTAAGAGCCCTGATTTAAGAGCCACGGTAAGAGCAACCAGGTCAATAGCATCAATGGAACCTTTGGAAATACTGGAATTCCCCGATCCGCGGCTACGCACCCTTGCTAAGCCGGTGCCTGAGGTGAACGGCAAGTTGATCGCCCTGGCTGACCGTATGTTAGCCACCATGTATGCGGCGCCTGGGATTGGTCTTGCCGGGCCCCAGGTCAATTTTCACCAACGGCTGATTGTGCTGGATGTGTCTGAGACCAAAGACCAGCCGCTACTCTTGATCAATCCCCAGCTCAAGGCAGGCGCGGGGGAAATTGAAACTCTGGAAGGTTGCCTGTCCGTGCCTGGCTTTTATGAACCGGTTACCCGTAATGCAGAGATTCAGATTGAAGCCCTCAACCGTGCTGGGGAAACATTCACTATGGAGGCAAGTGACATCCTGGCGGTTTGTATCCAGCATGAAATGGATCATCTGGAGGGTAATCTCTTCGTGGACTATCTCTCCAGCGCAAAACGGCAACTCATTCGAAAAAAGCTGCTCAAACTTCAGAAACAACAGGCACAGGGTTAAGTTGAATATTGTTTTTGCGGGTACGCCGGGCTTCGCCGCCAGACATCTGGAAGCCTTGATTGACAGTGAGCATCAGGTGGTTGCGGTCATCACCCAGCCAGACAAGCCCGGCAAACGGGGTAATCAACTTGTCCCGAGTCCAGTCAAACGCCTCGCCCAGACTTTTAATCTACCTCTCTTGCAGCCAGAAAAACTAAGCCCTGCCGACCTCAAGGCATACCCGGCCGAGGCCATGATAGTGGTTGCCTATGGGCAGATTTTAGGGAGACCCCTCTTGGAATGGTTCCCCGCGGGTTGCATTAATGTGCATGCTTCCCTCCTGCCCGCATGGCGTGGTGCCGCACCCATACAACGGGCTCTGCTGGCTGGCGATACCCAGACCGGCATCACCATTATTCAGCTGGATGCCGGCATTGATACGGGCGATATGCTGGTCGCTGAGGCGGTACCTATTGAACCTGATGACACCAGCCGGTCACTCCAAGGTCGCCTGGCGGACCTGGGTGTCAGGTTATTGCTCAAGGTCCTGCCTCAGCTACCCGGGGGGCAAGTCAAGGCACGGCCTCAGCCCGCAGCGGGCGCGACCTATGCCCACAAGATTATGCCTCAGGAAGCCTTGCTTGACTGGGAGGCGGCACCTCAGCAGATTGACCGGCAGATCCGCGCCTTTAATCCGACGCCTATGGCTTATGCCTATCTCGAGCAAAGCAACGCACAGCAACAGAAGGCTGACCCGCTACGGGTGCGGATTCATCGGGCAGTCCTCAAAGATTGGGTGCATAACAAAACACCGGGGGAAGTCCTCTCAGTCACCGGGCAGGGCTGTGCCGTTGCCCTGAATGTCGGGGCACTGCTCATTACCGGTATCCAACTGCCCATCGGCAAGGGCGGAGTCTTGACTGGCAGAGAGCTTCTGAATGCAAGAAAAGACCTCATCTACCCCGGCGCCTGCTTTGTCAAGCAGGGGGCTCTTCATCCCAGCCCCCAAATCAAAAGCCCCTAACTCAAGTCATGCAGCACCCCGCCCAAGAATATCCTGAGGTAGTCCGGTGTTTGATGGGTGTTCTGAAACACCGCAAACACCTGGACGATATGTTTACCGAGCCGCCGGTCACCAGCCGCCGCGACCCGCCCGAGGGCAATATCACCCCGCTGGTGCGGCAGATCTGCTATGGCGTCATTCGGCAATACTATGCGCTGGACGAAGCCCTGCGCCAACTGCTAGACAAACCATTACCGCCCAAGCATCTTGACTTGGAACTCCTACTGCTTGCCGGGATATACAGCATCATTGCGCTTAATCGGCCTGCATACGCGAGTGTGAACGCCGCGGTGGAAGCGGTCCTTAGGCTCCAGAAACCCTGGGCAAAAGCACTGGTGAATGGTGTGTTGCGGCAATACATTCGAGATAAGAAAATCCCGGCAGCAACAGCAAGCGGTGATGACTTTTCCGACATGGCTAACATGTCTCAAAAAACAGAGGCCGAGTTGAATCACCCCGCCTGGTTGATCACCGCGTTGACAAATGCCTGGCCCCAGCATCCCGAGATCTTCCAGTGCAACAATGCGCAGGGACCCTTAACCCTCAGGGTCAACAATCACAAAACCACCCGGCATGCTTATGAGAAGCTGCTCCAACAAGCGGCGATATGTTTCCAGCCGGGCACACTGGCGAGTACGGCAATCACCTTAAGCACCGCCATGCCGGTGGATGACTTGCCCGGCTTCAAGCAGGGGCTGGTCAGCGTCCAGGACGAAGCACCGCAACTAGCAGCCAGCCTGATGAATCTCGTTCCTGGTCTGACAGTGCTGGATGCCTGTGCTGCCCCTGGCGGTAAGACCGGTCACCTTCTGGAATCCGAGCCCGATATACATCTGGTTGCCATCGACAAACATCCCCAGCGCCTCAAAAAAATCCAGGACAATCTGGAGCGGCTTGAACTCAGCTGTGAACTGCTCAACACTGCTTTGGAAGACTATAATCCAGGAACAACTTTTGACCGTATCCTCTTGGATGTACCTTGCTCGGGTACGGGTATCATCCGCCGCCACCCAGACATTAAATTACTGCGCAAGCAAGCCGATATTGATAAGCTAGGGACTATTCAGCGGGGGCTCTTGAACAAGGCTTTTGATTTGTTAAAAACTGATGGAGAACTGCTTTACGCGACCTGTTCCATCCTTCCGGATGAAAATGACCAGATCCTGCGCTGGTTATTGGCATCCAGGTCGGATGCTAGTCTGCTCCCTGTTGCTTTGGCGGTTGCCCCCTCTAGTGCCGCATATTGTATGACCGAAACCGGTTTGCAATTATTCCCAACCCTCAAGCAGCACGATGGATTTTTCTACTCGCGTATCACCAAAACACAGGAAGCATCCCATGCTCAGCGGCCTCGGCCATGAAAATCATCATTCTTGGTGCCGGTGAGGTCGGGGGCAACCTGGCGCAAAATCTTGCCAGCGAAGCCAGCGACATCACCCTGGTTGACACCGACACGGATCGGCTAAGAGAGTTGCAAGACCGATTTGATATCGGGACTGTCGTGGGGATGGGTGCTCATCCTGATGTGCTGCGTCAAGCGGGCGCCGAAGATGCTGACCTGCTGATTGCCGTTACCAACAGTGATGAAGTCAACATGGTGGCTTGTCAGGTGGCGCACACGCTGTTCAGAACACCGATTAAAATCGCCCGGGTAAGGTCGCGCGCGTATGTGCATGGCCAGGGTATTTTCCGAGACGTTGACATGCCGGTTGATGTGATCGTGAGCCCGGAAGAAATTGTCATGCACAACATCAAACGTTTGATTGATAATCCCGGTGCTTTGCAAGTGATGGACTTTGCAGCGGGCAAGGCGCAACTGGTCTGCATTAAGGCGCATCCTGATGGTCCCCTGGCGAATCAAGAACTGCGCTACATACGGGACCACATGCCCCGGATAAAAACCCGGGTGGCCGCGATTTTCAGAAAAAACAGCCCCATTATTCCCCGGGGGGACACCGTCATTGAAGCCGGTGACGAGGTCTTCTTTATTGCTGCCAGCAACGAGATTAAAAAAGTAATGTCGGAAATGCGCCAGGCGGAAAGACCCAACAAACGCATTGTGATTGCTGGCGGTGGGCATGTGGGGGAGTATCTGGCGCAACGGATAGAGAAGAAATACGGCGTCCGAATTATTGAACGGAGCCGACAACGCTGTCAGGAATTATCGGAAAAGCTCAACAACACTATCGTATTGATGGGTGATGCGTCCGACCGTGGGCTACTCCTGGAGGAAAGTATTGAAAACGCGGACGTCTTCTGCGCGATCACCAACGATGACGAAGCCAACATCATGTCTTCTCTGCTGGCAAAGAGCCTGGGGGCGAGGAAGGTCATCACCCTGATCAATAATCCCGCCTATGTTGACCTGATTGAAGGTGGGGACATTGATGTAGTCGTCTCGCCACAGCAGGCAACTCTGGGTGCGATACTGACGCATATCAGGCGCGGCGATGTGGTGCAGGTACATTCATTGCGTCGGGGTGCCGCCGAAGCCATTGAAGCCATAGCCCACGGCGATGCGTCTGTTTCCAATGTGATCGGCAAGCAGGTGGATGACATTAAGCTGCCACCGGGCACTAACATAGGCGCCATTGTGCGCGGCAATCAGGTGCTGATTAACTATGATGATGTGGTCGTAAAGCCCGACGACCATCTGCTGCTCTTCCTGGTCGATAAAAAACAGATCAAGGATGTAGAGGCATTGTTCCAGACTCCCATCTCTTTCTTTTAGTGGCTTAGGGAAGGCATGGATTTCCATATTGCATTCAGGATACTGGGTAGTCTGTTGATGCTATTTAGTGTCACCCTCTTGTTGCCTATTGTCTTTTCCTATATCTACGATGATGGCGTCGCGGGGGTCTTTGTCCGTGCTTTCTTCATCACCTTTACCACTGGCTTTGTGCTTTGGCTCGTATTCCGCCGTGCCAATGCGGAAATGAGAACCAAAGACGGGTTTCTCGTTACGGTACTCTTCTACTTGGCACTGGGCAGTTTCGGGGCTATTCCATTTTATGTTGAGGGCGGCGTGGCGATATCCCTGCCCGATGCCATTTTTGAGTCCTTCTCTGGCTTGACCACCACCGGTGCTACGGTGCTGGTCGGCATAGATGAGCTGCCTCAATCCATCCTCTACTACCGGCAACAACTGCAATGGCTGGGAGGCATGGGCATTATCGTCCTTGCCGTTGCCATCATGCCGATGCTCGGCATTGGGGGTATGCAGCTGTACCGTGCGGAAACCCCAGGACCCATGAAAGACAGCAAGTTGACCCCGCGCATAAAGCACACGGCCCTGGCACTCTGGTCCATCTATGTGGGGTTGACGCTATTTTGCGGCCTTGCCTATTGGCTTGCTGGCATGAGTTGGTTTGATGCCCTGTGTCACAGCTTCTCCACCATCGCTATAGGGGGCTTCTCCACTCACGATGCCAGCATCGGATATTTTAATTCGCCGACTATTGAGGTGGTAGCCACTATTTTTATGGTGCTTGCGGGCATGAATTTTGGTTTGCATTTTTTCGCCATCAAGGCGCGCTCAATAAAGCACTACTTTCAGGATGATGAGGCGAAGCTCTATCTGTCGTTTCTGCTACTCGCCACGGTTGTCGTCGCGGGGGTTCTCTGGTGGGAGGGCATCTATAGTTCCGGCGAGTCCATCCGGCTTGCCATGTTTGAAGTGGTATCTATTTTCACCACCGCGGGTTTCGCCACTGTGGATTATACGGTCTGGCCCTATATGCTGCCCTTCCTCTTGTTTTTTGGTGCCTTTGCGGGTGCTTGCGCTGGGTCAACCGGTGGCGGTATGAAAATTATTCGAGTCTTGTTGATCTATAAGCAGGCAATACGTGAGATCTATCGCCTTATTCATCCGCAAGCCATCTTCCCCATCAAAGTGAATCGTCGGCAGATGTCCGACCGGGTGATTGATGCTGTCTGGGGTTTCTTTGCAATCTATACGGTCGTCATTGTCTTCATGCAGCTGGCACTGCTCGCCACGGGGATGGATTTTTTAACTGCCTTCTCCGCTGTGGGTGCCACCGTCAACAATCTGGGACCTGGCATGGGCGATGTGACCCACCATTATCAAGACATCACAGACACCGCAAAAATACTGCTCAGCCTGGGCATGATACTGGGGCGTTTGGAGATATTTACACTACTGGTGCTGTTTAGTGCCATGTTCTGGCGGAAGTAACCCTCGCGCCGTCATTTTTGTAGGTGTTATTCAATGACTGGATTTCCCCCGAACGCCGTCATTCTCGTCACTCCAGTCATCACAGCCATCGGCTGTGATGACTGGGGTGACGGGAATCCAGAGGAACGAAGTCAACCGCCTTGGGCATGTACATCTCAACAAGGTCGTTCGTCACTCCCCGTCACTTTCGGGCTTGCCCCGGGAACCCAGAGGAGTAAAGGCAATACCGCTCGTCCTCTGGATTCCCGAGCAAGCTCGAGAATGACGGCGCGGGGACGCTCCGCCGTCAGGACCAAAGAAGGCGAGAATGACGGCGGGAGCGGGAATCCAGTTATTTATGATTTTCTGGCGGCATGTTAAATTGATACAGCCTGGTTTCTCCTGGCGGGCGTTTACGGAAACGTTTGTACTCCCACTGATACTGAGGAAGTGCCAGTTGCGCCAAGTCTTCTACTAGCCGGTTGACTGCCAGCATGGCCTTGTTGATATCTGTTGCATAGACAGCATCGTCGGGTGGCATAAAGACAAGTTTGAACTGCCCGCTGGGCAGACGCAGCACCGCCGCGCCAAGCATCTTGGCATGGGTCTTCTTGAGTAGGCGAACGGAGAGCTCATCAGTCAGTGCCTGATTGCCAAAGAAGGGGACGAATCTACCCGAAGCGGGTATCTGGTCCGGCAGGATGACCAACCGGCCGCCTTGTTTTAGACTTTGGTATAACCGCGTGAGCCCGCGTCGGTTTGCCGGTACCAGTTCATTACCATGGCGACTTCGGAGCTCGGTGATTAGGGCATCTAAGCTGGCTTCCTCTGGCGGCTGATAGACTGCTGTCATGCGCCCATGGCGGCGGAAGTAGACATTAAACAATTCCCAGTTGCCGAGGTGAGGTAGCAGTATCAGCAAGCCTGAGGTTTCCGCTAGGGCTTCTAGTAGTAGTGCTTCATTCTCCACGGCCACTATCCAGCGATCAATCCGTGCCGTTTTGCCTAGCCAGACCGCGGGCGTCTCCAGCATGGTCTTGCCGGTTTCCACCAGGCTTGCCCGGACCAGTCGCTGGGTTTCTGCTGCATTTAATGTCGGGAAGCATAGGTTCAGGTTCGCGGTGGTGACCCGTGCTGCTCTGGTGTTAGCAAGGGCGTGTAAACGCCCGACCAGAGTGCCTAGCCACTGGAGCAAAGAACGCGGTAGCAGCGATAAGAAACGTAGCAGGGCATGGCTCAGTGGCTTAGCCATCTTCTTGTCATCAGCTCTTTGGGGATGCACCGAGTTGGGATGCACCAAGTTGACGACATTCCTCATGCCGAAAGCATGTAACCAGATGATCATTCACCATACCGACGGCTTGCATATAGGCATAGCAAATAGTTGAACCTACGAAATTGAAGCCAGAACTTTTCAAAGCTTTGGACATGGCATCAGAGGCGGGAGTAGTTGCCGGGACCTGTTTGGGGGAGCGATAGCGATGCTGAATCGGCTGATGCTCAACAAACTGCCAGATGTAATCCGCAAAGCTGCCGTGCTTATCTTTGATATTAAGATAGGCTTGGGCGTTGTTAATAGCACTGTCAATTTTTAAGCGGTTCCTGATGATGCCGGGATTCGCTAAGAGCTGTGCTTTCTTCTTTTGGGTGTAACGCCCTATGTTCTCGGCATTAAATCCGTCCATAGCAACGCGATAATTTTCCCGCTTGCGGAGAATAGTAATCCAACTCAAACCGGCCTGGGCCCCCTCAAGAATAAGAAATTCAAACAACACATCATCATTGTAGTTGGGGCTACCCCATTCCAGGTCGTGATACGCTTCATACAGGGTATCGCCACGGCACCAGGGGCACTTTTTTGTTGGGGTTGTTGGTGGTGCTACGCTCTTCTGGGTTAATGCGGGCACAATTCTGGCTCCGAGAATTTCAATATCAAGTGTAACACCTGGCGGTGCGTCCCCGCTCCTTTAGGTGGCTTACGGCGCCCCGCGCCGTCATTCTCGAGCTTGCTCGGGAATCCAGAGGAACAAAGGCAACCAACTTGGGCATTTACACATCAACAACAAGATGATTCGCTGCTCCTGTTTGTCATTTCCACAACATGCGCTTCTATTCCTCATTCTATACAATCTACATTGCCGATTCGCATCATTGGTGTAAACCATTTTGCATAAACGGTTGCTTATAAACGATTTTTTATAAACAGCTGAACCCGACTATGGCTGAACCTAAACATGAATGACACTGGACGCACCGAGGGCTTGAGCGATATTCAGATAGCGCAACAAGCCGAGATCAAACCCATTGGCGAGATAGCGGGCAAGTTGGGTATTCCCCCGACGGCTGTCAGTGCCTATGGGAAAACAAAAGCGAAGATTGACCTGGATTACTTACAAGGTCTCTCCGGGCGAGAGGATGGCAAACTTATCCTGGTCACCGCAATCACGCCGACTCCAGCGGGGGAAGGTAAGACCACGACCTCTGTGGGGCTCGCCGATGGTTTGAACCGTATCGGGGCAAGGACCATGGTGTGTTTGCGGGAGCCCAGCCTCGGTCCCTGTTTTGGTATGAAGGGCGGTGCCGCGGGCGGTGGCTACGCGCAGGTCATTCCGATGGAAGATATCAATCTGCATTTCACCGGTGATTTCCATGCTATAGGTGCGGCAAATAACCTCTTGGCGGCTTTGATTGATAACCACATTCACTGGGGTAACAGCAAACAAATAGATGTCCGGCGGCTTGCCTGGAAGCGAGTCGTGGATATGAATGACCGCGCCCTGCGAGACATCACCTGTGCCCTGGGGGGTCCGGGGAACGGCTTCCCCCGGCAAGATGGGTTTGATATTACCGTTGCCTCAGAGGTGATGGCGATTTTTTGTTTGACCACTTGTATAGAGGACTTGAAAGCCCGCCTCAAGAAAATCGTAGTGGGTTATACCGCGCAGATGGAGCCAATCCTCTCTGAGGACATCAATGGTGCCGGTGCTATGGCTACCCTACTGAAGGACGCTATAGCCCCGAATCTAGTACAGACCCTGGAACATAATCCGGCTTTTATCCACGGTGGACCCTTTGCCAATATCGCCCATGGTTGTAATTCGGTGATTGCCACCCAGGCCGCCTTGAAACTAGCAGACTATGTCGTCACCGAAGCCGGCTTTGGTGCTGATCTAGGGGCGGAAAAGTTCTTTAACATCAAATGCCGTTCTGCTGGATTGCGCCCGGAGGTGGCGGTGCTAGTCGTTTCCGCCCGGGCATTAAAAATGCAAGGTAATCTGAGCAAAGACAAACTTGATACCGAGGACCTTGATGCCCTGCGGCAGGGTGCCAGCAATCTCCGCCGCCATATTGATAATGTCCACGCTTTTTCGGTACCGGTCATTGTGGCTATCAATACTTTCCCCACTGACACTGAGGCAGAAATTGCGTTGATTAAAACTATCTGCCAGGAAGTTAACGTCTCGGCGGTGGAAGCCACGCACTGGAAGGACGGCGGTCGGGGTGCGGAGCCCCTGGCGCAGGAAGTACTGGATGTCCTCCACCAGGGGCAAGCGAATTTTACCCTCCTCTATCCCGATGAAATGCCGCTATGGGAGAAGCTCCGCACCATTGCGACCCGCATCTATGGTGCTAGAGACATCATTGCCGACAAGAGTATCAGCGAAGAAATCCAACGACTGCAAGATACGGGTTACGGGCACTTTCCGGTGTGCATTGCCAAGACCCAGTATAGTTTTTCCATCAATCCGAATTTGACCGGGGCACCGACCGAGCATCTGTTATCTATACGCGAGGTTCGGCTTGCTGCCGGTGCCGGTTTTGTCGTTGCCGTCTGCGGGGACGTCAGGACCATGCCGGGATTACCGCGGCATCCTTCTGCTAACACTATTGATATTAACAACCGAGGGGAAATATCAGGGCTCTTCTAAGTGGCCGTCAGCATCAAAGCCTGACGCTTCCGCGCCCTCACCCTCCCCGATATGCCCACGCCACCCCGAGGGTGACAGGGGGGCGGTCTCAGCCGCCTGTAAGGCGCGGGGACAAGGTGGCCGTCATTCTTGTATGTGCTTAGCAGATTTCCTTATACTATAATGAACGAGTAACTTGTAACACTTGGCACCAGCACCTAGATACCAGCACCCACATACAAGCATCTATATAATAGGCATTAAATAATGAAGTCATCCATTACAGTTCGAGAACAGAAATATACTATTTATCCTTTTGATCACCTCAATGCTGAGGCAGTGGCGCGGCTGCCTTACGCATTAAAAATTCTTCTGGAAAATCTGCTACGTCATCAAGAGCAACCCTATGTTGACGAACAGGACATTCAGGCACTGGTGAACTGGGATCCGCATGCCGAGCCGAAGACTGAAATTGCTTTTGTGCCGGCCAGAGTCCTGTTACAGGATTTTACTGGCGTCCCGGCGATCGTTGATCTGGCCGCCATGCGTAGTGCTATGGCGGACCTGGGTGGTGATGTCAGCAAAATAAACCCTCAGGTGCCAGTGGATCTGGTGATTGACCATTCCGTGATGGTGGATACCTTCGGCAATGCTGAGGCTCTGGAGGAAAACACCCGGATTGAAATCAGCCGGAACATGGAACGTTATAGCTTCCTGCGTTGGGGGCAGGAGGCTTTTGATAATTTTAAGGTGGTGCCGCCAGGTACGGGTATCGTGCATCAGGTGAACCTGGAATACCTCGCGCAGGCGGTGTTTGTTGCTGACCAGGCAGGCACCAAAGTTGCCTACCCGGACACACTAGTCGGCACTGATTCACACACCACAATGATCAATGGTCTGGGCGTGCTGGGTTGGGGGGTTGGCGGTATAGAAGCAGAAGCCGCCATGCTCGGGCAGCCGATCAGCATGCTGATACCTCAGGTGGTAGGCTTTGAGCTCACCGGACGCCTCATGGAAGGGGCAACGGCAACCGACCTGGTGTTGACGGTGACGCAAATGCTCCGCAAGCATGGCGTGGTGGGTAAATTTGTTGAGTTTTGGGGCGCTGGCCTGGGCAGCATGTCGCTCGCTGACCGGGCAACCATTGCTAACATGGCACCAGAATATGGTGCCACCTGCGGTATCTTCCCCATAGATGAAAAAACCATTGAATATCTGCGCCTCACGGGGCGGGAAGAAGCGCAGCTGGAATTGATTGAAACCTACCTGCAAGCCATGGGCATGTGGCATGACGGCACTGCTCAAAAAGCCGACTACTCAGCCAACCTAAGGCTTGACCTGGGTGATGTGGTGTCCTGTATCTCGGGACCAAAACGTCCCCAGGATCGTATTCTGCTGACCGATGCGAAAGTATCTTTCCAAAAAACACTGGAGGAATATCGGGCACTGCGCATCAAAGATGTTGACCAGCAAAAAATGCCTCAGGAGCCAGGGTCCAGCGCTCAAGAAGACCCTCAAAAAGACCCTCAAGAAGACCCTCTAAAAGAGACGGACCTGCAAGACGGGGCGATCGTCATTGCGGCAATCACAAGTTGCACTAACACTTCCAATCCTGCCGTATTGGTTGCTGCTGGGCTCCTCGCCCGGAAGGCCTGTGAACAGGGCCTCAGCACCAAGCCCTGGGTGAAAACCAGCCTCGCGCCTGGTTCTAAGACGGTCACTGATTATCTGAGCAAGGCAGGGCTGATGACGGATCTGGAACAGCTCGGTTTTTATCTGGTGGGTTATGGTTGTACCACTTGTATTGGTAATTCAGGACCCCTTGCCGAAGAGATAGAAACTAAGATTGAAACAGATGCCCTCATGGTGACCGCCGTCCTCTCTGGGAATCGAAACTTTGAGGGGCGTATTCATCCCCTGGTGCGTGCCAACTATCTTGCTTCGCCGCCCTTAGTCGTTGCCTATGCGCTGGCGGGTAGGATGGATTTTGATATTGCCAAGGATTCGTTTGGCGAGGATCAAGACGGTAATCCGATCAAACTTGCTGACCTCTGGCCCTCTACTGAGGAGGTGGAAGCCATCATCAACCAGCATGTTACCCCCGAGATGTTTCGGGAAAAATACGCCGATGTTTACAATGGCAATCAAATGTGGAACCAGTTGCAGGTCACAGATTCCGCACAATTTGATTGGCCTCAATCCACCTATGTTAAAAAACCTGGTTTTTTTGACACGCTTGTTGATACTTTCAATCAACATCTCAGCGCGCCCAATCAGATTGAGGCAATTACCCATGCTCGTTGTCTCATCAAGGCGGGGGATAGCATTACGACTGATCATATTTCACCCGCGGGGAGCATTGATGGAGATAGTCCTGCTGGGGAATATCTGGAGGCTCATCAGATTCAGCCCAAGGATTTTAATTCCTACGGTTCAAGACGGGGCAATCATGAAGTGATGATGCGTGGCACCTTTGCGAATGTACGTTTTCGTAACCAACTTGCCCCGGATACGGAAGGCGGCTGGACACAACATCTGCCGACAGGTGAGGTCATGTCCGTCTTTGCCTCGGCAGAAAAATATCGCGATGAAGGTGTGCCGCTGATTATTATTGCTGGCGCGGAATACGGCACTGGGTCGTCACGGGACTGGGCGGCGAAGGGACCTTCCTTGCTGGGAGTGCGCGCGGTTATCGCCATAGGTTATGAGCGCATTCATCGCTCCAACTTGATTGGCATGGGTATCCTGCCGTTACAGTTTCTGCCTGGTGAATCTCCAGACTCTCTGGGCTTGAGCGGGCGGGAAAGTTTCAACATTGAAGCGGTCCAGCCAGGGCAAGAGCAGACGACCGTCCAGGCAGTAGATGATGCGGGTATCAAGAAAGAATTCACGGTTGATATTCGTATTGATACGCCTAATGAATTTCTCTACTTTGCCAGCGGCGGCATCCTGCACTTTGTGTTGAACAAGATGCTTGATAAGCCGGAAGCGACTGCCGCTACCCACTAGGAGCCTGGCCCGCCGCGCCGTCATTCTCGGGCTTGCTCGGCCGCGCCGTCAGGATCAAAGCAGACGGGAATCCAGTCATTAAACCAGTGGCTTGTGCCGTCCATCTTGGTAGAACTGCAGCCGATTAAGACAATATCTGTCATCAAAATCAGACAAAGTCCATACCGCTAGATAAATCCATCTGGGTACATTTGTGTCAATGCCAAGGGGCATCAAGATATGTATGTCCAGAGAAGTCCGCCTTGGTAGAATTGTGTGGTATATTTCTGAACGTGGAAATGATCACGCGTATTTTAACACAGGAGAGCAACATGAAGCATGACACACTAAAGAGCGCTAATATCCTTAGGAAAGCGGGGTTTCCCGACGAGTAAGCTCAAGCCATGGTCACCGTGATGACTGACAACCTTGCCACCAAAGAAGATATCGAAAACCTCCGCTGTGACACCAGGCGTGACATGAAGGACTTGGGAACTTCCATCCGCCGTGACATGAATGACATGGGAACTTCCATCCGCAACGACATGAGCGGTAGCGCGAAAGAAACGAACGCCAAGTTGGATTATCAGCTTATGATACTCAAATGGATGGGGGCTTTCATCGGTAGTGGGATGCTTGCCATCATGGCTACAGCTGTTGCCATCGTGATTGATACAGTTATTACCTAGCAATTCGCTTGGCGGCACCTAGCCCCTAGTACCCTCCCCGTCATTCTCGGGCTTGCCCGGGAATCCAGTCATTAGACCAGCGGCGCAAGCCGCCTGAAGGAGTCCGGCCAGGTTCGGACGGCTTATGCCACTGAAAATGAACAAACCACGGCAGTGATTAGCTGAGCACATACAAGAGTGACGGCTACACCAAGCACCTGTTAGCCCGATCACAACTCGGTCATCGGCCATCTGGGTTTGACATTGATAGCCAGATCTTCCCAATCTGCCTGTTCAGTAGCCATCTTACCCAGGCGCAGATAACCCGCGAAAGCGATCATGGCACCATTGTCGGTACACAGATTAAACTCAGGATAGAAAATCTGGCAATGGAGCTGTTCAGAAAGCTGCTCAAGGCTTGCCCTTAGTGCGACATTGGCACTGACGCCGCCGGCAATGACCAGTGAATGCATGCCAGTGGCTTTCAGCGCCCGGGCACACTTTATCCTGAGGGTATCAACAACTGCTTCCTGAAAGGCAGCCGCAATATCAGCCTTGTCCTGAGGTGATAGCCGCTTAAAACCAGCAATCGTATTGAGGGTAAAGGTCTTCAAGCCGCTGAAGCTAAAATCAAGCCCTGGCTTGCTCGTCATGGGGCGTGGGAATGTAAATCGCCCGAGCCTACCCTCAGTAGCCAGCTCGGCGATGGCAGGTCCGCCGGGATAGGGTAATCCAAGCATTCTAGCAACCTTGTCGAATGCTTCACCGGCGGCATCATCCTGGGATTCACCGAGCAGCTCGTACTTTTCTGTTTCATGGCAAGCCATTAACTGGGTATGACCACCGGACACCAGCAGCGCAACAAAGGGATAATCAGGCGGCTTGTCGGTCAGCAGTGCTGCCAACAGGTGCCCTTCCATATGATGAATACCGAGCGCGGGAATCTTCCAGGCGAAGGCCAGCGACTTGGCAATACTTGCGCCTACCAGCAGTGCGCCGATGAGTCCCGGTCCGGCGGTGTAGGCTATGGCGTCAATATCTTCTGGCTGAGAGCCACTAAGCGCCAGCGCCTCGTCAATCATGGGGAGGGTCTTCCTGATATGGTCCCGGGATGCCAACTCGGGCACCACGCCACCGAATTCACTATGCAGGTCTATCTGACTATAGAGAAGATTGGCAGTGATGCCTTGCTGTGCGTCGTAGATGGCAACGCCAGTCTCGTCGCAGGATGTCTCTATTCCTAGAACCCGCATAGCAGTCTCTTGATGAACAATGATGGAGCCAAGATAAGGGGTCCGTATCTCGTAATAAGGGCTCCCTATCTCGCATGCCCGTTGCCTAGCCGCCCCTTGTGTCCCATTGGCTAGCTTCTGATTTAATGAGGTCAATCGCCTGGGCAAGGGTTTCGGTGCGCTCTCGCCAGTTCTTACCGCTTGTGCTGAGCCGCATACTGGTCACGCCCGCATCTCGGTACTGCCGGAGCCGGTCTCTAATCATGGCCTCGGTACCAATGAGGTTGGTTTTCAAAATCATCTCATCTGGCACCTGCTTAATCGCTTCGTCCTTCTTGCCATCAACCCAGAGCTGTTGGACGCTAATGGCGGCTTCCTCATACCCCGAGCGGCAGAAGGCATCATTGTAAAAATTCGTGGTCGCTGAACCCATGCCCCCTAGTGTAAATGCCATGGCGGGCTTCCTGGATGCAATCATGCGCTCCAGATCGTCGCCAATTTCAAAACTGCCACCAATCTGAATGTCAATATCCTGCATGCTGCGGTGTGATTTTTGGAGCCCCTTTTTGATGTGTTTAAGAAAGACCTCAGCTGCTTCTGGGATAAAGGAAGTACCCAGCCAGCCGTCCGCAAGTTCGCCAGTCATCTCCAATGCTTTTGGTCCAAGGGTCGCCAGGTAAATAGGGAGCTGGTGTTGCGGGGGTTGGGACAGGCGAATTGCCTTCCCCTCACCACCGGGTCTGGGTAGTACATAGTGTTTGCCTGCGTATTGCAGCCGCTCACTGCTTAAGCCCAGGCGCACAATTTCAAGACACTCTCTGAGCCTGCCCAGGGGATGGGCAAAGGGGGCGCCATGCAGGCCTTCAACCACCTGGGGACCACTGACACCCAAGCCAAGTACGAAGCGGTTCTTGGACACTGTTGCCAGGCTCTGGGCGGTCATTGCAATCATTGCCGGCACTCGCGAACTGATCTGCATGATGCCCGTGCCCAGGGTGATGTTTTTGGTTTTCGCTGCCAGGTAAGCCAGGGGGACTACGGCATCCATGCCCCAGGCTTCCGCCGACCAGACAAAATCAACACCCATCCGGTCTGCCTCAAGGGTGTAGTCAACGACCTCTTCCCAGTCCTCGCCGTTATAATAAGCGCTGCCAATGGCGATACTGGTTTTCATGTCGCTACCTTGGCTGTCGCTTGCTCTTGTTTTTTACGCATGATTGCTTCCTCAAGATCGCCCAGTTTGTCCTTGCCGAAAAATATCTCAGTATCAACAAAGAAGGTAGGTGCGCCGAAGGCACCCATAGCAACAGAACGGCTGGTGTTGTCAATCAGAGTTTGTTTCACGGCGGGTGCCTGCATTGCTGCCATAATATCTGCTAGGGGCAAAGCTGATTCCTCAAGGGCGGCTTGAATAACATCTGTCTCATCCAGCTTCTTGGGTTCGCACCACATGTGGTGATAGAGGGCATCAATGTATTTTTTGAAGAACCCTTTGTGGGTATCTTCCTGACTTTTGGCAAATACAGCACCCCGCATAATTTGTAGGGTGTTGACGGGGAAGAAGGGATTAGGGGAAAAGCGGGTAATCCCATGCTTCCTGAGGAAGCGCTCCGTTTCAATCGCCCGATATTCCCCCTTGTTCTTGATGCCGTGGAGGGTCACCGCCGGGGAGCTATTGCCGGTTGCCTTAAACACCCCGCCAATTAACACCGGCTGATAATCAAAAGTGATACCGATTCTTGCTTCTATAGCCGGGATGACAAGGTGACTCAGATAAGCATTGGGACTGCCGAAGTCAAAATGGAATTCCAAGTTCATTATGAGTGTCCTTTGATGAGTTTAGAACTGCTCTCCACAGACGGTGTAGCCCTCTCGGGCGAACTTCTTCGCCACGGCGGCACCGATGTAATCACCTGCACCGACAATAAATGCAGTAGGTACTAAGCTTGGCCCTGCCGCTGTAATCTCATTCTTGTGGTAGCGAGGCCGACCAGAGATGCGATGACTGCGAGTTCAAAAATGAGCGGTGTGATACCGCCCTGGGGAATGCCATCTATCACGAAGCCGATGAGCCGGCCACAGGCGGCTGTGCCCATGAGTAGACAGCCACAGGTGAGGAAGGCATTTGCCTGGAGATGATTGGAGGCTGCCAGGGTGGCACAGAGGCCTGTTACCAGAAACAGTGCACCGAGGTCGGCGCGAATGGTCGCCCAGCCTAGGATGCCGTTTGCCAGAAGCCCAAAGTCCAATGCCAGATTTGCTGGAGAGAAAAGCCATTGCAACCCCATGATGAGGAAGAAGAGAGCAAAGAGAAGTACCACTAGTCTTAAGAAATGATAGGCGAATTTCATGCTGTGCCTCCTTGGATTGAATGTGTGCCTAGTGCCTGTTGAACCGAGTCCCGATGATAGCAGTTTCCTGGAGAGTTATTCCTTGATTGTCGTTCCAGAATGTCATTTCTCGATTGTCGTTTCCAGAATGTCACTTCTAAAATGTCACTTGAGTGCCTGCGGATGCGCCTAATGCCATCAACTGATACATACTGTAATATTTAACTCGCAGTCGTAACACTGATGAAGGTAAGCGCACTTAGAAGGCGCAGGAATAATTTGAGAAGGAACCATTTGAGAAGGAACCATTTGAGAAGGAACCATTTGAGAAGGAATAGGCCGAGAAAAGCATGCAAGAATATCGCCAACATAGATTTGAGCGGCCCGAAGGGGCGACGGAAATACTCCTCGTCCGCCATGGGGAGAGCCGCCCCGCGACTGCCGAGGCTCCCTTTCCTCTGGTGGATGGTCATGGCGACCCTGAACTGGCAGAGGCGGGCAGGGTCCAGGCAAAAAAAGTGGGTGCTTATCTGAAAGACCTGCCTATTACTACCGTTTATGTCACTAATCTGCGCCGGACGGTGGAAACCGCCGCACCCCTGTGTCGTCATCTCGGTATTGAACCCAGAGTGGAAGCTGACCTCCGGGAGGTCTGCCTGGGCGACTGGGAAGGGGGGCTACTCAGGATCAAGGCGTATCAAAAGGATCCGCTCTATCTGCAAATGCAGAAAGAACAGCGGTGGGACCTTATCCCTGGTGCCGAGTCCATGGAGGCATTGCAAGCCCGAGTTTCCCGCGGTATTGAGAGGATAGTGTCCCGACATCCGGGGGAACTGGTCGTCGCGCTCCTCCATGGCGGGGTGATTGGGCACCTGCTTGCCCAGGCAACTGGCGCGGAGCCTTTTGCCTTCAATGGTTGCGACAATGGTTCCATTTCAAGAATAGTGGTTACTCAGGGCGTCACCCTGGTGCGCGGCTTTAATGATGTTACTCACCTGGGAGGTCATGCTGCTGACGGCGGGGCTGTGGCCTAAGAGACGGACCTAAGAGGCATCCCGCCCCCACCACACACCATCACTCCATCGTCTTAATCACTTCCATACGTTGTTGAATGCGTGCGCTTTGCTGGAAGTCATTGCGTACCAGGGGCAGGGCATAGTCAAGCTGTTTGAGTGCCTGCTTGAAGTTCCCATTAAGGACAAAAAATTCCGCTCTCGCCTCATGTACCCCAGGAATGTTGTCGGCAAGCCCATAAGCTTCAGCCAGTAGATACCAGATATATTCATCATTCGGTCGCTTGATGCTGAGCGGCGACAGAATATGCAATGCCTCTTGCGGCCGCTCGGCCGCAATCAACGCTTCCCCATAAGCAACAGACAGCGGATAGTTGTTGGGGCTGAGGCTGAGGGCTTCATCAAGTAGTGCCAGGGCAACATCATGCTGCTGGGCGCGTTTGTAGATGTCGGCTTCGGCTATCCGAAACACCATGTTATAGGGGTGGGCGTCCCGGAGCTCGGCAACCAGACTTTTGGCATCATCAATGTCCAGTTCCCGGGTTCTGGTCAGTAGCAGCCCGTATTGATTGGCAGTCTGGCTGATCTTGTGGTCCTTTTTGTTGACCTCTGACCCGGGTGTTTTATTGCTCTCCAGTTCCTTGGTGAAATAGTGCAAGGCAGCATGCACCGAGGTCGCCGTAATCGCTCTCGCCCGGGCACGCATGAGTTGATAGTCCAGTTGCTTTTGATAGGTTTCCCGAGGGTATTGGCTAGTCTGGTTGTAGGCGTCTGCGATACGGGAATTGGTGACGGGGTGGGTACGGAGAAACTCTGGAATACGGTCTTCGGTTGAGTATTTGCTGGCATTTTGAAGACGTTCAAACATATAGGCCATGGCCCGGGGGTCCATGCCCGACTCAGCCAGGGTATCAATACCGATGCGGTCTGCTTCGGCTTCCCGCTCTCTGTTATATTTGAGAAATTGCGTTTGCCCATAAGCTTGGGAACCGGCCATCGCCGCCAAGCCTGCATCGCTACCAGTGGTGGACATGAGGATAATACCGGCAAGTAGCCCTGCTATACCGACCAGGCCAGACTTCTTCCCAGAAACCAGTTGCCGGGCAAAATGGCGTTGGCTCAGGTGTGCCAGTTCATGAGACAAGATAGCTGATATTTCATGCTCGGTTTCAGCGTAGGAAAATAATCCGTAATTGACGCCGACTATTCCTCCGGGTGCCGCAAAGGCGTTCAGAGCAGCGTCTTTTATGATTGCCAGATCAATGCGGCGGTCTTCAAGTTGGCTATGAGAGGCGAGTTTATAGATGAGATGTTCCAGATAATTCTGGAGAATCGGGTCGTCCAATGTGGCATCACTGGCTCTGATTGAACGCAGAAACTCCTGCCCGAGTTCCCGTTCCTGCTGCAAGGAAATGATCCCCGAAGTTGAATCGCCCAGGCTCGGCAGGTCTTGGGCTTCAGAAGCAGCAGCCAGAGAAGCAACAGTCAGGAGCGACAGCATGCTACCCCAGACAATACCGAGGGAGAAAGCAGTCTTATGCCAGTACATCTTGCCTCCAGTAAAAACGCTACCTAGCTAAACATAGACAAGATAGCACAGCTTAGGTTGCACCTTCATAGTCCCGGTTTATACTTTACCAAGGCTTTTTTAGAAGTGCTGTGGTGTTACTGTAATTTTCACGAGATTGTGATTTCTACGAGTAGAGATGATGGAAGCAGATGTAAGACTTGATGCCTGTGGTTTGGCTTGTCCGCTACCACTACTTAAAGCCAAGCAGGCGCTGAACGATTTGGCACCGGGGCGGGTACTGGAAGTCACCTGTACCGACCCCGGCTCGGTCCGGGACTTTGAGGTGTTTAGCAAGCAGAGTGGGCATCCACTATTGAAGAGTGAAGCGACAGACGGTAGGTATGTCTACTGGTTGCGAAAGGCAGCCCAGAAGGAATGAACCCATGATTGATTTATTGCGCAACTGGTTTGACCGCTACCTGTCTGATGGAGAAGCAGTCATCTTTGCACTCATATTGCTCGGTTGTTTCATTATTATCCTTACTATGGGTTCCATCCTGGCACCCTTCTTCGCCGGCATTGTGCTGGCCTTTGTCATGCAGGGCGTTATCAAACTCATGCTCGCTTGCCGAGTACCCCGGCTGGGCGCGGTAATACTTACCTTCCTCATGTTTCTTGGTGGCTTCATTGCTTTTTTGGTGCTACTCATTCCACGGCTATGGCGGCAGATGAAGAGACTGTTTGAAGAATTGCCCGATATGCTAGACAGGTCCCAAGCCTTGTTGGTGGACTTGCAAGCCGCCTATCCAGAATTCGTTTCCGAACAGCAACTGAGTGGTTGGGCGGACCTGCTCAAGATTGAGGCCTCAGGGGTGGGGCAATGGGTGGTGTCATTTTCACTCTCTCAGTTGCCAGTGGTCATTGCTGTGCCCATCTATATGATGCTGGTACCTATTCTGGTGTTTTTCCTGTTGAAGGATAAGGACAAGATTATTGCTTGGGGGGCTCATTTTCTGCCGGATGAACGCCCATTGATGAAACGCATTACTGCGGAGATGATCGCCCAGATGGGGAACTATGTTCGTGGCAAGTTCGTGGAGTTCCTGATTGTGGGCATAGTGACTTATGTATTCTTTGCCGCCTTCGGGCTGGAGTACGCCATGCTACTTGCCTTCCTGGTGGGCTTGTCGGTGCTCGTGCCGTATCTCGGTGTGGCCGTGGTGACCATACCGGTGGTGATGATTGCCTATCTGCAATTTGGTTGGTCAGAGAGCTTCTTCTATGTCTTGGGAGGCTACGCCGTCATCCAGACCCTTGATGGCATGATCCTGGTGCCGTTGCTCTTTTCAGAAGCCGTCAATCTGCATCCCATTGCGATCATTATTGCGGTCTTGGTGTTTGGTTCCTGGTGGGGATTGTGGGGCGTGTTTTTTGCCATACCCCTTGCCACATTGGTCAATGCAGTCATTGACGCCTGGCCCAGGTCATCGAGCATGTCCCAGCCGGTTGAGGAAGTCTGAATGGAACTAGCCCCTAACAATGTGGTATCTAATAACATCGTGTCTAATAACTCAGTACCTAATAACAGCGCACCTAACAACAACGCAGGTAACATAACTCATTGTTTTATATGGTGTTTTAGATGATAGGCGGTAGCATAGTGGCACTAGTGACGCCCATGCATCCTGATGAATCTATTGATTGGGACAGCTTGGAACGGCTTGTGAATTGGCACATTGACATGGGGACGAATGGCATAGTACCGGTCGGGACGACTGGGGAATCACCCACAGTCACGGTTGATGAACACTGTCGGCTGATTGAGCGGGTGGTCACCGCAGTTGCTGGCAGAATCCCGGTGATCGCCGGGACGGGTGGTAATGCCACGGCGGAGGCCATTACGCTGACCGCGGCGGCAAGAGACGCGGGGGCTGATGCCTGCCTCTTGGTGACGCCCTACTACAACAAACCCACCCAGGAAGGTCTCGTCAAGCATTACGAAGCCATCGCCAGGGCCGTCAATTTGCCGCAGCTGCTCTATAATGTGCCCGGGCGGACTGCCTGCGACCTCTTGCCGGAGACCGTCGCCCGGTTAGCGGATTTGGAGCAGGTCATCGGCATTAAGGAAGCCACCGGCAGCCTGGAAAGAAGCCAGGAAATCAGAGCCCTCTGCGGCGATAAGCTGATGATATTTTCCGGCGACGACATCACTGCTTGTGATTTAATGTTGCAAGGTGCCCAGGGGACGATTAGCGTTACCGCGAACCTAGTACCAGATAAGATGGCAAGCCTGTGTGCGCTGGCTGTGTCTGGCGATGGCACCGCTGCCCAATCCATTGATGGAGAGTTACAGGACCTACATCAAAATCTTTTTCAAGAAGCCAACCCAATACCGGTAAAATGGGCGCTGGCGCAGATGGGATTGATTGAAGCCGGGATTCGCCTGCCGCTCACGTCGCTTGCAGATGCTTGTCATCATAGTCTTCTGGAAGCCATGCGCCGGGCGGGTATTGAGGTCAACTGAACTGTATTATGAAGAGCAGTCTTAAGAAGAGCAGTGTTAAGAAGAGCCGTCTTAGTAGAAAAAGGTAGATATATATGACCCAGATTGATGCCAAATTCACCCTTCTTGTCGCCTTGTGCCTGGTTGTTGCCCTCACCTCTGGCTGTTCCTGGTTTGGCATCAGTGAAGAGCAACGCGCCCTGGAGGAAGGTGCCTCGGCACCGCTCATTCTTCCTGAAACACTGGACGAACCCGAGTATGTAGATTTGATGCCCATTCCGGATATCGTGGATTATCGGGGCTTGGGCGGCCGCGCCTTTGAGGTAGGCCTGCCTGAATCTCTGGCGACAAGTTTTGAGATTGAGCAGATTATTATTCGTCGCCTGGGCGATGAACGGTGGGTGTTTTTGGATCGCCCAGCGGCCATTATATGGCCTCAGATGTTGCTCTTCTTTGAGGACCATGGCTTGCCGCTGAGTATGCAGGATGCAGGCACCGGGACTCTGATTACCGACTGGCTGGTGGGGGGTGAGGGCGATGCCGATGAGATTTTTGACGGTCTTGCGGCATCAACCGAGCCGGCGGAGGAACCCTTATCGCCAGAATTATCAATAGCCCCCTTCAGTACCCGCTATCAATTCCGGGTGAGCGTGGAACCCGGTGTCAGGGCGGGTTCTACTGAGTTACATGTGAACCAGAAACAACTCCCGATGGACTCGCCGCTAGCCGCCGATGTCATGGACTGGTCTGTTGCTTCGGACAATCCGGAACTTGAGGGCAAACTGCTCAATGCCCTTGCCTATTATCTGGGAGACCGGATTGCCGAGGGCCCTAGCGTTTCCCTCCTGGCGGCGGGGTTGCAGGGCACCAAGGCGACCCTGGTGACCGAAGCATCAAGCATGGTTTTGAAATACCGACTGGATTTTGATCGTGCCTGGGCGACAGTGGGGGCAGCGCTGGAAGATGCTCAGGTGAGTGTGGATGACCTGGATCGGAGCTCAGCAAACTATTATGTGACCTACGCCACTGGGCATGGTTCCTCCCCCGGTTTCATTCGGCGGTTGCTGACCTCCGCCAAGGCCAGTGACGGGGGATATAAGTTTAGGGTGCATCTGGAAGCGTCCAGTGAAGAGGTGCATGTGACTGCTTTCGGCGAGGATAATGACTTCCCCGAGGATGACCCGGCGAGGGAACTGCTACTCTCAGAGCGTCTGCTGAAACTCATCAAAGAACATTCCACCTAACCCGTTGCGCCATAGCTTCGCCGTTCCTTCCTATATTTCTCGTCCCCACGTTGCTCCTCCCCCCATTGCTCGTATCCGCACTGCTCGTATCTATAATCAGTCCCGGCAGACCCTAGTCCCATTAGTCCCTATCCTCGCAACACCGCAACCGGTATGTGTTACCAGGAAATATGATAAAACTGCTTGCGTCCTGTTTATATGTACAGTAGTGTGTATTGATACAGTAGATGACCTAAGGAAGTAGCAGATGAAAATCAGACATATCAAATCCCTCGATCTATGGTTGATGAGCAAAGGCAACAAAATCCTCTATCGTGGTAAAGAATGTCCCTGGCATTCGTCCAGACCGCTGGAAATCGCCCTCCGCAGGAATAGTTTGCGAGTGGTTGGCTAGGGGCTAGAGCGGGCTAGGGTTATTTATACGGCAGGGGTAAGCAGCAGTAGAGACCACCTAGCGGGGAAGGTGCCCACTGAGGCAGCGCGCGGCAACGACAACCACGCAAGCAACCGCACTGCTCGCTCATAAGATATGCCCTTTCCTCTTAGGGTGATCTGTGCCATATCTAGCTGAGCTCGTGCAGTTGTAACAAGCACAGTATCCGCCGAACATTTGCTACCTGGTCTGGCTGTTATACTCGGTAGCCCAGATGGAACGCCGTGTACCACTACTGCAATCACTTTAATTAAACAAGTCCTCACGCCACTAGCCAGCATGAAACTCAGCGAATTTGATTTTGACTTGCCGCGACAACTGATTGCGCGTTACCCCACAGCAGTGCGGTCGGCAAGCCGGCTACTACACCTGGATGCGATAAGCGGTGCAATGAAGCACTATCTGTTTACGCAGCTGCCAGAGTTGCTTCAGCCGCATGACCTGCTGGTAGTCAACAATAGTCGGGTCATCCCGGCGCGCATTATGGGCCGCAAGCAAACCGGTGGGAAGGTAGAGATTTTGCTGGAACGCATATTGGGAGAACAGCAAGCAATCGCGCAATTGGGTACTAGCAAGTCTCTTGCCCCAGGGGTGGGAATTCATATCGCTCAGGACTTGCCGGCAATCAAGGTGGTGCGTCGCCAAGGCGAATTTTATGTGCTTGATTTCCCGCCACCCGGACCTGCCAGGATTGCTGCTCGCTTGGGCAAGATGCCCCTGCCACCCTATTTGAACCGTGAAGCCGAGCCGATTGACCAGGAGCGCTATCAGACCATTTACGCCCAGGAAGATGGCGCCGTGGCGGCACCCACCGCGGGCTTGCACTTTGACCAGACGGTGTTTGCCGCGCTTGATGCCAAGGGTGTGGCACGCACGGCAGTTACTCTGCATGTGGGCGCGGGCACCTCCCAGCCGGTGCGGACTGAGGAGATTGAACAACATAGGATGCATGCAGAATATATTGAGGTATCCACTGAGGTGTGTACTGCCGTTGCCCGCTGCCGCAAACAGGGTGGACGCATTGTTGCTGTTGGCACCACCAGCGTCCGCGCCCTGGAAACTGCCACAATGAATGGCAATATCAGTCCCTATCAAGGGGATACTGATATTTTTATTTATCCGGGTTATGAATTCCGTAGTGTTGATGTGCTGCTGACTAACTTCCATCTGCCGGGCTCAACCCTGCTGATGCTGGTGAGTGCTTTTGCTGGTGCCGACAAGACCCGCCACGCCTACCTTGAGGCAGTGCAGAAGGCGTATAGATTTTTCAGTTATGGTGACGCCATGCTGATTACTCGTTGATGCCCATGCAATTTGACATCCTGCACACCGACGGTGCTGCCCGCCGCGGCTTAATGACCTTCCCCCAGACGGGTGCAAAGGCATCAGCCCCTTGGCAGGTGCGGACGCCTAGCTTCATGCCCTGCGGCACCTACGGCACGGTCAAGGGGCTGGCACCCGACCGGCTGCGGGCCCTGGGGGTTGAGATGTTGCTCGGCAATACTTTCCATTTGATGTTGCGCCCAGGGGCGGGAACTGTGGCCGCCCAGGGCGGCTTGCATCAATTCATGTCTTGGGACGGCCCGATACTGACTGACTCTGGTGGCTTCCAGGTATTTAGCCTAGGGGATATAGCGGTCATCACGGAAGCGGGGGTTCGCTTTCGTTCGCCGCTGAACGGGGATGAAATTTTTCTATCGCCAGAAGCTTCAATAGCCGCTCAGGTAGCACTGAATGCCGATATCGTCATGTGTTTTGATGAGTGTACGCCCTTCCCTGTGGCCCAGTCTGTAGCAAAAAAGTCAATGGAGTTGTCCTTGCGATGGGCAAAGAGAAGCAAAGCAGCCTTTGTAACCCATGCAACTGCTGATGCTAGTCTGTTTGGCATCATTCAAGGCGGCATCTTTGATGAGTTGCGCGAGACATCTCTTTCTTCTCTGGTTGAGATTGGCTTTGATGGCTATGCGATTGGCGGCCTGTCCGTAGGCGAACCCAAGGCTGAGATGATGCGCATTATCCAGCACACAGCCCAGGCAATGCCTGCTGATAAACCACGCTATCTGATGGGCGTGGGTACCCCTCAAGATCTGTTGGAGAGTGTGCGCCGGGGCATTGATATGATGGACTGCGTCATGCCCACGCGTAACGCGCGTAATGGGCATCTGTTTACCTCCCGGGGACTAGTGCGAATCCGCAATGCGGTGCACAAAACAGATGGGAGCCCGCTTGACCCGGACTGTGATTGCTATAGCTGTCAGCATTTTTCCCGCGCCTATCTGCATCATCTGGACAGGTGTAATGAAATTCTCGGTGCGGAACTCAACAGCATTCACAACCTACACTATTACATGTCTCTTATGGCGGGTGCCCGGGAGGCAATTGAGTCCGAAGATCTGGATGCTTACATCAACCAGGTGTATGCGGGCTGGGTGTGAGCATTGTAGCACCCTCTCCGCCGTCAGGATCAAAGAAGGCGGGAATCCAGTCCGTCAATGATACTATTCAAATTTGTCATCGAATTGGCGAACACAAACACTCTCATGGGCTGTCATCCATTAAAAACATCATTGCTAAACAGACCAAGAATCAGCGACAATAGCGCGTCTGGATTTTGGACTAGGATAATTGGGAGTCTGCTATGACTAATTGGTTTATTCCGCCAGCGATGGCTGCCGAAGATGCTGCGGGGGGGATGTTTCCCGGTGCTGATTTGCTCATTATTTTGGCGCTGGCGCTAGTGTTTTATTTCTTGATTTGGCGCCCTCAGAGCAAACGTAGCAAGGATCACCGTACCTTGATTGCCGGGCTGGCAGTGGGGGATGAGGTGGTTTCCAACGGTGGTTTGATGGGCAAGATTACAAAAATTGAAGAGCAGTATCTTTTGTTTGAAGTTGCTGAGAATGTAGAACTGAAGTTGCAAAAAAACGCCGTTTCCGCGGCGCTACCCAAAGGCACTATTAAATCTATCTGATGGTTGATTGTCCTTGATAAATCGCTATCCCTTGTGGAAGAACCTTCTGGTTCTAGTACTCGTCCTGCTAGGTTTTATCTACGCCCTACCCAATGTCTATCCGCCCGATTTTGCGGTGCAGATATCCATGGATGACGCTACCCTCAGCGTCCCTGACGAGGTGCTGGATGAAGCTATCGCCAGCCTTGAAAATAACAACATCCCGTTCTTTGGGGCACAGCTAGATGATGGCAATGCGTTGCTCCGCTTCTCTGATGGTGATGCCCAGCTCCGGAGTCTGGGAATTATCCAGCGCGCCCTGCATGACTTTCCCCAAAATTCCCCCAAAGAATATGTTGTCGCCCTGAACACAGCACCGACCACCCCGCCATGGTTGGACAGGATCGGCGGTAAGCCGATGAAGTACGGGCTGGACCTCCGAGGTGGGGTGCATTTTTTGATGGAAGTGGATACCCAGGCAGCAATAGCAGAAAGATTTGCCGGGCTGGAGCAAGACCTCAAACGGATGTTGCGGGAGCGGGATGACCGCATTCGATACTCGGGATTTTCTGCCACTGGCCCTGGTGTCCTGGAAATCAGCTTCGCCAATGCAGAACTCAGAGACAGAGCCAGACGCAAGATAGAGAGTCGCTACCAGCAGTTTTTGATTGAAGAGGGAGAGGCGAATCAGCCTTTTGTTCGGTTGACGGTGAACCAGAACTCGGTGCAGGAGATAGAAGATTTTGCCGTGCAGCAAAACCTGCAAACTATTCGTAACCGGGTGAACGAATTGGGCGTTGCCGAACCATTGGTGCAACGACTTGGCCGGAACCGCATTGTAGTTGATCTGCCGGGCGTTCAAGACACCGCGGAAGCCAAGAAGATACTCGGCAAAATTGCGACCCTGGAATTTCGGATGGAAGCAGAAGCCAATGCGTCCCGGGCGAGTGTTCAGGAACATATCTATGAGGGGCGCAGTGTCAGAATATCAAACGATATTATTCTCCGTGGGGACAGTGTGTTTGACGCTCAGGTGGGCTTTGATCCGGATTCGGGTTTGCCACAGGTCAACATTGATCTGGACGCTAATGGTGGTGATTTGATGCACCGGGCAACTCGCCACGATATTGGTCGGCGCATGGCAGTGATATTTATTGAGACCAAGACCCGGGACCGCTATGAAATAATTGATGGTCAAGAAACTCTGGTGTCGGTGCCCTATGTTGATAAGAAGGTCATCAGTCTGGCGACCGTTCAGGGCGCACTGGGTAGGAAATTCCGCATCACCGGTCTGGGTGCCGGTGAAGCCCGGGAACTATCACTGTTGCTCCGGGCGGGTGCGCTTGCCGCCGATATGTTCATCGTGGAGGAAAGAACAGTTGGCGCTAGTCTGGGGCAGGAAAATATAGACCTGGGTGCCTTCTCGGTGTCTGTTGGCCTGGGTCTAGTCCTACTGTTTATGCTGGTTTATTACAAGGTGTTTGGGGTGGCGGCGAATATCGCGCTACTGGCTAATCTGGTGTTGCTCGTCGCTGTCATGTCCAGCCTGTCGGCCACGTTAACGCTACCCGGTATCGCCGGTATTGTATTGACGGTGGGTATGGCCGTTGATGCCAATGTGTTGATCTTCTCTCGTATCAAGGAAGAACTGAAAAACAAACTGCCGCCACAGCAAGCCATCAATGCCGGTTTTGAGCGAGCAATGATCACTATCCTGGATGCCAACTTGACCACACTGATTGTCGCGGTGATTCTCTACAGCATTGGCACCGGACCAGTGAAAGGCTTCGCGGTAACGCTATCCATCGGCATCCTGACCTCCATGTTTACCGCCATCATGGGCACCAGAACCATCGTGAATATGATCTATGGCGGTCGTAAGGTGAAGAGTCTGGCAATCTGATGGCTGCTCTCAAATACCAATTTGATTTTATGGGCTATCGCAATGTTGCTGGCATGGTGTCCGCCACCTTGGTAACCCTGTCGCTTATTTCGCTGGCGATGAACCAGGTGGAGTGGGGCCTTGATTTCACCGGCGGCAGCCTGGTAGAGGTTGCCTATTCAGGCCCAGCAGACCCGGTAGCAATACGGAGTGCCCTCGCGGAGGCGGGTTACACCGGGCATGTTGTTCAATACTTTGGTTCTGATAAAGACATACTGGTGCGCATCCCCCCGCAAAAAAATCTTGATGCGCAGGAAAATGCTCGCCTGGGTGACCGGCTCATGGAGACATTGCGCGCGCGCGCAGACAGTCCGGTTACTCTGCGGCGTTCGGAATTCGTTGGTCCCGCCGTGGGGGAAGAACTCACCAATCAAGGGGGCATAGGTCTGCTGACTGCCCTGGGTGTTGTCTTGCTGTATGTTGCTTTTCGGTTCCAATTAAAGTTTGCCATAGGTGCTGTTATCGCCTTGTTCCATGATGTGATCATCACCCTTGGGATATTTTCGGTAGCACGTTGGAATTTTGATCTGACAGTGCTGGCTGCTCTGCTGGCGGTTATTGGTTACTCTCTGAATGACACCATTGTCGTCTCCGATAGAATTCGGGAAAACTTCCGCAAGATTCGGCGGGCAACCCCGGTTGATATTATCAATGTCTCTCTGAACCAGACCCTGGGGCGTACTCTGGTGACCTCCTTTACCACCTTGATGGTGTTGTTTGCCCTGCTCCTGCTCGGTGGCGAATTGATTAGCGGTTTCGCCATAGGGTTGATTATTGGCGTCCTAGTGGGTACCTATTCATCGGTGTATGTGGCGAGCAACGCGCTTATCGTTATGAATATCTCCAAAGAAGACCTTGCGCTCCCCGTCAAAGAGGGTGCCGATGACCCGGATACGATGGTCTAATTCCTGGTCTAATTCCTGGTCTAATTCCTAGCCATCCTAGGTGAGATACTGCTTCACCCCGGCCGTTAAATGCCGGAAACATCGGGGCGTACCGGCAACAATGTTACCGGTTTTCATATAGTTAGCCCCGCCGTCAAAATCTCCTACCAGGCCGCCTGCCTCAGTAACGAGCAGGGCGCCTGCTGCCATATCCCATGGCGAGAGTCCCCGCATCCACATGGCATCCACTCGGCCGGCAGCAACGTATGCAAGTTCAAGGGCGGCACTGCCTTGGTGGCGCATGATACAACCCGCATCCATCAGGTGCTTGCCGAGCTGTACCTCGCCCGCTATATGTTGCTGCTCAATATGCCCGCCAGTGCAAACAACAGCACCGCTCAGCTGCTCAACATTGCTCGCCCTGATTCGTCGCCCGTTAAGTTCGGTATTCCTGCCTCGGCTGGTGACGAATTCTTCCTGCCGCATCGGATCAAGCACTACCGCATGCCGGGGCTTACCCTTGTGGATGCAAGCGATGGATACACAGAAGTGTGGAATCTGACGAACAAAGTTCATGGTGCCGTCCAGCGGGTCAATCAGCCATTCGTAATCTGAATCTTCTTGCTGCTGGGTACCAGATTCCTCACCGACCAACTGGTGCTCTGGATACTTCTCTCTCAGGGTTGCCAGAATAATCTGCTCGGCCTCCCGGTCGATGTTGGTGACCATGTCGGGCACCAAACCCTTGCGTCCTTTGGTGGAAACTCTGACCAGGTCGGGGCGATCAAACCCCCGGACAATCACCTGTCCTGCCAGACGTGCTGCTCTAAGTGCAATCTTGGCCATGGGTTCCATATTTTTAATCTCTCAGGAGGGCAAGGTCTTCTTTTCTACAATAGCGTCTTCGTTTGCCACAGCTTGAAATGAGCTATGGTAACCTTGGCACCGCGCTTAGCAAACTCACACTAGCAAACGGGAAGCCACGGATGGATCTTTCTTTTGGTCCAGAATACGAAACATTTCGGAAAGAAGTGCAACAGTTTATCACCAAGCACGGCGACAAGTCTCCGAAGCAAAATGCCGTCGGCAGTGATGAAAGCAAAAAATGGCAGCAGCTACTTATCAAAAACGGCTATGCCGCGCGCGACATTCCAAAGCAATATGGGGGCTACGGCGCGGAGCCAGACATCATCAAATCTCGCATCATTGCTGAAGAATTTTCAATAAATCAGCTCAGCATGGGGCTGACCGGTCAGGGTATTTCCATGCTGACGCCCGTGCTGTTGGAGATGGGCACCGAAGAGCAAAAGCAAAAATATATCAAACCAACTATTTATGGCGACATGCTCTGGTGCCAGGGTTATTCGGAACCGGGGGCGGGTAGTGACCTGGCGAGCCTGACCACCAAGGCAGAACTTGATGGCGAGGAATGGGTAGTCAATGGCCAGAAAATATGGACCAGCACGGCACATATTGCCGATTATATTTTCTGCTTGGTACGCACCGAACCAGAAGCACCCAAGCACCAAGGCATTTCTTTTCTTCTGTTCAGCATGGATACCCCTGGTATTGAAATCAGACCGCTGGTTGATATGACCGGCAGTGCCAATTTTAATGAAGTTTTTTTTACTGAGGTCCGGGTACCGAAACACCAAATAGTCGGGCAACGAGGGCAGGGTTGGCAGGTCGCCAATGCAATACTCGGCTATGAACGCGGCTCCCTGGCACCCTCAGAGGCAGCTCAGTCCCGCCTGAACGGGGTGCTCAAGCTAATGCAAAGCGAGACGGTCAACGGCGAGCGGCTGATAGACAATCCCGTATTCTGCGACCGGTTGATGCGGCTTCAAGGCCGGGCACTCGCCATGCAGTGCAATGACATGCGCTTGCTTTCTGCACGGCTCAACGGCAACCAGGATGCCAAACTTGCCGGGATGATTGTCAAACTGCAAGGCACAGAATTGCGCCACGAACTTGAGGGATTAGCCATTGATGTGATGGGTGAAATTGGTCTTGCCTTTGGGGACAATCCATACCTGAGAGACAACGGCTCATGGCAATATCAATATATGTATTTCCTCGGTTTGATCATCGGTGGCGGCACCTCGCAGATACAGAAAAACATTATCAGTGAACGAGGGCTGGGTATGCCTAAAGAACCCAAATTGCAAAGATAAGGAATCCATAGTGGAATTTGGACTCTCCCAAGAACAGACTTTGCTACAAACCAGCGTCAATCGATTTTTAACCGACCAGGTATCGCTTGATACCGTGCGTGAAGTCGCCTCAAAGCAACAAGATGACCAGCAGATATGGCAGGGCTTGACTGACCTGGGGATACCGGGGCTGCTGGTCAGTGAAACAAACGGTGGTATCGGTCTTAATAGCCTGGATGCCGCAGTTGTCGCTGAGTGTCTCGGTTATCATGTCACCCCTTCCCCCTATATCAGCAGTGCCGTGATAGCACCGGTTACCCTGCAAGCCGCCCGACGAAAAGAGACATTGCTCGGCAATCTGGTGACCGGGGAGCATCGCATTGGCGTCGCATTTGGGGAGGGGATTAGTGCCCGGGCGGCAGCTGATATCAGTGTTTCCGGTAACAAACTTTCTGGCAGATCCTTGTTTGCCCTGGATGCAGAAGCAGACGATTATCTGGTTACCCTCAAAGATCGTAGCATTTATCTTGTGGCCGCCGATGCGCCTGGTCTGACCAGAAATTCGCTAACGACCATTGATAAAACACGGAGCACCTGCGAGCTGGTGTATGATCAGGTAGAGGCAGAGCTGATATCCGCTGACCCCGACATCTACACCAAGGCGCTGGATGCAGGTCTGGTCGCCCTGGCGGCTGATACGCTTGGTGCTGCCCAGTATGCTCTTGACCAGGCGGTGGACTATGCCATGCAACGAGAGCAGTTCAACCGCGTGATTGCATCCTTCCAAGCCGTGAAGCACATGTGTGCGGAAATGGCCGCCAACCTGGAACCCTGTCGCGCTATGGTCTGGTATGCCGCGCATGCGCTTGACGAGTTACCGGAAGAAGCCAGCATGCTTGCGAGTCATACCAAGGCGCAGTTGTCGGAAGTGGGTCAGTTCGTCACCAAAACCGCAACCGAGGTGCATGGCGGGATGGGCTTCACTGACCTGGTGGGGTTGCACTACTGGTTCAAACGCGCTGGCTTCAATCGGCAAATGTTGGGCTCACCGGAAATATCTCGCGCCCGTGCGGCACAGCTTCAAGGCCTTGCTTCTTGATGGTTGATGCTGCTGTCGTTGCTACCGCTTGGAATTAAGCAGCAAGACGATAATTACCAGAAGCCGTCACTGTTACTTGAATAGGTACTTTATTGACACTGGTCTGGGTACATTTGCCGATGACTTCTTCCGGGTCAACCTCCCCTAACCCCAGCTTCTTGGATGCGAGTATTCTGATGTATGCTTCGGTTGCTCCGTCTAACTTACTCTCTTCATTTTCCCAACGGGCAATAGTCAGTCGCTTACGGTGCACCAATTCACCCAGCTGTGTTTGTGTCAGTCCCATTTCGGTACGCAGATAACGCAACTCGAGCCCAGTCAGGGTGCCATCTGAAGACAGAACCATCTTTGAGATCAATTGATGTAGGCTTCTTATGCTCGGAATTCTGATAGCCCTTTCCTGTTGATCATCCTTGGCCGCTAAGCCCATGATCCAAACATTAGGTAGCCCACATTCTGTGTAATGGTGCTTGATTATTTTCAAAGTCATTATTCGTCCCTCCACATAACAGTAACAATTTTTATCACCGACAAGCGGCCAAATTCCTTATGCTTCATGTATCAATATGATATATCATGCTATGGTGAATACAAGCGGCAGTCTGCTACCAAAGCAGTAAAAAAACCTGTCCGCCTGGTTGTATTTTTGTTTCTGCCTCGTTGATAGTGCATGCTTGTTTTTTGCATCTTGAGTATGGGGCAGTATGACTAGATACACACCTCTCCCGGAAGCCATGCGCCGACCTCGGCCCGCCACTGAGGCGACAAGAAGAAGCCAACAGAGCTTCAAAGACCAACTGGATTTTTCTAATAAGCAGAGTTTTATAGATGCCAGGCGCGGGTTTATTGCCAGTCTGGACCCTATGACCATTGCTCACGACAACCAGGACCGGGCGGCTTTTGACCTGTCGCAAATGTCCTTCCTTGAGGGGGAAGCACCAGATACCGTAAACCCCTCTCTCTGGCGGCAGGCACAGCTGAATGTAGGGCATCATGGCTTGTATGAGGTGGTTGACGGCATTTATCAGGTGCGCTCCTTTGACATCGCCAACATGACGCTGATCCGGGGGGATACTGGTTGGCTCATCATTGACCCGCTCACCTCCTCGGAAACCGCAAGGGCCGCCCTGGCACTTGCCAACCAGCATCTAGGGGCAAGGGACATCAAGGCAGTTATTCATACCCACAGTCATGCCGATCACTTCGCGGGCGTCCTCGGCGTCATCACGCAAGAAGAGGCAACTAGTGGTGCGGTTGCCGTTATCGCGCCGCTGAACTTTGTTGAGGAAGCCCTATCCGAGAATGTGCTTGCCGGCAATGTGATGGGTCGGCGCGCGACCTATATGTATGGCAATCTGCTGAAACCATCGCCAACAGGCTTCGTAACGACCGGGCTCGGTGCCGCCCTGTCAATGGGTTCAACGGGGTTCATCCTGCCCAACGATACTATTAGGGAAACTGGCGAAACCCGCACCATTGACGGCATTGAGCTGGAGTTCCAAATGACAATGGGCTCTGAGGCACCCTCGGAAATGGTCTTTTACTTCCCGCAGTTCAAAGCCCTGTGCATGTCCGAGATTACTTCCCACCATTTGCATAATATCTATACACCAAGGGGTGCCCAGGTCAGAGATGCACAGGCCTGGGCAAACCAAATTAACGAATCTATGGCACTCTTTGGGGACCGGTTGGAAGTTCAATTTGCCTCCCATCACTGGCCCATCTGGGGAAGGGACCCTGCTGTCAAATTTCTCAAAAAACAGCGCGACCTCTACCAGTTTATTCATGACCAAACATTAAGACTCGCCAACCAGGGTTACACCAAAGAAGAAATTGCTGAGCAGCTGGTCTTGCCGGTCTCCCTAGGGAAAGAATTCTACAATCGGGACTATTACGGCACTGTGTATCACAACGCTCAGGCTGTTTATGTCAAATATCTAGGATTCTTTGACGGCAATCCGGCGCACCTTCACCCGCTCCCGCCAGTGGCAGTTGCCCAGCGGTATATTGATTTTATGGGCGGGCCCGAAGCCGTCCTTGCAAAAGCCAGGGTCTGCTATGACGAAGGAGACTATCGCTGGGTGGCCGAAGTGTTGCATCATCTGGTGATGACCGACCCGGAACATACCGCCGGCAGGTCTCTGCTGGCAGATACGCTGGAACAGTTGGGTTACCGCGCCGAGTCCGCACCCTGGCGTAACTTTTACCTCTCTGGTGCGCTGGAATTAAGGGAAGGGCTAGCCCCTGGTTCACCCTACAAAGCCAGTGCGGGTATGCTCGCGGCGATACCGCTTGCCAACTTTTATCAACTCATGGCGGTGCGTCTGCATGCCGCCCGGGCCGAGGGACTGGTGTTGCACATCAACCTGGCATTTACCGACGCGCCCGCTACTCTACTCAGTGTTGAGAATTCGGTGCTCCATGCTGTTGAAGGTCAACAGGAGCCAACGGCTGATGCTAGCCTGAGCCTTGCAGTGGCTGATTTCAAATCGCTCATGTCCGGGCAGACACAAGCAGCAACATTGATTGAGCAAGGCAGGCTGAGATTGGATGGCGATGCGGCGGCATTGGTGACCTTTGCCGGACTCTTTGAAGAATTTGAGCGACGTTTCCCCATAGTGACACCTAGAGATAGTGACCCTGAGAAATAATCACTCCCAGAAATAATCACCCCCCACAGGATTTCTAAATCATGCCCAGTAATTTACTTATGCTTTTGGATGACATCGCAACAGTACTTGACGATGTTGCCGTGCAAACTAAGCTCGCCGCCAAACGTACCGTTGGAGTCCTGAGTGATGATCTCGCAGTCAATGCGGAACAGCTCTCTGGTGTCCGCGCGGAACGAGAGTTGTCGGTCATCTGGTCAGTCGCCAAGGGTTCCGCCCAGAACAAACTGATTTTGGTGCCAGTGGCACTACTACTTGCTACCTTTGCGGAGTTTTTGATTTTGCCATTGCTGATGCTAGGGGGTTGTTACCTCTGCTACGAAGGCATAGAGAAGGTGCTGGGCAAGTACATTCATCGCCAGGAAGAAACTACTACCAGGCAAGAGGCTATCAACGCCTTGAATGACCCTCATAACAGCAACCCTCAAAATAACAGCCACCCTCAAACAAGCACCGAAGCACATCTGGAGGCACTTGAGCAACAGCAGATCAAGGGAGCAATTCGTACTGATTTTGTGCTTTCCACGGAAATTATTGTGCTCTCCCTGGGCACGGTGCAGGGCGCTCCCTTCCTCACTCAGTCGGGCGTGCTCATTGCCATTGCCGGCATGATGACGATAGGTGTTTATGGCTTGGTCGCTATCATCATCAGGCTGGATGATCTCGGGATGCTAATTGTCAAGCGGAGTGGTAATAGCAAATTCCTGCTTTGGAGTGGCAATGCCATCCTTGCTTTTGCACCCTGGTTAATGAGAGGGCTGGGGATAGTAGGTACTGTCGCTATGTTCTTTGTAGGTGGGGATATTCTGGCACGCGGTATTCCGAGTCTGGAAGTGCTATTCCAGCTCCTCTCTGAGCCCATAGCAACGACTCTCGGGGGGAGCATCAAACTGGGCATGTCGCTACTACTGCACACCCTGCTGGGGATGATTGTTGGTGTCTGCCTGATACCCCTCGTCATGGGAGGGCGCTGGTTTTATGACCGGCTGAGTACCTGGCAAAGCAAGGCTTAATCCTTCGCTAGCCTTAACCTTTCGCCAGGCGCAGTAATTCATCTCGGTTAGTAATCTTGACGCGTGGCCGGTGCTGAGCGGTGCCCCGGCTCACTTCTTCCTGGTCAATCTTCATCCATTCTTCATAGCTCACTGCTTCCGGTTGCCGCTTGGCGATGAGGGCTCTGGTGCCTTCAATGCTGGGATCAACCGGGGCAAGCATAAGCCCCGCGGCGAGGTCTTCCAGCATGCAGGCGACAGTCTCCCGGGCACAGGTTTTGTTAGTACCAATCACCCCTGTGGGCCCCCGCTTGCTCCAACCAGCGGTATACAATCCGGTGCTCACAGCACCCTCTTCGGTCATCACCCTACCCGCCTCATTGTGTATCGTGCCTTGCTTTGCATTACTGGGAATATCCGGCAGGGGTCGCCCCTTGTAGCCAACGGACCTGAACACCAATCCTACTGGCAAGATTTCCTCCTTGCCGGTACTTCTAGGGCGAATGACACCGTCGGCACCCTCCACCAGTTCATTTTTCTCCAGCCTGATTGCCACAACCCTGCCGTCTTCGCCAATCAGTTCCGTCGGGGACACCAGGAAACGAATATAAAGTTGCCTGGCTTTGCGCATCTTCTTTCTGGTGGCATAGCCCTGCACCAGGGCGACGTTTTTTTGAACATTCTTGTCATTGCTCTGGGCTACATATACCTGGCTTGCGGCATCAAGGGTCGCTTCCTCTGGCAAGACCCTGACCTCAGCGTCGGAAAATTCGCCCATTTCCGTTATCTCTGGCGGCGTAAAAGCAGCCTGGGCGGGACCTCGGCGACCGAGAACATACACCTTCTTGACCTTGCTGTGCCGCAGGGCTTCTAAGGCATAGTCGGCAATATCCGTTGCCGCTAACTCAGCATGGGTTTTGCACAGGATGCGAGCCAGGTCCATCGCTACATTTCCTATACCAACAATGGCGACATTCTCATGGGAAAGATCAAACTCCATACCCGCATAATCTGGATGGCCGTTATACCAGGCAACAAATTCCGTGGCGGAAAAGCTACCCTGCAGGTCCTCTCCCAGGATGCCAAGATTACGATCCAGAGATGCGCCATTAGTAAACACTATCTGGTGGTAGTGTTGTTTTAGGTCATCAAGGCTGAGGTCCGACCCGTATTCAACATTCCCATAAAAACGCACATTCGGCTCTTGGGCGTTCTTGTCATATACCTTCTGAACGGACTTGTCTTTCTGATGATCTGGCGCGACACCTGCCCGGACTAACCCGAAGGGAGTCGGCAGACGATCAAACATATCAATCTCAACAGCTAATTCTTTCTGTCTGAATAAATTGCTGAGGGTATAAAAACCAGCGGGACCCGCACCAATAATCGCGACTCGTAAGGGCGCACCTTGTAATGGATTCCCCTCAGTGGCCGACATAGATAAGCTTCCGAATTTATTTTTATTGGTTGATAATCAGGGATTGTACATAAGCCGCTCCGCGCTGTCAGGATCAAAGCAGGCGGGAATCCAGAGTGGCGGCTAAAAGGACAAGCCCATGCAACAAGGTGGTTTACAATAAAAAGGTAGCAGATTATAAATCTCTTAACATGAAACTCTCTATACAAAACACCTTACACACAATCTCTTTACATACAAAAGGAAATCTACCGTGACTGATTTCGCCAGCAGACTGCTAGGCTGGTTTGCTCAGCATGGTCGTAAAGACCTCCCCTGGCAGCGGCAGATTACCTTCTATCGTGTTTGGGTGTCGGAGATCATGCTGCAGCAAACTCAGGTTGCCACCGTCATCCCTTACTATGAGCGGTTCATGTTGCGCTTCCCCACCATTAACAGCCTGGCAGCAGCCACCGAGGATGAAGTGCTACATGCGTGGACGGGATTAGGATACTACGCCAGAGCACGCAACCTGCATGCCACCGCCAAGGAAGTTGTGTCTTCATATAACGGTTTATTCCCTAAGACCCTGGAAGCACTTGTTGGTCTGCGGGGCATAGGTCGCTCAACCGCGGGGGCAATGGTCGCCATCTGCACCGGAGAAAGAGCAACCATACTAGATGGCAATGTCAAACGACTACTGAGCCGGTGTTTCGCGATAGACGGCTTGCCGGGTACTAGGGCTACGGAAAGCCTGCTCTGGAAGAAAGCAGACCAGCTGACTCCATACGAACGAGTCTCAGACTACACCCAGGCAATCATGGATCTGGGCGCAATGATTTGTACCAGACGCGCTCCCGACTGCGGGGCTTGCCCCTTTACTGAGGATTGCATCGCCCGGGCAACAGATAGCATTGACAGATACCCGCGGAGAAGACCCGCCCAGACCTTGCCAATCAAGACCACAACCATGCTGGTTATTCAGAACTCAGCCGGCGCAGTACTGTTACAGAAGCGGCAAGGCAACGGCTTGTGGGGTGGGCTCTGGAGCTTCCCGGAATGTGAATTAGACAGGCTTGAGCAGTTCCTGGGGCAACATCACCTCGCGCTTAAACAACGTAACCCCTTGCCTGGCTTCCGGCATAGTTTTACTCATTTTCATCTGGATATTGAATTGATACAGATTGCGGTCAAGGATGCGGCACCTCGCATTGCAGAACCTCTTGCTGAAGGGGCTCTTGCTAAAGGGGCGCTTGCTGAAAAGGCGCTTACAAAAAAGACTCTTATAGAAGGGACTCCTATAGAAGAGCTAAGGAACGTTTTCTGGTACGACCCTCGCGAGCCAGCCAAAATTGGCTTGCCCAAGCCTGTGTCCAAAACTTTGCTGAGTTTGCCGAAACTAGGATATAGTTGCCCAACAACATCGATAGACTAGCTGTGCAAAAACCCCCTTTTAAGAAGCCCCCTTATTGAGAAGTGCCTTACTGAGAAGTGCCTTACTGAGAAGCGCCTTACTGAGAAGCGCCTTACTGAGAAGATCTATGTCCCGAATAATATTTTGCAAGAGACTCAAAGAAAATCTGCCCGGTCTCGCGGCACCTCCCTTTCCCGGACCCAGGGGTCAGGAGATATTTGAATCAATTTCTGAGCAGGCATGGCAAGAATGGCAAAGGTTGCAGACTATGTTGATCAACGAGAAGCATCTCAACATGCTGGACAAGGAAGCACGCCAATATCTTAATGAACAACGCGATAAGTTTCTGAATGATGAAGCTGTAGAGCAAGCAGAAGGATATACGCCGCCGGCACCGCAAAATGATAAAGAGTCGCGATGAGTCTTGAGCACAAAGGAGGCTTAACCCTCAGACACCTGCTACCCGGTGTTTTGACGGTGCTGTTGTTAGTCGCCTGTTCCAGTGGGGGGCGGTAGTAGTAGCACACCGCCAGCAGCACCAGCGTCACCGCCACCGCCTGAAGACCCAACAGGGATGTCCGGCGGCATCCCCAACATGTTGATATTGAGCACGGCCTCAGGCACAAAAGACCTCTACTTCACGACAGACTGCAGGCTGGGGTGACTGGGGTGACGAGAATCCAGAGGAACAAAGGCAAGCGCCTTGGGCATTTACACATCAACAACAAAGGGAAGTGAATAACATAAACAATCAGGACTACCTACCCCTACTGAGCAAGCTAGCAAGGCAAGCGGGCGCAATGATTCTTGACTTGTATCAGAGCACAGATTTGGAAGTGACCCAGAAGCCAGACACTTCCCCACTGACCCGCGCTGATCTGGCAGCTCACAAGTGCATCCTAAGTGGCTTGGCAGAGATGGTGCCGAATATTCCTGTGTTATCCGAAGAATCTGCTACACCCCCCTTTGCTGAGCGACGACAGTGGCAACAATACTTTCTTGTTGATCCCTTGGATGGCACCAAAGAGTTTATCCAGAGAAATGACGAATTCACCGTCAACATTGCGCTGATAGACCAGGGGGTGCCTACTCAGGGTGTGGTCTATGTTCCCGCCAAGGACGAACTTTATGCTGGAAATCAGTCCACCTCAGTGGCTTATGTGGAAAGCTCAGGGAAGCGCAATGATATCCGGGGCAGAAGTGTTCCATCAAAAAATGCCCAGGATGAGCCCCTGCTAGTGCTTGCAAGTCGTCGCCATAATGGAACGGCATTGGAAAACTGCCTAGCTGCACTACACACTCAATTCCAAAGTATTGAGACAATTTCCATGGGTAGCTCGCTCAAATTTTGTCTGCTTGCGGCGGGGAAAGGAGATATTTATCCCCGGCTGTCGCCTACCTCGGAATGGGATACGGCAGCAGCCCAGGCGGTCCTTGAAGCGGCCGGTGGCAGGGTGCTTGACACGCATTTTGAGCCACTCAGATACAACACCAAAGAAGCACTCTTGAACCCGTTTTTTTATGCTCTGGGAGACCCAAATTTTGACTGGAAAGCACTGCTAAAACAGGTAGATATAGGACATTCCTGAGCGGCTAAATCCGAATGGGTTCCTGAGTTATCAGTGGGCGAATCTGCTCCCTATTATCGCTAGACACTGGGGCAGCTGCTTGCCAAGCCATGCCCGGCATCAGGTTAAGAATAGAGCCAAGAAGAGAGCCAAGAAGAGAGTCAGGAAGCGGGGTAAAAATCGGCAAATAAGTGAATAATATCAAATACTTAGGAAGGGTTTTGGTCTCAGCTAGCGAAGCTGTATGTGCATCCCTTCTTGCCAACCAACAGACAAACGTGTGAATGCTATGTATCTATACAGCTTGCGCTAGCGAGGTGGTAAATGTACCCATAAAAATTGACGAATTAAAGCCTTCAATAGTGGAAGTTCCTCTAGTGTTTTCTACTTGACTTTTACAAATAGTACCCAAGGTTATTGAAATCAATAAAAAAGTATTTTTGGGGGTGGTGAAAAACACAGGTTGAAGCACATTGATAATGAAATAAAAAGGCAATAAAAAGTCTTACTCCGTGTTGAGATTAGTATAGACAAGACTTACATCTAGACTGATAATACTGCCCAGATTTTGCCTGTCACCCAGTCAAGATTCGTCTCTTACCCGAAGGGTGACTTGAGATTACTCAGGCAGGCATCTTGATGTTGGAAGCTTGATGCTGAAAAAATGTTTTTCTTTGTTGCGTCAATGCAGAGTCTGATAGCCTATGAAGATACAAACAAAACATCTCGTCCGCGGCTCGAGGACAACCAATCAAATGTCAATCATCATGCATGGGTTCCAGGAATGGAGCCCTAGACATATCTTTAGTACACCCTACCGCTCTTTAAATTTTGATATTTACCACTAGATTAGGGAATGTTATTTCTGATATACCATTGTAGCCATTTTCAGGTCTTTTCATGTCTTTCCATGTCTTGCCATGTCTAATGGGGGAGGTTTACGACTATGACAAACCACACGCATAACGATGACTTTGATTCAATCCTCAGTGGCGATAATGTGGGGGGCGATATGAGCGCATTGGATGTGCTTGAGGAGCTGAGCAGTGATGCCACCCTGGGCGACGACCTAGGGTCGGACCTGGAACCAGACCTAGCACCAGACTTAGCACCAGACTTAGCACCAGAAGAGTCCCGCCTCAAACTGCTCATTGATAGAGGCAAGGGGCAAGGTTATCTAACATACGAGCAATTGGCTGAGATCTTGCCCAGCAGTATTGAGGAAACAGACAACTTTGAAAGTATCGTGCACATGCTTGAAGGGATAGGCATCTCCATTCATGAAGTCGCTCCCGACCCGGCATCACTCAAACCCGCCGCGAGTCACCCCCCCGAAGACGCCGCTATTGGTGACGCCCTGCTGACCAGCGTCGTCGGGCGCACCATGGATCCAGTGCGTATGTATATGCGTGAGATGGGTGCAGTGCCGCTCTTAACAAGGGCCGGCGAAGTGGAAATTACCAAGCGCATTGAAGACGGTCTCAGGGAAACTATGACAATTCTCTCTGCTTATCCGGGGATTGTTGAGTATCTTCTGGACGAATATGCCCAGATACTTGAGCGGGATGAAGACATCACGGTGCTCATTAGTGGCTTCCTTGATCCTGAAGACGACATTCCCAACATGGCAGAACTTGCCCGGGCAAAATCCCAAGGCAACCCCACCGAAGAGGACAACAGAGGCAAACTTGACTATGAACTGGGGCACCTTCGTTTTGCGGCCCTCGCACAAGCCCACAAGGCATATCGCCGAACGGTTGACAAGCGCAAGAGCAATAAAAAAACCATTGAAGCCCAGGGTAAGCTTGCCCAGGCATTTGCTCTATTCAAACTGATTCCGGCGGTGATGGATTATATTTTGGGCATAGTAGAAGCTGATTTGCAGACTATTCGCCATCATGAAAGAACTATTCGCACCCTCTGTGTTACCAGAGCTGGTATGCCGAAGGAAGTGTTTCTAAAAATCTATCCGGGCAATGAGACCAACATTAAGTGGATTGACAAGGTCATTAAGAAATACCCAGAGCAGGCCGGGCGACTGCAGGAATCGCGAATATCCATTCGGCATGCTCAGAAGATGATTAAGCAGGTGGCGGATAGAACCGATATGGAGGTTGCCGAGATCAAACACATCAATCGCCGCTTGTTCCTGGCAGTCAAGATAACCCGCACTGCCAAGAAGGACATGATTGAAGCAAACCTGCGCCTGGTCATTTCCATCGCCAAGAAGTATGCCAACCGGGGCTTGCACTTTCTTGATCTGATTCAGGAAGGCAATATTGGGTTGATGAAAGCAGTGGACAAGTTTGAATATCGCCGCGGGTTCAAATTCTCAACCTATGCTACCTGGTGGATACGGCAAGCGATAACCCGTTCTATCTCTGACCTGGCGCGGACTATTCGGGTGCCAGTCCACATGATGGAAACAGTGAACAAACTCAGTCGGCTAACTCGCCAGTTGATTCAGGAACTGGGTAGGTCGCCTACTCTTGAAGAGCTGAGCAAAGCAATGGACCTGCCAGAGGACAAGGTGCTCAAAGCAATGGAAGTGGCTAAACAACCCATCTCCCTGGAAACCCCAGTAGGTGATGATGACGATTCAACCATGTGGAACTTTATCAGCGATACTCTAGTAGAGTCGCCGGTAGAGCACGCCACATGCGAGGGCTTGAAGCAGACCACTACTAATGTGCTAGACGCACTGACAGAAAAAGAAGCCAAGGTATTACGGATGCGATTTGGTATTGATATGAATACCGACCACACCTTGGAAGAGGTGGGCCGCCAGTTTTCTGTAACTCGGGAAAGGATCAGGCAGATTGAAGCCAAGGCATTGCGTAAACTTCGCCATCCCGCGCGCATGGAGCAACTGAAAAGCTTCACTGAAAACTAGTGAGCAGCCTTCCCTCCGTGCCTTCCCGCCGCGCATAGTGTGTAGTTGAACTCTGGAGTCAAAAATGAATGGGAAACTAGCAATGCTCTTCGGCGGCAGACCCGTATGGATGAATCTGCTCATGGTGTTTTGCGCTTATATGACCTTCATTTACATGCCGTTTGATATTTTTTACAAACCCGTTGCCGAGGATGTGGAAGTCTGGTTTGGCTACAGCCTCTACGGCTGGGCTGCCAAGGCAACCGAACCCATTCACTGGTTGATCTACGGTGCAGGCTGCTACGGCTTTTTCAAGATGAAATCCTGGCTCTGGCCCTGGGCGGGGCTCTATGTGTTTCAGGTAGCAATCGGCATGTTCGTCTGGGGGCAATTATCTGACCGGCCCTACCAGATCCTGGTGAGTATTGGCTTTGCTGTACCATTTATTATTCTAGGTGTCATGCTGTTGCGAGCAAAGGCAAGCTTCATAAAAAGTTCTTCAGAAAAACTTTTAACAAAGACACTTAATAAAGACTCATAACAGAGACACTTAACAAAGAGAAGGTCCAAGATGCAGGAGATTTCTGGAAAGACAGCCGTCCTTACCGGCGGCGGAACCGGCATGGGTAGAGAGTTATGTATTCAACTCATGCAAGCCGGATGTCATGTCGCCGCCTGCGATGTGATGATGGACAATCTGGAAGCAACAAAATCCCTCGCTGAGGCCTCAGCAGCAGCCAAGACCCGCATGACAATACATGAATGTGATGTATCTTCGGAAACATCCATGCAACATTTTCACCAGGAGGCAATAGCCGCTCACGGCTCGCAACTGCACCTTCTTTTTAACAATGCCGGCATCGCTGGTGGCGGAAGTTTTGTTGAAGATGACCGCGCCGACTGGGAGAGAACTTTTGCCGTCTGCTGGTACGGTGTTTATTACGGTTGCCGTACCTTCCTGCCCAACCTCATCGCTAGTGATGCAGCCCATATAGTCAACATCAGTAGTATCAACGGCTTTTGGGCAACCATTGGCCCCAGCACATCCCACACAGCATATAGTGCGGCAAAGTTTGCAGTTAAGGGTTTTAGTGAAGCCTTGATCACCGATCTTAGAATCACCGCCCCCCATATCAAAATATCGGTCGTCATGCCCGGTCATATCGGGACTTCAATCGCTATCAATTCCGCGAAGGTCATGGGCAAAGCGGACGCGCTGAATATGGATGACAGTGAGATTCGGAAAATACGTGCGCGCATGATGAAAACCCCGGGGGAATTATCAGAATTGATTATGAACCTCAGCGATGACCAGCTGCGCGAAGTCATGCATCAACGCAGCATTGAATTCCGGGATAACGCGCCCACCACGGCGGCAACTGCGGCAAGCATCATTCTTGATGGGGTCCGGGCGGACAGATGGCGAATCCTGGTCGGGGAGGATGCACAGCATATAGATGAACGGGTGCGTCAAGATCCAGAAGGAGCCTACGAGCCGGAATTTGTCGAAGCCATCATGGCCGGCGGCGACCTGCAAGCCTTTATCAGTGTCACCAAATAACCAGCAGTTCTTAGTCTCTCAACTCCACCCCAGTATCTAGCCGTAAAACGCCTTTCGGGTTTGTTGTAAACTGACGCCATGACTAACAAACCAGTGATTGATAATCCCGCGACTAATAATCCCGCGACTGATAAACCAAGCCCCCCCCGTCCTGGGTGGCTGGAAGTCTGTGTCCTGGCAGCCGGCGCGGGAACTCGGATGCACTCGGAAGTCCCCAAGGTGCTCCAACCCCTGGCGGCCAAGCCGTTACTCGGCTATCTGCTGGATACTCTGGTGCAACTCCAGCCTGACCGAGTGCATATTGTTTTGGGACATGCGACTGCTGAGGTGAAGGCGCAGTTTGATACTGACATCAACATCAACTGGGTAATACAAAGCGACCTATGGGGTACAGGGCATGCGGTACAACAGGTCGTGCCTCAGCTTAGGAAATCGTCCAACAAGCCTACTCAAAATGACCGGGTCTTGATTCTACTGGGCGACGCGCCCTTGATTAGTCTTGCAACCATAGAAGCCTTGCTTGCAGTGCCGGCTGACCTTGCACTCTTGTCGGTAAAAGTTGCCGAGCCTTTCAACTACGGCAGGATTATCCGTGACCAGCAAGGAGTCATCGGCATCAAAGAAGAACAAGATGCGTCGGACGCTCAGAAAAAGATCAATGAAATCAATACTGGAGTCATGGTTGCCAATAGCAATGATTTGTGTGACTGGTTATCCTTACTCAACAATGACAATGCCCAGCAAGAATATCTATTGACCGATATTGTTGAGCATGCAAACCAGGCTGGCGCGACCATTGGTGTCTGTATCGCCGAGGAACCCATGGAAGTCGCTGGCGTGAATACCTTTTCCCAACTGGCAGAACTGGAGAGACATGTGCAAAAAAATATCGCAACAGAACTCATGGCGCAGGGAGTCCGACTCATGGATCCTGAGCGTTTGGATGTCCGGGGGACGTTACATGTTGGTAAGGATGTCGTCATTGATATCAATGTCATCATAGAAGGTGAGGTGCACTTGGGTGACCGGGTAGCAGTGGGTCCTAATTGCGTGCTCCGAGACAGCAGGGTTGGTGCGGGCACTCTGATCAAAGCAAACTCGGTTATTGAAGAAGCCACAATTGGTGCTGATTGCATACTCGGTCCCTTCGCAAGATTGAGACCCGGGACCGAGTTGGCGGATGAAGTCACAGTCGGCAATTTTGTGGAAGTGAAAAAGAGCAAACTCGGCAAGGGCACCAAGGCGAGCCATCTTGCTTACCTTGGCGATGCGACTATAGAGGACAATGTAAATATCGGCGCCGGCACCATTACCTGTAACTACGATGGTGTGAACAAGCATGCGACACACATAGGTGCTGCTGCATTTATAGGTTCAAATACTTCACTGGTTGCCCCCGTCAAAATAGGCGCGGGGGCAACCATAGGCGCGGGTTCTACGATCACCAAAGATGTTGCTTCCGATACCTTGGCTCTGGGCAGAGGCAAACAAAAATCTGTGCCCGGTTGGCAGGGTCCATCTAATGAAGAGTCATAAATAGCGAGTTTTTTTAGAAGAACACCTGGAAGAAGATGCAAAAAATATTATGTGCGGCATAGTTGGTGTAGTCAGTCATCGTGAAGTAGCAGACATCTTGCTTGAGGGTTTGCGCCGGCTTGAATATCGTGGCTACGACTCGGCAGGCATTGCATTGCTCAACAAGGATGCGCAGCTCAGTAGGCTGAGGCGGCAAGGCAAGGTGGCGGAACTCTGCCGAGCCTGTCATACCAACATGCCAGAAGGCAAGATCGGCATCGCTCATACCCGCTGGGCAACCCACGGTGAACCCAGCGAGACCAATGCCCATCCTCATACATCGGGCGACCTGGCAGTCGTGCACAACGGCATCATTGAAAACCATGAACCACTGCGCGAGGCACTCATCAAGCAGGGCTTCCAATTTGAAACCGACACCGACACAGAAGTCATTGCCCATCAACTCAACTATGAACTGACGCAGACCAGCGACCTGCTGGAGGCAATGAATGTCATGCTCCGCAAATTGGAAGGTGCCTACGCCCTGGCAGTCATTCATAAAGAGCATCCCGACAGATTGATGCTGGCGCGGCAAGGTAGCACTCTGGTCATCGGCATAGGCGAGGGTGAACACTATGTTGCTTCTGACCCTGGCGCCCTGCGACATCTCGCGGAACGTTTTATTTTTCTGGAAGACGGTGAAATCGCGGAAATCACCGAACAGAATTACACCCTGTTCAAAAACAAGAAGGCACTGCGAAAAAATAAACAGATGGAAGATAGGATTATCGCCTTAGACCGGCACCATGACATCGCCGATAAGGGCGAGTATCGGCACTATATGTTGAAGGAAATATATGAGCAGCCAGAAGCAGTTGAACGCACCCTGTCTGGGCGGTTAAGTAGCAAACATGCCTTGGCTCAGGCCTTCGGCGCGGGTGCGGAAGGCGCCTTCGCGGCGGTGCGCGCCGTGCAGATTACCGCCTGCGGAAGTAGTTACTACGCTGGCCTGGTCGCCAAATATTGGTTTGAGGAATATGCCAAGGTGCCGTGCCAGGTTGAGATCGCCAGTGAGTTAAGGTATCGGCAGAATGTGGTGCTTGATGGCACCCTGTTTGTTGCTCTGTCCCAGTCTGGCGAAACCGCCGACACGCTTGCTGCACTCCGTAATGCCAAGGACCCAAATTATGTGGCGAGGCTATGTCTCTGCAATGTACCGAACAGCACTCTGATTCGGGAAGCTGATTTGTCGATGCTACTAGAAGCCGGGTCGGAAATTTGTGTCGCATCAACTAAAGCTTTCACCAATCAACTGGTCGACCTTTTGATGCTGGTTGCTGTCATCGGCAAGATGAATGGCTTGACGGAAGCAGACCATGAGAAGCTGGTATCAGCCTTGCGACAATTACCCCATCTCATCCGTGAAACATTGAAACTTGAACCGGAGATTAAACACATTGCGGAATCATTCGTGGATAAGCATAACGCACTGTTCCTCGGCCGAGGTATTCATTATCCGATTGCCCTTGAAGGGGCGCTGAAACTAAAAGAAATTTCTTATATTCACGCGGAAGGATATCAAGCAGGGGAACTCAAACATGGACCCTTGGCACTGGTAGATGACGCTATGCCGGTGGTTGCGATTGCCCCTGGCGGTGCTTTGATTGAGAAGTTGAAATCAAACCTGGAAGAAGTCCGTGCCCGCGGTGCTGCTTTGTTTGTATTGGCAGATGAGCGCAACAAGATCACCCGTCAGGCAGATACCAGGGTCTTGAAGGTCCCGTCTTGCCCCGCCGCCATCTCCCCGATGCTCTACACCCTGCCAGTGCAACTCCTCGCCTACCATGTTGCGGTGCTGAAGGGCACGGACATTGACCAACCAAGAAATCTGGCTAAGTCGGTGACGGTAGAGTAGGTGTTGCCCGGTCACCCCCGTCATTCTTGTTTATGTTACTCAATGACTGGATTTCCCCCATACCCCGTCATTCTCGGCACCCTAGTTATCACAGCCATCGGCTGTGATAACTGGGGGGTCGGGAATCCAGAGGAACAAAGCCAACCACCTGTAGGGCATGTACACATCAACAACAAGATGGTTCGTCGCTCCCCGTCACACTCAGGCTTGCCCCGGGAATCCAGCCCCCGTCACTCTCGGGCTTGCCCTCTGACGGGTTAGAGGGCAGGGGTAAATCGGAAAACAATACTCTTTTTTACTGGATTCCCGAGCAAGCTCGAGAATGACGGCGCGGGGCGCCGTAAGCCGCCAGAAGGAGCGGGGACTCCGCGCCGTCAGGATCAAAGAAGGCGGGAACCCAGAGTGGCGAACGTAAGCCCATGACTTACTGAGATGGAGAGCCTATCCATTTACCCAACTTCTGCTCATAGTCTGGACCATCGTCCATGTACATCTCGCCTCTCATAGAACCATCAGTGTAAGGATACAAATATAGATTGCCGCGACCGTAATCATCTCTCCATCGATACACATAACCTTCATCGTCTTCATCGACTAATTTCATGGATCCTTTCAGGATTTTATCGTTATGGGTGTAATAAAAAACGCCTCTATCACCACTGAGACCAAAAGATAACCCTGCTGTATTTTCATGGCGTTGCACTGTTCCACTAAACGTCATCCACCCCGGTCTCCATTCTATGTTGGGTGCAGCGTAGGCAATCTCTCGGCGTTGTTTTTGTAGTTCATTTTTAGCTTTTTGGTTATTTGCCACTGTAACCATAAGCAATTCTAATGCTTTTAGAAATCCTCCACCCTTGCCATCTTCTACCGCATGACGTTTGGCTGGGCAAAACAAAACATTACAATTCAAAATGTCTTCAAATTTTGGATTCTTAACATTAGGAATACTGTATTGAGAGACTTGTTTAGCGATGTATTGATTAGTTTGTACGCGCTCTCTATTTGCTGGATGTGAACGAAAGTAAGCGTATTCACTTAAATCATTAGTAACGAATTTAGACCAGGTCGTTGCACCCGCATTAGGATTGAACCCGGCTAAGGTAGCGTAAAGAATTCCTATCTTATCTGCTTCTTGTTCTTGTACATTGCCAAAGACCGTTTCATACCCTTCGCGATTGTCTTTTCCTAAAAGTCGTCTAGTGCTCATATAGGTCTTAGTCTCTTCAAGGTGAGCCGCTGCGTTATGTGCTAGTTCGTGTCCTATCACATAGGCGAGTTCATCGTCGTTACAAGCATCCATCAATCCCCTAAAAACCGCCGAGTGACCGCCACCAGTGGCAAAGGCGTTAAATATATCGGCATCATATACGGCAAATTTAAGATCCTTTGAATCGCGAAAATGACTCACGGCAATGACGCGGTCATAGATATTTTTAGCGCGTCTATAAATAGGATGGGACGATGGATATGCTCTTATGTTGTCCCTCCTTACATCAGCTTCGATTTTGAGAAAATTCTTCAGCCCCGCTTCATAAGCCTTTTCAGGAGATTGTATATTAAGCGTTATCGCTCCCGTAACTTTATCCTTCTCGGATATAACATCTAGGCCCTTTCCAAGCGTTGCATCAAGATCGGAAAGAAATTCCCCGACCTGGGCACATCCGGAAGTCCCTAGGATAAGAAAAACAAAAAGAGAAACATGGTTTGTCTTCATATCTAATCACCTATCTGCTTTTTATTCCGAATGCCCACACCGACTATCCAACCGACCAGACATCCAACAAATACATTCCAGCCTACCATCAACGCATAAAACCCATAGTTTATAAATGATCCCTCAGCGCCGTAGATTCCGCCAGCCGCAATGGCACCCAATCCTGGAATGATCGGGATGGCAATCTGTAAGGGTATAGATGTAATCATCAGAATTGGCGCAAAGAATATGTTTATGGGCGAAGGGCCCAGGATTGCACCTATGCCAGAGACCACCAACATGATGCCCGCACCCCAAAGAACACATTTTGCGACTATATTCATGGCTTATTCTCCCTTCCAGCCCTAGCCCTACATGCTAACTCAAGATCCAGATTGATAGCACTTAAAATCCACAATACCAAGTTGCGACATTATGACGGTTTTGCGCTACCATTACACCTAAACAGTACCAACGATACTTTAATCTTAAACACGATATGAAACAAAGAGCTTCTAGAAACCAAACCCTGGTTTGTAAACAAGATGAAATCAATCGGCTATCAACATATATTAGTTATGTGAATAGTCCGATTAACATTGAAGATATCAGTGGGAAAGTCATTTCTGGAGATGTATTTGATGTGGCAGAAAATCTCCCCAAAGGTTTTGTTGATTGCCTTATTTTAGACCCGCCTTATAACTTATCTAAAAATTATAATGGGCGAATCTTCAAAGAAAAAGAAAAAAGCGCGTATAAAAAATGGTTTCATCAAGTTATTGAAACCCTAATCCCAACTCTCAACCCAACTGCGACGGTTTATGTTTGTTCCGATTGGAAAACATCAGTTCTTATTGCACCGATTCTTGAAGCGCATTTTCATGTTCAAAACAGAATCACATGGGAAAGGGAAAAAGGACGAGGTGCGAAATCTAACTGGAAAAATAACACAGAAGATATTTGGTTTTGCACTATTTCTGATGATTATTACTTTGATGTAGATTCTGTCAAATTAAAACGCAAGGTGATTGCACCATATCGTGTAAATGGAAAACCAAAAGATTGGAACGAGGAAGAAGAAGGCAATTATCGCCTCACTTACCCGTCTAATATTTGGACGGATATTTCTATCCCATTTTGGTCAATGCCGGAAAACACAGATCATCCAACCCAGAAGCCCGAAAAACTTATAGCGAAGCTTATTCTTGCTAGCACTAAAAAAGGGGATTTTATACTTGACCCCTTCCTTGGCAGTGGTACTACAGCAGTTGTAGCAAGGAAATTAGATCGAGATTTTTGCGGGGTGGAGATTAACAAAGAATATTGTTGCTGGGCACTTAAGCGCTTAGAGATGAATACTACTAAGCCAACCATTCAAGGATATGAAGATGGTGTTTTTTGGGAAAGAAACTCTCTCTCTGACAGATCAGTAAGAAAAGCACGCCCTTCAAAACAACAAACTTTCTCTATATGAAATCATCTTTCTACTACGGCGGGCATTATTTAGAACTGGCTGAGAGAATTAAAGAGTATATTAATTCATCTTCCGATTTCCTTTCCCCCCTAACTGCTGGTAGCACAAGGGCTACAGGCGATGCTATAGAATCGCTGATTGCAGAAAAATTTAACGAGTTTATAGAGGATTGGTGTGCTGAATATTCTAATGATTTTGCACGTAGGGCAATGGCTGATTTCGCTTTCAAAGATAAGGAAGGCTTTTATTCAGTTATTGATGTTAAAACACACCGAGAAGGTACTTCATTCAATAGACCAAACTTGATATCTGTAGAGAGACTAGCAAGGTTTTATGAATTAGACACAAATGTTTTTTCTCTATTATTGATAAAGTACAGCATATCCAATATCAAAGTGACGGTGACGGAAGTGATTTTTACGCCCATTGAGTACCTGAGTTGGGCATGTTTAACAGTGGGTGCGCTGGGATGGGGACAGATTCAAATAGCAGACTCCAACAGGATTCAATTATTGGACAGATATTCTCGCAAAAAATGGATGCTCCAGTTTTGCGATGCAATGTTTGATTTTTATCCCGCGGAAATTTTAAAAATAAACGACCGACTAGAAAGATTTAGCAGTGTGAAAAACCTGTGGGAATCAAAAGAAGATATTTGGCACTAACGCATCTTATCTCCCCAAAGACTGCTATAATTCCGCCCGCTAATAAGTGCTTACGCTACAAAACCCAACCTTATGCCAAAAGTATTTATCAAAACGCATGGATGCCAAATGAATGAGTATGACTCATCCAAAATGGCAGACATATTGAAAGCGTCGCACAACTATGAGTTAACCGCGCAGGAAGAAGAAGCCGACTTGCTGCTGCTGAATACCTGCTCGGTTCGTGAGAAGGCGCAGGAAAAGGTCTTCCACCAACTCGGTCGGTGGCGCCGCTTGAAGCACTCAAACCCTGCCATAAAAATCGGCGTGGGCGGATGCGTGGCAAGTCAGGAAGGTGCCGCGATTATTGAACGGGCACCTTTTGTTGATGTGATTTTTGGTCCCCAAACTCTGCACAGACTACCGGCATTGCTTACTAAGGCAGGCATCAGCCGTAGCTCGGTGGTTGATATTAGTTTTCCCGAGATAGAAAAGTTTGACCGATTACCCGAACCTTCGGTGCAGGGTCCGGCGGCTTTTGTTTCCATCATGGAAGGTTGTAGCAAGTATTGTTCCTTTTGTGTTGTTCCTTATACCAGGGGGGAAGAAGTCAGCAGACCCCTACTTGATGTGCTCCGTGAAATTGCTCAACTGGCGGCGTTGGAGGTGCGCGAGGTCAATCTGCTGGGGCAAAATGTCAACGCCTGGCGGGGGCTCCTTCCCGACGGCTCGCAAGCAGACCTTGCCTATCTGATGAGCTTGGTTGCTGATATAGACGGCATTGAGCGCATCAGATATACCACCTCCCACCCGGTTGAATTTTCTGACAGTCTGATTAATGTTTATGCTGAACTTCCAGCACTGGTGAATCATTTGCACCTACCGGTACAAAGCGGCTCGGATCGGATCCTGGCGAAGATGAAAAGAGGCTACACAGTGCTTGAATACAAATCCAGGTTGCGTCAGTTGAGAGAGATTCGTCCTGACATTAGTATTTCCAGTGACTTTATCATTGGCTTCCCGGGGGAGACTGACAAGGACTTTCACCAGACTATGACGCTGATTGACGAGGTAGGGTTTGATCATTCTTTTAGCTTCATCTACAGTGCCCGGCCCGGCACACCCGCGGCTGACCTGCCAGATAAGACGCCGATGGCGGTCAAGCAGGAACGACTTGCTATCTTGCAACACCGTATCCGGCAGCAGGCAGCGCAAATCAGCGAATCCATGCTCGGCACCAGGCAGCAGGTACTCGTCACCGGCCTGTCAAAGAAGGATCCGGGGCAGTTGCAGGGGCGTACAGAAAACAACCGAGTCGTCAATTTTCCAGCTACTGAGAACACGCCTATTGGGGATTTTGCGCTTGTTGAAATAGGCGAAGCACTGCCCAACTCCTTGCGGGGAATGGCAGTATCTTGACTCCCTATACATGTGCTAAATACGCTTCCCATCACGCCGCCAAATACTTTTCTATACACTGGTATAAGAAGTCTTCTCAAGGATCGTTATAAACGGTCCTTCTAAACGATCCTTCTAAACGATCCTTCTAAACGATCTTCCAAACACGTTTCATTAAAGACAGGGGAACTAGTGTGAATCAGATGGAGACTCAACGGCGAGTGGTGTCCGGTATGCGCCCTACAGGGCGGCTACATCTTGGGCACTTTCACGGCGTATTAAAGAATTGGGCAAAATTGCAGCATGAGTATGAATGTCTGTTTTTCGTCGCCGACTGGCATGCGCTCACCACCCATTATGAAAACCCCAACATTATTGAAGACAATGTTTGGGAAATGGTCATTGACTGGTTGGCAGCGGGAGTCAATCCGGGTTCGGCGTCACTCTTTATTCAATCAAGAGTTCCAGAACATGCCGAGTTGCACCTGCTACTGTCCATGATTACGCCGCTATCCTGGGTGGAGCGGGTCCCAAGTTACAAGGACACCATCGCCAAGACCAATGATCGTGACTTGGCAACTTATGGCTTCCTCGGTTATCCGATATTGCAGAGTGCAGACATTCTGGCTTATCGGGCGGGCTATGTACCGGTGGGAGCTGACCAGGTGCCGCATGTTGAAATCACTCGGGAAATTGCCCGGCGATTCAATCATATATTTGGCAAGGAAACAGACTACGAAGCCCTGGCAGAAGAGGCAATCAAACAACTGGGTAGCAAGAGTGCCAAACGGTACCGCAACCTGCGGCGCGAATATCTGGAACAGGGCAAGCAGACATCTTTGGCAAGGGCGCAGGCACTGGTCCAGGACCAGCAAAAAACTTCTCTGGGCAACCGCGATCGGCTACTCGGTTATCTGGAAGGTGGCGGCAAGATCATCCTGCCGGAACCCGAGGTGCTCTTGACCAAGGATTCTGTGGTGCCGGGTTTGGATGGTCAGAAGATGTCCAAGTCCAACGACAACACCATTGCCTTGCGGGAAGAGCCGGACAAAATAGTCCAAAGTATCAAAACCATGATGACTGACCCTGCCAGAGCGCGTCGTGCTGACCCAGGCAATCCCGATATTTGCCCCGTCTATACCCTGCATAAAATCTATTCGGACGAGGACATCAAAAGTTGGGTGCGTGATGGTTGCACCAGCGCCGGCATAGGATGTGTTGATTGCAAGCGACCCTTGATAGACAAGGTGCTGGAAGAACTACAACCCATACGGGATAGAGCGCGTCAATATGAAGAAGACCCGGCTCTGGTAAAATCAATTGTTGCGGAAGGCTGTGAGTATGCACGTGATATTGTGCGCTCGACGATAGATAAGGTGCGCGCAGCAATGGGTCTGGATTACCGATAATCTTTTTTAGCGAATTCAAGGAACTCTCGATCAATTCAAAGATTTGCAACCGGGAAATGGCAATGACCATTGATCCTCCAGACGACGAGGACGCTGTTACCAACAATAGTACTGAGGATAGTACTAACAACGGCATGAGCAATGGTACTAACAGCGTCACGAACAATAGCACTAACAGCCAAAATACTGACAAGAAGGACCCTCATATAGTTCAGGTGGAAATGCCCTTTGCCGTCGTCGAGGGTAAACCTACGAGTCAGTTTCCCCTGGACCTCTACATCCCGCCCCATGCCTTGGAAGTGATTTTGGAAGCCTTTGAGGGCCCACTGGATTTTCTGTTGTATCTGATTCGCCGTCAAAACCTGGACATCCTGGATATTCAGGTAGCGGAAATCACCCGTCAGTACATGGAATACATAGATATGATGCACGAGATACACTTTGAACTGGCAGCAGAGTATCTGGTGATGGCGGCAGTCTTGGCGGAGATCAAGTCGCGCATGTTGTTGCCCAGGGCGGAGGAAGACACCGAGGATGAGGATGATCTCCGCGCCGGGCTGATTCGCAAATTACAAGAATATGAGCGTTTCAAGCAGGCAGCACTGGACATGGATGCCCTACCGCGTATCAATCGCGACTTCTGGATGGCGATGGCGACGGCACCAGAGATGGAAACCAGCATCCCCCTGCCGGAAGTACAACTCCAAGACTTGTTAGTTTCACTATCCAGAGTCCTGAAAAGAGCGGAAAATTATTCCTCGCACCACATCAGTCTAGACCCGCTATCTACACAGGAGCGCAAGGTGAGTATATTGAAACTTTTGTCGGGTAATCAGGAGCAGTTCGTCACCTTCGGCTCTCTTTTTACTCAGGAAGAGGGTCGCCTAGGCGTGGTGGTGACCTTTATGGCGGTCATGGAATTGCTCAAAGAATCCATGTTGGAAGTTGTGCAAACAGAACCCTATGCCCCCATTCATGTAAAAGTGAAGCCAGCAAACGTAGAAGAATGAGGTAACTAATCATGGCAGACATCCTACCGATTAAGCAGATTATTGAAGGCGCGATCATGGCCTCAGAGCAACCGGTGAATATTGATCAGTTGTTGCAACTCTTTGAGACTGATCGCCCGGCCCGGGCAGACATACGCACCGCCCTCAATGAGATTGAACGGGAGTGCGCCGGCAAGGGCTATGAATTGAAGACCGTAGCGAGCGGTTATCGGTTCCAGGTGCGTGCCGATTACGGTGAATGGATTGGTCGCCTCTGGAAAGAAAAGTCGCCCAGATACTCCCGTGCCCTGCTGGAAACTCTAGCCCTGATTGCCTATAAGCAACCCATTACCCGTGGCGATATTGAATCCATTCGTGGCGTGTCGGTGAGCACCAACATTATCCGCGCACTACTCGAGAGGGAGTGGGTTAGAATTGTAGGGCACAGAGATGTACCCGGGCACCCTGCTCTTTATGCCACCACAAAAATATTCTTGGATTACTTCAATCTCAGCAGTCTGGATGAATTACCCAGCCTTGCAGAGATTAAGGATCTGACCAGTAGCGAAGAATTTGACCTTGATGACGAGCCGCTCATCGCGCCTAGCCTTGAAGTTGATGCGGCTGACCTGGAGCAAGATAAAACTATCGTCGGCTTGGATGATGAGGCGCTTGACGCAGTCTCCCAGAGAGTCGATGAGATTCAGGAAAATGTGCGCAATCTGTTTGGTGATGAGGATGAGGCTGAAGAAGGCTCTGAAGAAGGTGGCAGGGCAACAGACAAGCCACAGAGGTCGGCCACAGTAACGCCTATCAATCAAGCCGTGTCCCAAACACCCGAAGACCCTGCCCCAGAAAGCGAGACCGCCGATCCAGATCAGGACGGTGCCTCTTAATAAACTTTTGTTGATAAGCCTTGGTTAATAAGCCATAGCTAATAAGTCATAGCTAATAAGTCATAGCTAATAAGCCATAGCTAATAAGCCCGGGTTAATAAGTTCTAGCACATTGAGAAGAGGTGTTGAGCAAGAATGTCCGAAAAACTCCAAAAAGTGCTTGCCGCCCAGGGTCTTGCCAGTCGGCGGGAAGCCGAACGCTGGATTGATGCCGGCCGAGTGACCGTCAATGGCAAGCCAGCCACCAGGGGTGCCCGGGTGACGCTTGAAGACCGCATCAAGGTAGACGGAAGAGGCATCAGCCAGAAGCGAGCGGCGCATCGTTATCTGCTCTACAACAAACCCGAGGGCGAGATTTGCACAAGGAATGATCCGGAAAAAAGACCAACGGTTTTTGAGCACCTCCCACCATTAAAGAATCAACGGTGGATTTCTGTCGGGCGGCTGGATTTCAACACCAGCGGTCTGCTGCTCTTCACTACGGACGGCGACCTGGCAGGCAAACTTATGCATCCTTCCAGCGATATTGAACGGGAATACCTGGTGCGCGTCCTGGGTAATGTCACGCAAGATGCCTTGAGTCGTATGCGCGCCGGCGTGTCGCTAGAGGATGGTGTTTATCAATTTTCCGATATTCAGCCGGGGCGGCAATCTGATGCTGACCGGAAAAGTGCTAACCAATGGTATTACGTTGTCTTGATGGAGGGTCGTAACCGGGCGGTGCGGCGACTCTGGGAATCCCAAGGTTATAACATAAGCCGGTTAAAGCGGGTTCGCTTCGGTAATTTTGTGATTCCTTCGGCGGCAAAAGCAGGCCGCTATATTGACCTCAAACCCAAGGAAGTGAAAGCACTCTACCTTATGGCTGGCCTGTCCCCCCGGCGGCGCTGAGCAAAGGGTTAGCAGTCCCACTCTGAGAGTGCTAATATCCCCGCCCCCTATTAATGGGTGTTTACTAAAAAACGTTTATTAAAGAACATTTATTTCAAAAAAATTAACGACAGCCAAAAACAGATGACAAATAGCCTTGCTTCAATTGATATTCTATCCCCGGGTGGCAATCTGGATGCCTACATCCAGGCGGTACACCAGATACCCGTACTGTCCGTACAACAAGAACAAGACTTGGCGCATAAACTGGTTGACGAAGAGGACCTGGACGCAGCCCGACAACTGGTCATGGCGCACCTCCGATTCGTGATCTATGTCGCCAGATCCTATTCTGGCTACGGCCTGCCCCAGGCGGATCTAATTCAAGAAGGCAATGTGGGATTGATGAAGGCAGTGCGCCGATTTGACCCAACCTATAGAGTGCGCCTCATGTCATTTGCGGTCCACTGGATCAAAGCCGAGATTCATGAATTCATTCTCCGCAACTGGCGCATAGTGAAGGTCGCTACCACCAAACCACAACGGAAACTCTTCTTTAATTTGCGCCGTGCCAAGAAACGACTCGGGCAAATGAATGAAGCTGAACTCGTTGATGTTGCCGCTGCCTTGGGTGTTGCACCAGAGGAAGTCCGCCGTATGGAGACTCGCCTATCCGCCCAGGATGCCAGCTTTGACGCTGATACCTCTGAGGCGGGCGACTACTCACCCTCCCAATATCTCGCCAGTGCAGAAGGTGACCCAGCAGACCTGATTGAGGCGAACAATCTCCAGGCACAGCAGAAGAAGCAACTGGCAACTGCCCTGACCAAGCTAGACTCCCGCGCTATGGAAATCATTCAAAGTCGGTGGCTAGCAGAGAAGAAGGCAACCCTGCATGAACTGGCAAGCCGATTTGGTATTAGTGCCGAGCGGGTGCGACAACTTGAACATAAGGCGCTGAAAAAACTCAAACTGCACGCCGCTGGTATCTAACCTCTCTGCTTCTACCCGCTGTCTGCCAGCAAACAAAAGACGCCCGCAAACATTCTTTCCAGCAAACAAAAAGCTTCATAAAACTTCTCTCCATAACACTTTTTTTTAACAAAAAGAGGACACCACAATTGGCAAGCCGTGCTGGTATCCGTTCCTTTGTACTCAGGCAAGGGAGACTCACCAGAGGTCAGGCGCGCGCCCTGGCAGAGGAGTGGCACGGCTTTGGCTTGGAGTCCAGCGCAGGTCTGATTGACCCCGCCACAATTTTTGGCAATCACCATCCCCTTACTTATGAGATTGGTTTCGGCATGGGCGACTCGCTCATCACTCAAGCCCAAACACACCCAGAGAGAAACTTCATTGGCGTTGAAGTGCATCGTCCTGGTCTGGGACACCTGCTCATGCAAGCCGCCGCCTCGTCCCTGAAGAATATCCGCGTCTATGGCGAGGATGGGCAGCTCGTGCTGGAGCAATGTATTCCCCATGAAAGTCTGGATAGGGTACAAATTTTCTTCCCCGACCCCTGGCACAAGAAGCGACATCACAAACGGCGGCTGATTAATGCGCCCTTCCTGCAACTGGTCTGGCATAAACTCCAACCTGGTGGTGTGTTACATCTAGCAACTGACTGGCACCCCTATGCTCAGGTCATGCAGGAAGAAATAACCAACTACACCCCAGAAAAACACCCGTCGGCAAAGTTTACCCCGATTTCACCACCACCAAGACCAACCACAAAGTTTGAGGCAAGAGGACAAAAATTAGGACATGCGGTTACTGAGCTTGCTTTTGCTTGCCACAAGTAATGCCTGACAAGCAAGCGCGCTCAGGGAGCGAGTTGCAAGAGCTCATCTAATAACCGGCGCCCAGTTGCCGTTGTGCGAATCCTGAGGTCATCATTGCTGCCTGTTGTTTCCAGCAGATTTTTAGACTCGGCCTCAGCAAGAAAAGCCGCCAGATTTTGCCAAGGCAAGCCGGTGCGACCTTCAAACAAATAAGGCGAGAAGCCTTCATTCAAACGTAGCACATTCATTAAAAACTCGGTGGCGAGCTCAGCCTCCGGTATCTGCAGCACACTGCTCTTCCCCCCTTGCAGGTAATCTTTCGGCACTCTGGATTTGCTGGTTCTATAAATAGTACGACTAGCAGTGGCATGCCGAGGTTCCTGAGGCACGGAAATCTTGCCATGGGCACCCGCCCCTATGCCGAGATAATCGCCGAACTGCCAATAATTAAGATTATGCACCGCCCTTGCACCCGGTCTCGCAAATGCCGAGACCTCATACTGCGCATATCCATGCTGAGCAAGTTGCGAGATACCCCGCTGCCAAATATCAAACAGCCTATCCTCCTCAGGCAGAATCGGTGGATAGCGATAAAAATGAGTATTTTTCTCTATGCTCAACTGATACCAGGAAAGATGCTCAGGCGCGAGGGCGAATGTCTGCTCAAGGTCTGACATTGCCGCCTGAATTGATTGCCCGGGCAAGCCATGCATAAGATCCAGGTTGATATTGTCAAACCCAGCCTGACGGGCGGCGGCAAATGCATCCAGGGTATCCGCTGACTGGTGAATCCTACCGAGTACTTTTAACGCGGCATCGTCAAAAGTCTGTGCGCCCAGGCTGAGTCGGTTGACTCCGGCCTGCCGATAACCAGCGAACCGATGCGCATCAAGGGTGCCCGGGTTGGCTTCCAAAGTGACCTCTATCTGGTCACTGCCCAGCAAGGTGGCAATGGAGCTCAGCAAACGCTCAATAGCATCTGGCGTAAATAGACTGGGGGTGCCGCCACCTAAGAAGATAGAGGTTAGGTCGCGCCCTCGGGGCACTCTTGCCGGGTCCTTGGGCGCGGGCGTTGCGCTGAGGTGGGTTTCCAGATCTTCAAGCAACCGGGTGATGTATCTAGCCTCTGGAATAGCCCCTTCAATTTCATGCGAATTAAAATCACAATAAGGACACTTTTTGATACACCAAGGAAAGTGAACATAAAGACCGAGCGGTATCTCAGTGGCATGTATATCAAGGATGTGTTTATCAACGGCGCGTTTATCAAGAGCGCGTTTATCAAGAGCGCGTTTATCAACGGCATGCTTATCAACGACATGTTTATCAAGCGCGCTATCGTGCATCCAATTTTTCCCTGAGGAGGCGCAAGGCAATTCCTCTATGGCTCAGTAGATTCTTCTCAGCAGTGGTTAATTCAGCAGCAGTTTTGCCGAGCTCTGGAATAAAAAACAGCGGGTCATAACCAAAGCCATTTGCGCCCCGAGGCTGAATGTCGATCTCGCCATGCCAGACCCCCTTGGCAATGAGCGGCGTTGAGTCATCGGGTGCATTGAGCAACAGCAGGACGCAGTGGAAGGTTGCCTTTCTATTGCTGACCTTTTCCAGTTGTCGCAGCAGCTTATCGTTATTCTCCAAATCCGTTGCCCCTTCGCCGGCGAACCGAGCAGAAAGCACCCCCGGTGCCTGCCCCAGCGCATCCACACAGAGACCTGAATCATCAGCGATGGCGGCAAGCCCGGATTCCCGGCTGGCATGCTGGGCTTTGAGCAAGGCATTTTCGGTAAAGGTGTTGCCGGTTTCCGGCGGGCTTTGGATACCCAGGTCAGCCTGCAAGAGCAACTTAAAGTCGGCACCTAGGCTCTGGGCAATTTCATTATATTTATGACGATTGCCGCTTGCCAGGATGAAGGTTTCGGTGTCTTGCTCTTTGGGCATTTTTGACTCTTCGCGACCTGCTGACACGCTGTGTTGCATCTTCGCCCGGGCATAAAAACCAGGGGTATAAAAACCAGATGCTACAAGCCCAGGAGTACCCTGGGCGCATTGAGCATCTTGGCAATGGGCTGAATAACCAAATAATTGTTAATCACTATCAGCGTCACGAACACCAGGATAATAGAAAAATCCAAGCCGCCCATAGGCGGTAGCAGTCTGCGTGCCGGGGCGCAGATGGGTTCAATAATCTGATGTACCAGGGCAAGCACCGGATGATTGGACTGGGGTGCTATCCAACTCGCTATCACCGTAACAATCAGCGCAAAAAAGTAGATATCAATAATCTTGGCGGCAAGACTCAGGGCTGCCCAGGCAATATAAATAGGCTGGAAAACATAGATATCCGCCAGCCATATCATCAGCATGATGGCAATGATTTGTACGCCCAGTGCCGCGGCGAGTATGGCAAGGTCAACACGACCGATGCGGGGGAGAAACATTTTAAACGGTTTAACCGCCGGGGTAGTTAATTTCACTATAGTCTGACAGATAGGATTGTAATAGTCGGCACGAGCTACCTGCATCAAAAATCGCAATAGCAGCAAATACAGATAGATACCTGCGGCAGTTTGTATCAGGAAGATACCGGTTTCGGAAAAGTTCTGAGTCATGCTGTGTTCCTATTATGTCATCCCACTATGCCATCTAACGAATGGATGCAATTATAAAGTATTTTAATCCGCTTCTTAACCCCGTCATTCTCGCCGAAGCCAGTCGTACCGCCTTCGGCGGGACGACTGGCTTCGGGGGGAATCCAGAGGAACAAAGGCAACCACCTTGATACTCCCGCTACCCATCAACAACAAGATGGTTTTTCGCTCCCCGTCACTCTCGGGCTTGCCCTCTGACGGGTTAGAGGACAGGAATAAATCGGAAAACAATACTCTTTTTTACTGGATTCCGCCTGCGGCAAGAGGACAAGCTCGAGAATGACGGCGCGGGGTGCCCTAGGCCGCCACTCTGGATTCCCGTCACCCGGTTGCACTTAAGCGTTGAATTCACGCTTTACTATCAGACGCGCCCGAGAGCTCAGCAGCACGGGCTGCAGCCGCCTGTATAGCCTGCCCAACCATCTCTTCAAAGCCCGCCGCCATTAACTTATCCATAGCCGCTTGAGTCGTACCCCCCGGAGAAGTAACCCGGCGCCTGAGGTCCCGCAAGGCACCCGTCTCATGTAGTGCAATTTTGGCACTACCCAGAGCAGTTTGTAGCACCAGTTGGCGGCTAATATCAGTGGGCAAGCCGGCATTAACAGCCGCGTTAAGCATGGCTTCCATCAACAAGAAAAAGTAAGCCGGCCCGCTCCCAGATACTGCCGTTACCAGATTGAGGTCTGCTTCCTGCTCAAGCCAGAGGGTGGCACCCACCGCGCTCAGGATATTTTCAACAGCTTGCCGTTGTGATGCAGTTACCACCTCAGTGGCAAACATGGCAGTGATACCGGCTTGCACCAGCGCAGGCGTGTTCGGCATACAGCGCACAATCGGGACCGGGGCTTCTGGCTGCTGGCGTTGAATCCCCCCACCGAGAGTCTGGCTAGTGATGCCTGCCGCGACACTGACTAGTAACTTCCCCCCCGCGACATCGGCAATCTCAGCCAGCAACTTGTTCATCTTGTCAGGCTTAACGCAGAGCATAAGGATATCGCTCTGGACAACAGCCTCAACGTTGTCCTGAGTAGTCCTAATACCCAGGGACTGGATACGGTCCAGACAAGCGGCCGCTGGGTCGGCAGCAATAATGTCGGCCCGATTGAAGCCACTTTTTTGTAGCCCGGTCATGATTGCCTGCGCAATGTTACCGGCACCAAGGAATGCTATTTTTGACATCTTGAGTTCTGTCACCTATTTGTCACCTAGAGGTAGGTTGGGTTTGCATTTTACCGCTTTATCGGCCGCGGCCCAAAAATACCAGTGCCGATACGGAGCCAGGTTGCGCCTTCCTTAATCGCCACTTCATAATCACGGCTCATGCCCATAGAGAGTTGATCAAACTCAGGCAAGCCGAATTGGGCAGCCAGGGCTTCTCGCAACTCCCGGAGCTGGGCAAACCTAGCACCTTGGATGCCTTCATCCTCAGTTGCCTCGGGAATAGTCATCAGGCCGCGCAAGGCAATCCCCGGCAGCTCTCTTATGCTACCAATCAACGCCGCCACCTTGTCTGGTTCGACTCCAGACTTAGTCTGCTCCATAGAAGTGTTGACCTGCACCAACACCTGCAGCCTGCCCAGGGCTGGGTTTCTCTGCTCACTCAAACGCCGGGCAACCTTGTTTGAAGCAAGGGTATGCACCCAGTTGAACTGCTCAGCAATGTGCCGCGTCTTGTTGGATTGCACTGCCCCAATAAAGTGCCAATCAAGACTCGGTAGGGCGACAATTTTACCCTCGGCTTCCTGTAAATAATTTTCCCCAAAGCTGGTCTGACCCGCTTGCAATGCCGATCGTATGAGCGGGATGGCTTGGCTTTTACTGGCTGCCAGTAGTTTGACTTCCATGGGGTCGCGTTGCACTGCCCGGCAGGCGGCAGCAATTCTGGCACCCAATGTTTCAAGATTATGCGCTATACAAGTCATAACGAAGGATAAATAAGCCAGTACGAATAGTTTGCCCTTGCAGACGATATTACTATCAATCAAGGTTGATGAGTGGCAACCATACTAATAAAAGCCTCAATAAATGCCCAATACAATTCTCAACATAAGCCTCAACCTAAGCCTCAACATAAGCCTTAAAAAAATAACTTAACAAAAGGACTTCAAGATGAAAATCACCGAACTACTCGAAATCAGCCAGAAAAAAGGGGCATCTGACCTGCATCTGGCAGCCGGCTTGCCACCGCTACTACGGATAGATGGCGACCTGCAGCGGCTGGACTCAAAAGTGTTTGACCAGCAAGCGCTTCACTCGCAACTCATTGACTTGATGAACGACAAACAACAACAAGACTATGAAACCAAATTTGAGTGTGAGTTTTCCTTTGAGTTATCGGGGTCAAGACGTTTTCGCGTGACTGCCTTCCGCCAGAATCGTGGTGCCGCCGGTACTTTCAGGGCGATTCCCAGGACTATTCCCAGTATGGAAGAACTAGGTATGGGGGAAGTGTTTCGCAAGCTTGCCGCTAGCCCCCATGGACTCATTACCGTTACCGGGCCCACAGGTTCAGGAAAAAGCACCTCCCTGGCCGCCATGATTGACCATATTAACAACACCCGACGCCAGCATATATTGACCCTGGAAGACCCCATTGAATTTGTGCATGAAAATAAACAATGCCTGGTCAACCAGAGAGAAATCCACCGGGATACCCTGGGGTTTAATGAAGCCCTGAGGTCGGCACTGCGTGCTGATCCAGATATTATTCTCATTGGTGAACTGCGCGACCTGTCAACCATTCGGCTGGCACTTGAAGCCGCAGAAACCGGACATCTCGTGCTGACCACCCTGCATACATCGTCCGCCGCCAGGAGCATAGACCGGATCATCAATGTGTTCCCCGGTACAGAGAAGCCGATGATTCGCAGTCTTCTGTCGGAATCGTTACATGCTGTCATCTCTCAGAAACTTCTGAAAAGAATAGCCGGCGGACGAGTCGCCGCACATGAAATCATGCTATGTACCCCGGGTATCCGTAATCTCATCAGGGAGGACAAGGTGCCGCAGATCTATTCGGCGATGCAAACAGGAAGAAGCTTCGGCATGCAAACTCTTGATCAATGCCTTGCAGAATTGGTAGCAAACAAAATCATCAGCAAAGAGACCGCACAAGAGGAAGCCAAGATGCCAGAGGATTTTAAGTAGGCAAGGGTGGTTGCCTTTGTTCCTCTGGATTCCCCTCACCCTAGTCACCCCAGCCGATGGCTGTGGTGACTGGGGTGACGAGAATGACGGCGCGGCGGCGAGACCGCCTTTTAACGCCTGCTCCCAGCGGCCCGCACCGCCGGCGCGTCCCCGCTCCTTCTGGCAGCCCGAATGACAGCGGGGCGGGGAACCAGACTGGCGGCTTACGGCGCCCCGCGCCGTCATTCTCGAGCTTGCTCGGGAATCCAGTAAAAAAAAGTATTGTTTTCCGATTTATTCCGTCAGCATCAAAGCCTGACGCTTCCGCGCCGTGCACCCTCCCCACGCCACCCCGAGAGTGACGGGGAACGACGAACCATCTTGTTGTTGTGTCTAATGCCCCACAGGTGGTTGGCTTCGTTCCTCTGGATTCCCGTCACCCCAGTCACCCCAGCCGATGGCTGTAATGACTAGGGTGACGAGAATGACGGCGCGGCGGCGAGACCGCCTTTTAACGCCTGCCCCCAGCGGCCCGCACCGCCGGCGCGTCCCCGCTCCTTCTGGCAGCCCGAATGACAGCAGGGCGGGGAACCAGACTGGCGGCTTACGGCGCCCCGCGCCGTCATTCTCGCCGGAGCCAGTCGTACCGCACAGGCGGTACGACTGGCTTCGGGGGGAATCCAGAGGACGAGCGGTACAGTCTGTCGCATGCCTTGGTCAAGAACGGAGACAAGGCACATCACTTCTCTTTGTCTTGTAGCCAGGTCTCCAGAATAATCCTTGCCGCTAGGTGATCCAGATACTTCTGCTGGCGACCAGACTCGGCACCGCTTATCTCATGTCTTGCTTCCACCGAACTCAGCCGCTCATCAACCAGCTCAACGGGCAAGTGATACCTGCCCTGCAAACGGCGGGAGAATTTTTCTACTGCTACCGCCGCCTCACTCATACTGCCATCCATGTTGAGCGGCAGGCCGACTATCAACATGCCCGGCTGCCATTCCTGGACAAGTTCGTCAATCCGATCCCAGAAGGGAACGCCATCCCGGGCCGGGACAATGCACAGGGGCGTTGCCGTCTGGGTCAGCATCTGCCCTATGGCGATACCTATTCTTCGCTGCCCGTAGTCAAATCCCATCACCAACATGTCGGGTCTGTCCAGCTGCCGGGTCATCCGGAAAAACTTCCCACAGCACCATTTTTTTGGAACCGCCAGGTGCGGACAATTTCCAGCAGGTCAGTGGTTTCCCTGAGCTTCTTGGGAAAGGGCGCAAAGGGTGCCGCCAAACGGACAATGCGAATAGCGGCAGCATCTAGTGTCTGATGCCCGGAAGATTCCAACAGCCTAATCTCATGCAAGGAACCGTCCGGCAAAATGGTCACCATCAACCGCAAACTACCGTATATTTTTTGTTGCGTGGCTTCCTGGGGATAATTCAAGTTGCCGATCTTCTCAATTTTGCGCCGCCAGGAATGGAAATAAAAATCTTCCCAGCGAGTGGCTTGCGCAAGATTTTCCAAGCGGGTGATTCGCGGGCGAGTGATTCGCGGGCGAGCAGCAGCGGAGGGCAACCCCTGTTGCGGATACTGCTTGATGCTTGCCAACGCATCAGCAAGCAACTCCGCTGGAGATGCCGTCTCTCCCGAAGCAACTATCTGGGACTCGGCATTTGTTGGATTAACAGATGTTGGCTGAGCAGGTGTTGGATGGACAGGTGCTGGCTGAGCCTGAGCCGAGTCTTGACTCAGGGTGACGGCAAGCCTTTGAGCTGGGCTGCGTCCTGAGAGGTTACTGGGCGGCTCAATCAAACCTATACCCAGTAGCAGCGCGGCATGCAGTGCTAGTGAAAAAAGCAAGGCATAACCCAAAGGGATTGCCGCTGTGCCAGACATCTGCAAAGCCGACATCATGCACGCCTGCTACTGGAAGAACTGCCGATCAATAAAGCGCATATAGTCGCCCGCTATATCAGTGTCAAAGGCCGCATCAATCTCCTGAATACAGGTCGGGCAGGTGACATTAATCTCGGTCAGGTAATCACCAATCACATCAATGCCAACAAAATAGAGCCCCTTTTCTTTGAGAGAGGGGGCCAGCCGTGCGCAAATCAATCGGTCCCGGTCAGTCAACTCCCGGCCTTGACCCGAGGCACCCACCGCCAGATTGCCGCGCGTTTCCCCCGGGGGCGGTATTCGGGCAAGACCATAGGGCACCGGCACACCATTGATAAGCAGAATCCGCGTATCGCCGCTCTGCGCTATTTCCGGGATGTATTGCTGCGCCATGACCTGCCGCTTGCCATTAGCAGTCAGAGTCTCAATGATGACTGACAAATTATGTTCTGCTGCGGTCGCTCGAAAGATCGACACCCCGCCCATCCCGTCTAAGGGCTTGTAGATGACATCCTGATGTTGCTGATGAAATGCATGCAGTTGTTGCGGGTCCCGGCTGACAAGATGCGGCGGACATACTTCCGGGAACTCCAAGGCGAAGACCTTCTCATTACAGTCGCGCACCGACCCGGGACGATTCAAAACCGGGGTGCCGGCGCGTTCAACAAATTCCAGCAGATAGGTGGAATAGATGTATTCCATATCAAAAGGCGGCTCTTTGCGTAGCAGGATGGCGTCTAACTGAGTGGCATGAATAGTTGTTGCCGCGTCCGCCTCGTACCAATGCGCCGGGGCATGCATGACCTTCACGGGTCGTTGCCTGATGGACACCTTGCCATCCTCAATCCACATATCAGACTGCTCAAAACAATGCAGCTGCCAGCCCGCCGCCTGGGCGGCAACCATCATCGCCAGGGTGCTGTCCTTCTTAGGATTGATGGACTCAAGAGCATCCATCAAGATGCCAATTTGACGAGTCAAGGTCTGTATCTCAACATATAGGGATTGTCATTGTAAAATAACTACATGTTAATAACTACAAACCCAATGCCTTCCAAATATTCAGGCTCGGCTGGGCTTGGTTGAGCGTATAGAAATGCAAGCCAGGCGCACCGCCATCCAGCAACCGCTGGCACATGGCGGTAACCACCTCCAAACCAAAGGCTTGCAGGCTTGCCGGATCATGCTGATAGGTCAGCAGGTGCTTCTCTATCCAGCGTGGAATCTCCGCCCCGCAGAGGGCAGAAAATCTAGCAATCCCCTGATAATTGGTGAGCGGCATGATGCCCGGCACTATGGGTAGCGTCATCCCCCGCTGGTGACATGCATCAACAAATCTGAAATAAGCATCGGCGTTATAAAAGTATTGCGTGATGGCACTGTCCGCCCCGGCATCCACCTTTCTCTGGAAGTGCTCAAGCTCCAGGTCAACCGAAGGCGATTCGGGGTGCATTTCAGGATAGGCAGCCACATCAATGTGAAACTGCGCCCCACTGACCCGGCGAATAAATGCCACCAGGTCACTGGCGTGGGTCAACTGGCTGGAGGCACCAGTGCCGGACGGCACATCCCCTCTCAAAGCAACCAGGCGGGTAACACCAGCGGCTTGATATTCAGTCAGCAGCGCTTGAACTATGGCTTCCTTCTTTTGGTCAATGGCATCATCCCCAAAGGAAATGTGCGGCGCCACCGACGTCCCGCTATTCAATAGCTCCAAGACTGCTTCCCGGGTGCCATCCCGAGTGCTGCCGCCGGCACCATAGGTCACGGAAAAGTAATGCGGAGAAAGTGCATTAAGGCGGCTGTGAGTTCGCTTGAGTTTTTCTTTGGCTGAGGGCGTTCTCGGGGCAGAAAACTCAAAACTAAATGATTGGAATCTAGACATCTTCTGAGGCCGAGAGCATGCCTGTCTGCTCAGACAAGCAAGTCTTTTTTATCGGTCTTCTCCCAGGTGAAGTCCGGCTCTTCCCGGCCAAAGTGACCATAGGAAGCCGTCTGTTGGAAGATAGGCCTTTTGAGATCCAGCATGGCGACCAAGCCTTTGGGGCGGAGATCAAAATGCTCGCGCACCAGAAGATTGATTTTATCCTCAGGCATGACCCCGGTGCCAAAGGTATCAATGCTGATGGAAGTCGGCTCGGCAACACCTATGGCATACGAGAGTTGAATTTCACAGCGCCTTGCCAAACCCGCCGCCACAATGTTCTTGGCAACATAACGCCCGGCGTAGGCAGCACTACGGTCCACCTTGGAAGGATCCTTGCCAGAAAAAGCTCCACCCCCATGCCGCGCCATGCCACCGTAGGTATCAACGATAATCTTCCTGCCGGTCAATCCGCAATCGCCGACAGGTCCGCCGATGACAAACTGCCCAGTCGGATTGATATGGTATTGGGTTGCCGCATGTAACCACTCAGCCGGCAGGACCGGCTTGATGATTTCCTCCATTACCGCTTCTTGCAGTGTCTGGTGTGGTACCTCTGGTGAATGTTGAGTGGACAGCACCACTGCATCAATCATGCTCGGATGGCCAGCATCGTCATACCGGAAGGTAATCTGGCTCTTGGCATCTGGAAGCAAGAAGGGCAGTTGCCCTGACTTCCGCACCTCGGCTTGCTTTTGCATCAGCCGATGGGCGTAGGTTATCGGTGCCGGCATCAATACATCAGTCTCATCAGAGGCATAGCCAAACATCAATCCCTGGTCACCCGCGCCCTGTTCATGGCTCGGGGAGTCATCAACACCCATGGCAATATCGGGAGACTGTTTACCAATCGCATTCAAAATAGCGCAAGAAGCACCATCAAAGCCCACATCTGAACTGGTGTAACCTATGTCAATGATGACTCGGCGGCACACCTCTTCCAGATCAATCCAGGCAGAGGTGGTAATTTCCCCCGCGATGACCACCATACCGGTCTTCACCAGTGCCTCGCAGGCGACTCTGGCATCAGGGTCCTCGGTGAGAATCGCATCCAGGATAGCGTCAGAAATTTGATCCGCCATCTTGTCAGGATGTCCCTCGGATACTGATTCAGAAGTGAAGGTGGTACTTCTTGTCATGCCAAGCCCGCTCCTGTGAGGGCATCTGTGATGGTACCTGAAAAGATTGGTTAAGTGTTCGTCGGTGAAAAGTGCGCTATTCTACAAGTTGCCGCATCGCTTTCCCACTGATGCGAGGAAATTTTTAGGCGTTCGCTTGTGGTGGTGTTCCTTAAATCCAATCAGGGTAACATTACTATCATCGAAATTCGGAACAACAAATATGAAAACTGAAAAACAACGTTGGCAATATCGTTTTGATAATTTCAGACGTGCTTACACTTTATTGCTCGAGGCACTTGATATTCTTTATGAAGAGAAGCTTTATGAGGAGAAGCTCAATCAACTCGGTAAAGAAGGCATGATTAAACGCTTTGAATACTGCACCGAACTTGCGTGGAAAACCATAAAGGATTATTTAGAAAATCAAAGTGTCATACTTCTGGAGATTACGCCGCGCACTGTTCTGAAGGAGGCCATCGCTGCCAAAGTTATTGAACGCGGCGATGACTGGATGAGTCTGCTTGATGCCCGCAATGAAATGAGTCATCACTATGATTTCCGAAAATTTGAAGAAGTAATCCGGGAAATAGAAGAGCGGTATATTCTTTGTTTTAGCGAACTTCATCAAAAGTTAATTGAGGTTGAGATCAATGAACAAAGAATTTGATCACGGGCTCAGTGATTCGCAATTACAAACCATAAAAAACATTTTGCGAGAATGTCCTACGCCAGTGGCGAGCGTATCCTTATTCGGTTCCAGAGCAGCCGGTACCTATAAAAGCAATTCAGATATTGACTTGGTGTTATATGGCGATATTGATTCAGCCAGCATTGCCCGATTGTGGACCCTCTTCCATGAGAGCAACTTGCCCTACAATGTTGATGTAAACGCTTACCGACTCGCCTACAACCCAGAACACATTGATAGCCTGGCTAAAGTTCTATTTACACAAGCAGAACTGGAAACAGAACTGGAAGCTTAGCGGTGGGAACCTCGCGAAAAACCAAACGATTGGCGAGAGATGCAATTAGGGGATGTTGCTGAAGTCGTAGGTGGAGGAACGCCCGATACGAAAGTGACGAAGTATTGGGATAGTAAAATCCCCTGGATAACACCGCGAGATCTATCAAATTTTTCCGGTCGCTACATTTCCAAAGGCGAAAGGGGCATATCAGATCTAGGCCTTTCAAAATCAAGTGCAAAAATTTTACCAAAAGGGTCGTACTACTAACTACGAGAGCACCTGTTGGATACTTGGCAATCGCAGACGATGGGGCTTCTACTAATCAAGGATTTAGAAGTTTAATCCCCAATCAAGAAGCAGATAATTTGTTCTTGTTTTATTTGTTGAAGCAAAATGTTGAATACCTGAAATCCCAATCAGAAGAAACGACTTTTGGATAACTGGCAGGAGCAGCTTTGGAAGCATTGTCGTTTCTATTCCCACCACTCCCCGAACAAAAAGCCATTGCCGAAGTATTATCATCGCTTGACGACAAAATAGACCTGCTCCACCGCCAGAACAAAACCCTGGAAGATATGGCACAAACCCTCTTCCGCCAGTGGTTTGTAGAGGAAGCTGATGAGTGACACAATAAGAATAATCTGAATAAGATGGCCGAAAAACACTACCTTGACGAACGCTGTTTTGTGTTAGTCTATACAAAGAAGTAGCTATTAAGGAGATTATTATGGAACATAAACTGAGAGTATTAATTGGAAAGTTTGAAGTGGAATTGTGTGGTTCAGAAGAATTCGTTGCAAAATACGAAGAAAAATTTTCATTGACAAAGAAGTTGCAGGAGTTGCCTGACAAGATTCCCGCTGCACAACTTAAAACAACCCAAACTGACAGCACTTCTACAGAAGACCCTACAGACGGGAAGTATAAATATGTATTTGATTATAGTGGCGAAAAAGCAAAACTGTTAGTGAATACAAAAAGTCTCGGCAAAAAGAAATCTGACAAACAGGTTAATGTGGTACTTCTTTTCCTTCTTGGAGAGTCCTTGAGGGGCGTAAAGAAAGTGTCCAATAAAGAATTACGCTCTGCATGCAAGGCACACAGATGCCTTGATGGTAATTTTTCTGCTAATATAAAGAAAAGAAAAGAGTGGTTTTCTACTGATGGTACAAAAGGAAGTGCTATTCAGGAAATCCAACTTACAACACTTGGGAAGGAACATGCAGAAGAACTCGCGAACGAAATCACGCGCAAAATCAACAATGAAAAACATAAAAAATCTACTTGAGTCTTGCTTTGGCAGACTTATAGCAGAAAATCTGCTCTCTTCTTATGATGATATTGTAAATAAATACTCACAAAGTAAATGGCAGGAAAGTATCAGTGCTAGCGGTAAGTTTGCTGAGATCGGAGTAAGGGCAGTAGAATGTAAATTGTTCCAAGGTAAATATCTGCAATTTGACAAGACTCTGGGCGGATTCGACAAACTCCTTGCAAAGTATGAAAAGACGAAAGGCGATCGATCATATAGGGTTTTGATACCAAGGGTTCTTCGAAACATTTACGCCATAAGAAGCACACGTGGGGGTGCTCATGTTTCAAGCATATCCCCAAACAGAATGGATGCGACACTGCTACTTTACTCGGTTAAGTGGGTTCTCGCAGAGATGGTTCGAATTGAGTCAGGGTTCTCAGCCGACGAAACAGCATCTCTTGTTGAGGCAATTACAGAGAGACTAACACCGCTAATTTGGCGAAAAGGCCAAATAACACGCGTTTTATCTAATAAAATAACTGTTAAAGATAAAATTCTTTTATTGCTGAACCATTTTCCTGATTCGCAAACAGAAGTCAAACTTTACACAATGACTGAATACTCAAACCATTCTGTTTTCAAAAAAAGAATAAGAGAACTTCACCGAGAAACTTTAATACACTATGATACGCAAACAGGCTTATGCACTATCTCACCCACAGGAGAAAAGCAAGCAGACCAAATACAACTTAAAAACAATACGGATAACTCTTAACTCTCTCGCTCCAAAAACCGCGATTGATAATCCCCCAAATTAACAATTAACCAACATCCCTATCAAGACCCGATTGAAAACGACAGGACATTTTATGAAATGCTGGCAGAAGGAGTTTCTGAATAATACCAAAAGAATGGTGAAACAGTCGGCGCGAGGGTGCGTGTGATTGATTTTGAAAATCCTTTGAATAACGATCTGCTGGTTTGCAGTCAATTTACAGTTGTTGAAAACGGAGTCACCCAACGGTCCGACCTTGTGCTTTCTCCCACCGTGAATCTGCTCTATTTCTCTCATCAATTCACGAATTATTGCCATTTGAGCGTGAACCTCATATATTCACCCCATGGCAACTCCGCAACCTATTCGTAGGAAAATCGCCGAACTTCGGGAGGCGTATATCGCCTTGAAGTCCGGCAAGGAATCGTTGTTGGTGATGATTGATGAGGCGGAAAAGCCTGAAAGCGTCTACAACTCCAATGCCATTGAGAACTCTACTCTGACACTTAAAGAGACGGAGAAAATCCTATTGGGGATGGAGTTGTCGCGCAATGTGTCGGTACGGGAGGTGTTTGAGGCAAAGAATTTGGCGCGGGTGATTGACTACACGCGCGGCAAAACCAAGGCCGAACCGCTCACTTCAGAACTGATACTTTCATTACATAACATGCTTATCTCCAGCATTGACGACTCTATTGCTGGGCGTTTCAGGCAAAAAGGTGAATATGTGCGGGTTGGAATGCACATAGCGCCGCCGCCAGAGCATGTCGCCCTGATGATGCATGCAGCCCTGCTTGCTTATGCAAGCGACCTTGATACCTATTTTTTGGACAAGGTGGCAAGGTTTCATCTGGACTTTGAAACTATCCATCCGTTTTGTGACGGCAACGGCCGCATGGGGCGGGAGATTATAAACATGCAATTACTGGAACTGGAATTTCCTGGCATTACAGTACGCAACAAGGAAAAGGCAACCTACTATCAGGCATTTCGCGATTACAACGACAGACAAGAAACAAAAACCATGGAAAGAGATTTGGCTTTGGGTTTGCTGGAATCTTTGCACAAGCGAACGACCTACTTAAGAGGCGCAAAAATTATCCGTTTGTCGGATTACATCAGGCAAAACAAACTTTCCGCTCCTTCCGTTACCAACGCCGCCCGCCGCCAGACCATACCGGCATTTAGAGAAAAGGAAATGTGGAAAATTGGACAAGACTATGAACGCACTTGACACGCGCCTAAAACCGAAAACCGCTCAGGGGTCAAAGAATCCAGTCACCCCGTCATTCTTGTCACCCAAGTCATTACAGCCATCGGCTGTGATGACTTGGGTGACGGGAATCCAGAGGAACAGAGGCAAGCACCTTGGGCATTAGACACATCAACGAGGGTGGCCTGGGCATATCGGGGAGGGTGACGCGGCGCGGAAGCGTCAGGGGGCGAGGATGACGGAAAAATATACAGACTGGATTCCGCCTGCGACAAGAGGACAAGCTCGAGATGACGGCGCGGGGCGCCGTAGGCCGCAGGCAGGAATGACAGGGTGCATGACAAAGTAACAATTAGCGCATACCTAGACTAACAATTAGCACATATCTAGACTAACAATTAGCGCATACCTAGACTAACGGTTAGCACATAGGTAGAATAACAATCAGCGCACCTATAAATTAACCATTAGCACAATGATCAAAGAAACCTACCAACGCCATATTGAGCCAAGATTGAAAGAGTCCTTGGGGGATTCACCCATTGTTTTGCTACAGGGACCTCGGCAATGCGGCAAGACAACTCTCGCCCAGACGGTTGGGAAACCCTTGGGTTATCAATACTTTACCCTTGATGATGACAACACAAGAAACTACGCAGTGGCGGACCCGGTGGGGTTTGTTAATTCATTACCGGAGCGGGCTATTCTGGATGAAGCACAACTAGCCCCTGGACTTTTGCCTTCAATCAAACTTTCGGTTGACCGCAATCGCGTGGCGGGGCGGTTTATGCTGACCGGCTCAGTGGACTTGCTACAAATGAGGCAGGTAAAAGAGTCACTCGCGGGACGAATGGATATTGTCCGGCTGCATCCCTTTTCACAAAGTGAACTTGAGCAAACCCCTCCCAGGTTTCTTGATGATTTGTTTTCTCCGAAGTTCACCGTTAGACAAAACTTACCCTCGGAGTCAAAAATAATTGAGCGCATTATAGCGGGTGGTTATCCGGCGGCTGTCCAACGACCGGCAACAAGAAGAAGCAACTGGTATCAAGCATATATTGAGACGCTTGTTGAGAAAGATGTGCCTCTTATTGCCAACATTCACTCTCTGGATGCCTTGCCCAAATTGCTTGAATTAGCCGCCGTGTGCACAGCCCAACTCTTAAATATTAATAATCTGGCATCTTCATTTGAGTTAAACAGACTAACAATCCAAAACTATTTGGTATTGCTTGAAAAAATGTTCCTCTTGGAAAGAATACCGGCCTGGCACGGCAATTATAAAAAACGAATTACCAAGACTCCAAAAATTCATTTGAAGGATACGGGAGTCATCTGCGCACTGCTGAATTTCAACAAGGACGCGCTTTTGGAGAACCGGAAGATATTCGGACATTTGCTCGAAACTTTTGTTTTACAAGAGTTGCAAAGACAAGCAAGCGCGCATACGCAACGGCATGCCTTCTATCACTTCAGAGACAGAGACAGAAACAGAGCAGAAGTGGATATTGTTATAGAACGAGGAGCAACTGCTCTTGCCGGAGTGGAAGTAAAAGCATCCGGTACAATTACAAAATCAGATTTTAAAGGTCTGCGTAAGCTAAAAGAAATAACCGGCAAACGTTTTAAGGGCGGCGTGTTGCTCTATACCGGCGACAGCACACTCAGTTTTGGAGAAAACCTGTATGCCTTGCCCGTAAGAACTCTCTGGGAGAAAAATAAGTGACTACACATAGTAAGCAGGTCATTCTCATCAACCATAGCCCATGAATTGGGTTTCTGTTCGACAAAATATATCACGCCGAGTACCTATAGCCGTGAAATCAAAGTATAATCCGAGCCTCACCGCAATTTGATGAATTGGATACGACAAGCTTGCTAAAATGACTAACATAAAAGATACCTCTAGCAACTATGCTCCGCGTGAAAAATTTCTGGATTTGGGCCCAGCCGCACTTTCAAAAAGCGATCTTTTAGCAATATTGATAGGAAGCGGTATTAAAGGACACAATATTCAGCAGCTATCTAAAAAAATCATTCGAAAATTCGGCAATAGATTTTTGAATATTACGGCGGATGAACTACTAGAAATTAAAGGAATTGGACCAGCGAAAGCATTGCAAATTTTATCAGCGATTGCTTTGATAAGTAGGTTTTATAAAGAAAGCAAACTAAATCACGCCACATTAGAAAGAGGTTATATAGAATTTGATCTTGATGTGAATGAAGAACAAGAAGATCTTTTTGAGCCAATAGAAGTCACAAAAAATAAGCATGAAATACACGCAGAAAAAATAAAAGAGATTTACTTTCATATCCCAAGGACGCAAAGAAATTATTTTCAATTGCATAATAGAAGATACATCGGAAATAAGCATAAGCTTATAGGATGGATTTTTTCTGTCATTAACAAGGAATGTAAAGGTAAATCATTTACAGACATTTTTGCTGGCACCGGTGTTGTTTCCGCTTTTGCAGGAAAGCATTTTGGCAAGGTGATTGTGAATGATTTTCTCTACTCTAATCAAGCAATATATAAAGCCTTTTTAGGCAATGGAGAATGGGATGAAAGAAAAATAAAAGCAGTGATACAAGGCTATAATAATGTTTCCAGTGAAGATCTAGAAGATAATTATTTTTCGATTAATTTCGGTCAAAAATATTTTTCAAGAAGTTCAGCAAAAATTATTGGATCTATCCGGGAAAATATTGAGGAAAACAGAAATAATCTTACTAACCGTGAATACAATATTCTTATATCCTCATTGCTATATTCAACCGATAAAATAGCGAACACGGTTGGGCATTATGACGCATATTTTAAAAAAGGCACAGTTGAAGACAAATTTTTTATGCGTCCAATACATCCTATAAAATTTAAGGAAATACATATTTTTCGAGAAGATGCGAATTTACTAGCAAAGAAAATTGAAACAGATATCGTTTATATTGATCCACCCTATAACTCAAGACAATATAGCCGTTTCTATCATGTTCTTGAAACGCTTGCTAAATGGGATTGCCCTAAGTTACACGGTGTGGCGTTAAAGCCGGACCCTGAAAATATGAGTGATTATTGCAGAGTTAGCGCAAAAAATAAATTTGCAGAACTGGTTGATGATATAAACGCTAAGTATCTTATAGTGTCATACAACAACACTTACATGCCAAAAAGTAAGTCATCAAAAAACAAGATAACTTTAGAAGAAATGGAAAGAATTTTATCCAAAATTGGAAAAACAAAAATATTTGAGAAGGATTATCGACATTTTAATGCTGGAAACACTAATTTCAAAAGCCATAAAGAATATTTGTTTGTAACTAAGCGATGACTATGAACAAGAAAATAAAAAGATCTCCTCTGTTTTATGTGGGGGATAAATATCGCTTAATGGACCAATTGTTAAATTTGTTTCCTAGTAAAATAAACAACTTTTACGAACCTTTTGTTGGTGGGGGCACTGTGTTTTTAAATGTGAACGCGAATAATTATTTCTTAAACGATGTGGAGAAGAACATCATCAGCATACATGAATGTTTGCTTTCTTATGCAGAAGAACCAAACAAATTTTATGACGACACAGAGAAGATCATAAGAAAATACAAACTATCATATTCGTATAAGAAGGATATTGTTCCAGAAGGTTTGAAGAAAAGGTATAAAAAAACATATTATGCAAAATTCAATAAAAAGGGATACGAAAATCTGCGGAAATGCGTCAACGGAGACACAATAAAAAAACCTCTTGCTTTTTATATTTTGGTGATTTATGGCTTTAATAGAATGATGAGGTTCAATCAAGATGGAAAATTCAACTTGCCAGTGGGCAATGTTGATTTTAACAAAAACGTAGCCAATGCTTTAGCTGACTATTTTAGCTTTACCGCAGGTAAAAAAATTAGATTCACTTCAAAGGATTTTAGAAAAACATTTGAGAAGAACAAATATTTGAAAGATGACTTTATTTATTTAGATCCTCCGTATTTAATTGCTGCTAGCGAATATAACAAGCTATGGAATGAGAAATTAGAGGCAAGTCTTCTTAACTTATTAGACGAGATGGATAAGAAACGTGTTAAATTCGCCTTATCAAATGTCACGCATTATAACGGCAATAGAAATGATTTGTTGATAAAGTGGATGGGGAGATACAAAGTTCATGATGTAAACAGTAACTATATTAACTATCATAACAACCACAATAAAAATATTAGAGAAGTATTAATAACCAATTACTAATGCTATGCCAAGAATACCCGCATACAAGCCGTTGCTATTCACGACAACCATGAGAAACCCTGAACGGTTGAAATTATTTCTTGGTGTTCTGAATGGTTACAACGACAAGATTCTTGATAAGGAACTATCAGAAGAAATCGCTGGCGACATTATTGGGTGTGGTTTGTATAGGCCAAGCAAATTGTCAAATGCTGTAAAAAGAAAACTAGCAGCAAGTAAAGCACTGACTCGCAGAGAGATTGCCAAAGTGTTGCGAGATAATCCACAAAACCATAAAGAAGCAGGGTTTGATAAAGGCTGGCCATCTCGTTTTGATACTTGGTTTAAAATAAGCAAAGAGCTGGGGTTTGTGTTTTATAGGTCAGGAGAAAAAATCAGACTCTCTAAAGCTGGAAAAATGCTTATTGATACAAAACACCCTGAGTTTGAGCAACAGTCTTTCTTAAATGCTTTTGTAAAATACCAGCGCAAAAATCCATTTCGCAGAGAGTTAAACGACAATGTACCGCTGCTACTACTACTCGAAGTTATTGCCAAGTTGAATAATGATAAAGAATATAATGATACGGGAATATCAAAAAATGAGTTGCCATTATTGATTTACTGGAAAGATGGGGATGCTGAATCACTGTATCAAAGAATAAAGAAGCTCCGAAAAGATTATGGCTTTTCTCCAAGTGGAGAAGTTGTTGTTGACATCTGCCAGAATGAAATCATGGGCGGAAAAGATATTATCCGTAGCCCTAAATCCATTTTGTCGGATTATCCCGATGATTTTATTAGAAAAATGCGCTTGACCGGACTTGTTTCGTTAAGAGGCGGTGGAAAATTCATTGATACGAACAAGTATGAGAAAAATAGAATAGCATATGTTTTGAATGAGTATTCAAATTATAAAAAGTATGCGAGTGCAGAGGAATATTTTGAATATGTTTCATCTGTTGATAAAAATCTTATGACGTTTTCTCCAAAATCTGCTTCTGCTCTAGAAAAGGAAAAATCTGTAAAGAAGTGGGTTGGTATTTATTCTTGGGAAATAATAAAAAATGAAATGTTAATCCTATCTAAAAGGCATTTGAGTAAGCATGAAACTTTGAAATATATTTCTCAACCAGTACGACTGGAATTTTTAGCCGCGTTAGCAGTGAAATCAAAATTTCCTAATGTCAAAGTGATTCCAAACTATCCTATTGATGATGAAGGCATTCCAACTTCAACAGCTCCTGGATCTGGGAACACTGGCGATATTGAATGTATTGAAGGCACGAATGGAATTTTAATTGAGGTGACAATGTCGGAAGGAAGAACCCAGACAATGATGGAGATATGGCCTATTGACCGTCATCTGGAAAAGTTTGAGAAGAAATTGAAAAACTCAATTTGCTATTTCGTCGCACCAAGTATATTCATTGACTCTAAAAAACAAATTTTGTATCTGAAAGCGACGTATCAGCGGCTCATAATACCAAAAAAGATTAAAGATTTTTTGGATTATCTAGAGAGTAGCAATTCTTTGTATAACATAAACCATTGATGTAATTAGACGCCACCTTCCTCATTCTATTATCAACCCCGCTACTCCAAATAGTACCCATATCAATAGGTTGTCCATAGGTATATAAAGAGATAAATGGTTTGTCTTCATGTATGAGGCGAGCAACAGGCGGCATTACTAGCGGACGACTGGGCTCCAGCTTGATGAGCCAAGGCAGGGTTTGCTCGATGGCGGCAAAGAGCCCGCCTAGTATGCGGATTTTCCGATACTAGGGGTGAATTTCCCGATCCTAGGGGTGGATGTGGTGAATAGGCGGGGCAGCTGTTGCTTCAAACCCAAAATTAGGTATAGTTAGTCAAAGTACTAAATTTAGTAATACGCCTAATTAACTATTAATATCGCCATGACCGACAATCCATACCGACCCGGCGCAGCCCACGCACCGCCTTACCTCGCTGGCCGCGATAGCGAACGACAAGAATTCTCCCGCCTTCTGAGGCAAGCGCCTATATTGGAAAACCTGGTGCTGACTGGTATCCGTGGTATCGGCAAAACCGTTCTTCTGCGTGAAGCGCTCAGAAAAGATGCCATTGAGAAGGGCTGGATTTGGGTGGGTAGCGATCTTTCCGAAGCGGTTTCTGTCAGCGAAAACCACCTTGCGCGGCGTCTGCTGACGGATTTGAACACCTTTTCCGCGGATTGGGAATATGCTTCCAAAGAACAACCTGCTATCGGCTTCACCACTGAACTAGAACACCAAGCGATTCACTTCGATTACTACACTATGATGACAGTGTTTGAGCATGAACCGGGGTTAGCTGCGGATAAGATTAAACGAATTTTACTGATTGCCTGGGAATTGATGCAAAACAATATGCAAGACAAAAAAGGGATTATCTTTGCCTGGGACGAGGCGCAAAATCTAACAGACCGTAGCGCGGACAACGAATACCCTCTAGGCGTGTTGCTGGATGTTTTTAGTTCCTTGCAAAGCCAGGGGGTGCCTTTCATGTTGGTGTTGACCGGGTTGCCGACCTTGTTCCCCAAACTGGTCAATTCCCGCACCTACGCCGAGCGGATGTTTCGGGTGATGCCGCTGGATAATCTAAGCCCGGACGATGGCTATAAGGCCATCACAGAACCCTTGAAGAAAGAACCAAAATGGATACGAACTATCTTTAATTCTGTCAAAGAAACAATTTACAAGCTCACCAAAGGCTATCCGTATTTTATCCAGTTTTGGTGCCGGGAATTATACGATTACCTTACCGAGACTCGGCCACTGACTGCTACAAAAACCAAACAAATCATGGAAAGCATATCTCATAAATTAGACATGGATTTTTTCGAAGCTCGCTGGGCGCAATTGACCGATGGACAGCGCGATCTATTGAATATCATCGCGCATCTTAAAAACAGCGGTGGGGAATTCACCGTACAAGAAATTGTAGAGCAATCAAAAACCGGCGAGCATGAATTTAGTGGAAGTCACGTCAATCAAATACTGAGTGCCTTGTTCGACAAAGGCATGGTATTCAAAAGCCGACATGGGAAATATGTCCTGGCAGTACCTCTGCTGGATGGCTACATTCGTCGGCGCATAATAGATGAAGGCAATACCCAATCAACATAGATAACGCGAGCATGACTACAGCCAGTTGAGGCAGTACCGCTCGTTCCTCTGGATTCCCGCCTGCTTTGATCCTGACGGCGCGAAATACGTTATGAACCCACAGATTATGTTGATGATTACCCGCATCTAATAGAAAATGCGCGGGCAAATTTTCAGAATGGAATCCCATGCCTCCCACATCCAAAGGTCACAGACTCCCCAACGCTATCCGCGCCCTCACTATGGACGCTGTGCAGAAGGCCGGTAGCGGCCATCCGGGGGCACCCATGGGCATGGCGGATATAGCGCATGTCCTCTGGGCGAAGCTTCTAAAACACAATCCGCAAAACCCTGGCTGGATAGATAGAGACCGATTTGTCCTCTCCAATGGGCACGGTTCAATGTTGTTGTATTCCTTGCTCCACCTGACCGGCTACGACCTGGACATGGACGAGATACGCAACTTCCGGCAACTCGGTTCAAAAACACCTGGGCACCCAGAATACGGTGACACCCCTGGGATTGAGACGACCACCGGGCCCCTGGGTCAGGGTCTTGCCAATGCCGTCGGCATGGCAATTGCCGAGAAAATCCTCGCCGGGCGGTTCAATACCACTCAGCACCAAATCATTGATCACTATACCTATGTGTTTGTTGGCGATGGTTGCCTGATGGAAGGCGTATCGCATGAGGTTGCCTCCCTCGCCGGAACCCTCGGGCTTGGCAAACTCATCTGCATCTACGATGACAACGGGATTTCCATAGACGGGGAGCTCAGCGGCTGGTTCACGGATGACACAGCAAGCCGCTTTAACGCCTACGGCTGGCATGTCATTGACGGGCTGGATGGGCATGACCAGGACGCAGTGCAGCACGCGATACTCGCAGCTCAGGCCGAGTCTCGCCCCAGTCTGCTTTGTTGCAAAACCGCCATAGGTTACGGCGCCCCCAATAAGGAAGGCACCGCCGCCGCTCACGGCAGCCCCCTCGGCACAGAAGAAATAACCCTCACCCGAGCCAGCCTTGACTGGGCAGATGCCCCTTTTGAGATACCAGAGGATGTGTATGCCGCCTGGGACTGCCGTGCTCAGGGGGCCGCCAAGGAAGCCGCATGGCAGCAACGCTATGCCGATTATGCCAAGGCGGAACCCCAGTTGGCGGCTGAGTTGGAGCGATGTCTCAAGGGGGAATTGCCCGCCCGTTGGGATGCTGAACTCAATCAACTGCTCAGAGAAATGCACGCGGATGACCGGACTCTCGCCTCCCGTAGTGCTTCCGGCGAGGTGATTGCAAGGCTCGCCCAGCTACTGCCGGAAATGCTCGGCGGGTCGGCCGACCTGTCCGGCTCAAACTGCACCATCTGGGCAGATGCCATCCCCCTATCCTCAGCGGTTGCTGACGCCAACTACATCTATTACGGGGTGCGAGAGTTCGGCATGAGCGCCATCACCAATGGCATAACCTTGCACGGTGGGCTGCGTCCCTTCTGCGGGACCTTTCTTATCTTTATGGAATATGCCCGGAATGCAGTGCGCATGGCGGCACTGATAGGTGCGGAAAGCATCTTTGTGTATAGCCACGATTCCATCGGTCAGGGGGAGGACGGGCCAACCCACCAGCCTGTTGAACAGCTTGCCAACCTGAGAGGCACGCCTAATATGTCTGTGTGGCGACCCTGCGATGCAGTGGAGACGGTGGTCGCTTGGAAGGCCGCAATAGAAAGGCAAGGCGGGCCCACCGCGCTGGTGTTCAGCCGCCAGGGACTACCCAACTTGCCCAGAGAAGAAGCACAGCTGGCGAACATTGCCCGAGGGGGCTATGTCATTTACGAGAGTGTTATTGACGAGAGCGTGACTGACGAGAGCCTTCTTAACGAGCGCGAGCATAAAAACAAAGATACCCTGCCAGATGTCCTGCTACTGGCTACCGGCTCGGAGGTCAGCCTGGCACTTGCCAGTGCGCAAGCATTATCTACCGAAGGGCTGATTGTGCGGGTGATTTCCATGCCCTCGGTGGACACTTTTGAAGCTCAGGAACAAGCCTATAAAGAGCAGGTGCTACCCGACAGCATCAGGAAGCGCGTCGCCATTGAAGCCAGCCATGTGGATTACTGGCGTAAGTGGGTGGGCCTTGATGGCCGGGTGATTGGGATGGATTCCTTTGGCGAATCAGCCCCTGGAGCCGCACTCTTCCAGCATTTCGGGTTCACTGTTGACAAGGTCACGGCAACCGTTAAGGAACTCATGCGCTCGTGAATGTGCTACGCAACCCCCGCCGGCACCCCGGCTTATGCCTCTGGATTCCCGAGCAAGCTCGAGAATGACGGCGCGGAGCGCCGTAAGCCGCCTGAAGGAACGAGGACACCCCAACACCCCGTCATTCTCGCCGAAGGCGGGAATCCAGAGGAACAAAGGCAACCGCCTTGGGCATTTACACATCAACAACAAAGGGAAGTGAATAACATAAACAAGAATGACGGTAAAATGAATACCCTTCTAAAGAACCTTGTACAGCCCCCGGCATGAGCATCAACCAGCTGACCGACCTGGCTATCAAGGGGAAGCGCGTCCTGATCCGTGAAGACCTGAATGTTCCTATAGCCCAGGGCAAGGTGACCAGTGATGCCCGGCTCAGAGCGGCCATGCCAACACTTCTGCATGCGGTGCATGCCGGAGCCCGGGTCCTGCTCATGTCGCACCTGGGTCGCCCCGAGGCAGGCCTCGCCATTGCCGAGCAGCCGGAGTTTTCCCTCGCGCCGGTAGCCACCCGTCTGGCGGAACTGAGTGGCTTGAAGGTGCGTTTGATTGCAGATTACCTCAATGGGTTTGAAGCTCAGGGGGAAGACATTAGTTTGTTGGAAAATGTCCGCCTCAACCGAGGCGAGACGACCAATGATGATGCCCTCGCCCAGCAACTTGGCAAGCTCTGCGACCTGTTTGTCATGGATGCTTTCGGCACTGCACACCGGGCGCATGCCAGCACTGAGGGCGTGATTAGATGTGCACCTCTCGCCTGTGCTGGGCCCCTGCTATCGCGGGAACTCAAGCACCTCAAGGCGGCGCTCAAGAATCCAGAGAGACCCATGATTGCCGTGATCGGCGGCAGCAAGGTATCCACCAAGCTGGCAGTATTACAGGCACTGTCGCAACAGGTGGATGCCATCATTGTTGGTGGTGGCATTGCCAATACCTTCCTTGCCGCTACGGGTGTGGCAACGGGCAATTCCTTGATTGAACCGGAATTGCTGGGCCTGGCTAAGGCACTACTAGATGCGGTCGTCCTGCCCGAGGATGTCCTGGTTGCCCAATCCATCAGCCCAGATGCCAGGGGCACGGTCAAAAGCCTAGATGCCATTGCCCCGGATGACATGATTGTTGACCTGGGACCCAGCTCAATCAAGACCATGTGCAAACTCCTGACAAATGCCAAAACGATCCTCTGGAATGGCCCTCTGGGAGTTGCGGAAATACCGCAGTTTGCTACCGGGACGGAAACCCTGGCACGCAGTATCGCCGCCAGCAGTGCTTGGTCTCTAGCGGGTGGTGGGGATACACTGGCGGTGATTGACCAGCTAAATATTGCCGAGCATATTTCTTATGTCTCAACAGGTGGCGGCGCTTTCTTAGAGTTTGTTGAGGGGAAAACCCTACCCAGTGTTGCCGCACTTGAGGCAAGATATGCTTATCAAGAAGAGCGCAAGAAGAGCATTTGATACACTCTAATAATAACAAAAGGGAGATTCATCATGGCATTAGTGAGCATGCGACAACTACTGGATCACGCGGCAGAAAATAATTATGGGGTGCCCGCATTTAATGTGAATAACCTGGAACAGATGCGCGCGGTCATGGAAGGTGCTGATGAGACTAATAGCCCGGTCATCATCCAGGCGTCCGCGGGGGCACGGAAGTATGCGGGCGCTAACTTTCTAAGGCATCTCATCCTCGCGGCTATTGAAGAGTTCCCGCATATTCCGGTGGTCATGCATCAGGATCATGGTGCCTCGCCCGATGTCTGCCAGCAGAGTATTCAACTGGGCTTTTCCTCAGTGATGATGGATGGCTCCCTCATGGCCGATCAAAAGACACCGGCCAGTTATGAATACAACCTGGATGTTACTCGCCGCACGGTGGAGATGGCGCATGCCTGCGGGGTCACTGTAGAGGGTGAACTCGGTTGCCTTGGCTCTCTGGAAACTGGCGAAGCCGGCGAGGAAGATGGCGGCGGGGCGGAAGGCGTGCTCAGCATGGAGCAACTCTTGACTGACCCAGAACAGGCAGTGGACTTTATTAAGCAAACGGGCTGCGATGCCCTCGCCATCGCCATTGGCACCAGTCATGGGGCTTACAAGTTCTCAAGACCGCCCACCGGCGACATCCTGGACATTGACCGGATTAAGGAAATACACACCAGGCTGCCCAATACTCATCTGGTCATGCACGGCTCATCCAGCGTACCTCAGGAATGGCTGCAAGTAATCAATGAGCACGGCGGCGACATCCCGGAAACCTACGGCGTACCGGTTGCCGAGATACAAGAAGGCATCAAGCATGGTGTCAGGAAGGTCAACATAGATACTGACCTGCGACTGGCATCTACGGGTGCTATCCGGCGCTTCATGACCGAGAAGAAATCCGAGTTTGACCCGCGGAAGTATTTTGCTGAATCCCAAGCAGCAATGAAGCAAATCATTATGGCTCGCTATGAGGCCTTCGGCACCGCGGGCAATGCCTCAAAAATAAAACCCCTGAATCTGGCACAGATGTCGGCACGGTATACGAGCGGCGACCTGGACCCTCAGCTGGCATAGAGCGCAAGCAATGAAAGCACCCCGGCAGCAGATTATCACCGCCCTGGGGGGAATTGTCGGCGCCGACAATGTCCTGACCGCAGACGAAGACCGGCGCAACTGGGGCACGGACTGGACTAGATTCTATGCGCCCAACCCCATGGGGATTGTTTTCCCGCGGACTGTGGAAGCGGTCGCACAACTTGTTCACTACGCCAAAAATAACCACCTGCCGCTGGTCCCCTCTGGCGGCAGAACAGGCCTCAGCGGTGGCGCAGTGGCAATGCACCAAGAAGTTGTGGTCTCTTTTGATAAGCTCAACAAGATCAAATCTTTCAATGAAATTGACCAGACTCTGGTGGTGGAAGCCGGTGTGGTTACCGCGCGCCTCCAAGAATTTGCGCAACAAAAGTCGCTGTATTATCCGGTGGACTTTGCCTCCTCTGGCTCCAGTCAAATAGGCGGGAACATCGCCACCAATGCCGGTGGTATCAAGGTGTTGCGCTATGGTTTGACCCGGGAGCAAGTTGTCGGGCTCAAGGTGGTCACTGGTAGCGGCGAGATATTGGAATTGAATCAAGGGCTCATCAAGAACGCCACGGGCTACGACCTCAGACATGTGTTTATTGGTTCCGAGGGGACCCTGGGGGTTATTGTGGAGGCGACTATCAAACTAACGGCACCGCCACCGCCGCTGGTGGTCGCACTCTTGGCAGTCCCGGACATGGCACACACCATCAATCTGCTGACGACCTTTCGGCGGCATGTGACGCTCAGTGCTTTTGAGTTTTTCTCCGATCTTGCCCTGACACATGTTGCCGCCCACTCTTCCCTATCACTACCCTTTGCCCAGCGGGCAAATTTTTATGTGTTGCTAGAGTTTGAACACCGCACCGAGGCCGACATGGTGGCGGCTGAAGCTGCTTTTGTAGCCTGCACTGAAGCGGGTTGGGTAACCGATGGCCTGCTCAGTCAAACCGAACAACAGCGGCTGACCTTCTGGCAATATCGGGAAGGCATTTCCGAAGCCATCACACCTTTGACACCATACAAACATGATCTATCAGTCCTGCCTTCAGGGGTACCGGCCTTCCTCGCCGCGGTAGATGCACTGGTGGCAAAGGAATATCCTGACTTTGAAAGCCTGTGGTTTGGGCATATCGGAGACGGCAACTTGCATCTCAACATTTTGAAACCCGACACCTGGGCAGTGGATGAGTTCCGAGAAGCATGTGCGGGTGTCAATGACAAGATGCTACAACTGGTGCAGGCGCATAAGGGCAGCATCTCAGCAGAACACGGCATAGGTCTATTGAAGAAATCCGGACTGCATTACACCCGCACAGAAGGTGAAATCGCACTCATGAGGGCATTAAAAGCAGTGTTTGACCCGGAAGGCATCATGAATCCGGGGAAGTTATTCTAATCGGTCGTCCCGCCGAATCCAGAGGAACAAAGGCAACCACCTGTGGGGCATTTACAACAAGATGGTTCGTCGCTCCCCGTCACTCTCGGTATTGTCTTCGTCATCAGCACCAGTAATAACGGGACTGTACCGCTCGTCCTCTGGATTCCGCCTGCGACAAGAGGACAAGCTCGATAATGACGGCGCGGGGCGGCGCAAGCCGCCTGATAGGAGCGGGGACACGGGCATACATTAACGGTGAGTGGCAAGCACTACCTCCCCGCAGTCAGAATCAAAGAAGGCGAGAATGACGGGGTTTTAAGCGCGGCGCACTTCCACACCAGTTGGTGTGGCGACGAGCAATAATTGGGGTGGGGAGATACTGAACAGACCATTGGCAACCACGCCGACAATGTTGTTCAGTTCCCGCTCCAAACTCACCGGCTCATCAATCTGCATCTTGTGTATATCAAGGATGTGATTGTTGTTGTCGGTGACGAAACCCTGCCGATAAATCGGCTTCCCGCCGAGGGCGACAATCTTCCTGGCAACAGCACTCCGGGCCATGGGAAGCACTTCCACCGGTAGCGGGAAGCTCCCCAAACACGACACTAGTTTTGATTGATCCAGGATACAAATAAACTCTTTGGCGCAACTGGCAATAATCTTCTCTCTGGTATGCGCACCGCCGCCACCCTTGATGAGTTGCAACCGGTCGTTGGCTTCATCGGCACCATCAACATAGACGATGAGTTCATTCACATCATTTAATTCAAATACGGGAATACCATGCTCGAGAAGTCGTTGCGTGGAGGCCTCGGAACTTGAGACGGCACCATTAAACTTGTGCTTCACCCCGGCCAGGGCATCAATGAAATAATTAGTAGTAGAGCCGGTACCAACGCCAACAACGGCATCTTTGGTGAGCAGCCGGTCAATATATTCCACCGCCTGGCGACCCACCGCTGCTTTGAGTGCGTCCTGGTCTGCTACAGTCTTGGTTGAAGCCTTTTCTTCTACAACCCTTTCTTCTAAAACCATAGCATTTTCTCCCGCGTATAAAAGATCAAGGTGCTGCTACTACTTTGAGCAAATCAGCCTGGCTCAGCCTGGCACCAAATTTGGTGACTAGCGTTGCCGCCGCCCGGTTGGCGAGGGTCACTGCCGCTGGGTAACTTCTCCCCTGGCAGATGGCATGCAGAAGCACGCCAGCAAATACATCGCCGGCACCGGTGGTGTCAACGCTGGGCACCGGTAATCCAGGCAGGTCCGAGAGACTCTCCCCGTCATAGGCAACCGCGCCGGCTTCGCCCCGCGTGAGCACAAATCTCCGGCACAAGAGTTTCAAGCTTGAGATGCAGTCTTCCAGAAGCACTGCACCGGTCAAACACTGTGCTTCCTCCAGGTTGCAAATCAGCAGTTCAACACCAACATTCAGCAGCTGCTCAAACTGAGGGTGGAAATTTGCTACCGTCAACGGATCAGACAAGCTCAGTGCCACCTGAACAGCATGTTGCTGAGCAATGCGCTGGGCTTCCAATGCCGCTGCAAAGCCAGTGGGTGAACTGACCAGATAGCCTTCAATATAGAGGATGGATGATGCTGCCAGTGCTGCCGGGTCTAGTTCATTGGTGGACAAAAACTGCGTCACGCCAAGACAGCTGGCCATGGTGCGGTCGGCATCAGGGGTCACCATGGAGACGCACTGCCCGGTCGCCCCGGGGTCTCTTCCTGCCTTGAGATTAGTTTCTATGCCGACTGCTTGCAGTTCTTCCATATAGAAATCACCCGGGGAGTCAGCGGCAGTTTTACAAGTATAAAAGGCAGTGCCTCCCAGTTGAGCAAGGGCGAATAGTGAGTTGGCGGCAGAACCACCACCCGCTCTATTGACGGGCGCATACTGGTGTGCCTCTAGTAGTTTGACCAGTTGCTGTCGTTGCGCTTCATCCACCAGGGTCATCATACCTTTGGGATAAGGAACAAGGGCTAGAAACGCAGTCTCCACCTGATACTCCGTATCAACAAGCGCATTGCCCATGCCGTACACATCGTAGTGCTTCATTGACTAGGCTCCAGGCGGTTTAATTTGCTCTTTGACTGATTTGAATGCTCGCCTTGCTGCCTCCAAAGTGAGCTCGATTTCCCGGGCCGAGTGACTAGCAGAAACAAAACCAGACTCAAAAGGGGACGGTGCGAGGTTAATGCCCTGGCGCAACATCTCATTGAAGAAGATATTAAATGCTGCCGTATCAACATTCATCACCTGGGCAAAATTCGTCACTGGCTTTGCTGAGGTAAAGAAAACCCCAAACATACTGCCCACTCGGTTGGTGGAGAAGGGAACACCCGATTCATTGGCGGCAGCTTCTAGCCCTTCTGTCAGCTGCGCCGTGGTCCTGCTCAGTTGTTCGTAAAAGTGCTCTTCTTCCAGCAATTCCAATGTTGCCAGCCCGGCATGCATAGTGATTGGATTGCCCGACAGAGTCCCTGCTTGATAGACCCCCCCGAGGGGCGCCAGTTGTTGCATGATGTCGCGCCGCCCGCCCAGTGCACCCACCGGCATGCCGCCACCGATAATTTTGCCCAGAGTCGTCAGCTCCGGGGCAACGCCATAAAGCGCTTGGGCACCGCCCTTGGCAACCCGAAACCCGGTCATCACCTCATCAAATATCAGCAGGGCACCCTGCTCTGTGCAGGCTTCCTTCACGCCTTCCAGAAACCCCGGGACAGGGGGAACACAACCCATATTGCCGGCAACGGGTTCGATGATAACCGCCGCTATCTGCTCGCCTATGTCCGCAAACAGTGCCTGCAACTGAGCGATGTTGTTGAATTCAATGGTGCGAGTCTGGGCCGCGACACCTGGAGGAACCCCAAGGGAATCTGGCACTCCCAGAGTAAGGGCACCAGAACCCGCCTTGACCAGCAAGGCATCAGAATGGCCGTGATAACAGCCTTCAAACTTGACGATAAGCTCCCTGCCGGTAAATCCTCTTGCCAGGCGGATGGCCGTCATGGTTGCCTCAGTCCCAGAGTTCATCATTCTGAGCAGTTCCAGGCTGGGCATAGAGGCCATGATCTGCCGAGCAAGGCGGGTTTCTATTTCCGTTGGCGCCCCAAATGAGAGACCTGCGGCGACTGCCTGCTGCACCCTTGCTATCACCTCTGGATGGGCGTGCCCCAGAATCATGGGTCCCCAAGAACCGATGTAATCAACATAGCTCTTGTCATCTTCATCCCTTAGGCAGGCACCGCTACCGCTTTTGAAGAAACGCGGGCTGGCACCTACTCGTCCGAAGGCACGGACCGGGGAGTTAACGCCGCCGGAAATATATTTTTTAGCGTCTTCAAACAACGTTTCGGACCTGTTCATAAGGCAGTGCCTTGCATAACTAGGGTTGAATGTGAAAAATTCTCTATCATAGGGAGCTGCTTGTCTGTGATAAACTACCCGCAATAAACAATAACAAACCTTATAGTACAAAAAATGACGGTGAAAGGTAGCAAACAGCGGCGGATGAAGGTCGTCCCGCATCGGCCCGGGGGGCAGGTGATAAAATATCTCTTGACCCTGGTGGTGATAGTTGCGGCAAGTGGCTTAGCTTATTGGTTCGGCTTGAATGAGGGTCAGACGCCGGTCGCTGAGCTGTTGAAAGAACAAGAAGCACTCCAGCAGGGTCTGCACGAATCGGAGCAGGTAAATGCCCAATTACAGCAGGATTTCGCCAAGATAAGAATTGATGGAGAGATTGACGGAAAAATCAGCCAAGTAGCCCAACAAACTATTACCTCCTTGCAGGAACAAGTGGGACAACTCAACGAGGAACTCAGTTTTTATAAAAAGATGCTACTACCCAATAAGATGAATGAAGGTCTCCGTATTGAACAGCTTGATCTTTTCCCTGGGGCATCTGACGAGGTAAGATATTCCTTGCTCTTGATTCACGCGGCAGAAAATCATGGTTATATCCAGGGTAGTGTGCAAATTTCACTCCTGGGGCAAGAAGCAGGGCAGAAGAAACAACTGCCCCTGAGTGCGTTAGGCAACGGGAAAAAAGATACGATACCTTTTCGCTTCAGATACTTCCAAAACATTGGCGGGAAACTGATACTACCCGCGGGGTTTGAACCTCTGGAAGTTATCATCGTGGCTGAGTCCAAGGGGAAAAACACTCAGCGACTAGAAAAGACATTTGATTGGTCATTAGGTGGAGAATAATGATGTTTGCTCGCAAAGATGAAAAAAAAGTTAGCACGAAGAAACATCACCGACCTGGGATGACTTTGATTGCGAATAATTGCGAAGTGTTGGGGGATATTATATTCATTGATCAACTGCAGATTGATGGGGTAGTCAAAGGCAACATCCATTCGTTATCAGGCACCACGTCCCAGGTAACAGTGAGTAAAAAAGGCGTCGTAAAAGGCGTGATACGAGCACCGCGGGTCATTGTGAATGGAGAAGTGCTCGGTGATATTCATGCTACTGAACATCTTGAACTGGCAGCCAAGGCGAGAGTCAAGGGTAATGTGCATTACAAACACATTGAGATAGTGAAGGGTGCCATAGTAGATGGTCAACTGGTTTACTCCCATGACGACAAACTGACAACAGAACAGCAAGCTGATGAGAGACCCGCAAGAATATTGGATGCACCCAGACAAGAGATGCCAGAAACAGCAAAGATAACGCCGCTGAGATGATATGGAATCAAAAATAGAATCAACCGCCTTGACCTTCTCTGATACGGCGGCATCCAAAGTGAAAAAGCTAATCAGTGAAGAGACGAATGACAATCTTAAACTGAGAGTATTTGTCACCGGCGGCGGCTGCTCGGGTTTTGAATATGGCTTCACCTTTGATGAAGATGTTGAAGAAGACGATACTCGGATTGAAAAGAATGGTGTTGCCCTGCTAGTGGATGCGCTGAGCTATCAATACCTGGTGGGCGCGGTCATTGATTACCAAGAAGATTTGCAAGGCTCCCGCTTTATCGTGACCAACCCCAACGCCGCCACCACATGTGGTTGCGGTAATTCCTTTGCTATCTAGCGGGCGCCCCCGTCATTCTCGCCTAGGGCAGGCAGGATGACGGTTGGGCGTCCCTGCTCCTTCTGGCGGCCTAGGGCGCCCCGCGCCGTCATTCTCGAGCTTGCTCGGGAATGAAGGGGTTCGACAAGAATGACGGCGCGGGGCGGTGCTGGCGCTATAAGATGTTGGCGCTATAAAAAGCAACATCTACTCAGCAGAGGTGGGCCGGGACAATGCAATCAAGGTTTTGTCGCTGGTTTTAAGTTTTACCAAGACCGGCCTGATGACTGCCATGAATCTTGGCATTTCACTCTCGGGAATGGGGTCGGCTTTCGGCAGGGTTACCGTTTTTGGATTCCGATGCACACCATTGGCAAGAAATTCATAATGAAGATGAGGTGCAGTTGCCCAGCCGGTGGCACCGACATAACCGATAGTTTCCCCCTGCTTGACGGAACGATTCCGCTTGGTTTTTTGAGCAAAGGCAGACAAATGTAGATATTTTGTCGTGTATTGTTCGCCATGTTGAATGACCACATATTTGCCAGAAGCTCCGTTTTGATTTCTTTCAATGACCACGCCGCCGCCTGAGGCAACAATCGGCGTGCCCCTTCTAGCAGCGTAATCAATACCACGATGTGGCATCACTCGCTTATGCAGGGGATGCAGTCGGCGCAGATTAAAGGAAGAACTGACATGACTAAAATGCACCGGGTCCCTGATAAATGCCTTGCGCAGGCTATGACCATCAGGTGTGTAATAGCTAGTGTGGCCGCTCAGGTCAGTATATTGAACCGCATGATGCACATCATTGGTGTTGGTAAAAGTCGCCGCAATAATGTCACCCTCTATTACCTCCTCGCCATCAACATAAAGCTCTTCATAGATCAGTGAAAAAGAATCACCTTGACGAAGATCCCACGCGAAACTTATATCCCACTGGAAGATGTAGCTGAGCTTCATAATAATACTGACGGGAACGCCAGCGGCCTTCCCGGCATGATAAAGTGACGGCTGCTTCTTGGTGATGGAACCCGTCTTATGAACGAGCGCGACCCTCGGTATCGCAGTTTTCCATTCAGCAATGAAGGCTTCTCCATCACGAGTGATCTGCAAAGTTTCCAGAGGGTCCTTTTTATATCTGACTGCAACCAGGGCACCTTCATCAGTGACTTGGAAACTCAACTCTTGCTTCGGCAGGATTTTCCTCAGTGAGGAAACTTTGCTCCCTACAGAGACAATCTTATGCAGATCTGTTGGTGATAAGCTGATGCGTTGGAAAATTCTTGCCAGATTGTCACCCGACTTGATCTTGACATGGATCCATTTGCCTGGATCTGCTGGCGGCATCTCGGACTCTGCTTGTATTCCTGGAGCAAACAGAGACACTTCCTGGGGGGGCTCAATCCAGGGAGCCTCAATCTCGGCGACTTCCAGAGCCGCCAGATTGTTTGCCAGAACTATGCCATGACTTGAGGCAAGCACTATCACCCAGGCACCTAATACCGCAAGCACTAGGATGACTAGCCATAAATATATTTTTTGAACGTTGTTTTTCATATAGACATTCATAAAAACAATATCCACAAAAGCACTATTAACAAGAGCAGCCAATAAGGGCAACTAATAAACGCAACGGCAAGGCTATTAACAACAAAGATATTAACCACAAGCCTAGGGGGATGGTTTTTGCTGTTGACAGTCAAATAATCTTGCGGATTATACAAAAAAATGAAGGAAAATGGAGAAAAAATGCACTTTTATTCATGCAGAAACAACACACACCAGCGGGACGAATAGCAAAAAGGCGAGTAATACAAAGGCGAGTAGCACAGAAATGAGTGGCAAAAAAATGCAACATCTATCAATGCGCATCAAAACAGGGCTAATAAAATGGATATTATTGAGCACTTGCAACAACGAGGACTTATTGCGCAATTAAGTGCGCATCAGGCACTTAGCCAGCACCTTGAATCTGGCATGCGAACTGTCTATTGCGGATTTGACCCGACTGCCGACAGCCTGCACATTGGTAATTTGGTACCGCTACTTGCGCTCCGTAGATTCCAACTTGCTGGGCACAGGCCTTTGCTCTTAGTCGGTGGCGCAACGGGGATGATTGGTGACCCAGGCGGGCGGGACAGCGAACGAGAGTTACAACCCAAAGCCACCATCACTGACTGGGTGGAGAGAATTCGTCACCAGGCAAGTCAGTTTCTTGACTTTGATTCTGGTGCCACCTCTGCTGTGCTCGTCAATAACGCCAGTTGGAACGAAGAACTACGAGTCATTGATTATCTGAGGGATATAGGCAAGCACTTTAGTGTGAATGCCATGGTTCAAAAAGAATCCATCAAACGACGTTTTGAAGAGACGACACTGGGCATCAGTTATACCGAATTCAGTTATCTGATTCTCCAGTCCTATGACTTTGTGGTCCTTAACCAGCGCTATGACTGCACCATTCAGATGGGCGGTAGCGATCAGTGGGGCAACATTACCAGCGGTATTGAGCTCATCCGGCGCATGCGAAAAGAGCAGGCTTTTGGTATCACCTATCCCCTGGTGACCAAAGCAGATGGCACCAAATTTGGTAAGACTTCTGGTGGCGCTATTTGGATAGACCCTGAGAAGACCTCCCCCTTTTGTTTTTATCAATTTTGGCGCAACACTGCTGACGATGATGTGTTGAAGTATCTATCTTTATTTACTTTCTTGTCGGCAAAGGAATTGGCCGCACTGGAAGCCAGTCACCAAACCAATCCTGGTGAACGCATAGCACATATTGCGCTAGCCCGGGAGGTGACCCAGAGGGTACACGGCGCTGCCGGGCTTCAGTCTGCCGAGCGAATTACCCAGGCAATGTTTACCAACAGCCTTGCCGAACTTGATGCGGATGACCTAGAGCAACTCGCACAAGATGGTATGGACACGAGCCATGTCAAGATGCCCGGTAAAGGCTTGGGTTTGGCAGCACTGCTGGTGGAATCAGGACTTGCGCTTACCCCCCGAGGTGAGGTGACTATGGGGCAGGCGCGCAAGTTGATTACCAGCAATAGTGTGTCCGTCAACGGCGCAAAAGTAGCTGATGTGGCGCTGAGCCTCAGCAAAGATGCCGCTCTCTTTGGGCGTTTCTTTGTGATTCAGAAGGGTAAGAAGGCACATCACCTGGTAAAGATTGTCAACTAGATACCCACCCCCGTCATTCTCGGCACCCCAGTTATTACAGCCGCCGGCTGTGATAACTGGGGGGTCGGGAATCCAGAGCTTGTGCTCTTGTGCCCGCGCCGTCATTCTCGAGCTTTGCTCGGGAATCCAGAGGACGAGCGGTACAGTCTGCCGCATGCCTAGGTCAAAAATGACGGCGGGGAGGATGGCTGTGATGACCGGGACGGCTTACGGCGCTCCGCGCCGTCATTCTCGAGCTTTGCTCGGGAATCCAGAGGAACAAAGGCAACCACCTGTGATATTCCCGCTACACCTCAACAGGGGTTGGCGCGGGCATATCAGGGAGGGTGCACGATGATAACGGACTGGCGATAGGTGAAGATGTTGGTGGAGCCAGGCGGGATCGAACCGCCGACCTCCTGCGTGCAAGGCAGGCGCTCTCCCAGCTGAGCTATGGCCCCTTTTTCTATCAACGCCCTCTATGATGCTGTGTCCGTCTTGGCTTGTCTAGAAGGCATCTTCTAGAAGGCATCCTTTAGAAGGCATGTTCCAGAAGGTCAGACGACGCGGCACCTGCTAGCCAAGACTTCTTGCACCAGACTCTCATCCCCGGACTGGTGGGTCTGGGTGGACTTGAACCACCGGCCTCACCCTTATCAGGGGTGCGCTCTAACCAAACTGAGCTACAGACCCGGTAGAAGATCTGCCAGGAACACAAACCTCGTATGAGGGCGGGCATTATAGGGTATGAATGACGGCTCGTGTGTAAAAATTATGAGATGGGTTGGTGGGGGTTTATCCTAGATAAAGACGTTATATGTAGGATATTAGCCATACGACTAACCTCGGATAAATGCTAAAGTACCCCCTGGACTGTGTTAAACCTTGGCACTAAACAATGATTCTAAACGCAGCATGAAGTTTAATGCAGAAAGTATGGCTTTCGGACGCCATGAAACCTTCGCGCTCCGCTACGGCTGGCTTTCTAAGGGTTTTCAAGCTGTGGCTAAGGACCGTCAAATCTTTGAATCCGAGGAGGCCACGGTTCTACTGGGCGTCGGCAAGAATATGGTGGCGGCAATCAAGTATTGGCTTAAAGCCTGCCAGATGATTGAGTCCGAGACTAGTCAGCCAACGGATTTGGGCAAGGCTCTGTTACGCAGTAGAGGGTTTGACCCCTATTTGGAAGATGAAGCGACCATCTGGCTACTGCATTGGTTATTGGCAACAAATGCCGAGTTGGCGACGGCATGGTTTTGGTTCTTTAATCGCTATCACAAACCAGAATTTACTGGTCAGCAACTGATCACGGCTTTAACTGATTATGTGCACGACCGCATACAAGACAAGAAAAAGCCATCCCCTAACACCCTAAAGAAAGATGCCCTATTGCTCCCCAGGATGTACACCCAGTCAAAAGGCAATACGCGAACACCTATAGAAGACGCCCTTGATTCGCCTTTTTCACTGCTAAAACTAGTATCTCAATCGACGAGTGGTCGGAGTTATCAATCTATCCCTAAGGCGCGTCCACAATTGCCTTTGGGCATTCTTGGGTTTGCGGTATGCCAAATATTTACATCTAAAGGTACTGCTACCTTGCCGATTGAAGAATTAATGTACAGCCGCGATGAATATCCTGCGCCGGGTTCGGTATTTCGTCTAACGGAAAGCGATTTAGTCACAAAATTAGAAGGTTTAATCGACTATATCCCTGGTATCTTCGCACTGAGAGATACAGCAGGGCACCATCATCTATATCTATCAAAAAAAGTGGAGCCTTTAACATTCATCGAACAACATTACGAAACCAACCGGAAGGAAAAAGCAGCATGAGCATGCTGGATAAAATACATGTAAAAACACACTATACCCGCTCGGTCAATTTAGAGAGAGATGCGGATTCCATAGAAGTTGTTAATACCTACATTCCAACCACTAGAGCACTTAAATTATTTAGCCAGATTAGTCATGGTTTTACCGACAAACAAGCACCGAGAGCCTGGTCAATTGTTGGTCCTTATGGTGTTGGCAAATCTTCCAGTCAAAACTTTTCCTCCCAATTGCTATCAGCTCCCGATGCACCACTCACGAAAGCAGCGCATAAAATCCTAAAATCAGTATCACCAGATTTACATGGAGTTTTCAATAAAGAAACAAAGGGAACAAAAGGGTATCTCAAAGTACTCATCACCGGTTCCCCACAGACAATGGGGAAATGTATTTTGCATGGATTACTGCATGCCTCAGAACAACACTGGGCAAACATAAAAGGCAAGAATCCAAAAATTATTAGCCTTCTTGCAGATGCATGTGATGGGGCATCGGTAACCGCGACACTTGTTATTGAGCTAGTAGATCAACTACAGACAGCACTGCTAAAAACCAACTGCAAGGGTATTGTTCTTGTTATTGATGAGTTGGGTAAATTTTTAGAATATGAGGCTCGTCATTATGGTGCTAATGATATTTATATCCTGCAAACACTGGCAGAGAAGGCATGCGTAGCAGGCAATCGTAAACTTTTCTTATTTGTCTTGTTGCATCAATCCTTTGAACAGTATGCAAAAGGATTAGGTGAGAATCTAAAAAATGAGTGGTCAAAAGTACAAGGGAGATTTGAAGAAGTCCCATTTTTAGAATCAGCCGAGCAGGTGTTAAGAGTTGTTGGCGCTGCGTTTGAACATAGATTTACGACAAACGAAAGCGTTAAGCTTAGCAGGCAAACAGCAAAGATTGTTAAAATACTGATACAAAAGGAAGCTCTTCCTAGCACCCTAGATACAAAATCTGCTACAGATTTATTGTGTAATACCTATCCGCTGCATCCGGTCAGCGCGATATTGCTACCATTGCTTTGTCAAAAAGTAGCGCAAAATGAAAGAACACTTTTTAGCTATCTAGGCAGCCATGAAGAATATGGCTTGCAGGATATGTTAGCGCGTATTGATTCCATAGATTCGTGGGTTTATCCAGATCACATATACGACTATTTTATTACGAATCAACCCGCCGCGCTCGGCGACCACACAACACATAGACGTTGGGCTGAGGTAGTCACATCACTAGAACGATTGGGAGATGCGCCCGAAGAGCAAATATATATGCTTAAAACAATAGGTATTCTAAATATCATAGGTATAAAAGGGGGGTTGAAAGCTTCCAAAGCGATATTAGAAACCTGCGCACAGAATGGCACTAATACATCTAGCGTGATTAAAGCACTCGTCAATAAATCAATCATCACCTATCGTAAATTCAGTGGTGAATATCGTGTTTGGCAGGGCAGTGATTTCGATTTGGAAAATGCTGTTGGAGAAGAACTAAATAATCTCGGAAACTTCTCATTAGCAACAGTCCTCAATGAGAAACAAACTCTACTGTCTGTTGTTGCCAGACGATACACCATTGAAAATGGTGCGCTACGTTATTTCGTTCCTGAATTTGTTGACGCGCAAACGTTTAAAAAATCACCGAAGCAGATTGACACCCCAAGGATCATTTTCTTTTTGGCATCGGCACAAGACGACGAGAAAATATTTTACGAGGAAGTTACAAAGAATTATTCCAATGTTGATCTAGTTGGTTTGTGCTTGAATGGGGTGCAGTTACGCAAGGCAACCGCCGAGGTGTTGGCACTGCGACAAGTACAGATTACCAAGCAAGAACTGAATAGCGATCCAGTTGCAAAACGAGAATTTGAAGACCGATTAACGGCAGCCGAACAGGCGGAAAATATCATACTTCAAAGTTTGTTGGATAACCCGGAGGAAAGTGTCTGGTTTAACCGCGGCAAACAATTTTCCGTAATTCATAAAAGAGATTTTCAGCATAATTTATCTTCTATACTGAAAAAAGTTTATAGCAAGGCACCGACCTTACCTAATGAATTGATTAACCGAGACAGCCCATCGGCGCAAGCCATAGCGGCCAGAACTAAACTCCTTTGGGCGATGCTCGGCAGCCAAAAGGAAGTTGATCTAGGGATAGAAAAGTTCCCTCCTGAGAAGGCAATCTATCGTTCAATTCTGCGTGCAACTGGTATTCATAATACAGACACAATGCGGTTTGTTGTGCCTCCCAAAAACTCAACTTTATTTCCTGTTTGGCAGCGAATTGATGAGTTTCTAGATAGCACGGAAGATGAAGCAATATCTCTTGCCGACCTGAACCAGGAACTGATGGCGCCACCTTATGGAGTAAAGGCGGGCGTTTTGCCCATCATATACATCGCTGCTTATATTGTTTATCAGCATGAACTTGCTTTATATGAGGAAAATCGCTATCGGCCATTCTTTACCGAAGAAATGATAGATCGTTTTGTAAAACGACCTGACGAATTTACTTTTCAACGATTTAAAATTTCCGGATTAAAGGCTTCCATATACCAAGAGTATTCCAAAGTTGTTCGGTCCAATGATCAACCGACTATCGTTCAATTGGCACGCCCCCTGGCAAGATGGATAGGCGGATTAGAGCCATACACACAAAAGACCAAGAGTGTTGACCTTAGCGATAGAGCAAAGCGAGTCAGAGATGCATTCAGTCTTGCTAAATCGCCAGAGAAATTACTGCTTGAAGACATTCCTAAAGCCCTGGGTTATGAGGGGGAATTGAAAAAGAAACAACCCAGCCTAGAAGGTTTTGCTAGTGCCCTGAACGAGTCCCTGCAAGAACTGAAATCTGCATATCCCAATATGATTAAGCAGCAAATAAAAATGTTGTTGCAAGCCTTTCACATGGACAAAAACGGTTCCCTCGCCGATTTGCGGCGCAGGTCCAGCCGTTATGAAGGGTTAGATCAATACACTGTGGATGTTGATGGATTAAAGGCATTTATCAAACGGTTAACTAAACCGAATGGGGATGATGCTAGCTGGTTGGAAAATATATTAATGTTTCTAGGACAAAAACCATCTGCAAAGTGGACTGATACAGATCGTAGTGAAGTTGATATAAGACTCAGCCATTTCTCCAAGACAATTCTAGATTTAGAAACCCTGCGATTGCACTATGACAAAAGAGTCAAAAAATCGGATGACAGCTTTGATGTGATCCTGCTCAAACTGTTCAAAAAAGGTGTGCCGCCCATTGATGAGGTTGTCGTCATAGAAGAATCCTATCGTATTGCCATAGAGGAAATAAAAGAAAAACTGAATAAAGTGCTTATTGTGAATAAGAATAATGAATTACAATTAGCGGCACTAGCCGAATTAGTTGATGACTACTTAACCCATAGAAATTCACCGTCTGCCCGCAAAGAGAAACACACAACACCCGTAAAGATAAAGCAAGTTAAACATGTCTAAAAAAATAAGCATACAAGCCGTTAAAGACGACACTCAATCTCGCCATGTCTTAGGGTTATCGGGCGGCAAAGACAGCGCGGCCTTAGCAATCTACATTAAAGACCGATATCCGGGCATACATGAGAGAGTTGAATATTTCTTTTCCGATACGGGTTCCGAGCTTAAAGAGGTGTATGACTTCCTGGATAAATTGGAAGCCTACTTAGGCAAAGAAATAACCCGGCTCAGTAGTGGGAAGCCTTTTGAGCACTGGTTAAAAATTCATAATGAATACCTGCCATCAGCCAAACAGCGCTGGTGTACCCGGGTAATGAAAATAGAACCTTTTGAGAAGTTTGTTGGCGAGGACCCGGTAGTGAGTTATATCGGTATAAGAGCCGATGAAAACCGAGAAGGGTACATCAGCCACAAGGAAACCATTAAGGCGGTCTTTCCTTTTATTGATGATGGCTTGGTACGAGATGACATATTCAATATTCTGGAAGACTCAGTAGGAATTCCTGAGTATTACAAGTGGCGTTCTCGATCTGGTTGTTATTTTTGTTTCTTTCAGCGCCAGGATGAATGGCTTGGCTTGAAAAGAAATCATCCTGAATTATTTGAAAAAGCTAAGGCATTTGAGCAGAAAATTCGCAAGAAGTATGACTGGAAAGAAGGCAGCGTTGATATTGGCGGTCATGGTTATACCTGGTCATCACAAGGGTCGGTAGATGAGTTGGTAGCTAAAGCTGAAAAGAGAGAGACAGAAAGGGGCATTATCGCTACTTCTAAGACCGTATCGGATCGCTGGCAAGACATACTCAGAGAAACCGATGACGATGATCCAGAAGATCAAGCATGTTTGATTTGTAGTTTGTAGAAGCTGGTTCCGAAAGAGAAATAATCAAAAGGAATAATCAATGGCAGATATAGATGCAAAATCTATATTCAAAGCAAAGGCATCAAGCTTTTATGAAACCATGGCACGTCATGGCAGTGTCGTTGGTTATAAAATTCCTGATTATCAAAGAAATTATGACTGGAGTGATAATCACATACACCGCCTTATAGTTGATTGTTTAAATGGGTTTTATCGTTTATCAGAGAGTATGGATAACAGCAGTAGCGATGAGTCATTTACTTTTCTGGGAACCCTTATTTTATTTGAAGAAAAGAACGCAGAATCTGGTTTTGATGGAACATCTTTATCAGTAGTTGATGGACAACAAAGGCTAACAACACTCGTGCTTATTGCCTGTGCTCTAATTGAACAAATTTCAATTAATTTAGATGAAATATTGCTCAAGTTCGCTACTGATAAAAAGTTTACTAATAAAATCAAAGGCTGGATAAAGAAAGAAGTGGATTTCCAATTAGCGTGTTTGTATGAGTGCACCACAGGCCAGCAATCTGTTCACAGAGAAAATTACCCCTACCCGAAAATTATAAGAGAAAGTGACGGTGACACTCGTGGTCTAACTTATTCAAAATCAAAGTACAAATCTGCCATCGCATCATTTTTAAAAGATTTTTCTAAGTATTATCATGCCCTTAGTTCAAAGAAGAAAAGTAATCGCGAATTCAAGCTACCCAATATAAATGATAGTGCTACTGAAAGGTTGGTCAAAAACTATAAAATCATTAAGAGAAAAATACGAGAATTATCTGTTTTATCTGAAGATGAAAGCTTCAAAAAAAAAGATACAGAGTTTTTATATGTATCCGCAGATAAATTTTTGTCGCAGGGTATAAAAGGATTATTTTATAAATTAAAGGTTTTGAAAAATGATACTGATAAGAAAGCATCGAAAGCGTTTATATCTAAAAATAAAATAATTGAACCCCTTATTCGCCTCCTACTATTCGCATCATACATGAGAGAATTTGTTATACTAACTCGCATTAAAACGAGTAATGAAAAACTTGCATTTGATATTTTTTATTCTCTGAATACTACTGGCGAGCCGCTGACTGCCATTCAAACATTGAAGCCACTAGTTTTACGCTTTGATCAGAAGCGCCATGAATACAGGGGTAGATATGAGGACGCATACGAGCGCATTAATAAGCATTTAGATGATAGATTTCCAGACCCTGGAGATTATGCAAAAAGGCAAAACGAATCAAATGAACTTGTCATATCATTTGCTCTTTATATTAATGGCGAAAAACTCCCAACAAATTTAAATAACCAGAGAAGTTATCTTAGAAAAACATACCTACATATTCCCGACGATACCAAACATTCTTTTATAGAATATTTAGCTGATGTAGCAACCTTCAGACATCATTGCTGGGATAAAGATGGTATAGACGATAACGAAGCAAAATTCTCTAAAAAACATAGAGATGAAATTAAGTTATGTCTGAGATTCATCCTTGATATGAAAACTAGCCTAGCCATACCTATTTTATGCCGATATTGGTCCCAAACCGATAAGACAAATGGGGGAGAAGACTTTTTAAATGCACTGAAAGCAGTGACTGCATTTATTGTTATCCGGCGGGCGGCTACGGGTGTAACAGGAGGTATTGATACGGTATTGCGTTCACTGATGAAGAAGAAGCCAACAGAATTTGAGGGTGACCCTTTATCAGCAGGACTTGATGGAAAAAACACGCTATGGAGTGTAGAGAATCTTAAGGTAGCATTGCGTAATCAACTCAAACAGAAAGTTCCCGATGTAACTAGCAAGCAAAAATGGATTGATAAAGTTCGTGAAATCCCTTTAGCCCGTCAATCTAAACCTCTTTCAAGATTTATATTGCTTGCCGCAGCACATCGAGCCGGGGCTGATATGAATACAAAAGGATGGTGGTCAAAAGACGACACTCGACCAGCCCAAAACAATAAATATCTGAGCTACGAGATATGGATAGATTCAAAATTTGCTACTTTGGAACATGTAGCACCGAAAGCAAATCCTGGTAAAAATAAATGGGACAGTGCTATTTACCAAAGCCAATACACTGTAGATACTCTTGGAAATTTGCTTCTGCTCCCCGCAAAGGAAAATTCGAGTGTTGGAAATGAATCATGGGACAAAAAAAGAATTTTTTACTCAGCATTTATTGAAACAAAAAAGAGTGGAGTGAATGATAGGATTGATGAAGCAGTAGACGCTGGTTTTTCATTCCAAAAATCAACAAAGGAAATGCTGCGTAATGGTGAAAGGTTGCAATTTTTAGATCCTATTCGCGATGTTGATGACTGGACAAAAGATTTCATAGAGAAGCGAACAGATAACATTGCTGATTTAGCCTGGGAAACCATCAAACCCTGGCTATGGGGGGATGACCACTAATACATAAGACATGCGCTACATAAGGGATGGTGCCGAAGAGAGGACTTGAACCTCCACGGGGTTACCCCCACTACCCCCTCAAGGTAGCGTGTCTACCAATTTCACCACTTCGGCGCTGAACTCAACTTAAATCTCTGGCACTTCTGACTCGGTGTCATCCTCGGGCCTGGGCTCCAGAGACGGAATTTCTGAGGCGGCAGCATCGTCTTCCAATGCGGCTCCCGACTCAGCAGCCTGTTCAACAATCGTCGGTATTCCTAACTCAGCGGCGGACTTTGATTTTTCTTTGGCATAAAATGCCAAACCAAAACTCGTCACAAAAAAGGTTATGGCGATGCCAGTGGTGAGCCGGGTGAGGAAGTTACCAGCACCGCTACTACCAAAGACAGTGCTGGAGGAGCCACCACCAAATCCAGAGCCCATGTCCGCACCCTTACCACGTTGGATAAGCACCAGCCCGATAACCGAGAGTGCCGCAATCACATGCACCACAAGTATCAAAGTTTCATAAGTTTCCATAATCTATCTTCACTTTAGAACAGTCATTTAAGAACAGTCACTTCAGAACAGTCACTCCCAAACAATCACTTCAAAACAATCACTTCAAACCAGTCACTCCAAAACAATTACTGCAAACCAGCCACTGCAAACCAATTACTTCACACCAGCCATTTCAGCCGCTTGGCAAATCTGCAAAAAGCTCTCCCCAGAGAGAGAAGCACCACCCGTCAGGACACCATCAACATCTTCATTAGCAAGCAGCGCCGGCGCATTGTCAGGCGTTACACTCCCCCCGTAAAGTAGCCTGGCATTGGCACCTAGCCCAGCATCAATGCTAGCCAAGTGTGCCCTGATGCCAGCATGGGCTGCTTCCACCTCTTCTGGGCTAGCACTTTCACCTGTCCCGATTGCCCAGACCGGTTCATAAGCAACCATTGCCTTGCGCATATTTGTCGTTCCTACCTGCCGACACACAAAATCCAGTTGCTCGGTGACCACCTCAAGCGTCACCCCCGCTTGTCTTTGCTCTCGAGATTCTCCCACACAAAGAATCGGACACATGGCATGCGCAACACACTGCGCAAACTTCTGGGCGATAGTTTCATTGTCTTCATGAAACAACCTACGTCTCTCAGAATGACCCAGAATGACAAATTGACATCCTATATCCCTGAGCATCGCCGCTGCCACGCCGCCGGTCACCGCCCCTATATCACGACTATCTACATCCTGGGCGCCCAATTTTAACTGGGTGCCTTTCAGCCCTGCCACCACCTGCGCAAGATACACATGCGGCGGGAAAACCAGCACCTCGCAATGTTGGAAACGACTAGCAGGCGGTTCTTTATGCTCACCGGTCTTATGCTCACCGGACTCACGCTCACCAGCCTCATACTCACCGGACTCATGCTCACCAGCATCATGCTCACCGGACTCATGCTCACCCGCCTCAAACTCGCCTCTCAGGCTATTAAGCAACGAGGCGACACTGGCACTGTCCCCGTTCATCTTCCAGTTGCCCGCCACGAGAAGCCTTTTCAACTATTTCTCCTCAAGGATGGTAATACCACTCAGGCTAAGGTGCTTGGATCAAAAAAGCACCGCATCATAACGAATTGACCGCTCATATTCAAAAACTGCTACTCAGGAAACTAACCCAGCGCCTTTGATACCAGAGCGGCAAGCTCCTTGCTGAGCGTCTCCACCAATCTTTGATCTTCCCCTTCCACCATGATCCGAACGACTGGCTCGGTACCAGAAGGTCGCAGCAACACTCGCCCGCGTCCAGCCAGCTTTTGCTCAGCCTTCGCCAGGGCTTGGGTGACGGTATCCGACTGCTCAATGTTGACGGGCTTATGGCAAGGCACATTGGTAACATGCTGTGGATACTTGGTCATCCCGCCTTTGAGTTCATTCAAACTCCGCCCAGTCTCCACCATGGTTTTGAGCACTTGCAAGGCAGAAACAATGCCATCCCCAGTGGTCGTCAGATCCAGGCAAAGCAAGTGTCCAGAACTCTCGCCACCAAGCGTCCAGCCGCGGGAGCGGAGTGCCGCCTGCACATAACGGTCGCCAATCGCCGCCCGGAAGAAGGGTATGCCAGCCGCCGCCATTGCCTGTTCAAGACCCAGATTGCTCATCATGGTGCCGACCACCCCCGCGGTATCCGCCGTCTCGGGGTTGGCAGCGGCTCGAGCAGTGGCGATGATGAACAGCATCTGGTCACCGTCAACTACCTCGCCTCGCTCATCGATCATAATCACCCGGTCCCCATCACCATCAAATGCGATGCCAAGATGCGCCTTATGTTCAAGCACTGCCTGGCGGGCAGCATCCGGTCTGGTGGAACCCACATCGGCATTGATATTGAAACCATCGGGAGAAGTGGCAAGTTCAATCGTCTCGGCGCCCAATTCATGGAATACACTAGGCGCAATGTGATAGGTGGCCCCATGCGCACAATCCAGCACGATGGTGAGGCCGCTTAGATTAGATTTTACCGGGAAGCAACTCTTGCAAAACTCAATATAACGACCCGCGGCATCATCAATGCGGGAAACCTTCCCTATCTGCTCCGATGGGGCCGTTTGCATCTTGTTGCTGATCTCCGCTTCAATGGCAATTTCAACCTGGTCATCTAACTTCACCCCCTCGGCGGAAAAAAACTTGATGCCATTGTCATGGTAAGAATTGTGAGACGCGCTGATTACTATGCCGGCGTTCGCTTTGAAGGTTCTCGTGAGATAGGCAATTGCTGGCGTCGGCATGGGACCGAGGAGTAATACATTGGCACCGGCTGAGGCCAACCCGGCTTCAAGGGCAGACTCAAACATATAGCCGGAAATTCTCGTATCCTTGCCAATCAGAATCTTACCGCTACCTTCTTTTGTCAGTACCTTCCCCGCCGCCCAGCCAAGTTTGAGCACAAACTCGGCGGTAATAGGATGGTGCCCTACCTGCCCTCTGATGCCATCCGTTCCGAAATATTTTTTATCGGTCACGCCAATCTGCCTTTAATCCTAGGTGGTGCTGAAGCCTCAGCTAGGTCATGTGAAAATCTATAGGTTATAGCAGTGATGCAACTCATTGAGCGATGACTAGCACCCGCCGCTTCCAGAAGAACTGTGTCCAGAAGAAATGGGTGAAGTTAGTGCTCAGTAGCAGGATTACCCATCTGCCCCACATCTGTTGAGCCATCGGATGAAGAGCCCTTATCTGATGAAGAGCCATCAGCGGAAGAGCCCTCAGCGGATGAAGAGCCCTCAGCCGATAAAGAGCCCTCATCAACCGATGCCGAATGACCGCCCTTCTTATCGCGCCAATCATCAGGCGGCTGAGGTATTTTGCCATTCATGATGTCATCAATCTGACTGCGACCTATAGTTTCATACTCCAACAATGTCTCGGCCATCAAATCAAGTTTGTCCCGATTGTCTTTCAAGAGTTTTCTGGCGGTCGCATAACAGTCGTCAATAATCGCCCGCACTTCCATGTCGATTTTCTTGGCGGTATCTGGTGATACCTGAGCTTGGTTATTGCCAGCAGACATACCCAGGAAGACCTCTTCGCTTTCCTTCTCATAAGTCAGGGGTCCGAGTTTCTCAGACAAGCCCCAGCGAGTGACCATTGCCCTTGCCATCATGGTAGCGCGTTCAATATCGTTGGAAGCACCCGTCGTAATTCCTTCTGGTCCCAGCGTTAATTCTTCTGCAATGCGCCCACCAAAGAGCGTAGAAATCTGACTGGTGACTGAACGTTTGCTCATGGAATATCTATCTTCCTCAGGAAGAAATATCGTCGCCCCAAGTGCCATGCCTCTTGGAATCACCGTTACCTTGTAACTGGGGTCATGTTCCGGCACCAGATAGCCGACAATACAATGCCCTGCTTCATGATAAGCCGTGTTCCGCCGTTCCTTCTCGGACATGACCATACTCTTGCGTTCCGCGCCCATCATGATCTTGTCTTTTGCCTGCTCCAGCTGGTTCATCCCCACACTACGTTGCTCTTGCCTTGCCGCAAAAAGTGCCGCCTCGTTGACCAGATTCGCCAGATCAGCACCAGAAAACCCAGGAGTACCGCGCGCAATCACGGCGGTATCCACATCGTCCGCAAGCGGTACCTTGCGCATGTGTACCTTGAGTATTTGTTCACGCCCTCTGATGTCGGGCAGGGAGACGACGACCTGACGGTCAAACCGGCCGGGGCGCAGAAGTGCCGGGTCAAGTACATCCGGCCTGTTGGTGGAAGCGATAATAATGATGCCTTCGTTGCCGTCGAAGCCGTCCATTTCCACCAGTAGTTGGTTCAAGGTCTGCTCGCGTTCATCATGCCCGCCGCCAAGACCGGCACCCCGGTGCCTGCCTACGGCGTCAATTTCATCAATAAAAATGATGCAGGGGGTTTGCTTTTTAGCCCGTTCAAACATATCTCTGACCCGGGAAGCCCCCACACCCACAAACATCTCAACAAAGTCCGACCCGGAAATGCTGAAAAACGGCACCTTCGCTTCACCAGCAATCGCCTTCGCCAGTAGCGTTTTACCGGTGCCGGGCCGGCCGACCATGAGTATCCCCCGTGGAATGCGCCCGCCTAGTTTCTGGAACTTACTCGGGTCTTGCAGGAACTCAACCAACTCCTGCACATCTTCTTTTGCTTCATCAACACCAGCAACATCGGCGAAGGTCGTTTTGATTTGATCTTCACCGAGCAACTTTGCCTTGCTTTTGCCGAAGGTAAGTGGCCCGCCCCGACCACCAGAGCCGCCCTGCATCTGGCGCATGAAGAATATAAACACCACGATGATAACCAGAATAGGAAAACTGGCGATCAGCAGTTGCGTCCAGATACTTTGCTGCTCTGGCCGATTGCCTTTGAAGTCAACATTGTGATCCAGGAGGTCACCAATCAAGGCAGTGTCGGAAACTCGAGGTTGAATAGTTTCAAACTTCTGTCCGTTATGCCTTTCCCCGCGGATCGTTATGCCGTCAATTTCCACCGACCGCACTTGATTTTTATCGACCAGTTCCAAGAAGGAGGAATAGTCGATTTCTTCCGTGTCTGACTGAACATTGAAGTTCTGAAACACCATGAGCAATATTGCCGCAATAACCAGCCACAGAAGGACGTTTTTCCCTATGTCATTCAATTGTTTCTCCCTGATTTGTCAGAAGTTTTACACTCCACAGCCCTATTTGACCATTTTTTGAGCAACATGTCGCTTGTGAATGTCGCTTGTGAATAGCCGAGGCACCCTAGCCCCTGGGCAGTGCCTCAGCAGATGTGAAGCCCCTGCCGAGCATATAAATTTCCCTGGACTTGTCCCGAGAAGCACGGGGGTTGATGGTATTCAGGCGCACAAAATGTTGCCGCAGCTCAGCCCGCATGGCGTCTATCCCCTCGCCCTCAAAGCACTTTAGCAACAGGCTGCCGTCCGCCCGCAGCTGGCACCCCGCAAGCTCCAGGGCGAGTTCGGCGAGGTGCATCGCCTTGGGCTGATCAATAGCTTTCATACCACTTAAATTGGGGGACATATCAGAGATTACAAGGTCAACCGGCTTGCCGTTCAAACATTCTAACAACCTATCCTGGATGGCCGAAGCGGTGAAATCACCCTGGATAAACTGGACGCCGTCTAGTGGCTCCATACTGAGCAGGTCCAGGGCAAGCACATAGCCCTGGGCACCTGCCCTGCGCACGGCGACCTGGGACCAGCCCCCCGGGGCGGCACCTAGATCAATAATTCTGGCGGCGGGCTGGATGACATGATATTTGTCGTCAATTTCCAGCAATTTATAACTTGCTCTGGACCTATAACCCTCAAGTTTGGCGCGGCGCACATACTCATCTTGTTGATGCTCGGCGAGCCACCGGACATTCGGTTTTGACTTTTTCATCCTGACTTCTTGTACACTCCCCTGATGAATGTGAGATTGAGAAAGCGACTGCGTACCATTGGGCATGAATTAAACCCCCTTGTTACGATTGCGAGCAAGGGTTTGTCTGGCAGTGTTCTGGATGAGTTTAATCGAGCTCTGGATGAGCATGAACTGATCAAGGTAAAAATCATGGCCAATCGCGAGACCCGCGCCACCTTGATTAAGGATATAGAATTGCTCCCTGACACTGATATTGTACAAGCCATTGGCAAAATCCTGCTAGTGTACCGCCCCTCAAGAGAAGCCAACCCTGCCTTGTCGAATATCTTGAGAACCAAAACCTAGGCCGTCAGGATCAAAGAAGGCGAGAATGACGGCGGGGCGTCCCCGCGCCTTCTGGCGGCCTACGGCGCCCCGCGCCGTCATTCTCGAGCTTGCTCGGGAATCCAGAGGAACGAGCGGTATTGCCTTCATCCTTCTGGATTCCCGCCTGCTTTGATCCTGACGGCGTGAATGACGGCGACAAGAATGACGTGTGCTTTTTTGCTGTCATTCTCGAGCTTGCTCGGGAATCCAGAGGAACGAGCAGTATTGCCTTCATCCTTCTGGCGGCCTACGGCGCCTCGCGCCGTCATTCTCGAGCTTGCTCGGGAATCCAGAGGAACGAGCGGTATTGCTTTCATCCTTCTGGATTCCCGCCTACGGCGCCTCGCGCCGTCATTCTCGAGCTTGCTCGGGAATCCAGAGGAACGAGCGGTATTGCTTTCATCCTTCTGGATTCCCGCCTACGGCGCCTCGCGCCGTCATTCTCGAGCTTGCTCGGGAATCCAGAGGAACGAGCAGTATTGCCTTCATCCTTCTGGATTCCCGCCTTCTTTGATCCTGACGGCCAAGAGTGTCTACCACTCTCGGGTGAAGGAAAAGCGCATAAACGGCTGTATGCCCCGGGTCCGATCATGCTGGGGTTGCCGCTCTGCACCCAGGCTGGCTTCCAAGGTGCCACCCGCGAGGGGCAGATGATAGACCGCCTCGGCTTGCAGATGCCGCCCCGTTGGCGCTAGGTTCACACTGTGGGCTTGGCTCAGCAGTTCACCATATCGGGTGCGCCCCGCAGGAAGGCGCATCCTGAGACTAGCCGCTTCGGCGCGTAGCGGTTGCGACAAGCGCAGCCCCAACCAATCATTACGTCGCCACAGGGATGCCCGTACCGCACCAATACTGAAGGCACTGCTCAGGATAGTGTCAACTCCCTGCACTACTCCCTGCACTACTCCCTGCACCGGGCCACCCCTGTGCACCTGAGTCCGGGTGCGACCCAGGTAGGCTGAGGCAAGCAGCCGCCAGGGCTGGCTGGCGTTTATATTGTCACTAAGAGCGTTATTCCCACTAGCAGCACCCAGGGCCCAGGCACCATTGATGCCGAAGAAGTTGGTCGTGCCCTGTATCTCGCCGAGGGCACCTTCCAAACGCGCCCCCAAAAACCCTTCCATCTCACGCACTGCCCCGGCTTGCAGCCAGAGACCAGGGCTTAACTGCAGGTCCAGCATGGCACCCAGGCCGCGCTTGCCGCCGGGTTTGTGATAGCCATCAAACTGCGGCCGGCCCTGCATGAGCGCAAAGCCAAAGCGCCCCCTGCCGGACCAGCCGATACCGGGACCATCCCGCACCAGAGACAAGTACGGCGCGGCGAAGGCAAGCGAGTCGCTGAAGTGATGCAGCACCGCCTTGCCATGCCTGCCCTCAGCATCAAACGACAAGGCATCCTGGGCATAGAGTCCAAGGGAGCGCCCGGCTTGATCGCCGTAGGACAGCCACCAGCCGTCCGCAAAGGACAAACGTGCATCGGCGATATCGCGGCGACCCGCATCAAAGCCGAGGGACAGGCCCCCAGTGTCTTGCCCACCGCCGAAAGAGCCGCCAGAATAAGCAGACGCTGCTTGATAGGCAGACACCGACACTTGCCGTCTTTCAGGATAGGCATCGTTCAGCCGGCTCGATTGCATGACCCAACTGCTGGCGGGCATAAAAAAGGGCGCATCCAGGGCATCAAACCCGGCCAGCTCAACACCTGCCAAGCCCTGCTGCCAGCTAGTGCCGAAGGCACCGCCGGACAGGGCTGCCCGGGTGCCGGCCAGGGGGCGGCTATTGGGGTCGCTGGACAGGCTTGTCATGACCGGGCCCACGGGAGAAGTAGCTGCATCCAAATCCACCAGGCCGTGACCGTAGATATCAGAATCGGCATATATGCCCTCGCGATTGGCAGTCGCCAGCAGACGAGTAACCAGTTCCGTGTTGCCAAGTTGCCCGCGGAAAAACTGCCGCAAGACGGCAAGTGAACCGCTGACGATTGGTGCGGCCAAAGATGTGCCGCTGAACGGACGATACCCATAGTCATCAGAATACTGATTGTTGGGAAGTCTGAGTGCTAATGCCGAAATTATTCCGGTGCCGGGCGCGGCAATACAAAAATTTTTGGCGATGCCACAACGATTGGAATAACGCGCGATGCTGCCGTCCTGGTCCAGTGCCACCACCGCAATAATATTTTTTTGCAACTCCGGAAAGTAGATACCAAACCCCGCATATATTTCCGGCGAGTCGTGGATTGCTACTTCCCTGTCTATTGTTCTTTGAGTGCCACCGTTGCCGGCCGCCCAGACTATGATCTTTTTGTCCGCATCGTCCGTACTTGCTTGTGCTAATACCGCGGCACTATCTGCGAATTCGCTGATAACTTCTGCGCGGTCGTATGTCGATATGGCACCATTTTCGTTAAAACTCGCATTCATAATGGCAGCGTTATGGGTGGTTGCGTAATCAATGAGTTGAGCAAAGAATGCCGCGTCCTCCGAAAAAGTGGTGAGGTTGATCGGGCGATATGTGCCATCGGGTGTATCCAAGGGAATCTCGCGGAAGGCAATTGTGGCGTCATACGCCACGCCGTGCATGTTGAGCCCGGCATCACGTCTGGCCGCCGCCGCCGCCGAGACCGCAGTGCCGTGACGTTTGTCAGCCCCAGCATTCGAAATACCAGGCTGGATGACTTTTCCGGCACCACTGAACTCTGGGTGGGATGCAAGGATGCCGGTATCAAAAATCGCAATGGTCTCGCCCTCCCCGGTCGCGCCACGCGCATAAGCCGCGGCGGCGTTAATCCTGCCCAAATGCGAATCAACTCTGTTCTCGGAGGTGCCCACTGTGTATGTCACTTCGTATTCAGCAGACATTTCAAAGGTATGTTTGCGGGCAGCGTAATCGGCATCATCGGCTGGAATGGTGACCGCCGGCGAGGTGCGTGGGGAAAACATGGCAGGGGCTACTGGTGACGGTGGATCTGGCAGTGGCGGTGGCGGTGGCGGTGGCGGTGGCGGCGGTGGCGGCGGCGGTGGCGGTGGCGGTGGCGGTGGCGGTGGTGGCGGCGGCGGTGGCGGTGGCGGTGGCGGCGGTGGCGGCGGTGGCGGCGGCGGCGGTGGATCTGGTGGTGGTGGTGGTGGCGGCGGCGGCGGCGGTGGCGGCGGTGGCGGCGGCGGCGGTGGTGGAGGCGGTGGCGGATCTGGCGGTGGCGGTGGTGGTGGTGGCGGTGGTGGCGGTGGTGGCGGCGGTGGCGGCGGCGGTGGCGGTGGCGGTGGTGGATCTGGTGGCGGTGATGTGGGTGCTGGTGCTGGCGGGCTACTACTACCCCCACCACCGCTGGAGCAAGCAGTCAGCAGGAGTGGTATCAAGAAGAGTGCCAGCGCGGCGAGCATTAAGCGTCTAGTGTTAAGTCTAGGCGTAGCTCCCAGGGGTTGTTTCTCTATGGCGATTGACATCTTTAAATACCTCCAACCCGTCAGCGGGCAAGCCCGAGAGTGCCGGGAAGCGACGAACCATCTCGTTGTTGCTGTTGCTGTTGCTGTTGCTGTTGCTGTTGCTGTTGCTGTTGCTGTTGCTGTTGCTGTTAATAGTATTGTTAATAGTGCTTATGTTAGCACTCATTTATTATCGGGTCGTGAGGGTGTGCCACCTGCCCAGTCATCACGCCGAACCCCGTCATTCTCGCCGAAGCCAGGCGTCCTGCCTTTGGCGGGACGTCTGGGTTCGGGGGAAATCCAGTCATCGAATCTGTGAACACAAACAAGAATGACGGGGGAAGCGGGGTGACTGCTGGGAGAGCAATCACCCCGTACATAACGATATTCACGGCCTTGTACTTAATGATAATTCAACTGTTTGGAAAATGTCTTTACATTAAATAAGCTGAATGTGAGCTCATGGGAAGGTTATCATGGTGAAAATCATACTTCTCTTCAGGCATTTGTTTATTGAATCGTGCGTTGAACGCAACACATTAATGCGCGCCATGTGAAATGGAGATTGACTTCCGAATCAAGAATCAATTCATGGCTTTCAACAGTAAAGGACGCGCCATTTTTTATGGAGTTGACCAGATCACAAAAAATACATCGCCATCTACCTTTTGGCTTGCGATATTTTTTGCAACGCTTCTACAGAAAATTATTTTTATACCGCTCGGAAAATATCCAATAGCGGGTTATAGTTAGCAGAGATTCGCAATGTCCGACAACTTCGACCAATTCAAATTCAATCCCGCATCATTATCCGCACCGCGACCGCCGGGCATCAGCGCGTATATGCGAGTTAAAAATGAAGAGCGGTTCGTGCGTCTTGCGATTGAATCGCATTTGCCATTTTACGACGAAATCATCGCGGTTTATAACGACTGCACTGATGCCACGCCGCAAATACTGCACGACCTCGCAGCCAAGTATCCGCAGAAAATAAAGGTATTTCATTATTTGCCGCAAGTGGTTCCGACGGCGACCAAAGAACACACGCAAACGCCAACCGCATCGGTGCATAGTATGGCGAATTATTACAACTACGCGTTGTCACAATGTAGTTATCGCGTGGCAGTCAAACTGGACGCCGACCATCTCGCCATACCCTGCAAACTTGCGCCGTTGATTAAAACCATTCGCACCGACATGGCGGCGGACAAGCTAAAAGTTTATACCTTCTCTGGCATCAACCTTATCCGAGATCAAGCAGACAACCTTACAGTTAGTCCCCCCCCCCGCATCGTGTATTCTCTGGCAACGGCGACATTTTTTATCACCAAATTCACACCGGTGGAATGTTTTATCAACGCCGGCGTGTCGAACATTTTGAAGTGCCCGATAAAAAACCGCCGCACCGCGAATATCGTTATATGGGTATCATGTATTTTCATTTGAAGTGGTTGAAAAAAGAATTCATTGAACCGCGTTATAAAAAAGGAATTTCGTTTACCGAGTTCGTCACGCCGGATTATCAACGTTACCTTCGCCAGCAATTTCCGCGTAAGGACAGATTGCTTTGCGCGTTGTATGACTTTGCTGTGATGCAGCGCGTGAAATACAAATTAATCGGCAAACCGCCGAAGGTGAAACATGTGCGGCTAACACGTTTGGCAGACGACTTACGTGGCATTGACTTTGAGCGGGACGCGCGGCAATGGCTGTCGTGAACAGCACCGAATCAATTATCTGTAGCGATGATAAAAGCCATGTATTGATAATAGATTTTGCACCAGATATTGATCAACCTGGAAACTTGGCCAAATCAGTAACTGACGAATAAGAATATTTATAAAGTCTTATCGCCACATGAGTGGGAGCGAGCTTCTAAAAGTGGCTTGATTGAATGCGATGTTGATAAGGAGGATGGCTTTGTTCCTCTGGATTCCCGTCACCCCAGTCATCACAGCTTTCGGCTGTAATAACTGGGGTGACGAGAATGACGGGGTTCGGGGGAAATCCAGTCATCGAATCTGTGAACACAAACAAGAATAACGAGGAAAGCGGGGTGACTGCTGGGAGAGCAATCACCCCGTGATGGTTAAGCGTCCTAGCGCATTTAAAAGCTCAGCTTGAACCCGGCATACCCATATTGGCGAATGACATCATAGACATCAGCTGCAGTATTTGTGCCGGTCACATCTCCAGGAACACCCTGTCCAAGTTCTGGCGGTTCCTCGTCAAAGAGATTGTCAATACCCACATAGAATTCATATTTTTCTTCTAAGGTGTACCGCACTTGTAGGTCGTGGTACATAAAAGAACTGATACCGCCAAAGTTAGGCCGATCATTTTCTACATTCACGCTCTGGATGTAGCGCGTGGACCAGCCAAAACGGAAATCAGCCCAGTCATAGATAAAGTTGATATTCGCTTTCCAATCAGGAACACCAATCTCGCCCTGACTTTCGACCGGAGCATCGCCCGCAAAGGCTGTGAAATCATTCTCGAGGGAGTGGGTAGCATTCATGTTGATGCGCAGGTCGCCAGGACCGGCTTGCATTGAGTAGTCAACGGCGATATCAACACCGGCAGCCCGATATTCGGAAACATTAATTTGCTGGTTGTCAATTCTCAGCACTAGTCCGGTTGTCGGGTCGCGGCTGATGAGGTCGCAAAATGCATTGTTCGGGAAGCTAGCCTGCCGTACACACTGATCCACCGCTGTCTGGGCACTAAAACCGTTAATAGCGTCCGTTATTTCTATATCAAAATAGTCCACAGTGATATTGAGACCAGGCACCTGAGTGGGTGAATAGACAACACCATAAGAATAGGTTTCAGAACTTTCTTCAGTAAGCTCGGCGTTACCTCCAGACAATCCACCAGCACTACGGATGTTTCCGAGAAATGGATCTAAGGTAGCAGTCCCGGGAATCATCGCGCAATGTGCCTGAACTTCTGGTGTTTGCGCATCATAGGTATCATCTGAGTCACCGGTCCCACTCGCGCCACCTACACCCCCCAGGGCGCAGGGGTCAACAAAACTGCGGAAGGTTTCACTACCTGGATCAAAAAGCTCATCAATATTGGGTGCCCGCACCGCGCTGGAATAGCCACCCCGAAATCGCAACCCTTCCATCAGGCGCCAGTCCACCGATGCCTTATAGGCCTCAGTGTTACCTACGGTGCTGTAGTCAGCGGAACGTGCGGCGACTTCAAGCCCCAGGTATTCAATGCCAGGCATATCGGCAAGAAGTGGAATAACGGCTTCAACAAAGAATTCCGTAACATCATACTTACCCACTGTATTAGGGGTCGTATTACCCGAGGTTAGCCCTGACTGCGCCAGGCTGTCGGAATTAAAACGGCTTTTTTCTTCGCGCCATTCCACCCCTAAGGCAAGTCCGAGGGGTCCAGCCGGCAATTCCATAGCGGTACCAAAAATGGCGGCAGACGCTACTCGTTGCTTCATGCGTGATGTTAATTGGCTATCAACATTCACCCAATCAAGGGCAGCACCATTAATTGAGCCGCGACCAAAAACATCGAGCGGGACGCAACCCGCCGAGCGGGCAAACTCATCTCGGCAACGTTGTTCCCCATCATCATCTGCTTCTGTCCGTAGCGCGTTATAAAAATTCAATGTATTGAAGACACCGCCGTTGGTTTGATCCTGGGAAAAGTTCCCATATTGATAATAGACCTCATAATCAAAGTTATCGTTAAGCGCACCATTTAATCCGAAGGCGGTGCGGAAAATACGTCGTTGTATATCGCCGGTACGAGGGCCCAGTTCCACAAACCGCCGGTACATGCGTATCTCTTCCGCATCAGCATCGTCTGCCAGTACAGCAGCTTTGAGATCATCCGGGATAAAACTATTGTCAATGGGAATACGAAGGTTAGGAATGTCTCCCACGGAAATAAACTCACCAACGATGGTGGGTTCAAGCCGACTAGCTGCAGTCAGGTCGTTGTATCCGGTTTCACTGAAAAAGTTAAAGTGCTCATTGAACTCATAAGTGAGATTGGCATTGAACTGAGTACGTTTTGTGGGCACCCGAATGATGCGCACCTGATTACGATTGAAGCCATCCTCGGCGGCCACAAAATCCTTGTTCCACTCCTCCGGATTCGTGCCTTCATCCAGCGTTGTCAGTTGACTACCTACGAAAAAGTTGCCCTTGGGACCGAATGAACTATTTCTTGCATCGTTGGCAGACAGGTCTCTATCCTTGGATTCAAGGATGCCCTGGTCACTGTAGCCGAGATAGATGGTTGCATTACCCCGACCATCGGCAAAGTTGCTACCCGCCAAGAGAGACAGGTCTTCCTCTTCGGCACCACCGAGTTCGGAGTTGCCATAACGACCATATAGCTCAACGCCCTCAAAGTTATCCTTCATAATGAAGTTGATAACCCCAGAGATGGCTTCCGAACCATAGACCGCGGAGGCGCCACCAGTCACAATTTCCACCCGGTCAACTAGTTGCGATGGGATCATGGAAATGTCAACAGTAGGGCTACCCGCCGAACCACCTACATGGCGCCGACCATTGACGAGAACGAGGGTTCTTGCCTCCCCAAGATTGCGTAAATCAACGGTATTCAAACCGGTGGTGGTGGTTCTGAAATTGGTCGCCGTATCAACTGACCCAGGCACCCCTGCTGAGGGCAATTCATTCACCAGGGTTGCCATGTCATTGGCACCGCTTAATTCAATGGATTCAGTGGAGACGACATTTACGGGGGATACAGCGTATAGGTCTTTGCGAGGAATACGAGAACCGGTGACGACAACTTCTTCTAGGGCTTGCTCATCTTCCTGAGCGAATGTTGGCGTGCTGGGCAGGCAAACAGCGATAATCAGGGCTAGGCAATACTTCCCCCCCCCCCCTCAAAAGGACAGTAGGGCTAGTAGATGGGTTGCTAGTAGACAGGTGTGATGCGTTCTTCATGGTACAACTCCTGAGTTGATTATTGGTCAGTGCAAAAAAGCACATAACGTTGCTGGGAGGCATGGGAATAGGAAGGAGCGAATGTTCTCTTCACCCCCCAATGCCGAGAACAATACGGCGGGAAGTGTATTCATTCTATTGTGATTGTCAAGTTGTTGTATGATGCCCTGGATCCAACTCCGAAGTACAATTTCACCCTCCCCGCCGACCCCAGTTGTACCGCCGAACCCCGTCATTCTTGCCGCCTAGGGCAGAATGACGGGGTGGCCATAAATATGGCGCACATCACCCGGTTGCACTTCGGGGTTGAATCCAAGAATTGAGACTGCTAATTGAGACTCTTAATTGAGAGAAGGCTTTGAGAGTGTTAAACTCCAACACCGTCCTGGTCAGAGCAGATGGGGTCTGAATGTCTCGTTTTATATTCGTTACCGGTGGTGTGGTTTCTTCCCTGGGGAAGGGCATAACCGCCGCGTCTCTTGGTGCTGTTCTTGAGGCCCGCGGTCTCAAGATCACCATGCAAAAACTTGATCCTTATATCAATCTGGATCCTGGCACCATGAGTCCCTTGCAACATGGCGAAGTCTTTGTGACTGCCGATGGCACCGAGACTGATCTGGACCTTGGCCATTACGAGCGTTTTGTCCGCACCACCATGACCCGCAACAATAACTTCACCACGGGTCGCATCTACGCCGATGTCATTGCCAAGGAGCGCCGCGGGGATTACCTGGGCGCAACGGTGCAGGTCATTCCGCATATCACAGATGCCATCAAATCCAAAATTGTTGCCGCCGGGGAAGCCGCCGATATCGCGATTGTGGAAATCGGCGGTACCGTGGGAGACATTGAATCTCAGCCCTTTCTTGAAGCCGTCCGCCAACTCAGGTATGAGCTGGGACCCCAGGAGACACTACTCATGCATTTGACTCTGGTGCCTTATATTAGCACCGCGGGGGAAACTAAAACCAAGCCAACCCAACACTCAGTGAAAGAACTCAGGTCTATTGGTCTGCAGCCCGACATTCTTGTCGTCAGGTCTGACCATGAGATCGGCTTGCAAGCGAGGGAAAAGATCGCCCTGTTCACCAATGTAGAGTTCCGCTCAGTCATCCCCCTGCACGATGCACAAACCATCTACCAAATTCCGGGCATGTTGCATCAGCAAAAGCTGGACGACATTGTTCTGGAAAAGATGGCACTTGATTATGCGCCGGCCGACATCTCCTCCTGGGATGCGGTTGCCTATTCACAACTTCATCCAGAAAACACCATCAAATTGAAGATGGTGGGCAAGTACACGGAGCTACTCGATGCCTATAAGTCCCTGAATGAAGCCATAGTCCATGCCGGTATTCATACCCGGACTGAGGTCCAGGTTGAGTGTATTGATGCCGTTACCATTGAGCAGCAAGGCACCGCCCTGCTTGAAGATGCGGATGCGATTCTTGTCCCCGGCGGGTTTGGCAGCAGAGGATTTGAGGGCAAGGTGGCTACCTCGCAATTCGCCCGGGAAAAGCTGATTCCCTATCTTGGCATCTGTTATGGCTTGCATGCGGCGGTGGTTGATGTGGCGAGAAACCTTGCCGGTCTGGATGATGCCAATACCACTGAAAACAATCCCGATACCAAGCATCCGGTGATTGGTCTCATCACGGAATGGCTATCTGACCAGGGTAACTTGGAGCAGCGAGACCAGAGCTCCGACCTGGGCGGCACCATGCGCATTGGCGAGCAGGAATGTCGGCTGGGTTGCGATTCGCTGACCTATAGTATTTACGGTGCCCCGCTGATTCGGGAAAGGCATCGCCATCGTTATGAAATAAACAACAACTATTCATCGGCCCTGGAGCAGGCCGGCCTCCAGGTTGCCGGGCGTAGCATAGATAACATGCTGGTTGAGGTCATGGAATACCAACCCCACCCGTGGTTTATTGCCAGCCAGTTCCATCCCGAATTCACCTCAACGCCAAGAGATGGGCATCCTTTGTTTAAGAGTTTTGTGGAAGCCGCACTCAGTAGACGCCAGCAGTTCCCCCCAGAGGTCAACAGTGAGCAAACAAAATGAACCTTTGCGATTTTGAGATTTCCGATGCTTCTCCGTTCTTCCTGATTGCTGGACCCTGTGTCATAGAGTCTGAGCGACTTGCTATGGAGACCGCGTCATTCCTGCGCACCAGTTGCGAGCAGCTGGGCATCAAACTTATTTACAAGTCTTCCTATGACAAGGCTAATCGCTCATCGCATGACAGCTTTCGTGGCTTGGGCATTGAAGAGGGCCTCAGGATTTTGGAAAAGGTAAACACCGAAGAAGGCCTGCCGGTGCTGACCGATGTGCATGAAAATACCCCTCTGGAGCAGGTTGCAGAGGTGGTCTCGGTGTTGCAGACCCCGGCCTTCCTCTGCCGGCAGACCGACTTTATCCAACGGGTCGCCAGCATGGGTTTGCCAGTGAATATCAAGAAGGGGCAGTTCCTTGCTCCCTGGGATATGCAGCATGTGGTCAACAAGGCAAGGGCAACCGGCAACGAGCAAATTATGGTATGTGAACGGGGCGTGAGTTTTGGCTACAACAATCTGGTATCGGATATGCGCGCCCTGGTGGTGCTTCGGGAAACCGGCTGCCCCGTAGTCTATGACGCCACCCATAGTGCCCAGTTACCTGGTGGCGCCGGGAAGGTCTCCGGCGGGCAACGCGAGATGGTGCCGATGCTTGCCAGGGCCGCGGTGGCCACCGGTGTGCATGGTTTGTTTATGGAAACCCACCCAGACCCTGACCAGGCTTTGAGTGATGGACCCAACTCACTGCCCATGGCGAGCCTGCCTGGTTTGCTGAGTCGCCTGGTGCGTATTGATGAGATCGTTAAGCAGCCCGCGGGATGAAGCCAGAGCCAATGGAAATAACCGACATTAGAGCAAGGGAGATATTGGATTCTCGGGGTAATCCGACGCTTGAGGCGGAAGTGGAAGCCGCCGGCGAGCATCGGGGTTCAGCCTGTGTCCCCTCGGGTGCATCAACCGGTTCAAGGGAAGCCATTGAACTACGCGACGGAGACCAGGCACGGTATCTCGGCAAGGGTGTGCGGCAGGCAGTGGCAAACGTCAACACCAAAATTCGGGAACTGCTCCTCGGGCAGCAAGTTGAGCATCAAACTGAAATTGACCAGTTGATGATTGCTCTGGATGGCACGGACAACAAGGGGGAACTGGGTGCCAATGCAATCCTTTCGGTATCTCTGGCAACGGCAGCGGCGGCAAGTCGGAGTCGCGGCATGGCGAGGTATGAATATCTTGCTGAGCTGGACGGTAGCCCGGGACGTTACAGCATGCCCGTGCCGATGATGAATATTCTCAACGGTGGTGCGCATGCGAATAACAATCTGGACATTCAAGAATTCATGATTCAACCCGTAGGTGCGAGTAGTTTCGCGGAGGCACTGCGGGCTGGTGTGGAGATATTTCATACCCTTAAACGTTTATTATCCGACCGTGGAATGAGCACCACAGTGGGTGATGAAGGCGGTTTTGCGCCGAATCTACCGAACAGTGAAGCCGCGCTGGAACTCATCATGGAGGCGATCAGCCAGGCCGGGTACACGCCCGGCGGGGATGTCTTCCTCGCATTGGATTGCGCTGCCTCGGAGTTTTATCAAGAGGGGCGGTATCATTTTGCTAGTGAAGACAAGCATTATGATGCCGCTGAATTCACTGAGTATCTGGCGACCCTGGTGGACAAGTATCCTATTTTGTCTATTGAAGATGGGCTGGGCGAAGATGACTGGGAGGGCTGGAAGCACCTGACGACCCGCCTCGGCGACCGGGTGCAACTCGTCGCTGATGATCTGTTTGTGACCAACCCGAAGAGCTTGCAACGGGGCATTACCGAGGGCATTGCTAATTCCATACTCATCAAACCGAACCAGATAGGCACTCTGAGCGAGACACTTGAGGTCATACGTTTGGCACGGGAGGCGGGCTATACCACTGTTATATCGCATCGCTCCGGGGAAACCGAAGACACCACTATTGCCGACCTGGCAGTGGCTACCGCTGCGGGGCAGATCAAGACCGGTTCCTTAAGCCGTTCCGACCGGGTGGCAAAATACAATCAATTGCTGAGAATAGAAGAGCATAGTGCCGCCATCTATAAGGGAATGGCTGAGTTTCAGCGTCATTAAGCAGGTGGTTAAATGTATAAATCCTTCATAGCCTTGCTCATTGTCACCCTGGTGGGGTTGCAGTACCGACTCTGGTTTGGGCAGGGTGGTTATACTCAGATTAAAGGTCTTGAACAAGAAGTCCGCCTCAGAACGGCAGAGAAGACTGATAAGGAAGCAAGCAATACCGTCCTCAAGGCGGAAATCAAAGACCTCAAAGAGGGTCTTGATGCCGCCGAAGAAGTTGCCCGAAGTGAACTCGGGTTGATTAAGGAAGGGGAGATCTTCTTCCTGTTGGATGAAGACTAATTGATGGTCTCCCGGAAAACAGCAGATGACCGCTAAGCTGAACCTGCAAGGCATAGGCATGACCTCGCGGCGCACTCGGACTCGCTTGGTGCAGCGGCTCCGGGACCACGGCATTGCCAATGAACTGGTGCTGGATGCCATCAATGAGACCCCGAGACATGCTTTTATAGATGAGGCACTAGCGCACCGGGCATACGAGGACATCGCCCTGCCGATCGGCTTTAATCAGACCATATCCCAACCCTATATTGTGGCGCGCATGACCGAGGCCCTGCTTGCCGATGGTGCTATTACCAAGGTGCTGGAGGTGGGTACCGGGTCGGGGTATCAGACGGCGATCCTCTCGAGTCTGGCTACCAAGGTCTATACGGTGGAGCGAATAAGCCCCCTGCTGACCCGCGCCGAAGCCAAACTAGATGCTATAGGTTATCGCAATATATGCTTCAAACATGCTGATGGGGTTATGGGATGGCCGGAAGAGGGGCCCTTTGACGCCATCATGGTAACCGCCGCACCTCGAGTGATTCCTGAGGCGCTGGTGCAACAGTTGCTGCCCGAGGGGCGGTTGATAGTGCCGGTGGGGAATAGCCGTCAGCAGGTTCTGGTGCTACTCAAAAATACTGCCCAAGGCATCAAACGCACTCAGCTTGATGCCGTGATGTTTGTGCCCCTGCTGGGAGGGAAGACCTAGTATGGAAGATGTGAAGCGCGTGCAGCGTATAAAGAGTGCGAAGGCGCCGCCGCCTGGAACTGTGTTGCGGACGCTTATGGTGGGCTTCCTCATGGGCACTGCCGAACTGGTACCGGGTATTTCCGGCGGTACTGTGGCCCTGGTGTCTGGTCTCTACGACCGGCTGGTCCATGACATTCAGCGGTTTACTTCCATAAGGGGATGCTGCCGCGGAGGTCCCCTGAATATCAGGCAACTCTGGCAAGCATTTGATCTCAGTTTTCTGACCCTGTTGTTTGCGGCCATGGGTTCTGCTCTGGTGTTGCTGGCGCGGGGCATGGCCTATCTGCTGGAAGCGCAGCCGATACTGACCTGGGCCTTTTTCTTTGGGCTCATACTTGCCTCGGTATGGGTCATCACCAATAGCCTGAGGCCCTTGAAGGTCAAGCTTCTGCTGGCAATAGGGGCGGGCATCCTAGTGGGGTTTATGTTGTCCCGTATACCTCCCCTGGCCACCAACATCTCGCCGCTGCTGCTCTTTCTGGGCGGCTGCATCTCGGTCTGTGCTTGGATCTTGCCGGGTTTGTCTGGCAGTTATGTATTGTTAATACTTGGTTTGTATCAGCCGCTCATCCGGGCACTTGGAGAACTGGACTTTTCGGTCTTGATATATGTTGCTCTGGGGTGTCTTGTCGGTCTGTTGAGTTTTGCGCAACTCCTGGGGCGGCTGCTGGCACGGCGCCGACAGCTCACCATAGCAGTCCTGACGGGCATCATGCTGGGTGCCTTGCCTAGGGTCTGGCCCTGGCGGTATGAGGTGCTGTATCAGATGGGCAGTGACGGCCATGCCTTTCCGGTACTGCAAGCACCGGTCCTGCCGGGCATGTACCAGCAACTGACTGGGCAGGCCCCGGAAGTGGTTGCCGCAAGCATTGCATTTGTCATGGGCTGCTCAGTGATTCTGTTGCTGGATAGATTAAAACTGCTGCATACATCGGTTGCCCAAGTTGACCTGGATGGTCAATAACTTCTCTTGGTGTAGATTATTCTTTGTCGGCGCCTGCCTGTCTTGTATCCTTTCTGGCTGCACCGGTAACGCGCCGGTCTATAACATCGGCGAAGACCCACCAAACGAACATGTCGTCCGCAAGGGCGACACCCTCTATTCCATCGCATTCCGATACCGGCTGGACTACAAAAGTCTCGCGAGTATCAACCGCATTAAACAGCCCTACACTATTTTTCCCGGTCAGCAATTAAAATTACTGGGTGCCAGTCAGATGCCGGACAAGGACGGTGCGCCAGAGAAGGCACTTGCCGCCAAGCCGGGGCATGTCAAGAGCCGCCCCGCGGCATCTCCCCCCAGGGCGGCAATCATGTGGCACTGGCCTCTTGAGGGTAAGCAGCTCGGCAGTTTCTCCTTGTCGGCACCGGTCAACAAGGGCATTGATATTGAGGGGAGGACCGGTAGCAATGTCCTGGCAACGGCGGATGGTGCGGTGGTCTATGCTGGCGGTAATTTAAGAAGTTACGGCAAACTGGTCATCATCAAACACAACGACATCTATCTCAGTGCTTATGGCAACAATGCCAGGATATTGGTCAAGGAAGGCGATCTGGTTAAAGCCGGCAAGAAGATAGCGAAGGTGGGCAAGAACTCAGCGGGTGTCAGGCTGCTACATTTTGAAATTCGCGAGCAGGGCATCCCCAAAAATCCGCTCAACTATTTGCCCCGGCACTAATATAGGTGCTAATACTGACGTTAATACCGATGTTAATACCGACGTTAATACCGATGTTAATAAAAGCCCTCTGGGTCGCTACCAGTGGGCAGCCCCGGCTCAGCTTTTAAAATGCTCTCGTTTGTTTTTGATTTCTGCCCAATGCTCCGCCTCGGGTAAGGGATCTTTTTTCTCGGTGATGTTTGGCCATTCCTCGCAATACTTGGTGTTCAATTGGAGATATTCTTGCTCCGCTTCGGGGAGTTCATCTTCAGAGTAGATGGCATCAACAGGACATTCCGGTTCACATAGGGCGCAGTCAATGCACTCATCAGGATGGATCACCAGGAAATTAGGCCCCTCATAAAAACAATCCACCGGGCACACTTCAACACAATCGGTATGCTTGCAGTTGATACACGCATCGCTTACTACAAATGTCATGCTGCAGTCTCTTTGAACGGTGTAGTCTCTTTGAACATGGCGCAGTCTCTTTGAAGATGGATTAGATGCACATTCTAGCAGTGATTAATAATCTTGTGCCAGATATAGATTGATTGCTGCATGCTGGTTTTCTCTCAGCCATCATTCCCGCGCCCCGCTCGGTTATTTGCCTATATCAAATACCAACTTGATACCGGCGACGCGGGGCTCACCAAATTGGAAGTAGGCATCCTGAGCATAGCCCTTCGCGGGGTCGTTGCCGAAGTTAAAGCCTCTGATCAGGTAATCTTCATTCGTCAGATTTCTGCCCCATAAGGTGAGCTTCATAGTGCGGGTTTCATAAGAAAGGGAAGCGTTATACAAGATGTAGGCGGCACTTTTGACGGCGTGCCCATCGGAGAAGTAGAAGTCGTCCTTAGCATCTGCCGAGAGACTCGCCGACCAGCCGCCGGCTTGCCAGCCCAGCCTCAGGTGATAGAGGTAACGCGGTGCATGTGCTTGGTCCCGGCCGCTCAGGTCATCCCCAACCTTGTTGATAAACTTGTCAAACCTGGCATCTAGCCAGCCTAGGTTGGCGGCAAGTTGGAAATTTTCCGACATTTTCCAGTCCACTTCCAGTTCAAGGCCTTTGTTAGTGCCCTCAGCCGCATTACCAAAAAACTCAATAAACTGGGTACTGCCGTCATCCCGGGGAATCACCGCGGAACTTTTAACCTGTTGCTCCCGTCTGTCGTCATGGAAGAGTGCCAGTTGCAACTGCACCCGGTCCTCGGCAACCAGGCTTTTGATGCCCAGCTGATACTCAATCAGATATTCCTGATCAAAGCGGCGCCGGCTAGGTTCAAGCGAACCATCAATGTTAAAACCACCGGCCTTATAGCCGCGTGCTATGGAAGCGTAGGCAAGACTAGAGGCAGACAAAAGATACTCAAACACCAGCTGCCCGCCCCAGAGTGCATCATCCGGGGAAAAGACAACCGCTTCGGAATCCTGATAGTCACTTCCCCGCTGCTCAAATCTGATACCCGCACGGAGTAGCATGCTGCTGCTGAGCTGGGTATCCAGTTGGGCGAAGACGGCGCGGGTGTCAAAGTCATAGTCGCTGACAAAGTCGGCATCCAGATAAGTATATTTTCGGCGCAAATTTTCATCCGACTGCAGAAGATAAATACCCAGCACCCAATCTGTTGTGCCGCCCAATATGCTGCTCGTCTCAGTGGAGAGGAAGCGCAGCTCAGCACTCAGGGTCTCCCGCTGCCGCAGATACTCGTCCCTAGCAGTATAACCATCCGGGTGTATGCCGGTGTATGTCCAGTCCTCGTCATAGCCATAGTCAATAACAGACTCAGCAGTATTGAGCAGGGCTTCTACATGCACCTGCTCCAGCCGCCATTGACTCTTGAGGGATAGATAATCGGTTTCCTGAATATCGTAGCCCGGCTCGTCGGACAGGGTATGGCGGCTATTGTTCAAGGAGAAGGCATCATAGCCATTATCAATATCAACCCGGGCAAGGGAGAGATTGATATCCCAGCGGTCATTGACTTGCCAGGCGAACTTGCCTCGTAAAGTCCGTTCATCCCGCCCATTGGTATCACGCAGGTTCAGGAAGTCATTCTCCATATAGCCATCGCTGCTGTGAGCTTCGGCAACCAGCCGCCCTTGAAGCCGCGCCGAGAGGGGCGTGTTCAGCATGATGCCGAGGGTGTCGGTGTTGTAGGTGCCGGTGGATGCCTTTATTGATAGTGCAAATTCATCAACGGGATCATTGGTGGATATGTTAATCAGACCCGCCAGGGCATTGGCGCCATAACGAGTGCCCTGGGGACCACGGAGGACCTCAATTTGTCGCACATCCATCAGGGTTGCTATGGCTGCCGCCCCGCTGAAATCAACTTCATCAATCAGCACCCCCACAGAAGGGTTGATGGGGTTGATGAACTGACTGCGTTCACCAATACCGCGTATCTGGAAAAATCGGGCGCGATTACTGCCACCCGCATAGTTGAGATTGACAATGCTCTGCAGCAGCTCTTCAAAGTGCTGAGCACCTCTGGCATTGAGCATGTCCTCGGTAATGACGGTGACGCTATCTGGTGTTTCCATGGTCTTGTCTTGCCGCAGATTCGCGGTGACGATGATTTCCTGCATAGGTGTCGGCGGGGCAGCAGATGCCGAGGCCACTGAGAGTAGCATCAACAAACCAGCCACTAAGCATGTATCACTCAAGAAGCTATCTCCTAAGCCGGGAGTATCCAAGAAAGTATCACCCCAGAAGGCGCACAGTTTCCCCATCATCCACTTCTCCTTAGCGGGTGTTATCCGCATCGTCATCACCTTAGGTCCGCAATTGAGTCTGAAGTTGTGTCGCGCGGACAAACAACCCCAGACTCATCAGGGTCAAGATTGCAGAAAGCAAAAAGGGTGCGCCGGGAAAATAAATCCCCGCCTGGTCATCGGAAAAGACCCCAAATAACAGCGTCATAATTGGTGGACTCAGGATAGTAGCCAAACTTATCAGGCTGGCAAAGGCACCCTGGAGTTCTCCCTGCTGGTCAGGACCAAGCTGTGCTGAGGCAATGCTGCTGACAGCCGGGGTGGAAAGTGCGCCCAGAGCACCGGGAATCATGGCGACATAGATGAGCCAGGGGGATGCCGCAGCGGCATAACCGAGAAAGGCAACAATAGTGAAGGTGAAACCAAGAATGCCCGACCGTCGGACACCGAAAATCGGTATCAAGTAGCGAATCAAAACGCCCTGCACCAGTGCCATGAGTAGCCCGATAAATCCAAGTGAATAGCCAATTTCCCGGGGTGACCAGTTGAACTTCTCAATGCTATGGAAGGTCCATACCGAGGGCAGGGAATAGTGTCCCAGGTTATATATAAACATCACCCCCAGCAGCCCAAAGACGATCTTGAAGCGGCGCATTTCTCGAAATGAACTAAACGGATTAGCTCTGAACAATTGAAAAGGCCGGCGATTCTCTTTTTTGAGCGACTCGGGTAACAGGAAGAGTCCCAGCAACAGATTGATAAAAATCAGCGCGGCGGTAGCAAAAAAAGGTGTCCGGGAGCCGAATTCACCCAGGATGCCACCCAAGACAGGCCCTATGACAAAGCCCACACCAAAGGCGGCGCCCATCAAGCCGAAGTAATGCACTCGTTGCTCCGGCGATACCCTATCCGCGACACAAGCATTGCAGGTGCTATAGGTGGCGGCGCCTATGCCCGAGATAAGCCGGCCCACAAATAGCACCGTTAGAGTCTCGGCAAAACCCATGATGAGATAGTTGCAACCCAACACGGCGACGGAAACCAGTAACACCGGCCGGCGCCCATAAGCATCGGAAAGGTTACCGAGAACCGGTGCGAAGAAGAACTGCATGGCGGCATAGACGAACATGAGCCAACCGCCATGGATAGCGGCCGTGCCGAGGCCGTCCCCGGAGACTTCCATAATGAGGGCTGGCATCACCGGCATGATGATCCCAAAGCCGATGGAATCAATCAGCAGGGTAAAGAAGACAAAGACGAGTGCGAATTTTTCTTGAGCCATGTTTATTAAAAAGTGTTTGTTAAACCATGTTTGTTAATAAAGTGTTCGTTAAACCATGTTTGTTAAATCATGTTTGTTAATAAAGGTTCGTTAAGCTGAGCGGGTTAACCACATCATCGGTGAGTGGGTTTACCCAGGATACGATCGGAGATGATACGCAGTTGAATTTCCGAGGTGCCCTCAAAAATTTTGGTTAATCGGGCATCCCGCCAATGGCGTTCCACGGCGTGCAACTTAGTGTATCCAGCACCACCAAAGATTTGCAGGGCATCTGAGGTCACCCGTTCCGCCATCTCGGTGGCAAACCACTTCACCATAGAGGCTTCCTTGTCCTGCCGTTGCCGATTGTCCAGCTGAGTGGCGACGTGATACATGAATTGCCGGGCTGCTTCAACTTCCGCGGCCATGCGGGCAATTTTGAATCTCGTTTCTTGGAACTCGGCAATAGGCCGATCAAACTGGATTCTTTCCTGACTATAGGCGATGGCATCTTCCAGCGCCCCCCGGGCAAGCCCTATAGCGCGCGCTGCCGTCTGGACGCGAGCTACTTCAAGCCCGCTAGCGGTGGTTTTGAATCCTTCTGCCCCCTTGGTACCAATGATGTTGGCTTTCGGAATCCGGCAGCCATCAAATGCCAACTCCCAGGTCTTCCAGCCAAAGTAGCCAATTTTGGGAATAGGCGCACCCTTGCAGTTGGCGGGTAACTCCCCTCTGGGCTTCTCTACAATAAAAGTGCGCAGACCCTTGTAGCCGTCTCGGGCATCCCCCTCCACCCGACACATGACGGAGAGGTAATCTGCGCCGTCCGCGAAGGTACACCAGTATTTGTTGCCCGTGATAGCCCATTCATCGCCATCAGCCACCGCTCGGCAGGCAACCTTGGCGAGGTCGGAGCCCACCTCAGGCTCGGATAAGGAAATAGCAGCAAGATATTCACCCTGGGCTGCTTTTCTGGTGAGTTCAATCCGTTTTTTCTCGGGCCACCCCTGGACATTCATCAAGCCGCCGGCGCGTGCAATGATGCTCGCAACACTCATCCAACCCCGGGCAAGTTCCTCAGTAATCAAACAGTATTCAAATACACCAAGCCCCAGGCCGCCGTATTCTTCCGGTATCCTGATACCGAAATAACCCATCTCGCCCATCTTCTGTCGGAGTGTCATGGGAATCTCACCCTGCACAGGGTCCAGTTCATTGGCGACGGGTAGCACTTCCTGCCGGGTGAAATCCCGGGCGACTGACTGCATCATCCGCCGCTCCTCAGTCATATAGCCCGGGTTATTTTGGCGCACGGCTTCTTCGGTACGATCCATTACCATCTGAGTGTCGCTCTCATTAAAGTTCTAAGTTGCTCTGGCTGGCGCTAACTCGCGCTAACTCAAAGTCGCAGGTTAAAGCCCAAAAAGTTCCGCCCGGTCAAGCAGGTTTTGCAGAATACGTATGCTGGCAGCATCCACCATCACCCCATCAACCTCAATGGCACCGAGACCCTGGCTCAGTGCTTCCTGATATGCCTGCTGCTGTTTACGCGCTAAGGCAACTTCCTGTTGCTCAGGAGTAAATGCTGCCTGGACTAGCTCTATCTGCGCCGGGTGAATTGCCCACTTGCCGGCCATGCCGAGGCTCAGCGCACGCCGGGCTTCTGTCCCTAGGGCTTTGGTATTCTTGAAGTTGGCGTAGGGGCCATCAATCGGATCAAGCCCATGTGCGTGGCATGCGATGCTGAGTTTGTAGCGGGGATAGTGCCAGATGTCTGGCGGATAACCGACATCACCATCGCCGACATTTTTAAGGTTCATCATTTGCGAGGCCGCATAGTCGCCCATGCCGAAAATCAGTGCTTCCAGCCGGTCACTGCAGGCCGCTATTTCGTCAACATTCATCATCCCTTCAACTTCTTCAATCAAACATTCAATACCAATGCGCTGCTTTAATCCAAGTTTCTGTTCCAACTGATCCAGTAGCAGATGTACGAAGACGACATCGTGGGCGCGTTTCGCCTTGGTGAGCATGATGGTATCTAGTTTGTCGCCCGCCCCGGTGACCACCTCAATAATGTCGTCGTGGCAGTATTCTGTGCTCACATCATTGATCCGGACGCAGCGGGTATTGGCATGCCAGTCCAGTTCATTGAGCGCCTCCACAATCATACGTCGGGCCGATGCACGGGCCTGAGGTGCTACCGCATCCTCCAGGTCCAAGAAGACATGATCCACCGCCAACCCGGCAGCCTTGAGCAGCATCTTTTCACTGCTACCCGGCACACTGAGCTGGCACCGCCTTGCTCGTTTTGGTTGCGGCATCTGTTGCCCCCCTCGCTATGAACGATGGATTATGAAGGGTTAATGGGTAGAGACGCAAACCTGCACCTCTCACAATCGCCACTAACAAAAGCGGTATCACCTGTGTCGCTTAACCTTAGTAAATTAATGGGAGTAAGCGCTTAACTGCGGTGGCCTGCTTTCTTTTTCTTCACATGCCGGAGCAGACGTTTCCGACTCTTCACTTGCCGCTCGGTCAACTTGTTTTTGCGCCCCTTAAATGGATTGCCAGAAGTGCGGAACTCCAAACGTAGTGGCGTGCCTTTCAAACGCAGGGCGTCAATAAATTGATGCGCAAGGTAACGCCGATAGGCTGCAGACAAGGCCTCGGTCTGATTACCGTGAATGATCACCAGCGGCGGATTACTACCCCCTAGATGTGCATAGCGCAGTTTAATTCTGCGCCCCCGAACCAGCGGTGGCTGATGATGTAGCAGCGCCTGCTCAAGAATCTCATTCAACCGTGAAGTCTTGACCTTCAGCATTGCCGATTGATAAGCCTGGTGTATGGCAGGGTACAGCTGCCCCACCCTTGAGCCAGACTTCGCCGAGAGAAAGTGCCTGGTCGCGAAGTCCACTGAGGTGAGCCGACGCTCCAGCTCTCGCTTCACCTCTTGTTTGCGTTCGCGGCTCAGACCATCCCACTTGTTCACCGCCAGCACGAGTGCCCGGCCGGCATCCAGCACATGGCTGAGCAGACTCAGATCCTGATCAACAATGCCTTCACGGGCATCAATCATCAGCACCACGACATGCGACTGTTCAATGGCTTCAAGGGTTTTGATGACGGAGAACTTCTCCACCTTGCCCGTAACCCTACCGCGCCGCCGCACCCCAGCAGTATCAATAATGACATAAGGACTGCCGGCTCTTTCATAGGGGATGTAGATGCTGTCCCGGGTCGTGCCGGGTTCATCAAACACCACCACTCGGTGTTCACCGAGCAGGCTATTCACGAGCGTTGACTTGCCGACATTGGGACGCCCTACCACAGCAATTTTGATACTGCCGCTTTTGATATCAAGGGATTCGGTTTCATCTTTGACCAGGGTCAACTTGGGACGGACAGCCTCGTCAATCAGTTGCCCAATGCCGGTACCTTGACTAGCGGAAATCAACATGGGCTTGCCCAGCCCCAGCGCAAAGAACTCACCCCGAGCCTGATCCGGGTTCTGCCCGTCAATCTTATTGGCTACCAGAATCACCGGCCTAGCACTCTGACGCAGTAGCTCAACAATCTCCTCATCGTCGGCCATGCGCCCATCTTTAGCATCAACAAGCAGCAACACCAGGTCTGCTTCCCTGATTGCCAGCTGGGTCTGCTCAACCATCAGCTTGTTGATGTTCTTTTTATCCGGGTGCTCAGTGGCACCAGCTGCTGGCTTGGAGTGCCCATGCTGGGTATCAGTCATGCCGCAGGTATCAACCAGAATATAATCAAAGTCTCCGATGGCACCCTTGCCGTATTGCCTATCCCGGGTAAGCCCTTCAAGGCTCGCCACCAGTGCATCCCGGGTTCGGGTTAACCGATTAAACAGGGTGGATTTGCCGACATTGGGGCGGCCAACCAGAGCAATAACGGGGAGCATGAGGCGCCTAGCGAATTTCCAGCGCGGAAAGTTTGCCACCATCTCCCATGGAGTAGAGCCGCCCATCGCCCGCGACCAGGCCGCCTTGAATGCCATTGCCGTCCAGCTTCCGGCGACCAACAAAACGCCCGTCCGACTGGGCAAGCAGATGGATGTAACCTTCATAATCTGTTACGGCGACATAACTGCCACTGGCGACCGGCCGGGTGATGTCCCGATTCAGCAAGGCATCAACAGACCATACCTCGCTACCAGTAGCGGCATTGTAAGACGCCAGTTGACTATCGGCATGCGCCAGATAGAGATTACCGAATCCGGAGCCAATGCCCGCCAGACTTGATGCTTCTTTGACCCACAACATTCGGCCACCAGCAATATCAATCGCTACGAAACGCCCCTGAAAACTGGCGACATAAAGCACATTGTTCAGCACTTCCATATTGCCATCTATGTCCACCAGCCGTTCCAAGTCAGAATTGCCCTCAGAAACCATGACTCGCTGTTCAAACTTCGCCAGCCCGGTGTCCCGCTCCAAGAAGGCAATCTTGCTATTGGCAAAGCCAGCGATGACAAGCTCATTTTCAATAATAGGATGTGCGGTACCGCGCAGGGTAAGGGCAGGGACGCTGGTGGAATAAATCCATCGACGGCTACCATCTATCGCATCATAGGCAGCGACCTTACCGTCAATGGACTGGACAATGACCAAATCATCATCCACCTGGGGCGCGGACAGCACTTCACTGCTGGAGCTCGTCTTCCATGCCAGGCTGCCGTCACTCTGGTGTAGTGCCAGTACTTCACCAGAGGCAGTACCCACCACCAACAGGTCTCCTCCAGCACCGACTCCACCAGTAATAGTGTCAAGGTTTTTGGTAAATGCGTTGTTCAGTTCTTCCTTGGTGTAAAAGTTTTTAACGTTTTGTTGCCAGATGATACGACCGTCAGCAGGTTGCAGTGCCTTCACATGACCATCGGCGGCGGCCGCAAAAATACGCCCTCCATAAGCGGCTACCTTGAGTTTGATAGCGCGATCGTCCGCACCATTACCAATGCTCTGAGTCCAAAGTATCTTCACATCTACTTCTTTGTTAATTTTCGGCAAGGGGTTGGGTTTGACTTCTTCGGGTTCGTCATCGCTACCAAACCAGCTGCACCCACTCAGCAGGGCAAACGAGAAGAGCACCGCAACCAAGTAGCGCACGCGTCTGGACATCAATAAAACCTGGCGGCGGCTCATGTGTCATCTCCCGGGTCTAGGGATGCATCCTGCGTTGGTGACTTGTCTTCGTCCGCCTCTACTGCGTCTTCAATGGTGTCTTGCTGCTCTTCTTGACCGCCATCAAGATTGATATCAAAAATGGGAATAGCAGCAAGTTTAGTCTCTATCATGCTGCTGTTCGCCGCTTCACTTTCACTCAGATAGTCAATCGCTGCTTGATAGGCATCCCGCGCCTGCTGCTGAGCCCCCATTTGATGATAGATATCGCCTCTAATCTCCGCGAAGGCAGCGCGTTGCGCGTTGTTATTCAAGGGGAAATTAAGCCTTGCCAAGGCCGCCTCTGGCTGGTCCTGTTGCCTGAGCACCCGGGCAAGCCGTGCCCGCACTATCCCTTCCATGCCGGCATCCAGGTCCTGTTCAAGGGCCCATTCAAGTTCACTCATCGCTGCCTGATAGTCATCCCCATCAACCGCCAGTTTGGCAAGGTGTAAGGCAGCAAAAACGGCATAGGTCGTATCGGTGTAATCTGTCTTGAGTGTCTGCGCGAGGTTTCTTGCAGTGGTCAGGAGTGGGCTTTCCTCAGCCTTAGTTTCTGTATCAGCGGCGGCTTCTGCATCAGCGGCGGCTTCTGTATCGGGGTTATTAGCAGAGCTCTCATCGCTCTCATCGGAACCCTCATCGGAACCCTCATCGCTCTCATCAGAGCCATCTTTTGTATCATCTGCTTTTTGTTGAGCAATTTCTTCAGCAGCACCGGCACTCGCCTCAATCAGGTCTTGGTAAATCAATGATGCCGCTTCACCGGTTTCCTGGGCATTCTTCTGCCAGGACTGATACCCCAGGACGCCACCGACAGACAATAGAATCGCGACCAGGATAGATTTGCCATGTCTATCCCACCAGTCTTTTAATATCTCAATTTGTTCTTCTTCAGTATTATTAGCCACGTTAATTTTCCTTCTTTTGCTCTTTAGTATCAAAATATTGAATGCAATAGTCTCCAAGTTGCTCAGTAGGCAGTGCGATTTGCTCCTGGCGTTCACGCAATGCTTTGATAGCGACCGTCTCTGAAGCTATTTCTTCTTCACCCAAAATAATCGCCAGCCGGGCACCGCTAAGGTCAGCTTTTTTGAGTTGTGCCTTAATTTTGCCTGTACCACAGTGAAGCACCACTTTTTTCTTGACCAGCAGGTCCCTCAGCCGCTCAGCAATCACCAGTGCCTGGTGCCGCGCCGCATCTCCCAGTGACACAATAAACACATCGGCAAGCAGGCTAGTGGGGAAGTCCTCCTCAAGCAACAAGCAAAGCCGATCCACCCCTAGGGCAAAACCAACGCCGGGGGTGGAACGACCCCCTAGTTGCGCCACCAAACCATCATAGCGACCACCGCTACAAACAGCCCCCTGAGCACCCAGGTCATCGGTGACCCATTCAAAGACAGTCCGGTTGTAATAATCAAGCCCACGAACTATCTGCGGATTGACAACATAGGGCAAGGCATGTGCATCTAGTAGCTCGCATAACTGAGTGAAGTGTTGCCTAGCCGCAGCTCCTAGAAACTCAGTCATCTGGGGTGCCGCTTCAAGAATCTCTCTGGTGCGCGGATGTTTGCTATCCAGGATCCGGAGCGGGTTCGTTGCCATCCGCCGCTGACTGTCTTCGTCAAGCACCTGCTTAAAATCTGCTAGGTAAGTGCTCAGGGCCTGTTGATATTTCTCTCGATCCTCGGCATCGCCCAAGGAATTGATCTCTAGACGCAGCTTAGTCTCCAAGCCAAGCGTCTTCCACATACGCCAGTTCATCAAGAGCATTTCCGCTTCTATGTCAGGCCCTGCCATGCCAAAACATTCCGCACCAATCTGCTCAAACTGCCGATATCTGCCCTTTTGGGGTCGGTCATATCGAAACATGCTACCGCTATACCAGAGACGTTGCGTCTGGTTGAAGAGCAGCCCCTTATCCTGGGCAAGTCGGGCGCAACCCGCAGTGCCTTCAGGGCGCAGGGTGAGACTTTCCCCATTTTTATCCTGAAAGCTATACATTTCCTTTTCCACTATATCGGTCATCTCCCCCACCAGGCGCGTGAAGAGTCGGGTCATCTCAAGAGTCGGCAAGCCTACTTCTTGATAGCCATAGACGGACAGCAGCCCCCGAAGCAGATCTTCAATATATCGGAAGATTTCCTGCTGCGCCGGCACCAGGTCGCGCATACCCCTGACCGCTTGAATGTTCACTGTATTTGATGACATCTATATGAGGGAGCAGGCCGGCGAATAGTCGAGAGTGGTAATTGCTACTGAGCAGTAGAGTCGGATGGAAAATCCATCTTCTCATGCCCCGGGGCGAGGCACCTGAGTAGTTCGCCCTGCTGAGGCGAGAGCAGGGGTAGCGGAATGTCAGTTGCTACCTCTGGGGTTGCTTTGGCATCTGCTATAGACCACCAGACTATGGCAATAATGGTGATCAACCCAAGGATACCCACCAAACAAATTCGCGATAGGGAGCCGGTGAAGAGCTCAGTCTTGGTATCCGCTTTCATCAGACTTCTTTTTTCTGTATAGGTGTATTGCTCTGACAATTCCGGAAATTCCTGCTCAAACATGGCAACGACATCATCGCTGGAGAGCTCTAATAACTTCGCATAGGCTCGAAGATATCCTTTGGTGAAAGAAGGTCTGGTTAATTTATGAAACTCCCCCTCTTCTATGTATCTGATGGTGTCCGAGGTCAGATACAAATGATCTCCTGCTTCCTTCATGGTCAAGCCCTTATCCCGCCGTGCCTTCGTTATCTCAGCGCACAGCGTTTTGGTGGCATGTGGCGTTTTATCGGCAGGGCCTGCCTCGGTGTCCGGCTTAGCCTGGACCCTAGTTTTACGCGCCTGTTGTTTGCCATTGTCCATGGTGCTTTCGTCACTCCTCTCATTCATCCTGAACATTCATCCCGGATTTGTTATGCCGGGAATTGAGATAAAACCCATACTCTTTACTTCTGGGGTAGATGTTTTTCAATGTCAGTTGACAGTCTGTTTCTGCTTCTGAAGAGATAGGGCGCTTGTCAGACAGCCTAATACATAGCCACAAACTGCGAGCTGAGTGTGCGGCTAGGCGCAGATGCTTGTTGTACAGCTCACTAGATTCAACATACTGCCCGCTATTAAATCTGCTCTCGGCAAGTTCAAGCAATGCCCGGGACTGACCGGGATTCAACCGAATGGCGGTGAGAAACGCATCCTCTGCATTAATCTGGTCATTCAGAGTAACATAGACTACGCCGAGATTTTCAAACACCGCCGCCCGATTGATGTAAAACTTATCTTTCGCCGCGATGGAAAATTGCGCTACGGCTTCCTCATAACGTTGCTGCGAATAGAGAAAAGCCCCGTAATTATTGCGTGCCTGTGCCAGGTCGTCGTCATGCGCTATCGCGGTCTTGAAGTGCTGTTCAGCCAGTGCATTTTCGCCTTCAAGTTGGAACAACAAACCGAGAGTCGTATGCACCGGTGCGGATGCAGGATCAATCTCAAGGGCACGATTCAACTTGTCTTTGGCACGGGGATAATCTTGATTCTGCAAATAGCCAACGCCTAGGTCTAGTTGCCCCTGTAGCAGGTCCTGCTGGGCATCTGCACCAGGCTGTTTAGAAACACAACCCGAAATACAGACCAGGCTCAGGCAGAATACAAGAAGACGGCATGTCATTATGCGACCTCGCCGTCTTTTATATGAAGGGGTATCTGTTGTGCATCCTGAGGGGCTATGTGAGGGGCTATTTGCTGCGCATCGGTGTTGCTGCTATGACTACTCACCTCTTTGCCCGCTAGCTGACCACAGGCTGCTTGAATATCAGCACCGCGGGTCGTCCTGACCGTGACGGTATAGCCATCATTGACCAGACATGCTTGAAATTTCCTGACCCGAGACACGCTCGGGCGACGATACGGGGTACCGGGAAAGGGATTAAAGGGAATGAGATTGATTTTGCATGCAAGATTGCTGAGCAGCTGGGAGACTTGTGCCGCCTGGGCAAGCGAATCATTAACGCCGTCAATCAGGGTGTACTCAATGGTGATGCATCGATGCTCACCTAGGCCCCGAACATAACGAGCGCAGGCCTGTAGCAATTCTTCAATCGGATATTTACGGTTGATAGGTACCAACTGGTCTCGCAAAGCGTTATCCGGTGCATGCAGGGAAATGGCCAAGGAAGCATCGGTAGCCCCGCACATCTTGTCTATTCCCGGTATAAGCCCCGCGGTGGAAATGGTGACCCTGCGTTTGGAAATGCCATAACCCAGATCATCCATCATCACATTCACCGCCGGCAACACATTGTCCGTATTCAGTAGCGGCTCGCCCATCCCCATCATGACGACATTGGTGACGACTCGCTTCCGCTCTGGATAGAGGGGTGTGAGCGCGGCTATGGCAATGCGTAGTTGGCCAATAATTTCCCCCGCGCTGAGCTGACTATTAAAGCCCTGCTTGCCCGTTGCGCAGAAACTGCAATTCAACGCACACCCGACCTGTGATGAAACACATAAAGTACCGCGTGATGTTTCCGGGATGAACACCATCTCCATCAGACTGCCAGAACGTGCCCTGAGCAACCACTTACGGGTGCCGTCACTCGAAATAAATTGCGCATCTACTTCAGGTTGGTGGATTTCCCCCAGCAATGCCAGGCGGGACCGAAGTGATTTGCTCAGGTCGGTCATTTCCGAAAAGTCGTGCACGAATTTGCCCTTCAAGGGCCGATGCAGCCACTTCATAATCTGCTGAACGTGGTAGGGCTTCTCGCCTAGAGTTTCCAGCAGCGCCTGCCAGCGACCCTGCGTAAAACCTAGATAGTCGAACTTTTCTTTTGCCTGGGAGGTCGCCATCATGTTATCTGTCGCAGACTTGTTCCGGGCTAAAGAAGTAATCTATCTCCCGTGTTGCAGAAGTTGGTGAATCCGAACCATGGACCGCGTTGGCGTCGATTGATTGCGCAAAATCTGCTCGAATCGTCCCCGCATCCGCTGCCGCCGGATTCGTGGCACCCATCAATTTCCGGTTGAGGGCGATGGCGGCTTCACCTTCCAGCACCTGAACCACGACCGGATATGAGGTCATGTATTTAACCAAGTCCTTGAAGAAGGGCTTGCCGGCATGTTCCGCGTAGAAGCCCTCGGCCTTATCCGGGGTCAAGTGTTCCATTCGCGCCGCGACAATGCGTAGCCCGGACTTTTCAAACCGGGACACTATCTCCCCAATCAGATTTTTTGCGACCGCATCGGGCTTGATGATTGATAGGGTTCTTTCCACTGCCATCGTTTTACTCCAATAGTTGTACCACTGCATTTGTATTACTAGCTTTGTATTACTAGCTTTGTATTACGAGATATGCACAGCTAGATATGTACCACTGCATCAAAAAATGAAACCCCAGAGACTCGGCATGTCCCCAAGGCGGGGCGGCATTATACGCAGATTTACTAGTCTCGTTGGTTCTTTGTGACTGGTTCCTGGTTTCGTGTGCCGGGTGGGCCTTGGATTCAACCTCAAAGTGCAACAAGTGCCTGATTCGGTGTTTTCATGCCAGTGCTTGGTGGGGTCTGTTGTAAAACACCAGCTAGTCAGCCTGTTTTTGGTTAAAAACGTCCAGGTCGGTGAATAGCAGAGCCTCGTGGTAGTCGATGAAGTCGCCCCTTGTTACATTATTTGTTTTGCAGTGTCGAAGAACCATCTATCAACTACTTAAATAAGGCATACAAGCTCTCTATGTATCACTTTGAATCGCCGTGGCATAGACAGCAATATCCGTTGCGCTCACGCCCAATTGGCGGGCAGTGTTCGGCCAGCCTTTCAGGGCCGCAGAGACCTCCAGGATGATGGCTTCAGCCTGGTCTTCCTTCAACGAGAAAAACGGCGCTGCCCGGCGTGCGATATCAATATCCGCATCCGGCCCTTCATCCGAAATCCAAGTAGTTAATTCACGTGCCTTTTCTGCCAACGGCACAGGATTCAGATCATAGGCTGGCGATAGCCTCCATTTATTGTCCTGGTCATACAAAAATCCATGATTACGCAAATGGTCATCGAGATTTCCAATCAATACGCCAAAGACAATTCGCCGCCACAGCTCATGCAAATCCGTGGTTGGGTCGCTTGAATACATACGTATACATTCAGCAATGTCGATATAGGTCGCTTCGTCTCCATCATTCAGGCCCAAGAAACTCATCGCTGATAAAAAGGGAATGCGTTGCCCGTCACGGCGGTCAAAACGCTTAATCAAAGCAACGGGTCTATCCGCTACGTTCTGCAGCCTTGCCTCTGCAACGTTCAACTTCGCCTTGGCGGCAAGAGTCATTGCCAACACTTCTCCATGCGTGATGCTACGAGCATCATCCTGTTTGGGAAACTTGGCGATAGCCAAAGTGTCGTCATTATCTACTACTGCCGATTTCGGGCGAGCACCACCAAGCGGTGACCCTTCATTCAAAAGCAACTTTAGATCCGCCGCCGTTTCGGTGTTAGCCTGAACTGCATCGGCGGCGTTCATAAGCGCCGGTAGCCGGAGCAATGGTGGAACACGATAGCGCCCAATATCATGCTCAAAACTGTCTTCAGTTTCACGCTTATAACGCAACGCGCCTATTCGGGTTTTATCTGAAATCGCCAAAAGGTAATCTATTTCAGATAAAGCGCGTTCTTCCCCGGCTTTGCGAAAGGCACGTTTGATCAATTGCTGCCCCCAACGATCAGGCGCCGTATCTCGCAACGCGCCAGGGAGTGCTGACTTATCTGATGTGGTGTAAATCGGAGCGCTATTCAACGGCAGATTTGCCGGGTCAAGGGCAAACGCATTCGGGTTATTGAGCCACGCGTCCGCGTATTCAAAGACTGAACTCTGACCACGGTGCTTGGCGATATATCGACACCGACCGACCAAATGCACCTCACCGGCCTGCTCAATGTAGATTTCAATGGTATCGGTCATGCTGGTCTCTGCTTACGCCGGCGCGGCTGTATTTTTTTGGGCAGCCGGTCTTCGTCAATATCCAGTCCCAAGGTATCGATGCCACGATCGGCTACATTTCCGAGACCTTCAATCAACCCCAGGATAGAGAGCACCGTCGCATAGATACCCATTGAGACCGATGGATCACCCTTTTCAAGCTTATAGAGTGTGCCTCGGCTGATGAATGCGCGCTCCGCCATCGAAACCGTTGAGATACGCCGCTTCTTACGCGCAACAGTAATGTCCTCGCCTAGTTTGATGAGGGCTTTCCGGGCTGCTCTCGGTAACGTGCTTGTAGCCTGAGTTTTCATAAAATGTCTTATATAATGAACTATATGTACCTTAATTGATGTTAATATAAGACATTATGGCTTATGATGTCTACAACCTCCAGTCTTTGTATAGGTTCATAACATATAGCACTCCGGCTGGTTGATCGTCAGGGATTGCACAGGAGAGGGCAGGGCCAATGCTTGGTGGGGGCGTTCGGTGTTGTAAAACACCAGCCAGTCGGCCTGGGTGAGGGTGTGCCGCCAGCGGTACAAGGTACGGCGGCTGACTGCAAAAGCATCGCAGGCGGCGGCGATACCGTGGGTTTGCCATCTGCACCACTACATCTGTACAACTACATCAAAAAATGAAACCCCAGGGACTCGGCATGCCCCAAAGGCGGGGCGACATTATACGCAAATTTACTAGTCCCGGTGGCTCTTTGTGACTGGTTCCTGGTTTTGTGGGCATGGTGGACCTTCTTGATCGGTTTTAGTTTGCTTGAAAGGCCTGATGTTGGGGTTTTGGGGTAGGGGGATGGCGTCAAAATATGCGTATTGGCGTTCTTTAACGCTGTTATTAGTAAACGCTGCTTAGGATACGCATTAGTCGCATCCATTTTGGGTTTATAACTTGTTTGTAAGTCGTAAGCTTATATAAATCAATAGGTTATGTCCACGATCACTACAGTAGAGTTGTCAAAAGTCCTTTTTTTATAATGGTTTTCGAGGGTCAGAGAACGCGGCTGGTGTGGCCGTCAATCCTATGATTAGAAAAGATGGTAGCCAGAGGTGGTGTTTCATGGCACTGCTACTCCCGTGTATTGTTACGGGGCATAGTGTAAGAATTAGGTAATGGCGACGATGGAAAATCTATTCGATTGGCGGGATGGTTTTTGGACCTCCCTTCTCTACTTATTTGTGTCCAGCATGGACCTTAAGTTAACTGGTTAGAAGTGCTCGAAAATTATTTATTAAAATATGGGTTGTCTCTGACACTGGACATCTCCATAAATCCGCGAGCTGACTAACAACGATTTCACTATCCCATGGTTGTAGAGGTTTACCCCCGTGCCTCGCAAATGGACCATCCGTCTCGGTGAGCACCCGATCTTTGGGTATCTTTAGCGTTAATTCAGCACCTTTTTTTGTGTTCAACATAGCTGGACCAACGGAAAACCAACATCCTACGTCTATAGCTCTTTTAAGCTGTTTTGGTGTTCCGGTAAACCAATGCAGTATGGGAACGCCATTGATGCCAGCGAGCTCATCTAACACAGCAGATGAACTGGCATAACTATGTATCGTCATGATCCGCCCACCAGCACGATTCACGCTACTGAGGATGTGGCGAAATACTTTCAGCTGAACACCCCAGTGCTCCTTGAAGTCTTTTCCTCCATCCAGGCCGATCTCTCCTACATACTTCGCGTCTGGAAGCAGGGCATCGAAAAGTTCTAATTCATGCTCCCTCTGATGCGCGATCTGCGGGTGTAAGCCTAATGCTGTCCGGATGCGCTGGCTGCCGTCAGCAAGTTTACATGTCCCCTCCCACGCCTTGGGTGTGGTTGTTACCGACAGCACATAAATGTCCCTCGCTTTGCACTCTTCGGCCACCTTGAATGGATCCGGATACATATCAAGATGGCAATGCATATCTATGCTCACAGGGCTCCCTCGGCCTTAAGGAAGACTTCCACTTCATTCAGCCCTTGCAGAAAGATTTTTTGAAAATCCTCAAATTGGGTTGGAGGAAGTGGCCCACTGTCTGTAACCCATGTGCCCAAATTTCGAGTCGTCTTTTGCGACACAGCGATGGACAACGCCAGAAGATCATCCCTGCGGTCGGTTTCATTCAGCACGTCTGCGACATCACCAAATGTGTATTTATTATTCTCGTTAATCCCGCCTTTATGGAGTGCAGCTCGACGAATGATGCAAGGTACGCATATACCACACTGCTGATTGAATCGTTTCCAACGGCTACATGACACCGTACTGTCCACGATACTCGTCAGCAACTGTCTGTTATGGCACTCAGAAACCATTTGACCTTTCGTTTTGAACTGGTAAGGATTGATGATGCAGCACGGGATTCCCACCACATTGAAGAGGTTTTGGATGCTTTTAATGAAATGAGGGTGGGTGGTGCGAGTGCTCAACGTACCTATTCGCCGCGGCGTGAGTGGAGCATTCAGTGAGATAAAACCATTCTCAGGAACGAACAGATCAACACGCTCTTGCTGAGAGACTGCCTGCACAGCGCAGGCACCGACTGCCGCCAACGCGAGGAAGTTAAGGCTACGGGTCCGCATGGTGATGTCCGTTTTTCTCGTATACAGGTGAGGGTCCGCGTTGACCTCAAACCATGAATCTTGACTCCGAAGTACTTTAGCGATTTGGTTCTGGTGCTTTTTATCTCCCCTGTAGGCATGACTTACCAGCAATGGAGCTTGGCCTTGGGCAAGCAGATCAATTACCCCAATGGCCGAATCTAGCCCGCCAGAGAAAAGGCAGACACAATCAAGTTTCTTAATATTGATTCGTTTATACCTTCGACCAAAAGGAGTTGGAGGAGCATATCCACCCTCACGGAAATCGAAACTCCATATGTCGCCACTGAGAAAATGTAGAGCTCGTTCCAAGCTCTCTTTTAAAGGTTTCCACCTCTTCGGCTCGTAGAGTGGTAATTGAAGGATAAGTTGCCGGGTCCAGCCATCCTCTGAATCTGCCCGACGAACAAAGGTATCTGCGGCCGTCACAGCAAGTGCTATGGTCAGGAAGTCCATAGCCTGGCCGGGAATTTGCACCCTTAGGCGCCTGACCTTGTCGATGACCGGATTCCCGATTACGGATATATCCCCTCGGTTCTTACCACTCCATCCATACAGTTGGACTGGTAGTAAATCATTGCTGGCCGAAGGCAGTATCTGGTGATCGTGGTGGAAAACTAATCGCGTCATTGATATGCCTCCCATTCTTTCCATACATCAATGATGGCTTGGCGCTCAATTTGAACCATTTGTTGCCGGGTAAATATGCGAACATTGCCGGCAAGCTTGGGCCCCATGTGCTTGTCGACAACCACCTTGATTAATTCATGTAACTCCGTTTCTGCGCGCATCAGCTGGACTACAGTACCAGCCTTGTTAAAAGCCTTGTTTGAGTCCATGACCATCTGCCGGAAAATAGCCTCGGCCAGATACCCAATCATGGTGTCAACAATTACATCGTCGGTAATGCATTCAGGATCAAAGGTACCCACACCATCCAGCGCTTCCGCCAGTGCATGACTCATTGCTACACGGATCTTGTCCGAATCCCCATCATCGGTGGCCAGCGCCTGGGTGATAGCTGATATCGCCTGCTTGCATGGGAGGCCCACCAGATTGCCCAGATCTACACTGGCTTCGCCCGGGTCAGCTGGCACATTCGTTAGAGCACCGAAGAGCCCAGCACCGGCCTGGGTGACACTGCCCATACGCCTGGCTGCGCTCTCACTCCCTCCGCTGGCTTTACGGGCATAGTGGCCAACAGCCCTTTCCAGATCGTTCCGATCACCCCCGGACACAAATTGTCCCAATGACTGCCGGAAGCCCTTAAACCTTGCCGGTTGTGGCGTTAATTGGGTTTCTTGTGGTTGGTCATCCGCCCATGGCGGTATCAGTGATGAATCGCCCCCAGGGCCGGTACTTGATTGTGAAGTCCCCACTAGGCCTCCTTATACCAATGCTCTTCTTTTAATAGTGTCGTCATCCATGCTGGGGGTTTATCGCCCAGTTCCAGCTTCAGCTCCTGCAGGTACCGAATCAGAATCTTGGCCGCATCTGCTGAATGGCGGGCCAAGAGGCAGGCGCCTGTAAATCCTTTGGGCTTGAGGGACCATTCGGACGCCTGCCTCAAGTGGCTGATGACCCCCTCCATGACAGGGACCTGCTCTTCCTGTGGCAGACTAGCCAAGAGCTTTTTGGCCGTAGGCGAGCTGGTGTTCTTGGTGTTCACCAGCAGATCCAGCACTTCCTGCCCTCCAGAGGACAGGCCCACCACGTAGGTGCCAATCGGCATGGTTTCCCGGGATAGATAAATCGCGGCCCTTAGGTCAACCCCTCCCAGCTTGGGTGCGAGCTGGGTCCACTCACTGATGAAGGACTTGGTAGTTGGGTTATTCGCCCATGTCTTGGGGGCGTTATTAGGTATCTGGCCATCCCCTTCCTCCAACTGCTTGAGTAGCGTGGGCGTTCCCTGTTCTGCATCCACCAGGCAGTATAAGTCTGCCGTTGCCTCCACACCAACGCATCGCTCAAATATCACCAGCTTGGTGATGATGGCTTCGTCCAAAGGCATTGAGCGACGTCGTGCGATCTGTGAGCGCATTTTAACGACATTTAACAGTCGTTTTACGATCCGAGGGTTCCCATGGATGATAGGAGAATTGGCCAGCACTGGTGCGATGCGGTCTGCCCGGGCAAACGCTCTATCTAGGGTGCTATCCTCTGATTCTCCAGTTAGCGCCAGTGCATCCTGCCGGGATATCGGATCATCTTTCCAAGACTGCTGCAGAGTTTTTTCCAAGCCTTCCCGGAGGTTATCAAGTTTATCCACAGATAAGCCATGGTCGATGGCATACAGCATGAACAGATAAGAGCGGATTTCTCGCACACCAGCTTTCGGCACACGGATGGGCACCTGGATCAGCTTATCCAGGTAGTCAATCTGGTGGCGGTCTGACGCGCCTTTGAAGTAGTCGGCTACAGAGGAACGAACCATTTCTTCGTCGGCCGCGATGATGAATGCTGTATTGGCCAGGAACAGGAACAGCCGAATGGCCTCAAGAGTGTGGATGGCGTTCGTAGGCAAGCAACGGTCAAGATTGTCGATGACCACCACCAGGGGCTTGCCGAGTTCTTCCAGGACTTCCTCGTATTCTTTCCGGAACGCATCGATCTGCTGGGGCGGGCTTTTCTTTGCCTCGGTCTTCAACAGGCCTCCGACCTGTGCCTTGGCATATTTAGCTGTCTTACCTAGGTTTTCATATTCTTCCTGGCCCTGGGTGTCATCAATCACATTGCCCAAGGCACCAACACTGTGGGCGAAGAATCCACTGGGGGGCATTCCAGCGAATAAGGCCGCACCTTCAGCCAAATACCCCATCGCCCGGAATCCGTCGACCCGAGCGAGAAGCTTCTTCGCTTTATGAGTGAGACCTTCATCCCCATCTTTAGCTTTCGTTAATGCGGTCGCAATCACCTCCAGGAGAGAGGCCCGGGCATCATCGTAGCCTTGATACAACCAGGCATCGAAGTTAATGATAATCCAATCTTTCTCATCTGCCTCGAGGCGCTGCTCAATTAGCTTCAATAGCGAAGACTTGCCGGCGCCCCAATTACCAAATACACCAATGGAAACAGGCAACATATTGAAAGTGAACACCGTAACTTTTGGCATTCCGCAACGCGTAACCAAGCTGCTGCGCTTGATTATAATCATCGGGGTCGTAGATGGCATGCCCGTTCAGGTGCCGCAAGTCATGCAGGGTGGCTGGCCCCAACTGCGCTCGAATAACACGCATCTCTTGAGTCGTCTTTTCGATTCTGGATTCCCAGAGGAATCGCGCTCGGTGGAACGAAGACTCGGCGATGGCCACTGCCTCATCAGCTGCGCAGTAATAGATACCAAAATTCCGGTTAAAACGGCCACCGCGACCATCCACCGGTGGGTGGGTGAAGGCCGCCATGATCCAGGACGCGCCATCACCGTAGACCCGGTCTTCTGGTGGCACCAGGCGAATGTCGCCGACTGCATCCCGCAGCCTGGGATTGGTCAGGGACTCAATGGCATAGAGCAGGTCCCAATCCTGTGGACTGGAGACGCGCGTGAACAGGCTAATCTGGGGATAGCGTGACAGTATGACCCGATAGACGGGCTCATTTACCGCACTGCCGGGCAGGGCATTGGTATCAATCACTAGCCACCTTGTTCGGAATCAAGGAAATTCCTGACCAGGGCCAGGTCCACCACCTGCCCAGACAGCAACCGAGCCAGCGGCGCTGTGCCATTGAACAGCGGGTTATCGTTGGGTGTGGCCAACCACTGCTCGGCCATTGCCTGGTCAGGTAACAGGATTTGCAAGGACTTATAGATACCCAAGATATAGCTGGCCCGTTCCAGTAGGTCCCGGGTCAACCTGGCCTTTTCCGGCTGGCTCTTCCAGTTGTAGAAGGTCTTCTCGTTGCTGAGCCCCAACAGAGTCATCTGCTGGGTACCGGTCAGGCACCACTGGCTGAAGATATTGAAAATCGCCGGCAGCAGTGAGCTGGTGACACTGGCACCACCCTGTAGCAGTTGTTCGGTTTGAACAGCCATGTTCACCTCCATTACTGTATTTTTACAGTATCTCAATACAGCCTAGTAAACTGTAGTGTTACAGTCAAGGGTATCATTGCTGTGCATGCATAAACTTCTATAATTTATATCGGATTCTGAGGATTAATTTTTCATTCCCGCTCAATAGTTACACAAGCACCTACCTCTGAAACCCTTGTCTGGAGTGCGTTTCAGGGTAGTGATTTTATGCTTTTTTGTTTTGGTCAAGGTTTTGATGGTGATGCTTTTTCTTTGTTTCTTTTTTAAAGAATCTCCCCGCCAGCAATAAACATCAAAAATTCAAGTGCTCTTACTTTACTAATGCGATATTTAGCATGTTCCTCGTAGATAGATTTTACTTCCGATACTTTTTTTCTATCAAAATTAGAGAATATAAATTGTAAGTAATCATCATAAACACATTGCTTGTTGTAAGTGGCGTGATAGTGCATATCAAAACATGCTGCTACATTGCTATCCCAGATAGGAAAGACATTTGGATTTATAAAATGAAGCACCTTACTCAATCCAACCCATGAATTATTTATCGGTGATTTTTGGGGAAGTTTTTTAATGAGCTCAGATGCCTTATCTAATCCGGAAATGTTTTGTGCCGTTATTATATTTTTCCGATATTTGTCCTCAATTATGACATTCTTCAAAATTGTTGGCATCCAGCCATAGGCAATATGAGAAATTGTCAACGCGGCATCTTCTTTTAAATGTCTGACTAGTGAATCTGAAGATTTAAGCAAAATTGGATATGAATAAATATATGAAGCTATATAACTATCGCTGTCTAGCTTTAACTTTAAGTCTTTCAAGTTGAATTTTTCAATAATCCCACAAGCATTCTTCTTTTTTTCATCGCTAATTGATCCCATGTTTTACTCCTGCAAATAAGTATAAAAAATTGATGATAATCGGTAATGAAAAAATTTTGTAACTGTGGGTGTTGCGCGGTTTGTCGCAACTTACGACAGCCCTCTCACCACCACCATTCGTTCAACACATCCAATTCATTTTCAGCATTTAGCTCACTTAAGCGTAGCCGCACTTTTTTCTTTTTATCTGATGTTCTTGAACACAACCACCGTATAAAACAACCTCATCTCTTAACCATTCAACAGTTTTTATTGTTTTCCTATTCCCACTCAATCGTTGCCGGAGGCTTACTTGATATATCATAAGTCACCCGGGAGACACTGGGTATTTCGTTAATAATTCGTGATGATACCTTTTCCAAGAAGTCATAAGGCAACCGTGCCCAGCTTGCAGTCATAAAATCAACAGTTTCAACAGCCCGCAAAGCAATCACATATTCATATCGCCTGGCATCGCCAACCACCCCGACTGATTTCACCGGTAGAAACACAGCAAAAGCCTGGCTCACCTTGTCGTATAGCTGAGCCTGTCGTAGTTCTTCCAGATAGATGGCGTCGGCTTGTCGCAGGAGGTCGGCGTATTGCTTTTTCACCTCTCCCATAATTCGAACGCCCAGCCCAGGACCCGGGAAGGGATGACGGAAGACCAGCTCCTGAGTGAGTCCCACTTCCAGACCGATCTTCCTGACTTCGTCTTTGAACAGTTCCCGCAGGGGTTCAATAAGCTCCAGATGCATGTCATCTGGCAGACCACCCACATTATGATGCGACTTGATGACATGTGCCTTGCCATTTTTATTGCCAGCCGACTCAATCACATCAGGATAGATGGTCCCCTGGGCAAGGAATTTGACATCGATAATTTTTGCTGCTTCCTCGTCAAAGATTTCAATAAAAGTATTACCGATAATTTTTCTTTTTTGTTCCGGGTCAGCTACACCCTGCAGATTATTGAGGAACTTTTCCTCAGCAGACACATTAATAATATTCAGTGCAAAATTATCATCGCCCAGTATCTGCTTGACCTGCGCTACCTCATCCTGCCGCAATAGACCATTGTCAACAAACACACAGGTGAGTTGCTCGCCTATTGCCTTTGACAAGAGCGCCGCCACGACGGAAGAATCCACGCCGCCAGAAACGCCCAACAACACCCTGCTGTTGCCGACCTTTGCTCGCACAGTATCAATAATATCCTGCACTATACTCGCGGGCGTCCAGAGTGCTTGACAGCTGCAGACAGACTTTACAAACCGATTCAATATAGCCATGCCTTGAAGGGTGTGATTGACTTCAGGATGAAATTGAACACCATAGAATTTTCTCTGCTCATCCGCTATTACAGCAATGTCGGTATTGGTGCTACTAGCGACAACTTCAAAACCCTCGGGTGCCTGTACTACCTGGTCGCCATGGCTCATCCAGACATCAAGATAAGGCGGGTCTTCACCGGTTGCATCGGACAGACTGCCGAGCAAAGTATTTCCCCCGGACAGATTGACTCGCGCATATCCAAACTCATGTCTGCTGGAAGTTGTCACCTGCCCGCCAAGCTGCTCTGCCATCGCTTGCATGCCGTAACAGATGCCCAGCACCGGGACGCCCAAAGTGAAAACATAATCCGGCACATGCAGCCGGTCGTCCGCAATAACCGATTCAGGACCCCCAGACAGGACTATGCCCCTAGGCGCAAGGTTCAAGGCCTCAGCGGCTTCAAGATCGAAGGGATGAATCTCGCAGTAGACACCCACCTCGCGCAGGCGACGGGCTATCAACTGGGTGTACTGAGAACCGAAGTCCAGGATCAGGATTTTTTCTTGATGAATGTCGGGATGGGTTGACGGCATAGATAAGCTGGCTATTGGTGAAGGCTGGATTATACGGGACTATGGTTACATGAGGCTATGTATGCTGAGCATAATGTAATAATTAGATGTGAGTTTTATGCGCTCAGCTTAGTTGAAATCAGGACAGCAGAGATTTTCAGATTGAGTAATGCTACTGCCGAGATGCAGCGAAACCCGTATACATCTTGACAGCTTCTTTAATTTTAGCAGGGCCAAAACCGCGCAATTTCTTTCCTTTCTTTTTTATCTCTGATTCGAATTCTTCTACGCACTTACTAGCGATCTTATTTAATAAGTCATCTTGGTGTTGGTGTTTTTTGTTTACTGCGACGAAGCAACATACGACTGCATCAATCCAGTCCTTATTTCTAAATTTCTGATTTGTTGTTATCGAATCTCTAAATAATTTCTCCATCTCCTTCTCATGCGGCATGGCTGCCGGTTCTTTTACTGAAGAATCATCTCCAGTATCAGTCAGGTCTCTTTTTTGAAGATTGGTTGTAAATTTTAGTACTACTTCGAGTGCATCCCTATTGAAGACAAGAGGAGCGAGCAATAGCTTCGACAAATTCGCATAACCATAAGCTGCCCCCCAATTACCATAAGCCAGGCTGTAATTAGAGAATTCGTTCTTTTCCATATAATCTTGAAGTTTGTCCAGTTCAGCAAATCTGGACAAAAAACAGGCAAATGATTGAAGAGGTAAATTTTCAGAATCATTTGGTTTGAAACCTATTCCAACCTTCTTCAAGCTAGTTTGCAATTTATGAAGGTACGATAATTCTTTATTTAATTTATGATTTTTAAATTCATCCCGGAAGGCGTTCTTAACACTCGCTATGATCCCTTCTCGTTGTTGTGCAATGTCATTGCTTGTAGATAGTTCTACTCTACTTAATAATTCGTTTATTATGATTTTCCAATATCTATTTTCTTTATCATCCAATTCATCAAAGAAAAATTTTTCAGGCAAAAATTCTTTACCTACTTCAACCGGAATATTTTTAACTGAAACAGATCTGATTTCTTTGTTCTCATGACTAGACAAAGTTGATTCGATCTCACGTTTAACCGAACTAAAATCGCCAATTAATCTCTCATAAGTAACAACGTGATTACATTGATTATATTTTTCTAATGAATATAAAAGATCACCCAATCGTTCAGCAACTGAAAAAATTTCTCTCTGGTTTTGGTTTACATACCTCCCCATTATTTCATAGATGGAGATTCCATTTTTCTTGTCAATGCATGCTTTCAATTCTTCTAATTTTTTATCGTCAATAGAAAATCTTTCTTGAATGCTATTTTTTGTATTTTCATTGAATAGCTTTTCAATTCTTTTTTTTATATTTTGTAATTTATCAATTTGATTATTTATGTATTTTTTATCTGACTTATTATTTCCATTGTGATTGTCTCGTGATGCAGAAGAGAAATTATTCATTAAGAATGAAAAGATATTAATGAAATCCTTGATGCATCTTTTAGCTTCTATAACGTCTTTTGATTGTTCTTTAATCTTTCCACACACAAAAGCATAAATAAAACCTTTTATTTTGTTGATCTTTTGATCTGACTCAAGATGCTTTTGATTAATAGTTTTTCTCTCACAGATACCACCAAGATAAGATTCAGTCCAATCAAAAGAATCAATTGCAGGACTTCCATCATCAAGGGTAAGCATTGTCTTCATATACAAATCAGAATACTTGGCTTCAATGCTACTTCGTGCAGTAGATTCTAATTCTGTTTTTGCGGAAAGATCATTGACAACAAAGTGACAGTCTTTGTAATTTAAATATACGGGACGATCTACTTGGATGATTGTGATATCCTTAAAGCGACTTTTTCCACTCCCCTCATGAAGAAATTCTTCAGGCACCGCTATGTATATTGTATATGCTACCCTGTCACTTATAGATGCCTCGACCCTTGGGACAGCACTATATGCTAAAAGAAAGTAATCAAAAGGATTGGCAGAAATTCTTTCAAATCTTTTGAAACCGTAGCCTCTCTTCTCATAAAAAGCTCTGGGGGATACGCTCTCTGAAGAAAGAATATTACTGAAGTTTAAACTACTTACAGGTATGTAGTAATAAGTTTCCATCCTATTTCTTTCTATATGGGTAGATCATCATCAAATTCAGACTGTTCATCATTTCCATCAACTATTTCAAATAAATTTTCTGGCACTTTATCCAGTAGATTAATCAGCTTATCTGAGTATAAAATAAATAAATCTTGATAGGCTCTTGTCAGAGCTACATACAGTGCATTTCTGTAATCATTCTTTTTATTATGCAAATTATCCATTGTACATTCTGGGACGAAAACAGCTTCAAACTGTAGCCCTTTGGCGCTGTGATATGTCATTAATTTTGGGTTTTCACTATCAAAATTAAGATTGAACTTTTCATCATATTGAGACCTGTTTCCATATTTTGCTTCGACCAGGAAATTTGATTTTTTAAAGTATTCATCTGCCATTTTCACTGACTGATTATCGCAAAATAGAATCGCAACATCCGTGTAACTACGTTCCTCTATCGTATTTTTAATGAAATCCAGCTGTTTTTCTACAGAATTTATATTGGCCAAGTAGGGTTTATTTGATCCTTCTTTTGTACATCTGCTTTCCAAACGGTCACCGGTAGTATTAAGATATTGGACAACGCGAGCTATTGTCTTTGGGAGTCGATGATTTAGAACTAATGATTCCATTTTTAGCTTTGTATGATGAGCAATATCCTCCATTCTCATCACATCCTTCCAATCTTTATAAACTTGCTGATCTGTATCACCAAATAGGATGAAGGCTTTATTTGCTGATTTTTGTAGATCAGTAAGTTCTTCTTTTGTGAAATCCTGAGCTTCATCTACAATTACAAAATCTGCTCTGGGTTTATTCAACTGATATTTCCAGAGGTTATAATAGACTACTCTATTCTCAGAAAGACCGATTTCACCTACACCATCATTGAGGAACTGCCGTAATGCCCTGGTGTAAACAACAACGTAGAAGCTACCCAGATTCCTATCAGCAATTTTCCTAGCTTTCCATAAGGCTAATACCGTCTTCCCGGAGCCCGCACAGCCTTGAACAATAAAGGAACTGCCTATCTTTTTTTGAACAATCGGAATTTGATAATCATCCAACTCCGATTCGTTGATGTACCACGCTTCTCTAGCCATTTTTGTATTGTATTATTGCTTCAGGTTCAGTGTAGAGGTTTACTAGCTTCATTACTCTAGTTAGTCCAGAACAGGCAAGCCTACCAGAGATTTCAGACCATGACCACGAATGCAAAAAACAATGATTAAACATCTCCCGCAATTATCTGAAGACTCTGCCCGATGCGCCATAAGACGAGTCGCCGGGCTAGGTGAATCTCAGGTTCTGGCGCAATTGATTGACGCTGCAACCCTGTCGCCATCGGTGGAAAATGCCGCCTGGAAACGTGCGCATGCATTGGTGGGTGTCATTCGGAAAGAGCAAACCAATCAGGGTGGCGTGGACGCACTGTTACACGAATTTTCCCTGTCATCAGAAGAAGGCATAGTGCTCATGTGTCTTGCTGAGGCCCTGCTGCGGATTCCAGATAAGGCAACTGTTGATCGCATGATTCAAGATCGGCTTGGCGGTGCTGATTGGGCATCTCATCTTGGGCAAAGCGATTCCCTCTTCGTCAATGCGTCTGCCTGGGGACTCTTGTTAACCGGCAAGGTTACCACTCTCAATGCTTCGGAATATCAACCTGCCAGTCTATTGGGGAAAACTCTAGCACGTCTTGGTGAACCTGTGGTCCGTTCAGCCATGCGTTATGCGATGAAAATTCTCGGTGCCCAGTTCGTCCTCGGGCGAGACATTGAAAGCGCCCTTGAGCGCGCAAAAGAAGCAGAGTCATCGGGCTTTACCTATTCTTACGACATGCTGGGGGAAGCCGCCCGCACCACGGCGGATGCCGCTCAATACCACCAGGCCTACCTTGAAGCGATAGAAAAGATCGGCGCGGCGTCTGCATCCCGGGCGCCCGCTCAAAAAGCAAGCATTTCCGTGAAGTTGTCTGCACTGCATCCGCGATATGAATATGCGCAGTTTGAATCTGTAAAAACGGAGTTAGTCTCTAGTGTAAAAACACTGGTCATGGCAGCGAAGCAACATGCCATAGGCTTCACCCTGGATGCTGAGGAATCCTCGCGGCTGGATATTTCCCTTGAGGTGATTGAGCAGATATTTACCGACCCGGACCTAGCAGACTGGCATGGCTTTGGGCTAGCAGTGCAAGCCTATCAAAAGCCGGCTTTGGAAGTGATTAACTGGGCGGATGCTCTGGCGCGTCGGGTCGGCCGGCGGTTGGCGGTTCGGCTGGTCAAGGGTGCCTACTGGGATTCGGAAATAAAATGGGCGCAAGAGCAAGGCTATCCTGGTTATCCGGTGTTCACCAGCAAGGCGGCGACAGATGTGTCCTACCAGGCATGTGCCAAGCGGCTACTGCAAGCAAGGGAGCATCTCTATCCGCAATTCGCGACGCACAATGCTTACACTGTCGCCACTATTCTTGCACTGGAGAAGGCGACCCGCGCCGGTGATGACCAGGGTTCGTCCATGCCCATGGAATTTGAGTTTCAACGTCTGCATGGCATGGGCGAGGAACTCTATCATCAACTTGTCGGCAAGGATGGGCAGAGTGACGGTCGCAGAGATAGTCACAATGGTAGTCACCATGACAGTCGCAACCGTTGCCGCATCTATGCCCCTGTGGGCGAACATGCAGACCTGCTTGCCTATTTGGTGCGCCGCATGCTGGAGAATGGTGCTAATACTTCCTTCGTGAACAATCTACAAAACCGCGACCTGCCACTGGCGGAGCTGTTGTCCAACCCGGTGAAAGAAGTGGCTTTGAAAGAAGCAGCTTTGAAAGAAACGACCTTGACAGGAGATAGGCAAGCCCCCTCTCTGCCCCTGCCAGAAGCGATATACCACCCGCATCGGGTTAATTCTGCGGGCATGGATCTCGCTGATGGTACAGCCTTGCATGCGCTGAACACCCGCCTGGCGGACTGGTGGTCTGGTGCCAAAGCTTCTGGGACCAACTCTTCTGGAACCAAAGCTTCTGGAAGACTGTCTTCTGAAGCCTTGTCTTCTGAAGCCTTGTCTTCTGAAGCCTTGTCTCCTGCAACAATGCCCTCGGACACCCAAACACATCAGCCGGGAAGCTGGCGAATCACCAACCCTGCCAACCGAGAGGAAGTCATTGGCATGCTGTCGTATGATGATAGGCCCGCCATGCATAGCAAGTTGGCTGTGGTGCTGGCCGGTCAGCAGGCATGGCGCGACACCCCTGTTGCAGAACGTGCGGCCTGTCTACTGCGGATAGCAACTGCGCTTGAAACAGTCCCGGAAGAGTTCCTGGGACTATGCATGAAGGAAGCCGGCAAGACTTTGGAGGATAGTATTGCGGAAGTTCGGGAGGCGGTGGATTTTTGTCGGTATTATTCTCGGGAAGCGTCTCGGGAAGCGTCTCAAGAAACGTCCCACGAAGCCTTTCAAGAAACATCTCACAGCACTGAACCGCTAGGCACGGTGCTATGTATTAGCCCGTGGAATTTCCCCGTTGCCATCTTCCTGGGGCAGGTTTCGGCGGCACTGGTCACGGGTAACACGGTGCTTGCCAAGCCGGCGGAGCAGACCAGTCTGCTCGCGCAACGGCTGGTCGCGCTCATGTATCGTTGCGGCATCCCGACTTCTGCTTTGCAACTTCTAGTCTCGGATGGCAAGTCGGCGGGCGACCTGCTGGTGCCAGACCCGCGTATCAACGGCGTGATGTTTACGGGTGGTTGCCAGACGGCGCATCGGATTGCGCGGATGCTCAGGGAACGGGATGCTGATGTGCCTCTCATTGCAGAAACTGGCGGCTTAAACGCGATGATTGTGGATTCAACGGCACTGACCGAACAGGTGGTTGACGATGTCATTGTGTCCGCCTTCCACAGTGCTGGGCAACGCTGTTCCGCATTGCGATTGCTGTATCTACAAGAAGATGTTGCCGATGACATTATTGAGAAAATCATCGGCAGAATGGAGACGCTGGTCGTCGGCGACCCCGCCTCACTGGCAACAGATGTAGGTCCGATTATTGATGAACCTGCCCGGGAGCGGCTGCAGGCGCATTGTGATTGGCTAGCATCTACTGATGCACAATTACTTTACGAATGTTCTCTGGACACTAGCAACAATAATAACAGCAACAATAACAACAACAGCGACGAGAGCCTTGATAGTGGCAGTTATTTCGCGCCGCGTCTTTATGCACTTAGCGGGTCCAGCCCGGGCGGGACTGAGGATGCCCCTACCGACATCACCAGGCCACCCATTACCGAGGAGGTCTTCGGTCCTATCTTGCATCTGGCAAGATTTGCCGCGGCGGATATAGGCACCGTGATAGCGCAGATTAACGCTACCGGCTATGGGCTGACGCTTGGCGTTCATAGTCGGATAGAAGGTCGCGCCAATAAAATTGCTGAACAGGCGCTGGTGGGCAATATCTATATCAATCGGAATATGGTCGGTGCGGCGGTGGGCGTCCAGCCCTTTGGGGGGCGTGGGAAGTCTGGCACGGGTCCCAAGGCAGGTGGGCCACATTATCTGAAGCGATTGCTCAGGGCACCTCAGGGTACTCATCAGGTCACGCATCAGGTCACCCATGATGCTGGCTTATTGCCTGCAACAGCACCGGAAAGTCATGCTAGAGCAGCTGGTTTGCCTTTTGTTAGCGCTCAGCAGGCGGGTTATAAGCCGGCCGGGGGCATGCATGAGGCAATATGGCGTTGTACTCCCCTGGTGGAGCGAGTTGCCGCCACGCGCTGCTGGTTGTCTTCCCTGGTGGCGGCGAATGTGGGTTTGAACGCCGAACAGGTGTTAGCGAGTGTTGAGCGGATGATTGACTGTATGACGACGCAGGTCGGGCCCCACTCCCTGGCATCGCCGACCGGTGAGACCAATCATTTGCAATGGGAAGCAAGAGGTGTCTTGGGGTTGTTGCTGGATGAAAGTGTCGATATTAACCAGGCGACTCAAGGTCTCGCTGCTTGCATCCTCGCCGGTAATGGCGTGCAACTGTGTAGCCTTCTCATCAATGAAGCTGCCAGTGAGGGCTCTTCTGAGAGCACTTCAGAAGTGACCACTGAGCCGAATCTGGCGACCACATTGCTAAGGCAGATTGCCCAGCATGAGTCGCTGGTTGCTCTGGTGACGCCTACTCAGCAGATTAATCTAGGGGTCTTGAACGGCATGCTCATGGGTGCGGCATCAAAGCACTTCCATGCCATTCGCCGCCGCGCGCTGGAGGACAACGCTGCCCTGATACCGATTCTGCGCGGCATGACAGACCCGGATACGCCCCTCCGGCTGATGGTGGAGAAGACTATTACCGTGAACACCACTGCCGCTGGTGGCAATGCGTCTTTGATGAATCAGGGAGTGCCTTCTTAGACGGGGAGCGACGAACCATCTTGTTGTGTACATGCCCAAGGCGGTTGGCTTCGTTCCTCTGGATTCTCGTCACCCCAGTCATTACAGCCGATGGCTGTAATGACTGGGGTGACGAGAATGACGGGGTTCGGGGGAAATCCAGTCATTGAATAGGTGAACACATACAATTCCCGCCTTCTTTGATCCTGACGTGTGCAAGCATTGGCCTTGCGCTCCCCTATACAATCCCTGATTATCAGCCGACCGGAGTGCCATATCTTATGAACCTATACTTTGTCTTTTCCCTGCCTCGCTTTTCATTCATAATTCTTTGCCCATCATGTAACAAGGCAGAGGGATGACAGTGCGCGTAAGCATCGGGAAACTTCGCCCCGCCCAGACATTCAAAGATTTTGTTGAGCAGCAAGTGCTCCCTGGGACGGGCGTTGCGGCAGCGCACTTCTGGTCAGAATTGTCTTCAATACTGGATGAATTTGTGCCTCGTAACCGGGCGCTCCTGGCAAAACGCGATGACTTTCAGAAGCAAATTGATGCCTGGCATGAGCAACAGCCTGACCAGCCGATGGATGCTGCAAAACGTATCGCCTATCGACAGTTTCTATACGACATGGGTTATCTTTTGCATGCAGGTCCCGATTTTGAAATAGAAACTACCGATGTTGATCCGGAAATAGCCCTGGTTGCCGGGCCTCAGCTGGTGGTGCCAGTGATGAATGCGAGATATGCACTCAACGCCGCCAACGCCAGGTGGGGTAGCCTCTACGATGCCCTCTACGGCACGGATGTTATTCCTGAGACAGCGGGTGCGGAAAGGGGCAAGAGTTATAACCCAGCCCGGGGTGCTCAAGTCATTGCCTGGGCTGCCGCATTTATGAATGACACCTTCCCCTTGTCTGGTGCGCAGCATCAGGAGGTGTGCGAGTACCGCCTTGAGGCGGGGCAGTTGCACGCCATGCTTGATGCAGGCAAGCCTGTTGGTCTGCTTGAGCCAGCGCAATTTGCGGGTTATAGACTTGATGCACAGGGTGCAGCCGCCGCCATACTGCTGGTACACCATGGTTTGCATGTTGAAATCCAGATTGACCGAGCTGACCCGGTTGGCAGGAATGAAAAAGCAGGCATCAAGGATCTGCTATTGGAATCGGCACTCACGACGATTCAAGATTGTGAAGATTCAGTCTCTGCCGTTGATACCGAGGACAAGCTACTCGTCTACAGCAACTGGCTTGGCTTGATGAAAGGCGATCTCAGTGAAGAGTTCACCAAGGGCGACACCCGTGTTCGCCGCACCCTGAATCCTGACCGTGAATATGTCGCCCCGGATGGCAGCACCAAAACGCTTGCTGGTCGGAGCCTTATGCTGGTGCGGAATGTTGGCAACCTGATGACCAATGATGCCTTGTTGCTTGAGGATGACTCGGAGATTCCCGAGGGCATTCTTGATGGGGTGATGACCAGCCTCATCGCTATGCATGACATTAATAAGACGCTTCACACCAAGCATCTAAAAGATGCTAGTCCGCATACCAGCAGAAACTCAAAGACCGGTAGTGTGTACATCGTCAAACCGAAGATGCACGGTCCCGAAGAAGTGCAGTTCACGGTTGATCTTTTTGCGCGCATTGAGCAGGCACTGGGGCTGCCGCCCCAGACGATAAAAATAGGCATCATGGATGAAGAAAGACGCACCACCTTGAATCTCAAGGAATCTATTCGGATAGCGAAGGATAGAATTATCTTTATCAACACGGGCTTTCTTGATCGCACTGGTGATGAAATTCATACCAGTATGGAAGCTGGTCCCATGGTGAGGAAAACCACCATGAAGCAACAGACCTGGATCAAGTCTTATGAAGCTTGGAATGTTGATCTTGGGTTGGCTACGGGCTTCAAGGGCCGGGCGCAGATTGGTAAAGGCATGTGGGCTATGCCCGATGAGATGGCGCAGATGATGCAGCAAAAGATTGCCCAGCCCCAAGCCGGTGCTAATACTGCCTGGGTGCCGTCCCCCACGGCGGCTACCCTGCATGCCATCCATTATCATCAAGTGAATGTCATGCAATGCCAGGAGGAAATACAAACCAGAAGCCGTGCCAAGCTTGACGACCTCTTAAGCCTGCCCCTGCTTCGTGGTGAGAATCTGTCTACTGATGAAGTACAGCGGGAAATTGAAAATAATGCCCAGAGTATTTTGGGCTATGTCGTGCGCTGGATTGATCAGGGCATAGGTTGTTCCAAGGTGCCAGACATGAATGATGTTGGTTTGATGGAAGACCGGGCGACTTTAAGAATTTCCTCCCAGCATATCGCCAACTGGTTGCGGCATGGTATGTGTACTGAAGAAGAAGTGCTGAGCAGCATGAAAAAAATGGCAGCAGTGGTAGACCGTCAGAACGAAGGCGATAAGGAATACCGCAATATGGCGCCTGATTTTGAGCGCAACCTGGCGTTCACGGCGGCCTGCGAGCTTGTCTTCAAAGGCAGAGAGCAACCCAACGGATACACCGAGCCCATACTCCATCATAATCGCAAGCAAGCCAAACTCTTGCACTAGAACTCTTGCACTAGAAGAGCCGCCGCCGCCATTGACGGCATGGCATACGCATATCATGGGAGCTAGGTGTTGGTGTGCAGGGTATTAATAGTTGAGAGAGATGTACTGGTTGCGCGTGATATTCAATCCCGCCTGGGTCGCCTGGGATATCAAGTAGCTGGTACCGCCAGTAACGACCGGGAAGCCATCTCCATGGCACTCGCCCGCATGCCGGACCTGATCCTCATAGACCTGGATCTAGGGGGAGACATGGCGGGCATGGAGGTGGGCATCAAGCTCAGCAAGTCTGAAAGCATGCCGATGATTTTCTGCGCCACCAAAACCGATGCTACCTTCATAGAAGGCGTTGCCAGCTTGTCCTCCGCCGACTATTCATTCGGCTATCTACAAAAGCCCTTTGGTAACCATGAACTTCAGATCAGCATCAAACTGGCATTGTCCAGGCATGGCATGCAGCAGGCTCTGGCGACCAGGATGAGGTATTTTGATGTCACTCTGGACAGTATAGAAGAGGGTATTGTCCTGGTAGATACTCATGGCAAGGTCCTGCTGAGCAACCGCGCCGCCGAGAAGTTGCTGGGTGTTGCTCGGCATACCGCCTCGGGTCTGCATCTGGATGAGCTTGTCCGCAACAGCAGTTTTAAGCAGAAGCCCATTGAGTTAAGTGTGAATGTTGAGCATGCCCGCCTAAGGGTCATGAGTCTGCGCGACCTGAGTGCGCAGGTTGCCTATGCAGAAGCCCGCCAACAAGAAGCCTTCTCCAAGGCGCTGTTTGATGACTTGACCGGGCTACCGAATCGGAGCTTGTTCATTGAACGTTTGCAACAGCTGGTCCATCCTCAGCAGAGTCGTTCCTCCCCCTGTACCATTTTGCTAGTGGGTATTGATGAATTGTCCGTTGTGAGTGACAGTCTGGGTAGGGAACTCAGCAATCGGGTCATCAAGGCGCTAGGTCGCAGAATTACGGCCGTCCTCGCTGAGACTCAGCCCAGTGCCACGGTCGCGCGATACGATGAAGACATCTTTGCGATCTTGCTTGATAGCCTGGATACACCAGACCCGGTGGCTACTTCGGCACTGCTTTGTCAGCGGATTTTGATGGCTCTGCATAGACCGCTAGACCTGAATGTGGAGCCGAGTGAAGACTCGAGTGCGGACCAGGTCGCTGAGCAGAGCGGAAACCAGAGCGGAAACCAGAGCGGAAACCAGAGCGGAAACCAGAGCGGAAACCAGAGCGGAAACAAGAGTGCCGACCCACTCAATATGAAGGTTTCCGTGGGCATGGCGGTGCAGCAGGATGCACCCATGTCTGCTCAGGAGATGCTCCAGGATGCTAGTCTCAGACTCAAGCAAGCACAATCTGGAAGCAGGTCTCAGGAAGATGAGATGCCCGTCAATAGCAGTCGGCATCACAAACTTCAGCAAACCATGTTGGCAGGTGGATTTCAGCTTCACTATCAGCCGGTGATGAGTCTTGGTACGGGTGCACTCGTGGGGCTGGAAGCTTTTTTGTGGGAAACAGCTGAGGACACTGTTGTTGGCACTATTGTTGGCGATACGGCTGTTGGTGCCATGCTCCCCTCGGCCGAGGTCATGCCCCTTGCCGAGGCGACGGGTTTGAGCCTGCCTCTGGGCAAGCTGGTCATCCAGGAAGTGTGCACCCACCTCAAGCAGTGGCAGGACCTGGGATTCCCCGCTATTCATGTGGCAATCAATCTGAATGTAAGTCAATTTGAAACAGATATTGCGACCCTACTGCTAACAAGCCTCAGCCAGGCCGGGATTGAACCTGCCAGGCTGGAGTTGAACATCACCGAAGCGCTTGCCGTGAATATCCAGCGTGGGTATCCCGCTCAGGAAGTGAGTCGGAAGTTGCGTATGCTGGAGGAGCTACACGCTTCGGGCGTTAACCTCAGCCTGGATAATTTTGGTATGGGGACGGCGTCCTTGGCGCATATCATGCGCCTCCCCTTGACCAGTGTGAAGCTTGCCCCGCCTTTGATTGCTGCGCTTGTCCAGCGGAAAGCCATGGCCGAGACCGTCCTTGCCATCAATGCCCTGGCACATAGCCTCAAGCTGAAGGTGTTCGCCAAGGGCGTTGCTACCGCGGAGCAGGCTGCTGCCCTGCAAGACTGCGGTTGCGACTATGCCCAGGGCAGTTTTTATGCCAATGCAATCCATGTAGCGGACATGCCGACGTACCTAAAGAATTACTATGCAGATATGGAATGACGGGGTTTAGGGGGCTTGGTTTCAAATACGACTTCTTATAGGGTATAGGGATGGACATACAACCTCTTTCTGGTGCGCTTGGTGCTGAGGTGCACGGCGTTGATCTCTTGCATTTGGAGGCACAGCAGTTGTCGGAAATTGAAGCTGCCTTTCTGCAATATCTGGTGCTTTGCTTCCGGGACCAAAAGCTGTCCCCGGGCGATCTCTTGAGATTGACGGAACACTTTGGTGGTCTTGGAGAAACCCCCTACCTCAGCGGCTTGCCAGACTACCCCGATGTCGTGCCGGTGCTTAAGGAAGCCAATGAACAGTCGCCGCATACCTTTGGTGCTGGTTGGCATACGGACTTTACCTTCCAAGCATGTCCGCCCGCCCGCACCCTGCTATACGCGGTTGATACCCCAGCAGTGGGCGGCGACACCCTCTATTGCAATCTCTACCAGGCTTATGAAGCCCTGTCAGAAGGGATGCAAGCCGTTCTGGCAGAGCTCAAAGCGGTGCACAGCGCGACCCGTTCATACGGTCCTCAGGCAACCCTCAAGGATCATCTGGAAAACATGACCATCACCAATGACGCGGCTGAGCCCCAAACCACCCTGCACCCGGTGATTCGCCAGCACCCCGCGACCGCTAAGCTCGCCTTGTGGGTCAACCCGACATACACCATCAGATTTGAAAAGATGACCGAGGCCGAGAGCCGGCCCCTGCTGAACTACCTCAACCAACTGGCAGTGTCACCTTCCTTCACCTGTCGCGTGCGCTGGCAACCGGGCACCCTGACCATGTGGGATAACCGTTGTACCCAACACTGTGCCACCGCCGATTATCCCGGCCACAGAAGAGAGATGTTGCGCACCACAGTTGCCGGGACCAGACCCCTTGCTCAGTCGGGCTAAGCCGCCAAGCAGCCAATTTATAGCCTAGTAGTATTTATAACCCATTGATAATTAAAGATATTTTAATACTAGTATTGAAATTATCTGGAATGACCCCACAATGACACTGATGCCATCAACGAGGTAAAACATGAAAGCCGAAACCGTGAAAAGACTGAAGAACCGAGACCTCTGGTCCCGGGTCTTGTATATGATCCTCTTCGCCATTGCTTATAACCTGGCTGAGTTTATTATGTTTTTTGTAGTGGTTGCCCAGTTCTTCGCGACCCTCATTACCGGCGTGGTGAATGAGCCGCTGTTGAGGTTCGGCAACAATCTCAGTATCTATATCTATCAGATACTCAGATACCTGACTTTTAACACGGAGTTGCGCCCCTTTCCTTTTGAACCCTGGCCAAACGAAGCCCCCGGCGGGGAAAGCTGGAGCGGTGCTGAACCCATTGCGCCCGTAGTTGAGCCCGTGGTTGAGAGTGAGGCTACCGATGCTACCTTCACAGAAGCATCTACCGATGACGATGACACATCGAGCAGTAAACCGGAGCCAGACAAGCCGAAATGAGCTCCCTGGATGCCAGCAACTGTTTTGTTTGCGGGCAACGGAATCCGATCGGATTGCAATTAAATTTCCGACTGGAAGACGATATTTGTCGCAGTGAATTCACGCCCGGGGAGGATCACTGCGGCTACGATGGGGTGACCCATGGCGGTATTCTCTTTAGTGCCCTGGATGATGTCATGGCAAATTGGTTGTACCTGAAGGGGCACCGGGCACTCACCGCAAAATGCGACATCCGCTATCACCATGCCTTGCCCGTTGGCATTCAGGTGCGCTTGGAGGGTAGCTGCATCAAACAGAAGGCACGGCTGACCCAGATGCGCGGTGTCATGGTGCGCACGGACAATCAGACCACCGTTGCCGAAGCCGAAGCGAGTTTTATGATGTTGCGGGACGACTGAGCTGCCGCGCCACTACTCCTGATTCCCGACCTCTGACCCCCTAGTCCCTAACCCCGATACCCGCTCCCTAACATCCATCCTATGTCAGCACCTATCCAAGCCGGTCTATGGCGGCGTCTTGCGGCGATCTTTTATGACAGCTTGTTAATCCTGGCAATCTGGATGCTCAGCAGCTTCTGGTTGGTGGTTATCATGGGCGATGCAGTGACTGGCCCCTATTTCCAACTCTTCCTCTATCTGGAACTGGCACTCTTTTATATTTACTTCTGGCGATTTCGTGGCCAGACCCTCGGTATGCAGGCATGGAAAATCCAGACCCTCAGCCCCACTGGCGAACACCTCAATCTATCCCAGTGTTGCCTGCGATTTTTCTGCGCGAGCCTTTCGGTACTGTGTCTGGGTGCTGGCTTTATTTGGATGCTTTTTGATCGACAAGGATTGACTTGGCATGACCGGGCTTCAGGCACCCGGGTTATTTATCTGAGGCAGGGTTTTTGATGCAGAACTTTTGAGGCAGGGCTTCTTATGCAGATTAGGTCCGCCTCAGGACTTCAAGCCACCGATCCAACCGATAAAGACACGCGGTCACCGCGATAAAGATGCCTTGTATCCCCCAGAGACCATATTCCAACGGCAGGCCGCCTCGCTCCAATTCTGACCGGGCGGCGGACAGAGACACCACATAGAGGAAACACAAAAGCATCCCTGGCACCAGTCTGGTAAATCTGCCTTGCCGGGGATTTACCCGTGACAGGGGCACCGCCATCAACGCCAAGACCGGCAACATCAAGAGCACTGATATTCGCCAGTGGAGTTCAGAGACCGCCTGAGCATCTTCTGAGGTCAACAGCTCAAGAGTAGATATGGCCGTACGCCGCCGCTCCTTGCCAGCACTTGCCTGGCTTTCCACCAGCTGCCCATATTCCTCATATTCAATAATCTGATAACTACTTTGACCCGGCAGGCCACGGTATCGAGTACCGTTATTGAGCACCAGCCGCCGTTTACCATCCGCATCCAGTTGTGTGGCGCCTCGCTCAGCAATCACCGTTACGGCACCCGCTGCACTTGCTGCATCACTTAACAAATCGTCTCGGAAATCATTGATAAAGACTCCGGTCAGCTCCCCGTCCTTAGATATATCTTCCGTGTAGGCAACTCGCTTGCCTTCATTTGCCATCTGGAAGCGCCCCGGAATCATGGCGTCAAATTCGGTGAGGTTGCGCTGCCCAGCAAGCAGTGCTTCCACCTGCCGCTCGCCCAGCGGTTTCAACCAGAGAGAAATCATCGCCGTGAACAACATGGCACCCAGAGATAGACACAGGGTTATCCCGACAATTTTGGTGTTGCTCACGCCGCTGGCATGGAGGACGAGCATTTCACTATCCACATGCATCCTGCCGTAAGACAGCATAATCGCCAGGAAAAACCCCACCGGAATAATCAACTCCAGAAAACCAGGCAACCGATATGCCATGAGGACGAACAACACCTCACTGGTCATGTCACCCGCCGCTGCCTGTTGCAGATACTCAGCAAACCGCCAGCCCATGGAAATGACCAGCACGATGCCAGACACCGCAAACATGGTGAGGAAAACTTCTTTCGCAAAGTATCGGAATATAATCAATTGCTCGTGTGTCCCGTGTGCATTGATGATGAGACTGTATAATGCCAGAAACGTTCTGGATTCCCCCTGAACTCCGTCGACCCCCGCCCTCACCCCGTCAGGATCAAAGAAGGCGGGAATCCATGGGAACGAGCAGTACAGAGGCTGTAAAAGAATAAGAAAATCAGGTAGCCTGAGGCAAACCATATATTCACATCTTTTATTCACACTCTCAACGGCTGGCAAGACATCTGCGCGCCGTTGTTTGGCATGAGGTATTGTAATGAAATACGGCATAAAAAAAGGCGAGCTTGCTGCAATGCGCACTCCCTGTCTGGTCCTGGGCATCTATGAAAACAGCGTCCTGACCGATGCAGCCCGGCAAATTGACGAGGCTTCTAAGGGCAGCCTGAAGAAAATCCTGCGCCGGGGTGACATCACCGGCAAAGCCAATCAGGTACTGCTACTCCATGATCTACCCGGGGTAGCCGCAATTCGTGTGCTACTCATCGGTTGCGGTAGTCGCCAGGCAGCGGGCACCGTTGAATATGTCTCCCTTGCCCGGACCCTCGGGGCACAACTGAATGTCATCGCTGCCAAGAGTGCCCTCTGTTGCCTGCTGGAGGTGGACTCTAGGGATAAAAGCATCGGCTGGAAGGCCATGCGTCTGGTGGAGCATATTTCCGCCGCGCTCTACAGCTATACTGATATGAAAGGCACCGCCACATCAGCCGCCACAACACAGAAAAAGACCCGGGTGGAAAGTGTGGACTTTTACACCCCGGAACAGTCTGAGGCGACCCAGGTAACCGCTGCTATCACCGCTGCCAAGGCGTTGGTGCTGGGTATACACAGGGCCAAGGATCTGGCAAATACCCCGGGCAATATCTGCACCCCGACCTACCTTGCCCAGCAAGCCACGCAACTGGCGAAAACCTATCCATCAATAACCACTAAGGTTATTTCCGAAGCCGAGATGCAGCGCCTGGGCATGGGTGCTTTTATGTCCGTTACTCGGGGGAGCGAGCAGCCGGGCAAACTCATCGTCATCACCTACAAAGGCGGCACCGCAAAAGCAAAACCGCATGTCATTGTGGGCAAGGGGATTACCTTCGATAGCGGCGGCATCTCCTTGAAGCCGGGTGCGGCCATGCATGAAATGATCTACGACATGTGCGGTGCCGCTAGTGTGATTGGCACCATAGCCGCTATCGCCGAACAACAACTCCCCTTGAATGTAGTCGGTATTGTGGCGGCGGCGGAAAATATGCCCTCCGGTGTGGCCTCAAGACCGGGGGATATTGTGACCACCATGTCGGGGCAGACTGTGGAGATATTAAATACGGATGCAGAGGGGCGGCTTGTCCTGTGTGATGCCTTGACCTATGCGGGCCGATTTAAGCCGGCCACCGTGATTGATATAGCTACCTTGACCGGTGCCTGCGTCATCGCTCTGGGTAGCGAAGCCACGGCCCTCTATGCCAACGATGAAGAACTCGCCGCGGATATCATCCAGGCGGGTGAAGAGACTTACGACCGGGTCTGGCGAATGCCGCTCTGGGAGGAATATCAAGCACAACTGGACAGCGCCGCCGCTGACATGGCGAACATAGGGGGTCGGGAGGCGGGCAGTATTACCGCGGCCTGCTTCCTGGCGCGCTACACGGTGCAGTATCGCTGGGCGCATCTGGACATTGCGGGCACGGCATATAAAGGTGGCGTCACCAAGAAGGGTGCCACGGGTCGCCCGGTCACGCTGCTGTGGGAATATTTGAACCGCATGGCTGCGCGATAGTTTGTTAGGTGATAGTTTGTTAAGCGATGGTTTGTTAAGCGATAGTTTGTTAAGTGAGCCACATGACGCGCATTGATTTTTATCAGACTAATGATGAGGTGATGGCTTTTGCTTGTCGCTTTATCGCCCAGGTGTACCGAAAGGGACATCAAATATATGTGCATGCGGCAAGCGAAGCAGAAGCCACCCAACTTGATACCCAACTCTGGACCTTTCAGGCGGAATCTTTTGTGCCGCATGGCGTGCAATCCACTACCAAAGACAACCCCAGAGTTCCCATCAAGATTGGTTACTCTCAGCAGCATGCCCAGCAGCATGAGAAGACACAGCAAGCGGTGCTCATCAATCTCTCTGCTGAGATCCCGCCCTGCTTCACTCAATTTGAGCGGGTAGCGGAAGTGGTCCCCGCTGATAAGAAGAGCCGAGCGACCGCGCGGCAGCATTATGAGTTTTATCGGGAGAAGGGCCACAAGATTCAATATCACGATCTGGGTTAGCCGCCACTTATCAAACAGATTGATGTATCCTTGCCGCAAGTCGCAATACCCAACACACATGGAAGCATCACACCTCCTGGACTCCCTGAACGACGCCCAGCGGGAAGCAGTAGCCTCGCCCCCTGGGAGCTGCCTCGTGCTGGCTGGTGCCGGCAGCGGCAAGACCCGAGTGCTCACCCATCGCATCGCCTGGTTGATCCAGAACGAAGGGCTGTCACCCTACAGCATTCTCGCGGTGACCTTTACCAACAAGGCAGCGGCAGAAATGCGTGGCCGTATTGAACAGCTGCTGGCACTCCCGATACGGAATATGTGGGTCGGTACCTTTCATGGCATAGCGCATCGCTTGCTACGTTCGCATTATCAGGAAGCGGGGCTGGAGCAACATTTCCAGATACTGGACGCCGATGACCAGCTGAGGCTGGTGAAACGCGTCATGGCAAGCCTGAACATAGACGACAAGAAATGGCCCCCCCGGCAGGCGGTTGGCTTCATCAATAAACAGAAGGATGAAGGGCACCGCGCCGCGCATATTGAAGACTATGGCGACTTCTATCTGAAAACTCATCTGGAAATCTATCGTGCCTATGAAGCCGCATGCCAAGCTGCCAGCATGGTGGACTTTGCCGAGTTGCTGCTGCGCGCGCATGAATTGTGGTTAAAAAATCCCGTCCTGCTCAAGCACTACCAGGATCGGTTCGGCGCACTGCTGGTTGATGAGTTCCAGGATACCAATACTATTCAATATGCCTGGCTCCGGATCTTGGCGGGGGATAAGAACAATCTCATGGCGGTCGGGGATGATGATCAGTCTATCTATGGTTGGCGTGGCGCGAAGATTGAAAATATCAGGCGTTTTTCTCAGGACTTCCCTCAGGCAAGGACGATCAGGCTAGAACAAAACTATCGTTCAACGTCCTGCATCTTGAAAGCTGCTGACGGCGTGATCAGCCAGAATGTCGACCGTCTGGGTAAAGAATTATGGACCGAACTTGGCGATGGTGACCTGCTCCAGCTTTATGCTGCCTATAATGAAATGGACGAGGCGAAATACATTACGGAACGCATCAAGCAGTGGGGGAATGAAGGCAATCTTTATACTGAGGCGGCGATCCTCTATCGTTCCAACGCGCAATCGCGGGTATTGGAGGAAGCCCTACTCCGCGCCCAAATGCCGTATCGCATCTATGGCGGCCAGCGCTTCTTTGAGCGCGCGGAGATTCGTAACCTGCTTGCCTATATGAGGCTGGTTAGCCAGCGGGGTGCGGATGCAGCATTTGAGCGGGTGATAAACACTCCGCCCCGAGGCATAGGCGGCCGTAGCCTTACCGCCATCCGGCAGCTAGCCCAGACATCAGGAATTTCTCTTTGGAAGGCAGCGCACCGGATTGTGGATGAAAAGCAACTCCCCGGGCGCGCGGTGAACGCCATCCATGTCTTTATTGAATTGATTGATGCCTTTGATGAGGAAACCCTGAACCTGCCCCTGCCTAAAATGGTGAGTATCCTCATTGAAGGCTCAGGACTGCGTGCTCATTATGAAAAGGAAGGCGGCGAACGAGGCCAGACCAGGCTGGAAAATATGCAAGAACTAGTGACCGCCGCCACCGCATTTAATCCCCAAGAAGATTACACCTTTGATGAGTCGTCGGATGAGTCGCCGGATAAGCCGTCGGGTGAGCAACCAGAAATCTCCATCCTGGATGAATTTCTGAACCATGCCGCGCTTGAAGCGGGTGAAGGCCAGGGCGACCCCGAAGAAGACTGCGTGCAAATGATGACCATGCACAGCGCGAAGGGGCTGGAGTTTCCGTTGGTATTTCTTTCTGGCATGGAAGATGGGCTCTTCCCGCACTTCATGTCCATGGAAGAACCCGCGCGCCTAGAGGAAGAACGTCGACTCTGTTATGTCGGCATTACCCGCGCCATGCGACAGCTGTACTTAACTCATGCAGAGTCTCGGCGCATTAACGGTCAGGAAAGATTCAATCCTCCGTCGCGTTTTATTAGCGAAATACCGAAGGACATCATCAATGAAGTAAGAGCGAAACAAGCCTTCGTGCGCCCAGCAAATCAAATGCGCGGGGCAATGCCGCGGGGCAAGGCGGCGAGCACAAAGCCAACATTGGGTAAGCGAGTGCCCCCTGCCTGGGGTATCCTGCCGGGCACCAATCTGAAACTAGGGCAAAGAGTCACTCACGCCAAGTTTGGGGAAGGCGTTATCCTGAACTCTGAGGGCGAGGGCAGTAACGCCAGAGTGGAGGTCAACTTCCCCACTGGGGGTAGCAAATGGCTGATGCTACACCTAGCGAATCTTAAACCCCTTGCATGATGTTGCTGCCGAACGGTCTCCCCCGCGCCGTCATTCCCGCCGCGCCGTCATTCTCAGGGCTTGCCCGGGAATCCAGAGGAACAAAGGGCACAGTCCTGATACCCGCCTCAACCTTCGTCATTCCTGTGATAGACAATCCGTGCGAGCATCGCCATAATCCGCCGGCTCATGCAGCGACCAGAATGTAACCCAATCAAAAACGCCCATGCCTAGCACTATCCAATTTCAAGATCGCACAGTCGGCGAAATCTTAACGGACATTCGCGCCAACAGCCCCACTCCGCGCGATCAAGGAACAAATTTTGAGAAGCTCTTTCTCAAGGCCGCACCACTCATTCCCGATTTGGAAATTAAAAACATTTGGAACTGGGCAGATTGGACAGAGCAGACAAGCGCAACACCAGACCGCGGACTAAATGCCCAGGATGATGGCGTAGACCTCGTTGCCGAAATACCTAACGGCACTTTGGTCGCTATTCAATGCAAGTGTTACGCCGAAGATCACAAAGTAGGCAAGAGAGACATAGAAAAATTCGTCACTGCTGCCAACTCGCAAATTTTTGGCTTGCGATGGTTTGTTGCCACCAGCGAATGTAATCCAGTTGCTGAAAAACTAATGCATCGAAATGAAATCAAGATCATTGATTTTCGCCAATACCTTGACTTGAAGTTTGACAAAAAGCCAAGACTCCAACGCAAACCCTGGGAGCTTCAACAAGAAGCGATTGACGCAGTCATTCAAGGCTTCAAAGAATCCGGGCGCGACCGTGGGCGGATTATCATGGCATGCGGCACGGGCAAAACCTTCACCGCCATGCGCATCGCCGAACAACTTGCGCCGGGCAAAGCGAACATCTTATTCATCGCACCATCCATCGCCCTGGTCGCGCAAACTCGCCGCGAATGGTTAAGCCACACAGGCCGCAATCTTGCTTGCACCGTCATCTGTTCCGATAAAACCGCCGGACGCAATGCGGAAGACATCAGCGCAACGGAAATTTCCTGCGCCACCACAACAGATCCGCAAACAATAGCCGCTGAACTCAACATGAACATTCCCGCCAACACCGCCCGCGCGGTCTTCTGTACCTACCAATCATTGGAAAAACTGCGTGTAGCACAGCATGAACACGGGGCGCCCGATTTTGATCTCGCCATCATTGACGAAGCGCACCGCACTACCGGTTATCTGGATGAAGATCGCGCCGGTCTGTTCCAACTCATTCATGACCCGAACAAAATCCAAGCCGCCAAACGCCTCTACATGACCGCCACGCCACGCATCTATCAAGACAAAAAAGGCAAGGTTCAAAACGATGATGCCCAGGCGCAGATTGTGGACATGAATGATGTGGAAGCCTACGGCAATGAATTCTACCGCCTCACATTTAAGAGGGCCGTAGATGCCAAAATGCTCTGCGATTATCGCGTCATCGCGCTTGGTATCACGGAAAACTGCATGGACGACCATCTCAAAAACACCCTACTGGCACTGAACGACGACATAGGCGGAGTCGGCAAGGCTGCGGACACCCAGGCATTGCTCGCACTGGGTGCCATCGCCCTCGCCATCAACGGCATAGTGGAAGGTAAAAACACCCCGGGTGTATTGGCGCGTACCATCGCCTTTGCGAGCAATATCCGAAGGTCAAAATGGCTCGCCAGCGCGCTACAAAAAGCCGAACTGAACGACTGGGTCGCTGACGCAAACCAACCTCTACCCAATGCCATTCATTCAAAACATCTGGACGGCACCAGTAGTGCGCTACAACGTAATGCCGCTCTGCGAGAATTAAACTCCATAGCCACCGAACAAAACCCGCGCCTCATCACCAACGCAAAACTATTCACCGAGGGCGTGGATGTGCCTGCGCTCAATGCGGTTGCCTTTTTGGACCCGCGCCAGAGCAAGGTGGACACCATCCAAGCCGTTGGACGCGTCATGCGCAAAGACGAAAGTAGCGGCAAAACCTTCGGCTACATCATCGTGCCGGTTATTCTGCCGCCCGAAGCTGATTTGTTGGATACTTTGAACGCAGATCTATCTCGTTTCAAAACCCTGGGCGCGGTGCTACGCGCACTCCAATCCCACGACGAACGTCTGTATACCGACCTCACCGAGCGGTTGACCTTCGCCACCATGAACACCGACTACAAACCCGACCCTGAGCGCCCACCGTCCGAAGATTATGAGCCGCTGAAACTCGCTCTGCTGGATGAAAACGCCAAGCAGGTAATCTACGCGCAACTCGCCAAAAAAACCGGCATTGCCCAACAAGGCAAAATCATCGCCGATGCAATCAGCCAATCCATTGAAAGAGCCGCACGTTTGTTTAAGCAGGAAGGCGCAACCGACATCATCGCCAGAACCATAGGCACGCCGAGCGACAATGAAGAGGAAAGTTGCAAAATCGCCGCGCTGTTGATTGCCAATGCTTGCATCATGCATAAGCGGCTGGAAGAAACCGGCAACCTGGGTGGGCTGACAAAAATAGAGGCCGCCAATATAGTGCGCGATCCGGCGAGTGCTTTGGTGAGTGCATGGCACACCATTCTCGCCAAAGACTATGCACCAGTGTTTCAGGATGCCACCGCGTTGTTGGCAAACCTGCCGCCCCATAAAAACATCCAGGCTGCTGTCGGTACATTAATTCAATGCGCCATAGACAACGCCACCACCTTAAATGACCTCGGCTTTGACCACGCCGGCCCGTTGTATCACAGCATACTCGGCTCGGCACAAAGCGATGGTGCCTATTACACCAAAAACCTGTCCGCATATTTGCTCGCTGGTCTGGCTTTTGACGACCAATTCACTGACTGGAAAGACCCGAACCAAGTGAACAACTTAAAGGTTGTGGACCCAGCATGCGGCACCGGCACCTTGCTCATGGCGGCACTCAATATCATTAAAAAACGCGCCGCAGAAGCACAAAATCTGAACGAGGCCGAAATCAATAAACTGCATAAAAGATTGGTGGAAAATTCCATCTATGGTTTTGACATTAATAAATACAGCGTGCAGTTGGCAGCATGTAATCTCACCATTGGTGCGCCCAATACTGACTACGAGCGAATGAATTTGCACACCTTGCAGCATGGCGCAATAAAAGACGCAGACAATGCGGTACTGGATGCTGTTGGATGGGACGATGTGCGGCATGGGGTATTGGAAAAGTTGCTTGATGAAAGTATGGGCAAGATGGTATTAGAGCCGCCGCCGCTTTTCGGCAAAGGTATTTTGCGTAAGGAAATAACCAAAGTACTTATGCCAGAAAAGTTTGACGCGGTGATTTATAACCCGCCCTTTACTGAGACGCTACATCAAGGCAAAAAATTTAGTAACGAAACAAAGCAAGCCATGCGAGATCGGTTACAGTTCATCAAATCGACATTGGACCAGCGCGACCCTAGGGCGGCAGTTGCGCTCGGCAAAAGAAGCATTAGGCCGTTTTTTACGCCCCTGACAAATAGTCTTTTATCAGCGCAAAAGGGAAAACTTGCCAAAGTAATTCCAGCAACGGCTTGCACTTCTGAGAATGGCAAAACCGAACGCCAATATCTTGCCAACAATTTTAATATTGAAATGGTAGTGACTTCCCACGACCCCAAGCATGTCAACTTCTCGGAAAACACCAGCATCCACGAGTGCCTTGTTATGGGGAGTCGCAACACCGACAAGAACCAGCCGACTCGCTTTATTCAACTCGCCGCCTACCCCAAGGATGTGAAGGAAGCCGAAACCTTGATTGATGCCATCCAGAATAATGCGGGGGGGGGCAGGCTATATACAGAAACGCTCTGGACGGCGGACAAGATGCGCGCCGGCAATTGGTCGCCAGTGCAATGGTTTAATCCACACCTTGCGCGCACCGCCGATGAAATTAACGCTTTGCCCAAATTGATTGTAGTTGGCGACGCTTACTCAATGACCGACAACCCGACAGCCGTCATGATAAATTTTGATTACGAGCGTAGCGATGACGGGAATGCGTTTTGTACGATTGCCGAGGATGTTATGCAGACTATCCAAGCCAAACCTGAGAGCAGGGCAACGCCAAAAAGCGGCAAAGAACAGAAAACAGAAACCCTTTGGAATGAAAAATCGTCTTGTTTTTTTATTACCATGCGGTTTAGCACAACCAGCAGTCGGTTATTGGCAATCTATAGCGAGAGGCCCGCGATTAGTAGCGCGTATTTTGCAATGGTAGCTAAAACCCCCGAACAAGAAAAGGCATTTGCGGTATTTCTCAACTCTTCATTTGGCATTATCCAAATGCTTAATCGGCGCACAAAAAAACTCACCTATCCTAATTACGAAGTCGGACATCTAAAAACCCTCATGCTCCCCGACCCCAACAAAGCCGACCTTGCACCATTACTCGCTGCCTTTGAAAAGATCAAAGACACGCCCCTTGAACGGCTGGCGAAATGCGCACAAGACCCGGCACGTAAAATTCTTGACCATGCCGCTGCCGAATCAATCGGCATAGACCCCGCCCTTACCGACCAATGGCGCGAATGGCTGTCCCAGGAACCCACGATTACCAACAAGCCCTATCAGCCGTCGTAACCTATGCGGCTTATGTGGCAATCTATGGCACACAAGAGGATCAGACAGATGATTTTCAGACTAGCTATGGTGATGTCGTTATTATGGCTTGCATCCTGCTCGGGTGAGCCGACTGCCAGTCGGGATGCCGGTGCGCGCGAGGCGCAAATGTTCAAGTGGCGCATGGTTACCACCTGGCCGAAGAATCTTCCCGGTGTGGGCACTGCTCCGGTTGCCATGGCAAAGAAGATCAAGCAGATGAGCAATGGCCGGCTGGACATCAGGGTCTATGGTGCGGGGGAAATTGTCCCCGCGCTTGAAGTCTTTGATGCGGTGTCCCAAGGGACGGTACAGATGGGGCACGGCGCTGCCTACTACTGGAAGGGCAAGGTGCCGATAGCGCAGTTGTTCACGACCATTCCCTTCGGCCTAACCGCGCAGGAAATGAACGCCTGGCTCCTGCATGGCGGCGGGCTGGAACTCTGGCGAGAGCTCTATGCGCCGTTCAATCTGCGTCCCTATCCAGGCGGCAATACTGGCGTGCAGATGGCCGGCTGGTTTAACAAGGAAATTAATTCTCTGGGGGATATCCGGGGTTTGAAGATGAGAATTCCTGGCCTGGGCGGGGAAGTGTTTGAACGCGCGGGGGTCACCGTAGTTACCCTGCCCGGTGGGGAGATATTCACCAGTATGGAAACCGGTGTGATTGATGCGACAGAATGGATAGGACCCTACAACGACCTGGCGTTTGGGCTACATCAGGTAGCGGAATACTACTACTATCCCGGTTGGCAGGAACCCGGTCCCAATCTTGAAATCACCGTCAATAGCCAAGCTTACGCTACCTTGCCTGACGACCTGCAAGCAATTCTTGATGCTGCTATCTTCGCGGCGAATGGCGACCTGCTAGCTGAATATACCGCGCGCAACAATACCGCCTTGCGGGAACTGATTGACGAACATCATGTCAAGGTGAGACGGCTGCCTGATAGTGTCTTGGCGGAGTTGCAACGTCGCTCAGTGGAAGTGGTGGACGGTATTGTTGACGAGGCACCCTCGTCTCAAAGAATGATCTCGCAAAGAATTTTTGACTCATACCAAACCTTTTATGACAAGGTGGTTGAATACCACGAAATATCCGAGCGGGCTTACATCAATGCAAGAGCAGGCGAGCCAACTGGCAGCGTGAAGTAACTAAACCCGTCATTCTCGCCAGAGCCCGGGAAGGCCAGTTGGCATTGCAAAAGAAAGCCCGGCCCAGGCGGCACTACAAGGAATCGCGCTAGATGGGGTATTCTAGGCGAGGTTTTGCTCAGGATGGTAAGACGGTGGGGTTTCAGAAAATGCTTCTGATAGTTCATTGTGTTTTTTTGCATAGAGTGCAATATCCGTGAGGTAGTAATTGCCGCATTAATAATTAAGGTATAGGAGCCACTTCGGTGCGAATTTATTATTCAATTATAGATATCTCACCTTGCTGATTTTTAAGCATGGAGTAATGATTCCCAATGTTAAATAACAATCTTTTTCCGTGGCTATCCATGAAGAAAATAAATAACAAAGGATTACGATATTTTAGTGATGATTTGTGTTTGCACGTGCTTTTTTGGAGAATCCTTAATGATAATCCAGATCATTTTTGGTACCACCGTCTTATAGATTTTAAGACAGGAAGCCCGGTAGCACTAGAAGGAGCGAAAAAAATGATGTCTCAAGCGGTGCCTTATCTTCTGGAAAAGTGGGATATTAATAATCGGAGCGTCGGCATGCTTACCGCCATGGGGCATGACGAAACAAGAGTGATGCTTGGAAAACCATTGCCAATCCTCGCCGAACATGTCTGCAAAAATCTGCCTAATATACATTGGTATCCCGATTTGCTTGAAAAAGATGTACATGAGAAGAGCGCTGGGCAATCCGGGCCAAGAAAAGACCAAGTTGTATCGGGAAAATATCGTTGTAAAAAATTACCACCGGGTATCACTTCTGTCATTGTGATGGATGACGTTGTAACAAGAGGTGCAACATTATCGGAGATTGCTAGAGCCGTTAGATATCAAAACCAAAACGTCAATATTCATCCAATTGCTTTGGGTAAAAATGAACGAAGAGGTTATTTGTCGGATGATCAAGATGCGGACAACAAGCATCTAAATGGGCTCTTTCCAAACATTAATCAGATATGGCAAGCACAATGATGGAACACTACCGCGCGAAAACTGCAATAGGATTGCGCTTATTGGGGAAGTCTCCGAAGAGTACGGTTGCTCTGTTGCTCGATCCCATGCTACTTCCGGAATCAAGCAGGGAATTTGCTGATTTTCATGGCGGCGATATAAATAGTTCTAATAAGGCATGGGATGAAGCGGAGATAATATTGGAGCATTGCAACGACCTGGGCATTACGGCTATTGCTATAGGAGATGCTCGTTATCCGAAACGTCTTGAAGAACTCCAAAATGGACATCAGTACACTTTGCGTGGTTACTGTCCTATTTTGTATTGCAAAGGTAGCACTACTGGACTTAACGCGCATGTAGCTGTAGCTGTGGTAGGAGTGCGATATCCTACAGAGGACGGGCTAAAAATGGCTCGGGAAGTAGGTAGAAGTTTAGCAGAGGCAGATGTAACTGTTGTGAGTGGCCTTGCCCTTGGGTGTGATACAGAGGGGCATCGAGGATGTCTTGAGGCGGGTGGCCGTGGTGTTGCGGTTCTGGCCCATGGATTAGATCGTATTTATCCAGCAGAGAATATTGAATTAGCAGATGAGCTTATGGATGCTGGTGGTTGCTTGGTATCTGAGTATCAGCCCGGCACGCCTCCCAGCAGACATGCATTTGCATATAGAGACCGTATTCAATCTGGCCTTGCCGATGGGGTCTTGGTGGTGGAGACGCCAGAAAAAGATGGGACGATGCACACCGTGGAATTTGCTAGACATCAGAGACGAGATATTGCCTGTGTCGTGCCCCGGACGAAAACGGGGAATCCTAAAACAGCAGGAAATATAATGCTCATAAGAGAAGGGGCACATACTTTGAACAAAGCTGAGGAAGCGGTGCAGTTTGCACAAATCGCTGGGCAACGGGCACAAGAGCCTGATGTTCAGCGACAAGGGCAACTGATATGAAACTGGATGACATAAAACTGATCATTTTTGATCTTGATCTTACATTGATCAATTCTAGGGGTATTAAACAGTACCGAGATTCAAAACAATGGAGAAAAGTTTTTTCAATGATTTCAGATATAAAACCATATCCTGAAATTCCAGAATTACTTTCCAGTATTTATAAAAAAGGGGTTTGCATGGCAGTAGTGACATCTAGCCCCGATATGTATTGTAAAAAAATTATTGATCATCAGAAATGGGAAAGAATGATAAATAAAAAAAATGTTGTGGGGTATCACCAAACCACTAAACGAAAACCCGATCCTGCTCCGATAAACATGATGCTGGACATCATGAATGTTGAACCTGATAAGGCTATTCATGTTGGTGACGAAGCGAAGGATACTCAAGCTGCTCAATCGGCGGGAGTTTTTGCGATAGGCGCAGCATGGGACGATTTACATTATGAAGAGCTGATTGATTCGAAACCGCAAATTGTTTGCGAGTCGGTGAGCCAGTTAAGTGATTTCCTAGGATTACACTAAGGATGCTGTAAAGTCTGCATAAGTCCTCTCGGTTGTCCTAACACGCATTAAGCATCCTATGCGAGGTGTGAGTTCACTGATTCGATGACAAACTTGAATAGTATCATTGACTAACAGACACGACGGACGGCTTATGCCACTGGATTCCCGGGGCAAGCCCGAGAATGACGGAGTTTGGGGACGGCTATGACGGCAATTGAGTGCGCGGAATAACAAAACCTATTGATACAGAAGACTCGGCAACCAGGTCGCCAGCCCTGGCAGTAGTGCCAGTATCAACAGCATGCCGACTTGGATGATGATGAAGGGCACCACCCCCGCATAGATGTCCCTGGTACTAATGCCGTCCGGTGCCACCCCGCGCAGATAAAAGAGTGCGAACCCGAAGGGCGGTGTCAGGAAGGAAGTTTGCAGATTGATGGCAATCATGATGCCAAGCCAGATAGGGTCAACGCCAAGTGCCATGAGTACAGGACCCACAATAGGCACCACCACGAAGGTGATCTCAATAAAATCAAGAATAAACCCCAGCAAAAAAATCACCAGCATCACCACCAGTGTTGCCTCAATAGCACCGCCGGGTAACTGGTCAAACAAATGAGTCACCAGTTCGTCGCCGCCATAGCCTCGAAACACCAGCGAGAAGATGGACGCCCCGACTAGGATGAAAAACACCATTGCAGTTGTTTTGGTCGTCTCAAGAGCGATGCCCTGCAACCGTTTGACCGATAGGTCGCCCCGCGCCAGTGCCAGCAACAAAGCACCCATAGCGCCGACGCCAGCGGCTTCCGTAGGGGTCGCAATGCCTGCCAGTATCGAACCCAAGACAAGCGTAATCAGTAGTAGCGGGGGGAAGATGCTGCTGAGAATAGCCATCCAGCGCACCTCTGTATGCGGCATCGGCGGTGCCTTCCTCGGGTTGATGGCAGCAGAGATAACGACATAGAGGGAATAAAATCCCACCAGTATCAGACCGGGAATGATGGCACCCGCAAAGAGGTCGCCCACGGATATTGATTTGGGATTAAAAATGCCGAGCGACAACTGTGCTTGTTGATAGGCGTTGGATAACACATCGCCGAGTAATACCAGGGCGATGGAAGGCGGGATAATCTGACCGAGGGTGCCGGTAGCACAGATCGTGCCGGCGGCAAATGACGCCTGGTATTTGGCTTGCAGCATAATTGGCAGAGAAATCAAACCCAGGGTGACCACAGTGGCGCCAACGATGCCGGTGGACGCCGCCATCAACATACCCACCAGAGTGACGGACAAACCCAGCCCACCAGGGAAGATAGCCAAGGCACGACCCATGGCATTCAGCAGCTGCTCGGCAATTTTTGTCTTGTCCAGGGTTACACCCATCAGGACAAACAGCGGCACGGCGATAAATGTTTCGTTGGTGATAATGCCGAAGAGTCTATTGGGTGTGGCAAAGAGGAAGGCCGCATCAAACACACCAGTGAGAATACCGATGGCTGCCGCAATCAAAGCCGTGCCTGCCAGAGACAGGGCAACCGGGTAGCCGAGCAGCAGCACCGCAAACACGGCGAGAAACAAAATTAAGGGCGCGAATTCAAGCATTCCCGTCCTCGTGCAATCTTTTTTGTCGGTTTAATTTTCACTTAACACCAGGCTACTTTTCAGCAGTTCCGAGATGCCCTGCAGCAGCAGCAATATCGCCATAGCAGGAATGAGCGACTTCAAAAGGAAGACCCCAGGCAGGCCGCCCGGCTGGGCTGATGATTCCATTAACTCCCAAGAGAAACTGACATACTGCAAACTGCTCCAGAAAATGAAACTTGCCACCGGAATAAGCAACAGCAGGTTCCCTGCCAGGTCAATCAGTGCCTGACGACGGCGGGAAAGACCCTCATAAAACACATCCACCCGAACATGGGCATCATGCTTCAAGGCATAGGCGATACCGAGCATAAACACGGTACCGTGCATATAGATGACAGATTCTTGTAGCCCGACAGAGCCCATATTGAACAGATAACGCGCCAAGACAATCAGGCAGGTGACGCCCACCATCACCAAGGTCAGCCAGGCGATGGACCTGCCAATCCACTCAGACAGTCTATCTATCTGCTTGATGATGCACCGCCGGGTAACCACTTTTCTGATTTTTTTGAGCACCGCTATCAGCCTGAAAGAGACGCAAAAGCATACTGCGCGACCACACCAGCAAAGATACAAAACCCCACCCATTGGTTGTTGAGGAAGGCTTTGAAACAACCTTGCCGTCGGGCTTCCTGGCTGAGGCTCTTCCTGATGAGATAGTGCTGGTAAACAAATAGACTGGCACTCATAGCCAGCCCAAGATAATACCAGATGGATAGGCGTATCCATTGTGGTAACAACTGCGGTAGCAACTCTGGTTGTAAGAACGGTTGTAAGAGCGGCAACAGGAGCATCGCCAACAGGAAAAGCAATTGCAGGACGATAATGCTTGCCTGGTTAAAACGCCCAAACAGAAGCGCGCTGGACTTGAGCCCAAGTTTAAGGTCGTCATCCTGGTCAACCATGGCATAGAAACTATCGTAGGCGATTACCCATAGCAGATTGGCGAGGAACAGCAGCCAGGCCACAGCACCAAGTTTATTGCCCGCCGCCGTGAACGCCATGGGGATACCCCAAGAAAAAGCGACCCCCAAGACCCCTTGCGGCATATAGGTGAATCGCTTCATATAGGGATAGATGACCGCGACCATGACGCCGAGAACTGCCAGCAGTTGGGTGTATAGATTGGTCGTCATCACCAGTAGCAGGGCGAGAAACAACAGAGCAATCGCAAACACCAGGGCTTCCCAGGGTGCCACCTCGCCCGTGACGAGGGGCCGGTCACGGGTGCGTGCTACATGCCCATCAAAGTCCATATCAATCAGATCATTGGCGATACAACCTGCGGAGCGGGTGACTAGGGTGCCCAAACTAAAGACCAGGAAAAGATGCCAGCCGGGGAAGCCCTCCGCGGCTATCCACAGCGCCGTGAGCGTTGGCCAGAGCAACAGAAGGGTACCCACGGGACGATCTAGCCGCGCCAGCCGCCAGAACTGCCAGACCCGCGGATAGCGCCTGTTTAATCTGCTTAGCATCCTAGTGGTTTACGAAAGATATGCTGCATGAAGTGTTCGCGGTGTTGTAGAAGATAGGTTAGAAGGTAGATTATAAGGTTGTTTAGAATATCATTTAGAAGATTATTTATAAGGCAGGTCGCGCGGGACGGTCTTTTTTCTAGAGATAATCCATTTGGGATATTACCACCAACCGCGCCCACAGGTGCAATTATCTATTGTCAAACAACATTTTCTACATGTAACAACAGCGCGGTGTTCACGAGGCGGCTGGATATTCTCTTCCATGCGAAGTATTTGACGAATTATCTTTTGTTTAAATATATGAAGACTCTTGCCCCCGTTCAAAATTGAATTTAGTTCTTCAGTAGGCATAGATTCATATTTCTTTTGAAGTATTGGAGTAAGTATCTCTTCTTCAAAACTGAATATGTGGTTTTCTTTTCTTTCATCCAGCATTGAACTTAGTGCTTCAGCAGACATAGATTCATATTTCTTTTGAAGTATTGGAGTAAATATCTCTTCTTCAAAATCAAATATGTTATTCTCTTCTCTGTCTTCCAGCATTGAACTTAGTTCTTTAGCAGACATAGATTCATACTTCTTTTGAAGTATTGGGGTAAGTGTCTCTTCTTCAAAGTCAAATATGGTATTTCTTTTTCTTCTCTCCAGCATTGAACTTAGTTCTTTAGCAGACATAGATTCATATTTCTCTTGAAGTATTGGGGCAAGCATCCCTTCTTCAAAATCAAATATGTTATTCTCTTCTCTTTCTTCCAGCATTGAGCTTAGTTCTTTAGCAGACATAGATTCATACTTTTTTTGAAGTATCGGAGCAAGTATCTCTTCTTCAAAATCAAATATGGTATTTCTCTTTCTTTCATCCAGCATTAAACTTAGTTCTTCAGCAGATATAGATTCATATTTCTTTTGAAGTATTGGGGTAAGCATCTCTTCTTCAAAATCAGATATGCTATCCCTCTTTCTTTCCTCCAGCATTGAGCTTAGTGCTTCAGCAGACATAGATTCATATTTCCCTTGAAGTATTGGGGCAAGCATCTCTTCTTCAAAATCAAATATGTTATTCCCTTCTCTTTCCTCCAGCATTGAGCTTAGTTCTTTAGCAGATGTAGATTCATACTTCTTTTGAAGTACCGGGATAAGTATCTCTTCTTCAAAATCAACTATGTTATTTCTCTTTCTTTCTCCCAGCATTGAACTTAGTTCTTCAGCAGACATAGATTCATATTTAATCTTTAAATTTTCTTCATTGTTTTCTGCGGAACCATCAGGCATATCTCTAGATTCAACAGACCAGCCAGAATCTTTACGAACTATATTAACTGTTGATTTTATTTGACCAGCGAAAACACGGGCGTAGACCATTGCTTCAGCATGTTTTCGGAATATTTTATTATCCATGCGATATTCTTAATAAATACATCAACTCATCCAGGGGTGATCTTTGCTTGCTAACTTATGATAAGTGTCTATTTTTTTAACATGTAATAGCCGCATAGCATCGCGATACAGAGTCCCCCCTTCTAAGGTGCTAGCGGTGACTGTTTTCATAAAGAGCGGGCTAATACTGGCAGGTTTAGTGTTGTAGTAGTCCCCTCCGCCTTTTTTAGATGTCTCTTTCTGCAAAATAGCAATCAACTTAGCTTTTTCTGCTAGAAACAATTTCCAAAACGTCTTTTGATCTACATACTGTAAATCATAAATACGCCCTAATATAACCAATGTACTTACTCTAAAATATCTCGCAAAGTCTTGTAAGTTTGCCTCTAAATTATTCAAGTCGTGGCGATATTCTTGTTTGAATACTTCACTCGGGACTAAAATTTCTGCCGCGACCTTATCGCACCATTTTTCAATAGCATTGCTGTTTTCATTGTAGGAATTAGTGTTAGACACACCATCTTCTGCAATAGCAATATGGGCTAGTTCGTGCATCAGAGTAAAGTTCCTAGCAGCAACGCTGTCTTTCGCATTGATAAATATGATGGATGCGTATTTGTCACTTAAAGCAAAGCCACGAAACTCTTCTATCTCTAAGTTTCGCCATACATTGCCCAGTGCAACCCCGCTGGACATCACTAAAATGTTTTGCTTTTCAATCAATGCAATTCTTCCAGCCAATGCCTGTTGCCAACTGCTGAAATTATTGTGAAAAGAAAAATGCCTATTTAGATTTTCAGCAACTACTTTTGGATTGTCTTTTATAGTGTATTTGCCAACAATTTCTATTGGTTTGATGTCTTGCTGCTTGCAATAAGCTTTATACCAATGTTGCTTTTGTTGAGTGGAATAAATAGTGTCCAGCAAATTAACGCTTGGCTTTATGGGATTATCATTCTTGGTAAAAGTGCGGAAATCATTGATAGGCAATACCTCCTGAGGAGGTTCTGGTAAAAATAACATACCAATAGGAATATAAGTTGCCTCGGCAAATTTTTCTAATTGCTTGAACGTTGGCTGCTTGGTTTTATTTTGCCAACTGAGTAGATGGGGGAACTTGTGCGCTAATTGATCTATATCTTTCGCGGAACGCTCAATTGCCCAATTCAAAATACTCGGATTAACTTCTATTCGCATTGCTCAATATCCTGGAGTCATTCATTTGCAAATGTTTCTGGTCTCTGTGGAAAGTGTTACTATTGCATGCGACATGCTCGTATGTTTACCGGGGCTGTGATGAATGTTGCTAACCCTAATAAATCCAGACCTGATTCAGAGCATATTATGTAGCATAAGTGCCTGCAAAGCATTGTATAGGTTCTTGGATTCATAACATAAGGCACTCCAGTGGGCTGACCTCCGTCATTCTCGCCGAAGCCAGTCGTCCCCGCCGAAGGGGGGAATCCAGAGGAACGAGCGGTATCGCCTATATTCCGCTGGATTCCCGGGTAAGCCCGAGAATGACGGCAGGAAGGCGGGAAAGACGGGGTCTAGGGGTGAACATCTGCATGCATTGCGGGGTTGGTGTGGAATGATGTATTTTGGCATCTGCAAGAAACAAGTTTAGAATAGACTTGTCTATATAGAGACGGGTGCAGAACAAACAAACCTTGAATAAACAAGCATAGAGATAAAGATGAAAAAGTGGCAATGTATTGTGTGTGGGTTCATTTATGATGAAGCGGAAGGGCTTGAATCAGAAGGTATAGCACCCGGTACCCGGTGGGATGATATTCCCGATGACTGGATATGCCCGGACTGTGGCGTCAGCAAAGATGATTTTGAAATGTGTGAAATAACCTAATCCGATTTTTATAAAAACACCCCTAAACCCCTAAAAACAGGTACAGCATCATGATTGACAGAGTTGTATTAACCAGGAACATTCTCATCGGGATGGGCGCAGGATTTTTGATAGGCTCCGTCTTCCACGCCCTCTCTCTTGAAGCCGATAACCCGCTGCTCGTCTATGGCATCAATGGCATCTTGGATATTGGCGGCAAGGTATTTATTGCCAGCCTCAAATTATTGGTGGTGCCTTTGGTGTTTATTTCGCTTGCCTGTGGCGCGAGCAATCTGTCTGACGGTTCCAGCATCGGGCGCGTCGGTGCCAAGGCGGTCGGCTTGTATCTCATCACTACCGCGGTCGCCGTCACCCTGGCGCTCACTATTGCCAATCTGGTCAACCCTGGCGTCGGCATCAACCTTGCAACAGACACTGCATTCATTCCGCAAGAAGCCCCTTCCCTCAAAGATGTGATTATTAACCTGGTGCCTGCTAATCCGATTCAGGCTATGGCTGAGGGCAACATGCTGCAGATTATTGTCTTTGCCATTCTGATTGGTATTGCTATCGCCAAGTGTGGCGATGCCGGGGTGCGTGCCCGCGCGGTCCTTGGTGATTGGAATGCAGTGATCATGCGCATGATCATGATGCTGATGTCCATTGCCCCCATTGGTGTTTTCTGTTTGATGGTCACCTTGTTTGCAGATATGGGCTTCTCCACCATTGCCGACCTGCTGACCTACTTCCTGACGGTCGCGGGCGTTTTAGTGTTGCATTTTCTGTTGACATACAGCGTCCTGGTTCGCTTCCTTGCCAATCTCAATCCAGTGACCTTCTATAAAAGGTTTGCGCCGGTGATGGCTTATGCGTTCAGCACCAGTTCCAGCAATGCTACTCTGCCGGTGACATTGGAAAATGTAGAACATCGGCTCGGTGTAAAGAATGAAATTGCTTCCTTTACCGTACCCCTGGGAGCCACGATTAACATGGATGGTACGGCAATCATGCAGGGTGTCGCTACGGTATTCATTGCCCAGGCATTTAACATTGAAATTTCAATGACCGGATATTTGATGGTGGTGCTGACGGCAACCCTGGCATCAATTGGTACCGCGGGTGTTCCTGGAGTGGGGCTGATTACGCTGGCGCTGGTGCTCCAACAGGTGGGTCTGCCGGTTGAGGGTATTGCGCTGATTATTGGCGTTGACCGACTGCTTGATATGATGCGCACAGCGATCAATGTTTCAGGTGATGCGGCTATTTCCACAGTGGTGGCGAAGAGTGAGGGTAAATTCGACCAGTCGGTGCTTGAGCAGCGCGACTAGTGCCACCGACGACGCGGCACCTTACGCCGCCCCGCGCCAAGCGGGAATCCAGTCCGATATCATCGCCATTAGCACCGTGGTTGCCTTTGTTCCTCTGGATTCCCGAGCAAGCTCGAGAATGACGGCGCGGGGCGCCGTAAGCCGTCACTCTCGCGGCCCCCCGCACCCACCTGCCTTCTTTGAGCCTGACGGCGCATACTTATAGCTGCCCCAATAACTCTGGCTCCATGAGCCAACGTTTGACCAGCATATCCGCCGCCGCCGGATCTTCTGCCAGGAGGGCGATGGAAGCCTGCTTGACAGCCGGTAGCATTGCTTTATCTCGCAACAGGTCAGCAATTTTGAACTGCAAACTTCCCGACTGCCGAGTACCTGACATCTCCCCTGGACCTCGGATTTCTAAATCCTTTTCGGCGATATAGAAGCCATCATTGCTGTCTCGCATGACCTCCAGCCGTTGTTTACTCATTGCGCCGAGGGGTTTTTTGAACAGCAGGACACAGTGACTTGTTGCCGCGCCGCGTCCGACACGACCACGTAATTGATGCAACTGGGCAAGCCCTAGCCGTTCGGAGTTTTCTATGACCATCAGACTTGCAGCGGGGACATCAACGCCAACTTCAATGACAGTAGTGGCGACCAGCAGGTCCAGCTGAGCCTGCTTGAACTCATTCATCCGGCTGGTCTTCTCGGTAGAATTCATGCGCCCGTGAATCAAGCCGATGCGTAGCCCTGGCAATCTCTTTTTTAATTCCTTTGCGGTTGCCTCTGCGGCCTGACATTGCACTAGTTCCGACTCATCAATTAATGTGCAAACCCAATAGGCTTGTGCGCCTTCACTACAAGCAGCCGCTACCCGTTTAATCACCGCGTCGCGCCGGGAATCGGCAAGGACAGTGGTCGTCACCGGCTTCCTTCCCGGTGGCAATTCATCAATAGTTGAGCAATCCATATCGGCGTAAATACTCATTGATAAGGTTCTGGGGATTGGTGTTGCCGTCATCACCAGTTGATGCGGCAACTCATTAAATGCGTTGTTTTTTTCTCTGAGCGCCAGCCGTTGATGCACCCCGAATCGATGTTGCTCGTCAACAATGATGAGGCCCAGATGTTTGAATTCCACCTGCTGCTGTATCAAAGCATGAGTACCAATGATGACAGTGGCCCCACCGCTTGCCACATCGGCAAGTGTTTGTTGCCGCTTTTTCCCGGTAACGCTTGCCGAAAGCAGTGCCGTGTTGATGCCCAGGGTATTGAGCCAGATAGACAGGGTGATGAAGTGCTGCTCTGCCAGCAGTTCTGTCGGTGCCATCAGGGCGGTCTGCAGATTGTTTTCATGCGCATGAATCGCGGCGAGAGCGGCAATAACCGTTTTGCCTGAACCGACATCGCCCTGAATGAGTCTGAGTGCTGGTTGCGGCTTTAGCATGTCCTGGGCAACTTCTCCGCTGACCTTCACCTGGGCATTGGTGAGCTCAAAACCAAGGCTGGAGTGGAGTTCGGCATAGAGGGCTCCGGGTGCTTTTAACTGAGGCGCGTTCAGTTTTTGCATTTCATTACGGGTGATACGCAGGCTTGTGTGGTGGGCGACCAGTTCCTCAAAGGCGAGTTTTGCCTGCACTGGATGAATGCCCGACATGAGTGCCTCAGTATTGGCGTCTGGTGGTGGCCGATGCAGGTAACGGACCGCCTGGTTAATGTTCATAGCGGTCATCTGGGCAATTTTGTGTAGCAGTGCCGGGTCAACTGCTGTTGCTAACACTGCTGTTGCTAACACTGTAGTTGCTAACACTGCTGTTGCCGGTTTTTCCAAAGCCTCTTTCCCCAAAGCCTTTTTTTCCAAAACCTTCCCTTCAAAAACCTTCCCTTCTAAAACCTTCCCTTCAAAAATATCGTACATGGCGTGCGCTTCAAGATGAGCCAGTGCCTGGGTTGCCAAATGCCGGAATCGAAATTGAGTGATGCCCTCAGTGGTCGGGTAGACGGGAGTTAAGGCATCATCCATCGCTTGTGCTTGGCTGAGCGCGGTGTATTCAGGATGATAGATTTCATATCCCGAAGCACCGGCTCTCACTTCCCCAAAACAGCGAATGGCACCAATCTTTGTGAGGTTATGTTGTTGCGCTGTTGAGAAGTGATAGAAGCGAAGGTTGATGCTGCCAGTGGCATCTTGCAGGCGGACAAGCAGACTTCGTCGCCTACCAAAGACTAGCTCGCAAGCCGTGACCTCCCCTTCAAGGACGAAGGACTCCCCAGGACGCACCCTGCGTATTGGCGTGACCCGGGTTCTGTCTTCATAACGAAAGGGCAGATGAAACAAAATATCCTGGATGGAGGTTATACCCAGTTTTGAGAGTTTAATACCGAGTTTCGTGCCCACGCCCTTCAGCGTTGATACTTTGATTGTAGCCAGATTGTTGGTCATGCCAGACGTTGTTCACAAAAAACTATCAAAACACTATTAACACATTATCAAGAGACGGCAATCAGGGCATCAATTTCAATCAGTGCCCCGCGCGGCAAGGCGGATACTTCCACGAGGGCTCTGGCGGGGAAGGGCGCGGAGAGTACTTCCTCCATGATGGCGTTTACCCGCGGGAAGTGCTCAAGAGTGGTCAGGTAAACGGTTAATTTGAGTGCCGATTTAAGGCTGGTATCAGCGGCCTTGGCGATGGCTTCAAGATTCCGAAATATCTGGCGTATCTGCTCATCAATATCCTGTTCGCCGTCAAATTCCATCGTCTCAGGGATGAGCGCCAACTGGCCGCTGATATAAAGCACATCTTTATAAATGACGCCCTGAGAGTATGCACCTATGGCGGCGGGTGCGTTTTTGGTTTTTACGGTGTTTGGCATCTGATACCGGTTAATTCCTTGCTCGCATGATGCGGCTAATACACTTGATAGTCCTTAGTCGGCGGATGACATTCGCGAGATGCACCCGGTTATTCACCGATATTACCAGATGAACAACAGCGAATCGGGCGTCTTTTTCTATCATGTTAATCCGCTCAACATTGGTGTTTGCCGCGGTGACGGTGGACGCGATGACGGCGATGATGCCGCGTTCATTTTCCAACTCAACGCGTAGTTCAACGGGAAATTCTTGATCAACCCGCGAATCCCAGCGGACAGTCATTAATTCGTGCGGCTTGTTCTGCAATTCCAGCATGTTATTGCAGGTATCTGTATGGATCACAATGCCTCGACCCGCACTGACATGCCCAATGACCGGGTCGCCAGGGATAGGATGACAGCAACGAGCATAGGTCACGACCAGCCCCTCGGTACCCATGATAGCCAGGGCACAGTCGTCGGGTATTTCCTCCTGTTCATCATGGTTATTGAGCAGGCGTTTCACAATGACACTTGCCATTTGATTGCCGAGGCCAATCTCCGCCAGCAGCTCATCAAGGTCATTAATGTTCCGCTCTTGCAGCACCACATTCAGCCTATCCTGGTCAGTGTCGTTGATGGTCATCTTGTAGGGGGCGAGGGTCTGTTCAAGTAGCCGTCTGCCGAGGGCGGTAGATTCATTCCTTTGTTGATGCTTCAAGGCGTGCCGAATACTGCTCCTGGCTTTGCCGGTGACCGCAAAACCCAGCCAGGCCGGGTTGGGTAGCGCCCCGGGCGCGCTGATAATTTCCACCGTCTGGCCGCTTTCCAGAACACTACTGAGGGGCGCAAGTTTGCGGTCAATGCGACAAGCAACACAACTGTTGCCGATGTCGGTGTGGACGGCGTATGCGAAATCAATCGGCGTTGCGCCCTGGGATAGATCAAAAATTTCCCCCGCGGGTGAGAATATATAAACCTCGTTCGGGAAGAGATCAATTTTGACATGCTCAATAAACTCCAGTGAGTTGCCCGCGTGTTTTTGCAATTCCAGCAGGTCCTTCAGCCATGCCCTTGCCCGCTTGTGAGATGAGGCGCTGGAATCATCCTGCGACTTGTACAACCAATGCCCGGCTATGCCATTGTTGGCGACCATTTCCATTTCATGCGTGCGAATTTGTATTTCAATAGGGATGCCATGCATACCAAAGAGGGTGGTGTGTAGGGACTGATAGCCGTTGGTCTTGGGGATGGCGATGTAATCTTTGAAGCGCCCGGCAACCGGCTTGTAGAGATTGTGCACTGCCCCCAGGGTGCGGTAGCAGTTATCCACCGTGTCCACCAGAATGCGGAAGGCATATACATCCATGATGTCACTGAATGATTTACTTTTGCTACGCATCTTGTCGTAAATGCTATAGAGGTGCTTCTCCCGGCCGAAGACCTTGGCGTTAAGCGATTCTCTTTCCAGGCAGTTGATGATTGATTCCTTAAGATTCTCAACAACTTCGGTTCGGTTACCCCGTGCTTTAAGGACGGCTTTACCAATCATGGAAGATCTGAGGGGATACATGGCTTTGAAGCCCAGTTCCTCAAATTCAATCCGAATATTGTTCATACCGAGGCGGTTGGCTATGGGCGCGTAGATCTCTAGAGTTTCCCGGGCAATGCGTCGTCGTTGCTCTCCACCCAGTGCGCCGAGTGTTCTCATGTTATGTAGTCGGTCTGCCAGTTTGACCATGATCACGCGGATATCTTTGGTCATGGCAAGGGTCATCTTTTGGAAGTTCTCGGCCTGGGCTTCGGCATGTGATTCAAACATGCTTTTGAGTTTGCTGACGCCGTCCACCAACTCGGCTACTTCGGAGTCAAATTTTTTGCCTAGGGTGTGTTTAGGAACGCCGGTGTCTTCAATGACATCATGCAGCAGGGCGGCCATCAGGCATTGATGATCCATGTGCATGTCTGCCAGGATATTGGCGACGGCAAGGGGGTGGGTGATGTAGTCTTCGCCGGATTTTCGCTTCTGCCCTTCATGCGCGGTTTCTGCGAAGCGATAGGCTCTTACCACCTGGTTAATCTGCTCCGATTCAAGATAGGAACCCAGGTCTTGTGCAAAGGAATCTATTGTCAGCATGGCAGACATTCACTGTTTGTGTGCCCCTACGGCTCTGACTGGTCCCGGTCGGTTGCTCTTCTAAGCAGTCTTTTAACCAGTCGTCCAGACGGGGCACAATATTTAGAAGTAATATTTAGAAGCAATCCTTTAGAAACGCTCCTTTAGAGGCTATCGGCTTGTGGTTCGGGCGGTAGCTCAGACGCTTGTCCCAGTTCTTGTTCTTCTAAGCTCCTTTGTACGGCACTCAATAATGAGGCTTCGGTTTCTGCTCGGGTGGGTTCTTTAAGTATGGAAGCATCAATGAACCCTTCGGCAATTTCGCGTAGGGCAACCACAGTGGGCTTGTCATTCTCTACGGGGACCATCGGTTCTTTGCCAAGAGTAGCGAGCTGCCGGGCACGTTTGCTGGAAACCATGACCAACTCAAATCGGTTCTCTACATTTTCCAGACAGTCTTCAACGGTTACTCTTGCCATCAGTTCGCTCCTGATTAAAGGCTGGCTAGTGTAGTGATAATAGCCCATATAGGCAAGCCGCAGCCGAGCCGAACCCCGTCATTCTCGAGCTTGTCCTCTTGTCGCAGGCGGAATCCAGAGGACGAGCGGTACAGTCTGTCGCATGCCTTGTCTTATGCTCACCCAGTACCTTGCCCCCCGGTCAGCAGCGAAAAAGGTATCCCCAGCAGTTTTTCATCGTAGCGCCTGACTTTTTCATCGTTGTTGACGATGACGCCAAAATTGCAGTCAAACTCTGCCACGAAATCGCGAATAGCGTGCAAGTGCCGCGGGTTGACGCTCTGGGTGTGCTTTATTTCGAATGGAATCAGGCCAAATTGTCCCGCTAGGATCAAATCGACTTCTGCACCACCGGCGGTGCGATAGTAATACGGTGAGTGCTGCACCCCCGCCGCATTCAGGGATCTGAGGATTTCTTCAATGACCATACCCTCCCAACTCGCCCCCATTTGCGGGTGGGAGAGCAGGCGTCGGTGCGATGGGATTTGCAGAATATGATGTAGAAGGCCTGTGTCTCTGAGATAACCGCGGGGGTGTTTGGAAACTCGCTTGCGGGTGTTCTTGCTGTAGGCAGGAATCGTCCGCCAGAGGAATGTGCCGTGAGCAATGTCGAAATAGTCCCGGGCCGTGGGTTGTGATACGTCCAGTATTTTGGCAATACTGGAGTAGTTGATAATTGCACCGCAGCAGCCCGCCAGCAGCTCGATAAAACGGCGGAAGCGAACGGTGTTGAGATTTGGGAACAGCCGCGCGACATCGCGTTCTACATAGGTCTTGAGGTATTGCTCGTACCACACTGCACTGAAGCCTTCTGATCCCCTTAGCCACGGCTCGGGGTAGCCCCCATGAAACCAGTATCTGTCGATGTCATTACCATCACCTGTAGCCGAGCTTGTCGCCGCCTGCTGTAGAAGATCGTCGGCTGAAACATTGTCGGAGAAGAGGTTCAGCAGCATGGGATTGTCGATAGAGCGTGTTTCGGAATAACTGAAGGGGGCGATTTCGATAATACCTACACGGCCCGCCAGGGATTCAGAGATGGCATGTAGCAACTCTGGCGAGCTGGAGCCAGACAGCAGATATCTCCCACAGGTTTGGCGGTCTTTATCTATGGCTACTCGCAGCGCCGGAAAAATTTCTGGCAGTAACTGGGCTTCGTCGATAGCAATGGGTTGCTTGTGAAGTCTGAGGAACAGGTCTGGATCATTGGCAATCTGGTCGTAATCGGCCCTGGCTTCGAGGTCAAAAAGTTCCCGTTCACCGGTCGTCATGTCAATCAGAGTGCTCTTGCCTGTCTGTCTAGCACCGACAATCACTACACAGGGAAAGTAGTCCATGTATTCGTGGATTAGTGTCAGGTATTGCCTTTCCATACCACGCATAATAAAAGTCTAACTTTCAAAATGCAAGGTATGTGAGAGTCGTTAGCCCCGCGCCGTCATTCTCGTTATTCCGACCGGGCAGCTGGGCTACCTGAGATGAGGCTTTTAATAAGGGCTTCTAGCTGCTGCTGATTTTGTTTCCGAAAGGCCTCGCCCCTACCGGTGATGATCTGTTGTAACTTCTCTACAGCCTCATCGAACAGATCGTTCACCAGCCAGTAGTCAAACTCATTATGGTGGGAAATTTCCTGAAAAGCCGCATCCATCCGGCGCTGGACTGTGGCTTCATCATCCTGGGCCCGACCCAGGAGACGCTCTCTTAAGGCTTCAAGGGAGGGAGGGAAGATGAAAATGGATAGCGTATTTTTAAGGGTGCGCCGAATTTGTTGCGCACCCTGCCAGTCAATTTCCAGCACCAGATGCAGGCCTCGGCTCAACTCTCTCTCTACCTCCGCCTTGCTGGTGCCGTACAGATTGCCAAAAACCTCCGCCCACTCCAAAAAGTCGCCCTGCTTCACCATTGCCTTAAATCTTTGCTTAGCCACAAAGTAATAATTCACGCCATCCGTTTCATTCGCCCGTTGCGGCCTTGTAGTATGAGACACTGCCACGCTGACATCCGTAGTCTCTTGGATGAGTGCCTTGACCAGGGTGGTTTTCCCCGCACCAGAAGGTGCGGCAATGACGAAGAGTTGACCTTTCAGAGGAAGTGCTCCATAGGCTGTTAATCACTGTTTGTTAATAACTCGCTGTTAATCACTATAGCGTATTTGTTCTTGCATCAATAAATCAGGCACCTCTCAAGTATAATGCAGATTCCAGGCTTAACATCTATCGGAGCAGGAATGACAGACACCAAACGACAGGCGCGCGCTAGCGATGAAATGAGAAACGTCACCCTAGAGCGAGGGGTGAGCAAGCACGCTGAGGGCTCAGTCTTGATAGGTGTTGGTGATACCCGAGTGCTCTGTACTGCTTCGGTGGAGCCGGGGGTGCCGCGCTTTCTGCGCGGGTCGGGTCGGGGATGGATAACCTGCGAATACGGCATGTTGCCTCGCTCCACAGGAACACGGATGGAGCGGGAAGCCACCAAGGGCAAGCAGGGTGGTCGGACGGTAGAGATTCAACGTCTACTGGGCAGGTCGCTGCGGGCGGTGGTTGATATGCAGCTGCTCACCGAAGTCACCATCCGGGTTGATTGTGATGTCATCCAGGCCGATGGCGGCACTCGGACTGCCGCGATAACGGGCGGTTGTGTCGCCTTGATCGATGCCATCAATACTTTGCCCTTGAGGCCGCCACCGAGTACCCAACTCGTGTCGGCGGTGTCGGTTGGCATTGTTGCCGGGGAGCCCAGACTGGATCTGGAGTATCAGGAAGATGCCGTAGCGGATACTGATATGAATGTGGTGATGACCGAAGACGGCAGATTCATTGAAATTCAAGGCACGGCGGAAGCCGAGCCGTTTGACAGAAATGAATTGCTAGAGTTACTCAATCTAGCGGCAAAGGGAGCAACGGAGTTGCAGCAGATACAACAGTCTGCGCTGGCGAATAAGAACTTCAGAATAGACATCAGAAAAGACATCAAAGATGCTGGCTGAGTATAAAAAGCAGTTTCTGGAGCTCGCCATTGAGCAGCAAGCCCTGCGCTTTGGCAAATTCACACTCAATTCTGGTCGGCTCAGTCCCTGGTTTTTTAACGGCGGGATGTTTAACACCGGCAAGGCATTGATGGCACTGGGGGAATGTTACGTCGCGGCACTGGAAGCGAACGGGATTTCTTTTGACCAGGTGTTAGGACCCGCCTACAAGGGCATCCCCCTGGCGATAAGCACGGCAATGGTGCTGGGGCGGGATGAGCCTAATCTCTCCTGGACGTTCAATCGCAAAGAAGCAAAAGACCACGGTGAAGGTGGCATCTGGGTGGGTGCTGAGCCTAGTGGCAGGGTGGTAATCATTGACGATGTGATCACTTCGGGTAAGGCTATCAGGGCAGTGAAAAAACTGGTGGAACAGCACTATCCAGATACCGAGGTGGTCGCGGTGCTGGTTGCCGTAGATAGAGAGGAACGCGGGGAGAAGCGCGCACTCTCCGCGAAGCAAGCAATGGAAGCGGAATTTAATATCCCGGTGTGCAGTATTGTCGGGGCGCGAGATCTGCTCGCATATCTGGCGGCCCAGGGGGGCTACACTCAGGAAATCAACGCCATAGCGGCATATCTTGATGAGTATGGTGTCTGCTGAACTGCGTCTGCTGAATCGGGCTGCTGAATCGGGCTATGAACCATTAGATATCAAGGTACCCACGCCAGCGTCAGTCAGAATTTCCAAGAGTACCGCGTGCGCCACACGCCCATCAATGATGTGAGCACTCTTGACCCCATGCTTGACCGCATGCAGGGCGCAATCAATTTTCGGCAGCATGCCGCCCGATATGGTGCCATCGGCAATGAGTGCGTCCACCTCGCTTGAGGACAGCCCGGTAAGCAACTTACCGGTCTTGTCTTCCAGCCCGGGCACATTCGTTAGCAGGATCAATTTCTCCGCGTGTAACTTCTCCGCTAGTTTACCGGCGACCAGGTCGGCGTTGATGTTGTAGATGGTATTGTCATCGCCGACACCGATGGGTGCGATAACGGGAATGATGTCGTTGTGAGTCAGCATATCAATCAGCTCGCAATTGATGTCAACAACCTCACCGACATGCCCAATATCAATAATTTCTGAGGTTTGTATCTCTGGGCCAGTGTTTTTGATCAGCATTTTCTTTGCCTTGATCAACCTGGCATCCTGCCCGGTTAAGCCTAGTGCCCGGCCGCCGCTATGATTGATCAGATTGACAATATTCTGATTGACGGCGCCGCCGAGCACCATCTGCACCAGGTCCATCGTCTTGCTGTCCGTCACTCGCATGCCATTGATAAACTTTGATTCGATATTAAGTTCGGCGAGCAGGGCGTCAATTTGCGGACCACCACCGTGCACCACCACCGGATTTAAGCCCACCTGCTTCATCAAGGCGACATCTCTTGCAAAGCCCGATTTCAGCGCGTCTTCGGTCATGGCATTGCCACCATATTTGATCACAATGGTCTTGTCGGTGAACCGCTGTATGTAAGGCAAGGCCTCGGTCAGCACCTTGGCGATATTGGTGGCTGCATCACGCGATAGCGTCATAGCTTTCATCTCTAATAAGTCTAACGTCTGCCTGAGGAACCAAAACCACTGTCGCCACGCAGTGAGGTAGTAAACTCATCAACAATGGCAAGTGTAGCCTGCTGTACCGGCACGACGACCAGTTGGGCAATGCGATCCCCCGGGGCAATGCTGAACTCATCCGCGCCCCTATTCCAGCAGGAAATCGACAATTCCCCCTGATAATCCGAGTCAATGAGGCCCACCAGATTCCCTAGCACTATGCCGTGTTTATGCCCCAGCCCGGAGCGCGGCAGGATGAAGGCGGCATATCCAGGGTCTTGAATATGGATAGCGATACCCGTTGGGATCAACTCGGTGGCGCCCGGCACTAACTTGAGCGGCTGTTCAATACAGGCGCGTAGATCCATACCCGCAGACCCCCCGGTGGCATATTCAGGGAGTGGCAGTTCTTTGCCAATTTTGGGGTTGATAATTTTGACTTGCAGAGAATACATGCGGGACCTCAAGCCTTCGCCATAGCGGTAGCGATGATGGTAATAATCTTTCGCGCCAGCGCATCTTTTGACATCTTAGGCAGCGCTTGGATGGGCGCTGACATGCCTGCTTTTGACATGCCAGCCTTTGACAAGACCGCTTCTGATATAAGTAGCGTCACCTGATTGTCCTCGGCATCAAAACCTATACCGGCGTCAGTTACATCATTGGCGATAATCATGTCCACCTGCTTGGTGTTGAGTTTGGCTGCGGCATGCTGCACCAGGTCTTCGGTCTCGGCGGCAAATCCCACAGTGAAAGGACGCGCTGGACTGGCGGCAACAGCGGCAAGAATATCCGGGTTCCGAACGAGCTCCAACTGCATGCAGGTCGCCCCTTCCTTCTTGATTTTTTGGCGAGCAGTTTTTGCCGGTCGGTAGTCGGCGACTGCGGCCACGCCGATAAACACCTGAGCATCTTCAATAGAACGCATAGTAGCTGCCAGCATCTCCTCAGCAGTGGTGACTTCAATCACCCGCGCGCGCGCGGGGCGAGGCAGATGCGTGGGGCCCGTGATAAGCGTCACCTCCGCGCCCGCCTCCATGGCGGCCCTTGCCAGGGCATAGCCTTGCTTGCCGGAACTCCGATTGCTGAGATAACGCACCGGGTCAATAGCTTCCCTGGTGGGTCCCGCGGTAATGACCAGATGCTTGCCCGCGAGGCGCCCAGTCTGAAATATCTGCACCAGCTTAGCGACAATCTTCTCGGGTGCCATGAGTCGCCCGACGCCACTTTCACCACAGGCCTGGGTGCCTTCCTCAGGTGCCAGGATACCTACCTCCATCTTTGCCAGTCTTGCCATGTTTGACTGGGTGCTTGCCTTTGCCCACATGGCTTGATTCATCGCGGGGGCAATGGCGATAGGGCAGGTGGCGGCAAGGCATAAGGTGCTGAGGAGGTCGTCACCATGCCCGAAGGTGAAGCGCGCGATGAAGTCAGCAGTAGCGGGTGCCACCAGGACAAGATCCGCCCAACGTGCCAGCTCTATGTGCCCCATAGCGGATTCTGTTTCCGCGTCCAGCAGCTCAAGGTGCACCGGATGGCCGGACAATGCCTGCATGGTCAATGGCGTGATGAAGTGCGTTGCCGCCGAGGTCATGACGACCCGCACCTCGGCACCTTCATCCTGCAGTCTGCGTACCAGCTCGGCACTTTTATAGGCGGCTATGCCTCCCGTTACGCCGAGCAATAGACGTTTGTTTTTGAGATCTGCCACTCAGTATTCCTGTCTTCGGTCCTGCTGATTTTCGGCGGCTAATGTCAGCCATGTCGCCATCTTGTAAGCAAATGCTGACAGTGGTTTGAGAGAATAATTATCAAGAATGTTTAATTTTCCCACCTGAGCCAAGAAAAGCGGAGAGTAGCATAGCATCCCCGCTTCTGTAGCGGATGAGGCACAAGCAATAGATGAGACTAAAGACAATGAGAAAGCAGAGCGCAAGAAACCAGAGCGTAAGAAACCGGAGATTAGGAAAGCATTGCGCGAAAAATCAGCGCGCAATAAACCGGCGCGTAAGAAACCATCATGTAAAAGACCGGCGTGTGAAAAAACAGCGGGTAGAAAACCAGGCAACTGACTCGTCCGAATGTGTTTCCCAAGCGAATCGGCGGGCAGAATAGCATGATGATGCCCCGGGAGAAGCTCTTTGAGCATGGTCCTCAAGCACTTTCTGACGAGGAACTGGTTGCCATATTTTTGGGCACTGGCACTCAGGGTATGTCAGTGCTGGAGTTGGCGGGTCAGTTATTGAAGCAGTTTAAGGGGTTGCGCGGGCTGATGCAGGCCGGGAGAAAGGAACTGGTGGCAGTGCATGGCGTTGGTGCAGCGAAATATGCGCAACTGACTTCCGCGTTGGAAATGTCAACCCGATACTTGAAGCTCGGCATGGAACGTGGCGAGGCACTGTCCGACCCGGATGTGATTCGCTGTTATCTTCTGGCAAAGCTGCGTCCTTATGAACGGGAAGTCTTTGCTTGTTTGTTTCTTGATAATCAACATCGGCTGATTGTTTATGAAGAGATGTTTTTTGGCACTATTGATGGTGCCAGTGTTCATCCCAGAGAGGTGCTCAGACGAGGGCTTGCGCTCAATGCGGCGGCGGTTGTCTTCGCGCACAATCATCCATCCGGCATTGCTGAGCCCAGCCAGGCGGACAAACGTATTACCGAGCGTTTGGCGACCGCACTGACCCTGGTGGATATTCGGGTGCTTGACCACATGGTGGTTGGCGATACCGAGGTTGTTTCCTTTGCTGAGCGGGGTCTGTTGTAGTTTTAACCCCGTCATTCTCGTCACCCCAGTCATTACAGCCATCGGGGGTATAATTGGGGTGACGGGAATCCAGAGGAACAAAGGGCGCAGTCCCGTTATTACTGGTGCTGATGACGAAGGCAATACCGCTCGTCCTCTGGATTCCCGAGCAAGCTCGAGAATGACGGCGCGGGGCGCCGTAAGCCGCCTGACGGAACGGGGACACCGTGAAGGAGTCCGGGCCCCGCCGTCATTCTCGTCACCCTAGTCATTACAGACATCGGCTGTGATGACTAGGGTGAGGGGAATCCAGAGGAACAAAGCCAACCGCCTTGATATTCCCGCTACACCTCAACAGGGGTCAGTGGCTTGTGCTTTACTGGTGCTGATGACGAAGGCAATACCGCTCGTCCTTCTGGATTCCCGAGCAAGCTCGAGAATGACGGCGGGACGGGGTGACGGCCTGGAATGGCAACAAAAAACCACATAATGACTTGAAAGAATCTGCTGCTGCTATAAAATGGTTTGCCTAGTATGAGAAGCCTGAATAGCACAGACTGATAGCGAGATGAGAGCAATTTCATCTCGCTTTTTTTGAACCCTATTCTTCCCTTGTCCTCATTCGGAGACTGAAACTTGACCCGTTGCAAAGCAGTGCTCGCGCTCGAAAACGGCATGCTGTTTGAGGGCACTGCTGTTGGTGCGCTTGGCAGTGCCGTTGGGGAAGTCGTATTCAACACTGCTATTACGGGCTATCAGGAAATCCTCACCGACCCCTCTTACGCCAAGCAAATCATTACGTTAACACATCCCCATATCGGCAACACGGGCGTCAATCAAGAGGATGAAGAATCCAGAGGCATCTGGGCGACGGGGCTCATCATCCGCGATCTGCCGCACTTTCATCAAGGGCAAGTGGGCAGTTGGCGACAGGAACAGCCCCTCGGCGACTATCTCAAAGCACATAAAGTGGTCGCCATTGCGGAAATTGATACTCGGAAGTTAACCCGCATCCTGCGTGATGAAGGTGCTCAGAAGGGGTACATGCTTGCGGCGGACACCATTACCCCGGCTGATATTGCTGCTGCCGTCCAGGCGGCAAAAGATTTTCCTGGTATTCAAGGGATGGACCTGGCGCAGGAAGTCACCGTGGCGACAGCTTACCCATGGCGGGAAGGCACCTGGCAGCCCAGGCAGGGATACCAGCAACGAGATAGCTTCAAATACCAGGTGGTCGCCTACGATCTGGGTGTCAAGAGAAACATCCTCAGGCTATTAGTAGACCGGGGTTGTGAATTAACCGTTGTCCCCGCGAAGACCCCCGCTGATGAAGTCCTGGCGTTACAGCCCGATGGGGTCTTCCTGTCCAATGGTCCGGGTGACCCCGCGCCCTGTGATTATATGATTAACGCCATCAGGCAGATATTGACAACAAATACGCCGCTCTTTGGCATCTGTCTTGGTATGCAACTGCTGGGCATCGCCGCGGGTATGAAGACCAAAAAGATGAACCATGGCCATCACGGGGCTAATCATCCGGTGCAAAACCTGGAGGATGGTAGTGTGTTGATTACCAGTCAGAACCACGGCTTTTGTATTGACGATGGTATGAACGATGGTATTAACGACGTTGAATTGCCAGACCGGGTTGCCATCACCCACCGGTCTCTCTTTGATTATTCCATTCAGGGCATTCATTTGAAGGATAGGCCTGCTTTTGGCTTCCAGGGGCATCCCGAGGCAAGCCCGGGACCCCACGATGCGCGGCCCCTCTTTGATCACTTTATTGCATTGATGGCTGCCGCTCAGCAGAGCAAGGCATAAGCCATGCCCAAACGGACGGACCTCAACAACATAATGATCATCGGTGCGGGTCCCATTGTGATCGGTCAAGCCTGTGAGTTTGATTATTCAGGCGTCCAGGCATGTAAGGCACTCAAGGAAGAGGGCTATAGGGTCATCCTGGTCAACTCCAATCCGGCAACCATCATGACGGACCCGGAGTTGGCTGATGCCACCTACATAGAGCCGGTCTATTGGCAACAGGTCGCAAATGTTATCGCCAAAGAAAAGCCCGACGCCATCCTGCCCACTATGGGCGGGCAGACCGCCTTGAACTGCGCGCTTGATCTGGCACGGGAGGGGGTGCTGGAAAAGTATGGCGTGGAACTGATCGGTGCCACCAAAGAAGCCATTGACAAGGCAGAAGACCGACAACTCTTTGATGCCGCTATGGTGTCTATTGGGCTGGAAACACCCAGAAGTGCCTTTGCCCATTCATTGGAAGAAGCCAGGGAGGTACAGGGGGACCTAGGCTTCCCCTGCGTCATCAGACCCTCATTTACCCTGGGCGGCTCGGGCAGTGGTGTGGCTTACAATCAAGAAGATTTTGAGACGATCTGCACCCGAGGGCTGGACCTGTCCCCCACCAATGAACTGCTCATTGATGAGTCCTTGCTGGGTTGGAAGGAATACGAGATGGAAGTGGTCCGAGACCGAAAAGACAACTGCATTATCGTCTGTTCCATTGAGAATATGGACCCCATGGGGGTGCACACGGGGGACTCCATCACCATCGCGCCTGCCCAGACCCTTACCGACAAGGAATATCAACTCATGCGGAATGCATCCATTGATATTCTCCGAGTCATTGGCGTGGAGACGGGTGGCTCCAATGTCCAGTTTGCTGTGGACCCAAGTAGCGGCAGGCTGGTGGTGATTGAAATGAATCCACGGGTCTCCCGGTCCTCTGCGCTTGCCTCCAAGGCAACGGGCTTCCCGATTGCCAAGATCGCCACGAAACTGGCGGTCGGCTATACCCTTGATGAATTGCTAAACGATATTACCGGCGGCGTGACCCCCGCGTCCTTTGAACCATCCATTGACTATATCGTTACCAAAGTGCCTCGCTTTGCCTTTGAGAAGTTCCCCCAGGCAGACAATATACTGACGACGCAGATGAAGTCAGTCGGCGAAGTCATGGCGATCGGGCGCACTTTTCAAGAATCCTTGCAAAAAGCCCTCCGGGGACTAGAGATAGGTATTGATGGTTTGACACCCATCCTTGGGGCGCCTCCTCCAGAGAAGAGTGCTTTAGATAAGGGCAGTCTAGAGAAGAGCAGTCTTAAGAAGGGCAGTCTGGATAAAAGTACTATAGATAAAAGCACCTTCCGAAAAAAGCTGAGCATCCCGAATGCCGATAGGTTGCGGTATCTGGCGGACGCCTTCAGATTTAATTTTGGGCTGGATGAAGCCCGAGAACTGACGGGTATAGACCCCTGGTTTTTGACCCAGATTTATGACCTGGTGCAGCAGGAAGAAGCACTAAAAGGGCTGGCTTTGAAGCAACTAGATGCTACTCAGTTGTTTCGGCTGAAACAAAATGGATTTTCCGACTCCCGACTGGCGGTGCTGTTGAATGTTGCTGAGGATGCAGTGCGCGACTATCGTCTTGCCCTCGGCATCAGGCCGGTGTATCGCCGGGTTGATAGCTGTGCGGCGGAATTCCAGTCCACCACCGCCTATATGTATTCCACTTATGAGGATGAATGTGAAGCGGCGCCCAGTGCGAATAATAAAATCCTGGTTTTAGGCGGGGGCCCGAATCGCATAGGTCAGGGCATAGAGTTTGATTATTGCTGTGTCCAGGCCGCCCTTGCCATGCGCGAAGACGGCTATGAATCTATTATGATCAACTGCAATCCAGAAACCGTCTCCACTGACTATGACATCTCCGATAGGCTCTATTTTGAACCGCTGACCTTTGAAGATGTGATGGCGGTGATTGACCTGGAGCAACCGCTCGGAGTCATCGTTCAGTTTGGTGGGCAGACGCCGCTTGGCCTGGCAAAGCGGTTGCAAGCAGCGGGCGTCAATATCATCGGCACCTCGCCGGATGCTATTGATGAAGCCGAAGATCGCGCAAGATTCCAAAAACTCATTACTAAGCTCGGCTTGAGACAGCCGCCCAATCAAACCTTGACGCGCCCCGAGGAGGCCGCAAAAGTGGCAGAGGCAATAGGCTTCCCCCTGGTGGTGCGGCCCTCCTATGTGCTTGGCGGCAGGGCAATGGAAGTGATCTATGAGCAGGATGAATTAGCAACCTATATGAGCCGAGCCGAGCATGTGTCCAAGGATGCGCCCCTACTGCTGGACAGATTTTTAGATCAGGCGATTGAAGTGGACATTGACGCCGTGTCCGACGGCAAACAGATTGTCATAGGCGCCATCATGCAACATATTGAACAGGCGGGTATTCACTCTGGTGACTCGGCCTGCTCCTTGCCGCCCTATAGTTTGTCTGAGGCATTGCAGGACGAGATGCGGCAGCAGGTTTCCCGTATGGCCCTTGAACTTGGCGTTGTCGGCTTGGTTAATGTGCAGCTGGCAGTGCAGAATGAGCTTATCTATGTGCTGGAAGTGAATCCGCGCGCCTCCAGGACGGTCCCCTTCGTATCAAAAGCCATAGGCCTGTCTCTCGCCCGGGTTGCGGCCCGATGTATGGTGGGTGTTTCCCTTGAGCAGCAGGGCGTTATTGCCGAAAAGGTGCCCGACTTTTACAGCGTGAAGGAAGCCGTCTTCCCCTTTGACAAGTTCCCCGGTGTTGACCCGATACTGGGCCCAGAGATGAAGTCAACCGGAGAAGTCATGGGTATAGGCATGTCCTTTGCGGAAGCTTATGGGAAGGCACAGACGGCCGCGGGGGACACCGTCCCTAAGCAGGGGCGGGTCTTCCTGAGTGTTAGAGATGCAGACAAGGCACAGTTGCCAGCACTTGCCCAGAGCTTGTTGCAGCTGGGGTTTTCCTTGGTTGCTACCCGAGGTACTGCCAGGGTTATCCGCGAGGCCGGTATGGAAGTTGAACAGGTCAACAAGGTGCAGGAAGGGCGGCCGCACATCGTTGATATGTTGAAGAATCACGAGGTTGATTTCATCATCAATACCACAGAAGGCAAGCAAGCCACTGCTGATTCCTTCATGATCCGCCGCACCGCCTTGCAGAATAAAGTCTGTTACACCACCACTATGGCGGGGGGCTGGGCAAGCGTTGCTGCGGTTCAACATGGTGCGGATACTTCGGTGCAAAGTTTGCAAAGTCTACATTTACAAAATCTACATTTGCAAAATCTGCAGCAGGGCTGATACTTTTAGCTTTTCCTCAACGGGCGCCTGTAGGCGCGGGATGGTAAGAGAGCACCATGGACAAGATACCAATGACAGTGAATGGTGTTAAGGCACTGCGCGGGGAACTAGACCGCCTGATAACCAAGGAACGCCCTCGAATCGTGCAAGCCATAGCGGAAGCAAGGGCACAGGGCGACCTGCGGGAAAATGCAGAATATCAGTATGCCCGGGAGGAGCAGGGATTTATTGAAGGGCGAATCCGTAAGATAGAGAAGAAGTTATCCTATGTGGAAGTGATTGATATTACCCTTATCCCCGAATCGAATAGAGTCGTTTTTGGTACCACGGTGAAACTCTTGAATCTGAATGAGGATAAGCAATTGACCTATCAGATAGTGGGCGATGAAGAATCGGACATTAAACTCAACAAGCTGTCTGTTAATTCACCGGTTGCCAGAGCCTTGATTGGCAAGGAAGTCGGTGATATTGCTCTGGTGAAAACCCCCAGCGGAGAAGTGGAGTATGAGATCTGCTCAGTGCAGCATCTCTAACCCCTGCGCCACACACTGCGCCCCGCGCCCTAGGCTGCCAGAAGGAGCAGGTGTCCTTCCCGCTGTCAGAATCAAAGAAGGCGGGAATCCCGAGAATGACAGCGAGACGGCAGGCTCTGGCTTGAACATAAACAGGAGCGACGGGTTTTAGGGGCGGACGGGAAGAGCCAAGCGGTCTTTGAGGTCAAGGGATATTTGCCAGCCCGGCTGAGTAGCACCGGCAGCCCAGTGGTCAGCCATGAGCATGGGCAGATGCCAAGAAGGCACAGCCGCCACGGCGACCAGTTGTTCCTCGCAGAAGATCAACGGCAGATGCGCTCTTAACCAGGGCGGGAGCTGCGCTTCTTGAAGGCACTTTTTAAGGCTTCTATGATGGCGAATGTGTAGCACTTCACCGCCGCTACGATGGCGTATTTGATATTCCTTATCAGCCCGCAGACCGGCACCTTGAACTACTTCCTGAGTAATCACTCCTCCAGGGACTGAGCGAGTGCCTGCAGTCACGGGCTCTTCCAGATGTTCCGGTGGCGGCACGGGACGGAGCCCATACAGACAACCCTGATAAGGACGCAATTCAATACCGGCATGGCGGATAACCCCGCCTGCTGAGTAGAGCAGCTTCCCGCGCAGTTCTCGCAATAGATGACCGCTTGGCAGGGGTAGCCCTAACTGATTGCACCAGGCATCAAAGACGCTATTAAAACAAGCAGCGTCAAGGGCTTGCAGCCGTGCCAGGTCAAGCTGGTCGGCCGCCAGGGACAGCGTAGCTAGTGTTTCCTGAGCTTCAATAGCAAGCCGCCCCAGACGCAACTGGTCTTGAGCAAGCCGCTCCAAAAGTGTCGCCTTCACCCCTGGCCAGCCTTCTTCCAGGAGGGGAATAACCCGGTGGCGAAGCCAGTTACGATCAAAAGATGTATCCCAGTTGGTGGGATCATCCCGCCACTCCAAGCTGTGGGTTGTGGCGTAGGCATGGATATTCTGGCGGGGAATGTTCAACAGGGGTCTGTAGAGCCTGCCCCTGCCGAGGGGTCGCTCCATTGGCATGCCTTCTAGCCCTGGCACCCGGCTACCCCGGAAGAGCCGAAAGAGCAGCGTCTCCACCTGGTCATCGGCATGCTGGGCAAGTAATAGCAGATCACCCGCTGAAAGCAGTGCCTCAAATGCGGCGTAACGCGCCACTCTGGCTTGTTCTTCAGAGCCCTTTGCCTGCTCTTCTTCAGAGCCCTTAGCTTGTTCTTCAGAGCCCTTAGCCTGCTCTTCTATAGAGCCTTCAGCCTGCTTTTGTAATAAAGAACCGGCCTTACCCACCTTAACTGCCACTACAGTCAGCTCAATCTGCCAGCGCTGACAGAGCAACTCAGCATAATCAGCAAAGTCGCTGGCAGCGGGTTGCAAGCCATGGTTGACATGAATGGCGCAGATTTTCTTACCCAGATCGGCCGCCATAATGCTATGCAGGAGGCATACAGAGTCCAGGCCGCCACTCAGGGCGATGATGAGCCGAGACACCTCAGCACGGCCCAACCTAGTGCGCACGGCTTCGCTGAGCATGCCTTGCCCTATGCCCACCGGTCAGGTGTACTGCAGGCAGACCCGCTTGGTGCCGTACCTGTCCCGCAAGCCCTGAATCAAATCATCCTCAGGCCGGACCCGCCATTCCTCACCCAGGATGATGGCACCTCGGGCACACCGATTAGAGTATTCCAGGGCTATGGGGCAGCCGCTGGACGCTATAAACGGTTGCAACAAACCAGCCAGGTCAGTGATGAAGTTGTCTCCCAGCTCTTGGCTATCCAGGTCTAACCTGAGCCGGGCGACTCTTCTTGTTCGGGCTTCCAGCATGGTTTGCATCTCGGTAACCCGAAAGCTCATCCCGCCGTTATACTTGTCCTCAACGGCACTCCCCTTGACCAGCAGTATCTGCCCGGTTTTCAGTTTGTCCTGGTACTTCGTCAACTGGGCACCAGAGATTTTAATTTCAATCTTGCCGCTTTTATCATCCAGAGTGAGAAATACAATCATCTCGCCCTGACGGGTTGGTCGCTTGCGCTGGCTAAGAATCAGCCCGGCAATCCTCTGCTGGTGCATGCCGGGGCTCAGTGCAGCAATGCGCCGAGTAACCAGGTGGTGCAGTTCTTCTTGATAAAAATCCATCGGATGGCCGGTTAAGAATAGCCCTAGTGCCGCCTTCTCCCGGTCAATACGCTCCTTGAAGGAAAGACACGACAAATCGGCTGTCTGCTGCTTGCCAAAAAGTTTATACCGACTCCCAGGCTCGCGGGTCGCGGTATCCATTGGTTCAAACAAATCGGTGACCCCCTGGGCCCTGTTGTTTGCCTTTTGCACAGCAAGCCCCAGCGCATCATCCAGATTAGCCAGGAGTAGCGCGCGTTTGTAACCCACCTCATCGGATACGGAATCGGGTATTGAGGTGACCAGCCCATCCAGAGCACCACTACCCAACATGGCTTCAAGACAACGTTGGTTGAACTGCCGTTGCTCAACACGTTCGCACAGGTCATAGAGATCCTCGAAGGCCCCATCGGCTTGTCGACTCTCCACCATAGCACCAATGGAGCCTCGGCCAAGACCTTTGATGGCACCCAGACCGTAGACGATGCTGCCCGGGGTATCCGCGACAAAACGGTATTCGCCGCGGTTCACATCTGGCGGTAGCACCGAGAGCCCCATGGCTTGACATTCTTCAATGTGGATAACGATCTTGTCCGTACCCTGGGTGCTCTGCAGGTCCGCGGACATCGTGGCGGCCATAAAGTCCGCTGGGTAGTAATGCTTTAACCAGGCTGTTTGATAGGCAACCAGCGCATAGGCAACGGAATGAGGTTTGTTAAAACCATAGCCCGCAAACTTCTCCATGAGACTAAAGATGTGGTTGGCTTGAGCTTCTGGCACCCCATTGTGCTGCGCGCCAGTGAGGAAGATCTCCCGCTGCTGCTGCATTTCCTCTGGTTTCTTCTTACCCATTGCGCGCCGCAACAGGTCGGCATCCGCCAGGGTGTAACCCGCGAGGACCTGGGCTATCTGCATGACATGTTCCTGATACAGCATGATACCGTAGGTGTCTTCTAGGATCGGCTTCAAACTGGGATCTAGATAATCGACCTGGGCATTGCCATTTTTGCGCTGGATGAAATCATCCGCGAGCTGCATGGGCCCCGGACGATAGAGGGCGACCAGTGCCACTATGTCTGCAAAGCGCACCGGCTTGACCTTTTTCATCAGTTCCTTCATGCCTGCCGATTCAAGCTGGAAGATGGCCGTGGTTTTTGCCTGCTGTAAATCCTTATAGATGGCAGCGTCTTCTAGTTCAATCTGCTCAATATCTATGGGTGCCTCAGCGGCTGCCTGACGCCGACTATTGATACTTTTAACTGCATATTGAATGACCGTCAGGGTGCGTAGGCCGAGGAAATCAAACTTGACGAGCCCCACCTGCTCAACATCAAGCATGTCGTACTGCGTCATGAGGTTATTGCCCTTGGGATCGCAATAGAGGGGGGAAAAGTTCGTCAGCCGAGTGGGCGCTATGACCACACCGCCCGCATGTTTGCTGACATTCCTCACCAGACCCTCGAGTTTGAATGCCATGTCCATCACTTCACCCGCGTCATCATCCTGGGCACGGAGCTCTGCCAGTTCGGGGACTTCATCCAAGGCACGTTCCAAGGTGATGCTGGGGTCGGTCGGAATCAAATTAGCCAACTTGTCGGCAAGCCCTCTGGGCTTGCCTTGGACCCTGACGACATCACGCACCACCGCCTTTGCTGCCATAGTGCCGAAGGTGATGATCTGGGATACAGCATCGCGACCATAGCGGTCGGCAACATGCTGAATCACCTCTTCCCGACGCTCCATGCAGAAGTCAATATCAAAGTCCGGCAAGGATATTCTTTCCGGGTTGAGGAACCGCTCAAACAAAAGGTCATAGGCTATGGGGTCTATATTGGTAATTTTCAGCGCCCAGGCGACTAGGGAACCGGGGCCCGAACCACGTCCCGGACCCACGGGAATATCCCGGTCCTTTGCCCACTGAATAAACTCCATGACGATCAGAAAATAACCCGAGAAACCCATATCGCTGATGATGCCCAGTTCGTAATTCAGCCGTTCATCATAGACTTGCTGCGGGTCTTCCTGCCCTTCCTGCCCTTCTAAACAATGCCCGGTCAAACGCGCGGCTAAGCCCTGATGGGCGACTTGACTGAGGTAGGCTTCAACGCTAATAGCCTTCTGGCTTCCCTTCTGAAGGGCGGCTCCTTCATGCTGAGGCACCGGATATTCGGGCAGATGATTTTCACCCAGGCTGAGCGTGACATTGCATCGTTTTGCTATCTCCAGGGTGTTCTCTATCGCCTCTGGCAGATCCTCAAACAACTGACACATCTCGGCCCCGGACTTCAGGTATTGCTGGTCGGTGTAGCGGCGCTCCCGACTGGTGTCATTCAGGGTGCCCCGGTCATGAATACATACCCTGACCTCATGGGCTTCAAACTCTTCCTGGTTGATGAATCTGACATCATTGGTCGCAACAATGGGGCAATTGGTGGCCAGGGCAAGGGTAACTGCCTGATGATTGTATGCTTGCTCCCCCTGGCGACCGGTACGATGCAACTCCAGATAAAAGGCATCCGGGAAGAGCTGCTGCCAATACTGCACTAGTGCTTGCGCCGTCTCTAAGTGCCCTGCCAAGAGTGCCTCGCCAATATCACCTTGCCTACCGCCAGACAGGGCGAGCAAGCCCTCCGCTCGTTCCGCGAGCCAGTTTTTCTGGAGTACCGGGATACCCTGAGACTGGCCTTCCAAATAAGAACGAGAGATGAGTTCGCATAGATTCTGATAGCCCGTATTGGTTCGGGCTAAGAGCACCAGAAGGCTGGGGGAAGCCTTTGGCTTGTCGCCAGCCACCCAGACATCGCTCGCCACTATAGCCTTGACGCCAGCGGTGGCGGCGGCCTGGTAAAATTTAATCTGGGCAAAGAGATTGTTGCGGTCAGTAATCGCAACGGCGGGCATGCTCTGCTCAGTGCAGGCTGCCATGAGCGGCTGGAGGCGCACCAGTCCATCACTTAATGAGTATTCAGAATGTACTCGAAGATGGACGAATGCAGGATCCATTGCTGCGCTTTAGCCCTCATGAATTGGTGCTCGGAAGATGGTCATCATATACGAATATTGCAGCTCACTGTAAGCAATTGTATAGGTTCATAACTTATGGCACTCCGCCGTCAGGATCAAAGAAGGCGAGAATGACGGTAGAGGCGCAATCCACCACCTACCACTATTGATGTTTAGCGGGGCTGTTAAGACAAACCACCCTTGTAACCCAATAATGAATAAGTGCTAACATAAGCACTTAACAACAAGATGGTTCGTCGCTTCCCGGCACTCTTGGGCTTGCCCGCTGACGGGTTGGAGGTATTTGAAGATGTCAATCGCCATAGAAAAACAACCCCTGGAGGCTACGTCTGGATTTAACACTAGACGCTTAATGCTCGCCGCGCTGGCACTCTTCTTGATACCACTCCTGCTGACGGCCTGCTCCAGCGGTGGGGGGGGGGGGGGGTAGTAGCACCCCGCCAGCACCCACATCACTGCCACCGCCAGCCCTGCCTTTTCCACGCACCTCGCCAGCGGTCACTATTGCGCCTGATGATAGTGGTTACGTTGCCCGCAAAGCTGAATTTGAAGCCGCCAATGAATATGAAACACCCTATACGACTCCAAGCGGCACGAGCGGAGTAGGTGCACACCTAGGGCTCATCAATGCTGCCGCCGCTTATGCGCGTGGGGCCACGGGCGCGGGCGAGACGGTGGTGGTGGTAGGTCCGGGCATAGATGCCAGTCATCGCGAGCTCAGCGGGAAGGTGACAGTTGTCACGGGTATTGGAGATTCTTGTTCGCCAGCCGATGCCGCCGCTGGGCAGTGCGTCTATGCTGATCATGGCACCGCGGTTGCCTCTCTGCTTGCCGGGCATCGTAGCGGTACCTCCTCATCAGGTATTGACCTCCACGGTGTTGCCTTTGACGCGCAAATCAAGTTCATCCCCCTTAGACTGAGGGACGATGATCCAGATCTGCCGCCCCTGGATGATCCAGCTCTGCCGCCGCCCCTGCTCGAATTAAACGCTTACACCTGGACCGCGGATAGCAGCGGCATAGATAGCTCTGATAGCTATAGTCAATACATCGCTCAGGGGGAAATACTCAACTATTCCTTCAGCCTCCTTTGGTCATTGGCGGAATGGCGACAGCTTGGCTCTAATTGCGAGAGTACCGGTGGCGAGACCGGACCCTATGCCTGTTATAAATACTATTATCGCGCCACTGCCGAGGCCCTGGCGCAGACAAGCAAGGCGCCGGCAGACCGAAGCATTGTGGTGATGGCCGCGGGCAATAATAATGGTGCTCGCCATGATCTGACCAGCTATCGCGATGGTCAAGGTCCATTGAGGGATGCTACTTCACCGGATGCCGATGTTGCTTTTGCGGTGGCATTTAATGCCCCTGGCGACCCGAACCTGGCGCATGTGATTACAGTCGTTGCCATTAGGGCTGAGGGCGAGATTGCGAGTTATTCCAACCGTTGTGGGCTCGCCAAATCATTCTGCGTTGCCGCCCCTGGCGGTGATTTCAACTCGAGAGGTTCTGGAATTGTGCATGCATTGGCTGGGGGTGGCTACGATATCGGTGAAGACACCTCCTTTGCCGCGTCAATCGTCAGTGGTTCACTTGCCGTCTTGCGGCAGTTTTTCCGCGGGCAACTTGGCAACACGGAACTGGTTACTCGTCTGCTCGCCACTGCCAATCGCGAGGGCATATATGCCGATTCTGATATCTACGGTCACGGCCTGGTGGATTTGGATGCAGCTACTTCTCCCGTGGGCCCGGTCATGACAAGCCTGTCCAGCGACCCCAATAGCCGTCCCCTGGCTGGCACCCGGGCAGCCCTGTCCGGCGGTGCTTTCGGTACTAGCTGGCAGCAGGGTTTGGCAGGTATTGAGATGGCTGGGTTTGATGCTCTGGATGCGCCCTTTTTTATGCCCGCCAGTAGTTGGGTCATGCAGTCAAGCCGGCTGAACGATGCCTATCCTGAACGCCGGCAAGTGTCGGTGTCTGCCTATCAAGCGGCGGCTGTTTATGCTGGCGGCTCTTTCGGCGGTGGGCAAGACACTGGGGTCCTGTCCCTCGGCTTTGATGCGGGCCGCCGCGAGATCGCTGATGCCCGTTTGTCCTTTGCGGACGGCTGGTGGTTGTCCTACGGCGATCAAGCCGGGCGCGCCCTCGGACTCTATACCCAGGATGCCTTGTCGTTTGATGCTGCGGGCAAGCATGGCAAGGCGGTGCTGCATCACTTCAGCGACTCGCTTGCCTTCGCCGCGCCATATTTGTCTCTGGTGCGGGATGGTCCCGGTATCGGCTGGTCCGGCAGGGGGCGCTTTGGCTTTGCGCTCATGCAGGGCCGACCGCAGTTTGACGGCTATCACAAACCCGGCGGCAAGCGCGGCCTGGGTGCCATGCTGGACCTGCAGTTAAGTCCTGGCCTCTGGCTGCAAGCCGGTGCCGTGCGTGAGATGGAAGGGTTTTTGGGGGCGCGTTTGGAAGGTGCCCTGGGCGAGGTACAGGGCACGACCCACTTCTTCGGCATCAATGGTGCCTGGGCCCTGGGTGCGGCTAGTGGGACTGACAATATAAACGCCAGCCCGCCCTGGCGGTTGCTTGCCTCAGCCTACCTGGGTCGCACCCGGACTCAGGTACACAGGGGTGGCCCGGTGCAGGGAGTAGTGCAGGGAGTAGTGCAGGGAGTTGACACTATCCTGAGCAGTGCCTTCAGTATTGGTGCGGTGCGGGCATCCTTGTGGCGACGTAATGATTGGTTGGGGTTGCGTTTGTCGCAACCACTACGCGCCGAAGCGGCTAGTCTCAGGCTGCGTCTTCCTGCGGGGCGCACCCGCTATGGTGAACTGCTGAGCCAAGCCCACAGTGTGAACCTAGCGCCAACGGGGCGGCATCTGCAAGCCGAGGCGGTCTATCATCTGCCTCTGGCGGGTGGCACCCTGGAAGCCAGCCTAGGTGCGGAGCGGCAGCCTCAACATGCGCGGACCCGAGGCATACAGCCTTTTATGCGCTTTTCCTTCACCCGAGAGTGGTAGCCGAACCCCGTCATTCTCGCCGAAAGCACAACCCACCCCCGTCGTCCCACCGCCGTCCCACCGTGTCCATACCGAAGGCGGGGATAACACCTCACCCCGTCATTCCCGACCCCCCAGTTATACCCCCGATGGCTGTGATAACTAGGGTGCCGAGAATGACGACGCGGGGCTAGTGTCGTCCAGGTTCGGCTCGGCTTTTTTGAAGAGCTTCCCCTTCCAGTTCTCCCAGTGGCGGTGAAGCGCCTCGGGGGCTATCAGCAGGGCGGGGGTGACAATGAGGGTCAGAATGGTGGCGAAGCTCAGGCCGGACACTATGGCCGAAGCAAAATGCACCCAGAAGCTAGCGACCGGACCACCGACTTCTATATCCCGGCCAATCAGGTCCACTGAGATGCCGGTTGCCATGGGCAACAAACCAAAACCGGTGGTAAAGGTCGTGAGAAATACCGGGCGGAGTCGTTGGCAGCCCGTGGTGACGATGACGCGTTGCAGATCCCAGCCGGGGTTTTCCCGCCGCAAATAATTGAAGGTATCAATCAGCACTATGTTGTTATTCACAATAATACCCGCCAGTGCCACTATGCCGACGCCCGTCATAATGGTGCTAAATTCCAGGCCGGTAACGAGCAGACCGAGAAGTACACCAATGGTGGACATGGTCACTGCGGACAATATCAACACCGCTTGATATATGTTGTTGAACTGGGTAATCAGCATAATACCCATCAGCATCAATGCCAGGGTGAAGGCAACCGCGATGAATTGGCGGGCTTCCCGATCATCTTCATCGGAACCGCGGAAGGCAATGCTGATTGAAGGATCAAACTTTTGAGTATCAAGCCATGCCTGAATCTCAATAACCATAGCACTGGGTAACACCCCTTCAGGAGTATTTGCCCGGATATACATGACTCGGTGCCCATCCTGGCGGAATATGGTGGAGACCTTGGGCCGGGGGAGCCGCTCAATAAAACTACTGATGGGGGCCAGGCCGCCACGGGTCGCCACTCTGAGTTGATCCAGCTGGGAGATGCTACGATATTCTTCTGGATAGCGGATTCTGATATCCACCTCATCATTCACATCGTCTGGTCGGTACTTACTGACCAACAAACCATTGGTAATCAACTGGATAGCCGCGCCCACATCGGAAACACTAGCACCCGCCATAGCCGCCTTGGGTCGGTCAACACGCACCTGCCACTCAATGCCCGGCAGGGGGGAAGTGTCGTCAACACCAATAAGCCCGTCCAGCTGTTCAAGGTGCGCTCTTACTCGCCGCGTTTCCGCCACCAGAATATCAAGGTCAGCACCGCTCAGTTGTAACTGGACTGATTTGCCACCTGGTGGGCCCATTCTCAAGGGGATGACTTCCGCCCGTACGCCCGGTAGGTCCTGTATCGCGGCAGAATATGCCTCCTCCACCTCAAAGCCATCCAGGTCGCGACTGTGGCGATCGGAAAGTTCAATAAACATGGAGCCTATGCTGTCCAGAGGTACCGCTGAGCCTAGCCAAAAGCTACTACCACTTCTGGTATAGATGCTTTCTATGTAACCGACATCTAATAGTCGGCGCTCCACATCAATCATAATGTCCCGCGTTTCTGTAGCGGAAAAGTTGCCCTTAGCGCTGACACTCACCATGGTATGACTCGGATCCGCACTCACGAAAAGCCGATTGCCGTGGTTAGCCACCAGATAGATTCCAAACACACCGACGAGTAGCGTCATCGCCATGCCAATCACGAGCAAGGCATGGGTTGTGGAAAAGTGCAGTACCTTGGCGTACCAGCCGATGGCGCCGCGCAGTTCATCAAACCGCCCTTCGTCAACCAGCTGTACATTACCTTCTTGTTTCGGAATCTGGTGACTGGTCATAGCCCCCAGCACCGGCGCGAACAAGAGCGCGTAAATCAGCGCACCGACTAGGACGGCAAGCACCGTCACCGGCAGATAACGCATAAACTCGCCGACCACGCCAGGCCAGAAAAGCAACGGGAGGAAGGCCGCCAGAGTGGTGCCTGCTGATGCCAGGACCGGCAGAAACATGCGCCGAGTCGCGTAGACATAAGCCGCCTTAGGGGTCTTGCCATCCTTGAGTTGCCGATCCGCCAGTTCAACCACCACTATGGCACCATCAATCAACATCCCAAGACCCAGGAGCATGCCGAACATGATCATCATGTTGTAGGTGTAGCCGATCAAGTTCAGGAAGGTAAACGCGAACAAGAATGAAAATGGAATACTAAAGGCCACCAGTAGCCCGGAACGCACCCCTACCGTCGCGATCACTACCATCAACACCAACAACACAGCGGTGGTGATATTCCCTTCCAGAGAGTTGACCTGCTCAAGGGTATGCTTGGACATATCGGTGATGTAACTGACTTCCACACCTTTGGGAAAGCCCGGCTGCATTGCCTCAAGCAAGGCCTTTACCTTCTGGACGACATCCACAACGCTGGTCTTAGGGCGTTTGAGCACTTCAATGACCACTGCCGGTAAGCCATTGATCCTGGTGAATCCCCGGGCATCTTTGAAGGTACGGCGAAGGGTGACCACATCACCTAGCGTAACCACCCCATCCCGGGTGGCTTTAATAGGGATTGATAACACATCAGCTGCCGTCTCAATCACACTGGGCACCTTGACCGAGAAGTTGCCCCGACCCGTATCAACAAAACCAGCAGCAATGAGGCGGTTGTTGTTGGCAACCGTGGCAAATAACTCGTTATTGCTGATGCCGTGGGCTTCCAGCAGGGACGGATCTATGATGGCTTCGAGCTGTTCCTCCCGCTCGCCGCGCATGGTCGTTTCCAACACCTCGGTGATGGTTTCAATTTCATCTCGGATATCTTCGGCGAGCCGATTCCGCTCCCGATAGGACAGGCCAGGGCCGGCGATGCTAATGGTGAGCATGGGCTCGTCGGCGACGGATATTTCCCTGACGAGGGGCTCCTCAGCACTGGTGGGTAGTTTTGCCTTAGCAGTATCCACTGCATCCTTGACATCGCGCAGTGCCTTGTCTTGTTCAAAACTGGAATCAAACTCCACGACCAAGAGCGCACTGCCTTCCATGGCATAGCTGTTTAACTCTTCAATGCCCTCAATTCTTCGCAGTTCAAGCTCCAGGGGGCGTACCAGCAGACGTTCAGCATCCTCTGGGGAAATCCCTTCATTGAATACCTGCACGATGATTGCCGGGACGGAAACATCCGGGTCGGATTCAATAGGGATAGCACTATAAGACACGACGCCAGCAAACATGACCGCCGCTAACAAGAAGACGACGCTTAAGGTACGGTCTATGATGAGACTGATTGCAGAACTGATAAGTGCCATACTGATTCCGATGGGCCAGGGTCTATTGGTGCACCAGAGTCAAGGCGGCATATTCCATCTCAACCAGCTGCCCCTCAACAACTTCTTCTTGACCAATAGTAATCAGGTCAACTTCCTCGGGGAGACCCTTGACGAGGATTCCGGCGGGGCTCTCCCCGATGACTTCAACCGCCATAAATCTAACGCGGTGCCTTTCATCCATCACTCTGACACCCAGAGTACCGCTCTTATTCAACACCAAACTGGCGGGCGAGATGAGATGCACCTTGTCTACCCCGACGGGGACGCGCATTTCCGCCGTGAGACCGGCGCGGATGGTCATGCCTGGGTTAGCAATGGTCACCTCAATGGGATAGGTACGCGTCGTCAGGTCTGGGGCATGCCCAATATAACTCAGCAGGCCGCTATATGTTTCCCCGGTCAGCAGGGTGATGGCAACTTCACCACCGAGGGTCATCTGGCTGATGTTTTTTTCTGCCACCTGGGCAGTCACCAGAAGGGGATCCAACTCCATCAGGCTGACGCAGCGGGCACCCCGTGCCAGGAAGTCACCTATTTCCACTTCCTGAGTGGTCACCACCCCAGCAAAGGGGGCAAGCAGTTGAGTATTGGCAAGGGCAAGGTCGGCTCTTTTAGCCTGGGTCCTCGCCTGCGCCAGCATCGCCTTTGCCTTGGCAAGCAAAACCTCCGATTGAAGCCCTTTTTTATTCAAGTCAACAAAACCATCGTATTCAATCTGCGCACTGATCAGGGCAGCCTGGGCTTGATTGTATTCATCCTGCCGGGCATCAATCGCAATGCGGCACAGGAGGTCGCCTTGGTTAACCTCAGTGCCTTGTTCACCAGGGAGCGCCACAATTTTGCCAGAGATTTCCGCCTTCACCTGGACAGTACGACTGGCTAGGGTCTGGCTAGGAACATCAAGATAGAGGGTCTGGGTTTCCGCTATGCTATGTACACCGCGCACCAGGAAGATAGCTGCTGCAGTGGCCGCCTCATCCGGCGCCAGCTGCCCCTGCTCAGTAGCTGAATCTTGCTCGTCGTTGGACAAGAGTCCCGTGAGAAGCCACAATACGCCCACCAGGATGATGCCACCACTCAGTAGATATTTTTTGTCTATCTTCAAGTTGTTCTACTCCAATCAAACCTATTCGCATGGCACACACAAAGCATACACAAACGTGCAAGAAGTATGAGCGGGCGAGAACCGGTAGATCAAGATTGTGCCTTATCAGCAGTCTTCTCACTGGGGGAATCACCTGTCATAGCATGCACAGACAATGTAGTTTGGGGATCAATGACGCCGTTATTATGACTGTTGCTAAGGCTGTTGCTAAAGGCTCTGGGTGCGCATTGTAGCAGGAACAGATATTGATTCAACCTGAGCGGAGGGCGAGGGTGACCAAGCCAGATATTCTGATTGTCGGCGGCGGTATTGGTGGCCTGTCTGCCGCTCTCTGTTTTGCCCAGTTGGGTTATCCGGTGCGGGTGTTTGAGCAGGGAAGGGACGACCCGGGTGCCGGCATTCAACTCAGCCCGAACGCGACTCGGGTATTGCATAATCTGGGTCTAGCCACAGCGCTTGCCGAGCTGAGTGCGGTGCCTCAGGGGATTGAAATACGCCACTGGCAAAGCGGTGCCCTACTGAATGTTACTGCGCTGGGAGAGGTAACCAGAGCAAAGTATGGCTTCCCCTATTACCACATTCACCGGGCTGACCTCATGCAGATACTGCACACCGCAGTGGCGGCGCAACCGAGTATCCAACTAGACACCAACACCAGAGTGAGCAAGATTGTCCAGGATATGATGCCCACCGGTGCCCCGCGAGTCTCAGTAACGGCTGCTGGCACCGAGTATCACGGCACCCTATTGATTGGTGCTGACGGCATTAAGTCCCTGATCAGGAACGCACTATTTGGCGCCGATGCACCGAGAGATACCGGCAACCTTGCATGGCGGGGACTGGTGCCCGCCGAACGGCTACCCGAAAGCCTGATCCGCCCGGTGACGACTGTCTGGTGGGGTCCACACAAACATTTTGTGCACTACTATGTGCGCCAGAGCCAACTGGTAAACTGCGTTGGTGTCGTTGAAAAGCCAAGTGTTGAACAGCCAGGTGCGGCAGCCGAATCCTGGACCGAGCCCGGCGCACCAGCTGAATGGAAGCAGGATTTTGCCAACTGGCATGCCAGCATTGCCACCTTGATTGACAATATTGACCCAGATGCCTGCTATAAATCGGCACTCTTTGACCGTCATCCCATGCCGCATTGGAGCCGGGGCAACATCACCCTACTGGGCGATGCGTGCCATCCCACCTTGCCTTTTATGGCACAGGGCGCGGCTATGGCAATAGAAGACGCGGCTGTCCTGGCGCGCTGTGTAGCGGCTGGCGATAGTCTAGATACCAGTTTGAAGCACTATGAAAGCCTGCGCCGCAAACGCACCGCGGCAGTACAAAAAGGCTCGCGGCAGAATGCCAGGCTCTACCATGCCACCGGGGCAAAGGGTTGGCTGAGGGACCACTGCATCAAGCGCTTAATCAACAAGGTGGGCGAAGCGAGGATGGATACCTTGTTTAGTTACGATGCCCTGCGGGCGGGCGGCTAGCATTTAATAACAGATTTCTTTATTATAATGGCGCACCTTTGCTTCTCTTACAGTAGCAACACCACTATGAGAATGACAAATAGGAGTACAGCATGTCGGCCAAGACCCTAAAACTTATTGACGACCATGAAGCAAAATGGGTAGACCTCAGGTTTACCGACCCTCGCGGTAAGGAACAGCATGTAACTAGTCATGCGCGCTTGGCAGACAAGGATTTTTTCAAAAACGGTGCCATGTTTGACGGCTCATCCATCTCTGGATGGAAGCCAATCAACGACGCTGACATGATTCTTATGCCAGACGATTCAACTGCTGTCATAGATCCTTTTACTGAGGAAACCACAGTCAATCTACGATGCGACATAGCGGACCCAAGCACCCTTGAAGGGTATAATCGGGACCCGCGCGGCATCGGCAAACTCGCCGAAGCCTATTTGGAAGACACGGGCATCGGCGATGCTGCCTACTTTGGTCCGGAACCTGAATTTTTTGTCTTTGATGATGTGAAGTATCAATCCGGTATAGGTGGTGCCATGTACGCCATTGAGTCAGATGAAGCCGCCTGGATGAATGGTTCCACCTTTGAAGGGGGCAACACCGGACACCGGCCAGCCATCAAGGGTGGGTATTTCCCCGTGCCGCCAGTGGACTCTCTGTATGATGTCAGGAACAGCATGGCTGCTGCCATGGAAGCCATGGGGCTGACTATTGACCTGCATCACCATGAAGTCGGCACCGCTGGCCAGGGTGAAATTGGCACCCGGTTTAACACCCTGGTCAGGAAGGCAGATGAGGTGCAAATTTACAAGTACTGCGTCCTCAATGTTGCCCATGCTTATGGCAAGACGGCGACCTTCATGCCGAAACCTCTGGTGGGTGATAATGGCAATGGTATGCACTGCCACCAATCAATATGGAAGAAGGGCAACAACCTATTTGCCGGGGAGGGTTACGGCAATCTGTCCCAAGAAGCCCTCTGGTACATAGGCGGCATCATCAAACATGCCCGAGCACTCAACGCCTTCGCCAATCCGGCAACCAATTCCTACAAGCGGCTGGTGCCCGGTTTTGAGGCACCGGTAATCCTGGTGTATTCGGCATTAAATCGGTCTGCTTCTATCCGCATCCCGCATGTCCAGGGGAAGAATCCCAATGGGATCAGAGCCGAGGTGAGATTTGGAGACCCCTCAGCCAATCCCTATCTGATGTTCGCCTCCATGCTGATGGCGGGCATTGACGGCATCAAGAACAAAATTGAACCTGTGGGACCAGTGGATAAGGATCTCTACGCCATGTCAGCGGAGGAACTGCAGGGTCTGCCGACTGTTGCTTCTTCACTGGAACAAGCACTTGATGCACTTGACCAGGATCGGGACTTTCTCCGTCAGGGCAATGTGTTCACCGATGACATGCTTGATGGCTATATTGAACTAAAAAGCGAAGAGGTGAGCCGGCTTAATTCAGCCACTCATCCGGTTGAATTTGAGATGTACTATAGTGTCTAGGAGCAGCGTCTTGGGTCGGGTCGGTTTTTATTTGTCAAAGCGGTGTTATCAAAAGCTATTATCAACTCTAGCCGCCACTCTGGCTTCCCGCCTTCTTTGATCCTGACGGCCAGGAGAGCTTCGTTATCAAAAACAGCAGAATAATGCGCGCTAAAAAAAGGATGGCACCCCAGAGGTCTGCATGGGGTCATCTGCTTGCCGCCACCCTTGCCTGCCTGCTATGCACGACTGCGCAAGCGGCCGACAAGGTGTATCGGACCCTTGATGCTGCGGGTATCCCGCGCTTCTCCGACCAGAAGGAAGCCGCCGATGCCGAGGAAATCATTCTTCAAGAAACGTTAAGCTACCCTGGCGAGATGCTGACTCAAGAAGAAGAACTTCAACAAGAAGCGAGACCTGACCCGAGTGCGCTCAGCTATCAGGTCGCCATCAGCCAGCCCCCGGACAAGAGTGTGCTCAGAAGCAATGCCGGCACCCTGCCATTGATGGTGACCATTAGCCCTGATATGCACCCGAGCCATACCGCGGAGCTCTTGATGGATGGCACCGCCATTCGCACCCTGGAAGCCACTGGAACCGTCATCCTGACCCATCTTGACCGTGGCACCCACGACTTCTCGGTACGCATCCTCAACCAGCAGGCACAGGAAATCATATCCAGTGCGACCCGGAGCATCACCCTGCTCCGCGCTAGCCAGATAAAACCCAATTAGCCGTCAGGATCAAAGAAGGCGGGAATCCAGAGGAACAAAGCCAACCCCCTTGATATTCCGCTACACCTCAACGGGGGTCAGTGGCTTGTGCCTTGTCTCCGTTCTTGACCCAGGCATGCGGCAGACTGTACCGCTCGTCCTCTGGATTCCCGAGCAAGCTCGAGAATGACGGCGCGGGGCGCCGTAAGCCATGGATTGCCGATGGCAGTAGATTTTTGTGTATACTTCCCGCCCTGTTTTGGCTACCTTCTTTGGACTCCTTGTGATCGAACAGATATTTGAATTTATTGGTAATCATTATGTTCTGCTCAGCATCTTTGCCGGTTTGCTGATTGCTTTTTTTATCACCGAGGGCAAACGCGGCGGCGCGGCTATCAGTTCTACTCATCTGGTGAACCTCGTAAATCGCGAAGATGCCTTGATTGTGGATCTGAGAGACATGAAAGCATACGGCAATGGGCACATAGTCGGGGCAATGAATCTGCCCTATACCAGTTTTGACACTCGGGCGAATGAACTTGACGCCCACAAGCAGCGACCACTCGTACTGGTATGCAAGATGGGGCAACACGCTGGAGCCATTGGGCGTAAACTCAAGGCGCTGGGCTTTGAAGATGTGCGGCGGCTTTCTGGCGGGATGGCAGAATGGACCGCCAGTAGTCTGCCGGTGGTGAAGTGACTGGCCTGCGCTTGCTACTAGCCCCGCCATTCAGCACCAGAAGCACCTTTAAGAAGCACCTTTTAAGAAGTAGAAGGCACCCACTAGAACCCACTTAAGAATAACCCTCCCAAAAGAGCATCGGATGAGCACACCAACTTCGGATCCACAATTCTCACTACAACGCGTCTATGTGAAGGACATTTCCTTTGAGTCGCCCAGGTCCCCGGGCGGTTTTGGAGTCTCTTGGAAGCCTAAGATAGACCTGGAATTGAACTCTCGCCACTATGACTTGAGTGCGGATTTGAGTGCCAATGCAGGTGCCAATACGGGTGCCGACTTGAGTGCTGATGCGGATGCCGGTACGGATACCGATTCAAGCACCGATGCACACGCTAGCCGAGATGCAGGGCAAAGCGAGAATCCGGACCCTCCCTCTACTCAAGCGACTCCCCGCAAATACCACGAAGTCGTCCTCTCCCTGAGGGTGACCGCAAAGAATGAACTTGACGAGGTGCTCTATCTGGTTGAGGTGCAACAGGCGGGTCTGTTCATGGCCCGAGACATTGAAGGGGAGGCGCTTTCCCGACTCCTCACCGGCACCTGTCCGGGCATACTTTTCCCCTATGTTCGGGAACTGCTGGACTCAATCCTTACCCGAGGTAACTTCCCGCCACTGATGCTTGACCCGGTGAACTTTGAAGCACTGCGTGAGCATGCTGTAGCCCAAGAACTCAGGCGGCAGTCCGAGCAAGAAGCAGCCCAGAATATCCATTAGCCGCCGGCGCGGGGACAAGGTGCATACATTAACGGTGAGTGGCAAGCAATGCCTCCGCGCCGTCATTCTCGCCGGAGCCAGTCGTACTGCCGAAGGCGGTACGACTGGGTTCGGGGGGAATCCAGAGGAACGAGCGGTATTGCCTTTACGCCTCTGGGTTCTTGTCAGTAGTACTCTTCCCGATATGCTCGCCCCCCGTTGATGTGTACATGCCCACAGGCGGTTGACTTTGTTCCTCTGGATTCCCGACCCCCCAGTTATACCCCCGGTGGCTGTGATAACTGGGGTGCCGAGAATGACGGCGCGTCGGCGAGATCGCCTTTTAACCCCGGCACCCGACGGCGGAGCGGAGCAAAGCGGGGCTCAGTGATTTGCTGACAAGACTCGGTCAGGGAAGTCACTAAAGAATCCATCCACGCCGTAGCCCGCCAGGCGCCGCAGGTCCTCTGGATCATTCACTGTGTACACCAGCAATTGATAGCCCCGGGCATGCGCCTCATCAACAATAGCCTGGTGCACACTCTCCGCAAGAAGATGCACCGACCAGGCCTCCAGCCGTGCCACTTCCTCCCAGCTCGCCTCAGTCATGCTGACAAACAAGGCACCGCGTCTATAACCCCCAGCCACTTTTGCCAGTTCCTGATGCTGGAAGGAAGAGATCAAAAACTCGGCCCTATCCCAACCCCTGGCACAGTAGTCATTGAGTTGTTGGGAGACGGCATCGGCGGTGTTATCGCCTTTTAATTCAATGTTGATGCCGCAACGATGGTCAATCATGTCAATCACTTCCGAAAGTGTCGGCACCCGAGCACCGCCACCGGCATCCAGAGACCGGATATACGCCAGGTCAAGTGCCGATATGACTCCCTTGCCATTGGTGGTGCGCTCCACCTGTTCATCGTGAATCACCAGCAATTCATTACCGACCCGATGCACATCCAGCTCCACCCAGTCGCAACCCAGTTGCACTGCCCTTTCAAAGGAAGGTAGGGTGTTTTCAGGCAGGTATCCCGCCGCCCCTCTATGCCCAATGCAAATCAGCCGTTTAGTTGTCATTTTTTAGCGCACCTGTTTCCCATTTATGGCAAGAACAAGACTATACTCCGCAGAACCAAAAAGCCGTGCAATCACAAGATGAGTTATCAGGTCCTCGCCAGGAAGTATCGCCCCGCAACCTTTCAAGAATTATCGGGTCAAGAGCATGTGCTTCAAGCACTAATCAATGCGCTTGAGAATAACCGATTACACCATGCCTACCTCTTCACCGGTACGAGGGGAGTAGGTAAGACCAGCATTGCGAGAATTCTTGCCAAGTGTTTCAACTGTGAAGCGGGGGTAACCGCCACGCCCTGTGGCACCTGTGGTTCCTGTGAGGAAATTGCTTCCGGTCGTAGTGTAGACCTGCTGGAAATTGACGCCGCATCACACACTGGCGTTGATGACATGCGGGACCTGCTAGACAATGTCCAATACATGCCGACTGTATCTCGATTTAAAATATATCTGATTGACGAGGTACACATGCTCTCCAAGAGTAGCTTCAACGCCATGTTGAAGACTCTTGAAGAGCCGCCAGAGCACATTAAATTCCTGTTTGCCACCACCGACCCTAAAAAATTACCGATCACCGTCCTGTCCCGCTGTTTGCAATTTAATCTTAAAAACCTGTCGCCAGAACAAATCGTGGAGTACCTGCAGAAGGTGCTGGAAGTAGAATCCATACCCTTTGAAGAACCCGCCCTCTGGCAACTCGGGCAGGCTGCAGATGGCAGCATGCGCGATGCCTTGAGCCTCACCGACCAGGCAATATCTTTTGGCGACAATCAGGTAAAGGAAGAGGAAGTGAGAGCCATGCTGGGTACCATTGGGCATGCTGAAGTCTATAGCATCATCCACACCATTGCGGCAGAAGACGGTGCCGGGTTGTTAGCGAGGGTCGCGCAACTCGCCGAGTATAATCCCGACTATGAAGCCCTGCTGAACGATATTCTTGCCGCCCTGCACCGCATTGCTATTGCGCATGCCGTGCCCGATTCGGTTGACAACAGTCAGGGGGATCAAGAATTGATACTCACTGCCTCCCAGCTGCTGGCTCCAGAAGCAATACAACTTCTCTATCAAATTGGCTTGATTGGACAGCGCGATCTGCCGCTGGCACCGACCCAGCGCATCGGTTTAGAAATGATCCTGCTCAGAATGATGTCCTTTGTACTGGCGGAAGCCGGCACCCCAAAGACGATACAAAAGCCCGGTGCCGATAGGTCCGCGGGCAAAGCCGCCCCAGCGGTAGCAAGCAAGGCGAAAGCCGAGGCGGCGAAACCGAGTACCGAAGTGTCTTCTTCTGAGGCGTCTTCTTCTGAGACGTCTTCTTCTGAGGTGCCTGTCTCCGAGACGCTTTCCTCTGAGGTACCGGCCTCTGAGGTGCCGCCCCTAGTAACACCGCTCCCGGTAACACCAGCCCCTGAGCCGTCCCCGGTAATACCAGCCCCGGCGGAAGCACCGGCTGAACAACAAGATAAAACACCAGCTCCTGAGCTCTCCCCGGTGACACCAGCCCCTGAGCCCTCCCCGGGGACACCATCCCCCCCAACGCTACCGCCATTGAGTGCTGCTACCTGGGCCGAAGTCATTGAACCTCTCGGGCTGACCGGGGTAACTCATAACATCGCTATCAACGCTAGCCTGGTTCCTGGGCAGGAGGAGTCCCAATACATCCTGGTCCTGGACGAAGGCTTCTCCAAATTATGGAATAAACATCATGCGCAACGCATAACAAAAGCACTCAGCCAGGCCTACGGCAAGACGATTGGTGTCAGTGTGGAAGTAGGCAAGCGCGACATTAAAACCCCCGCCCAGCAGCAGGCACTCATCCATGAACAAAATATCGCCCAGGCAATGACCGACATGGGGAATGATCAAACAGTACAAGATCTGCTAAAAGCGTTTGATGGTACACTCGATCCCAGTAGCATCGTGCCACTCCCTCAGGACCCTGCAACCAGGAGCCTGGGAGAAGAGCTAACTACTCACCTAGGGAAGGACCAGCCATGAGCTTAGGGGATGGTTTGGGCGAATTGATGAAACAAGCCCAAAAAATGCAGGAAAAGATGACCCGCCTCCAGAAAGAGGCGGCCAATATAGAAGTGATTGGCGAGTCCGGGGCGGGGCTGGTGAAGGTAAAAATGACCGGCCGATACGACGTCAAACAAGTCAACATAGATTCAAGTCTGCTAACAGAAGACAAGGAAGTGCTTGAAGACCTGATAGCAGCAGCGATGAACGACGCCGTCAAAAAGTCTGAAAATAAACAGCAGGAAAAGATGTCAGAGCTTGGCGCTGGAATACCCCTCCCTCCGGGATTCAAGCTCCCCTTCTCTTAAATGCTTCTCTTAAATGAATGTCGTCAATGAATAGCACTCTGCGCACCTCGGAACAACCACTACTGGAGCAACTGACCGAGGCCTTTCGTTGCTTACCCGGTGTTGGCCCCAAGGGCGCCCAACGCATGGTGTTACATCTGCTTGAGCGCGACCGCAACGGCGGCAAACAACTTGCCACCCTACTCAACATAGCCATGGAAAAGATAGGCAACTGCCAGTCCTGTCGCAATCTCTGTGAAGAAGATACCTGCAACATCTGTCGCAACACCGGCAGGGAAACTAAAACGCTCTGCATTGTGGAATCCCCCGCCGACCTGATTGCCATTGAACAATCAGCAAGTTATCGCGGTCAGTATTTCGTCTTGATGGGCAACCTCTCGCCCATTGAAGGCATAGGGCCTGATGAGATTGGCATCAAACAATTATTGTCACGCTGTGCCACCGGGGTGGAAGAACTCATCCTGGCGGTGTCCTCAACAGTGGAAGGGGAAGCCACGGCACATTACATCGCCGAGTCGGTGCGCCCGCTCGGCATTCAGATCACCAGAATTGCTCAAGGCATTCCCCTCGGTGGGGAACTGGAATTCATTGACGGCAACACCTTGGCACATGCGCTTCAAGGGAGGAAGGGTATCTAGCATGTCTCGGCAAGACGCGCCTTCAGCAGCTTGGCAATATATTGACACTGATGCTCAGTTGGTGAAGGTGCATGCTGCATGCAAGGATGTTGGCGTCATTGCAATGGACACCGAGTTTGTACGCGAGACCACCTACTATCCGAACCTTGGTTTGGTGCAAATCTACAATGGCAAGGATTGCTTTCTGATTGATGTGCTGGCAATCAATGACCACTCCCCCCTGGCAGCATTGCTCAGCGATACCCAACTACTCAAGGTGTTACATGCCTGTTCTGAGGATATGGAAGTCTTCCAGACTTACCTCGGGCTGGTGCCGGCGCCCTTGTTTGATACACAAATTGCCGCGGCGATGCTGGGGGTAGGCTTTTCCATCAGTTATCAAGCGATGGTAGAAAATTGTTTGTCTATTTCTCTCGAGAAGGGTCAGACACGGTCAAACTGGTTACAGCGGCCACTTTCATCCGAGCAGTTGAACTATGCCGCACTGGATGTGATTCATCTGTTCCAGGTCTATAAAAAACAAAAGAGGGAACTTGAAGCCAAGTCCAGGATGCAATGGGTTGAGGATGAATCTCGACTGGTCGGCAAGAATCTGGCAAGCCAAATTCATCCTGATGAATATTACAAAAAGATCAAAGGCCTCTGGGCACTGGACAGACGGCAACTTCATGCCATGAGGGCACTTTGTGCTTGGCGGGAAGTCACCGCGCGTAGCAGAAACGTTCCGCGTAACCGAGTAGTGGAGCAAAAAACGCTCACTAGTATCGCCAAGGATAATCCCAGTAGCAAACAAGCACTGGCGGTAAATATGACATCACGACAAATAAACCGGTATGGCGATACCATTTTATCTTTGTTGACCGCGGCTCAAAACCTACCCCTGGATGAATGTCCTGAACGGGTGCCAAGACCTGATGCATCTTTGGATAAAAAGTTGCTCCGGCGACTTGCCGAGGTGGTGCAGGAACAAGCACGCAGCCTGTGTATTGCACCAGAACTGCTGTCAAAAAAACGCCATTTGGAAAAACTTCTGCAGTCTGCAGACGCTCATGGGGGGTATCAGTTACCAGACGAGCTCAGTGGATGGCGGGAGGCAGCCATCGGTGAGACACTGCTCCGTACCCTGGCAGAGGATTGTACTGATGGCTGAGTTCTGGAAGGAAAAGTCCCTATCCGACATGACCAAAGAAGAGTGGGAATCAGTGTGTGACGGCTGTGCGCGTTGTTGCCTGCACAAGTTAGTTGAATCTGAGCAGGTCTATTACACTGCAGTGGTGTGTCGCTTTCTGGCGGAAGATGAGTGTCGTTGCACTGAATATTCCCGGCGCACAGAATTGGTTCCAGATTGCGTGCAACTCACACCCGCCCGGGCACATGCTTACGACTGGCTACCCAAGTCCTGCGGGTATCGCACCCTGGCCGAAGGGCGCGACCTGGCATGGTGGCATCCGCTGGTATCTGGTAGTAAGGATACCGTTCACGAGGCGGGTATATCAGTGCGCGGTAAATGTGTTTCGGATAATTTTGTGCATACGGATAATCACGAAGAACAGATTATTACTTGGGTTGAACTCTAGATGAAAGTGGATGAACATTAGACTGGTTTTGATATGACTTCTGATACTAATTCTGACATGACCTTTTATATGGCTTCTTATATGACTTCTTATACTAATTCTGACATGACTTCTGACATGACTTTTTATATGAGCAGCAGATGAACGACTGGCTCCCGGATTTTCAATATGTCGCCGCCTGGGCAATTTATCTTGCCAGTGGCGCGGTGCTTTGTTTTTTCTGGTGGAAAGCAATGCGGAAAATACAGCATCCTGGCTGGCGCGATCTGCTACGCGGCATTGCCCTAGTGCTGATATTCACCCCCTGCTTCTCAGACCAAAACCATGAACACTATGCACCCGCCAGCCTAGTGGCGCTGATGGAACTACTGCTGAGAGGGACGGGGCAGGGCTTAGCGGCAATCATGATGTTGCTATTTGCGAGCGGACTGCTACTGGCGATATTGTTCATCCGGCACAGGAAGCGCACCGCTTGGATTCAACCGTGAAGTGCAGCCGGGGCGACTGGCTTTGATTCTGACGGCGGTGGCGAGAATGACGGGGTGGGCGGAATCCAGAGGAACGAGCGGTATTGCCTTTACTCCTCCATTACTCGGTCAAAAAATTGGCATTCAGCAATTCTTTTCGGCGTGGATACCAACCATCATCCGCTTCTGTTTTTAGTGTCTTTATGGCAAACAATGGGTCAACACCGCGTTCCAATAAAAATTCAAAATCGTTATAAATACTTTCTTGCGTATCCTCATGCATCCAATTAGCAAAAGCGAAAACACTATTCCACTCTTCATATTCTTTGTTTGCTTCGTAGTAAGCTTCCAGGCCACCAACATCCCACCAGCTGCGATGAAAGCCAATTTTCGATCCTTTTTCTAAAGTCCTGCTATTTCCAGCAAGGAGTAGCGTTGTACAACCACTGAAACAAATGTCAATAACGTGCGTGTCCAAATCATAATCGATAATTAAGTCGGAAATATCAAAAGCAGGTTCAACAGCACCACCCTCACTGGTCAGATGTACCACTTGAATATCGGGGTTTTCTTTTAGTACTTTTTGAAAAAAATCAAAATCGTAAGAAGTAATCTCTTGTCCTGCTGCTGTAGCCGCCAAGTCAGTGTTGTAATGCAAAATATGTCCTTTGATTATAAACTTCGGGTTGAAACGTGACGTGCTACTGATTTCTTCACCCTTGTCATACACTGCATCATCAATATGGCCATCTGCATATTGAAATTCCCACTCGCCATCTTCTTCACCGTTCACATACGAACCAGTTACCACTAGTTCGCCATTGAACAATCGTATAATCCAGCGACCATGCGCCTTGCCATCAACGAGCTCACCGTTCCCTCCTATAGAGCCATCTTTATATTCCCATAAAATTTCACCCTTGCCAGTAGCCAGCCCGTCGACGCACTTCCCGGTCCAATGTGTTAATTTTTCGTCGGTTTCTGGGGCCGGGTTCCACACATAGCAATCATTATGGTTCTGCACTTCAATCCAGCATGCGGTGTCGCCTTCTTCAGTTGATATTTTACACTTCGGCACTAGTGTAGAAGTGTCGGCAATGGTGACTGCAGAATATCCCGCACAAGCGAATACCCATGAGACAAATAGCAAATTGAGGTAAGTTTTCATTTTCGGATCCTCTGTGGGCGCGTGAAGCGATGGTCAATTCCCCAGGCACCGTGGCGCCGGGTCGTTGCCACAATCAAACAAATATAATGAGTGTGGGAAACAATATATTGAATAATGATACTCGGTGTGTCAAGCCAGTGTATAGGTAGTCATTCTCGAGCTTGCTCGGGAATCCAGAGGACGAGCGGTACAGTCTGTCGCATGCCTGGGTCAAGAACGAAGACAAGGCAACAAGCCCAGCAGCACATTATCCAGTCACTGAACCTATACACCGACCCCTGTTGAGGTGTAGTGGGAGTATCACAGGCGGTTGGCTTTGTTCCTCTGGATTCCCGCCTTCTTTGATTATGACGGGGGGCGGCTAGGATGACTGGGTGTTGGGAATGATATCAATCCACATTAGTGCAACGTTGCAATGCAAGAAAAACGAATTTTACATCCTTTGCAAAAATCAAACCATTATCTTCCCAGGGAGGGCGGTCTCTTCCCCAGTGGTGATACAAATTTTCACGAATGATTTTTGGAACGGTTTTGAGCAAAGGTTCACAATCAAACTTGTTCAAGCTAAGATTCGCTTTTCCTACTGGTTTCACGGTGTTGCCAGTTTTTGCCCATGATTTTAAGCGCGCCAACATATTACTTGTAGCCGTATAGCCGCGCCGATCAATAAGAAGGATAACTGCACCAGCAGGCATTTTTTGGCAAATTTTCTGAATATTCACAATTACGCTTTCCGATTTATCAGATACTTCGTTGAAGCAGTTCTGGAAAACAGCCAGATGGCAAGTTTCTACTTTAATTTTTTGCAGTAGATTTGCATCAGCAATATCGACTTGCTTATATTGGTAGTCACATAATTCTGCGTCCCATATTCGGGAGACAACGCGCTCAATACTAATGCTTATGGAGTGCTGCCAGGTATCAATGGCAAGATCAGCGAAGGTTGCTGAAACCATCTCGGTGTTAGGGCAATTTTCCTTTAGGTGCTCCAGAAGACCAACAAGCTCAGGAGCCGGACCGCAACCAAAGAATATCGGTTGCAATAACTCCACCTTAGGAAGTTGCACACCTGACTTGCTTAAAACACACGGCACTAATTTCGTATAAAACGGGAAATATCGGAGCAAGTATGCGTTTTGTATATCAACAGAAGCGTAGTTCACAGTAACGTTTGGGGTCTGGTAAGAATTCCACAGGCACTTCCCTACAGGTCGGAGGTCACCCAAATATCTCGCTTGATCTTGCTCTGTGGTCAATTCTCGCTGGGCGAATATGCCTTCAAGCAACTGCTCAAACACAGTGGTCAAGCCACATTTCTGAAAGTCAGGTTGATGCGCTCATCCAACGAGCGTTTGGATTTGGGGATCTGGTGTAGCCAGTGATGTTGAGTGGGCCCTTGCATGAGCAGGTAACTGCCGTTCTCAAGCAGAATTGCTTTGTTTTTCGCATTCTTATCTGTCTTATGCTTCATTTGGAACGACCGCTCTTCGCCAAGACTGACCGAACCTATCACCGGGTTTTCTCCAAGTTCCGGCTCGTCGTCCGCATGCCATGACACCCCATCTGACCCATTCCGATAAAGATTCAGCAATACGCTATTGAACGGCACATTTGATACCCGCTCAATGCGCTCTTTAATCTTAAGTATTACGGGTATCCACGGAGATGCTTCAACGGTGATACCAGAATAGATGTAGGTTTTGTTGGGCTCGCCATACCATGCGGTCAGGCGCGGAAGAGCGTACTCTTTGCCATATAGATTAATCTTTTCTCGTTGCCATGAAACTGCCTGCCGTAATTCCTCAAATAGAGCATCCGCTTCATTTTTCGAAAATAAATTCCGGAACAGCAAGACTTCAGCATCGGGCAAATCAATCTTTTCAACTGCTTCCGAATCGAAATCGGGCAGCGGCGAAAAGAGGTCGGGTAATACTGATTGACTTTGAACCATGTGTTTCACATCCTTTCCAGTAGAAAACTAACCAGCACGACACTGCGGAGGCAACTCTCATCCCCCTGCTCCAGCGCAACACCCAGAATAACTGCAGTAGCACAGGTATAGACACTGCTTTTTTGTGCCGAGGCACCAGTCGTTGTTGGACCGAGCGCGATACAGCGGCGCATCACCTTCATTTTATCAAGCCGTTTCATAATCTGCTTACTTTTATCCTTGGGCTAAGAGTTAAATCCAAAGAGCCCTCATGTTAATAAGCTGCCCTCATTTTAATAAGATGCCCCACAGGCGGTTGACTTCGTCCCTCTGGATTCCCGTCACCCCAGTCATCACAGCCATCGGCTGTGATGACTGGGGTGACGAGAATGACGGGGTTCGGGGGAAATCCAGTCATTGAATAAGTGAACACATACAGAGCCAGATGGTATGGGTTTCCTTGACTGGTATATAAGCATACAGGTTTAATACCGCCTTTCTCATTGAGTGTTACCTCATCAAGGGCCAGATAGCTCAGTTGGTAGAGCAGGGGACTGAAAATCCCCGTGTCGGTGGTTCAATTCCACCTCTGGCCACCATCCATAAAGGGCTGTGGCGGGTGCATAGTGTTCATGGTTTTGCCTTGCTCTCTCCTACCTCAGGATTGGACAAGCTGCCATGCGAAACTCCCCAACCTCAGCGGGCCTGAGTCGATAGAAACAAAAGCATCAGCTGCTCAACAAGCTCCGCAAAAGGCGGGATAAAAAGCAGGCCCAGGACCCAGATCAGTGTCAGACCACCGCACAGCTTCAGATAGGTTTTCGTCGTCATACTCAGTTGCTCCTCGGGGCCAATTCAAATATCCATGTGTCGCCATCAGCCACCAGAGTGACAATTTGTGAGACGGCATCTTCGCTCGCACCACCTGCATACTTCTGCGCAAGCTTTTTCGCCACGCCTTCAACAATCATGGGTTCGTTTACACGCACTAACTCGCGCTCGTATCGCACGCCATCGATCCGAGCAACCGCCTGGCTGCTGCCTGCAACCACGTTGAACGCCCAATCCTTCCACAATTTGCCGAGAAACGAGCGCATGTAGCCGGACGGAACATACACCTTGCCCTCACTCTCCATGACCCAGATGCGACGCGAACTCATCGGCTGATCTGTCTGTAGCTCAAGAGTGAAAACATCATCAGTAAACGTCCAGTCTGGTTCCGCACCCGCATACAGTTCGCCTGAAACAAGCTGCCCACCGGGAAACAGGATTGAAGGTCCATCAGCGTTCTGGTTTTTCAGTTTCAAGGTGATCAGTGTTGCACCGAGCAGTAACGCCAGTAACCCCACAATCTGTAGAACGATCTGCAAAATGATCTTACCCATGTACCAGTCTCCGTCTGTCAGCGCACTCTACTATAGTAACTTTCGGCATGAATATTTTCCCCACAGCGAGAACAAGCAGTTTATTCTTACTAATCATAATCAAGATGGACTTAAGGAAACAAGCCATGCGATTTATTTTGTTTCTATTTCTGTTTGCTGTTGGTGTGGTTCAGGCATCGCCGCTCGTGATAGCGCATCGCGGGGCCAGCGGCGGGGAACCAGAGGAACAAAGTCAACCACCTTGGGCATGTATACAACAACAAGATCGTTCGCCCCCCGTCAGCATCAAGCCACTACCAGTTGAAGCGCAAGCCAAGATAGCCGTTTATTCCCGGCGAAGAGTAGCCGTACACCTGTTCGTAATTTTCATCCTTGATATTTTCCAACCTGCCGGTCAAAGTGATATGACGGCTCAGCTGATAATGTCCTGAGAGACTCAGCAGCGTGAAGGCACCAAGCTTCACTCTTTGCTGGTAGGGCGGGACGGGGGGGAAGAAATTATCCTCCTGAGCGCCGGTATGGCTGGCTGCCAGATGTAATGCCGCCTTGTCCCAGCGATAGGTCGCCGTGAAAGCACCGCTATGCTTCGGGCGGCGGACCTCGGTCTGGTCGCGTCCGACACTGTCCTCCTCGGTAGCATCCAAATAGGTAAAGCTGGCAGTCAGCTCCAGGTTGGCGGCGGGCGACCAGGTAGCTTCCACTTCCAGGCCGCTGCGGTTGGATTCTCCGGCACTGTTTTTAGCGGTATAAGCGTTTTGTGCAGGGACATAAACAAAGCCGTTGATTTCCTTATCCAGCACTTCATTGAACCAGGTAAGACCGGCACTGAGCCGACCATCAAGCCAGGAATGTTTAATGCCCAGCTCCCACCCATGCGACTTCTCCGGCGCCAAGTTTGGATTACCGACAAAGTTTGTGTAGTAACCAAACCGTTCCGTGAAGGTGGGGTTCTTGATGCTTGCGCCGATGGAAGCAAAGAGAATGTTGGCACCATTACCCAGAGGCAAGTTACCAGTGACCCGCCAGGAATCGGCATCCTCAAAGTCAGCATTATCATCCCGCCGGGCACTCAGAGAAAGATTGATCCTCTCCCCATCGTATCGATATTCCATAGCGAGACTGCTAGTGCTAACTGACCTATTGTGATTGGGGTCACCATAGAGAGTAGCCGCACCTCGCTGTCGGAAGGCTTCAGTTTCATGCTCCAGCCGCACTGAGAATCGCTGCGCTGCCCGGGCAAGATTCAACTGATAGCGAGCAGTATCTTTGGTGCCTTCAGTGCCTTCGGTGACTTCGGTGACTTCGGTGATGGCGTTAGTCGCCGTATCTGTTCGGTTGTCGGAATTGATTCGCCCCAGATTCAATTGATGAGTGATGGCGTCATTGATTTTGTGTTGGATACCCATACCGAAATATTGATAGCTGGAATCTGTTGCCAGGTCGGCGTCAACCGGCAGACCGGCAGCACCGGTGGTGTCAAAGGCGGTGGTCGTCTCGGTGTGTCTCGCAGTGAACGATATGGCGATAGTATCTGCCAGTTGATATTCGCCCGCCAGGTTGACGCTGGTATTCTCAAAACCATCATCTTCCGTGCCGGTTCTGGAGATATTAGTGCCCTCCGTTGCCAGAGACTCAACCGATACATTGATGCTTGCGGTGGGCGTCTTGTGCTTGACGGAAAAGCCACCCCTCTTGGTCCCAAAGGAACCCGCCTCAGTGGTAATACCAAACCGGGTGCCGGGCTTTGTGCCCGGCGACTGGGTGATGATGTGCACCACACCGGCCACGGCATCACTGCCCCAGAGTGAACTCTGAGGACCCCGCACGATTTCTATTCGTTCAATGCCGATGGTCAGCAGGCTGCTGAAATCAAACTCGCCATGGGCTACATCATTGACCTCAACGCCATCAATGAGTACCAGCACATGATTTCCCTCGGCACCGCGGACGCGCAACTGCGTCGAGGCACCGCTTGAGCCTGACTGGCTCACAGCAAAACCGGGCACCTCGCGTAGCAATTCATGCAGGGTGGCGGCATTTTTGATACGAATATCTTCAGCCGTAATAATGCTCACGGAGCTCCCTGCCTCGGTAATGGATACCGGGGTAGCCGAGACGGTGACGACCTCCAGGCGGGTATCCTCAGTCGCCATGACCGGCAGCGGGATAAGTGCCATGCCAAGACCTATAGCAGGTCCCGCTATGAACGCTGGCAGGATGTGGAACAGATTGGTAAGGAATAACTGTGGTAACGCTTTATCGTTTTTTTTCATTGTGCTCTCCACACTCACACCCGAGTGCTCCAAATGCAACCATGAAGGTAGTGCGAGCGAGCAGAGCAGAACAAAAGCAGAACCGCCCGCCGCGGTACCTTCGTTATTTTGACGCTATGTCGGCGCCATTTTGGTTAGGGTCGGTCTCCGGGCTCACGAGTGGGTTTTGCGGTCAATTCGCCTTCCCATGCCGGGGCACAGTGGCAGTATGAATTGACTCCTCGTTTACCGTTGCGGGGGCAGCGCCAGGATTGAGATCCCATGGATTTCCATGAGAGCTTTCCATTAGCGATTTCTATTATGGATTTCTACTATGGATGCACACTATGGATTCACATTAGGGATTCACATTAGGGATTCGCACTGGCTTCCCGTTTCACCCGTCCGCCGAAAGGCAGTTAGGTACCCTTTCCAAAGGTGTCGCCATTCTAAACAGCGACTATGGATTGCGTCAATGGTTCTTCCGATTGTGTCCTTGGGGTACTAGACTTTGGCTTTTCCAACTTTGGTTTTCCAACAGCAGGAATGAATGTGTCCACAAATAGCAGCGTGCACGACATCTTGGACGGGAACAGATTGACTCAAGACGATCTGGCGGCATATCGTCGGGATGGTTTTCTTGTTCGCCCGGCTGTGTTCAATGAGTCGGAGCTGCAAGTGTTACGGCAGGCAGTTGAAAGTGCGGTGGCTCTAGCCAAAGAGCAAGCAAATACTGGTAAGACCTATCTGCTTGACGGCAAACGTTTTGTTGATGTTGATGTTGATGTTGATGTTGATGTTGATGTTGGTGTTGGTGTTGGTGCCGGTACTGATGTTGGTGCTGATGCCAGCATCATGACCGTTCAATTTGAACATTCGCCCGGCAGTGAAACCGTCCGTGTCATTGAACCGGTGCAACACCTGCATCCGATGCTTGATAGGCTGGTGAATGAGCAACGCATTGTTGCGCCTATATGCGACATCATTGATTGCACCGAGGTTTCAGTCTGGACCAATAAATTGAATCTCAAACGACCCCGAGAAGGTTCCGGCTTCGGGTGGCATCAGGATGCGCCCTATTGGATCCACGATTGTGACCATGTTCATCTACTACCGAGCGTGTATCTTGCCTTTGATGATGCCGATGAAAACAACGGCTGCTTGCAGATTATTCGCGGCAGTCACACTCAAGGTTGCCTGCCTGGTAGCCAAGACGATTCTCAACTTGCTGGCTTTTTTACCCAGGCTGAATGTTTTGACGAAGCCGATGCTGTGTCTTTTGAAATACCCGCCGGCTCGCTAATTTTTTTTGACCCCTACGCTATTCACGGCTCTCAAACTAACCATTCCGACCAGCCGAGACGGGCGATTGTGATGACTTATCAGCCAGCAAACTTCGGCATGCTCAAAACCGGTGAAGTTCGTAATGTCTCTGTCCTATAACATTATGCACCTGGCAAGGAATGATGGGATGTTGGAAGGATAGTACTTAAGTAACTTGGAGTCGCTCAATGATCTTGGTAACACTATTACTAGGTTTAGCGACATCAAACGGCAAACATAGTAGATGCAACTTGTTGTCAAATTCATAACGAAATTCTTTCTTAAAATACCGGGTCTGCGGATAAATCAGCGCAACTCTTCTGCAGTCGTATTTTTTTCCATAAGCAAATAACTGATACATGTCCGCTTGGCTAATGCCGCGTTTTGAGTTAGTAGGCTGTTCGTTAATGCGTTTCCATTTGGTGTCCAGGATAAACTTTGTTTCGTTGGTATGTAGCACAATATCTGGGCGCAGCTGAAATACATTGTTGTTGCCCGTCTTTGCTAGATATTTGGAAGTGCTTTGAGTCTTAACATCAAAATCGTTTGGGTGTTTACGAAAACTATCGGCAACAAAATCCTCAAATATTTGTTCCATAGGAAAGAGTAAGCAACGTTCAATATGCTTGCCGGAAAAAGTTGCCAACCCCTGCCCGAACAGAAACAGACCAACCCACTGCATGACGGACTGATAATGCTGCATGCTGCGGTCAATTTTATGTTTGCGCCAATCATCTAAGTAGTGTTTTGACACTGGAGTATCGTTGAAACAAATTTCCATCTGATGCAAAAGTTGTTGGTTATACGATTGTTTGACTAGGGGTTTGAGTGTATCAATGGTGCTATGAATGAGGCGATTGGCTGGGCGATTCGCATTGAAATCATCGTATCGCACATAAAATCGGGCGCGGTTGGTAAGATTTTCTCGTATATGTTGGGGAAATAAAATACGTCCTTTTAATCGCGATAGATTTTCCTCAACGGGTGTGTAGTGCTTCGCTATGCCTCGCTTTGTGAGTAGCACTAGATTTTCCAAAAACAAACGAACAAAAATTTCCAGCATGTTAAAATTTTGTATAGCACGAATACCGCCTTCATTCAGGTTCGCGTGTCTCATCTGCCGCCAGGTGCGGAGCATTTGTAAAAAGACATGCTTGGTTTTCGTTGCCTTTTTATCATCGTCATCATCATCGCCATCGTCATCACTGAAATCTACTTTAGGCAGGATTTCCAGCACCCCTCCTTTGCGCGTCTGGATAACACCAACATAATTCTGCGTTTTTAATTTCCCGTTGCGTACTTCCAGTACTGGGTGGTATTTGCCTTCTTTATCGTGGGTATGACTTATAGCGAATTCTTTTAATTCTGCAATTTCCGCCGCATTGAATGAGGTACTACTTTCATTGACCTCATCATATTCCCTAAGAATCCTCGGTTTATGTTGCATCCGCTACTTCCACTTGTGGCTTGGATTGATAGATGGCTTGGTAATTCTCTGGGATTATCCATTCCTCGCTGTCTGGTTTGATCAATTCATAAATCATTTTTTCGGTATCTATGAATTCGGTGTTACGGAACAACTCGGTTTTTATTTTTTCACTGGTCATGAATTTATTATTATTCAATACAAGGCTTATTTTCTCTCTATCATCATAAAAATATTCTTCTAGTAGAGGAATAATTCTATTTTTGAATGCATCAGCAAGCTGCGCCATGCTGTTAATATCAATAAAATAACTGTGTCCGATTTGATGTTCACGATCAATTAGCGCGGTGATGCGCTCATTCACCACCGATAACAGCTGTTGGCAATTCACGCCGTCAAGATTCTGGCTAATCAGTGGGTGCTCTGACTCTGGCATCATTTCAATAAAATCAAAACGCCGCCGCAATGCCGTATCCAAGGGGGCGATGGAGCGGTCGGCAGTATTCATAGTGCCGATGATGTAAAGATTGTTCGGCACGCCAAAACCACCTTCCATGCTATTGCTGGAATAGGGCAAAGTAGCGGTTGTTGCGTCTGATTCACCAATGCGTTTGCTTTGTTCAATCAGGGTAATCAATTCGCCAAAAATCTTGGCAATATTGCCGCGATTTATTTCATCAATAATCAATACATACTTAAGACTCTCAAGACTTGTTGTGTCACCTTGTAATTCTTCTGGATTCAATGCGTCCTGGATTTTCTTTAACCATTTGTACAGACCGAAGTAAAGCCTGGCGAGAGGATGTTTCTCAAGAGTATGTTTGTATCTGGGAGCAATATCATCATGCGATTTAATTTCACTTTTAAGAAAGTTAACGTAGTCCCTTTCAATAACTTGTCTTGCAAAATTAGTTGTTATTTGTGTGTTTGTATTGAGAGCACTTATGGATCGAAACTCCCCGTTTTGTTTTCTGTTTATATGAGTGATTTCATAATCAACCCTTCCCGGGTGGAAAGTTAGTTTTTCTCCATTTTCTAATCGCTCTTCTATATGCTCCGCGAGGACTCCCAGCAAAGCAGATATGTTAATCGCTTTTTTATCCTGGCCTGGTTGCACCAAATTTGTCTTCGCCCTATCGGCGATAGTCTTAAAAATACCATCAACAATTTCATAATGTACATTGATGGAATCATCACTGTCGTCATCCAAAACCGGCCTAATGCCTTCAATAAAATCTTCATAGGCGAAGTTTTGGTGGAAGGTCACCATTTCAATTTGCCCCTCGTCTTTTAACGCATCAAAACGTTGCTTGACTGAGTCGCGTCCTTCTTCTTCAAGTGCCTTGACATCCTTGTCTTCAATAATTGCCAGCGCATGATTGACTGTGTTCCAGGTCTTACCCGTGCCCGGTGGACCATAGAGGATTTGATTGAGTGGATGTGTCATTGATTTATCTCCCTTAGATGTCTTCTTCTGTTTTTTTTGTTCTTTCTGCTTTGTAGTTCTATTTTGTTTGTCGGCCATAAGTTCGGCATTGATTTCATAAAAAGAACGCCCCGGGAAAACGGATTGGAATTTCTTTAGCAGAGATTTGTAATAGTCCAGCCCTTGAGTGCCCTCTTTCATTTGCATAGTTGCTTTTGAAATGGATGGCAAATAAAATGCCTTATGCCTGCTGAGTGTTGCCTGATCTATGGGCATAAAGTCTTCATGATTAATGAGAAAGAAGCACTGCGTTAGTTTTGCAGGCCCTGCATTTCTGATGTCTAAAGTAGCGGCAAAATCATCGGCATCAATCGCATCCATACCCTGATGTGCCTGTCGGAACAGTCTCCACAGCAACTCGGAATAGAATTCTTTACCATCATGAAACAATGCTAATACCACCGTTCGTGAAATAGGAAAGAATTTTGACTGTCCTTCACCAGAGAAAATATCCTGATTTTCTATTCCAAAGACCTTGCTCACGCTTTCTTTGACGATTTCCTTGCGCTGTGTATCAAAAGTGTGCGCAAGAAAGTATAAGAAGGAGAATGGGTCAATACTTTCATCTCCATACCTGAGTATGGCGGGATCATCTTTCCTCCAATCAACCTGCTTGACGCGCTCAATCAGCCCAGTTTCTCCAACCTCATCGATCTTATTGGCCAGATCATGGAACCAACTTACCCAGACAGGAATATCACTCATTGCTCAATCACCTCTATATTTTAGAAGACCCGACATTTTACAACAGATCCCGCTTAGTCTTGATAACTAGCATCATTCTTCGGCGTTAATCCACTCTTCATAGATTTCATAAAAAGGTTTCCCATTGGAAACAGATTTAAATTCACTCAGCAGACATTTGTAATCTATCCACCCTTGCTCGCCATTTTCAATTTGATTTTTTAATTTTTTAAGGGAACATAATTCAAAATACTTATGCCCCCTAAGCTTTTCCTGAATTATGGGCATAGTGGCCTCAATTATGGGGAAAAAGTCTTTAGGGTTAATGAAAAACAAACCCAGCGTTAGCTTTCCAAGCCCAACATCATTGATACCTAAGGCGATAGCAAAATTAATAGCAAAATCTTCGTCCTCAATCTTCTTTATACCCTGACGCGCCTGTCGGAATAGTTTCCACAGCGACTCAGTATTATCGGCGTACTTGCAGTCTTTCTCATCATCCTCACGAAAATCACCTGGCCATCGCAGTGTTGGTATAAAACAAACACCATGATTGTCTATATTAAAGACATCGCTCACCTGATTCTTGCGCTCAGGCTCATAATTAAAAGTTTGCGCGAAATAGAGTATGAAAGAGAAGGGATCAATATTCTTATTACCCCAATCCGGTCCATCCTCCTTATCCAAGTTCCGCAGTTTATCCTCATCGATCTTAGCGACCAAATCCCCAAACCACTTTACCCATGGGGGAATCCCATTCATCGCTCAATCACCTCTACTCTAAACATCAAAAACTAACGCTTCACAACAGACTCCGCCTTGCCTTGATAACCATCATCTTATCAATCTGCATGTCTCCAATAGTATGAGGAATCCCGCCAATACCTAGCCCCGACTCCCGCAATCCAGCAAAGGGCATCTGATCTTGGCGAAACGCAGAGTGATCATTCAGCATCACCGCCGAGGCATCTAATTGATGATAGATGTTGAATGCCCGGTCAATATCCTGCGCGAATACTGCAGCTTGAAAGGCATAGGGCAGGCTGTTGGCAGCTGTAATAGCAGTATCAAGATTGCTGTAGGGATAAAGGCAAATCACGGGACCAAATATTTCCCGCTGAGTGACTTTAGTTTCCGGCGGTGGCTCAAGCAGCAACGCAGGTTGCATACAACCATTGCCCAGCAGGTCGCCGCCCGTGGCAAGGTTGGCACCCGCATCTGTGGCTTCCTTAATCCAGCTATCCACCCGATGCAGCTCGCCGGCATTGATCAGCGGGCCCACCTCAGTGTCTGCCGACAGCGGATCCCCGACCCGAAGTGCCGCCGCCGAGGTAGCCAGTTGTTCGGCCACCTGGGGGAAGAGTTTTGCATGCACAAAAACCCGCTGGACTGATACGCAGACCTGCCCCGCATGGTAATAGCCCCCTTTTAATAGTGCGGGCAGAAGTGTCTGCACGTCAGCAGTTTCATCAACAATCACCGGGGCAACACCACCGTGTTCCAGAGCACAACGAGTGCCTGGTGCCAAGCGAGAGCGCAACATCCAGCCCACCTTAGCGCTGCCGATAAAAGAGAAAAATCCAACCCTGGGGTCGGTCACCAGAGCGGTGGCATGCTCCAGATGCTCCGTCATAATCATTTGACACCAGGCCGGCGGTAGCCCGGCCTCATGCAAAATGGACACAAAGCGATGACAGGACAGGGGCGTGGCCTCGGCGGGTTTCACCAGGACCGGGCAACCCGCCGCAATAGCCGGGGCTACCTGATGCACAATCAGATTTAGCGGATGATTGAAAGCACTGACTGCCACCACCACACCAATCGGTTCCTTCTGGGTGAAGGCAAGGCGATGATGCGTCTGGTCAGCACCGAACATGGGTATGACCGCCCCCGCCTCGCTACGAATGGTCTCAATACAAAGCTGCACCCCCTCAATGGCGCGTTTGACTTCCAGCCTGGAATCCATCAGCGGCTTGCCGCCCTCGGCCGCCGCGCCTGCCGCCAATTCATCAAAGCGCGTCTGCATAATGCTTGCCGTTGTCTCCAGTATGGTGCAGCGTTCGTCCAGGCTTAGCCATGCAGATTTGTTGCGGGAGAGGTCCTGAGCAGTCGCTAGGCTAGCTTCTATCTGAGTAGCACTGCATGGTGCCAGGGTGGCGAGCACCTCTCCCGAATAGGGTGAGGTAACTTCCACCGGCTCAGCTGTGGAAGCGGGCCCGGCCTTGGGATTGGCGATGAGGGGTTCAAGATGAGAAGGCTTTTGAGAAGGCATGGTCTGGTTTCCTGATGGTGTCATGGGAGGGCTGCCGCGGGGCTCAGCGGATGCACATTCTACTCCAGGACTGTGATAGTTGCAGAGAAGGGCAAATGACGGCGGGCGGGGCAAACCACTGGATTCCCGCTTCGCTCCATTATTTGTCACTCCCGCCTAGGGTGGAAATGACAAACAGGAGCGGCGAGAAAGAATGACGGGGAATCGCTCAGCTAGTCGTTCACAAAGTCGCTCAGGATATCATTCAGAGTTTTGGAAGGGCGCATGGCTTGAGTAGCAAGTTGTACATCCGGCGCGTAGTAGCCGCCAATATCAACAGCATGCCCTTGAGCAGCAAGCAGTTCCTCATTGATCTTAGCTTCATTCTCTAGCAGTGCTTCCGCCAGCTGGGCAAACTTTTCTTTCAGTTCCGGTTCCTGAGCCTGCTTGGCGACAGCTTGCGCCCAGTAAAGCGCGAGATAAAAGTGGCTCCCGCGATTATCAATTTCATGCACTTTTCTGGAGGGCGATTTGTTGCTCTCCAGAAATTGCCCAATGGCATCATTCAAAGTATCCGCTAGAATTTTTGCCTGGGGTTTAGCATAAGATGCCGCAAGATGTTCCAGCGATGCACTCAGCGCAAGGAATTCACCAAGAGAATCCCATCTCAAATGCCCTTCCGCCACAAACTGTTGCACATGCTTGGGCGCTGAGCCGCCAGCACCGGTTTCAAAAAGTCCCCCGCCCTTAATAAGAGACACAATAGACAGCATTTTTGCGCTGGTGCCCACTTCAAGTATCGGGAATAGATCCGTCAGATAGTCCCGAAGCACATTGCCGGTTGCGGAAATCGTATCCTCGCCAGCACGCATTCTTTGTAATGAGAATCTGGTTGCCTCGGCCACGGGCATGAGGTGATATTCCAAACCGGACAGATCGTATGCCTGCAGGTAGCGGTTAACCTTTTTAATCAGGGTCGCATCGTGGGCGCGATTTTTATCTAGCCAAAAGACTACTGGCGTCCCGGTTTCTCTGGCGCGGCTTACCGCAAGTTCTACCCAATTACGAACGGGACCATCCTTGACTCGGCACAGGCGCCAGATGTCGCCGCGGTCAACCGCATGCTCAAGTAGTGTCTTGCCTGAGGAATCAAGCACCCGAACTGTGCCGCTACCGGGCATCTCAAAAGTGGTGTCGTGAGAACCGTATTCTTCAGCCTTCTGCGCCATTAACCCGACATTGGGTATGGAACCCATGGTGGTGGGATCAAACGCCCCCCCGGCGATACATTCCTTCATCGTCTCCACATAAAGGTTGGCGTAGCTGCGATCAGGGATGAGTGCTTTCATATCCTGCAGCTCGCCGTCGGGGCCCCACATCTTTCCTGATTCGCGGATGGCGGCCGGCATGGACGCATCAATGATGATGTCGCTGGGAACATGCAAATTAGTAATGCCCTTGTCCGAGTTCACCATGGCAAGGTCGGGACCCTCTATCAGACAGTTATTCAGGTCCGCTTCAATGGCGGCGCGTTGGTCGTCCGGCAGCTTCTTGATTTTCTCGTACAGATCGCCAACGCCATTGTTGACATCAACGCCAAGCTGCTCAAAGACTACGGCATGTTTGTCAAAGGCGGTCTGGTAATAGGCTTCAACAGCGTGCCCAAAAATAATCGGGTCGGACACTTTCATCATGGTGGCTTTCAAGTGCAAGGACCAGAGGACGCCCTTCTCGGTTGTGGTAATCTCCCGCGCGAGGAAATCACACAAACTTTTTTTGCTCATAAAAGAGGCGTCCACCACCTCGCCAGTTTCAACTGCCACCGCGTCAGCCAGGGTTTGGGAGCCGTCAGCATCAGTAAACTCAATCCTGAGGTTGTCGTCCTTGTGCATGACGATTGACTTTTCGGTTTCATAAAAGTCGCCGCCGTCCATGTGTACGACATGCGAGCGCGACTCTGGAGACCAAGCACCCATTCTGTGGGGATACTTCTTGGCGTAATTTTTGATTGCCTTGGGTGCTCGGCGGTCGGAGTTCCCTTCGCGCAACACCGGATTGACGGCACTCCCCTTGACCGCGTCGTAACGCGCCTTGATGGCAATCGCTGCATCGTCTTGCGGTTCTTCAGGATACTCAGGCAAATCGTAGCCCTTGTCTTGAAGTTCCTGGATCGCCTCTTGCAGTTGCGGGCTAGATGCGCTGATGTTGGGCAACTTGATGATGTTTGCCTCCGGCTTTTGGGTCAAGGCACCAAGTTCCGCAAGCGCATCACTAGTGCGCTGGGCATCGGTCATGCGTTCCGGGAAGGCAGCAATAATGCGCCCCGCCAGAGAAATATCCCTAGTGTCAACTTCTATGCCCGCGGCGTCAGTAAATACTCTGATGATAGGAAGGAAGGAAAATGTAGCGAGTCTCGGCGCTTCATCTGTTTCGGTATAAATAATTTTGAGTGTGTCTGTCATGGGTGCTTCTATTGCCTTAAAGCCTTTAAGTATAATGTATAAAACCTAGGATATGGTAACGGGTGGGGGGCATGGGCGGGGCGGGGTGGTGCTATGTTGGAGGCACTATGTTGACGGTCGTCGGTCGGGATACTTATCAATCAGAATATCTGCATTGGCAGAAATTTTTCCAGACTCAGGGTCCACAACCAACAACTTCGCGTCTTTCATATATTTAATATCTCGTTGTACCGTGGATGAGCTTACTCCGTCATATTCTCGAGCAATATTAGGGACTGCATATTGAATGTCTTCAATATCGTATGATTTAAAAAGTGGTATCTCCAATAGTAATCGTCGGCGTCTTTTGAAGACCGCCCTGCTCAATTTTATTTCAGCGAACTTGTCATACACATGTCCACGCCAGGCTTTTTCAAACAACTCTAATGCAATTTCCCCCCAAACTTCTTTGAGCCCATCTAAGAACCCGGCAACTGCATAATCTATAAACGAGGTTAAATCCTTTTTATCCCGGCACCTGCTTAGATGCTCGTAGTATTGCGGTCGGGTCTTGTTGTAATGATTGGAGAGGGTATGAGCGCAAATATCAGGCACTCCCGTTCTCAGCAAGAGATAAAACTCAACCAGCCGACCGGTGCGCCCATTGCCATCATCAAAAGGATGAACCCATTCAATATACACATGAGTCACGATTGCTTGCAGGATGCCATCCATAAATGACTGCTTGCCAGATGCATATTTAAATTCTTGTTGTAACCATTCACAGAGTTGTGTCACCAATCCCTCTACTTGATGCTTTTCTCTCCCTGGCGGAGGGCAGCGGTAACCCCCTACTATCCGTCTATTTTGTGCGAACTGCCCGGGCACGGCGTTAAATGGTGCGGATAATTTTTTACCTACCAGACGATGATATTGGCGCAACAAGTCTGGTGTGATAATTCCGGGCGACTTCTGATCAAGTGCATAATTTTCGATTTCATACATCGCATCTAAGATATTTTGTACTTCCTGCACTTGATAGGCTTTGCTCTCCGAAAGATGCCCGCCTTTCATGATTTTTTCGATTTCTTCCTCAGTGAGATTATTACCCTCAATGGCCGTACTCGCCTGGGCACCCTTGAGCAGGGCAACCTGCTTGAGGTGTTCCTGGATTTTGAGGCTGAGGGGCACCAGGGCAATCGTGTCCACTAAAGCCTGGCACTGCCCAAACTTATAGGCTGTTGCTTCGGATAACCGCCAATGGCGGGCAAACGCTAGATGCTCAAATGACATTTCTACTTTCTTGGTCGGGTTTTATGTACGGGCAGTATTGTGTCATAGTCAATATCATTTTGTATAGCAAAAATTAACCATTTTTTGACTAATTTTAACTATTTATCTTATTATTCAATGAGTTATAAGACTTGAAATAATACAATATCTGATCAATTATCCCTTCAATTATACCATCAATTTTACAATAATATGGCTTCATAAGGGGCGGAGGGCTCAGGAACGGTAGCGGCTACTCCCCCGCCCGCCGTCATTCTCGCCGAAGGCGGGAATCCAGAGGAACAAAGGGTACAGTCCCGTTATTACTGCTGCTGAGGGTGATGGCGATACTGCTCGTTTTTCTGGATTCCCCCCAAACCCAGTTGTCCACGCCTTTGGTGTGGACAACTGGATTCGGCGAGAATGACGGGGTTCCGTTCATCGTCGGGTGACTCGTCTTGGTGTTTTTGTCTTTGGCAGCAGGGGTGCGGTGTATTGTTGGTAGAGGTCAAACAGGAAGGCGACGCGGTCGGCTTCGTTGTTGAAGGGGTTTTTGCGATAGGCTTTATCCACGGCCCTGTCCAGTGCTTGATGTGCTTTTTGTAGTACTGGGGGCATGCTGAGTGGGTCGTACAGGTCGGCAAGGGTGGAGTCTGGGAATTGTGCGCGGGCATCCAGCACGGTTTGAGCTTTATCTCCAATGTCGGCGGTTTGTTTTTCGCTGGGGTCTTTGGGCCAGGGGTAGTTGTTGTAGACGATGAGATTGGAATAGCTGTAATCGTTTTTTAACCTACCGCCAACCGCCCGCATCCACGCCATATGCATTCGTGATGTAACAACACCAAAATGAAACAGATTTGCATTGGGTATGGTGTATAACTTATCCCCTGCGATATGGTCGGGGGGTAAATAACCAATCGGAATGTAGGTTCGTCTTTCGGAAGAGACACGAGGTATTGCTAAATACGTGCTTTCTGATTGTCTGATTTCTCCGAATAGCGTCGGTGTTTCGGCTAGTTTTTGTGTTGGAATCTTTTTACTAGCCAAGCGCATTTCCCTAACTGCTTCAACTCGTTCCATCACCAAAGGCATTTTTCGCAACTTATCTGGCGGACAATCTTTCAGCCATAAACAAAAACGCGGAATGCCTTTGATGAACTCATTGCCCATAGAATAAGGCTTAATCCATTCACTCGCTTGTGGTTCTCGCTCAATAAATTCATCTTTTTCCATTTTGCTCAATAATAAATTGCCGCCATCAACCGGACTGCTCCCGCGTATTACTGGCGGGACTGGACATATTGGTTTTTTTCGATTTTCGACAAGAAAATTTGGCGCATCAATAAGATAGGGATTTATATTTCGTGCTTTTATTTCATGCGACTCGCCTTTGATATCCTCGTATTCAAACAGTCGCTTGGTTTTTGCTTCCTGCAAACCAAAACCGATAATCACGCAGTGCACGGCGGCTTTTCCTTTTGCCTCGTTCGTCCATTCGAAAGTGCGGTGCGCAAAATGTATGTATGTTTTATTTCGTGCGCGTAACTCATTCCATAGCGGTGCGACTTGACTGCCTTGTGTGATTGAATTGGTGGAAACAAACGCGCATCTAATACCGGTATCGGCAATGTAATCCACCGCCTTGCAATACCAAGCGGAAACATAATCCATCACACCAGCATTTTTTATGTGCTGGTAACACGCGAGCATTTCAGTCTTTTGCTCATCCGATTGATATTGATGTCCAATAAACGGCGGATTCCCCATGATGTAATGCAACTTCTCTGGTGCAATGATTTCCCGCCAATCCCGTTGCAAGGCATTACCGTGGGTGATGTTGGCACTGGCAGTCAATGGAATCCGGGCAAAGTAGGCACCGAATTCCTTGGAGACCAGCAGGTTCATTTGATGATCCACCAGCCATAAGGCTACCTGGGCAATCTGTGCCGGGAACTCTTCAATCTCTATGCCATAAAATTGATCCACATTCAGTTGGATCACTGAGTCAAGATCGGTTTCCAGCTGTCCGCCTTTTAGGGTGGCACGCAGCACTGCCAATTCCAGCAACCGTAATTCACGGTAGGCGATGACCAAAAAATTGCCACAACCGCAGGCGGGGTCCAGGAAGGTTAAATTGCTGAGTTTTTGATGGAATACCGATAATTTATTTTTATTGGTTTTTATCTTGGTGAATTCAGCACGCAGGTCATCCATAAACAACGGATTGATTAACTTCAATATATTTTGCTCGCTGGTGTAATGCGCACCCAGGTTGCGCCGCGCTGCTTTATCCATAATGGATTGAAACAATGAACCAAAAATCGCGGGCGAGATACGACTCCAATCCAAGGCGCAACACTGCAACAAGGATTCCCGCATGGTGCGGTCAAAGGCAGCCGGAGCCAAGCGCTCGTCAAACAAGGTGCCATTGACATAGGGAAAGGCAAGTATCGCTTCATCGCGATTGCCCAGACGCTTGGCGGTTTCAGTGTTCAACACATAAAATAATGTGTCCAGTTGCGACCCCAGGTCGGTGCCGTCTTCACTGGTGCGGTCTTCAATACAATCGCGAAACTGCTGGCGCTGAAAGATGCCGGTGTCCTCAGCGAAGAGACAAAACAGCAGCCGCACTAAATATACTTCCAGATTGTGCCCGGTATAGCCGGTAGCATGCATGTGGTCGTGGAGTTTCCCCATCGACTCGGCGGCTTTGATGTTGACCGGGTCCTGCTCTTTTATTTTGTGCGTCTGATAGCCGGCGATAAAGGCGAAGTGGTGGATATTTTTATGCAGGTCGGGCAATGCAAATTCATGCTCGGTGTCTGCTTCTAGATCGTGCAATCTACACCGCGCAAAGTCGGACACCATGACATAGCGTGGGAGTTCGCGGTCTTTCAATCCGGCAAAGTATTCCAAGCTCTGCTCAAAGGCGATATCAAGGTTTTTGCCGCGCGACTTGTGTTCAATCAGCAACATGCCCTTCCATAACAGATCAATGTAACCGTCCTTACCGTCAATTTGTTTGGCTCTCTTTTCAAAAGCAGCCACGCGGCGGCGTGGTATGCCGAAGATATTGAAAAAAGCATCCCAAAAAGACTGTGCTTCGGCTTTTTCTGAGGCGGCATCTTGCCATTCCTTGGAGAAGGCATGCGCGCGGCTGCGGATTTCATTCCAACTGAGAGGTGGCATCGGTGTTCGTTGCTTGTATTGAGAAGCGTCATCATAGGGGCAGGGCTCGTCTTATGACAACTGCTGAGGGTGAAGGCGATACTGCTCGTTTTTCTGGATTCCCGAGCAAGCTCGAGAATGACGGCGCGGAGGTTAGCGCGGCATGTCGGGGAGGGTGCTAGTGGCGATGATAACGGACTGGATTCCCGCCTGCGGCGAGAATGACGGCGGGTGGTACTTAGTGGTAGATTGCCATCCGAACAGACCCGCTCATAGGAACCTTGTATCGTGGAAAAATCTATAGATTTGGATAGTTTCCGTGCCGAAACCAAAGACTGGTTGACTGCCAACTGCCCGGTGTCAATGCGCCATGCTGCGGTGCATTTTGAAGATGCGTACCAGTTGTACCGCACCGACGATGCCCACCTCTGGCTGGAACGGATGCTCGAAAAAGGCTGGACGGCTCCCGCCTGGCCAAAGGAATACGGCGGCGGCGGGCTGAGCTACGAGGCGCAGCAGGTATTGCGAGAAGAGATGGCAACACTAAAGGCATTGCCTCCCTTGTTCGGCATGGGTATCAGCCTGATTGGCCCGACCCTGCTTGAGTTTGCTACTGAAGACCAGAAGCAACGGCATCTGCCAAAAATCGTGTCCAACGAAGTCAGCTGGTGCCAAGGATACAGCGAGCCGGGTGCGGGGTCTGATCTGGCAAGCCTGCAAACCAAAGCCCTACTTAAAGACGAGCATTTTGTCATCAATGGACAGAAGATCTGGACCTCTGGTGCCCAGACGGCGGACTGGATGTTTGCGCTGGTGAGAACCAACTCGGAGGTGCCGAAGCATGAAGGCATCAGCTTCGTATTAGTGGATATGCACCAACCCGGAGTGACCGTCAAACCTATCCGGCTGATTTCTGGCTCTTCACCATTTTGCGAAACATTTTTTGATGATGCCCTGGCGCGAGGTGATGATCTGGTGGGGGAACTTAATCAAGGCTGGAAGGTAGGCAAACGGCTCTTGCAATATGAACGCTCGGCAGAGTCTGCCAGAACGCCGCGCCCCAGAGCCAATCCCTATGCGGAAATAGCCAAGGCAAGCATAGGTGAGGCGGATGGCAAGGTCGCCGACAGTGCCGCGCGCGACAAGATCATCAACCAGACTATGATGGAAAAATCCTTACAACTCACCATCCAGCGGGTGTTTGATGAAAGCAAGTCAGGCAAGGCACCGGGGGCGACTACTTCTATTTTCAAACTGGTCGGCTCAACACTTGCCCGGGAAAGCTCGGCGCTAAAATCAGAATTGAGAGGCACGGCGGGTGTCGGTTGGGAAGGTAGCGGATTTTCCCAGGAAGAGTTGATGTCGACGCATGCCTGGCTCAGAGACCGAGCAGTAACCATCTACGGTGGCACCAATGAGGTACAATTAAATATCATCAGCAAGCGCGTTTTAGGCTTGCCCGACTAATCCATCATCCATTGGAAATCATTATGAAAGGCACTATGAAAATCATCAAAATCCTCGCCCATATCCTGCTTACCCTGGCATTTGTTGCCTATATCGCCTACCAATTTAGAACTGATCCGATGGGCATACTTGCCGGCAAAAGGCTGTCCGGCGATGAATATGCCTACCCGGCAGACTGGGCGTTCAGTAATAAGCAGATGCTGATTGCCGTGGAGACTCGCCCTGGCAATCCTCATTCGGTGACTACTATTTGCTTCCTCCACGAGGGTAATCTTTATGTCCCCGCACGGGACGGTTCGACGAAGGACTGGCCGCAGTATGTACTTGCTGACCCCCGGGCCAGAATTAAGATGGACGACCGGGTCTATCGCGTGACCCTGCATCGGGAAACAACCTGGCAACGAGAGGAATTGCTACCCGCCATCTTAAAAAAATATCCCGGTATTACTTCTTCTCCGGAGACCACGGGCGATCTATGGTTGTTCCGAGTTGCCGAACGCTGATGACCGGTAAACGACTGCTAGTGCTTTTCAAGATCAACAGTCATATCAACAGAAGGATTGAGGCATGCTAAAGGCGGTACAACTCGGCACACGAAGCGGCCTGCAAGTGTCGGAAATTTGCCTTGGCACCATGAACTTCGGCGAACCGGGGAGAGGGCATCAGGGAGACTGGACTCTCAATGCCAGAGAGACCCGCCCGATCCTTCAAGCAGCGATTGACTCAGGATTGTTCTATTTTGATTGTGCAGACCTTTATGGTCTTGGCGCGAGTGAGGAACTGATGGGCAATCTGTTGAATAAACTCCTGCCACGGGACGAGTATGTCCTGGCGACCAAGGTGGCGATGCCGCTCAAGTCTGGTGCTAATCAAAGCGGCCTGTCCCGCAAGCACATCATGGAAGGTGTGGATGCTTCTCTCAAAAGACTTGAGCATGACTACATTGACCAGCTGGTGATTCATCGCCATCCGCATGGCGTGCCCTTCCATGTGGAGGTGCCTATTGAAGAGACGATGGAAGCCCTCCACGATCTGGTTAAAGCAGGCAAGGTGCTCTACCTGGGCGCATCTTCCATGTTTGCTTGGCAGTTTACGGAACTGCAAATGCTGGCGCGGCGGCATGGCTGGACGGAATTTGTGTCCATGCAAAACCATTACAATCTCATCTATCGAGAAGAAGAAAGAGAGATGCTTCCCTACTGCTACCAGGAAGGTATTGCCATTACGCCCTGGTCACCGCTGGCAAGGGGAATACTGGCCGGCGCCTATCAGGGTGGGCTTGATGGCGGCTCAACGGAGCGCTCAAAAGGAAGAGACCGGGTCAGGACGGAAACACTATATCGGGGAGAGGCTGACTTCCAGATTGTTGAACGGGTAATTTCGGTCGCGCAAAAGTACGGTAAAACGCCGGCTCAGATCGCCCTGGCATGGCTGTGCCAGAAGCCTGAGATCACCGCGCCCATTGTCGGGGTGTCCCGGGTGGAGCAGTTGCATCAACTGATTGAGTCGGCATCCATCACGCTTGAAGCGGAAGATATTGAATCCCTTGAAGAGCTCTATCAGCCACTTAATAATCTGCTTTCTTCGGGAATGTCTTAGCGCCCCCGTCAGCGCAATCTACTCACTGCTTGCTCGGACAGGGTAAGCCCTATTTCAACCTTCAGCCTGAGCGACTCAGTCAGCGCAATCTACTCACTGCTTGCTCGGATAGGGTAAGCCCTATTTCAACCTTCAGCCTGAGCGACTCAAGGTCAACGCCTTCGGTGCTTTTCTTGCCTTCCCTATATCTGGCATAAACACCATGCAGGATGCAGGCACCCTTCCATCGATTAAAGCCAACATAATAATCAAGATGGGAAAGATCCCGCCCGGTATTTTTTGCATAGCGCCTAGCGAGGGCAGTGCGCGTGGGGAAACCCGGCACAGTGGTCGCTGCTTCCGGGTCCATCGGGATTTCATCAGTCGGGTCTGGCCACTGATTGAGCGCGTAGGCGACATCTGCCAGTGGATCCCCCAGGGTGGAAATTTCCCAATCCACCACCGCGGCAACTAAAGAGTCTGCTCCCACCAGACAGTTATGCAAACCATAGTCGCCGTGGACCAGCCTTGCCTTTTCCTGTTCGGGCAAATGGTTGAGGAAATATTCTTGCAATTCATGGGCGCGGGGGTCATCAAAACCGGCTCCGACAATGGATGAGTTCCAGGAGCGATACCAGGTTTTGAGTTGCCGCTTGACATAGCTGTCCTTTTTACCCAGGTCGCCAAGGCCGATTTCATCAGGGTCCAGCGCATGCAGGTCTGAGAGCACATCAATAAAGGAGTGGGCAAGGGTGCTTCTTCTTTCTTCTGGCACCTGCTGCACAGTGTCCTCAGCCTGGTAGAGGGGTTTGCCAGCAATCAACCCCATCACATAAAAGTGGGCACCGGTTATCTCAGTGTCCTCGCAAAACCCCATTGCCTCTGGCACCGGTACCGGGGTTTGCTTCAAGGCAGAAATCACTGCCCACTCACGGCGCATGTCATGCGCGCCCGCCAAGAGTTGCCCCTGGGGCGGACGGCGAATAACCGCGCTAGCGCCTTTGGCATCGTCTAGTCGATAGGTGAGATTGGAATGGCCGCCTTCCAGACGTGTCCATTTGAAGGGCGGCACCAGAGCCGGAATCTGCTCAGCCAACCAGGCTGCAACGGCTACTAGATCATAGCCTTCAGGCGTTTCTGCTGAGGCTTCTGCTGAGACTTCTGCTGAGGCTTCTGCTGAGGCTTCTGCTGAGTCGTGGTTTTCAGGATTGGGCACGAGTGTATTCATATTCGTCTTGTTATTGAATGTATTTTTACTCTCTGGGGCAAGCCGCGCTGCACCGTTATTCTTGTTTATGTTATTCACTTCCCTTTGTTGTTGATGTGTAAATGCCCAAGGCGGTTGCCTTCGTTCCTCTGGATTCCCGTCACCTCCGTCATCATAGCCGATGGCTGTGATGACGGAGGTGACGAGAATGACGGGGTTCGGGGGGTATTTTGCACTAAAAATCATAGAAATATGCGCTACAATGCGCTACATGTCTTCTAGAAGACTGTAAATCTCTGGTACTCAACAAAAGGAGCTCCCCATGTTTGACATAAAAACCTTCTCGCCGGTCTTTCTAGCCCTGGTTGCAGGACTCTTCGCAGCACTTGGATTCGCTATAAATATTCCTGTGGAAATGCTACATGATCCTGTCGCCATGTTTTGGTTGGTAGTGGATATTTTAGGGATACTTGCTTTTCTTGAAGCTGGAATAGTCATGAAAAAGTATGCACCCAGGCTATCAACATTAGCTTACCTAGCGTCCGCTAGCTTGTTGGCACTCACTGTGTACGCATACTCTGTCGGAGGACCCCAGGTATATTGGGTGTATGTTAATGTGGTGGCACCCATACTGCTGATGGTTTTTGCCGTAAAGATGATCGGACAGACTCGCAGTGGATAAACCGACGCCGTAGCAAGATTTGTTACAACGCGATAGCCACCGCCTAGGCTCAGCCAGGGCGGTGGTTTTTTTAGCGTGACCTGCGCGAGAATTAAAAATCTATTATTCCATGCTCTACGGAACGCAAACATGAGTCAGCACGCGCTACAAGCAAGTCTATTTTCAACAGAAGACGAGCAGTCGCAAGATTGCACCCGGCTGGTCGTGCCACCAGAACAATTATCACGTTTGCAGACTGCCGGCGGGAATTATATTGCTAATTTCATTACATCGGATGAAGAGACCGACTTGCTCGCCGCGATCGATGGCGAAATGTGGAAAAACGATTTGCAACGCCGTGTGCAGCACTACGGTTATCGTTACGATTACACCGAACGCAATATCAATGCTGATGATCGGCTCGGTTCCTTGCCGCCATGGGTGGACGGAATTAGCGACCGCTTGATGGCGCAGGACTTATTCATATCAAAACCCGATCAGCTGATAGTCAACGAATATGCACCGGGACAGGGTATCGCGCCACATACCGACCGCGATTGTTTTGGTCCGGTCGTTGCCTCGCTTTCACTGGGTAGCGATTGCATGATGCGGATTAGGCCGCGCAATGAAAACAAGGAAGATGCTTTTGATATTGTGCTGTTACGGCTCAGTCTGGTAGTGCTTCAAGGGCAGAGCCGAGATGTTTGGCGACACAGTATCGCGCCAAGACAAGGTGACCAACAAGATGGGTGCAAAATCCCGCGCCAGCGCCGAGTGTCGCTCACCTTTCGCACTATTAAAAAATAAATGTATCTATTTTCTTAAGGTAAATATACTTTGCCTGCGAAAAGCGGTTGCACAAACATTCACAACAGGATAGAAAAATATGAATAAGTTCCAGCTAGTAGTAAAGCATGCTGAGCAAAAATGTTATACGTTGCTAAAAACCAAGCTCCTTAGAAGAAGCGATTTCTCCGGGAAATACAAATTCCGCCCGGGTATCTACCTTTTCTCCGAAAAGGGTCGGGCTCTATATGTAGGGCGGACAAATAATTTGGGATGGAGAATCTCTTCACACACCTATAATAGTCACCATTCGGCTAACTTTGCCTTCCTCATCGCTAAAGATAAAACAAAGACACCTAAGAAGACGAAAAAAACTCGTAGCGAACTTCTGGAAAATAAAAAGTTTCGGAGGGCATTTGACAAGGCAAGAGAACGCATCAAGGCAATGGACATTCAGATCATTGAAGAAAAAAATTCGATAAGACAGGCTTTGCTGGAAATCTACATCGCATTGCGAACAAACGCAAAGTACAATAGTTTTGACAACCATTAACGCAAACAAGCACTCTTCCTAACTAGCCGTTGTTATTCCCTGCTGTTTCACTTGCCTTCGTTCCTCTGGATTCCCGCCTGCTTTGATCCTGACGGCGCGGGGGCGATGCTTGCCACTTAGGGTTAATGTATACACCTTGTCCCCGCTCCTTCTGGCGGCTTAGACCGCCCCCCGGCACTCTCGGGCTTGCCCCGGGAATCCAGTCATTGAATCAGTGAACACATACAGTCCTCTAATGTTCAGTGGGCACTTGTTTTATACGCTGGAATACTTATAGTTTACAAGATATACAATTTTTGTAATGATTTGTAAACTGTTGGAGAGCACCACTGAAGAGAACCTCAATGCTGAGTGAACGATTGAATCAAGCTCGTCAGGCGCAGGGCCTGTCACTGCGTGCCCTTGCGGAAAAGGTGGGTGTTTCGGCCATGATGTTGTCGAAATACGAGCGAGCAGCATCCGTGCCCTCCTCTGATGTGCTGTTGGCGCTGTCCGACGCGCTGGGCGTTCGCACCGAGTACTTTTTTCGCACATCAACAATTGATTTGGAGCGCATAGAACACCGCAACAAGCATCGCTGGAAGCTACCCAAACAAGCCGAAACGAAAGTCTTGGCCGATGTGCGAGACCAATTGGAACAGTGGGCTGAGCTGGACAAGGTCACGCCTGCGCCTTGGTCTGTGTCGTTTTCCCTGCCGAAGAACTTGCCCGGTCAGTTGGCATCTCTGGATGCTATTGAAGACATCGCCATCGCCGTTCGCAAACACTGGAATCTCGGATTCAATCCCATTACGGACCTGATTGACGTCCTGGAAACTCGCGGCATTAAAGTCTTCACGACGCGCTTTGACGATCTGCGATTTGAAGGAATGAGTGCTCGCGCCGGTGAACACCACGTGGTTGTGGTCGGGCGGCAATGGCCCGGTGACCGGCAACGATTTACATTGGCGCACGAATTAGGGCACTTAGTGCTAGATGAACGCCTGCTAGATGAGCTTGACAAGGAACAGGCTGCGGATCGTTTCGCCGGTGCTTTTTTGGTGCCAGCACCCAGAGTAAAAGCCGCATTGAGCGCACGACGCCGATCGCTTGAGGTGTATGAACTCTACCTGTTGAAGCAGGAGTTCGGACTCAGTATTGGCGGGTGGAGCTACCGCGCATTGAACGTCGGCGTCATCTCCAAGGCAGCACACAAGGAGTTTTGGCGACACCTGGTTCATAAAGGGTGGGATGAAACGGAACCAGGGGAGCCGTGCCCGCCGGAGAAGCCTCGGTTGTTTGAGCAGACAGTTTATCGTGCACTCGGAGAGGATCTGCTCAGTGAATCCAAAGCCGCTACATTGTTGTCAATATCTGTTAGTCGCCTCGCCGCCCGTCGACGCATGGAAGTGATTGATGACCATCCTTGTGGTGTTTATGTTCACTGATTCACTTCTCTTTGTTGTTGATGTGTAAATGCCCAAGGCGGTTGCCTTTGTTCCTCTGGATTCCCGAGCAAGCTCGAGAATGACAGCGGGAGGGGATTGCGCCTTTAACGACACTACAACCCACCGGCCCCCGTTGAGGTGTGACGGGAATATCAAGGCGGTTGCCTTTGTTCCTCTGGATTCCCGACCCCCCAGTTATCACAGCCGATGGCTGTGATAACTGGGGTGCCGAGAATGACGGGGTCTGGGGGGAATCCAGTCATTGAATCAGTGAACACATACAAGAATGACGGCGCGGAGGTGGCTTGCGTCGCCACTCTGGATTCCCGCCTGCTTTGATCCTGACGGCGCGGGTAGGGATTAAAACGCCTCGTCTATGCCGTAGGCTTGTAGTTTTGATTGCACGGCGGTGACATCGTGACTGAGAATGAGCAGGTCGTGTGTTTCATTCTGGTCATCTTTCACATGCTCCTTCAGTAGTGCTTCGGTCTTGAAGCCCATTTCCTCAAAGACTGCAATTGCCCGGTCTTGATCTAGTGTCATCCTGACGGTCAACTTTTCTAAACCCAAATCCAAGCCAATCAAAAAACTTTCTTGAATCAAAACTCTGCCGAGCCCTATCTTTCTTGCTTCCGGTTTAACCAGGATGCGGAGCTCACCCACATGCGCGGACCAGGAATGTTTGTCCAGCAGCACTGCGGTCGTCCCTAGGATTTCCCCCTGGCGCGTGGCAACCACACTCACAATATCGCCAGACTTGATGGCACGATTCCATGCGGCAATCACTTTGGGTTCACGAATGTCGCGGCTGAACGACAAGAGATCATGATCAAAAAGCTGTTGGGTAAATGCCGCTGCCTCAGCTTCATCAATCTCAGTCAGCAAGGACAGGTCAATCACTTCATCCTGGCAAACAAGCTGTTTGGGATACCGCTCTTCTCTGCCACTCACACCGAACGTTCTCCTAGCCAAGCGTCAACACTGGGCCACATGCGTTTCACCGCGTTGGGTCCCGCAATCAAACTGACATGCCCGCCTTTGAGTACAAGTTCATGTTTGACTTCTGAACTGACCAATCCAAGTAGCGGCTTGGTCGACTTAAATGGTGCGATATGATCATGCTCGGCAATCGCGTGCATCATCGGTATGGTGATGTTGGCAAGATTTGCATCTTGTCCTTTGATCTTCAGTTCCCCCGTGTAGAGTTTGTTCGCGCGCATCAATTCTTCGGTAGTGTCGCGATAATATTCGCCAGTGAGTGGCAGGGTCTCGTCACTCCAACGTTGAAAGGCGCGATAGGACTTCACAAATTCGTCGTTCCACATCTGATCCCACAACTGTAGTTTCCCCGCGATGCGCTGCGCGGGGCGCAACATCTCAAATGAACGGGCGATAAACTCCGCCGGCACAAGGCCCAGGGTATCCACCAGTTGATCAACGTTCATGTACTTCTTATTAGACCAGAGATTAAACAAACCCATCTCATGCCAATTGACCGGTGTTGTCAGGCACACCAGATTCTTAAGCGGCCCGTCGGTATGGGTCGCCGCATAAATCAGCGACAGCACCCCGCCCATGCAATATCCAATCAGATTGACATCCAACTCACCGCAATCTTCTTGCACCTTTTTAATACAATTGGGTAGGAAGTCATGCGTATAGTCCGCTAGCCCTAGGTTTCGTTCCTGAATTACCGGCGGCTCCCAATCAATCATATAAACATCAAACCCGCGCTTAATTAGATAGTCCACCATGCTCTGCTCAGGCGTGAGGTCAAACAAAAATCCCTTGTTCGTGGTCGCCATGACAATGATGACCGGAATGCGATAAATTTCCTCAGCAACCGGCGTGTAGTGATACAGTTTTAATGTCCCCCGGTCATAGATCAATTCCTTGGGTGCAAACCCCACTTTAATAGGCCCGGAGCGGACAAACTGGAATCCCTTGGTGCCACGTTGAATGGTCTTCTGCATCAGGTCGCGCATTTGATGCATCATTGTCGCTGGATTTTCTGGCTGGACATTCATGGTATGGTGCGCTGTCAACTTGCGGCGGCGGGTGGCGGCTTTTTGGTTCTCGGGGTTTTTGCCCGGCGGGTGGGTTTCTTTTGGGGAGACCTAGCCGCCCCGGCTACTTGCTCAAGCAAGGCTTCTATGCGTGTCAGCCGCTGCTCCAGATTGTGAATACTCTCGCTGATATTCATCAAATCATCACGACTTGGAATGTTGAAGGTCGTCCGTTGTTTTGTCATGAACTCGGCAAACATCCGCTGAGAATCTGCCTGCAACTGCTGCATCTGGTTGATTGACTTGCTGAACTCATCAGTGCCCATGAACTGACTAGCATATTTGTTAAACTCGCGTTCCAATTTAGTGATCCATTCCTGCAACTGTGCCGATGGATCTGGAATTGATTGATTAGCCATACTCGTTTCCCTTTACTCTATGCGTTTAATCATATCTTCTTAAGCATAGCTTCTTAAGCATAGCTTCTTAAGAATAGTTTCTTAACCAGTTGCTTAATCAGTCTCTTAATAATAGCCATTCAGGATATTATGATACCAATCGTGTTTTTTACAAGAAAACTAAGATGTGGAATCCAAAAGATATAGCGGTACAGCTACTCGAGGAAAGCACCCCGGAAGGGGCTGCTCATGCCAGCAAGACACGGCTGCGCATTGAGAACCGTTCCCCCTTCGCATTAGCGGACGGCTGGCGGCTGTACTTTTCCCTCGGGCTGGAACCCAAAAAATCCGACACCCGGGTCAAGCGCCTATTGCTGGACGGTCGTTATGGCTACCTTGAACCCGGTGCTACCTGGCCGGGCATTGAGCCGGGCAAAGCCTTGTCTATTGAGATGGAAGACCTGCTGTTTAAAGACCTGCCACTCCGTGCTCGGCAGGGGTTTCATATTGCGAAAAACATGCATGCGAAAAACATGCATGCGAAAAACATGCATGCGAAAAACATGGTAGCTGCCCCGACTATCCTGCCGCCGAAATTTCTCGCATGGGAGGATGCCGATAATCCTAAAATCGGCGCCCTGTCCCCTAGTGCAGACACCAGACTCCAAACGCCGGCACACACCTTTGAGAAGAACGCCCAACTCTGGGCAGGTTCAGCGGCACAAACTGCTGCTCCCCTGCTCATTCCAGCAGCCCAGAAGTGCACCACCGCTGGCGATAGTGGTGTGGTGTCTGGCTTTAGCCCCCTGGCATCCGACCCGCTCATTGAGTCCAGCACTGAGATGAATTATCTCCGGCGATTCTTGGCTGATGAAGAACTGCTCATCAAAGATGGCTGCCCGATACACCTGACCCTCTGCCCGGACCTGGCAGCCGCTGAGTACCGACTGACAACGCATCAAGCGCAGATCAAGATTGAGGGCGGTGACGCCCGCGCGCTCTACTACGCCATTCATTCTTTTAGGCAGTTAATTGCCAAGACGGATACCGGTTGCACCTTCAGGCTTGTCAGCATTGAGGATGCCCCTGGCTTTGCACATCGCGGGCTGCTTCTGGATATTGCGCGGCACTTCCATGCTGCTAAACAAATCAAGAAGACCATTGAGGTCATGTCTGCCTACAAGATGAATCGGCTACAGCTTGGTATTTCCAACGATGAAGGTTGGCGTTTGGAAATTCCTTCCATACCCGAACTGACTGATATCGGTAGCCGCCGGGCTTATCAAGCAGAGGGGGCCCAGGACCGTGCCAAGACACTGTATCCCGCCTGGGGGGACGGGCCTGAACTCTATGCGGGCTACCTCAGCACTGAGGACTTTATTGACCTGCTACAGTTTGCCGCGCAATGTCATGTTGAAATTATTGTTGAGCTCAATTTGCCGGGGCATGCCAATGCTATCGTCCAGTCGCTCAAACACTCGGGTCGTTTTCTGCTCCTTGATCCTGAAGATCAATCCGTGCATCAAGCAGTTCAGGGATATAGCCAGAATGTAGTGAATGTGTGTCTTGATTCAACCTACGCCTTCATTGAGGTCGTCTTAAAGGACATCAAAAAACTCTACGCGCAGGCGAAGGTGCCTATGCGGCGCATACATTTTGGCGGCGATGAGGTCCCGGCCGGCGCCTGGCTGGGGTCAAAAGTATGTCGCACCTCGCCCTTATGGGATCCGGCTTGGGATACCACCCAGGAAGCCGATGCCCAGGCCGCCACAGCAAAATTGATGCAGGCTTACGCCGAGCGGATTACTGCCCTGGCGGAAAAGCTCCTGCCCGGCATAGAGATTGGCTTCTGGCATGAAATGAGCCCGCACCTGGAAGCGGCGCCAATGGGCAATAGCAGCTGCTACTTTAATGCCTGGGCAACCGAGGCGAAGGGTCAGGATGCTCGCCATGACCTGCCCGGTGCCATTCTCGCCAGGGAACAACAACTGGTCATCTCCAATGCTAGTTTTCTCTATCTTGACCAGCCTTACGGGCGGCACCATGAAGAGCCGGGGCTTGCCTGGGCGGCTTATATTGACACCGATCTCATCTACCATTTTGATCCCCTGAACACTGGGCAGATCCCGCCAGATAAACAGCATCTTGTGCTGGGTTTGCAGGCACAGTTGTGGACTGAGACGGTCTTTGATGCTGAGTTGATGGACTATTATCTCTTCCCTCGTCTCTTGGCGGTTGCCGAACGATGTTGGAACATCCAGCCCAGCACCCAGTGGCATGATTTCGCCAGGGCAATCGGCGCGCGCGAGCTCAATTACCTTGCCTCCAAAGAGGTTGCCTTTCGGGTGCCGCCGCCGGGGGTGCAGATTGAGGATGGCATCATGACGGCGAACCTCATCTTCCCCGGTCTTGAGATTCGGTATAGCACCGATGGGACTGAGCCTGGGCCAGCCTCGGCTATCTACACTGCGCCCGTTGATCTTAGAGACATTCTTGGGAAAAATGTTGCAGAAACTCTTTCAGAAGCTGCTTCAGAAGAGACGGCTATAAAACTACGCGCCTTTACCCGGGACGGCAGAGGCAGCAGGCTAGTGTCAATCCTTGTATGTGTTCACTGATTCGATTCCCGCTGTCAGAATCAAAGAAGGCGAGAATGACGGGGTTTGGGGGAAATCCAGTCATTGAATAACACATACAAGAATGACGGGGGTTAGGCAGCGTTCCGCTCAGGAATAAAAATCGCCTCCGCCAGCTCGTCAGCCACCTCATGGGTGGGCTTCTGCTCCCGCTCGGACACAGTGAATATCTCGCGCAACTGCTCAGCAATGAGTAGTACATGCTGGCGCACATTATCGTCCGTGTAGTTGCCGATACGTTGATAGTGAATATCAATCACACCACCCGCATTGACCAGATAATCTGGTGCATAGAGCAGGCCCCGGTCAAAGGCTGCTTGGCCGACCGCCGGAGATTGCAGTTGATTATTGGCCGCACCAACAATAATGCCCGCCCGCATGCTTTCAACAGTCTGGTGATTGATAGCCCCACCCAGTGCGCAGGGGGACAGCACATCTACATCGGCATTCAGAATATCTTCAAGGGGCAGGCTGGTAACGCCCAGCTCAGCAACCGCGCGGGCAACCTTCTGCTGATTGATGTCCGCCACCATGACCAGCGCACCGGCCTCAACCAGCATCCGGGCAAGATGAAAGCCCACATTGCCGACCCCTTGAATAGCCACCCGGACCCCCTGCAAATCAGCATTGTGGCGATACTTCACCGCCTCAGTAATGCCCACAAAAACCCCGAGCGCCGTCACTGGTGAAGGATCCTTATGAATGATGTCATGCGCGGCCTTGCCGGGGACATACTGAGTCCGCTCTCGGATGACCGCAATATCATCCACATGCGTGCCGGAATCTTCGGCAGTGATATAAAGCCCCTGCAAACTCTCCACAAAGTCGCCCATAGCCAGTAGCAGTTCACGGGTCTTGTCCCGACTTGAATCCCCAATAATGACCGCCTTGCCACCCCCCATAGCAAGCCCGGCGAGGGCTGACTTGTAGGTCATGCCTCTGGACAACTTCAACACATCTGCCAGGGCATCCCGGTGGGAGCGATAGGGGAACATTCGGCAACCGCCCACCCCAGGGCCCAGGTGCGTGTTGTGTACGGCGATAATTGCCTTGAGATGGTCATTGTGGATTGATACTACCTTCTCATGTCCGTCAAAATCCGGATGCTCGGCAATGTCAGACTGACTAACACCTAACAACTCTTTACCTATTGATGATGGCGTCAATGGTGCTTGTTTCAACCTAGTCTCCTTTTCCTCATGTTATTAATAGTGTCATTAATGGTGTCAATGCTCATGTCACTAATGGTGTTAATAAATTACGGGACTACTTGGCTCAGGCCGCGTCCCCAACCTCCTGCACGTTTATCAAGGAGGGAGGCGACAACTCCCCTCTGAATTGACTTAACAGCAGGTCTGTCTCCTGTTGCACTTCCTGCAAATTTTCTGCCTTGACGGGCCCATAACCACGGATTTTCATGGGCAAGGCCGCCAACTCAACGGCCAGTGCATAACGTTGCTCGGCAGACTTATCAGTGCTCTTCAGGGAGGTGGTGATTTCATCCACCAGGGTCTCGAAAGCATCTCGGGTGCGGCGCTCTGCTACCCGTTCCTTCAAGTATCCAAAGGGATCAAACACCGTGCCGCGTAACCCCTTAAAACGTGCCAAGAGGTGAAACACCAGCATGATTCCACCAGAGAATTGCCGCTTAGCCGGCCGGCCGGTCGCGGCGTCCATGCTTGCCATGATGGGCGGTGCCAAATGGAATCTAAGGCGATAATCCCCTTCAAAAAGGTTGTCAATATGCGTTTGGAAGCTGCCATCAGTGTAGAGCCGCGCCACCTCATACTCGTCCTTGTAGGCCATGAGTTTGTAAAGGGACCTAGCGACCGTCTTGCTGAGCGCAAAGTCCTGCTTGTATAAAGGGTCGTGTGAATGGTCGCGTGACTGGTCGTCTGAATGAGCGTCTGCATGGTCATATACATGGTCAAATGACTGGGCTGCTTCCATTGCTTTTAATGACGCCATCCGCTGGCGGTATCGAGCGGCATAGGCAGCCGATTGGTACTGCTCAAGCCGGGCAGCACGATCATTAATGATCTCGTCAAGGTCGGTGAGGGCATGCCGCTCAGGCCCCGGGTCAGCAGCCGCTTCCACCTGTGCCAAATCAACCGCCGCCAGCCGCCCCCAATGCAGTGCTCGAAGGTTCTGCTCAACGGCAACACCGTTCATGTCAATCGCTTCTTGCAAGGCTTGCAATGACACGGGAATAAGCCCCTCTTGCAGGGCGTATCCTAGAAGAAAAAGATTGCTGGCGATGGAATCCCCCAGGAGGCGAGTAGCCAGCCGGGTGGCGTCAATAAATCTGACCTTCTCCGCCCCGACCTCTTCTTCAATCAGGGCTTTCATCTCAAGGGTGGGGAGCTGTGTATCCGGATTAGCCACAAACTCGGCGACTGTGGCTGAGTAGTCGTTGATGATGGCATGCGATCTTTCCGTGTTGACCTTGGTAATCGCCTCATTACCTGCCGCGACCATCAGGTCGCAACCCAGCAAGAGGTCCGCATCGCCAGCGGCAATCCTGACGGCGTTAATCGCCTTCTGGTGCTGGGCAACTCTGACATGACTCACCACCGCACCAAACTTCTGTGCCAGGCCGGTCTGATTCATAGTGGCGCAGCCCTTGCCTTCAATATGTGCCGCCATGGCGACCAGGGCCGCCACGGTGAGTACGCCAGTACCGCCCACGCCAGTGACCACAATGTTCCAGGGCTGGGTCGCCACCGATGCCATAGCGGGCTCGGGTAATTCGGTGGCGTCAATCTCTTCGGGCCGACGTTGGTTCTTTTTCAGCCGGCCCCCGACGACGGTGACAAAACTAGGGCAGAAGCCTTTGAGGCAGGTGTAGTCCTTGTTGCAGGCACTTTGATCAATCTGTCGCTTTCGCCCGAGTTCAGTTTCCAGCGGGAGCAGGGACAAGCAGTTGGAAACAACCCCGCAATCACCACAGCCTTCACAGACTTCTGGATTGATGACCACCCTGAGTGCCGGGTCTTCCACCAAGCCATGCTTCCGCTGGCGGCGCCGTTCAGCAGCACAGGCCTGGTCAAAAATCAGCACCGTGGTGCCGGCCAGGTCTCTGAGTTCCTGTTCAATACTGAGCAGTTGGTCCCGATGGTCAACCGTTACCCCTGCTTGGCGAGGCAGCCCGGCATGCCGTTCGGGCTGGTCGGACAAGAGGGCGATGCGGGTGATGCCTTCCCCCCTGAGTTGCATGATCATCTGCTCAATACTCAGGGCGCCATCAATCGGCTGACCGCCCGTCATAGCAACGGCATGGTTGTACAAAATCTTGTAGGTCATGTTGACCTTGGCGGCGACCGCCTGCCGAATCGCCAGCAAGCCAGAATGGAAGTAGGTGCCGTCCCCCAGGTTTTGGAAGACATGCGGGGTATCCGTGAAGGGTGCCTGCCCCACCCAGGTGACCCCTTCACCACCCATCTGGGTGAAGGTTTCCGCACGTCTTTCCCCGGTTTCCCAAATACCCATGTAATGACAGCCTATACCACCCAGGGCCCGGCTACCCTGGGGAATGCGGGTGGAGGTGCTATGCGGACAACCCGAACAATAGTGGGGCATGCGTTCCGGGCTATCTAGCTGGGCGCTGAGCATCTTTTCCTTCTTGCCGTAGAAGCTGAGCCTATGGTCAATGGTTTCGTCTTGATAAAAACGTGCCATGCGTCCGGCGATTGCCCTGGCGACCATAGCGGGCGTCAGCTCCGACAAGTTGGGTAGGAGGTCTCTCCCTTCTTCATCAAATTCCCCAACCACTCTGGGTCGCCGCTCCACTGGCCAGTTATAGAGTTGCCCCGTCAGTTGGTCTTCAATGATGGAACGCTTTTCTTCAACCACTAGAATTTCTTCAAGCCCCGTAGCAAATTCATGTGTGCTAAAGGGATCAAGGGGCCAACTCATGCCAACCTTGAATATTCTCAGTCCGATCTTGCCTGCCTTGCGTTCATCGATGCCCAGGTCTTCTAAGGCTTGCATCACATCCAGCCAGGCCTTGCCGGTGGTGATAATGCCCAGCCTAGGCTGGGTGCTGTCCACCACAACATGGTTCAGACGGTTGACTCGAGCAAACTCCCGGGCGGCGTAAATCTTGTATTTGTTGAGCCGCAGTTCTTGTTCAAGCGCCGAGTCTGGCCAACGTGCGTGCACACCAGTCTCCGGCAGGACGAAATTTTCCGGTATCAGAATCTTGACTCGCTGAGGATCAATTTCCGCGGAGATGGCGGAATCCATATTTTCAGTAATCGCTTTGAGTGCCACCCAGGCACCACAATAGCGAGATAGCTCCCACCCGAAGATGCCCAGGTCTAGCACCTCCTGCACATTGGCTGGATTGAGTATCGGCAGGGAGGCACCGATAAAGAGATGCTCTGACTGGTGCGGGAGGGTGGACGACTTGGCGGCATGGTCATCGCCCGCCACGGCAAGCACACCACCATATTTTGAGGTGCCAAAGGCGTTGGCGTGCCGGATGGCATCCATGCTGCGGTCAACACCGGGACCCTTGCCGTACCACATGCCAAAGACGCCGTCGTATCTTGCACCCGCAAAGAGATTGACCTGCTGGCTGCCCCAGACGGCGGTCGCCGCAAGGTCCTCATTGATGCCGGGCTGGAAGGTGATCTGGTGCTGATCAAGAAACTTTTGGGCCTTCCAGAGTGCCTGGTCAAAGCTGCCGAGGGGGGAGCCGCGATAACCCGAGATGAAGCCAGCCGTATTCAAACCCCGCTCAAGGTCCCGTTGATGTTGCAACATGGGGAGCCGCACCAGGGCTTCTATGCCGGTCATATAGGCATGGGTAACATCCAGTGCATACTTGTCGTCTAGCGACATTTTATGTTGTGTTTGCGACATCCCAGGTGCTTTTTTGATGAATTTCTAGGTTGAATAATAATCCCTATTTGCTAGTTATTCTATGTTATTTACCTTGTTATAGGGCATTTATGAGGTAAATATCTGTATATTAGTGTATAAAATGAATAAATTATTCTATTGTAGACTTGCTATTCTGGGCTTTGCTTTCGAGGGCAGCTTTGCTGTTGAGGGCGGTTTTTAAGGGCAGCTTTTAAGGGCAGTGTTGCAGACGGGAATAGGCACAGTTATAGGTGCAGTTATAGACACAATTATAGGCGCAGTTATGGGTGAAGTTATGGCGGCATTAGACTCCAAAGATATTCAGATTCTGGATCTGCTACAACGAGATGGCAGCCTCAGTACTCAAGACATCGCCAATCGGGTCAACCTGTCCCAGTCCCCCTGCTGGCGACGCATCAACCGCTTGGAGGAACAAGGGCTCATCAGCAAGAAGGTGGCACTGCTGGATAGGGAAAAGCTAGGCATGGATGTGGTGGTGTTTGCCACGGTCAATCTGTCCACCCTGGGCAGGGGCAATCTGGAAGAATTTGAACGGGAGGTGGAAATTCTCCCCGAAGTTACCGAGTGCTACACCATGGCCGGCACCTGGGACTATATGTTGAAGATTGTCGTCCAGGACATTCGCCATTATGAAATTTTTGTCCGCCAGAAGCTGACAAAACTCTCCCACATTGACGAAGTCCACTCACACATTGCCGTCACCGAAATCAAGAACTCAACCGTCCTGCCGCTTGCTTCCTTAGTCTAGCCGGGCTGCCTGGGCGGGGGTGCCCCGCGCCTTTCAGGCGGCTTACGCCGCCCCGCGCCGTCATTCTCGAGCTTGCTCGGGAATCCAGAGAAATGACGGGGTTTGGAGGGGCAGTCAGTGGATTGTGCTTTCGTTAAAGGCGCACTCCCTCCCGCCGTCATTCTCGAGCTTGCTCGGGAATCCAGAGAAATGACGGGGTTTGGAGGGGCGGTCAGTGGGTTGTGCTTCCGTTAAAGGCGCACTCCCCTCCCGCCGTCATTCTCGAGCTTGCTCGGGAATCCACAGAGGAACGAGCGGTATCGCCTTAACAGCCCGCTACACATCAACAGCGGTAGGTGGTGGATTGCGCTTCTAAAACAAGGGTTGGCGCGGGCATGTCGGGGAGGCAGTGCTTGCCACTCGCGGTTAGTGTATGCGGCTTGTCCCGCCTGAAACTAGGACAAAGCGCACTAACTGTTGAGTTACTAAGTAATCTTGCTGTTAATCTGATTTTTAACCTTAGCAAGATATTCCGTGCCTTTCTTCAGGAACGCCTCACGTTCCTCTGAAGAAAGAAATTCCGGGGCATGTTCTTGTAGGGTTTCAGCACCCTTTTCAACCTGATTATGATGACTATCAACAATTTGCAGATTGTCTTGGTCATTATAGATTTTTAACTGTTCTTCGCGTGACAGGTTGTAAATGTCTGGATTTTCTTCCACGACTTGCTTGAATGGGGCGCGATGGTCAATATCAAGGTTAGATGGGTCGGTTGAGGTGAAGCCATGCGGGCCGGTCCATTGCCCGCTTATGATATTCCCTGTTGCGTCCCGCGTAACTGGCACTTCAGAGCATCCTTCCAGTAGGTAATCACGCGTATCCAGCCCTGTATCGTCTACCTCGATCCAGCACATGGTCCCGCGCAGGGCTCCATAGTCAACAATAGCGGGTGCGCTTGTGACCAATTCCGCTGCATCCTCAGAGGCATCCTCAGGTGCACCCTCAGGTACATCCTCAGATGCATCCTCAGGTCTCAGCAAAATGATAAATTCACCTATAACGGGAATCTCTTCCAGCCAGTCCGACATAGACATGGTTAGCTTTTTTCACTCCATTTTTTATATAGGCGACCTGCGCAGACAGCACCCCCTATGCCGATAGCACCAAGAACAATTGCGCCTCCGGCCATACCTAAACCGCCAGCGGCCAATGTGCCGCCGCCCAACCAAGCCAGCGTCGCATTCGTCGCTGCCACACCGGATAATGAGGATATAGCGGTGCCGGTGCTGGCTGTGCCAACTGTTGCGACGATGCCTGAGGTTAAGGCTGGTGCGGTGGCACCACCAACAGTCCTAGCTGCAATTCTTTTAAGAGATTTTTTAGTAAATGCCATTTTTATCACCTTATGATTGTTGTTCTATTTTGAGTAAGTTAATAATGCTTACATCGGCATTATAACATGTTGATAATGGCTAGCCGCTAGCTTTTTTCTCTGGATTCTCGTCGTAGGCAGGAATGACGGGGTTCGGGGGAAATCCAGTTATTGAATAACACATACAAGAATGACGGCGGGAGAGTTGTCAATCAAATGTTGGCAGTGATTAGCTGACCATCTACAATTGTGTTTCCGCCTGCTAATTAGTTTCCGTCTTAACCTCAATATCGCTAATTCCTGCGTCTGCAAAAAAGTCCATCCAAAACTCTAATATTTGTTTATCTAAATTCGGATCAAAGTGAGAACTTAGATATACAACCTTGACTTCGATATTTTCACCAAAATCTGGAATTGCTTGCTTGGCCCACAACTTGTATTTATTATTATTTTTAAAATTTTCCCAAGAAGGACATTTTGTATTGTTGGGGCACAACTCATAAAAGGGAAGCCTATACGTATTTTGAGTAAGGTCAGATACGATTGTTAATTTTCTGGATTCATATCTTGATATTTTAGTAAAATCGATATCAATGAGCCTTGAAATTTCTTTTAACTGTTCCATTATTGGGCTTCCTATATCTTTTCGGCTTCCTTCTGGAGGAACAATTTGAGGGTTTGCAATTTCTTCTAGTGCCTTCTTTACTCCATCAACAAATAATTTGTTAAAGACTGGTTTTAAATCTGTTTCAGATTCTGTCAGCCTGCTAGGCTTGTCAATCTTGTATTGACTACTTAGGTCTCCGCTTCTTGGACGACATTTTGCAAACAATGGTTTATTTTGGACTGGCACATCCTGAAAAAGTCTCATTATCGTAAGTTTATCGTATGGCACCATCTGCTTCAGATGAGCTTCTGATAGAACCAATCGTTTTATTAGGTCAATTTTATCACTCATTAGTGGGGTTGTTGTATCTATTAAAACCAAATGGTGATGGTATTTTTTGCCGGACACTTTTGGGCATAAATCGCCATTGTACGTAGCATTAATCTGGGTTCTTTTATGTCTTGGCCTTTCATCTGCTGGCGTATCTGCAAAAGATGAGCAAGATATTGCCAAAAAGAAAAAACAAAAAAGTAGTTTAAAAAATTTCATATTAATTCTTGTAAAAAAGTTTGATATTCAGAATCTGTTTTGCTATATATTTCGGTCAATTGTTGCGTTGCCTTATTGTATTCGTCTAGGATAATTTTCCTGGATTCGAAAAATTGTCTATCTTTTTCCATATCTGTAATGTGTTCTTCTTTGAGATTAGCAAACGCTTTTATTGCTTCCTTCTCTAATTCAAAATCATATTTATCAGAAAAATATGCAGGCGCAGGTATAGTTCTATGTTTCGCGTTTGTCGCACGATATTTTCCCAATTGTATGTTCCCTGACGCTATAAGGCCTTTTACCCATCTTTCATAGCTATCAAAACTCCTTTGAACATCATTAATTGCCTGAGACCATGCCTTGTTAGCTTGATCGCGTTCTTCCTTAAAATTTTCTATTTTTTGAATACCATTGTCTGATGTTGACCGTAGCTCTTTAGTGCTATTTTTTACTTCGACATCATATTCGTTTTTCTTTTTAGCATCCTCTCTGGCAATAGCCCCGTATCCTGGAAATGGGTCATCAATACGGTATCCTTCAATAACGGCAATAAGGGCAAAAGTCAGGCCAAGCACAATCAAACCAATCGACTCAATTCCCAAGTGTCCCCAATCATTAAATGGCCATACCGAAGCACTAGCAGCATCGATAAGTTGCTCATCGGTGAAAGTTGTTTGTACCTTATTAGAGATACCTCTGAATACACCCATAGCAAAATTTATATAAACAATAAGAAGGAAATAAACGGCAAAAATAATGCAATTGAGCCATACTTTCTGTTTACTAAATAAATGGGTAATTACCATCCAGCCCGCTAGGAATGATGTAGATAGATTCACAAATGATATAACACTCGCAAGCGCCAGTGCCCCTTGGATGCCTCCGGGAATTGCGGTAAAAAGAAGAAGCATATTTGCAAAGGATTCAATTAAAAACATTGCTACAAGCACAACAACAATCCGGATGCGAGAGGAATTGCTTTTAATAACCGAGTCCCTGCCAATATCATTCTCTATTTTGAAATTATGCAAATTTGTTTTTGCTTTTTTGTTAGCATCATGTTTATTTTTGACAGAAAATTTTATGGATGCAAGTGTGTTTTCGATTTGAAATTTAAGTTTAGCTATTTGGCCATCATGCCCGTCGCGATTTCTATATTCCTGATTAGTTAGAATTCTCTTTTCTATATCTTGCATTTCTGATTCTGGAAAATTTTTGTAATAAAACCTTTGAATAATTCCTTTAATACCAACTTCAGTTGTTGATAAAAATGTTTGGTCTGAAGGAGGTTTATTATCACCGCCATCCTTAGCAGCTTGTTTGTCAATATTTAGTTTAGAAAAAACATTTTCATCAGGTACTTTAGAATTTGACATGTTTGAATATCATCCTCGCAGGTCATCTTAAGTTTGTGCATAGAGATTATATTTTCAGTGAACGTTATATTGATAAGGAAGGTGTAATGTTTCAAAATTGTAGCCGTAAAATTGGGCAAAAGTCAAACGGGTGTATGATGCCCTGGATTCAACCCCGAAGTGCAACCGGGTGATGTGTGCCACATCTATCCGAGCCGATGCAATGATGACAAAAAAACACACACGCCATTCTTGCCTAATCCAAAACCACATAAACCCCAATGCGAAACTTATCTGCATAGCCGCCAACATCAGTTCTTACATACCCCATTGTTCATCTACATCACATCGCCATCCTCTATTCAGGGTCGGCATTTTTGCGTATTAGCTGCTCTAGCCGCCGAGCTTCGCTCCTTGCTAATTCAGCATCAGTTATCACAATACTTCGCTCAGCATTTGTATATCTCCTGTTGGAGAGCCAGTTAGCTGAGCCGAACACCACTTCTTTGTCATCCCACACAAGTAGCTTCTCATGTGTCGCATATTCCGCCACTAGGAGTCGATTAGGATACTTCTTTGCGAGTTTTTTAAGAGCTAATACAGCTTTCTCTGATACTTCCATATTCACATGCTGCCCTTGTGAATTCTCCCATCCATAACCTATGTGTACTTCTACCCCTGACTTCAGCTTTGTTGACAAGCGACGGATGAATTGGGAATCAACGACATTGCTAGTGATCCAGCCTGATGAAATACCAACCTTTTTTTGTGCATCACGAATGGATTTCAGCAAGTAACGATAGTGCTCGTTTTTCTCTAATGAGCGCATATTCCCAGCAAGTATGGAGCTGGTTTTGCTTTTTTGCTCATCTGACAGGTGCTTTAGTGCATCTTTAAGCGTGCGGTTTTCCCTAATTTTTGCGGTAATCCAATAGGAGCCTCCCACGGTAAAAATCTGTACAAAAAATAGAGGTAAAGTGAACACCATTACGATCGTGAAAAGCCCCCACAAGCCACAGGCTATACGCGATGCCTTTCTAGAAATAAGGCTAGCCGCCACGATGGTGATAAAAATAAAAATTTGGAAATAGGCTACTTCCAATTTCAAGTTCCTCCATTGAAGTTAGCTTGGATTCAACCCCGAAGTGCAACCGGGGTATGCCAAATAGTGCCTGATTCGGTGTTTTCATGCCAATGCTTGGTGGGGTCTATTGTAAAGCCCAGCCAGCCAGCGCCTTTATTCCTCTGGATTCCCGCCTACGGCAAGAATGACGGCGCGGAGCGCCGTAAGCCCCCCATGCCACCCCCGTTGAGGTGTAGCGGAATATCACCGGTGGTTGCCTTTGTTCCTCTGGATTCCCGCCTACGGCGAGAATGACGGGTAGAGAGTAATTATTAGTATGTTGATAAAATCATGTGTTATCTATAATCTCCGCGAAAGTAAACATCAAAAGTCTAAACATGCAACGAGGTAACTAACAAATGAAATATGCTTATTTAATAATTCTAGCTTCAGTAGTTTTAATCGGTTGTGTGACTCCACAGGAACCACTTTCCAAACAAAATTCACCGCTAACTCAAGGTAATGTGCAACTTGCCTTGAACGTGGGAACAACCGACAAGAGCGAAGTACTAGACGTCTTTGGCGCCCCAAATATTACGACCAGAGACGGAGCAGGACGGGAAGTTTGGACATATCAAAGAGCAGGTCAAGCGTCACAGTCTTCCAAGTCATCGGGTTATTGGACAGTAGTTTTGACGGGAGGGTCAGAGACAGCGTCCGGGTTTGAATCTTCCTCTAGAATGATGACTTTGATTATAAAGTTTGATGAAAACGATAAAGTTCTAGATTTTAATAGTAGGACTTCTAACTTTTAAATTGTAAAAAAGGAAAGTATCAAATGAGGAAAATCATACTGCTAAGTGTATACATGTTGCTGATGTACGGATGCGCTTCTACACCAAAAATCACAATGACGCCATTAGAAATACAGGCTATACAAAGTCGGGAATATGAAGAAGGCAAAGAAATAGTCTTCCCTGCTGTAATGTCTGTCTTCCAAGACCTCGGATACACAATTGAAGCTGCTGGAATCGACACGGGTCTTATCAGAGCGCAAGGCACCGCTGACAGCAACCGTGCTTCTAAATTTTGGCTCGGGATAAGTAAAGTCTCTCAAACCTCGGCAAACGCATTCATCGAACGAGTTGGCAGCGCAACGAGGGTCAGGCTCAATTTTGTAGTATCCAACAAAAGTTCGTATGGATATGGACAAACCGATAGGCAAGATATTCCAATTTATGATGCGCAAACTTATCAAGCCGCGTTCGAGAAAATAGAATCTGCGATCTTCGTGCGATCATCTAACTAGTCCAAACTAGTGAGTGAGTGGGGCTGGCATTGTAGGCAAGAATGACGGCCACGTTGTCCCCCCCTGTTCGTCATCCCGCGAAGACATGCCCAGGGCGGCGTGTACTTGGGGATATGGATACTCCGAATCATCCGCGACAAGCAACACCTTCCCAACCAGCCGGTCGTGCTCATCGTACCGCAGGTCAAGCCCGCGCTTATACATTACCTCGCAGCCCACTCCCAGGCAGCAATGCCCGGCGGCACTTTCCAGCTGCCCATGGATCTGCTGATAGGCACCGCTGCGCAAAGCCTTCGCCCAAGCCTGGCGATTCAACAGTTGCACTTTCGTCATCATAATTCTAGCTCCTCATTAAGTAACCGCTCTGCTACCTCGATGCGGTCCGCATAGCCGCCATCGCCCTTCGTACCGTGCATTGACAACGCACATTCTTGATTACCAAAGATCAAATCCCAGTCCTCGCCAAGCAACGCCAGCATGACGCTTGAAACCTCGCGGCGGTTTGAGAATACCTTAAAGAACGCGCTATTCAGATAGGTGTTCCCCGCTACGCCGGTCAACTGCGATGGCAAGTAACTGCGCCACCCCGCCGGGCAGCGGCGGGGAAGCTCTCCCGCCCCCCACGTCTTGGTTCTGTAGTGGTCAAAGTCGGTAATACATTCGGGGTCAGTGGAAATATCTTTGAGCTCGGAAACCAAGTGCTCCAGCAACTCAACATTAGATGCCGAGTGATATTTGAAATCGTTCATGTTCATCCATCCAACTCCTCTTGCAGTAAATCCTCGGCAACCTCAATGCGCTCGGCATAGCCGCCCGTACCCCCGCCAAGCAGCGACACCACCGTATGCTTAGCACCGAAGATCCTCCCCCACGAGTCCCCGAGCAGCTTGTGCATTACGCTTGGGGGATATTCGGGTTCTAAGTTGGTGAAGATCCGGGCAAACTCGTCATCGTCCGTGTCGTTGTCGATCGGGCAATCAACCTCCGGCACCAGGATATGACTGCGGAAGGCCATCCAGCCGGCGACAGAATAGTTGGTGTCGCAAGACGACGACTTGTAGCAATCAAAATCCGTATGGGCGACACACGTAGGGTCAGTTGAGATGTCCTTGAGCTCCGCCACCAGATGTTCCAACAACTCCTGCCGATCCGCACCGAAATAAGGAAAATGGTTCATCTTCATGTCGCCACCTATTCCCCGTACCCTTGCAGCTTGCGCCGAATCTGCTCCTGCTGCAGGACTTCCTCGGCGGCAGTGTTGTTCTCAATGGCCTTGGCGATAGCCAGGAAGTCCAGTGCCGTCTCATCATTCAAAAACACCAACGCCGCCTCCTCAGCTGCGGACACTCCCAATGCCTCAGCCACTTGCGGGTGCTCTCCTTCATGGAGGGCCAAACTGCCACCGCTCAGGTGCCCGGTATCCTCGCGGTTTACCCCCAGGTTATACAACTTCTCCAACACCTCGCACCCGACCCCCAGGCAACAAAACCCGTTCGGGCTTTCCAACAACCCAGTTTCCTTATCCTGGGTGTAGTCCCCGGAGCGCAACGCAGCGACCCACGCGTCTCGATTCTTTTGTTTGCTGAAGATCACTAGACCTCCTGCCCTTCTGGATACTTAGTAGTTAGCGGGCGGTGGTTCTCTGGTGCCTGCTTGCCGCAGGCCTCGCAGGTCTTCTTCGGGATAACATTCTCATGGAAGTTTGCATCGTCATACCCGGAGCCTTTTTTCTCAACCCCGCAATGTTCGCACACGTAGATAGCCTGGAAGTCCCGGCGGTGTTGACTGGTAATTTCTTTAATTTTCATGTCCTACCTCTTTAAGAAACGCTCTCTTGCAATCTCCTGGCGTACTCGCTCGACCATCTCCTCTTCCGCGCGTATCAAAGCAGCTGTAATCTTTAGTCCCTCTTTGAAATCCTCCGGTGTCGTTAGATACTTCCACCGGTCAGGATCCTTTCCCGCTCCTTTCAGGCGGCTTGCGCCGCCACTCTGGATTCCCGCCTACGGCGAGAATGACGGCGCGGAGCGCCGTAAGCCCCCCATGCCACCCCCGTTGAGGTGTAGCGGAATATCACCGGTGGTTGCCTTTGTTCCTCTGGATTCCCGAGCAAGCTCGAGAATGACGGGGTGTTGGAGGCAACAATGGTGGCCAGCTCTGTTATTGACGTTGTCGAAAAATTTGTCATCTGTTCAACTATTGACGGGACTCGACCATGGGTTTACCGGACTTTCGTGGACGCTGCCGGGGCATCGCCAGCTTGCGCACCAGCGTATCAGGGTACACAGCCAATGCCGACTTGAGTAATGCCCGCAAAGGGGCAGAAAACGGATAGCGAGGATTGAGCTGATACTCGCGCAATCGTCCCGCCGATCGACTCACGACAACGCTATCGTCCTCCAGGCGAAGCAGTTGCTTGTGTACGGAGTTAGTCGACAAGCCAAAGAATTCGGCGATGGCACTGCCGTAACCTGTGTCTCTAAGCAACAGATATAAAAGAATTTTCTCCTGACTTTCGGCGCGCAGGATACCTTTGAGAACGAACATCTTTAGCCTCTTTATGCACCATATAATAGTTTATATATACCATTATATGGTATTTGTAAATCAACTATTGGTAAAATTAACAAAGATCGGGACAAGGTTAAATCCGGTGCGCCATATTTATGGCCACCCCGTCATTTCTCGCCGAACCCGGTCGTCTCCGCCGAAGGCGGGGGCGACTGGGTTCGGGGGGAATCCAGAGGAACGAGCAGCACTGCCTTAACAGCCCGCTACACATCAACAGTGGTGGATTGCGCTTCTAAAACAGGGGTTGGCCGCGGGCATATCGGGGAGGCAGTGCTTACCACTTATGGTTAATGTATGCACGGTCCCCGCTCCTTTCAGGCGGCTTGCGCCGCCACTCTGGATTCCCGCCTTCTTTGATTCTGACGGCCACGTGGGCGCGGCGAATGTCTGGGCGCGGTCGAGCAATTGGTCGACATCCACGCCCAGCAATGCGGCGGGTATCAGGCCGAAGTAACTGAGGGCAACGTAGCGTCCGCCGAGGGTTGCCACAATGACACGTCCTTGCGCCACAATCGCGAAGCCAAATTGCTGTGCTGGTCGGTCAAAATCAGGCGTTGTGCCGGGCGTTCCGGCGATTCAACAACGCCTGCTCCCACTGATACGCCGTGCGGCAGATGGTGGACAACTCATCGTAACGCGGGTTCCAGCCGAGGCACTGGCGAATCCGGGTGTTGTCCGCCACCAGTGCGGGTGGGTCGCCGGCGCGACGCGGTGCGATGGTCACCGGAAAATCCACGCCGCTGACCGCTTTGACACATTCGATCACCTCGGCGACGCTGTAGCCATGCCCGTAACCGCAGTTCATGATGATGCTCGCGCCGCCTTCATCGAGATAATTCAAGGCATCCAGATGCGCGCTCGCCAGGTCTTCGACGTGAATGTAATCGCGGATGCAGGTGCCGTCCGGGGTCGGGTAGTCGTCGCCAAACAGGGACAAGCCATCGCGCACTCCGCAGGCGGCCTGACACGCCACCTTGACCAGATGGGTGGCTTGATGCGTGGCTTGGCCAAGCGTGCCATCGGCGCGGGCACCGGCGACATTGAAGTAACGCAACGCCACGAATCCGAAGCGATTGTTGTCGTGGGCGGCGGCACTGGCAGCCAAATCCCGCAACGTCCATTCGGTCATCAACTTGCTCGCGCCATAGGGATTGATGGGCACGGTGGCGGCGGTTTCGGCAATTCGGGGGGGGGGGGGGGGGGGGGGGTCGTCGTTGTTTGGCGCGCCATAGACCGCCGCACTGGATGAAAATACAAACCGATTGATGCCGGCGGCGAGGCAAGTTTCGATTAAATTAAGCGAGCCGACCACGTTGTTGCGGTAATACTTCGCCGGGTCTGTCACCGACTCCGGCACCACCGTATGCGCGGCGAAATGAAACACCGCGTCTATGCGGTGCGCGTCGATGATTCGCTTGACCGCTTCCGGGTCGGCGATGTCGCCATGTTCAAATTCGGCGCGCTCCGGCACCGCCCAGCGATGCCCGGCGCAAAGGTTGTCAAGCACCACCACTTGATGGCCCGCTTCGACCAATTGCAAGGCGGTGTGCGAGCCGATATAGCCCGCGCCGCCGGTGACCAGCACCCGTTTCACCATTCAACCCGATTGTGTTTGTTCGCGCCGTGCATCGGTGCAGTATATCATCCATTAAGTTACTCTCCTTCCAAGGCATTTGAGTCCTCCCAAATACCAAAAAGTGTAAACCATGCCTTCGGTATAAAGTGTAAAGTATGTCTCGGGAAGGACACCACAGGCGGGGACGACTGGGTTCGGGGAGGGTGAAGTTGCACTTAAGAATTGAATCCAGAGTGTATGCCGAATAGTTGAAGATCCTTTGCCCTTCTGCTATAAAGTGCCGTTCCGCATGACCTCTCGTAAAGCGATCTCTCAAATTACACTTATTATCAGGGTGCTGTAATGTCCAGACGGTGTCAGGTGACCGGCAAAGAAGCAGTGAGCGGGAACAATGTTTCTCACGCGCACAACAAGACTAAGCGGCGCTTCCTGCCTAATATTCACGACCACAGATTTTGGGTGGATAACGAGAACCGTTTTATCAAATTGCGCGTGTCTGCCAAGGGGATGCGCATTATAGATAAGCGAGGGATTGAGCGGGTGCTGGGCGAGCTACGCGCCCGTGGCGAGAAGGTGTAATTCATCACAGAAGGTTCATGCGAGAAGGCTTATGAGAGAAAAAATTAAATTAGTTTCCTCGGCGGGTACGGGGCACTACTACACCACGAGCAAAAACAAGCGCACCATGCCTGATAAGTTGGCAATGAAAAAGTTTGACCCCGTGGTACGCAAGCACGTCATCTACAAGGAATCAAGGATCAAATAGCATCTTCTATCAGTGCTTCTGTTTGTTCCTCTTCATTCGCCGCGAACCCCGAGACAAGACCAGGTTGCCATGCTGATCGGGTTGAGCACACCAGCCTTCGGCAACATAGGTGGTGGCGTGATCCTCGGTAATAGAAGCAGGACCCTGAACAATATCGTCTATCCCCAGTGTTTCCCTGGAGACCCAGGTACTTGCCTTGTCAGCTCTAGTCTTGTCGGAGCTGGCCTTCCCGCTCTCAGAACCGCCCCCATAATCGCTCTTAGAACCGCTCTCATAATCGCTCTCGGAACCGCTCTCATAATCAGTGCCGTGCCGCCTGTCGCCGCGAGTTGAAGCACATTTGACCGCCCCCGGCCACTGCGGCAGAGCAACATCCTCACCGCTCGCCTCCAGGTGCAGTTTCAGATTCACCAGCTCCACCTCCCGCTCAAGTTCATGGCCATAACCTTGACGATGCGCCCGACGAAACTCCTCCTTGGACCCTTCCCCAGTCTGATGAAAGGGCACATTTAAGGTAGCCGTCTGGCCCCGGTAGCGCAGGTCAAGACTCCGCCGGCAAGTCATCTCCCTCACCCCTTCTGCTTCCAGCTCCTGCCGCGCCAGCTGCTCCATCTCCTCAAATACTGCTATGAGCGCCTCCTCTTGTGTCAGCAGAAGGCGGGATGTCCTTGTCACTTCGCGTCCCGGCCGGGTAACCAGCATGCCAAAAGCAGACAAGACCCCACTCCTGAGCGGCACTAGGGCTTTAGTCATTTCCAGGCTGGAAGCCAGTTGACAAAGATGCAAGCCCCCGGCGCCACCAAAACACACCAGGCTATATTCCCGAGGGTCAAAACCCCGTTCAATGGAAATGGCTCTCAATGCTTGTGCCATGTGTTCATTGGCTAGGTCTATGATGCCTTGAGCGGTATCCATCTCGGGCATGCCTAGTTGCCGAGCGAGGGGGCTCAGTGCCGCCCAGGCAGCGTCATAGTCAAGGTGCATCTTGCCACCGAGAAAGGCCTGGGGGTCCAGCCGTCCCAGCACCAGATTCGCATCCGTGACCGTGGCCTGCTTGCCTCCCTGAGCATAGCAAGCAGGACCCGGGTCGGCACCAGCCGAGGCGGGTCCCGTCTGCAGGAGTCCACCCTCGTCAACCCAGGCAATAGAGCCGCCACCGGCCCCTATGGTGTGAATGTCCGCCATGGGAATAGCAATGGGTAGCCCCGCTATCTTGTTTTCATTGGTCAGCCGGATCCTGCCATCCATCAAGGCAACATCGGTTGAGGTGCCGCCCATATCAAAAGTCATGAGCTGCTTCTGCCCCCGGGCAGCACCTAGCACCAGGGCTGCCGAGAGGCCACCAACCGGGCCAGACAACAAGAGGTTGACCGCTTTGTGAGCTGCCTGGTCAGCGGCAATGGTGAGACCAGAAGACTGCATGATGGCAACTGGGCTAGGCGCAAGGGCGGCCGCCAGGGCGCTGAGATACCGCTCTATCAATGGTCCCAGCCAGGCGTTGATCCAGGTGGCAACACCCCGCTCATACTCCCGATACTCGGGTAGCACGGCGGAGGATCGGGAAGTAAAAAAGTCCTCGCTGAACAGGGCCTCAATCGCCCGCTCATGGGAATCGTCAATAAAGGAAAACAACATATTGATTGCTACGGCTTCTGGCTTGGCTTGCAACACCTGGTCCCGCAAGGTCACAAGCTCCGCGTCGAGCAGCGGGGCTATCTCTTCGCCGGTGGCACTCATGCGGGCGTTGATTTCAAACAAGAGGTCGGGGTCAATGTCAAGGGTCGGCTTTGAGACCTGCAGGTTATACAGCTCGGTGCGCGTCTGGCGACCTATGGAGAGGATGTCCCGCATCCCCTTATTGGTGATGTAGGCCGTCCGCACCCCCTGGGATGTCAGCATGGCGTTGGTAGCGACGGTGGTGCCCTGGACGATTTTCAGTCTGCCCGCCTCAAGTTGCGCCATCAGACCCAGTTCCCGAATACCGGTCATAATCGCTTCTTCTGGCGCATCGGGTCTGGACAGCACCTTATGTACCTGAATATCAGCACCATCTTGGTAGACAAAATCAGTGAAGGTGCCGCCAGTATCAATACCCAGAAGCCTGGGGGGCCCTTCTTGGCTCTCGGATCCTGCCATGTCGTGATATGTCATGTCGTGATAACCTTTTCTGTGCTGAGGTTTGTTAGGCTCTTCGCTAGGTAAACCGGCCGTATAAACCACTCTTAGAGAGAGACCACAATGACGAGACGACTATGCCAGAGTTGCCTGAGGTAGAAACAATCAGACGCGGAATTGTGCCTCATATCCAGGGCAAACGCATTACTCAGGTACTCGTCCGCCAGCCCCAACTCAGATGGCCTGTGTCTGCTGAGCTGTCTCAGTCATTGACCGGACAACGCATTGACAGCATCCACCGGCGGGCAAAGTATCTTCTTTTCAGCACCTCAGGGGGGCGCATGATGGTGCATCTTGGTATGTCTGGCAGTCTGAGGATAGGGCGCACCGGGGCGGCACCCCAGAAGCATGATCATCTTGATATTCATTGTGAAGACGACACCCTGCTCCGATACCGGGATCCCCGTCGGTTTGGCTCGGTCTTCTGGCTTCCTGGGGATAGCAGCCATCCACTGCTTGATTCTCTTGGTCCAGAACCATTAACCGATGCGCTCAATGGCGAATATCTTTACCAGCAGTCACGCGCAAGAAGGCTTGCCGTCAAACTCTTCATCATGAACAGCCAGATTCTGGTGGGGGTAGGCAACATCTATGCGAACGAAGCCCTGCACCTTGCCGGTATCAAGCCAACACGCTCGGCCCAGAAGATTGCACGACAGCGATACGAGGTCCTCGCCCAGTGCATCAAACAGGTGCTTGCCGATGCCATTAAAGCAGGTGGCACTAGTTTGCAGGATCATGTGCGGGAGGACGGCTCGCCGGGATACTTCAAGCCATCACTGCATGTCTATGGCAGAGGGGGTGAAGCCTGTTACCACTGTGGCAGAAAACTGAAAGAAATCCGGCTCAATAATCGCACTACGGTCTATTGCACTGCTTGTCAGCGCTAGGTTGTCAGAACTGGCTGGTCAAACCTAGCTGAGTTCTCCCCTGCTCAGGGCCTTAGCGATGGCGGGATGGACAAACCGCTTAATATCACCGCCGTAATTTGCGACCTGCCTGATGAGGGTAGACGAGATGTAGGAATAGTCTTCAGCGGGCGCGAGAAAAATGGTTTCTATATCCGGTTGCAGGGCACGATTCATGTTCAGCATCTGGAACTCATAATCAAAGTCGGTCACTGTGCGGATGCCTTTCAGAATGACGCTGGCACCAATTTCCCGTGCAAAATCAACGGTCAAGGCGCTAAAACTCTGGACTTCCACATTATCCAGATGGGCTAGGGCTTGCTTTGCCAGCTTGACCCGGAGCTCCAGCTCAGTGGGCGATTTTTGCGGACTATCCGCGACGCCGAGGACGAGACGATCAAAAAGTTTTGCGGCCCGTTCAACAAGATCGGCATGCCCATTGTGAATCGGATTAAAAGTGCCTGGATATAAGACTGTTGTCATGGTGCTTCTCTTGCGGGGCGAGGCTGACATGGAAAATGAGTTGCCAAGGAGAACGTCATAATACGCAAGTCCCTGTCAAGATTTCAACTGTATTTATGATGCCATCATGCTCCCCGCCGTCATTCTCGTCACCCTAGACACACAGCCATCGGCTGACTAGGGTGACGAGAATCCAGAGGAACGAAGTCAACCACCTGTGATATTCCCGCTACACCTCAACGGGGGTGGCCTGGGGAGGGTGAACTTTGCTAAAGCGTCAGGCTTTGATGCTGACGGAAAAACATACAGGCTGGATTCCCGAGCAAGCTCGAGAATGACGGCGCGTGGCGCCGTAAGCCGCCAGAAGGAGCAGGGACGCTCCACCGTCAGAATCAAAGAAGGCGGGGTTCGGGGGAAATCCAGAATGTTTCTGGCATTATGCATGTATTTGCATTGCTGCCTTTCATCTGCAAGATGATAGACCTAGTGGAAAACAAGGCGATGGAAAAGGTGGGGGAAAGAATGCTCGGAAAATATAAAGAATACGGCGTGGTTTATACGCCTGAGTGGATTGTTGATCTCATTTTGGATAAAACGATGGCAGGGTATCAACCCTCCATGCGGGTGTGCGACCCGGCCTGTGGGGATGGTGCCTTTCTAGCCGGGTTGGTGGCACGAATATGCGACACCTTGCCGGCAAAGGATTGTCGTAAAGCGTTGGAAAATATCTCTGGTATGGATATTGACCCCAGGGCCTTAGCGCAATGTAGCAGCCGTCTTAACGGTGTTCTTGCGGCAAGGGGCAAAAGATTAAAAATAAAATGGAATCTCCATTGCATCGATGCCACAAACCGAAAATTGATTGCACCCTTTGAGGGACGCTTTGATTATGTGGTCGGTAACCCGCCTTATGTCCGCATTCAGCATCTAGGTGCGGCGAGAAGAAGGAGACTGCAAAAGGATTGGATGTTAGCGCGCCGCGGTTCCACTGATCTCTATATTGCCTTTTTTGAGATCGGTATGTTCCTACTAAAGCAAGACGGGCGTCTGGGCTACATCACGCCAAACACCTATGCCAAAACCAGCGCCGGTCAAAAGCTGCGGCGGTTTATGTTAATGGAGCATGCTATTCATTGCCTGGTTGACTTCGGCGCGCACCAGCTATTCAAAGACGCGACAACCTATTCACTCATCACCCTGCTGAACAAAAATCGCAAGTCCAAAAAGTTTTCACTGTACCGCTATGATGGAAACAAGCTCCTGCCCCAAGGCAAGGTGTCCATATCCCGGCTTTCGCTGACAGGAATATGGACCCTTGAGCCAGAGAAAATACTAAGCAGAATTGAGGAGATACGAAACCGCGGACGGCCTCTCAAGGAGATAGCGGACATTCATGTCGGTATACAGACACTTGCCGACAAGGTGTTCATCCTGGAGAAGAAAGAGGAAAAATCCAGACGGGTAGTGGCACATGACATGCATGGCGCTGAGGTGCACATAGAAGCCGCCATCACCAAGCCGATACTCAAGGCATCAGTGATGAAAGATGGCAAAGATGTTAAGGAGAGAATTATTATTTTCCCCTATGTTGACGGCAAGTTGATGGCGGAAAAATTGCTGATGAAAAAATATCCCCTCGCCTATCAATACTTAAAAAAGCATAAAAAAATGTTGTTGGGCAGAGACAAGGGAGAGTTTGACGCCAGTCGTTGGTATGCCTTTGGTCGTGATTGTGGTTTAACGACGAGCTTTGGAAACAAAATACTCACATCGGGCATGAACAAGAAGCCGAATTTCCAAAAATGCCCAGCAAAGAAATATACATTTTATTCGGGATACTGTGTGAAGCCAAAAGCGGGTGTGGATATTGATGACCTCATATTAAAGCTCAACTCCGAGGATATGAATTTTTATATCGGCCACACCAGCAGGGATTACCAGAAGGGTTGGAAGTCCTACGCCAAGAGTTTCATCCAGGATTATGGGGTGCCCTTTTGGCCGACGGCGCGGGGGCGGTACTAATAAGCCGCACTAATAAGCCGTATTAATAGACGGTTCCAAGAGCCATGCCTGGTTGAATACCACATGCTTTATCCGCTGTTGATTCCAGGTGTACACCAGATGAATCATGCCCTGGTCGTCTTGCAACAATGACGGATAAGAAAACTCAAAATCCTCGCCTGTGTTCTTATGCTCAGTCTTCTCATGCTCAATGTGATGAAGCACCCGCCAGGGCCCCTCTCCCGCATGGGAAACCGCAAGACTCAATCGATACCTATGCTCCCTCAGGTCATTGAGTGCCGCTATCAAGAGACCGCCATCTAGCCGCAGCAGTGCCACTGAGGACCCGGGGTTCGGCAACTCAAGGGCAAGCGGCACCGCCCAGCTCAGGCCGCCATCATCCGTCTGGGTGTGCAGGACCCGGTCTGCGGGCTGCCCGGAATAATAACGTAGCAGGGCAACCGCCTGCTGCTCTGATACGGGTGCTATGGAGGGCTGTATTGCCGCCTTACCAGAAGAGATGCGCGTCTTGCCAAGCACCCGAAGTTGCCTTGAGATGTGTAGCAGCTCAGCAAATTTGCCCGCCAATTCATGATAGACCGGCAGTTGCACCGAACCATCTTCCAGGGTCAGGGGCTTGCTCCGTACCAGGGTGCTGACATTCAGAAAAGGTGAGCTCACTAGCCTTTGGGCAGGGCTCCAACTCGCCCCCTGGTCCCTGGTCTCTATGTAGTTAATGGAGCTCATCGCCCAGCCGCCCAGGGACACGGACACAAAAAAGATGCCCAGCGCATCGTCAGGCCATCTGTGGAGCACTGGATTGCCTAGTTTCCGAATCGGGCGATGCAGTTGTACTGCCGCCTGGTGCCGGTCCATAACGCTTTGGGGCAGCGCCCAGCCGCCGTCCACAAAACGTGCCATGAACAACTGGGTGTCAGCCGCGCCCTCCCGGGTGCCGCCATACCAGACCGCCACCAGGTCCCCCTGATGGTCAACAATGCTGGCACTGTGCGCATGAGGGGTGGCCCCGCGGGATACCCAATGAGTGGCAAACAATGCCTCCTCTACCTCAGCCGGTGCGCTTGAGGGCGGTAGCGGGTAGCGCGGCTGGACCGGGGCCGGCACCAGTAGTAGCCAGAAAATCAGGAAGAGTAGCCCTGCCAGCAGCAGTCTGCTGAGTAGTTTGATCTCTTGTATCACGGAGAAATAACCTGGTTACTGCTAGATGTCTGCATGCTAGTGGCTTTTACCTTGAAGAAACAGCTTGAAGCAACAGAGTGCCAGCCTGTGGTATTCTGCCTTTTTTGTAGTCGCTTTTGTGTAGCATTAAGCGCAAGGGTACCCATTACTCAGGAGACAAGTCATGTCAAAAGAAATCATGTCAGAAAAAGGTCCAGACAAGGTATCCAATAACGTATCGGAAAAAGCAAGTGCCGCTTTGGGCATTTTCCAATCCGTCCTGGGGCAGGAAGAGGGCGTTGGCACCTGGATGGCGGTAGATCAGGCGCGGATCAATCTGTTTGCTGATGCCACCCTTGACCATCAGTTTATTCACATTGACCCGGAGAAGGCGGCGCGCCTATCTCCCTACAAGGTGACCATCGCGCATGGTTTTCTGACCCTGTCTTTGATAGTGCATCTCGGCAGTAGCATTGCACCCCTTAAACCCGAAGCACTGGAGGGGGTGTATATGGCGATTAATTATGGTCTGGACAAGGTGCGCTTCCCGGCACCGGTGCCAGTGGATTCGAAGCTGCGCGCGCGGCACACCTTGGTTTCCGCAGAACTTAAAGGCGCAAACACCATCCAGGTGAAGCGTCTGGTCACCGTGGAGGTGGATGGTAGCGACAAGCCGGTCTGTGTTGCCGAGTCTCTGATGCGATACCTCTACTCATAAGGTGTCGTGCAGCAAGCCTGCACCTATTGATAACAACAACTGATAGCAACAACCATGACCCAAAAAACTACCTCTGTTGACCAGCTCTATTTGAACGCGGAAAGTCTTGCCAGTGACTTTTCCCTCTTCCCGCGGAAGGAACCGGCGGCAGTCATTGATGGGCTCCTGACCGAGCGGCAGATTGAAATAGAACTGGAACAGCTCCGCAACATGGAAGTGGATGCCTACATAGCCGCTACAGTAGCGCCGACGGAGGAATCAACCCGCCCCGGCTCAAGGCAGATTATCCAAGCACTGGGGTTACCGGTGTTTAATGAAATTTCGGAGGGTCCCTTCTATGCCGCGGAGCTGGAATTTGACTTTGCTGGCAAGCCCCGGCGCATTGGTTTCATCACCCAGGACCGCGCCCAGGCCACGGGGGTCTGGGGTCCAGTGCATCACAATGGGGCGGCACGGGTAGCCAGCGAGTATGCCATTCGCTCCATCCCCATAGTGACCTTTATGGACACGCCCGGCGCCGACCCCTATGAAGAAGCCAATGCCAACAATCAAGCCCACTCCATCTCCCGGCTGATTGCCGAGATGTGCAATGTGGATGTACCCACCCTGGGCATCATTATCGGGCAAGGATATTCTGGTGGTGCCATTCCGCTTGCCGCGGGCAATCTGTTGCTGTCCTTGCGCACTGGGGTCTTCAACACCATCCACCCCAAGAGTCTTGCCAATCTGGTCAAGCGGTACAACCTGTCATGGCAAGAGTGTGCGAAGTTCGTCGGCGTCTCATCCTATGAGCTTTACCGGCAGGGCAACATTGACGGCATAGTGGACTATGACCCGGGCGAGGCTCACAAGATTCACAATTTGCGTAATGTCATCATGTCCAGCATTGATTCCATTGAGGAAAGTAGCCGGGATTTTGTTGCCGAGCACCCTGAGGTCTTTGACCACTATCAACGCAACATCAACCGGTATCTGAATCCCAGCGAATCCATGACGGCGATACATGCGAGTTCAACTTTAAAACTCCGTGCTTCGCCAACCGAGTATCCCAATGTGTTTGGCGTGGGTTATCGGCACCTGCGGTATCTGAATTTGAGGAGGCGCATCAAGACCACCACCACCACCCTCTATGGTCGCTTGGCGGATGTGGAAACCCCGCCCGGCGAGCTCTCTCAGCGGCTCCGTCGGGAGCAGCGGGTGGCTTTTCTCGACTGGCTGCAAGACCCCGATAAAATTGTCTATGAAGAAACCTTGAACCGTGCCTGGGAGAGCTATCAGGATAAAAAGTCCGCCCTGGATACCGAGCGAGGGCGCCTGGCACTGCTGCTCTTCGGCGAGCCGCTCAGCAATTTTGAGATGGCCTGCCAAGACCTTTGCCTGGTGACCGGTCTGCATCTTTATAACCGCTGGAAAGCCAGCGCCGCCGACAACCTCGCCGCCTTAATCCAACATCTGGAACACTGGGAAACCAACGCCTTTCTACTGAATATTGACGACATCAGTGAGGTGAAGGGGCTGCTCAGAGCACTCTCCGATGCCGATGATGCGTTCCGGGTTGATTTGAAACAGCGATTTAGTTTTGAAGGCAGGAAGCTCTTTGATCATGCCTGGATTGAAGAAAAGAGCTCGGCCTTTCTCGGCACTCAGTTGGTGTCAGAACTGAATCTCATCTTAGAAGGTGCTCCCCTGTACAACAAGCAACGCCTCAAAGCGCATGAACTGTCAATGAGCAGTCGGGACCTCATTACTGACCAGGCCGAAAGTGCCTCCACTAGCCTGCCCCTGAACCGCAAATTGCTTGAAGACACCCTCTGGTCCTTTTTGAAACGGAAGAGCGACCTACCCCCCACCAGGGATTCCCAAGACCTGAACATCCTTGATCTACTCCTCAATCCCGACATTACCGAAGAGTTCACGAATACATGCCGGCATCTGATTTTATTTAATCATCTCTACGAGAAGATGATCGGCGACCTGGTGTCGGTTGCTAAGCAGGCCGATGAAAACCGCACCCTGCCGGACACCTTTATTGCTCAACTCTTGAAAAAGTCCATCACCACGGTGTTGACGCTACCGGTCTTTGCGGGGCGGACCGAAGCGATGGTGATGCAAGATTTTGCCGGCTGGATGGAGGCGCTTGCCGACCATGACCAGTGTGCGAGTTTTCTAAAATCTGTTGAAGAGTGGATTCGGATTGTTCACAAGGATAAGTCAGATACGCTCTTCGTGGTTGTCAGTTTCTTTTTTGAAAAGATTTTGCCGCAATACTATGCCGCCCAGCGGACCGGCAAAAAATATGAGGGGCGGATTGAGCCGGTGCGCATCGGCAGAAGAAAGGACTTCTGGAATCGCCTGAGTATTGCTTATAGAGATTTGCAGTTTCAGGAACTGCTACACAAAGAAAACCGCTCTGGACGCACGACCTTCAACACTCTGCTGGCACGATATGTTGACAATTTTGAAGAACTCAACGGCACCTTGATGTCGGCTAATCCGACTGCCTTCCCGACCTTCAGAACCTCAATAGAAGCGGCGATGAACAATAATATCCGCCCCTATGGCTTGATTACCGGTATCGGCGACTTCCAGACTGAAAGCGATATCTATCGCGTCGGGCTAGTCATGTCTAATGTGGCCTTTCAAGCAGGGAGTATTGATAACTCGGACTGTGCACGGTTCTGCCATCTGCTGGTGGAGTGTGCCGTCCAGCGGTTGCCGATCATCTGCTTTATATCGTCGGGTGGCATGCAAACCAAAGAGGGCGCGGCGGCTCTCTTCACTATGGCGGTGATCAATGATCGGATCACCAGATTTGTTCGGGACAATGATTTGCCCATCATCATGTTTGGCTTTGGACACTGCACCGGCGGTGCCCAAGCCAGTTTCGTCACTCATCCCCTGGTGCAGAGTTATTACTTCGCGGGTGCCAGCATGCCTTTTGCAGGCCAGGCGGTGGTGGAAAGGAACTTGCCCTTCACCTGCCTGCTCAGTAACTACTTGTCGCTCACCGAGGGCGCCATGCAGGGCTTGGTGAAGCATCCCTTCTCCACCCATTTGGATGCCGACCTGCGAAAAATTGACGCCGCCATTCCGCTACCCACCGAGACGGTGGAGCAGGTGGTTGACCGCGTCATGTCCGGCCGCCTGATTGCCGAGAGCCCGCTGGTGGACATCAACCCGCCGAGTGAAGAAGACCTGATCAGACCCATCAAAAAGACCCTCATCCATGCCCGGGGCTGCACTGCCATCAAACTGGTATCAAGAGCCATGGCCCTGGGTTACAAGGTGGTGTTGATTCAATCAGACCCGGATATGGATTCGGTGCCCGCCGACCTGGTGCGCAATGGGTCGGGGCATAGTCTGGTCTGCATTGGCGGCAACACCTCGGATGAAAGTTATCTCAATGCACTCAGCGTCATCAGTATTGCTGAGGCCGAGAAGGTAGATTCCTTGCACCCGGGGATTGGCTTCCTGTCCGAGGATCCGAACTTTGCCAATCTGGTCCGGCGCCATGGTATTAACTTCATCGGCCCCCGTGTTGCCAGCATGGAAACCATGGGCAACAAATCAAACGCGATCAACACCAGCATGGCCATTGAGGTGCCGGTCGTCCCGGGCAGCCACGGTATTGTTGATACGGCCGAGCGGGCCGGGGAAATCGCCGCGCAGATTGGTTATCCGGTGCTACTCAAAGCAGTGCATGGCGGTGGCGGTAAGGGTATTCAAATTGTCGAGAAGCCAGAGCAGCTGCATCGACTCTTCCATCAGGTCATGACGGAAGCCAGAAACGCATTTGGTAACGGCGATATTTACATTGAAAAGTTTGTTACCAATCTGCGCCATATTGAAGCGCAACTGCTGCGGGACACCCAGGGTAATTGCCGAGTCATTGGCATCAGAGATTGCAGTGTCCAACGTAACAATCAAAAACTCATGGAGGAGTCGGACTCCAGCATGCTGCCGAAAAAATGGAAGACGGCGGTCCTGGACTATGCCGGGAAAATTGCCGATGCCGTCGACTATACCGGTGCTGGCACCGTTGAGTTTATCTACGATATTCCATCGGATGCGATCTACTTTATGGAAATGAACACTCGGTTGCAGGTGGAACATCCGGTCACGGAAGTGGTAACCGGCGTTGATATAGTCGCGAAACAATTCCAAATTGCGGCAGGCGAGAGCATCGCGGAGATGACTTATCAACCCCAGGGTTACGGGCTGGAAGTGCGCATCAATGCGGAAAAGGTCGTCCTGGACACCGAGGGCAAGATCTCATTTATACCGGCACCGGGGGAGATCAGCGACTGTCACTTCCCCGAAGCAGAACACATTCAGCTCATCTCCATGGCTGGCAAAGGCAAGGTGATTTCCCCCTTCTACGACAGCCTGATTGCTCAGGTCGTGTGTCATGGCAAGGATCGTAAAGACGCCCTATCAAAGATGGCACACTATCTGGAGCAGACCTACATTCACGGCATCTGCACCAACCTGACGCTGCTCAAGAAAATCCTCAAGGATAAGGTCTTCCAGAAGGGACAATATTCCACTGCCTATTTGCCGGAGTTTCTTGAGCGGATTGATACCGAGGCACTGATTCGAGAAATAGAAGAGGCCTCAGGGTCGGAAGGCAAAGGCATCAACCTGGCCATGCTGAAGATTGAAGGTAGCGAGGAACTAAAAGTCCTGTCCCCGTCAACGGGTGTCTTTTATCGCGCGCCTTCCCCCTCGGAGCCAGAATATGTCAATGTCGGTGATGTCATCACTACGGAAGATTTTTTGTGTCAGTTGGAAGCCATGAAGATGTTCACCCCGGTCAACTTGAACAGCTTTTCCAACGAGTCGGGCGAGGTCTATTCATCCGCAAAGCAGTATGCGATTACCCGGATCAATCTGAGCTCCGAGCAACAGGTGAATGAAGGTGATCTGCTGTTTGTGATTAAACCCATGCCCAGAGCGCCCTCAGCGGAATAGCAGTAGCACAGTAAGCGCGGCAAAATAACAGCAGCAGAATAACAGCAACAGAGTAGTATTTGCATGCTCCAAATATTTAACAAAAAGCTGCCTAAGAAGCCATCCAGCTTTCAAGATTTGATTCTCTCCATGCAGACCTTCTGGGCGGACCAGGGCTGTGTCTTGATGCAACCTTATGATATGGAAGTCGGTGCGGGCACCTTCCATCCGGCAACCTTCCTGAGGGCGGTGGGTCCAGAGACTTGGCATGCTGCCTACGTGCAGCCTTGCCGACGACCCGGGGATGGGCGTTACGGAGAGAACCCCAATCGGTATCAGTACTACTATCAATTTCAGGTGGTGATGAAGCCTTCGCCCGATAACTTCCAAGACCTCTATCTGGAGTCATTGGCTTATCTGGGGCTAGACGCTCGGCAGCATGATATTCGCTTCGTTGAAGACAACTGGGAAGCACCGACCCTGGGGGCCTGGGGGCTGGGTTGGGAGGTCTGGCTGGATGGTATGGAGATCAGCCAGTTTACTTATTTTCAGCAGGTCGGCGGTCTAGAGTGCTATCCGGTCATGGGGGAGCTCACCTACGGGCTGGAGCGGCTTGCCCTCTACTTGCAGGATGTTGAAGACTTCAAGGAACTCATCTGGGCACCGGCTAAAAACAATCTCCCCCCCATTACCTATGCCCATATCTTTCATCAGTATGAAAGTGAAATGTCGGTATTTAATTTTGAACTTGCCGATGTGGAGGCTTTGTTCCAGCAATTTGATTTTTATGAAAAGGAGGTACAGCGGCTACTTGAAGCCCAGCTGTCCCTGCCCGCCTACGAGTATGTACTCAAAGCCTCGCATACTTTTAATCTGCTTGATTCGCGGCATGCCATATCGGTTACGGAACGTCAGGGTTATATCCTGCGAGTACGCAAACTCGCCAGTGGCGTTGCCCAGGGCTATCTGGCTACTCGACGTGAGCAGGGCTTCCCCCTGGCTGAGCCGGAGGTCATGGCCTTTGTTGATAGCGAGGGCACAGATGCCAAGCACTAGGGGTCTACTGAGGGATCTACTGGTAGAAATCGGCACCGAAGAACTACCGCCGAGTTCGCTGGAACGGCTAGGCACTGCCCTGGCAACGCATCTCGGTGACCAATTAAAGACCGCCGGCTTTAACTTCGCTGAGGCGACTCACTACGTTACGCCGAGGCGCCTAGCGGTCATGCTCAGGCAAGTGCCCGAGTCTGCTGAGGCCCGGGAAACCCAGCGGCGGGGTCCCTCGGTCAAGCGGGCATGGGAGCAGGACGGCACGCCGACCAAAGCATTGCTTGGCTTTGCCAAATCCTGCGGGGTGACTGAGCTTGCCACCCTCAAAACCCTGGGCACCGAGGCCGGTGAATGGGTAACCCATGTCACCAGAGTGCCCGGGGAGGCGCTCAGCACACAACTGGAATCTCTCTTGCAAGCCGCCCTCGCCAAGCTCCCTATTGAGCGCCGCATGCGTTGGGGAAAGCATAGGGATGAATTTGTGCGCCCGGTCCAGTGGCTGCTCGCCCTCCACGGCAAGACGCTTATTCCGGTGCAACTCTTTGGGTTGACCGCCAGCAAGCTGAGTCATGGACACCGTGGCATGTCTCCGGGAACATTTCAGGTGGCTTCCGCCAAGGACTATGTGAACGCCTGCCATCAGCATTATGTCATCCCTGAGCTGAGTGAGCGGAAGGCTAGGATCCGCGCCCAGCTGGAAAAGATTGCCCGCCCTGGGACCCAGGTGGTCATTGATGAACCACTCTTGAGTGAGGTGGCGGCACTGGTGGAATGGCCCGTGGTGCTGGCGGGCAAATTTGATGAAGCGTTTCTCCAGCTGCCCCAAGCAGTGTTGATCTCGGCGATGAAAAAGCATCAGCGATACTTCCACTTGAAAGACACCAAAAGCGAAGCACTGTTACCCGAGTTTATTACTGTGGCGAATATTGAGCCGGCGAATACGGCACTCATTATTGCGGGCAATGAACGGGTCATCAGACCCCGGCTGGCGGATGCGGCCTTCTTCTTCTCCCAGGACACCAAGGCAACACTTGCTTCCAAGTTGGCGGGTTTGAAGCAGGTGTTATTTCAATCAGAACTCGGCACCTACTATGACAAGGCACACAGAATTGCCGCCCTGGCGCGCTGGCTGAGCCAAGCGGGAGATGGCAATGCCGCCACCCCCGATGCCGCCTATAGAGCGGGACTAGTCTGCAAGGTTGATCTCCTCAGCGACATGGTGACTGAATTCCCAGATCTGCAAGGGGTCATGGGGGGGTGCTACGCCAGAAAGGACGGCGAGCCCGAGGCGGTGGCGCAAGCCATTAGTGAACAATATATGCCCACCCGGGCGGGCGGCGACCTGCCGGCAACCCCCCTCGGCGCCTGGGTAGCCCTGGCGGACAAGCTAGACACTCTAGTTGGCCTCTTTGGTATCAAGCAGCCGCCGACCGGTTCCCGAGATCCCTTTGCCCTCAGACGTCAAGCCAGGGGCATTATCCGCATCTGTATTGAAAAGCAGCTAGACCTTGAACTCCTGCCATGCCTGCAAGCCGCGGCGGCCGGTTATTCCCGAGGGCTTCATTTGGAGTTTGAGCTGGCACCGGTGCATGCCTACATCATGCAACGTCTCGGCAGCTGGTACAGCGAGCAAAACATTGCCGCCGATGTCATTGCGGCGGTTCAACAGGGTGCCCGGGCTAGCAGTCACCTGTACAAGATGCATCAGGTGGTCACCCGCTTACACGACTTTCGCCAGGAACCTATCGCGCAACAGATCATTGCCGCCAACAAACGAGTCGCCAATATCCTGTCTCGGGAAGGGGCTAAAGAAGTGCCCGGCGACCGGGCGGGGGTGGAGGCGGCTATCCTGGAAGAAGCCGCGGAAGTCGCCCTGCATCAGCAGGTTAAGCAATCTCGCCAAGCCTTAGCAGCCACCACAGATGTTGACGAGCAGCTACGCATCCTGGCGGCACTGCAACCGGATATAGACCAATTTTTTGAGCAGGTGCTCGTCATGACAGCGCTTGAGGCGGTCACTCGAAATCGCCTCGCGCTGCTCCAAGAGGTGAGAAGTCTCTTCCTTGAAGTGGCTGACTTCTCATTCTTGTAACCCCGCCGTCATTCTCGAGCTTGCTCGGGAATCCAGAGGAACGAAACCAACCACCTTTGACATGTACACATCAACAACAAAAGGAAGGGAAGTGAATAACAAAAACCCTTGTGTCATCCTCGATCGCGACGGCGTGATCAATCAGGATTCCCCGGAGTACATCAAGTCTCCAGAAGAGTGGCAGCCCGTGCCCGGCGCCTTGGAAGCCATTGCGCTTCTCGGGCACCAGGGGTTTGATGTCTATGTGGTGACCAATCAGGCAGGGATTGGGCGGGGGCTACTGAGTCTGGCGGCTCTAGAGAAGATTCACGCCAAGATGCGGCAAGCCGTGCGCGCGGCGGGCGGCGAAATAAAGGACATCCGCTTCTGCCCGCATCACCCTGACGACCAGTGTGCTTGCCGTAAGCCGCGCATCGGCATGCTGGAACAGTTGGTACAGGCGCATGGCATTGAGCTGCCACTCTCGCCTCTGGTGGGGGATTCGCGCACCGACCTGGAAGCGGCGGCGGCGGCGGGCTGTACACCGGTGCTGGTACTCACCGGGAGGGGTAAGGCGACTCTGGAACAGCGACCTGAGCAGCCCTTGGTCTTTCCTGACCTGCTTGCTTTTGCGCGTTACATCGTCGCTGGGCGCAGCATCACCTAACATTCCCCTCACCCCGTCATTCTCGCCGCAGGCGGGAATCCAGAGGAGCAAAGACAGCCACCTTGATATCCCCGCTACACCTCAACGGGGGCCAGCGGGTTGTGCTTTCGTTAAGGGCGCACCCCGTCAGGATCAAAGAAGGCGAGAATCCAGAATGGCGGCGCAAGCCGCTGGAAATGAACAAACCACGGAAGTGCATTGGTGAACACATAGACATCGCGCCGAACCGAGTCAACTTGCAACTCAGCAGGGAACGCTGGCTCGAAGTGGAGTTTCGCGCTACGCGAGAGTTTTAGGTGTCGTAGTCAGCCCTTTTCAATTATCATATTATCGCCCAGTGCGAGTGTTGCTGGCGGTTAAGGCCAAAAAATATCGGGAATTTTTAATAGACCCACGCCGATGACCTGGTTTAGGACGGCCTAAATCCAACCCAATCAGGCGTGTGAAATTCGAGCAAAGATGAAAACGATTAATACCCCGTCCTCGTATCCGGTTGTTGATCTCTTCGCCGGCCCCGGCGGGCTGGGTGAGGGCTTTTCGTCCGTTCTAAGTGAACGAAATGTTCCACGTTTTCATTGTGTCGCTTCAATAGAGCGAGATGAATTTTCCTATCGCACCCTTTTCACCAGACACTTCTACCGCTCTTTTTCACCGGAACCGGTTCCGGATGAGTACTACGGTTACCTTCGGGGTGATATTGAGGTTTCTGAACTGTTTCGGCGTTACCCGAATCAATACACAGAAACCAACGGGAGCGTCCTGAAAATGTCTCTTGGTGACAATAACCATGATCGGGTGCATCGGATTATCACTAAAAAGCTCGCCAGCAAAAGAAAATGGGCACTTGTCGGTGGGCCGCCCTGTCAAGCCTACTCACTGGTTGGCAGATCGCGAATGATTGGTAATCCTGACTTCGAACAGGATGAACGCCATTTTCTTTATCAGGAATACCTCAGAATCATTATCGACCACAAGCCGCCCGTCTTTGTAATGGAAAACGTCAAGGGTTTGTTTTCCGCGAAAGTCGGTGGTGAACCGATAATCAGCAAGATATTCTCTGACCTTACGAAGCCAAAAAACAGATCCAAAAACCGTTCCGGCAGCCTGGGTTATCGGCTGCACTCCTTGTCCGAGACGGGAACTCCTGGAGATGAACTTGACCCGCGACAGTTTCTTGTGAAAGCGGAAAATTACGGTGTTCCGCAAGCAAGGCACCGTATGTTCATCGTCGGAATTCGCAACGATATCGATGTGAAACCGAAACTTCTTCAACCACACAATCCACCCACCGTGTCAGAAACTATTGACAACCTTCCTAATGTTCGCAGCGGTCTATCCCGTGAACACGACAGTCCTGGAAGATGGCGTGAAGAGATTGCCAGCCTTGGGCGCATGAATATTAAATCGCAACTTAACGGGTTTTCTCACGCAGGAAGAATCGCTGAAGGCATCCGCTGTCAACTAAATAACAAAAAACCTCCTCAAGTGCGTTCTTCCACAAGATACCCAAAGCAGTCTATTAAGAATCACGCCGTCCTGCAGAGCATGCTTGACCCTGCTCTTGGAGTTCTCACTGGTCACGAAACGAGGGCACACATGGCTTCCGACCTTCGGCGCTACATGTTCGCTGCCGTTTTTGCTCAGGCAACAGGCAAAAGCCCGAAACTGGCAGACTTTCCTGCCAGACTGCTTCCCGATCACAGGAATGTCGGTGAGGGCAGGTCTGGAAAAATGTTTTCCGACCGGTTTCGGGTGCAACTTTCAAATAAGGTGTCTACAACGATAACGTCTCACATCTCAAAAGACGGTCATTATTTCATTCACTACGACCCGGCACAGTGTCGTAGCCTGACTGTTCGTGAAGCCGCACGACTTCAGACATTCCCGGACAACTATAAATTTGAGGGGCCGAGAACCTCTCAATATCATCAGGTGGGCAATGCGGTGCCGCCATATCTTGCCAGGCAGATAGGCGAGATCATTGCTGAAGTTCTTGATTCGATAAATGGTGATGCGTAGTGGTGGATCGAATTTCAGAAAAACATCGAAGCTGGAACATGTCCCATATACGAGGCAAGGATACCGGCCCCGAAAAACGATTGCGTTCCCTGCTGCATCGCTCAGGTTACCGCTATCGCCTTCATCATCCGAACCTTCCCGGACGTCCTGATATTGTCCTCCCGAAATATCATACGGCAGTATTCGTCCACGGCTGCTATTGGCACAGGCATGAAGGTTGCCCAAGAACGACCACCCCTAAATCCCGAACAATGTTTTGGCAAGCGAAATTTGACCGTACCGTTGAACGTGATAAGCGCAAGACGGAAGAACTTTTGCAGATAGGCTGGCGTGTAATCACTGTATGGGAGTGTGAACTCGAAAAGAATCCCGATGGTGTTCTTCAAAACGTGAGTCGTAGGCTTAAGGATGTGCGGAATGGCTCGTAAACAGCGTTTGCCGCCGAGTGCATCGTCTCTATCCACTTCCATGCGCGACATCGGTTACACTCTCGAGACTGCGATAGCAGACTTGGTTGATAACAGTATCTCGGCTGGCGCAACGACAGTGAATATCGTCTGCGATGTGACACGCCCCGACCCCGCCCTCGTGATCATCGACAACGGCAAAGGCATGTCTAACGAGGAGACCATAGCCGCCATGCGACACGGAGCGACTAACCCCAAACAGCCGCGAGCCCCGGACGATCTGGGTAGATTTGGGTTGGGCTTGAAGACCGCTTCGTTTTCCCAGTGTCGGAGATTGACAGTGGCCAGCACACGCGATGGCCTTCTATCCGGTGCGGAATGGAATCTCGACCTCGTCGACGAAACAGACGATTGGATTATCACTATCTATGAACCGGACGAAATAGCCGGTCTGCCATTTGTCGATTGTCTGGGGGAGCAAGGAACAATCATCATCTGGCGTTCTCTGGACCGTCTGTTCGGAAATGAAATCGGAAAAAGACGTGATGAGATTGTCAACGAGAAGCTTGGTGTAACTGAAAGGCATCTTGCGTTGGTTTTTCATCGGTTTCTGTCGGGTGAAATAAAACGTTGGGAAAAACTTTCAATCTCGATCAATGGTCTTAACATAGAACCTTTCGATCCATTTTGTAGAAAAAATCCCGCTACGCAGATTCTACCGAAAGAGGTTGTCAGGGTCAGCGGCACGTCTATACATATGCAACCCTACATTTTGCCGCATCATAGTAGGCTCTCCGCGACCGAATATGATTATTACCAAAACCGAAGCGATTTTATATCCTGCCAGGGGGCGTATATCTATCGAAACGGTCGGCTTATGGCGTGGGGTGACTGGTTCCGATTGATCTCTAAAGGCGAAGCGACAAAACTTGCGCGCGTGCAGATCGATTTCTCCAACGACCTTGACAAATACTGGACAATCGATATCAAGAAGTCGTCCGCAAAGCCGCCCCATGTGGTGCGTGAACGGTTAAGGCAAATTATTGACCACATCACCGGACGAAGTACTTCGGTTCATCGTAAGCGCGGCAAGAAGTTGTTTGACGAGATCAAGGGACCGGTATGGGAGCGCTATGCAGATCAGGGTTGCATCCGTTATACCCTCAACAATTCGCATTCTCTGATACAGGGATTAACAGAATATATTGATGATAACGGACGTGCCAAACTTGATCTGCTTCTTCATGCAATAGTCGCATCCCTGCCGATCGATATGATTTATTCCGATTATGCAACCCACCCACGGGAGATGCGACAGCCATCAACCAATGAAGATGCAATAATCGAACGCTTGAGAGCGCTCAAGACCTGCCTGTTCAACAGTAATAGAGGCGATGCCGAAAAGTTCAGGGAAGTGATGCGATCAACGCGACTTTTTGAGAATCACCTTAATATCGCCGAAAACTTCATTCGGGAGGAATTCAAATGAACACCAACCGCATGGAAGCCGAGAAAAACTTCACAAGTTCTCTAATAACACTCTTTGCCACTCAGTCCGATATACCAACCAAAGCCGAAGTAGAGGAAAAAGCGACCGAGCTTGCGGCTCTCTTTGAATACGACGGCGATCTTGCCCCGATTGTTGAGGAAGTCATGATTGCTGTTGATACGCGCATGGGCGCGGGGGTTTCTCTCATTGATTTTGCGGCCAAGCATGATGACGAATGGGTCCGAAAACGCGACGATATTGAATGGATTTACTCGGAGTCCTATGAGAAATTCCTCAAAAAAGAACGGTGGAATCCAAGAGTTATCCGATCTCTCAGTGATGTTGGCGGGCGGATACTCGGCCATTTGCAGGACCCCAAAAGTGAAGGTAAATGGGATAGACGCGGCCTGGTTATTGGGCATGTTCAATCAGGCAAGACAGCAAACTACATGGGGCTTATCGCCAAGGCAGCAGATGCCGGTTACAAATTCATCATTGTCATCGCCGGTATTCACAACAATCTCCGTAAGCAGACCCAGGAACGGATTGACGAGGGCTTTGTCGGCCGTTCGAGCAATCCTGAAAACCGGATACGTGTTGGTGTCGGAAAGGAAAACGATTACCCATATCCCGCGACACTAACCACTATTCATAACGATTTTAACAAGACAACAGCCGGACACAGTGGCTGGAGGCTGAATGATTTCAGCAAACCCATCATCCTTGTCATAAAAAAGAACGTTCGAACTCTGGAATCCCTCCACAGATGGCTTAAGGATTTGAATGCCCAAGGTGACGGCAAAATTGCCGATGTACCGATGCTGATGATTGATGACGAGGCCGACCATGCTTCGATCAACACCAACAAGGAAGCAGAGGACACTGATCCGACAAAAACCAACGCGATGATTCGCCGGATACTTGGGTTGTTTGACAAATCCATTTATGTCGGCTACACAGCAACGCCGTTTGCGAACATCTTCATCAATCCCGAGTCCTATGACGATGATGTGCGTGAAGAACTGTTTCCGCGTGACTTCATCTACTGTTTGGACGCGCCAAATACCTATTTCGGGCCTGGGAAAGTTTTCCTTGATGAAGACAGCGAAACAAAAATTCTTAAACCGATCACCGATTGTGAAGATTACCTTCCTTTCAAACACACAAAGGATTTCGATCTTGAGAATCTTCCGCCCAGTCTTTACGAAGCAATTAATACATTCGTCATCGCTAAAGCAATTCGAAGTCTTCGCGGTCAAGGCAATCAACACTGCTCCATGCTGGTGAATGTGTCACGGTTTGTGAACATTCAAAACATAGTGCGGGATTTGATCAGCGTTTATAAGAAGAAACTCTGTGATGCGGTGAAAGCCAACCACGCGATGCCCGAAAAGACATCGGAACAGAACACTTACATGAAGGCACTGAAAAATGCTTTCGAAGATAATTATGCAGATTGCGGTTTCCAATGGGCGAATATTAAGCTCGGCCTTCATAACGCATGTGAAAGCGTTCAACTGTTTGTGGTGAACAGCAAGTCCGATCAGGTGCTGGATTACCGACGATACGAAGAGGATGGGCATGCTCTCACAGCAATCGCTGTTGGCGGGCTGAGTCTATCTCGTGGCCTTACTATTGAAGGTCTCTGTGTCAGCTACATGTATCGGAACACGCGGATGTACGATACGTTGATGCAGATGGGGAGGTGGTTTGGCTATAGGGGCGGCTACGATGACCTTTGCCGGGTATACCTTTCGCCCGACTCCATTGATTGGTATTCGCATATCGCAGAGGCGTCAGAAGAACTCCGGCAACAAATCAAGAAAATGCGTCGCGATAAATTGAGCCCGAGACAATTTGGGCTTTACGTCAAAGCACATCCGGACAGTCTTCTCGTCACCGCCACGAACAAAATGCGAGCGGGAGAGAGAATCACAGTCAAACTAAATCTCAGCGGACGTTTGCGCGAAAGTTATATCCTGCCCAAGAATGACACTATCAATCGAGCAAACGATGACCTGATAGTGGAATTTTGGAAAAACGGCTTCGGTGGAGAGGTCGAGCCCACCACCAAAGGTTGGGTTATTCATGACGTTGATGTTGAAATCATCGAGAAATTTCTGCTCCGGTTTCAAACCCATCCCGATTATGCCGAACAGAAGGCCACAGCAATACAATATCTTCAGAATATCGCAGATAAGCATCCGTATGGTGATGTTCTGCTCATATCCATTGAAAAAAACGACGAAGATGCATCTCAATATCATCTTGGTCCGCAGAAGCGAAAAAGCACAGAACCGGAGGGTGATGCATGGCGCGTAAGCAAAGGCCGCGTAGCCAGTCGCGGGGATGAGAAGCTCGGACTGAGTGACTCGCAACAGGACGAAGCCGAGACAATCGCCAAACGTGAGGAGGACTCGAAGATGCCCTCCGACTTTCATTACCGTTCTGTTCGAAACAAACCGCTTCTAATGATTCACGTTTTGAGATCAATTGGGTCGCTAAGCGTCTTAAAGCGTGTTCCAGCCTTTGGAATAAGCTTTCCGCCCGGCGATTACAATACCGAGATTGAGGTTGTCGCAAATACTGTTTGGCGTGAACAGGCGCGCGACACCTCCACCGATGGTCTCGACGGCGGGGATGATTATGACCAGTAGATCGACTCCTTGGGATGACATCGGAATACCGGACAGTGATTACAATGTCCGTCTGGTAGAAGAGTCGAATATTGCTGCTCCTCTCTACTGGGGTAGAGATATCCAAGGACATTGTTTGTTCATCGTTGAACTTGGCAGTAACCACGTCGAGCAGTTTCAAAAGAACAGGATCACGGTGCACGGTATCCGGGTCGATTTGCGTATGCTTGAAAAGCCAGGCTGCCAGAATCTGGTGCTCACGCTTGAACAGCATGTGGACAAGGATTTGTTTTCCGGACTCTGTGAAACACTCGCCTCAAATCTAAGGGATGTATCCGACTCATCAACCGCCCTTTCGGTCGCGCTTACCCATTTGCAACGCTGGAAAGCGTTTCTGGCTGGTCGAAAGGCACGCCTTCTCTCGGGTGAAGAAATCCGTGGATTGTTCGGTGAACTTCAGTTCCTGCGGATGCTATATCGGGACCATCTGTCCGAGAAATCCGCCCTTGAGGCCTGGTGCGGACCCCACGGTGGTCACCAAGACTTTATATTCGGCAACACTGCTGTTGAGGTTAAAACCCTTTCCGGGAGAGAGCGCAACACCATAAAAATTTCATCTGAGGACCAGCTCGAAACACTGTGCGACAACCTTTTTTTGACAATTTTCCGTCTGAGCGACCAACCGAATTCCGATCGCGCTCTTTCTCTAAATGAGGCCGTAAAAATTGTGGAAGGAGAACTGACAGATTCCTTTGCCCTCGAAGAACTCTCCTCGAAACTTTCCGAATATGGTTACATCGCGATGCACGAATATGATGAGCCGAAACTAGCGGTCACTGGACGCTGGACATATCATGTAACAGACAATTTCCCACGGATTATTCGCTCTGGATTACCCGCCGGACTGACGCGCGTCGGTTACGAAATAGAACTGGAAGCAATCACGTCATTTGAATGCGAAACGACAGTGATTTGGGGAAAACCCTGAATGGAACTCACAACCGAGGAATTTTTTTACGATTTTCGGCAGGAGTTGATGGCTGATGCCAAAGCCAACAGTGCTTTTCAGCTTGGCGAATTCATGGAAACGGTGACCAAAGAACTGGTCGAAACCGGATTCATCGAAAGTTTTGAATTCTGCCACTTCCGCGCACAACGCGGTATGCGCGTAGACGGATACTGTTTTTCTGATGAAGGCACTCTTGATCTTTTCGTCTCCGATTTCAACAGCCGCGCGGAACTGGAATCTCTGACATCTACCGACGTCGTTGCCATATTCAAACGAGTCACCAATTTTTTTGAGGCAAGCAAGAATGAACAAATCCATCCTAACCTGGAGGTAACTTCACCCGAATACGGACTTGCATGTGATATCGCCTCACGGCAGGACATCATCCGCAAAGTGAATTTCTTCCTTATCTCTGAACGCGCCCTAAGCGATCGGCTCCAAGTGGTTGACGATAACGAGATAGCCGGAGTCCCCGCGACTTATCACATATGGGACGTATCGCGCCTACATCGCCAGCGGAGTTCTCGGGGCCACAAAGAGGACCTGGTTGTCGATCTTGTTGAAATGTTCGGCGCCGGAATTCCCTGTCTGCCCGCGCATCATCTTAGGTCGGACAAATATCCGTCATATTTAGCGGTAATGCCAGGCGAGATGCTCTCCGCCCTTTACGGAAAATACGGTGCTCGGCTTCTGGAGCAGAACGTGCGTTCGTTTCTCCAAGCACGAGGTAAGGTGAACAAGGGAATCCGTAGCACGATTATCAGCGAACCTGACATGTTTTTTGCTTACAACAACGGTATAACAGCGACGGCTCAGGATATCGAAACACAGACAACCGACTCGGGGCTTCATATCAATTGCATTCGTGACTTTCAGATAGTAAACGGCGGTCAGACTACCGCATCACTTTTCCATACCACCCTTAAAGACAAGGCGTCTCTTAGTGGTGTTTTCGTACAGATGAAACTTTCAGTGATCGACAGCGAGAGTAGCGAGAAGATTGTTCCCCGCATTTCCGAATACGCCAATACTCAGAACAGGGTCAATGCCGCGGATTTTTTCTCAAATCACCCGTTCCACCGAAGAATGGAGGAATTCTCAAGACGCATCTGGGTGCCAGCACAACAGAGTGCGCAACGCGAAACAAAATGGTTTTACGAACGGGCGCGGAGTCAGTACAACGACGCGCAGTCAAAACTGACCCAGGCCGAACGGCGACGTTTTCTGGCCAAATATCCGAAACATCAGATGTTCACCAAGACCGACCTTGCGAAATTCGAAAATATATGGGACGACCATCCCAAATGGGTAAACCTCGGAGCACAGAAAAATTTTGCGCAGTTTGCGACCCGCATTGGTCAAGAGTGGAACAAGTCCCCCGATAACTTCAATGAAAAATTCTATTATCGCCGGTGCATTGCACGTGCGCTCATATTCCGGCACACCGAGAAACTTGTTTCCGCTCAACCTTGGTATAACGGCGGTTATCGCGCCAACATCGTTGCCTATACCATCGCTGCTATCAACGAAATCTGCAAGCAACACGACCAATCAGTAAATTTTACACGCATCTGGAAAGATCAAATGCTTTATCCGTCACTGATCAAGGCCCTTGAGATTTCCTCCTTCTTCGTGAATGGCTGCATCACGCAGCCACCGCAAGGAATTTCAAATATTTCCGAATGGAGCAAGAAAGACGGTTGCTGGGACAGTATTCAAACGCGGATTTCTGAACTCGAAAAAGAGATTCCAGGGAGCTTCCAGGATGACCTCGTTTCAATAAAAGAACAGAAGGCTGAAGCCAAAGATGCTAAAAAAACTCAAAAAATCGACAACGGAATCGATGCCCAGAAACGAGTTTTCGATGTGCCACCTGATAAATGGGTAACAATTCTTGAAGAGGGAATAAAAGGGGATTTTCTAACCCCAAAAGAAATAGGCATTCTGCGCATCGCACAGCAGATGCCCTCCAAGATCCCGACTGAAAAACAAAGCGGCGTGTTGGTTAAGATATTGGGAAAAGCACAAGAGAATGGAATTACTATAACAGGGTAAATGGCATGTTATGATTCACCGCCATCTTATGCAGCAACACTCATCGCAAACCACTCCATTGCTCATTCGCTCCCGGTTCACCAACCGACCCCCGTTGAGGTGTAGCGGGAATATCAAGGTGCTTGCCTTTGTGCCTCTGGATTCCCGCCTGCGGCGAGAATGACGGCGGGAGGGGAGGTGAGGGCGGGGGCGACTGGGGTGGCGGGAATGACGGCCAAAAGGGCAAGCCGCCAGCAGTACCTATCGTAATTTCACATAACTCTTTGATTTTTAAGGGTTTTATACATCAAGGTTGGCGACTGCCAGGGCATTTTGCTCAATAAATTCGCGCCGCGGGGCCACCTGATCACCCATCAATGTATCAAAGACTCTATCCGCCTCTATGGCGTCCTCTATGGTGACCCGCAGCATGCTGCGGTTCTTCGGGTTCATGGTTGTTTCCCACAGCTGGTCCGGATTCATCTCCCCTAGTCCCTTGTATCGCTGTCGGCTTTGTCCCTTCATGGCTTCCGCTTGCAACCAGGCAAGGGCTTCTTCCAGATTGCTGACGGAGGCTGATTTTTCGCCCTTTTCAATCCTGGCATCGGCATGCACCAGATCGACTACCTCCTCTCCAAAGGCAATAAACGTCTGATAGTTGTCCGAGGCAAAGAAGTCCCGGTCAATGACATAGTCCCGTTGCAAACTATGACTGACTATGGAGACCTCGGGATAATAGAGATGCCGCTCCTGATCCTCCCTCAGGCTAAAGTGGTGTTGCGCCTGACCGACACTCGCCGCATGCACGCGACTAGCGAGCTGGTCAGTCCAGGCTTGCATCGCTTGTTGATCACTCAGGTCATCCAGGCTGAGCCGCGGTAGGTAAAGCACCTGCTTCAATAGGAGCAGCGGATAGACCCGCTCCAGCCGTTGCATCTGACGCTGAATCTGATAAAAGTTGGTCGCCAAGGCCTGGAGGGCATGTCCGGCTATGGGTGCCAAATCCTTGCCGGGATGGAGGCGCGCGTCATCAAGGGCAATTTCCAGCAGATAGTCCGTTAGCTCCTTCTCATCCTTGATATAGCGCTCGCTTTTGCCGCGTTTGATCTTGTAAAGCGGCGGCTGGGCAATCAACAGATGCCCGCCTTCTATCAGTGCCGGCATGTATCGGAAGAAGAAAGTCAGGAGTAGCGTCCTGATGTGCGCGCCGTCTACATCGGCGTCCGTCATGATGATGATGCGGTGATAGCGCAGCTTGCTCAAATTAAACTCGTCGGCGCCAATGCCACAACCGAGTGCCGTAATCAGGGTGCCTACCTCAACTGAGCTGAGCATCTTGTCAAATCTCGCCTTTTCAACATTCAAAATCTTGCCCTTAAGCGGCAAGATCGCCTGGGTCTTGCGATCCCGCCCCTGTTTGGCAGAACCGCCCGCAGAATCGCCCTCTACCAGATAAATCTCGCAGAGTGTGGGGTCCTTTTCCTGGCAGTCCGCCAGCTTGCCGGGGAGTCCTGCTATGTCCAGTGCTCCCTTGCGCCGGGTCATTTCCCGTGCCTTCCGGGCGGCTTCCCGAGCCCGGGCAGCGTCAATCATATTCTGCACTATCGCCTTCGCCTCGCTAGGCTTCTCCAGGAGGTAGGCGGAGAAGGCATTGCCCATCTCCTGCTCTACGGCACTCTTGACCTCAGAAGACACGAGCTTGTCCTTGGTCTGGGAGGAAAATTTGGGATCAGGCACCTTGACCGACACGATGGCCGTGAGCCCCTCACGGGCATCATCACCCGTGGTGTTCACCTGTGCCTTTTTGCCTAGGCCTTCTTTTTCAATGTAGCTATTCAGACTCCGGGTCAGGGCACCCCGAAAACCCTGCAGATGGGTGCCCCCATCAATCTGGGGGATATTGTTGGCATAGGGGAGCACGGTTTCCTGATAGGAATCATTCCACTGCATGGCTACCTCCACCCCTATGCCGTCTTTCCGCTCAACAGAGAAGTAAAAAATGCTGTTCAGTGGCGTTTTCTTCTGGTTCAAGAAGCCCACAAAGGCTTGCAAACCGCCCTCAAACTGGAAACGTTCATGCTTGCCGTTGCGCTCATCCGTCAGGCTAATGGCAATACCCGAGTTGAGGAAGGACAGTTCTCTCAGCCGCTTGGCAAGGATGCCGTAATGGAACTCTATGTTGGTAAAGGTCTCTGGAGAAGGCTTGAAGCGGCACTGGGTGCCGGTCTGCGTGGTTTCACCGACTGCCGCCAGGGGGGCGACTGGCACCCCGTCGTGATAGAGCTGCTCCCAGACCTTGCCCTCCCGCCAGATGGTCAGTTCCAGAGTGGCCGAGAGGGCATTCACAACTGAAACGCCTACCCCGTGCAAGCCACCGGAAATCTTGTAACTGCTGTCATCAAACTTCCCGCCGGCATGCAGCACGGTCATAATCACTTCTGCCGCCGACTTGCCCTCTTCATGCATATCGGTGGGAATACCGCGCCCGTCATCGGCTACGGTGACTGATTCGTCGGGGTGAATAGTGACCTGAATATTGGAACAATAGCCTTCCAGTGCCTCATCAATGGCGTTGTCAACCAATTCCTGCACCATGTGATGCAGCCCCGTGCCATCGTCCGTATCACCAATGTACATACCCGGTCGTTTCCGCACCGCATCCAAGCCTTTGAGGACGGTAATGCTGCCTGAGCCGTAGGATTTATCTGTTGCCATCTAGACCCCCTGAATTTCCCCTTGTTTCACATGAAACATCTTTGTTTCAAGCCCGTTACATGCGGCAATAAGCGTATCTCGCTCAATGCCCGTCAATAACACCTGATGCCCCGCCGCCGCCAAAAAACCAAGAATGCGCTGCCGATGCTCAGTATCAAACTCCGCCGCCAAATCGTCCACCAGGTATAAAATATCCTGCTTCTGCCCGGTGTCTAACTGGCTACCCTGTGCCAAGACCATGCTCCATACCAGGGCTTTCAACTCGCCTCTGGAACAGCGGCTTGCCGCCGGTTGACCTTCTATCTCTATTCTAACATCGGCGCGTTGAAAACCCCTCTGGGTATGACCTTTTTTTATGTCGCCCGACAGCTCCTTGGCATAGATGTCTAGTAGCGATGCGCCAGATTCCCAGCCACGATAATAGGCAAACTTGACCTCCTCCAGCCCCAGCATTTCTGCTGCCAGAGCTCGGAAGATAGGCTCATACTGGGCGACATAGCGCGTCCGTGCCTGATCCACCGCTTCGGCCTGCTGAGCCAGTTGTACCGACCAGGTGTCCAGTTCCGGGCTAGACCCCAGCCGCAGCGCCAGGTTTCTCTGCCGCAGGCTTCGGTTGGCCGCTTCCCAGAGGGCTGAGAAGCGATGTTCCATGTGAAACACTCCCCAATTCAGAAACCGCCGCCTGAGTGCCGGCGTGCCCAACAAGAGGTCAACACTTTCCGGACCTAGTTGCAGGGTGGGCATGATCCTGGCGAGTTCGGAAGCCCGAGTGATGGTATCGCCGTTGATCCGGATATCCCTTTCGCCCTGTCGGTCCCGCTGGACGCCCAGCTGATACTGGGTTTGCCCCCGCTTGCCCCGCCCAAGCACCAGACAATCCGGCTCGCCCTGCTGGATCATGGCGGTATTCATATTGCGGCGGAAGGAACGAGAAGAGGCCAAAAAATACACGCTCTCCAGGACGCTGGTTTTGCCGCTACCATTCTGCCCATAGAGCAGATTCACCCCCGGAGACAACTCAAGGCTGGCTTGGGAAATGTTTCTAACTCGTTGAATTTTAAGCCATTCTAGGCTCATGTCTGGTCAGAAATTACACTTATTTATCAGGCTTATATGGTCAGAATCAGCTAGTCAGCATCGGATGGTCAGAACCCGCTCTTCAAAATCCGTTCTTCAGAATTCGCTCTTCAGGATCACAGCCGCATGGGCATGACCACATAGGTCGCCCCCTCGGTTTCCGCATCCTTGATCACCGCACTGCTCCCCGAGTCCAGCAGAACCAGTTTCACCTTGTCGCCCTCTAGCACCGCCAGCACATCCTGGAGGTAACTGGCATTGAAGCCGACTTCCATAGTGTCGCCCTGATAATCCACATCAAGGCTTTCCTCCGCCTCTTCCTGATCGGGATTGTTGGCCGACAACTGCAGGCTGCCATTCTCTAGGGCGACCCGAATACCGCGAAACTTCTCGTTGGCAAGGATGGCGGTTCTATTCAGTGCATCACGCAGGACCCGCTTCTCAGCTACCACCACCTTGTCGCCATCCTTCGGAATGACCCGCTTATAGTCTGGATACTTGGCATCAATGAGTTTGGTCGTCAGGCTATAGGCCGAGGCCTTCATCCCCAGATGGTTGCTACCCAGGACAATGGATACCTCGCCGGTCACTTCTTGCAGTAGCCGCTGGATTTCTATGATGCCCTTCCTCGGCACTATCACCTGGCGGGGTTTATCTTTAAGGGCGGGTTGCGGCAGTTCGCTCAGTGCCAGCCGATGACCGTCGGTGGTCACGGAACGCACCAGACCATCCCCTAGTTCCAGCGACATGCCGTTCAAAAAATGCCGCTTATCTTGTAGCCCCATGGCAAAGGCAGTTTCCCCCAGCAACTTGCTGAAATCCTTGCTGTCCACCTGCGCTGAGATCTCTGAGGCGTCCTGCTTGATCATCGGGAAATCATCCGCCGGCAGGGTGGAGAGGACCGAGCGGAACTTCCCGGATTTGATCTCAAGCCGCTGTTCATTAAGGCTAAACGCGATGCTCGCCTCGTCGGGGATACCCCGACAAATATCCATTAACTTCCTGGCGGGCACGGTAATTTCCCCCGGGACCTCGCCGGTCACCGCCATCTTGGCGATCAACTCAACCTCAAAATCGGTGCCGATGATGGATAGCTCCTTGGCATCTACTCGGAGCAAGAGGTTAGACAGAATGGGGAGGCCCGTTGGCCGATGCTCAACAACCCCGGCAACCTGCTGCAGGGGTCGCAACAGCACATCTCGATTGACAGAAAATTTCATATCTACCTTGCTTCCTTATAGTTATGGTGATTGTTGTGAGCTCTTCTAAGCTGTGTTCCTGGCTCAGGCCGTTTCTCTTAGGGGCGTGATCAGGAAGAGACTCTGCGGGTCCGCCGCATCTTCCAACTGGCAGGCTTTGGCAGGGTCCCGAATGGTCCAGGTGACCTTATCGCCCGTCATGACCGACAGGGTGTCAACCAGATAGTCTACATTATATTGCACCGTCATATCGGCGCCCTGGTAGTCAATTTCCATGTTTTCTTCGGCTTCATCCTGAGCCTCATTCTGGGTGTGCATACTCAGCTTGCCAGTGCCAAAAGACAGGTGCACATTGCGATTCCGTTCCTCTAGGAAAATTGACGCAATACGTTTTAGCCCGGCCACTAGGTGCGCCCGATCCAGGGCAAGCACCTGCTCCTTGCCGGTGGGAATAGCGCGGGTATAGTCCGGGAAGTCGGTGGCCGGAATAAGATTGGTAATGAGTCTAGTCGCCCCGTAATGCACCTGCATCTGCTTAGGAAATAACTTCACCTCCACGGCGGCATCGCCGGCACCCTTGATCAATCGCATCAATTCAGTGACTGCCTTAGCGGGAATAACGACTTGCCGCGCATCGGCGCCGGCACCATAGTCGGTGTAACTGGTTGCTAGCCTATAGCCGTTGGTGGCGACCTGGCGCACCTGGGAACCTGCTATGTCCAGCAGAATGCCATTGAATAAATAGTTACCCTCGCCGCGCGCCATAGCAAAGGCCGTCGCGCGTAACATGCGGTTGAGGGCATCGCCACTGAGCTCTAGGGTCAGGGGCCTAGCCTCATCCGGCTCAATGCTGGGGAAGTCGTCCGGTGCCAGGGTGACCAGGCGGGCATGATACCTATCCCATGCCACTTTTATCATGGGGTCGTCGTGCATGATGCTGAGCCCGGTCTCTGGGGGCAAATTAAGACAGATGTCCAGCAGCTTAGCCCCGGAGATGGTCGCCTTGCCGGGGGCTTCAATATCCACTTCATGGAGGCTAGTGACGGCTTCTAGTTCCCGGTCGGTGCTGGTGATTACCAATTCTTTTTTCTTGGCGACCAGGAGCAGATGGGAATGCATCGGCTCCGTCCCTCGCTTTTGCATAACACTAGCACCCAGCTGCAAGGCGGGGATGAGCACTTCCCTGTTGATTTTAAGCTTCACACCGATTAACCCTGTCTGCTTCTCTGTTCTAGTATAAGTCTTTGATTTATATAAACTTTATGAAATGTCGTGCGCTGTTATAATATGTCGTGCGCTCTTCTAAATTGTTGTGAGCTCTTCTAAATAGTTGTGCGGTCTTCTAAAAAAGTTATACAAAGTTATCACACGGCTTTAGCAACCTAGGTCGTCAGCTGTTTTAATAACTGGTCGTAGTCCTGCGCCATCTCCCCGTTGCTTTCCCGGAGCTCCTCAATCTTCTTACAGGCATGCAGCACGGTGCTGTGGTCTCTCCCGCCGAAGGCATCACCGATCTCTGGCAGGCTTTGGTTGGTCAGTTCCTTTGCTAGCGCCATGGCGAGTTGCCGGGGTCGGGTGATGGATCTGTTGCGCCTTTTGGAGTGTAGGTCACTGATACGAATTCTATAGTATTCGGTCACTAGTTTCTTAATGTTCTCAATGCTGACCTGCCGACTCTGATGGGCAATCAAGTCTCTCAGCGCTGCCTTGGTCTGCTCCATGGTGATCGGTACCCCTCTGAAGTGGGCATCGGCAACGACACGCTTGAGGGCGCCTTCCAGCTCCCGCACATTTGACTTGACAAGCCGCGCGATAAAAAAGCCAACATCCCGCGGCAAGGGCACCGCTTTTGATTCGGCCTTTTTCATCAAGATCGCGACTCTGGTTTCAACATCCGGTGCCTCTAGGCACGCGCTCATCCCCCAGAGAAATCGGCTTTTAAGCCGCTCTTCCAAGTCTTTAATACCTCTAGGATAGCGATCACTGGTCAGCACAATCTGGCTGTTGCGTTTATCCAGCAATCTATTAAAGACTGCAAAAAATTCTTCCTGTGTCTTCGCGCCCCGCGCCAAAAATTGAATGTCATCCATCAACAGCACATCAATACCCCGGTAACATTCCACGAAGGCCGGCATGGTGCCTTTTTGGATGGCGTTTACCATATCCACAATAAACTTATGGGAATACATGTAGCCGACTTTTAACTGGGGATGCTGTTCTTCAATGGCATTCCCCACGGCATGCATGAGATGCGTCTTCCCTAGACCCACCCCCCCATAGAATAGGATGGGGTTGTATTGGGAAGCACCATGATCGGTGCGCTGGGTGCCTAGATTTTCCACCAGACCCCGAGCGGCCGCCAGTGCCAACTGATTGGAATTGCCCTCAACAAAGGTGTCAAAAGTATATTCCTTGTTGATGTCTATGAAGGGAGAAGGACCGGTTGCCGGCTGAGGGCTAGGCGGGGACGAGAGGCTGGGGCCAGGGGGTTGTTCCCGGGCACCAATCATCAGCCGCACATCGGTGTTGCCGCCCGCGGCGAGTAACTCTCTAATGCGTGGCAAGTATTGCGTGTCTATCTGATCCTTGACATACCAGTTGGGCGCCAACAACTTAACGCAATTGCCCGCTTCTCTATCGGGAACTGCCTGCAAGGGTCGGATACAGGTGTCAAATTCTTGAGGCGATATTTCTTCCTTGATGATGGCAAGACAGGCTTGCCAGTCTTCCTGCGGATTATTAGTGGGTTGCTTTGCGGGCTTCTTTGCTGCGCTCTTAGGTAGTGTTTTCGATCTGGTTTTGGGGACACTATTGGATGTTGCTTTGAGCACACTCTTTGACACTGCAGGAACCCCTATGGACGAGAATTTGCTTGAGGGAATACTAACCCAAAATTAAGCGACTGGTCAAAATATCAAACCAAAAAACGAAAGAAAAAAATATTTTCTCCAGATTTCTACCCCATGCTGCTGCTAACAACTTGTGCTTATCTTGTGTACATCCTGTGGATAAAAACCAACAAGTCGCCGAGGTTCCCATGCCTGTGGATAAGTAGCCCCTTTATGAGACCTTCATCCACAGGATACGGGCATACAAGCAACAGCTTTTGACATGACTTATGCTGACTGCAAGCCATTGATAGCTGACAAGTCCTTGGGGTTATGCACAGAAATCCAAGTGCTAATAGTAATAGCAACAATAGATCTTAGTTCTTAGAAAAGAACATGCTATTAAAGCCACTCATTATCTTATTAAAAATGAGGGCTCTTGCGAGCAATGGATATTTTTTGAGTAGGTTATCGGCTCGGCTCAGCCGAGGAACTCAGAGGTTATATTTAATTGACAAGCCGCCTGAGCCTCCTCATAATCGCTTGCCTTCTCCACCGCTCATTGGTGCCAGACCATGAAAAGAACCTATCAACCGAGTCAAATCAAGCGCAAGAGAACGCATGGCTTCCGTGCCCGCATGGCAACCAAGTCGGGGCGATTGATTTTGAATCGTCGCCGTGCCAAGGGGCGCAAGTCACTATCCGCGTAATCAATCTCCAACCTGCCCCTAGATGCCGTTGTCCAACCAGCCTAGTACCGGGGACGGGGTTCCGGCCCTAGGCGCCAATACCCCCTTTACCTATTGCCACCGACTCCATCAAGGGCATGAATTTGATGCTCTGTTCCGCCACAAAGAATTTCAAGTGCAACATGCTTTCGCGTCCATACTGGCAAAAAAAAACACCCTGGAAACTAATCGGCTGGGCATGATTTGTAGCAAAAAAATAGCCGCTAAAGCAGTTGCTCGAAATCGCATCAAGCGGCACATTCGTGAAGTCTTCCGGCAGCAGGTCACCCGCCAGCGCTTGCCTAATCAATGTCTGGATATTTTGGTATTATGCAAACCCAATATTGCCCAAGCAGACCGGCAAACACTCAGGAATACTTTGCTAGCTTCCTTTGATAGATTGATCACTAAAGCCCAACAAAAGACATGAAAAAAATCCTCCTCGGTTGCCTCTGGATATATCAGGTAACACTCAGCCCGCTCCTGGGACCCCGGTGTCGGTTCTACCCGAGTTGCTCCCGCTACGCGGTAGAAGCCATCAAGACCCATGGCGCCCGGCGCGGCATGTACCTCAGCCTGCGCCGTCTCGGCAAATGCCATCCGCTGCATCCTGGTGGAGTTGACCTCGTGCCCATGCCAGCAGACCCAGAAGAGCCCTCAGCGGTTTTTATTAAGAGGCAAGCCTAGTGGATCTGCAACGACTACTTATTCTGCTCGGCCTAGGGGTGACAACTTATTTGCTGATCCTGGCATGGAACGAGGACTATGGGCAGGGGCGGCAACTTGCCGATGAGTCTAGTGGCGATTTGGTGGCAAGAGATGGCCTGGGTGACCGCGGGCTGGGTGACACTAGCGGTGATGCAGGTATCGGTACTTTGCCGGAAGTAAGCCCGGCACCGGGACGCGAGCTCAGGGGCACGGTGCCCGAATGGGAAGCCGCCTCGCCGGCGCCGGGAGCCAACACCCAGCCAAGGGCAGCCTTGAATGAAGCAAGACTCCTGCGGGTGACCACCGATGTGTTTGACATAGCCATAGATCTCTATGGGGGCGATATTGTGAAGGTTGCCCTGCCGCTCTTCCCGAAGACCATGCAGACCCCGGACGTGCCATTCCTGCTGATTGACCCCCGCAATGCCTATGCTGCCCAGAGTGGTTTGATTGGTCCCAATGGCACCGACCAGGCAGATACCCGCCCCAGATTCACCGCCTCCCAAAGCAGCTATGCGATGGGCGATGCCGATAGTCTGCAGCTGAGCCTGAGCTATACACAATCCGACGCTACCGAGATAGTGAAGAATTTCTACTTCCAACGCGGCGATTATCTGCTTCGGGTGGATTATGAAATTAGTAATCGCAGTAACACCCCTTGGCAGGGCGCACTCTTTACTCAGATCAAGCGAGACAGCCAAGATCCCGTTAAGAGCGATGGGGGTTTTATGGGCTTGCAACCCTTTGTTGGTGGAGCTACCCGCTCGGCGGATGATCCCTACACCAAATTGGAATTTGATGATATTGCCGAGGCGAGCTACAAGGCACGCGTTGAGGCAGGCTACATGGCCATGGTGCAACATTATTTTGTTGGTGCCTGGGTGCCCGAGAAGCAGGCGGGCAATACCTATCAAGCCAGGAAGTTACCGGGGCGAGATGTTTACTTTTTCGGCATTACCAGCCCCCTTATCAGTATCCCCCCGGGGGGCACCGACACCCTCTCAGCCTTGTTTTATGCGGGTCCCAAGGATCAGTACAAGCTGGCGGAGATTGCTGAGGGGCTGAACCTGACGCTGGATTACGGCTTCCTCTGGTGGTTGGCACAGCCGCTCTTTTATATGCTGACCTTCTTCCATGGGCTCGTGGGTAACTGGGGGTTTGCCATTATTCTACTCACCATCGTCGTCAAAGCGCTCTTGTATCCCCTCTCGGCGGCTAGTTTTCGCTCTATGGCAAAGATGCGCAAACTGCAACCGGAAATGCAACGACTGAAAGAACGGCATGAAGGTGACGCGCAGAAGCGCACCCAGGAGATGATGGGGCTTTATAAAAAAGAAGGGGTGAATCCGCTCGGCGGCTGCCTGCCCATCCTCTTGCAGATGCCGGTCTTCTTAGCCCTCTATTGGGCATTGATGGAAAGTGTAGAACTGCGTCAGGCGCCCTTCATCTTCTGGGTGAAGGACCTCTCGGCCATGGATCCCTATTTTGTGCTGCCTATTTTGATGGGGATTTCCATGTACCTGACGCAACGCCTGAACCCTGAACCCCCCGACCCAATCCAGGCGCGGGTCTTCAAACTCATGCCGATTATGTTCACTTTTTTCTTCCTCTGGTTCCCCTCGGGCCTGGTGCTTTACTGGCTGGTCAACAACCTCTTGACCTTTGCGCAGCAGTACTATGTCACCGCGCGAATCTGAGCGGTGCGCTGGCGGTTTCTATAAAACAGCCCTGAGCAGTTCCTATAAAGCAGCCCTGAGCAGTTTCTATAAAACAGCCCTGATGCTATAAAAGGTGCACCGCCTATTTTTTGTTAGCGTCATTTTTATCTAGTCCCCGCATGACACGGCAACCCAATGAATCAGCCACCCACCGAGGCCAGCCCTTATATTCAAGACACCATCGCCGCCCGTGCCACCGCCCCGGGTAAGGGGGGCATTGGTATCATCCGGGTGTCGGGACCTTTGGTAGCGGGGATTGCCCTTCAAGTAATTGGCATGCTCCCCCCGCCGCGCCAAGCACAGCTGGGTGATTTTCTTGACGCTGATGGACGCGCCCTGGACCAGGGCCTAGTGCTGTACTTTCCCGGGCCCGATTCTTTCACGGGTGAAGATGTGCTTGAGTTCCAGGGTCATGGCGGTCCGGTGGTGCTTGATTTGCTGCTGCGGAGAATACTGGCACTCGGTGCCCGAGTCGCCAGACCCGGCGAGTTTAGCCAAAGGGCCTTTCTGAATGACAAGTTGGATCTTGCCCAGGCCGAAGCTCTGGCGGATCTGATTAACTCGGGCAGTGAAGCCGCTGCCAGGGGCGCGTTGCGTTCTCTTCAAGGCGACTTCTCTCGGTTGATTGACCAGCAGGTTGCCGAGGTCATTGCGCTGCGGGTGGAGGTGGAAGCTGCTATTGATTTCCCAGACGAGGGGCTAGACCCCCTGGCGGCGGCGCGAATTGACCAGAGATTGGCTGACCTTGAAGCCCGCATCCAGGATATTTTGCAACAGGCCGGGCAAGGCGCGCTCCTGGTGGAAGGGGCGGCGGTGGTCCTGGCAGGCAAACCCAATGCCGGCAAATCCAGCCTGATGAATCGGCTGACCGGGCAAGACACCTCTATCATCACCGACATACCTGGCACCACTAGAGATCTGGTGGAGGCCCAGGTACAACTCGGTGGTATTCCGCTGCGCATTACCGACACGGCGGGCTTACGCCAGAGCCACAATGAGATAGAAGCTGAGGGGGTGCGCCGCGCCAGGACTGCCCTGGCTGCCGCCGACCTGGTGCTATTGGTGCTTGATGCGACGCTTGATTCGACCCTGATCAGGACCCAGCTTGCCGAGCTGCATGCGGATCTGAGGGGAGATGCCGGTGCCTCGTCTCAGTTGATTGTGTTAAACAAGCTTGATCTGCTGGCTCAGCCCTTGATTTCACCGTTGCTTCCACAAGAGGAGGGCGGGGGAGACCTTGCCGGGGCGATCGGCCTGTCTTGTAAGACGGGCGAGGGTCTGGAGGTCCTGCAGGAGGCTATGTTGCAGCAACTCGGTAGCCGCGGTGCTACTGAGTGCAACTTTACCGCCAGGAGACGCCACCTCACCGCCTTGCAACAGGCAACAGAGGCCCTGGCCAGGGCCCGAGGTGCTGAGCCGGCCTGGGAGCTGGTGGCAGAAGAATTGAGAAGTTGCCAAGCAGCCCTTTCCGAGATCACCGGTGCCTTTGGGGTTGAGGACCTCCTGGGTGAGATATTTAGCAACTTTTGCATTGGCAAGTAGGCTGCCTTCGCGCCGTCATTCTCGTCACCCTAGTCATCACCGCCATCGGCTGTGATGACTAGGGTGACGGGAATCCAGAGGAACAAAGCCAACCACCTGTGGGGCATGTACACAACAAGATGGTTCGTCGCTCTGGATGTAAGTCGGAACAAGCCGGGCAATGACGGCGCGGAAGCGTCAGGCTTTGATGCTGACGGAATAAATCGGAAAACAATACTCTTTTTTACTGGATTCCCGAGCAAGCTCGAGAATGACGGCGCGGATGACGGGGTGGCCGATGGCATTGATGACTGCATATACATATACTTGCGCAGCCGCTGAGGCGGCAGGGGGGGGTGCCGACTAGTAAACATGAGATGTCTTTTACATAAAAAAGGGAACCGAAGTAGCGATGCTTAAAGCAGATGTCATCGTCGTGGGCGGGGGACACGCCGGCACCGAGGCTGCCCTGGCGGCGGCCCGATGCGGTGCCTCAACCCTGCTCTTGACGCAAAATATTGAAACCCTCGGGCAGATGTCCTGTAACCCGGCCATAGGTGGTATTGGCAAGACGCATCTGGTTAAGGAAATTGATGCCCTTGGCGGCGTCATGGCACAGGCGGCGGATCAAGCGGGGATTCACTTCCGCACCCTCAATGCTCGCAAGGGTCCCGCCGTGCGTGCGCTGCGTGCCCAGGCCGACCGGCAACTCTATAAGGCCGCGATCCGGGCGCGGCTTGAGCAGCAGGAAAATCTTTTCCTCATGCAAGCCACCGTCGAAGACCTGGTACTTGACCAGGACCGGGTTGCTGGCGTGGTCACTGAGACGGGTTTGGTATTTTCCGCCCCGGCGGTGGTCTTGACGGTGGGCACCTTCCTCGGCGGCCTGATCCATCTCGGCATGACGACTCAGCCTGGAGGCCGGGCGGGGGACCCACCTGCCAACATGCTCGCGACGCGGCTGCGTGCCATGCCCTTCACCACTGGCCGGCTGAAGACCGGCACCCCACCCAGAATTGATGGTCGGTCGGTGGACTATAAGGACCTTGAAGAGCAGCCCGGCGACAGGCCCCGACCGGTCATGTCCTATCTGTCCAGTCCCCAGGCGCATCCGCCTCAGTTGTCCTGCCATATCACCCATACCAATGCGCGGACTCACGAGATCATCCAGGCGGGGTTGCCCAACTCGCCCCTCTATACCGGCAAGATAGAGGGCGTGGGTCCCCGGTACTGCCCGTCCATTGAGGACAAGGTAGTTCGCTTTGCCGATAAACCATCTCACCAGATATTTATTGAACCGGAAGGTCTCGGCACCCAGGAAATCTACCCCAATGGCATCAGCACCAGCCTCCCTTATGAGGTGCAACTGGCGTTGGTACATTCCATCAAGGGGTTTGAAGCGGCACACATCACCCGGCCGGGCTATGCCATTGAGTATGATTTTTTTGAACCCCGAGAACTGCATCCCAGCATGGAGACCAAGCACCTGGCGGGCTTGTATTTTGCCGGGCAAATCAATGGCACCACGGGCTATGAAGAAGCGGCCGCCCAGGGGTTGATTGCCGGCCTGAATGCCGCCCGACAGGTGCAGGATAAGGAAGCCTGGTGGCCGGCGCGCAGCCAAGCCTATATCGGCGTGTTAATTGATGACCTGATTACCCTGGGCACCAAAGAACCCTACCGCATGTTCACCAGCCGTGCCGAGTATCGTTTGATTTTGCGGCAGGACAATGCGGACCGACGGCTAACGGAGATCGGGCGCCGTCTGGGGCTTGTGGATGAAGTGCGCTGGCGACGCTTCGGCGACAAGCAGGAAATGATTCATCGTCTGCATAAGCAGCTGGCGAATCACCTCGTCCAACCCGGCAATGCGGCCATTGAAGCCTTGACGGAAGTACCCCTCGGGCATGCATACTCGCTGCTTGAATTGGTCAAGCGGCCGACACTTAGTATTGCCCCCTTGATGGAGGCCGCAGGCCTGAGTGGCGGCGATGCCGAGGCTACCGAACAGGTTGAAATTGATGCCAAGTATGCGGGTTACATCACGCGCCAGCATAATGAAATTGCTCGGGTGGCGGCTCAGCAGAATATGCGCCTGGCAGCGGATATTAACTACCAGGGCATCAAAGGGCTGTCTCATGAGGTCAGCCACAAGTTGGCAGAACACCGGCCGGGGACCCTGGGACAAGCGGGCAGGATCCCTGGGGTGACGCCGGCGGCAATCTCCCTCCTGCTGGTGTATCTTAAAAAAAACCAGGGGAGAGTTGCTCGGGCTTCTCAACCCTCTCGACCCGCTCCACCTTCTCCACCGGGGCAGCGGCAGATTGCTTGATGTCTCTTGATGTCCACTGTAGCCGCACTGATTGCTGAGGGGAGCCGTGCCCTAGGCCTGCCCGATGATGCCGAGCGGGTGGCAGCATCGTTGCTCTTTCTTGAGCTCTTGTCCCGGTGGAATCGGGTAACCAACCTCACGGCCATCACTGAGCAAAGAGATATGGTCGCCGTGCACCTTCTGGATTCCTGGGCGATCACCAGCTACCTGAAGGGGACCAGTATTATTGATGTCGGTAGTGGTGCCGGTCTGCCGGGGATACCTCTGGCGATGATTAACCCGCACAAAAGCTTCCTGTTGCTGGATGTCAATGGCAAGAAGACTCGCTTTATGACCCAGGCGGTGCTCAGCCTCAAACTGGATAATGTGCATATAGTGCAGGCACGGGCTCAGGACTACCGCGGCGAATTTGCGCATGTGGTCTGCCGTGCCTTTGGTAGTCTGAACCGCATTGCCGATGCCGTTGCGCACCTCTTGACAACAGACGGCACGGTGCTGGCGATGAAGGGGCCCAAAGCAGAAGCCTTCAAGAGTGATAAACTGCATATCATGGGCACCGAGGACATCGCCGTGCCGTCTCTTAAGCGGGAGCGGCGGCTGCTTTTGTTGGGGAAAAAAGATGTTGGGGAAAAGGCTGCTCGGGGAAAAAGATGCGGGGGAAAAGAGCACTAGATGGAAGCGAAGGGAGGGACTAGATGGCGGTGGTCTTAGCGGTAGCCAATCAAAAAGGGGGTGTTGGCAAGACTACAACCTGCGTCAATCTTGCTGCTTCCTTGCAGGTGATGAAACGCAAAGTCCTGTTGGTTGATTTTGATCCTCAAGGCAATACGACCATGGGTGTCGGGGTGGACAAAAATCAGCTCTCCCATTCGGTTTACGAGCTGCTGCTTGATGGCGCAAGCATCAATGAGGTGATTATTGATATAGTTACCGAGGTGGCGGATGGCTCTGGCTTTGACCTTCTGGCAGCAAACATTGATTTAGCGGGTGCCGAGATTGAGCTGGTGCAACTTGAGCGGCGGGAGTTTCGGTTGCGGGAAGCCCTTGCCACGGTCAAGAAGCGTTATGATTTCATTCTCATTGATTGTCCGCCTTCTCTGGGCCTCTTGACGATTAATGGTCTGGTGGCAGCAGACAGTGTGATTGTGCCGGTGCAATGTGAGTATTACGCTCTGGAGGGATTAACCGCGCTGATGAATAGCATCCGCCGGGTGGCGGCTTCATTGAATCCGTCTTTGGGCATAGAAGGACTGGTAAGAACCATGTATGACCCGCGCAACAGCCTGAGTCAGGAGGTGTCAGCGCAACTCCTAGAGCACTTTGGCGCCAAGGTGTATAGAACGCTGATTCCGAGAAATGTCCGCCTGGCGGAAGCCCCTAGCCACGGCGTGCCGGTAGTTTTTTATGACAAGTATTCACGAGGTGCCTCGGCCTATCTTGCCTTGGCCGGCGAGCTGGTGAAGCAGCATCCTCAAACCCTGGGTCCAGCAGCGCCTGACTCTAGTGTGCCAAGTGTGCCAAGAGAGCCGACCAAGGATAGTTTTAATCAATAACCTGAATACCCGAATACCTTAGTAGGTGCCCCAGTAACCACAGAGCAGTTGCCCCATGACGACTAAAAAACGAGGCCTAGGCAGAGGGCTGGACACACTCCTAGCACCCGAAGATCTGGCACAGACAGCAGCCGGACAATTAAAAAACATCCCGCTGGAATGGATTAGTCCGGGTCGGTATCAGCCGCGGGCACACTTCGCCAAGGCAGGCATCGCCGAACTTGCCGCATCCATTAAAGAAGAAGGGCTACTACAACCTATCCTGTTGCGACAATTCGCCGCTGAGCAGTATGAAATCATTGCCGGGGAACGCCGCTGGCGTGCCGCTCAGGAAGCCGGGTTACACCGTCTGCCGGCGATAATCAGGTCCGCGACGGATGAGGCCGTCATGAGCATGTCTCTTATTGAGAATATGCAACGGGAAGATCTGAACCCGCTGGAAGAAGCCATAGCCATGCAACGGCTGATTGAGGAGTTTCAATTTACGCACCAGCAGATTGCTCAACGTCTGGGCAAGAGTCGGAGTGCCGTAACCAACAGTCTGCGGCTTAGGCAACTTGCCGAACCGGTGGCGGCCATGTTGTTGCGTGGTGCCCTTGAGATGGGGCATGCCCGCGCCCTCTTGAGCCTGGATGCAGCGGCACAGATCAAGCTTGCCCGGACAGTGATAAAGAAAGGCTTAAACGTTCGCCAGACGGAAGCGCTGGTCAACCGCAATAGGAAAAGCCCGCGCCTGCCCGGGGGCAAAAAAAGTCGGGTAGATGCAGATACTCGGCGTTTGGAAAACAATCTTTCCATGACCCTGGGGCAGCCAGTGCAGATTCGTCATAGCCGCCAGGGTAAGGGCAAGGTCGTCATTGATTACAATTCGCTGGATGAACTAGATGGCCTCTTGGAGAAGCTAGGCTGCGATAAAGAGCAGTGATAGGGTGTGCTCGCCCCGCGCCAACCCCCGCGCCGTCATTCTCGAGCTTGCTCGGGAATCCAGAGGAACAAAGGCACTGCCTTAACAGCCCCGCTAAACACCTAATAGGGTGATCTGTGCCATATCTAGCTGAGCCTATGCAGAGGCATTTCGTCCCAGGTGCGCCCTCGATATATTCTGCCGTTGGTTTTTTTGCTGCGCTTTACGCCATCCTTTCCATAGGCGCCCCACTGCTTGAAAAAGAAGCGTGCGCCCGAGGCACGACACTGTCGCTTGATGTCCGCTACCCATTGCGTCTGCATGGGACGCGCACCCTTGCCGCTCTCGCCACCGACGATGACCCAGTGAATGTCGGCAAGGTTTACTTCCCCGATGGATTCCAGCAACGGCTCCACTGACAGAAAACGAACCTTTGCATCAATATCTCGCAGGCCGTCAATACGGGGCACTCCGTGTTTTTTGTTTTCCACCGATACACCGAGCCAGGCGTTATCCGGCACCTTTCGAGAGGAAAAATACTTCGCCATGATTGCCGGGCGCTTAGTCAGGATTTGATAGGTGTGTTGCGGCGTAGCGCAAATGGTTTGCATGACTTTATCAATGAATGTAAAGGGGACATCTGCATGAAAAAGATCGCTCATGGAATTGACGAAATACATGGTTGGTGTTTTGCGCCCTAGTGGAACGGACAAGCGATTCTCGTGGCAAGACAGGGCAAAACCATTTTCATAACCCGCCGCGCCCATTGCATGCAATCGCCGCGCCATAGTCTCGGCGTAACAGTGCTTACATCCCGCCGAGATTTTTGTACAACCCGTGACCGGGTTCCAGGTTTGCTCGGTCCATTCGATTGCTGATTGAGTCATGGTGAAGAGTCTATAATGTTACAGGTTCTATCAAAACTGGAAGTGTTTGGTCTTGGATTCAACCTTGAAGTGCAACCGGCGGAGTTTATGCCGAATAGTGCCTGCTTCTGTGTTTTCATGCTAATGCTTGGAGGGGTCTGTTGCAAAACACCAGCCAGTCAGCGCCGCGCCGTCATTCTCGCGGAGAGAATGACGGTATAGGTTCCTTGACAAAATTATTCACTACTAAGATTCCTCCACGATTTTAATTTCCTCTGTGGTTAGGTCGTAAAGTTGATAGACGAGTTGGTCGATTTCGGTTTCTAGACTGCTGGTGTCGGCGTTAGGGTCTTGGGCTTTGGCGGCGAGGATTTTGTCCACCAAAAGAATGAATGGTTGTTGTTGTATGGGCGATAGCTTTGGAACCTTGACTCCACTCAACCATTGTTCACCTTTCCCCCCAAGAGCACTTGCAGTATTGATTAACCTATCAAACAGTTTGGAGTTCAAAAATGCCGTTAGATATTTTAGCCCTTCCCCGGTAATACAGTAGGCTTTGTTATTAATGTAATAGCATGCTGATGATTTTTCCAAATAGGTCGCATCAATCTTTTTGCTAATTTCACGGTATATGATTTTCTCTTTTTTAAATTCATTGTAGTAAGAAATTGAATCTTGAGTTTCAAACCACTTGTTACCTGTTTTCTTTCTTGATTGCTGACCCTCGCTAATTTTCTTGCCTGTTTGCTCTAACCTTTCCTTACCAAAAGCTAATAAATGCTTTTTAACGGCAGGATAATGGTCAATGTTAATCCTTATCGTTGGAAAAGTAGCAATAACCCATTTTCCAGCCCACTCACATCCATACTGTTGTATATCTCTACCGCGCAAAATTGGCTTAATAATCTCAGCGCTTTTGGGGTCGGCGGCAACTAATTCATCGCGCTTGTGTTGGTCTATTATAAATGCTTCGTTACAACCGGTTACAATGCCTCTATAAATCCTCACATCCCACTCTTTAAGAGACGTGCCGATCTTGGCGGTCTTTTCTTTGATACTTTGTTCTTGTGGCGGCCTGATTGCCCAGGGTGTTGCATCCAAGCCGCTCATCGGATAAAAATTTTTATCAGTAAGCTCAGTGAGTTTGTCTTCTTTGCTGAGTTTTTTTGCTTTCAGTTGTGATGTTCCTGCCGAGTTGTTATTGATTAGCAAAATGTTGGTATCCACTGTGGCGGTTTCAAATGCATTGCTCCCCAAATCAAGAAGCATTAGCGGATTTTTTTCAGCGAATAATTTTCTTGTCTTGCCCCCATAGCTCGTTCGCATCCATTTGTTTGAGGTGATATAGCAAAGCAAGCCGGTCCTGGTAAGTAAGTTCAAACCTCGTTCATAAAACAGCTGATAAATATCGCCGGTTCTAGCAAAGGTGGTGAAACCCTGGTCTTCATATAATTCCCCCAACCGCCCGCCATCCTTTTGCAATTGTACATACGGCGGATTGCCGATGACGATGTCAAAGCCTTGGTTTTCATGGAATACCTCAGAGAAATACACTTCAAAGTCAAACTCTGTATGGCCATGTGTAATATCTAAAATAAGAGCATCAATTTCTTCTTTATATTTTTTCTTCTTGCGGGCGTTAGTTTCATTAAAGTAAAGCGGTTTTAATGTCTCTAATTGTTTGAATTCATTCTCATTGAGAAGATCTTTTTCTACACTCAAAAGTGAATCCCCCTGCACAATTTTGTAATCCAGATTCGGTAAGGGTTGTATTTTTTCTCGTTCATTCTCGTCTACAACAAGCGATAGCCATAGTCTGAGTTTGGCAATTTCTACAGCACCGGGATCAATGTCCACGCCGTATAAACAATCGTGTATAGCATGACGCTTAAAATCATAGTTTGATCTATCCGAACTCCTACTCATATAAAGTGTGAGTGTATTTCTGACGCGGACAACTTCATTCATCATGCTGACGACAAAAGCACCAGAGCCAACCGCTGGATCGCAGACGCGGATTTTCGCTAATTGTTCATCTATTAGTTGAACGTGTTCTGTGATTGATTGCGGCATTTTGAGTTTGGCATATCGCCCCTTGCCCTTTGCATTTTTGGATTTTTTTGCAATATGAATTGTATCGTGTTCAACGGATGCCTCACCGTATTGAATCAATGTTGCAATATCTTCCTTGTTTACCTTCCCCCCCCCCCCCCCCTCATTTTAGTTGCCAGATAGTTGATCAAACTTTCCTGGCACATGTAGTGAACGATTTCCCGCGGGGTGTAATAGGCACCTTTAGATCTTCGGTCTTTGATTTCCAGCAAATTCTCAAACACCTTGCCTAGCATTTCCGGGTCAACGGCTACTTCTTTTTCCAACGGCTCGTCTTCCTTGACGGTGAAATTATAACGATCAAAAACATCCAAAATACCATCGCCTATATCGCCTTCTTTTGTTGTGGTTTTATTAGAAAACAATTCATTAGGCAGAAGAATGTTCGTATTCACCCAGTCATAGTCCCCCAAAGGGTCAAATAATCCGCCGTTCAGGAATGGAATACGACATTTGAAATGATGGTAGTAATCATTGTCATGTTCTAGCCGCAACGCTTCATAGAAAAGCGGTTCCATCACCTCATTAAAAAAGTTCTCATGCCCGCCGTGCTTCTTTTCCATAAGCTCGCGTAGAAAACGCTTGGAACCAGACCCCCAGGGCTCGTCGCACTTTACGCCGAACCAACCCTTCTTTTGTAGAAAATAGAGAAATACGATCTGCCCCAGTAGTTTTTTAGCAAAATCGCTCGTATCAATATTTTTCTGATTGAAATCGTTTTTTACTTTAGTATCCCTTTGCACGATGGCGTCCAGCGATTCCTTTAAGCGTAAAAACAAATCTTTATATTTCTGAAAGAATTCGCTGGTAACTTTTTCAACACTAAATACCTGCTCTAATTCATTGAGTGTTGGATTATCTTCGTCGTTAAGCAGCACTGGAAGAAGGCAACTTTGTGCGGTGTGGCTGCTTTCGTTTTTACCCACCAAAAACGAGTAACGGCGGGCGGGTGTAAGCTCCTCCTCAACCCTGCCTTGTTCATTGAATTTGTATTCCATCTTGACAAGCGAGAAGCGCCAATCATCGCTATTGGGGGCAACAAAGGCTACCAGCGCGGCATCTTTTACCCTGCGGGATTTCAGGTATTTAGCGATGTAATTTCTTTGTTTGGTCCTTGCTCTCTCCAGCGATGTTTCCTTCTTTAGATGAACCACCATGAGATCAATCAGCTTTCCATCTTGATCTTTGTATTGCCCTATGCGCTCAGCTTTCTTAATGGAATCTTTAAAATCATCAAATATGTAGCTTTCTGGATAGGTAAAGGATTTATCATCAAAACGATTGAGGATATTCCTGACCAAATGGGTGAAACGAGCTTTATCGAAAGGCTTCTCCAGGGCACTGCGCACTAGATTTTTTGCAGCTTCTTTATTCATCTCAGACCCTATTCCTCATACTTTTAATTTGGGGGGGGTATTTTTTGATTGACGAATAATCTCTTTGAAGGCTCCGCTCTGGGTTGCTTTGTGGCTGAGTCTGCGGTCTATCTTAGCCCGCAATCAGATACTCGGAAAGAATTACTTCTCTCTGCTTGGATGTATCTTTCACATTTTCCGAAAAATGACCTTGCAATAATTCATTCGGGATATTCTTTTGCAGACATGCGAGCACATGTAATGGATCTGGCTGTTGACCTGTGTCGCGCACTGGCTTCAGTGCCTTCCATACGGTAGTTGCCGTTTGCTTGGGCAGGGCACCGTCTTCAAGCTGATTGATTACTTTTTTCAGGTATGCTTCTTGGGTATCGGTATATTGCCGAAGGTCTTTTATCGCTCTGAGATATTTTAGAAGCTGCTCTGAGCGGCTAGCCCCACCGCGTGGTACATGCGGTTCCTCTGCTTCACTAGTGATGTCAGCAAAGGCATGCTTGTTCTGTTCCAGCTTGTCATAAAAATCCGCGGGTGGTTTTTCTTTCGGTGTCTTTGCATCAATTTCAAGTCGTGTTGCCGCATGCATGAAATTGATTTCTTCGGAATCCTTCTTGCCGATGAGAAAAAACTTCTGGAGTTTTCCTTTTCGGAAATAAGTCAATAATTGATTTTCCTTTTCAGCGTGTTGTCTTGCAGTGCGTGCCCGCATAGGTAAACTCTTGATTTCAGCAAACAAATCGGGCGACTTGTCGCGAATATTTTTAATTATTTGCAAATATTTCAACTCGCTTTCACCGCCCTCGTCTTCTCCGGTAATAGTCTTCTTAGAGGCTAGACGATCAAAAAGTTCATGCGATTCTATATCTTCGCCTTCTGTTAGCAGCCTAGCATCCGCGCCTAATAGAGCGATAAATGACTGTATTTTCGCTTCCGCCGCTTCTTTGAGTTTTATCTGGTCGTTGGATTGTTCAGTCGGAAAGAAGTTAAAACTGTAAATCTTGTCAAATTTGGTGTCCACACGATTGATGCGCCCCACACGTTGCATCAGCCGTGTGGGGTTCCAGGGGATGTCGTAATTTATGACCACATTGGAACGGTGCAGATTGACCCCTTCGGACAATACTTCAGTAGTGATGAGGATTCTGTAATCGTCTTTCGGCTGTCGGGAGCGTGCATCAAAGTTTTCTATAACTTTTTCTCTAGTGGCTGCCTTTGATATGCCGCTAAACATAAGCACCTCTCGGGGGAATACTTTTTCTAATTTGGCAGCAAGGTATTCGGCAGTTTCCCTAGATTCTGTGAAGGTGATGAGTTTACTCTTCTTATCATGTAGCACTGAATGGCTTGAAAGTATATCTACAAAGGCTAATAGTTTTGGATCTCGCGTTATTCCACTCCATAGGCTTTGTATCTCTTTGAAAGCTTCCAGATCCTTCTCTAGCTCACTTTGCAATCGGTCAGTGAAATCCTCTGCGGGATATTTTGTTGCTTTATCATCATCAAGAATCTTTTGGATGGCTTGGTCGTCGTCCTTCTCTATGAGGTCAAAGATTTTATTCGCGTATCCTTTGCTGATATAAACATTGCCTTGTTGCAATTCTTGCAAAAACATCTCGTGATGCGAGATAAACCGCCCAACAGTTTTGCGGAAAGCATAAAAACTGCTTTCCAGACGTTTGATGAGTAAGATCTTCATAAACCGCGCCATATTTTCCTGGGACTGCCTTTCCAGTGGATCTATTGCATCTTTGCCTTGGTAATAGAGCATTGTTTTGTAGCGGGTGTATTTTAGTTGCTGTGCGATTAACTCAATGGTTTTAGTGAAAACTTCGCTTTCCTGCTCGTTGAGTTGATAGTAAATCGGTTGCGGGTTTTCCACTTCTGGAAACTTTAGGTCTTGGCTTTTTAAGTCATTGGAAAAATAGCTTTCAATTTCTTTTCTCGTGCGTCTTACCATCAGATATTTCAACACCGACTCGCGAATGGCATTTGCATTATCTTTAGTAACCCGCATGTATTCAGTTCGATCTCTTTGCCGGTCAATGTCTTTCATATTCTTCTTCAAGCGAGCAAAGAATCCATCAAGGTTCAGTAGGTTCGGTATGGTGCTTTTTCGCGAATTCTGAAAGAGCTTTATTTGGCTCAAGATGTCTTGGGGTGTGTTGTTCAGCGGTGTGGCTGTAACCAGCACGACTCTTTTCCCGCGGCAGATTTGGGCAAGCTTTTCATAGGTCTGGTTTGATTCCGTTCGGAAGCGGTGTGCCTCATCTATGAAAACATTTTTGTATGCTTTCGTGCCTCTGCGAATGAGAGGATCTAAATTGCCAAGAGATTGAAAATTAGGGAACACACCAAACTCATGAAAGACATTGGGCCATGACCCTGGGTTCGCTTTATCAAGAAGTGCGGGCGGTGCTAAAACAAGATGCCCGCCGTCCAACTCTTTTGCCAGCATGGCAGATACATAGGTTTTCCCCAAGCCAACCACATCGGATATGAATACTCCACTGTATGCTTCCAAAATCTTTTTTGCATTTAATACGGCTTGTTCTTGGTATTCCAATTTCATGAATCCTAGGGGACGATACCTAAGGTCCGCTATTTCATCGGCTGGTGCAAGTTCATCCTTAAAATATTCATACAGGAATTTGAGATAAAGCTGATAGGGAGTGATGCTGTCGTTGAGCCAGGTTTTTTCTTGGATAGTTTGGATATATTTGTCTTTTACATCAATCGCATCTCGCCAGAGTGTTTCGAATTTTTCTTTTGCGAATTCATAATCGCCACGGGCTTTTAATTCCACATTGAATTCAAGATTGTTCACCAGGCCGGACTGCGTGAAGTTACTTGAGCCGGTGATTACACGACCCGCGTCTCGGTCGTCTGGGTTGAATGACATGATGTAGAGCTTGGCGTGGATATTTTCTGTTGGATAGGCTTTGATCTCTAATTTTCCACTGTTCAGCCAGGCTATAAACTTTGTGACGCCTTGTTCCACCTCGTTGCTATCTTCGGCAACATCCATTTCATCAACAATCATCTTGGCGAGATTCTCTTTTGTTTCCGCGGAGGAAAATTGCAATTCCTGCTGATGTGCCAGTTTCATCCAATCTAGCGCTTGCCTGTTGGTGCTGATGCCGATGAGGATTCTGATTTTTTTGGTTTTTTCCAATGACGGGTAGAGCGAATGAAAGCCACTGGTGTAAAAATAGCCCACCAGGACATCAAACAATTCGGTATCTTTGATGAGGACTTTGAATCGATTAAGAAGAGTTTCTTCTTTTTCATTCGTGATAAACGTTAGGTCGGAATGTTTATCCATATTCATCTAGGTGCTGAAAAGGCGAGAGTATACGCTATAGGCACATAAACCTGGGTGCTAAGGAGTGGTGATTGTGTATGTTCACCAATTCACTTCCCTGCTTTACCCCGTCATTCCTCTGGATTCTCGAGCTTGCCCGGCTTGTTCCGGCTTACATCCAGAGCGACGAACCATCTTGTTGTTGATGTGTACATGCCCCACAGGTGGTTGACTTCGTTCCTCTGGATTCCCGTCACCCCAGTCATCACAGCCATCGGCTGTGATGACTAGGGTGGCGAGAATGACGGCGGGAGGGGGATGCGCCTTTAACGAAAGCACAACCCACTGACCCCCGTTGAGGTATAGCGGGAATATCAAGGCACTTCGCCTTTATTCCTCTGGATTCCCGCCTTCTTTAATCCTGACGGCGGGGCGTCCCTGCTCCTTCTGGCGGCCTACGGCGCCCCGCGCCGTCATTCTCGAGCTTGCTCGGGAATCCAGAGGAACAAAGGCAACCACGGTGCTAGTGGCGATGATAACGGACGGGGATTGACGGCGCGGTATGTTATGAACCTATACCTGCTTATAAAAACCGCTCAAGGCTGCTTATAAAAACCGCTCAAGGCTGCTTATAAAAACCGCTCAAGGCTGTTTATAAAAACCACTCAGGGCTGTTGATAAAAACCCACTCAAGGCTGTTACCATGCGCGGTGCTGTCAGGCTACTAGACTCCCGCTCAGAATTAAGAGGTGTGAATTATGTTTTTCTTTCTGTTGTCTTTGTGCTTCGCGCTACTTGCTTGGAACCTCTATCGTCCCAATTTTACGCATCCAAGGCTTAGCGTTTTTAGCTTCCTGGCGGGATGGCTAGTGGGTGAACTCGTGCCCTTTGTCATACTGGCGCAGGCAGTTCTGGTGGCGTTCTTTGTGTTGGCGGGCGCGGTCTCGGGGTTTTTTGGTGCCCTGGGGTTTTTGATCTGCGTTGGCAGCTGGTCGGTCATGGCCTGTTACTACTATCAAAGCAACCGCGCGGAAGCAGAAGTTGCCAGCGCCCTAAACGATGGCTTGAGTGAAAACTACCCGGCTGAAATCAAGCCGGCCTACCGAGAAAACTTCCCCAGTGCCCCTGACCTTGGACTATTGATGAAGCCCTTTGCTCAGCGGGACTCCCAGGTTGAGGTCACCAAGGACATTGCCTTTGGCGATTTTGGGGGGCGCTTGGATATCCGACTCTCCCGACCGCTTGAGGACCAGGGTCGGCGGCCGGTGCTGTTCCAGATCCATGGAGGTGCCTGGACAAAAAATTACGGTAGCAAGAACGAGCAGGGATTGCCGCTGATGAACCACATGGCAAAAAGAGGCTGGGTCTGTGTTGCCAGCTCCTATCGGCTGAGCCCGAAGGCAACCTTCCCCGAGCATATTATTGATTGCAAACAGGCCTTGGTCTGGATCAAGGAGCATATTGCCGACTATGGTGGGGACCCGGATTTTGTGGTGGTCACCGGGGGCTCAGCAGGTGGGCATCTGAGTGCACTGATGGCCTTGACGCCCAATCAGCCGGCGTTCCAGCCTGGCTTTACGGGAGCCGACACCAGCCTGCAAGGCGCGGTGCCCTTTTACGGGGTTTACGATTTTACCAATAGCCACAAGTTGCAACATCACGAGGGGCTTACTGGGCTACTTGCGTCCTCGGTGATGAAGTTACCCCTGGATAACAATGAAGCAGCCTATCGCGATGCTTCCCCCCTCTTTCAGATCACTGAGAAGGCGCCGCCCTTCCTCGTTATTCATGGGGACATGGACACCCTGGTACCGGTGGAAGAGGGCAAGCTATTCAGTGAAGAATTATGTAAAGCCTCAAACAACAAGGTGGTGTATTTGGAATTGCCGGGGGCGCAACATGCTTTTGATATGTTCCCGTCCTTGCGAAGCGAGCATGTCAAACATGGGGTGGAGCAGTTTCTCGCCTGGACACATAGCCAATATCTGGATGCTGCTCCAGCCGCTGAGGCATTAACCTAGGGCACTGTTTTTTTGGGGGAAGGGGGGGCTATTTTTGAGGCATTCTGCTCGGATTAAGCTGAGTAAAAATTTGTTCCAGGAGCCGATAAGTCAGCCCCCAGATTATATTGTCGCCCAGCGCATAGCCGGGATAATCATGCGCCCTACCGTCTAGGGTGAAGGCTATTCTGGTATGGCGGGTGCCAGCCTGCATCTCATTGAGCGATCCCCAGAGCATCTCAGCCACCTCATAGTTGGCGGAGAGTGCCGCCGGAGTCTTCAATTCATACACAAAAGGCGTGACCACGACTCCCCGGGTCTGGCGTCGTAATGTGGTCTGCACGGGGTCCAACTGCCCGATATACTCGCCGTCTCGGCTGAGCTCCAGACCGACTTCTTCTTGCGTTTCCCGCTCGGCGGTATGTCTCAGGCTGGCATCATCCACCTCATAATGACCGCCGGGGAAGGCGATCTGACCCGACCAGGGATCATTGTCCCGGCTCGCCCGCAGTATAAATAATGCTTCTGTTGCCGCCGCCTGCTGTCGCAATACCACGGCGACCGCCGCCTGCCGGAGCAGGTCGCCTGACTCATGCGGCGCCGGGGTATAAGCATGAATAGATTTTTTGATGCGCTGAATGGATACCACTTGCTCTCACTTCTATTTGAACCCATCTGTTTGAATCCGTCTCTTTGAATCCGTCTCTTTGAATCCATGCCAACAACAAGGGTGCAAGCAACAGTCTTTTTGCTAGGTCTTGAGGAGCTCCAAAGTCTCTTCAAGTTCGGTAATCATTTGCCGAATCAGCTGCTTGTACTGGGTATTTTCTGTTTTTTGATCCTCGCCGGACAATCGTTGGCGGGCGCCGCTGAGGGTAAAGCCTTGATCATAGACCAGGGAGCGAATCCGCCGAATCATCAACAGCTCCTGGTGTTGGTAGTAACGTCTGTTCCCGCGCCGTTTGGCTGGCTTCAGTTGTGGGAATTCCTGTTCCCAATAACGCAGGACATGCGCCTTAACCTGGCACAGGTCGCTGACCTCACCAATGGTAAAATAATGTTTGCTGGGTATCGGGGGGAGCTGTTCGCTAGGGTCTGGGTCCGGCATAGATCTCTACCCTTCCTCTGAGCTTTTGCCCGGCTCGAAATGTCACCACCCGCCGCGCGGTGATGGAAATTTCCTCGCCGGTTTTCGGATTCCGGCCGGGGCGAGGTCGTTTGTCGCGCAGGTCAAAATTACCAAAACCAGAAAGTTTGATCGGCTCGTTGGCTACCAGGTTTGAAGAAATTTCCCCAAAAAAAGTGTCTACTATTTCCCGCGCTTCTCGCTTGTTTAAGCCAAGAGATTCAAATAGCTTGTCCGCCATCTTTGCTTTGGTTAGGGTCCCCATACTCAATTCCTTACACTTGCAGCTAGTTCTTTTTTGAGCTGGGCAAGAATCCGCTCAAGGGCACAACTGACTTCCTCGTCCTTGAGGGTGCGGGAAGAATGTTGGAAGGTCAAGCCTAGCGCGATGCTTTTGCTAGTAGGCGCAATGCCTTCGCCCTGATATACATCAAATAACTTGAGCTGTATTAGAGTTTCATCGGCAACCTTTAGGATAGTCGATCGGAGCTGCGCGGCGGTGACTTCCTGGGCAACAATCACCGCGCAATCACGGCGCACCATTGGGAATTTGGAAATGCTGCTACTCTGCGGGAGTTGCTGGCTGAGGACTGCATCCAGGTCGATCTCAAATAAAAATGTCGGATAGCGAAGCTCCAATTGCTGTTGGAGACCCAGAGCCAGCCTGCCCAGATGCCCGACACATGCACCCGCTTGGTGAATCGCTGCCCCTTGCCCTGGGTCCAGGGCGGGATGCTGGCTTGCCACAAACGCAAACTCATCCCCCGTGAGCGCGAGGATGCTTTCCAGGTCACCCTTCATATCGTAAAAATCCATGGGCTGGGTGTCATTGCACCAGCCTTCCGCCTGCCGGGGACCACAGGCAACGGCGGCTAGTTTTTGTTCTTGGTTAATATCAGCATAGTGCAACGCTGCTTGGTTTGGCTGGCGCGAGAAGCAGAGGCCTGTTTCAAACAAGCGGATGCGGTGTTGCTGGCGGTGGGTGTTATAGAGCAAGGATTTCAGAAGTCCGGTCCATATAGTGGTACGCATGACGGGCATTTCTGCGGACAGCGGATTGGCGAGGGAGACCGGCTCATGGGCTGGAGTCAGTAGACCCTGCAGGTCTGCATCCACGAAGCTGTAGGTAATGGCTTCAAAATAGCCTCTGGCAACCAATTGATTTCGGAGGCGCTTCAAGGGCTGCTTTGTAGATGCCCCTGGCCGGCGGGTAGCTTCCGATATGGGTGCCATCTGGAGGGGGGCAATCGGGGTGCGCACGGGCAACTTGTTGTACCCGAAGACCCGGCTGACCTCTTCTATGAGGTCGGCTTCAAGCTGGATGTCAAAGCGATGTGAGGGCACGTTTATCTGCCAGCTGAGCGCCTCGCGGTTATCATCGCGGCTATCAGTGGCATCTTTTTTATCCCCGCCGCGGCTGGCATCAATGGGCGCGGCATCAAAGGGTACGGCATTAAAGCCGAGCCGTTCAAGAATCTCGGAAACCACTTCGGCGGCTATCTCAACACCCAGGAGCTTGTCAATTCTAGCAAGCCTTAAGGTGATACTTCGGTTGCTGGGCAGGTGGGCTGCCTCGGCGGTTTCTACTGTCGGCCCCGGCTCGCCGCCGGCAATCTGGATGAGCAATTGAGTAGCCCGCTCCACCGCCTGGGCCTGCCCTTGCCAGTCCACCCCCCGTTCAAACCTATGGGCAGCATCCGAGTTGAGGTTATAGGCCCGGGCTCGGCCGGCAATCGCGGTGGGCGCAAAGAAAGCACTTTCCAGAAAAATAGCCCTGGTGTCCGCTTCTACGCCCGTGCTGAGGCCGCCCATGACACCCGCCATGCCAATGGGTCCAGAGGCATCGGTGATCAAGAGGGTGGCATCATTCAGGGTGACTGCTTTGCCATCAAGTAGTCTGAGCTCTTCCCCGGGCCGGGCTTGGCGGACGATGATTTTGCCTTGTAGTTTTGCCAGATCATAGGCATGGAGGGGTTGCCCAAGTTCCAGCATGACGAAGTGGGTTACATCCACCAGTGGATTGATGGCGCGGATGCCGGACCGACGGAGCTTTTCCTTCAACCAGAGGGGCGAGCTGGCCTCTGGGTCCAGCGCCTTGATGACTCGCCCGACCAAGCGAGGGCAGGCACTGCCGGCGGCGAGTTCAACGGGAAAGGTATCTGGAATCTTAGCCGGCACGGCGGTTATTTCCACAGGCTTCACATCCAGCCGGTTCATCAGCCCGGTCTCTCTTGCCAAGCCAACGAGACTGAGGCAGTCGCCACGGTTGGGTGTCAGGTCAAGGTCAAGCATGGTGTCCGCCAAGCCAAGATAGTCCACAAGCTCAGCCCCGACTGGTGCCTCAGGGGGCAATTCCATCAAACCTGCATGCTCGTCGCTCAGGCCCAGTTCCGCCTCGGAGCACAGCATGCCGAAGGAATCAAGCCCCCGGAGCTGTGCTTTTTTGACTTTGAGATTCGGCAGGCTTGCGCCAACCAGCGCCAAGGGCACCTTGAGGCCGACTCTTGCATTGGGTGCACCGCACACCACTTGTAATGCTTCCTTGCCGCTGGCGACCTGGCATAGCTGTAATCGGTCGGCATCAGGATGGGCTTCCACCTTGAGTATTTCGGCGACGACCAGACCCTTGAGTGCCGGGGCGACGGGCGTCAGGCTGTTGACTTCCAACCCGGCCATGGTGAGTTGCTCTGCCAGCTCCTGGGTGCTCAGCGCAGGATTTACAAACTCCCGTAGCCAGGCTTCGGAAAACTTCATGAACTCGGTTCCTTCTTATTGGAACTGCCGCAGAAAGCGCAGGTCGTTATCCAGATAATGCCGCAGGTCATCTACACCATAGCGTAGCATTGCTAATCGGTCGGCCCCCATGCCGAAGGCAAAGCCGGTGTATTTTTCAGCATCAATACCGGCATATTCCAGCACACGCGGGTGCACCATGCCCGCCCCCATGACTTCTACCCAGCCGGTGTGATTGCAGACCCGGCAGCCACGGCCCTTCTTTTTAATAGTGCTCTCAATAGAGTCATGAGAAGGCGCATCAGCACAATGGACACAGGCGACATCAACTTCTGCAGAGGGTTCCGTAAAAGGGAAATAGGAAGGACGAAAGCGCACCTGGAGAGCATCCTGCTCAAAGAAGACTCGCAGAAACTCAATCACCGTGCCTTTTAGATCTGCGAAGCTAATGCCCTGGTCAATAAATAGACCCTCTACCTGATGAAACATAGGCACATGGGAGGGGTCTGGCGGGTCAAGCCTATAAGCCCGGCCGGGGCAGATGATGCGTAGCGGTGGCGGTTGTTTTTCCATCACCCGCACCTGTACTGGGGAGGTATGGGTGCGCAGCAGGATTTCTGGATTGATATAAAAGGTGTCATGCATGGCCCGGGCGGGGTGATGCGCGGGCAGATTCAATGCTTCAAAATTGTGATAGTCGTCTTCTATTTCAGGACCCTCTACCAGGTCGTAACCGACCCCGAGGAAAAAGTCCTCTATTCGATTAACTACCCGGGTAATGGGATGCAAGGCGCCTATGTCGGTGTGCCGCCCGGGCAGGGTGACATCAAGGGCAGCGGATTGTGTTTTGTGGTCAAGGTCGGTCTGTAGTAGCTGTGCCTTCCTTGTCGCTATCTCTTCCTGCAGGGTTACCTTTGCCTGGTTAATTTCTACCCCGGCGGCGGGACGCTCGGCGGCGGGCAACTTGCCCAGTGATTTTAACAGGGCGGTGACTTCCCCCTTCTTGCCGAGGAGTTGGACGCGCAGCTGCTCCAGCGTCGCCAGGTCAGTGGCAGCCGCTATAGTGTCCTGAGCACCTGCTATGATTTTCTCAAGACCCTTGGATGTAACTCTTAAGTGCAACTTCACCCTCCCCGCTGTCATTCTTCTGGATTCCCGTCACCCCAGTCATTGAATAACACATACAGGGGTGACGGCGGAGTGTGCTAGGCAGTGGACTACTTCTGAAGTGACTTCTGAAGTGACTTCTGAACTAACTTCTGAACTACTCTTGAACTACTTCTGAAGTGACCCCCCTGGTGCCTAGGAGGTGCTTAGCGCCTGCTTGGCTTTGTCTGCAAGCGCCGTAAAGGCGTCTTGTTCATACACGGCGAGATCGGCGAGTATCTTGCGGTCTATATCAATGTTCTGTTTTTTTAGACCGTTGATCATGCGGCTATAGGACAGGCCTCGCTCCCGAGCGGCGGCGTTGATACGTTGAATCCACAGGGCGCGAAACATTCTTTTGCGCACCTTTCGATCACGGTAGGCATATTGACCGGCTCGGGTGACCGCTTGTTTGGCAACGCGGAACACTCGACTACGTGCACCGTAGTATCCCTTGGCGGACTTGAGAATCTTTTTGTGTCGACGATGAGTCGTGACACCTCGTTTTATTCTGGGCATTTTTTCTCCTGAGTAAATCTCATGGGTTACTGGCGTCAAGCATGGTGCTGGGGGAGTTGTCTCTCTGGGATGGATGCTGAGTGGTTAAACCACTGAATAGCACCGAGTCCCGTGCATGCCTGAGCTACCATCGTTACATAATAATGGCTACCTAGTCCCCTAGCAGCCGCTTGATCATGGGCACATCAACGGGGGCGACATCCTTGAATTTGCGCAGATGGCGTTTTCGTTTGGTGCTCTTCTTTGTCAGGATATGATTCCTGAAAGACTGGCGATGCTTGTAGCCCGTGGCGGTCTTTCTAAACCGCTTGGCAGCACCACTGCTGGGTTTCATTTTTGGCATTTCTTACTCCGTGTGTCTTATTAACTGCTTAAGTATCTTCTTGATCAGTCTGCTTTTCATTATCCGTTGCTTCCGGGGTCACTTTTGTGGCCGCCTCTGTCTTGGGCACTTCTGTAGGTGCTTCTGTAGATGCTTCCGAAGGCACCTCTGTCTTGGTCGGGGTTGAGCGACCCTTTTTCTTATTGTTCGGTGCCAAGACCATAGTCAGTTGCCGGCCTTCCATCTTGGGGAACATCTCTACCGCGCCCATTTCCGCCAGGTCATCTTCAATCCGCTTTAACAGCGCCATGCCTCGATCCTGATGTGCCATTTCTCGACCACGAAATCGCAGGGTCACCTTTGCCTTGTCTCCAGCGGTGAGGAAACGTCTCAAGTTGCGTAGCTTGACCTGATAATCCCCCTCCTCGGTGCCTGGCCGGAACTTCGTCTCTTTGACATGCATGCGCCGTTGTTTCTTTTTCGCTGCTGCCTTGTCTTTTTTTGCATCAAACACATGCTTGCCGTAGTCCAGTAGCTTGCACACTACGGGATCGGCAAGGGGTGCAATTTCTACTAGGTCTAGTTTGGCGTCCTGTGCAGCTTGTCTTGCTTCCTCTATGGTGACTATGCCTAATTGTTCCCCCGTGGCGCCAATTAGCCGTACCGAAGGCGCGTCAATCTCTTCATTGATCCGAGATTTTTTAGATCCTTCTTTGATAAATCCAACTCCTACTTCAGTTTTGGGGCGCGGAGTATAGCAAAATCAAGCATTTCGTCCCCTTTTTTTGATATTTATTGTGAGTAATTTAGCAAAGTCATCCAGCGACATGCTACCCAGGTCCTCACCCTGCCGGGCACGTACGGAAATTGTGTTCTGCGCCACCTCCCGGTCGCCTACCACCAGCATATAGGGTATTTTTTGGATGGTGTGCTGCCGCACCTTGAAGCCGATCTTCTCATTTCTGAGATCGGACTCTACCCGAAAGCCCATATCAATCAATGCGTTAGTAACGCTCTGGCTATATGCTGCCTGAGCATCGGTGATATTGAGCACCACCGCCTGGACCGGGGCCAGCCAGGGCGGGAAGCCGCCCGCATAATGCTCAATCAGCACCCCAATAAACCGCTCAAATGAACCCAGCATGGCCCGATGCAACATCACCGGCACCTGCCGGCTACCATCCTCGGCAATATACTGTGCATCCAATCTGCCGGGCATGGAGAAGTCCACCTGCATGGTGCCGCACTGCCAGACTCTGCCTAAGCAGTCCTTGAGGGAGAATTCTATCTTAGGCCCATAGAAGGCGCCTTCCCCCGGGCAGAGCTCCCACTCAAGTTGTTTGGTCTCCAGGGCTTGTTGGAGAGCGGCTTCTGCCTTGTCCCACACCGCATCATCGCCGACCCTGTTGGGGGGTCGAGTGGACAACTTGATGATGATCTCGTCAAAACCGAAGTCCTGATAAGTCTGGGTCAGCAACTCAATAAAGGTAATGACCTCATCCTGGATTTGACTTTCCTCACAGAATATATGGGCATCGTCCTGGACGAAGGCACGCACCCGCATGAGCCCTAGCAGGGTCCCTGAGGGTTCATCACGATGACAGGAACCGAATTCCGCGAGTCGCAGCGGTAAATCTTTGTAGCTTTTCAAGCCCTGGTTAAATACCTGCACATGGCAGGGGCAGTTCATGGGCTTGATGGCGTAGGTACGATTTTCGGTAGTGACTGAAAACATATCATCATTGAATTTGTCGGCATGTCCTGAGCGCTCCCAGAGGGACATATCAACCAGCTGCGGGGTTTTAATTTCTTGATAGCCGTTGGCGTCTTGTACTGCCCGGAGGTACTGCTCAATGGTTTGCCACAGGCACCAGCCCTTGGGATGCCAGAAGACCATGCCGGGGGCTTCTTCCTGGGTATGGAAGAGATCAAACTTCTTGCCTAGTTTGCGGTGGTCGCGCTTCTCGGCCTCCTCAAGACGGTGCAGATATTGTTTTAGGGATTTTTTGTCTGCCCAGGCGGTGCCGTAGATGCGTTGGAGCATTTCATTGTTGGAATCACCGCGCCAATAAGCACCGGCCACCCGGGTTAACTTGAAGGTGCCGGATTTGCCCGTGGCCGGAATGTGGGGCCCTCGGCAAAGATCAATGAAGTCCCCCTGTTTGTAGAATGACAGGGCTTCATCGCCGGGGATGGATTCCAGAATTTCTACTTTGTACTTTTCCCCCATGTCTTCAAACAGGGCAATGGCATCACTCCGCGCCATGACCGAGCGTTCAACGGCTAGGTTCTGTTGGGCAATTTCCTGCATTCTTTTTTCTATGGTGTGCAGGTCTTCTGGCGTGAAGGGGCGTTCAAAGGCGAAGTCATAGTAAAAGCCGTCTTCAATGACGGGACCTATGGTGACCTGTGCCGAGGGAAAGACCTGTTGCACCGCTTGCGCCATCAAGTGGGCGCAGGAATGACGAATGATTTCAAGCCCCGCTTCATCCTTGCCGGTGACGATGGCGACCTGACTATCCTGCTCAATGAGATGTGATGTATCTACTAGGACACCGTCCACGCGCCCGGCAAGCGCCGCCTTTGATAGCCCGGGACCAATGGCTTCTGCGACCTGCAGCACAGATACCGGTAGGTCAAATTGTTTTTCCGTGTGATCAGGAAGGGTGATAACTGGCATTTTATCCTCGCTTTCAGTGGTGACCCTTACCAGAGGCCACATGTAGCAACTTTAAGGAAGCTGGTAGGAACGCTCGGATTCGAACCGAGGACCCTCGCCTTGTCGAGACGATGCTCTAACCAACTGAGCTACGCTCCTGATTGTGTATTGACAGCCTTGCTATGACGTTTGCGCTTCAAGAGTGTCTGGCTTTGCTCCTACCATGAACATCCAGCCACTCCCTCAGGGTCGCATAATGTAGCAATATAGGGAGTGTCGTTCAAGCGGCGGTTAATGTCCCCCGAGTCTGGTCTGCATGCCTGTTGCTGGTGCTGGCGTGTTATCCTCTGGGTGACAATCCATGACGACCCTTTATAATCCTTAACGACTATTAACAACCCTTAACAATCATTAACAACAACAGCGAGAGACCAGCATGCCCAACCTAGCAGCACTTTTTGACCTGACCGGAAAGGTCGCATTAACCACAGGCTCCTCTATCGGTATGGGGCGCGCCCTGGCGGAAGGGCTAGCACTTGCGGGCGCGAAGGTAGTCGTTTCCAGCCGTAAGGGGGATGTTTGTCAACAGACGGCGGATGAAATTAATGCAATGTGCGGGGAGGAAAGAGCAATCGCCGTTGCCGGTAATGTTGGTTCCAAGGAACAGCTCCAAAATCTGGTGGATGAAACCCATGTCAGATTGGGCAAGATTGATATTCTGATCAACAACGCGGGGGTGAATCCTCACTACGGGCCATCTAAAGACATTCCTGATGAAGCATTTGACAAGACTATGAACAGTAATGTGCGCTCCAATCTTTGGCTATGCCACATGGTGTTGCCAGACATGGTGCAGAAAAAGGACGGGGTGATTGTGATTACCGCATCGAGTGGTGCCTTCCAACCGTCAACGGTATTGGGTGCTTATACCATCGCCAAAGCGGCGGAACTAGCGCTAGTCAGAAACCTGGCGGCGGAATATGGGCAACACAACATTAGAATCAACGCCCTCTGCCCGGGGCTATACAAAACCAAATTTGCCCAGGTCCTCTGGCAAGATAAAGAGGGTAACGAATACCCGGCGGATGAGGTGACCCTGAAACGTTTTGGTGAGCCAGAAGAATTGCGTGGCGTTGGGGTCTTCTTGGCTTCTCGAGCAGCGAGTTATATGACCGGTCAGGCGTTGGTCCTTGATGGTGGCCAGGTGATGGTGAGGTGAGCCTCGGGGAGTGTTTTTGAGGAACTAGAATGTCAGAGCAACAACATGCCGCGCAGTCAGATGCACGGGTCTCTATGCTGATAGAGCTTATTGATCGCCCCGGTGCATTGGAAGCGGCGCTCAGCACCTTTACCCAGCATGGCGTGAATTTGACTCATATTGAATCTCGGCCGGCGCGCGCCGCGCAGTTTGACTTTTATGTGGATTGTGAAGGTGCGCGCGGTAGCCAGCAGATTGAAGCTGTGATTGAAGCACTCAATGAATCTGCTTTGAAATTACTGGTGCTGGATGAAAAGGTAGTGCCTTGGTTTCCACGCCATATCGCTGAACTTGATCGGGTAGCGAACAACATCCTGGAAGCCGGCGTTGAACTCCAATCAGAGCATCCTGGATTTAATGATCATGCCTATCGTGAAAGACGTAGCGAGATTGAACGTTTGGCGCGTGACTATCGCCACGGCGACGACATACCCCCGGCGCCCTATACGGACGCCGAGCATGCCACCTGGCGCCAGGTATATGCCGCGCTCAAACCCCTGCACCAGCGCTATGCCTGCCGAGAATATCTGAGCGCCCTGGCAACCTTGGAAAGTCATTGCGGCTATACAGAACATATTCCTCTGAGCCGGGAGGTGAGTGACTTTATCAGTGCGAGAACCGGCTTCCGGTTGCGTCCCGTTGCCAGTTTGTTGTCTAGTCGGGATTTTCTTGGCGGGCTGGCGTTTCGCGTTTTCTTCGCAACCCAATACATCAGACATTCATCAGTACCAGCCTATACGCCTGAGCCGGATGTGTGTCATGAAATGATTGGCCATGCGCCCATGTTTGCTGACCCCGCGTTTGCGGAGCTTTCCCAGGAGATTGGGCTTGCGAGCCTCGGTGCAAGCGATGATGAAATCATCCGACTTGCTCGATGTTATTGGCATGCCGTGGAGTTTGGGCTGGTTCGCGAGGCAGGCAAATACAAGGCCTACGGTTCAGGATTATTGTCCAGCACCGGTGAGTTGGCGCATGCCTGCGACCCTGCAGACACCACATCTGGCGACTGTGAATATCATGAATGGGATGCGGCAGTCGCGGCGGAACAGGATTTCCCGATCACGACCTATCAACCGATCTATTTTGTTGCGGATTCTCTGCATGAGGCGAAGGCAAGCATGCGGGACTATGCGCGCAATATGTCGCGCCCTTTTTATGCCAGATATAACTCAACGACGGAACGAATCTGGGTAGACCGGGCAGTCCACCGCTCGGTGTCCTGACCGCTGTGGCACCTGAGCATCAAACCATTGCAAGGAATGTCATGCACAAGCAGCAAGCCGAGTTATTACTTAAAACTGCTGTTGGGGACAGGAACGCAAAATTTCGAGATGGTCAATGGGAATCCATAGACAGAATCGTGAATCGGCGCCGCAAAACTATGGTGGTTCAACGAACTGGTTGGGGCAAGAGTGCCGTTTATTTTATCAGTACTAAAATATTTCGCGATCAAGGCATGGGGCCAACAATCATCATATCGCCTCTTCTCGTTTTGATGCGTAATCAAGTTGAAGCGGCGCAACGACTAGGCATTAGTGCAGTGACAATAAACTCCTCTAATATGTCTGATTGGGGGGAAATTAAAACCCGAATACACGAAAATAAAGTAGATGCGATACTTATATCGCCAGAACGTTTATCGAACGAAGATTTTGTTGATAATTGGCTATTGCCCATTGCTGACAGGATAGGATTGTTCGTAGTAGATGAAGTGCATTGTATTTCTGATTGGGGGCATGACTTTCGTCCAGATTATCAACGGCTAGTGAATATCTTAAAGCAAATGCCCCCTAACATGCCTCTATTAGGCACAACTGCCACTGCCAATAAGCGCGTTATTGAAGATGTTCAGCAGCAATTAGAAGATGTCGAAATTTATCGTGGCTCCCTCGTTAGGAAGTCGCTTTCACTACAAACAATAAGAATGAAAGACCAACCCGCGCGTTTAGCATGGATGGCGAAACATATTCCCAATCTATATGGAACAGGCGTTGTCTATACATTGACAACTCCCGATGCGGACCAGGTTGCAGAATGGCTACGTCAAAATGATATTGACGCCCACGCCTACCACGCCAGGGTAGATAAAGATGAATTCAGTAGCAGTAGCGAATATAGAGAACATCTTGAAGACCAACTCTTCAACAATAAGATAAAAGTACTAGTCGCGACGACTGCGTTAGGCATGGGCTACGACAAGCCCGATATTGGGTTTGTTATTCATTATCAGGCACCCGGTTCCATCGTCGCCTATTATCAACAGGTGGGTAGAGCGGGGCGCACTATCAACGCAACAGGTGTTTTATTATCAGGTGTAGAGGACGCTGTTATTAATAGGTTTTTTCGAACCAGTGCATTTCCCAATGAAGAGCAAGTCAACGATATACTGAATGTACTCGCCGAACATGGGCAACTTTCTGTCATAGGAATCCAAAAACATCTTAATTTGAAAAGCGGACAAATTAGAAAGGTACTGAAACTAATTAGTGTGGAAAACCCAGCCCCTGTCATTAAGCAAGGAACAAAATGGGCGCGCACGCCGGTGTCATTTTCAATGGATAAAGAACGCATCGAACGCATAACCCAGCAACGCGAACATGAATGGCAAGAGGTCCAAAGGTATATTGATAGCAATACTTGTCTAATGAAATTTCTACAAGAGTCGCTTGATGATGACGAGATAGAGGACTGTGGTAAATGTGCGATTTGTAGCGGACAGAATATTGTCGATACTTCATGGGAACAATCTACTGTAAACAAAGCTGCTCTATTTTTGAGACAAGCTGACATACCCTTTAAGCCAAAAATACAGGTTGCCCCTGATGCCTTTGTAGAATATGGATTTAGCGGCAAATTACCATTGAACCTACGCGCACAGGAAGGACGAATACTGTCTAGATGGCGTGATGCAGGCTGGGGTGAACAAGTGCAGCAGGAAAAACATGCTGGGCACTTCACTGAGGATCTCGTTGAGGCGATGGCGACAATGTTGTTAGATAGATGGAAACCCGACCCTTCACCTACTTGGGTAACCTGCGTACCTTCCACGAACCACCCACAACTTGTACCTGACTTTGCAAGCCGAGTGGCTACAATTCTTGGGTTGCCGTTTTTAGATGTCATCATAAAGAAGAAAGCTAATGAACCCCAAAAAATGCAGCAGAACAGATTTCATCAATGTAGTAATCTTGATGGTGTTTTTGAGGTGAGAGATGTTATGAATGGCCCAGTAGTATTAATTGATGACATTATTCATTCTGGCTGGACAATCACAGTAGTTGCAGCACTTTTGCAACAGTCTGGTAGCGGCCCAGTGTATCCAATGGCGCTTGCAACTGCTGATAAGACCTAGGGCTTGGGGGATCAAATGTCAGTTACGCCTCAGGTACAAGCAATCTTGTTGCTCACCGTTCATTTATCCGTTCATTCATCTAAGGCGAGTAATAAAGGAGCGAAACCCTTAACGCTTGGAGAATGGAATCAATTCGCGTCCTGGTTGCATAAAAATAAGCAAAAACCTGAAGCATTGATGACCGGTAGTTTGCATGACACATTAAGGGGATGGGCAGATCAAAAAGTCACCCTTGATAGGATAAGTGCATTGTTAGACCGTGGCTCCGCCCTGGCGCTCGCCATGGAAAAATGGTTACGGGCGGGTTTATGGGTCATGACCCGTTCAGAAGCTGATTATCCAGCGTATATCAAGCAAAAACTGGGAAAAAATTCACCTCCTGTCTTCTTTGGATGTGGTAACCATCGCCTACTTAATAAAGGCGGATTGGCTGTCGTCGGTTCGCGAAAAACCTCTGATGCAGACCTAAACTATAGCAGTCAAATAGGTGTGCTTGCGGCGGAAAATGGTCGTTCAATAATCTCTGGCGGTGCAAGAGGCGTGGATGAAGCTGCTATGCAAGCTGCGCTCTCAGCCGAAGGCAATGTAGTTGGAGTGCTAGATCACGGTTTGCTCAAAGCCACATCCAACGTGAAGTATCGAGAGCACTTAATGACCGGCAATTTGGTGCTTGTTACCCCTTTCCATCCAGAAGCGGGTTTTCATGTAGGTCATGCAATGCAACGCAACAAGTATATTTATTGTTTGTCGGATGCAGCCTTGGTTGTTCATTCGGGTATCAAAGGTGGCACCTGGTCGGGTGCGCAGGAAAACTTAAAGAAACAATGGGTGCCTCTTTGGGTGAAGGAAACCGAGGATAAAACTGCGGGTAATAAAAATATCGTTGCTTCTGGAGGTAGGTGGGTAACTAGCGGCATAGATGATTTAGATATTGCATCATTTTTTAAAGACCATGAAGCCCAGATTGATAGCTATGATTCTGTCGCTGAATTAAAAACATTGACACCAGCATCAGCGACATCCAAGGCTCCAAAGCAAGAACAAATCCCATTTCCCTTCAGATAGCCTGAGAGACACTAGACACTGTATTAAAACCGCTGCGGGCTCTAATACAATAGTGTCAGGCTGCTGCCATGAGCAATGCTGGGTGAACCGGCAAAATGCTGGTGTATGATGTGTAGAAATTCTGGCAGGATGACCGGTCTATTGCATAATTTGTCTACTCAATGAGAGAAGTAAAATGAGAGAAGTAAAATGAGAGAAGTAATGTGAACCACTATGATGTGATTATTGTCGGTGCGGGGATTTCAGGGGTGAGTGCCGCGGTGCATTTGCAGCAGCGATGCCCCAGCAAAACCTGGACCATACTTGAAGGACGAGATGCCATAGGCGGAACCTGGGATCTGTTCAGATATCCGGGTATCAGGTCCGACAGTGATATGCACACGCTTGGTTTTCGCTTCAAGCCCTGGACGGACGCCAAAGCCATTGCCGATGGTCCCGCCATCTTGAAGTATGTCAATGCAACGGTTGATGAATTTAAGCTCAGGGAAAAGATACAGCATGGGCAGAGGGTAACGAAGGCCGCCTGGTCGTCCGATGATGTCTGCTGGAAGGTGACCGTTAGCCGAACGGGTGGCGCCGCTCAGCGGGGCACCAATGAGCAAGCAGAAACTACATTCACCGGTAACTTCCTGTTTATCTGTGGCGGCTACTACAACTATGAGCAGCCCCATGATCCAGAATTCAAAAATGTAGCGGCTTTCAAAGGGCAGGTGCTTCATCCTCAGTTCTGGCCAGAAGATATGCACTATGCAGGTAAGAAAGTTGTCGTGATTGGTAGCGGCGCTACCGCCATGACCCTGGTGCCGAACATAGCGACTCAGGGTGCTGAGGTCACTATGGTACAACGTTCCCCGACCTATGTCGTATCCTTGCCAGCCCGAGACAAGATTGCCAATATGTTGCGGAAATTCCTACCCGATAAACTTGCCTACATCATTACCCGCTTCAAAAATGTGGAACTGCAACGGTTCTTTTATCGCCAGACTCGCACTGCTCCCCTAAGAGTCAAAAATAAATTACTGGCTCTGGTAAGAAAGCACCTAGGCCCTGAGTACGATGTGGACAAGCACTTCACGCCGACTTACAACCCCTGGGATCAGCGATTGTGTTTGATTCCCGATGCGGATCTTTTTAATGCCATCAACGCGGGCACCGTCAAGGTAGTCACGGAACATATTGATTGTTTTACCGAGGACGGGCTCAAGCTGAGCACTGGCGAGGTGTTACCGGCGGACATCATTGTTACCGCGACCGGGCTTAAGTTGACGGTGCTCGCCGGGCTGGAGATTAGTGTGGACGATAAGCGCATGGATTTGGCTAAGACCTGGTCCTATAAGGGGATGATGTATTCCGACATTCCGAACCTGGCGCAGACCTTTGGGTACATCAATGCGTCCTGGACCCTGCGAGCAGACTTGATATCCGAGTATGTGTGCCGCCTGCTAAACCATCTGGACAAAAAAGGGATGCGACAGGTGACGCCCCGGCTTCGCCCCGAGGATGAGGGCATGCCAGCACGCCCATGGATTGACAGCTTCACCGCCGGTTATATGCAAAGGTCAATGCATCTCTTCCCTAAGCAGGGTGATGCAGGATGCTGGCGCAATACGCAGGACTTCAAGCAGGACCGGAAGATGATTCGCCATGCACCCATTGAAGCAGATGCCGCGCTTCGTTTTGAAAAGCCGGTGCGTGATGGCGGGCTTAAGGATGCCCTTCTGGAAGAAGAAAGCTCAGTGGCCTAGGGGTCTTGCAGCTGACTCAATCCAATCATCGACGACAGCCTCTAGCTGAGGTAATGGCATGGCACCGTTATCAAGGACTATCTTGTGGAACTCTCGAAGATCAAATTGATCGCCTAGGATTTGCCGCGCCGTCGCGCGCAGCTCTTGGAGCTTAAGCATGCCGATCATGTAAGCGGTCGCCTGCCCCGGCATCACAATGTATCTATCCACTGCGCGCACAATCTCGCCCTCTGACTCTGCTGAGTTGTCGCGCAGGTATTCTTGCGCTTCCTCTCTTGTCCAACGTTTGTTGTGAATACCGGTGTCAACAACCAGTCGGCAGGCACGCCATAGCTCCATTGCCAATCTGCCAAAATCAGAATAGGCGTCATCATAAAACCCGAATTCCTTCGGTAGATATTCAGCGTAGAGTCCCCAGCCCTCCGTGTAGGCGGTATAGCGCCCATATTGTCGGAAGAGCGGGAGGTCTTCCATTTCCTGCGCCAAGGAGATTTGCATGTGATGCCCGGGAATACCCTCGTGATAGGCGAGTGCTTTTAATTGATAGGTGGGGATGTCATCCATATTGTGCAGGTTGATGTAATAGATTCCTGGACGTTTTCCGTCCTGGGATGGGGGCTGATAAAATGCCGAGCCGGCGCTGGCTTCCCGCCATTCCTCCACTCGCTTCACGATGAGCTCCGCTTTTGGCCTTCTGATAAACATCATCCCTAGCCTGGATTGAATATCATCAATAACCTGCTTGGCATCCTCAAGGTATTTAAGTCGGCCCGCCTCGGTGTTGGGTAGGGTTATGCTCTGTACTTTTTGGAAAAATCTTTTCAGGCTACCGTTGTAGCTCTCCGCGGCCATAATGGCGCGCATGTCGTTATGAATGCGCGCGACTTCTTGCAGACCTATCTGGTGAATTTCTTCTGGAGTCAAGTTGGTGGTGGTCATTTGCCGCAAACGCCATTTGTAGAAGTCATTACCCTTAGGGAACTTCCATACCCCGGCGGCTTCGGTTGCTTTTTTCCGCATGCGTTTGAGTTGTTTGTTGAGTTTCTTGTAGCCGGATTGAAAGGATCTTGATAATGCCGCGCGCGCGTCTTTTGTGAGTTGGACATGTTCTTTTTCGGAGATCTTGCCTGCCTTCAGCAGGGCGTCAACCTTGATTTGAAAATCCTGCATAATGCTGCTCTGAGCACCGCTCGGGCTAGGATTCTTAAAGGGTGCACCGGTTAATAAATTATCAATCGTTTGCTGGAATTTGGGGAAGAGGAAGGCCGGCGGGATAATGCCCATCTTGGTGCGTTTTTTCAGCCCGCGAATAACCTCCTTCATCACTCGCGGTATATTTTTAAGGCGTTCAATATACTTTTGTGCATCTTCAATGGTGTCAATCTTGTGTTGGTTGATAAGTGTGCTTGGTAAGGCAGTATGAATCCCAAACATCTGATTGATCGGATAGTTATGGTATCGCCATTGATATGCTTCAATGTCTCGCTGGGCGCCGTACTCAAACAAGTCGTAGCTGATCTGATGGGTGCTGGACAATTGCTCCCGGTTAAGTAGCGTCCCGAGTTGTTGTAGTTGTTGCTTGGTGAGTGCCAAACTTTCCTCACCGCCACTCTCGGAATAGTCATCCCATTCACCGTAGCGTTTTTTAATGCCGAGATGGGTCAAAAATTCTGGACTGCGCTCAACATGTGCCCAGAAGGCCTGGTCAAAAAATTCCATTGCTTGTGCGTCTGGTGTCTGCTTAGCCTGGCTATTCGCATCGGCGGCAAACAATGAAGCCGACCCGGCAAGACAATAGACCAGCGCAAACAAGACTGAGCCGCGGCGATAAGTTGCTCTACGGAGCGGGAATGGTGCTGGCGCTCGTGACTGTGACCGTGCCTGTGGTTGTGACTTTGATTGTGATTGTGACATGGGCTGGTGATGGCTCCTATAAGTGAGTGGCAAGGTTTCAGATTTAACGTATTTCGTTGTGCGCTTTGCCCTGCCAATAAAAGGGTAGGACCTGGCGGCTACCGGTATGTTGCTCTTCCAGACTGGTGGCTACATAGACCCGACCGCCTTGCAATACATAACTAATGTTGTCGCTATGCTGAATATCGTCCAGCGGATTGGCATATAAAACCACCATATCCGCTAATTTACCAGACTCTAAGGAGCCCAGGTCCTGCTCCAAACCCAGATAGGTTGCCGGGTTGATAGTGGCGGCGGCAAGGGCTTGCATGGGGCTAAAACCACCGCGGCTAAAACTCCACATTTCCCAGTGGGTTGCCAGACCTTCACGTTGACCATGGGCACCGGTGTTCACGAGTACGCCGGCTTCCAGCAACACCTTGGCGGCGCGGGCGGCGTCATCATCACGAAAGTCTGCCTCGGGGGCCATGATCCGGCGCACGGCGCGCGGTTGCAACACTGCTGGTGGCACAAAGTTGGCGAGAATGGGATGCTTCCATACTTCGCTCTTCTGGTAGTAATAATCTTCCGCAGTCAGGCCGCCGTAGGTAACCACCAGGGTGGGTGTATATCCCGCACCGCTTTGTCGCCAGAACTGCGTTACATCGTCGTACATCTTGAGCGTGGGGACATTGTGTTCAATACCGGTAATGCCGTCGGCGATCATGTTCATATCCATGTGATACAAGGAGCCGCCCTCGGCCACCGACATCATGCCTTCACGGCGCGCCGCTTCATTCACCTGTTGCCGCTGGTTACGTCGCGGCTGGTTATAGTTTTTAACGCTGATCGCGCCCTGGGCTTTTAGTCGGCGCACATGCGCCAGGGCATCATCCAGGCCATCCACCGGTGCCCAGTAGGTACTCTTGGCACCGTACACAATTTCCGCCGTGGAGAAGATGCGAGGACTCAGGATCAGCCCTGCCTGTGCATATTCGGCGGCGGCAAAGGCCAGATTAGCGCGGCTGGATGGGTCATGTATCGTGGTTACGCCCAGTGCCAGGTGGGCGAGCAAATTCCAATTTTGTTGCGGAATAATTTCCCCTGAGCCATAGGGTCCGTGGGCATGAATATCCACCAGCCCGGGGAGCACCGTCTTGCCAGACATATCCAGGGCGAGATAACCCGGCGGTATTGGCACCTGCTGGCTGGTACCCACCGCCCGGATGCGGTTGCCCTCAATCAGTATTCTGCCTTGCTCTATGACATCACGTTTCACATTCATAGTCAGGATGCGGACATTGGTCAGTGCCAGCTTGGTCTGCGGCTGGTCGGCTTTTACGGCCATGGATAAATCTACCCTGGTGCCCGCCAGGTCGGGACCGGGATAGTCGGGCTCTAGGGCGTCGTCCAGGCGCACCGTGGTTAACTCTGGCCCCACCGACCAGTTCACTGCCGTGCCGTCTGCCGACCAATAGAGATAGGTGCCGCCTATGTTACTGAGCTGCACGGTAGGGAAGGCCGGCTTGGCGGCGTCCAGGGTGATTACCTTGCCGCTGGGCATGGCGAGCGTCAGGTATATCTGATACTTATCAATAAAGGCGATATGTTGCCCCCCAGGTGCCAGCCGAATGGCCGTGGCAAAGTCAGCCTGGGCAAGCGTGCGGACATCATGCCCGGCCAGTGTCATGGAAATTAACTGGGTCTTGGCGGTATCGCTGCCGCGTCTGGCCGGGCTGGTGGAACGTTCCTGAGCATAGAGCCGAGCATCTGGACCAAAATGCGGATGGGTGCCGCGCTGCCTAACAAATTGACTCTTGCCCGTGTCCAGGTCCAGCACATAAAGACCGCTTTTAACATCCCAATCTGGATTGAGCAGACTGTTCCCCGGCCGCTTGCGGTAGGCTAGCCGCTTGCCATCACCGGAAATTGCCAGCTCCGTGTATTGTCCCTTGTCCAGGCTCAAGACGCGCGACCTACCCCCTGAGACCTCCACCGTCCGGATACTACTGAGCTGGCGGTCATGCCAACGTAAAAAATACACCCGGTCGCTGTTTGGTGCCCAGACCGGGTAATAATCAAAGCCGTCTCTGGGCTTGTCATCAGTGAGCCGTTGCGGCTGACGGTTGCCGCGTTTGAGATATAGCGAGCCTAGCGATTCAAAAACTATGGCTTTGCCATCCGGGGAATGTTGTGCGAAGCGCACCATGCGAGTGTTAAAGGTGTCCGGGGCCACCGCCACCGGGAAACGCAAAGCAGGATAGACGCTGCGGGTGTCTTGCACCCGAAATGGAATTTCGCTCAACTTGCGATTGGCAACGGCAAGCTTCCAGAGTTTGCCCTGTGCCCAGAAGACAATATGTTTGCTGTCGGGAGTCCAGTCCAGGTTCGGATAGACCCCGTGGACGGCCCAGGTTTCTTGCATGTCGGGGTCCAGGGCATCAAACAGCATCGTTTCTTCGCTACTTTCCAGGTCCATCACAAACAAACGTGATTGGGCGCGCAGGCGTTTTACATAAGCCAGTTTTTTGCCATCGGGCGAGGGCGTTGGGCGCACCGCGCCGCCAGGACCTCCAGCAATCCGGGTCACCTTGCCATCCTTCAAGTCAACTCTGCGTATTTGGAAAATCTCACGATTGCTGTCCTGGTGATAAATAAACTCATCACCAGCGGTGCTATTGATACTGAAATAAATGCCCGAGCCGTCTGGCGCGAAGATGGGCTCGCCCTGTTCTTTTTGGAAGCTATCAGTGGGCTTTGCCAGGACCTGCTGCCCCTGTTGCTCGGCACTGCCATTGACATGGTATAACCAAATTTCGCCGGTCCCCAGGGAGCGGGAAGTGGTGAAGTGCTTGCGGGCGGCGATGTACTTGCCGTCCGGGCTCCAGGTGGGATTGTTCAGCAGGCGAAAGTCTTCGTAGGTGACCTGGTGCAAAGCACTGGTTTCAAGGTGCATCGTCCAGATGTTGTCGCCACCACTCCGGTCTGAGGTAAAGGCGATGTATGCGCCATCGGGACTAAAGCGCGGCTGTATGTCCCAGGCATGGCCTGAGGTGATGGGCTTTGCATCGCCGCCTGATATAGGCACCTGATAAATGTCGCCTAATAAATCAAACACGACACTCTTGCCGTCTGGTGCCACATCCAGACTCATCCAGGTGCCCTCGGTCACATCCAGCGCAACTTCCTGGGCGGGGCTACTGAAATCGGGCTGGTTCACATCCCAGTCGGTTTCATCCTGAGTGGATGTTTGGTCTTGTGACTGGTCTTGTGACTGATTCTGGGTTTGGTCTTGTGACTGGTTTTGAGTGTGGTCTTGTGACTGATTGTGTGCCTGACTTTGTGCATGCTCATGGCTATGTGCATGGACGAGGCTGTTGAGAAGCGCCGCCGCCAGGAATAGTAAAACCGGAGTTGTGTTGTGTAGTGTCATGCTACCTTCCTAGGGATTCAAGATGAGCAATATACACCCTATTCCCTGATACTGACTAACCGTTGGGTATTAAGGGCATTCAAGGGCACGGCATGATGGAAGGAGAAGGGCAGAAGGACTAGGCGTTAACTGGAATTGAAATACAACCAGGATTTCAGAACTGCCCGTCATGAAGTCGCCAGTAGACGTCACTATCTTGTAATTCTTCACGATCTTTCGCGAAGTCCCAAGGGTTTTTGCCGTCCTTGTTCCGTGCCTTTGGATTTGCACCAGCATCTACTAGCAGTGTGATTACGGCGGGTCTGTTGAACCTTGCCGCATCATGCAGGGGGGTATTGTTGTCCTTGTCCCGTGCCTTTGGATCTGCGCCAGCATCTAGTAGCAGTGTGATTACGGCTGGGTTTTCGTTTCCCCATGCCGCCATACTCAGGGGGGTATCGCCTTCCTTGTTCCGCGCCTTTGGATCTGCGCCAGCATCTAGTAGCAGTGTGATCACGGCGGGACTATCGTTGTAGATTGCCGCAAGGTGTAGCGGAATATTGCCGAACATGCTCCGCGCCTTTGGGTCTGCGCCAGCATCTAGTAGTAGTGTAATCACCGCGGGTCCGGTGCTCGTTGCTGCCCGATGCAGAGGGGTACTGCCGCCGCCGTAAGGGGTATTACCGTATACGCCCCGCGCCCTTGGATCTGCGCCCTGGCTAAGGCAAGTCTTAACGTCTTCTAGGCTTGCGGTTTGGAAAAATTCTTCCGTGTTCCATTCCTCGCAATCCGTAGCTATAGCGAGGCTTGATGACCAAGAAAAGATGAAGAGAAACAACAGGCGAAAGGGCATGGCACAACTCCGAGAAGGGACACTAGGATGATTATGGGAAACTAGATGTGATCTTACCAGACACCCTATAATGTATTCCCATAAGAAAGTGATGTGGTTAAACTGAATTCTCGGTTACGTTTTCCAGGGCATTTTCCAGAAATTGCAAGGCGGCGTTGCGTTGCAAGTATGGATGGGCAAATTGATTACGATAACTGCGAATGCAGCCATAGCAACTCTCGGTGCAACCACAATCGCCGGACACTCGTTTTTTTGCCTCTTCAAGGATGCCATGAAATACTTCAAGTTTTGTCAAACTGCCAACTAGACCAGCACCACCGGGGACATTGTCATATAGCACAATCGCTGTTTCATGTTCGGCTTGACCTTTGGTAATAGTAACATTCAAATCGGAGTCTGGGACATCCAATATCGTGGCCGCACCAAATAAAATGGCGTAAGCCAACGAATATGCTGCCTGTGAATCGTCAAGTGTGGGAAATTGCAGGCGTACAACATCGGTGACGAATTCATGGCCGAGAGAAAGATGTTCCAGTTGACTGTTACATTCGTTTCTTTCTGGGGTTATGTGCGGATGTTTTCTTTCGGTAAATCCTGCCCCGCAATTACGGCAAATATAAAACCCACCACCATTTTTCCCCTCACACAACACCACCAGTCGTCCAGGTAATGCGGGGGTAATTTTGACTCCAAAGATTATTTCTGACTTTGGTTTTTCCTCAAAGCCACCAAAAAACGGACGCGTTGTATACAACCGACGAGTACGTCCCTGTGGCTCTTTAGGCTTGTCAAACAATCCCGTAACAAAGCCGAATTGGGGAGACAGGTATTTACCCTTCGGATTATGTCGTTGTGAATCATGCTCATTCCATTGTTCAAAATCTCGTGCCTGATCATAGCGATAAAATTTGACCGGAAGATCTTTGCCGTGAATGACCTTAACCCCGTGGGATTTCCATTCCTTTTTATTAGCAAATACCTTTGCGTCCGGCGCATATTCAGCGATGGCTTGTGATAAATCGCGTTGTAGGGAAACGTTTTTCGCCTCTGTTTGGGTGTTTGGACGAGTGTCCAATTCAACTACATCTACCGGGAAACCATATTTGGGAATGATTGCCTTGCGCGAAAGAAAAATTAATGAATATTCTTCGGAGATAGTTTTCATGCGTCGGCTTATTTGTGCCGCTTTGCCGTCTTCGTCTTGTTGTCGATACTCTTCCCGTTTTTTGTACATTCGACAGTAGTCTTCACAAACATCTCGTTCGGCATTGGCGAAACGGCTATCCTCACCGACAATTTCATCTATCCAATCACCGTTGTGCAATCCAATCTTTTCGTGCATTGCTTTTGGTACGACATCGATTATGGAAGATTTCAAAGTATCGTTGTTTTGGCAAAAATCTCTAACATCGGCGGCCCCGCACGCATTTTCCCAGACATTACCAATTAATGATTCAACTTTTTTAAAACGCTCAATATTTTCAGGTTTCCTGAAAAACGCAGATAACGTGATGGCAGTTATATGTCGAAGAATAATTTTTTTGTTTTGCAATCGAAGTTTCGGTGGCCGAATTTTCCCCTGCAGGATACGTTTTTCCGGATCAATATAATGGTATGAATCGTGTGGATTACGACGGCAATAAGTCAGTGCAAGACCAGGTCTCTCGCCTCGACGTCCGGCGCGTCCGACACGCTGGGTGTAATTAAACGGTTCCGGTGGTACATTGCGTAAAAAGACGACTTCCAAATCACCTAAATCAACGCCGACTTCAAAAGTAGTTGATGAACTGAGCAAATCAATATTTCCTTTATTGAAGTCGGTTTGCCGTTTTTGTGCTTCTTCGCTTTGCACTTGTGCGGTATGTTCTTGTGCTCTCAATTGTGCTGGCATTGTGTCGTCTATATACAAAGCGTGATAATGGTTTTGTTCCAGTTTTGCGCGGTCGGCTACGACAAGGGTTCCCGGGCAATTGTTGCGCGGGCAGACACAACGAATATTATAAAAACTTAATCTTGCGCAAGTATCACATTCAAAACACTCGCCCGGCGATGGAAGTTTTACACGCAACCAATCAGGATTCAAGCGAAAAGTGCCGTCGGTTGGTGCGTGTTGCAAAAGTTCGTTATTGTCGGCAACGACACGACCGTGATCAAGGATGGAATCCCACAAAGCATCCATGAGATTTTTTCCAGCTTCGCGTTTTCCTTGGTCGGATAAATGAGGATCTGAAATCAAGCGAAAAAGAAAATGCTCGACAACTCCGGTTCGAATGCCTCCCCAGGAGTATACGTATTTTCCGAGTCCTCCGCCTGTTGCAACCGCCTTTTGTGGCCGCCGCGTAAATAAATCTTTTGCGGGTGGTGCCCCTTCGGGTATGTCAATTACCATCTGTTTGCGCAGGTGGTCCAAAAGGAAACCCAGCAATTCCCGTCCTTGGTTTTTAGTAAAGTTCCAAGGCGATTCAAAAATATCGGGCGGTAATTGAAAACTGGACGGAATTTGTATAAACCATTTGGCTAAACCCACGCCGTCCAGTGCGATACGGTTTTTGTTAGTTAACAACTCACGGAAAATGGTACCGAGCGTTTCTCTTTTTCGTGTTTCGGCCGTTGCCGTATGCTGAAATAATCCTTCATCATCATAGACTTTTTGTAAGCGGGTTTGTAAATCTTCAATCGATAAGCCTTCTTCATTAATTTTATTTTTCTTTAATGCTCGCAAAATAAAATTACGGTCCAGCACTTTCTGATAAGAATGTTCCACATACCAAGCAAAAAATGCGGCATCTTGCCTACTGTCGGTAAAGGCTAATATTTTTCGTCGCTCCCCCTTTGGTAGCAGACCGTGCAATGCGGTGGCGATAACTGAGTTTGGTCCATTCGTCCCATGCACGATTTCTTGTACCGGATCACCGCCTCCGTTATAATTACAAAATTGGCAATGCTTTATCTGGTCAGGATGGTTTGCGTGTGTCTCACATAATTTTACTTGGATGCTCGCACCACATTCACAAGTGGGACTTTCTGCGGATAATTTCCCACATTGACGACACAGGTAGCAGGCGCTTTCGAGATCTGCGTCATTATCCAATGGCAGATAAAACTTCACACCAAAATTACTATGGCTAGGATCGCGTATGGCTTCACTTAGATAACCATCTTCCTCGCGCCCCACATAATAATGCTGACCACATTCTCGGCAAAGTGCCATTTCTAAAGCTGCGATTTTTTTCTCATCGTCTGTTTTTGTTTTACGGTTTAATACAATTGTGTCTTTTCCGTTTTTGTAGGACAAAAATGCGCCTTCCAATGCACTCACAAACAAATGAAATCGTTGTGGTTTTGAGTCGATTGATACTTTTTTTCTTTTTCCAAAAATAATGGCATCATCTGTAAATGGTTCACCAAACAATGTTTCTGCAAATGTTGAAATAGCCTGTTTGTCTTCTTTGCCTTCGGTAGATGAAATGGTCGCACTGGTTGCAATACAGCGGAACGGTTGTTTCCCGCGCCCGCCATCTCGCAAACGTTGTTTAAGTCGTCGTACCAACATGCCCATTTCCATGCCTTTAGTACCACGATATTGATGCGCTTCATCCAAAATAATAAACTTCCAGTGTCGCCCGCGATTGGCATCAAACAATTCACTGTCCTTGGGGCGAATTAGTAAATACTCCAACATTGAATAGTTGGTTAACAGAATATGCGGCGGGGTTTCGCGCATTTCCTCACGAAAAATTAATTCCCCGGAAAGTCGGTTTTCCATATGAGTTTTAGCATTGCGCTGTTTGTCGTGCTCATGTTCCGGTGTTGCACCGATATACTGTCCAAAAGTAGGCTTAAAATCGGAATTCGAGTTCTCCAAATCCCGACAAATATCCCCTAATCTTCTCCGTTGGTCATTGGCAAGCGCATTCATCGGATACAGAATTAGTGCGCGCACTCCATGTTCCGACAATTTTCCTTCTAAATGTTGCTGATATAACTCAAATAGAATCGGATAGAGAAAACCTTCCGTTTTTCCACTGGCGGTGCCTGTGGCAATAACAGTATTTTGTTGATTTTTATGTACTTTGCGAATCGATTGTTCCTGATGATGGTACAGATTATCAATATTGCACACTGCTGGCATAATACCCTCGTATGCTGTGAAGTATTCTTGAGCTAATGTGCCTGGGCTAATTCCTGATTGGAAATGATGGGCTTGTTCGGGGAAAGGCCCTTTCATTAGGTCGTTGTCTTTTAGTGCCAAATCGAAAGATTCTCGCAGACCCGTGTCCTTGAAGTAAAAGGATGTTTTCAGATAGTTCAGGTATCGAGTGAGGATGGTATTTTTCCACTTCTCGATTTCTTGATTAGTCGGCATGGTTTTCTCCTGATTGTTTCTGGAGTGCTTTTATATTGACACAATGCATTGAACTCCGGCGATGGTCAGCACGGATACCTAAATATCTCGCTTTGGCAGAAGTCAATCCAGCGGCACATAATTCTCCATGACTAAACCCTTTGTTGCTGGTGACCGGGTGCGAGAGATTTTTCTCTGGCTCTGGCTCTGGCTCTGGCAAGTCGGGGGGAACGTGAACAACAGTAAGTATCGCTTTGTCACACTGTATCCGTAAATCTGCTCTCTTGAATGAAGTCTTTGCGATTTCTGTGTGTGCACAAAAATCGCGCAACCTGAATTCTGCGTATTTTGTATCTTCATTAGATTTGACAAGATATTTGCGCGCACCACCATATTGATTGAGTTCATTAAATCCTATATGAATTTCTTTTTCGGTGGACGGTAGGTGGACAATAATTGCGGCATTTCGGTTGTTACGAAATTCATCGCGCGACATTTCAAAAGGAGTGTCTTTCCACTCGTCAGATATGGTGTTGCTGTTGACTAACTGCCACCAAATCCGTGGCAGGTGAAGGTTTATCGTTACCTGTCCGTTTCTTCCAATCAATGTCCATTGTGTTTTATCGAGATTTGGAAGTGAATCGATGATTGCAGTGTTGTCTTTGCTTACGGCTATATCTTTGTTTTCGCTTTCCACTCCGACTTCGCCGACAAACTGAATGACCGCATCAACATAACCGTTATCGCCAGGGGTGAAGATGTTGTCTGAGTGATGTGGTTCCCCGTTGACTAAAATTTTCTCCAAATTTGCTAGATAGCGAAAATCCATGCTATGAATCAGTTTTACATCTGCATCATAAATACGAATAAAAAACCATCCTTCGCGATCTTGTAGCACATCCGCTAGATTCAATTCGCCTGGCTTGAGATTTTTTGCCCAGGTATCACCGTCTTCCTTGCCGACCTGTATCCATGAAATGCCCTCCCAATTTTCGTTATCATCTAATTTCGGAATATCGCCAACATACAACTCACCCATATTTGCATCATCGGCAACTGTAGTTCCATTTAACGAAAACCGCTCTCGTTTAATGAACGAGTTACATTCCTTGAATCCATCTGCTGTGCCCGTTCCATCCGAATAAAAATAATGAGCCAGAAAATCATTATCGGTGCATGCTGACTCACTAATTGGCGCATCGTTGATTCTATGCCACTCACATGGCGTAAAAACAAGATAATAGCCGCTACTAATACGAGGGATATGACGCCCGTCACCACTCCACTCTTTGCGTAGTTTGAAAATTAACGGCCGGTCATCGTTAAATAATTCAATTTCTTCATCGTTTTTGTTATATGTCCAATGTATCTTTTCCTTAAAGCTTGTTGGCAGATATTCACCATTATCACCTGCTGACAATTCAACTTTGTTTTGCGAAACCACAAAACTTTTGCCCTGCGGAGTAGTGAGGAAAATTTCCCATTTACTACGATCACGGGTTTCCCGACAAATTAATTCCGGTTTCTCTTCGGGCGGTGGTCTTTCTCGTTTTGGGGGTTTTGGAGTGTCTCGCTCGTTTCGCTTTCCGGGCATTTTTGTCGGAGTTTTTGTCTGGACCGAAGGTTCTTCTTGCGACGGTATATCCTCACCAGGAATATCGTCGCCAGAATTCGGGCTTCCAGGGTTTTTCGAACTTGTCGAAGATTCCGGGTTGGGAGGTTCCGCACCAAGTTGGCTTGGGTCGGATATTGGCGGCTTGTCTTGGTCAAGTGGTTTACTGCCATTGACATGAGTGTTACCGGCGGCTGATTCCGGCCAGCCAAAAAACCGCCGTATCGCGTCACCAATCCAACCAAAAGCCTTTCCTAATTTCTCTAAATTCATTTCTTCCAATCGGTCATTAGTTTTGCTGAAATACTAACAAAATCAAGCCCGCGGTGTGTGGATTCTCGCAGGGCGAGCCGAGAAGGGTTTTGGCGATGCCCTCGCAAAACGCCGTTCACCCTCCCCAGGCCAATCCCGGTTGCACTTCGGGGTTGAATCCAAAGAGCCCTCATTTTAATAAGATGCCCCACAGGTGGTTGACTTCGTTCCTCTGGATTCCCGTCACCCCCGTCATCACAGCCGATGGCTGTGATGACGGGGGTGACGAGAATGACGGGGTTCTGGGGAAATCCAGTCATTGCCTCGCGCCATCATTACCCGGTTGCAGGGAGTTTTCGCACCAAATGAGCTGCACGTTTGGCCTCCCATTTGGCTTTGATGTCCGTATGCTCGATCAAGTGCCCTTCATCAGCGGCTTTCACGCCTTTCTCCACTTCACGGATAAACCGCTCTTCACGCGCCACATACTGCTTAATGGCTTCAGCCATCAGCCATGTGCGTGGTCTACCCATCGCTTTGGCCATCTGACCTACACGGGCTAAGGTTTCGTCATCTAATCTCACTGAAATAGCTTTTAAAGGCATAGCGATTCTCCGAGGTTCTCTTAGCACCTCAACCATAGCCGATTTATCTCTCGTTGTCGGTACATGGTCGGGTGGGTCAGAGCGAATGGCACTGATTGGGACGGTATCATATCCTGGACGAATTCATTCAAGAAAAGGGTAAGATAGCGGGTCACAGTTGTTATCTTTTTATTTAATATGAATGTTGATTTGTCAATCCGGCGTGTGGCTTTTGAATGGCTGTCAAAGCAAGTGAAAGTTCATGGCGATGTTCTTCCGCGAAAACTATTGGAAGTGGGCTTTCTTTTTTCCGACAAGCGCATACACATCATCGGGCCGCAAGGGATTTTCACTCCCAAACTGTCGGAGTATCCGCTGTCCATAACCACCTCCCCCAATAGCCCCTATCAAGATGTAATTACCGAGACAGATTTCATTTTGTATAAATATCGCGGTAGCAACCCGCAACACCGCGACAATGTCGGCTTGAGAAAAGCGATGGAGTTGCGGTTGCCGCTGGTGTATTTTCATGGAATCGTGCCCGGCAAGTATATGGCGGTGTGGCCGGTATATGTCATTGCTGACGATGTTGGCGCGTTGGAGTTTCGAGTGGCGGTTGACGAAACTAAAAATATAACCGAGCACAAGGAAGATATCGGCAAGTCGGTGCGTGATAGCGACCATTTAAGAAAAGCATACATAACAAGAGAGACTCGCGTTCGTTTGCATCAGCGTACTTTCAGGGAGAAAGTTCTGGCCGCTTACCGGGAGCAATGCGCTTTATGCAAATTGCGACATAGAGAGTTGCTCGATGCCGCTCATATCATTCCCGATTCCGAAGAGCATAGTCAAACTACGGTCAACAATGGCATTTCGCTTTGCAAACTTCATCACGCTGCATTTGACAGTCGGTTGATCGGGATAACGCCCGACTTCAAAGTGGAAGTTAAGCAGATGATTCTGGAAGAAGAAGACGGTCCGATGTTGCAGTATGGATTAAAAGAATTACATGGCTCTTCGATTATTTTACCCGCTGATAAAACCGCTTGGCCAAACCGGGATTTTTTGAGCGAAAGGTATCGGGAATTCAACGCCTATATGTAGTTCATATCTTGCGTCGCCGCCAGCCTGGGTCTGCTTAAGTATTCGTGGCATCAAGAAGTATCAAACCCTGCCATCTGTCTGGCTTTCTGTTTGATAGACGCCACATCAAGTTCCCCGGCCTGGCCGCTCTCAATGCCCAAAGTAATAGCGGCCTGTAGGGCGGCAAGCTTGTCCTTTTCGTGCTGGTCCTTTCGAATGAGATCGCGCACATAGTCGCTGGAGCTCGCGTATTTGCCGTCATTAATTTGAGCCTGCACCCAATGTTTCATCGGGTCCGGCACGGAGATGTTCATGCTGGCCATGGCTTCCTCCTGTCATTTTCAAAGATGAGATTATGGCAATATATGGCAAATATTGTCAAACAGGTGGTTAAATCCAAGGTTGATTATTTGTCAACAAAACTCAATATTCGTGGTTATATTCATACCAAAGATGATATGAGGAGGGTTATATAATGAGCAACAATCAAAAATCAACCGATAAAAAAAAGAAGGCATCTGAATACGAAAAAATATTTGATGATGCCAGTAGAAAATTACGCGGCTTTGGCGATTTTGATCGAGTTGGCTGGATTATAGATTATGATGAAGAACCGCCACCCATCCCATTTCCTTATGGCGGGAAAGGTCATAGCAAATGGGGGTCATCCTGAAACATGCTTGCCGAGAAAGTCCGCGAGCTCTGTTTATTGATAGAATTCGATAAAAAATGAAACCCCACCGACGAGCTTCACATGATGTGGCTTTTCTGGTTCGACCACACCAAAGGTCTCGCGAGATAATAAGTACTTTTCACCGCCTTCAATTATATATTCCAACTGCCCACTCTCAATCTGAATCAATCCCCAGACACCCGCTTTTGTGGTGTGACTTTTTAGGAGCGATGCAGGCACGGTCTTTTCAGTAAAAGCGGGGCTGCGATGATAAGCTTTTGCATGCTTAGGGATTGATTTCATGGCATCTTTCTTTCAGGGTGCTGCTTATCTTCTTAAGGTGTCTTCTCAAGGTGTCTTTTCGAGGTCGAAAATATATTCCCAATATAAGACTATTTGCCACCCGTTGGCTTTTGTCTTTGTATTGTCCTGCTACTTCATCGGTGTGTATTTCTTTGGCTGTTTCCTCAAATAGGGCTTGCCGGAACTAAAACAGCACATGTATGCAGTCATGGCATTGATGTGGCAAGCCCCTAACTGGAGTGCGTTCTTGCGCTCACTCAGAAGAGCCTTCCCTATCAGGGGCGATTAAGACGAACTGGCTCTTGATGACGAATAAAAGCAGTTGCTAGAACTCACATTTGTTCTTCTGAGCCAATCTTTGTAGATGTAAGTATCTGTCGCGTAATGCTTCTGCTTCTATGCGATCAGCTTCAGAAAAATCCATGAAGAACAGAGGTACAAGTAAAAACGCACCGGCAACACCAAGCCCAACATTCTTGCCTGTTTTCCGAGATTCTTTTCCTAATTTCTTGCGTGCTTGAGAATCAAGGACAGCCATTTGACCAATCAATTCCTCGCAAGCGAGCGCACTGTCTCCATATTGAATTATTTGAATTGGGCTTGCGTTTCGCCCCGCACAAGCCACCAGTGTCAAGCATGTTATAGAAATAATGATATAGCGCATGGGTCTCCCCTTTTTGAGTATTAGACATGGGATGCTAGGGTTTGAGTGACGGAATTGCAATATGTTATTTGCAATACCTTAAACTAGAAAGTTCCGTATTTTTTTATTCGTCCGATTTTTTTCGGTTTTGCTCGTGGCTTTATTCAAAAGCGACTCGAGCTTATCCTTGGCTTCATCCTCTGTGGATTTCTCCACAGCGGCCAGAACATTCACTCCTTTACCAGATAACCAGGAAACACTGGCCCGAGTTCCAGACGATGCTGGTGGGGCAGGGTAAGCGCTTGCCAGATTATGTCGTCAGGGAGTTCGATGATTGCCTGAAGTGCGGTCGTCTTGAGCACGGGTTTCTGCGTGTTCGGTGTGAGTCCTGCCGCCATGAGAAGCTCGCGTAGCGGCTCAAGCAACGTGTTTGCCATTGAAATTGAGCAGAGTGCGGTGGCGAGGTGAAGGCTGATGGACGCTACTTTTGAGCACTTGAATCAAGCACTTGAAGAGAGGGGGCTAATTCGTCCTATCCCCCAACCCACATTATCGCTACGCTACTTATAGTATGTAGACTTAAAGTCATCAAGTTACTAACTTGGCTTAAAATACGTTTGGGTCATTTAGATGGATATTCTTGCAACACTCGGTAACGAAATTAAACGACGAAGAACTGCTCTAGGTTTATCTCAAGAGGAGTTGGCGCACCTTTGTGATCTTCATCGTACTTATATTGGAAGTATTGAGAGAGGTGAGCGAAATGTATCGCTTCAAAATATTTCAATTATTGCTAGAACCCTAAAATGTAGCCCAAGTGAATTACTACTATGCTTAAACAGGGAATCAATGTAATGGAGCTATGTAAAAAAGCAATTGCTAACACTTCAAAATATAAAGACGTTTCTGAAAAATACTGCCATCAAGAAAAAGACCATACAGGACGATGCTCTGAATACCCATATTTACTGCATTTAAAGGCTAGGCACAAACAAGTTGCAGACAAAATTGTACGCGACTCAACTATGACTACAGGTGCGACATGGAAAAGCAAAGACGCTGGGCCAAATAGAATTCTCCGTTGGGTTATGTTGTTGAGCAACGAAGAGCTACTACAGTTTGGTTTGGATATGAGGTTAATGAAGCCTGGTGTCGTTGATAAGCTGAGAGAAAAATCCGCCACATATCAAGAGTGTATGCTGGTTTCTGGAAAGCTAGCAACATTGGTATATCAAATGCCTGACGCTCCCGATTGCCCCGAAGAAACAAAAAAATATTTAGAGGAAAGGTTTGGAGATTTCACTAAAAATAGTACGACATGTATTGTATGCAGAGAGCCATTGAGCTTTACACTATTTGAGGTCGCTCAACGTGGTAAGGCTGAGATTGAAACAGCACACAGCAACCCAAGAATTCATTCGGGTGAGAACGTTGGGTTTGCGCATAGGGATTGTAATATAGCGCAAGGAAACAAAACTCTCGATGAGTTTTACGAATGGATAGAGGGTATATTAGTTAGAGTTAGCAACTCTAACTAAAGCTCTACACTTTGGTTCTCAAGCTCGAGCAAGGAACTTAAAAGCATCGCTCTTTGCTCTAAGGATGTACGGAAGTTATCTACCTTATCTTTAAACATTTTATCCTTCTTGTTTGGAACGGGTATTTTAATCTCTTTAATTCTAGAGCCAATAGAGCCTAATGTTGACTGAATAAAAACCAAGCTTCTAATATATCTCTGGACGCTTTTCATCGACAATAAGTACAAAAGCTCAAAGGAATCAATAGGAGATACTTTTTCGTCAACTGAGATGATTTTTAAATGGCTTTGTGCAATACATTTTGCGTTATAACTATGCAAAATTGCTGAGCGACCAATTCTATATCGGCCATCAACTACCATGAGAATATTCCCTGGTTTTAGATTTTGATCTTTCGAGAATTCTTTATAAATTTCCTCACTAACCGCTTTCGTTGGATCAATTGAAATCTCAAAGTTGCTGAGATCAGAAGTCCTTACAAATGGTACTTCGCCTGTACCATAAGAGTCAGAGCCAACCTCGTGCCCTTTTTTAATCGATAGCCAGCCTCTTTCGATCATTTCACCAAAAGAAATTACTGTGGCATCTATGCTCTTTGCATCGTCCTCCAAAAGGTAGTTAGTTTTTTCGTCATAATATCTAGGAACTAAGTAGTAGGGGTTTGTTATTCTTGTATCAAAACAGAACTCGTGTTTTTTGGAAAACCAATCATTAGCTATATGCTGAAAATCATCAGCATGAGCCAAACCATTGCTGGCAATCTTCCGTCCTCTCCTGTCGTGACCGCAATTTATAGCGACGGCTATTTTCGTCAGGCCATGCTTTGGGTTATTGCATTTTTCAAAAAACAGTATATTTGTTTTTGTGTCTGTACCTGGTTGAAATGCTGTGCGAGGGCAGTCTATTAAACCTATAATTTTCCCCTTCCCTCTAAGGTAGTCCCAAATATATCCACAAGTCTTGTTGCCAAATATGCCTTCAGGCAAAACAATCCCCATTTTTCCACCATCTTTTAGCATTTCAACACAAAGCTCTATGAAAAGAGTTTGAGGGTCTTGCGTTGCTCGAATAGTATTTGCTTTAACCCACTTCTTTTCTTCTTGTGAAAACTCCCAGTTGTAACCGAGTTCATACTGACAAAGAATCGCTTCACCTTTAATTGGAATTTTTGAACCAAATGGAGGGTTCGTGATTACGTAATCAGCATTGAAGGGTGATGATGCTTTGGGAAGGGTCTTTAATAACTTTATATCTAAAGAGTTTTGGTTTATAGCTTTAGCTTTCTTAGGGTTTGATATTTTTAATAAAGCAGAGGTAAGAATAAAAAGATCTTTATCTTTGTCAATCGCAATGACCTGCCCTGGTGTATACTTTTTCTTATCCCAGTAGGCAGCCACTTCAGTCAAGAACCCACCAGTGCCGCAGGCCGGGTCAACGACAGTAGATTCTGATTCGGGAGCTAATATCTCAATCATGCACCGTACTATACTTTTAGGAGTGAAAAACTGTCCTTTGTCGCCTCTTAAATTAGGTCCAATTAATGCCTGAAATGCATCACCAAGTATGTGGGAGGGTGCGTTTTTCAGATCCAATGCCAAGATCGATTCTAATCCCATTCGCAACGAGTCGTCATCAACGCCAAAGCGATCACCTTCATCGAAAACATCTGCATATTTTTGTTGTATTAAAGGTAATAGAGTCTCATTAGCTGATGTATTGCCGGCTAAAAAATCCGAGATAACTTTTTTGTGCGATCTGTTGTTTACACCCAAGGTCACCAGCAGTAGTTTAGATATATCACTAATAATTCTCTCAGCCCTACTTGCGGAACTATTGGAATACAGATGGTAATATAGCTTTCGGAAGCTCTCATAATAGTCAGCGGAAGAGTTTGCTGGGATTTCTATCTGGCGCATTGAAGGTGACCTTGCAAATAAAGAATACTATAAGTACCATCACACGATGTGTCAAGAGAGAGCCTGAGTTATCTGTTAGCCTGAGTTATCAGTTGATTAAGCTCGCTGACGCACTTAACTTTGAGAGGCAACCTTATGCAAGCTGCTAAACAAGATGCTTTAGACATGATTAACCAAGTTTCCGAGAATGCCGATATGGAAGAGATTATGTATCGGCTTTATGTACTCGATAAAGTGCGTAAGGGCAAGACGCCGTTGAACGCAGTGATACCCTGACCAGCGATGAGCTGAAGCGAGACATTGATGCATGGTAATTGGGACAAGGCCCGCCAAGGCTGACCTAAAGCATAATATCTCGGAAGGCCATAATTATTATCAAACCTAGACTGAATCATTTGATTAAGGAATTACTCCAATGTTAGAAATGAAATCCGAATGCTTGGCATGTGGAGGCAAACTCGACAACACATCAGAAGCCATGATTTGCTCGTATGAATGTAGCTACTGTGTTCCGTGTGCCACTAAACAAAATCAAATTTGTAAAAACTGTAATGGTGAATTGAAGCCTCGTCCGAAACGTGCTGCAGTCCAACAAAGTTAGAAACACCTACAACACAATTATTCGTTATGAACGGCACTCCCTCCTCCAGTCCAGACAGACTGAAAAAGGAAGGCGAGTTATATGTCCAGGAGCCTGACTTAGAAATCCAGTTTCAAACCCAGGGTGGTGGTCTGGTCTTTGTTCGGCCGGGCGCCATAAGGATGTCGTCCTAGTAGGTGTTGGGCGTCTGTCAGGTTCTCAACCTTGCCAAATAAAGCGAGGTGCTCACTCAGCGCAAAATGCACACTCAGATCAAGTGTTACGGTAGCCTCTGTTTTTTCAAATTCGCCACAAGAAGCACGCACACACACGGCGCTGACATAGCCCAGGTTGAGATAGGTCGTCCATCGGTTGGCTTCTATGCCTAGGGAAAGGTTGTACTGTTGCTCAGGAATGTAGGGGATGGGGTCGCCGCGCCGGACATCTCCGAAAAAGTCAGTAGCAGCAACATCGGAATCAAATCTACTGTCTGTATAGGTGTAGTTAAACGATAATGGAATCCGGTAGCCTTCGCTGGCGGTGAAACTAGTCGTCAACATGATTTCAACCCCCCGCACAGTCGCCGCATCGCCGTTGAAGGCATCGCCTGGCGTGCACTCAGAACCGGAAGAGGCGGTACATTCCCCCAGCAAATTATCATAGTCACTGTGGAAATAGAGCGTATCCAGTGCCAGGTCTCCGCGGGTGTATCGGAAGCCCAACTCATAGTTGATGGCGGACTCCTCCTTAACACCAGGCGAGTTGCTGGGTGCCGTGAATCCGTGATGAATACCTGCCAGCAAGACGAGTTGCTCATTGACTGAATACAGCAGCCCCAGGCCGGGTAGCCATACTTCGGTGGTGTTACGCCGCTGGCTGGGCGCGCTTGCTCTGGCACCTACAGTTGCTCTGGCATCTGATGCCGGACTGGCAGTTGTCAGGGCAGTAGCTGTCAGGTCAGCAGCTTGAGTTGCCCAGGTGGTACGCTTTTGGTGGATATTTTCGTGCCTGATACCGGGGGAGAAGACCCAGTCTCCCCATGCAATCCGGTCATAGATATAGAAAGACCAGGCCTCGGCGGCTTGAATTCGGTTGCCCGCGTTACCCCAGATGCCGACATCATCCCGCATGAGTTGCCCTGCCTGTTGATGATAGCTGCTGTCTCTTTGCAATCGGTCTTCTTCATCTTGATGGGAACGCAGACCCGCTTCAATGGCATGCTGGCTAGCACCGAGGCTGGTGTCCCATGTCAATTTGAGCTGGATGCCCCGGGAAAAATATTCCCGGTAGTTGGAGCGGAGTTGAATGCTCCCGGGCGGGGTGTCCGCTTCGCCGTCCAGGATTGCTTGCAACTGGGCGGGCATGAAGGCACCAAGACTCGTGTTGGTGTTGATGCTCTGGACAATTTTTAGCCAGCCGATGGGCACCTGCTCGGCCGCCATGTGGCTGCCATCCAGATCAATCCCCTCGGTTTTGAACCAGTCGCGGCGGTGTTCGTTGTTGTATAGGGTGGTAAAGAAACTCAGGGTATCAGAGATGTGAAACTGATAGCTCAGCATTTGTTGGGTGTGTTTGGTATCGATCTTGTCCAGGGCCGATACGCCATAGCGGCGAAAGGCATCATCCTTGAAGTCGGCGTCCGTTAAGCCGAGATAGGTCTGGTTTGACTCCTGCTCAGCCTGTTGCAGTTTGAGTTGTATGCTGTGTCGGGCATCTGCCGAGGTGTGGGCAAGTTTGATGGTGTAGTCGGCAACGTTTAGCCCGGTGTTGTTGTTGCTACGATCAATATCCTGAAAGCCATCGGATTGCCATTGATGGGTTTCCAGCAAAAACCCGAGGCCAGTGGCATGAGTACCCCCATAAGCCAGGTGTGCCCGGTAGCTGTGGTCTGCATCTGTTTCTATCAGCAAGCTCCCCTGATACGGCGTTGGAATGGGCGTTGAGAGCATATTGATGGCGCCACCAATGGTGTAGGGCCCCTGGGTGATTGCCGAGGGTCCCTTCAAAATTTCTATAGCACTGATACGACCGGTCGTTGGGAAGTAGTAGGCGGAAGGTGCCGCGTAGGGTGCTGGCGCGATGAGCACATTATCTTCCAGGAGTGTGATGCGCCCGCTTCTCTCGGTGGCTACACCACGGATGCTGATGTTGGGGCGGAGTCCGTAGCCATCTTCAACCTGAATGGAAACCCCGGGGGCTTGACGCAGTAGACGTTGAATGTCCGCGTAGAAAAATTTCTCCAAGGCTGCTGTGTCAATGTATTGGGCGGCACCGGTAATCTGCCGTTCTTTTACTCGGCTCCCGAGGATGATGACTTCCTCACTATAAAGCACTTCTCGCTCGAGTGGCGGGTCGTCATTTGCCAGGGCGGGGGATGATATAAAAGCGAATGTTAAAACAGAGATAAAAACGGAGGTAAAAACAGAGGTAACTGCGGACACGGACACAACAACAGACACAAGAATCAGGCAAGACACGCCAACAGCATGTTTTAATAGGTGTCTCATCGATCATGTAGCCCGGTGTTGAAGGAGTGGCTAGGCTAAATTAAATGAGAATGGTTATCAACAACTAATGAGATGTGTTCTTACTTGAGCCCAGCGCCGTCATTCTTTGGCTTGCTCGGGAATCCAGATCTTGTGCTCTCGTGTTCTTGCTGTCACCCTCCCCAATACGCCCAGGCCACCCCCGTTGCTGGGTAGCGGGAATATCACAGGTGGTTGGCTTTGTTCCTCTGGATTCCCGAGCAAGCTCGAGAATGACAGCGGAGCAGAGCAAAGCGGGGGCTGTGGCGAGAAATGACGGCGCGGGGCGCCGTAAGTCGCCAGAAGGAGCGCGGCCCCGCGCCGTCATTGCGAGGCCGAGGCGAATCAGGCGATGGCGATATCAGGCGATGCCGAGGACATCCAGCATGTCGTACACGCCGGCCGGCTGGGAGCTTATCCAGCGGGTGGCCTGCAGGGCACCCTCGGCAAAATTTGCTCTGGTATGCGCCCGGTGGGAAATTTCCAGCTGCTCCCCGACACCGGCAAAGATGACTCTATGTTCACCCACTGTATCCCCGGCACGAACGGCGTGAAAGCCAATTGATTCGCGCTTTCTTTCCTCGGTGATGCCATGTCGACCAAAGACGGCACTATCTTTGAGTTGGCGTCCCAGGGTCTTCGCGATCCGGTCTCCCAGAGTCAGCGCGGTGCCCGAGGGGGCATCTACCTTGTGGCGATGATGGGTATCAATGATTTCTATATCCACCGCATCGCCCAACATGGCGGCTGCCGTTTCCACCAGTTTGAACAATGTATTGATGCCGAGGCTGTAATTGCTGGAAAAGACTATGCCAATGTCTGCCCCGGCCGCATGCAGACGCGCTTGGTCGGCATCACTCATGCCAGTCGTCCCAATCACCATGCTGGTGCCGGTTTGACGGCACAGGTCAAGATGCCTGGCAGTGGCTTCCGCTATGGTGAAGTCAATCAGGACATCAAGCTCAGGAAGTACCGAAGACAAATCATCGCCAATAGACACGCCAGTCTTGCCCACCCCGGCAAGGGCACCCGCATCGGTGCCGATACTCGGGTGTCCCGGCTGTTCAATGGCGGCGGTCAAGGTCAGCGCCTCGGCACTGTTGAGCAAGGACACCAGTTGTCGGCCCATCTTCCCGGCGGCGCCTACCAGCCCTGTTCTGACCACCTTGCGCATGTCTTTTCCACTATCTTCTTCCAACATCTCTTTTCCCAACATCATCTTTTCCAGTACCGATGGTTATTCCGACGCGTCAATAAATTTCTTAACACTATCAAACCATTTGGAGCGTTTCGGAGACTGTTCGTCCTTTGCTATGTCGGCGAATTCTTGGAGTAGTTCTTTTTGTTTCTTGGTGAGTTTCACCGGTGTTTCCACGACCACCCGGCAATAGAGGTCACCGATTGCCCCGCGCCTGACTTGATTCATATTGACACCCTTGCCACGCACCCGGAAGAGTTTGCCGGTCTGTGTTTCGGGAGGGATTTTCAGGCTGACTTTGCCCTTAAGCGTTGGTACTTCTAAGTCGCCACCGAGCGCAGCATCGGCGAAACTAACCGGCACTTCACAGTGCAGATGCTCACCATTACGGATGAAGATTTTGTGCTCCCGGACATCCATCTGCACATAAAGATCGCCGGGCGGTCCCCCCTGAGCGCCGGCCTCACCCTGGCCCGAGAGCCGGACCCGGTCCCCGGTATCAACCCCTGGAGGTACTTTAACGGAAAGTGCCTTCTGTTCTTCTACCCGCCCTTGACCCTGGCATCTTGTGCAGGGGTCAGCAATTATCTTGCCCTTGCCATGACACCTGGGGCAGGTTTGTTGCATTGAGAAGATGCCATGCCGGGCGGCGACCTGGCCGCGTCCGGCACATTGCACGCAATCCACCGGGGAACTTCCCTTTTTCGCGCCGGAGCCAAGGCACTCCATACATTCGGCAAGTGTTGAGAACTTGATGGTCGGGCTACAGCCTTTGACCGCTTCTTCCAGATCAAGGGTCAGGACATACTTTAAGTCAGAGCCGGGTCTGGGACCACCACGGCCGCGCCCATTGGTGCTGAAAATATCGCCAAAAACATCCTCAAAGATGGAACTGAAGCTGCCGCCGCCGAAGCCACCGGACATGGTGCCGCTCAGGCCCTCATGCCCGAACTGGTCATAGGTCGATCGTTTTTCCTTGTCCGTCAGAACTTCCGCCGCTTCGCTGGCTTCCTTGAAACGTTCTTCCGCGTCCGCGTCCGCCTGATTTCTGTCAGGATGATACTTCATGGCAAGACGGCGATAGGCCTTCTTAATGTCCTGTTCAGAAGCGTCTCTTTCGACACCGAGCACCGTGTAGTAGTCGCGTTTTGCCATCTTAGAACCCTGTCAGAATCAAAGAACCCAGAGGAACGAGCGGTATTGCTTGCTACTCGCCGTTAATCTATGCCGTGTTCCCGCTCCATTCAGGCGGCTTAGGCCACCGCCATTCTGGATTCCCGTCACCCCAGCCGATGGCGGTGCCGACTGGGGTGACGAGAATGACGGGGTAAGGCGGGAAGTAACACGTTGCGGCGCCAGCATGGAAGAGATTATTTGTCCTCGTCCTTAATCTCTTCAAACTCGGCATCAACAGCATCCGGGGCTTCGCTACTCGCCTCGGTATCACCTGCTGCATCTGCATTCGCCTGGGCGTAGATCTTTTCCATCAATGGCGCTGAGGCTTCAGTCAGTGCCTGGGCCTTGGCTTGGATGTCATCCTTGTCGTCAGTTTTAATCGCTTCTTCCAGCGCGGTGATGGCACCTTCAATAGCTGACTTTTCGCTATCCTCAATCTTGTCCCCGGCTTCTTCTAGGGATTTGCGCGTAGCATGCATTACCCCCTCAGCGACATTGCGCACGGAGACCAGTTCCTCAAATTGTCGATCTTCCTCAGCATGCGATTCAGCGTCCTGCACCATCTTCGCTATCTCTTCTTCCGACAGACCGCTAGAAGCCTTGATGACAATGGACTGCTCTTTGTTGGTTGCCTTGTCTTTTGCCGAGACATTCAGTATGCCGTTGGCATCCAGGTCAAAACTCACCTCAATCTGCGGCGTGCCTCGCGGCGCGGGCGGAATCTCTGCCAGGTCAAACTGACCCAGCGACTTGTTTTGTTTCGCCTGTTTGCGCTCGCCCTGCATCACATGGATGGTCACCGCCGGTTGATTATCCTCGGCGGTTGAGAATACCTGTGCCTTCTGAGTAGGGATGGTGGTGTTCTTCTCAATCAAAGCACTCATCACCCCGCCCATAGTTTCAATACCCAGTGATAGCGGCGTTACATCCAGGAGCAACACATCCTTCACATCTCCAGACAGGACTGCCGCCTGAATTGCCGCCCCCATGGCGACTGCTTCGTCCGGATTCACATCCTTTCTCGGTTCCTTGCCAAAAAATTCTTTCACCTTCTTCTGGACAAGCGGCATACGGATCTGCCCGCCGACAAGGATAATGTCATTGATATCAGAGACCCCGACATCAGCATCCTTCAAGGCGGTGCGGACGGGTCCCAGGGTCCGCTCCACGAGGTCTTCTACCAGCGACTCCAACTTCGCTTGAGTCACCTTGATGACCAGGTGTTTGGGACCAGTGGCATCCGCCGTAATGTAGGGCAGATTTACCTCAGTCTGGCCGCTACTGGACAGCTCTATTTTGGCTTTCTCGGCGGCTTCTTTCAGCCGTTGTAGTGCCAGCGGATCGTTGTGCAGATCCATGCCATGTTCTTTCTTGAACTCGTCGGCGAGGTAGTCAATCAACCGCAGGTCAAAGTCTTCACCGCCTAAGAAGGTGTCGCCGTTGGTGGACAGCACTTCAAACTGCTTTTCACCGTCAACATCGGCTATTTCAATAATGGATATATCAAAGGTGCCACCGCCCAGATCGTAGACCGCCAGGGTGGAGTCGCCACTTGCCTTGTCCACGCCATAAGCCAGGGCCGCGGCAGTTGGCTCATTGATGATGCGTTTGACGTCCAGCCCGGCAATTTTGCCGGCGTCTTTTGTTGCCTGACGTTGAGAGTCATTGAAATACGCGGGGACAGTGATGACTGCTTCCTTGACCTCTTCACCAAGATAATCCTCGGCGGTCTTCTTCATCTTAGCCAAGACCTGGGCGGAAATTTGCGGGGGCGCCATCTGCTTGCCCTTCACCGCTACCCATGCATCGCCATTTTCCGCCGCGACTATCTCATAGGGCACCATTTTTATATCGCGCTGCACGATCTTGTCGTTAAATTTGCGCCCGATGAGACGTTTAACTGCTGCCAGTGTGTTTTTAGGATTGGTTACCGCTTGTCGCTTCGCGGCCTGTCCAACGAGAATTTCATCCTCGTCAGTGTAGCCCACGACGGACGGTGTGGTGCGCTCGCCCTCTGAGTTTTCCACGATTCTCGGGTCCTTGCCTTCCATGATGGCGACACAGGAGTTAGTGGTACCCAGATCTATTCCAATAATTTTGCTCATTGTAGGTTCTCCAATTTTCCCAGCACCAAAGCCGGTGCTACTTTTCTATATCGGTATGAAAGTGTGTAATTCAAGCCTCTGGCTGAGTGGCACTTCCCCACCGTCGTTTATTAAATGCTAAGTGATGCTCTTGTTTGCTTCTTTGGATGCATCGGCGTCTGCCTCAGGTAACTTGTTGACCATTACCGTGGCCGGCCGCACCAATCTGTTGTTTAACTTGTATCCCTTTTGGACCACGGTCACCACCGAGTTCGGCTCCATATCATGCTGCTCCACCATGGCTATTGCCTCATGCTCATTAGGGTCAAAGGGTGCACCCTCAGGATCAATGATCGCTACCTGCTCTTTGGCAAGAGTGTCTAGCAGTAACTTGTGGCAGAGCCGGACCCCCTCAAGAATCGGGTGTTCATCCTCAGTCCGGGTGCCGCTATGCGGGGTCTCAACTGCCTTATCCAGACTGTCCAGGACCGGGAGGAGGTTTTGTAGAAACCGTTCCAAGCCGTACTTGTGGGCGTTTTCAATATCACGTTGGGTACGGCGGCGCAGATTCTGCATTTCCGCCTCTGCCCGGAGTGCCAGGTCCCGAAACTTTGCTACTTCTGCCATAGCCTCTTCTAGCTTTTGCTCTTGTGTCTCTTCTAAAGAAGGTGTCTCTTCTAAATCCGGCGTCTCTGCTATATCTGGTGTCTCTTCTATAGCACCTTCTGCTACCGATGCCGTATCCCTTGGGGCGTCGGTTGCCCGGTCCTCGTCAGTCGCATGGGCAGCGGTGTCGTCCTCGGCCCTCTTTTGTGGCCTGTCCTGAGTGGTGTCACCTGAGGCGCTATCATTCATTGCTGGGTTGCTCTCCATGCCCTCTATGTGCTCTATGTTCAAGTGCTACCGCCGACTATACGGGAACACTATATAGGGGCAGGGCACCAGATATTCAAGGGACAGGGTTCTTTGATTCTGACGGCCTATTAAAAACATGTTCAACATTTACCGCATAAACTATTCTTTATCCGCAGGCTTATCGGTAAAATCCGAGCACCCAAGGTTCAGGTATGTTCCCGCATGACAGATACACCACCTACTCTGCTTATCATTCTTGATGGCTGGGGGTACCGAGAAGAGACGCATGACAACGCCATAGCGCTTGCCGACACGCCCGTCTGGGATCATCTCTGGGAAGCGCATGCCCATTGTTTGATTTCGGCCTCGGGGACGGATGTCGGGCTACCTCAGGGGCAGATGGGTAATTCTGAGGTCGGGCATCTGAGTCTGGGTGCGGGCAGAGTGATTCGTCAGAGTCTGAGCCGGATCAACCAGGCGATCCATGCACAGCACTTTTTCAGCAATCCGGTGCTGCTATCGTGTATGGAAAGCATCCAGCAGACCGATAAGGCACTGCATTTGTTTGGCTTGGTGTCGCCGGGTGGAGTGCATAGTCATGTGGAGCACTTTAAGGCGACCATTGAGCTTGCCCGGCGCCGTGGGGTCGCCAGGGTTTATGTGCATGCCTTCTTAGATGGCCGGGACACGCCGCCCCAATCCGCGGGTGAATCTCTGGAAGCTTTGCAACGCCAGCTCACCGCGGGTGGTGCCGGCGGCATCCTATCTATAGTCGGTCGCTACTATGCTATGGACCGGGATAATCGTTGGGAGCGAATCAAGCGCGCCTACGAACTGGTGACCCAAGGGGCTGCTGCCTTTACTAGCAGTTCCCCTCATGGATGCGCTGCATCAAGCATACACTCGTGGTGAGTCGGATGAATTTGTCCAGCCCACAGTCATTGTTGCTCCAGATGTTGATACTGAGCCGGGCACCCTTGAAGACGGGGACGCGGTTATTTTTATGAACTTCCGCGCCGATCGAGCGCGTCAACTGACCCGTTGTTTTGTTGACCCTGAGTTCAATGCTTTTGTGCGCCGGGTAAAGCCGAAGCTCAGCCGGTTTGTCACCATGACAAAATATGCAACCGACTTGGAAACCCCCTGCGCTTTTGCGTCCGATGAGGTGCATAACTCCCTGGGCGAATATCTGGCATCACTAGGCAAAAAACAACTGAGATTAGCGGAGACCGAGAAGTACGCACATGTCACCTTCTTTTTCTCTGGCGGTAGGGAAGCCCCCTTTGCTGGTGAAGAGCGGCTGCTCATCCCCTCACCCAAGGTGGCAACTTATGACCTCCAACCTGAGATGAGTGCTAATGAAATCACCGATGCGCTGGTGCATGCGATCACCCATGGCGCCTATCAGTTGATTGTCTGCAACTATGCCAATGGAGACATGCTAGGGCATACCGGTAATCTGGACGCTTCCATTAAGGCGGTTGAATGTATTGACCGGTGCCTGGCGCGGATCAAAGCTGCGCTGGAAGCCCGAGGCGGTCAATGCCTGATTACCGCCGACCATGGCAATGTTGAACAGCTCGTGGACTCAACCAGCCAACAACCCCATACCGCCCACACGGCCGAGTTGGTGCCGCTGGTCTATCTTGGTCCCCGGGAGGCAAGTTTTGACCCGGCGGGGGGGCTGCTTAGTGATGTGGCACCGACGCTGCTGGCACTCATGGATTTGCCGCCGCCCGCAGAAATGACCGGCCGGGTCCTCTTGTCACAAGGGTTATTACAAGAGTCGACACCCGCGGCAGGCATCCCGGACTGACGGCATGTTGCTAAGACGAAAAGCATATCGCACCAAGATGATGCGTCGTCCGGCTCTGCTTAGCACCGCTCTGCTTAGCATAGCCCTGCTTGGCACACTTCTGCTTAGCACCCCCCTGCGCCTATTAGCAGAAGCAGAAGATGCTACCCATCAGGAAGATATTGAGGTGCGTCTCCAAGCACTTGAAGCCAAGATCCTGCAACACCAGGAAGCACTGAGTAGTAGCACCGACGAACATGCTGACGTTGAAGCAAGGCTGAAGCGCAATGAGCAGACTATCAGCCAGATTGCTACCCACATGAACCGCCTGCAAACAGACCTGGAGCAAGGCGAGGCGCAACTCGTCCAGCTCCAGGGGAAGCAACAAGCATTGCGGACTGCAAAGGGAGAACAACAGCATTACATTGCCCAAGAGGTCGCCGCCGCCTATGAGATAGGTCGGGCTGAATATCTTAAGTTGCTTCTTTCTCAGGAGGACCCGGATGAGGCGGCGCGCCTGCTGATTTATTATGAATACTTCACCCGGGCCCGGGCGGCACGGGTCAAGGCTTATCAGGCGACGCTAGATGAACTAGCAGCGGTCACCCAGGCCCTTGCTCAGGAACACCAAGCACTAGGTAAAAAGCGCCAGGCACTCAATGAGCAGCGGCAAGCCCTGGATGCCAGCCAGGCCACAAGACGCCTGACCCTGGCAACCTTGAACCAGCAAATTATGGCGACCGGCTCAGCCCTGAGTAAGCTGGACCGAGACCGGGACCGGCTTGAACAGATTCTTGCCCAGCTCAGAAGAAATCTCACCGAGTTGTTACCCTTAGAAACTGGCTTAGCAGGTCGTTTAGAAGGTGCCCTGGCCTTTTCCCGTATGCGCGGTAAGTTGCTACTGCCAGTGGTGGGGGAAATTCGCCATAGGTTTGGCAGCCGGCGCGGCGGCGGATTAAAATGGCAGGGTCTGGTGCAGGCTGCCAAGGCAGGTCAGAAGGTACATGCGGTGCATCCCGGGCGGGTGGTCTTCGCCGACTGGCTGCGTGGTTTTGGCTGGCTCATCATCATTGGGCATGGGGAAGGCTATATGAGTCTCTACGGGCACAATCAGGTCTTGCATCGTGAAACCGGCGACTGGGTTGCCGCCGGCGAGGTCATTGCCCGGGCGGGCAAGAGTGGCGGGCAGCGGGAGCCGGGGGTGTATTTTGAAATCCGCCAGGCCGGTAAGCCCGGCGACCCCCTGATATGGTGTGTCGTCAGGGACCGGGACGCCGTATGATGGCGGGCAAGCCGCTCCCGCCGTCATTCTCGCCGGCTGAGCCCATGCATTGATATTAACGATTGATATTAGCTATTGATATTAACTATTGACACTAAAAGCAGGCTAGCACTATGACCTCCGCAACGACATCTGCAACCATCAAATCTATCATCATCAAATCATTGAGCATCAAAGGCTCAGTCATCGTCTGGTGCCTGCCGGTCTGCTGCTGGGTGCTGTTCAGCATGCCCCTGGCAATGGTGCTTGCCGCAGAGTCAGCCCCTCAGCCTGAGGCTGAACTCAAGCCGCGCCTGCCCCTGGATGAACTGCGGGTCTTTGTTGAGGCTTTTACCCAGATTAGCGATACCTATGTGGAAGAAATTGATGACCGGACCCTCTTGGAAGAGGCCGTCAAGGGGCTCTTGTCCCGGCTTGACCCTCACTCCAGCTACCTGGACCAGGAAGCTCTCAAGGCGCTGCAGGAAACAACCGCCGGCAACTATGGTGGCCTAGGCATTGAGGTTGACATGCAAGATGGTTTTATCAAGGTGATTGCGCCTATGGATGACACCCCGGCATCCAGGGCCGGCATCGCGTCGGGCGACCTCATCATCCAACTTGATGGTATGCCAGTGAAAAGCATGAACATAGATGAAGCCATTGAGGTGATGCGCGGCGAGCCGGGTAGTGAGATCACTCTCTCGGTGATAAAAGCAGGTGCCGCAACACCGACTGACATCATCATCACAAGGGAAGTCATCAAGGTCGCGAGTGTGCGCCACCGCCACCTGGAAGCGGGTTATGCCTACCTGAGAATCGCGCAGTTCCAGGAAACTACCGGCGCGGAAGTGCGCGCTGCCCTGCAAGCACTGGAGCAGGAGGCAGCCTTAAAAGGTCTGGTCATTGATCTACGCAATAACCCGGGTGGCCTGCTACTCGCGGCGGTCAGTGTCTCGGATATTTTTATTGATGAGGGGCTGATTGTGTATACCCAGGGGCGGACCGAGGACACCAACCTGCGTTACCACGCGACCCGGCCGGAGCTTGTCCAGGAGGTACCGATTGTCGTCTTGGTGAATGGTGGGAGTGCCTCGGCGGCTGAAATTGTCGCCGGTGCCCTGCAAGATCATGGGCGGGCGGTGGTGATGGGCACCACCAGTTTTGGTAAGGGTTCGGTGCAAACGATTGTGCCGCTCGGTGATGACCAGGCAATCAAACTCACCACGGCAAGATACTACACGCCCAGGGGGCGCTCCATTCAAGCCGAGGGCATAGTGCCCGATATACGCGTGGCACCCTCCCGGGTGACCGCTATTGAGCCTGGCTTTCGGCGGGTGAAGGAAAAGGACCTGCCCAAGCATCTATTGGGGGAAGAGGAAAGCGAGGCGCCAGACGCGGAAGACGCGGCGGCACTGGCACAGGATGATTACCAACTCAATGAAGCCCTGACCCTGCTCAAGGGGCTGAACATACTGGCAAGAGCAAAAACCACTGGCCAGTGACATGCGCCGGTGATTTGCGCCCTAGGCGGCACGGGTGAGCGCAATAGCCCCCACGCTGTCATTCTCGGCACCCCAGTTATCACAGCCATCGGCTGTGATGACTGGGGTGACGGGAATCCAGAGGAACGAAATCAACCGCCTTGGGTATTTACACATCAACAACAAAGGGAAGTGAATAACATAAAAAATTCTCTCACTAGCACCGTGATTGCCTTTGTTCCTCTGGATTCCCGAGCAAGCTCGAGAATGACGGCGCGGGGCGCCGTAGGCCGCCACTCTGGATTCCCCCCGAACCCGGTCGCCCCCGCCTTCGACAAGAATGACGGGGTTAGGCGGCACGGGTGAGCGCAATAGCCTCGGTGAGATCAAGCCGACCCTCGTAGAGCGCCCGCCCGGTGATAATCCCCCTAATCTGACTGCCGAGCTCAAGCAGTGCTTGGATATCCTCAATACCGGCTACACCGCCAGAGGCAATGACGGGTACTTGCACCATCGCTGCCAGGTCCCTGGTGGCACTTAGATTTAGCCCCTCCAGCATGCCGTCCTTGCTGATGTCTGTGTAGATAATGGCTTGGACAGCGGCGGCTTCACACTGTCTCGCAAGGTCTTCCACTTTGATGTCGGTGACCTGCTGCCAGCCATGGATCGCCACCTTGCCTTCATAGCCATCAATACCGACCATGATTTTGCCAGGGAAACGACCGCAGATGGCCCCGATAAAGTCGGGTTCTACCACGGCCTGGGTGCCGATTATCAGATAGTCAACCCCCGCATCAAGATAGGCTGCAATCACCTCCGGGCTACGGATACCACCACCGAGCTGAATGCTCAGGTGGGGATGATTCTGGGCGATGCGACGAATGGCCTCGGCATTGACGGGCTTGCCCGCAAAGGCACCGTCCAGATCAACTAGATGTAGCCGTTCGGCACCTGCTTGCACCCAGTGCGCGGCCATCCCCACCGGATCCTCGGAGTAGATGGTGCACTGCTCAGCTCGTCCCTGCTTCAAGTTCACCACCTTGCCGTCTTTGAAATCAATCGCCGGGATAATATCCACTGAGTGGTCGGCCGGACTTGATAGGGCAGACTTCACAGACTGCCTTTGGTGGACGGGGTGATCTGTGCCATCTTGGGATCAATCTCGGCGGCCATGCGTAGTGCTCTACCAAATGCCTTGAACACGGTTTCAATCTGGTGGTGGGCATTGTTGCCGCGGAGATTATCAATGTGCAGGGTTACCTGAGCATGGTTGGCAAAGCCTTGGAAAAATTCATGGAAGAGATCCACATCAAATTGCCCAACGGCGGCACGCGGGAAGTCAACATGATATTCCAGCCCCGGGCGACCGGAAAAATCAATGACCACCCGGGACAGGGCTTCATCCAGTGGTACATAAGCATGGCCATAGCGGCGGATGCCTTGCTTGGCACCTATTGCCTCTCGAACTGCCTGACCCAGGGTAATACCTATGTCTTCAACTGTGTGATGGGCATCCACCTCCAGGTCTCCACTTGCCCGAATGACTAGATCCAGCAAGCCATGCCGTGCCACCTGGTCCAGCATATGCTCCAGAAAGGGCAGTCCGGTGGAGAAGGTTCTTTCCCCTGAGCCGTCCAGATTGACGGCAACATAGATCTGGGTTTCCAGAGTATTGCGATCGACTTCTGCTTTTCTCATGGCATGCTTTTTGCTCTTGTTAATAGTTTTGCTCATGTTAATGGTTTTGCTCTTGCTGGGTCTGGGCTTGATAGAATTAGAGGGCGCTACCATAGGGTAGATACCGGTTGTCAGTATGTGCCTTGATCCATTTTCTGAGTGCCGGGTCAAATGCTTCCCGTGCCTTCAACAATTTAACCAGCGGGATAACCGGCGAACTTGCCCCCGCGTCCCAGCCCGATATTTGCGCCTCAACCAGGGTGAAGAAGCGAATCAATTGCACCAGATCTTGCGATGCCAGAGCATTTGCCAGGGTCCAGGCCTCAAGCTCCAGCGTCATGAGCCACTGAGCGGACTCCAGTTGATGCTCCCTGAGCGCCTCTGAGGTGAGCTTATCGCCTGCCTCCTGTGCACAGTTGAGCAATTTGGCGACCAGGTCGGCATCCAGTGTGTTATTTTTTGCCACGCCACCCGGTGCCCAGACCCCAACGTTCATCTTGTTATCATGCCTCATGTTAATCAGGATTGGAGCGGGCGACGAGGGTCGAACTCGCGACAACCAGCTTGGGAAGCTGGGACTCTACCAGCTGAGCTACACCCGCAGGATAAACCTTTTAAGGTATAAAATACTAAGCTGAGGCGAGACAAAGCGCAACGGCTTGTCTCAAAACCTTGAATTCAACTCTTAAGTGCAACCGGGCATGCCGAATAGTGCCTGTCCGCACCGTCAGGATCAAAGCAGGCGGGAATCCAGAATGGCGGCGCAAGCCGCCTGAAGGCGCGGGGACACGGGCATACATTAACGGTGAATGGCAAGCAATGCCTCCGCGCCGTCATTCTCGAGCTTGCTCGGGAATCCAGTAAAAAAGAGTATTGCTTTCCGATTTACCCGGTCCTCCAACCCGTCACCGGCTTGTTCCAGCTAATCCAGAGCGGCGAATCATCTTGTTTATGCCTATCTAGCTTATGTATAGCTACGAATGGGCAAAATAAATTAAAAAAAGGGTTGCTATTGTTGCAACGCACCATATAATGATGCGGTGCAACATTGAGTAGGAGCCTTTCCAGGTCGCACATTAAGCTTTTAATAATCAGTCTCACAAAAAGGAGAGTCGAAAATGAGTATCATTGAAAAGCAAACCACGTTGGGCAAGTCGCTTTTTCAGATCAACACCCAGGCAGTCACCGAACTGGCCGAACTGCAACGCAAGAATATGGAGCAGTTTTTCAGCACCAATCGGGATTTTGGCGAGAGAATGCCTGAAGTTCGCGAGCTGAGCAGCTTTTTGAGCCTGCAACGCGAATATGGTGGCACCCTCTGGAGTAATGCCAAAGAAGCCCTGACGGGGCAGAATGCCATCTTCCAGAATGCCTTCGCGGAAGCCCGAGGTGCCTTAAAAGTTGCCTTCACCCCGGCGGTAGCCGAGGCCGAAGTAAGCGAGGTTAGGCCCGAAGCTGAGCAGGTAGTAGAAGCGGGTTAAGTTTCAGGGTAGCCTTTTTTAAGTAGCTTTTTGGGCTACAAGCACCAAACCCGATCCTGCATCTTCGCAGGGTCGGGTTTTTTCATGGGGCTGCTTACAGAGAACTGCTCAGGGCTGTTTACAAAAACGGCTCAGGGCTGCTTAACTTCTATTATCAGAACAGACCGCTCAGGGCTGCTTAACTTCTTTTATCAGAACAGACCGCTCAGGGCTGCTTAACTTCTTTTATCAGAACAGACCGCTACAAGGCTGTGAGAATGGCTTCCGCCGAACTGACCTCAAAGGCACCGCCCTGCTCCAGATTCAGAGTCGTGATCTTGCCGTCTTCGGCAATCAGTGAGTAGCGCACCGAGCGCGTGCCCATCCCAAAACCCGAGCCATCAAGCTCTAGCCCCATGGCTTTGGTGAAGTCCCCGTTGCCATCAGCGACCATCATCAAATCTTCCGCATTCTGACTCTTACCCCAGGCATCCATCACGAATGAGTCATTAACTGAGAGGCAAACAATCTCGTCCACCCCGGCCGCTTTAATCTTGTCCGCCTGGGCTACAAACCCCGGCAGATGGGCGTTACTACAGGTCGGGGTGTAGGCACCTGGCACCACAAACAACACCACTTTTTTACCAGAGAAGATCTCGCTGGTCGTGATGTCCTGGGGTCCCTTGGCACCCATAAGGGTCATTTTTGCGTCTGGAATCATGTCTCCTACTGCGATTGTCATAGTGGTCTGCTTCCTTAAAGTTGTGTTTCAATGTGCCGAAATTGGCACGCCAAGTGTCGCCCCATGCACTAGTTTGTGCAAGTGATTTCATCAAGGGTTAAGATTCCCCATCTGTTGCATACTAGATGAAACCTTTAACTAGACATTTGAAAAGCCAGCATCGTAAAAGCATAGACTATGGAAGCTTCTGACAACCTCTTTCCGGGAGTTCGCATTGTCCTCGTTGAGACTAGCCATCCGGGGAATATTGGTGCTGCTGCCCGGGCGATGAAAAACATGGGCCTCACCGAACTGGTGCTGGTCAAGCCGCAGGACTTCCCCAGTGACCAGGCCTTGCATCGCGCCGTGAGTGCTGAGGACCTGCTCAGTGGGGCGCGTGTGGTGATGACTCTGGACGATGCTATAGCAGGTACCGAGCTGGTGATTGGCACCTCGGCGCGGGATCGGCGCATTCCCTGGCCCCTGCTCAGCCCGAATGAATGTGGGCTAATGGTCAATCAACATGTGCTAAAAAACGCGGGGGTGGCGCTCGTCTTTGGACCTGAATCTCGTGGCTTGAGCAATGAAGACCTTCACAAATGCCAGTTCCATGTCAACATCCCGACCGGCAAGGCCTACACCTCGCTTAATCTGGCGATGGCAGTGCAGGTGATCTGCTATGAAATCCTCAAAGCAAAGCTTGACCCAGCAGCCGCTACCCAGAGCCCAGCCAGTCATGCTGAACAGAAGTGGGATCTGCCCTATGCGGATGCCACCATGATGGCGCACTTTTACACGCATCTTGAGCAGACTCTCATCAACATCAAATTCCACGATCCAGAGGCGCCGAAACAACTCATGACCCGCCTGCGGCGCTTGTTTAATCGCATCCGCCCTGACCAGATGGAGATTAGTATTCTGCGGGGTATTTTGAACGCCGTGGATCGCCTGGGAGACCACCCAGGGGAACATGACTCAGACCCGTCACCTTCAGAGAAGCACTAAAAACGCTGCTGACCCCCGCGCCGTCATTCTCGAGCTTGCTCGGGAATCCAGAGGACGAGCGGTATTGCCTTTACTCATCTGGATTCTCGTGTGCTCTCCCCGATATGCTCGCGCCACCCCGTTGAGGTGTAGCGGGAATATCAAGGCGGTTGGCTTTGTTCCTCTGGATTCCCGACCCCCAGTTATCACAGCCGGTGGCTGTGATAACTGGGGTGACGAGAATGACGGGGTGAGGCGTCATCCCCGCCTTCTGGCGGCTTACGGCGCCCCGCGCCGTCATTCTCGAGCTTGCTCGGGAATCCAGAGAAAGGAACGGCACTGCCTTCATCATCTGTAGTCATTAACGGCAACAAGGTGATAAGGGTAGTGTTCAATTCTGCCATCTAATTACTGAACACATACAATTCTGGCGCAAGCTTTTCAATGTAGTGGATGTTTCCAACTTGGTGTTATGCTCATTATTCTCAAAATACCAAGCATTACCTGAGTAACTTATGATATATCAAGTAAGCCTCCGGCAAGTAACTTATGATATATCAAGTAAGCCTCCGGCAACGATTGAGTGGGAGTAATCGGATAGGTGTAACCTATTGGTTTATGTAGATTCCAGTGACTTATAAAGCTTACAGAGCAACTCCTTTTAGTCATGCACATGAAAACCGTGCATTCAATCAGCTGCACGATCTTCTCCAAATGCATTGGGGAGAACAGGACGAGCCTCTACATCTGCTAGGGAATTTCTATGTTGATGGGCGTGAAATAGACGCGCTCATCATCAAGAGAAACGCGTTAATCGTCATTGATTTCAAGGATTATGGAGGCGCTCTAACGTTTTCAGAGAATGGGCGATGGAAAATTGATGGCAAAGATGTGCGCGGAGGCAACAAAACGAATCCGTATCAGCAAATCAGAGCTAATAAATATCATCTGCTCAACTATCTGAAGAACCAAATTAAATTTCAATCCTCCCCGGAGTTAGGACACATATCTGGACTTTGCCTCTTCCATCAAACAATCAAGTTTGACGCAACTACACTGCCTCATACAGTCAGCCGGTGGTTTCATATTGCCGATATGTTATCAGTGATACGGGCAACAGACGCAATAGTAAGCCCTGCAATCAGCTTTTCTGATGCTGATATTGCGTTGGTGATATCTAAGTTTGATGTGCCCGCTTATCATCCCGATGGACGTCCTTTGGAGGTCCCCATACCGACATTTGAGGATGAAGATGAAGCAATTCAATTTCCGCCCAACAGCGAGCAAACTAAAGCGCTCATGGAAATCAAAGACTGGCTCGCAGATGATGCTAACAAGGTGTTCTCTCTCGCGGGTGCCTTTTATACGGGCAAAGCCAAGGTGCGAAGGGCCGCCATCGCTGAATTCGTGCGCAAAGGGAAGACGCCCATTTTTCTATCGCCCAATGTACGCATCGCTAATCGTTATAAAGCCAGCGGGCTCGACGATGTTAGTAGCATATATACTTGGCTTTATGCTGGGAACCCAAACGAAATCAAGAATGAAAAGGAAATTTATCCGGTAAATCGTAAGCCTATTGATCCTAACAAAGACATCATCATCATTTTGGATGCGCATTTACTTGGAGACAGTCTGTGGGAATTGGAAACTAGTGTTTATGGTAGTGGTTTCATTTTGCGGGACTTTCTGGATTCATTTAGAAATAAAGAATATCAAGAAGGTATGGATGCTCACGAAGCACTTGAATTTTCAGACCTGCCGAAGATTTTGTTGATAGGTGATCCGTATCAATTAACCAGAGGGGGACAGGACAAAAGCTTGCTCGGATGTCAGATATTCAAACAGCATAATATCGGCTTTAATCGGACAGAACTGAACTCCCAAGATCGTGATGATAAAGCGCCTATTGAAATATTGGATTTTCAGAAGGTTCTCATCGAGCAGATTAAAGCCAAAAAGTTTGTGCGGTTACCCTTATGTCAACAAGGCACTATAAGAACGATTTCTAAAGGCGAGCAGACCGACAATATCGCCAAAAGCCTGCTCCAGTGGCCTCGTGAGGCAGTCTACCTCTGCCCAACTCATAAGAGAGCGCAAGCAGTTAATAACAGCATTAGAAGTAAATATCTCAGCGCATCAAGCCTTAACATATTGGCCGTTGGCGATATAGTTGATATATACAATCAGACGCCTAAGCTGCAAAAAAACAAATACAATCAGACTGATATTGAATGGGTCAGTTTTGGTGTATTTGCTCACGTAACCTCGTCCGATGGAGAAATTAAAACAAAATCAATAAATCTCAAGGGTCGAGAAGGCCCGGTTTCAGTCGACTTCGCTAAGGCCGATATTGAATACTCTGGTCGCACTGCGACAATCCGCTATCTGCCTGATTTTCTCTCAGCACCGAAGCCCGAGTTACCTCCAGACCAGGCCATAGCGTTGCGAATCTGGGCGAGGGAGGAAGCAGATGCTGTCTTGTCTGATCAAAAGACAAAACTGGATGTAATGAAGACAAAACTGGATGTGATGAAGACAAAACTGGGTTCAACGAATAATAAGGGTGACGCTAAGTATAAGGAAGCATGTGAGCAGTATAAGAAAGCACTGCATCAGTATAAGACGAAGCATGATATGTTGGTGAAGGAGAGTCACTACACCAATGTGGCTCGCTTGCGCTATGCGTATGCGCTGACTGTGCATCGTGCTCAGGGATGCGATCCCTTGCCGAGGGTGTGGCTTGAGGGTAGGGTTGCCCACGATACTGAAAATCCGGCAACGGACGGCTATTTCAGGCGGCTTTACACCGCCACCACGTGTACCTCAGACACATTGCAGATCATAGACTATCCAGAACTCACCCCGCTATCAAAAACGCAGTGGAGTTTTGAATGTTCTCGACTGGTACCGCTACCTGTTAGGCCCAGGCTTTATTACCAGCAAGATCGAAAACCTACTGATGCGGAGCTTGAGACACCATTCCCGAGTGGCTTTAGCAATACAGAACCGAGGCTGCTGGCACTATTACTAACCATTTATGAACTTATTAATGACACCGATTGGCACATAGGAAATATTACGCAGCACAATCACCAAGAACGCTACTTTCTCACGAGTGATAAAGGCGAAGTCACTGTTGATCTTAGTTACAACGATAAATATGAGGTGTCCATTGGTAAGGTGGACGTTAAGAAGGAGAAGCTATTAGTCGAAATCAAGAAGTTACTTGCTACCAACCCGATCTTTAGAGATAAGAACATTGAGGACGGGGTAGATACAATAAAAGAGCATTTGCTCAGTAAAAATTGGTCAATTCTTTCAGTGGATGAAAAAAACTATAAAGCCTATTTAATTGTCGAACATGCCCTGGGGAAAATTAAACTGGAGATTAATGTGCCATCAGCTGCTATATCCAAAAAGGGTGCCATCAGTAGCGTTAAGGTACATCAGGCAGACTCCGAAGATGTAGCGGACCGATTTAAGAAGGATTTTGCAAATGAGTGAATCATTATTTCAACAGATTACTAGCCTGCGTAAGTCTGGGAATTTGCCAGAGGCATGGAAGCTTGGCTGTCCAGCGGTACAAGATCATCCTAACGATATGTATATCAAGCGTGCATTCTTTTGGGTGTGTTATGAGTATTTGAAAAAAGTACAAAGTAGCCTCAAAGAACGTGTGGAACTCGGTGGTAATCGCGCCACACACGCCCCCACATCAACCGAGTTAAAGCATATCAATTCTTTACTTGATCGGATTATAAAATTGGATATTCCGCCCGGGGGCATCGAATACCGAAGACTGCTTTTAATATTCCAAAAAAATCTTGAATATATACCAAAGCTGGTCGTTTTATTGTTCAACCATTCAAGCCATCTTTTTAACGATGAAGATAAGCAGCCATATATAAACGAAAAGGGCGAATTTCCAAGTTTGATGCTCAAATTCTCAAGGAAGGTGGCGGGAGCCTGGATGGAGAATGAGGAAGTACGACAATTGACAATTGACGAAATTAGCCTACTTTTCTCAAAGACAAGACGTGAAGCAAAAGACAAGCAACATAAAATTTGGCTAGATCACGATGAAGCCAAATGTCTTATCCGGGCTAAGCGGTTTGACCAGGCGAGGGATTGTGCATTAGTCGTTTTGAAAAGTAAGCAGACCGAGTCATGGGCATGGGCTGCTCTAGCAACGACATTTCGTGAAGAAGACCAAGATGCGGCTATAGTGTTGTTTTCGAAAGCACTTTGCTGTGTGAATGATGATTCTTTCGCGTTACCTATACTTAAAGATTTCGCTCTATTGTTAGCGGAACAAAATTTTGATGATGAAGCATCAATGTGTGTTAATCGAGCAGTCGACCATTATGTTAAGAAAGACTGGAAAATAAAACCCGACTTAGCGCGGCTCATGAACCAGCCTTGGTACCATGCGGAAGTTGATTTAGAGTTGCTCCCGCCCTTCTTGGAGAAGCAGGCAGTCACCGCGTTGGATTTTCTATTCGGAAAACAAGAGCAGCGCATCGCTGTTGTTCAAAATATTCATGCTTCGGGAAAAGGCTTTCATGCGTATCTCAACAGGCACCAGAATATTGCAATCAGGCTAGGCCTATATAGCCTGAAAAACCTCCCAAGTCTCGGGGATTATGTGCGCCTGACCCTGTCTGCAGAAGAGCAATCTCCCATCGCCGCTGAGCCCTGTGATCCAGAAAACATGGATGATGTCAGTTATCAAAAAGGAACCTTAAATATAAAGGCTAATGGTTTCGGTTTTGTCGATGACACCTATGTTCCCAAAGACCTGCTTAAGCAGGATATGGATGGCCAAATAGTGAAGGTTTTGCGAATTCTCGACTTCAATCGAAAAAAGAATAGCCATGGCTGGAAGGCGCTGACAATAGAGGTTATCTAGAGTTTTAGATATAGCTCATGCAGACTCAAACAGACTACAACTACTGCGTATCATAAGTAGCATCCTGACGATTTTGCCAGTACCACCGTGGTCAATACCTTCAAAAAATCCCTCTGATAGTCCCTCTGATACCCTTGACTGTAACACTACAGTTTACTAGGCTGTATTGAGATACTGTAAAAATACAGTAATGGGGGTGAACATGGGCGTTCAAGCCGAACAACTGCTACAGGGTGGTGCCAGTGTCACCAGCTCACTGCTGCCGGCGATTTTCAATATCTTCAGCCAGTGGTGCCTGACCGGTACCCAGCAGATGACTCTGTTGGGGCTCAGCAATGAGAAGACCTTCTACAACTGGAAGAGCCAGCCGGAAAAGGCCAGGTTGACCCGGGACCTACTGGAACGGGCCAGCTATATCTTGGGTATCTACAAGTCCTTGCAAATCCTGTTACCTGACCAGGCAATGGCCGAGCAGTGGTTGGCCACACCCAACGATAACCCGCTGTTCAATGGCACAGCGCCGCTGGCTCGGTTGCTTGCCGGGCAGGTGGTGGACCTGGCCCTGGTCAGGAATTTCCTTGATTCCGAACAAGGTGGCTAGTGATTGATACCAATACCCTGCCCGGCAGTGCGGTAAATGAGCCCGTCTATCGGGTCATACTGGCACGCTATCCCCAGATTAGCCTGTTCACGCGCGTCTCCAGTCCACAGGATTGGGACCTGCTCTATGCCATTGAGTCCCTGACCAATCCCAGGCTGCGAGATGCAGTCGGCGACATTCGCCTGGTGCCACCAGAAGACCGAGTCTACGGTGATGGCGCGTCCTGGATCATGGCGGCCTTCACCCACCCGCCAGTGGATGGTCGCGGTGGCCGTTTTAACCGGAATTTTGGTATCTATTACTGCGCAGCTGATGAGGCAGTGGCCATCGCCGAGTCTTCGTTCCATCGAGCGCGATTTCTCCGGGAATCCAGAATCGAAAAGACTACTCAAGAGATGCGTGTTATTCGAGCGCAGTTGGGGCCAGCCACCCTGCATGACTTGCGACACCTGGACGGGCATGCCATCTACGACCCCGATGATTATAGTCAAGCGCAGCAGCTTGGTTACGCGTTGCGGAATGCCAAAAGTTACGGTGTTCACTATCATAGTGTGAGATCCCCGGGGGAGTGCTATGGGCTGATGCGAGCCCGGGCACTCTCCGATGCTATCCACTGGCGCTATCTGCGTTACCACTATGAGCAGGGATCGATCCTTGAGGTTGAATCCGTGGATGGCAATGGCGGGAGATGAGGCGATGCATAGCGGTGGGGCTTGTCCAATACGAAATGATACTGAACTAGCCTGAACCCCGTCATTCTCGCCGAATCCAGAATGTTTCTGGCATTATGCAAGAGCTGATGTGAAGCGGACAGTTTGTGTGTTCCTAACAATTGTGAGATCGGGGTTGAATCCGCCAGAGGGGGCACTATACTTAGCAGCAACAATACCCCTCCCGCTTCCCGTCAGATCAGCGCACCGCGAGGGGTTACTCATTTATGGAGTAATGAAAATACACTCCTGATGTCCAAGATGGGAGCTCAGATTTGACATCTCCAAAAAAAGTCCCCTTTACCAAGCCCCCCAAAACATTTGATGAGCAGGTACAGAAACTCAAAGATCATGGGTTAGATGTATCCGATCCAGCAGGAGCTGCGTTTTATTTATCGCAACTTAATTATTATCGGCTTGCAGCTTATTGTCTTCCGTTCGAACAGGATCATGCCACGCATCAATTCCAATCGGGTGCCAGATTTGAAGACGTGTTAAATCTATACTTCTTTGATCGAGAACTGCGCTTACTCACACTCGATGCTATCGAGCGAATTGAGGTTTCGCTCAGAACTCAGATGGCATACCACTTTAGCCATAATCATGCTACAGCTCACCCGCACTTACTTGCTGGAAACTTTTCAGACCCGGTGACCTATGGTGGTTTAATTACGAAACTGGCCAATGACGTTGCTCAAAGCAAAGAAGACTTTATCAAGCACCTGACTAGGAAGTACGAAGAACCACTACCGCCTGTTTGGGCGGTGGTTGAACTCATGACCATTGGACAGCTCTCCAAATGGTTCTCGGCCATCTCCGCCCGAAGTGACCGTCAGGACATTAGTCGTATTTATGGGCTCGATGAGAAGGTCATGACCTCGTTTTGCCAACACTTATCGCTGGTTAGGAATCACGCAGCTCATCACTCAAGGTTGTGGAACCGGGATTTCACGAAGACAATGATGTTGCCCCACAGGGGCCCAGATACTTTGGTGAATAGCCTACAGCATTTACCCGACAGTGATAGGCGCTTGAGAAAGATCTCCAACACATTCGTAATGATCGCGTATCTGATGGATGTTATTAGCTCAGGGCACCATTGGAAACAGAGATTGAAGGATCTGATTAGCCGGCATTCCATTGATACCCAGAAAATGGGTTTCCCTGCTGACTGGCAGGAAAGACCTATCTGGCAACTAGTATAGAAGAAGGGTCATGACAACTTAAGCATGGTTAATATCATGGTAAGGTATTGTTATGAAAGTAAAAAACAAGTATGTCATTCTTGTATGTGTTCACTGATTCACTTCCCTTTGTTGTTGATGTGTAAATGCCCAAGGCGGTTGCCTTTGTTCCTCTGGATTCCCGCCTTCTTTGATCCTGACGGCGCGGAGTTCCCGCTCCTTCTGGCGGTTTACGGCGCCCCGCGCCGTCATTCTCGAGCTTGCTCGGGAATCCAGTGGAATGAGCGGTATTGCCTTTATTCCTCTGGATTCTTGGGCTGATGAAAAGCGAATTAGCCCCTATGCCCCCTATCGCATAGGCTCAGATAGATCAGTTCAGAATAAAGTATGGCACTCTCGCCTATACTTGAGTAAAATACTCGGGTATTCTCCCCATCATGCGGCCCAAACAGAGAACTAGCAGATGCGACTAACAGCAAAAGGAAGATATGCAGTAACGGCCATGTTGGATCTTGCCCTGCATCAGCATGACGGTTGCAGTAGCCTTGCGGACATATCCCGTCGCCAAAATATCAGCCTGTCATATCTGGAACAGCTGTTTGCGAAGCTCCGCCATAGGGGTCTGGTTAGCAGCGTCAGGGGACCTGGCGGCGGGTATAGATTGGAGCGCATGCCGAGTGAAATCCATATCGCGGAGATAGTGGATTCAGTTGACGAACAGATGGATGCGACAAGATGCGCCGGTCGTGCTGATTGCCAACAGGGCGATACTTGCCTGTCGCATCAATTATGGTCGGAGCTCAGTGACCAAATCCATGGCTTCCTGAGCGGCATTGACCTTGCGAGTATCATTGCGCGGCGGGAAGTAAAACAAATAGCAGCACGGCAGGATGCGAATATTGAAGAGATAGCGCGTATGCCGATGACGACAGAAGCATGACCGAGGCCCAGGTACACGGCTCCCGAACACGATTACTGAACAACAACCACTGACGATAAAAACAGCAAAAGGTAAACTTGAATGAAGACCCCCATATATCTTGACTATGCAGCAACCACCCCTGTTGATCCCCGTGTAGTCCAGGAAATGAACAAATGCCTGGTTGCGGAGGGGAATTTTGGCAACCCGGCCAGTCGTTCCCACAAGTTTGGCTGGGAAGCAGAAGAGGCGGTGGAAATCGCCAGACGTCGGGTGGCTGACCTGGTGGTGTGTGACCCGCGGGAAATTGTCTGGACCTCAGGGGCAACCGAAGCCGATAATCTCGCGATCAAAGGTGTCGCCCGCTTCTACAAGAGCAAGGGGCAACATATTGTGACCTCTAAAATTGAACATAAAGCGGTGCTGGATACCTGCCGACACCTTGAACGAGAGGGTTTTGAAGTCACCTACCTTGACCCAGGTAAAACGGGGTTGATTACCCCAGACAGTGTCGCCGCCGCCATTCGTGAAGACACCACCCTAGTCAGCATCATGCATGTCAATAATGAAATTGGCGTGCTCAATGACATTGCCGCGATTGGCGAGGTGACCCGAGCGCGTAAGGTGTTTTTCCATGTGGACGCTGCCCAGAGTGCGGGCAAGATAGATATTGATCTCAGTGAGTTGAAAGTAGACCTCATGTCCTTCTCCGCGCACAAGATATATGGTCCCAAAGGGGTCGGCGCACTCTTCGTCAGGCGCAAGCCGCGAGTCCGATTAGAGGCGCAGATGCACGGTGGCGGGCATGAACGCGGTATGCGCTCGGGCACCCTTGCGACCCATCAACTGGTCGGCATGGGGGAAGCATTTCACATTGCCCAAGCGGAAATGCACGAAGAAAGCAAACACATCCTGGCACTGAGGCAACGCCTCTGGAATGGTCTAAAAGATATGGAAGAAGTGCATGTCTCTGGCGACCTGGAGCATCGTGTTGCGGGTATCTTTAATATCAGTTTTAATTATGTGGAGGGTGAATCCCTCATCATGTCACTGCCAGAGCTTGCGGTGTCATCCGGTTCAGCATGTACCTCGGCGAGTCTTGAGCCTTCTTATGTGTTGCGTGCTCTGGGCATGAATGACGAGCAGGCACACAGTTCCTTGCGCTTTTCAATAGGTCGGTTCACTACGGAAAAAGATGTAGATATGGCAATCGCCAGGGTGCGTGCTGCAGTAGAGAAGTTGCGCGAGCTGTCCCCGCTTTGGGATATGTACAAGGATGGCATTGATATGGATAAGATTGAATGGGCGGTGCACTAAGCACTAAAATACACAATTGACACACACGATTGACATACATAAAGAAAAGAAAGGAGAAATAAAATGGCATATAGCAAACAGGTGTTAGACCACTACGAAAACCCGAGAAATGTCGGCAAGATGAATAGTGATAGCGACGATGTTGGCACTGGCATGGTTGGCGCCCCTGCTTGTGGTGACGTCATGCGATTACAAATCAAGGTGGGTGATGACGGCGTCATAGAAGATGCAAAGTTCAAAACCTATGGCTGTGGTTCGGCTATAGCGTCAAGTTCTTTGCTGACTGAATGGGTGAAGGGACGGTCCCTGGATGAGGCAGAGAGCATCAAAAATACTGAAATAGTAAAAGAGCTCGCCTTGCCGCCGGTAAAAATTCACTGTTCAGTGCTCGCCGAAGACGCCATCAAGGCGGCGGTCAAGGACTATCGCACCAAGCATCCTGCTGAGGCTGGTGCCGCTGTTAATGCCGAGACTGAGCAGATGGCAAGCACCGGTTAATACTATAGTTATGGCAATCACCCTCACAGAAAAAGCCGCTGAGCATGTTACCGGTTATCTTGATAAAAGAGGCCGGGGACTGGGCATTCGGCTCGCTGTCAAGACGACGGGATGCTCTGGCCTGATGTATGTCATGGAACCAGTGGATGAAATTCAATCCGAGGACCTAAAATTTGAGTCCCAAGGAATTGATGTTTATGTGGACCCTAAGAGCCTTGTTTATATTGATGGCACCTTGATGGACTATGCGAAGCAGGGCTTGAATGAAGGCTTTGAATTCAAGAATCCCAATGTCCAGGGTGAATGTGGCTGTGGTGAAAGCTTTACGGTCTAGATGACCCGCCTTGCTCAGGCAAGCACCTGGGTCCTCAGCCGGTCTTTTCTTTTCAACTCCTCAGGGCGCATCCTTCACCGTGGATTTGACTCAAAACTACTTCGAGATTTTTGGTTTGCCGGTGGACTTCTCGGTTGATCAAGCACGTTTGTCAAGCCGATACCTGACACTGCAGAAACACCTGCACCCGGATAATTTTATTGCGAGCACAGATCAGGAAAAGCGGCTTTCAATGCAATGGTCAACCCTGGTGAATACCGCTCAGGCTACATTGAAAGACCCCTTAAAATGCGCCATATACATCTTGCAACTACATCAGATAGACATAGCTGAGAATCCCAGTCTGCCGGCGGACTTTCTGATGCACCAGATTGCCTTACGAGAAGAACTGGAAGCCATTGAGAATGGTTCTGAAGAGAATGATTTAGAAGGGAATAATTCAGCAGGCAATGATTTAGAAAAGAATGATTTAGAAGGGAAGCCAGAAAATAATAATTCAGCAGGGAAGCCAGAAAAAATGCAACAAATAACCAGTTTCAAAAACAATCTGGCTTCGGTAACTCAGTCTCTTGAAACAGATTTTGTAACAGCATTGCAGGATGACCCACAAGATGCAGCAGCAGTTGTCTACAAATTACAGTTCATATACAAACTGCGGCTCAAAGCAGAGCAGCTGGAAGAAAAACTCCTTGGCTATTAATGCATACACAGACACTTAGATGGCACTTTTACAGATAACAGAGCCGGGGCAAGCACCCGAGCCTAAGCTGAGGAAGCGTGCCGCGGGCATTGATTTGGGTACCACCAATTCTTTGATTGCCTGTGTCCGCGATGAACAAGTGGAAACGCTCCCCGATGAAAATGGCGAATATATGTTGCCCTCTGCAGTCCGCTATCTGGCTGATGGACTGATTGTAGGTGCTGAGGCACGACAATCAGCGGCGGAAGATCCGCTGAATACGGTCCTTTCCGTGAAGCGCCTCATGGGGCGGGGCATTGATGACTTGAATAGATTTGGCAATCGCCTGCCTTACGAATTTGTTCCCTCGGATGGCGGCATGCCGCGGATACGCACCGTGAGTGGCGACTGGAGTCCGGTGCATGTATCAGCGGAAATTCTAAAGACTCTGGTAGCAAGAGGCAGGGCCGCATTATCTGGCGCTCTTGATGGGGTGGTCATTACGGTGCCTGCCTATTTTGATGATGCTCAACGTCAAGCAACCCGCGACGCTGCCAAGTTGGCGGGCGTTACGGTGCTACGGCTACTCAATGAGCCTGCCGCAGCCGCTGTTGCCTATGGTCTTGATGCCGCCGAGCCGGGGCTCATTGCGGTCTATGATCTGGGCGGTGGCACCTTTGATATATCCTTGCTCCGCCTGCAAAAAGGTGTGTTTGAGGTCCTCGCGACTGGCGGCAACTCGGCACTGGGCGGTGATGATTTTGACCAGCTGCTTGCCGAATGGTTGATTGCTGCTGCTGGATGCACAGAGGCACTCAGCCATGCACAACTGCGGGCAGTGTTGATGCAAGCAAGAGCAATCAAGGAGGCGCTGAGCAGTAGCGACGAGGTCAATATTGACATCACAGAAGGCACATTCCATTACCAGGGCAGCGTGACCCGAGACACTTTTAACCAGATGATTGCCCCTCTGGTGGATGAGTCCATAAAAGCATGTCGCCGTGCAGTCCGGGATGCCGGGATTGCGACTACAGACATCAGCCATCTGGTGTTGGTTGGCGGCTCTACGCGCATGCCTCATGTGGTCTCCAGGGTGGAAGCCTTCTTTGGTATCAGTGCTCTGGAGGGCATTGATCCCGACCGGGTTGTTGCCCTAGGTGCCGCCATTCAAGCGAACATCCTGGTGGGCAACCGAGCTGAAGAGGACATGCTACTGCTGGATGTCCTACCCCTGTCCCTCGGGCTGGAGACAGTAGGCGGCTTGACGGAGAAGGTGATACCCAGGAATACGGCTATTCCCACGGCAAAAACCCAAGAGTTCACCACCTATGCAGAGGGGCAGACGGCCATGCTGATGCATGTCATCCAGGGCGAGCGGGAACTGGTTGCAGACTGTCGTTCCCTGGCGAGATTTGACTTGACCGGTATCCCGCCAATGGCCGCTGGTGCCGCTAGAATTGAGGTGTTGTTCCAGGTGGATGCTGATGGTCTCCTCTCGGTTACCGCCCGGGAACTGAGTACCGGCATCAATACCAGTGTTGAGGTGCAGCCTTCCTACGGCCTATCCGATAATGAAATTACCGATATGTTAAAAGCTTCTTTTGAATATGCAGCAGAAGATGTAGCGCAACGAGCTTTGACTGAGGCAAGGGTGGAAGCAGGTAGAGTCATTGAAGCCCTGTCTAATGCGCTTGATGCCGACGGGGAAGCGTTGCTTGGCGAGCGCGATATCAAGTTGTTGCGGGATGCCATACAAACTCTTGAGCAACTCATGGCTGGCACGGAGCATCAGGCTATCAATGAGGGTACGGAAAGACTAGGCAAGGCGAGCGAAGATTTTGCCGGGCTGCGGATGGATGTCGCGATTCGGCAGGCCTTGGCAGGGCGGCGGATTGGAGAAGTGGGTCAGGATTTTGAACAATCAAACGAGGGTTGTGATTAACAGATATGATTAACAGCAGCGCAGCTAGCAGGGTGTCATCATGCCTCAGATAATATTTTTACCCCATGCAGAACGTTGTCCTGAGGGGCGCGTGCTTGAAGCCAAGGCAGGCGACAACCTGATTGAGATTGCACGGGATCAGGGTATTGAGATTGAACATGCCTGCGAGATGTCGTGCGCCTGTACGACCTGCCATGTCATTCTTCGGGAAGGGTTTGATTCCCTAACAGAATCGGACGAGACTGAGGATGATCTGTTGGATAAAGCCTGGGGTTTGGAGCCCAACTCCCGGCTCAGTTGTCAGGTGCAGGTAGGTGAGGAGGACCTGGTGGTTGAAATTCCGAAATATACGATCAATCAGGTGTCCGAGGCGCACTAGTACCAAGCGCTAATATCAAGAGCTAAGTACCAAGAGAAAGCAAAGGGGAAGCATAGATGAAGTGGACGGATATTAATGACATTGCTATTGCACTCTGTGAGACCTATCCAGATGTTGATCCCATAGGCGTTTTGTTTACTGACCTGCGGCAGTGGATACTGGACTTGCCCGGCTTTGATGACGACCCAGAGCGCTGCGGCGAGAAGATTCTGGAAGCCGTGCAAATGGCTTGGCTTGAGGAACTGGATTAACTGGATGAACTGAATGAAAGCCCCCGCGCCGTCATTCCCGCCCTCTTCTTTTTGAATAGATGTAGAAAAGTTTTTTGTCCATTTCTTAATTTATAAAGGTATACGCCATAGATAACATAAATAAAGGAGAAATATGATGGATTGGGATCAATTAGTCCCCCTATTTGGGATAGTTTTTGTATTTGGTATGCCTGTATTTATAGTTTGGGTCGTGTCCCACTATAACCAATTAAAGGTTAGTAAATTTCATGACACTATGCAGGCATTAATTCAGTCTGGAAATACCATCACCCCGGATTTGTTAGAGAGTATTCCCGGCTATAAAGCAAATAATGAAAAAAACGATGTTAGAACTGGCGTTATCGCCTCGGGGGTAGGTATTGGAATTGCTCTGTTTGGATATTTTGGAGTTCAACAAACACCCTTGGTAGGAATAGGACTGCTTGTTTTAGCAATAGGTGTTGGGTATATGCTCTTCGGGCTTTATGACAAGTCTAAAAAACCGATGACCGATAACCGATTAAAATGATGCTTTGACAAGATTAGTCTTTTTAATTCGGCGCATAGTTGTTCTTTACTGATTTTTGAATTTGATGTCAGACTCAAAGACTGTATGTATGACGCTCAAACATGGGAGCTATCATTATGCTTTGTTAGTCGATAAGTACTCTGATTTTTTATATGGAGTAAGTATGAGATTGACTCAAGGAGATAAATTCCTTTCCGAAGATTTAACCCAAGAAACGTTCATTAAAGCGTATAAGTATCTCTATAGTTTTGATACCCAAAAGGATTTTAAAAAATGGTTGCTCAGCATTCTATACAACTCATTCAAAGACATTGTTTCAAAAAGGAAAGCACATGAGTTATTTAACGAAGATGAACATATATCCAGCAGGCTTGAACCAGATAACTCGGGGTTTTATGACCTGATAAATCCACTAAATGAAAAAGAGCAGTTTATTTTTACTTTGAAATACATTTATGAATATACTATGAAAGAAATTTCTGAAATGACTAGAATAAAAGAAAGGGCATTAAAAGAAATGATAAAGGAAGCGAAGGAAAAACTGAGATGAAAGAGTTTGACAAGATCATTGAGGATGAAAAATCAAGAACTTATTCGGTAGCAGATAAAACACTGTTGATCGCAAAGGTTATTTCAAGTATCCATCCCTATAAAGACAACTATATTGATTTGTATGTGAAATCTTTACTGGCTTACATCGGTATCACCCTAGTGGTATCTGGTGGATATATTTATAATGAATTGATCATTGAGTATTTTGATTTCACATTAAGCCTTTTATTGGCTTCATTCTCACAATCTCTCAGTTATCTCCTAGTGTTATTTTTTGCCGGTAACATTTGGCTCCTCAATGCTTTCATTAGAAGATAAGCTGCTTCCCTGACGGCGCGGGCGGCGTGAGCCGCCATTCTGGATTCCCACCCCCGCCGTCATTCTCGAGCTTGCTCGGGAATCCAGTAAAAAAGAGTATTGTTTTCCGATTTACCCCGGTCATCCAACCCGTCAGCGGGCAAGCCCGAGAGTGACGAGAATGACGGAGTTTGGGGGAAATCCAGTCATTGAATAACACATACAATTCCCGCCTTCTTTGATCCTGACGGGGCGGGGTGTCATCCCCGCTCCTTCTGGCGACCTACGGCACCCCGCGCCGTCATTCTCGAGCTTGCTCGGGAATCCAGGCATTAAACCAGCGGCGCTAGCCGCTTTCCTTATGCGGCGAAGCCGCGCTGTTCAATACGAGGATGACGGGGTGGCCATAAATATGGCGCACATCACCCGGTTGCACTTCGGGGTTGAATCCAAGCAAATGAACATGCTATTGAAGAAATATAGATGGTGTGTTAGCGTTAAATAATGCGTATTTTGATATTTATTCTTGTTACTTCCCTTATTGGGGTGCCTAGTGCTTGCGCCCTTGTGAGCATAAAGTGTGAAACTGCTTCAGACCCGAAAAAATGGAAATGGAAAAGACAAAAAAATCTGAGGAACAAATATTTTATTGTGGCCATTGAGACCGAAGGTGAGGGAGAAAAGCAAATTGAAAAAGGAACATATCACATCAATACCAATAGTGGAGATGTATTGAACTTAAATTTACAACAAGATGTAGATAAAATTTGGATTGCAAAGGGCAACCGGGGTACTGACACTTATACTTACATTGACAGGAAAACTCTTGACTATATGACATGGTATTGGAATCCGTGGTCTGGTCGTAGTAAGTATAGACCTATGGGAAAATGCGAAGTATTGGAAATGGAAGTTTTCAACTCAGAGATCGAAAATATCCTGAAAGAAAAAGGTCAAGGGAATAAGTTTTAAGAATACCCACAGAAAAATTATTGGAATTATTTTTGAGTAATCAATTTTTGAATAGTGTTAATTCCTATAGAAAGTTCATGGATACAGAATATTGGTGCTGTAGGCAGGCGTTCTGGAGCAGGGGATTCGGATGGCTTTTAATAAACCAGGAATACAGCGGCTAAGCGACCTGCTTGAGTGAAGCCTTGGATGGCAGATTATTGAGGATTTATTATGGGATTTATATCTAAATTATTTGGGGGTAATAAAGAGGACAAGGCATTTCAAGAAATATTTGAGAAAATCCGACCCCTCCTTGAAGATGAGCAGTTCCAGCTCAAAAGAGTCCCGCCTCCCTTGAGGGAGATAATCGAGTCTGGTCCCGCTTACGATAGCGATCCGAATGGTACTGGACCATTTGGTTTTTCTGACACTAACCCGATTCCTGTAAACGGACCCATTGGTCAGCTTGCCTATCTTTCAAATATTGAGACCGTTCATGGAGAAAGAATTCTGTTCCATCGAATCGGTTCGGTGGACAGGATTGACGTTTTTGAGGCTGTCACATTCTCAGGCAGTGAATGGTTCATCTTGTTTGTGGACTTTTATCACCCTCGGCGTTCACGCTTGACGCCTGATGGATTCCAGCTCACACAAGAGCTCGGTCAGTTCTCTGGCTTCCACATATTTTGTACTAACTTCCCGTATGACTTCCTCGAAATGAAGAATTCTTATGGAGAATCTGAATTGAGCTGGGCGTATATTGGCATCAGCAAGATTGCGGAGTCTATTCAGAACAAGGTTTACCAACGGCCGCTTACCCATAAGGCAAAGTTAGACCTAGTCAAGAGTCGCTTGACCATGGCTCTGATGTAATGATTTTTGAATCCTCGCGATAATTCAATGTTGTAGAGCGGTGCTCTCCCTCACCTAACCCACCGCGCCCCGCGCCGTCATTCTCCCCGAAGCCAGGCGTCCTGCCTTTGGCACAACGCCTGGGTTCGGGGGGAATCCAGAGGAACGAGCGATATTCCCCTCAACTAACCCACCACCGCCAGATAAAAAAAGTTAGCCACCAACAGCAACGTCAGCACATCTATTAGCCTGGCATGCACACCATCGGTCATGCGTCTTAGGATAGCGCGGCCGAGCATATTACTGGGAATGGTAGCAATGCCAGCCAGTAGGCCCAAGACGATTAAGTTGCCCGTGACCAGTTCGGTGGCACCAAACACAGAGAGTTTGATGGTATTCATAGACAGGGTAATGATGGCGAGGGTGCCGACAAAGGTGAGGCGATTCATACCCGTGCTGAGCAAGAAGGGAGTGAGTAAAAACCCCGGACCAATCACATGCCCCGCGATGAGCCCCCAAATGCTGCTGACGAAGGCGAGCAGTTTTGGTCCGGTTTTTATGGCATGGCGTTTTGCCCAGTATTTTATTGGCAGAGACAAGCCCAGTACCACGCCAAAAACATTCGCAATAACCGTCTGGGAAGAGTAACCAAAAATCACTGACCCTAAGACGATAGTGGGCGTACCAAATAGCAACACATGCCGAACGGTCCACCAATCAATGTCCTGCCTCAACATAAAAGCACGACTCGTGTGACTAAAGAGCAGCGCAGATGTAACAACAGTGACCGCCGCTTGGATCGGCATAAAGTGGGAAATGACAGCAGCCATGAGCAGGCCACCAGCGAGGCCAACGGCACCGTGGATAACCCCACTTACCAAGGCAGTGCCCAAAATGAGTAGCAGGACCCAGAGTTCAACCCCAAGCAACACAGTCTATCTACTCAGCCCTTCACTTTGTTGCGGGATAACAAACTACGCAGGGCGGGAAGTGCGAGCATCAAGAGAGCTAAAGACATGATGATGGCGGTCTGGGGACGTTGCCATATAAAGGCAAATGACCCATCCCAAATTAACAGCGCGCGGCGTAAATTTTCTTCCATCATATCGCCTAAGATAAATCCCAATAGTAGTGGTGCCAATGGGAAATTAAGCAAGCGAAACAGCAGTGCAATAGCGCCCACAATAACCATCATAGATAAATCAAAAGTATTAAATGACACTAAATACACGCCCATCAAGGAGAAGAATAAAATTATTGGGGTCAGTAGTTGCCGTGGAATCTGCAGTAGTTTTGAGATGTAAGGAATGAGCGGCAAGTTGAGAATCAGCAGTACGACATTGCCTAAATACATAGAAATAATCACTGCCCAGAAGACTGCCGGATAATCAATATACAGTCGCGGTCCGGGTTGGATGCCATAGGATAGCAAGGCGCCAAGCATGATCGCCGTGGTCGCCGAGCCAGGAATGCCCAGGGTGAGTAACGGCACAAAAGAGCCGGTGGAGGCTGCGTTATTGGCTGCCTCAGGTGCCGCTAGACCTATAATGCTACCCTTGCCAAATTTTGCTTGTTGCTTTTTTGATGCTAGATTTCTCTCCATACCATAGGCAAGAAATGAAGCGATGGTGGCACCGGCACCCGGTAGCACCCCGACAAAAAAGCCCAGAATAGAAGAACGCACCACGGTAGGTGCCATTTCTAAAACTTCATCTTTGGGAATCTTGAGTGAACCAATTTCCTGCTGTGCTTGCTCCAGTGCCCTCTCTTTATTTGCGGCACTTTTCTTCTCTTCTTGAGAGTCTTCTTGAGAGTCTTCTTGTGTGTCTTCTTTATTGGCATTACTAGTCTTGCGAGTAAGCACCACATACAGTGCCTCTGCTAATGCAAAGGTCGCCATGGATAGGAGCAGAAAACTTATTCCGTCGTAAATATCGGTAATGCCAAAGGTAAAGCGTTGAATGCCCGAAGGGTCTTCACCCACGGTGGCGAGCATCAAACCCACCAGGGTCATCATAATGGCTTTTAATACTTCGCCCTTGCCGGAAAAAGCAGCAATAGCCGTGCACCCAAACAGGATCATGGCAAAGTAATCCGAGGACTGGAAACTCAAGCTGACTTTGGCAAGAAATGGCACTAACAAAAATAACAATACGGCAGCGATGGTGCCGCCTAGGTAAGAGCTGTAGGCGGCAGTGGATAAAGCCTTGCCGGCAAGTCCTTGTTGCGCCATGGGGTAGCCGTCAAATGTGGTGGCAACGGCTGCCGATACACCGGGTGCGTTAATCAAGATGGCGGAAGTAGAGCCACCAAAAATGGCACCGTAATACACACCCGCCATGAGGATCATGCCTGAAGAGGGATCCAGTCCATAGGTGATGGGAATCATCAAAGCGATGGCCGAGATAGGTCCCAGCCCGGGCAACATCCCAATAAAGGTGCCGGCAAAGCAGCCGAGAAACACCATGGCTAAATTGGTGGGGGTAAAGGCAGTTTGCAGCCCTATCAGAATGCCTTCAATCACTGGATTATCTCTATGATTAAGCGATAGAGATCGCCGTGATCAAGATAGAGGCCAAAGAGTTGCGTCAATGCTGCCCAGAGCCCGCCGACTAGACCGAAGGCGACCAGTGCTGCCAGGCCGTAGCGTCTTTCCCCCAGGAGCAAAAACCCGCAAAACAAAAAACCGGCACCAGCCAACATAAACCCCAGCCATTCAAAGCATAGAGAATAAATAAACATCAGCCCCAACAAGCCCAGAACGGGTCGCCAGTTAGTCGCCACCAGGCTAGAAGACAGACGCTCATTATCGGTGCTCTCCGGGGCGCTGTCATCAGCACTTGCCGCGCGGGAAAATGCCAGTTGTGACAAGGCACAAATAATGGTCGCTATGGCCAGGGCCATGGGCATGGTGCGGGCATTAAAAGCCTCATCACTAAAGCTGGTATCTATAGGTACCGAAAAGCTCAGTTGTAAATAGGCAATCGCCACTAGCAGTAGCAGAATACTGCCTAGTCTCGTTTTGTTATCCAATTTTGAGATCATTTAGCCCGGTTCTTGGGTTGGTTTTAAGTTCAGATCAATCAGCAAGGCATCAAGCTCTTGTTCCTGTTCTTGGAGAAACTGGATAAACTCCTCACCGCTAACAAACAAATTAGTCCAGCCTCTTGCCGCCCGAATATCTTCCCAGTGTGGGGTACTATACATTTTACCCAGTTGCTGAATATAAAATGTTGCCCGTTCCTGAGGGTAGTTTGGCGCCGCAAAAAACCCCCGCCAGTTGATAAAGCTTGCCTCTACGCCTTGTTCCACCAGGGTGCTTATGCCAGGGGAATCAGGCAGAGGATGGGGTGCGGTCATGGCTAAAATTCTCACTTCGCCTTGGTTGGCAAGGGCAATCGCTTCGCTTAATCCGGTGGATAGCATTTGTGTCTCCCCGGACAACAAGCCAACCATTGCCTGGCCGCCCGCGTTATAGGGGATATAGCGCAGTGCCTTGGGGTTGCCGCCAGAAGCTTTAATGGCAAGGGCAGCCACCAGGTGGTCCATGCTCCCGCGTGCTGAGCCGCCAGCAACTTTTACCGACCGGGGGTCAGCCAAAAAACTGGAAACTACAGATGACCAATCCTGGTGTACCGAGTCGCTACGCACCACGAAGGCACCATAGTCCGCAATGACCGCGGCAATAGGGGTGAGGTCGCGAAAGGAATAGGGAAATATGCCCCGCAGGGAACTTAAGATTATCGGTGATGAACTAATCATTAGGCTGTTGTCCTGGCGCTCAGCAGTTTCAATCAAATAGGAAATGGCTCTGCTACCACTGCCACCAGACATATTTTCATAAGACAGGGTATCAACCAGCCCGGAGCGAGAGAGTGCCTCACCCACACCTCTCGCGGTGCTATCCCAGCCGCCGCCAGCACCGCCAGGAATAACAATATGCAAGCGCTCGGCATTGCTTGCTATGGGGATAAGCAACAGGCACAGGGACAGAATAAATAGCGGTATTTTTTGCATTGTTCTAGGATAGCAGTTTTGCGCTTAACGCGCCGATACCTGTTTGCAAAAAACAGATAAAATACACAGTTTGGAAGATACACGGGAGTGGGAATGAGCATCAAGGTCAATAATACAGATAAAATTCTAACGACATTTTTATTTTTACTCTTATGTATTTTGTCTAATTCAGTGCGCGCTGATGCTGATGCTCGCGCTGATGCTGATGCTCGCGCTGGTGTTGATGCTCGCGCTGATGTTGATGCCGGCGCTGATGTTGATGCTGACGTTCATGCTAAGCAGGTACTTGAAGAGATCATCGTCACCGCTTCATTGATTGATACAGCTGCTGATGATATTTCCAATCCGCTACATATTATTGATCAGGAAGCTATTTCAACTAATGCCACTCAGAGCCTGGGTGAAATGATCGATGACTCTCTGGGAATATCATCAAGTGACTATGGTGCTGCTGTGGGTCAACCCATTATCAGGGGGCTTGGAGGAATAAGAGTCAAGGTGCTCAATAATGGAATGGTGATAAGAGATATATCTGGTCTTGGAGCAGATCATGGCAATGATATTGATTTGAATCATCTAGAGCAGATTGAAATTATTAAAGGGCCGTCCTCACTGCTCTATGCTAATGGCACCATTGGCGGCATTGTCAATATCGTAGATAACACTATTCCAAAGGCAAATCTTGACGAATCACAGGTCTATTTAAGCGGTGAATATCAAGATGCGAATGATGGAATGTCAACTCAGTTGACTTATGCAGGAAGCATATCCGGGCTAAATTTGACTCTGGCTTATAGTGATTCTGAGTTTGATTTCTATGAGATTCCATCCAGAGCAATTATTCCAGAGGAAGGACATGCACAAGAAGAGCAGCATGCAACACTGAATAATTCAGACTATGAAAATACTGTTAAAAAGTTTGGTGTCTCAAAAGTTTATGACCGGGGTTACATGGGTTTTTCATTAGCTAATAAACAATCTATTTATGGGATCCCAGCACATGGAGAGGAAGCAGGGCATGACGAAGATAGCGAGCATGAAGAAGAGCATGAAGCAGAGCATGAAGCAGAGCATGCAGAAGAACGGATATTTTCAACAACAGATTCAGATTCCTTTACGTTAGAAGGTATCTACAACACGAAGAATAATCGGTTAGATAGTATTAATTACCATCTGCAATTAACTGATTACATTCTCACTGAACAACATGCAGAAACAGATCATGGTTCAGAAAGCACAGCAACCCGGTTTTCTAATAACTCCAAAGAGTTTGGTCTTATATTTGACCTGGGTGGCGATGCTGCTTTAGAGGAAAAGCCAGAACAAGAAGCAAAACAAAAACTGGTTGTCAACTACAACAATGAGAGAATTAAAATTGTTGGTGCGGAAGCTTACTTACCTGAGGTTGAATCAAATGAAACCACCTTTGGTTATTTTATAAGTAAAGATTTATCAGCAATACATGTTGATTTTGGTATAAGGCATGACCGTATACAAAGGGATACGCTTCAAAAATCATTCAAAGATAATGTTACGAGTGCATCTTTTACGATTAGTCGTGTTGTTTCTGAGCAATTAAATATTGATTTTGGATTATCAAGTGTTGCCAGATTGCCCTCAGCTGTAGAACTGTTTGTTAATGGCCCGCACCTTGCTACTCAAAGATTTGAAGAGGGGCAAGTTAATCTACAATATGAGCGAGCAAACAATATAGATATATCTTTTGATCTGGAACATGGAGCCTTCTTTTCTACCCTCACATTTTATAGAAATGAAATAGACAACTATATCTATCTACTGGACGAAGAAGAAGCAAACGAGCCTGAGTCTGGACATGATGAAATCGCGAAGAACGAAGCTGATGATGGGCATGCACATGCAAGCCTAAGGCACGCCTTCTATACCCAGCAGGACGCGGAATTTACAGGTTATGAGTTTGAAATCGGCAGGGAGTTTATAGTTGCTCTTGGGCGCATCAATGTTTCATTAGGTAGGGATAGGGTGTTGAGCAAATTCAGCAATGGAGGTTATGTACCTCGTTCTGTTCCTTCAAGAAATTTACTCAAAGTGGTGTACGAAAGTATGAACGATTTTACATTCTTGTTGACATTGAAAGATGTGGAAAGACAGCAGCAATTTACTGACCATGAAACGCATACCTCCGGCTTTCAGATGCTTGATATAAGATTAACGAAAGTTTTCCAATCAGTCCAATCCAACGAGTTGTCCTTGTCTGTTTTTGGTAAAAATCTCTTGAATGAAGTGGCAAGAAATCACACTTCTTTTGTCAAGGAGCAGGTGCCATTGTCTGGAAGAAACATCGGTCTGAAATTTAATTATTCATTTTGATGTTAGTGACGGCGTGAGGGCGGGGTGCGCCTGTAACGAAAGCACAACCCACCGACTGGCCCCCGTTGAGGTGTAGCGGGAATATCCAGGCGGTTGCCTTTGTTCCTCTGGATTCCCGCCTACGGCGTGAGGGCGAGTTCTTCGTCTGTGAGTTTGAGATATTTTTTCAAATAATGTACGCCAAGATAAAAGGGTAGTGTGTCTGCCAGCGCAACAAAGAGTTTGAATAGATAGGTGTTGACTGCCAAGACGAGAATAGCACTAGCACTGATGAGACCAGCAAAGAATTGAGCACTAAAAGTCACCGAGATGACTATCAGGGAATCAACCCATTGGCTGACCAGGGTGCTACCGTTATTGCGTAGCCAGAGATGCTTGCCGTTAGTTAGTCTTTTCCAGAAATGGAACATATACACATCGCAATACTGTGCCGTGACATAGGCAATCATTGATGCCACTACAGCACCAGAAGTGGTGGCATATATCAGAGTAAACAATTCAACAGTATCGGTGACGGCGTCGCCGTTGGGCAGGATAATTTCATTTGCCAGATGAATCAGTTGCCAGGAAGGTTGATTTTCCAGCGGAGCGGACGGGATGCTGTTCGCTAACCACATGATGCCAATGATAAAAATGTTGAGCACCAAGCCGATGCTTACCAAGAAGTTTGCTCTTGCCCTGCCGTAGAGTTCACTGATGAGATCGGTACACAAGAAGGTTAACGGATAGGGTAGAACCCCGACCGCCAATGCCAAGGGTCCGAGTTGAATAAACCGGGTGATGCCGATGATGTTGAGCATCGTCATGGCACAGAGGAAAAACCCCGCCAGGACAATAAACACTCGCTCTCGCCTTTCCAGTATGGCTTGGGATACTGTGTTCGTTGCTTGCATGTCTTCTTGAGGGTCTTCTTGCATCCCTTCTTGCATCCCTTCTTGAGAGTTTTCTTGCATGACATCTCCAGTGGTTTAGCCTTTGTTTAATTTTTTGTTAGCTCTTATCGAGTGACACTAATTTTCAACCTGCCCCAGATTGGCGTGAATGATGGCACCATTGAGCACCGGATTCTGTGCCGCAAAATAAATAGTGTCGGCAATTTCCTGTGGGGTAATAAGCCGTCCGAATGTTGATGCCTCTTTGATGCTTTCAAGTGCTGCTGAGTTGTCGGCGACACGGCTACGCAACATTTCTGTATCGGTAAACCCAGGGCAAATACAAGCAGTATGTATGCCAGTGCCCACCAGATCCTGACAGGTGGCACGCATCATACCGACCAGAGCGTGTTTGGTGACGACATAAGTATAGGCACCGGGCACGGCTTTTGTCGCCAGCGTTGAACCGATATAGATGATTGCGGAGCCGGCCGTCATCTGGGGTAACAATGCCTTGTTGAGCAGTTGCGGTGCTATGACATTGAGCGCCAGGTCTGCCCTGAATCTATCAAGGTCAACTTCCTTGATGGAATCACTGCTGAGCCGAGCAGCATTGTGCACCAGTATGATGACTCCGGGCTCAATTTCCGTATCAACAAATTGCCTCACCGCCGCTTCGGCCTGCTTCTCGCTGAGATCAATTGAGTAATTTTCCACACCGCTCAGGTGGGATGCGCTACGTGATATGTTGATCACCCGATCGCCTGCCCGGCGGAAAGTTTCCGCACTAGCCTGACCAATACCCCTGCTGGCGCCAGTGATGATGACGGTTTTCAAAATGCCGACCCCTCATCTTTTGTCCAGCTCGCTATACCCTTCTGCCCTGGCGATGAGGAAACAATCACCGACATCTCCAAAATATCCCGGCTGTGTAGTCCTGGGTTTTGAATAACATCTTTTAGAAAACGGTCCAGAAAATAGTGGGAAAATTCTTCCACAGTCGTGTTGGCAATAGGCAGGGTAATCACATCCCTATAAAGGAATGGCAACCGCTCCTTGTTAAAAATGGCAACCAGATATTCATCTTCTTTTTTAATTTTGAGATGCGGTGATTTTTCAGGCAATACAAGATGTCCATCAAGTTCGTGACACACCTTATGGAGGGAAGCTTTGATAATGCCATAGTCAAAAATCAAACCGTCAGCACCCACGGGCGCGCTCAGCTGACATTCCACTTGGAAGTTATGCCCATGCAGGTCTTCCCGTTCGGTTTCAGAAAAGATAGTGAAGTGCGCGATGGAAAATTTATGCGCCTGCTTCGTAATTTCAATCCTGCTGGTTTTTTTATGGTTCAAGATATAGGGTCTTGCATGCGAAAGTGGCATATTAACCCAGACTGAGCTCAGTCTGGTATTGCTGGTTGCTTTTATATCCAGGCTTATATCCTATCGTTGCACCTATTTGACGGCCTAGGAACCCACCAGGCATTGGGCATCGCTCTGAGCAGGCAGCAGATGATGATGATTGTCAGTATCTGGCTTTGTGTGTACAGTCTCCGCCCGTCATCGGTGAGGTGTCCGAGTGGCTGAAGGAGCACGCCTGGAAAGTGTGTAAGTCGAAAGGCTTCGAGGGTTCGAATCCCTCCCTCACCGCCACTACTGCCAATAAATGCAACCACATTCCACTTAACTCAGGTCACTTAACTCATTGCCCCGCAAGGTCTGCTCGTGTTAGCTTGATTGGCAGGGTTCCATCTGCAAATCACAACTCTTGTCACCTGATATATTTTTTATCTTATGCGTTAGATTCACGATGGGGAAATTGAGCATAGCGCAGAAGAAGGTAAATAATGGACGACAAAAAGAAACCATCACAACCTGTTCGGAAATCCAAAAATAATCCTTAAAATTTATAACCAATCCCAAAAAACCATCACCCACAATGGTCAGACCAACGCACCCTGCGCCAGATAGTAAGCCAGATGGTGATAAAGATAAAAAATAGGAGTAGGCTAGTTAGCATGGATACCTCGCAAGAACAAGAATTTGACAAGTTACTGTTCAATGTGCGTCGCTCGGTGCGCTATCACGCTAGACGGCAAAACTTTTTCCGGAATTGCCATACATTGGTGATGTTCTTCGCCTTGATTTTCAGTTCCGTCACAGTGGTTGCCTTTGGTGCCGAGATAGCGACAACTTTGCCCTTATGGATAAAGCTGTTACCCGCAGTATTGGTTACACTCGCCTCGGCGGCAGACTTATTGTTTAGGTTCTCAGAAAAAGCAGCAGACTATGCTGAACTAATGCGGAAATTCATTGCGCTGGAACGGCAACTGGAGGCAAGTCGAGGCGACCTGAGTGAAAAGTTAATCACCCATGTAACTGACCAGTCTCTAGAGATTGAAACCACTGAACCGCCGGTATTACAAGTGCTAGATACCCTCTGCTATAACGAGTTGCTACGGGCTATGGGCTACTCATGGGAGCGACAGGTTAAAGTAAATCCCGTGCAACGGTGGTGTGCGCATCTCTTTGATATCCAAGCGCATCGGCTAGGCTCGAGAGAAGCCTGAGTAGGCTATTGTCAATTGGGGCGAGTATCTATCCGGTTTGTAAAATACCCCATGTGTTTTGTCCGAGAAAAACTTCTTTTCATAGCTCTTTGTGCAAATAGTTCTTTGTGCACTAAGTTGCCTTTATTTTTCATCCTCGTCGTTTTCTATCATTACTTCATAACCTATTTTTCAGATGCGGTCTCCCGCCATTTTTATCACTATGCTTATCACTATGCTTATCACTATTGTCACCTTGCTTCTGCTATTGGCCGGAGCTAGCAGGAAGTCGGTATTGCCACTGCACTGCTTCTTAAACACTAAAAAGTGTTATAAAAACTGCCTCGCCCGGTAACCACTATGTCGGATCAGCTCATGCATCGTCTCAACTCACTCCACCGCCCCGAAGTGCTGAGATTTAATCGGGGGATTGAGCGCGAGACGCTACGCGTGACGGCAAGCGGCAGCCTGGCAACCAGTCCGCATCCTGCCTTCCTCGGTAGCAAGCTGACTCATCCTTTTATAACGACAGACTTTTCAGAAGCGCAACCCGAGTTGATCACCGCCGTACATAACTCGGCGGAAGCTGTCATCAATCAGTTGCGTTCCATCCATCGCTATATCTATTCAGAGCAACAAGACGAACTGCTCTGGTCAGCGAGCATGCCGTGTATCCCGCCTCAGGAAGGTAATGATGCTGCTTTTTCGCTTGCCTATTTTGGCGAGTCTAATCTCGGGAAGTTAAAGACCACCTACAGAAACGGCTTGGGTTGGCGATATGGTCGAGCCATGCAAACCATCTGCGCCGTGCATTATAACTTTTCATTCCCGGATGAGTTCTGGCTCTGGCTCAAGGCGGAAGAAGCCTCCGCTGAATCTTTGCCGGCATTTCGTACCCGACGTTACTTTGACTTGATGCGTAATCTCCGACGTTACAGTTGGCTACTGATTTATCTTTTTGGTGCTTCCCCTGCCTTGGGTAATTCCTTTCTGCAGGGTAAGGATTATCAGTTGCAACCCCTTGATGAAACAACATCCTACTTGCCCTTCGCCACCTCTTTGCGCAGTAGCAATCTGGGCTATCAAAGCGACCTCCAGACAAACCACTTGAATATCTGCTTTAACGACCTTGACTCTTATGTGGAAAGTCTCGCCCAAGCCATCTGCGCTGAGCATGCAGACTATCGCCGGGTTGGTACTCTGGTTGATGGCGAGTATCGGCAGGTCAACACCTGCATCCTCCAATCAGAGGCAGAGTTTTATTCCACAGTACGTGCCAAGCGGGTGGTGCAGAAGGGGCAGAACTTTCTGCATTGTCTCGCTACTGAAGGTGTTGAATACATTGAAGTCAGGCTGCTAGATGTCAATCCTTATCTACCCCTGGGCATTGATGAATCTGAAATTAGATTTTTGGATAGCTTCCTGACCTGGTGCTTGTTCACCGATAGTCCTTCGCATGACGAGCTACTCTGCAAAGAGGCGCAGACTAATCTAGCGGCCACTGCCCGGGAGGGGCGGAACCCTGAGCTCAATCTATACGTCGCGGGTGAAGCGCGTAGCCTGGTGGCTTGGGGGGATGCCGTCTTAGCGGGTATCAAGCCCATAGCCGCGCGGTTAGATGAGCTTTTGGGACCTGAGGTTGACGGTAGCTTTATGAAAAGCCTTGACGAGCAGTGTCAAAAACTGCATCGGCCTGAGCTAACGCCCAGCGGGTTAATGTTGAATGATCTCTTGAGTGGCCCCGAGACGGCGAAGCTGTCTTTCATTGAATTTGCCATGCAACAGACGCGCGCGCATAGGGAGGCGTTTTTGGCGCCGCCGCTTGCCGCCCCAGAGGCCGACTATTACCGGCAGGTCGCAGTGGAATCGCAACGAGCCCAGGCCCTGCATGATGCCTTGGCGGCACCGCCATTTGATGACTACCTGGCAGCACTGCAAGACAGCTATCAGCAACTCTTGAGATGAGGCATGAATTATCTTGCACACCTGGCGATAACGGATGGTCAACCTGATACTTTGATTGGGGTCTTCCTCGGCGACTTTGTTAAGGGGCGCCTCAAAGGAAGCTACGCTAGCGGTATTGAGCGGGGCATGAAGTTACACCGTGCCACTGACGCCTATGCGGATAGCCATCCCCTGGTCAAGCGCAGCCATCGGCGATTTGCGCCTGGCTTCTATCGCTACGGGGGCATCATGACGGACATCATCTACGATCATCTGCTCGCCCGTCGCTGGCAGCATTACTATGATGTGGAGCTGGTGCAGTTCTCGCAGCAGACCCTCGCAACGCTACACAGCTACCATGCCATCCTGCCTGAGCCAGCGAGTCAAAGACTCAACTGGATGTATAAAATGAACGCGCTCGCCGATTACGGGTCTGAAGCTTTTGTTGAGCGGTCATTGCTCTATCTGGCAGGCAGACTGAGCAGAGCCAATCCCTTAGACAGGGCCTTTGCTCAGTTTCTTTGCCATCGTGAGCATCTAGAGACTGATTTTGTAGCGTTTTATCCTGAGCTGAGTGCCTTTTGCCATGACTGGTTGACTAGGAATCAGTGAACACATACACACGACTAACGACAGCCCTGACGCTCAGGGACACAAGAACGCAAAAAAGAAACGGGAGGTGCAGATGTTTTCCCTAATCAAGACCCCACGAAATATCAATGTATTGATTGCGGTCGGTTGTGCTTGCTTGTTGGCGGTCGCCCTCTACATGGAGCATCAGCTGCGGCTGGAGCCTTGTCCCATGTGCATTATGCAACGGGTGCTGCTGCTCGCGACCCTCATCCTCGCGGGCATTGCCGCCTGGCATAACCCCCCAGCAGCAGGGTTAAAAGTCTATGCGGGGCTGACGGTGATGACCGCGGGTGCGGGTGCTGGGCTAGCCGCGCGGCAACTATGGTTACAACACCTACCAGCCGACCAGGTGCCTGCCTGCGGTGTGGGGCTTGAATATATGCTGGATGTATTTCCACTGACTGAGGTGTTGCGGATGGTGCTTGCGGGGGATGGTAGTTGTGCTGAGGTCCTCTGGACTTTTCTTGGGCTGAGTATCCCCGGGTGGACGCTTATCGGTTTTACTGGGCTAGTGGCACTCGGAGTCTTTCAATTACTGCGCCCCCGTGCCTAAGAGGATGCTTTCGCTTGTTTGGAGGTTTCCGCAACACTGCGCCCCAGGGAGGTGAAACGCGGGATTTCATCGTCTTGCAGTGCTTTCATAGATTGCTTGCGGGCAAGCGCGGCTTCTATGTATGGCGCGAGTTCTTCTGCTTTTTTTGCTTCTCTTGCCGCCTCGCGCGCTTTGAATTCCGGCATGACTTCGGTGGCAAATAATTCCAAGGATTCACAAATATGTTCATGCTTGTTCATCCCTGCTTGCTGAATAAAGGTGACCTGATCCACAGCCACATCTTCAAATTTTTTCAGGTGGGCGCGCATATCGTCTGGCGTACCTATACCCCCTCGCTCTGCGGGCAAGGCTTGCAGATGGTTGATGGGTGCTGCCGTTAATTGCTTGTTGCGTTGGCTGCGGAATGCTTCAAACAGATTAGTACGTCCCGGTTGATGCTCGCCAAACACATAGAGAGAACCCAGCGCATAACCAAAAAATTCAAACCCCTCAAGCCCACGACTAATTGCCTCGCCGCGATCATGGTGTAGGGAAAAGCTCGTAACCATGCATATATTGGCGTTCACACTATGCCCTATCGGGACACAAGCATCGCTCTTGATGATCTTGTAATACTCATCAACCCAGTGCTTCGCCTCCAGGGGGTCAACAAAAGCAAAGGTCAGGGCACCCATGCCAAGTTGCGCCGCCAGCTTGATTGTTTCCCTGTTGGAACATGCTACCCACAAGGGCGGGTGGGGTTTCTGCACCGGTTTGGGGACGATATTGCGACACGGCATATCAAAGTATTTACCCTGGAATCCGGGATAGGGCGCCATGGCCAGCATGTTGCAAATTTGTTCTGTGGCTTCCAGGTATTGGGCGCGCTTGCTGTCAACCGGAATATTGAAGCCACCTAGCTCCAGGATTGCCGAGGATTCGCCGGTGCCGAAGTCCACCCTGCCATTGGACACAAGATCCAGAGTGGCGATACATTCTGCGGTGCGAGCAGGGTGATTGTAGTGGGTAATGACTTGCCGAATGCCATGCCCCAAGCGGATATTTTTTGTCCTCTGGGAAGCGGCTGCTAAGAATATTTCCGGCGCGGAAGAATGGGAATATTCTTCCAGAAAGTGATGTTCTACCGCCCAGGCATAATCAATACCTAGATTATCTGCCAGTTCTACCTGGTCAAGCGCATCCTGAAATAACTTCAACTCGGTGCCCTCGTGCCAGGGCCTGGGGAGTTGGTGTTCATAGAAGATGCCGAATTTCATTTATAGGTCCTGCTATTCACCTAGGTCTTTCTATTCACCAGGGAGGTGGCGCTTTTGGTCCACTCAGGCGGCTAGAGATTCAAATTGCTCGTAGAGCTGAGGGCCATTTTCAGCCGCCAGCATCTGCTGCTTCAAGGCTTCAATACTAGCGGGTCTGGTGGTGGTATGAATCTCCACCGCATGCCAGTGGACCATCTTCTCCCATAAGGGATCAAGAATTTCCGCACCGGACACTGTGCCCCCGTCCAGGGACTTGATAGTGAAGCTTCTAAACTCTGAAATTGCCACCTGCAGCCAAGCGACATGCACCGTCTCATCTTGACGAATCCGATTAACCAGGGTCACTGCGGTTGCTGCCTCTTTGCGTCTATCCAAAAATACTTCTTCTGAACGTATTACTTTTTCGTAAAAATCAAATGCTCGCTCGGCGCGTACTTCAATCATCAACAAGTTCATTAGGAAGGCAATGAGCATCTCGTATTCTGGTGGTAGCTGTAGCATTTCCTGCTCATTCTTTTCCCGACCTATGCTTGTTGGTGCCTCAGGGATGGGATACTTGTCCTTTCCGAAGAGCAAGTCTCTGGCGGCATACCAGAGCACATCATGCCCTCCTATGCCCGAGCCGGGCAGGCCGCCTTCATCCCAGCCATGCGCCCGTAGCAGTCCTTTTGACATGTGCCCCAGGGCGGTCTCGCGCAGGTCTTCCTGGATGATCTTTTGGAAGTCTGGTGCGACGACGTCCGCGAGCGCCCTGCCTCGGGCTTCAATCAATCCAGTGATACTGAGCGAGTCCCAGAAGGATTGCTCAATACCGTGTTTCAAGAGATGAATTTGCTGCGGCACACTGGGGAAGTTTTCTTCGGTCAGCAATTCGGTGGTCGCTTCAACCAGGGGCTGGTGGCGCTGTACAAGGGCTTGCCGCCATGCCTTGACTGCCTCCCAGCGGTGCTTTGTCCGGGGGGAAATGTATCGCCCCTGGTCGTCAAAACCGCCATGTAGTGCCAATCCACACTCAATATGCGGAGTGGCGTAGTCGTGTTCCGCTTCTATTTCTTCGGGGGTATAAATCAGCTTTGCCATCATCCTTCCACGGTGTCGTCATCAGGCTGCTATCCTAACCTAGTCGCTGACAACTTGCTCCCCACCTCCGTCACGCGCAACGCCAACCATCCAGACGGGTCAAAATGAAAAACTGAAAGTGCCGTTGCCTTCTACTTTAAGTGACCCGGTTGAGATGACATCCATGCCGAGAAGCACATCAAATTCGCCAGCCATACTATTAAATTCGGCACCGGTAATGTCCTTGTTCAAAGTAGACAGCTTTCTTTGCGACACTAAGTTCTCATCATTTCCGGCGACCAAGATGTCCCGAAATAAACCGACTTGGAATAGGTAACTATTATGGCTTTGAACCCCGGATGCACCTTGGATAGGAATCATCCCGATCGACGATAAACCCATTTTTGTAGCAACTGCGCTGGTGATGCATGTTAATTGAGCACCAGTATCCAGCAGTGCTCTGAAACGCGGCGGTAATTCCGCCCTCTGCGAATTAGAAGTAACCGGGACTATCGCGACATCCAGAAATATCTGGGAGTTGTTGTGTTCACCCCAGATGCACGGCATGCGAGAAGGCCCCTAAATCAATGGGTCGCGGGTTCACTTGTTGAATAGAAAACAAACCATCCTCGTAATTCCGCTCGCCCGTTGTATAGGCATCGCGGACGGTGTCGTAGAAGTCAATGATCTTCTCGTGGCGCAACAGCGCATATCGACCGCCGTGCGATTCGGTGTATTCCGGCAGGACTGACATGAAAAAATCAAAGTTTTTCTGAATTTCTTGTTGCTTGATGTCTTTTTGCGTGGGTGCCATGACATTCCCCATCCAAGGATGAAAAGCATTCGCTAATATATCAAATCGTACAACTATTACAAAGACACAATACCCCTTTGAATTCCGCGGGAATGGCGGGGCAAGCCGCTCCACCGTCATTCTCGCCGTAGGCAAGAATGACGGCGAGAACCCAGCAAGGCATAAAATATGTATAATGCCCGCCTTCTATTCCAGTTCTCTTGGTTGATACATTCTTGGTTCATAGCATGCTTCGCAACTTCCCCCAAACCCGAATGCGCCGTATGCGCACGCACGCATTTTCCCGCCGGCTGATGCAGGAACAGGCACTCGGTGTTGGCGACCTGATCTATCCGGTGTTTGTGCAGGAGGGGGAAAATACAAAAACGCCCATCCCTAGTATGCCGGGCGTCTTCCGCTGGTCTCTTGACCTGCTAGTGCAGGAAGCAAAAGAAGCAGAAGCACTGGGCATCCCGGTCATCGCACTTTTCCCCGTTGTCCCCCAGGAGCAGAAGTCCCCTGGCGGTGATGAAGCCTTTAATCCAGAGGGATTAACGCCTCAAGCAGTGCGCGCAATTAAGGACGCCTGCCCCGAGCTAGGCGTGATGACCGACGTTGCGCTAGACCCCTATACCAGTCACGGTCAGGACGGGATACTAGATGAGCGGGGATATATTGATAATGATGTCACTCTGGAGGCGTTGGTTAAACAAGCGATGCACCAGGCTGCGGCGGGGGTCAATATACTAGCCCCTTCCGATATGATGGATGGGCGCATTGGTGTCATTCGGGAAGCACTTGAAGCCGAGGGACATCACAACACCATCATCATGGCGTATTCTGCTAAGTATGCTTCCGCATTTTATGGGCCCTTTCGAGACGCGGTAGGTTCCGCCGCTAATCTCGGGTCGGGCGACAAAAAAACCTATCAGATGGACCCAGCAAATACCGATGAAGCCCTGCACGAGGTTGCCCTTGATATTAATGAAGGCGCGGACATGGTGATGGTCAAACCGGGCCTGCCCTACCTTGATATTGTGCGCCGCATAAAAGATGAGTTCGGGGTGCCCACTATGGTCTATCAGGTGAGTGGTGAATATGCCATGCAAATGGCCGCCATAGAAAAGGGCTGGCTGAGTGAGGCTATCATTAGGGAATCGTTACTGAGCATGAAACGCGCCGGCGCGGATGCCATCCTGACTTATTTTGCCAAACAGGTTGCCGAGCAACTGTCCCGGTAAAAAAAATGGCAAGCAGATCTTCATAATGTGCAAATTTTAATTCATAATCTATCAACCACTCTGGAGGAATAGCAATGACCGACATCCAACATACATCCGACGCTACATTTGAAGCTGATGTATTAAAATCCGACCTTCCCGTTCTAGTAGACTACTGGGCTGAGTGGTGCGGACCCTGCAAAGTGATTGCCCCGGTCCTGGAAGAAATCGCTACTGAATATGACGGCAAGATGAAAGTCTGCAAACTTGATATAGACGCCAACGAAGGCACTCCGCCCCGGTACGGTATCCGAGGCATACCCACATTGATGCTCTTCAAGAATGGTCTTGTTGAGGCCACCAAGGTAGGGGCGCTGTCAAAGTCACAACTGACTGCCTTCCTGGACAGCAATATCTGAACCCGCTCTTTAAAACAAGCATAAAAAACAGTTGACATTTATAGGCATATCAAGCATTTTCGCCGCTGTGATTTTCGAGGGTGGTTATTGGAGTAAGCCACATATCGCCTTCAAACAGCTTTAATCTCAAACAAATACTAATTAAACTCTAGTCAAACATTCAGTATATTGAGGCGGGTCTGAGTCTTACCCCGATCACCTCACCACTAACCAAAACTTGGAAACTCCATAAACCTGACGCTATTGCGTTGCCCTTCCCACTATCCTCTACCCAAAAGTTGCCCCTATGAATTTAACCGAGCTTAAAGCTAAACCTATACCGGAACTTCTCGAAATCGCCCAGGAAATGGGCATGGAAAACATGGGTCGTTCCCGCAAGCAGGAAATTATCGCCAGCCTACTCAGAAAACACGCCAAGGGCGGTGAATCCATTACTGGTGAGGGCACCTTGGAGATATTGCAGGATGGCTTTGGGTTCCTGCGCTCGCCCGACTTCTCCTATCTGGCGGGACCCGATGATATTTATGTCTCACCGAGTCAAATTAGACGTTTTAATCTCCGTACCGGGGACACCATTTCCGGCAAGGTCAGGCCACCAAAGGATAGCGAACGTTATTTTGCATTACTCAAGGTTGATTCAATTAACTTCGCCGACCCGGCGGAGAGTAAAAACAAAATCCTATTTGAGAACCTCACGCCACTCTTCCCCGACCAGTCGCTTAGTCTTGAAGTAGGCAACGGCAGCACCGAAGATCTCACCGCACGCATCATTGATCTCACTGCGCCTATCGGTAAAGGGCAACGAGGCTTGATTGTGTCGCCACCCAAGGCGGGCAAGACGCTCATATTGCAAAACATTGCGCAGTCTATTATTCGGAATAATCCCGAATGTCATCTCATCGTGCTCTTGATTGACGAGCGGCCAGAAGAAGTCACCGAGATGCAACGCTCGGTCAGAGGGGAAGTTGTTGCCAGCACTTTTGACGAGCCGCCCGCCCGGCATGTCCAGGTGAGCGAGATGGTGATAGAAAAGGCAAAACGCCTGGTTGAGCACAAAACGGATGTCATTATTCTGCTGGACTCCATGACCCGGCTAGCACGGGCATACAATACCGTCATACCCGCTTCAGGAAAGGTGTTGACGGGGGGTATAGACGCGCATGCGCTTGAGCGACCGAAGCGATTTTTCGGCGCGGCAAGGAATATAGAAGAAGGCGGCAGTCTTACTATCATTTCCACCTGTTTGATTGACACTGGCTCCAAGATGGACGAGGTCATTTACGAAGAATTCAAAGGCACGGGTAATCTTGAACTACATCTTGAACGCAAAATTGCCGAGAAGCGCATCTACCCCGCCATCAACATCAGACGCTCCGGCACCCGTCGTGAAGATCTGCTGATGTCTGATGAAGAACTGCAAAAAGTTTGGATTCTGCGCAAAATTCTTCATGAAATGGATGATGTTGTTGCCATTGAATTTCTACTGGACAGGATGAAGCAGACGAAAACCAATGATGAGTTTTTTGCCGCGATGAAGCGCAACTAACAAAACTAACCCCTGGCTCTGCGCTTTATGGATTGGCAACGCTGCTAATTGTTTGATGTTAAAACCACCAGCACCCCAAAGATTCCACTGCACCATCGGTGCGATTGATTATTACAATCACGACACGCGCCGGGTGCTGCTGGAAATGCCCGCCGGGGAAGTTACCGATTTTCGGGCGGGGCAATATCTGCATGTGCTCTTGCCCGGCAAGGAATGTCCCTTCTCCATCGCCAATTCACCCCAGATCACGGACAAGATTGAATTGCATGTCCGGCCCACTCCCGAATCAGAAGATTCTCTCGCTATTGAGGCGCTTCTAGATCAAGCGCTTCTAAAACCAAACACCAAGATTGAAATTGAAATGCCGCTGGGTGACTGCTATATCACCGAGGCACCCTCAAGTCCTCTGGTATTGATTGCCGCTAGCACTGGCATTACTCAGATGAAAAGCATCATTGAGTTCCTCGCGCCCGGCGGTTTTGCGCAGCCGATACATCTTTACTGGGGGGTGGTCTCGGCTCAGGATTTATATTTCCGTCAGGTATGTGAAGCCTGGCAAGCCGAGCATGAGAATTTTTACTTTACGCCGGTGGTGAGTGCGCCTGAGTCTTCCCCCGGCTGGCAAGGCAGTAGGGGGCTAGTCGGGGATGTCGCCTTAGCTGATTTTGATTCAGTAGCCAGTCTAAACGTCTATATCTCAGGGGGTCCCGCTATGGTCTACGCGGTCTGTAATGCTTTCATAGCAAGAGGCCTGGCGGCCGACCGGATCTTCTCGGATATATTTTCTTATAGCCCTAATGAATAGCACACTAGTGACTAGCCCCCCGCGCCGTAAGTCGCCAGAAGGCGCGGAGCGGCTAATGAATAGCCCCTAGGTTGCCTGCTCCAAGGCGATGCGTAGATGCTGATTACTGCGCACCAGGTCACCTTCCAAAGCCAGAAGACTGGCAAGTTTCCGATGGACGGATATTTTTGCACCGCGGGAAATGCCTTGAGACCCACTGTCGCCGCCACCCTCAAGGCTGCTGAGGCCCGCCTGCTCATAAATGCACCCCAGACAGTAGTGCAGAGCCGCATCATCTGGATGCTCAGTGAGCCATTTTTCCGTGGTCTTCAGTCTTAACTTGATCGGCACCAAATCAAGGCTGGCGTACAGCTCCAAGAGTTGGGGACACCATTCCCGCCGGATAGTCTGCCGAAGTAGCGGCTCTACTGTCTCCTTGGATGACAGTGCCTCAACATAAGCGAAGATGATTTCTGGGGCTTCTCTTGCCGCCCGGGAAAGCGACCGGTACAGCTTCGTCAACTCGGCGTCATGCTGTTTATGTTCCGCAAAGCCGCGATATAGGGCTTGCTTTTCATAAGCAAGTGCCGCCATCTGATCAATCTTGGAGATTTTTGGCACCAGGGCGAGCATGCCTTGCCAGTCGCCCCGTTGTAAGAGGGCATCTCGTTTGAGATGCAGTAGATGTTTACTCGGTGCTAAATCCGCCAAGGCATCCAGACTCAAAGCATAGTCGCCGCGCTGCAGTGCCAGTTCTGCTGTGGTCATCTGTCTTGCCTTGCGTAGTGCTGGGGTAGCCTCCTCCGAGAGTCGGAGATAGCTGTCCCTTGCTGCATCGTCACCCATAGCATCAGCCGCCCGAGCCGCTGCCAGGTAATTGATTCCCTGCGCCATGTTGGCTTCTGCATCAGTGTCCTTTGTACCCATGCCTTGTGTATCAAGCTTGTCCGCATCAGCCCCCAGATACCGACGCGCTTGCTCATACTCGCCTTCAAACAGCAACCGCATCCCTTTGAGTGCCGACTGGCTTGCCCGGTGCGCCTGCTTGCCAGTGCGCCAGTTGTGATAGCGTTTGGGAGAGCCAAGCAAGCCCCTGACCAGCCGGGCAACCTGAGACAACAATACCAGCAGGATAATAATCACCCCGAGCATGACCCAGAGGCCGGTTTGCAGGGAATAGTCCTGGTAGGACACAAAAACATATCCTGGATCATTGGCGATCAAGGTCCCCAGGACCCCAGCAACTATGGTTACCAGAAGCAGGATGATCAGGGGTCGTTTCACGGGCTTTCCGCCGGTTGAGTTTGTGTGTGCTGGAGCGCCGCCAACAGACTACGCGCCTCGCGCAAAGAGCTGCTGATATCCGGGACTTCAGCGTCCACCTTGGCTTGGCGCAATTGGCTAAAAGAAGCCAACATTGCCTGGGTCACTGCATGCTCCGGGTCAAAAAAGCGTTGCACCCAATCCTGGGCTTCGGCAAGGCTGGTTTGATATACCTGTTGGTTCTTTTCCAGCAATGCCAGCTGCGTGATCTGCAGCTTCAAGAGCAGATTATGGCGTAGATAATATGCCTCTCTGGGTGGCAGGAGCGGCACCACTGGCGGCCTGCCCTGCCGGAAATCAAACAGTGTTAAGAGCCTCTTCCCTATGGCACCAGCCACTGCCAGGGTGCCTTGGCTCGTCGTCTGAGGGCTGGCCTCAGGAGGGGACTCCATCGGCTTGGAAGCAGCACCAGGAATTTTCTGCTGCAACTGGCTGACCTGTGTCATCTGGGCAGACAAATCTAGATATAGCCCCTCTATATCAGGGCTGGCAGCGGCTTTTAGGGTCGCTATGTCCTGTGCCAGGGCTTGCCGGAGTGGATATGCGTACGCCACTGCCGACCCGCGTGCATTCATGATGGACTCATTTGCCTCTTGTAATAGGCTCAGGGCTGTACGGGTGTCGCCTCCCATCAACAGTCGCTGCTTCGCTATACGGAGCAGATATGCCACCTCCGCATAGAGCCAACTCTGGTTATCAGTACCCCATCGCTCTTGTATATCGGCAATCTCGATCTTGGTGTCCAGTCGGAATGTTGCGAGGGCTTGAGCAGTAGACACCTGCTCAGCATGGTATTGAGCAAGCGTCTCTTGGAGCTTCAGAAGGGCGGCCTGGTCTGCCCGAAACTGCGCTTCAAGCCGCTCCAGTCTGAGCGCCTGCTGCGCCTTCTGGTCATTACTGCTGGTCGTCCTTTGGTCTGCCAGTATCTGCTGATAGAAGACATAAGAGGTCCAGGAAAGCAGCCCTAACACCACCACCAACACCAGCAGATAAAAGATATTGCCAAGGACCCCTGAGCGGGGCTTTCCTGAAGACTCTTCTGAGAAGGGTCTTTCTGAGAAGGGCTCTGGAGTTTTGCTCGTGTCTTTTTCTGTGGTCATGGTGATTTGATTCATCTGCCTGCTTTTATTAAAAAGAGTTTGTTGTTAAGAGTTTACTGTTAAGAGGTTTAGTGTTCATCTAGAATTGCATCATACAGGGCTTGTTCAGAAGCGGCACCCACATTGCGTACCGCATGAAAAGCATAAGACATGGCTTGGTCGGCAATGCGCTGAGACGGCACCAATAGCAGGCAATGCTGGGCAAGAGGACCTATTTGCCGGGCAAAAATTTCCAGCATCTCCATACTGGTCAAAACGACAAGCAACTGGCTTGGCGCGTTTGACTTGTTTGGCGCATTTGACTTGTTTGGCGCGTTTGACTTGTTGGGAGTGCACGGCAGGATTGCCGTGGCTTCGGTGATCAGCCCGGGCAGATCATCGTGAATGACCTCGGAACGATTATAGACTTCCCAGTATTCAACCTCGGCCCCGCGTTGGGCAAGCTCAGCAAAGAGCAATTCTCGGCCACCCCGGCCCCGCACAATCAGCACTCGCCCAGCCACCGGAGGGCAGAGTTGCGGCAGGTTTAACAGACCCTCGCTGCCCGAAGACTCGGGGTAGATGGCTTGGATGCCGAATCCTCTCAGTGCCTGGGCAGTGCCGGGTCCTACGGCGAGCCATTCCGGTTCCCTGGGCAGGGTCTGCCAGTGTTGTGCCGCGAGGGTCATGCCGAAGTGGACGCTACTTTTACTCACAAAAATTATCTTTTGGTACTGGTGCAGACGAGTTGCGGTCTGCTGCAGGTCCTGGGAATCCGATAATGCCGAGAGTTTGAGCATGGGGCGGATACTGACCCTATAGCCCTGGGACCTGAGTCTGGTGGCAAGGGCTTCATTTCCCCCTGCGGGTCGGGTGAGTAGCACCTGATGCTTCGCCTGATTATTCACTGGGATAGTTCACTGGGCTAGTCACTGAGATAGTCAAAGCGGATTTGACTCAGCATGCCCTGGGCCAGCGATAAGCCGGCGGGCACCCTGGTCAATCAAATTTTCAGCCAGGGTAAGTGCCAGCTGAGACGCATGCGTTGCTGGTCCCTGGAGGCTATGGTGAATGCTGGTCTCGCCCTTGATGTCCGCCACAAAGGCAGCAATAGATAGTTCCCCTGAGTCCAGGCTGGCAAAGACGGCGATCGGCAGGTCGCAGGTCGCTCCCAGGGTCTGGGTGACTAGCCGTTCAGAAAAAACACACAGCTGGGTGTCGCGATCACCTATGTCACTCAGGAGTGCATTGAGTGCTGCATCATCCGCTCGGCTTTCAATCCCTACAGCACCTTGCCCCGCAGCGGGCAGGGACAGGTGGGTCGGGATCTTCTGCGTAATCCTATGCCCGAGTTGTAGGCGCTCCAAGCCCGCAACGGCAAGCACTAGGGCATCGTACAGACCCGCATCTAGCTGGCTCAGCCGGGTCTCCACATTACCCCTCAGGTCGGCAAATCGAAGCTGCGGAAAATGAGCGCCTATTTGTAGTCGCCGCCGCAAACTAGAAGAGCCAATAAGCGCCTCCTGAGGCAGGTCTTCCAGCCGCTCAAAACGATTAGATACGAGTGCATCCCTGGGGTCAGCCCGGGCACAGATGGCGGCAATCATCAGCCCATCGGGCAGGGCACCAGGTAAGTCCTTCATAGAATGGACGGCAAGGTCCACCCGGCCATCAAGCAGCGCCTGTTCCAGGGTCCTGACAAAAACACCCTTGTCGATGGGCTTGCTGGGGTTTTTATCATGCTGCACATCGCCTTCGGTCATCATCCCGACCAGTTCACAGCGAAGCTCACTATGGCGGGCTTCAATCAATTCCTTGACATGCCTTGCCTGCCAAAGCGCGAGCTTGCTTTTGCGTGTCGCGATACGGAGCTGCTTCATATTCATAGATGACTATGCTTGGGGGCTTGCTGTTATAATCCGGGATTCTTCAGTATATGAAAGAGTATTACTAGTGAAAGGCATGATGCACAAATTATGGGGTGGGCGGTTCCGCGAGGCAACCGATGCCTTCGCGGAAACCTTCACCGCCTCCGTTACCTTTGACCAGATTCTTGCGCCTTACGACATAGCGGGCTCCATAGCCCACGCTAGCATGTTAGAGGCTATTGGCGTTATCAACAGCAAGGAACTTGAGCAGATAAAAACCGGGCTTGCAAGCATTGCCGAGGATATCAGCAATGGCAACTTCTCTTGGTCGGTGGCGCTGGAAGATGTACATACGAACATTGAGCAGGCATTGATTGACAAGCTCGGGGAAACCGGCAAAAAACTCCACACCGGACGCTCAAGAAATGACCAGGTGGCGACCGATCTCAGGCTCTACCTACGAGCTATGATTGACCTTATCGGTAGCAAGATACGCGCCCTGCAAAGCGGCATTCTTGACTTGGCTGAGCCGGAAACTGACACAGTGATGCCAGGTTTTACGCACCTGCAGGTCGCTCAGCCAATCTCATTTGCGCATCATTTGATGGCATGGTTTGAAATGCTTGACCGGGATTTTGAGCGCATGACGGATTGTCGGAAGCGCGTCAACAGGATGCCCCTGGGTGCTGCCGCCCTTGCCGGGAGCAACTGGCCGATTGACCGCCGCATGACTGCCGACCTGCTTGGCTTTGAGCTCATTGCCGCTAACAGTCTTGATGCAGTCAGCGATCGGGACTTCGCTATTGAGTTCTGTGCGGCGGCGAGTATTTTGATGATGCACCTTTCCCGATGGGCGGAGGAAATAATCCTCTGGGCATCCCCTCAATTCGGGTTCATTGAATTGCCAGATCGCTTCTGTACCGGCTCATCCATCATGCCGCAGAAAAAAAATCCTGACCTGCCAGAGATCGTCAGAGGCAAGTCCGGGCGGGTATTTGGTGCGCTGATCAGCCTGCTGACGGTGATGAAGGGGCAAGCCCTCGCCTACAACAAGGACAATCAGGAAGACAAGGAACCTCTTTTTGATACGGTGACCACGGTGCTGGAATCCTTGGCTGCGTTTACCGATATGATTCCGGCAATGGTGCCGCAACGAGACAAGATGCGGGAAGCCGCCGCAACGGGGTTCTCCACAGCAACGGATCTTGCAGATTATCTGGTGCGCAAGGGGCTAGCCTTTCGAGATGCGCATGCTGTTGTTGGCAAGCTGGTCGCTCTGGCGGTTGAGTTGGAAGTTGAGCTGGCGGACATTCCGGTCGCCCAGGCGACAAGCATCCATGCCCTGGTTGACGAGGAAGCCCTTCAGCAACTGACTCTGGAAAGATCCCTAGCCGCGAAAGACCATATCGGCGGGACGGCACCCGCCCAGGTGGTTCGCGCGATTCAAGCGGGCCGTCAGCAGCTCAGCACCTAGCCGTCGCTTTCCCTAGTCAAAGATATGCAGCCTGTTGCCTGATTGTTCAGTAAAGGTCCGATTGATCAGGGCACCCAAAGTCTCCCCTGAGGCATCACACCGCCAGTCGCCATCCACAAATCTCAGGTGAAAGCCTCCCGAACGGGCAGCAACCCAGAGCTCATGGTTGGCAACCTGCCGGCTCAAAATGATTGCACTGCCATCCTCAAAACCCAGACTGAGGATACCGCCGGACGAATCAACATCCAGGTCCAACTCCAGAGCATCAATCCGGTCTTCAAGCATGAGAAACAAAGCATCTACTCGGTCTTGATATTCAATATCGTCCAGGGTGCTTCCTCAGTGTTATAAATGGCGATAGGTTGAGTATAATGCACACTTCTTGAATACCGATGACTATGCCTACAAATAATGCGACTAATACGGCTCATACGGCTCATACAAAAGCTCCGAGCTAGTCTCTTACCAGTAACCTTGATGCTGCTGCTCATGGGATGCGGGCAGAAGGGTCCCCTCTACTTGCCGCAAGAGTCCAGTGTACTCGGGACAGTGCTGCCATCTAGTGGCGAGGCATCGTCATGAATGGCTTTCATCGCCAGGGGGATGAACTTTATGTTGAAGCAGTGCCCCTCAGTAGCCTTGCAGAAGCCTACGGCACGCCAGCATTTGTCTATTCACAGACTGCCATTGAAACCGCCTATAAGGACTTCACCAGGGTCTTCGGCGACTACCCGCATCAGGTGTGCTACGCGGTAAAGGCAAACTCCAATATCGCCATTCTGCATCTGCTTGCCGAACTAGGTGCAGGCTTTGACATTGTGTCTGGCGGAGAACTCCAACGGGTCATCGCTGCTGGCGGGGACCCGCGGCGAGTCATCTTCTCTGGCGTAGGCAAGCAAGACTGGGAAATTCAAATAGCGCTGGAAAACAACATTGCCTGCTTTAATGTTGAATCAGCATCGGAACTCATTAGACTCGCCAGAATTGCTGAACAAACAGCACGGGTCGCCCCCATAGCGATCCGGGTCAATCCAGATGTGGACGTTAAGACGCATCCCTACATTGCGACCGGGCTAAAAGAAAGCAAGTTTGGTGTTGCCCCTGAGGCAGCCCGGTCCCTCTATCGCCATGCCAAGCAGTCTGCTCATTTGAAGGTACTGGGTATCAACTGCCACATAGGTTCCCAGATTACTGAGGTGGCACCCTATCTGGTTGCGCTGAGTCGTCTTATTAGCCTGATTGATGAATTAAAGCAGCAGGACCTTCCTATCAAGCAGATTGATCTGGGCGGTGGCTTCGGCATCTGCTACCAGCATGAAACACCCCTGCCTATGGAGGAATTTGCCAGTGCTATCTTGCAAGCCATGTCCGGACGAGACGAGCAGCTGATTTTTGAACCCGGGCGGGTCCTTGTTGCCCATGCAGGCATGTTACTGACCAGAGTGAATACTCTAAAATCCAACGGCAGCAAAAATTTTGCAGTCCTTGATGCGGCCATGAATGACCTGGTCCGACCGGCCTATTATCAAAGTTGGCATGATATTTCCCTGGTCAAGCAGCCGATTGACATGCCAGGTAGCGACAAGCCAAAAAGTTGGGATCTGGTAGGTCCTATCTGTGAATCGGGGGACTTCCTGGCGAAGGACCGGCAGTTGGCACTCCAAGAAGGCGACCTGCTGGCAATTCACGCCGCTGGTGCTTATAGCTTTGTGATGAGTTCCAATTACAACACCAGAGGACGAGCACCAGAGGTGTTGGTCAAGGGTAATCAACATGCTTGTGTTCGCCGGCGGGAAACTATTGAAGATCAACTGAGACTGGAAAGTCTGCCCGACCAGTCACTCTGAGGGAAAGGATAACCAGGGTGACTAGGGTGACGAGAATGACGGCGCGGGGCGGCGCTTTGCTCTGCTCCGCTGTCATTCTCGAGCTTGCTCGGGAATCCAGAGGAACAAAGCCAAAGCCCCGTTATTACTGGTACTGATGACGAAGGCAATTCTGCTCGTTTTTCTGGATTCCCGACCCCCCAGTTATCACAGCCGATGGCTGTGATAACTGGGGTGCCGAGAATGACGGCGCGGGGCGCCGGGTTTCACCGTGGAAAGTCCTTTGTGTGACACGCCGTAAATACAAGGCCATCACGCCGAAATTGATAAGCTGTCTTGATCTCCGGGCTGACCACGATATTCTCCCCTTCAGGGTACAGGCTGCGAAAAGCCTTGGCAGGAACGGCACCAAGCTTGTCCGGGTTAATCTTGCACTCGACCACATCCACCCGATTGCGGCTGTGCCGAATGACGAAATCCACTTCTCGGTGGGACTTATCCTGCCAGTAAAAAATATCCTCGTCGGAAAAACGGGAGCGCAGGCTGTCCAGCACCAGATGCTCCCACAGCAATCCCCTGTCGTTATCGCGGATCGTGTCCCAGCCTTTTGCAAAGGTCACGAAGCCGGTATCAAAAGCGTAGCACTTGGGTCGGCTGACGATCTCGCGCTTGCCGCCACCGTGAAACGGGCGCAGCAGGTGAACCGCGTGGGCGATCTGCATGGCTTCGATATGCGTTTTGACTGTGGTGCGGCTCAGTTCACTCAGGCTCGCAAGCTGAGAATAGTCAAGCTGGCCGCCACTTTGGCGCAGTAGCAGGCGAAACAAAGACAAAAACCCCTGGCGATTGCGGATGCTGAACAATTCCAGAATATCGCGCGCATAAAAGCTGTCGATCCACTCGCTGAAAAAGGCGGCATCCTTATTGGTGGCCAGCAATGGTTCAGGCAAGCCGCCGTGCAGCAGGCGATGATCCAGCCCGGGTGCGCCGAAGGGGTCGCTGCACTCCTCCCAGAGCACCGGTGACAGATAAATAGACTCTTTGCGCCCGGTCAGCGAATCGCGGAACTTGCGCGTTGCCGCCAACGTGGAAGAACCCGTCGCCAGCACTTGCATGCCCGGATATTCATCGGCAGCGATTTTCAGTAGCCGGCTGGGGTCGTCCAGCCGATGCACTTCGTCAAACACCAGAACTGAATCCGGCGCCTGATTATCGAAAAACAGCTCCGGGTCGGCCAGGACGTGCGCTGTGGAAGGCAGATCGCAATTCATATACACGGCATCGGGCAGCAGGCGAGCGATTGTCGTCTTACCCACCCGGCGTACGCCGGACAGCCAGACAATCGAACGCTTTGCCCAAGCCAACTGAATGCGTTTAAGCCAGAGAGGACGTTCAATCATGCCAACATACTATACATTTAGCCGTCTAAATGCATAGTATGTTGACGGCATCGGGTAATTAGCCGAACAAAGGCAGAGCCTTGGGCATGTACATATCAACGAGGATGGCGAGAATGACGGCGTGGAGGGCAGGGGTAAATCGGAACACAATACTCTTTTTTACTGGATTCCCGCCTGCGGCGAGAATGACAGCGCAGAGGCGGTGCTTGCCACTTAGGGTTAATGTATGCTTGTGTCTCCGCTACTTACAGGCGGCTGGCGCCGCCACTCCTGCGAAGGTAAAACGATGAGTAAATTGCGTGAATTTATTATAAAAGATGTGCGTTGCTTTGAGGGAGAGCAACGGGCAGATATTCGCCCAATCACACTGCTCGTTGGTGAAAACAGTACCGGCAAAACCTCTTTTCTGGGAAGTTATCGAGTATTACATCAGGCGTTAAATGGACTTCAATATGTTCCCACGATGCGGGAGCATTTAAATTTCAATGTGGACCCCTTCCAGATGGGCGCATTCAGGGATATTTATAGATCAAAGCGAGGTAAATCTAACGGGAGAGACGATTTTGTACTGGGTTGTAGCATGGAGACCGACAACAAAATGTACGATCTTTTGTTGACCTTCATTGAAAAAGGATCGGAACCGACTGTTGCATCTTTGCGTTGCCAAATAGCTGATAAATCTTATCTCGAAATGCAGATTTCTCATGATCTGAATATTATTCTAAAAATTCCAAATCACACCATAAAAACAAAGAGAACAAGATATTATTATGATGAACTTTACTTATTTTTTCTTCTTCTTGAAGATGCCTATCATCCGCAAATTAAGGAAAGACTTATAAGCAGCCTGGATATTGAGGAAAAAGAAGCTGCCATATTAAATAAATTTTTGAGTGAAGAATTAGCAATTATCCCTAAAACAAGATCAAGAAATATCATGGAGCATCGTTTTCTCGGGAAGGAAAAATCGATTTCCCCGCTACGGTCAAAGCCAAAACGTACCTACGACCCGGTCTCTGAAGTTCCTAGTTCGGAGGGTGATCATATTCCCATGCTGATGATGCGCTTGCTGCGCACCCAAGATAAGAGTTGGGATACGTTGCACGACGATTTAGTGGAATTCGGCAATCAGTCTGGCTTGTTTTCTGACATTACGATTAAGAGCCATGGCAAGCAGATCAATGATCCCTTCCAGTTGCGCGTGAAGGTGAGAAAGGGCCTTCAGTCCAACATTATGGATGTCGGTTACGGGGTCAATCAGATACTACCCATTCTGGTTGAAATCATACACTCAGAGCGAACGACATTTCTATTGCAACAACCAGAGGTGCACCTGCACCCACGCGCACAAGCGGAGTTTGCTACTTTCTTAGCAAAATCTGTATCCAAGAAAGAACATTCCTTCTTAATTGAGACGCACAGCGACTACATCATTGACAGAACGCGGATATCAGTGCGCGATGAAATTATAAAACCCGATGATGTATCCATTTTATATTTTGAACCAGAGAAAATAGGAGGGGCTGTAAAAATCCACAATATAAAAATGGATAAGCAAGGGAATCTCATTGATGTCCCGCCAGGCTACCGAGACTTCTTTATGAAAGAGAGTGATGAATTGCTTGGTTTTTCATAACAGGACTGTAGCCATGTGCATCATTATTGACACGAACAAAATGCCTGCTTTCCTGAAAGGTCCATCATCGGAGGACATGCAACCCATACATACATGGCTTTCTATACGAGGAGGATCATTTGTCTATACCACTGATGGTAGATATGGAGAGGAATTAAAATTCCTCAAAAAGAGACTTGAAGTTTATGTTCGAAACGGGCATGCAAGAGTCTTTACCGAAAAACAAATCGCGCCAGAAGAAGATTACTTGGAAAATCTCAAACAACACGAATCCAATGACATTCATATTCTTGCCCTTGCCAGAGCAAGCGGTGCCCGGCTTCTTTACACTGGGGATAAAGCCCTGATAGCTGATTTTGGAAATAAAGAAATTATCAATAACCCCAAAGGGAAAATATATTCTGGCAGCAGGAACAAAAACCTTCTCAGAGCGGATTTATGCAAATAATCCTCTTGTGTTCTTTCTCAAATAACCGCCACGATATTTATACGATATTATTGTCTCAACTGAAAGATGACTGTCCATCGCCGAGCACCATCTACCGGATCATGCGCCACTATAATCTGAATCATTTGAAGCTAAAAATGCAAGCCAACAATTCCTGATTATCAACCAACTGGCATGCGATATGGCATGCGCCTATACACATGCTTGCATTGCCCATTCGCAAAGGTAACCTGAGCCAATGGATTTACGCTTTACAAAAATGCACGGTCTCGGCAACGATTTCGTCATGCTTGATTTTATCTCTCAGCAGCCAGTCACCCTGGAGCGAGAAATGATCCAGAAATGGGCTGACCGCCGACTAGGGATTGGCTTTGATCAACTCTTGACGGTTGAGCCACCAGAACAAGCCGATTTGGATTTTCGGTATCGCATCTACAACGCCGATGGCTCCAAAGCAGAACAATGCGGCAATGGCGCCCGCTGTGTGTTGACTTTTGTCCGGGCCCAGGGACTCACCACCAAGACCCAAATCAAACTGGAAACCACAAAGGGCATTGTTGCCTGCCAACTGGGAGACGACGGCAAGGTCAGCGTTGACATGGGACCCCCGACCCTGGCACCGGATAAGATTCCTTTTATTGCTGAGCAAACCTGTCTCCATTACGAACTCACCCTGCCGCGTGCTGTCTGTGGCAATGACACAGTGCAGATTGCCGCAGTGAATATGGGCAATCCGCATGCGGTCATCAATGTTCAGAATATAAATAAGGCACCGGTGCATGAACTCGGCGGTATTATTGAGAGCCATCTGAGGTTTCCAGAGCGGGTAAATGTTGGTTTTATGGAAGTGGTCACTCCGGGGAAGATCAAACTTCGTGTTTATGAACGTGGCGTAGGGGAAACCAGTGCCTGCGGCACGGGTGCCTGTGCTGCCGTGGTTGCCGGTCGCCTCCAAGGATTACTAGATGAACAGGTAGCGGTGCACCTACATGGCGGCAAGCTCAGTATCAACTGGGCAGATGAGACCGCCTCGGTGACCATGACCGGTCCCGTCTGCCATGTTTATGAAGGCAGATTACAACTGTGACATTAGAACTGTGATATTAGAACTATGACTAAGGAAATATCCGAAGACGATGTCGTTGCTTTTCTTGAGCGTCATCCTGAGTTTTTCCAGCAGCGAGACCGGCTATTATTAAAACTCCAGCTGCCTCACGGCAAAAAAGGCACTGTCTCCCTGATTGAAAAGCAACTCACCCTGCTGCGAGAAAAGCATCAAAACGCTAACAAAAAACTTAACACCCTGGTCAGCCTTGCCGAGCGTAACGAAGAGATTCTCAATAAATGCAGGGGGCTAACCCTCAATCTGATTGCCGCGGATAATCCGGAGGACTTTCTTGCCGCCATGGCCGAGAGCTTCACGCGGGACTTCCAATGCCAAGCCTACAGTCTCATCATTTTTGATGATGCAGTGCCGCCAACCGACCTGCCGGAAACAACTCTCAGCGACTTCGTCATTCGGGTGCCCACCGAAACTGCCGAACAACAAGTTGCTTCCTTGCTTAAGGCGAGCAGCCCGGTGCTGGGACCTCTGCGACCGGCGGAGCGGGATTTTCTATTCCGCAAACAAGGCGAGCAGATCAAATCTGCTGTGGTGCTACCGGTCGTTACCGCCAGTGATAGGGAGGGGGGTGCCGCCATGCATGCTGCCAACCCTAGCGACAAGAAGGGTGTCAAGAAGCGACGTCAGATCGCTTTGCTGGCGATTGGTAGCGAAGACAGCAATTATTTCAATGCAGATATGGACACTAATTTCCTGGGCTTGGTGGCCGACACACTAGGGCGGCTGATACCAAAGCATCTATTCACTAGATGAGCCTCAAAAACACTGGCATGATCAGCCCCCTACATACCGCTATTGGTGCCTTCCTTATCCATCTGTCCGATGAGCGGCAACTTTCCCCACATTCGGTAACGGCCTATCGCCGGGATCTGACGGCATTGGTTGATTTTCTGGAATCCCGGAATATTGACCAGTGGCACATGGTTGCCACCCATGATTTAAGGGATTTTATTTCCACCGGACATCAACAAGGGCTAGCGGGACGCACCTTACAGAGGCGATTGTCGGCAAGCCGTACTTTGTTTCACTATTTGCACCGTGAAGGGGCCGTTAAGACTAATCCGGCAATGGAATTTTCCGCCCCGGGTGCCAAGACGTCTTTGCCGGCAACCATTGACACTGACCAGATCGCCCGTCTCATGAATATCAGCGGCAACACTTGGCATGGGATACGCGACAAGGCAATGCTGGAATTGTTTTATTCCTCTGGTCTGCGATTATCAGAATTAGTCGGCACAGATATTCAAGACCTGAACTTTGATGACCAGCTGCTCAGAGTACGCGGGAAGGGGAATAAGGAAAGAATACTGCCGGTGGGTTCCAAAGCGGTGACTGCGATAAAGGATTGGATACAGCGGCGCGGCAATGCGCCTAAGGCGAAGGGGGTTAGCCCCGCCTCTGAGGCGCTGTTCCTGAGTGAAAGAGGCCACAGAATAAGCCCCAGAAATGTGCAAGCCAGAGTACGTCTCTGGTGTAAAAGCATCGGCTTCCCCGCCAGAGTGCATCCGCACACCCTGCGCCATTCCTTTGCCAGCCACATGCTGGAATCCAGCCAAGACCTGCGTGCTATACAAGAGTTGCTCGGGCATGCAAACATCTCCACAACCCAGATCTATACGCATCTGGATTTTCAACACCTGGCGAAGGTTTATGACCAGAGCCATCCCCGAGCGCAAAAACGCAAACGCAAGACCCAGGGGAGCAAGGATGAATAATCGGGCGCAAGCCAGCAGACTGGTGATACTGCGTCAATGATGAAGCCATGATTAAACCTTATGATTAAAGTAGTCGCCTTTGATCTGGACGATACCCTCTGGGCGCTCCGCCCGGTCATCATGCACGCTGAGGAGGAGTTAAGCGCTTGGCTTAAAGCCGAGCTGCCAGAGTTGCAATACGACTCTCAGACTCTGGGCAAGATTCGGCAAGAAGTCATTTCCCAAGAACCTTCTCTGGCACACCGTCTCACCGAACTGCGTCGCCAGGTGATTGAGTACGTCCTGCTGCAAAGTGATATTCCCCCGGATGACGCCTATAGACTTTCCCAGGCGGGTATGGAAGTGTTCCTTAGCGCGCGCAACGAGATAGAGTTTTTTGATGGCGCCCTGGAAGCGATTGCCAAGCTCGCCCAGAGGTATCAACTCGGGGCACTGACTAACGGTAATGCGGACATTCAGCGATTAGGTCTGGCGCAGCATTTCAGTTTTGCATTTTCAGCAGAAGAAGTCGGTGCGCCCAAGCCTGCGCCGGCTCTCTTCCATGCCGCTCTGGCGCACACTGAATGTCAACCCGGGGAAATGGTCTATGTGGGAGATGACCCTATCAAGGATATTGATCCCGCCAAGAGACTGGGGTTACACACCGTCTGGTTTAAAAACGATAAGCGCATTGAGGGAGAAACCTCGCCAGATCGGACGATTAGCAGACTCAGCGACTTACCTGAGGTGTTGCTGGAGCTGGATTCTGAGCTCCGCTAAAAGGACGAAAAACATGGATATTAGCTTCCGCTACTGGCGATGGAGACACCATCGCCTGGGACTGCAGTGGCAGCGCATAACCCCGCCGTCATTCTCGAGCTTGCTCGGGAATCCAGTAAAAAAGAGTATTGTTTTCCGATTTACCCCTGTCCTCCAACCCGTCACCGGGCAAGCCCGAGAGTGACTGGGGTGACGAGAATGACGGGGTTCGGGGGCAATCCAGTCATTGAATAAGTGAACACATACAGGAATTACGGGGCTGGGTTATTGATTACAAGCCATGATAAAGGCTTTCACTTCCTCAATGTCTGCTTTTAATACTGTCTTTTTCGTTGGCATGTCTCGCAACCGCTCTAGCCTATCCTGGACGATGACTTCTCCGGGGAGGGCTTGCACCATGGCTTCTTCAAACTTCGCCGGATGCGCAGTGGACAAGCAGACGAGTGGCTGAGTGGGTGCGCCTAGCCGCTTGCCGACATGCACCCCGACAGCCGTGTGCGGATCCATAATGTAACCCTGTGCATGATAGACCTCTTTTATAGTGCCAATAGTTTCCTCATCAGTGACACAAGCAGACACAAAAGTATCGTCAAGAGTTTTGCTTTTATCATTGGCATTGATGCGGGCACTACCGGTCTTGGCAAATGAGGACATAAACGCTTTTACCTGCTCAGTATTCCCTGCAAACCGGAAGTAAAGATACCGTTCAAAATTACTTGCAACCTGTATGTCCATCGCCGGGCTATAGGTGAAATGCACCTCGCCGCGCGCATAAAGCCCCGTCGTGAAAAACCGATGCAATATGTCGTTCTGATTCGTCGCCAGGATAAACCTGCTAATCGGTAACCCCATGGCTCTAGCGATGTAACCGGCAAATATGTTGCCAAAGTTCCCCGTAGGCACGGCAACTTGAAACTTCTCCGGCGCGCCCAGTTGGACATAAGCAAAAAAGTAATACACCACCTGAGCAAGAATTCGTGCCCAGTTCACCGAGTTAACCGCGCCGAGATGATATTGCTGCTTGAATTCAAGATCGGAAAATAATGCTTTAAGAATGAACTGACAGTCATCAAAACTGCCCTCTATACCCATGTTCCAAACATTGTCGCTGAGCACGGTTGTCATCTGCTTTTCTTGCAGGCTAGAGGTACGCCCTTCGGGAAACATGACAAAGATATTGATCCCTGGCTTCCCCTGCACAGAGGCAATTGCCGCACTGCCAGTGTCACCGCTGGTGGCTGCTAAGATGTTCAGCTGCTTCTCCTGAGGAATATGCGCAAACACATTACCGAGAAATTGCAGCGCAAGGTCCTTAAACGCCAGAGTGGGTCCATGGAAGAGTTCAAGCAAATGAATGTCGCCCACTTGCACTAGGGGCGTCACCAGTGGATCGTCAAAAGTCTGGTAGCTGGTTTCAATCAGGGAACGGAGGCTGTCATCGGGAATATCGTCAATGAACAAGCGCATGATTTCAAATGCAAGAGCGGGGTAAGACAAACTCTGATAACGAGGCAAGGCATGCTGCACATTCGGAATAGCGACCGGGACAAGAAGCCCCCCATCCGAAGCAACGCCCATCATTACGGCATCGCAAAAAGGTATCTCGCTGACGCCGCCGCGGCTACTCACATATCGCACGAGGATTTGCTGAAAATACTTAGATCGCCTCGGAACCTATTTCTCCGGTTCTGATGCGAATCACATCGTCCAGACTGGTAACAAAGATCTTCCCGTCGCCGACCTTCCCGCTATTGGAGGCATTGATGATAGCCTCAGTCACGGCCTCAAGGTGCTCGTCGGCTATAGCAATTTCCACTTTTATCTTGGGAAGAAAATCAACCACATACTCTGCCCCACGATAGAGCTCTGTGTGTCCTTTTTGCCTGCCGAAACCCTTCACTTCCGTAACGGTCATGCCTTGCACAGACAAGTCTGACAGGGCTTCTCTGACATCATTCAATTTGAATGGCTTAATAATTGCGGTGACTAATTTCATTCGGTTCTCCTTCTCTCAACTCTTATTTACGAGACTGTTATTTACGAGACTGTTATTTATGAGACCATTATTTCCAACAGACAACAAGGTAACGAATTTACAGACTTTTGGACAGTCCCAATACCACTCTTGCCGCACATATATCATCGGGACCACCAAAACAATCCTCATTGGAAAGGTCTGTATCATGCCATGACAATGACAGATCAATATCTTCAAAGCTCTTTGATACACCCACAGAATAATCCACATAATCAGGCGTACCAAACTGGGCATTGCCATCAATAGATTGTTTGCCATAGTGCAGAGTCATTGCCATGTCGCTCGGCAAACTCAGTTCATAATCAAGGCCGATATATAAGGCTGCACCTGACTCAGCAAAGAAGTCACTGGAATAGGCAAGCCCGAGGCTAAGGCTCTTGAAAGAAAAGTTGGCATAGAGTTCGTTGAAACTACTCTCCGGCGCATCCCCCTGAGCATCGTCAGGATATTCGTAACGCAACAAGCCTAGGTCATAGCTAGCATCTTCAGTGAAGCTCCCTCCATAGCCGACATAGAGGTCAATTTCTATTGACCCATCAAAGTCCACATTGGATGCCCAGACCCCGGCATAGATGCCTGAATCTCCGGCGACATCAAAGCCACCTTGAATCGTCGCTTGCTCGTCAGTTTGGGAAATACCCCGATACACATAATCCGATGCCAGGGTAAGGTTACCGCTCACTTCAACCGCCAGGGCCAAGGCATTGCTCAGCAACAGACTACAAAACAATATCATCCCGCACCGCTTCTTCATTTAATTGCCTCCTTAAGACGAATAGAACCCACTTCAACCGAGAAGGGCTCAGGTGCTGATTGTAGCAATTAAACCATAGCATGTCATATCGGGGCAGGGTTCAACGACATCTGCTCACAAGGAAGGGCGCAAAAGGCGCACATGATTGCGCCTTCCGGTCATCCAAAATACTCCCCATGACTGTGGGCACAACATATTCCAGTGGGGAAGTGGGGATAGACGCGCCCCTAGTGACAGTGGAGACAAAGATCACTAGCGGCCTGCCCAAAGTACTGATAGTGGGGTTGCCGGAAATGGCCGTGCGGGAAAGCAAATACCGCGTGAAGGCGGCGATTACCAGCAGCGGTTTTACCTTTCCATGCACCCGCGTCACCATCAATCTCGCCCCAGCAGATCTACCCAAGTCCACTGGCCGCTATGATCTTGCCATTGCAATCGCCATCATCGCGGCCTCCGGTGCCATACCGAACGCCCATCTGGATGAATATGAATTCCTTGGTGAGTTATCGCTAACGGGAAGGCTCAGACCGGTCCGCGGCGTCCTCCCCGCTGCTCTAAGAGGCATGCGCAACAAAGGCTCAACAGCTCACAAACTACACACTCTTGTTGTCCCCGTGGATAACGGCTTTGAAGCCGCCCTGGCGGAAAACAGGCAAGTTTTGGTGGCATCTAGTCTGAAGGATGTTGTGGCTCATCTCAGTGGGCAAGCAGCCCTCAAGTGCCCGCCGCCGCTACCACTCAAAAAAGCCGTTACCCCTCAGCCCAGGCTGAGCGATGTTAAGGGGCAGGAAGTTGCCAAACGCGCGCTCACCATCGCTGCTGGCGGCGGGCACAATATATTGATGATCGGGCCACCGGGCACTGGCAAGACGATGCTGGCAAGCCGCTTGGGCACCATCATCCCGCCGATGACATTAACTGAATCCCTGGAAGTCGCGTCTGTGGTATCCGTATCAAGACATTCATTCAATCATAAGAAGTGGGGACTACGCCCTTTTCGTGCGCCCCATCACACCGCCTCTTCGGTTGCCATAGTGGGCGGTAGCAACCCACCGAAACCCGGGGAAATATCCCTCGCTCATCACGGCGTGCTATTTCTTGATGAACTACCGGAATTTTCTCGACAGGTGCTGGAGGTACTGCGAGAACCGCTGGAATCGGGCAGGATTTGGATCAGCCGGGCAAACTATCAAGTGTGCTACCCCGCAGAGTTCCAACTGATTGCCGCCATGAATCCTTGTCCCTGCGGCTACTATGGCGACAAACAACATCAATGCGAATGTTCTCAGGACAGAATTCAACGCTACCGAAGCAAGATATCTGGACCCCTGCTTGACCGGATAGATATTCATGTTGAAGTGCCGCCACTGCCGCCGGGGACCCTATCCGGAACAGCCAAAACGCCTGAGGGGGAGGCAACCTCATTGGTTGATGTGGATACTCGGGTGCAGACTCTTGTACAGCAGGCACGCCAAACCATGCTTGAGCGTCAGGGTTGCCTGAATGCCCGGCTGGGTGTTAAGGCCACTGAGACCTGGTGCCCGCTGACGCCGAAGCTCAGTGGCTTCTTAGATAAGGCCGTCACTAGTCTTGGGATTTCCGCCCGGGGCTATTACAAGATCATCCGTATCGCCCGCACTATTGCTGATCTATCCGGTGAAGCACAGATCAATTCCAGCCATCTGTCCGAAGCACTCGGCTTCAGACGTTTGGATAGAAAGAAGGCTTGAGCAGAATGTATGTGTTCACTTATTCAATGGCTGGATTCCCGCCTGCTTTGATCCTGACGGCGGGACTGGATTCCCGGGGCAAGCCCGAGAATGACGGCCAAAAGGGGTAGTTATGCCTACTGAGCAGAGTCAACCATATAGTCCACCAGTGCCTTCAGATCCTCATCGGAGCAGGCAAAACACATCCCCTTGGCAGGCATGGCGGGTGGCATCCCATCGATAGCACTCTTGTATAGTTGCTCTAGTCCCTTGGCGATTCTGGGTTTCCAGTCTGCCGCTTGAGCGAACCTCGGAGCACCAGCAACACCGACATTGTGACAGGTCGCACAGGTTTGGTTGTAATTCGTTTCTACATCAGCGCCGACATTTGAGGCACCCGCATCACTGCTTGCGGCCGCACCGCAATCATTGCCTTCCACACAGACGGTACCGACCTTCTTGATGCGTTCCGCTATCTCGTCTTCAAGACTAGCAAAGGCAGGTGCAGACACAACAAAAGCAATGCAACTACCGAGCAATAGACTTTTTGCGAGCGACATCTGGTGCCGACGCTTGTCACGAGAGTTGTCACGAGTTGTTATGTGCTGCGCCCTACACAAGCTGCTGCACAAGGTGTCATTCAAAGTTGTATTCAAAAATCTATCACTGCCAATAAAGCGCGTCATTATATCTCTGCCCCTTGTTAAATAGTTCTTTGTTAAATAGCTCTCTGTTAAATAGTTCTTTGTTAAATAGTTCTTGTTGTTAAATATCACACAACGGGTATCAGCTATCCTCAAAATCCCGATTCGTGTTGAACTGGAACACATTGGGCGTACCGGCTTCGATCACCGACTGCTCGGATACCAGAGTCAGCATGGCCTTCTCCCGGAACTCTGCCAGTGAATCAGCACCCACATTAACCATCGTAGAACGCAACTTGTAGATGCTCATCTCCAGCACCTCGGCAAGGGTTCCCACTAGAGGCACATAAGCATCCACGCCTTCTTCAAATAGCATTTCCCGTGGGCGGATATCATCACCGTATCGTTGCCAGTTTTGAGCACGGCGAGTGCCCTCCGCCCAGTAGGGTTTATACATCTGCCCGTTGATAGATGTCTTCGGTGGCGGGCTCTCCTCAGTCATAGCGAAGTATCTGCCCATCATCACAAAATCTGCTCCCATAGCCAGAGCAATAATGATTTGAGTGTCATTGGCAAGCCCGCCATCAGAACAGATGGGAATATAGCGACCCGTTTCTTTGCAATAGGCATCTCGCCTCAGCACCACATCCAGTAGGGCCGAGGCCTGGCCCCGCCCCACACCCTTTTGTTCCCGGGTAATGCAAATAGAACCGCCACCCATACCCACCTTGACAAAATCTACTTCACCCTCCTGTACCAGATAATCAAAGCCCTCAGCAGAGACAACATTGCCACCGCCAAGCACAACTTTTGAGCCGCATGTTTTCCTAATCCATTGCAGGCCTTCCATCTGATATTCACTAAACCCGTCCGACGAATCAAAGCAAAGCACATCGGCACCTGCATCTAGCACCGCGGGCACCCGGTCGCGGTAGTCATGGGTATTGACCCCCGCCCCAACACACAAACGTTTTGATTCATCCAGCAGTTCCAAGGGATGTCTTTGATGGTCTTCGTAATCTTTCTTGAACACCAGAGATGTCAAGTTGCCCGCATCATCCAGAATGGGCAGACACTTCTTTTTATGTTGATGCAACTGGCGATTGGCTTCCTTGAGGCTAATCCCCTCCTTGCCATAAATCACCTTATCAATCGGCGTCATCTGCTGAGCGACCGGTGTGCCCAGATCATCTTCAAACTCCCAGAAATCTTGATCCGTAATCAAACCCAGCAACTTACCGGTTGCCGTGCCGTCACTCGTAACCGGCACCGTTGAATGGCCAGTTTTCTGCATCAGGTCAAGCACTTCACGGAGCGTCGTATCCTGGGTGGCGTTGGAGTCACTGGGCACAAATCCGGCTTTATGTGTCTTGACCTGACGAAGCATCTCCACCTGGCTATCAATGTCCTGGGAGCAGTAGATAAAACTCAACCCCCCTTGCCGGGCAAGCGCAATGGACAGGCGGGGACCAGATACCGACTGCATGCAGGCTGACACCAGGGGAATGTTGATCTGGAAGCCAGGCGAGGTGCCAGGCTCAATAGCGGATAGGGGGGTGCGCAAACAGACCTGCGCGGGCGCCTGGCCTTTGCGGGTCAAGCGGGGAATGAGCAAATACTCACCAAAAGTCCGGGAAGTGTCGTCAAGAATAGTGGTCATCAAGTTCTCCGTGAAAATAACCGACTTTTATAATCCCATCATCCTATAACCCTCCGCCCCCTGGGAGGTTGCGCTTGGATGAGATAATATGTCGGCGACCAGCGGGGAGATGTATGGCATGACTTAGGGCAGGTTTATGGCGTGGCCGATTGATTCAGAACCTGTTCAAGTTCACGTTGAATAAGCATGTCGGCAACGTTCAGCATCTCTGGATGAGACTTTACCATAGTGCCGCCAATACGATACTTGCCGTTAACGATGATCGTCGGTGTACTTGACGCACGATATGCCCTGCCCCGGGCATAAGCTTGTTGGAGACTTGTTTTCACACCAAATGAGTTGAATGTGCGCATAAAGTCCGTGGTGTCAATGTCCTGCTCCGAGAAAAACTCCACCATGGCCTCAGGAGTGTCCAGCCGGCGCCGCTCAACATGCAATGCTCGGAAGATGGAAACGTGCATCTTATCTAGAACCCCCAGGGCTTCAGCCGTGTAATAAACCTGCGCATAGAACTCAAGCAGGTCGGACCAAATGGCGGGCGTGCGGGTAAACTTGACCCCCTCAGGAAGACCGCTGTGCCACTGGTTAATCAAGGGTTCCAGGGTAAAACAATGCCCACAGGTGTAGGAAAAATACTCCGTCACTTCAACGGTCTTGGGGTCTCGCCTTCTGACTGGAATATCCAGCACGGCATAGTGCTTACCCGCCTCGTATTGTGTTGGGGCTCGCTGCTGTTGAAAACCGTGTTGAAAACCGCCCGCCAAGGCAACTGAGACACCAAACAGACACAAGAGGCTGAGGAGTGCTTTCAGCATGCCGCTTGATGAGGCCTCAAAAGTATGAGCTGGCATCATTTCCCCAGACCTTATTTTCCAAGACTTTATTTTCTAAGACCATAGATGTAAGCCGCCACCGCTTCAATTTCCCGATCGTTCATATCCTCTGTGGTGGTTTGCATCATTTTTGCTTCACCATCGTTGTGCCGGGCACCAGAACGGAAAGCCTTTAACTGCGCGACAGTATAGTCTGGCCATTGCCCGGCCAAGGCGGGAAAGCCAGCAGGGCCATTACCGCTACCCGTGGGTGAATGGCAGGCCGTGCAGGCGGCGATGGACTTGCGAGAAATACCGAACCGATAAATGGATTCTCCCAGGGCAACCCGCTCGGCATCGGCGGCACCCGAGGCTGGTTGCTGGCTCGCATAGTAGGCGGCAAGATGTTTGAGGTCGGTTTCGGAAAAATCATCCAGCATCCCCTGCATCACCTGCGCTTGCCTTTCTTCGTGCTGAATTTCCAACATTTGTTTGAGCAGATATTCTTTGGTCTGCCCCGCTATATTGGGAAATACCGATGCTGGGCTGTTGCCGGTTTCCCCATGGCAAGCAACACAGCTGCCCATGAGACCTTCCCCTGCTGCTATGTCTGCTTCAGCTGTTGATTCCGCTGCTGTTGATTCGGCACTTCCCCCCGCGTAGGCCGCCACTGAGAGACATGTCATGAATAGGGGAATGATAATTTTGTTCATAGGTTACTTTTTTGTCGTATGCCTGCTAATGACACCAACAAGCCAGAAGTTTTTTTGAGTGCTGGAATGCTGGCGTATAATACAGGAAAGTGACCGCAAGGGTGTCACTGGGGCTATAAAATATGTCTATTGTTTCTGTCAATTTCCAGGCGGTCCAATTCCTCACCAGCGCGGCGACCCTGGCGCAATGCCCAGCCGACCAAGGCATGGAAGTTGCCTTCTGCGGTCGCTCCAACGCGGGGAAATCTAGCGCCCTCAATGCCTTAACGGGACACAAAAACCTGGCACGCACCAGCAGGACACCAGGGAGAACCCAGTTGCTTAATTTCTTCGCTCTGAGTCAAGACCAGCGGCTTGTCGATCTGCCGGGTTACGGCTATGCCAAGGTGTCAACCTCGGTAAAGCGGGACTGGCATCGGCATCTGGACGAATATCTACGGCATCGTCAGTGTTTGCGGGGCTTGGTTCTGCTGATGGATATACGCCATCCGTATAAACCCTTTGACCAGATGATGATGGATTGGAGTACCGAGAGTGGGGTGCCGCTACATATACTGCTGACCAAAGCAGATAAATTAACCCGTCAGAAGCAGCAAACCAGCCTGACGGCGGCACGCGGGGTACTTCCTGAGGGTATGACCCTGCAATTATTTTCCTCCACTAAACACCTGGGCATTGAGCAACTGGCAGAGCAGGTGTCCCTCTGGTTGGCGGCAGGAAAGCAATAAGCCCGCCGTCATTCTTGCCACCCCAGTCATCGGCTGGGATGACTGGGGTGACGGGAATCCAGAGGAACAAAGGCAATCACCTGTGGGGCATTTACAACAACAAGATGGTTCGTCGCTCCCCGTCACTCTCGGGCTTGCCCGGTGACGGGTTGGAGGACATGGGTGAATCGGAAAACAACACTCTTTTTTACTGGATTCCCGAGCAAGCTCGAGAATGACGGTGTAGAAAAAGGAAGGGCTCTGACCATTATATAGGGGGTATGATCAGAGCCCTAGACTTCGGCTTTCTGGGGGAGAAGGGACCGAAGTCACCGCCAACATCATCACTATCCGGTTCTCACAACAGACAGGTAATGACTGCACGTGCTAATTATGACTTCCTAGACAGAGCAAAGTTCCTAATAGCAAAGTGAAAATTTCTTCATTATCTCTTGCCCCGCTTACAAACTCCGGCACTCTGGATTCCCGCCTTCTTTGATTCTGACGGCGCGGGGGTTGGCCGGGCTTGCCCTCTTGCCGTCATTTCAGTGGGCTGCTTCCCAGTTGTCGCCAACACCTATGTCAACAATCAGCGGAATAGACAATTCCGCCGCGCCAGACATCCGCTCGGTCACCCCTGCAGATACTTCATCCAGCCGACCTTCGGGCACTTCCAACACCAGTTCATCATGCACCTGCATGGTGATTCTTGTATCCAGCTCTGAGGCCGCAAGCCAAGCATCCACCTCAATCATGGCACGTTTGATGATGTCCGCTGCCGTCCCCTGCATGGGGGCGTTGATTGCCGTCCGCTCAGCAGCCTGGCGGCGCTGAAAGTTACTGGCATTGATTTCTGGCAGATAAAGACGCCTGCCGAAGAGCGTTTCCACATAGCCTTGGTCGGCAGCCAGCCGGCGGGTCTGCTCCATATACCGCTTGACGCCGGGGTAATGTTCAAAATAACGGTCAATAAATCGCTGCGCATCTCCTCGGGCAATATGCAACTGCCGGGCAAGACCAAAGGCGGACATACCGTAAATCAACCCAAAGTTTATCGCCTTGGCGCTACGTCTTTGTTCAACCTGCACGGTATCAAGTGCCACACCGAACACCTCGGCGGCAGTCGCCTGATGAATATCCAGACCCTCTTGAAAGGCACTAACCAAACCTTCATCACCAGACAGGTGCGCCATAATGCGCAACTCAATTTGCGAATAGTCCGCCGCAACTAACTGGTAACCCGGCGGCGCAATAAAGGCCTTGCGGACTCGCCGGCCGGCCTCGGTCCTGACCGGAATATTCTGTAAATTCGGATCAGTGCTGGAAAGCCGCCCCGTCGCCGCCACCGCCTGTTGATAGGATGTATGTACCCGCCCGGTCCTTGGGTTCACCTGCCGTGGCAGCTGATCAGTGTAAGTGGATTTTAATTTGCTGAGGCCGCGATGCGCCATGATGACTTTGGGCAAGGGGTAGTCTAGTGCTAACTCTTGCAACACGGGTTCAGCCGTTGAAGGCTGTCCCGTGGGAGTCTTTTTGAGTGGCTTGATGCCGCCTTTTTCAAACAATATCTCTTGCAGTTGTTTGGGCGAACCCAGATTGAACTCTTCACCCGCCAGACCAAAGGCTTCCTGTTCCAGCTCTGCCAGAAGCTTCGCCAATTCCTGACTCTGCACATTCAGCTGGGCTTCATCTAGCAGGACGCCACATCGCTCAATTCTCAACAGGACGGGGAGCAGCGGGAGTTCTATATCGGTGTAAATTTTAGCCAGGGACGCCTCAGCTTTCAGCTTCGGCCATAGCACTGCATGCAGTTGGAAGGTAATGTCAGCGTCCTCGGCGGCATAGTGCGCTGCCTTGTCCAGGGCTATCTGGTTAAACCCCAGCTGCTTGACCCCCTTGCCCGCTATGTCTTCATAGTGGACGGTGTTCACGCCAAGATACTTGAGGGCAAGGCTATCCAGATTATGTCTTGAAGCCACAGAGTTCAGCACATAGGACTCAAGCATGGTATCCAGCAGCTGAGCGCGCCATTGGATGCCGTGGTTTGCCATGACACTCATGTCATATTTCAGATTCTGCCCAATCACCTGAGTAGATTCATTCTCCAGCAGACCACGCAACTTCCCCAGGAGATGCTCGGTGCTCAGTTGTTCTGGCGCGCCTTCATAATCGTGCGCCACCGGGACATAGGCGGCCGAGCCAGGCTCGCAGGAAAAGGACACACCCACTAGCTTGGCTTCCATATAATCCAGGCTGGTGGTTTCAGTATCAAAAGCAAAGTACTCAGCCTGGGCGAGCTTTTCTATCCAGGTATCCAGCGCCGCTTCTGACAAGATCAATTCATAGTTGGTGTTGGTTTCGGTGTTGGTATTAATATCGGCGCCGGCATCTGGCGAGGCACCAGCAGTGTCTTTATTGCTTGCTGTCAGTTCTTCCGCCCAGCGTCGGAATTCCAGTTCCTTATAAAGGGCTTTCAGGCTGGGCTGATCCGCCGCGGTGATCTGCAATTCTTCAACGGTAGATTCCAACTCAACATCAGTTTTGATAGTGGCAAGTTGATAAGACAGGGGCATCATCTCCAGCGAGTCGCGTAGCTTCTCACCTACCTTGCCTTTGATGTCATCGGCATGTGCCATGACCCCTTCAAGCGTCTCATATTCAGCGAGCCATTTAACGGCAGTTTTGGGTCCGCAGGAAGGTACGCCCGGGATATTGTCCGAGGTGTCTCCCACCAACGCCAGGTAATCAATGATCTGCTCTGGCCTAACGCCAAACTTCGCGACAACACCTGCTTCATCCATGAAGGTATCGGTCATGGTGTTGACCAGGGTGACATGCGGCGTCACCAGCTGCGCCAGGTCCTTGTCCCCGGTGGAAATCAACACATCCATCCTGGCTTTAGAGGCTTGAGTGGCGAGGGTGCCGATTACATCATCCGCCTCCACATCATCAACCACCAAAAGCGGTAACCCCAGGGCCTTCACAAGCTCATGGATGGGTGCAATTTGCCGACGGAGGTCATCCGGCATAGGAGGACGATTTGCCTTGTATTCAGGGTAGAGTTCATTCCTGAAAGTCTTCCCCTTGGCATCAAACACCACGGCAATGTGGCTTTCCGGATACTGGTGCATCAGCTTCTTTATCATGCTGGTCACCCCCTTGATGGCACCCGTGGGTTGACCCTTAGAGCTCGTCAGCGAAGGGAGTGCATGGAATGCCCTGAACAGGTAGGATGAGCCGTCTATCAGCACCAGTTGGTAGTTGGTTTTCATATAGCCTTTTATACAAAACTCTCTCTGTCGGTACTATTGAACCATACTTTGTGCATGATGCTTTGCCAATGATGCTTTTACTAATAAATACTGTCCGCCACGGGCGACTGGTCCTGCCCATTACCCGTCTGTTGCGCACTTTGTTATGCGCTTTGTTGTTAAGCCTTTTATTAAGCCCTTTGTTAAGCCCTTTGTTAAGTGACGCACTACTGGCAGCGCAAACGCCTGACAAGCACGACGAAGATGCAATCAGAATTATTGAGAGCAAATCTCGAACCCTGTATGAATACCGGCAAAATGGGGTCCTGATAATGATCAAGATAGTGCCGAAGAAGGGTCTCGCCTATTACCTGGTGCCGGCCGACCAAAGCCCGCACTATGAAAGTCTTGACCATAAGCGGAAACTCTACCCCCAGTGGGTAATCAAGGAATGGTGATCTGTGACTGTATTCACGACCTTCTCTGATACTGCACTGCGGCGCTATCTGGCGATGTTTGGCAAGGGACGATTGGTGTCCTGCCAGGCGATAGAAGCCGGCATAGAAAACTCCAACTATTTTGTCACCTTCTCCTCAGCAGAGTCTTCTAAAGAGCCGTCAGCAGAGCCCTCAGCAGAGCCCTCAGCAGAGCCCTCAGCAGAGCCGTCAGCAGAGCCCTCAGCAGAGCCCTCAGCGGTATCTTCTAAAGAGTCTTCTAAAGAGTCTTCTAAAGAGTCTTCAGAAGAGTCTTCAGAAGAGTCTTCAGAAGAGCCACCCCAGACAACAGATTATGTGCTCAGCATCATTGAGCATTTTTCCCTGGATGAAGTGCACTTTTTTAATGAGATTCTTGCCCGCCTGTCACAGGAAGGGCTACCCGTAGCAGTCGCTGAACAGACCCTGGACGGGATGCGCCTCACCCTCTTCTGCGGCAAGCCTGCCTTCCTTTCCCCCCGGCTCAGGGGTAGCCATGTGCAGGAAGTTCACCCCAGTCATTGTGTTGCCCTGGGCAAGTACCTCGGGGCATCCCACAAGGCACTGGCACCCCTGGCGACGAGCCTCAAAAAGATCAGAAGTAACCCCTATGACATTGCCTGGATGCAGCGGCTAGTCTCAGAGATGAAACCTCGGATGTCCGCTTCGGAAGGTGCACTCTTGACAGCAATCACCAAAGAATACGCCCAGCTGTGCGAAGAAGAGCTGCCTATGGGCTTCATCCATGGCGATTTGTTCAAGGACAACGCTCTATTTGTTGACCAGACCCTGACTGGTGTTATTGACTTCTATCACGCCTGCTATGACTTTCTACTGCAAGACCTAGTGATCACCATCAACGCCTGGTGTCTGGATGATGCATGTCAAATTGACTCATGGCTGGCGGCTGAACTCATTAAAGGATACGAATCACAAAGACCCCTATCCCAGCGGGAAAAAGCCCTATTAAAGCCCTTGCAACGATGCAGTGCGGCGCGCTTCGCCTTGACGCGCTTCCAAAGCGGTGACCCGCCCTTGAAGGACCCCCAGGTGATGTTGAGGCTTGCCCGCAACCTGGGCTAGGCTTCCTTCGCCCCGAAGCCCCCGTCATTCTCGTCACCCCAGTCATCACAGCCATTGGCTGTGATGACTGGGGTGACGGGAATCCAGAGGAACAAAGGCAATCACCTGTGGGGCATCTTGGATGCAACAACGAGATGATTCGCCGCTCTGGATGTAAGGGAACAAGCCGGTGACGGGTTGGCGGACCGGGGTAGATCGGAAAACAATACTCTTTTTTACTGGATTCCCGAGCAAGCTCGAGAATGACGGCGCGGGGCGCCGTAAGCCGCCAGAAGGAGCGGTATTGCCTATGTTCCTCAATGACGGGGGAGGTTGAATTCAAGCCACCTCAGAATAAAGAAACAAGACGCAAAACAGCGCGTGGTCATCAACCCAGTGTTCGGCGCGGTTGAAGCCTGCTGCCTCCGCCATCAATATGAATTCCTCAAGGTCGTACTTGTAGGAATTTTCTGTGTGGATACTTTCACCCTTGCGGAAGTGATAGGTCTCGCCGCCGAGGGTGACGGTCTGGGAACACCGGCTCACTAGGTGCATTTCAACCCGGCCGTCAACCCCATTGTATGCCGCCTGATGCGCAAACTGGGACAGGTCAAAATTGGCATGCTGGGCACGATTGAGATGCGCCAGGACATTCAGGTTGAACTGAGCAGTAACCCCTTCGGCATCGTTATATGCTGCATTCAGTGTGGCCTGGTCCTTCTTCAGATCAACCCCTATCAGCAGGCCACCCTGAGGGCCCACCAGCCGCCTAGCCCGGACAAGGAACTCACTCGCCTCATCAGGATTGAAGTTACCTATACCAGAACCCGGGAAAAAACTGACCCGCCGCCGCGGGCTAGTGAAAGGCAAATCAAATTCAGCCGTAAAATCAACGCAGGTCGCACGCACTTCCAGCCATGGATATTCTTGTGCCAGAGACCGGGCAGCCTCAGCAAGATAGTCCCTTGAAATATCAAGCGGGGCATAGATGCCTGGCCTCAGGCTATCCAGCAGGGTGCGGATCTTCTCACTGCTCCCACTCCCGTATTCAATGAGCAGGCTGCCTTCCCCGACGAGGGTGCCAATTTCCGCCGCGTGTTGTTTCAGAAGCCCGATCTCTGTTCTGGTCAGATAATATTCAGGCTGTTGGGTAATCTCGGTAAAGAGTCTTGAGCCGATTTCATCATAGAAAAACTTAGGTGAGATATATTTCTGCGCTGCACCTAGCCCTTGGATAATTTCCTCCCGCAGATCATGTTGCTCGTTGGAATGATCGTAGAGGTGGAAGGACGGCGCCAGCTCCAAGGCGGCTTTATTATCAAGCGCTTTCTTGTTAAGACCGTTCTTCTCAAGCATGTCAAACATGTCCGGGGTCAGTCGCCAGACGAATGCCGGAGAACTGCCATCGGTCCGGGGGATAGAAAAAATTCCTATAGGTAGCGCGAATATGTCCCTGTGGTGTGGCGCAGGAACCGCCTCTCAGGACCAGTTGATTCGCCATGAACTTGCCATTGTATTCCCCGAGTTGTCCGGCGAAGCTTTTGAACCCTGGATAGGCGGCGTAGCTACTGGAGGTCCATTCCCAGACATCGCCAAACATGCATTCAAGACCTGAATGTCGCTTAGCAACATTAGTAGCAACATCGGCAGTATTAGCAGCAACGGCAGCAACATCAGCGGCAGCGAAGGCACCCGGATGATAGGCACCCGTCTCCACAAAATTCCCCTCAAGGGAGAGCCCCGAGGCCCCTCTCTCCCATTCAAATTCAGTCGGCAGACGACAACCACGCCATCGGGCATAGGCATCGGCTTCGTATGCACTGACATGGCAGACGGGTTGATTCGGATCAACCGTTCGCTCGCCTCCCAGAGTGTATTCCCAATAACTGCCGTCTTCACGGCGAGACCAGTAGAGGGGCGAGGTCCAGCGCTTCTGATGCCGCCCCTCCTTATCGGCACGGCAACAATCCCAGGCATCGGATAACCAGAGTTCCGCCCTTTCATAACCACCGTCTTCAATAAACTCCTGATATTCCCCATTAGTCACCGGGCGATTGGCGAGGGCAAAATCATGTAGCAGCACCCGGTGCCGTGGTGCTTCATTGTCAAATACGAAGCCCAGAGCAGGGTTGGCACCCACTTCAAACTCACCACCACTAAATTCAATAAAACACAACTTAGACAGGGCTCTTGGTGCAGGTGCATGTTCAGGCGCATGTTTGAGGTCATTATCGAAGTTATGTTTGAGGTCATGGCTGAGATAGGCAGGCTTAAGCGGATTATTGCCGAGGTTGTACTTCAGGTCTGTGAGCAACAATTCTTGATGCTGTTGCTCATGGTTAATGCCCAACTCCACCATGAAACGAAGCTCCGAGCTAGCCCTGGTGGAAAGTAAAGCCGCCATGTGTTGCTCAACATGCCGCCGATAGGCGAAGACCTCTTCCAGGGTGGGTCTTGACAGTAGCCCCCGGGCCGGCCGAGGCCAGAGTTCACCCACACCGTTGTAGTATGAATTGAAGAGCATCTCATAAGCAGGGTGGAAAACTTGATAATCGGGGAGCTGGCGTTTGAGTATAAAGGTTTCAAAAAACCAAGAAGTATGCGCCAGATGCCACTTGGGTGGGCTGGCATCGTCCATAGGCTGAATTTGATAGTCCTCAACTTCAAGCGGTGCGCACAGGGTAAGTGTCTGTTGCCGGACTTCTAGATACCTGTCCAGAAGGGTTTTCTGACTGTCTTCTTGTGGCGCTTGTTCACTGGCTCTTAGACCCATACCGGATTCCTAGAATGACCTTATCACCTGCTCAATCTTTTCTGCCTGATGCGGTGCCTTAATAAAACCGACATATCTGGCTTCTGGATCAATGATGACCAAACTGACGCTGTGATCAACGGTATAGGTGCCAGGTGTATTCCCCGGCATCTTACCGAAGGCGATGTTCACCTGGCGAGCCAGGTTTACAGTTTCCTCAAAAGTACCGGAAAAACCTCTGAAATCTGGATTAAATGCGGACAGATAGTGCCGCAGACGTTCGGGTGTGTCTCTTTCCGGGTCCACACTGACGAGGACAATTTGCGGCGCATCCTTGAGCTTCTGCACCGCATTGTTCAACACCTGAAGCGTCGTCGGGCAGATATGCGGGCAGTGAGTAAAACCAAAAAATAGCAACGACCATTGCCCTCTCAGGGCGTCAAGATTGGCGGGCTTGTCCGCATGGTCAACCAGGGAAAACGCCGACAGGGGCTTGGGCTCGGCAAAACGATAGTAACCCAGGGCGAGGGCTTGCTGCTCGGTCATCTGAGACGGGGAGACTAGACTAAACAACAAAAGCCCCAATGCGAATGCAATGGTCGCGGCTATACCGATAAAGGTGTTACGGACACCGACAGTCATCTTTGAAGTTCTCCATTACCCGAGTTTTAGGCACCTATCCCGAAAGCGGCAGATAGGTCACCGGTAAAAGGTGGTGGTCTATCATTAACGCCAGGAATAAGAGTAGCAGATACAAGATGGAGTAGCGGAAGGTCGCCAGGGGAGCCGCCGGGTGAGTACCCAGCAACATCACCAGAGACCAGTAGAGGAAGCCGGCGCCCAGTGCCAGTGCTGCCAGTAGATACAATAGGTTGCTCATGCCGGTCAGATAGGGAAGTACCGAGATGATAATCAGGATGATGGTGTACAGCAGAATGTGGAGCTTGGTATAGGTTACCCCGTGGGTGACGGGCAACATGGGTATGCCCACCTGGCGGTAATCTTCCAGCCGACTAATCGCCAGGGACCAGAAGTGCGGCGGCGTCCAGGCGAAAATAATTAACACCAGCAACAGACCACCGCCATCAATACTGTTGGTCACCGCCGTCCAACCGAAGAGGGGCGGGGCAGCACCGAATAGCCCGCCAATCACAATATTCTGAGGCGTCGCCCGCTTGAGATACACCGTGTAGATGACGCCATAGCCAAACCAGGAAGCCAGGTTCAACCAGGCGGTCAGTGGATTTACCAAAAGCGTCAGCAGACTGATGCCGGTGATCGCCGTGATGCCAATAAATAGGATTGCCTCAGGGGTGGATATTCTCCCCTCAGCCACGGGACGATGCCGAGTGCGGGTCATCCGCGCATCAATGTTTGCATCCACCAGATGGTTCAGTGCTGCCGCCGAACCGGCCACCAGTGCCACACCGAGATTGCCGAATACCAGAATTCTCCAGGGTATCTCCCAGAGTGCCATCCCCTCAGTCGCCAGGGACATACCCACAAGGGTGCACAGCAACATCAGCAACACTACCCGAGGTTTGCACATTTCCAGATAGTCCTGGCTACGGCTGCTGAGACGGGTGCGCCAGTTGGTGGGTGTGGGTGCTGAGGCGGGTGCTGGCGCGGACGCAGAGGCAAGCCTAGGCGCAAGGGTGGGGGCAGAGCCAGGGGTAAGGGCGTGAGCAGAGCCAGGGAGTGATTCTGATGCTTCCGTCATCTTCTTGGGTCTTTGTCGGTTATGGAATGGGTGCCAGGTCGCATCTTGTAGGGGTGTCCAGTTTTCCATGAGTCTGGTTGAGGTGTCCTTTGGAGCAGTTCTTTGACGCAGTCTTTTGACATAGCCTTTTGACGCAGACCCTAAAAGCACCGCTGGCTAGTATGCCCCGCAAGGTGTTGAGGTGCAAGATTTTGGGGTGAGAGTGGGAGCGGGTGAGTGGGTGAGCTCAGAGGACTCAGCAGATGGTGTGCTCGCAAGCATGAAAACTATTAGTTTTAACTCAGGTGAATGATTTCCTTAGACGGTGCGACAGAGTGTAGCGCTTCGGCGACTATGCCCGTCTGATTCATGTGCCCAATGACGATGCGGGTGGCAACTGATAGCATGAAGGCATTACGGTGGCGAGAAGTGTCGGCAGTGATGCGGGACACAGATGCAGGGAAGGGGCTTGTCACCAACAGCCGGCCGTCATCAATTGCTTTTTTGACCGCGGCCGGGTATCGCTTCGGCAGACCGCGGGCGGCAGCAAGGATAATCGGTTGAGTGCCTTTGAGCAGAATGTCCAGCACCTCGCGCTCAAGGCGGGAATGGAAACCGGACATCACGCATTCCTCGTTATCGCGTGCCGCTTTCGCCCAGTCGAGGATAGGTAAGACCGCCTTGGCGGGATAGTCACGCGAACACAAAAAAGCGGTTCTAGGGAAGCTTATGTTTTCACAGCTCTGAGCGGTTGTTGATGAACAGCCCTGAGCGGTCTTTGATAAACAGCCCTGAGCGGTCTTTGATAAATAGCCCTGAGCGGTTTTTGATGAATAGCCCTGAGCGGTCTTTGATGACATGTTGCCGTGAACAAAAACAAGGTCCGGCCATGGAGAAATTTTCAGAGACGACATCAAAGTTTAATGTTTTGCAGGTAATAGACGAGTTTATGAACTCTGGTGGATGGGTTGAAGGCACCAGTTTTTTCAGCCCCGCGTAACACACTTGCCGCATTGGTTTTTGCGGTCTCTATTCTATCTATTAATGTGGAAAATATATCTTTACGGTTTTTTGTGTAGTCTGGCAAATATTTTTTGAGGTCAGATATAAGATTATCCCCTGCGCTTTTACTACCCTTTGCTACATAAGGTTTGGCACTGTTTGTGTAATGTAGCAAAAACCAGTACTCAAAAGCGGGTACTGATGTTATGGCGACAAAAATACCCTTGGGCTCCATGTTGCGCAGTCTGTCTACAGTATCTTTGTATGAGGAATGGCTGTTTTTATCAAATACACAAAATACCTTGTCAAACGCACCGCTCGTTTGCTTCTCTTGCTCGTACAGGTCCTCGGCAAAGTCAACAACACTTTTCGGGCTTGAACCGCCATCTCCTCTAATTACTACACTAGAAGGATTGATTTCATAGTGTTTTTTGAGTTCTTCGAAATAACTAGGCTCAGTTTTTTCCCCTTCGCAGACAATCAAAGCTTTTTTAGTAGGCTTTTTTGTATACCGGCCATATACCAGATTCGGGACATGTCTATTCTTTCGTTTGCGGGGTAGATTATCCATACCCATGCATCATCCTTGTACTATTTCAATAAAAGGCAGGGCGCCATATCTGCCAGACAAATACATTTGTTCCAGATTCTCATAATCCTTGCGCGGGCGAAAATCACTCAGGGGATAAACATGAGATATCTGAAATTTATCTTTTTCACAAAACCAAATCTGATCGCGACGTAGCATTTTCTGATTGAGGATAGTGGCATCGTGGCTAGTAAAGACTAGTTGTGCGTTATTTGGATTGGTCTTTTTATTGTTAAACAGACTCACTAAGAACCCCACCAATTTTGGATGCAGGCTGTTGTTCAGCTCATCCACGAACATTACATAACCGTTTTCCAAAGCTTCAATCCAGGGTCCCGTAAGCGAAAAAAACTTTCGAGTGCCTTCCGATTCACTTTCAATATTAAATACAATGGGTTTTCCTTCCGAATCAAGATGAACCGTCTGAATCTTATAAACATTCGAGTCTTTCGTGTCATTGGCAATAGCATCTATCATGGGTTTTGGTAAAGCTTCAGATATTTTGTCTCGGTCAAAGGCTATTTTTTTTATTAGAATATTATCAATATCTAAATCCGCAGCCTTTAAATATTTCAGAATTTTTTCTTTGTTATCTTTTGTATCACAAAACGCCGCACTGAAATCTGAATCCAGCCCAAAAATATCTACTATGCGAACTGTGTCAAAGAACCAATTATAAATGGGTTGCAGTTGTTGGCTATTGAGTTGCGCTGCAGTGGAAAGAAACAACGCATCCTCACGAGTTGATTTTTGCCATAGTTTTTTTTCGCCGACCAAGGACGCCCCCAAATGCCACAGATGTTTCTTCTTTTTCTCATCCCATTCACGACTCAACCAATCTTGGGGGCGATTTTTCGGATAGGCGAGCAACCATTCATCCACAATGCGCTCAGAGGTAACGGAAAACCCGTATTGATAGCGCACACCCTCAGCAATAAAAATTACTTCAAACTCAGTAGGCACATTCCGTGTCGCGGGATCCAATCTGAAAGGTGGCGTTGCTAGCAAGAATTTTCGATGCTGTTGCTGGGTGGACCACATGATAATGACTTTCATGGCATGGAGGGCTTCCAGAAGATTGGACTTCCCTGCTGCATTGGCACCATAAATTCCCACGGCAGGTAGCAATTCCAAGCCAGAGCCACCCCCCGAGTGAGACACATCAAAAGTCTGGTTATTCGCAATTTCCTTACCCTTTGACGCGACCAGACTGAACGTTTGGGGGTCTTTGATAGATTTGAAGTTGGTAACACTGAATTGTACTAACACTATCCATGCCCTTATTTAACGTCTATTTTTGACAATATTCGTCATAATAAGCCATATAATCTATCGTTTGTCAAGTTTGGCGAACAAATCAGGGGTTAGAATGCTTGAATTCAGCCCCAAAGTGCAACAGGGGTTGGCGTGGGGAGGGTGAACGGCGCGGAAGCGTCAAGCGGGGAGGGTGGCGGGAAAAAATCGGAAAACGGCACTCTTTTTTACTGGATTCCCGAGCAAGCTCGAGAATGACGGCGCGGGGCGCCCTAGGCTGCTAGAAGGAGCAGGGACGCTCCACACCCCGTCATTCTCGTCACCCTAGTCATTACAGCCATCGGCTGTGATGACTAGGGTGACGGGAATCCAGAGGAACGAAGCCAAGCATCTTGATATTCCCGCTACATCAACGGGGGTGGCCTGGGCATATCAAGGAGGGCACACGAGAATGACGGGGTGAGGCCGAATAAAGCCTTGTGGCAATACTCAAAAGAGGGTTCAGATAAGAAAAAGCAAAAAGCCTCTCGTCTATAGACCAAGTTTCTATATGCCAAGAGCACTAAGAGGTATGGGTCGTAGTCGTCTCCACTTTCGTGTCACGGGCTTGATCGCGGGAGTAAATTTGAATCCAGCGGCTTCAAGTTCCGCTTTTATTCTTAGCCATTCGTGATAGCTGCGCAAATCCAATCCTGAGTTTTTTCCAATGTCCTTAACAACCTGCGCCTTGTCAGATGTGGTGTGTTTCATAGTGCTTCCCTCCTGATGGTTAAAACTTACTCTATATGCAACATTAGTGTAATTGCATTAGGTGTCTCTATCGGTTGGTATGGTCGTTTCTTCAAGGTGCCACCGGCGAAACATTCGCAACGGAATTGGTTGCAAACGTGGCGGTTCCACTGCCTCAGGCTCTGGTGCTGGTGCCGGCGGCACCTTCTCCAGCATTTTTGTTATTTCCTGCCACTCTCGAACCAACTTCATATCAATATTCGGATTGCCTTGTGCGGCAGATTCGACTTCTTTTACAAAACGATTTTTTGTGGTTTCGTTCATATGAATCTCCGGCTGTGTATGAATGATGGTATTTCCGCGACGAATTCAATTTTCTAAATATTTATCAACCAGTTACATAAAGAAGCTACTTGGCTCTCATCGGTCAGATTGGCTGCGTTTGATAACACTTGATCTTCTAATTGCTGATAGATCTCTTTTGCCATAGAATTTTCTATTGCTGCACCTATGAAAAATGTGAAGGGACTATAGTGATTAGCTGCAAAGGGTGTTCTAATTCTATCCAGAGCCGAATTTGCTGTTTTCCAATGCTCATCTGCCCCTGCAGGGTCTATCCCTCCTTTTAATTCTCCTAACGCAAGATATTTTTCCGGCTTTTTGTGTGCGGAATCCGTACGCTTCTGGAAAGTTATTTCATCAGGTAAGCTATCAATCAAACATAAATCTACATTTTTTCTTACTATAGGCACAGTTAAATTATAAATTAATGTGCGATTTTTTCCGATATGCTTCCAGTGAAAACCCTTAATTTGTTTCTCTATATCCGGTTCGAAATTTGATTCTATTAAATTTTTATTTTTTACTTCCAAGATATTAAAATTTATATCTCTTGCAGATAAAGTGGACGAAAGCACCTTCGTAAACCGCCGTTCTCCTAATTTACCACCAAGGTTTCGTATACTTCCGCCCAAAGCATCCCCTCTTGTAAGCAAAAAGCGGTAAACCAATTCGTCCACAAAATATCTTCCAGAAGGCTCTATATGGTTCTTTATGAGCCATGAAATGGCATCATCTTTATCTGCATCTTGAAGATGATTATTCGCTTTATCAGAAATACCTGCTGCTGTAAGCAGAGAGTTCCTTATTTCATTTATAGTTAGGAGGTCTTTCGGTTTTGTTGCCCTTGCGGCTGATGCTTTGAGTGCTTTGGCCTCTTCGATAAAAGGTGTTGCTTTTCTATTTTTTTCCAGTGCTAGTGCTATAAAACCAGATCTAGTTTTCGCATGTGGGGTAATCAGGTCTGCGTGTGACTTTAAATGACTGCTGAATGACATTATGCTACCTTTTTCCATACATAAACGCATTTTCTTAATGCTTGTCTTCCGTGTTTGCCCATTTGTTGGGAACTATTTCCTTTTTTTTGCGGCAGAGATAGTATACTTTCTATACAAAACCCTAATTCACCAGCTATTTTTGACAAAATCATATCTACGGGAATAGAGACTCCAGCATATCTAACATTGTCATTAACCATAAACATAAACCCATCTTTTTCTAATACGCGATAGCATTCTTGTATGACACAAGCCATTTCATAAAAATATCCTCTAACCATTCTTACAATACCAGTATTATTAAGTTCTTTTTTTTCTTTTTTATAATCTAAATATCTTAATATTTCTTGCAATAAAGGCTGGTCGTTGCAGATATTTATAGCTATTTCCCATTTTCCATTCAAGGAAAAAAGCTCTTTTTCTTTGTTTTCAACCGTGCAACTTAACATTGTTTGTCGCAATTGTGACAACTCACTTTCAGTGACACCCAATACTGCATGCTCTAATGCATATGTCCTTGTGTAGTCGTAGCGGTTGCAATAAGGAGGCGAAGTAATTATTCCCGAATATGTCTCGCTTTTAATAGTGGGAAGAATATCCAAGCAAGAGCCTTTTATTACATTAACACTCCCGGACTGGTTGCCTTGCAGTGCAAATGAAAACAAATCCTTTTTATTGGCACCAAAAGATATATCATTTTTTATTTCGTCTAGTTTCGTTGATATAGCTTCATCAAACGATAGAATTCTTCCTTTGTCGAACTTGTTTTTGCTACTTCTTCTGCCAGATCTGTAATCCCAACGAAGGCACTGCCCATCTTTTCTTGTATAGCTTATTGATTCAAGAATGCAAAGTAGTGCAAAAAATAGAATTTCTTTTAACCCATGTTTTTCGTATTCCAATTCATTTAAATATCTGGCTATTCTGTGATGTGTTTCTTTTGGATAGGCACCGTCTGTTATGCGAAGTATTTCAAAAATATTGCTTTCACCATCACAATCCCATGATTTTTGTTGTAGCCAGCGCTCCAATCCGGAGACAATTTCATTTTTATTTTCAACCCTAGAAAGAATATTTGCCTCTATTATTTTTTGACCCACAGGCAATACTTCTATTCCTTCAGAATTGTAGCCTAGCGAGGAACATACAAATAATGCTGTTCCCGCGCCTGCAAAAGGATCTAATATTTTTCCTTTATTAACATTGTATTTTTGAAAAAGATACTCAACCAAATCAGCAGAAAATGCTTCTTTGTATTTGTACCATCTGTAGTGAGCGCGGGTTTTGTTTGCTTGGAAACTAACGAGTTTTCTGGTCAAAGCATCGTCAATTATAATCTCATTGGAGAAATTATTTGCTAATAAAACATTAAGCTTCGCTATTCTTAACAAAAAATAGTCGTCGCAAATTTCTTTTGTTCTTTCTATATTTTGGACTGTATTAGTTAGCATTTCTAATGTTCCTCTTTTAAGACTTGTATTTATTTTTTGAGTGTACGTATTATGCGGAATATCTTATGAACGTTGCTTATGTTATCATGCTCCATAGGATGACTTCAAAGCATTACGAGTAGGATAACAGAATACTACCATCACGGTCCCACCATCTCTGACAGACTCGCTACCGTGAGCGAAATTTATTACTGGCACTAACTCCGATTTTATGCGCAGCTTATATTTCTTTACGATTGTCTGCTCGTCAATGTTATCGAATATGGTTGGCATGATTACCACTCCCCAAAAAACAAACTAAGCTACTCTCGCGTCACTTCCCAGCGAATCTTGTAGGTTGCTTTTAGCGATTCAAGTTGGGTCTGTTTTGCCGCCGACCGTTGTGCATACAGATAATCGTTTAACACCTGCTGGCGCACGGCTCCGAAGCGGGGGGTTGCTGCTTCGTCCACTCGGTCAAGACGGACCAGGTGCCAGCCAAATACGCTTTGTACTGGTCCTTGCCATCGGTCTGCCGGCGTCATGCTGGCGAGGTGGGTAGCGAAGAGGGGACCGAGCTCGGTGGCGACTTCCCGCTCACTTTGTTGCACGAAGTTGGGGTTATGCATGCTGGCATCCCCACGTTCGCGCCAGTCATTCCCTTCTAAGTCCTTCCCTGCTAAGTCATCCCCTGCTAAATCCTTTCCTTCTAAATTAACCAACGCCAGTTCAGCAGGACCCGGGGCATCTTTATAGAAGATCTGGGTGAAGGTGAAGCGGGCGGGCAACTTATACTGGGCGGTCTTGCTGGCGAACCATTCTCTGAGCCTTGATTCGTTCGGTTCTCTGACTTCGGCTTCCTCCGCTAGGAAGTGCATCTTCTGTATAAGCCGCCGCTTCACTATGGTGTCTTCTTCGTCAAGCCCCAGACGTTTGGCTTCTCGGAACAGCAGTTCCTCATTCACCCAGTTGTCGGTTAGATGTCGTAGCTCGGATCCAGTCGGCGGGCGACCCATCTGGGATTTCCAGAGGGCGGAAATTCTAGCGACGACTCGGTCGTCAACAATGAGTTGATATGCCGGATTGTTCAGCTGCGTATTGATGGCAAAGATCAATGCGCCTATGACCAGAAACCAAAAAAAAGAAGACCGAAGCAGACCTTTCATCACCGCTAACAACTGCATTTTGCACTCGTAATAAACAGCCCTGAGCGGCTTGCAATAAACAGCCCTGAGCGGCTTGCAATAAACAGCCCTGAGCGGTTTTTGATGAACAGCCCTGAGCGGTTTGCAATAAACAGCCCTGAGCGACTTGCAATAAACAGCCCTGAGCGGTTTGCAATAAACAGCCCCAGGCAACCCGCAATCCTAATAAAAGAAATCACTCTCGGTGCGGTGCCTGGATAGTGACTCGCCCTCACCCGTCTGGGGTGTATCAGAGGCCTCACCCGTCTGGGGTATATCAGAGTCCTCACCCGCCTGGGGTGTACCAGATAGGGGATGACCAGGCTCTTTCCTGAATGGTCGCTTGCAAGCCTTCTCGGGGGGCAACACCAGAACGGATGGCATCCCAGGTCGACCAGCGGCAAGTTGGATTTTGCAACACCCGAACATAGTAGAAGGCGCCCTGTTTCGGGTTAAAGTCCGGGTCAGTCCAGCGCGTTTGTAGTTCTGCTGCACCAATGCCAGACGGGCTACAACTAGTAATATCCACACTGGCGCCATTGTCTGGACAGCGATGGGTTAATTGATCAATTTCAAAGCCGCTACTACAAGCCACATCATAGACCTGTTCCTTAGCGACGCCATTTTCAATCCAGCCTTTGATAATCTGAGCTCTTTGCAAGGAGGCGTCGCGCGTATCACGCGTTGCCCAGATGATGAACTCAGGCGACTGACCCGCCGCCAGTGTCATGTCGCCGCCCATGGCAACACCGCTGGCGTATGCTTGTTTGAGCATATTGGGGCTATCCAGGTCCGGTAGGTTTGAGCCGCCAAAAAATCGAACCTTGATGCGAGGACCTGTCGTGGAGAAGGTTTCTTTACGGCGGAACGCCTCGTAGATGGCGTCGCGGGTATTTTTCTCTGCCCAGACACCCGCCAAGCCAGAACCGCCCCAGTAGGTGTAGTAGTTGTCAGCATAGCGGCTACCGTTGGGCTCTTCCAGAGGCACAGTACCGCGTTTAGCCGGAGTGCTGTCCAGATGCGCGACCTTGCCCCAGTAGTTATCGTCGTTCCCCGTCCAAGAAGCGTTGTGCGTATCGCTGGAGCCAATGACCCCAAACTTGTACGGATTAAAGCCATCCTGGGATTCCATCTCAATACCGTGCATCAAAGCTTCCCGCACATAACTGCCAGGCACATCACTGTTAATGGTCGTTGCAATCATGAAGGGCATGATCTCAAAATCCGCCCACTCGTCATTGGGCGAGAGCAACGGGTGAGTGTCTGATGTCCCCTTGACTTGGGTATTTTCCACCAGGGGCTCATTACGCATTCTGAGTTCCGCGTAGGCCGCATCCAGCGGCTGACCCAAGTAGTCCACCAGTTTGAACATCTGACCATTGGAACCATTGGAATTATGCGGTATCGCCAGGCTTTCAATGCCGTTGGCGCGATGTTTGTCCATCCATTGCCAAAGGTCTTCCGGATTGGGTGAGTCAACTCTGGAGAAGGGAATTCCCGGCGCCTTGTTGCCTTTATAGATCACATTCCGGTGGAGGTTTTGGAACCTAGGACCTGAGGTATATTCGTAACCGATGAAGGCCGTGAATCTACCCGGGTCATTGTGTCGGTTGGCTGCATCCTGGATAACAGACCAGGCCGCACCGATTATTTTGTGATCGCTAATTTCTCCAAACCTATCGCTCGCGGGGTCAAGATAGGGTCTCATTGCGGCAAAGGCGGCGCGCGTTTCCTCCGTTGTTTCATGCTCCAAGAAGGTTTTCGCATCTGGATGTTTTGACAGCGCATGCGTCTTGTCTGCCATCGCGCGTATCACACCAAGAAAAACACCATGATCTGTGACTGAATAGAAATCCAGCGGCTCATCAAGTTGCATCTTGAAGCCAGCGGGATGCGTCAAGATGCCACCCTTTGCGAAGCGATAGGCATCATCCGGTGTGGCTCTGGTGCCAAAGATGTAAGCGTCAAATGAATAGGTGGTGTGCACATGCAGGTCGCCGAAGTAGGCGTTCCGCTCAGGATTGGGGGCGGGTATTTCCTTTGTGGCATGGGTCTGGTCAGCTGATTCCTGGGTGCAAGATGTGATTAAGACTAGACTGAGGAGCAATGTGAAGATTTTGATGATCATTATCCTTTCCTCCGAATAATGTAACGGGGTTTTATGTACTAGCTTTTCTGCGCAAGCTTCTTTATGCAAACTGCCCTATGCAAGCTTGCCCTATGCTACACCGACAAGCCTCGGCATGTCTAAAAGCACCAGACATGTCTATCTGTTCGGATGGCAATCTACCACCAAATACCGCCCGCCGTCATTCTCGCCGCAGGCTGGAATCCAGTAAAAAAGAGTATTGTTTTCCGATTTACCCCTGTCCTCCAACCCGTCAGAGGGCAAGCCCGAGAGTGACGGGGAGCGACGAACCATCTTGTTGTTGTAGATGTGTCAATGCCCCACAGGTGGTTGCCTTTGTTCCTCTGGATTCCCGAGCAAGCTCGAGAATGACGGCGGGCGGGTCAATCAAACACTCGATGACAACCATAAACCTTGTTGAAATCAGGGTCCCAGCGCCGGACATCATTGGCTCTCCGCCATCGGGAATGGAAGAACTCCATCAAGCAGATACCCGTCTCCCCCTCAACCATAAAGGTGTCAAATTCCTGCACATCTTTGTAAGGGGGGTAGGTGCCGCCCCGACCCCAGGTGAGTCCGCCCTTGCTTTCGGCATAACTTATCCAGAATGCTTCCGGGGTGACCCAGGCAGCGGCGGTGGCATCGTAAGTTTCGTAGTCAGAACCATAGTCAGACTTCTGGTCAAAAGCAGCGTCAGAACCAGCCTCAGAACCGTCTTCAGAACCAGCCTCAGAACCATAGCCGACATCGACATTCAGCCTTCTCAACTCGCCGTGGCTCTGGGCAAGTGCCTGAGCAGGTGTCACACCCAGTATGAAGGCAAGCGCAAAGCTAGTGATAACAACTAGTGGACGAATCATCTTGTTGTGTACATGCCCAAGGCCCTTGGCTTTGTTCCTCTGGATTCCCGAGCAAGCTCGAGAATGACGGCGCGGGGCGCCGTAAGCCGCCAGAAGGAACAGAGACGTTCCGCCGTCATTCTTGTATGACGGTGCGGAGGCGTTTGAGTGATATGCGCTCACGCGGCCTTTGCCTTCTTGATGATATCTTCCGCAACACTGTTCGGGCAGGGCTTGTAATGGCTGAACTCCATCGTGAACTGACCGCGCCCGGAGGTCATGGTACGCAGGTCGCCGATATAGCCGAACATTTCCGCCAGGGGTGTGGTGGCTTTGATTCTGATACCCATAGCGATGGAATCTTGACCCTGGATCATGCCCCTTCTTCGATTCAAGTCGCCAATAATATCGCCCACATGCACATCAGGAGTGAATACATCAACCTTCATAATCGGTTCCATCAACTTCGGCTCCGCCTTGGGCATTGATTGCCGATAGGCTGCCCGGGCAGCGAGTTCAAATGCAATCGCCGAGGAGTCAACCGCGTGGTGTGCACCGTCCACCAGGGTAACCTTCACATCAAGCAGGGGGTAGCCCGCCAGTGGTCCCTCTTCCATGCAGGCTTGGAAACCCTTTTTGACTGCGGGCCAGAACTCCCGCGGCACATTGCCACCGGTAACCGCCGATTCAAATTCAAATCCGCTACCAGCTTCTGCCGGTTCCACAATATAGTCAATTTTCGCAAACTGACCCGCGCCACCGGTCTGCTTTTTGTGCACATAGGTGTCCTCAATACGGCGGCCTAGAGATTCACGATAAGCAACCTGAGGTGCGCCCATGCTGACTTCAACACCGTGAGTACGTTTGAGAATGTCAACTTTGATATCAAGATGCAGTTCCCCCATACCCTTGATAATCGTCTCCCCTGAATCATCGTCGGTCTCCACACGGAAGGAAGGGTCTTCCTGAATCATCTTGGACAAGGCGACTCCCATCTTCTCAGAGCCGCCCTTGTCTACAGGGTGGATGGCAATGGAAATCACCGGGTCCGGGAATACCATGGGTTCCAAAGTGGCGGGCTGCTCCGGGTCGCAAAGGGTGTGCCCGGTGCGAGTGTGTTTCATCCCGATCAGCGCAACGATGTCTCCCGCCTGGGCAGAATCTAATTCAATCCGTTCTTCGGCGTGCATTTCCACTATGCGGCCTATGCGCTCCGTCCTTCCGGTATAGGTATTGAGCGCACTGTCGCCCTTTTTGATCTTGCCAGAATAGATTCTTGTGAATGTCAGGGCACCAAAGCGATCATCCATAATTTTGAACGCCAGGGCGCGCAGGGGTTTGTCCGCCGCTACCAGGGCAAATTCGCCTGTTTTGTTGCCCTCAAGGTCAATCTCAGGCTGGGGTTTCACTTCTGTCGGGTTAGGCAGGTAGTCCACTATGGCGTCCAGCACCAGTTGAATACCTTTGTTTTTGAACGCGGAACCACAAAAGGTCGGGAAGAAATCAAGTTGCACAGTGCCCTGATGGATACATTTTTTGAGCACCTCAATGGAAGGTTCCTCGCCTTCTTCCAGATACTTCATCATGGCATCTTCGTCATATTCGATGACGGTTTCGATCAGCTTTTCCCGCCATTCTTCAACCTTGTCCACCAGCTCAGCGGGGACAGCTTCTTGATGATAGTTGTGGGGGTCTCCCGAATCATCCCAGATCCAGGCCTTGCGAGTCAGCAGTTCCACTACCCCCTTGAATTCATCCTCGGTGCCGATGGGTAGGGTCATGGCCAGGGGCTTTGCTGCAAGTATGTCTTCAATTTCCGCCAGGACTCGGTAGAAATCAGCCCCCACCCGGTCCAGTTTGTTGACAAATATAATTCGTGCTACCTCGGAGTCGTTGGCATAGCGCCAGTTGGTTTCCGACTGAGGCTCAACCCCACCAGAGCCACAGAAGACACCAACACCGCCGTCCAGCACCTTCAATGAACGATAGACCTCAATGGTGAAGTCCACGTGTCCGGGGGTGTCTATGATGTTGAGTCGGTGGTCTTTCCAGAAGGCGGTCGTTGCCGCCGACTGTATGGTGATCCCCCGTTCTTGCTCTTGGGCCATAAAGTCAGTCGTGGCGGCGCCGTCGTGCACTTCGCCCAACTTGTGAATCTTGCCGGTCAATTTCAAGATACGTTCGGTGGTGGTGGTCTTGCCTGCATCCACATGGGCAAATATGCCAATGTTGCGGTACTTGCTTAAATCAGTCATTACAATAGCTCTTTGTATAATTACAGTTTGGGTGTGCCTACGCGCCGCGGCAATGGGTGGTAGCTACGGGTGGACTTGAACCACCGACCCCAGCATTATGAATGCTGTGCTCTAACCGACTGAGCTACGTAGCCACTGGCTCCTGCGAGGGCGCGCATTGTCTCGGTCAGGACGTTTATTGTCAATATGGTTTCATCACAAGGGTCTTATTACAATGGTCTTATCACAGCCGGGGCAAGAAATAACCCAACCAGGCCGCCAGCAGTAGCCCCCCGACGAGCAGATGCGCTTTGATAATCTGGTTCAGGCGGGTAATGCTGGGCTCGTCGGCGTCTGATTTCCAGATATGGCTCATCATAATGTCCAGCATGATGACGATCACCACCAGGGGTGCTATGGCGGGAAGAATGCCGTCAAAAAACATATTCCAGCCCTCGGCAGACCTATCCGGCTGCCATGCGAATGGCATCAACAGGGTCAATAGCAGTGCTGTCCCATGCAACATACTGCGCAATGCGCCCATGCAGCTGAGCTTGTGGAGTAGCTTGTGTAGTAGCTTGTGCAACAGAGGCACCATCTTCCTGCTTCGGACTTGGTATTATAGTCAATATCCGGGCAACAACTAGCCGGAACGGAAGCTGCAGATGAGCATTGACATGCAGGACTCGTATAGGTCGTGCAACTGGTATAAGCCGTATAAGCCGTGCAACTGGTATAAGCCGTATAAATCATCTAAAAAGGACTCCCAGCATGTGGCATGAAACTGACGAAGGGCTAGGTCTGGAATTGAGCTTCCGGAATTTCAAAGAAGCGTTTCAATTTATGACGGAGGTCGCTGAATTAGCCGAACAACACCAGCATCATCCTGACTGGTGCAATGTTTATAATCGTGTCTCCATCAAACTGAACACCCACGATGCGGGGCATCAGATAACCGAAAAGGATCGAGCCCTTGCCAAGGCGATTATGGAATTACCAACCTTTTCCCTAGCCACAATTGATGACCAGATGATGACCAGATGATGAACAGAAAGCCCAGCTAAATAAATGAAAAATTTACTCATCCACGGGGACAATCTTGAAGGCCTGAACTATTTGCTCGCTAATAGAGACTTGGCGGGCAAAATTGATTTGGTTTATATTGACCCGCCATTTTCGACCAACGGAAATTTTACGATAACGGATGGCAGAGCCTCCACAATAAGCAATTCCAAAAATGGAAACATTGCCTATTCGGACAAACTGATAGGCAAGGATTTTATTGATTCCCTGCGGACAAGGATGCTGTTGCTCAGAGAGTTGTTATCTGACCGTGGTTCCATTTATCTGCACATAGATTACAAGGTCGGACATTATGTGAAGGTGATGATGGATGAAGTTTTTGGTATCAAAAATTTCCGGAATGATATTACGAGAATAAAATGTAATCCGAAGAACTTCCCCCGTATCGGATACGGCAACATAAAAGACATGCTGCTCTTCTATTCCAAAACAAATACACCTATTTGGAATGAACCCAAGGAAAAGTACACCGAAGCAGACCTGGAAAGGCTATTTCCCAAAACCAAGCAAGGCAGAAGCTATACCACCGTGCCTATTCATGCGCCGGGTGAAACGGAAAAAGGTAAATCATGCCAGCCGTTCAAAAACATCTATCCCCCGAAGGGTAGACACTGGAGGACTAATGTCAAAACATTGGAGCAATGGGATGCTGAGGGCTTGATTGAATGGTCGTCAACGGGGAATCCGAGAAAAATCATTTTTTCTGATGAACAAGAAGGCAAAAGAATCCAAGACATTTGGGAATATAGAGATCCACCCTATCCGGTTTATCCAACAGAAAAAAATCATGCGTTATTGGAGCTGATCATTCGCACCTCGTCCGACTCGGCAAGCATGCTGCTGGATTGTTTTTGTGGTTCCGGGACCAGCTTGAAGGCCGCGCAACTACTACATAGAAAATGGATAGGTATTGATGAATCGGAATACGCGATTAAAGCCACTGTTGAAAAATTGTCATCCGTTGATGACCAGCTAGACTATGAACATCCAGATTATGAATTGCTGAGCATGCACAGAAGCCAATCATCGCTCCGCTCAGTGCATGAATTTTGACAGGGCGCCGCCCAGGCCTCTCATCAGCCATCGGGGTTGATGCTTCGCCCAGATAAGTGCCAAATTGTTGGCTTGCCCGGATATCCGCACCGCTTCCCGCTTCATCAAGGCATCAAAACCTTCCCGAGCGACATCTTCGGATGATTGTACGATGAAGGATGGCGCTATTGTGAGCAGGTCCCCAACCATTTCGGTAGCTGTTAATCCGGGACAGAGAGCCGTAACGGAAACGCCCGTACCGCTAAGCTGTTCGGACAGAGCTTCCGACAAGGACAGCACATACGCCTTGCTGGCAGCATAGGTGTCTGCCCCGGATAAGGGGTGGAATGCCGCAATGGATGCTACATTGAGTATCCGGCCATGGTCCCGGTGGCGCATCTTCTGCAAAAAGTGATGCGTCAGCTGGGTCAGTGCCGTGATGTTGAGGGTCAGCAGTTGTTGCACTTCATCCGGGTCGGTATCCATCAAGGCTTGCCGCGTCATCATGCCGGCATTGTTGATCAGCAGATCAATCTCTATATCAAGGTGCTCAATTTCCTCACAGAGACGTTGCGCGCCCTCGGCCTCACCTAGGTCCATGCTGATGATCTTGACTACTATGGAGGGGGTGTCATTTGCCAGGGCGGTTTGTAACGCTTCCAGCCGCTCAGTACGTCTTGCGGTCAGGACGAGGTTGAATCCCTCGGTGGCAAGCAGGTGCGCAAATGCTTCCCCTATGCCAGACGATGCGCCGGTGATCAGCGCGGTACCTCTGCCGGGCCTGCTGCTATCCTGGGTCGCGGCCTTCTCTTCTGAAGCGTCTTCCGCAGTGTCTGTTGCTGTCATGACTAGTGTTCCTTGTTGCTCGATGTTTTTGACTCTGATTCCGGCTCTGATTTTGACTCCCCTCCTGCCTCCCTTCTTGAGGATGAGGCACCGGCCATCATCCGTTGCAACCATTGCTGATATGCCATCATCGGTTGTACCGCTCCCGTCATCAAGTCGGAAACCATCGACTGCCCCGATTCTGCCAAGCGTTTTTGCGCTGCTTTTAGCATTTCTTCCTGTAACTTTTCAATCTTTGGAAGACCAAGAAACTTCCTTAATTCTTCTGGGGTGATGTCAACATCCACTGTGATTTTCATTCCTGTCTCCTGCCTGGCCCATCAAAATGTACTGGTTGTTTGTCTGGGGGAATCTTGCAATAGGTTTATCATAGCACTCTTCAACCGGTCTTTAATCTGGACAAATCTAAATTGTTCAATGCACAATGGGCGCAGGAGCTATTATCTCAGCAACCATACGGCAAGCCATGCGTGTATTTAAAAAATATCCAAACCGAAGACTCTACGACATTGAGCAGAGCAAATATGTCAATCTTGAGGATATTCGGAAACTCATAGTAAAAGGCGAATCAATTAGCGTCCTTGACTTCAAAACAGAAAAGGACTTAACCCGCTCAGTGCTGGTGCAAATCATCTCTGAACAAGAAGATGAAGGGCATGAGCCTATTCTGACCAACAGGGTGCTGGAACAGCTGATACGATTTTACGGTGACAAGATGCAAAGTTTTATTGGTAGATATATTGAACAAAGCATCATGACCTTCATTGAGCAGCAGGAAAGATACCGAAAGACGTTGCGTGACATTACCGAGGCAGAACCGCTTAAAGTGATGCGCAAAGCCATGGAGCAAAATCTAGACTTCTGGAATCGGATGACGCAGGGGACGAATCGACGAGACCAGGATAAAAAACCAAAATAGCAGAAGCGTCTATTCCAAGAGGCCGACATAATCCTTAATCGTATAATCCGCTAAGCGCCGGTCTGCTGCAGTCGCATAAGGATTTATCACGGCAACGACCGTCATTCCCGCCGCTTTTGCTGCTTCAATACCGTTTCTGGAATCTTCAAACGCTAGTATATTTTCCTGCGTGCCATTTTGTTGCGTGCCGTCTTGCGGTGTGACGCCCATTCTTGCCGCGCAGAGTAAAAATATATCCGGGGCTGGCTTGCCAGCAGTCAAGTCGTCATCGTCACCACAGACAATAGTGTCCAAGAGGTGGGTCCATCTTCGACCGTGCAACTTGAGTTCACAGAGGTGTCGCTGAGAACTGGTTGCCAGCCCAAGACGGATGCCCTTTGCGGCCGCCCTGAATATAAAATCGCCGGCGCCCTTGATTTCTCCAGCGTCCGGGAAGAATTTATTGAGATGGACTTCTCGCTCAGTCAACAGTTCGTCAGAGGTGTGTGGCAAGTCGAATTCGTCAATGGTTGATTGCGCCGTGTGGCGTGAGTCACTGCCCACGGATTTTCTCTGTAATGCCAGGCTATAGGTGTGTCCGAAGGGGTCTAGCACCCTTTGCATGGCTCTGCTGTACAGCGGTTCCGTATCTAAAAGGGTCCCGTCCAGATCAAAAATAATGGCTTGCGGTAAATGAACAAAAATGGTCATAAGTAGGTCACAAATAGAGCATCACGACTGTAGCATTACAACTATAGCATCACGACTGTAGTATCACGTGACGGGGCGGAAGGGCACTAACCCTGCCCAAGTCAATTATAGTCAAGGCGAGGAGTGATGATATACCATAGCCCGCCCTGAGGTATCCAACACAGGTGTTCACAACTGCATGTCAATAACTTCTGGTCAATAACATGTCAAAATAGAGTACAACGAGATGATTCAGGTACAAGAGTTAAGCAAAGCATACGGCGACCTCTTGGTAGTGGAAAAGCTGTCCTTCAAATTAATGCCAGGGGAGATTTTAGGCTTCCTCGGTGCCAATGGTGCGGGTAAATCCACCACCATGAAGATGCTGACCGGATTTTTAGCACCCACCTCGGGAGGAATTTCTATCTGGGGGCACTCTCTGCCAGAAGAAACTATGCAAGCCCAGTCCCACATAGGATATCTACCAGAAGGCGCGCCCTGCTATGAGGAAATGACGCCCGCTGGGTTTTTGGCTTTCATCGCGGCGGTGCGTGGTTATTACGGCAAGGAGGCCAGAGTCGCAGTTGAGCGGGCGGTTGATACCATGTCCCTCGGTGGCGTCCTGCATCAGAAGATTGAAACCCTGTCTAAAGGATTCAAGCGTCGAGTAGGTCTTGCCCAGGCGATACTCCACGAGCCAGATATATTAATTCTTGATGAACCTACCGATGGTCTGGACCCCAACCAAAAACATCAGGTGCGGGAGATGATCAAGGGGCTTTCCAAAGAAAAGATAGTCATCATATCAACCCACATTCTTGAAGAGGTTAGTGCCGTGTGCAATCGGGTGATGATCTTGGCGGCGGGTAAGATTGTGTCCGACAGTACGCCTGCGGAACTCTTGGCAAAATCATCTTTTCGGGGTGCGGTGTCGCTTTCCTTTCAAGACGAACAGCTTCCCGATGCAGCGGTAACCCTGCTGAGCGGGCTCAAAGGAGTGAATAATGTGACCCGGACTGCCGAGGGTCTGCTTATCTTTCCGGTCCCGGGGCAGCCCAATTTGTTGCCCGATATTTACGAATTATCCAGTGCGCATGGCTGGCAGACATCCAGCATCTATGTGGAGCAAGGCAAACTGGATGATGTGTTTAGAAGCCTAACAGAGGAGGCGGAGGCCACATGCCAACAATAAGATCAACAATAGTGCCTAGAAAATTGATGACGGTGCTGAAGCGGGAGTTGCAAAGTTATTTTTCCACCGCCATAGCCTATGTGTTTATTCTGATATTTCTTGCCTTGTCGGGCATGTTCACCTTCTACTTTGGGAGTTTGTATGAACGCCAGCAAGCAGATCTGATTCCATTTTTTACCTTTCATCCTTGGCTTTATCTGTTTTTGATCCCTGCCATTTCCATGCGTATCTGGTCCGAGGAAAGGAAGTCCGGATCCATTGAACTCTTGTTGACCCTGCCCATTGCCCGTCGTGATCTGCTACTGGGGAAATTCCTCGCCGCTTGGTTGTTTGCGGGCCTGGCCCTCTTGCTGACCTTCCCGCTCTGGCTCACGGTGAACTATCTGGGAGACCCGGACAATGGCGTCATCCTTGCCAGTTATATTGGCAGTTGGCTCATGGCGGGTGGCTTCATCGCCATCGGCTCTTGCATGTCGGCACTCACGAAAAGCCAAGTCATTGCATTTGTGCTGTGTAGTTTTGTGTGCCTGCTGTTTGTGATGGCCGGCTTCCCTTTGGTACTCAATGCGTTCAAGGGCTGGGTGCCGTTGGTGCTGCTGGATACGCTTGCCAGTTTGAGTTTTCTGACGCACTTTACCGCCGTGTCCAAAGGTGTACTGAGCCTGCAAGATTTTCTGTTCTTTGTGTCGATGATAGTCGTCTGGCTAGGGGCGTCTTCCCTCGTCCTGGATATGAAGAAGGGGGGCTAAACACATGTTAAAAGGCATCAATTTTATAACCTCTCTGGTTGCTGTTTTTGTGACCTTCCTGCTATTTACACTAATCAATAATCAATTCTTCGGCGGCTGGCGGCTGGACTTGACGGCTAACAAACTCTACACCCTGTCGGCGGGCACTGAGGAAATACTCCAAGACATTGATGAACCGATAAATCTTTATTTTTTCTTTTCCAGTAGTGCCAGTGAAGACCTCACCTCTTTGCGTTCCTACGCACTGCGCGTGCAGGAAATGCTAGAAGAATACGTCCTGGGCGCAAACGGCAAGATTAAACTCCAGGTGATTGACCCTGAGGCATTTTCTGAAGAAGAAGATCAGGCTGCTGGCTTCGGCTTACAGAAGGTCCCCATCAATCAATCCGGGCAAGAGATTTACTTTGGCCTTGCCGGCACCAATGCACTGGATGACCGGGAGGTTATTCCTTTCTTCCAGATGGAGCGGGAAGAGTTCCTTGAATATGAACTCAGCAAATTGGTGTACAACCTGAACACAGACCGCAAATTTGCTCTGGGTATATTTTCCACTTTGCCAGTGACTGCCCAGACCGACCCGACGACCTATCAGGTGCAACCCGCCTGGGTCGCCGTGCAACAGTTGCAGGAACTCTTCCAGGTGCAAGAGCTCAATGCGCTGTCCAGCGAAACCCTGGCAGGGCTGGGTCTGTTGCTACTCATACAGCCGAGGGCGCTGGATGATTCGCAACGTTTTGTTATTGACCAGTTCGTCATGGCCGGTGGCAAGCTGCTCGTCTTCGTGGACCCGCTGGCCGACACGGAAGATCCGAGGCAAGCCGCACCGATGGGGGCAGCGATGGGGGTAGCAACGGGCATGAACCCCCTGTTGGAGCAGTGGGGCCTAGAGTTTCGTCCTGAGAAGATACTCGGCGATGCTAAGGCCGCATTGATGGTCAACCTGTCCACTGGTGCTTCGGCTCGGCATCTTGGCATTCTGGGTTTCACCGCGGATAATTTTGCTGATGACGATCTGGTGATGGCAGCACTGGAAGGCGTCAACTTTTCCACCGCGGGCATTTTGTCTCTGGAAGCAGTCCCCGGCATTGATGCCAGAGTGTTGATTGCATCAAGCACTGCGGCCATGCCGTTTAATACTTTTCAATTTCAATTCATGTCCAGCCCTGAAGATTTACAACAAGGCTTTGCGGCAACGGGTGAAACCTATCCGGTCGCCGTCCGTCTCTCAGGCACGGCGACCACCGCCTACCCGGATGGCATTGAGGGCTATGAGGGAGAGGTTATTCAGTCAACGGAGCAATTGCAGGTAGTGGTGGTGGCGGACACGGATCTATTATCTGACCGACTCTGGGTCCAGGTGCAGAACTTTTTTGGGCAACAGATCAGCAGTGCTTTTGCTGACAACGGGAGTTTTATTACCAACCTGGTGGATAATCTTTCTGGTAGTAATGCTTTGATTAGTGTGCGCTCTCGGGGTCAGTTTTCGCGCCCCTTTACCCGGGTGGAGGAATTACGCCGGCGAGCAGAAGCCAGTTATTTGAAAAGTTCAGAGGATTTACAAGCGCGTCTGAGCGAGACGGAAGCAAAACTCAGCGAGTTGCAATCTGCCCGGATAAACGATGGTGTGCTGACCCTGACGCCAGAACAAAATGCCGCCTTAAAGCAGTTCCAGGATGAAAAGCTCATCATTCGCAAGCAACTCAGGAGTGTTCGCCATCAACTGGACAAGGATATTAAATCTCTGGGTGCCGGTCTTAAGTTCCTTAACATTGTGTTGTTACCCTTGTTACTCACCGGGTTTTTGTTAGTCGGCAGGCGCCTCAATATATTTAGTCGGCGAGAGAAAACATCATGAATCGGTACCTGATACTGTTGCTAGTGGGCATGCTGGCGTTGCTACTACTGTCCCAAATCTTACCCCTTGGTGGGCTGCAAGATGAGGATGACGCCAAGCCTCTCTTGCCTGGGTTGGCGGCGGCAAGGGAGGCAGTTAACCGGGTGCTTGTTACTCGGCTAGGTCAGGAAGACGAGCAGCTCAGTATCGTCATGGGTGAACAAGGCTGGAACCTGGCAGAAAAGTCAGGCTATCCGGTTGATATCACCGCTCTTATTGAATTGCTTGACGCGGTGGCTGAGGCAAGGCTGAGCGAACAGAAAACCTCCAAGGCATCATTTCATCCGAGACTTGGTTTGGCGGCAGATGGTGCCGCGGATGAAGTCGGCATCCAAATTGACATCCAAGCAGGGGACGAGCAGTTCATCTTTATCAAAGGCATAGAATCCTCGGCTCAGGTGGGGACCTTCATCCGATACCCAGGGGAGGCCCAGGTCTGGTTGGTTAATAGGACTTTTAATGCCTCCGTTAATCCCCTGGATTGGATTGATCCCATTGCCATCAACCTGGATGCAGAACGGGTTCTTGGGGTTGAAATGATTCGGGAAGCCAGGGTGCAACTTGCAGCAACTCGCGGTGACATTCCTGGTGCCCAGGTTGATGATCAGATTGATGACCAAGGTGGTGACCAGATTGATGCCCAAGGTGGTGACCAGATTGGTGACCAGGGTGGTGTCCAGAGTGATGACCATGGCGGTGCCCAGGTTGCAGGTGCTGCTCGGGGTGAACTGACTCTGCTTAACCCGCCGCCAGATCGAGAATTAAAATACCCGACCATCGTCTCCAGTCTCGCCAGAATTTTGGTCAACCTGCGCTTTGAAGATGTCTCCCCCTATGCGCCGAAGCAGTGGTCAAAGTACGGCCTTGCCAGGGTAGAGACTGATTCTGGAGCAATCATTGAAGCAAGAACCCGGCGCCTGGATGAGCAATTTCTGTTGCATGTGCAGATAGATACTAGTGCTATAACAGATGTTGTAAAAAGCGACCCGGAAAACACCGCAGACGATGTATTAGAAGATTTATTAGAGCAGCAAAAGCATCTCAAAAAGTGGCAATTTGTAATCACTGAGCATGTGTTCAATGAGTTAAACAAGACTATGGATGATATGTTCAAAGATGAGGCTGCAGCGCAGTGACAAGCGGTATACAAATCATATACAAGCCGTATTAATGACAAACATAACCATGCCCTACCAACACCTTCTGATTGAAAAACAAGGTCCGATTGCGACTCTGACGCTCAATCGCCCTGAGGCCTTGAATGCGCTTAACCTTCTTATCATGGAAGAGATTGAAGACGCGGCACGCGCCTTCTTGCATGATGAACAGACCCGGGTGGTCATATTCAAGGGCGCGGGCAAGCATTTCAGCGCCGGTGTGGATCTGAAACAACCGCCACGGGAACCCGTACCCAACCTGGTGATGCGCCGCCGGGATGCCCGCCTTGGCGGCAGAATGATCCGCGCAATCACCGAGATCCATCAAGTCACTATCGCTTCCATTCAGGGTGCCGCGCTCGGCGGTGGTGCATGCATCACCACGGCCTGCGACTTCCGCATTGGTGCTGAGGGTTGCTTTTGCGGTTATCCCGAAGTCAAGCTAGGCATGAATCTGATGTGGCATTCTCTTTCCCTCTGCGTCAAATTGATTGGCCCTGCCAGAGCAAAACGAATGATTATGCTTGGGGAGAAGGAAGCCGCCGAAACATTAAAAGAATGGGGATTTCTTGACGACCTAGTACCGATGACGACACTTGAAAGCGCGACCCTCGCCCTGGCGGGAAAATATGCCGCCCGACCACCCGCCGTGATACAAATGATTAAACAGAGCATCAATGCAGTCAGCACAGCAGGTGATGATGCCATCATGCACATGGATGCCGACCAAAACCTGTTGACCGCCGATACAGAAGATCGCACCGAAGGCATGCAGGCATTTTTTGAAAGTCGTGAGCCGGAGTTCAAGGGTAATTGACTTGAAAAAATCATAATATCTTTCACAAAGGGGATGATAGGCATGTCTAAAAACACTGAAAAAAATCAAGTCTCGGACGATTATCTGGAAACATTGGAAGTGGTCAAAAAGCAATATCAGCAGTATGTGGAACTGAGCGAGCTGTATAAGTTGCCAACATTTCAAAAAGAAGAAGGACAGCCTCAACCCCCCACTCCCGAGTACCCTCTCACAACTAACAAATTCTGCGTGAAGTAAAATGGCTTCTTGGAGTGAACTGTCAACCGAATAGCAGCACTATTTTAGCGGAAGTATAGAGGTATCAATTTGCACGTCGCGTTGACAGGAAAGCAAACATCGCTATAATCAAAGCCCCAAATCACTCACTATTTTTAACACTACCATGCCCACAAAACGATTCAGTAATACAAAAGTCATCACTCGAGAAAACATCGAAAAAGTTCCCGGAGATAAGCCCGGAGTTTATCGAATCAAGAATGCCCAAGGGAAAATCCTTTATATCGGCACGGCAAGATGCGGGCAGATGGGCGAAAGAATTTACGAGCACCGAGGGCGCTTTCTGCGAGGCACAAAATTTCAATATATAACGACAGCAAGAAAAGAGGATGTCGACCAACTGGAGGATCAGGAAATAATGAGATACATACTGCCAGGTACCAGGCAAAAATAACACATGCCTAAACACCGTCAGGCCAGGAGGATTTCTACTGCGGAAATCGGAAAACTATATAACAGGGCGAAACACTACAGTTTGTATGTTGACGAAGAGAAGAATAAATCACGAAGCTTTGAAGCGTTTTTAATGCTTGCCACCGTGCTTGAGGGGGTATTAGCAGAATTTGGAAGGGTCTTGCTGGAAAAGAAAGAAGATCTTAGTGCGCTACGAGGCAAACGAAGCCACAGATATGGAATTGACAACGCAATTAATGATCTTTACCTCTTGGGAGCAATTTCTACGGATGAATTTAAGCAATTGGAAAAATTCAAATCTGATAGAAACACATGTATCCATGAAATATTTGTCAAAAAGAATAGTGATGAAATCGAGCAGTATACAAATGAACTTTTTGAGAAACACGAGGTTATTTTTGATATAATGACAAAAAAATATGAAAAAGAATTTTAAATTATCCTCAAGACAGTTTTATTTTTCGCCGCTTTTAATAATGTCTATCATCGGCACACATTACAGAGATTAGATCAATCAGCCAGACACTGAGCAAGCTCAGCGGGTGTTTCACAACGCAACTGCGCCAGGACTTGCCCCAACTGCATTTTTAGAGAATTGATCGTGTGTATACCACCTTGCTTGCCCAGAGCCCCGACCCCATAAACAAATGCCCGCCCCAGGAACACACAATCTGCACCAGATGCGATGGCGCAAGCAATGTCGGGTCCAGTTCTAACGCCGCTGTCCATATACACCTCAGTACGGTCGCCCACCTGCTTGGCAATGCGTAGCAAGGGTGCAACGGTTGCCTCCCCCACATCAATTTGGCGCGCGCCGTGGTTGGACACCACAATCGCATCAGCACCTATGGCAACCGCCTCTTCGGCATCCTCTGTGCTCAACAGACCTTTGATCACTAATTTCCCTTGCCAGCGGTCACGAATTCCTTTCAAACCGTCCGCATCAACGGGACCCATGAGCGATTTGTCCATAAAGGCAGCGAGACCAGTGTTGGGTTTATTAGCCGGCATGTAAGGCAACAATGTTTGTAGTTGTGGCTTGCCTGCCAAGGCGGTTTCGAGCAGCCATCGTGGTTTGGAAAGCATTTGGCAAATATTTTTTATCGTCATGCGCGGTGGCATTGACAAGCCGTTACGTATGTCTCTTGGACGAAAGCCAAAGGTCGGCACATCAACTGTGACCACCAAGACCTCATATCTGGCAGCCTCCAAACGACGAAACAGATCATCGCGAATATCATTGTCGGTTGGATTATAAAGTTGGAACCAGGCATGCCCCTCAGACACTTCCGCAACCCGCTCAAGGCTACTAGATGACACGGTGCTCAACATATAGGGTATGTTGAGGTCGGTTGCGGCACGCGCCAGGATTTCCGGTGCCCGGGGCCACATGAGACCTTGCAATCCCACCGGTGCTATACCAAAGGGTGCGCTGTAAGGCCGACCCAGTAGTTCACAAGCGAGGGAGGGGGTGACCCTGGGGCGTAATTGTCGTTGTTTGAGTTGTATCTCGGCCAGGGCTTGGCGATTTCTCAGAATGCCATATTCCTGATTACAGCCCCCTTCAAGATAATCAAAGGCAAACCCGGGCATGCGTTTTTTGGCTTTCTTTCTGAGATCAGCAACGTCTGGATAACGTCGATCAAAATAGGTATTCATGGGCTAGTCCATTGACAACCGAGCATCAGGTACTTGACGGGGTTCGGCTGTGACGACTGAGGTGACGAGAATGACGGGGTGGTCGGCACCGCGTTCGAGTAGCAGACCTGCTATTGATCAAACATGATGACATGCCGCGTTTCCTCACCCGTTTTTAGTGCTGCTAGTGCTTCATTCACATCGTTCAATGCGATGTGTCTGGATATGATCTGGTCAAGCAAGAGTTTGCCAGACATATAAAAATCTACAAATCGCGGCATGTCCACCCGAAAGCGGTTAGAACCCATGTTGGAGCCTTGAATTTTCTTCTCATAGAGAAACTCCACCCCGTGGATTTCTATCTGGGTGCCTATGGGAATCATGCCAATGACGGTTGCCGTGCCCCCATGCGCGAGCATTTGAAATGCCTGCTCAGTCGTCGCCTTGAGACCTATAGCCTCAAAGGTATAGTCGCAACCGCCCTGGGTCAGTTCTTTGACTTCACCAACCGCATCAACATTGCTGGCATTGACAATGTGAGTAGCACCAAGGGCGCGCGCAATTTCAAGTTTAGAAGACACCATATCAACAGCAATGATTTGCCCGGCGCCAGCAATGGCAGCACCATTGACCGCCGCCAAGCCTACGCCACCACAGCCAATCACAGCTACCTTGGAACCCGGCTCAACGCCTGCAGTATGGAATACAGCACCTACACCTGTCGTGGTGGAACAACCGATAAGTGCCGCCCGGTCAAAAGGCATATCTTCACGAATTTTCACCAATGCATGTTCGTGAATAAGCATGAGTTCTGCAAAGGAAGATAGATTTAAAAATTGATGTATTTGTTGTTCATTTTGATGGAGACGAGGTTGCTCCTCCTCGCCCCGAGAAACTTCCGGACTCTGGCAAAGAGATAGATGCCCAGTGAGACACTTGTCGCAATGTCCACAAAAAGCAGACAAGCAGGTAATGACATGGTCGCCCTTTTTCACATAGGACACATCGGCCCCGACCTCTTCTACGATGCCGGCGCTTTCATGCCCCAAAATGGTAGGCAACATATAGGGATAGGAACCGTCCATAAAGTGCAGGTCGCTACGGCAGACACCCGCTGCCATGGGTCTCACTAGCACTTCCCTAGGCCCGGGTTTTGATATCTGCACATCTTCAATTTCAAGCGGTTTGTTGATTTCTCGCAATACGGCGGCTTTCATAGAGTCCTCGCTGAGGTTTTATGGGATAAGGTTGAGTGATAATGGTGTTTTAGATGGCAGTCTGCAGATTCTGAGAAGAGGCTTGCAGCTGATTTGCCCCAAACCGCATCAACGTTTTGGGTGTGGCGATAATAGTGAAAATACTTCTCCACCTGGTCTGGGGCGCGTAATTTCTTTATTCTTTCTTTGATGCGCTGGATATTTTGCGGGTCAATTTCCACGCCTATGGCTTTTCGTTTCAGTTGTTTAGCGACTACCAGAGTCGTGCCGGTGCCAGCAAATGGATCAAACACCGTATCACCTTGATTGGATGAGGATAAAATGATTCTCAACAGTAGCGCAATGGGTGATTGTTGCTTATGAAATCTTTCTCCCTCAGAGGTTCTCATGGGTTCCTTACCAGCGAAATACCCTGAAGTTAATTCACGAATGTCATCCCACACATCAGTGACATAAACTCCGGCCTTACGATCGTGCTTTTGATGTGCCATGAGTGGTGGGTCAATTCGCAATTTATGGAACACCCTCGGCTGTGCACCCTTGGTCGCTAAGACAATGATTTGATAGTGCTTGCCAAACCTATTTCTGCAGGGCACCGCTGATGCCATCTTCTTCCAAACGATAAGATTTTGGAAGGTCCAGCCGGCTTGTCGCAATGCTGTCAAAACAAACTCTGTGTTTTTCTCACGGTGCATAAAATACACCGCGCCGCCTGGTTGTGTTTTTACACACAAGGCGGACAAGACATTAGTAATCCATTCCCAATATGAATTATGTTCTTGATTATCGTCATGCTGACGATAAAACCGCCCCTGATTAAAAGGCGGGTCAAAAAAGGTCAGATTGATTTCTTCTTCTGTTGCTACTCGCGTATTGCGCAACCACCCTAAGCAATCATCTTTAATAATTCGTGTCGGTTGATGCATGGGTATTCAGTCGTGATGCCAGACCAGAAACACTAGTCTGTTTGGCCACCTTTTGGTGTAAATGCGGGCATGGGGAAGGGAGACACATTACTTTCCCCTTTGGCTTCGGTGATGGTCGCCACACCTTCCTTGGACACCTCATCTATTCTCACCACGGCATGCATGGGGATGTAGCTTCGTTTCACCCCTTCAAATTCGGTTTTGAGCTTTTCCTCCACGGGGTCAACCAGCACCCCGGACCTTTCGCCAAACACCAGTTGCTCCACTTCAATAAAACCATAAAGGTCAGACTGGTATATCTGGCGGGCATAGATTTCATAAATCTGCCCCAGATTAAGGAAAACCACTTTATAGATAGGAAGTTTTGGCATGAGTAGTAGCTGTAAGAGCCCTCATTGTATATAAATGGGCGAGATCAACTGCCGCAGTTATTAAGTGTCGTTATCAGGTGTAGTGCCAAGGAGACGGTGGATAGTGTTGAACTTCTGGCAAGTCTTGTCAACTGCTCTTGCCGCTTTACAATGGATCTTCAGTGTATTACCGACAGTAACAGTAGTAGCAGGTGCAGTAGCAGTAGCAGCAGCAGGTGCAGTGGCGCGCTCGGTGTTGGAGTAGTTTGCTAGCCTAGCGGCATTGAACGCAGGTACTATCAATAGTCTCTTGGACCGGCTGCTCATCAGGCTATAAATAATAGGTTGCCCCATTTCCCATGACACAAGTATAGTTTCCCCTCAGCCACTTGGCACACCCTGCATAATGAGTTAATGAGGACAAAGAATATGGATGTGAAATATTACGATTGGACTGCCTACCATGCGCGCATCAGGCCGAACAAAAAAGCAATTGTTGACCTGGACACTGGCTTGGCAACCACCTACGGAGAACTTGACGACCGAGCTGCAAGGTTGGCGTCTTATTTGCAAGCCAATAAGGTCAAAAGAGGGGCCAGGGTAGCGACCCTCATGCAGAATCGTCCGCAATTTTTTGAAATAGAATTTGGTTGCGCCAAGATTGGTGCTATCTGCCTGCCACTTAATTGGCGGCTGACAGTGAGTGAACTTGAATACATCCTCAATGATTCCACACCAGATGTATTGATTTACGATTCACTCTTTGCCAAGGAAGCCACGGAGTTAATGTCCCATTGTGGCATCAAACTAGGGCTGGAAAACACCGATGCCGGTCTAGCACCAACTTCTCAGGCAACCGCCTATGCCGATGCGGTGCAACAGGCAACCGCCGAGTATGCCCCCGCGGTCTGCACGCATGACGACATCGCCATGATCATGTACACCTCGGGCACTACCGGTCATCCCAAGGGTGCCATGATTACCTTTGGGATGAATTTCTATAATGCCGTTAACCTGGGCATACCCGCCGCTATCGGTACTGACACAGTACAACTTGTGGTGCTGCCTTTATTCCACACTGGCGGGCTGAATTGCTATGCCAATCCGATTTTGCATGCAGGTGGTGAAATTCTGTTGACGAGAGAGTTTAACCCGGGCAAAGCCTTGCAAATTATCGGTGACCCTGAAATAGGTGTAACGCACTTCTTTGCGGTCCCCGCGCCCTATCAATTTATGATGCAGCATCCCGACTTTGAACAGACCGATTTTAGCCGCCTACAAGCTGCCGGGGTCGGCGGTGCGCCCTGTGCCGAGGCGATTATGCAGGCGTGGAATGAGCGCGGCGTGCCATTGATACAGGGTTGGGGGATGACGGAAACCAGCCCCGGCGGGACCGCATTAGATGCAGAAGATGCCATGCGGAAGATAGGCTCAGCAGGCAAAGCACTCTTGCATACGGAAATCAAAATTGTGGACGATGATGGCAAAGAATTGCCCTGGGGAAAGGTTGGTGAACTGCTGATACGAGGTCCTAACATTACCCCCGGCTATTGGAACAATCCCGAAGCAACGGAAAAGTCTTTTGTGGACGGTTGGCTCATGACTGGAGACGCTGCCCGTTTTGACGAAGATGGATTTATTTTCATTGTTGATCGCTGGAAGGATATGTACATCTCTGGAGGTGAAAATGTGTATCCGGCCGAGATTGAAAATGCGCTCTATGAATTACCAGAAGTTGCCGAGGCGGCGATTATTGGTGTACCTGATGCTCGCTGGGGGGAAACAGGTAAAGCGATTATTGTATTAAAACCCAACGCCACATTGGATGAAGCAACGGTGATTGCGCACTGTCTCAAACATCTGGCGAAATTCAAAATCCCTCAGAGCGTAGAATTCATTGATGTATTGCCGAGAAATGCAACCGGCAAGGTATTAAAAAGAAGTCTGCGTGAGCAATTTGTGCCGGAGGGGGAACCTTTGATTACGTGACCCCTTAATTACGTGACCTTTAATTCACCCTCGTCATTCCCGCCTAGGGCGAGAAGACGGGGGTTCTGGAATTATGATATTTTTGTGTAATCGTGTTTATTAACAGTTGCTCTATTAGCGACAACCTTCAATATAACACGCTTATAAAAAGGTAGAACCTTATGGACTATCGCACTGTATTTACTATCAAACGTCTGTGGTTCATTTTTGGTTTATCGCTAGTCTTTTCATTTTCTATTCTGTTGCTTGTCGGGGGGGAGATTTACCAACAAGCCCCACCCTTGCCTCAAAAAGTGGTTAGCGAATCGGGGCAAACCATCTTTACTAAAGACGACATTCAGCGCGGGATGGATACCTGGCGAAGGCTTGGGGGGATGCAACTCGGCTCTATTTGGGGGCATGGGAGTTATCTCGCCCCCGACTGGACTGCCGACCAACTCCATCGGGAAGCCCTCAACATGCTGGACGCGCGTGCCAATGGGGGCAGCTATAAAGAAGGCAGCTATGAAGCCCTTCCTGAGGCTCAAAAAGCGCTTTTAAGAGTGCAGCTCAGCATAGATATGAAACGCAATCGCTATGCTCCGAATACCGGGACTATCACCCTTAGCGCCGAGCGAGCAGCCGCAATCAAGAAAACAATTGCCCATTATTCGGGACTGTTTGGCATTGATAGCAGGACTCCATTTAAGGAGCTGCGCGAGGCTTATGCCATTGCCGACACTCCCCTGGGCGATGATGTCAAGCCTGCCGACCTCAAAGCACTTTCCGCTTTTTTCTGGTGGACGGCCTGGTCGGCGGTAACAAATCGCCCCGATGATGATATTACTTACACCAATAACTGGCCCCACGAACCTCTGGTGGATAACAAACCAACGCCGGAAACTTTTATTTGGACTTTCATCAGCATCATGTTGCTGATTGGTGGCATAGGGTTATTGACTTGGTTTTTTAATCGTGAGCGAGATATTTGGAAAATAGAACAAGCGCCTGCAGAGGGTTTTGCGCAATCTAATCCCATAGAAAATATGCTCTCAACACCTTCTATGCGCGCCACGGAGAAGTATTTTTGGCTTGTTATTATCTTGTTTGGGTTGCAAATCTTCCTGGGTGCAATCACTGCTCATTATGCCGTTGAAGGCCATGAATTTTATGGCTTTCCCTTAGCTGATTACCTGCCCTACGCCCTGACTCGGACCTGGCATACGCAACTTGCCATCACCTGGATTGCGGTGTCGTGGTTAGCCGCGGGGCTTTATGCCGCGCCATTAATCAGCGGGCGAGAAATGAAAGGGCAAAAGCAGCTAGTCAATCTGCTGTGGGTCGCGTTGGTAGTAGTCACGCTTGGGTCTATGGCGGGAGAGTGGGCAGCAATTCAAGGCTATATTACTAACCATGTGCTCAATTTTTGGATTGGTCATCAAGGTTATGAATATCTTGATCTGGGGCGGTTCTGGCAAATTTTGATGTTTAGCGGGCTCCTCTTTTGGCTGCTATTGATGGCGCGCAACATCATCCCGGCGATTAGAGCCAAACGTGATGACCGGCATCTGCTGATTCTATTGCTTTTTGCATCCATTGCTATTGGGCTTCTTTATGGTGCCGGACTTTTGTGGAGCAGAGAGACTCATCTTACGATTGCAGAATATTGGCGTTGGTGGGTTGTTCATCTTTGGGTGGAAGGGGTATTTGAAGTTTTTGCTACGGCTTGGATTGCATGGATTTTTGTACACATGCGTTTACTCAATCCGAAAACGGCGGCGATCTATGTGATGTTTAGTGCGATGATTTTCCTTGGCGGTGGTGTGCTGGGTACTTTCCACCATCTTTATTTTTCTGGAACACCGCAAGTGGTGCTTGCTTTGGGTGCAGTATTTTCTGCCTTAGAAGTTGTGCCCCTGGCGTTGATTGCATTTGATGCTTATGACCACTGGCGTATTGAAAAAGATGCCCCCTGGATGCGTAGCTATCGTATGCCGCTGATGTTCTTTTTCGCGGTTGCCTTTTGGAACCTGGTGGGTGCCGGTGTGCTGGGCTTTTTCATCAACCCACCTCTAGCGCTCTATTATATGCAGGGGTTACTCACCACCGCGACTCACGCGCATGCCGCTTTATTTGGTGTTTATGGGTTACTCGGTATTGGGCTACTTCTATTTTGTATGCGCGGGCTTAATTTGAAAAACATCGCCTGGTCGGACCGATTGCTTAAGTATGTTTTCTGGTTACTTAATGGCGGGCTGGTTTTGATGGTGTTCTTCTCATTGTTGCCTCAGGGCTTGATGCAGGCGTACACTTCTTTTGCGGAAAGTTATTGGACTGCGCGGGCTGCTGAGTTTATCCACTCTTATTGGATGGAGTTTGCCGTTTGGGTGCGAGTGCCCGGGGATATTGTTTTTAGCCTTGGTGCCATGGGCCTGTTTTGGTTTATGCTGAGTCTTTACCTCGCTCGGCGTACCGAGCGCCGGGCAATCTCTTCTGGTAATACACTGTAGTAGGCGGAGGAAGTAACTATGTGGAATAAGCTCACTAGACTGCTCACCCTGGTTTCCCTGGCTGGTCTTTTTATGCTTCTTTTTATCAGTGCGCCATTAACGCCGCAGACGCATGCCAATGCGCCGGTTGCTTCGGGGAAGATATGGCTCCTTGATATTAAAGGTGCGATTGGACCCGCCACCAGCGATTACCTGTTGCGTGGATTTGAATATGCCGAGGCTGCCGAGGCCAGCCTGATAGTGTTGAGGATGGACACCCCCGGCGGGCTTGACGGCGCGATGCGGGACATCATCAAAGCAATACTCGCGAGTGACATTCCGGTTGTTTCCTATGTCGCCCCTGGCGGTGCAAGAGCCGCCAGTGCGGGTACTTACATTTCCTACGCGAGTCACCTCGCGGCCATGGCACCGGCGACCAACCTCGGCGCGGCGACACCAGTGCAAATTGGCGCCCCCTCAGCACCGTCAATGCCCGGTGAAGAAGAGCCTGACGAAGGCACCAAACCAGAATCTACGGCGATGGAACGGAAGATGGTGAACGACGCAAGTGCCTATATTATCGGTCTCGCGGTGCTCAGAGGACGCAATGCAGAATGGGCCGAGCAGGCCGTTCGCGAAGCGGTCAGCATTGATGCGCACACCGCGCTGGAACTGAATGTCATTGATGTTATCGCCAAGGACCTGGCAGACCTCTACCAACAACTGCATGGGATGGAGGTGCCCACAGCCTCAGGCAGTCATAGTTTGGAACTAGAGGATAAAGACACTCACTTCCACACCCCGGATTGGCGTACGGAAATGCTCTCAATACTGACCAACCCCAGTATGATTTTGATACTCGGCATGTTCGGTGTGTATGGCATCATTCTTGAATTTTACAATCCTGGTTCACTGGTCCCTGGTATTACCGGCCTTATATGTCTATTGCTTGCCGCCTATTCAGTTCAACTTCTACCCTTGAATTATGCTGGGCTGGCGTTGTTGCTACTGGGGCTTTCTCTTATGATTGCTGAGGCACTTGTGCCAAGTTTTGGTATATTGGGCATAGGAGGCATTGCGGCCTTTTCTATAGGGGGGCTTATGTTGTTTGACACAGAATTTGAAGCTTTTCAACTTGGTTTGCCGACAGTGATGACCGTTGGTGCCATTTTTGCTCTGCTGATTATTGCCACCATCAACATCGCCTTGAAAATCAGAAAAAAACGCCTCAGCATCGGCACGGTTGCGCTTGTTGGGAGGTCTGGTGAAGCCCTGTCTAATCTGCAAGAAGAAGGGCAGGTCCGCATCGGTGGTGAAATCTGGCGTGCGACTTCCCAAGATAATATTGCCCCCGGCGACAAGGTAAGTATTGTTTCAGTGGATGAGCTGTTGTTGACTGTAAGTAAGAAATAACCGGAAAAATGGGAGATTGATATGGAATTTTGGAATATTGGAGTCTTGGCTGCGATACTGCTCGGTATTGGTTTCTACACCTTTCGGATTCTTCGTGAATACGAACGTGGCGTCATATTTTTTCTAGGTAGGTTTCAGTCAGTTAAAGGCCCTGGGCTGATTATCGTGCTTCCAGGTATTCAACAAATTGTCAAAGTTGATATGCGAACCATTGTTTACGATGTGCCCACGCAGGATGTTATTTCTAAGGACAATGTGTCCGTCAAGGTGAGCGCCGTCATTTATTTTCGGGTGCTGTATGCTGATAAGGCAATCATTCAGGTTGAAGACTTTTTTGAAGCGACCAACCAGTTGGCACAGACCACACTCCGGTCCATTCTGGGTCAGCATGAACTAGATGAAATGCTCGCGCAGCGGGATAAACTGAATGCAGGGATTCAAGAACTGCTGGATGAGCAGACGGAGTCATGGGGAATTAAGGTCATCAATGTAGAAATAAAACACATTGATATTGATGAATCTATGATTCGCGCGATTGCCAGGCAAGCCGAAGCAGAACGAGAGCGACGCGCGAAGGTGATCCATGCCACTGGTGAACTTGAAGCCTCGGCAAAGTTGCTTGAAGCGGCGGTGATTCTTGCCAAGCAGCCCCAGGCAATACAGCTGCGATATATGCAAACATTAACGGAAGTGGCTGGTGACAAGAGCTCAGTGATTGTGTTCCCGCTCCCTATTGATCTACTTGAAGGGCTCAAGCTCATCTCGTCCGGAACCTCAGATAAGGGCGACGCACCTTGATATTCCTGCCACACCTCAGCGGGGGGTCGGTCGGTGGGTTGTGCTTTCGTTAAAGACGCATCCCTCCCGCCGTCATTCTCGTCACCCCAGTCATTACAACCATCGGCTGTGATGACTGGGGTGACGGGAATCCAGAGTGGCGGCGCAAGCCGCTGGAAATGAACAAACCAGGGCAGTGAATAACACATACATGGAGTATGCGAATGGAAATTCCAGGTAAAGGAAGTTTCTCTAAAGTTCAACAATACAAGGAAAGGCTGCTTGATAAACACCGCGCCGGATTGCGAGAAAAAGCAATCAAAAAAGTGAAGGCAAGGCTCGCTTTACAACAAAAGAATATAGAAGATTTCAGTGAAGATGAACGGGAGGACATCGTCCGCGATGAAGAAGAAAAAATAAAGAAAAACCTTATGAACTCAGCACTAGTAGTCCTATTAATAGCCCTGGGGATTCACTAGATATGCTCAAAGCGCTACTCAAAATAGGTGCTTTCTATGTCATTTGGACCTGGCTGAAGCCACGTTGGAAAGCATTGTTTTGTCTTGGTGTATTCCTCTTTCTCGTGCAGATCATTTTTTCAGGAATCGATGAATTCCAGCAACTTCCCGATGAGCAAAGATTGATGTTTGTGGGGAAGTGGTCGTTAATTATTTTGGGCATAGGGGTATACCTCTGCTACAACTTGTTTAGAAGACCTGCTACCGAGAAGCAGGTGCCTGATCAAGATGCACATGAACCTCCTCCCAATGCCCAGGGTGATGGTTTTGATTTTCTCAGGAACAAAAAGAAACTCAAAAGTAGAGTCGATAAAATCATTGAGAATAAAAATGGATAAATCAATTAGTAGTTGTTTGCAAGACATGCAACAAGAAGATCTGAGTAATCTGGGGGGTTTTGGGCAATTACTGGACCAGAGTGGAAGAAGCTCGCCCCGGCAATCGTGTACCTTATTGCCCATAGAAGCCGCGCCTAATCAGCGTCCAATAATGATGTTTGTGAATGTCAATTAGAATTAACTCTTCGCGCAAGGATATAAGCCGTGTCCACAATCAAACGTATCCTATGCCTCGCCAATTCACGCAAACTCCAAGGACGATGTATCGCGGGTAAGGTATTGTCTGACGCAGTGCCTGCCGAGTGGATTCGACCGGTGAGTGAGCGAGAAAATCAAGAGGTGTCAGAACAAGAACGCCAATATGAAGATGGTAGCGACCCGCGTGTGTTAGACATCATAGATGTGCCAATGATTAAACCGACACCGAGCCAACACCAACCAGAGAACTGGCTATTTGATGCAACAAAATACTGGGTAAAAAAAGATCAAGTAAGGCATGACTTTTTACAGTCCTGCGTTGACCCGGTCACCAACCTGTGGATTAACGGACACAGTACTTATAATGGAAAAAATGACAAGATCCCATTGGGAGCTGCAAACAGTTTCGACGATTCGTTACGACTTATTCATGTGGATTTGTTATCAGTATCTGTGTACAAACCAGGCGAAGCATTTGGGAATCCAAAGCGACGTGTTCAAGGGCATTTTCAGCATTGCAGTACTGATTATAAGTTATGGATTACGGATCCAAACTACGAACGAACCTACTTAGCAAAACCGGATGGTGACTACAAGATTGGTGAGAGTTATTTGACGATAAGCCTTGGCGAGCCATATAAGAATGCATTCTCCAAACTCATTGCAACTGTGATTGAGTGCTAAAAAGGAATTATAAGTGTGAACAAAGCAGCGCATCCCGTGTTAACGATTGGACATTCCAATCATTCCATGAAGACCTTCACCGCCTTGCTGTGCCAGCAGGCTATTGCCCAGGTGGTGGATGTGCGTTCAAGTCCATTTAGTCGCTTTAACCCCCAGTTCAACCGGGATGTTTTGGGACCTGCGCTGGAACAGTACCAAATAAGATATTTGTTTCTCGGGCACAAACTCGGCGGGCGTTCTACAGATCCTTCGTGTTATGTAGATGGACGGGTGCAATATGCCCGGGTAGCGAAAACAAATCTCTTTAATGAGGGTATCAAGCGCGTCATCCAAGAAGCAGAGGGTGACCGTATAGCCATTATGTGTGCGGAAAAAGAGCCGCTACATTGTCATCGTACCCTGTTGGTAGCCGGCGCCCTGGATGAGCGGGGCATGGCTGTAGAACATATTCTTGCTGATGGGCAGACGGAATCTCAGCATGAGGTGATGAATAGACTGTTGGATGCCACATATCAGAAGCGCGAGGATTTATTTATGACCCGAGAGGAATTACTCGCAGAAGCTATCAAGCAACAGGAAAAACAGGTTGCCTATCAGATAGCGGAAGAGACGCCATGATGCTTTTCACCGTCGGATTTACTAAGAAATCTGCTCAGAGATTTTTCGATTTGCTCGGCGAGTCCAACGCCAAGCGAGTCGTAGATGTAAGACTCAACAATGTATCTCAGCTTGCGGGCTTCGCAAAGAAGAATGACCTTGCTTACTTCCTACAAGAAATTTGCGGCATGGAATACATTCATGCTCCCGAGTTGGCACCAACACAGGAAATGCTGAGCGACTATAAGAAAAAGCACAAGGACTGGAATACTTACGAGGAACAGTTTCTAAAACTCATGCAACAACGACACATTGAAGAGACTATTCCCAAAGAAATATTGACAGATTCCTGTTTGCTATGTAGCGAGCACAAACCTCATCATTGTCATCGTCGGCTTATCGCTGAATATCTCCAACAACACTGGGGCGATATCAACGTCACTCATCTTGAATAGCAGAGCCCGTCCCGCTCAGGGAAGCTTCTCTATCTCTTGCGTATCATCCTCTGTTGCCGGCGCAGGAATAGCCTCCAGCCGTCGGGTCTCTATGTCTGGATGTAGTTGTTGAACATCCTGCATATTCTTTGTTGACAATTGCCGGAAGCGCTCCACCTTACCCACTAGCCCCTGGTTCCCGGAAAGACCAATGACAGTCTCGTTGTAGTGGCTGACCGTGGCGCCCAAAGATCCACCGAGCTTTTTTAATCTGTCTGATATGAGGCAGGCCTGGTCATAGATACCCCCTGCCTCGGCAAGGAGTTTTCGCACTTCTGCGTTGCCTCGTTCGTTCTTCCAGAGATTAGCTACCGTCTGCAAAATCGGCATAAGCGTGGTGTGTGACACCATAATTACATTCCGATCATAGCCATAGTAGAAGAGCTCGCGGTTGTGCTTCATAGCTTCAATGTAGGCAGGCTCAATGGGCATGAACATCAGCACAAAGCTCGGGCTATGTATCCCCACGAGATTGCTGTAGTCCTTCTTATACAAACTATCAATGTGCCTTTGCACCGCCTTGGTATGGTTATCAATCGCCTGCTTTCGTTCGGCATCATTTTTCGCGGCAATCGCTGCATCATAGTCCACCAGTGATACCTTGCTATCAATCACCAGATGCTTTTTTTCTGGCAGATAGACCACAACATCCGGATAGCGCTTGGCTGCCGACAAGTCCTTGTGATGCTCCTGGATTTTATAGTCCACATCAGGCACCAGTCCGGAAAGTTGTAATGCCCTCTCTAATTGCATCTCCCCCCAGTTACCGGTGGTCTTCTTATCACCCTTCAAAGCAGTGGTTAAGTTGTTCGTGTCGTCGCTGAGCTGCGCACCGACCTCCATGATTTTTTTAATCTCAACTTCTATTGCCGAATTTGTTTTGGTTGCCTGAGTATGTATTTCATCGACTCGTTTTCTGAAATCACTAATCTGATTACCGAAGGGTTTGAGAAGACTATCAAGGCTGGTTTTTGATTGTTCTGAAAATGTTTTTCCTTTGTCTTCGAATATTTTGTTTGCCAGATTTTCAAATTCTTGTTTCAGTTGTCGCCGATCTTCTTCAAGTTGTCGCGCCTGCTCCTCAGCAGATTTTTGCTTTTCTTCCTCGGCCTGTAATGTTGCTTTGAGTCTGACATTATCGTGTTCGGTAGCCTGGAGTTGAGCCGTCGTTTTTGTTAGTTCTTCTTCCAAGCTTGTCCCTTCTTGCTGCAGGCTGAGGAACTGCCCTACCGCGCTATCTTTTTCCGCAGTTGCCAGGGCAGCGGTGGTGCGTTCCTGATACAAGGCATTTTTTGTGCGATGCGCGGCAATCAAGTAGCCAACAAGCGCACCAAACAAAAGCGCAACAACAAGCACAATGAACAGCGTTAAATTAAACATCCTATCTCCAGTCAGTAGTTCCAATCAATCATTACCCTTCGGAGGGCACAAATTTCATAGCAATAGAATTAACACAGTGTCTGATGTTTTTCAGGGTGCTGCCTTCACCCTCAAACACATGTCCAAGATGCCCATCGCAGTTGGTGCATAGTATTTCCGTACGGTGACCATCCGCATCAGGTATCCGCCGAACTGCGCCTTCAATCTCATCATCAAAGGCTGGCCAGCCACAACTGGATTGGAATTTATGCTCGGACCGATACAGGGGCGCATCGCACTGTTTGCACACATAGTGGCCGCCCGCTTCAAAATGATCCGTGTATTCGCCGACAAAGGGTGCCTCGGTGCCTTTATGGAGAATAACCTGCTGTTCAGCCTCGTTAAGCCTGTTGTAGTGAGTACTGCTGTTAGTACTGTTAATAGCACTGTTGATAGTACTGTCGTTAACATTGTCTCTGGTCATGTTGCCAACCTCTGGTCTGTGATTAAGCGGAGCGGCTTCTTAGGAGTGGCTGCTTAGATGTTAGATGTTACATGCTACCAGCATCTAATTATAGGTAGAATGGATGCTCCCAACCCAGTAGCCATTTGTCTGATGACTTGTTTTTCCGTACTTGATCTTGTGCCGATTACGCAGGGTAGCAATGCTGCCGAGGCCCTGGCTCGTGGTCTTGAGCTCGCCCAACAGGCGGAAGCTTGGGGATTTGAACGCTATTGGGTGGCGGAGCATCACAACATGCCAGGCATAGGCAGCGCGGCAACCTCAGTGGTCATCGGGCATATAGCGGGGGGTACCGCCGCTATCCGGGTCGGTGCGGGCGGCATTATGTTGCCCAATCATGCACCCCTCATGATAGCGGAGCAGTTCGGGACCTTGGCGGCCCTGTACCCGGGGCGAATAGAGCTTGGTCTGGGTCGGGCACCTGGCACCGACCCGCTCACCGCCCAGGCGCTACGCCGCACCTTGACCGGTAACATTGATGACTTCCCACGGGATGTCGTGGAACTCCAGCATTACTTCAAACATCCGGTGCCAGGGCAAAAAGTAACCGCCGTCCCTGGTGCTGGCACTGAGCTGCCACTGTGGATTCTCGGCTCCAGTCTGTTTGGTGCACAACTAGCCGCCATGCTGGGTTTGCCTTTTGCTTTTGCGTCTCATTTTGCACCGGATGCTATGCTGGAAGCGATTGCTATCTATCGGGATAGGTTCCAACCTTCCGAGCAAAGCCAGGCACCCTACATCATGCTGGGCTATAACATCTGCGCCGCGGACACTGATGAAGAAGCCCAGTTCCTACGCTCTTCTGGGCTCCAGTTCATTTTGAATCTTCGGCGAGGTACCCCCGGGCAACTGTCGCCGCCTATAATGAATTATGAAGACCAGTTGTCCCCACAAGATAAGCAGTTACTTAACAGCATGAAACGTTGCGAAGCAGTAGGTGCTAAGGCAAGTGTCAAACGAGAAATCATTGACTTCATTGCACACACCGGTGCTGACGAATTGATTTTTACTTCGGCTATTTTTGAGCATGCAGCGCGGCTCCATTCTTATGAGATAGCGGGGGAAATTGCCAAGGAAATAAACCACCCCCAAGCAACACCATCTAAAAATGAATCAGTGCCAGCAAGAGGTAGAGGCTGAGTGATGACAACTTCTAATCGACAGGTGATTTCCGTTTCCGAATTGAATCGGGAGGTGAAAAGACTGCTTGAATCTGAGTTTCCGATTCTCTATGTGGAGGGTGAAATATCAAACTATTCCCAGCCCTCTTCGGGGCACTGGTACTTCACCCTCAAGGATGACAAGGCGCAGGTGCGATGTGCCATGTTTCGCAATCGCAATCAAGCGGTGCCATTCAAGCCGGAGGACGGTCAGCAGGTCATAGTCCGAGGAAGAGTCAGCCTGTATGAAGGTCGTGGTGCCTTCCAAATCATCGCCGAGTCCCTTGAGGCGGCGGGTGATGGTCTGCTCCGCCGTGCTTTTGAGAAGCTTAAAGCCAGTCTCCAGGCTGAGGGATTATTTGCCGATGCGATAAAAAAACCCCTGCCCGCACTAGCCCAACATCTAGCGATCATCACCTCGCCTACCAGTGATGCCATCAGAGATGTGCTCACCATTATGCGGCGGCGGTTTCCGGCTATGCGAGCAAGCATCATACCGGTGCAGGTTCAGGGAGAAATCTCCGCCGCGCAGATTGTTGAAGCTATTGCACTAGCTAACCGCTATCAAAAGGAACCCTTTGATTTGATCCTGCTCACCAGAGGTGGCGGCTCGCTTGAAGACCTCTGGTCATTCAATACAGAACCGGTCGCGCGTGCCATGGCGGCAAGCAACATACCTATAGTTTCCGCCATTGGGCATGCGCCGGATGTTTCCATCGCCGACTTCGTGGCTGATTTACGCGCCCCAACACCATCGGCGGCAGCGGAGCTCATCACCCCGGATGTCAAGGTGTGGCTTGACACGATACGAACCAGGCAACAAGCCATGACGCAGGCGGTTACTGCATTACTTTCCCATCATAGTCGGGAAGTGAAGCATCTACATCGGCGGCTTAGACACCCCGCCAAACGGCTTGAAGGTCTACACCAACGGCTTGATGAACTAGAGCGGCGTCTCATTAGTCAAAGCGGTCGCCAACTAGAAGATTACAGATTAGAAGAATCGCAACGCCGATTGATTGCGGCCATCAACCGCCGGTTCGCTGAATATCGGTCGGGGATTAAACGCCGGGCGGCACAGTTGCAAGCCATGAGTCCCCTGGCAACATTGCAACGTGGTTATGCCATCATCACCGATACTGACAAACATCAAGTCATCACGCATGCCAAGCAGCTGCATAGGGGTGACAAGCTCACTGCCCGCCTCATGCAAGGGCAGATCCAGGCTACTGTGGATGACAGCTTTGACGAGCCGCCAGAAGCATTAAGGAAAAAAGAAGCATGATAATCACCACGACTGGCTTGACGAGCCTATTCAGACCCTGCTTCACGACCTTCTTCCGGCTCTTCTTCCAGTTCTTCTTAGTGTGCGTTATTTTCCCCGCCACGACCCTTGCCTTGCCGCAGCATGACCCGGTTGCTGGCGGCATCGCCCTGGTCCCGGTGCCTACCCCTACTCAGGTCAAGTTCAATCAGGCCCCGGTCATGGTGCTTGAACAAAGCGGGCAATATATTGCAGTCGTAGGCATTCCCCTGAATGCCTCTGCAGGAGAAAAACACCTGGACACGCCCACTGGCAGAGTTGTTTTTGAGGTGCAGCATCGCGATTACGAAGTACAGCGACTACGCATCACCAATGAGCGTCAGGTGAATCCCTCGGCACGGGATCTTGACCGTATAGCCAGAGAGAAGTTGGCAATGAATCAAGCATTCACCCGCTTTTCCCATCAAGAGGGTGTTGAGACGGCATTTCGGTTGCCGGTCCAGGGCACAGTTTCCAGCACCTTCGGTTTGCGACGCCTACTCAACGAGCAACCCAGAGCATCCCACAGCGGTCTAGATATAGCTGCCCCAGAGGGGGAGCGCATCGTCGCGCCCGCAGCGGGTAGCGTCTTGGCATTAGGCGATTATTTCTTTAACGGCAACACTGTCCTGCTAGATCATGGCCATGGACTCATCACCATGTATTGCCATCTGAGTAGCATAGAAGTAGCGCTTGAAGACAAGGTAATTGCGGGTCAAACCATCGGTAGAGTAGGCAAGACAGGTAGGGTTACCGGCCCTCATTTACACTGGGCTGTCAGTTTGAACAATGTGCGGGTTAATCCCACACTGTTTCTTAAAGAATCAGCTTTAGAGTAAGCGCTGGTTCAAGATACTTTAAGGTATAGCAAATGCTCATAACTAATAGTTTTATAAATGAAAAACAAGTATTTCATTCGTTCCTGAATTTCGGAGAAGAAATTCAAGGCGATTCGGCGGCTGTTTTGCCTTGATATCGAGGCTTGCAAAGTCGCTCAAATCACCGGCGTAGAGAGCGATGTAACCTTTGTCGTCACTGACGGTTTAACGCTGACGGCAGCCTTTGCCTACAACCAAGCTGAGCTGTCGGAGGATTTTGTCCTGATCCAGGATTCATGATGGGTTTCATCCTTCCATCATGAACAGGGTTCAGGCTAGTTCAGTATCATTTCGTGTTAGAAACACGGCTCCCGTTCAGTATCATCTCGTATTGGACAAGGCTACCGCCTAGACAACCCCACCTCTCCGGTTCATAATTCAGGGCTTCTATCATTCAGGTGTTTAATCATGTCTTCTGCAAAGTCATCTGCAAAGTCTTCGGCGCAGTCTGCTCCAAAACCTTCCCCTCTACCTTCAAAAGCACCCTATGAATGTTTTTCCCTATCAATAGAAAACAACATTGCCCATCTGGTGCTGAATCGTCCGGAAAAACGGAACAGTATGAATCCGCGTTTCTGGCAGGAATTACCGCAGATCATTAAAACGATTGATCATGGTGCTCAGGCAAGGGTCATTGTCCTGTCGTCTACGGGTCCGCATTTTTCCGCCGGTCTTGATGTGAGTTCATTTATTAACATCGGGCAGGTTGACCATAAAGATAAGAAAACCAAACGGCTCCAGGCGAGCGCTGCCTTCTACGACAATGTGCTACACCTGCAAGATACATTCAGTTGTATTGAAAATTGCCGGATACCGGTGCTCGCCGCAATACAAGGCGGATGTATCGGTGGCGGCGTAGATCTAGTGACCGCCTGCGACATTCGTTACACGACGGAAGACGCCTTCTTCACCATATTCGAAACCAATATCGGCATGACGGCGGACGTCGGCACCTTTCCACGGCTGGTGAAGTTGATTCCTGAAGGCTATGTCCGGGAAATGGCATACACGGGGCGACGGGTCAAGGCCGCGGAAGCAAAAGACATAGGACTCGTCAACGCCGTCTATCCAGACCATGCCAGCATGTTGAAAAAGGTCATGGCGATAGCTACCGAGATAGCCAGCAAAGCACCCCTTGCCGTCTATGGCTGTAAGCGCATCATCAACTATGCTCGGGACCACAACACGGCCGATGGGCTGGACTATATCGCCATTTGGAATTCAAGCATGTTTAAGCTGGAAGAAATCCAAGAAGCCATGCTCGCCAATGCAGAAAAAAGAGCCGGTGACTTTGCACCCCTGCCCGTCAGTCAGCGTCAGGGCTTTGGCGATGCTGATGCTGGCGATGTTCATGCTAGCGATGCTGATGCTGGCGATGTTCATGCTAGCGATGCTGATGCTGGCGATGAGGACGCCGTCTGAGCCCTTGATTAAATCTTTCTGAAAACCAGTACAGCAATGCCCCGACAGCAATCATGCCCAGCCCTGCCAGCCCCTCCTCAGGACGATTGATAAGAATATAAATCAAACTCCAGGTCATCAGTGCCAGGAAAATCAGCGGCGTCACCGGATAACCCCAACATCTATACACCTGACTCGCTTCCTCTCTTGTCTCCCTTGCTCGCAAGATGAACACACCCGCCACTGCAAAAACCGTATTCACCCCCATCACAAACCCGGCAAACACCAGCACCGACTCAAATGTTGCACTCATAATAAAAAACAAGGTCACCCCGGACTGCACAAATATCGCCACCATCGGAATACCATTGGCGTTGGTTTGGGACAGAAACCGAAATAATCGAAAGTCCTCCCCGATGACCTGCAAGGCTCTTGGTCCCGCAATCACCATGGCACTCACTGTGGAAATGAGCAGGGCCGCAAGCACCAGCCCCATCATCCGGCCACCCCTTTCGCCAAAGGCATGCTCCGCCACTATCACGCCCGTTTCCAGCTTGCCTTCCAACGCCGACATGGGCGCAACATAGAGGAAGGTGTAGTTCAACACCAGGTACAGCACCAGCACCAACAGGGTGCCGCCAGCCAGAATAAAGGGCATTGTCTTGCGGGGCGATTCAATCTCATTGGTGATGTAGGTCGCCGCATTCCAGCCGGTAAACGCATAGTTCACATAAATCAGCGATACCGCAAAGGCACCACCGGTCAGCAATGCCCAGTCCCCCTCAACAGGCAACAAGCGCACCTCCTGAGGTGTTGCTACCGCACCAGTTGCCAGGAACACGAAGAGCATAATTGACAAGATTTTGAGTAACGTGAATACCGTTTGCACGCCGCCACTCGCTACCCGGGAGAAGGCATGCACCAGGGTCAAGGCTAGCACCAGCAGACTCGCCATCAGGGTGGCGGAGACCTGCCCCAGACTTGCCGCGAGATAAGCACCGAAGGTCATAGCGGCAAGTGCACTCGGGGCGGCGAAGCCTACCGTTGCCGAAATCCAGCCCGATATAAACCCCGCGGCCGGATGATAGATGCGAGATAGGAAGTTATATTCACCACCAGAGCGCGGCAGGCGCGAGGCGAGTTCAGCATAGGCAAGCGCGCCGCAAAAGGCGATAACACCACCGACCAGCCACAAGCTCAGCAACACAAAGGTTGATTTGATATCAACGAGCTGGAAACCCAAACTGGTAAATACACCCGTACCAATCATGTTGGCGACAACAATGGCAACCGCGGTGAGTGTCGAAAATTTCTTCCCGGATTTTGTGTCAAGCTGTCTGCCGAACATCACCACCTCTTTACTAGGGTGTCTTCAATCTAGAAATTTACGCGAGCCTATTCATTCCTTAATAAATTGAGTAGAGATAAAAGATATAACCCGACAACAACAAGCCACCAGTAACCCTGCCGATGGTGGCTTTGGTCAACACAAACAGCCACAAGACTATTGAACTGGCAAACATGACCCAGAGGTCCAATTTTATAAATTCCGGGGCAACCGGAATGTCCGTCAACAAAGCGGTAATACCCAGAATAGCCAGAATATTGAAGAGATTGCTACCCACGACATTTCCGATAGCTACATCCGGACTTTTATGCAAAGCGGCAATCACCAGAGTGCTCAACTCGGGAAGGGAAGTCCCCAGGGCGATCAGACTGAGACCTATCACCGCCTCGGCAACACCCCAACTTGTTGCCAGAGCAACACCGCTCTCCACCACCAAATAGGCACCCAGGGGTAGGGTAAGCGCACCTAAAACAATAAAGAGAATGATCGTGCCCGGATTATGTGGCTGCCCGACGCCGAATTGCTGCCCTTCCTCTAGATCATCCAGGCCTGAGAGGACGACGACCCCACGGAAAACAAGTGCCAGGAAGCACAATAAAATAAAAATGAGGAGCAGTCCCTCAAGAAAAGATATGGGTGAATAGACGCACATCACAATAAACAAGAGCGATACCCCGATCATTAGATGAGTTTGTCGCGGTAGCTCTTGCTGAGTGCAAGCGATCGGATAGATTAGCACCGGGATACCGAGCACCAGCAGCACATTGGCAATGTTACTGCCCACTATATTGCCGATGGTAATCCCCGGATGACCCGAGGTGGCAGAGAGGATCGACACCATCAACTCTGGTGCTGAGGTGCCCATGGCGACCACCGTCATGCCAATGACAACCCGTGGGATATTGCTTTTTCTGGACAGACTGAGGGCACCAAGAACCAAGAGTTCGCCACCCAGCAAAAGATAGACAAAGCCGCCAAACAGCATAATGAAGGCGATGATTTCAGGCATCGTGGCGGGTAGGGTCCAGGGGAGGGTCCAAGGGAGGGTCCAAGGGAGACTTCGCCGACTCCTTGGTAGCATCCTGCCGTTCTGATTCTATATCGTCCAGATAGGTATTGATGACCTTCGCCAGGTAGGCAACTTCATCATTACCCTTAACCTCGGCACGAATCTGATCTTCACCCTGTTGTATCTGTTCCACCACTACTGCCAATTTACGGATCGGGCGGGCGAGATAAAAACCCAGCAGGGTGCCGCCGACAATGGCAAAGGCTGATAGGGCAATGGCAATGTCAAATAAGGATTTGCGCAATAAATGCACCCGTTTTGCTTCCTCTCCAATGTCAATTTTGACCACCAGACCCCAGCCCTGGATAGGCAAGAAACGAGTGGCTGACCAGACGACCTCGCCGCGGTAATCGGTGTATTCCTCAGGAACCACTGGGCGACTATCGGGAAAAGCCCGACGCATATCATCGGTGGCACTACTCAGAGCCTGTTGATTACTCCAGTTTTCAAGGGGATGCCGCGGGGGATTAAGTCGTTGCAAGGCTTTGCTTGTGTTCTGCTGACCTATCTTCTGAACATTTATTTCCTGAACAACAAAGATCTCGCCAGTTTTATCCAACCCGGTGTAATCGCTGGTCACATCAAGCAGTGCCGCCGCATCAATAATTAATTCAATCCTGCCAATCAGTTCATCTTCTGTATCGGTTACCCCCGTGCTAAGCACCAGCTGTATGCCATCCGGTTTATCGGGGTGGGTCCCCACATGAGTGCCACCATAAATGATGCCCTTGCTGGTGGGCATGTGAATAAATTGTGCACTGGAGGAGGTAATATTGGAGTAACCAAAAGAAGCAATTCTGCTGCCGTCAACAGCGAACACACTCAACTTATCAATACCATCTATCTCGGTATTCTCGACAATCCCTAGAATAATCCTTTCTATCTGGCGGCGTTCATTCCGCTGGTCCCGCTTTACATAGTCCTCAATAGATGCCCGCAGTTGCGGCTGGCTCTTCACCAAACGCAACTTGTCTTCCCAGCCCCGGTACACCTTGAGAATCTCTCGCTGCTTGCTCTCCGCCAGGGCGTCAAGGTGCCGCATGGACATCTTCTGCAACAGAGTCGCGGAAGTGGTGTAAGCAAACACACCTAGCAGGCTCATACTAGCAAGGGAAAAGAAAACCAGCGCCAGGGCAAGCCGGGTTCGAATATCCATAGGCTGGATTATGCCTTATTGGAAGCCCTAACTCAGCTGACTTGAACGACTCTAATTAATGTATAGGACCTGCCCAGTGTCTTCAAAAGCCGGACCGCGAGCACACTGACCAGAGCACTACCGAGCAGCCAGAGGGAGGATGCCCCGGGATGGCTGGCGAAGGTGCCCGCCTGATAGATGCAACTGGCGGTGACATACGCCAGACCGGTCGTCCAGAAAAACATCAATAGCATCCATTTGAAGCCCGCCTCTTTGGCGGTGGCCCCCAAGACGGCGACGCAGGGTGCGTATAACAAAATGAATACCAGATAACAGAAGGCGGCGAACCGGGAATCAAACATTGACGCCATATTGGTCAGGGTGGAACCGGCTATGCCCTGTTGCGCCGCCGTCTCTTCAATGCTGCTACTTGACTCAAGCTGAATGCCCAGAGGGTCCCCAAGATTGCCTGCCAGAGTTTTCAAATTATCGCCGATAGAAGCCACGGCACTGAGTAGGGCTAGTGCCAGATCCGGACTTCCGAGTGCGCTACCAGCAGTTTCTCCTGGACTCTTCTCTTCTCTACCATTCTCTTCTCTGCTATAGAGTGCATCCAAAGTGCCGACCACGGCTTCCTTAGCAAACAGTCCCGTGAAGAGTCCAACAGTGGCCGGCCAGTTCTCTTGTTGCAATCCGATGGGGGCAAATACTGGCGTCATGCCCTTGCCGATGACCGCGAGTACTGATTGATCACTATTTTCATTGCCGAAGGAACCATCCGTCCCTATTGAATTGAGGAAACTCAAAGCCACCACCACCAGCACAATCGTCTTGCCGGCGCGGAAGATAAAACCCTTCATACGAAACCAAGAATGTATCAAGATATTGCGCAGCACCGGCAGATGATAGGACGGCATTTCCTGAAAAGACGGCGTGACCTCAGTATCAAAAATCTGCTTTCTAAACAGCCAGCCAGTCAACACTGCCATGGCAACACCCAGAAGATAGAGCGCAAATATGACGTTCTGCCCCTGGTCGGGGAAGAGCGCGGCAGCAAAAAGCGCATAGACCGTCAACCGTGCACCGCAAGACATAAAGGGTGCCATGGCGATGGTCAGGAGCCGGTCACTCTCGCGACTCAGGCTACGCGCCGCCATCACCGCGGGCACATTGCACCCGAAGCCCACTATCAGCGGCACAAAGGCATTGCCGGGCAAACCGATGTTGCTCATCAATCGGTCCACTACAAAGGCCGCCCGGGACATATAGCCTGAGGCTTCCAGCACCGTCAAACACAGAAACAAAAGTCCAATGACCGGGATGAAGGTCGCCACCAGTTGAATGCCGCCGCCCAGCCCGTCCGCTAAGAGCACTATCAGCCAGGCCGGTGCCGCCAATGACTCCAATAACCAGCGCGGTGTCTCCACCACCACTGCACCCAACAAGATGTCGAAAAAGTCAATAAACACAGCGCCCAGATTGACGGCGACCGTGAACATCAAGTACATCAGCAACAGAAAAATAGGCAGACCCAGCCATTTATTCAAAATCCAGGCATCAATCCGTTCGGTGAGAGTCGGTTTCACTGTCGCTTGCTGCCCTGCTACTTGCTTGCCCGCTGCTTGCTGAACAGCGGCCTCCACTATCTGTTGGGCGCGGTGGTACCGCCTCAGCAACCTCTCGCTAACAAAATCACTGGTCGTTGATTTACTAAACACTTTATTAAGTGACGCTTCGGCCGGGGTCTTGTCTTGGGTCTTTATGGGCTGATGCGCTGGTGATGGCTCTGGTAATGACAATGGTGATGGCGCTGGTGCCGAGAAGGACAATGACGTTGCGGATATATCGGGCACCTCTTCGTCAAGATTGAGCTCAGGCATCGCCAGGAGCAACGCCAAAAGCTCATCCAAGCCCGTTTTCCTTGAGGCGATGATGGGCGCAACGGCAAGTCCCAATTCAGCGGCGAGTTGTTCAGTATCAATATTGACACCCTGCTGAGCGGCAACATCCAGCATGTTGAGTGCTACTACCATGGGCTTATCAATTTCCAACAACTGCTGGGTTAAGACAAGATTCCGCTGTAGATTGCTGGCATCAACAATGTTGACGATGACATCAAATTCTGACGGGACAGTTGGTGAGACGCCTTGTGGGGTGTCATCCGATAGAGCACCCGACAGATCACCTAACACATCACCCAATACATCACCTAACAAATAGCCTCGAGCAATTTTTTCATCCAGGCCAAAAGAAGTCTGTTCCAAAGAATAGAGACCAGGGAGGTCAACTATGTCACATGTGATGCCTTGCCCAGACGGCAATTTTTTATGAAAGGTACCGGATTTCTTTTCAACGGTCACCCCCGGCCAGTTACCGACCTTCTGATGCCCACCGGTCAGGGCGTTAAAGAGGGTGGTCTTGCCGCAGTTGGGGTTGCCAATGAGCGCAATCTTGATGGTCTTCACGCCGACTCCACCTTGACGAAGATAGCCTCTTGCCGGCGAATGCTCAGCAGAGTGCTACCGACTTTTATCTGTATGGGGTCGCCGAAGGGTGCCGAGCGCAACACACGCACCAGTGCTCCAGGATAGAGGCCGAGGGCGTAGAGTCGGCTCTGCAAGTCCAGCTGCTCGTCCGCCGTATCAGTGATGCGGCATTGGCTGTTCGGTACCATATCTGCCAGCGTCATATCAGCCTCTGTGTACCCCTTCTATAAATACAGATGAGAATTATTATCGTTTAGATTAAGAAAGTAAATAGCGGAATCAGGAGAGATTTTTCTTTAGCTATCTGAAATCCCTTTTTATGCGGTATCCCAATGCGCAACATGTATTGAACAGAATCGATTCTTTCGTTTTTGCAAGCATTGCTGCATAGGCTCAGATACATATGGCACCCCTCAACCCAAGAGGAGATACCGGGCAATTGTATGTGTTCACTTATTCAATGACTGGATTCCCGGGGCAAGCCCGAGAATGACGGCGGTGCGGATAAAACCGTTCATACCACCCTTGGAGGCGGCATAGGCCGATGTCTGCGGCATCGCTACGGTGGGGCCAGTGACCGACGAAGTAAAAATAAACCGACCGCCACCACGCTTCCTTATATGCGGCAAGGCTGCCTGCACCGTCCAGAAAGAAGCTTTCAGGTTGACTGCTAAGGCCTGAGCAAATTCTTCCTCGGGCAGATCTTTTACCGTGTACATTGGAAATACTGCCGCGTTATGAATGGCGATATCAAGACCACCGTAATGCTGCACAGTCTGTTCTACCATATTAATTATTGCTGGAACGCCGCACCCCCCATCCTGCTGGCCACCATGGCGAGTTTCGATTCCAGCGGCCGCATGGTGGTGAATGCGGTGGCGGCGCAAATGGTAGGCTTGGCTATCGGTCCGGCGTTGGCGACCTCAGTTATCGGGGAGAATGACTGCTCAATGGTGATCTGGTTGGGGATTGGTCTATTTGCACTCTCGCTGGTGTTGATTCTGCCGCCACTATTGAGGCAGCGGCGAGTGGATGCGGTGGCACAGGAGGCTTAGGCCGGTTTCGCTATCAACGCTGTTGTCTATTGACCAGCAAGAACATTCGAAAAGCGGGCACTTTAGTGGACCGATTATACGGGCAGCCGAACAAAAGGGGTGCTCCAGCATTGCCCCGGCAAGAAAATAATTAAACCACCGAAGTGCCGCTTTAGTGCAGGACCTCTACTAGGCCCCGCTCCCCATTAACGCGGATCTGGTCACCATCGCTAATTTTACTGGTGGCAGTATTGACAGCAAGCACAGCTGGAATTCCATATTCTCTGGGAATTACCGCTGCATGCGAGAGCAAACCACTAGTCTCGGTTACTACAGCACTGATCAGGGCAAATTTGGTTGTCCAACCAGGATCAGTAAAGCGCGTTACCAGAATACCGCCTTTGCGCAAACGGGATGCATCTTTTACGTCAGCGCTCACCCTCGCGGTACCCCTGGCTGTCTCATGCCGCCACTAAGTTGATTAAAATCCTGGCAGTTCAGCCTCTGGATTCCATTTCCGGTTGAACGCGACTGTCACCGGTGTGTATTCGGTGTGCTTGAAATCAAAACAGTGTTGTTGATTGGTCGTTCAGACTTGGCGGCGAGCGATTCTGCGGAGCACCGGGTTGATCCAATCCCAGGTGTTTCAGGATTTTCTGGATGGCGTCAGGGTCCTCAATAGATGCAATGATCCGCACTGGTCCGCCACACTCCTCACAGTTCTCTATTTCGATGGCGAATACACGCTTGAGTCGCTACGCCCAGGCCATTGAGTAAGCCTTGGTCTTCTGAATTTCTTCTTGCTCGACCGGTTTATGGGGAACAACATGCTCACGCAGTTTACTATTCGGGGAGAACACCCCATGAAACCGAGTCAGGTTAACCCGCGGACTGGGCACCAGTGCTGCAAGGCGGCCCATGAATCCCATCGGGCTGAGCACCGCATGGGTGGCGCCATCGTCATTCGTGCACGTTTGATCAGAAAAGTACTGATCGTGCGATGAACGATGGTGAGTACCTGGCTCATCACAGCCGGGTGGGTCGCAAACAGATACCGCAAGGGATACGGCACGTTGAGCACCCATTGTTGTATGGAACGTTTCGGCAGGACTTCGTCAACCAGATGCCGCGGTGCTGTCCACCATTCTCCAAGCACCACACGAAGGACAGAAGCCGCGGCGTTTGTAGCTGAAAGCCGCGAGTTTTTCATGACGACATGAATCGCAACGAACACGCAGAAAACCGTATTCTAGACGGCCACACTTGAGGTAGTCAGCAACTCTGCACGAGGTACAGAAATTCTGGCGTTACACTCCGCTCTTACGAGTTTTTGAAGGTTTTTCACCGTACAATTCACTGTACTCTCCAGCAAGTCTGCCAAGATTCCAGAAATTCATTCTGGCGGCAATGTCGCCAATTGTATCGGCGTTCGCATTGGGACTTTTCAACTGACGCCGAACCTCATTAAGCCTAATTGTTTTGAAATATCGCGCTGGACTAACCCCGCAAACATCAGCGAAACAATATTCCAGGGTTCTTCGGCTCACATCCAGGGTGCGGCAGATATCCATCAGTGACGTATTACAATCGATGCTGTTATACATAAGATCACGCGTATTTCGATACAAGGAGAGATTATTTTTCCTTACATTGGGAAACCCGTTGGGTTTGATTTCCATACTTAACGTGAGACACCAAGATAACATTGAGGTCACTGAATTCTGAAAGCCCTCAGCAACACCAGGATTGCTAAGTAGAGCAGGGTCAGCGCGAAAACGCTGCACCGATGCTTTGATGAAAATACTGATGCCTTCAATAATGCGTGGATCACCTTCGATCTTACCAAGACGTGGAACCGATTGCGGTGTATCTTGAATCAGGCGCTCAGCAGGTATGTTTACAATGCAGATTTGCATGCCGGGTACTGAATTAAAATCGTATTCGGCCTCAGGATGGATCAAAAACATCTCATTGGGTTCAAGTTCTGAACCATCAAACATGCAAGGTTGCGGACTATCCATCAAAATTCCGAGAGCAAAACTGTCGGGCGGAACAACACCTTGTTGCGCTAAAAACTGGTTGGTTTCCTCAATATAGATTGAAAACCCACTGCTCGATTCAATAGCACAAAAGATCCCGCTATATTTCCCCGCACTGAGTTGAAGGTATTGTTGATCATATCCGTGCAACCGCGCGGCTTGCTCGTCGATATCAACGTACTCACGTTCCTCGACATTAAAATCTGTTGCGCATATTGGATGAATTGGACCAGAAACCATTTATTTTTCTCGTCTTTCTAACATTTGTTGAGAACTAGTGTCTTCGTATCTCGCATAACCTTGATGTTGCCAGTAAGCATAACATAGTACATCTAACGTGAGTCACAGACTCAGACTCACTGAAACGAGCCAGGAGACCAACATGCATCCAAAATATTCTTTGAATATCGGTCAGCTATTTACACTGCTTGTCATGGCTATTGCGAATCCAAGTTACAGTGCCGAGTCGTTAATCGAAGAAATTGTCGTTACCGCTACCAAGAGAGATGCCATCAACGCACAAGATGTTGGTATCAGTCTGAGCGCAATCACTGGTGAGACAATGGAGCGTGAGGGCTACGATTCCTTTGCAGATTTTGCGACGACAGTTGCGGGGCTGTCTTTCGGTGAAAGGGGACCAGGACAATCGCTCATTATTATTCGCGGCGTCAACTCAAGTTCAACTCAATTCAATACAGATGAACCGGAGAGCAAGGAAACTGTGGGTGTATATCTGGATGAAACGCCTGTTGCTCTAAATGGCTATAACCCTAATCCTCGATTATTCGATATGGAACGTATTGAAGTACTGCGTGGTCCACAAGGGTCCCTATTTGGTTCAGGTTCACTCGCCGGTACAATTAGATACATTAGCAAAGTGCCAAATCTTGACGATTACGAGTTTGCCGGAGGTGCGACCTACTCACACACATATGAAGGCGGCAATAATGCTGAAGTCAACGCGCTCATGAATGTTCCGTTAGCAAACGCAAATGGTGCCCTAAGAATTTCCGGATACGCCAGAGACCTAGATGGCTTCATCGACAATGTAGCGGTTGATATTGATCCACGTCATCCACTCGCAAATCAGGGTGATCTGCTCAGCCATGATAGTTTTGAAAACGTAAACACCGATAAAACCTGGGGCGCTAGGCTGCAGTATCTGTATCAGCCGAGCGATGGTTTCAATTTGACGGCACGTATTTATGCGCAGGAATCTGATTTCGGGGGATATCCTACAGAAGATACCTACGCAGCTGATGAGGCTTTACCTGGTAATGATATCACCAACGCAATGCTCGGCGACTATGAACAGAACCGATTGTTGGACGAAGAAAGCCATGATGAGTTCACGATGTATAACATCGATACAAAAACTGATTTAGGTTTTGCTGAGCTAGTAACGGTGGGTTCCTACCTAGCGCATGACTTTGATCAGAATTTTGAATTTAGCGACTTCATTCCGTTTACTCTTGATATTCCTGTACAAGATTTTGCAGCGCCCGCGATTTTAAACAATGTCACCGAGGTGGAAGACATCATCCTTGAAGTGCGACTTGCTTCCCAAAATGATGGCGACATCAATTGGGTGCTAGGTGCGTTCTATAACAATCAGGAAAAGACTTTCTTACAAAGCGGTCCTGTTATTGGCTTGACAGATGCTTTAGCAGGCTTTGGCATGCCCGATCTATCGACCGTATTCGACGCTCCTGTGCCTGGCTTGCTAGACAACGCATTTGAAAGTCGATCAGAATTTGATGAGACACAAATAGCGGTATTTGGTGAAGTCTCTTGGGGTATAAGTGACCAATGGCGTTTGATTGTGGGTTTGCGTTGGTTTGATTTCGATCAGAATTTCTTCTTTGGTGATACTCAAGGCGCGCTCTCTTCTGGAATCTCTATCAACAACAAATTAACTGAAGACGGTATCAATCCAAAACTGTCTCTCGAGTATCGACCGTCAGATGAATTGCTTGTGTATGGCACCGCAGCGCAGGGCTTTCGACTGGGCGGAAATAATGATCCTATTCCTACAGCACTATGCGGTGTGTCTAACTCCGACCTAGCGTTTGAGTCAGATTCACTGTGGAGCTATGAGATCGGCGCCAAGTCCACGCCAAGTAATCGATTACAAATCAATAGTGCTGCTTACTTTATTGATTGGTCGGACATCCCAGTTGCTGGTACTTTAGCATGCGGCTTTGCTGTTACACGGAATGTTGGCAGTGTCGAAGTTTATGGTCTTGAAACTGATATCGTTTATGCGATAAGTGAAAATTTCCAGCTTTCAGGCAATTTCAGTTATATGAAATCCGAATTTACAGAAGATTTTGCACCCCTGATCATTGAAGATGGCACAGAGACTCCGTTAGTTCCAGAGTTCACGTTCAATGCCAACGCGGTTTACTACTTTCCAGTTTCGTTCATCGAGTCTGCAAAAGGTTATATAAGCATCAATTATTCGTATAGAGACGAGCGCTACAACACAGCAAATCCAGCGGAACGTGTCGCTATGGATTCTTATGCAATTGCGAATTTTCGAATCGGTTTAGAAACAGAGCGATGGCAATCTGCCATTTTCGTTGAAAACATCGGTAACGAAAGAGCAGTTATTTTAAAAGACACGATTTTCCTTCTGGAAAACAGAGACACTGTTAACCGGCCCAGGACAGTGGGCTTCACGTTCGCCGCAAAGTTTTAAGGGGTTAGAAATACTGTTATGACAACTCACAGTGATTATCTGGACAACAGTAAATTTGACGATCGTCGACGTGCAGGCATCACCTTAATTCCAATTGACACGTCAAAAGGCACTTTCAACGTATGGACAAAACGGGTTGGTAATCACCCAACGATGAAAGTTCTGTTGTTGCATGGTGGTCCGGGTATGACACATGAATATCTGGAAGTCTTTGACAGTTATTTTCCACAGGCTGGTATTCAGTATTATCTGTATGATCAGCTAGGATCTGCCTACAGCGATCAGCCGGATGAGCCTGAACTCTGGGAGTTGGAACGCTTTGTTGAAGAAATTGAGCAAGTACGCTTAGCACTGGGTTTGACGGCCGATAACTTTTACCTCTTTGGCCACTCCTGGGGCGGCATGTTAGCTATTGAATATGCGCTGAAGTATCAACAAAATTTAAAGGGGCTTGTGATATCAAACATGATGTCTAGCATCCCCGCGTACAACGCTTACGCGCAGAATGTGCTCATGGCGAAAATGGACCAGGATGTTCTTGCGGAAATCAAATCCTACGAAGCTGCCGAGGACTATGCGAATCCGAGATATGAACAATTGTTGTTTGAGCACCATTATGTCGACCACATCATCCGACTTCCGGTTGCTGAATGGCCTGATCCAATTTTGCGTACACTTGGGAACGTAAACCAGGGTATCTACCAACCACTACAAGGACCAAGTGAGCTTGGGGCTAGCGGCAAACTTGTAACTTGGGACCGCTCGAACGATATCCAAAACATCAAAGTATCTACATTGGTCATCGGAGCGCAATACGATTCCATGAACCCAGAACACATGGAATGGATGTCTAAACAAATAGAAGGTTCACAATTTCTTCTATGTCCGAACGGCGGTCATTTTACTCAATATGATGATTCCGACATCTACTTTGAAGGTCTCATTCGGTTCATTCATGATAACGATACCCGTGACTAACGCAGATCAGCAATTGACGAATCACAGCATACGTTTGAAATACGCTATACTTGAAAGCGAGCCAATGGCACTCGACTAGCTGATATAGCAGAGTCGTCTCGGGATAATGACGTTCGTAGTGAAACGGACCAACCGGCCAGAATGCATCCTGACTGCCCTATAGAGACACTGTTGCAGGCCATCAAGAAAATGTTCCTCGAGGGTCAACGGACCGCCTCAGCAGTGGAAGTTGCGATGGCTGAAATTTCCCCGTGGGTGAGCTCAGCTCAGGCGCGTGCGTATTATTCGCTTAACGTGCGGTGAGTATTGCTTCAAATGCTGAACCGTCCCGCCGAGTCAGGTTTTGGGGACAGGAAGCCTAGAATATAGAAATGATCGTTAGACCAGTGCCGAGGATGACAAAACCAGCCAAACAGAAAACAAGCATGTAACCCATGATGTGCTTGATCCGTAGTCCAGCGAGAAGGAGCAGCGGTATGGCGGGTAGGGGTTGAATAAGGTTGGTTAATTGGTCGCCGTAAGCGATAGACATGACAATCAAGGAATGTTTAACACCGAGCGTGTTGGCGGCTTCCAGAAAGATTGGTCCCTGAATAATCCATTGAGCACCACCTGATGGAATGAACATATTAACGACCATCGCGCTGGTGAATGCCCAAATAGGTAGTGTTTTAGTAGTCGCTATCTCGGCAAACCAGTTTGATAACATTGATGCCATGCCGCTATCAACCATGACACCGATGATACCGGCGTAGAAAGGGTAAGCAATAATTAGCGGTCCAACGATTCTGGTCGAATTTCCGATGAGAACCATAAAGTGCTTTACAGATTTGCAAAGCAACAATAAGAGCATGAGAAAGGTCCAGTTGACGATGTTGAGATTAAGATTGAAACCTTGCTGCGAAAACCAGAGGGCGAGGAAGACGAATAGGGCACCTCCAATCAGAGCAGTGAATAGACGACTTTCTTCCAGAGCCGCAACGGGTCTGTTTACGTCTGTTAGGGAAGGTGCAGGTGCGGATTCTTCAGGCAACTTCCGTAGCTCAATCACGTCAGCATCCCGCGGACGAATATACGCGCTCAGCAAAATCATTCCAATAAGGAGGGCTACCGCGAGGCTTAGGTTCCACGTTGTAAACACGGTTTCAGTCATCGGAATTGTGCCGCCGATCAAGCCCATCATGTTGTTGTTCTCTGTTGCGACAAACAAAGGAGCAGAGGCCGAATAACCCATATGCCAAACCACGTTTCCACACATGGCGGTAGCGACCAGTAATGGGTAGTGAATCTTTATTCCGCGATCTCTGGCGCTCTCGCCAATTTTTTTCGCGATTATTCCCCCTGCGATTAATCCGAGCGGCCAGGATATCATGGCGATGATCCCGGTGATGAGTACAGTTAGTTGATATGCCTGAGCTTGTGTCCGGGGCAGCGCGCTAAGCCGGTGTAGCAGTTTCTGCAACACTGCAGTGTGGGCAAGGGCATGGGATATCATGACCATCAAGGTCATCTGCATGGTAAACGAAAGTATGTCAGGGAGAGAGCTACCCCATGAAACCAACATGTCCTTTGGGTGGTAGCCGGTTGTAATGAATGCAAGTAAAAAAGTCGTCAGTGTTATCAGAATGATGAACAGGAATAAATCGGGATAATACCGTTCCATGAGGTGGACGAGATGCGAGATTAATCTGTCTATCATCCGTGGTCCGCCCGGGTCTGAGCTTTCGGTGGAAACGGATTTATTCATGAGCAGAATTTCCTGAGGTGAGACGTTTTAGAAGAAGGGTGACTGCCTGGCGAAAGGTCTCAATGCCTCAATTGCTTTTGCAAGTTGTAAAACCTCCATATCTCCGCGTGGTTTGCCGACAATCTGTATCCCCAGAGGCAAGCCTTCGGTGGTGAAGCCGCATGGTATAGAGATGGCGGGTAAATCACAGATCGTGATAATACAACAAATACTCATCCATTCGAGGTAATCCTGCATGGGAGCGCCCTCAATTTCCGTGACCCATTCCTCTTCATGATCAAATGGCACCACCTGTGTAGTTGGGATTACGAGGAAGTCGTATTGTTCAAAGAATTTGACAACGCGCTGATAAATTTTGTTTCTGGTTTGATCCGCCTGAAGGAGATCGTCGGCTGATAAGTTAAGCCCAATCTTTGTGTTCTCAACCAAGGTGGCTTTCATCTTGCCCTCATGCTCCGCCAATAATGGACCACAACTAACGGCGTAGTAACTTGCTCTTATGGTGCGAAAGACCGCCATAGCATCCTGCATGTCTGGACAGGTTTGCTCAACTTCACAACCTAGCTCAGTAAAAACGTCAAGAAATGCGGTACAAGTCTCTCGTACCTCCCGTGCGACATTGAGGAATCCCAGGTCGGCAGACCAGCCGATGCGAGCTTTGCTAAAGTCTTTTAATGTAATGTTTGCGAACTGATCCGGTGACTGGGAGATGGAAAGAGGATCTCTTGGGTCAGGTCCCGCCATCACAGATAAAAGGAGACCTAAATCATCTACAGTTCGTGCCATTGGACCTTCCAGTCCCAATCTACTCTGCCAGGTTAAGTTGCTTGACTGCATGGGTACTCTGCCCATCGATGGTCGAAATCCAATGACGTTGCAAAAAGCCGCGGGATTACGCAATGAGCCGCCCATGTCGCTACCATCTGCCAGCGGGAGCATTCTTGCTGCGAGTGCTGCCGCTGCACCGCCGCTACTGCCTCCAACGGTTTTGTTCAGGTTGTACGGATTTTTGGTTGGTCCGAATACCTCATTGAATGTGTTGGATCCGGCACCAAATTCCGGCGTATTGGTTTTGCCTATGATGAGCGCACCCGCAGCCCTGAGTCGCTCAACGAAGATACTATCGTGATCCGGTATATTGTCTGAGAAGATGAGTGAACCCATTGTCGTTCTCATTCCCCGGGTTGGAGCCAAATCTTTACAGGCGATAGGCAGACCGTGGAGTGGACCCTTCACAGCTCGTTCAAGACGTTGGTTGTCAGCGTCTTCTGCCATAGCTAAAGCTTCTTTCTTTGTGACCAGAGTACAAATAGCGTTAATGGTAGGATTTGTTGCTTCGATTCTGTCCAAAAAGCTTGTCATGACCTCGACGGCAGATACCTCCCCTGTATTCATAAGTTGGAGGAGGTCTGTCGCATTTCTCAAGTATAGCTGAGAGACGTCCGCTGTTTTTTTATCAAGATTGATTGCAACCATGATGGTGACACTCTGGAAATATTAGGAAGTTGTGGGCTGCAGGACAAAATCTCTGTCCCACAACCCGCAGGGGGACTAGAAGTTGTAGGTGAAATCTAATGCGCTGGTTGCCAATAGCATGCCTTTGTTTTTTATTGGTTGTTTCACTGAGTCTATCTCTATTGGTTTTTTGTAGACGCAGCGATCCTATTGCTTATCAAAATTGATTGCAGGTACAAAACAAGCCAATCAGTTGACATAAACGCCTCAATGAATCAGTTAGACAATATAATACAAGGAGACTGGATTTGGTATGAACGCTCATTTTGAAGGTAGAACAACAGATGAGACTATCGACGAGGACGGGTGGCTACATTCAAGTGATCTGGGTGAAATGAATGAGCAGGGCTATGTCAAAATCACGGGCCGAACTAAAGATATGATTATTCGGGGTGGGGAGAATGTATACCCTCGTGAGTCTGGACGGTGGTTACTTCTTCGCCTGATTTTTTTGACGATAGCTTTGAGGTGATTCGCCTACCCACGACCGAAATGCACGTGAAAAGGCGCTGATTTCTGAATATCCTAGTTCGAATGAAATTTCGCCGAGTGTCATCGATGTCGAGCTGATAAAATAGCGCGCCCGACTGAGTCTGATCGCCTTTTTTATATCCTGAAAGCTGTGACCCTCGGCGGCTAGCTTCCGCCGCAGTGTCCGGGAAGACATGGATAGCTCGTCGGCAACGGTGTCTATACTGAGAGATTCGAACGAGGTGTGTTTGATAATTTCCCGGCTCACTATGTTCATCATGTCTTGTTCATCAGCTTCCGCACGAAAGAAAGACTGCAAGGCTTTAGACAGAATGTCGAACATTAAATAGTGAGCAGTGACAAATTTCTCGTTGAGCATTTCCAGGGGATATATCAACTTATTCTCTGTCCCAAAGGAAATAGGCGCAGAGAAAAACTTATCCATAGGCTTGCTGTCTTTACTGATGTCATGCTCAAACTGAACGCCCAATGGGTTTAGTGGTTTTTTGGTTGCGGATCGGATGAGTTGAGTAAATAACGCAGCGACGTACTCGTTTAGCTGTTTGCGATCTTTTCTGAGAGGGTCAAGTAACAAAAGCTTGATCGTAAATGTTGTGGCATCCCTGGTTTGAGTTACCTCAAAGCCGCTATCAATATACTTGTCATAGCGCACCAGCATTTTTAGCGCTTGATCCAAGTCTGCCGCTGACAAGAATGCCAGTGTCATGAGCCCACTGGACTCGTATGGGAAATTCTCCGCGGTGTGGATGCCGAAGTCAGGGTCGTTTAATTTTTCAGCCGCATGTTCAAATATCCTCGATAGATTGGCAACTGGTATTGGCTGATGTTGTTCTGCATCGGACGATAATTCCCAATCTGCCTCGGCGAAAATGCTATTCGGATCAGCATCACACCGAAGTATATAGTCTTTTACATAGACCACGTGACGAGGTGAGAGTGTCGGGAGAAATTCCATCAGACGGAAGCCAGATTGGCTGTACAGGTCAACCTCTTGTCCTGCACTGTCATAGCTTGTGGAAATTCTTTTTGTGATGATGCCAACATGAATGACAACCTATATGAGAACTTTTTTCAGGGTTTTTCAGCGGATATTGAAAAGCCTTTCCTTGTAACCAAGGCCGGACAGTCGGTCAACTATAGCACTTTAGATTCAGAATCTGCCCGTTTCGCCCGAACTTTAACCGAACTGGGTGCGCAGCGGGGCGATAGAATTACCGTGCAGGTTGAAAAATCCGTAGAGATGCTCTGGCTTTATCTGGGGTGTTTGCGCGCAGGTCTGGTTTTTCATCCGTTAAATACGGCATATCAGGCGGGCGAGCTCCGTTACTTTATTGATAATGCAGCGCCACGGATAATAATTTGTACAAGTGAATCACAACCGCTCATGGTCGAACTCGCCAAAGATTCCGCGGTTGAACAAATACTGACGCTTGACGCCAATGGCTCAGGGACGCTCATTAACTGCGTCAATGAGCGTTCGGCGGAGTTCACGACGGTTACGTCTGATGCCGACGAGACTGCGGCACTACTCTATTCTTCGGGTACAACAGGTGTGCCCAAAGGAATAATGTTGAGCCACGGTAATCTCGGGGCCAATGCTCGGACATTATGTGAGGCATGGGGATTTCGGAAAGACGATGTATTGCTTCATGCACTTCCTATATTTCACGTGCATGGTCTGTTCGTGGCATTGGGTTGCACGTTGTTAAGCGGCGCGAGTATGCGCTGGCTACCGGGTTTTAACGCAGACGACGTGCTTGAAGTATTACCCGACTGTACAGTGATGATGGGTGTGCCGACTTATTACACCCGTTTATTGGCACTCGGCGAATTTAGCGTTGAGCACTGCGAAAATATACGGTTATTCGTTTCCGGTTCTGCACCGTTGCTCGCTGAAACGTTTGAATTATTTGAATCAAAAACAGGACATCGAATTCTTGAGCGGTATGGTATGACCGAGACCAATATGAATGCGAGTAACCCTCTGGAAGCCGTCAGAAAAGCCGGTTCTGTTGGATTGCCTCTCCCCGGTGTACAAATCAGAGTTGTTGATGAACAGGGAAATATTCTCGGCGCTGAAAGCGTTGGCGCGGTACAAGTGAAAGGCGATAACGTTTTTAAGGGGTATTGGCGATTGCCAGAAAAAACTGCAGAAGATTTCACTGATGATGGTTTTTTTAACACGGGTGATCAGGGTAAATTCGATGACGAAGGATATCTGTCAATCGTAGGCCGAGAGAAAGACATGGTTATTAGCGGTGGTCTCAACATCTATCCAAAGGAAATCGAGCTAATAATTGATGACGTTGAGGGTGTCGTTGAATCAGCGGTCATTGGTGTACCGCATCAGTATTTTGGCGAAGGCCTGGTGGCTGTGATTGTTGGCGAAGAAACCATGGAGCCGATAATTCTGGAGACTGTCCGGAGTTCACTTGCCAATTACAAAGTGCCCAAACGCATTGTGTACGTTGCAGACTTGCCTCGAAACACCATGGGTAAAATTCAAAAAAATATCTTGCGGGAACAGTATAAGCACCTCTTGAAAAAATAATTCCATAATGTGTTTTTAAAAGTGTTTATCCTCTACATCTCATCCAGCAAACAGAATCTGAAAAATGAAGTTCAATCAATGGAGGCGGCTGAGCCACCGAGGCAACAATTGTTATTGACGGACAAATTCCTTTCTGTTTGCGGGTACAACAATATATGCAGTTTTGTTTTTGCAACCTTTGCATTCCATGCTGAGCTTCGCCTGTATCGGGCCAAAAAACTTATTGATCACACTTAGTGTAGGCAAAGATCGCCACTCGGATGGGGTTCACATCACGCCAAACTACTTGTCCGGTTTGTTGAGTCCGTCTGCTGTAAGCCAAGGCTGGGCTAGGGAAGGGTATCGGTAGTATGGCACTCAGAACAGATTCTAATTGGTCCGTGTTTTTCTCCCAGTAGCTGTTTTTCTTCATGACATCCGCGGCAGAACCTATGGAATTGCCTTTCAAACTGAGTATTTAATTCAGCGTCATTCACGTGGCATTGGATACATAAGCCTTGTCCGGAATTGTCGATGAAATTATGGTGGCAACCTACGCACCGCTGCTCGGCATGTGTTTGATGATCAAATGTCATCGGTAAATCGGCCTGATATCGTTCCGCTTGCCGAAAGCGGTAGTGCGAGCTGCTTGTGTACAGCAGAGCAATGAAGACCAAGCCCAGCACGACGCATAGGGTGAAAAAGATTCTTTTCATTTCACACTCACATTCAGACCAAGCGAGATGAATGCGGCGAGCAATACGCCAGTAGCTAGAAACGCAAGCCAGGAAAACACTCTAAGGTGTTGCGATGTATTGACAAGTCGAGGAACCATGATCGGCAGGAATAATCCAGAAAATACCAGATATTGTGTCATGTTCTGTAAATAGAACCCGCTTCCCAGCACATGCCACACCGCGGTAACCATCACAAGCCAGCTAAGGTATTTATGCCAGCCCCGAAAATACTGTGATTTGTGAAAAGCTTTCTTTCGCTGGCTGGGTAAAGCACTGAACAGAATTAGTGCTAACAGCATTGCGCTTAACAGGCCGGCCCACATATAGGTGGGAGCCCCTGAGTGTAGATATTCTAGAGTAATAGAATCAAGTAGTAACAGTCCTAAACAATGAATCAGGACGAACGAAAGAACGACATAACTAAAAGTTTGGTGTGCGCTGTTGTTGATACGAGCCCGCCCCTGGACAGCGAGATAAATTAGCCCGCTCAGTCCAGCGAAACCCAGTCCATTTAGAAAGTCCCAGGTCCAGCCAGCGGCGCGACCAAATCCCAGAATGACAACACACAGCGCAGGAAGCGCAAATGCGAACAACGCAATGCGATCAGGAGTGTGCCGTGCCAATGTTTAAAAGCCAGCTAATGGTGTCTAGAGGAATCTAACCTGTCGTCTCTCAGTAGGCTAACTGACTGTAGTACTCGGCTACGTCCCGAAGTTGTTGATCAGTGTACTCATTCGCAATGATATTCATCAACGGTGCGGAGCGGCTACCGTCCTTGAAAGCGCGCAACTGCTTGAGTAAGTAAGCTGGCGGCTGGCCTGCAATATTTGGCCATTGCTGATTGACGCTTGTTCCAGCGACACCGTGACAAGACATGCAATGGGCACGAATATTTTCGCCACTAGCGTTGATTGCCTCAGCCTCCGGTTTGCCTGGTTTCTTCTGTCCCGCATAATACTCAGCTAGCACTGTGACCTGCGCGTCAGTTAAATCAGCCACAAACGGTAACATGCTCGGCTCTTCTCTTGTGCCATCTCTGAGCGCCGTTATTTCCTGTATCAAATAGCCTTGTTTTTGTCCGGCTAAATGTGGCCAATTGGGGTTTAAGGAAACGCCTGCTTGACCATGACAGGCAGAACACGTCTGGGCGAGAACAGTTGCGTCATCTGCGCTAGCAACGTGGCTCAAGCTGCACACTGAGGCGAGAAATAGTTTGATTATTAATTTTTGAAAGTGAACAAGTTTCATTGTAGACCTCGGTGATTTTCCAGCTGATCAGTCGTCTGATTCCAGCAATTGGGCCAAAAGTTGTTGTCGATAGCGTTGCACCTCTAACAATGGTTGTTGGCGATAGAGACTGACTTCTTCCGTTACATAAGATTGCCATAGTTCAGGCAGGCTAGCTCCAGCGTAGCGTATTATCGTCCAGTTCATTAATTCGGTGAGTTGCAAGTCATCAAGCGGTGCGTTTGCGGTGCCAGGAACACGAATCAGATATTCTCTGCCATGTTGTGATTTTAAAAAAGTACCAATCGAATCTTTGAGGCTGGGAACGCCTCGTTTCCCACTACCATCCGGTCCATGGCAACCTTGGCAATACAGTTGGTAGTTAAACTGCGCACGCCGCTCAAGCTCATCCTGTGGCAGAGACTGTTGCTCTAGCTGTGGCGACTCCGCAAATGCAGACGTAGCAAATAGCCACAACAGCAAAGGCACCACGGGCAACGCCGAATTGGATTGCATTTGAATAGTGGCTCCGAACACTTTCATACTTATTGTTCAGTTATACGATGCAATTATTCTTCGAACGCCACACCAACAATGATTGCGGTCGAACAGTGATAGACGGAACTGCTGGAGCCCAAGCACCAGTTTATGTCGTTGGACTTGTCAGCTCGGTAAATGGGACGATCTCTTTCATCACGTTGGCACAAACATGTTCCACATTGGGTAACACCACAACAATCGTTGTATGAGATAACGTAATTGCGCCCATCATCTGGGTTTCTGCAGGTGCCTATCCAGGTCAAGGTAGACATTTCGGTACCAGGAGGGCAACTATTGTAATTGCCGCCACAGCACTCGCAAAGAAAGCCGTCGATGGCACAATAGCGCCAATAATCACAACTAGCGGGGTCGCCAGTTTCCGCCGGTTTAGCCGGTTGCTCCGAAGCACGTGCGACGGGCAACAAGGGAATGCTGGCGGCACCCACCAGTGCAGTGCCTACTGTTTTTAACAGGCTACGTCGCGAGCTTTGTTGAGCAACTCGGCGTGCCGATTTTTCTAAGAGTTTGTCGAGAATGTTCATTTTTTCCAGTCTCCCTATTTCGGCACTTCTACAAAGCTGGCTTCATCAGCCGCACTTTGCCCGGCCATATAGTCTGAATAGATGCTACCTTCCGTTCTTTTGCTTCAAACAATCTTTCGAGATGCTGTAATTTCTGCCAAGTACTTCTGATATGAGATACGGGTAGTACTGTAGCCCATGCTGTTTAATGACTATCATGAGAAAGGTATTTGAGATGACGAGGAGAGCCATTCTACGACCTTATTGTTTTCAGGTTTTGAAGTTTCTGACCATTCACAATGAGCTGTTCACAACACATATATAGAATGGGCATCATTATCGCGAGAGGAAGCGCAAACAGTGCTGCGCTGCGATCATTGAGAGCAGCACTGAATAGGGCACTGGAATCATTCATCACACAAAACAATGCAACGACAATCAGAAAGGCATTTCGAACCAATAGCGCAGGTGCAATTTTTGAATCACTCATGGGGCCCGCACAACCACAATCAACATCTCTTTTACCCTGCCAGAGCTGAGTCGCCATTAACACAAAATAGCCGAGCAACAGTAGCGTGGCAGTGATGGCAGCCACCTCCCGCCAGAGTGGCACCATGATTGTCATGCCCAACAGAAGTTCGAACAGACCCAATAGCCGTCTAAAGTTCAAAGATGCTGCCAGGCTATCAAACCCATACGCGGAAATTACTCGCTGATAGTAATTCCTATTTCGGTATTGCAATTTGTGAATGCCTGCAGTGACAAATAGCCATAACAAAAACAAGGCAAGACAGTCACTAATCAACGCTAACCAATCCATTAAAATGCGCTCAATACGACTTGTAAACGATCAAGGGAGTGACGCTGCCTATATCGCTGATAGTTTGTAGTAGCTCTCCGCTTTCTGCGTCAATTACATCCAAAGACAGTTCGCCGTTGGTGACGACAATTTTCGGTGACTTGCCTCGGGTCACCGCTAATGATATAGCCCAATTAGGTGCTTCGATAATGCGCACTCGCTGTTTCTTACGCACGTCAATGACCCAAATATGAGAGCCACCGTGTGAGTGCGTCCCTTCGGCACCATCAGGCTGCATGATCAGGTACAGCAGTCCCTGGTCATCTCGATCGACTAGGCCAAGACCAGCAGGCCGCCAGTTTGCGGCTTGCTCTTCCTCACTTAGTAGGTTCCAATTTCCTTTGTACTTAGCTACTTCACCACTCAAATCAATCTCATGCATCATGCCCGTGAAACTGGGGAAATAGGCGCGACCTTTTACAATGGCTGGCCTTTCGAAGATCGGTGTTTTATCTGTATCAAAGAATGGCTCCATGCGATGTTGAGATTTCAGACTGCCGTCCTTATTCACCACCGTCGTTAACATGCCGCCGTTATTACACAATGAAGCCACGCTGCGCTTACCAGCGGGGAAAGTCAGTACACAGCCGGGCGTATCAATAGTTCCCAGCAACTCATGCCCATCAAGTCGAACCACTGAAAATGACGCTGCTGGTGTGAAATTGGCGGCGTAAAGGTAGTCTTGGTCGCCTGACACCGTCATGTCATAGCGTCGCGGGAGAGCTTGCATTCGGTCTGTTGGCCAGACAAATTCTTTTTTGATTTTCAGAGTGCTTCGATCATAAACAACAAACACGTCCGTTTTTTTACCCCGCCAGCCGCGCTCGTGAAAAGTTTCAAGCACATAGAATTCCGGCCGTTTCTGGTGCTGGGCAAAATTGCCGAGCAAGTTTTTATGAACCATGCCTTTTATGCGCTTGGCAGGGGCGGTTTCCATCACATCTAGAACGATAACTTTGCCACCGTACATGCTAAAAAAACTTGCTTCATCAACCATGACCCAGCTTTCGGGATAACTGGCGGGTAAACTCAGTACATTACCCGTTTTTTCTATCGCAAGTGGCGGCGGAATAGATGCAGGTCCCTGTTCCGCAAGGGCCATTCCTCCGGTCGCTAGCGCAGCAATAAACCCTGTTATTGCACTGAATAATTTAGTGCGCATTCTCATTATCCCCCGGCAATTCGCTGACTCTCCTTGCCTCACTTGGCAATGTTTAAGGTCTGGATGGATGTATATTCCTCTAGGCCATAGGTGCCAAACTCTACGCCAATTCCCGACTGTTTTACACCTCCAAAAGGTGCGTTGGGTTGAAGAGCGCCATGCTGGTTGACCCATGCCGACCCGCACTCCAAGCGTTGGGCGAAGGCGATAGCCTTGGCTGTATCGCTTGACCAGACCGATCCTCCGAGCCCTCGTTCATTTTGATTAGCGCGTTGAATGACTTCTTCAATGTCCGTATATTTGATTACGGGCAAAATGGGCCCGAACGGTTCTTCATCAACCAGTCTCGACCCGTCAGTCAAATCGGCGACGATTGTAGGCTGGAAGAAATAACCATCGCGATCTATTTGCTCTCCACCTGCTAGAAACCGCCCGCCATCAGTACGCGCTGACTGGGAGAGATCTTTGACGATGTTCAGTTGCGCAAGATTCTGTATCGGGCCGAGCTCGGTATCTTCCTCCATACCGTCACCCACCCGGACTGTTTGGGCAAGCTCAGCAAGTGCTGAGCACATTTCTTCATACTGAGATTCGTGCACATACAATCGCTTGAGTGCTGCGCAGGTTTGCCCGTTATTATGAAAGCAGGCGCCGAAAAGTTTTGGGGCAACGTCTGCTACCTTGACATCAGGCAGGACTATTCCGGCATCATTGCCACCGAGTTCAAGGGTAATGCGTTTCAGGCTCGCGGAAGCTGACTGCATAATTTTCCGCCCAGTAGCGGTAGAACCGGTGAATATAATTTTGGCGATGTCCGGGTGCGATGTGAGTGCGCCACCGACAGGACCCTCGCCATGCACAAGATTTAATACGCCTGGCGGGAGTACCTGTTGCGCGAGTTCGACGAACCGTGTTGTGGCGACTGGGGTGTAAGGTGACGGCTTAAGTACTACCGTGTTGCCAGTTCGAATTGCCGGGATAACGTGCCAGATTGCGATCATCAGTGGCCAGTTCCAGGGTGTGATGGAGGCCACTACGCCCAATGGTTTTCGGTGAACTTCAACCCGCGCTGTGTCGTCGTCTTGAATGAGTTCAACCGGGATGGACAATTCAGCGGTGAACTGAGCCCAGGCCATAGCACCACCAACCTCCATGCCGGAGCCAACGCCATTAAGACCGCCCATGGGTTTCCCGGTTTCGCGCGTGACCAGCTCCATTAGCTCCGGCATATTCGTTTTCAACACACCGGCCAAATCGCGGCACGCCGCCTGTCGATCGGCATCGGACGTCTGACTCCAGGTAACAAACGCTTGCTTGGCCGAGCCTACAGCCTGTTCAACTAGTGCTATATCGCCGGCCTGAACATTTGCAAATGCTGCACCTGTGGCTGGATTGATTACCGCAAACGATTCGCTGCCTTGAACAGCCTGACCATTTACATACATATCTAGGTTTAACATGTTATATCCTCATTGAGTTGACACAAATATGCTTCTCGGTCACGATTTTGACCGACTTGATTTTGCTCATTTTCTCGCATATATCAATATTATACGATCGATGATGCTCCAACTTATACCTTATAATCATTTAGATTCAAGAACAATTACTTCTCGCCAATCAAGAACTCAACTGTGGTGGAAGGATTTCGTCGTAATTTGCCATTTACCATCGAGTTTCAGCAACTGGAAGTAATTGGTAAAGTTCAAGCTCATATATCCAGTTTCAATTAGCGTTGCCTGGCCAACATCGCCCGCACATCGGATATCTGAGATAGTGGTCTGGTAGCTTGTTCCGGCGGCGTCCGGAGAAGGGTTTGCTGCGACTGCGTCGACAAAAGGCTGAATACTGCCAAACAATAGTTCGCCTTGCATATAACCGACCATTAAAGCATTCGGCGCAAATACTGATTCAAGTAGTGCGGTGTCTGCTTTCCGGCAGGCACTAACATAAGACGAGACTGTCGCTTTGATCTTCTCAATTTCCTGGTCTGACATGGGGCTACTCCTCAGCCTGTTACGGAACGATGTTGAACAAGACTTGATCGCGGCTATAAACCAGCTTGCCTTCAAAGAAAGTCGCTTCCACTTCGGTGCTACCAATTTCGCTGCTGGCTTGCTCGAAAAGATTTTTATTTAACACGATAAAATCGGCAAGCTTTCCGGTCTCCAGACTGCCGGTTTCCTGTTCCAGTCGAAGCGCTTTAGCGCCACCCAGAGTAAACACGCGTAACGCTTCCGCGAGGGAGAGCGCTTGCTCGGGCCATAATTCTCCTTCCGTTTCGTCATTGGGATTGGCTCGAGTCACCATGGCTTCAATGCCGACCCAAGGGTTCATGCTAGAGACAGCCGCGGGCCAATCTGACCCCGCCAGTATAGGGGCGTTAGCTGCTATCAGAGCACGCATCGGCCAGTACCTTTCACCGCGAGGCCCTACTGCCCGAAGGACAGAATCGATAATCGGTGAGGGATACCAAATATAAGGCGACAGATCCGCGACCGCATTGAGAGGGCGGAAGCGACTAATATCATCGGGATGGATATAACCTGCATGCGCAAGTTCGTGGCGTAAACCGCTACGGCCATTTTTTTCGCGGGTAATTTCTATGGCGTCCAGAGCCATGCGTACCGAGCGATCACCCGCTGTATGGATTTTTACGGTAAAGCCTAGCGCATCCAGCGTAATCAGCATTTCAGACAATTGCACAAGGCTAAAATGTACGTCCCCGTTGTGCGCAGGCTCTTGCTCTGAAACAGGCAAGTAATTCATCAGCATCGCCGCTGTTCTCGACGAGGTCGGCACTCCATCCATGAATATTTTTACGTGTCGCGTGTCGACGTTATTATTTGTGTACTGGTCCCGCACCCTCAGTAATCGGCTGGTATCAAAACCAGCCGCAGTCCAATCCTCTTTTCGAACCCTGAGTGAGGTCGCCATATGCGCAGTGAGTTCACCAGAGCTTGCCAATGCCGTTAGTGATTTCACATCAGCTTCTTCTGCCGAAGCGTCCTTCATGCCCGTTACGCCGTATGCGTTCGCTATCTGTATCAATTCTCGGGCGGCATTGACGTATTGTTCTTCGGTGTTGGCGGGAAGCTTTTTTTCCGCCGCATACTTCGCTTTTTCAAGAAGCAGCCCGTTAGGCTCGCCCTTCTCATCACGAACAATCGTACCTCCCTCGGGTTGATGGCTGTGTTTGTTTATTCCAGCAAGCTCCAGTCCTTTGCTATTTAACCAGGCATCGTGGCCGGAATCAGCGCGTAAAAAAACGGCTTTGTCGTCTGACACCTCATCGAGTAAACCGCGCGGGGAAGCTACATCGTTGTTGACAAAGAAATCGCTGTCCCATTGGCCACCGATAATCCACTGCTGGTCGCCACTATTTCTAACACATTCCAAAACAGCTGATTGAACCTCCAGTGGGCCAGCTGTAAATGGAAAATTGCAGCGATAGAGTGCTTTCAGCGCGCCGTCTACGGGGTGTAGGTGCGCGTCGTTTATACCTGGCATCACCATTCGGCCGTCGAGATCCAGACGCTGGCTTACTGGTCCGACCAGTTTTTCTGCACCTTCGACGCTACCAATATAGGAAATTCGCCCATTGGTGATGGCCATCGACTCGGCCCATTCGGGTTCAGCAAGCGTATATATTTTCGCATTAACAACCATCAAATCAGCTGATTTTGATGCTGGCAAGTCCTGACAGGCAGTTAGCATTACTACACTTGCGATAGTTGCGAGAACTGGAGTCCTGGCAAGTTTATAGGTAGGCATCGCATTAATTATTTCTGATTAGACTTTTCATACACCTTACTACCGGCAAAGAACGTCATTAGCACTTCAGTATCACTAATAAGTGCTGGCTCTATGTCAAACAGATTATGGTTTAAGACGATGAAATCTGCCGATTTTCCGATTTCAATAGAGCCACTCTGTGTGCCTATTCGGAGTGCTTTCGCACCGTTAACCGTGAAAACTTTGAGCGCATCTGCCAACGACACCGCCTCGTCGGCCCACAAGGTGTCCGTACCATTGCTGAAAGGATCAGCTCTGGTGACTAACGCTTCAATGCCTGGCCAAGGATTCATGCTCGGTACGGCAGCTGGCCAATCAGAACCGGGCGCGACGCTGGCGCCACTCTTCAATAGTGTTTTTGTAGGCCAGTAAAACTCTCCGCGTTCGCCAACGGCGGTTAATACCGAATCCATAATAGGTGATGGGAACCAGATATAGGGGGAGAAATCCGGGATCGCGTTCAAGCTGGCAAATCGATTTATATCTGCCTCATCAACGTAGCCGGCATGAGCTAGCTCATGGCGTGCGCCGCTCTTACCATTCTTGACTCGCGCTTGCTCTATCGCATCTAGTGCCACTCGCACTGATCGATCGCCTGCGGTGTGGATTTTGATGGTAAAGCCAGCCGCATCGAGAGCAACGACATCCTGATTCAATAGCTCGGCAGTAATGTGAAGTTGACCTCGGGTGCGTTCTTCTCCCTCTTTAGCAGCGGTATAGGGCGTAAGCATCGCGGCTGTTCGCGCCGCCGTGGGCACACCATCCATAAATATTTTCACGAAGTTGGTGTTAAAGTTCGGTGCCTTATAGGTATCGCGAAGTTTAATGTATTCGCTCACATCCAATGCCTCGGTACGATGACCATACGGTGTGGCGATCGCACCAGCAACATGTGCAGATAAGCCTTCGTTCTCGGCCAGAGACTTAAAGGCAGCAAGCTCCGGTTCGGCGATCGCGGTTGCTTTTAGCCCTGTAATGCCAAACCCGTTGGCCAGCTTAACAGCGTGCGCTACTGCGGCCCGATATTGTTCTTCACTCCATGTGAGTTGATCTTTTAGGAAACCAAACGCTTCAATCATAAAGCCATCGGGCTTGCCCTCCTGATCGAGAGCCATCTCAACGCCTTCGGGTAAATCCTCGACACCATTTACGCCCAAAAGCTCCATGGCTCGCGTGTTCAACCACGCGTTATGATAGGCGTCATCAACAAGAGCAACGGCTTTGTTGCCGGATACATTGTCCAGCCACAGCCTGGGAGATTCCATGGGGTAGTCGACAAAAAAGTCACTGGAGAATTGCCCACCACGTATCCAGGTAGCATCTGGCTGAGCTGCGACGCAGGCGCGCAATGCCTTGGAAATTTCATCCGGCCCGGAAGTGAAAGGAAAGCTACACTCAAATAGTTCTTTCGTGCCTCCCTCAACCGGATGTTGGTGGGCATCGTTGATTCCAGGCATTAGCATTTTGCCGCCCAGATCTATCAGTTCAGTCGACGCATTGGCGACCGATCGAGCACCCTGATTGTCACCAATGTAGATGTACTTGCCGTTTTTTATCGCCAGTGCTGAGGCAGTAGGGTGCGTGGCATCCATGGTATGAATGTTTGCATTGACGAGAATTGTGTCAGCTGCTTCGTCGTCTGGCTCATTCTGCTGGCAAGCTGTGAGACCAAGGCAAAAACCGGCAAACAGTAAAGGCACTGCAAGTTTGATCATTTTCCTACTCCGACTAGATGTTGGTTATTTCCGAAACCCTGTAAAACCCCGGCTCATTGCCGGGGATGAGGATTCATCATCTAGAGGCTATAGTCCAGGCTGACTCCGTAGGTTCGGGGCATGCCATTGGAGCGCACATAGGGGCCGTTACCACCCGTATATGCTGCCGGATAGTAGTCCTCATCCGCCAGGTTCTTGCTCCACAACAATATGCGCCACTTTTCGTCCGCACTAGTTACGCCAATTCGAGCACCGATCAAAGTAAAGTCTTTGGTCGCATCGGTGGGTTGTGCACCACCGGTGGTGTCGTCTTGAAAGTTGATATCACCAGCAACTTCCATAGTCCAATCGCTGCTAAGTTTCCAGCTGTACGAAGCCAGAAAGTGATAGCTAACCTCTGGGGCCTGGGCCAGTTCAAGGCCAGCAGCACTAAAGGTAATAATATTTGGCTGCAGATTAGCAAAATCGTAGTTGCTATCATTCGATACCGCATCCCACTCCTTGATTTCAGTACCCAGAAAAGCCACGCCCCAACTCAGGTACAAGCCATCGTTCACCTGCCACTGCACGTCGAGCTCTGAACCATTGATTTCGGATTCGGGAACGTTGGTCAAGCCAGAAATATTCCCCACAAACGTGACAGCACGCTCTTGCTCCTGCTTGTCTTGATAGTCATAGTTGAATATCGCGGCATTCAGCTGCATGGCACCATCCAATAGGGTTGCTTTTAAGCCTAGTTCAATAGCCGTTAGCTCCTCTTCCCGGTACGGACGAAGTTGCCCTGATGTGTTGGAGTTTGCACCATTAAAACCGCCGGATTTGAAGCCTGTCGAAACTGTGAGGTAGCCTAGAGCATCATCCGAAAAGGAATAATCCACACCTATTTTCCCCATGGTTTTACTAGTGCTAATCCTAGAGGTGAAAACTGGAAAGGCGTCATTAACATTCGGCGTACCGGCAAGAAACAAGACGAAATTGGGTGAGGTAGGATCATCGTTAATCGTGCCGCAATCGCCTGGCTGTAACGTAGCGCCAAATGACTTGTTAAGGAATCCGGCGAGACTACCGTCCGCTGCCACGAATGTGCAGCCCGTCCAATTGCGCTCTTCATCGGTATAACGTAAGCCGGCTGTTAGGTGCCAGCGCTCCGCAAACTCCCATTCCACATGACCAAACACGGCGAAAGAATCTGTGTCTTGCTGATACTTGGTGTCTAGTTCGCGAATGGGGGTAGTTGCAAACAATGCGACGCCAAATGGGATGGAACCCAGGCCAAAGACCGAGTCCGACATAAAGTAATGGTAATATTCGTCCACATCATCTTTTGAATAGTAAAGCCCAGCAATCCAGGATAATTCCTCATTGTCGCCACTTAAACGTAGCTCTTGAGAGAAGACGTTGATTTCTGTGGTGTTGATGTTTGACGAATCGTTGAAGAAACCACCATCCCAATCGTTAGCTTCCTCACGGTCAAACGTATCGTAGCCAGAAATACTGGTCAACGTAACATTATTGAAATGCCACTCCAGTCGCGCTGACAAGCCAAATAGTTGATTATCGCGCTGCGGTCGAAGATCGAATACTTGACCCGTCAAGCTTGTATAACTGTTAGTCCAATCCGCAGCACGGTTATCGCCTGTGGAGAACCAAGGCGGCGTCCCACCAAAATTTACACCTGTTGGAATAACATACTGGTCCAGTGGTAGATAAGGGTTGTTAGACAGAGCCTGTCCAATAATTCTTCCATCGTAGGCCGTGTTGGCTCTGTTATCTGAGCCGTCATCAACATAATGAGCGTTCAGTAACAGGCTGGCGTTTTCGCTTAGGTCAATGTCAAGGATTGCGCGGATAGCCGTAATGTCTTTTTCACCCAATTCGTCATTGCGGGTGGTGCTTTTCTGCCAACCCTCGCTGGATTGCTCCGTTCTGAAAGACAGGCGACCATTAACCGACGAAGATATTGCGCCGCTGACATAGCCCTCGAGTTCCACTGTTCCAAAATTGGCGATACCTAAAGAAACCCTCGCCTCAAATTCGTCGGTTGGCTTGCGGCTTACGAAATTGATTTGACCTGCTGTTGTGTTACGCCCATAAAGATCACCCTGCGGACCTTTTAGTACCTCGACTCGTTCCACATCGAAGATGGCGCCACGGCTCATGACAGTGTATGGAATAGCCACTTCATCGAAGTACAAGCCAACAGTCGATGATGCGGATGTGGAATAGTCCTGAAAGCCAACACCACGAATTGTATACAGAGGCACGCCTGTCGCGGCGGTCTCATTCACGGTTAACCCCGGCGTAATAACCGCTATATCCTCCGCGGATGCCACGCCTAGGTCGCGGAGTAAATCGCCTGAGAACGCATTCATGGTGATACCAATATCGTTCGCACTCTGTTCGCGCTTTTGCGCAGTGACGACAACTTCCTCAAGCATCACTGCCTGAACCGATAGCGGGATGCTTAATGTCACGACGGCAACTATTGCTGTACGTAACCCATTGATAAGTGTGAGGTATGTTTGAAGAGTGTGCATGACCGGGACCCTTTTTAGTAATCAAGAATTTGCGCACTATCATCGAATACAATCGCTAGTGCTACATCGTGAATTCAAGCATGGGAATAAGCGCACATATAACTTGCTTGCAGCGCAGGCACGCACAATACATCATCGCAATAGCTTTATGCTTTGACAGAACAGGACAAACTGTTGACCGCATGAGTAGGGCGAGCGGACAGTTTGCTTATCGAACAAATCTTGTTCATTCGCCTTTTTCCATATTTTCTTACGTGGTATTAAGCAATCGGGACTGTGTTTTGCTTTAAGTCGCCTATCGTGACATCCTAGCTACATCAGGAAGGAAGATTCAGACAGTTAAGCAGACATCAGTCGGCGAACGGTGTTCCGATATTCATGGGGCGCTGGGTTGCCGCCAGCACCAGTGAGAAATAGATATAAAAATAAATTATATTACCTTTAATTTGTTGAATTTATTCGTATCAGTGTGGCAGTGGCTTGCATCCGCTGCATTTTTCAATCACTATACCCGCCGCTGTTGCTTGCTGAATAAGGTTGGGAAGCTTCCAGCCTATGTCTATGCAGGTAAAAAATTACGAATGTTTTCTTAAAGAAGGGGGATACTTCATGTTAGATGCAACAAAGATAACGAATAAAAAAACGTATATGGGGGGATGCTGGGCGATTGTTGTAGCAATGAGTGTCGTTGCAATGAGTGGTGCCACAATAGAAACTGCCGCTGCACAGGAAGAACAGGGAGCCAGGGGTTATGAGCTTGAGGAAATCATCGTCACCTCTCAGCATAGAGCGCAGAACATTCAAGATGTTCCCGTTACAGTAACCGCGCTCAGTGCTGACACGATTATAAAGGCGGATATATTTGACGCGGCAGGAATTGCTCAGCATACACCGGGACTGTCGTACTCGGAGTTTTCTCCTGGTCAAGCAATTCCTTCATTGCGGGGGATTTCTTCCGCTGATGATGGCGCGGGCTTGGACAACTCGGTGGCACTATTTCTGGATGGTGTTTATATCGGTCGCGGTGCCAGCATTAACTTTGAGATGTTTGACCTAGAGCGAATTGAAGTCTTGCGTGGACCCCAGGGTACCCTCTTTGGGCGTAATGCAATTGGTGGTGCCATCAATGTGGTTTCCAGCAAGCCTAGCGGAACCACTACGGCCAAGCTGGGAGTGACAGTTGGTAACGAAGGCATTATGCGATATCAAGGGTTATTTGGCGGTGCGCTGTCTGAAAGCCTGTCTGGTAAATTGTCTGTAAGCCACCGGGAGCATGATGGTTTTGTGCGCAATGTGGTGCTAGGTACAGATCTGCAGACAGAAGATCAAACTGCTTTTAGAGGTCAATTACGTTGGCAATCGGACACTTCTGACTGGCTGCTCTCTGTTGATACGATGGAAGATGACCGCGCTGATCTTGGGCGAACTCCGGTCAACGATAATGCACCTCTTCAAGCTATCCTTGCCCAGAACGGCGTGACTGGCCCTCGCCAGAATGCGGCATCCTATGATGGATTTTCCAAACGGGAAGCCAATGGCATCAGTCTTCAAGGCGATATTGAATTTGAAAATGGCATCTTAACCACCATCACGGCTTCTCGGCATGCAGAAACTGATTGGGAAATGGCGTCTGTTGGTGCTCCTCTAGGGGGAGGGATTGCGCCATTTGATGAAGTCATTGACGATATCGTCGAAGACATTGATACCTTCTCTCAGGAATTTCGGTGGACTTCTACTTTGAATGGACCGTTTAACTACACTGCTGGATTGTATTACTTTACTGAAGACACTGAGCGGACTGAAATCTTCCGAATCACTCAAGCTGGTACCTTTGCTGATCCTTCAATGCCATTCCGTATCACGGAGGTTGGCTCTCAAGCTGTGGTTGGCAATGAGTATGCTCGAACCGCTAATGAAACAACCAGCTCCGCTGTCTATGGACAAGGCACCTGGGAAATAAGCGAGCAGTTACATTTGACTTTTGGCGCGCGTTATACCAATGACAAGAAAGATTACACGGCGGAGTCGGTAAACTGTGGCTTGGTAGCAAGTAATGATCCGTCCCTTGTAGGCACCCGGTTTGAGAACTTTGCCGCCTGCGGTGGTGTTGGCGGCAGTTTGAAGATTATTGCTGAAGTTTTTGAGGTTAACCCTTCTGATTCTTGGAGTAACTTCTCGTCCAAGATCGCCTTGCAGTATTTTGCGACTGAGGACTCCATGTTTTTTGGGTCTATTTCAGAAGGCTTTAAGAGTGGCGGCTTTGCTGGTTCTCAAGGTATTAAAGCCAGCGCGTCGTTGCCGGTTGATCCAGAAACAGCGATCAACTATGAACTTGGCTACAAAGGTGATTTGACAGATAACTTCCGTTTTAACTTCACGGCCTTCTATACCGATTATGAAGATTTACAAATCGTTCGTTTTGGTCCCGTCGCCGGTTCGACATTTGGTACCTTCGTGACGGCCAACCTGGGCGATGCGGAAATTAAAGGCGCAGAAGCAGAAATCACCTGGAACCTGTCAACAAACTTACAACTTTCCGGATTCGTGGCTTTTCTGGATACTGAAGTGAATGATCTCGTTATTGAGCTTCCAGCTGGTCCAAAGGATGTATCTGGGAGCGACATAACTCGCGCACCACGCGTTACTTCTAACTTAACTTTATCTTACCACCTGCCTACAGAATCGGGGGGGGGGTATGACCTTCGTATTGGGTACAGCACATCCGATGACCAGCATCAAGATTACCCTGATCAACGTATCACCTCCGATGAACACCAGTTGCTGGAGGTTCGTCTTGGTTGGGTTTCTCCCAGCGAAGACTGGGAAGTAGCATTTTGGGGCAAAAACCTCACCGAAGAAGACTACATTTCTCACCAATATGTTATTGGCCCTGGCGGTATCGGTGTTTGGGGTCCACCCAGAACTTTCGGCCTGTCAGCATACTGGAATTTCCAGTGAGAAGCCGCTACCCAATTTCATAATGCCCTAGTGCACTTGGAAGCTAGTATATTAAGAGACTGTATATTAAGAGACCGGGGGCAGCTACTGTCTCCGGTCTTTTTGATTTAGCAAAATCTTTTTTATTATTGATTATTTATCACTGAGAAATCCATGAAACCACTAATGTTGTGTTGCGCTCTCATGGCTCTGATTGCTTGTACAGAAAATCAAACGGGTTCCCCTGAGCCTAGCGTGAGAATCGTGCGTGATGAATACGGTGTGCCCCATATTTACGCTGATTCAATTTACGGGCTCTATTACGGCTATGGATATGCTGTTGCGCAGGATCGATTGTTTCAGATGGATATGGCTCGGCGTAGCACTCAGGGGCTTGTTGCTGAAGTGCTGGGGCCGGATTATATAGAGTTTGACAAGCATGCCAGACAAATTTTTTCACCAGTATCTATCAGAAAACAGATCTCGGCATTGGATACTAAAGATCAAAATGTTTTTGCAGGCTATGCTGATGGCATGAATGCCTGGTTGACAGAAATAGAGAAAAAACCAGAAACTTTGATGCCAAAGCAATTTCTGGATTATGGTTTTAAACCGAAAAACTGGACTGCTTATGATGTTGTTATGATATTTGTCGGCACCATGGCTAACCGTTATGGAGATTTCAATACTGAACTTGACAATTTAAAAATACTTCAGACATTAGAAACACAGCATGGCAAACATAAAGCTACTGCCTTGTTTGATTTGTTGAACCCAAGATATACCAACAACGCACCAACAACCGTGCCTTTGGCAGAATGGAATCACTTGGTTCCAGACGCACTAACGATGAATGAAACGCTATTTGATTCAGGTCTTAAAAACTCTCTAGAAAACTATATTGCATTCACCGAGCAAGGCATTTCTGGCATGAGTAACTGTTGGGTCCTAGGCAAAGATAAGGTGTCAGAAGGCAATGCGATACTTGCTAATGGCCCTCAATTTGGTTGGTTTTCGCCTTCCTATGTCTATTCAGTGGGTATGCATGGCGCGGGCATTGATGTGGCCGGCAATACACCATTTGGCTATCCAATGGTCATGTTCGGTCATAACGATTCTATAGCCTGGGGTAGTACCTGGGGGGCAGGCGATATCGTTGATATATTCATTGAACAACTTAACCCGGAGAACTCTAATCAATACTGGTATAAGGGTGCTTACATTGATCTGGAATCAAGAACCGAAATTATTGATGTGCTTGGCGAAGAATCCGAGATAGTGACGCTCTACCGCTCTGTCCACGGCCCAATTATTCATCGTGATGAAAATAATACCGGCAATCAATTGACGGCTTATGCCAAACAACGGGCTTGGGACGGCAAAGAACTGGAAACCTTGCTTGCCTGGTTGTATGCAACCTGGGCTATGGACTATGCAAGTTGGATAGAGCAGGCAGAAAAATCAGCGATTAACGTCAATATGTACTTCGCTGATGTTGATGGCAACATCGGTTACTTCTATGGAGGGCAATATCCTAAACGCGTTGATGGGCATGATAATCGACTGCCAGTTACCGGCGACGGCAGTATGGATTGGCAAGGGCGGTTGCCCCCTTTGTTGGCAAACCCTCGGGTGTTGAATCCAGTTGGTGGTTATTTAGCGAACTGGAATAACAAGCCTGGATACGGTGTGATGAATCCAGACGAATTTTGGTACAGCTGGAGCGAAGCTGACCGGGTCGATTACCTGCATGATGTCATTGAACAACAAGACCGATTCAGCGCAGATCAAGCCTGGGGCTTGATTAAAACCAGCTCCAATATCGATCTGCACCTGGTTTATTTGATAGAGCTGATTGACCAGTCGGCCGATTCGGATCAAAATTTAAGCGAGGCCAATCAGATTTTACAAAAATGGAATGGCCATTACGAGGACCTGAATGGTGATGGCTATTACGATGGACCAGCTCCCGTCATATTCAGAACCTTTGTGAAGCAATTGATTGAGCAAGCATTAAAGGATGATCTGGGCGATATTTATCCCTATTTTGCATCAACAGGCTACCCTGAACCTGGCAAACCAACAGCTGCAGGCACCAATATACAAGCTGGATTTAAAGCTGTGTTTGAGTCATTAAATGGCCGTGGTGATTTTGATTTACTCAATGGTACTAATGCAATAGAGCTGATTTCGCTGAGTCTGCAAAATACCTTGGAGCTGCTATCCGAAACACAAGGAACAACCATGGATGAATGGAAATTGGCGGTTGACCCCAGACCCTATGCGAAGAAAAATTTTCTAGGCATCCCCCAGGATTTTGATCAACAACCAACGATGACACCACTTGAACAAAATCGCGGTACCGAAAATAATATGATTATAATGAAGCCTGGAGAAATTATCGGTTATGAGGTAACACCGCCTGGGCAAAACGCATTTGTTAACCCAGCCGGGGAGCGCGCAAGTAATTTTGATGACCAGATCAATCTTTATTCTGATTTTGGCAAAAAACGTATTTGGTTTTATCCTGCTGATGTAGAGGCGCATGAGGTTTCGGAAACTCAGCTTATGCTATATTGAAATGCTCTTATCAGCCAGGACGACTAAAATATGATACTCGTCAGTTACCGATTGTTTATGAATTTAGAGATTGAACGGATAAGAAAATGGTAACTCGTATACCAGACAAATCCTCACTAGACCCAATTGAAATAGCCAGCATTGATGAGATTCGAACCCTTCAGTTTGAACGACTCCGCCAAACAATAGGCACAACCTACGACAATGTTGCGCCTTACCGACAAAAATGTGAGCAGAAAGGCATTGCCCCCGGTGATCTAAAGTCGCTTGATGATCTACGTCATTTCCCTTTTACATTCAAAGATGATCTTCGTCAAAACTACCCCTTTGGTCTGTTAGCAGTACCAGAGACAGATGTCGTTAGGATTCATGCCTCAAGTGGAACAACCGGCAAGCCGACGGTTGTCGCTTATACACGTAATGATATTGAAACCTGGGCGAAGGTTTGTGCGCGTTCCATCCGAGCAAGCGGAGGCCAGTCAAGCGACAAGATTCACGTGGCCTATGGTTACGGCCTGTTTACCGGCGGATTGGGTGCACACTATGGTGCTGAAAAGCTCGGTGCCATGGTTATCCCTATGTCCGGTGGCCAGTCCCAAAAACAAGTTCAGCTCATAGAAGATTTTCGACCAGATATCATAATGTGTACGCCTTCGTACATGCTCAATTTGGCCGATGAGTTTGAACGTCAGGGACTGAACCCGGCATCGTCATCGCTGAGTGTCGGTATTTTTGGAGCTGAGCCTTGGGGCGAATCAATGCGCCAAAAGATAGAGCAACGCTGTAATTTGGATGCCGTAGATATTTATGGTTTGTCAGAGGTAATGGGCCCCGGAGTAGCGAACGAATGTATTGAAACAAAGGACGGGCCAGTGATTTGGGAAGATCATTTCTACCCAGAGATTGTTGATCCAACAAATGGCGAGCCTTTACCAGACGGCGAACTAGGGGAGTTAGTATTTACTTCATTGACCAAAGAAGCGTTACCTGTAATTCGTTATCGCACTCGTGACCTAACAAGACTGTTGCCTGGTACAGCTCGAACGATGCGCCGTATGGAAAAGATTACCGGGCGCAGTGATGATATGCTGATTATTCGCGGCGTTAATGTTTTCCCTTCACAAATTGAGGAATGTGTTCTAAAGGTAGACGGTCTATCGCCTCACTACCAACTGCACGTGATTCGCGAAGGTAATCTGGATAGGCTTAATGTCATGGTTGAACGCCAGCCCTCAATTCCGGTGAAAGAGAACGATAACATCAAGCAGAAACTGCAAAGCGATATAAAAGCTTACGTGGGTGTAACAACCCAAGTAGATATATGTGAACCGGGGGGCGTACCTCGTTCTGAAGGTAAGGCCGTCCGGGTCATTGATGAACGTAATTCCTAACATGGTATGCCAATGACTTCAGACAATACGAACATCTCGGAACTATCAGCATCTGAAACTGACGTGCACAAGTTCAAAGATAACGTCATAACGCCTTTCCAAATTTTTATTGTCAGCTTGTGCTTTCTATTCAACACTTTGGATGGCTTTGATATTACCGCCATGGCGGTCGTTGCTGGTGATGTGTCTTCCGAGCTGTCGCTTTCACCGGATAACCTAGGTTGGATTTTCAGCTTCGCGCTTGCTGGCATGATGTGCGGAGCAATGCTACTTGCGCCGCTGGCTGATAAATATGGTCGGCGAAAACTTATCATCATAAGCATATCCTTGGTCGCGGTGTCGATATTGCTCACCGCGCAGGCATCATCCTTGACAGAGTTCATCGTTTTGCGATTTTTTTCTGGCATCGGAGCCGGTGGCGTACTAGCAAGCCAAGCGTCTTTGGCAGCAGAGTATGCACCTATTAAATATCGTTCATTGGCAGTATGCATCGTAACTTCTGGATACCCAGCTGGTGCCATGCTAACAGCGGTCTTCGCGGGTTTCATTTTGCCAGATTACGGGTGGCGTGGAATGTTTTGGTTAGGCGGAACAGTGACACTCGGTATGGTTGGTATCGCCTGGTTATTCATTCCCGAGTCCCTAGCATTCCTATTTCACCGTCGACCGAAAAATGCGCTTGAAAAAGTCAACAAAATATTTGTTAAATTGAAAGAACCTACAATTGTCGATCTACCTCCTACTGATGCATCTGAGCAGTTGAAATCGCCCGGAGTAATATCCAGCATGCTACGCTTGGTTGACCAACCTTATAGGTCACGCACCATCATTTTGTGGTCAGTTTTCTTCCTAAGTATCGCAACACTGTACTTCTTACTGAGTTGGGTTCCAAAACTTATGGAAGATGCAGGCTATTCCGCCGTCGTTGGACGACAGGCATTCTTCGCTCTGAATCTAGGTGGAGTCTTGGGAATTTATCTATTGGGATTCTTGTCGACTCGATTTCGACTCACCAACATTATCTTCGTGATGTTGTTGGCTGCTTCAATTGCTATGGTGGCGTTCGCATTCTTACAATCAGCGGAGCTCAACGTCTTGTTAGTGATTATTTTTATCATCGGCGTCCTGCAACAGGGCGGATACACAGGACTATACAGTGCTGCTGCCAATGCCTATCCAACGGAAATACGAAGCACTGGGATCGGCTGGGCTATAGGTCTTGGTCGTCTAGGTGCTGTTGCCGGTCCAGCGATAGCGGGTTACCTCGTTGCAGCGGGTGCAACGATGTCGGTAAACTTCCTGGTGTTTGCGGTCCCGGTTGCAATCGCTGCTTTACTAGCGTACAGATTGCACATTGACTAGCCTAGCAAGGACGCTGGCACAAAATCGTTAAATCCAATCATTTCGGACTCACTAAAGCCGTCCCATGTCCCATTCAATGTGTAATGCACACATCAGTTTCGCGTTGTGTTACCCAAACCAGTGCTCATCTTCTTTCATCAGAGATAGATGCAGCCTGGTTAAAATGAAACACAAATGGACAATTTTCAATAATTTCGGTATAACTTAGACAGATACTTACCGCAAGCCTGTGAGTCTTGAAGATGTCGAAATCGACAGCAACGGCAGTCAAATGGATGCACTTTGATGATTATGTTGATGAGCTAGTTGAGTCCTTCTCCAATCAGCAACCAAAACGCACGGGCTCATTGCTTATCAGTGTTTTTGGTGACGCAATTGCGCCGCACGGTGGTTCTGTGTGGCTTGGTAGCCTGGTCAAAGCACTGGAACCCTTTGGAGTTAACGATCGCTTGGTCCGTACTTCGGTATTTCGACTAACTAAAGACGGTTGGTTACGTTCAGAGCAAATCGGGCGGCGAAGTTTCTACAGTTTGACAGAGAAGGGTCAAAAGCAAATCCATGCCGCCAGTAGACAAATCTACAGGGAACCGCGTCGCAGTTGGGACGGCAACTGGAGCCTAGTTGAATTATCGGGTATTGAAACAAGTGAACGTGACAAGGCGAGAAAACGCCTACAATGGCTTGGCTTTGCTGCATTTTCCAATAACTTGATGGCGCATCCAGCACCTGACAAAAGCGCGGTCATGGATGAACTTCAAAAAATATCTGGCTACCAACAAATCTTGTTCATGCAGGCCTCGGTTGATGACACTCGTCAAGACTATCTTCGAAAACTTGTACAAAAGGCATGGGTCTTGAATGAGCTTGATGAGCGATATGCGCAGTTTCTTGAGAAGTTCAGCCCGGTCTACCATGCTACACATGGTGCTGGCAACCTGGATTCAAAACGTGCATTCCAACTGCGCACATTACTAATTCATGAATATCGAAAAATTCTATTACGAGACCCCTTCTTACCCCATGCCTTGCTACCTGGCAATTGGAATGGAGTAGCGGCATACCAGCTGTGTCGCAATCTCTACATCTTGGTGGCGGGTCCAGTTGCTCGTTTTTTGCAAGAAAATTGGGAATCTGCTGACGGGGCATTTCCTCCCGCAGAGCCCGGGTTTTTCCAGCGTTTTGACGGCATTAAACAATAAAATAAACAATAAAAAAGGTCATCACAATGAGTTATGAAACTATCAAGTTCAAGGTCGAGAACGGGTATGCAAGCTTGTTATTCAATCGCCCTAAGTCTCTCAACAGTTTTAACACCAGAATGCATCAAGAAACTGCTGACGCACTAGCACAGGTAGCAAGGGACAAGGACATCCGTGCATTGCTGATTACCGGTGCCGGCCGTGCCTTCTGCGCCGGCCAAGACCTAGCCGATATATCAGTCGATTCGGGTCAGGCTCCTGTTGATATCGGCGAGATACTTGAGACTTGGTACAACCCCTTAATCCGACGCATCCGGGATTTACCCATGCCGGTCTTATGCGCTGTAAATGGTGTTGCGGCCGGTGCTGGAGCAAATATTGCTTTGGCATGCGATCTTGTAATCGCCGCCGATTCTGCAAAATTCATACAAGCATTTTGCAAGATCGGCTTGCTGCCAGATTCTGGTGGGACATGGATACTACCGAGATTGGTGGGCATTGCCAGGGCAAAAGCACTGATGCTGCTTGGCACACCATTATCGGCGGCAGATGCCGTGGATTGGGGGCTCATCTATAAAGTTGTACCCGCAGACGAACTCTTGCACGAAGCACAACAACTATGTGCTCATCTCGCAACACAACCAACGCTTGCGCTGGCTGCAATCAAAAATGCCTTGGCGCAAAGTTTCACCAACGAGCTCAATTCTCAACTGGATCTAGAACGCGATTTGCAACACCAACTGGGCAACAGCGATGACTACCAAGAGGGCGCGAGTGCATTTCTAGAGAAGCGAGCACCCCAGTTCAGTGGCAAATAAAAATGAACAAGAATACTGATCGATTAGCTTTGGCAAGAGCCTGCGCTACACAGATGCTCTCTTCTGATCATTCCACTAAGGCACTTGGAATACAGATTTCCATCCCGGAACTCGCAGTGTGTGAAGCGCGTATGACGGTCCGAAAAGACATGCTCAACGGCCATGACATTTGTCACGGGGGTATGATCTTTACATTAGCCGACTCCGCATTCGCATTCGCTTGCAATGCCTACAATGAAATTACCGTCGCGGGTTCGGCGAGTATTGAGTTCCTTCAGCCAGCAAAACTCGGCGACCAATTGACGGCTACAGCGCGACAGGTATACAAGGGCAAGCGCTCCGGTCTATACAATGTCTTGGTGCATAATAGAGACCTGCTGATTGCCGTGTTTCTAGGGCGCTCGGCGGCACTGGGCAAGCCACTGATATCAGACGATGGACAGTAATGATACCAATTATATTGTGATATATTATATTCTGTGTCATATTGGAAAGATACGAGAGGCAAAGCATGTACACACAGGGTTTAGACCAACACATCAAAGATAGTAGCGATACTGCCGGGAGCACTGGGGTGGCATTCCAGCACCGTATTGATATGGAAGAAAAAATCGAACCTAAAGACTGGATGCCGACTGAGTATCGCAAGCTGCTGATTCGCCAAATTTCGCAACACGCACATTCAGAGATTGTTGGCATGCTTCCCGAGGGCAACTGGATCACTCGTGCGCCGAGTTTGCGCCGTAAAGCAATCTTGATTGCAAAAGTACAAGATGAGGCCGGACACGGTCTATATCTCTACAGTGCGGCCGAGACACTGGGTGTATCACGGGACATGCTGGTGGATCAATTGTTGAGTGGCATTGCCAAGTACTCGAGCATCTTTAATTATCCAACCTTGACATGGGCTGATATCGGTGCTATCGGCTGGCTCGTTGACGGTGCAGCAATTATGAATCAAATACCGCTGTGTCGATGTTCCTACGGGCCCTACGCACGTGCAATGGTGCGAATATGCAAAGAAGAGAGTTTTCATCAGCGGCAAGGTTTTGAGATTATGTTGGCGTTGAGTAATGGCAGCACAGCACAAAAAGAGATGGCACAGGACGCACTGAACCGCTGGTGGTGGCCTTCGTTGATGATGTTCGGACCAAGCGATTCCAACTCCAAACACAATACCCAGAGCATGGCGTGGAAGATTAAGCGATTTAGTAACGACGAGTTACGTCAGAAATTTGTCGACGTTACTGTAGAACAAACCAAAATATTGGGACTAACAACACCAGACAAAGATCTCAGGTACAACGAAACCAGCGGTCACTACGATTTCGGTGAAATTAATTGGACTGAGTTTATGGAAGTGCTAGCTGGCAACGGCCCCTGCAATCGTGAGCGATTGGCTGCTCAGCAATCAGCTCACAATAACGGGCAATGGGTTCGCGATGGAGCTAAGGCCTATGCACACAAGCATGCTACCAAGGTAGCCGCTTAGTCATGGATAAAATACCTATGCAAAACGATCATTGGCCATTGTTTGAGATATTCATTCGTGCAAAATCTGGTTTAAGTCATCGCCACGTCGGTAGCCTGCACGCCAGTGACAAACAAATGGCCATTGACCACGCCCGTGATCTTTATACGCGACGTGGCGAGGGTGTTAGCATCTGGGCAGTTGAATCCAGCACCATTGCTGCCTCAGACCCAAGGGAAGCAGCAGAGTTGTTTGATCCGGCCGACGACAAGATTTATCGCCATCCAACGTTTTACGAAATGCCCGAAGGCGCAAAGAACATTTAGGGATGCTACAGTGAATTCTGAACAGCTATTTCACTACATCTTGCGACTTGGCGATAACACACTGCTACTCGGCCAGCAACTCGGTGAGCTCGTTGGGTCGAGTCCCGAGCTTGAAGAAGAAATGGCAACGGCCAATTTCGCACTGGATCTTATCGGCCAAGCCAGGCTCTGGCTGACTCTAGCTGGTGATATTGAAGGCAAGGGCCGTGGCGAAGATGAATTAGCATTCTTACGAGATAGTAGGGATTTCCAAAACCTTCTGTTGGTAGAACGACCTAATGGCGATTTTGCGGTAACCATCGCTCGTCAATTTCTGTTTTCTTGTTACCACATGTTGCTTCTTGAGCATCTCATTGAATCATCAGATACACGCATTCAGGAGATTGCCGCAAAAGCCGTCAAGGAAATGCGCTATCAAGTCAAGCATAATCGTCAGTGGTTACTTCGCCTGGGTGACGGAACCAACGAAAGCCACACTCGTATGCAAACAGCCATTGATGATCTATGGCGATTTACTGGTGAGATGTTCACCGCAGACGATGTTGAGTCGGCTGCAAACCGTGCAGGTGTTGGGCCCTTGCCATCAGAATTGCGACCGGAATGGGACAAGCTAGTAAGCGATACATTAACCGAAGCAACTTTGACGCGCCCGGAAGACGGGTGGATGGCAACTGGTGGAAAACAAGGTCAACACACTGAAGTCCATAGCTTTCTGTTAGCGGAAATGCAATTTTTGCAAAGATCCTATCCTGGTGCGGCCTGGTAGATGACCGTTGCAAATATAGACGAAGCACAACTGTGGATATGGATTGGTGAAATACCCGATCCAGAAATTCCGATACTAAGTCTCACTGACCTCGGAATCATTCGGTATATTCGTATTGAGCCGAATTCAGTCAAGGTTGGCTTGGCACCAACCTACTCGGGATGTCCAGCAACTGAGGTCATTGAAGAAAGTGTTGTTCAGACATTACAAGAACACGGTATTACTAACGCAAAAGTAGAACGTGTGTTGGCACCACCATGGAGTAGCGATTGGGTATCCGAGGCAGGTCGACAAAAATTACAAGAGTACGGCATCTCACCACCGCTCCAAGGAGCCTTGTCAAAACACTCACAATGTACTCCTGATTGGCCAATTGAGTGCCCGCGTTGTCACTCAAGCAGCACTCAAAAAGTGAGTGAATTTGGCTCTACGCCGTGCAAAGCATTGTACAAATGCCGCTGCTGCCTGGAACCATTTGAACACTTTAAGTGCATTTGAACTAATTGATTGAATATCAGTGAAATACTTTCATAAGTTAGAGATTTTACATAAGACTCAGGAAACTGAGGACTCTGTCGTGTTGATATTGGGTACATCAGATGTAAGCAGAGCGGAATTCAAATACATACAGGGGCAGCATTTACCGCTCCGAGCGGAAATTGATGGCAAGGACGTTCGGCGAACTTATTCCATTTGCTCAAGCGTTAACGATGTACAACTGCGAGTCGGCATTCGGACACAAGCTGGTGGTGTATTTTCCAACTACGTGGCTGACACGTTACAGGTAGGCGATATAATTGAATCAATGCCACCCATTGGGCATTTCAACACACCACTCAATGCGGGTAATGAAAAGACCTATGTTGCATTCCTTGCCGGTAGTGGCATTACGCCTTTGTTGTCCATCGTAAAGACCACGCTTGAAACAGAACAAAAGAGTCGATTTTTAGTTTTCTACGGTAACCGAAAACGTACCACGACAATGTTCATCGAAGAACTGTGGGCGTTGAAGAACCTTTATAACGAACGACTAGCACTGCATTTCATCATGAGCCAGGAACCAACAGAGATATCATTATATGGAGGTAGGATTGACGGTGAAAAGGTCGCACTGTTACACCATGCCTTCTTAAAGGGATTGCACGTGGACGATGTATTCTTGTGCGGTCCAAATTCAATGATCAAAGAGGTTATAGATGCACTAACAGGTTTGGATTATGCACCAGAGAGTATTCATGTTGAGCACTTTCATTCCAGCAAGGACATGCTAACGGATGAATCTAAGCTACCTCAAACAGCAACCACAAAAGAAGGTAGCATCAAGGTGTATCTTATTATTGATGGCAGTCAAGAAACGATGCACATGCACGCCGACGAGTCAATATTAGATGCGGCACTGCGACAAGGTATTGACTTACCATATTCGTGTCGGAGCGGCGTATGCTCAACCTGCCGTGCGAAGCTCTCATCTGGCAAAACGAAAATGGCACTCAACTATGCGCTGGAACCCTGGGAACTCGAGCAAGGCTTCATCTTAACTTGCCAAGCAAAGCCCACCAGCAAAACCCTAGAAGTCAACTACGATCAGACTGGATTGTAGTAGCCACATCCCTTCAGTTTGAGATTAGTGTTACATGCTCTTCCTCGCTACCGCGGAAGAGACCTGCTCTATGTATATTCCATCGGTTTGCCAAGAATATATCAAAATAAAATATTTGCATCGAGCTTATTCCAAGTAATCTGATAAGTTACGCAAGATCATCAAAAAACAATTTTATATCTAAAATATTTTCGTGTAGCATTGCCGCGCTAATGTTGAAATAATTCTTAACACAACCAAAACTAGCGGAGACTGTATGGCAAAAATAACCGGAGCAGATGCAATCGTGGAATCACTTGTTGAAAACGATGTTAGCACAGTGTTCGGATTGCCTGGTGGACAACTAGATCACTTATTTGATTCTATTTATAGAAGCAACAATAAAATCAAACTTATCCACTCACGTCATGAGCAGGGTGCTGCGTATATGGCGTTTGGTTACGCACAAACAACCGGCAAAACAGGCGTGTATACCGTTGTACCTGGCCCAGGGTTGCTCAATTCCACAGCGGCACTCTGTACTGCCTGGGCATGCAACTCCCCTGTGCTTGTTGTGTCTGGTCAAGTGCACCTGGCTGGTATCAACAGTGGATATGGGCACTTACATGAGATCCCTGACCAGCTCGGGATGATAAGTCACATTACGAAATCCGCTGAATGTATTGAACGCGTCACCGATACACCAGAAGCTATGCGACGCGCATTTGAGGCATTGAAATCGGGTCGCCCCCGGCCGGTTGAGGTTGAGATGCCTATGGATATCATGGGTACAGCGGCAGAAGTTGGGCCCGCAAAAAAAGGCGAAGGGCTAGCACCTCCGTCAATTGATGACGACCAAATCCACGCGGCTGCAAAGCTACTACTGAAAGCAAAAAGGCCAATGATTGTCATTGGGTCAGGTGCCTTGAATGCTGGCAACATACTTCTGACTATAGCGAAACGACTGCAAGCACCAGTGATGTCAAAGCGTAAGGGTAAAGGGATCATTTCAGACGATGAATATCTAAGCCAAAATCTCCCAGCAGGGCACAAGCTATGGGGCGATGCTGATGTTGTTCTCGCCGTCGGAACACGCCTTAAAACACCACTAACGATGTGGGGCAAGGATGAAGAAATAAAACTGATCCGGATAGATATAGATCCCGCCGAGTTGTCGCGCATTTGCGAACCTGATGTTGGGATAATCGCAGATGCAAATCAGGCACTCAGCGCATTGTATGAGAAACTCGAAAAGAATGGCTCATTAGCAGAGAGTCGAGAAGAAGAGCTTCTCGGCCTAAAGTCGGCCGTGCGTGAGGACATGCTCGCTCATGTAGGAATACAAATGGCATATCTTGATGTAATCAGAGAAGTTCTGCCGAGGGACGGCTATTTTATTGACGAAGTTACACAGGTCGGATTCGTTTCTTGGTCCGGCTTCCCGGTTTACGAGCCCAGACATTTCGTTTCCGCAGCGCAACAGGGCACTCTTGGTTACGGCTTCGCTACTGCCCTTGGCGTCGCAGCAGCACATCCAGACAAGCCTATCATCGCCATTAGTGGTGACGGGGGGTACATGTTCACCATTCAAGAACTTGCTACCGCAGTTCAATATCAGCTAAACCTTGTATCAATTGTATTCAACGACAATACCTATACCAATGTTCAACGACAGCAAGACGAGTTATTTGGTGGTCGGCGAATATGCTCAGATTTACACAACCCGAATTTCGTTAAACTGGCAGATGCCTTTGGTGCCACTGGCTATCTAGTAGACTCACCACTAGCCCTAAAAGATATTCTTCCACGCGCTTTAGCGGAGTCAGGACCTAGTGTTATTGAAGTAGACATCCGCGAACGTATGCCAACTCCATGGCGACATATACTGATGGAGCAAAATCGTAAAGCACTTTGCACTTAAGACTAAACTAAGGAATTGGAACAGTGTATTTCGGATCGCCACTATTTACGGCTGATAACGTGTTTGCGATGGGGACTGTCCTGATCGGGCTCGCTTATATTGGTTTTTGGATTGATAACAAACCAATCGGCAAGAAGACATCGGGAGTGGTTTGGATTCTTGTTGTCGCCATGCTCTTGTCGAATCTCCGTATCATACCCTTCACCTCCCCGTCTTATGATTTTGTTGGGGGTTACATAGTATCTCTAGCTATCCCCTTGCTGTTATTCAAAGCAGACATTCGTAAAATATTTCGTGAAAGCGGGCGCGTCATAATTACTTTTTTCATCGCGAGCTTTGCGACTGTCTTGGGTGCTGTTGTTAGTTTCTTTCTCATGGATCTAGGAGACATTGGGCCGAAGGTCGCTGGAACATATACTGGCGGCTGGATTGGCGGTGCGGTCAATTTTCTTGCTGTATCGGAAGTCGTTATGATGTCTGAATCCGAGTTCACATCTGCAATCAGTGCCAGTAGTGTGGTAAGCATTCTCGCATTAATGATGCTTATTGCATTGCCTTCCATCCGCTGGGTGTTGCGCGTTATACCAACCTCACTATTGGATACGATGGACGAGCAAGAGAAAGCAACACTTCAAGAATCAACTAGAGTGAAATTTAATTTGCGACATCTAAGTGGCGCTCTAGCACTCAGCTTCGGAATCTGCACTCTTTCGGCTTACATTGGCGATTTTATCGGCACGGCACAATACAACATCCTATTCATCACGATATTGACAATTATCATTGCAAATTTATTTCCTCAAGCCGTGGCTAAGCTTGAAGGTGAATTTGAACTAGGAATGATCTTTATGTACGTTTTCTTCGCGATGGTCGGGGCAAGCACAGATGCAACAGCATTTTTGGGATCAGCAATGAATTTATTTTTCTACGGTATGCTGATTATCATCATTCATATTTCGTTTGTTCTATTCATTGCAAAAATATTAAAAGTGGATTTGGCGGAAGCAATTATTGCATCTGCCGCCTGCTTGGTTGGACCTGCACCTACCGCTGCAATCGCAATTACACAAGGATGGCGCTCCCTGGTCACCCCAGGGATCATGTGTGGCATTTTAGGTTACGTTATAGGTACTTTCATCGGTGTCGCGGTGACAACATTCCTTATAGCGGTGGCATAGACGACTTCTTGATTACATTCTTGATTTTGCATGCTCAAACAGCCCCAGTGTGTTTCTTGTATGCGCTCAGCCGATATTAGAAAGCCGTAGCAGGTATTTAAGGTCGTTGAGCATGGGTTTGCCGGCCTTTTCCAGAGTGTAGAACATCATGATGTTGCCCTGGGGGTCCATCAGGAACAGAGTCGGTTCAGTAGTGATGCGGGAGCGGAGGGGTTGCAGTTCAATGTGCTGGGTGATTACCCGAAGCTCTGGATCTTGCCTCGCGAGTATTGCCTTAAAAGCTACCGATATACCCGATGGTGCGAGCAACACTCGTTCAATTCTGGTCTTATCTTTTCCCAAACCAGCGACAATCTGGTGAGACAGATACAACATGTGTCTGCAGGCTTCATCGCACTCAAACTCACCGGGTTGGATCAGCACCCATTTTTCGTTTTTTGTTAACTGAACATTCACCTTTATTGCTTGAATGGGCGGCGTGATCAATTCACCTTCATTGGTAGTCGCCGAGGGTATCCACTCAGGGAAAATAAAATACATTGCACTCGCCAACAAGATAGGGGCAACAGCAACCATCGTTATTGCAATAAACTTAATACGTCCTGCATGACTTCTAGTCGTACTGTCAAGCATTAGGAGCTCCTGCGTCTAAAACTAAAAAATAACCACAGCAGACACACTGCCACGGCCATCGCAAACCACTGGATAGCGTAACCCAGATGCCGTTGCGGGAGGAGCATCGTGGTTTGCCAATATCTTGGCAAGGCGCCCGGTTGCCCCTCATCCAGCCGAATCACATAAGGATAAACAGAATGTTCAGGCACCATTGCTGACCAGGCATGGGCTGAGAGATTCAATGACTGCACTAATACTGGAAAGGTATCAAAAACCAAAGTGTCGGCGCGCAACAAATAATCTGCTCTGGCGGGCTGATGGACTCTACCCGTCACCTGTAGCTGCTGCTGCTCTTGGGGCACCTGGGGTATATCGGGTAATTGAGCGCGGCTCCCCAGCATAGGGATGAATCCTCTATTAACCAGAAACCTTGTGTCTGTCCGAACGTCATGAAACAGATGGACCACTTCATACCCGACCCTGCCGTGTAGCACGCGGTTATCCAGCAGCAGAACTTTTTCCTCATCGTATTTGCCGCTCAGCGCTATTCGGATGCCGTTCAGATTGCCCTGAGTAGGCAGTTGCAGCGCAGTCAGGGGCGGTTCGGCGCGGTGGACAAGCATCTGCGCGAGCATGTTTTCCTTCTCCGTAGCGCGGGAAAGTTGCCACATACCCAGGCTCACAAATCCAACCAGACAGAGCAAACAGAAGAAGGTAACTTTCCAGTTGTATCGGAATCGTCTATTCAGTTGTAACATCATTTAGCACGAATCAAGAGAGGGAGTCGTTATGTGGTTAAAGATTATCGTCGTTATGCTCTTCATCGCTAATCTGATTGCATTGGGTAGCGCCTTTTACACCCTCATCAGCGATCAGGGGAGAGGCGGCAAACGTACCGCCTGGTTGTTATTGTTGCGCGTTTCCCTGGCGGCCTTGTTATTGCTGGTCTTGGTTTATGGCTTCTACACGGGGGACCTAGGTGTCGCCGCGCCTTGGCTCAAGTCATAAGCGGAAGGTGAGACCGTTATCGGCTATCAGTTATCAACCATCAACCATCAGCTACCCAGAACATAGACAAATACAAACAAGCCAATCCAGACCACATCAACAAAGTGCCAATACCAGGATGCTGCTTCAAAGCCGAAGCAATCGTCACTTGAGAAGTGACCTTTCAAAGCTCGCCCGAACATGACTATCAGCATAATGGTACCCAGGGTCACATGCGCACCGTGGAAGCCGGTCAACATAAAAAAGGTAGTCCCGAAGATGCCGGAATTGAGTGTCAATCCCAGTGCTTGGTAGGCGTGATAATACTCGTAACCCTGAACACCAATAAACAAAATACCGAGGATAATCGTCACTGCTAACCAGCCAATCAATTTCTTCCGATTACTCTCTTTGATGCCATGATGTGCAAATGCCACTGTGAAGCTGGAACTAATCAGGAGCACAGTATTCAGGAAGGGCAGGCCCCAGGGACTGATAACTGCCTTGGCACCGGGGAAAAGCGCGGCGTTGGGTGTCTCCAGCATGGGCCAGTGCGGGGTGTATTCTGGCCAGAGCAGATCGCTAGGTCCTCGCCCCCCCTCTCCACCAATCCAATCCACAACAAATATGCGGATATAAAACAATGCGCCGAAGAAGGCCGCAAAAAACATGACTTCCGAGATAATAAACCACGCCATGCCCCAGACATAGGAACGGTTCATCTGGTCACTGTATAGTTTTTGATGGTTTTCCCGGATGACCATGCCAAACCAGATATACAGGGTGCCAGCCAGAACCAGAGAGCCCAGTATAAAGACCAGTTCTCCAAAACTGCTACTCACACCTGCTGCTGCTTCGTTCAGCATGTTGCCCCCGCCAAACATCGTCAGGAAAATACCCAAAGATGCGAGGATAGGCAGTTTGCTGTTATGAGGTATGTAATAGGCCTGCTCAGTGGTCATAAAATTCTCCGTGTCAATTGCTCACCGCTAGGCGATTTTGATTATCTGCTGAGTCGTCCACTTGAGGTGTCACATCATAAAGGGTATATGCCAGGGTCAATTTTTTAACATCTGCCGGTAATTCATCACCCAGAATAAATCTCAGCGGCATGGTTAACGCTTCACCTGGGGCCAGTGTTTGCTGTGAAAAACAAAAACATTCGGTCTTGTGTAGATATTCCGCCGCCTTAAAAGGCGTAACACTAGGTATCGCCTGCGCAGTCATGCTGCTGTCGGTATTATTACGCACATAAAATTCGGCAGCGTTCATCTCACCCAACGCTACCGTCATGGCACGTTGCCCAGCACGAAACTCCCAGGGCATACCCGTATTGTTATTCGCCAGGAACTGCACTCTCACCTGACGAATGTCAGCCGGTTGTTCACTAGTCGTCTGATCAGAAACCGTCTTGGCAGAAACCATCTTCTCAGAATCCATCTTCTCAGAAACCGTCTGGTCATAAAGCAGGTATCGCCCTGAAGTCTTACCGTTAAAACCCGTGAGCTCGCAGAACACATCGTAGAGCGGCACCATGGCAAATCCAAAACCAAACATTCCCAAGACTACCCAGACTAGCCGCTTAGTGAGCTTGCTCGTGTTGTGCTTAGTTGCCGGGTCCATCATCTTCTTTGCATCAGCCGTGAGCTTCGGTCATGTCTTTGGGCGGGGTGGAAAAGCTATGATAGGGCGCTGGGGAGGCTAGGGTCCATTCCAGGCCATGCGCACCTTCCCAAACCTGGTTACTTGCCTGCTTCCCGGAACGGATGCATTTGATAATCACAAACAGGAATACAAGTTGACTGAAACCAAAAAGAAAGGCACCGCAGCTGGAAATCATATTGTAGTCAGCAAATTGCAGCGCATAGTCGGGAACCCTGCGGGGCATTCCTGCCAGCCCAACAAAGTGCTGTGGGAAGAAGGTGATGTTCACGCCAATGAAGGAAAGCCAAAAATGCGTTTTGCCGAGCGCCTCGTCATACCGATTACCCGTCCACTTGGGTAACCAGTAATAAACGGCTGCCATAATCGAGAAGATCGAACCCGGCACCAACACATAATGAAAGTGCGCAACAACGAAGTAGGTATCATGATATTGAAAGTCAGCGGGTACTATGGCGAGCATCAATCCTGAAAAGCCACCTATGGCGAACAAAATCACGAAGGCGATCGCAAACAACATGGGGGTTTCAAATGTCATTGAACCCTCCCACATGGTCGCCACCCAGTTAAATATCTTCACCCCGGTAGGCACGGCAATCAGCATAGTGGCATACATAAAGAAGAGTTCGCCAGCAATCGGCATGCCCACGGTGAACATGTGATGCGCCCAAACAATCATGGAAAGGAAGGCAATGGATGCCGTGGCATAGACCATGGAGTCGTAACCGAATAGGCGTTTTCGCGCGAAGGTCGGGATAATAGCTGAGACCACGCCGAAGGCAGGCAAGATCATAATGTAAACCTCGGGGTGCCCAAAAAACCAGAATATATGCTGGAATAACACCGGATCGCCGCCGCCACCGGCATTAAAAAAAGCCGTCCCAAAGTGAATATCCATCAGCATCATGGTGACCACGCCCGCCAGTACCGGCATCACCAGAATCAGCAAATAGGCGGTAATCAGCCAGGTCCAAACAAAGAGCGGCATCTTCATCATCGTCATCCCTGGCGCCCGCATGTTCAAAATAGTGACGATAATGTTGATGGATCCCATAATGGAGGAAATACCCATCAAGTGAATTGAAAAGACAAAGAAGGTGACCGATGGCGGTGCAAAGTCAGTCGACAAGGGGGCATAAAAAGTCCAGCCATAATTGGGTGCCCCGCCTTCCATAAAGAAGGTGGAAAGCAACATGCTGAAGGCAAAAGGCAGGATCCAGAAGCTGTAGTTGTTCATGCGTGGGAGTGCCATATCGGGCGCACCGATCATCATCGGCACTAACCAGTTAGCGAGGCCAACAAAAGCGGGCATTACCGCGCCAAAGACCATGATAAGCCCGTGCATAGTAATAATCTGATTGAATAGCTCTGGCTGAATAATTTGCAAACCGGGTTGGAAGAGCTCGGCGCGGATCCCCATGGCAAGCAGTCCACCCACAAAAAACATCAGGAAGCTGAACCACAGATACAGGGTGCCGATGTCCTTGTGATTGGTGGTAAACACCCATCTCATGATGCCCTTGTCGGGGCCATGATGATGTTCTGGACGATGTTCTTCGGCATCAGCAAGCGGGTGATGGCCTTCGACTACAGCACTCATTCTTATCTCCTATTCGCTGCTATTCAGCAGGACATTCACTTCTTTGGGTTGGATGGAGTCACCCATGTCATTGCCCCAAGCATTCCGTTCATAGGTAATCACCGCGGCGAGTTCGGCTACATTCAACTGGGCACCAAATGCTTGCATGGCAGTACCCGCCTTGCCGTTAATCACCATATCGGCGTGTTCGGCAAGGGGACCCACAGAGAGCCCCTGACCGGCCAGTGCGGGGAACACCGGCGGCAAGCCTTTGCCGTTCAACTGATGACAGGCAACGCAGTTCTGGGCATAGACTGCTTCCCCCCGGCTCAGCAACTCATCCATCGTCCATTCCCGACCAAAGGTGGCAAAGTCTCGTTTGGCTGCTTCTCGCTGTTCCAGGATCCAAGCATCGTATTCTTGTTGCTCTACTGCATGCACGACAATCGGCATGAAGCCATGATTCTTACCGCACAATTCCGCACACTGCCCCCGGTAGATACCCGGTTCATCCACCACCGTCCAGGCCTCGTGGATAAAACCCGGGACTGCATCTTTCTTCACTGCAAAATCAGGCACCCAAAAGGCATGTATTACATCCTGGGCGGTTATCAGAAAGCGCACCCGCTTCTTGATAGGAATGACAAGAGGCCTATCCACATCAAGCAGATAGTGTTCTCCCTTGCGAGCAATGTTGTTGATTTCATCCTGAGGAGTACGCAATACGCTCATAAACTGAATGGTGCTGTCAGCGTCTTCGGTAGGATTGTTGGTGCCATCATCCAGATAGGTGTATTGCCACTTCCATTGATAACCTCTGACTTCTATATCAATGTCCGAATCACTGGCATCGTACATGGAGCGGAGGGTGCTGGTCGCGGGCACCGCCATGGCAACCAGGATGAGAATGGGGATAATGGTCCAGGCAATTTCCAACTGGGTGTTTTCATGGAAGCTGGCGGGCTTTGCGCCAATGGACTTGCGGTGCATCAGCATGGAAAGAATCATCGCACCGAATACAAGAATGGCGATCACAATGCAGATGTAAAATATGAGCATGTGCAGGTCATACACAATGCGGCTGATCGCGGTGACGCCCTCGGGCATATTGATTGCCGACCAGTCCGCCAGAGCAGTATTGCTAAACAGCAGTAACAGCCCGTATTGCCACGCCCATCTTGTTATTTTCATCCAGGATCTTCCATCTTGAAAATCTATATTATGACGTCTTATGAGGCCGTAGATATTGGGAAGCATCTGGTTACTGCTTGTGGTCTCATAGCAAAAAGCCGCCGCAATTATAGCAATGATGGGTCTTTTCTCAACATCTTGGCGCCATTCTCTCCCTGAGGGCGAGCAAAGGATAGGAATGGTATAAGCTCAGTAATTTGCTGACAAGCAGGAGGCTTGCTGGCTGCCTTGCCTCGTTACAAAAAAAGAGGCGGCGGCTCATGCTGTATGCGTATGACACGAAAAATGCATGCGGTGAATACAGGGGGACTGTTTACCACATGCCGTATTTTACCGCAGGCTATACTTGAATGAGTTATTCAGTATCAAGACGATCCGCATTCATCACCTTCACCCAGGCGGCAACAAAGTCTTTAACAAATTTCTCTTTGTTATCGTCTTGTGCATAGACTTCAGCATAAGAGCGCAGGATGGAGTTAGAGCCGAATACAAGATCAGCACGTGTTGCCGTCCACTTGGTTTTTCCTGTTTTGCGGTCAATGATTTCATAAAGGTTTTTGCCTTTTGGTTCCCATTGGAATTCCATATTCGTCAGGTTCACAAAAAAATCATTGCTCAGCTGCCCTTCGCGATCCGTGAATACACCATGCTTAGTGCCACCATAGTTGGTTCCCAGAACACGCATACCACCCACAAGAACAGTCATTTCAGGCGCAGTCAGCCCCATAAGTTGCGTGCGGTCAAGCATCAGTTCTTCTGCTTGGACAGCATAATCTTCCTTAAGGCAGTTGCGATAACCATCATGGAGCGGCTCCAGTGACTCAAAAGATCCAGCATCGGTCATGTCATCCGTAGCATCACCTCGACCTGGAGCAAACGGCACTGTAAGGTTAAATCCTGCCGCCTGGGCAGCCTGTTCAAGCCCTACATTGCCGGCAAGAACAATCACATCGGCAACACTTGCGCCGGTATCGCGGGCGATGCCTTCAAGCACTGAAAGCACCTTAGCAAGACGTTTAGGCTCATTACATTCCCAATCCTTTTGCGGCGCAAGGCGGATACGCGCACCATTTGCCCCACCACGCATATCCGAGCCACGGAAAGTTCTAGCACTGTCCCAAGCGGTCGTAATCATTTCGCTTAGGGTAAGACCACTTTTCGCAATGCTTCCTTTAACAGCATCTACATCATAATCTTTACTGCCTGCGGGAACAGGGTCCTGCCAGATTAAGTCTTCCTTGGGAACATCCGGACCGATATAGCGCACCTTCGGTCCCATATCGCGGTGGGTCATCTTAAACCAGGCACGGGTAAATACTTCAGCAAAATATTCTGGGTCTTTATAGAACTTCTCGGAAATTTTTCTGTAGGCAGGATCTTTTATCATCGCCATGTCGGCATCAGTCATGATCGGATTATGACGAATGGAAGGATTATCCACATCAACAGGTTTGTCTTCTTCCTTAATGTCGATCGGCTCCCATTGATTTGCTCCTGCGGGGCTTTTTTTCACTTCCCAATCGTAATTGAAGAGGAGGTGGAAGTAGCCGTTATCCCACTGGGTCGGATTGGTCGTCCAGGCACCTTCAAGGCCGCTTGATACCATGTCCGCACCATTACCTGAGCTGTTCGGGTTATGCCAACCAAACCCCTGTGCTTCAAGAGCAGCCGCTTCAGGCTTTGGTCCAAGCGCACTTGCATCACCATTGCCGTGGCATTTACCTACCGTATGCCCACCCGCAGTTAGCGCAACCGTTTCTTCGTCGTTCATCGCCATACGCGCAAAGGTAACCCGTACATCTTGCGCAGTTTTGAGCGGATCGGGCTTGCCGTCAACGCCTTCGGGGTTCACATAAATTAAACCCATCTGTACGGCAGAAAGCGGATTTTGCAGGGACTCGCTGTTTTTATCGTCATAGCGATCCTTGGCTAGCCACTCTTTTTCGGAACCCCAGTTGATATCTTTTTCAGGATGCCATATATCTTCACGACCAAAGCCAAAACCGAAAGTTTTTAAGCCCATAGATTCATAAGCAATATTACCGGCAAGGATAATAAGATCAGCCCAGCTGAGTTTGTTGCCGTATTTTTTCTTGATAGGCCAAAGCAACCGACGTGCTTTATCAAGGTTCACGTTATCCGGCCATGAATTCAACGGCGCAAAGCGCTGATTACCGGTGCCGGCACCGCCACGCCCATCAGCAAGACGATAGGTACCTGCGGCATGCCAGGCCATACGGATCATTAACCCACCATAGTGACCCCAGTCTGCTGGCCACCACTCCTGAGAGTCCGTCATCAGCACATGCAGATCTTTCTTCAACGCATCAACATCCAGCTTTTTTAGCTCTTCGCGGTAATTAAAATCTTTATCCAACGGATTTGTTTTTGTATCCTGCTGGTGCAAAATATCAAGGCTGAGGGCATTGGGCCACCACTCCATATTTGATTTTCTGGTGGTAGTATTTGCACCATGCATGACGGGGCACTTATTAGCGTTGCTCATTTTTAGCTCCTTTTTTAGGTTTTTAGTTTTTGACAAGAAGGGCATAGCCCCCACAAGGTCACTTCAGCTTCATCAATGATAAAACCGTGATTATCTTTGGGCACCAAACAAGGTGCCGCAGCTAAGCAATCTGTATCTATAATCAGTTGGCAATGTCTGCAAATGATGTGGTGATGGTTATCACCGGTTCTAGTTTCATAAAGCGACGACCTGCCTTTAGGGTGTATTTCACGAATGATTCCACACTCCACGAGCCTACTTAGATTATTGTAAATGGCTTGCTTTGAAGTGGTTGTAATCTTACTTTTGACAAGATTAAAAATATGCCCTGCCTCTGAATGGGGGCGTACCCGCAAGGCATCAAGCAGGGCAAGCCGTACCGCGGTCAGACTTAACCCCTGGTCTTTTAGTATTTTTTCATCGCGTGACTGCATATTGCGTGACTGGTCGCGTGACTGCATATTGCGTGACTGGTCGCGTAACTGATGGTGTGCCTGCATGAGGATAATATACATGATAAAAAAATTGAGTCAATCAAAATTATTACTATATTAGCAATCAGCTCAGCCACTAGACGATGGGGTGAATGACGGCAAAAAAACATAAACAGCAATGACAGACCGAAAGGCGGGTACCAATTCACGGTATACTCTCAAAGACCCGGCTGATAAGCGACAGCGCTTCTAAAGCGGCACCCGGCTCATCACTAGGAGTTCAGCACTAGCTCATCACTAGCTCATCATTAAAAGTTCAGCCCTGGAACACCAGTCAAGGCATAATAAATCATATCAAGGCGCAACTATGAAGAAATCCTATTTACCACCAGCCATCCTACTTGGCGGGCTGGTAATCGCCATAATGATTGTGGTCACAGGCCCCGGGGTGGGGCAGCAAGCACCCCCCTCCAAGGCGCCCCTGGTCCGCATCTGGAAAGCCACGCCAGAAACTGTGCAACTAAAGACCATCACCCATGGCACGGTGCTACCCAGGACGGAAAGTGACCTCATCCCCGAAGTCTCAGGTCGTGTAATCAGCATTTCCCAGGCCATGGTGTCGGGTGGATTTTTTAAGAAGGGCGACCCGCTGTTTGAGATAGAAGCACTTGATTATGAAGTCGCTCTTGAACAGGCAAGGGCCGCCCTTGCCTCCGCCATGAGTGAACTTGCCACCACCAAAAAATCCCATGCTCGCTTGGCACAACTTGCCAAACAACAGTCCGTCAGCGAGTCTCTCTTGGATGATGCCTTGAATCGGTTCCAGTTTGCCGAGGCATCCTTCAAAGAAGCCACTGCCAGGCTGTCCAAAGCGAAAAGAGACCTCACCAGAACCAAAGTCACTGCGCCTTACGATGGTCGAGTCCGGGCGGAAAATGTAGATATAGGGCAATTCGTCAATCGCGGTGCGCCCCTTGCCAAGCTCTACGCGATTGACTATGCCGAGGTACGGTTGCCAATACATGATGAAGAACTTGCCTATTTGGAACTGTCACTCTCTGCTGAGGAAATGACAAACCATCCGCGCGTGATTCTCCGTGCCCGGTTTGGTGGCAAGGAGCATAGTTGGGAAGGGAAGATCGTCCGTACCGAGGGTGAACTTGACCCTCAGACCCGGATGCTCAATGTAATCGCCCAGGTGGAAGCACCATACCAACTCGGGGATAAGGGTCGCCCGCCGCTTGCCGTCGGTTTGTTTGTTGAGGCGGAAATACTCGGCAAAGAGGTGGACAATATCTACATCCTGCCAAGAACCGCCATGCAGACAGAAAACCAGGTGTATGTCATTGACGCCAACAACCAGTTGCAGTTCAGGACGGTAGAGGTGCTCCGTACCATTGATGGGCAGGTGTATATCAGCAGTGGTTTTGCAACGGGTGAGCTGATCTGCCTTTCCACCGTCAACAACGCCATCCAGGGCATGACCGTACGCCCCCTGAATGACGCCGATGAAAGCCAAGCCACTGCCAGGCGGAATCAATTATGAAACCCATCATCGCCTGGTTCGCCAACAACCATGTCGCCGCCAACCTGCTTATGGGCATCATTATTCTGGCAGGGCTGGTATCAATACCCTTGATGCCGATGAAAATATTCCCTGATATGGACATTCCGATCATCTCCGTCAAAGTACCCTACCTGGGTGCTGCACCGGAAGAAGTTGAAACCGGGGTCTGCATCCGTATTGAGGAAGAACTGGGAGACATCGTCGGTATAAAACAAATCCGTTCTGCCGCTAATGAGGGCATCTGCTCGGTGCAGATTGAACTCTTTGAAAACGCCGACGAAGCGAGAGCACTTGACGATGTAAAAAACCGGGTGGATGCCATTGACACCTTCCCGGAGGAAACGGAAAAACCCATCGTCCAACTGCTTACCCGAAGCCACAATGTGCTAGATATCGCTATCACCGGACCAGAAAACGAGCGCGCATTAAAAGAACTAGGGCAACAGATCCGGGATGATATTGCTCAACTTCCTAAGGTCACCCAGGTAAGCATCGCCAACGCTCGCCCTTATGAAATTTCCATTGAAGTATCTGAAGCTTCCCTGAGACGCCATAGCTTGACCTTTGACCAGATTGCCGCTGCCGTCCGTAGCGGCTCGCTGGATCTGCCCGGTGGGTCTATCAAAACCAAGTCTGGGGAAATTCTTCTCCGTACCAAGGGGCAAGCCTATTGGGGGCATGAGTTTGAGAAGCTGGTAATCACCACCCGGGCGGACGGCACCAGGCTGCATCTCCGGGATGTCGCCAAGGTGGTTGATGGCTTCGCGGAAACTGACCAGTCATTGCGCTTCAATGGCAAGCCGGCCACTTTGATCCGCGTTTCCCGCGTGGGCGAGCAGGATTTACAAGATGTCAGCCGCGATGTTAAGCAATACATCAAGGATGTTCAGCAACGCTTGCCGGATGGCATCACCCTCACCATCTGGAATGACGGCTCCGAGTTGCTACAAGATCGCCTCAATACATTGCTTAACAGTGGTCGCCAGGGTTTCTTGATGGTACTGATACTGCTGGCTCTCTTTCTCCGTCCCCGGCTTGCCTTCTGGGTCAGTATTGGCGTACCGGTTGCCTTCCTCGGCGCTATCTTTTTGACCCATGTCATTGGTTCGTCTATTGATGCGATTTCACTCTTCGGGTTTATTCTGGTGCTCGGTATTCTGGTGGACGATGCTATCGTGGTCGGCGAGAGCGTCCATTCTCAGCATCAGAGAGGTAGCCCAAGGCTCAAGGGCGCCATTGATGGTGCCCAGGGCGTCACGATACCGGTCACCTTCGGCGTGCTGACCACGGTCGCCGCATTTATGCCGCTACTCTTCGCCGCGGGGTATATGGGGCAGATCATGTGGGTCATAGCATCTACCGTGCTCTGTTGCCTCATCTTCTCTCTCATTGAATCGCAACTGGTGCTACCGGCACATCTCGGGAACTCAAAAATCAGCACTGCTTCGGGTGAGGTTAGTCTGATGCTCGTCCCCATCATGGCAATACTTCTACTCGGAGTAACCACGGATCTGCGCACCTATATTGCCAGTTTCATCGCCCTGGGTTCGTTACTACTGGCGGTGCATCTCGCCGGCTACTTTAATCACTTTGCCCAACAGGTGCTTCACTTTCAGACGCGCTTTGCTGAGGGGCTTGAGGCTTTTATTAACAATCAATTCCGGCACCTGTCGGAATTTGCCATGACAGCCAGATATGTGACTGTGGCGATAGCACTGGCGGCGCTTATGTCGGCAGTTGGCATTATCATGAGCGGGCGCTTGCCTTATGACTTCTTCCCCCCCTTAGCGTCGGACCAGGTCATCGCAAGACTGACTATGCCGCTGGGTACCAGTTCCACCGTCACCAATGAGGCAATCATGCACCTGGAACGGTCCGGAGATGCCATCCGGCAACAACTTAACGCCAAGTATGCCAAGGCACCGCCAGTCACCTATATGATGGCCGCAGTCGGGGACCATCCCAGTCTGGCAGCAAACAGCCCCGGAAATTATTCAGGAGGACCTAGCGGTTCCGCCAACGGACATCTGGGGGAAGTCATCATGCAACTGACTCCCAGCCAGAGTCGTAAGATAAAGACCCGGGAAGTTGCCAATCTTTGGCGGGACCGCCATGGTGCCGTGGCCGATGCGGTTGAACTCAAATTCAACTCGTCATTATTTTCCGCGGGGAATGCGATTGATATCCAACTGGAGGGTAGTGATGTTGATGAACTCCGCGCTATTGCTGAACAGCTCCGCTTCAAACTTGCGGAATACCCGGGGGTGATCGACATCACCGATTCATTCCGTTCCGGCAAGCAGGAATTAAGACTTTCCATCCTGCCCGGGGGCGAGGCACTGGGATTGAATCTAGGGAGCCTGGCAAGACAGGCAAGGCAGGCATTCTACGGGGAGGAAGCCCAGCGCATTCAACGAGGGCGCGATGATGTCCGGGTGATGGTGCGCTATACGGAAGCAGAACGCCGCTCCCTCGGCGCACTTGATTCCATGCGTATCCGTACCCCCAGAGGCTCAGAAGTGCCCTTTGCCACAGTTGCCGAAGCAGAACTCGGACGAGGATTTTCTGCCATCCGCCGGGCAGACAACAGGCGAGTCGTGAATGTCATCGCGGATGTCGATCGCACATTGATCACGGCGACCGAGGTGATTGCCGCCCTGCGGGCAGGGCCAATACAAGAAATTATGCAACCCTATTCCCGGGTGTCCTACAGTCTTGAAGGTAGCCAGCGGGATCAGTCTGACGCCACATCCAGCCTGATTCCGCTTTCCATTGCCGCTATCTTTGTGATTTTCACTTTACTGGCAGTGCCCCTCAGATCTTATAGTCAGCCGCTGATCATTATGAGTGTGATTCCATTCGCGTTTGTCGGCGCCATCTGGGGGCATCTCATTATGAAGGTCTTTGGTTTTGTGTCGGGTCTGGCGATGATGTCTATTCTTGGTTTCGTCGCGGCATCCGGTGTGGTGGTCAATTCCAGCCTGGTACTCGTACATAGCGTCAATGCCAGGCGTTTGGCAGGCAACTCAGTCAAACAGGCGGTAATAGAATCTTCCATTTCACGATGCAGACCTATTTTACTCACCTCGCTCACCACATTCGTCGGTCTGTTGCCCCTGATGTTGAACAAAAGTGTGCAGGCGCAATTTTTGGTACCCATGGCGGTCTCGCTTGCCTTCGGCGTCCTCTTTGCCACCCTGGTGACGCTCTTGGTCGTACCTTCTGGTTACCTTATTTTGGATGACATCAAGAAGTTCTTCGCGTCGTCATTGATACCACCAGAGCAGGAATCGGAAACTAGTGTTCAATAGCTGGGTGCTGGGTGCTAAGCCAGTGCCTCCAAGCCTTTCTGAGCCACGATATTCAGCAGCTTTAGTGAAGAGCCATTGGGCTTTTTCGCACCCTGCTCCCACTTCTGCACTGTGGATTTACTGGTGTTCAGATAGATCGCAAACACGCCTTGGCTGGCTTTGGCTTGCAAGCGGATTCGCTTGATCTGTACCGGGTTGTATTGCTTAACCGGTGGCAAACAGAGGGCGTCAAACTCGCGCAACGTCACCTCCGGCATGACACCGGCCTCATGCAGGTCTTTGGCACCTTCATGCACAACCTCTAAGATTGATTTATCCATCACTTTCCCCTTCAATTAATGCGCCTTTTTTCACCGCTTGGGTGAGTTCTTTGTCACTGTAATTCAGCAATACCTCAGCTTATGCCTTTAAACCTTTTAGCTCGTCGGCTTTGATATTTGCTCTCACGCTCTTGGCATACCCGTAAATAAAGAAGGCTTTATCAGCCACTTTGTAGGCAAGCAAGGTACGAACCCCACCACTTTTGCCTCGACCACCCACAGCCACCCGCTTTTTAAATACATGACCGCCAAGATCCGCCTCAACCAGCCCTCGTTCCATCTCATCCACCGCCACCCATAAGGCACTATCGCTTATGCCTTCCTTGGCCGCCCATTTGCTGAACGCCTTATTTTTCAATATCCGCATGGCGCTCCTTTAACGCTTAATGGCAACAGTAGCACTTAGTCCTATATCTGTCTAGCCTAATGCCTATATTGTTACTTATCAACACCCCATGGCGGTGCCGTAACCCCTAGACAATGACGGCAGTAAGGTGACAAACAAGAATAGCGCGAGAATTTCCCTTTCTTATGGCAAAAAAAATAGCATGGGTTTTAGCCATGCTATTTTCTTTACACGCTTTCCGACAAGGTACTTACATTCTAAACTTCAACCCAATGTAGGCTAGACGACCACGAGCATCGTGTTGCCGTGAATCGTATGAGAAGTTGGCGGCGTCCCAAACCTGCGGTGGCTCTTCGTCTGTTACATTCAGAACACCAATCGTGATTCTTGTATCAACTGATTCCATGCTCACTTCATAGTTGTACTGCAAATCCCAGGTCAAATGGCTATCAATATTCTGGGAATAGCCAGCAGGAGCCCCGCCTCGGGTTGTTTTATAGCTTGAAATAAAACGCCCGGCAATGGATGCCCGGTGCTGCCCATTCTCCCAACGAAATGTCGTATTTGATTTGGTTTCTGGCAGAGAACGCGCAAAGGTATCATGGTTAAATAAACCCACCACGTCTGTGGTCTTGCCACCGATTGGAATCTCATAGCTCAGCATGTGGGTCAGATCCATTTTTATACTGAATTCACCCAGGCCGGTTGGCGGGAACACATACTTAACTCCTAGATCAAACCCGGCAGTGTCCACTTCTGCTGCATTGAAGTAATTCGTCGTCACCCCAATCAAAGTGTCACCAGCGGTGCGTTTTACATCCGGTTGATCTCGGTCGGCAATAACTTTTCCCTGGGCACTTTCAATGGTAATCACATCTGTATAATCCACGCTCCAATAGTCCAAAGTGATGTGCAAACTATCAATGGGTTGCCAAATAACACCCAGATTCAAGTTGTTTGCCTGTTCGGCATCCAATTGATCATTCGCATCCTGGGCAATCCTGATAAACACTGTACCGCCCTTATCGGTGCCATCTACATTGCGATCTTGAATACCCTGCAAGCCCACAGAACTTGCATAGAGTTGATGCAGTGAAGCTTCGCGGAAGGAACTACTAATTGACGCACGTAAAACCAGATCATCGGTAGCCTGATAACGCGCGGAAAGCTTGGGATCAAATGTCGTATCAGAATCCAGTTCTTCATAGCGCCCAGCAAATCTGAGTTCCAAAGCCGTGGTCGGCTCCCACTGAAATTCGCTGAAAATAGCCACAGATGATCGAAATTCATCTACATTGATACCGCCACCCAAGAATAGCAAATCGGCAAATTTCGTCAGATTGCCAGCGTCATCAAATTCAACTCGGCTAATATCGTTACGTCTAATTTCAAGCGATTCATATCTTGCTTGCATGCCAGCAGCAAAACCAACCTCACCGATTTCACCATCTATAACAAAATCATATACGGTTAAGGTTGTATCAGTGGCGGTTTCCTGCGCGACGGTGACATAGTCAATCAATGCTTGGCTATTCGCAGAAGGATCAAACAGATTCCAAGACATATCTCCATTGGGACCACCCATACCAAAAATGGCATCCCTAAATCTTGATGTGCTGGTATCTGGTTGGGTGCCCTGTCCTTCATAAGTACTGTGCGTCACCGCAACATTATAATGGTAATTGCCCATCGCACCATCCAACTCATAGGCGACACGCAAATGTTCATTATCCCGCGGGGCAAGTGGGGACGGGAAGGCCGAACCCAGGGGGCGCCCTAGCCAAAGAATTGGCACCCCAAATGGATTACCCGCCTGGCCTGGACCAATTGCGTTTGAAGGGGACAAATAACTCAATGCAGGATAACTCGGCGATTGTGGGTTATCCAAAACTTCAACATTTGCCCACATGACTTCAACACCAAGTTCCGTGCCACCCGCTATCTCATACTTCACCTTACCGTAGAAATGAGTCCTTTCTTCTTCATTGACGACATTAAACCTAGGACCATATAAAAACCCGCATCGCTCGCCGCTGCCTTGTGGAATGATGATGCCACCAGAAGCTACGCAATTCGCATCAGGAACATTTTCGAATGGGGTATATGTTCCCGCATAGGGACCAGAGGCAACCGCCGAGGGTCCAAACAACAAAAACGAATTACCCAGCCCGGAAATGCCTCTTTCTGTTAGTTCGGGTCTATCGGCACTACTGAGCGGGGAACGATCCAAGTATTGCCCCGCAACGACGACATGCAGGGTGTCATTTGCCCAGCCATGCAAAATACTAAGTTGCTTATCTTGCTGGCTATCCGCGGTTGAACTCTGATAAAAGGTGCCTATCTCAGTACCTTCAAAATCATCTCGGGTAATGTAGTTGACAACACCTGCTACCGCATCGGAGCCATAGACTGACGCCGCACCTTCTTTTAGCACTTCAACCCGTTGCACAGCTATAGATGGAATCATACTGGTATCAACAAAACTGGAACCATCATTGGCAGTCGCTGCCGCCAGTGTATTCCGACGACCATTGACCAATACCAAAGTAGAGCCGAGTCCCAAGCCGCGTAAATTAACATTGCTAGTGCCCTGCAAGGCTCCAGATGTAAACGAATCTGGCACTATCTCCGCCCCGGAGTTTGCGGTTATATTTCTAGTAATATCGGAAATGTCTAGGGCACCCATTTCATCAATGTCATCCCGGGACACAATATCAACTGGCGAAGCACCGTCTGTAGGGCTTGATTTGATATAAGAACCCGTAACAATCACTTCTTCAAGCGCGTCGTCCTCTTGAGCATAGACCGAGCTAGATACCCCGCCCCAGACAACGAGAAGCAAACTGAGCAACAAAAATTGTGTGTGTTTCATCATGGTTATATCCCCCTAGATATAGTTGTGATGGTCTTTAATGAGAAGCAATGAGAAACAATGTGAAGCAATGTGAAGCAAGACTTTAACTTCACTATGACCCTTTTATTATAGCTATTATTTATTCCCCGAGATTGCGCATGCCACCTTGATGGTGACTTGGCGGCGGATAGTACATGCCTATCAAGGCTAAGGCAAGCAAGATGTTTTATTTATACTCATCCAGAATGGCATCAAGGGTGCGCCCAATTTTGGTGCTGATCCGAATCTGTTCAAGTCGTCTCCAGGTTGCTCTTTCCCCTTCACGCACCAGGGCCGCGACCTCCTCATGGGGGAGTTTCGCCAGGAGCTTCCTGGGATTGACATAGCTGAAGCTCGGCATGATATTGACATCGCCCTTGTAATTCTGCACGGCAACCGAATAGAACATACTCATCGCCTTGCCCAGCTCTGGTACGGCACGCAGGTATCGTCGGGAGAACCGCTCGCCGCTTTTGAGCCATTCATAGTTCCAGGACTTCATTAGGTTTTTGAAGGGTTTTGTCATTGGCATTGCTCTCTCGGCGGTCATCATTGCAAGTGCCAGCGGGTTCGCCTGACTCACGATGTAATGGTTCACCGCATACAGCCTTGCCAATCGCTTTGCCGGCAGATCATCGGTGACGGCACCATCAACCCATCGGCGGCCTGGCAGATAGGGTTGGGTTTCACCATTGACATTCTTCGCCATCAACATGACCGGCGGATAAACCCCCGGTACCGCACAGGACGCCTGGACGGCAGAACGGATGAACACATTGGGCGAGGTGATCGCGTTCATCAACCGTGATGTTTGATGTTCCTCAAGCGGCGCGATGGTGACGCTGATTTTTTTACCGGTCTTCTCATAAGCTTCTTGAAATGTCAGATCCGGAATGACCGCCTCAAGTATCAGGCGCAGGCTGGCAGCGTCAATCTTTTCTATTATCCCGCTTGATTCAATCTCCCCGGGCAGGGGATCCTGCAATAATTCACTGTCTATCAGGGTCTTCAGTTCGGCATGGGTGTGGGTGCCAACGACCGCAGCAAATACAGACCCGGCGCTAGACCCAGAAATCACCTGGGGTAGCAGATCATGTTCTACCAGTGCCTTAATGACGCCACCGTGAAAATGCCCCAGGGAACCGGCACCACTCAACATCAGTGCCGAGCGACCAAAACAAAGGCTTGCTCTATGAAAAAAGTCCGCCTTGTCTTCAAGCTGGATGATATTCGCTGGCAGGTCTTTGATGATCTGGATGACGGTGACGATTTCATCAACATATTCTTCAATCAGCCGTTTGGCACCAAACTTTGCTTGTTCATAAAGCGCGGTGTGCCCCATGCCGCCCTGATTGCCGTGGATACCCTCGTTGAGGGCAAACAGCAGCCCAGAATAGTCTTCCCTTGCCTTTAAGTCGCGCAGGGTGTCCAGCCGTATCTTGATGTTTTTATAGTCGTAAGCCTTTGATTCTTCTTTACTTTTCCAGATTTCTTTGCCAGAGATAAGATCGTGTTCTAGTGCCAGAGCCTTCCATTCCTCGTAGCTCTCCGCACAATTCATGGCTTTTTCTATTTCCGGTAGTCCTGAGGATTTTAAGATCGCTGACATCATCCATTCCTAATGAGTAGGTTGCTGTGCAGTGTACCTGTGAATAGATGGATTTTCCTGAATTTTTGCAAAGCGGGTCAAAAGTCCCAGCCGAAATGAGGTCGGGGCAAGCGCAATACACTGTCCAGGCTACGGAGCAACTCAGGCTCGGCTGCCAATACATCAGTTACCGCCAGGCTTGAAGCTGAACGGACCCCAAACCACATCCTGCTAAACGCATTGATGGTGGCTTGCATCTGGGGTAAACCCGCCTCAGTGCCCGCCCTTGCCGAACTTTCCTCACCCAGGTGAATACACCAATCGCCTGCCAATCCGCTCCAGCGGGTGTCGCCCTCCAAAAGCTCAGCAACCGGGTCAGTCAAAGTCAGATTGAAGCTGACGCCAGGACCGGGACAGTGCGTTTTGGCCAGGCAGGATTCAAGATTTAAGATGCGCAGTTGCCAGTAGGCTGCCGCGTGAAAACTCTGTGCATGGGAGCCGCCCTGTGATTGTCGTCTGGTTCTGAAGGGTTGTTTCAGTAAATCCTGGAACTGTATTTCCCCCGGTTCGCGCATTTTGAAACTGCTGACCTGGTCGGCAAGTGACTTGATCAATGCCAACAGCTCCAGCAACTGCTCCTTACCTTGATAGGCATGGGCGTAAATCTCGTAGGGACCATGTTCACCCTCGGTGCTCCCCCAGATGAAATGACTGAGGGTCTCGCCAGGACCATCAAAATACCCCAGCCCAAAAGGTTTTCCGTCCAGCGCATCAAAGACTGAATCACCGCCGCCGGTTCCAGCACTATTGAACCGTGAAACATCTGCCGTTGACTCAATGCCTGATGCAACTCTTGATGCTGGTCAAGCCTCAGCCGGGTGGGCGGTCGGAATGGGTATTCCACCGTTAAAGTAGCCGGGTCAAACTGAATCCTGTTTTCACTGGTGCCCGTGCCATAGCCCAGCTTGTCGTAAAAACCCTGGTCAAACATGCCCAGGGCACTGACCTCCATGCCCTGTTCATACTGCTGTGCCAGGGACCTGGCGGTGAGCCCTTTGGCGAAGCCGAGCTTCCTGGCGATATGGCTGGTGGTGACCGCCAGGACTGCACCTAGTGCCAGGGTTTCATCCTGATAACGCAGGCTACCAGAGGTCCATTGGGTGACACATTCAGCCGTGTCGTCAAGGGTGGCGACATCAACACTGCCAATCTGCAACACATCCATCAGCGCGGCAATTTCCTTTGCATCATCTTTAAGCCAACCGACCTCCTGCCAGATACGGATGATCGCCTTGGCATCTCGTTCAGGCTCATAGGCGCGATAAGATTGATTGCTCATTGGTGTTTATCCCCTACTGCTCAGAAGGCGCAGTATATGAAGGTGCAGTATATGAAAATCATGGTGCAGTTGTTGTATAGGTTCATAACATAAGGCACTCCAGTGGGTTGATAATCAGGGATTGTATAGGGGAGTACAAGGCCAATGCTTGGTGGGGTCTGTTGTAAAACACCAGCCAGTCCGCCAGTGCCTCCGCGCCGTCCTCCCCGCCGTCATTCTCGCCGAAGGCAGGAATGACGGCAAGAGGGTGCCAGCGATCGGTAGAGCAGAGCATTGCTACATTGGGTGGCATGGACATCCTGGTTAATTCGGCAGGCGTGGGAACAAACGCCACCGTTGAAGAAACAACCGAAGATATCTGGGATGCCACGTTGGATATTAATCTCAAGTGGTTGTTTTTCTGCTGCCAGGCGGCCATGCCCGCTCTTAAGAAGAGTAAAGGTTCGATAGTCAATATTGCCTCCGACTCCGGTGTGCGGGGGGATGTTTATCTTGCGGCCTACCGCGCATCAAAAGCTGCAGTGATGAACATGAGCAGGTCCATGGCACTGGCACCCGATGTACGCATTAATGCTGTCTGCCCCGGCTACGTCAATATCGGCACGATGCGCCGTGACTATATCGAAAAAGTTGGCAATCCCGCAGAAGCCGCGATTAAAAACTTCGCTCCACTGTAGCGCATGGCCAGTGCCGATGAAATTGCCGGAGCAGTCTGCTACTTATCCGGGCCCGAGGGTGGTTTTATGACAGGTAGTTGCCTGTCAGTTGATGGCGTTCAACACTATCTGCGGTTAGGAAGAACAACCGCCCTTTTTCCACTTTCAGAAATGTATCGCAATTCATGTGGGCTACTCACTGTACCCCTGGCTGTCTCATGCCGCCACTAAGTTGATTAAAATCCTGGCAGTTCAGCCTCTGGATTCCATTTCCGGTTGAACGCGACTGTCACCGGTGTGTATTCGGTGTGCTTGAAATCAAAACAGTGTTGTTGATTGGTCGTTCAGACTTGGCGGCGAGCGATTCTGTGGAGCACCGGGTTGATCCAGTCCCAGGTGTTTCAGGATTTCCTGGATGGCGTCAGGGTCCTCAATAGATGTAATGATCCGCACTGGTCAGCCACACTGCTCACATTTCCCTATTTCAATGGCGAATACGCGTTTGAGTCGCTGCGTCCAGGCCATCAAGTAAGCCTTGGTCTTCTGGATTTCTTCTTGCTCGACCGGTTTATGGGGAACAACATGCTCACGCAGTTTACTATTCGGGGAGAACACCCCATGAAACCGAGTCAGGTTAACCCGCGGACTGGGCACCAGTGCTGCAAGGCGGCCCATGAATCCCATCGGGCTGAGCACCGCATGGGTGGCGCCATCGTCATTCGTGCACGTTTGATCAGAAAAGTACTGATCGTGCGATGAACGATGGTGAGTACCTGGCTCATCACAGCCGGGTGGGTCGCAAACAGATACCGCAGGGGATACGGCACGTTGAGCACCCATTGTTGTATGGAACGTTTCGGCAGGACTTCGTCAACCAGATGCCGCGGTGCTGTCCACCATTCTCCAAGCACCACACGAAGGACAGAAGCCGCGGCGTTTGTAGCTGAAAGCCGCGAGTTTTTCATGACGACATGAATCGCAACGAACACGCAGAAAACCGTATTCTAGACGGCCACACTTGAGGTAGTCATCGAACTCACGAATCACATAACCTGGCAACTGCTTGTCCTGTGCGGCCAGCATTGCCTTGAAAGCGGGCCAATGGCACTCGACCAACTGATATAGCAGAGTCGTCTTGGGATGATGACGTTCGTAGCGAAACGGACCAACCGGCCAGAAGGCATCCTGACTGTTCTATAGAGACACTGTTGCAGGCCATCAAGAAAGTGTTCCTCGAGGGTCAACGGACTGCCTCAGCATCGGAAGTTACGATGGCTGAAATTGCCGTGGGTGAGCTCAGTTCAGGCGCGTGCGTATTATTCGCTTAACGTGCGTGTGAGTATTGCTTCGAATGCCGAACCGTCCTGCCGAGTCAGGTTGGGGACATATCTGGAATAGACACGAAACAACATCTCGGTTGTGCTGTGCCCCAACTGTCGTGCGATCCACGTTTCGTCCCAATCTGTTTTTTCCACGGTGGTGTGGAAGAGACAATGATCGTAGAAGCCGAATTTCTCTGCTACTTTCTGACAGTACTCCATAATCTCGAAGCCAGAAGCAAATTTCATGGTTGGGATGTATTCCCTTTCCTCGAGCAGGGGTAAATGGCTATAAGCTTCGACGTCACAGGCGATGCCGGGACTCGCGCCGGATTGTTTTTCGAATTAACACAAACATAGCGTAACTGGCCAGCAATATTATAAGACTCGTTACAACGAGGGCCGTCAGGCCGGCAATATCAGAGGCAAAACCACCGATAATCGGTCCCAGAGCTGAACCCACTCCTTGAGCGGCGGCGATCAAGACAACAAATCGACCATTTTGATCAACCACCGCCAAGGTGGCCATCTGAAAAGGCATAATAAATCCTGTGCCGAGACCAAACAAAGTGATTGCAACCGCGTAAAAAGAGAAATTGGTGATGTCGAGTAACAGCCAGAGAGAGCCTACCAGGATGCTATACCCGACGGTAAGCGGCAACAAGCGGCCCATTCGAGCACCAATCGCTGAAGCCAGTAAAGACCCGCATCCAATCGCAAGCAGGTTGCTGGATAGTACTGGCCCAATTTGCTCGGCAGTGAAGCTGGCGTTCGCCCCCATGCGTTCAACAAACGTCCAGATCGCAGCAATACCCAGCCCTCCAAGCAAAATACCGGTGAGAGCTAGAGAAACTGGCATGGAGGGCTTATAGCTGCTCTTCTGGTTACTCTTATAGCTACCAGAAGCAGAAGCGTTTTCAGTAGCAGGAGCTGCCAAGTTAGCGGGTATCCACAATGCGCCCAATGTTAGCAGGGCCACCGCGCTTATGATAAATAATGCAGCGCCCCTTAGACCATAGGTCGGCACAATATGGCTGCCTAAAATAAAGATAATTGCCGCGAGTACACAATATGCAATGGCAATGGATAAACCGAAGGCGCGGTCAGGATTAGATGCCGCTCCAAATATTCGATAGCTAATGGTCCATTTTGCTCCCATTCCAATTCCTATCACCAAGCAGGCAATCAGTACTATCGTATAATTTTTTGCAGTGTATATAGCGTAAAATCCAGCAATAACAATAATACCAGCAGCTATCAGTGTGTAGCGCCAATGGGTTCTTGATGCCCAAAATAAAGCGGTGATTGAAACCAGTGAAAATCCTAGTAAGTAGGCGGATCCCAGCGCACCAGCTCCTGTTTTGGAGATGTGTAGCGCTGCGGATTGCAGTCCGATAAATAAGGGTAAAAACGCCCAGAATAATCCACCAGCAATAAAAACGGCCAGAGCTCCAATAAAAGTGCTTTTTTTATCTGCGACATTCATGGCTTTATTGACCTTTTCCCGCAATGTGTATGGATACTCAGAATAGTCTGTGCTTGTGTTAATAATGCTAGAGATATAGATATTTTCCCAAGGTGCTGGGCTAAAATGGCTAGCCCATTGGTCTATACAAGTGGGTCTATATAAGCCGATGTTTAAAAATTATAGCTGGCACTTAAGCCATAAGAGCGGGGGTTGTTGTAGGTAGCACCGGCAATGTAAAAGCCAAAGCCCGCGACCTGATAAGCCTCTGTAATATAGGTCTCATCAGTTAGGTTGCGACCCCACACGGAGACACTCCATTTTTCATCGGTGCTTTCCAGGCTAATACGGCTGTCTACATTCCAGTGGTCTTCGGTATATAAAGCTTTGGTATCAATCAGGTCTCGTTTGATGTCATCTTCCCAGGAAATATTGGCTTGCCCAACAAGCCTGAGCTGGTCATTAATGGGCAGCGTTATCTGTATTGTAGAGTTGAAACTCCATTCTGGAGCATTGGGTAAACTGTCTCCTTCCAGCTGAATGTTGGTGGCACCGAACAAGGGGGCATTCCAGGGGAAGGGACCGCTTGCTCCTGTCCCTGGTACCGGTGATTCCAAGTTATCAAGCTCACTTTCTATAAAGCTGATGCCTAGATTAAACGCCAGCCAGGATGTTGGCATTGCCCATAGTTGTGTTTCAAATCCATACAAATTGGCACCGTCGGCATTGGTCAGAACATTGGCATCAATGGTACCCCGGGGTACTACAGCGACAACCTGCATATTTTTGTAGTCGTAAAAATACGTCGACGCTTCTAACCTTAACCTGCCGTCGGAAAAACTGCTTTTGACGCCTAACTCATAGGCTGTCATGGTCTCGGCCGTGGTTGGATCAATATCGACGACTGCATCGATAAACTGGCTGTTATACGTACCGGCGTTAAACCCTCTGGAGATACTCGCGTATACCATCGTTTTATCGCTGGCATCCCATTCCAGCCCAAGCTTGCCGGAACTATCACCATCACTAAAATCATCTTTGACGCCGGCTTGTAATGCTGGCGCGGAAAAAAATCCGTTGGTCTGATAGTCAAATTCTCGCTCTACCTGCGTATAGCGCCCGCCAACAATTACTGTGAAATTATTGGCTAGAGGGTATTCTATTTGCCCAAAAATGGCGTAGGTTTCAGTCTCCAGTGTAGAGCGGTCCTGGCGACCACCTGAATCAAATGAAGGGTCACCTTCCAGTTCGTCAGTGGAGTAATAGAAGCCCAGTAGCCAGGTGTATGGCGTATTCTTATTGGAGGCAAGGCGCAGCTCTTGAGAAAATTGTTCAACGTCGGAACGGCGAACATTGTCAATGGCAACGGTAGGACCAGCATCTTCATCTAGCTCATCCCTGCGTTCAAACTCGTCCCATGCAGTCACGGAAGTCAGTTGCATAGAGCCCAGGTTCCAGTTTAGCTCAGCCATGGTGCCAGTATATATATTTCGATGCTGACCGATAGCGTTCAGATTGTTGGTATAGGGGGCACCGTCTTGATCATTGAACGTATTACCACTAGCAAAGGGATCCGCTGCCAGGCAGTTTTGTTGTGCCGCTGCAACGTTACCAACAAAGAACTCATTACACAGACTATCAGGTACGCCATCATTGTCAGTATCCTCACCCGCTGGAATGATGGAGAAAGGCCAGACATCAGAATTATCACGACCGGTATGCACTTGTACCAGCAGTTCAATAGTTTCGTTTGGAGTCAACAGTAATGACGCTCGTCCAGAAAACTGATCCAGCTCACCGCCATTGCCAACATTGGGGTTGAGGTTGGTTAAAGGGCTGTCCGTTTGACGGAGGGATTTGATGGCGACGCGGCCCGCTACTGTGTCAGTAAGAGGCCCACCGTAGCCTGCTTCCACATTGACCCGTTGATACCGTCCATAGCCAATATTGATATAACCTTCCGGCTCGGCAGTGGGACGGTTGGCGATAAAATTGACTGCCCCGGCAATGGTATTGCGGCCATAAAGCGTGCCTTGAGGCCCTTTCAATACTTCAACGCGTTGTAAATCCAGTAATCGAAAGGCCAGCATAGGTGACTGTGATAAATAAACGCCGTCTGCATAGACACCGGTAGATTGTGGCAGGGTCTCGATAAAGCCATCGGTATTAACGCCACGCAGGGTTATGATCGGATAGCCGTTTTCACCGAAGGGGCCACGGATATTAAGCCCTGGTGACAGCTGGCTAATATCGAGCATGGAGAGTGAGCCATTGTTTCGCAAACCTTCACCGCTGAATGCATCAATGGCAATACCAACATTTTGTAGCGATTGCTCACGTTTTTGTGCAGTAACGATAACTTCTTCCAGAATACTTGCAGCGTAGCTTGCTGGCCCGAAAGCAGTAATAACTGCTACAATTAATCCACTGTATTTAAGGGTATTAATCATTGTTATCTCCTGTCTATCAATCAGTTGCAGACAATCAGCTGTACAGAATGCGATTAACTTCGGGCGAATAATACAAATAACTAGTTGACTAGTCAAGTGGTAGTTATGTTAAAGTTGCCCCCAGCTGAGGGCAGATAATTTACTATTGTCGGCTGTCATTATAATCAGGGTTTAATGTGATGCGTCGTAGGGTCAAAAAAGTCAGTCCGCTGTATGAACGACTAGCTGATGATTTAAAACAAGAGATTCACTCTGGAGAATTCAGCCCTGGCGATATGTTGCCTAGTGAAGCCTCTTTGTGCCAACAATACGGGGTGAGTCGCGGTACGGTAGTTCGCGCTTTCGATATTTTGTTACGGGAAGGGATGGCCCAACGTCGACAAGGAGTGGGTACTATTGTCGCCCGTCAGTCCCTGCATCGCAAACCCGGCTATCTACTGAGTTTTACTGCGGGCGTTCGCCAGCAAGGGCGCGTACCGGCACAGCAGTTTATCGATATTGCGCCATTGTCGCGGAAAAAAGCCATGCAGTTTGGTTGTGACGAGTCTGCGGTGGTATTGGAACGATTGCGCCTAGTAGGCAATATCCCCTGGGCTATACACAAACATATCGTACCCCATTCAGTGGCTTGTCGAATTGATGAGTTGCAGTTGGACATTAACCAGCCTCATGCCGCGTTGCTCGAAGAGGGTAGCTTCTCGCTGTTTGATGCGTTTCAAAATGTGGGGATTATTGTCGACCATGCCGATGAAATCCTCCATGCTCAAAAAGCCGGTCGAAAAGAAGCTCAACTCCTGCAGATACAAGAAGGTGATGCAGTGATGTTGGTACATCGCAAAAGTTTTGATACCAAAGGCCGGCTATTAGAAATAACCGAGGGAATTTATAGTGGGGAATCGTATACCTACGAAGTTCACCTGATTAGCTCACGTGGCCTGAGTGAAGCACTATTTGCCCATGAGAACAAACAGTCATCGTGACCTATAACAGGGTTATCAAGATTGTAGAGAGGCATGTCGATGACTGAAGAATGGAAAACCAGCGGTGAAACAGCATTGCTATTGATTGATATGCAATATTCTTTTTTGCATCATCAGGGAGAAAACTACTATCCGCAGGCCAGGGATGTTGTTGACCCCTGTCTGAAATTGGTCAATGCAGCTCGCAACGGCAATCGCTTGATAGTCTATGTAGTCGAACGGCACCGTGATGGGCTAAATGATTTTGAACAACTGAAGCTACCTTCTCATGGATTGCATTCAAGTATAAATTCCGCTTTGATTCCAGAGTTTGGGGAACAAACGAGTCGATCAGAGATAATCTTATTTAAACGACGATTCAGTGCATTTTTTGGTACTGACCTGCAATTATTGCTTCGAGAACAGCATGTCGATCGGTTAGTCATTGCGGGAGTTAAAACCAATGTTTGTGTACGAGCTACTACCCAGGATGCTTTTGGTAATGGCTTTAAATGCTTGATTCCAAGAGCGGCGACTAATTCTAATCGAGCGTATCTGGCAGAGGCGTCGCTGGAAGATATCGATCGCTATATGGGCTGGGTAGTGACGTTAGATGACGCTTTGGAGGCACTGCATTGAAAAATGCCATTACATCAGGCTACGCATCACTCGATTTTGCCGTCGGATTAGACGGGCATTATAAAGTGGGCCACACCACTATTATCAATGATCGGTCTTCGCAGCCATGGCCTCACCCTGGCGGTTGTGCCTTGTACGCATCCATACCAATAGCCGCCGCTGGCCACCGTTCACAAGTATTAACCTGGATTGGCAACGATCACCATGGCGAAATATATACCAAAGAAGCCACTGATCGCCGGGTTGATACATCAGCTATTGCTGTAGTAGAGGGGGGTGCAACCCCGGTCTGCATGCTGATTTATGAAGCCGATGGCAATTGTTCCTGTCTCTTTGACCCTGGCTTTATCGGTCAAGAGCAGCTGAGCGCAACACAGCAAGAAGCTGTTAGAAAAACAGATCTGTTATGTATTACCGTAGGCCCCCCGCAGATCGGCGAGCGATTGGTTGAACGGATCAATGTTGATGCGACCGTTGCCTGGGTAGCAAAAAATGATGACCTATCGTTCCCAACCAGCCTGCGTAAAGCGCTGGGTATGCGTGCCGATTATATTTTCTGCAATCCAACGGAACGCGGAACAGTGAACGAGGCGCTCAAGGGACGTAACAGGCCCGCTCCCGTTATCGTAGCAACGAATGGTACCAACGAAGTGGCTATTGAGCAGGGCGGCCAGCCGCTCGGCTTGCTATCGGTATCTTCGCTTAAAGTCATCAACACAACTGGTGCAGGCGACACGTTAGCAGGGGGTACTTTGGCTGCGCTATTAAGTGGTGAGATCGCGATGACAGTCGCTGTTCAAAAAGGGATTGATGCTGCTTATCAACTGTTGTTGCCAAGATCATCTGACTAAGCCTTACAGAGGAATCCATTATGTCTAAAACTGCCTGGTATATTGGGTGTAAGTCAGACGATGTCGCTGAACGCGTAATACTGCTGGGAGATCCTGAAAGAGCAGAGCGGCTAGCATTATTATTGGATAAAGTTCAAGAGTATCCCGTGCAGCGCGGATTGAAATGCCTGAATGGATATTATAAAGATCAACGTATTACTGCCTGTGTTTTTGGCATGGGAGCGCCGATTGCCACAATAGTGATGCATGAACTCTATGATTTGGGTGCGCGTATTTTTTTACGTATCGGTACTGCCATGTCCCTGCCCCCTGTTAGGTTAGGTGAATTTGTTATTGCCGAAGCGGCTTATCGAGGAGAAGGAACCTCTAGATCCTATGCGCCCATCGAATATCCCGCTGTAGCCGATTTTGCGTTGCAAACTGCATTGAGAGATTGCGTCGAGGATAAAGATGTCTGGCGCAGCGGTGTATTCGCATCCTTCGATGGGTTCTACCAAGAGATGTATGTGCTGGATAAGGCGGGAAAGAGACAACAAGAAGCCACCCTGTCCAAAATGAAGGCGTTGGACGTTATTGCTCTTGACATGGAAACATCAGCGCTACTAACTGCCGCGCGGGTCTTGAAAGCTAGAGCGGGTTGCTTCTGCTTGGCAACGGTTGATTCGGATACAGGTAAAAAACTGGGGGAAGATCATCTGATTGAACAGGAGCAAAAATTATTTAAGTATGCTCTTGAGGCCCTGAGCAGAACGACCTTGATATAGACAGGGAGTGATTACAACTATTTTGATACTTATATAGGTGAATGGCTATGAATATGACACAACGCTACTTCAATAATTTAATTGAGCGCTTGAACGATGTAATGAACTCGCAGGCTGACGCTATAGATCAGGCAGCACAGGCCTGTGCCGATAGCATTGAAAAAGGCAAGCTGGCCTTTACTTTTGGCACTGGACACGGATCCTTTGCTGCCATGGAAATGTTCCCTCGTACCGGCACTGCCGTTGGTTTCAGGCCAATGGTAGAAAGCTCGATGATTTCATTCCATCGCGTATTGGGTGATGGTGGCGCTAGGCAGTATCGATTTATCCATTCCCGTGAAGGTTATGGCGATGCTATTTTGTCTTCGCACCAGCTCGATTCGGAAGACACTATGGTGATATTTTCTCATTCTGGTATCAATGCTGTAACTCTGGACATAGCGGTTGGTGCGCAGCAGCGTGGTATGAAAGTGATTGGCGTTACCAGCTTGCCACATTCTTCAACTGTGCCGTCGCGCCATTCCTGTGGTAAGCGATTGTTTGAATTGGCCGATGTGGTTATCGATACGATGGCACCCAAAGCCGATGCAGGTATCGTTATCGACGGATTGAAAGACCCGGTTGGTGCGTCCTCGACCAGTGTTGCTATCGCCATCGCCCAAACCATAAATGCCTCAACCGTCGAGAAACTGGTGCAGCGTGGTTACCAACCCATGATTATGGTGAGTCCTAACACTACGTCAAAAGCACAAGCCGATGTCCAGAATGATCTTAACTATGCTGAGCTGTGGCGCAGACTCTCATCGCGAGATATGGCATGAACGAATGTGCGCTCTACTATGGTGGTGAATGGCATCAACCGGTAGCAGGAAACTGGTACAGCGTTCGCGACCCCGGCAATGGCGAAACCATTGGTCGAGCAGCACTTGCCACTGCTGCTGATATTGATAAAGCGGTTGTAGCGGCAAAACAAGTACAGCCACAATGGGCCGGTTCCAGCCCGGTTGATCGAGCTAATATTATACGTAAAGTAGCCACCCTGATTGAACAACGGGTGGAGACTATTGCCATTGCATTGACTCGCGAACAGGGTAAGCCACTGTCGGACAATCGCAAGGAAATTCTGTTTGGAATACAGGTATTGCGTTTCTATGCAGAACAAGCCTGTCGTATTGAGGGTTCAATAAGACCTTGCAGCGATTTGAATATTAAAAATGTGGTTTCCTATCATCCGGTGGGTATTACCGCTGCGATTGTGCCCTGGAATTATCCCGTTGACCTGTATTGTTGGAAAGTAGGCCCGGCCCTGGCAGCGGGCTGTCCGATTATTGTTAAGCCACCGCATGAAACACCCTTTGCCATCACCGCTGTTGTGCAATGCTTCCATGATGCGGGTGTTCCCGCTGGCGTGTTAGGTAACTTGCAGGGCTATGGACATGAGGCCGGTGCCGCCTTATCGGCACATGAGGGCATCGCTTTGATTTCCGCCACTGCCTCGGTGCCTGCCGGACAGGAAATCATGCGCAATGCGGCAACCAATCTAAAAAAAGTCTGCTTGGAATTGGGTGGGCATGCGCCTTTTATTGTATTGCCCGACGCCGATATTGAAGCAGCTGCTCGGGCAGCCATGCGGCGCTCTTTTTCAAATATGGGGCAAATATGTGTCACGGTTAATCGAATATTAGTGCATCGGGAGGTACATAAAGCGTTTGTAGACAGATTGCTGACTTTAACCGCTGATATTAAGTTGGGCTATGGTTTAACGCCAGGTGTTGAATATGGCCCGGTGCTTAATCAAGCCGTTATTGATCGAACCCAACGACATATCGATGATGCCTTGGCAAAGGGTGGAACCCTTCTTACAGGGGGGAAGGTAGCCGATGATGCGGGGCTACAGAACGGACATTTTTATCGTCCCTCATTGATAGACAATGCTTCTCTGGATAGCTTGCCCATGACGGAAGAATCATTTGGGCCGCTGGCGGCTATCCGACCATGTGACTCTATTGATGAGATACTGGCCATTGCCAATAGTCTTCCCTATGGGCTAGCGGCGTATATTTATTCACAAGATCTCGCTATGGCATGGGCGCTGGCGGACCAGCTGGAATTCGGTGCAGTGGGTATCAATGTAAACGATACTTCAGAGTTGCAAGCGCCTTTCGGTGGCTGGAAGCTCAGTGGCATTGGCAGAGAACTGGGGCCTGAAGGGCTTGATGCTTATCTTGAACCCAAACATATTAAAATGCGTGTCAACAAATTGTCTATGGAGAAGCACTGATTTTGGCATTAAGCACGTCATAACCACCTTACGTAATCTGTTAGGCTTTTCTTCCAGCCACCACCAGAGTAAGAATGTCGTACACTGCTACCAGTTTAATATTGAGGTCAGATGAGAATGGCACTTTGGGGGTAGGGGCAGGCAGCAACTGTTTGTCGTTGGCGGCCAAGCCCCTCAATGCCAAGTTCAACGATATCGTCAGGGCTCAGATAAACCGGTGGTGTTTGACCAAGACCAACGCCGGGGGAGTGCCAGTAGAAATAATATTGCCGGGCTGCAAACTCATAAACTGACTCAGGTAGCTGACAATAAAGGCGGGCTTAAAGATCATGGTTTCCGTATTGCCGTTTTGGTAGCGTTGCCCATTAACTTCCAGCCACATCGCCAACTTATGGGGATCGGCTACTTCATCGGCAGTGACCAGCCAGGGGCCGATGGGGCCAAACGTATCGCAACCTTTACCTTTGTCCCACTGATTACCCCTTTCGAGTTGAAAAGTTCTTTCAGAAATATCGTTGCAAATACAATACCCTGCTATATAGCTTGTAGCATCTGCTTCACTTATATAAGAAGCATCTTTACCAATAACGATAGCCAATTCCACTTCCCAATCCAGTTTGTAGCTGTTGCGCGGCTGAACAATATTGTCATTAGGGCCTGAAATGGCACTGGTAGCCTTGGCAAATACTTCCGGTTCAGTCGGGATCGGCATATCCGATTCGGCGGCGTGGTCGGGATAATTAAGGCCGATACAGATAAACTTCCCCACATTGGCAACGCAGGGACCCAGTCGGGTATTATACTGTCTACCAGTGGCAGAATGGAGGTATCTATCGCTTGCAGTTTTTGTAATTGTACTGTGGAAATCGTTGTGCCATCAATATCATTGATAATACCGACAAGGCTACGAGTATCGCCGTTACAATCTACTATACCAGGCTGTTCATTGCCCGTTTTACCGTAGCGTAATAACTTCATTGTGTGCTTCAGATTATTTAATGGGATCAGTTATTCAAAGTAACAAAGCCGCCATCAATAGGAAAATTCGACCCCGTAATAAACGAAGCTTCATCTGAACACAGATAAGCGATAAGCCCGGCTATTTCGTCAGCCTGTGCCATTCTTCCTATGGGTTGGCTTTTGGATAATTTGTCGAACATTTCGTCCCGGTTGACGGGATAATTTTTCTGCAAAAAATTGTCGACAAACGGCGTATGTACACGGCCGGGTGAAATACAATTGCAGCGGATGCCATCGTTTATATAATCCTTGGCCACTGAATAGGTCATGGTTAGTACCGCACCTTTTGTCATTGAGTAAGCGAAGCGATCTGCAATCCCAACCGATGAGGCAACGGATGCCAGGTTGATGATTACCCCGCTTTGGCGTTGCTTCATGGCGGGGATAGCTACCGACATGGCGTTGTATACGCCTTTTACATTAACGTTATAGAGCCGATCCAGGTCGGCTTCGCTGGTCTGCTCAATATTACCGACATGGGCGATACCTGCATTGTTAATCAGGATGTCAATAGAGGTAGTCTCGAGTAGTTTTCTAAATACATCTAACACCCGAGTATGGTTGGATATGTCACATTGATACGCACTGGCATTGCCTTGGTTAGATTCGATGTTGGCAACGGTTTCCAGCGCCGCTTTTTTGTCAATATCCATCACCAATAGATTCGCACCCTGTTGCGCTAATCGTAGCGACACGCTTTTGCCGATACCGCTACCACCGCCGGTAACGAGTATTGTTTTACTCGTTAATTTGTCAACCATTCACTTTTCCTCAATCATTTTAGGTAGACATAGGCAAACAAGAAGGGCCTATAGGTTCAAGCGGCTATCGACAGTAGTTGCTGATAAATCTCGTCACCGATATCTTTAGGTGTAGCAGTTCCTTCCAGAACGGCGCTGGCATTGATATCCATATATTCACTAAGGTTTCGATAGGTTTCGGGGTTGGCACAAATTTTAATCACTGGTGAAATAGTGGAGCCAACAACAGAGCCGCGACCCGTTGTAAACAATATGATATGTGAACCGCAGGCAATCAATTCAACGATTTCTGCATTATCTGAAATATTGGGAAAGCCAAAAAGCGGCTCACCATCAGGAACGACATCCAGTAAATAGAGGCTGGCACAAGGAGGTATATCGCCGGGTTTGATCAAGCCGGCAATGTTTGAGTTACCTGATTTGCAGTAGGCCCCCATAGATTTCTCTTCCTGTGTTGTTAAACCGCCTTCAGCATTACCTGGAGCAAAGCTGCCGTAGCCCATAACTTCATAATAGCGGGCGGCTTTGGCCAGGCATTGATCAATTTCTTTTGCTAATTCCAAGGTTGCCGCATGTTCAATAATAACTTGCTCGCAGCGAATTAATTCACCGGTCTCTTCAAAGATACAGGTGGCCCCTTCCGCGACCAGGCTATCAAAGCAGTGCCCTGCGCCGGGATTGCCAGAGATACCACTGGTTCCGTCTGAACCGCCGCAAATAGTACCTATAACCAGTTCGCTGATATCCATATCAACCTGAGGCAGTGCGTCTATTTCCGTTTTGATACGGTTTGCTGCCTCTAACCCTTTAGCAACAGTGCTTTTTGTACCACCGGATTTTTGAATGACGAGTGTTGCTACCGGACGGCCGCTGGCGCTGATTGTTTCGGCAAGGCTTTCTCGATTAAAGCCTTCACAACCCAGTGATAGTAACACCGCCCCACCAACATTGGGGTGAGTGCAGATGGACTTCATTATCTTTAGAGAATAATCATTGGGGTAGCAGCCGGGAAAGCCAATCAGTTGTACATTAGGAGAATTAGTTTTGGTGACAATAATACATGCTACATGGTGAGCGCACTCGACTAAATACGCAACAACAACAACATTGCGTATGCCTTTTCGTCCATCGCTTCGCGGCCAGGCCTTCATGATAGAACTCCCTCAATTTTGACTCCATCGCTAGTAACACCACTGCGTGTGTGGCTGGGTAAGTAATCGCTTTTCATGTTGTGTAAATGGACATGGTCACCGCGTTGAATATCCGTTTTGGCGGAACCAATAGGTGCGCCGTATTTAAGAATTTGGGTCACCGGCTTTGATAGGTCGGCGTGCCAGCTCGTGTCCAAGTTCAGTATTGGTAGCTAAAGTGAGTTCATCGCCATCCAGGTTTAGAATTTCATTAGTATTAACTATTCCCTCGCACACAAAAATATTGTCCGCTTCGTGTAATAAAATTAAGTACTTATCCATATTCTCAGCCATCGTTTTAGCCGTTACGACAAGTGGTAGAAACGAGCCTGTTAGCCATAGCCCCATCAGCACCTCTGAGACAGCCCCACTCATCTTGTTAATCCCCCTTAATAGCCTCGTTCAGAAAGGCAAAGATGCTGTCTGTAACCACTTCTTGTGTTTCCCCTGACCGACGACAGGTGTATTCCACCAGACCCCGTGCCAATCCCTTGTCACCTATGACCACTCTATGAGGAATCCCAAGCAGTTCCGCATCTGCGAACTTCACACCGGGTCTCAGCCCGGGGCGATCATCTAGTAACACATCAAACCTGGACTCAAGGAGTTGTTGGTACAGTTGTTCGGTGGTTTTGTTGACAGCTGCTGACTTATGCGCATTGATCGGAATAAGAATCACATTAAACGGAGCAACAGTATCGGGCCAGATAATGCCCGCCTGGTCATGATGTTGCTCAATAATGGCGGCAACCAGACGCGACACCCCCATGCCGTAACAGCCCATCTTCATCAGGACAGCCTCGCCCTGGTCGTCCAGAACACTGGCATTCATCGCTTTGGAATACTTGTCCCCGAGTTGAAAAATATGCCCGACCTCAATGCCTCTTTTGAGTTGAATCTTTCCCTGCCCGTCCGGGCTGGGGTCACCTTCAACCAGATTTCGCAGGTCACAGACCTCGGTGATGATGGCATCCCGCTCCCAATTGACATTCGCCAGGTGGGTATCAGCCTTGTTAGCACCCGCAGTAAAGTTGCGCAGGGCGGCGGCACTGTGGTCTACCAGTATAGGCATCTTTAGAGCCACGGGCCCGATGGAGCCAGGTGCCGAGCCCACTGCCTGTTTGACTTCATCTTCGGACGCCAGGGCAAAGGGACTGGCGACTCCGGGCATTTTTTCTGCCTTCAATAGATTCAACTGGTGGTCTCCGCGCAACACCAGCGCTATCAATCCCCCGCCTTCGTGCTTAGCGATGAGGGTTTTGACCGTCCGCTTTTCTGGGATCTTCAGTAATGAAGCAAGTTCGGCAATGGTTTTCACCTTCGGTGTCGCCAATTCTTTGATGGCGGCAGGCTTTTCGGTCTCTGGCGGCGGTGCCATAGCAGTTGCCATTTCTATGTTGGCAGCGAAGCCACTTGTATTGCTAAAGGCGATGGTGTCTTCACCAGATTCAGCCAGCACATGGAACTCCATTGACGCACTGCCCCCGATACTGCCGCTGTCTGCCTGGACGACCCGGAAATCCAGCGCCATTCGCTGGAGAATCTTGCAGTAGGTGTCGTGCATCTTCTGGTAGGTCTGCTCAAGACACTGCTGCGTCGTATGGAAGGAATAGGCATCCTTCATCAAGAACTCCCGGGCCCGCAGAACGCCAAATCTGGGTCTGGTCTCATCGCGGAACTTGGTTTGTATCTGGTAATAGTTCACCGGCAACTGCTTGTGACTACGTAGCTCGGTGCGGGCAAGATCAGTGATGACTTCCTCGTGGGTGGGGCCAAAACAAAAATCCCGTTGATGGCGGTCCTGAAACTTTAATAACAGTCCCTCGTCATACTGTTGCCAGCGACCCGACTCAATCCATAATTCTGCAGGTTGCACCAGAGGAAGCATGACCTCTTGGGCACCAGATGCGTCCATTTCTTGTCGGATAATATGTTCAACCCGCTGCAATACCCGCAGCCCCATAGGGAGCCAGGTATAAATGCCCGCAGCCAATTTGCGAATTAAGCCAGCGCGAAGCATCAGTTGATGGCTGATAGCTTCGGCGTCGGCCGGAGTTTCCTTCAGAGTCGCAATAGTATAATTTGATGTGCGCATGTTTGTGTGTCTGTCATTGTGGAAGAGTTGTCTTTGAGTTTGTATCGGCACCGGCCATTCTGGTTCATGAATGTCACTGCTCCATTTGCAAATTAACTGGCTTTCTCCATCTTATCATTCCCCGCGCCGTCATTCTCGTATTGAACCGCGCGGCCAGGCCGGACGGCTTATGCCTCTGGATTCCCGCCACCTCAGCTATTGGCTGTGATGACTGGGGTGACGAGAATGACGGGGTGGTATGATACATTTGCGCCTCTTCTTAGATCCCCCCATAATAGGCACCTTTTAAGATAAGTGTGTGAGGGAAAGATAACACCATGCCGATATACGAGTATCAATGCACTGCTTGCGGGCAGAAGCTGGAGAAATTACAAAAGGTCAAAGATGCACCTTTGGAAGACTGTCCTGCTTGTCACGAGTCGGCACTGAGTAAGTTGGTGTCTGTTGCTACCTTCCGCTTAAAAGGCAAAGGCTGGTACGAGACTGACTTCAAGACCGGCAAGCAGAAAAACGTTTTTGGTGAGCGCAAGAGCGGCTCCGGGACTGATGATAAATCAACTAGCCCAGACCAGTCAGACAAAGCAAATAGCGCAACAGAGTCAAGTAGCGACTCGAGTGCTTCAAGCAAAGACGAGTCTTCAAGCAAAGACAAGCCTGCAAGTTCCGCGCCGGCCGCGCCGGCATTGGCGAGCTAGTTTGGCCTACTCCGATTTCAAAAGAAGCCTGACAAGAAGCCCCACCAAGAGTACTTGTCAAGAACAACACCCAGAACAACACCCAGAACAACAATCAGGACAACAAGATGCGTAGTCACCTCTGTGGCAAAATCAGCGATTCCCAGATAGGTGAGGAGGTTTCTCTCTGCGGCTGGGTGCATCGTCGGCGTGACCATGGCGGCGTTATTTTCCTGGATCTTCGAGACTACACCGGCATTATCCAGGTGGTGTATCACCCCGAGGCTGAGGCAAGTTTCCTACTTGCCGATCAGGTCAGGAATGAGTTTGTCATCCAGGTCACCGGCACCCTTAGCCCTAGAGACCCGGAGGCCATCAACCCCAATATGGATACGGGCAAGGTGGAGGTAGTCGGGCAGGGCTTGGTGCTACTCAATCAAGCAGCAACACCCCCCATTCAACAGGATGAATATTCCACCGCGGGAGAGGACATTCGGCTGCGTTATCGTTACTTGGATCTTAGACGCCCGGAAATGCAACACCGGTTGCGACTCAGATCCCAGATCACCAATCTCATCCGGCAATATCTTACGGCGCAGGATTTTGTTGATATAGAGACGCCCATGCTCACCAAAGCCACCCCTGAGGGGGCGCGCGATTATCTAGTGCCCTCCCGAACTTACCCGGGGTACTTCTTTGCCTTGCCTCAGTCGCCGCAGATTTTTAAGCAGCTGCTGATGATGTCGGGCTTTGATCGCTACTACCAACTGGCACGATGTTTTCGGGATGAGGATCTACGCGCTGACCGGCAGCCAGAGTTCACCCAGATTGATGTGGAAATGAGCTTTGTTGAACAGCAGGATGTGATGACCCTTGCCGAGGGGCTTATTCGTTGCTTGTGGGAGCAGGTCATTCAGGTGGACCTGGGGGATATTCCAGTGCTGTCATATCAGGAGGTCATGACCCGCTATGGTTCCGACCGACCCGACCTGAGATTTGGGCTTGAATTGATTGACCTTGCTGATTTGATGCGGGATGTGGATTTTAAGGTTTTCAGTGGCCCGGCGAATGACCCCGAGTCTCGGGTAGCGGCACTATGTTTGCCGGGTGGCAATCGATTGAGCCGCAAGAATATTGATGATTACACCAAGTTTGTCAGCATCTATGGTGCCCGTGGCCTGGCTTATATTCGAGTTACGGACCCTGCTGCGGGGATGGCGGGCGTCCAGTCTCCCATAGTGAAATTCCTGTCTGAGGAGTGTCTGAAGCAGTTGTTGGCGCGCACTGGTGCCCAGCCGGATGACATCATCTTCTTTGGCGCGGACAAGGCTCGAGTGGTCAATGATGCGCTGGGCGCACTGCGCAACAAGCTTGCGGAAGAGCTGAATTTGTACGAACGCGCTTGGGCAGCCTGCTGGGTGACCGACTTCCCTATGTTTGAAACTGCCGCCGACGGCTCGGTGTCTGCTAGCCATCACCCCTTCACTCAGCCCGCAGGCTCAGTGGCAGACATGGAAGCTGCGCCCGAGAAGGTCTTGTCGCTCTCCTATGATCTGGTCATCAATGGCAATGAGTTGGGTGGCGGTTCCATTCGGGTGCATGACAGTCAGTATCAGGAAGCGATTTTTCGAGTGCTGAAACTCACCGACAATGAGACCCAGGTGAAATTTGGCTTCTTGCTGGATGCCTTGAAGTACGGCACTCCGCCTCACGGGGGTATTGCCATGGGGCTGGATCGGATAGTGATGCTCTTGTCTGGGGCCACCGCTATCAGGGATGTTATTGCCTTCCCCAAGACCCAGACGGCGACCTGCCTGCTCACCGCTGCCCCGAGTGAAATTGCCCCGAAACAGTTGCAGGAACTGGGCCTCACCCTGAGGCGGCCGAGTAAGGGAGACAGCTGAGTGGCGGGGCATAGCAAGTGGCACAACATCAAGCATCGTAAAGCCGGTCAGGATGCCAAGCGGGCAAAGGTGTTTACCAAAATCATCAGAGAGTTAACCGTCGCGGCGCGGGAAGGTGGCGGCGTCATTGAAGACAATCCAGCACTACGCACCGTGTTTGATAAGGCAAGGACGGCCGGTATGCCCAAGGACACCATAGAGCGGGCTATTGCCCGTGGTGCGGGCGGGCTCGATGGTGCTGAGCTGGCACGGTTGACCTACGAGGGCTATGGGCCCGGGGGCGTTGCGGTGCTGGTGGAAACCATGACCGATAACCGTAACCGGACGGTCGCCGAGGTACGCCATGCCTTCGCCAAGGCCGGTGGCAATCTCGGGGCTGACGGCTCGGTCGCGTATCTTTTTGATAAGAAGGGGCAGATACAATTTGAATCGGGCCTGGATGAAGACCAGGTGATGGAAGTCGCCATTGAAGCGGGGGCAGAAGATGTGATGACTGACGAGGCAGGCAATGTTGAGGTGCTCACCGCCCCAGAGGACTATCATAAAGTGAAAGATGCCCTGACTAGTGCTGGCCTAGAGCCGGCTGCCGCTGAGCTCGCCATGACTCCCCAGGTGTATACCGATCTGGATCTGGACACGGCGGAAAAAGTTCTCCATCTTATTGATTCCCTTGAAGATCTTGACGATGTTACTAGTGTCTTTATCAATGCTACCTTCCCCGATGGCCTGTAGAACGTGGCACCGAGCAAAGGTGACTCAGGTCAATGTGCTACACTGAGCCATCAGGACCCCCTCCCTCAGCAGTGACCCTATAGCAACGACCTTATAGAAGTGACCCAAGTGACCATAATAGGAGTGACGAGAAGCAGATGGCAATTATCCTCGGCTTAGATCCTGGTTCCAGAATTACCGGCTATGGTGTGCTTAGGGTCACCAGCAGGCGGCAGGAATATGTGACCAGTGGTTGCATCAAAGCCAATATCAAGGAGAGTCTGCCGGCGCGGCTAGATGACATCTTCCAGGGGGTATCCCAGATTGTTGATGAATATATTCCGACTGAACTCGCCATTGAGCAGATATTCATGGCACGGAATGTTGAGTCCGCGTTGAAGTTAGGGCAGGCACGCGGCGTTGCTATTCTTGCCGCGGTCATTCACGGCATCCCCGTCTATGAGTATGAAGCCCGCAAGATCAAACAGGCGCTGGTGGGTAGCGGCGCCTCAACCAAGGCGCAGATTCAGCATATGGTCAAGTCCCTGCTCAGATTACCGGATGCCCCCCAGGCCGATGCTGCCGATGCCCTGGCGGTTGCCATCTGCCATGTGAATACTCGGCAGGGTCTCGATCGTCTAGAGACAGCGGGCCATATAGCTCCTCATACCAATCAGTTTCGTCGTGGCCGGCTGGCACATCGCACCGGCCGAGGCAGCAGACCTTGATAGGTACTCTGAGAGGTGCCATTGCTCAGCGCGACCTGCACATGTTGCTACTTGATGTGGGCGGTGTAGGTTATGAAGTGGAGATATCGCTATCTACTTCTGCTTCCCTGGTTGACCAGCCCAGTCCAGTGACCATTTTTACGCATCTGGTCGTCAGGGATGATGCGCATCTACTCTTTGGTTTTGCGACTCTGGAGGAGCGGACTTTGTTTCGTGCGCTGATTAAGGTGAATGGTGTGGGCCCTAAACTAGCGCTGGGCATATTGTCTGGTCTGGATGCCGAATCCTTTGCGCGGACGGTGCATGACAATGATGTGAAAACCCTGATCAGCCTGCCGGGTGTGGGCAAGAAGACCGCCGAGCGGCTGATTATTGAACTGCGGGACCGCATCCCCAGACCGGGGGCAGCCGACCCTCAACGCATGCCGAAAGACCTGATGAATGATGTGGAGACTGCGCTCATCCATCTGGGTTACAAGCCGCAGATGGCCGCCCGGGCTATAGCGCAGATTGCAAGACCCGCCAAGGATGTGGAAACTTTGATCAAGCAAGCCTTGCAACAGTTGATGCGCGGCTAGGCGCTGGCTACCCCTCAGGCAGATACCCATGATTGAATCCGACCGACTCATAGCTGCTGACACCTCTGAAATAGAGTATGTGCAGGACTGGGCTATCCGCCCTAAATTTTTTGCGGACTTTGTTGGGCAGACGGAAGTGAATGAGCAGATGCAACTCTTCATCACCGCCGCGCGCCAGCGGGGTGAGGTGTTGGATCATACTTTGATATGTGGTCCCCCTGGGCTGGGGAAAACAACCCTGGCACACATCATTGCGCATGAGATGGGCGTGCAAATTAAAGCCACCTCTGGCCCGGTGATTGAAAAGAAAGGCGACCTGGTGGCGACTCTCACCATCCTTGAAAAAGGCGACATTCTGTTTATTGATGAGATTCATCGGCTGGCACCGGCCATTGAAGAAGTGCTGTATCCCGCTATGGAGGATTACCAGGTGGATATCCTCATAGGGGAAGGTCCGGCGGCAAGGTCTATCAAACTGGATCTACCCCCTTTTACGCTGGTCGGTGCCACCACAAGAACCGGCCTGCTGACCTCGCCTTTTCGTAATCGCTTCGGTATTACCCAACGTCTTGAGTTTTACGATCTCAAAGCCTTGACGGCAATAGTGCAACGCTCGGCAGCCATGCTTAAAGTGGATTGTGCGCCGCTGGGCGCCCAGGAAATCGCTCGCCGCGCCCGAGGCACCCCCCGCATTGCCAACAGACTATTACGCCGGGTCAGGGACTATGCGGAGGTAAAAGACACGGGCAAGGTCACCCCTGAGATAGCAGACCTGGCACTTAATATGCTCAAGGTTGATAGTAATGGCTTTGACCAGATGGACCGGCGGCTGCTACTGGTGTTGATTGAGCAGTTTGACGGTGGTCCCGTGGGGATAGATAGCCTTGCCACCGCAGTCAATGAGGAACGGGACGCTCTGGTGGATGTTTATGAACCCTACTTGATACAGCAGGGTTTTATGATGCGTACCTCCAGGGGTAGGGTGGCAACGCGGCTGGCATACGAGCATTTTGAGTTACCAGCACCCTCAGTGGATGCTACTCATCCCGAGCTCTTCTGAACACGGATCTTCTAAACACTGTTCTTCTTAACACGGATATTCTGATGACACCTAAGAGAGGCTAAGCAAGCAAATGAATGAAACCCTATCTTTAACAGACCTGGTGCTGAACGCGAGCATCGTGGTGCAACTGGTCATGGTGATACTTGCATTGGCGTCCCTTGCCTCCTGGGTGATGATCTTCCAGAGAGGTTTTGCCCTAGCGTCCGTCCGCCGGCAGGCGACCGAGTTTGAAAATGCCTTCTGGTCCGGGGAAGACCTGGGCAAGCTGTATGTTGACCTTGCTGATGAAGAGGCGGGGAACATCGGGCTGGAGAATATTTTCTGCTCGGGCTTCAAAGAGTTTTCCCGCGCGAGTCAACGGAAGGGCCCAGACTCAGACCGGGTCATGCAGAATGTGCAACGGGCTATGCGCGTGGCACTGAGCCGGGAGGAAGAGCGGCTGGAAACGCATCTGACCTTCCTGGCAACAGTCGGTTCAACCAGCCCTTATATCGGCCTCTTCGGGACAGTCTGGGGCATTATGAACTCTTTTCGTGGCCTGGCCATGGTGAATCAGGCAAGCCTCTCGGTGGTTGCCCCGGGCATCTCCGAAGCCTTGGTAGCCACGGCAATGGGGCTCTTCGCCGCCATTCCAGCGGTCATTGCCTACAACCGATACTCGGCACGGGTGGAAGTGCTCCTCAATCGCTTTGAGGCTTTTACCGAGGAATTCAGTAGTATTCTTGCCCGATCTGGTCATAAGTAGGCTGGTCACAAGTAGGCTGGTCATAAGTAGACTAGTCATAGCGAGCCATAAGCAATAGGTATCAACATGTCAAAAGCCAACCGCCGCAAGCCCATGTCGGAAATCAATGTGGTCCCCTATATTGATGTGATGCTGGTGCTACTGGTTATTTTTATGGTGACCGCGCCCCTCATGACGCAGGGCATCAAGGTGGATTTACCCGATGCGGCATCGGGACCCATGGGGATTGATGATGATGAACCTCTGTTGGTGATTTCGGTCAAAGCCGATGGTACCTATTATATGAATGTCGGCGAGGAAGAAGAGCCAGTGGTCTTATCCCTGATAGAAGAGAGGGCAGCCAAAATCATCAAGGCAAGCCCTAATATCAAAGTGCTGGTGGAGGGAGACCAGAGTATTGCTTATGGCAAGGTGATTGATGTGATGAATATCCTCCAGGCGGCGGGCGCTAAGGGTGTGGGTCTCATTACTGAGCCCTCTTTTGAGCCTTCCTTTGAACCATGATGCAATTCATGACTCAGACTCGCTCCTACATTATCGCGGCCCTGCTTGCAGTGGGGTTGCACGGTCTTGTTATTACATTGCTGCTGGTTAATTGGCGGGTTGATGCCGCGGATTTTACTGAGCAGACGCTCTATTACATTGACGCCACCATCCTGTCGGACAATCCCTACAAGGCGAAACAACGCAACCGTCAGGCGCAGGAAGCGCAAAATCGCAATGCTCTCTTGCAACGCCGCCGCCAGGATGAAGCCGAGTTGCGCCGCCGTCAGGCCGAGTGGGAAGCGCAACAGGCCGCAGCGTTGCTTGAAGAAGCAGCACCAACCCCGCCGCCTGCGGTTATCCATGAGGAAACCGAGCAGCAAGCACCCGCAGTCACCAGATCGCCTACCGAGTCTGCACAGCAACTGGCACTGCTGGTCGCTGCGGAACAGGGAATGAGGAAGGCGATTACAGATGATGAAAAGGTCACGGCTTATGCCGGGCAGATTCGGAAGGACATAGTGCAAAACTGGTCCCGCCCCCCCAGTGCGCGTAATGGTATGCAGTCGGTGTTACGGGTCTTCCTGATACCCACCGGAGAAATGGTGGATGTGATGATTGATGAATCCAGTGGCAATGAAGCGTTTGATCGCTCTGCGCTGCTGGCAGTGAGGAAGACAGATAGATTTGTCGTCCCCTCTGATACACTCATGTTTGAAAAGAACTTCCGTGAATTCGTCCTGGTGTTCAGACCAGAAGATTTAAGGCTCTAAACAGCCCAGCATCCCAGCAAGAATACCCCGCACCCACATAGCAAAAGGAAAGACCTCAGAATGCATGCACAAGGAATAAACCATCGTGGTAGTTGCTTCATCCGGCCGGTCACTAGCATGTTGCTTGCGCTTTTTTTGGTATTGGGTCTTGTACTGCCCACCGGGGCGGAACTCAGAATAGAAGTTACCCAGGGTGTGGATAATGGGGTGCGGATAGCCGTGGTGCCTATGCAATGGCTGAGCGGTGGTCGGTTGCCACTTGATGTTGATGAAGTGATTGAGGCCGACCTGCGGCTGAGCGGCAGATTTGAGAATTTGCCCGTGTCTCAGATGTTGAGCCTGCCCCGGGAGGCGAGTGAAGTCTACTATCGTGATTGGCGCATGTTGAATGTGGAGTATCTTGTCATCGGTCATCTGGAGCCTGCGGGCAATAAAATCCGATTACACTTTGAGTTATATGATGTCTTCCGCCGCACCATGGCCCTGAGCCAGACCATTGAAGGCACCCGCGAGCAACTGCGGGATATGGGACATCATGTGAGTGATGTGATCTATGAGCAACTTACCGGCATTGTGGGTGCCTTTGCCACTCGCATCATGTATGTCACCCTGGAGGAAATGGACGAAGAACCAGTGTTCAGGCTGAATATCGCTGACGCCGACGGGCATAGAGCCCAGACCATACTGACCTCAAAAGAGCCGATACTCTCGGCAACCTGGGCACCGGATGGCGAACGTGTTGCCTATGTGTCTTTTGAAAAAAACGCCCGCCCGGCTATTTATCTCCACGACCTACAAACCGGCGCGCGGGAGATTGTTACGAGTTTCACAGGTTTGAACAGTGCGCCGGCATTTTCCCCCGATGGTAAGCAGATGGCGATGGTGCTCTCCAAGGATGGCAACCCGGATATTTACATACTAGATATGCAGACCCGGCGACTGCGCCGGGTGACGCGGCATTACGGTATTGACACGGAACCCTCTTGGACGCCTGATGGTAAGGCATTGATTTTTACCTCTAACCGGGGGGGCAGGCCCCAGATATACCAAATCAGGCTTGCTGATTTTCAGATACAAAGACTGACCTTTGAGGGCGACTATAACGCCCGGGCGAGACTACTGAGTGATGGCAGTGGCTTGATTCTGGTACATCGTCGGGAGGGCATTTTTCATATTGCTTTGCTTGATCTTAAACGCGGCAAGTTCACGGTATTGACCGAGACTAGCCTGGATGAATCGCCGAGCGTGGCACCCAACGGCAGCATGCTCATTTACGCTACATTGGTTGATGGCAAGGGCATTTTGGCGATGGTGTCCATTGATGGCGGGGTGAAGTTCAACCTGCCGTCCACTCGTGGGCATGTGCGGGAACCCGCCTGGTCTCCCAAGAAGACAATGCAATTTGAACCGCTTGACCAGGACACACCGGGTTAGCGCGATGGTTAGTAACGCGGGTTAGCATTATGGTTAGCAACGCGGGTTAGCAACCATGCCCCGCGCCGTCATTCTCGCCACCCCAGTCATCCCAGCCATCGGCTGGGATGACTGGGGTGACGGGAATCCAGAGGAACAAAGGCAACCACTTTGGTATTCCCGCTAGACCTCAACGAGGTTCAGTGACTGGATAATTTGCTACTGGGCATGTTGCCTTGTCTCCGTTCTTGACCAAGGCATGCGACAGACTGTACCGCTCGTCCTCTGGATTCCCGAGCAAGCTCGAGAATGACGGCGCGGGGCGCCGTAAGCCGCCAGAAGGAGCGGGAACTCCCCGCCGTCATTCCCGCCTGCGGCGAGGTAGAAAATATTTTGATGTAATGGGGTAAGAATTTTGATGTTTTTGTGGTTTAATTCGCCCCATAGATTAGGTCCCTCGGGCGGGTTTTCGGGTAACAACCTGTTCTACGGTGTTAAACAACGGGAAAAATAAGGAATCAGGCATGGATAAAGCAAAATTACACGGGCTGATGCCGCTTATATTCATGATTTTTCTGCTGGGTGGCTGTGCTACTGGCGGGTCGGAATATGCCCCATCAGGACCTGAAGATTCTGCTACTGATAGTGAGCCGTCTCCCCGAATGGAGACCAGAGTAAGAAATGGCAAGTTGGTGCTCCGCTCTGGTGACGACAGGAAGAGCACCGAGACGCTCAATGGTGTGTTTTACTTTGATTTTGACCAAGCCATTGTGAAACGTGCTAATCATGCTGAGCTCAACAAGCATGCGCTCGCACTCAGTAGCAACCCCGCCATCAAGATACGCTTGGAAGGGCATGCCGATGAACGTGGCACTAGGGAATACAACCTCGCCCTGGGTGAAAGACGCGCCATAGCAGTAGGCTCCTATCTCATAGCGAAGGGTGTTGCCAGGTCCCAGTTTGAAGTCATCAGCTATGGCGAAGAAAAACCAATCAGGAGAGGCCAGACTGAAGCTGCCTGGACGAAGAACCGACGGGTTGAAGTCGTCTATCGTTAAGATGTAGCGGGTGGTACGGCGATCAGCATGCAAGACATTTACCGGTCTGTTTTCTTAAACATTCTATTATCCGGCACCTTAAAAACCGCAGGGTTAGTGCTTTCCGCCATACTTTCCCTAAAACTTTTCTTAACACTCTTTATAGCGCAGGGCCTCTTCCTCTCAGTGCTGGTGCCGGTGGCTGTTTTTGCGGCAACTGATGACGCCACTGATGATGACTCCATTATCATCTTTGAAGGTAGCCAGGTTGAAGCAATAGTTGAAGCAATAGAAAGTCAAACCCAGCCCTCAGCAGATATAGCTATTCAAGACCAGCCCTTAGCGGATAAAGATGTTCAAGACCAGCCCGCTTACCCTTTGATTTACAGACCACCGATTGAAGATGAACCGGGCGAGTCTTCCATGGAAGCGCAATATCAAGTGCAACTTTTGCAGCAGGAAGTGATGCAATTGCATGGGCAGGTGGAAGAATTGAGCTACCAACTCAATAAGATGAAAAGGGCGCATGATGAACGTTACTTGGAATTGGATTCCCGCTTACAACAGCTATTAACATCTCGGCCGGCACCTAGGGCAATAGGCTCCGAGCTTGTTGACTCGCCGCTCACTGAGCCTCAGGCGCCTGAAGGCACTGCTGGTCTGGATGAAAAAAGCATCTACGACATGTCGCTACAACTCATTCGCAATCGCCAATATGACCAGGCTATCAAACAGCTTGATTCGCTTATTGCTCGTTTCCCGGACGGTACATTCACGGCTAACGCCTATTACTGGCTGGGTGAGGTGCACATGGCGCTCGGGGAGCCCAACTATGAACGAGCAAGGCAGGCCTTAGCGCAGGTGATTACCTTCTTCCCGGAGCATCACCGGGTGCCTGATGCGGCCTTCAAACTCGGGCAGGTTTATCACCTTCTTGGGGATTGCGCGCGGGCGGAAACACTCTTGAAGCAGGTCATCAGTCAGCACCAAGGGAAGTCAGTCGCAAAACTAGCAACCGCCTATCTACGCGACACCTTGCTACGTGACACCCTGGTGTGTGAAGCTTGATAATGGTGAGGCAAACAATGGTTGGTGGGCCGTCCGCGACTCGAACGCGGGACCAACTAGTTAAAAGCCAGCTGCTCTACCAACTGAGCTAACGGCCCATGGGAATGGCAAGGGCGACATCATACCGAATCAGCCTTGAAACTCAACAAAGTGTATAAATGCGTATCGCTTTGAGGTAAGATTTTCGTGCGCCAATCTGGTGTCCGAAGTAAGCTTTCATAGATAATTTTTGGGGGAAAAAATGAAAAAATATCAATCAGCGAATCCGATTTTCGCCTCGGGTGTATGTCTACTGTTACTCTCCATAGCCCCTGCCTTCTTGCAGGCGGCCGACACCACATCTTCCATTCGGGGGAAGGTGGTCAGTTCCTCTGGGAGCCCAGTGGCAGGCTCTAGAGTGGAAGTTACTGACCAACGTACCGGGGTCTTGCGGAGCTTCACGACCAATACTGAAGGCGTCTTCCTGGCATCGAGATTGCCCGTTGGCGGTCCCTATCGGATTGTCGTGGGCGACAAGACACTGACGGTTGCATCCATCAGCCTAGGTGATGCCTATCATCTTCTGATTGACATGGATGACTCATCCCGCATTGAGGAAGTCGTAGTCTATGGTGAAGCGACTAGCCTCGCGGATGTAGCCGCCGGTCCCTCGGCGACATTTTCCTCCCATGACATAGAAACCGCAGTTTCCTTTGATCGGGATATCACTGATGTCTACGGCATAGACCCGAGGGTCAACATTGACAATCAAGACGATGGGAATGCAGTCAACTGCGGCGGCAAACATCCCCGATTCAACAGCATTTCCCTGGATGGTGTGAACCACAATGACCGGTTTGGTTTGAATGACAATGGCTATTCAACAGCCACTGGTCTGCCCTTTCCTTATGACGCGCTGGCACAAATTTCGGTTGAATTGGCACCCTTTGATGTGACCTATGGCAGCTTTTCGGCATGCAGTATCAATGCGGTGACCCGCTCCGGCTCAAACGAGTGGGACGGCAAAGCCTTCTTTGAGTACACCAATGAAGACATGCGGGGCGATTCAATAGGCGATGGTCGGGATTTTAGTACGGCGGCCTATAACGATAAGAAATATGGCATCACCCTCGGCGGTCCTATTATTGAGGACAGTCTATTTATATTCGCCGCCTACGAGAAGACTGAGAAACCTCGTTTCCTTGCCCGTGGTTACGATGGGCAGGGGGTAGGCGATGATCGTTCTTGGCTGAGCAAGGCTAATTATGACCGCATAGTGGCTATTGCGATGGATGTGTATGACTACGACCCAGGCGGCTCTCCGGGCGATGGTGCCCAGGATGATGAGAAGTATATGCTGCGGGTCGATTGGAATATCAACAGCCAACACAATGCGGCTTTTATCTATAACTATTATGACGGCTTCCAAGATCGGGATTCGGATGGTGACAACAATGAATTTGAATTCTCTAATCACTTCTATGTGAAGGGCGCTGAGTCGGAAGCCTTCACGGTAAAACTAGCCTCCTACTGGACGGATGCCTTTTCCACCGAGATCTTTTACAGCAATCATGACCTGAACGATTCCCAGGTTACGGTTGGTCCCAAGGACTTTGGTGATTTCCAGATTAGCATTGACGATCGTACCGGTACGGTGTATCTCGGTGCCGATGACTCCCGCCAGGGGAACAGACTTTCCACCAGTACCGAGTATTTCCGGCTGTCCGCTCAACATCTGCTGGGCGACCACGTCCTTACCTTCGGTTACGAGCGGGAAGATTTGGAAATTGCTAATCTCTTTGTACAACATTCCCGCGGCGGGGAATGGGATTTCTTTGACGACTCACCCGACAATCCGGCGCAGTGTGCTGGGCTCAGTGCCCAGGGCAGATTCGAGGATGCCGCCTGCGATCTTTCTGGCATTGATAAGTTTGAACTCGGTCGTCCAAGCCGCATTTATTATGGTAGCGGCGGTGGCACCAACAACGCGGCCGATGCAGTAGCCAATTTCAGCAATGTGCTACACACCTTTTATATTCAGGATGAGATTTACTTCTCAGCCAGGGACCTGACGATAGTCGCGGGCTTGCGTTACGACAGCTTCTCCAGTAGCGATAGACCAAAGTTCAATCGGACTTTCACCATGGCCTACGACGGCCTGCGCAACGATAGCAATATTCATGGGCTTTCCCTCGTGATGCCGAGAGTAGGATTCACCTGGGAGTTGCGTGCAGACCTGACCCTGCGAGGTGGTATTGGTCTTTACTCGGGTGGTAATCCGAATGTCTGGCTTTCCAATGCATGGAGCAATGACGGTTTGACTAATGTTCAAGAACGGCTGTCGAACTCTGATTCCTCAGGTTCAATACTTGATGGTTCTATTCCTACAATCAGCGATTCTCCGGGTAGAGCGGTTCCTCAGGCACTCTTTGACCAGGTGGCAGCAGTGACTGACGCCGACGCCTCCTCCAGCAGGCTGGTATTGATTGATCCTTCTTATGATCAACCCAGTGAATGGAAGCTGGCACTAGGCGGTACCTGGCATACCCCCTGGTGGGGCATCACTGCTGATGTGGACTATCTCCATACGCGAGTTGAAGATCCCGCCATGTATGTTGACCTGTCTCAGAGCATCACGAGCCGCACCACAACGGGCGTGGCGGTGTATGAATTTACCAATCAAAACAACAATTGGATGCTGACCAATAGCAGTCGGACCCCGGAATCTAATGTCTTCTCAATGGTGTTGCGCAAGGATTTTGATTTTGGTCTGGAAGTGACTCTGGGTTACGCCTACACCGATGCAGAAGATGTAGTACCGATGACTTCTTCGGTCGCCCAATCCAATTATGAAAATCTGGCGACACTTGACATTAACGACCCGGCGGTTGGCGATTCTAACTATGTTGTTCCTCATAGGTTGACCCTGCGTGCTAGTTGGGTCACTAACATATTTGGCGACCTTGAGACCAGAATGACCCTCTATGGCTTTGCCAGTGAAGGTCAGGCGCAGAGCTATGTGATGGGCTCCGGTGATTTGGAAGGCAACGGGCGATTTGGCAGGCACCTCCTCTATGTTCCGAGCCGCTCAAACGACCCGCATGTTGTGATTGGAGATGACTTTGACACCGATGCCTTCTACGCCTTCGTAGATAGGGAAGACCTGGGTACTGGTTTTGTGGACCGCAATGAAACTCATGTCCGGTGGAGTAATCGGTTTGATATCCGCATTGACCAGGAACTACCGACCCTCATTGATGGCACCTCCGGTAAGCTCTACTTGAAGCTGTACAACCTGGGGAATCTGTTGAGCGAGGATTGGGGACATGTCAATGATGCACAGTTCTTCTCGGTGCAGGTGGTTGAGTCCACTCTCAACGACGAGGGGCAATTCGTTTTTGATACGTTTAACGAGGGCCGCTCAGTGAATGATGTGCTGGAACAACGCTCCCTCTGGGCACTGCGCATGGGGCTGCAATTTGATTTTTAGGGTTGGCGGAGACGACTGGGTCCGGCGAGAATTGTAAAGGTGGTTGACTTCGTTCTTCTGGATTCCCGTCACCCCCGTCATCACAGCCTTCTTTGATTCTGACGGCGGGGCATCCCTGCTCCTTCTGGCGGCCTACGGTGCCCCGCGCCGTCATTCTCGGCACCCGCCGTCATTCTCGGCACCCCAGTTATCACAGCCACCGGCTGGGATAGCTGGGGGGTCGGGAATCCAGAGGAACGAAGTCAACCGCCTTGATATACCCGCTACACCTCAACGGAGGTCGGTCAGTGGGTTGTGCTTTCGTTATCTGAGCAGATGCATGCAGACAATCACAAACTCTGCACTGCCGCTATGGAATCTGTACCTATTATTGCCATCAGCAGTCTATCTATGCCGAGAGCAATCCCGGCACAGTCGGGTAGGTGATGAGTTGACTGCAACAGGTCTTCATCATCCGGTACGATGGGCAAGGAGCGGTTACGCCGAATCCGATTGTTGTTCGCGAATCTAGCACGGAGCTGAGCTTCGTCGTTCAGTTCGTCGTAGGCATTCGCCACTTCCATCCCCAGCACATAAAGCTCAAACCGGCTAGAGACCGTCTCGCCCCGGTCATTCTTGCGCAACTTGGCAAGTGCCGCCTGGCAAGCAGGAAAGTCATACACTAGGGTAGGTGCCTTGATGCTTGGCTCCAGGACCAAGGCGAAGAGACCATCCAGGTAATCTTGTTTCTCGGCATGGCTGTCCTTGCCAGACAAATGCTGAAGTTTGTGCCTTGTCGCCAGCCTCTGCAGAGCTTCCAGGCTCGCGGGGTGAGGGTTTACATCAAAGGCATCTTGGAACAGTTTTTGATATTCAACTCTCTCAGGACAGGTCGCCGAGTTCTGTTCGCTCTCGCGCAGATAGCTGCTCAAATTTTTCCCCGCCAGCCGATGATGTTCAAGCTTAGCAACGCAGAAGTGTAGCAAGCGCGTTACATCATCCATCAACATAGGGAGGTCAAACCCGCACCGGTACCATTCCAGCATGAGGAACTCCGGGCGATGTTGCTTGCCTGATTCTCCGCCACGATAGGCGGGGCAGATCTGGAAGATGCTTTCTTTATATCGGGAGACGAGTCGCTTCATCGCGTACTCAGGTGAGGTCTGTAGATAATCATTGCGAGGATGATTTGGCGCGCCCGGTGCCAAGCCCGCTGAGAGCCTTAGATTGTCAAGATTTGGATCGCTGACACCATAGGGTCCCAGGGTAGGGGTCATTACTTCCAGCAGACCCTCGCCTAAAAAATACTCGCGAATTGCGCCTAGTAGGTCACTCCTTAAACGCAGAGAATGAAGCCTCAAGAAGCAGAGCCTTTTACTCTGTTTTGATATTCTGCGGTCCGGGTATTAACCCGGATGACTTCCCCCACATTGATGAACAGCGGCACCTTCACGATAGCCCCCGTGCTGAGAGTGGCCGGCTTGGTACCACCCGTTGCGGTATCTCCCTTCAGCCCGGGGTCGGTTGCTATCACTTCAAGTTCTACAAAGTTGGGAGCTGCTACGCTGATGGGTACATCATTCCAAATGGTTACGATGTAGCGGTCGGTTTCTTTCAGCCAGGGGAGGCAATCTGCAACGGTGGACTTGTCTGCAGTGACCTGCTCGTAACTGCCATCGGTGCGCATAAAGTGCCACTGCTCGTTGTGGGAATACAAATACTCCATTTCAGCTTCCATCACATCAGCTGCTTCTATGGATTCGCCAGATTTAAAGGTGCGTTCCCAGACGCGCCCGGTTTTGAGGTTTTTTAGCTTGACCCGGTTGAATGCCTGCCCCTTGCCGGGTTTGACAAACTCATTCTCCACGATGCTACAGGGGTCGCCCTCAAGCAGCACCTTGAGACCCGATTTGAATGCGCTGGTAGAGTAACTTGACATGCTTGATATCTCGTCCTTGTCTGACCTGGCATATCATAACCCTTCTGAGCTTGTCGTTCCTGAATTACTCATGGGGAGTGCGCCGCAGGAATCCAGAGGAACGAGCGGTATTGCCTTCATTCCCTTGGCTTCCCGCCTTCTTTGATTCTGACGGCAGGCAGTGAATTGGTGAACATACACAAGACAGGGGAAGTGGCATGGGCAGGCAGGTAGCAGGGGGGAGAATAGTCTTAACCGCCGACTCCCTTTTAGTGTACAATCCGCCGCCACCAATGAAGATGCGGAATTAAACCAAGATGAAAGCGGAAATCCACCCCCAATACGAAGCAATTACCGCCAAGTGCAGTTGCGGTAATGTGATTGAAACCCGGTCAACAGTCTGCAAGGACATCCACCTTGAGGTCTGTTCAAAATGCCATCCGTTTTATACGGGCACGCAAAAGATCATTGACTCAGCCGGTCGTATTGAACGATTTAATAAGCGGTTTAGTAGAAGAGGAACCAAAAAGGCAGATGCCTAGGCTGCCTCACTCCCAATTATCAGGCCCGTGCCTCATAGAGGTACTTCTGAAAGCCCACAAACATGTCCTTGATGGCTTCTGTTGTCAGCCCTAGTTCTGCAATGGCATCGTTATAGGTGTGATACTTCAATCTAATAAGCTGCGGCAACTTATCAGTGTTCAGTTCGCGTACCCCTTCTTTAATATAGTGACCCAGCACAAATTCTAAGAATTCCCGCTGCTTGTAATCGTGGTTCCTCAGAATGTTGGTTTTGCGCGTCTCCACCCGTTGTGTGCGGCTGATAGTCGGCAAGGCGTAAGCGACATACGCCAACACATCATAGATGTCGCTCTTTTCCGCATTAATCAAACTGGAGAGCTCGGCGAGTTTCCCCCAGTCATATCCTTTTTCCTCCAAACCCTTAAGCAGGTGCTGTCGCGTATCCGGTTGGCTCCAGAGTCGACGTAATTCGTCCTCGTCTTTGAAGAATGTGGGCAGATCCCGGTAGATGCTATTGAGGAACTGCTCTGCCGACATGGGCGTGCCGTCCGGGCTCCAGAAGGAGGTGGCTGTCATGTGTTGGATGGTGCGCTCCTTGCCGTCGGCAAGTCTGATTCTTACCATGCTCGGCTTCTCGCATACACAAGGATGCGCACCGCATTTTTGGCACAGTGGTTCCCCAGGCTCGGCGAATGTATCAGGCGGCTGCTCGCATTGGCAGGGATATTTGCCACACACTTCACAGAGCTCCGGTTCTATTGGCTCCCCGTCCCACTCCGGATCATAGAAATGTCCGCAGGCTTTCACAAAGTCATAAATCGTGAAGTAGTCCTTACCGTCAAACAGTCGAGTGCCGCGCCCGATGATTTGCTTGAATTCTATCCTCGTGTTGATAGGTCGCAGTAAAACAATGTTGCGCACATTGCGGGCGTCTATGCCGGTGGTGAGTTTTTTTGAGGTTGTCAGTACCGTGGGGATTGTCTTCTCATTATCTCGAAAGGTGCGCAGGTGCATATCGCCGCGCTCACCTTCATCGGAGGTGACGCGCACGCAGTAGTTCGGGTCGGCGCTGGTCTTGACCTGGTTAATCATGTCGCGAATTAAAAGCGCGTGCTGCTGATTCGCGCAGAAGACTAATGTCTTTTGTGATTGGTCAATGCCGTCCATGAATATGTCGACGCGCTTCTTCTCCCGCTCCTTGATTTCAATGCCGAGATTAAAGTTTTTCTCGGTGTATAGCCTGCCCGTATCAACCTCACCTTCAATCACATCGTCGTCCGCCGTATAAACATAGTCATCAATGGTCGTGGCGACCTGCTTGACCTTGAAGGGCGTCAAATAACCATCCTTGATGCCTTCATTGAGGGAGTAGATATACACCGGCTCGCCGAAGTAGTGGTATGTATCAATGTTGTCGTCGCGCTTCGGCGTTGCCGTTAAACCCAACTGCACCGCCGGCGAGAAGTATTCCATGATGTCTCGCCACGAACTTTCGTCATTGGCACCGCCGCGATGACACTCGTCAATGATGATGAAGTCGAAGAAGTCGGGGGAGTAGTTTTTGAAGTTGGGTTCGGGCTTCCCATCCACATCCGTCTCGGTCATCAACGTCTGGAAGATCGTAAAAAAGACACTAGCGTTTTTGGGCACCTGACCCTTCTTGCGAATGCTCTGCGGATCAATTCGCACGAGCGCGTCATCGGGGAAAGCACTGAACTCATTGAATGCCTGGTCGGCGAGGGTGTTGCGGTCGGCAAGGAACAGGATGCGCGGGAGACGGGCATGCGTCTGTCCATCCTGCGATTGGCTTCGCCAGTTGCTGAGCGACCATCGGCTATTGAATAGCTTCCATGCAATCTGAAAGGCAATTGCCGTCTTGCCAGTGCCGGTTGCCAGGGTCAGCAGGGTGCGGTTCTGTCCAGCCGCTATCGCATCCAGTGTTTTGGTAATGGCGTTGTGTTGATAATAGCGTGCCTGCCACTGCCCGCCCTTGTCATGAAAGGGAACCTTGGAAAACCGCTCGCGCCAGTGCTGTTCCTGTGCCTCGCTTTCACCATAAACCGCATCCCACAATTCGTCTGGTGTGGGGAATTGCGCCACATCGCCCTCTTTGCCGCTACGCATGTCCACGCAATAAATGCCGTGCCCGTTGGTGGCATAGACGAAGGGCGTTTGCAGTTTGTCGGCATAATTCTTGGCTTGGTCCAGCCCCTCGGTGACGGACAAGCGCTCGCGTTTGGCTTCAATCACCGCCAGTTTTTGGTTTTTATAAACCAGCACATAGTCGGCGGTTTTCGGGTCGGCACGCCTACCCGCGCCTAGCAGACGACCGGGGGCGATGACCTCAACCCGGATGTGGCTTTCGTCTGTGTCTCCCCAGCCCGCATCCTTGAGCGCAGGGTCTATTAGGTCAAACCGCGTTTGGGCTTCGTTTCTGTTGGATTGGTCAGGCATCAGGGCAGATTTCTCAAATTTCCTGTAAAGCACTTAAAGTTGTGGTTCATCCTAGCACCCGCCAGACTCCGCCTTTGTCTGGACCAACGCGCTTGACCCTGCCGGTGGCTTTCAATTTGACTATATGTTTCTCCGCCGCACGCCGACTTATGTTGAGGGTGTGAGCGATTTTCACGGCACTGATGCTGGCATTTTCCCGCATCAGTCCGAGAATTTTCTCCAGGGTTTCTTCCGACCCCCCATCTGCCGTTTCTTCCGACTCTTTATACTGCTCTAAGTGATTGTTTTTTAATGATTTTATGTCTTCCTCTCCGATTTCTTCCGACCCCCCTGTTACCGTTTCTTCCGACCCCCTTGATATTTTCTCCCCCCCCTCCCGAGGTTTTCTCCCCCCCCTACCTGGGGTTTTCTCCCCCCCCCATGCCGCAGTTTTCTCCGATCTTTTTTTCTTTCGTAAGTCATTGTTCTGTAATGATTTTGAGGGTTCTGTCACAGTTTTCTCCGACCCCCCTGTCACGGTTTTCTCCCCCCCCTCCCTGAGGTTTTCTCCCCCCCCTAAGTCTGCGACCTCCCCCTGTGTTTCATGCCCAGACCCGACAAACGACAATGAAAAGCGGAATATATCGTCCTCTATTAATTCCGGGTCGTGTCCACAAAAGTCCTTACAGTATCGGTACAGCTTGCGAACGCCTGAACCCAATTCATCTGCCCGGCCGATTACCCTGAATACTCGGGCAATGCTGGGGTTCTTGGGGAAGGGTGAAAACAACTTCGGGTCAATGCGACCCGAGACGTTTGGCTTGTTGCTGTTCTCGGTGAACAATCGCTTGGATTCAATGACTAGTTTGGCGGGGAAGGCATGGCTATATTCCCGATGAATCAGCAAATTGCCGATAATTTCTCGCATAATCCAGGCGCGCAGGCTGACTTGTTGGTCCTCTTCCAGATAGAAGGGGTCATTGAGATGCTTTTCACCAAAGGCGAGCAGGCGGCTGTAACTGTCGATCAGGTTGGTGCGGATGTCGTCCCGGTCATCATATCGGTCAACATTGACACGGCGCAAAATGGCATCGGTTCGGTGGTGCGGCAATACCGACAAAATTGTGCTGTCTTTGCCAAACAGCAAGATAGCCGCCAGGGTCAAACCCTTTAGGTCTCGCTGATAATCTCGTTGCCGTAGTTGTGCGCTATCAATTAATTCTTCATCGCTCATGGACAACCAGGGATGTCCCGGTTGACGGATGCCTGCCAATTTTCGCGCTTTTCCAATCACTTCCGAGTCCAGGTCAGCGAGGGTGGCGTAGGGGTAGATGGTGTTTTCCGAATAGTAGTTTTGCTTGCTGATGTAACGTTGCGCCACCAAATCCTGATGATCAGTGATGTCATAATCGCCATCTTCATTGCGGTCGTATATGCGCCCCTTGCAGCGATGCACCTGTGAACTTGGCGGCACAACAATATGCAACAGCATCACGCCATCGTATTCGGCGTCTTCTATGCTCAAGTGGCAAGGTGGCATTAGTTTTTGCGGATTGTTAATGGCATTGGCAAAATCTTTTTTTATTTGCGGCACACGATAGAGATCAACCCCTGTGGCTATACCAGCATCCGTCACCCCGAGCAAAATATCCCCGCCATCGCGATTAAGGAACGCGCAAACCGTCTCAAAGAGATTATCGCTTAGTGAATGTCGCGCGGCTTTGAATTCCACAGTACGCGATTCGCCCGCCGCGAGTATTTGTTCCACTCGTTGGTTCATGTGCCGGATTCCAGCAATGCGCGCTTAGATTCGTTCAAAGGGATGTCTCCCAAAATTAGCGATTAAGTTAGCAACCTATTGTTTATAAATCAATTATAGGTGATTTTCTCTACCCCCGTCATTCTCGCCTTCTTTGATTCTGACGGCGGGGTGTCCCTGCTCCTTCTGGCGACCTACGGCGCCCCGCGCCGTCATTCTCGAGCTTGCTCGGGAATCCAGTAAAAAAGAGTATTGTTTTCCGATTTATTCCGTCATCCTCGCCGCCTGACGCTTCCGCGCCGTCATTCCCGGGCTTGCCCCGGCTTGTTTCGGCTTACATCCAGAGCGACGAACCATCTTGTTGTTGATGTGTACATGCCCAAGGCGGTTGCCTTTGTTCCTCTGGATTCCCGCCTTCTTTGATCCTGACGGCGGGGAGGCAGTGCTTGTCACTTACCGTTAATGTATGCACGTGACCCAGTTCCTTTCAGGCGGCTTGCGCCGCCACTCTGGATTCCCGCCTTCGGCGGGAATGACGGCGGGGGGATGGCGGAAATGACGGGTGGGGTGACGGGAATCCAGAGGAACGAAGGCGAAGCACTTTGATATCCCCGGCTGGCGGCTTCACCCGCTTAAAGGGAAATTGAAAGACCATTGGAGTATCATCGTCAATGCCAACTGGCACATCGTGTTTCGATTTGAAAATGGCGATGTATATGTTGTTAATTATGAGGACTATCATTAAATGAATATACAACAGCACAATCCGCCGCATCCGGGCGCATTTATCCGGCGCGTTTATATGGAGCCGTATGACTTGGGATCAAATGCCGTAGCGAAAAAACTGCAAGTCAGTGCCAGCACATTCAACCGGTTGCTCAACGAAAAATCCAGCGTGTCGTCGGAGATGGCGCTGAAGTTGTCTAGAGTACTTGGCCGATCGCCGGAAAGTTGGATGCTGATGCAGGATTATTATGATCTTCATCGGGCGAAAAGCAGGGTGGATTTAAGGAAATATAAGCCGATTCGTTTTGGTGGGCAGGCTAGGGCGTGAAAAAGATGCAATCAAAGTCAAGGGCAACTGAAAAGTAAGGGACGCTTGCGGGGGAGTTAGTCGAAGGTTCGGGGGAATAAGCGATTGAAGTGTGATTAGACCCTCCAAGAAAGTCCAATGAGTGTATCGCACTGCACTGGTCTCAGGATTTTCTACCTTAATCAGATTATTTTTTCTTTTGTTGTTCTTCCAATTCTTTGGCTTTTGCTAAATCTGCTTCGGCTCCCGCCGTATCCCCTAACTCCTCTTTGGAAAGCCCCCGATTGTTGTATGCATCGGCATATTGCGGATCAATTTCTATCGCTTGGTTGAAATCCTGAATTGCTTCCGTATATTTTCCTAAAGAAGATTGTGCAACTCCCCGATTGTTGTATGCCACAGCAAATTTCGGATTGAGTTCTATTGCATTGTTGAAATCCTGAATTGCTTCCGTATATTTTCCTAAAGAAGATTGTGCAACTCCCCGATTGTTGTATGCCTCGGTGTATTGCGGACCGAGTTCTATTGCATTGTTTAAATCCTTAATTGCTTCCGTGTGTTTTCCTAAAGAAGATTTTGAAAGCCCCCGATTGTTGTATGCTATGGCGGATTGCGGACTGAGTTCTATTGTTTTGGTGAAATCCTTAATCGCTTCCTTATATTCTTGTAAAGAATATTTTGCAAATCCTCGATTATTGTATGCCTCGGCAAGTTGTGGATTGAGCTCTATCGCTTTGGTGTAACACTCCATTGCTTTCTCATATTCTTCTGAAGAGGATTGTGCATTGCCTTGATAAAAAAGGCTGTCAGCCGTATCGTAATTCTTCTCATTGTCTATAAATCCAATTAAATCGTTATAAACTGTGTCTTGTTCTATATTGCTGAACTTCCTAACAAAATCTAAAATATTTTCTTTCAGTTCCTTGGGTATTTTTTCATTTTTGAAATTAGATTTCCCTATATATCCCTCTACAAAATAAACAAATATGCTGTCTTGCGCCGCAACTCTTAGTTGACTTGCCTGTGTTTTGGCAGGCTCTATCATTCCCTCATCTTTTAAATTGTCATACTCAATATCTTTCATTAGGGAAAGTTGTTTTGTATCCAAAATAATGATCTCGCCATCTTTATTGAACCTGCCATCACAGGCAAAAAAGAGAGCCATATAAACATTACGGGTGAAATCAATTAAATTGACCTTCCCACCATAGTGTCTTAGATCGGTTAAAATCTCTATATTGCTGGTTTTATCGGGGAAAAGCCTTCTTGCTTTCTCTACAATTTCCTTTTCTATCTTTGGTGGTTTGTGATGTTTGTTAATGGCTTTTTCCTTCTGCGCCCAGTGATAAAGAGACGACCTAACTCTTTTATCGCCGCCACCAAAAATCTCTTTCGTTCCTCTAAATATAAAATTTCCATCGCTGTATTCATCACAAATTTTGGCAATCAAATCTTTCGCTGCTTCTGCTGTCTTCTCTGAACTCATTTACTTGTCAACTCGCCAGTGAAGGCTTGGTGGAGCAGGGATTGTTTGAGTTCGGCGAGGGCGAGGGCTTTGGTTCCATAGATGTCTACCAGCGTTTGTTTTTCTGCGGATAGTTTATCAAGGAAGGCTACGATGCGTTTTTGTTCGGGGAGAGGTGGAATAAGAACTGATATGTTGCTCCATTTCGCTTTGTTTATGATCGGTAGTGTGGTTTGTCCTGCATTTACTTTCACGAGACGTTGGAAAGATGATGTCAGCATCTGGTAGTAAATGTATTTTGGAGAGATATTGTTAGTTGGGGTGCATGCATTAATTTGCTGATTTACACAAATGTCTCTGTCAGTAAATCCAACTTTTCCGATTGTCGCGCCGATACATACCATTAATACCGACCCGGACTTGATGAGTCGACAACTACCCAAACCGGTCTCGCTTAACCCTTGATGATTGTAGTCTAAAGAACCGTCCTTGCGGAAATTTCCTGGTTTGATGAATGGAATAAATTCACCAAAATTTTCTTTATGAGAAGTCTTTGGTGTTGTGCCTGTTTGTGTGATGCCTGATTCTCCTAATTTCTTCTTCACCCGCCCATCACTTTTCTGTGAGAATAGGCGGTGTAGTTCGCTGTCAAACAACTCTTGTGCATTGGCGATATTTTTCATTGTGTTGGCGGTTGCTGTGGCGATGGCTGCAAAGGCTTCGTCAAGAACCGCTACGATTCGTTTTTGCTCGGGGAGCGGTGGGATAGAAACTTGGAATTGAGAAAGTTGTGACCACTTGAGATTGTTGATATTCATGCCATCAGACAGAGCATCAATGAAATCTCTGTAGAGGTCGGATCTGGTCAAGTAGAACAAGTATTTAGGTAATACGCACTCGGTGGGAACAAGGATTCCCATAAAACCACCGAAGGCATAGTTAGAGTCCGCCTCAACTATGCCTATCTTGCCAAGATGTTTTTTACTCCCGCTGGCGGTGCAGACCAACAAGCAACCGGGAATAACTTTCTTTGACAGCGGAATGTCTATCTCGTCACTAATGAAGCGTATTTCGTCGAAGTTAATCTCTCCGGTTTCCACCGTGATGTTATTCGCACGCAAAATTGCATTTTTAGAAACAAGAACTTCGTCACTCTTTTTGTAGGTAAGTCCTCTGCGAAACTCGCACACATCACCAAGCGCGACCTGCTCCCACTTCATCCCGCCACACTTAGTCATCACTTTTCCTGTTCTCGCCGCGTAACTCTATCGCCGCCGTAACAGCATCAGGCGAATCGCCAGAGCGAATTTTTTCGTATTCGCCGTTATAACTCGCTTGTTGTTGCGGGTGAGGGAAAATATCCATCTGAATAATTTCCGTCACTTCGTTAAAACCATCTTCATACCCGCGCACGATTACTTTTTTATCGGGGTCATGATTTTGTAGCAGTTGAATTAATTCTTTTACGATCATTTTGCTTTCCTCATTGGTTAAGTGTGTTTAATTGCGATACTGCAACGCTACCTGCTCATTAACGCCGCTATACCTCTCATGATTTTACTGGTTTCATTATCCAGCAATTTAATCTGCGCCAAAATTTCTTGCGGGTGGCGTAGTGGTTCCTCTTCCGGCGTATGCGGGTTTCTCGTCGACAGGTCAAAAGTTTCCGGGTCTATATCTGTTGCGTTGACAGTCCAGGATTGCTCGGAATCAGCAAAGGTTTTTTGCAACTGTACGAATTCTTTCAAGTCGTCATCATTCAATGGATTGGTCTTGCCGAGGCTGCGTCCCGGGTCCAGTTGGTAATACCAGATTTTTCGTGTCGGTGCGCCCTTCTTAAAAAACAGTACCACAGTCTTCACGCCCGCGCCCTGGAAGGTGCCGCCAGGGCAATCAAGAATGGTGTGCAGTTGGTAATTTTCCAGCAATTCTTTGCGCAGGGCTTTTGATGCGTTATCCGAATTAGATAGAAATGTGTTTTTGATGACCACCGCGGCGCGTCCCCCCCCCCCCGATTTCAGATGTTTTATAAAGTGTTGCAGAAACAGGAAGGCGGTCTCGCCGGTCTGGATCGGGAAGTTTTGCTGGACTTCCTTGCGCTCCTTGCCACCAAAAGGCGGATTGGCGAGGATGATATTGAAGCGGTCCCGCTCTTGAACGTCGGCAAGGTTCTCGGCAAGGGTGTTGGTGTGGACGATGTTCGGCGCCTCAATGCCATGCAGGATCATATTCATGATGCCGATGATGTAGGCGAGGGATTTCTTTTCCTTGCCATAAAAAGTTTTCCCTTGCAGTTTCTTGAGTTGGCTGGTGGTAATTTTTTTTCTGCCGTGTCGCAGATAGTCGTATGCCTCGCAAAGAAAGCCCGCCGAACCGCAGGCACCGTCATAGATAGTCTCGCCGGGCTTGGGCGCGGTTACCTGTACCATGGCCCGGATGAGCGGGCGCGGCGTGTAATACTCGCCACCATTGCGCCCGGCGTTGCCCATGTTTTTAATCTTGGCTTCATAAAGATGGCTGAGTTCGTGCTTTTCTTTCTGCGAGTTGAAGCGGAGCCGGTCCATCTGCTCAAGGACATCGCGTAGCGAGTAACCCGACTGGAATCTGTTTTTGAGCTCGCTGAAGATCGCGCCGATCTTATATTCAATAGTGTCTGAGTCGCTGGCGCGCGCCTTAAAACCCTTGAGATAGGGAAACAGGTCGTTATTAACGAACTCAATCAGGTCATCGCCGATCAAGGCACGGTCATGGTCAAAAGTGCCGTCTGGTTTTTGGGGTGCCGCCCAGCTTGCCCAACGGTGTGCCTTATCGATGAGCTTACCCTTAGTCTTGCCTGCCAACTTCGCCTCTCTCCCCCGCTCTCGCTCAAAGTCGTCGAGATACTTAAGAAAGAGTATCCAAGAGGTCTGCTCAATGTAATCCAGTTCGGTGGTGCAGCCGGCTTCCTTCCACAGGATGTCATCAATATTTCTAAAAGTATTTTCAAACATACAGCGCCTAGGACCTCATCAAAATATCACTGGATCAACGTCTGCCTCTTGCTCTGCTTCATCTTTTGTCACGGCAAGAGGAACATATTCTTCTCGGAAAATCTCAAACACCCCCTCAGGATCAGAAGGTTCGGTACGTTTGCCGGTTTCGGGGTCTATTTTTACGGAGAGGATACCGTCCGGGCGGGGCAGAGTCCGAGCATCTCGCTCTCGAGGCAGGGACTGAGCCATAAAGTTAATCCAGATTTCTATGGGGGTGGTGGAACCCCATTCACGATTGCCGACCGGCGAATTGTCTTGGAAGCCCGCCCAGATGGTGGCGACCAGATCCGGGGTATAACCAGAAAACCAAATATCTGCACTGTTCGTGGTGCCGGTTTTGCCGCGGAGGTCTTGGCGTTTCAGCGCACGCAGTGCTTTGGTGCCCGTGCCCCGGAGAACAGCATCATGCAAAATGCTGTCCATAATATGGGCGACTCTCGGTTCAACAACTCTTGGCGCGGACTTGCTCTCGTCACAACTTGCATAACACACAACTGCTGGGTCTGCTTGGAAGAGCACCTCGTCGTTGATGGAATCAATCCGGCTGATCAGGAAGGGGGTGACCTTGAAACCGCCGTTCGCAAATACCGCATAGCCAGTTGCTATCTCCAGTGGGGTCAGTGCAATAGTGCCGCCGCCGAATGCCAGCTGGGCGTTCCTGGGGAAGTTGGTGGTATCAAAACCAAACCGGGATACATAATTGATGGCGTTTCGCGGACCATAGTCCAGGATGACCCGGAGGGATACCAGGTTAATGGAGCGGTACAGTGCCTCCCGCAACCGGATATTGCCGCGGAAGACATCGCCAGAATTCCGGGGACGATAAATTTCTTCTAGCTGCCCTCCAGGCAGAACAATGGGAGCATCGTTGAAGAGGGACGCGGCGGTTAAGCCGTTTTCCATCGCTCCGGAATAGAAGAAGGGTTTGAAATTGGAGCCCGGCTGCCGGCGTGCCTGGGTGGCATGGTTGAATTGCTGGGCAGTAAAATCAAAGCCACCGACTATAGCCTTGATAGCACCATCCTGTGGTTCAAGGGCGACTAGGGCAGCCTGAATATTCGGGTGCTGCCCGAGGGCAAAGGTACCGTCCGCAAGTTTTTCATACCGGATGAAGTCCCCTATACCAAGGATATCGGCAGCTGATACCAGTGCGGGCCCCAATGTGTTGACCGTGATGTAGGGCTTTGCCCATTCGAACCCCTCTCGGTCAATGTCAATTTCGGTTAGCGCTTTGGTGAGCACCCGGATAGAGTTTTCCTCCACCTGGGTGACGATACCCGGCTCTTGGTTGCCATAAGTTTTTGCCTTGCCGAGATTTTGTAGCCAGTTTTCAGGGTAACGATTGTCAGGCTGCTCTTCTAAAAACTGTTCTTCTAAAAACTGTTCTTCTAAAAACTGCTCTTCAGTAGCTTCATCTTCTGAAAATAAACCATCAAAAAGTTGCTCGCCCAACAATTGTTCAGGCTCAGCCGGCACGCCCGCAAGCCGAGCAAGAAATTCGTCAGTGCCGTGGATTCGTTTGTATTCCGGCCCGCGGTAACCATGCCGACGGTCGTATTCCAGTAGTTTTTGCCGGACGGCTTTCGCCGCGGCGCGTTGCATCTTACTGTCAATGGTTGTATGCGCGCTCAGACCTTGCTTGTAGGATTCAGTGCCGAAATTTTGTTGAATGTACTGGCGCACCATCTCCGCGGTGTACATGGCGGGCAGCTCCACCTTACGACTGTGTAGCTTAGCGGTTATCGGTGCCGCCACTGCCTGCTCATACTCAGCCAGACTGATGGAGCCCTGCCCTAGCATCCGTTGTAGCACCAGGCTTCGCCTTGCTATGGCACGAGCAGGATTATTGATGGGGTTGCCCGACTCCGGTGCCTTGGGTATGCCCGCCAGCATGGCAATTTCGGCAAGGGTTAATGTATTAACGTCCCTGCCGTAATAGGTGCTTGCCGCCGCCTGTATGCCAAAAGCATGTTTGCCGAAGGCGATGAAGTTAAGGTAAAGAGTAAGAATTTCCTCTTTGGATAATTCCTGCTCAATTTTTAGGGCGAGTAGTATTTCCTTGAATTTCCGTAGCAATCTAACTTCACTCGCACCGGAAATGTTTTTCACCAATTGCATGGTGATGGTGCTGGCACCGCTTTTGATGTCCCCGCGATCCCTGACAAACTGCCAGGACGCATTGAATAGGGTGACGAAATCAATACCGCTATGCTCAAAGAATCGTTTGTCTTCCGTATCCAGCAACGCCTGAATAAAGCGCGGCGGAATATCTTCATAAGCAATGGGCGTGAGCCTTTCTCCGAATTCCTGAATCAACAAACCATCGGCGGAATAGATGCGTAGCGGTGCTCTTAGGGTGACCTGGCTAAAGGTTGCCGTCTCAGGAATCTGCGGGTTCAAATAGAGGAAGGCCGCACTGAGTAGCAGGGTCCCGCTACTGAGCACAATGAGTAGGCTAGTGGCCAGGACGGTGGCTAGCCGTGAGTGTAGCAAGCGAATTGAGGATAAATGAATTAGTGGCATGAGGCTGGATAACACTGGCACTGATAGCCGCCATTATAGGCGCAAATCCGTATTAGGCGAAACACTACTCAGTGTACATTCCTGCCTACTTTGATCCTGACAGCGCGGAGAGAGTGCCCAATCCCGGGGTATTGATGCACATAATCTGCAATCTGTGTAAGCCATGCGCCTTGTGTGCCGCAATCATGCTTGGGCTATCCGCTTTTGGTGCTAGCCTTGCCGTGTTTTCCAAAATCATGAGGCGCAGTATGTTAGGGCTAGACATAGGCTCCACCGCCGTCAAATTGCTGGAACTTAGCCGCACTGCTGACGGCTACAAAGTTGAGGCTTGTGGCATTGCCCCCTTGCCCCAGCAGTCCGTGGTGGAAAAGCAAATCAAGGATGTGCAGCGCCTGGGGGACTGCATCCAGCAGCTGGTTGCCGACTGCAAACCACGTAGCAAACAAGTAGCGGTGGCCATGGCAGGCTCCGCCGTCATCAGCAAACAAATTGCCATGCCCGCCGGGCTGAACGAGTGGGAAATGGAAAGCCTGCTACAAACGGAAGCCGATCAACATATCCCCTATCCGCTTGAGGAGGTCGCGCTTGATTTCAACATCCAAGCAGCCGCTGAGGCGAAGGCACAAGAGGTGGGAGTTTTGATTGTCGCTTGTCGGAAGGAACATATTGAAATGCGTGCAGCAGCACTAAAACTTGGCGGCTTGCATGCCCAGGTGGTGGATCTTGAGGCCTATTGCATGCAGCGCGCCTTAGCCAACACCTGCAGCCAGCTGGCGTCTTCCCCGCCATCAATTTCCCAACCATCAAGCACCGAGGAGCCGCCGGTAATTGCCGTGGTAGATATAGGTGCCAGCATGACGACCCTCAACGTCTTCACTGCCGATATGCCCTACACCAGAGAACAGTTATTTGGTGCCCGGCAACTGACCGAGGCGATACAGCAACGCTATGAGCTGTCGCCAGAGGAAGCTACCCTTGCCAGACAAGCAGGCACCTTGCCCGACGACTATGAAGCGGCGGTGCTACAGCCCTTTCGGGAGGCTGTTGTCCAGCAGGTGAACCGTTCCTTACAGTTCTTTTATTCCGCCAGCAACTGTCGTGATGTTGAGCAGATTATCCTTGCGGGTGGCACCGCGAATATTGAGGGCTTGGCAAGCATGGTCACTGAGAAGCTGGGTTGCCCATGTAGAGTGGCTAATCCCTTTGCCGACATGGCGCTAGGCACCAAGGTGAACCCCGGCTACCTGACCCAAAATGCTCCCGCCATGATGATTGCCTGCGGCCTGGCACTCCGAGGGTTTTAGTCGGTCACTTAATTAGGTCACTTAATTAGGTCACTTAATAAAAGGTAATAAAAGGTAATAAGACAGGTAATAGGACAGATGATGGAAGACCGAGCAGAAGCATTTAGCATGCCCCGAGATCTACGGCTGAATTTGCTGCCCTGGCGGGAAGGATTACGCCAAGCGCAGAAGCGGAAATTTTTTGGGCTGCTACTGCTCATGCCGCTACTGGCAGGAATGATGATTGGCGGCTTTGATCGACATTATGTTGCTGCCATTCAGAAACAAGCAATGAGAAATAACTTCCTTGCCGAGGAAATTAAAGTCTTGGATGCACGTTTAGAAGAGGTAACCCTGCTCGCTCAGCAACGGGAACAACTGCTGGCGCGGATGGCAGTGATACAAGCTCTTCAGGAAGACCGCGCCAGCGTCGTCCGAGTCTTTGATGAATTAGTGCAGCAACGGGTAGCCGGGGTGTTTTTTACGGGGCTCACTTTTGAAAGTGGTGCCGGGAAGAGTGGGCCTGAGGTCACCACTATCACCGGTGTTACCCGTTCCAACGACCAGATTGCTCACTTCTTGCGTAATGTTTCAGCATCCCCTTGGTTTGAGCAGTCCCGGGTCACCGGTATCAAGGCGGACGCCAGTCTGGGTGCCCAAGCCAGCCGATTCACACTCAGGCTGGATGGGCAATGATGACCATGCAAGATGTTATACAAACGCTGCGCGACCTTGACCTGGAGCAACTGAGGGACACGGACAACCTTGGCATCCTGCCCTTGCCGGTGAAAATCCTGCTCTGGTTACTCACATTCCTGAGTGTATTGGTGCTGGGGTATTTTATGCGTGTGCCAGATATGCAACAGGAATTCGATCGGCTCCAGTCAGCAGAAGCGCAGATGAAGGTGGACTACAAGAAAAAATATCCTGCCGCCATCTATCTAGAAACCTACCGGACTCAACAAGAGGAACTGGAGCAGTCCTTGGCGGTGTTGCGCCAGCAATTCCCTACTGACATTCCCGGTTTGATTGAAGACATCACCCTCTTGGGTCGTGAAAACGGTATCAGTTTTGCCAGTATTGAATTGCCGCCAGAGGTGATGCATGACTTCTATATTGAACAGCCCCTGACGCTGGTTGTTACCGGCACTTATCACGGACTAGGTGCTTTTGTCAGTGAAGTGGCCGCTCTACCGCGGATTGTGACCCCCCATAGTTTCGTGATTCAGCCAGTCTCTTTGCCGGGTGCTACAGACGAGCATTTGAAGATGCAACTATTGGCAAAGACCTATCAATACCATCCGGAACCTTGATGCATCAGAGCAGGATGAACCAGAACAAGATGCACCAGAGCAGGGTAAAAAGAAGCCGGGTAAAAAGGCGAGTGGCTTTTATACACAAGCCGCTGAGGGCTTTTATACACAAGCCGCTGAGGGCTCTTATACACAATGAGGGCACTTTTATGCGCAAGCCGCTGAGGGCTCTTATACCCAAGCCGCTGAGGGCTCTTATACACAGGCCATTGGTTGCCGCCTTGCTCGGGCTCGGTGGCTGTTATACACAAGCCGCTGATGGCTCTGCAGGCGATGATGCCTTCCAAGACCTACGCGAATTTATGCAGACAGTACAGCAGGCGTCGGTGCCCCCTGCTCCCAGACTTGAGCCAGGGCCGACGTATCAACCCTTCATCTATGCCGGGGCGCATCTGCCGAGTCCCTTTGTCGTATCAACAGGTACCGCGACTGGGTCCGCCAGGGCGGGGCAAGGGGCAGACGTTATGCCACCGCCACCCCATGTGAAGCAACATCTGGAAACCTTCCCTCTGGCTGAGTTGGCATTGGTCGGCATCCTGAGCAATGAAGGAGTGACCCTTGCACTGATTGAAGATGGCAAGGCTAGAGTGCATAGGGTCCAGCCCGGGAGTTATCTGGGTAATCAAGGGGGACAGGTCACTAGCATCACCGACACCAGCATCCGTATTAAGGAAATACTAGCGGACGGCGCGGGCGGCTGGTTTGAGAAGCATAGCCAGTGGGTACTTACAGACCAGCAACCGAAATGACGAAGCGAGGGCGCATGCGTATGCAACCACACTATAGCCGTCCGCTAGTCGGCATAGTCTTGAAGGTCATGTTATGTGTTCTTCCCGCGCCGCTGTTTGCCGTGCCCCCAGACAGGCCGCCCCCGCTTGAAGAGTCAGATAGTTTTCAAGGTGCCAAGCTGTCTCTTAATTTTCAAGATATTGAAGTCAGAGCAGTGCTACAGATACTCGCTGACTTTAATGATATGAATCTTGTGGTGAGCGGTGAGGTGACCGGTCATATCACGCTTCGGTTACAGCAGGTGCCCTGGGACCAGGCACTGGACATCATCCTGAAAACTCAAGGCTTGGAGAAACGTTTGCAAGGCAATGTGCTGATGATTGCCCCAGCGGAAAATATGCAAAAAGCGGTGCAGCGGGAACTGGCAAGCCGCCGGCAATTAGCGGCCTTGGCACCCATCAGGACGGCCTACATAGTAGTCAAACACGCTAGGGCAGAGGATATAGTTGAGCTCTTCCAGCCCGGTATCACCCCTGGCGGTGCAAAGAATGTGCTTGCGCACACGGCAACTGACCTGAGCCAGGGGGAAGGCAAGGGCCCCCTTCAGAGGGCAATCAAAGTGGATATCAGGACTAATACCGTCATCATTACCGATACTGATGCAAGAATCATGGCGTTCCATGCCCTGCTTGAATCCTTGGATGTGCCGATTCGTCAGGTGTTGATTGAAGCAAGGATAGTGACCGCAACCACCAGCTTTGGCAAATCATTAGGCATCCGATGGGGTGCCAGGGGCGGGAAAAGTCGGAGCGATGGTAGTCCAAAGACGCAATTTGGTGGGTCCCTGAACACCATCGCCGGTATCAGAAACGGCATTCAATCGGACACTAGCGGTGGAGAAAATCTGATTGTAGATCTGGGTACTTCCGGTAATGCGTCTTCATTTGCTTTTGGCTTTGTGGATGACAGTTTTCTTTTAGAACTGGAGTTATCAGCGATGGAGACGGAAGGCAGAGGCGAGGTGATTGCCCGACCCAAGGTGATTACCGCTGACCAGCAGCAGGCGTGGATAGCCTCTGGTGACCAGATACCCTATCAAGAATCATCATCCAGTGGGGCGACTTCCGTGCAGTTTATTGATGCTGTGCTTGGCTTGAAGGTCACCCCGCGCATTACGCCGAATGAGCAGATCATTCTTGACCTGGAAGTGAAGCAAGATTCCATCGGTGCTGTGTTCAACGGTGTCCCCAGCATCCGAACGAACAGCATTCAGACCCAGGTGTTGGTCGAGAATGAGGAAACCATCGTGCTTGGTGGCATATTCCAGGAGGTACAGACGACCGGTGTATCAAAAACACCGGTTCTTGGTGACCTGCCGTTTATCGGCGGTCTTTTCCGTCATCAGACTCGGACTGAGGATAAGCAGGAATTACTGATATTTATTACTCCCAAACTGATCCGGGATATATAGCGGCTACCACGTCATTCTCGCCTTCTTTGATTCTGACAGAGGAGCGTCCCTGCTCCTTCTGGCGGCCTACGGCGCCCCGCGCCGTCATTCTCGAGCTTGCTCGGGAATCCAGCCTGTATTTTTTTGCCGTCAGCATCAAAGCCTGACGCTTCCGCGCCGTTCACCCTCCCCACGCCAACCCCGGCTGCACTTCGGGGTTGAATCCAAGATGCCCCACAGGTGGTTGACTTTGTTCCTCTGGATTCCCGTCTTCTTTGATTCTGACAGCGGGGAGGGTGACACCAGGTAATAGGTAATAACGTCCAAGCCATTATTCATGCTACCTGCATTCTATGTCGCAGGGTATCAATCACCGGTCTGGTGCTGAGTGGTGTTTTTATTTCCTGAGCAAACCAGATATGAAACGCCAGTGCCGCCTGCTCAACTAACATGCCTAGTCCGTCGGCGACCATGCAATCGGCCTGTTGCAAACACCAATGATTGAATGCGGTCGTCTCAGCGCCGTAAACCAAGTCATAACAACAACTACCCCCACCTACTATATCGTCCGGTAACTTGTTCATCTCGCCAAACAAGCTGCCTGATGTGCCGTTAATCACCAGGTCATAAGCAGCATCAAGCGTATCAGCCGAGCGCGAGACCAATCGCGCGTCCCCCAGTCTTTGTACTAGTGCTATTGCTCTTTGTTGAGTTCTGTTGTGGAGGTGAATTTCCTGAGGTTCTGCATCCAGCAGACTAGGGAGTAGACCGCTGACGGCCCCGCCCGCACCTAAAACCAGCAGCTTCTTGCCCTTTATTGTCCAGCCAAGATTATGCGTCATGTCCTGTATCAGTCCCGGTCCATCAGTGTTGTCGCCACTGATGATGCCCGCTGCATTGACACTAATGGTATTCACCGCGCCCGCTAAGGTAGCGGCGAGCGAGTGTTCCCTTGCCAATAGGAAGGCCTCATGTTTGCAGGGTGTGGTGATATTGAAGCCTTTACCAGTCTGCAGAAACTCAATTGCCATAGCGTTGAACTGACCCTCTGGCACCAGTATCTTTTCATAGCTCAGTGAGATACCGGTCTGCGCGGAAAATAATTGATGTATTTCTGGCGACCGACTATGTTCTATAGGGCGACCCAAGACGCCAAGTTTGGCTATTTTGTTTTTGCTCTTGCTCATGTCCTTGCCTTTGTCCTTATTCATGTCCTTGTTCATGCTGCTCCTCTGATGACTTCACCTGAGAGCAGGTTTCTTATCTCAGTGGCACCTTGGGAATCCCCAATCTGCCCCGGCACCATGTAGTCAACCGCATGTCCAATGCTTGTTAAAAACTGACGTGTTTGCAATGCCGTTCGCGCTGCTGGCTTGCCGCTTCTATTTGCCGAGGTGGATACAATCGGACAACCAAGATGGTCACAAATAGACTTGACGATCGGGTGCGCGCTGACTCTGAGGGCAAGGGTATTATGCCGGCCGATAATCCAGTAGGGCGCATGCCCCTTGTCAGGCACCAGAAAAGTGGTAGCACCGGGCCATTTTTCTGCAAGTAGCTTGTGATTTTTAGCGTCCATGCTGGGCAGGTAGAATGCCACCTGTTCAATGCTTGAGGCAATCAGTATTAAGCCTTGTGTCCAGCATCTTTGCTTCATCTGTAATATTCTGGCGACGGAATCTGGAAAGGACGGCAAGCATCCGAGCCCCCATAGACCTTCGGTGGGATAGGCGATGACAGCACCTTGTCTGAGCAGTCCTGCCACTAGGGAAGTGCGCCAGGTTGGGAGAGGTTGCATGATTTTTTGAGGAACAGCCATCAGTGTTTTGGTTATCTTTATTAAGTGACCTTTGTTAAACTATTTTATTAAGTGACCTTTATTGTATTTTTTTACGACAGGGTGGGTAGGTCTGTGTTTTTTTGTTGGATGGCGAGCGCATTTTCTTGCCGCTCTTTAACCAGGGCGGCGTGCAATCTGGTATCGCTGCTGGCAAGAATCTGCACGGCAAGATAACCCGCATTTTTCGCTCCTGCCTTACCAATCGCCATGCCCGCCACCGGCACACCACCCGGCATCTGCACAGTGGATAGCAGGGCATCAAATCCATGCAGAGCGCCCGCATCAATCGGCACACCGATCACGGGCTTGAGTGTATGTGCCGCCACTGCTCCGGCCAGATGAGCGGCCATGCCTGCTGCCGCGATAAACACCGCGCAGCCTCGGCCTTCTGCATCCGCAATATATTCTCTGGTGTATTCTGGCGTCCTGTGCGCTGAGGCGATTCTGATTTCGTGGTCAACATTGAATTTTTTCAACACAGTTACACTTGCCTGCATCACAGGCATGTCAGAATCAGAACCCATCAAGATGGCGACAAAGGGCATTGTTTTCTCCGGTGGTTGGGCTGGATGTTGTTAAAGATAACACAGGCGCAATTCATTATATTATTTTGCTGTGTGGGTTGTATGGGGATCTGGCAAAGAGGCGGGTGCAAAGGCAATAAATTGCAACAGGATCAGACTACATCTGACGGAGAAGCATATCTCTTAGGGAAGGTTTTGCTTCAATTAACTCCACACCGTTTTTTTACGACCCATTAAAACTACGCCTTGATACCTATCCCGCCCTGCCCATCTAGCGCCAATGGATTATTTTCATCAGTGTATTTTTTATCTTGAGTTTGAAGTGCTTGCTTCCAAAGAACCTTTTGTAAACTCACCAGGATCAACCCGCCGCTCAATAGCTCGAAAACCAGGTTTGCTGAATGTAATAGGGTTATCTGATACTTTGCCCATAGTGCTATTGCCGAGACACTCAATGGAGGAAGAACGCCATGTCTGAAAATGAAGTGCCTGAACATGCAGTGTCTGAAAATGAAATGTCCGAGCTTAAAGTTGATATGTTTTTTTCCTTTCGTAGCCCCTGGTCCTATTACGGGGCATCACAGATGTACGATTTGCAGCAGGAATATTTGCTAGGAGTCAATCTTCTGGTCGTTAATCCTATCTATATTCGCTACAACGACTTTTTTGACAAGGCCCATGAGCAATGGCGACCCTACTTTTTGACGGACCTACTGCGTTATTCCGAATACCGAGAGATACCCATAGGCATGCCCCGGCCAGACCCCATTAACGACCAATTGCCCGCCGATGCCCCGGGGCACCTTGTCCTTAGGTTGCACCCCCTAGGCATAGCGGCCGCCGCTGCCGGGCGAGGCATTGAGTTTGCCCGTGAAGTCTCGGCAATTGTCTGGGATGGAAGCATTGACGGCTGGGATCAGGGAGACCACTTGCTCTTGGCAACGAAACGTGCCGGGCTTGAATTGCCCGCATTGGAACAGTGGGCACTTGCTAACGCGAGTACCTGGCCACAGCTGTTGCGAGCTAATGACCGCGCCCTGGAGGCACATCATTGGGGTGTCCCCACAATGGTGTTTGATGGCGAGCCCTTTTTTGGTCAGGACAAGATTGAATTGCTTTTGTGGCGCATGCAGCAAAAGGGCTTGGTAAAACGATAGTGAATTAAGCGGCATATAAAACCGAATGAGAATTTTTTTTCGTTTATCAATGGGGTTAATCCTGAGCTTAATACTGGCGTTCGGGTTCTTGTATTTTTCTCCGCTGCATGCACATGAATTCTTCATGCAGATGAACTCACCCAGCTGGTAGAATTCAACATCGCACCCAGTAGCACATTACAGCCAGCAGTCACATCTTCGGGCGTAACATTCTCGGCTTCGTTGTGACTGATGCCCTTTTCACAAGGAATAAAAATCATGGCAGTGGGTGCCACGCGCGACACATACACCGCGTCATGTCCCGCGCCGCTAAACATTTCTCGGTGGCTATAACCCTGGTCGGTAACGGCGTCGCGCACCGCCGCAACACACTGCGCATCAAAGACAACTGCCGGTGAATCCCATTCATCACGAATCTCGGCATCGAGACCATAACCTTGACACACATCCGCGGATATTTTCCGAAGTGCGGCGTCCATCTGTGTCAACACTGCCTGGTCTGGGTGCCGCATATCAATCGCGAGCACTAGCTGCTCCGGCACAGTGTTGTACGCACCAGGTTGTGCCTTGATGTCGCCGAAGGTGACCCGAGCATCAGGTGCCAGAGAGGTAACCAACTGATAGAGTTGCTGAGTGATGTCGCCCAGGCCCATAAAGGGGTCTTGCCGCTGTTCCATTGGCGTGGGTCCGGCATGAATCGGCACCCCAGTGATTGTCAGGTCGTACCAGCGCATGCCTTGCACGCCTTTAACCACACCAATTTGTAGCTGCTCTTGCTCCAGGATTGGACCCTGTTCAATGTGCAATTCAAAGGCCGCCTTCACTGCCGAAGGCTGAGCCGGGTGCTCACCTAGAAACCCCTGCTGTGCTAGAGCCTGCTTAATAGTCACGCCCTGCTTGTCGGTGCGAGACCAGCCGTAATCCAAATCAAATGTACCCGACCAGACCCCAGAACCAATCATCGCCGGGGAAAAACGTGCGCCTTCTTCATTGGTCCAGACCACCACCTCAAAGGGGTGCTGGGTTTCAATCTGCTGCTCATTAAGACTCCGCATCACTTCCAGGCCCGCCAAGACGCCATAGACACCATCAAAACGCCCCCCAGTAGGCTGGGTATCCAGATGACTGCCGGTGATCACTGCTGGGGCTTGAGCATCGGTACCGGGTCTACGAGCAAAAATATTTCCCATCTGATCAACCCTGACCTGACAAGCAGCGGCTTCACACCAATCAATAAAGAGACTTCTACCGCGCCCGTCTTCATCGGTCAGAGCTTGGCGATTACAGCCACCCTTTTCAGTTGCGCCAATTTTTGCCAGGTCCATCAAGGACTGCCACAAACGATCGCCATTCACACCTATCATGCGTTTGCCTCTTGTTGCTTGCTTCTTACCTTTCATATCAGGCCGCTACTTTTGCCAGTCATTTTTTGTTAACCATTTTTTGTCAACCAGATATTTTTAACCAGTTCTTCTCAACCAGATCTTCTCAACCGTTTCTTCTCAACAATTGTCTTTTATACGCTCATACCGCATCGCGTTTCAATGGCTGACACATACAATGTACGCCGCCGCCACCAGAGGTAAACATGGATATATCCACTGTAAAGACTTCCAACCCATGCGCTTGGCTCTTAGCGATTAACTCGGTGTTAGATGCCGGGAGCAACACCCGGTCATTGCCCAGTGCGACCAGGTTCACGCCCAACTCCAATGCCGAGCGATAAGAAATATCAATAATCTCAATGTTTTTTGATTTAAACCAATGTAGCAGAGCATCTTCTACCGCCTCGCAACAGACAGCCGCTAGGTGCTCGGATAGCATTGCCACTAGCACATCCAGATGTAAAAAATAGGGGTCAAACTCATAGGTTTTGAATTCCCAACCCTCGGCTTCAATCCATTCACGCATCTGCTGCAGACCGGCCTGGCTGGTGCGTTCGCCCGTGTGACCACACAATACCAGACCGGGCTTCAGCACCATGAAATCACCACCCTCCAGACTACCCGCGGTGATGATGTCGTAGATAGGTATGTCCATTGCCTGGTAAAACTTGATGACTTCTACCCATTCTCCACGGCGCCAAGGGCTATACATCTGCGTAACGATAGGTCCCCAGGGGGTCATGACAGACGAATCGCGGGCATATAATTGATAGGGTAGTGTTTTATCCTGGGGCAAGAGATGCGGCGTTACCCCCGCGGTGCGATAGATGTCTAGCATTTCATTGTATTGCTGACGTGCAAGGGGTTGCTCAAACTCTCGCCCCAAACGTATTGCCCGTCTAGACATTGCATTGCCGGTTTGCCAGCAGTAGTTGTCCATGGGACCTATCAATACATCACGCAACACACCGTATTCTGAGTTCATTCCCCAATCTGCTAAGACCGGGGTGGCAGTATCTTCAATGCGTCGCTGAAAAGTAAATGCTGACATGTTATGGGTTATCCGAGAGTTCAGGTGCAGTTTTATGAGTAGCAGACTCTTGTGTCTGCAGTATATGTCTAGATGGCGCTCTAGGCGGCTGATTCGTCATCCGTAATCAATAACGGGCGCATGGTGCCGCCACTGCTGCTAACAAGAACCGCCAACAAATGCCGCCAACAAATACCGCCAACAAATACCGCCAACAAATACCGCCAACAAATACCGCCAACAAAATTACGGATTCTTACCCGCTAATGTTATCATCGCCTTCTCTCCGCCTGGTCGCCCTCAGTTGACTTCATCAAGTACCACTTAATCGTCCAACATTTGATGGTACACCGCTTAATCGTCCAACATTTGATAGTACGCCATTTAATAGTATAGAAGGGACTGCCCACATGAGAGCCACGGACACCAGACCACAATGACTGCGCCGGCATGGCTATGTCTGGTGCCCGCAGTGGTTACCATCCTGGTCGCTCTCCTCAGTCGCAGAACTGTTGAGTCTCTGCTGGTCGGTGTGCTGACCGGCTTGCTACTGCTTGACCCGGGCGCATTGGTTCCCAATTTTTCCGCGCTGATTCTGGAGGTGATGATGGATGAGACCGTCGCTTGGGTCATCATCGTCTGCGGCTTGATGGGTAGTCTGATTACTCTGCTGATGCGGGCGGGCGCGGCGACTGCTTTTAGCAGCCTACTGGCAAAACGGGCAAGGTCGGGTCCCACCGCGCTGATATACACCTGGCTCCTGGGTTTGCTGATTTTTATTGATGATTACCTCAATGCGCTGGCTGTCGGCACGGCGATGCGCAAAGCCACCGACCAGCATCGGGTGTCTCGCCCCATGCTTGCTTATGTGGTGGATTCAACTGCGGCGCCGGTCTGCATGCTGGTGCCCATCTCCACCTGGGCAGTGTTTTTTGCTGGGGTGCTGGAGGCATCGAATCAGGCCGCCAAGGGGGAGGGTATGCAGCTGTTCATTGAGTCCATTCCCTACATGCTCTATCCCTGGATAGCGGTGTTGATGGTGCCATTGGTGGCACTCGGGGTGATTCCCCTCATGGGTAGTATGGTTCGGGTTGAACGGCAGGCCCGGGAAGGTGCCCTGCCTCGTGCGATGGATGTTACTGATTTTGTCTCGCAAAGTGACGATACAGTGCCCCACCCGAGGGTGAAGATCTACCATTTTCTCATTCCTATCATCAGTTTATTGGTTTTTAGCGGCTACCATGATTTGGATATTCAAATCGGCGTGATCATGAGCCTGGTGGTTACCATCTCCTTGTTCGGGGTGCAGCGGCTCATGCCCTGGGGTGAACTTTTCGATAGTCTTTTAGATGGTATTAAAATCATGGTGCCCGCACTCAGCATCGTGGTGGTTGCTTTTATGTTCAAAGATGTGAATGACCAACTAGGCCTGGCGCCTTTTGTTATTGAAAATGTTACCCCCTATATGACTGCCACACTCTTGCCGCTGGTGGTATTTCTTACTCTCGCGCTCATATCATTTGCGACCGGTAGCAGTTGGGGTATTTTTGCCATTGCCATTCCCATCGTCATGCCGCTGGCAGCCCATGTTGGTGTCAGCCCGCCCCTGGCGATAGGTGCGCTGATGTCGGCAAGTGCTTTCGGCAGTCACGCTTGCTTTTACAGCGATTCGACCGTGCTGGCATCGCAGGGCGCCGGATGCAATGTGATGGAACATGCCCTCACGCAATTTCCCTACGCCATGATAGCCGCCACCTTGGCAGCAGTGGGTTTGACGCTGCTTGCCTGGGTGTTGTGAGAGGTCTTGGATTCAATGCGCCGTCATTCTCGTCACCCTGGACATTACAGCCATCGGACAGATGACAACAACACGCCGTCATCCTCGCTGCCAGTCGCACCGCGCTTGCTCCGCTTTGCTGTCATTCTCGAGCTTGCTCGGGAATCCAGAGGAACAAAGCCAACCGCCTGTGGGGCATGTACACATCAACAACAAAGGGAAGTGAATAACATATACAGGAATGACGGGGTGGCCATAAATATGACGCACATCACCCGGTTGCACTTCGGGGTTGAATCCAAGGGTAGCCTAGTCTGTCGCGTAAATACTTTGCCCCGTGCCATAATAAGCATCGTACACATGCCGGTACACGGCCGAGGTCTTCTGCGCAAAGACCGGCGTGAAGGCTGGTGGCAAGTTTTCGTCTAGCAATTTTTCGATGGTGACGCGCACCGCCGCACGTGTTTGCTGATGTTTGCGCCAATCCAGCACGAGCTTCCCTGCTTTGAGTTTGCTCAGCAGGTTCCGAGAGATGGCTTTCACTTTGTTCTTGTCCGCATCGCTCATTTTTATGTCTGGTTCGGTCAGAAGATCAAAGATGGCTAATTCCTCTTCACTCAACTGCTCGCTAACACCACGCTGTTCTTCTTCGCTCAGACTATTGGCGAACGCACTCAGTTGCTGAAAGAGTTCCTCTGCATTCAGACTGCCCGCGTTGTAGGCTTCAATCATTGCTTGGAATTTGTTCATATAATCCATGCGGGTTCGATTGAGCTGCACCATTACTTCAAGTTTTTTCCCTATCAGCCCTTTGAGTTTTTCAATCTCAGTGCGCTTGCGCCCCCTATTAAATTTCTTTGCTAGTTCCTCAAAATCAATACTGCTGAGATCAACAGACTTCCCAATATCATAAGGCGGACTAGCGTCACCGATGGTATACCCCTCCGTGGCGATGGACTGGTCAAGCAGGTCTTCCATGCCCTGCATGACCTGTGATATGTCTGCTGGTGGAACCAGCGCACGAATTTTTTCCGCTATGACCTGAACTGGCCTGGCTTCATCGACAAATTCTTGCGCCCTCGGGTCGGGCAAGATCGCCTTGTAAAGTCGCTTCACTTGGTTAGCGCAGTCAAGGAAACGACGCTTGGTGGCATCTGAAGTTACCAGTGCTTCCACAGCGTCATCCAACAATTTGATGCGATCAAAATACACCGCGGCATGAATAGCAGATAAATCAACACCATGGTCGCGACATAGGTGCCGAGTTTCCTCCTGTGCTTGGCGTAACATCGCCACCAGCGCGCTTTTATCTTCCACTGGGCTTGTATCGCTACTGTCGCCGACACCATAGATTGCCAGGGCTTTCTCCAAATTGCGGAAGACCCCAACATAATCCAGAATCAATCCGCTCGTCTTGCCGGGATAGACGCGATTGGCGCGGGCGATGGTCTGCATCAAGGTGTGGTTGCGCATCGGCTTATCAAGGTAGAGCGTTGAACAACTGGGCACATCAAAACCGGTCATCCACATGGCACAGACAAAGACTAGGCGGAAGGGATCGTCCGGATCTTTGAATTTCGTCTCCATGTCTTCCGTGACCATGCGCTTGCGGTGCGGGAGAATATCCAGTTCCTTATCCCTAAAGTCTGCGATTTCGTTCTGCCCCTGGGAAACCACAACCGCCATATCCGTCTCTCGCATCCAGTCGATACGCTGTTGAAGGCGGTCTTTGGCGACATCCTGCGCTGCATCACATTCTGTGCGTAGAGCTTCAATCATCGCTACCCAATGCGCATGCACCTTGTCATACATCCGCACTGCCGTTGCCTTGTCAATGCAGATCACCATTGCCTTGCCCGGGAAGCCGCGTCCGGTGAAATGCGTTACCACATCTTGTGCGATTGTTTCTAGTCGCTCATCTCTGGCAATCAGATGGTATTCTCTGGCGAATACTCGTTCCAGTTTTTTCTCCTGGGCTTCATCAAGTGCTGCTTCTTCTAATATCTTCTCCACATCCTCGTTGAAGTCCTCGTTGATCAGTTGCAGTGCAGGAATGCGATTTTCGTAATAAAGCGGCACTGTGGTACCGTCCCGCGCCGACTGCTGAAAGTTATAGATGCTGATGTACTCACCGAATACCTCTTTAGTTTTCTCTTCGCCCTGAATCAGCGGCGTGCCGGTAAAAGCCATGAAGGCAGCATGGGGTAGTGCCGTGCGCATGTTCAGTGCCAGGGTGTCGTATTGACTGCGATGCGCCTCGTCGGTGATGACGATGATGTCGTTACGACTGGAGACTTCTTCTGCCTCGCGGAACTTGTGGATCAGGGTAAAGATGTAACGGTGGTCTTCGCTGAGTAATTGCCGCAAATTGGCACTGCTCTCGGCATGCGTCTCATCTTCGGTCACTGCACCCGCTGATCTGAAGTTCTTATAAATCTGCTTGTCCAGTTCCTTCCGGTCGGTGACGACAACGAAGCTCCAGTTGCCCGGCAATTTGCGCTGCACCTTTTGCGCAAAGAAAATCATGGACACGCTTTTACCACTACCCTGCGTATGCCAAAAGACACCCAATCTGCTGTCTCGCTCGCGGCGCTCAGTCAGGGCTTGCAGTGCTTTATTAACACCGAGATATTGATGGTTTTTAGCGATCAGTTTGACCATTCCGCCTGGTTCTTCCTTAAACAGGGTGAAGTTTTCCACCAGGTCCAACAACCGCCGTGGCTCACAGATGCCGCGCAACATTGTTTCCAGCGATACCTGCCCTTGTTCCTCTTCCTGGCTCACCTTTTTCCATTCCGCCAGATGCTCCCAACCCGTGGTCATGCTTCCCATGCGACTCTTGCTACCGTTAGACAAAATAATCAGCGCATTCGCCCAAAAGAGTTGAGGGATGGTGTCTTTATAGTCGCGCAGGTTGTCATCGTAGGCAGCTTTTAGACGGATGTGCGTAGCTTTCAATTCAATAAACACCAGAGGCAAGCCATTGACAAAACCTATCAAGTCGGGTCGGCGGGTGTGCATTTCTCCCGTCACCGAGAATTGCGAACAGAGTAGAAAATCGTTATTGGTGGGATTCTCCCAGTCTATTACCTGTACTATTTCCGGGATTTCCTCGTTGCTTTCAAGATCAATCAGAGTGGTGCGCACACCGTTTTTCAGCAAGTGATAGATTTCTTTATTGGCGGCAACTGAACTCATACTTGAGCGGTCCCGGCTCAGTTCATCAACGGCTTGCTCAATGGCTTCGAGCGGCGCATCCGGGTTAAGCCGCACCAGTGCCGGATGCAAGCGAGTGGTGAGGATGACTTCGCTTTTAGTTTCGCGTCCCAGGCTACTGGTAGCACCAGAAAACTCATTCAAGGCGTCGACCGTTTCCCATCCCAACTCCGCCAGCAACTTGATGGCAGGTTGCTCAACCAGTGCATCTTCGGTGTAGCCAGCTGGGGTCATGAGCATTCTCTCCGTGCCTGAAGACCGGAAAACAACCCGGAAGCTACCCGGAAGTCCAGCGCTTCCGGGTTGATATTAAGTTTCACGCGGCGGTCTCCTCGGGGATGGCGATGTCCAGTGCCGACACATCTATTTCACCGGAGATGAGTTTGGAGAGGAGCAGGTCGCGGGTTTGGCGGAGGGTTTGATTATGCCGTTGTATTAGAAATATCAGTTCAATGAGATTTGCACATCCCCCCCCCCCCCCCCCCGAATTCACGCACAATTTCTCTTGGCGGAGAAATTGTTTGAATACGGCTCAGACCATCATTCGTCAGCGACCGTTGTGTCGCCCCCGTGCAGAAACGATCTTTCTCACGGTGAAAGTTTTCGGATTTAATCGTTAAAAAAAGAAAAGCAAACGATTCTTTATCAACAGATTCAAATCCTGCGAATCCAGAAGACAGCATGCAGTTTTCCGATAACACAGCATTAGACTGTGCTATTCCTAACACCTTATATGTTTCTTGCATTCGTGCGAACCACACAGACCAAAGTGTAGGTTGTTTTTGAGCGCGGCTCGGTTTATCAGGGTATGTGTATGGAATGCCTTCCCCTGTTATCGTGATGGCATCTATATCCGCAGTGGCGAAATAACGTTTGGTGCATGAAAAAGGAGAAATATTTTGTCTTAGAAAAGACCAGTTCTTGTTCTCCATTGCTCCTTGCACTTCCCAGCCTGCGGGGATCTTGCCGAGAGGGGAATCGACGAGGCGGGTGTTTTGGTGTCCAGGGAAGCGGAACTTGACGAACCATTCGCGGTAGAGGTTCTGCGCCATTTCCTCCAGTATCTTGATACGCCGCAGGTTGTTCTCAATCAGGTCGTCGTAGGCGGAGAGGATAGCGGCGATTTTGTGTTGTGTGGGGAGCGGTGGAGATGGTACTTCAATATTAATAATTGATTCCAAGTCAGCCCTTTGGCGCCCAGATGTTCCTGACATGCTCTTCTCGGCGGGTTTTCTAAGGACATCTGACTTCGCAAGGTAATACACAAATCCAGCATCAGAAACGCCTGGAATTTCACGGAACACGAAAAATTCTGTTGACCCAAAAGCATCTTGCTTTCCAGAATTCTGGTATTGGACAATCTTTCCATTTTCAAGACATGGTGTTATCCGTGCGAAAAGAACGTCTCCGTGCTGGAATTTGGTGCCTCCACCCTTAAAGACACGGTGCTGGTTTGCTTGAACATAACGCCGATTGGGTTTTACCACGCTCATTTCAACAAACGGATATTTCCTCTCTTTGTCAATTTTGACGCGGGGGTTTATTTCAACTAGTTCCGAGAATGGACGTGTGTCCATCACTCTGCCCCCAACAACTGCACCACATTCTCGGCAATCCGAGATTCCAACTCCTGTGCTTCGGCGTTCAATGTTTCCAATTCCTCGTTCTGCACCTTCAGCCGTTCCTTGAAATCAAAGTCCTCTTCGTCGCGTGCTGCTACCCCCACATATCTGCCGGAGTTGAGGCTCCAGCCCTGAGCTTGGATTTCTGCGATGGTTGCCACCTTGCACAGGCCGGCCACATCGGTGTATTTACCATCGGGGAAGTGGGCGGACATCAGGTCGGCACTGTCGTGGAGGTTCTCGATTGACTCGCCCCTATAGAGGCGGGCGATGTTGGCGAGAAACTCAATCTGTGCCGGTGTCCAGTCGCGGTGGGCTTTGTCAATCTGCCGATAGATAGGACGGGCATCTATGAACAGCACACGGTCGGTGCGTGGTGTCTTGCCTTTGTCGCGGTCAAAGAACCAGAGAGTGCATGGCAGGGTGACGGTGTAGAAGAAGTTGGGACCGACAGACACCATCACATCCAGGGCACGGGCTTCGATGAGACGCTGGCGTATGTCCAATTCCGAACTACGGGCATCTGAGGCCGAGTTCGCCATGACGAAACCGGCTCTGCCTTTATTGGCAAGCGCACTGTAAAAGAGTTGAATCCAGAGGTAGTTGGCGTTCTTGGTGCGCGGCAGGGCGAAGGGGAAGCGCGGGTCATCTTTCAGCCGCTCCTTGTCCACTTGCTTCACATTGAAGGGCGGATTTGCCATGACAAAATCAAACTTGCCAGTGGAGCGATGTAGGTCTTCGTAATAGGCGTTGCCTTGACGAATGTCGCCGGCAAGTCCATGGACGGCGAGGTTCATCTTTCCCAAGCGTACCGTCTTTGGAGTCTTCTCCTGACCATAGATGCTGAGTTCGGCACTGGGGTTCTTCTGGTGTTCCGCTACGAAGCGCGCACTCTGCACAAACATACCGCCAGAGCCGCAAGCCGGGTCAAAGATACGCCCGTGGTAAGGCTCAATGATACCGACGATAAGCTTGACGATGGCGGTGGGCGTGAAGAACTCGCCACCTTTCTGTCCTTCGTTCCTGGCAAACTGCCCTAAAAAATATTCGTAGATCTTGCCAAAGGCATCGCCCTCAATATCCATGGGGACGGAGTTCATAGTCTTGAGTAGTTCCTTGAGCAGGGCATTGCTAAAACGGTTGTAGGTCTTGGGTAGCACATCCTTGAGGTCGGGATTGTCGGCTTCAATGGCACGCATGGCGTTGTTGATGGCGGTGCCGATGTTGGCACTCTCTGGCATCTGAAGCAGCACCGAGAAACGTGCTGCCTCAGGAATATACAGGACACCCCGAGCCTGATAGTCCACCGCGCTGATCTTGCGCCGCTTGCTGCCGGTGTCTTTAAATTGTGCCGTCTCTGCTTGGAACCTGTGGTCGGCATAACGTAGAAAGATCAGACCCAGTACCGGCGTGGAATATTCGGAAGCATCAAGGTTGGAATTCGCCCGCAATTCATCCGCTGCTTCCCACAGCCGTGCTTCTATGTTGTTGCTGGTTCTGTTCATGGGGTGGGATCCTTTTTACCGACAAATATGCCCGACAACAAATCTTTGCTAGGCGAGCATGATTTCAACTAAGTCATCTTATTTGCGCTCTGTTTTCCTTTGCCGCAGATTTATTCTTCTTTTTAAGTCTCATCCTTTGTTTTATTTTCTTTGCTTCATCACGATCTGGCAGGGCTAAAACAAACTGTTCTCCCATCGTGCTTATTTTTTTGGTGCCTTTAGTACTCGCAGCCACAAAACCTGATGTTATCGCATCATTCACCGCAACAGAGGAATTGGCGAATTTTGGCTGTGCCGCCTCGGTGTTAAGTTTGCTTATGTCTAGAGTCTTGAAGCTAGGTGTCTCTCTGTAATGATTTAAGTAGTATGCAAGGCATGCAACCCTTTCAACATTTGATTGTGGTTCTTTCTCCGTCAAAAAATCTTTTGGGGTCAGATCAGATTTTTGGCTGAACAGACCAACCGAGGCTTCAGGTAAATCAGACTCTGCCACATAGGGCCTAATTGGTGCTTTGGGCTCAACAGAAACTTTGAACCACTGGCATACCATGTTGAGAATGTGCTTCTGATCATCTTCATTAAATTCTTGAAGACGTGAAACTATCTCATTGTGAGCATCTAAGCGGTCGTCATTCATGTTTGTGTTCACAGGTTCGCTGACAAACTTGAATAGTATCATTGACGGACTGGATTCCCGCCTGTTTTAATCCTGACGGCGCGGAGGCGGTGCTTGCCCTTTTTGCCGTCATTCTCGGGCTTGCCCGGGAATCCAGTCATTAAACCAGCGGCTTAGGCCGCCACTCTGGATTCCCGCCTGCTTTGATCCTGACGGCGCGGAGCGGCTGGTGTTTTACAACAGACTCCACCAAGTCTTGGCATGAAAATACCGAATCAGGCACTATTCGGCATACCCCCCCCCCGTTGCACTTCGGGGTTGAATCCAAGCTCCTATACAATACATTGCATAGTCGTCTAATGTCTTTCATAATCGGCGTGCTGTTTTCTCTGGACCACTACTATGTTGCCTTGCCCGTTTAATCCCTTGGTTTGTAAATCCAGAAGCCTTTGTTCAACTCGGATTATGCGGGTTTGATTGGTCAAGAGGCTATTGTATGAATGCTTTTACCATGCGGATGAACAATGCTGTGGGAGAATCCGCCCAACCGATTTTGGATTTTCAACCCAGTCTATTCTGTCAAACATCATTAGCTTCGCGCAAAGACAATTTTTTGAATAGCCTACGCAGTAGTGGCAAATTAGAATACAAGCGCTATCTCGCTTCACCGTTGCGCTATGCCGGTGGAAAAAGTTTGGCGGTCGGTTTCGTTATTGAATTATTGCCTGACGGTATAGAGCGGATTGTATCCCCCTTCATGGGTGGCGGTTCCATTGAAATTGCTTGTGCTAAAGAGCTGGGTTTGGAAGTGATTGCGTATGATGTGTTTGACGTGCTTTGCAATTACTGGCAAGTACAATTGAATAACCCTGCTGCATTAGCTAAGCGGATGCGAGAATTTACTCCTGATAGGGATACATTCAAAAATGTTAAAGAACGGCTCAAGGCTCATTGGATAGATAGCAAATGTTTGAATCGCTACGATCAGGCCGCACATTACTATTTTAACTCGAACACCTCTTATGGCCCGCATTTTCTTGGTTGGCCTTCCGATGTTTATTTGAACCCAGTGCGTTATAGAAAGATGCTTGTCAAATCAGAAAATTTCTCTGCACCATCATTAGCGGTTCATTGTATGGCATTTGAAGAAGCCATACCTATGCACAAACAAGATTTCTTATATTGCGACCCTCCCTATTATCTTGAAGAAGGCAAGATGTTTGTCGGCATGTATCCACACAGAAACTTCCCAATACATCACAAAGGGTTTCGACACGATTTGTTGCGTGATTACCTCTTAGCACATAAAAGTGGGTTTATTTTGTCGTACAATGATTGTGAGGTTATTAGAGATTGGTATGCCGATTGTAATATCTCAACTCCAGAGTGGCAGTACACCTTCGGGCAAGGGGATACTCGCATCGGCAAAAATAGAAAACTACTTAATGGTGGTTCCCATGTGAAAAAATCTCACGAGTTACTGATTTGGAAACTACCATAATGGTGGCAGGTCGACGTGGAGGAACAGGGGATCAAGCGAGAGCATACCGACAAAAGGGGCATGATGCTGCCTTGTCTTTTGCTTTGTCTATTGGTCTTGATAGCGATTACCGAAATGACCAACGTGCAAAGAAAGATGTGATTGATCCTTCTGGTGATACACATTCAGTTAAATCGGGTGAAAAGAAATGGCAAATCTTTCTTTACAGGCGGGCACGCTTTGAAACTGATGATGGCTTCCAAGCCTTGAATGGCATCGGTTCATTGCTGATCCATTGCATAGATGCGTTTCCTCCTCGCTTCAAAGACTATGAAACAAATAAAGAAGCATCCAAAGAACGCCTGCGGACGCCGATGCGGGAATTGAAAGATCGCTTTCAACGTAAAGCACTGCTCAGAGCTTTTTTGATGAAATCATTTTTCAATGGCGGAGAGGTCAATTACTTAACAATTTATCGCGATGATGTGTTTAAGGTCTATCACAATGAAGACATTGTCCGCGTATTGGGGGAAGCGCTCACGGTGGAAAATTCAAAATCTGCCAAGCGGCATGGCTTGCCAGAACAAAAGGTTATATTCAAGCACGATGGAAGTAATGTAGGCGAATTGGAAATGCGTAATGATAGCAAACAGCACTATGGAGAAGTCCGCTTCAATGTGAATATACCCCCCTTCATGGCCCTGCTAGATGCTTATGCACCGACCATTTTTAAAAAATCCAAACTCTACTTACCCAAGGTCACCGCTTACGGTAAGGCTGTAAAGGCTTTTGGAAATTGGCTTCCTTAATCAAACCCCTATGCCAAACCGCCAATCAAAATAATGGCAATAGCGGGGGGTACGAGGTATCGGATCAGGACATACCAGGCGTTAAATATTCGACTTGCGCCTATCCCCAGTTCATCACGCAGTGAGGCTTTGCTGACCTGCCAGCCCGCAAATATCGCGATGAGCAGACCGCCCAGGGGCAACATGATCTGATTGGCAAGGAATTCAAACAGGTCGTTGATATTGAGAGAAGCAATAGTCCAGCCCGCCAGCAGGTCGTAGGACAGGACGCAGAGCCCAGCCGTGAGGGAGATTCCACCTAGGACGGCGAGCGTTGCCTGGTGCCGCCCCATCTGATAATGGTCCTCCAGCCGGGCGACCAGTGGCTCCATAAAACCGACCATTGAAGTTAATGCTGCCAGTGTCAGCAAAAAGAAGAAGGCAATGGCAATCAGCTGCCCGCCGGGTATCAGCGCAAAGGCGACTGGCAGTGTTTGGAATATCAGCCCCGCACCTTCTGTGGGGTCAAGCCCAAACCTGAACACCATGGGGAAGAGCATGAGCCCGGCAAAGAGGGCGGTCAGAGTATCAATCAAGACCACTAGAAGTCCGCATTTGATAATGGATACTGACTGGGGTAGGTAGGAGCCGAAGACCATCATCCCGGCCATTGCCACGCCGATGGAAAAGAAGGCATGCCCGACTGCCACGAGGAATACCTTGCCGTTTATCGTGGAAAAATCAGGGGAGAAGAGGTAGACAAAGGCTTCGGCAAAACCCGGTTGGAGGCTGTTGTAGATGACGAAGGCAATTATCATGCCGAGCAGGGTGGGCATGAGGACTCTCACCGTGCGCTCAATGCCAGCGTTGACACCGAAATAGACGATGATTGAGGTAATAACCAGACTCACAAGGGTCCAGAACATCATGCCACCCAGGTCTGTGGTAACTGCCGTGAAGGTAGCATGTGCCATGTCGCTGTCCACACCGTCAAAGCCCGTTACCAGTGCCTTGTAGAGATACCAGAAGACCCAGCCAGTGACGATGCAGTAGGTGGTGCCTACGGCAAATGCGGTCACCAGATTCAGGTTGCCGAGGTGTAGCCAGTGGCTGGATTTGCCTTCCGCCCGGGCAAGCTTGCCGATAGCGACCGGTGGTGTGTTGCGGCCGCGCCGCCCGATGATCAATTCCGCGAGCACCGTGGGGATACCGATGGCGATGACACAGGCGAGATAGACCAGAACAAATGCGCCACCGCCGTTTTCGCCTGTTATAAAAGGGAAGCGCCAGATATTACCCAGGCCCACTGCGAACCCCGTGGCCGCCATAAGAAACCCGAAGCCAGAATTGAATCTAGTGTCTTCCATCTTTATCCCCTGATTTTGCGTGTCTTCTTGAGAGCCTTCTTAGGCGCCTTCTTGCATACCGTCTCAAGAGCCTGCTTAAAAATCTTCTTGTGTAAATAACAACGTGAGTATAGTGGATTAGATGGTAGATGCCGGGGAATTGATGCCCAGAGCCTGCATCCTCGTTCCTCTGGGTTCCGCGTCAAGCCCGGCCCGGCGAGCGAAGGGACTCAAGCCAGCCTGCTCGCACTCTGGGGATGAATAATGCCAGAAACATATTTTGCTGGCATAATGTCGCCCTCTTGTCTGAGTAGATTTTGCTGGAGGATTGATGACTGACTTGACCACGGATGTGACGCATGAGCCGGACGATGACCAGGGTCTTTTTGGCCATCCCAAGGGGTTATATGTCCTCTTTATGACTGAGATGTGGGAGCGTTTCAGTTATTACGGCATGCGTGCCTTGCTGATCTTGTATCTGACGAAGCACTTTCTGTTTGGCGACCGGGAAGCCGGGTTGATATATGGCGGCTATACTTCACTGGTGTACGCCATGCCGGTTTTGGGTGGGCTCATTGCCGACCGATACCTAGGCTTGAAGAAGTCAATTGTGCTTGGCGCAGTGCTGTTGGTGTGCGGGCACTTCGGTATGGCGTTTGAGGGTCCTTCTATTACGGTCACTATTGAAAACGGTGCGCGAGTAATCCACCGCGACCCCTTATATACCCAGATCTTTTATCTTTCCCTTGCCTTTATCATCATCGGGGTAGGCTTTTTGAAGGCGAGCATTTCTACGGTTGTCGGCAGCCTCTACGCGGAAGATGATCCGCGGCGGGACTCTGGCTTCACTATCTTCTACATGGGCATTAACCTGGGTTCTCTGATTGCGACCCTTGCATGCGCCTGGCTGGGGGAAACTTATGGCTGGCGTTATGGCTTTGGTTTGGCAGGTGTGGGTATGTTGTTCGGTCTCCTGACTTTCCTCATCAATGGTCGGCACTTACGTGCTGTGGGTGCGCCGCCCAACCCGGCTTACCTCTCCGCGAAAATTCTCCCCGGACTCAGTCGGGAAGTTCTCATCTATGCCCTTGCTGTGCTTGCGGTGCTGGTGATCTGGCAACTGGTGCAACGGACTGCCGACCTGGGTCTGGTGTTGATATTCTTCGGGTTGGTAGTGGTCCTCTGGATAATCTGGTATTCCTTGCGCCGATGTACCCCTGTAGAGCGGGATCGGATGCTGGTGATGTTGGGCTTGATGGTTTTTTCGGTCTTCTTCTGGGCTTTGTTTGAGCAGGCGGGCTCCTCGCTCACTCTCTTTACTGATCGCAATGTTGATATGGGTGAGTTTTTTACCGCGGGGATGTTCCAATCCCTGAACCCTCTGTTCATCATCATACTGGCGCCGGCATTTGCTTGGCTATGGGTCAAGTTGGGGCGCCGCCGGCTGGAACCGGGGACTCCTATGAAGTTTGGCTTGGGGATTTTCCAGGTGGGTCTGGGTTTTGCCGTCTTGTTGCTGGGCGCGAGTCAGGCGGGTCCTGATGGCAAGGTGGCGGTCTTCTGGCTTGCGCTCATGTATCTGTTACACACCACGGGGGAACTGTGCCTGTCGCCGGTGGGCTTGTCGATGGTGACCCGGCTGAGTGTGCCTCAGGTCGCGGGTATGATGATGGGCGTTTGGTTTCTGTCTAGTTCTTTTGCTGCTTATGTGGCTGGGATAATTGCCGGGACCATGGCGATTGATGAGGGTATGAACATTCAAGCAGGCGTCCAATCCCTGGGGGTCTATACGACTGTGTTTGAGAAGCTGGCGATCTTTGCCGTCAGTCTTGGTATTTTGCTGATGCTTTGTTCACGTTGGTTGTTAGTGCGTATGCACCTGCATACTTCAGAGAAGGAACAGTCAGAAAAGAAACAGTTAGAGAAGAAATAGTCAGAAGAGCAGCAGTCAGAAGAAAGATGAAGACAATCATTGACGGCGTGGATTACGGACCTCTTGCCTGCCTCATCGGAGAATGGCAAGGCAAGGCGGGTATGGACCTGGTGCTTGAACCGGATGGTGCGGCGCAGAGTCCCTTTTATGAAAGCATCACTTTTGATGCCTGTGGTGATGTTGATAACGCGGATGAACAACTGCTCGCGATTGTCCGGTATACCCAGGTGGTGTCGCGCCAATCCAATGACAAGGTGTTCCATCATGAGGCCGGCTTCTACACCTGGGAGGCAGCGGCGGCAAGTGTGGTGCAGTCCTTCGCCATTCCTCGGGGTATTGCGGTTGTCGCCGGGGGGAGCGCGGAAGTGACGGCCAAGGGTATTGAAATACAGGTGGGTGCCACTGCTGGCGACTCGGACTGGGGCATCACTGAGGCACCTTTCATGCGGGACAATGCGCACACTCAGTCATTTTCCCACCTTATCAGGGTGGACGGGGAGCAGATGTACTATGAGGAAGTGGCGGTGGTGCAGATTTACGGCAAGACTTTTGAACATACGGATCAGAATCAGTTAAGCCGTGTCGTGCCACCCCATACTCCATAGGCAACCATCACCAACCCCCGCGTCGTCATTCTCGTCACCCCAGTCGTCACAGCCATCGGCTGAGATGACTGGGGTGACGGGAATCCAGAGAAATAAAGGGCGCAGTCCCGTTATTACTGCTACTGATGATGAAGGCAATACCGCTCGTTCCTCTGGATTCCCCCCGAACCCTTGTCCTTCCCGCCTTCGGCGGGGACGACTGGGTTCGGCGAGAATGACGGAGGATGACTAGGTTGACGAGAATGACGGGGTTCGGGGAGAATGACGAAGTAGGAATAGGTCAGGTCACTTATGAATAAACCATGCCGTCCAGCACCATGCCGTTTAGAAGCATGCCGTCCAGCACCATGCCGTTTAGAAGCATGCCCTTAAGAACCATAGCACCGACATCGGTGTACCTCTCCATCAGCGGCATGTCTTGTGCCAGTTGTGTTTCTAGTATTGAACAAGCCCTAAGCAATACCCCCGGCGTGACCAGTGCCAGCGTCAACTATGCCGACCAGTCCGCCAGCGTCCGCTTCGCGGGTTCCCCAGAACAACTTGTTGCCGCTGTGAAGCAACTAGGCTTTGATGCTACCTGGCATGAGGCCGGTGCGGACGAGTCAGGCCTGTCTGCTATTGAATACGATATTGAAGTGCAAGAAGAGCGTCTTGCCAGGGACCTGAGGGCATCGCTCAGCAAGGCGGGCATTGCCCTGATGATGGGCATAGTCCTATTGCTGAATGAGCATGTGTTGCGTTTTTTGCCGATGCCTTCCTCTGCTGCAGAAATGTCTGTGGAAACGTCAATGGAAACCGGGTCCATGGCGGCACTGTTCATTAACAACTTCTGGTTGCTATTCGGCTTGCTGCTCCTTGGCGTCATGTGGTTCAGCGGCGGCCACTTCTTTCGCGGTGCCTGGTCTGCCGCTAAACACGCCAAAGCCACTATGGACACCCTCATCGCGATGGGCACGGGTGCCGCCTGGGTCTATTCCATGTTGGTGATTGCCTTGCCAGGACTCTTCCCGGAGCTATCCCGGCATTATTACTTTGATGCGGCGGTGCTTATTATTGGCTTCATCAATCTGGGCAAGGCACTGGAATCCCACGCCCGAGGTAAAACTTCCCTCGCGATCAAAAAATTGCTGACTATTGCGCCCAAGACTGCGCTGCGAATTGAGGGAGACATAGAAACCGAGATAGCCATTGCCGAGGTGCTTATGGGCGAGCATCTACGGATTCACCCGGGGGAAACCATCCCCGTGGACGGTAGTGTCATTGACGGGGCGTCTAGTGTTGATGAATCCATGCTCACCGGGGAATCTATACCCCTTGATAAGTCGGCCGGTGACGCCCTGGTAGCGGGCACTATCAATCAATATGGCGCCCTGGTGATGCGCGCGGACAAGATCGGCAGAGACACGCTGCTTGCCAGAATGGTGCGCCTGGTGCGCGAAGCGCAGAACAGTAAACCCCGAATAGCACATCTGGTTGACCAGATTGCCTCGGTATTTGTGCCGGTGGTCCTGCTGGTTGCCATCATCACCGCACTGAGCTGGTGGCTGCTGGGTCCCGAGCCGCGGCTCTCGCATGCCCTCATCACTAGCATGAGTGTGCTCATCATCGCTTGTCCCTGCGCCCTGGGTTTGGCAATCCCCATGTCTATCATGGTGGGTATGGGACGCGCGGCAAGCGAGGGTATCCTGATTAGGAAGGGTGAGGCATTACAAGCCGCCAAGCGCATTACCACTCTGATTGTTGACAAAACAGGCACATTAACGGAGGGGAAACCCGAGGTCACTCAAGTCCATGTCACTTCTGAACATGTCACTTCTGAACATGTCACTTCTGAACATGTCGCTCTTGATGAACGCTCTGATAAACCGGCTGATAAGCAGTCTAAAGAGCAGGAAATGCTAGGCCTTGCCTATGGTCTTGAGAAGTTGTCCGAGCATCCTCTAGCAAGGGCGGTGGTCACCTATTGCGAGGCACAAGAGAGCACCGCTGCTGAGGTGGTGAATTTTTCCATCATTCCTGGGATGGGGGTTCGGGGCGACCTTTTATTGCCGCAAGGCTTAGCAGCGCCTTCTAAAGAACCGCAAGAAGAACAACCAGCAGAGCCGAAAGTAGAACGGGTTGCGGCGGGCAGTCTTGCCTGTCTGGAAGCCCTCGGCATGACCTGCCCGCCCGGGTTGCAAGCGGACACTGCGGGTAGCCTCATCTATGTCGGTCGTGGCACTCGAGTGCTCGGCTTTGTGGAATTGTTTGATGCCCCCCGGGCATCTGCCGCCGCGGTTATCACCAGGCTACACAATATGAAGGTGCGGCTGGTCATGCTGAGCGGAGACCGGGAGCAGCCTGCGGCCCGGGTTGCCCGGGAATTGGGCATTGATGAATACCATGCCGGCATGCCCCCGGAAGCCAAGTTGGCCTTTGTGCAGCAGTTACAGCAGGGCGGAGACTGTGTGGGGATGGTCGGAGACGGGATCAATGATGCGCTGGCACTGTCGGCGGCAGATGTCAGTTTTGCTATGGGCGGCGGCACGGATGTGGCGATTGACAGTGCCGACATAGCGCTCCTCTCGGATGACCTCAGCGGCATCATCAGGGCGATACTGCTGTCCCGCAGGATCCTCCGCAATATCTATCAAAACCTGACCGGTGCCTTTGCCTACAACATTATTTTGATTCCGGTAGCCGCTGGTCTGCTCTTCCCTATCACCGGGCTACTCATTGACCCGATCTACGCCGGTCTGGCGATGGCCGCATCTTCGGTCACGGTGGTCACTAATGCCAGCCGTCTTAAGTTCCTGTCCATCTTATAGTTCCTGTCCATAGCTGCTTAGCGGGCTTCCCCTTGCTTCAGCAGCGGGAAACTGTGATAAATTGCCCTGCTTTTAATCCCAGATTTAATCCCAGAGGAATTTTTTATGGCATCCATGCCAGAGTGGTTTGAGCGGGCGCTTGCTGCCCCGCATGAGGAGGGGTCGGTAACAGTTGATGGTTGCAAGATTCACTATGCGACCTGGGGCGAGGTGGGTAAACCAGGTATCGTCCTGGTGCACGGTAGCAGTGCGCATCTGGAATGGTGGCGATTTGTGGCACCCTTTCTTGCTGATCAATTCCGAGTTGCCGCCTTTGACCTCTCAGGCAACGGGGACAGCGGCTGGCGTGAGGCGTATTCCGGTGAAGTCTTTGCCCGTGAAGTGAAGGCCGTCTGCCAAGCAGCCTCCCTCGGTGAGTTGCCGTTTGTTGTGGCGCACAGTTTTGGGGGCTTCGTTGCCTTGGAAACCGGGCACTACTTTCAGGATGAACTAGGTGGAATTATCTTCATTGAGTTCACGGTCAGCCCGCCGGGGAACTATACTGAATGGGGTTTGCAAATAGAGGAACAGGGCAAGCGAAGGCGACCCACCAGGGTCTATGATGATTACGAAACGGCGCGCCAACGTTTTCGGTTTATACCCGAGCAACCCATAAGGTATCCCGAGGTGATTGATTATCTGAGCAAAGCATCCCTGCGGGAAGTCGATGGCGGCTGGACCTGGAAGTTTGACCCGGGCCTGTTTGACCTTCTGGAAATGGGCGTGAGCCAGCGGGACAAGTTCACTGGTCTCAGATGTCCAACGGCGCTTATCCTCGGTGAGCACAGCACCGATGAAGGTGCCCTGGCGGCGCCTTACATGGCCGCACTCACGGATGAGATCCTGCCCATTATTCAGATTCCCGGTACCTATCACCATTTGATGTTTGATGAACCTATGGCGACAGTAGCGGCAATCAAAGGGATTTTACTCTCTTGGATTCGCGCCACCAGGCAGGATGAACTGCCCGAGGTCATGCGCGTCAACCTGGACGCCCCGCCGTCATCCTCGCCGTAGGCGGGGAACCAGAGGAACAAAGCCAACCGTCTTGATATTCCCGCTACACCTCAACAGGGGTTCGGTCCCCCGCCGTCATTCTTGCCCTAGGCTCCGCTCCGCTTTGCTGTCATTCTCGAGCTTGCTCGGGAATCCAGGAACAAAGCCAACCGCCTTGGGCATGTACACATCAACGGGTGCGAGCATATCGGGGAGAGCGCACGAGAAGAATGACGGCGCCCCGCGCCCTAGGTCGCCAGCGAGCACGGGGACTCCCCGCCGTCACTCCAGTCATAACCCTTCCTGCAGTCCAAAGGGGACATTTTAGCTTTGGGTTGACAGGGTTGACAGTTGGCGTAAATGACTTTATATCTAACCAAGTGGTAGGAAAAATGACAGATCAACAAGAGATGTTCACTGATGAGAATAGAGTGGCCACCTTAGGTGGCGCTGATATTTCTTATAAGAATGCGAGCAGCATACTCACCAAAACAACGGGTTTCATGGAAAGTTACGATTATTCATTAAACCCTTACGCTGGTTGCTCTTTCGGTTGTACCTATTGCTACGCTGCCTTTTTTTCGCGCAATAAGGAAAAGATGGACAACTGGGGGTACTGGGTAGAGGTAAAAGAAAATGCGCTAGACTTGTTGAAGAAAAAACGAAAAAAACCTCTTGTGGACAAGGTTGTGTATATGTCCAGTGTTACCGACCCTTATCAACCCATAGAACAGAAAATTAAACTCACAAGAGAATTATTACAAGAATTTGCCGACTATCATAAAATCAGATTAGTGGTTCAAACTCGCTCCAAGTTGGTGACTCGAGATATTGATTTATTTAAGAAAATTGAGCGTGTGCAAGTGAACATGACGGTTACTACTGATAGCGAAACAATCAGACGCGTTTTTGAACCATCCTGCCCGTCTAACGCATCCAGGCTTAAGGCTATTAAAGAAATACACGATGCTGGTATTCAATCCTGTATTACCATGACCCCGCTCTTGCCTGTGGAGCACCCTGAGCAGTTTGCAATAGATTTGAAAAATACCGGAATAGAACATTTTATTATTCAGCCATTTCATACAAACAAAGGGAAATTTATTGCCGGTACTAGAGATGATGCTTTAAATATTCTTGAAGAGTATGAATGGAGTGATGCCAGATACATGCAGGTTTTTGAGATCATCAAGGCGCATATACCTGATATTGGTGTCGGCAAAGAAGGCTTTGAGCCTCCATTGTAATGGGTTGCTTATTATTATGAATGAATTAGATCAATGGCTTCTTGACCAGCAACCAGTATTGGATAGCATTATTGCTTCAGCCTGTAGAGATTTTTGGAAACAAAATAGAAACAAGAAAAACTTTGTTTATGATCTGAAGCAAACGCAGAAAGACCAATATAATCTTATGAAGGGAAAAGATTTATGCTATGACAGAATAACCACACCATTGAGTTATGCTTTGTGGTATCACCCTCGAAGGATAAATACCTTCCTTTCTTTATTCAAAAACCAGTTGCTTGAATTATCGGGCAAAGAGATTCAAATTGTTGATCTTGGAGCGGGCACTGGTGCGGTTCAACAAGCAATATTTTTAGTTGCCTATGGGATGAAAAAACATGGCATAACACCTCCTTCCTTCATCCATGTAGTGAATGTTGATAGTAGTCCTTTTATGCTCCATTTCAACAGAGATTATCTCTGGAAAAGATTTCTTAAACATTACGATTTTCCACACGAGCTTGACTACAAGGATGAATACGAAATAAATCCTTGGAGCAAGACAAGAAAAATAAGTCAAAATTACACCATTATTGTTGCCAGTTACTTATTTGATGCATCAGATGAACAAAAAAATATTAAACATGATTTCTTAAAATTAGTAGAGAAAGAGAAACCATTGTCTATGTTGCTCTCGACTAGCCAACATAAGAAGCAGCATTTAACTGCTTTAGCAGTTGATTTCCAAAATATAGGCTACGTTATAGATCCACAGACAAGATCAAAACTGCTTTATACAGGATCATTATCTAAAATTAACGCATTGCGTGAAGAAATTCGTTCATTTCATCCTGATGTTTCTTCTAATATTTCTGGTGAAGCAACATGGCCGGATAAAAGTTATACAGGCTTGGTTATTAGAAAAACACAAGCAGATATGATTGCTGAGCCTTCTGCGCCAATTAATAAGGCTACTCTTTACCGTTCGTCTATAAAAATTATCTCTGATATCGTCTTAAACGAAGATCAAGAAAAAGCAGCACGTTATGAAAAGTCGCCTTCTGTTATTCAAGGACCAGCAGGTTGTGGAAAAAGTATTGTTATTTGTCACAAGGTAGTGAACACAGCCAAGAATTTTCATTATACGCCTAGTCTGAAAATACTTGTGACTACCTTTAACAAGTTACTGCTTCAGCAACTAGCAGCATGGTTAAAAAAAATACTTGATGAAGAAAACCAGTTAGTGTATCAAACAACTAAAGATAAGGTTTGGTACTTCCAATTTGCGGATTCAAAGATAAAAAATATCACCTTGCTTCATTTTGATATTTTGCCATCGAGAATAGACTCTGTTAATAACAATAAAAGGGCTAATAAAATTAACTATAAAGGGGATGAAAAGGTTGGAGTTTTAGAAAATTGTATTAGCGAGGTAAAAGAAAAAGAATCCATCACCGGTAGTGATTATGACAATATCTTAAATACTAAATTCCTATTAGAAGAATATCATCGGGTAATATACGGTTTGGGTGTTGGTATTAAAAATGGGCATGATATATATCAAGATATTGAACGAACCGGGAGAGGGGAAATCCCCAGTCTTCCAAAAAATGGAAAACGTAGAGAATTAGTTTTTGAAGTTCTTAAAAAATATGCAACCAGACTTTACAAAGAAAAAATCCTATGTTTCACGCAACGGAGGCAGTTATTTTTACAGGAATTAAAAAATTTTCCAGATACAAAGAAGTATGACTATGTGTTTGTAGACGAATTACAAGATTGCACTCAAGCTGATTTTAAAATTTTCCGCTTACTACTGAAAGATCCTAACCATCTCTGTGTTGCAGGAGACATTGCACAGGCAATCCATATCGGGAAATCTGCCAGAATTCCTCAATTTGAAGGTATCGATAGAAAAAGAATTTATAGACTCAAAGCATCCTACAGACTACCGGTCAGAGTAGGTGAAGCAATTAAACCTATTTCAGAACAAATCAAGAAAGATTGTAATCTTCCAGAAGATGTGGATGTCATTATTCCTTACAAGGATGCTCCACCAGGTGCCAGACCGATTGTAGTATACGGTTCATCTGAGGAGTCTCTTGCTTCAAAAATAGCAGCTATTATTGATGCCTATAAGGTATACGGTATTCATCAATCTACGGTACTGGAGAAGGATAAGTCGCTATTAAGCGCACTCCGTAGACTTAAAGTACCATCAGAAACAGACACAATACTCAGACTAAAAGGACTTGAAAGAAGGTGCATAATTTGGTCAACCCGTACAGGAATTAAAAATGAAGAAGAAGTTTATGAAATTATCTATACCATTTTATCTCGTACATCCTCTATTTTAGTTGTCGCTTTATTTGACGATACGCATGATAGTTATAAACCTGTAATCGGTAAACTTCGTCAGGATAGACTCATTTTTTGGGACTCAGAGACCGAGGAACAATTCAAGGATCTTATTGATATCGAAGTTGATACATCAGGTTGATTGTTAATTATTCCCCTACTTCAATCTATCTGGAATCAGTCGTTAGCATTATTTACCCGGGCGATGGCTGTCTGAGTATCTTTGTGACGATATTCACCCCAGCCGAACCCCGTCATTCTTGTCGAACCCAGCGGAACGAGCGGTATTGCCTTTGTTCCTCTGGATTCCCGAGCAAGCTCGAGAATGACGGCGCGGGGCGCCGTAAGCCGTCACCCTTGCGACCCCACGCCGATGGCTGTAATGACTAGGATGACGAGAATGACGGCGGGCGAGTCGCCTTGCGCCGGGTTCGATGCTCTCCAGTGCTTGCAAGTTCTTGCACCAGTGCCACATTTGCGCTGAGTCTGGTGAGCCTGATACCGAGTAACAGGGCGGCACAACCCACACCCGAAGCGAGCCCCACCCAAAAGCCATACACCCCCATGGCCTTGCCGAACCAACCCAGGCCCAGACTGGCACCGATGGGCAAGCCAACCAGCCAGTAACTAAACAAGGCAATGAATAGGGGTATTCGGGTGTCCTTGTAGCCCCGCAAAGTGCCGACGGCAGTCCCTTGAATGGCATCAAAGATGAAAAAGAAGACCGCGAAGAGCAGCAGGACGATAGATAATTCATACACCGCTGTTTCCCGCGTGTAAAGATTGACCATTTGAGTGCGGAAAAAGTACATGCTGAGGGACCCAGCGATGGCGACAATCAGGCTAAACCCCATCACTATGCCGGCGCTGGTGCGGGCTTCAACAATTTCCCCAGAACCCACCCTATGACCAATGCGAATGGCCGCTGACATACCCAGCGCGAGTGGCAACATAAACATGACGGCGGTAATACTCATGGCGATATTGTGTGCCGCCACCACCTCGGCGCCGAAACGTCCCAAGAGCAGGGTAGTGAAGGAAAAGAGCCCTAACTCAGCAAATAAAGTGGTGCCGATGGGGATGCCGATGACGAGCAAGGGTTTGATGATCTGCCAGTTGGGTAGTGAAAATTGACTGAGCCAACCAGTGATGTGAAACCGCTGCCGCGTCACCACAATCAGAACCAGCAGAAGTTGTAACCACATCACTATAGCCTGAGCAAGACCGCAGCCGGCGCCGCCCATTTCCGGCAAGCCGAATTTGCCGTAGATAAAAATATAGTTGAGGGGGACCTTCAGAAGCAGCGCACTGGTGGCAATGTAAAGTGCTGGCCTGGTGTATCCCATGCCCTCCGCAAGAAATCGCAAACAGAAAAAGCACATGAGCGCGGGCATACCGAAAGAGCAATACTTGAGATAAGGAATGGAGACACTACTGGCAGCCGGGTCAACATCTAGCCAGAGATACACTGGTGCAATGTTATTCAGGACGAGCATGCCGGTCAGCCCGCCGATCAACGCCAGCCAGAGTCCTTGGCGAATCGTAGCACCGATTTCCGTATATTTTTTGGCGCCATGTTGTTGCGAGACTATGGGCGTGACTGCGTTGATAAGCCCCATCAATAGCATCAAGGTTGGCCAGAAGATGCTACTTCCCAGTGCCACGCCAGCCAGGTCTATGGAACTGTATCGTCCGGCCATGACCACATCCGCCACGCCCATCCCCATCATGGCGACCTGAGCGCCCATGAGTGGTAATGCCAGGCGGAACAGCTTGCCTGCCTCAAGTATGATCCCCGGGAGAGCAGAGTCTGCTGCTACCGGGGTCGCCGGGGTTGCTGGCGTCGCCGGGATCAATGGTGCCGATGTGTCGGTCAAGTGGGTAATCTTCCTGTGTAGCGATGTCTGTTTAAGCGGAGTTGACTCGGGTCACCGCCATCGCGTGACAACCATCGCGTGACTGCCATCGCGTGACTACTATAGTGCGACCATCATCGCGTGACGACCGCGACTGCTATCAGTAACAGCCCTATAAACCCGTCTCTTCGCGGTAAATATCCCGCAGTATGCGGCGCCATTCGTCATACTGCATATCAAGTGTACCGCTCAATTCAATCACTTTCCCGGCTATCTGGGTCACTAGGGGGCGGGTTTCATTATCAAAGGAAAGTGTCAGTTCCCGCAGCGCGTCTTCGTTCATCTTGGATTCTTTGTAGGTTTTATAAATGCGCTCCATCGCATACCAGGAGCCTCGGGTGGCACCGCGGGTAGCATCAATCTGTTCCAACTTTTCATTACCGATGATCAATTCATAACTGTAATGTCGCCACCAGGCGTAGGTGGGTCCCAACTGACGGAAGAGCAGCTCATACTGGGCATCCACACCATCGGTGAATAGATATTCACCTTGCCGGATCTTATCCACTCTACTCAATAGAGGGTCGTCCCGGGCGGGCAGGGATAGTAGCTTCAACTCGCCGTCCTGAGCATCGGCGAGGTATCCAGAAAATGATGCGGGCGATAATGCCACTGCATAGCTCAGCATTGCCATATCAAGAATACGTTGCTGTGCCGCGGTGGGCACTAGTTGCAATCGGGCGCTGAGATCATTGGCTACTCGGTTGAACAAATTCTGGAAGGGGTCATCCAGATAATGGGGAGTTGCCCCATAGTGGAGGTCAGTTGCAGTTTCATGATAGAGGTTATCAAGCCACACTTGGCCGGTGGCATCGGTGACCTTGATCAGCAACCTGAGCTCAACCCCGTCTGAGGACAGAATAGTGCCAGAGACCTGCAGTTCCGCGCTGGGGTCTGCTCTGGGTAAGACTCGCACAGCGCCCCAGTATTGAGAAAGATCAAGAGTTCGCTTCAATACATAGGGTAGATAACGCGTTTCAACTGATCTGATCCGGGTTGCTGAGCTGTAGATGGGGCTGCTGACTTTCAGCGTTGAAGTGAATGTCTCCAGGCTGATATTCAGGTTGGGCCGCTCAGCAAGCGAAGCATGCGCGTAGTTCAGTTCAACCGGCTCAAACATTGGCGCACGAAGTTTCGCCACTGGCGCTAAGCGAAACACAGAAGTACAACTGACGACCAGCAATAAGACTGGAAGCAATCCGGCTATTGGTATCCGCATGGACTAGTTGCTACGCCTGTTCAGGGAACAGGTGGTCTGATTAGCAATAGTGTATTTACAATCGTACATACTTTCGCTCGGGTCAAGCGGCACATAGACCCGGTTCAGAGTGAAGGGATAATTACCGCCAGACATCTCTACGGTAGTTGCCACCTGCAGTTGTCGTTGACTAGACCCAATAGAAAAGAGATGCCGCACTATCAGCCCGTCCGGCAAAACGATCAAAAAAGATAGTCGATTTTTTTGCCAACGGCAGCTTTCCTTACCCAAGGGACTTTCCGTCAATTCCCCCCAATTAAAATCACAAATAAGCGCAAAATCATCATTGCGTTTGATGATGATGTGGTCCTGATACTGTTTGATATGGAGCACTGTTGCGGCGGCGATTTTTTCCGCTAGGCGACCGAGACCAATGATGGTCTGTGGGTTACTCACTCTGGAGTCAATATGGTAGTTACGATCGCTTCTGGCTCGTTGCAGTTCCCGCTCTGCTTTTGATTTCATCTGAGCATAAAGCCAGCGAATTTTCGCGTTGGGTTCCTCGCTCTGCTGATAGTCAATTTCCCAAGCACCGGTGAAATCAATACCAGGGCTATGCTTTTTAGAATCAGGCTTTTTAGAAGCAGGCTTTTTAGAATCAGGTTTTTTAGAATCAGGTTTCGCAGAGCCGTGTTTTACAGAGCCATGTTTTTGTGTGTCTTTTGCGGCCATGGTATCAGCGCTAGTCAGGATGCTGCTCCATAGCACTGTGACCCAGAACATTGTGACCCATAGCATTGTGACCCATAAAAGCGGGGCAAAGATTCCAGATATGATTTTCACCACATTATGCACAGTTGTAGCCTCAGAGAAGATAGATGACCGGGACCTGGTTTATGTTATTTAACTATAGTTATTTAGAGCGGTCATTTAGCTCAAATTGCTTACAAAGTTTCCCCTGATTTGTAGCTTATTGATTTTACCGGAAGCGATACGTGGCAAGGGTTCGCTGCTGAACTCTATGTATCGGGGAATCTTAAATTTCGCCATGTGTTGCAAGAGAAAATCCCGCAGGTCGGCTTCTTCTAGCTTGCCTTCCGTAAAAATAGTTGCCCCGACTTCTTCATCCAGGCGTTCGTCGGGCACGGCATAGACTGAGGCTTCAAGCACCTGGGGATGTTCCAGCAAACCTGCTTCAACCTCAGCGCAACCAATGTTCTCGCCACCCCGAATAACCAGATCCTTAATCCGATCAACAATGTAGAGATAACCCTCTTCATCTAGCATGGCAACATCGCCGGTACCTAGCCAGCCATCGGGAAAAACTGCCGCGTTTGCTTCGGGACGATTCCAGTAACCCTGAATGACGGATACCCCTCGGACCTGTAATTCACCGCGCTGACCTGGAGGCAGTACAGACCCCTCCGCATCAACCACCCGCAGGTCAAGCACTGCCGAACAACGTCCAGAACTCCCCGGATGCTCAACATAGTCTGCGCCACCGATACTGGTGCCAATGGCGTTGGTTTCCGTCATTCCCCAGCCGGTGCTCGGCATGGCATTGTCAAATTTGTTGGCAATATTCCTGACCTGCTCCGGTGCCCTGGGAGCGCCGCCGCCGCCCACGGATAACAAACTGCTGAGGTCATGCTCGGCCTTCAATGTTGCTTGCACCAGATCGCCCGTCATAGCAGCCGGTGCCACAAATGAGGTGATGCGCTCTTGTTCAATCAGGCGCATGGCTTCTTGGACATCCCACCGGTACATACAGACTAGTTTCCGCTGTAGTCGGTAAGACGCCAGCATGACCGCATGCGCGCCCGTGGCATGGAAGAGGGGTACTGCCAGCAGACTCGCTATCTGATACTCGGGTGCTTCCGGCGCACCCTGTATTAAGGCGCCAATCTGTGCATCCAGTTCCCATGACAAGAGGGCATTGATGATATTCCGATGACAAGACACCGCGCCCTTGGGATGTCCGGTTGAGCCGGAAGTATAAAAAATTGTTGCCGGGTCGCCGGGGTCAAGGTCAACCTGAGGCATCTTGCCGGGCGGCGTATCCCTGAGCAACTCAGCCAAGGCAGGGCGAGCTGAGTCTGCCTGGGGGCGAATCGCAATCACCTCCAGAGCAAGTGGCTTTTGGATTCGCGCCAGGCGGTCAAGTCGTTCCTGGTCAGCAAACAGCACCTTCGCCCCGGAATCCTTAATGGCGAATTCCATTTCCTCTGCTTGCCACAATGAGTTCATCGGTACTGCTATGGCACCGATGGACGTTGCGGCGTTAAATGCCAGCACCCATTCGGGAAAGTTACGCATGGAGATGGCGACCCGGTCACCCTTTTTTATGCCGTATCGTGCCACCAACAACTGGGCGATGCGGGATACTGTGTTGTGAGTCTCTTCAAAGGACAGGCGCTCCTCCTGATAGACCAGGAAGGTGGCGTCGCTACGAGTAGAGTCGTAGAGCGCGCCCAGGGTGGCCGGTGCATTCTTGAAAAATCGACATGGCCTGCCCCAGACCTCGCCAGGAACAATTTCATAATCCTGCCCTGGCCCAGTGAGCTCGGCAATTATCTCAAGTCGATCGGGGTTCATAGGTCTGCTCGGTGCTATTGAATTGTCGCTTATCAATTCATTATTGTTTTAATTGGTTGCAAGTTTCAACAATTTAGCGATGCCCTGCAACCCTTCCCGCGCCTTCAGGCGGCTCACGTCGCCCCCCCCCGTCAGGATCAAAGCAGGCGGGAATCCAGAGTGGCAGCGCAACAAGTTAACCCCGCCGTCATTCTCGCCACCTGACGCTTCCGCGCCCTCACCCTCCCCACCATGCTCGCCCCCGCGCTGGCGGCCTACGGCGCCCCGCGCCGTCATTCTCGAGCTTGCTCGGGAATCCAGAGGACGAGCGGTATTGCCTTCATCATCCGCACCAGTAAAGCACAAGCCACTGACCCCCCGTTGATGGGTAGCGGGAATATCAAGGCGGTTGACTTTGTTCCTCTGGATTCCCGTCACCCTAGTCATCACAGCCGGTGGCTGTAATGACTAGGGTGACGAGAATGACGGGGTCTGGGGGAAATCCAGTCATTGAATAACACATACCCATGCCTTTGCATGCCTTCCCATGACATTTCATGGCTTCTCATGGCTTCTCATGGCTTTCCATGACTATTCATGAAAAGCAGGGTGAGTTCAGTTACCATGCGAGGCTCAAGCAGTGATTCCGATACTCGGATTCCGAACACCAAGCCTGCCATACCCATGTCATCACCACCACATTATCGCTGGTACATCCTTGCATTGACGCTGGTCAATCAAGCGGTTGTGGTGGGTATCCTGATCTACAGCTTTGCATTGTTTGTGGTGCCTTGGCTCCAGCAGTTTGATATATCCCGCAGCCATGCCATGGTGGCGATATTCCTGTTCCAGGTCATGAGCGGTCTGGCAAGCCCTATGATTGGGCGTCTGCTGGATAAACACTCCATGCGACTGCTGGTGATGCTGGGTGGTTTTTGCCTTAGCCTGGGGCTTCTGCTGTTGTCCATGGCAACCGCCTTCTGGCAGATTATTCTGATTCACGCCACTCTGCTACCTCTGGGGATACTCTTGGCCGGTGTTCTCGCATCGCAAACTATGGTCAGTAAATGGTTTGTCCATAAGCGCAGTCTTGCCATTGGTATATCGGCGATGGGCACCTCAATGGGTGGTTTCATATTCCCGCTGATTACCGGGGGACTAATCAGTCAGTTTGACTGGCAAACCTCATTGCTGGTGCTCGCTGGCATGTCTTTGGTGCTCCTCATGCCGCTGAATTATATTATCTTACGCTTTGAGCCGCCGTCCCCGGTGGCCTCAGACCCGCTAAGGTCGTCGCTGGACACCAAAATCTGGACCACCAGGGAAATCCTCACCAGTCGCAACTTTTGGTTACCGGTCATTGCCATCATCCCGCTTAATGCCTCATTCGGCGGCGTGCAATTTAATATCGGTGCTTATATTTTTGATCTGGGATTTGAGCAGACCGTTGCCGCACAACTCATTTCCATTACGGCCTTGTCAATGATAGGTGGCAAATTTATTTTTGGCAGCCTGGGCGACCGGGTTGATCATCGCTGGCTCTACTGGCTGATGGCATCTTTAATGATGGCCGCCCTCGCCCTCTATGAAGGTTCTCCTAGCCTGGAGTCGCTACGGCTTGGTGCTGTTTTGCTTGGCGTGGCAACCGGCGGCATCTTGCCCATGACGGCGATTATGTTTTCCGCAAGATTTGGCACCTTTGCTTTTGGTCGGGTCCTGGGTTATGTCAATTTGTTTTTGATGACGGGTAGTTTCGGTCCCATATTTTCCGGTTGGATGTTTGACCGGATGCAATCCTATGACCCGGTATTTTGGATTTTTGGTATTAGTTTGCTCCCCTGCATGCTTGCCATGCTTTGGCTACCCGCTCCCGACACAGCACTGACAGCAACCGGGCTTGAACAAGAGCCTGCCTGAGCGAGCTTGGATTATTTGCTTCAAAACAGTGCCAACTGTTCCCGCTGAGGGGTGAATTGGGAGCTATCCAGTTGGAACCTTTGATGCTCGGCGAAGCCAAGTTTGCGGTAGGCGACTTCAAACCGACGCCTTAAAAGTTGAGCAAATTCACCACTGCCACGCATCCGTAGCCCAAAAGCACTTTGATAATCCTTGCCGCCTCTGGTTTGCCGGATGATATTCATGACTTTTGCTGCCCGGTCGGGGAAGTGTGCCCCGAGCCAATCCTGGAACATCTCGCTAATTTCCAGCGGTAGTCGCACCAGAATATAGCTTGCCGATGCCGCGCCCGCTTCCTTACCCGCCGCCAGTAGGGTCTCAAGTTCCTGGTCATTGATGCAGGGGATCATGGGCGCCGCCATCATGCTGACTCTCACCCCCGCCGCGCTCAGTTGCTTGATAGTATCAAGGCGCACCTTGCCTGAGGCGGCTCTTGGTTCTAGTTTTCTTTTGAGATCATTGTCCAGAGTGGTCACGCTCACCGCGACACTGCATAGACGCCGCTCTGCCAGGGATGCCAGCAATTCCAAATCACGCAGGATAAGGCCGCTCTTAGTGATGATTGAAAAGGGATGATTGAACTCCGAGAGGACTTCAATAATGGAACGTGTGGTGCCCAGTTTGGCTTCTAGCGGCTGATAAGGATCGGTGTTGGCGCCAATGCAAATGGGTTTGACCTGATAACCGGGCTTATTCAAGGTGTCTCGCAATAGGCTAGCAGCCATGGGTTTAATGATAATTTTGGTCTCAAAATCAAGCCCAGGAGAAAGATCCCAATAGGCATGGGAGGGGCGGGCATAGCAATAGATGCAGCCATGTTCACAGCCTCTATAGGGGTTGATAGAAGCGTCAAATGGGATGTCCGGGGACTTGTTGGTAGTAATAATGCTACGGGAAGTTTCTTTGAGGATGATAGTTTCCAATCGCTGAGCTTTTAGGGGGTCATCAAAAGCATCCTTAAGCGGGTCTATAAAAGCATCATTAGAAGGGTCTATAAAAGGCTCCTTAGAAGGGTCTTTAGAAGAGCTGTCGCCTTGCTGGTTTTCCTCGTCCCCGTTATCCGGTAGGGCTTCAGTGGGCACCCCCATCTGGGCACCCCAACCATCATCAAAAGGCTCAACCCGCCGCGGATTGTAGCGATTATGAGGATTGGACAGCGCACCTCTACCCTTGAGGGGTGTTTTGGTGCCGCCGGGAAATTGCTCTGGGCTCATGGTTGCGAAGCCTATCAATCTACTGTATAAAAGTACAGTCTTTTTCCCATGGCGAGGTGGTGAGGCTTGAGAATCGTATATGCTATACCCCATCTGGTGCATGCTAGCATCTGTTCGCCAGATAACACTTCAATCATAGAGAGCATCAATCATAGGGGGCATCATGAAAAAAGCGATGACCATCGGTACATTTAGATTTCTTGAACCCTTCCTCAATGAGGGTGCCACCATTGCCAAGTCCATTGAGCAAATCAGTGAATTTGCATTTCTGTTAGGCAGGAACAAGCGATTGTTCCAGAGCTTGCAGGTTGGAGCGACACAATGAGACGGGCAAACGTAGTAGCGCTTGATAACCTGGCTCGTCAAGCACCGCGCAACAAACAGGGGGCGAGAAAGCCAGCAGTATTAGAGGGGAAAGTATACACAGGTGATTGTGTGAAGTTTATGGCAAAAATGAAGCCAGAGTCTGTGGATTTGACCGTCACTTCTCCCCCCTATGACAACTTGCGTGACTACAAGGGTTACTCTTTTGATTTTGAGAGGATCGCCCAGAGTTTATTGCAAGTCACCAAGCCAGGCGGTGTGGTCGTTTGGGTGGTTGGCGACAAAATTAACGGCGGGCGCACCTTAACGAGTTTTCGTCAAGGCTTGTATTTTCAAGAGATTGGTTTTTGTATGCACGATGTAATGATTTACCAGAAAAAGAATACGCCATTTATGAGGAGTAATGCATACACTAATTGCTACGAGTATATGTTTATTCTCAGTAAGGGTTCGCCACGTTCATTTAATCCCATCAAAGCAAAGACGGTCCGCAGCGGCAATGAAATGCTGGTTCACAATAAGATGGCGGATGGCATCAACAAGAAGGTGATGGGCGAGCTGAAAAAAGAAAAAACCAAGACGAATGTTTGGCAATATGCGGTCGGACTTGGCGGTACGACTTCCGACAGGATCGCATTTGAGCATCCGGCAGTATTTCCGGAAAAACTGGCGCAAGATCACATTGTTTCCTGGACTAACCCTGGCGACCTTGTATTTGATCCGATGTGCGGGTCGGGAACGACCTGCAAAATGGCAGTGCTAAACGATCGCAAGTGGATTGGCGTAGATATTTCCGACGATTACACAAAAGTAGCTCGGCAACGGGTTCGGCAAGCGGAGAAGTCGCTTGAAAGATAACCCCCTTGATGTTGGTGATTTTGTTGTTTGTGATACCGACTCTGGGTTTATTTTTAAAGGCGGTAAGATTAGCCAATATGTGACGCACTTTTTTATGAACTCAGTCGGCCAGGTTAAGAATGTTGACCAGCGCACGGCATCTTCGACAGTCTATTTGATTGGCGAGGACAGTCAGTACTTGTTGCCAAACAACCATCTAACCAAGATTGATCCGACCAAGACCGGTAAAGGATTTCCTCAAAAAATCTGCAATATCTGTCACTGCCTCAAAGCACACAATGAGTTTGCATACAATCAAAACGATAAGCAGGGCAATAAGACAACACGCCCAAGTTGTCGCCTCTGTCGTAGAACTATTGATATGAAAAATATGACCGCGGCTGCCGTTAAAGAAGCGCGAAAGTTCACCCCGAAGACCGGGACAGTGTGGCAATGCCCTATATGCCGCAAGCATTGCATTGTTGGCGTTACAGCAAAAGTTGTGTTGGATCATCGTCATTCAGACGGGAAGGCTCGGGGCTTCCTCTGCGATAGCTGCAATACAGGGCTGGGTCGATTCAAGAACGGTGAGAACTTCGTCAAGAACGCGTTGGCTTACCTCAAGCAATTCGAATAATTGTGGCACTAGCTAGTAATTCCAGTTTTTAATGGTGCATGGCTGACCTTCCCTATGGCGGGCGTCCTGCATCATTCATAGAGATTGGTACTGTTGTTGGGCTTGCCAGGCACCATAATGAAGCCTGAAGAATTAATTAAAAAAAGTCTTGGCGGATAGAATTATTTGTGGATAATACTGGTTAAACATACAGTAGACTGAAACCAGTCAGGGGCCCGAGCCAACCCCGTTCATGCAAGCAATGAGTTAATAACAGCAGTGAATTGATAACAGCAACAAAATGGATAACGACAACGAATTAATAACAGCAATGAATTAATAACAGCAACGGATTAATAACAGCAACAAAAGGATAGTGCTATGAAAAGCGATGTGAAGAGTAAAAACGATGTAAAAAGTGGTGTAAGCAATGATGTAAAGAGTGCCACAAATGATAATAAAAACAAGGCGTTATCAGCAGCCCTCTCCCAAATAGAGCGTCAATTTGGCAAGGGCGCGGTGATGCGTTTGGGTGGTGCGCCCCTGGAAAAAATCCCCTCTATTTCAAGCGGTTCCCTCGGCTTGGATATCGCCCTGGGTATTGGTGGCTTCCCCAGAGGGCGCATCGTGGAGATATATGGGCCTGAAGCATCGGGTAAGACCACCCTTGCCTTGCAGGTCCTGTCGGAAAGTCAGAAAGCTGGCGGCACCTGTGCCTTTATTGACGCCGAGCATGCGCTTGATCCTCAGTATGCGCGGAATCTCGGCGTCAATATTGATGATCTGCTGGTGTCTCAACCCGATGCTGGTGAACAGGCGCTGGAAATTTGCGACATGATCGTCCGCTCAGGTGCGGTTGATGTGGTCGTGATTGATTCCGTTGCCGCCTTGACGCCGCGGGCGGAGATAGAGGGTGACATGGGTGACCATCATGTCGGCTTGCAAGCGCGCCTGATGAGCCAGGCACTGCGCAAGATGGCAGGGAATATTAAGAATTCAAACACCCTGGTGATCTTCATCAACCAGATCCGCATGAAAATTGGTGTCATGTACGGTAGTCCTGAAACCACCACCGGCGGCAATGCGCTGAAGTTTTACTCCTCAGTGCGGCTTGACATCAGAAGAATTGGCGCAGTCAAGGAAGGTGACGAAATTATTGGTAATGAAACTCGCGTCAAGGTGATTAAGAACAAAGTTGCGCCGCCTTTTAAGCAGACCGAGTTTCAGATTTTATACGGTAAGGGGATTAACCGACTAGGTGAAGTTATTGACCTTGCTGTGAAGCTGAACATCATTGACAAGGCCGGTGCCTGGTACAGCTACAAGGGTGAGCGGATTGGTCAGGGTAAGAAAAATGCCAGCGATTATCTTGCTGAAAATACTGCTCTGGCAAGTGATATAGAAGGTCAGGTGCGCTTACAGCTGCTCAGTAAAGATGAGCAGCCGGAAAATGACAACACTGTAGAAGGGACCGCGGAAGGGACTGCAGAAAAGACTGCAAAAGAGACCGCAGAAGAGACCAGTAATGTCACTCCAATCAGCAGTGTTTGATCCTGAGCGCGGTGCTATTTTCTCGCTAAGCAATGCGCACTAGTGGAACCCGTATCTTCTGTTGACATCCGCCGCGCGGCAATGAACTTGCTGGCGCGGCGAGAGTACTCTCGTCTGGAACTTTCCACTCGGCTTCTTAAGCGCTTCGGGAAGAGAGAAGCAGCAGATATGGCGCCTGAGGAGGCAACCGGTACAGACCCGCTTGCCGAAGAAGTGCTTGTAGAAGAATCTCTTGTAGAAGCAGACCTTGCCGAAGAAGCCCTTAAGCTTTGGACACTTGAACTCCGGCAATGTATTGCTCAAGAATTGACAAGACTTGCAAATGAAGGTTTGCAAAGTGACGCAAGACTTGCGGAGGCCTTCATTCGGGCACGTACTAACAAGGGGCGGGGTCCTGTCAAAATTCGCGCCGAATTAAAACAGAAGGGAGTGGCTACTGCTGTTATTGATGCCGCGTTTAATCATGCTGAGGTCAATTGGCGAGAACTGGCAACAGGCGTCACCCTGAAAAAATTCGGCAAAGAGTTTGGCGACCAGGGCCCAATCCGGTTGCAAGACAAGGCAAGAGTGGAGCGCTTCCTACGACAACGTGGTTTTATCCCCGGAGATTTATAACTGGCGACTTATGGCGGCCGCTCCGCGCCGTCATTCTCGCCGGTAGGCGGGAATCCAGTCATTTAACCAGCGGCTTACGGCGCCCCGCGCCGTCATTCTCGAGCTTGCTCGGGAATCCAGTCTGTATTTTTTTTGCCGTCATCCTCGCTCCCTGACGCTTCCGCGCCGTCATGCTCGGGTTGATATGCGTCCGTCCGTCCAGTAGGTTATTACCCGCCGCCGTCCCCGCTATTCACCGCAGATAACAATCGGTAACACTGCCAAGGAGGTTTAGCTAAGGGATGTTTTTCTGTATGGTATTCGGCTTTGTTTTTAAGGGCTTGTTTTAAGGTGTCTTTCTTAATACCTTGTTTTTAAGGGCTTGTTTTTTAGGGACTATTGTCATGCTCAGTCGGGAGCTGCGTAAGATATTTTTGGATTTCTTTGCCAGCAGGGGGCATACCCTGGTGGATTCCTCCTCGCTGGTGCCTGAACAGGACTCCACCCTCTTGTTCACCAATTCGGGGATGGTGCAGTTCAAAAATGCTTTGGCATTTCGAGAAGCTCCCGGTTACACCCGTGCGGCAAGCTGTCAGCGATGCGTTAGGGCGGGTGGCAAACACAATGACCTGGATAATGTAGGCTACACGACACGGCACCACACATTTTTTGAAATGCTAGGTAACTTTAGTTTCGGTGATTACTTTAAAAAAGAAACCATCCAGCTTGCCTGGGAGTTCTTGACGGAAGTTATCGATGTACCGCCAGAAAGACTTTGGGTCACAGTGCATGAAAACGATGCTGAGGCGGAACGGATCTGGTTAGAAGATGTTGGCGTTGACGCGAGTAGATTTTCCCGTCTGGGTGATGATCAAAACTTCTGGGCTATGGGCGAGACAGGACCTTGCGGTCCCTGTTCGGAAATATTTTATGACCATGGTCCGGAGATACCGGGTGGGCCTCCGGGTACTCCCGAGGGAGAGTTAGACCGATATGTTGAAATATGGAATCTGGTATTCACCCAATATGACCGGTCGGCTGATGGCACCTTGACTAAGCTCCAAAAACCCTGCGTGGACACCGGCATGGGCCTGGAGCGAATCGCCGCGGTCATGCAGCAGGTGCACGATAACTACGACACGGATCTCTTCCAGCCATTGATAAAAAAAGTAGCAAAACTGCTGGGAGTTTCTGATTTGTCCAACCCGTCTTTGAGGGTCATTGCAGATCACATCAGAGCGGTGACCTTCCTTATATCCGATGGTGTTGTACCGTCTAATGAAGGACGCGGCTATGCGGTGCGGCGGATCATCCGGCGAGCCTTACGGCATGGGCACCAACTGCAATCACAAGCGCTGTTGCCATCACAAGAGCCGTTTTTTCACCGCCTCGTAGAAACCGTCATTAGTGTGATGGGGGATGCCTATCCATTCTTGCAACAATCCAAGAGTCATATTGAGAAGCTATTACTCAAGGAAGAGGAACAATTCCAATTGACCCTGGACCAGGGAATGAAGTTACTTGATGAGGCAATCAAAACACTGGTTGCACCGGGAGCAGTGGCTCTAGCGACACCCCCCGAGATACCCGGTGAAGTTGTCTTCAAACTCTACGACACCTACGGCTTCCCCACGGATTTGACAGCAGATATCGCCCGCGAACGTGGTCTATCCATTGATATGGATGCTTTTGATCGGGAAATGGCACAACAGAAGGCAAGAGCGCGCGCGACTAGTCAATTCACTGCCACTGAGGTGGGGGAGCTCACCACCTCGGGTGCAGTGACGGCGTTTATGGGATATGAAACTCTGGAAACCGCGTCTGAAGTCCTGGCGATCATCAAGGATGAAGCCCAGGTTCAGGAAGCGGCAAGGGACGAGCGGGTGCTCATAGTGCTTGACCGGACGCCCTTTTATGCTGAGTCGGGCGGGCAGGTTGGTGATCGGGGTTGGCTTATCAGTGACGCGGCGCGGCTTGAAGTAACCGATACCATCAAGAGTGGCGACACCTGGTTGCATCAGGTCAAGGTCGTCCAGGGTCAGCTCAAAATTGGTGCCAAAGTCTCGGCAAGAGTTGACCAGGAAACAAGAGACACTACCCGACTTAATCATTCTGCTACTCATTTGTTGCATGCTGCCCTGCGTATGCTTCTTGGGGAGCATGTTAATCAACGTGGTTCGCTGGTTGATTCAAAGCGGTTGCGTTTTGATTTCTCGCACTTTGAGGCTATTACCCCAGAAGAGTTGCGCGCCATTGAACGGCTTGTCAATGAGCAGGTGCGTTTGAATACCCCGATTGAAACCGCAGTTATGCCGCTGATCGATGCGCGCAAAAAAGGTGCTCTGGCACTCTTTGGGGAAAAATATTCGCAAGATGTTCGGGTCCTGAGTATGGGTACTGGCTTCTCAATGGAACTTTGCGGGGGCACCCATGCGAGTCGGACTGGAGATATTGGTGTGTTTAAGATCCTTTCCGAACAGGGCATTGCCTCTGGCGTGCGCCGTATAGAAGCAGTGACTGGCGCAACAGCCATTGAGTATATTGAATCCTTGGAAGATTCTATGACGGAGACGGCATCTCTTGTGAAGGGTGCCAGAACTGATGTTGTTGGCCGGGTGAAGACACTCATTGACCGAAATAAAAAACTGGAAAAAGAAATGGCCAGGCTCACCGCAAAGTTGGTGGATGGCACTGGCAAGGATGTTGATGAAGGCATCCTTGATATCGGTGAGATGAAGCTAGTGGTGAAACAACTTGATGGTGTTGATGCCAAGTCCTTGCCGGAAGTGTTGGATAGGTTGAAAAACAAAATTGGTACGGGTGTGGTGGTATTGGGCGCGGTCAATGATGGCAAGGTTGGGCTGATTGCGGGAGTGACCAAAGATTTGACTGAGAAGTTTAATGCGGGTGAATTAGTCAACCATGTTGCCGTTCAAGTCGGTGGTAAGGGAGGAGGGCGAAGCGATATGGCGAGAGCCGGCGGTTCCAATCCTGCCGCGCTGCCCGAAGCCCTGGCCAGTGTTGAAGCCTATATCAGAAATTTTTTATAGTCCCCCTGCCATTAACATACCTATTCAACAACATACCTATTCAACATACAGCTTCCGAATCCTGGAGAAATAAGGTGTCTCTGATAGTGCAGAAATTTGGCGGTACCTCCGTAGCCTCCGTTGCTCACATTGAGAATGTAGCCCGGCGCATCAAGGCAAGCCGTGAAGCAGGACATGATGTTGTCGTTGTCGTCTCCGCTATGGGTGATGATACCGACAGGCTCGTTGGGCTCTATGAAGAAATTGATTATCGCGGGGACCAGACTCAGCGGGAAATGGACGTCCTCTTAGCCAGCGGTGAACAGGTCACCATCGCCTTGCTGTCTATGATGTTGATGAAGCTGGGCTGCAAGGCAAAGTCATTCACTGGCCTCCAAGCCAGTATTCAAACTGATGCGGTGCACACTCGCGCCCGCATACTCAATATAGATGCGGCCAGGTTAAAAGCGCAGATTGAGCAAGGGGTTATTCCGGTGGTGGCAGGCTTTCAAGGCAAGGACTCGGAAGGCAATATCACCACCCTGGGCCGGGGTGGGTCTGATACTACTGCCGTTGCCTTGGCGGCGATATTGGAAGTTGATGAATGTCAGATATACACAGATGTTGAAGGGGTGTTCACGACTGACCCGAATGTGGTAGAGGGTGCCAGTCGGTTAGATGTGATTACGTTTGAAGAAATGCTAGAACTGGCAAGTCTAGGCTCTAGAGTGCTACATACTCGCGCGGTAGAATTTGCCAGCAAATACCAAGTACCGATTAGGGTGCTATCAAGTTTTCAGGATGGTCCGGGAACGTTGATTACTAATGAGGAAGAATCCATGGAACGACCACTTATTGCAGGCATTGCCTTTGCCCGGGATGAAGCGAAGCTAACCATAGTCGGAGTCAAGGATGTCCCCGGTATTGCCTCGGCTATTTTGGGACCCATCAGTGAAGCTAATATCATGGTGGACATGATAGTGCAGAATGTCGCTGAGGATATGAGCACTGATTTTACTTTTACCGTGTTGCGCGAAGATTATGAGCAGGCGCTGCAGATTCTGGAAGATATTGGACAAAAGATTGGTGCCCAAGAAATCAAAGGGAACAAGAAAATTGCTAAGTTATCCATGGTTGGCGTGGGGATGCGCTCTCATGCGGGGGTCGCTAGCAAAATGTTTCGAGTTTTGGCTGATGAGTCAATCAATATCCAGATGATATCAACGTCCGAGATTAAAATTTCCGTAGTGATTGACGAGAAGTATCTGGAATTGGCAGCAAGAGCACTACATTCTGCATTTGATCTGGCAGAGCAACCAATGGAATCCGAACCGATAACGACTGATAACGATTGATAGTAACCGCACCCCGTCATTCTCGCCTTCTTTGATCCTGACGGCGGGGCGTCCCTGCGCCCTCTGGCGGCCTACGGCGCCCCGCGCCGTCATTCTCGAGCTTGTCCTCTTGTCGCAGGCGGAATCCAGAGGAACAAAGGCAACCGCCTTGGGTATTTACACATCAACAACAAAGGGAAGTGAATCAGTGAACACATACAAGAATGACGGGCTGATGACAGGCTGAAGGCGAGAGATGCCTCAATCGCATCGGGCTCAAAAGAAATACGCCAGATATACCATTGAATTACTGAGGGTGTACAATTCTGGCAAAAGGTAGGTGCAATATGTCCCAGGTGAAAACATTTATCATTGGACGGCATCAGAATTGTGACCTGGTGCTGGACGACACTAGTGTGTCCCGCCAGCATGCCGAAGTGGTTCCTATGCCAGATGGACGCTACTACATTACCGATCGCAACAGCACTGGAGGTACTTTTGTGCACAATGATTCCGGCTGGGAGCAGATTCGTCAGCATTTTGTCAAAACAACCGACCGTCTTCGTTTGGGTGACTATGAGATTGATGTCTCCCGCCTGGGACCTTTATGCACCCTGCCGGGGAAAGGCGGTGTTGCTGATATTGGAGCTTCCAACCTGCCAGTAGCATCTGGCTTTGCTAACCCAGCTCCCGATGACGGGCTTGATCCTAATAAAGGACTCAGGCGCGATCCGGTGACTGGTGAAATCATCGAAAAATCGCAATAAGGCAGAAATCGTGGCTCCCCGAATCATTGCGTTTTTAGGTGCTCTTGTGGCAGGAGTCATCTGGATATCGGTATTATCACTGCTAATCCCAGAAAACAGCCTTCCGGGCGACCTGCTTCTTGACAGAAACACCAGTTCTTTCTCCTATCCATTTACTATCCAGAATCTAATGTGGATTGTATCTTTTGTAGGTATAGGGGAATTGTTTGTGCGTTACTTTGTGGGTAACGGGGAATATCGTCAGTTGGGTAAGAAATTATTGCCCGAAGATAGTCAAACCGTGTTACGCAAGCAAGACGTGGGCGCACTCTATCAAACTATTCGCCCGACGGATCCGGAAGGCACCTATTGGTTGCAACGTATGGTGTCGCGTAGCATTCTCGCATTCCAGAGTTCTGGCTCAATTGCCCAGGTAAACTCAGTGTTTAATTCCACTTTGGAGCTTTATCAGCACGAGGTTGATCTGCGCTACAACCTGCTCAGATACCTGGTATGGCTTATTCCTACCTTGGGTTTTATTGGCACCGTGGTGGGTATCGCCCTTGCCCTCAAAAGTGTTGGTGCTAATTTTGCCGAGGTAGGGCAAGGTACAGATCTTAGCCAATTGGGACCCCAGCTCATGCAGAGTCTAACCAAAGATTTGGGTGTTGCTTTCTACACTACTTTACTTGCCTTGTTACAATCGGCGGTGCTGATGCTGGCGATGCATTTGATTCAGGGTCACGAAGAAGGTGCGCTCAACAAAGTCGGGCAGTATTGTCTTGATAATCTAATTAATCGTCTCTATGAAAAAAGATAGGAGGAAGTATGCCAATTAAACGTGATTCCGATGGCAATATCATTGAACAGCCGACGCGGCAGGAGAATGGAGTGAAAGACGGCGACCGCCGCACCGAAAAATATCGGCAAAATGAAGAAAAGACAGCACCTGTTACCGATAATGCCAGTCCCTACGAGGCCAAGACAAGGCTGGTTCGCCGGGGCGAGCAGCAGACGGGTGCCAACAAGGTGGGCGAAGCACATACCCGGATTTACCGTCCAGGTCGCAAGACGCCGGCAAAATCGACTCAGGCTGCTACTGACACCCCGCCGCCAAGGCAACCCTCTGTTATGGATGATCCTCCTGTGGGTTGGTTAGTGGTGATCGATGGTCCGGGGCAAGGTAATGTGGTAACACTCGGTAATGGTGTGAATTCAATTGGTCGAGACTCAGCTGAGCGATTGTCATTGGATTTCGGCGACGAGATGATCTCCAGGTCTGATCACGCGAACATCACCTATGATCCGCGGGGTAAAAAGTTCTACATCAAGCACGGTGGTGGCACCAACCTCATCTATGTGAATGATCAACCCGTGCTCTCACCTCAGGAGCTACCGCCACACACCCACATCATGATTGGTAATACCACATTGCGCTTTGTTCCCTTGAGCGGTAAGCACTTTGATTGGGACACCCAGGAGGTCAATTAATATGCAACAGTTAGCAGATTCGTTTGCAGGTAATCAAATTGCTGGCGGACGCGAATACCAGGAAGATGCTTTCAAGGTATGTGACTTCCGTAACAGCCAGTCAAAGGAATTATTGCTGTTGCTTGCCGATGGCATGGGCGGGCATGTTGGCGGTGCCCGCGCCAGTGCACTGGCGGTAGATACTTTTGCGGAATCTTTTGCAGACTCGGACAAGAGTAATGATATTACACAGCGACTTAGGGAGTCGCTGGATGCAGCCAATCTAGCGATTGCCAAGGACACAGAAACTAATCGCCAATACACCAATATGGGTTGCACGTTCCTGGCTTGCCTGATATCAGGCAATGAACTCCACTGGCTGAGTGTGGGTGACTCCCCGCTGTGGATACTAGATAACAAAGGTATCACTCGCCTCAATGCCGACCATTCCATGCGTCCGCAACTTCAAGAGCTGGTTGAGTTGGGGCGTATGTCTGCTGAAGACTTAGCGGCAGATTACCGCGTTAACCAGTTGCTCTCCGCGGTAATGGGCGAAGACTTAGCATTAGTTGATCAAAATACATCGCCTTACCCGCTGGCAGTCAATGCTCAGATTATCCTTGCCAGTGATGGTGTAGAGACCCTGATGGTTGATGAAATTAGTCATCTCTGCCAGACACATAACAACCCTGAGCAGATCGTGACCGCACTATTGGATGACATTGAAGCACGGCAAGTGCCAGGGCAAGACAATGCCACGGTAGTGGTGTATAGACACCAGGACACCAATCTTGTGACACCTGATATCGAACACCAGGTACCGAGAGATATACCAATCACTGAGGACATGGAAGCAATAACTCTGGTAGGGAGACGGCGGTAGAGAGACGGAAACGTTTAGCGAGTAGACAACACTAAATCTTATTGGGGATATGCAGTTATGAAAAAAGCACTATTTTTGTTGGTCATAAGTTTGCCTTTCTGGAATCTGGCTGAGGCAGCCATGCCAGATACTGCCGGGACTGTCTTCATCGGTACCACTGGTGATCCCTTGATAGGGCACACCAGCGTCGGTTTTGTTGCCGATGAGACGGGGCATATCATCACCTACATGAATTCGCCGCCAGAAACTCTGTTTGTCTTTAATAACATTAATGACGGCACCAGCCATAGGGCCCATCAGGTGGCTTACGATAAGGTGAGTAAACTGGTCTTATTACAACTTGACGGCAGTACAGAGAATTTCACACCCTACAAATTCGCACTTAAATCCGCCGAACTCCAACGCAAGGTATATGGCATCAATCTGGAGAATGAACCAGATACCAGGATTGTTACCGGTGCGTTGGCAAGCATAGAAGAGTCGGAATCTGACCAGTACCCTAATTATTATTTGCACAATGCTTTGGTCGGCAAGAAGAACCTGGGCGGGGCCTTGTTCAACAATTGTGGTGAGGTAGTGGGGGTGATTGTTCCCAAACCTAAACCTGGTTGGTTTAGCAAAACTCCGAAAGGTACTCAGTATGCTGTACCGGTGGACTGGGCAGTAAACAAGTTCAACACTCAAGAATGGCAGATAACTCGGGTTACAGATGTTTGTCTTTCGGATGCACAACAAGCAGCGGAAAAAGTGCGCCTGGCTACTGAAGCCAAGCAGGTAGCGGCGGCAGCAAAAGAGGCACTGGAACAAGAAGCAGCGAAAAAGCAAGCCGAGCTGGATGCACTCAAGCAAAAATCGGAAGCGGAAAAAGGAGCGAGCGAGGAAGAACGCCAGCTCTTGAAAGCGGATATTGAAGCCCGTAAGAAAGAAGCACAGGAAGCGAGTGACCAGGCAACTGCAGCGCAAGAAGCACATGCTGCGGCGCAAGAAGCACATGCTGCCGCCAAAGATGCAGAGAAAAAAGCAAAAGAAGCACTTGCAGAAGCTCAAGATGCAACACGAGAACGTGAGGAACAATACATGCTGTGGGCTATCCTCGGCGGGGCAGTATTGTTATTTCTCTTGCTTCTGGTGTGGCTGTTGAAGCAACGCACAGTGACTCGAGAACGTCGTGAAAAGGAAGCCACCGCATCTCGTGCCGAGACAGTACAAGCAAGCCTGACCGCTCGAGAAAAGGATGAAGCGCGTATTCGCCAAACACCGACGGTGTTTTTTGAAGGCACTGATTCAAACGGGCAAAACTTTGCCCTGCGTATTCCCGGACCCTCCATCGCAACCGCCCCAGGTGCAGTGGTTGGACGCAACCCGGGTGGCAGTGATTTCATCCTCAATCATCCGCAAGTTTCGCGCCGTCAATTTCGTCTGTTTGTTGACGGCAAGCTATTATTGATTGAAGACCTTAACTCAACCAACAGCACCATAGTTGATGGGAAAAAACTCAGCGGCGGAGATGAGACTGTTTTGACGAATTTGAGTCGTGTGGAACTGAGCGATTTAGTGCTTACCGTGCGGCTTGAATACAATCAATCCGAAGCGAACCCTCCAGAAAATAACGATGGGTCCTGACCTTGCGCACGGCGGTTTGGTTGCTTGCCTCTCTGTTCCTGCCCCCGGCACTGGCAGTTGACGTTGACACCCTGGAGAAAAGTGTTGTGCGCGTCATCGCTTTCCAAGGTGATGACGCAGGCACCGGCTCGGGCGCGGTGGTCGCTCCAGATATTGTGCTTACCAATCATCATGTGATTGCTGCTGGTAGCACCTTAAGAGTAGTTCCAAAGCACATGGGTGCCACCCTCCTTGAAGCGCAGGTTTTATGGCAGTCAAGCACTCTTGATCTGGCGGTGCTTCAAGTGGATGGCTTGTCTCTCCCCAGCGTCACACTGGCAACTAAAAAACCAAATAAGAGTGAACGAGTATGGGCAATTGGTTATCCAGGAGCATCGGATGAGGTCGGCGGATTCACTTACGAGGCCACGGTCACTGGTGGGGTAATTAGTTTGCTTCATCATCAGCCCTGGGAGGCTGGCGGTGTTGCTTTGTGGAAAATTCAACATGATGCAGCAATCAACCCTGGCAATAGCGGTGGCCCTCTCTTTGATGACTGTGGTCGTGTAGTGGGAGTGAACACAAAAAGACATGCCGAAGCCCATATTAAAGGTATCTATCTAGCATCCCATATTGCCGAAGCCATACCAGCCCTTGAACGCTTGGGTATCAAGGTGCAGAAGGTCAATACTTCCTGTACCCCGTCCGCCTCTGGGGGCATCAGTTTCATTATGGTACTCATAGGTATCTTGTCCATGGTAGCTATTGTTTTGGCACTCGGTAGGCCGCGGCAAAAAATCATCAGCGTGGTGGAAAATATGAGCAGGAAGAGCCGCAAATATATTCCTCCGTCAGCAGCCAATGAAGCTGCTAGAAACAAACCAAAAAAATCTTCCACTCTGGTGCTGGCAGGTTTTGATGCTACCGGTAAAAAGTTACGCATCCAGGTGCCTAAGCAAGGTGTATCTGTGGCACAGGGTGGTTATGTCATTGGCAGGGAGGCAACACTTGTTGATTATCCGATGGAAGATTCCAAAATTTCCCGCCGCCACCTGCGCATCACCGTGGAACAGGGGCAGTGCTATATTGAGGATATGAATTCGACGAATGGCACTCAGGTGAATGGTCGCCGTCTGGACGCTTTCGTATCGACTCCACTCTCCCCAGGGGACAAAATTTCCATCGGTAGAATAGAACTGCAAGTCTCCAATAGCCGTTAGAAAGATTATGTAATGAAGAGACCCAACAGGGACATCAATATTTTTGGTATGTCGGCACTGGATTTGTTTGCCTCGGCGCTGGGTGCATTTATTCTCATCACTCTAGTGCTCTTCCCGTATTTTCCGAACATCTCCAGCACACCACCAGAACCCACACCGCCGACGCAAGACCCAGAAGAGCTGCAAGCATGTCAGGCCGACCTGGCTCGGACTCGGAAAAACCTAGCGCAGACCCTGGAAGAATTACAAAGCTCCCAGGAAGCTCAAGCAAACTTGACGCAAGATCAGTCGGCACTACAAGAGGCGCAAAAATCTTTACAGAAAGCACAAGAGAAGTTGCAACAGTGCGCCAAAAAACTGCGCAAAAAGTTTCTCTTAGTTCTGATGAGTTGGAGTAATCCTGGTGACGATGTGGACCTATTTATACGCGATCCCCAGGGCAATATATTCCACTATAACCGGAAAACAAACTCTGGCACCCCGGCAAAATTTGAAGAAGATAATATTAACGGCCCCGGCAATGAAATCTGGTTACATCCGCAGGCTACACCGGGTAAATATGAAATTTGCTATAACTATTACATGAACCGAAGTGAATTCAATAGCGTAACAGTGCGTGGTGCTTATGTTACTCCAGCCGGGCGTCATAGCCTCGGTGCAGCCACCTTGTATACAGCAAGTCAGGGAGCCGCCAGCACACAACATGTGGCCAGCATCCTGATTGACAGGCAAGGTAACACTACCCTGCAACGCGGTAGCCGAGGTGGAACTTGCGGTGTTACCTTTGTTAGTAGAGAGGGAAAATGAGCAATGCAGACAGATAGCAATACACCCGCATGACTGACCATCTCATGGCCCTACCCGACGGGCATCAATTAAAGGAATATCGTATAGAGGACGTTATCGGTAGCGGTGGTTTTGGCATTACCTACAAGGCATTGGACACACAACTTGATAAGACAGTCGCCATCAAAGAATACCTGCCTAATGAATTTGCAGTGCGCACTGATGCTACGACCGTCCAACCTAAATCCACAGCTGACCAGGATGATTATCAATGGGGATTAACACGTTTTCTGGATGAAGCACGCACCTTGGCACGATTTGAACATCCGAATCTCAATCATGTACATCGCTACTTTGAGGACAATAACACTGCCTATTTGGTGCTGGAGTACATTGAAGGTGAAACATTATCAGACCTGCTCAAACGTGAAGGACAACTTGAAACATCTCGCTTAGAACGATTAGTTGATGAGCTGCTCTCCGGTCTGGACGAAGTACACGGTGCTGGCTATGTGCACCGCGATGTCACGCCAAGCAACATTATGTTTCGTGCAAATGGTTCCTCAGTGCTGTTGGACTTCGGTGCTGCTCGCCAAGTTCTTGGGCAACGCTCAAAGAATATCACTTCCATCCTGACACACGGTTATGCACCGATAGAACAGTATGACCCGAAGGGGGACGACATTGGTCCTTGGACCGATATCTATGCCCTAGGCATGGTTGCCTACCGTTGTGTATCCGGTATCAACGAAACCGAATTTATTGATGCGGTGACACGCGCCCGGCTGGCACGCAAGGGCAAGCAAGATCAAGACATGATGCCTGCGGTGGAAGTCGGCAGAGGACATTATCCCTCGTCCTTGCTCAAGGCGATTGATTGGGCAATCAAGGTAGAGGAGGAAGACCGCCCGCAAAATGTAGCAGCAATCAAAGAAATGATCGCTGGCGACGAAGTCTCTGATGACGCGCTGGACGCAGTGCCGGTAGATAAACCGGCAAAGCAACCGATAAAACAACCGAGTTCGCCAAAGTCTGAGCAGTTTTGGATATGGTTTTGGGTAGTAGCAGTTGTGCCGTTGTTCGTGTTCATAGTGTGGTCAGCAAAAGTAGAGCGTGACGGGCGGGAAGAGACAGAGCGAGTAGAAAGTGAACGGGGAGAGGATGCTACTCGAATAGCCCAAGTAGAAAGGGAGCGGAGAGAGAAGGCGCGACGAGCCCAAATAGAACGTGAACGGAGAGAGGAGGCGCGACGAGTCCAACTAGAACGCGAACAAAGAGAGGAGGCGCGACGAGCCCAAGCAGAAAGAGAGCGGAGAGAGACAGCGCGACGAGCCCAAATAGAACGTGAACAGAGAGAGGAGGCTACACGACGAGCCCAAGCAGAAAGGAAACGGAGAGAGGAAGCAGAGCGAGTAGCGACGGCACAGAAGTGCCAAAGCTATTACAACAACAAAGCATACGCCCAAGCATTAGACCCGTGCATCAGATCAGCAGTACAAGGGAATACATCCACTCAAAACATTCTCGGTTGGATGTACAAAACTGGCAAAGGTGTTGCTCAGAATTACACCGAAGCGGTCAAGTGGTATCGCAAGGCCGCAGAACAAGGGGATGCAAAGGGCCAATGTCACCTCGGCCATATGTATAGGGACGGTAAAGGTGTTGACCAGGATACCATCGAAGCGAGCGAGTTGTATCACAAGTCGGCAGTGCAAGGAAATGCGGAGTGCCAAAACAGTCTCGGATATGTGTACTACAACGGTAAAGATAAGGATTACGACAAGGCAGTTAGGTGGTTTCGAAAATCAGCAGAGCAAGGGCATGCGCCCGGTCAATATAACCTCGGTGCTATGTATCTTGAAGGCAGAGGAGGCCTCCGTAAAAATACCAGAAAAGCGCGCGCATGGTTTCGCAAAGCAGCCGCCCAAGGACATGCTAGTGCCAAGAAAGCACTAAAAGATTTATAACTCTTTCTTCAATGCATCTAAATAACCTACAAGGTAGCACCTCCCATGACTGACCATCTCCACGCTCTACCCGTCGGGTGTCAATTAAATGAATATCGTATAGAGGGTGTCATCGGTAGCGGTGGTTTTGGTATTACCTACAAGGCATTGGACATTCAACTCGACAAGGCAGTCGCTATCAAAGAGTACCTGCCCAGCGACTTCGCGGTACGCACAGATGCTACGACAGTTCAACCTAAATCCACAGCTGACCAGGATGATTATCAATGGGGATTAACACGTTTTCTGGATGAAGCACGCACCCTGGCACGGTTTGAGCATCCGCATCTCAATCATGTGCATCGATTCTTTGAAGGCAATGGTACTGCCTATTTGGTACTGGACTATGTTGAAGGTGAAACATTATCAGACTGGTTCAAACGTGAAGGACGACTTGAATCCACCCGCTTGCAACAATTAATCATTGAACTCTTATCTGGCTTGGACGAAGTACACAGCGCGGGCTATGTACACCGCGATATCAAACCAAGCAACATTATGGTTCGTGCAAATGGTTCCTCGGTATTGCTGGACTTTGGTGCTGCTCGGCAAGTGCTTGGACAACGCTCAAAGAGTCTCACCTCCATCCTGACACATGGCTATGCACCGATAGAACAGTATGACCCGAAAGGGGACGACATTGGTCCCTGGACCGACCTCTATGCGCTAGGCATGGTTGCCTACCGTTGTGTATCTGGTATCAGCGAGACCGAACTGATTGATGCAATTACGCGTGCCCGGCTGGAACGCAAGGGCAAGCAAGATCAAGACATGAAACCCGCCGTAGAAGTCGGCAAAGGACATTATCCCTCGTCCCTGCTCAAGGCAATTGATTGGGCAATCAAAGTAGAAGAGGAAGACCGCCCACAAAATGTATCGGCAATCGAAGAGATGATCGCTGGTAGCGAAGTATCTGATACCGAGCTGGATACATCGCGAGCAGGTCAAGCAGAACATGAACTGAGAGAGGAAACAGAACGAATAACAGAAGCGGCATATCAAGGATATGCGTCTGCCCAAAACAACCTCGGTTGGATGTACGCGGAAGGCAAAGGCATTGCTCAGGATGATGCCGAAGCAGTTAAGTGGTATTGCAAATCAGCAGAACAGGGGGATGCGGATGCCCAGTACAACCTCGGTTATGTGTACCAGTATGGCAAAGGTGTTGTTCTGGATTACGCCGTAGCGGTCAATTGGTACCGCAAGGCAGCGGAACAGGGGGATGCCGATGCTCAAAACAACCTCGGTTGGATGTACGAGGAAGGCAAAGGCATTGCTCAGGATGATGCCGAAGCAGTTAAGTGGCGTCGCAAGTCAGCAGAGCAAGGAAATGCGTCTGCCCAACACTACCTTGGGTATATGTACCTGACCGGCAAAGGTGTTGCTCAGGATGATGCTGAAGCAGTTAAGTGGCATAGCAAGTCAGCAGAGCAAGGATATGCGTCTGCCCAATTCAACCTCGGTGTGATGTATGAGAATGGCAACGGCATCGCTCAGAATCATACCGAAGCGGCCAAATGGTATCGCAAGTCAGCAGAGCAAGGATATGCGTCTGCCCAATTCAACCTCGGTGTGATGTATGAGAATGGCAACGGCATCGATCAGAACAACACCGAGGCAGTCAAGTGGTATCGAACATCAGCAGAGCAAGGAAATACGTCTGCCCAATTCAGCCTCGGTTGGATGTACGCGGAAGGCAAAGGTGTTACTCATAATTACACCGAAGCGGTCAAGTGGTTTCGCAAGGGGACAATCAAGGTGGGACTCAAACACCCGACAAAGTCTGAGCAGTTTAATGTATGGTTTTGGTTAGCAATAGCTGTGCTGTTACTCGTGCTTATATTATAGGATGGGCAGAAAAAGAAGAGCGTGAACGGAGAGAGAAAACGGCAGAACAGGGGGATGCCGATGCCCAATTTAACCTCGGCAATATGTACTTAGAAGGTAGCACCTCACATGACTGACCATCTCCACGCTCTACCCGTCGGGTGTCAATTAAATGAATATCGTATAGAGGGTGTCATCGGTAGCGGCGGTTTTGGCATTACCTACAAGGCATTGGACACACAACTTGATAAGACAGTCGCCATCAAAGAATACCTGCCCAGCGACTTCGCAGTGCGCACAGATGCTACGACCGTCCAACCTAAATCCACAGCTGACCAGGATGATTATCAATGGGGGTTGGCACGTTTTCTGGATGAAGCACGCACCCTGGCGCGGTTTGAGCATCCACATCTCAATCATGTACGTCGTTTCTTTGAGGACAATAACACTGCCTATTTGGTGCTGGACTATGTTGAAGGTGAAACATTATCAGACCTGCTCAAACGCGAAGGACAACTTGATTCCACCCGCTTGCAACGATTAGTTGCTGAGCTGCTCTCCGGTCTGGACGAAGTACACAGCGCGGGCTATGTACACCGCGATATCAAACCAAGCAACATTATGGTTCGTGAAAATGGTTCATCGGTGTTGCTGGACTTTGGTGCTGCTCGGCAGGTTCTTGGACAACGCTCAAAGAGTCTCACTTCCGTTTTGACACCCGGTTATGCACCGATAGAACAGTATGACCAGAAAGGAGACGACATTGGTCCCTGGACCGACCTCTATGCCCTGGGTATGGTCGCCTACCGTTGTGTATCTGGCATCAGCGAGACCGAACTGATTGATGCGATCACGCGTGCGCGGTTGGCGAACAAAGGCAAGCAAGACCAAGACATGAAACCCGCCGTAGAAGTTGGTAAAGGGCATTACCCCTCGTCCCTGCTCAAGGCGATTGATTGGGCAATCAAGGTAGAAGAGGAAGACCGCCCACAAAATGTAGCGGCAATCAAAGAGATGCTCGCTGGCGATGAAGTCTCTGATGACGCGCCAGACGCAGTGTCGGTAGATAAACCGGCAAAGCAACCGAGTTCGCCAAAGTCTGAGCAGTTTTGGGTATGGTTTTGGGTAGTAGCAGTTGTGCCGTTGTTCGTGTTGATAGTGTGGTTCGCAGCATTAGATCATGATGAAAGATTGATGGAAGAGCGAGCTGCTGGAGTAGAACAAAGGGAAGAGGCAAAGCGAGTAGCCCAAGCAGAACGTGAACGGGTAGCTGAAAGAGCACGCGCAGTCCAAGCAGAACGTGAACGGGTAGCAGAAAGAGCACGCGCAGCCCAAGCAGAACGGGAACGGGTAGCAGAAAGAGCACGCGTAGCCCAAGCAGAACGTGAACGGGTAGCAGAAAGAGCACGCACAGCCCAAGCAGAACGTGGACGGAGAAAGAATCCTGCGCGAGTAGCCATGGCACAAAAGTGCCGAAAATACTACCGCAACAAGGAGTACGCCAAAGCGTTAGACTCGTGTCTCCAAGCAGCAGTGCAGGGAGATACGTTAAGTCAAATCGGCCTCGGCGAGATGTACCGGAATGGCTATGGTGTTGCTCAAGATAACACGGAAGCTGTCAAGTGGTACCGCAAGGCAGCAGAACAAGGGGATGCATTAGGCCAACTAACCCTAGGTTCAATGTACCTGAATGGCAGAGGTGTTGCTCAAGATTACGCCGAAGCAACAAAATGGTTTCGCAAAGCAGCAGAACAAGGGGGAGCACTCGCCCAAAACGGCCTCGGCATGATGTATGAGTATGGCAAAGGCGTTGCTCAGAATCATACCGAAGCAGTCAAATGGTATCGAAAGGCGGCAATGCAGGGGGAAGCGTCCGCACAATACAACCTTGGCACGATGTACCAGTATGGCTATGGTGTTATTCAGAATGACACTGAAGCAGTTAAATGGTATCGAAAGGCGGCAGATCAAGGAGATGCATCAGGCCAATCCAACCTTGGCACGATGTACCTGAATGGCCAAGGCGTTGCTCATAATTACGCCGAAGCAACAAAATGGTTTCGCAAAGCAGCAGAACAGGAGTATGCACTCGGCCAAAACAATCTAGGGTATATGTACGAGAATGGCTATGGCGTTACTCAGGATTACACGGAAGCACTCATGTGGTATCGCAAAGCGGCAGAGCAAGGAAATGCATGGGGCCAATACAACCTTGGCACGATGTACCAGAACGGTCTAGGCGTTCCTCGGAGCTACACCGAAGCGCTCATGTTGTACCGCAAAGCGGCAGCACAGGGACACGAGCCTGCTAAAGAAGCACTTGAAAATCTATAGATAGGTGCTTTCAAACTCATTCGGTAATAAAAAATATGGATCAATCCAGGAAACATCCTGACTGCTCATTTCTACCTTCCATCCCTTGAGCATCGGCTGATGCGAATGACGGGGGTGGGCGGCTTACGGCGCCCCGCGCCGTCATTCTCGAGCTTGCTCGGGAATCCAGAGGACGAGCAGTACAGTCTGCCGCAGACCTGGGTCAAGAACGGAGACAAGGCAACAAGTCCAGTAGCAGTAAAGCACAAGTCACTGACCTTCGTAGATGGGTAGCGGGAATATCACAGGTGGTTGGCTTTGTTCCTCTGGATTCCCGACCCCCCAGTTATCACAGCCGATGGCTGTAATAACTGGGGTGCCGAGAATGACGGCGTTCTGGGGAAATCCAGTCATTGAGTAACATAAACAAGACGTGAATGACGGGGTATGGAGGAAATCCAGTCATTGAATAACACATACAAGAACGACGGCGCGGGCGGCTTACGGCGCCCCGCGCCGTCATTCTCGAGCTTGTCCTCTTGTCGCAGGCGGAATCCAGAGGACGAGCAGTACAGTCTGTCGCATGCCTGGGTCAAGAACGGAGACAAGGCAACAAGTCCAGTAGCAAATTATCCAGTCACTGAACCTATACACCGACCGCACCCCGTGAGGTGTAACGGGAATATCACAGGTGGTTGCCTTTGTTCCTCTGGTTCCCCGCCGCCTGTCCCCGCCTGTGGCGGGGGCGACTGGCGGCGAGGATGACGGGGGGGGGGGGGGACAAGAATGACGGGCGGCGGCGGGGTATCTGCTGTACTGGTAACGATAGGTGCTACCCTTCTTTCAGGAATTAGGCATAATAGTTGACGAACAACGAGGGTGCTCAGCATGACATTGGATAAACGTTCAAGCCCATTTAAACCGGGGGCGGGTCTACTCCCGCCATATCTCGCGGGTCGAGAAAAAGAACAAGCGATTATCAGAGAAAAGATCGATGAACTAAGCGATGGTATCGCACCTTCCGACGACATACTCATGTATGGACCCAGGGGCATGGGCAAGACAGCACTGCTCGGTTGGATCGGAAAGGAAATCGAAAAAAATGATCCTACCGATACAGCCATCCGCGCCGAATACGTAACACCCTACGATTTAACATCTCCAGCGAAGCTGTGGGAACGACTACTCCCTAGTGATTTCTGGGATGGTTTAAAGCTCGATAAAACAAATCTTAAACTTCCCATTGTCTCCGCCACGTGGAAATCAGGAAGCCCGTCCAGTAAATTGCTGGAAAGCGCGTTGATACAAGAGTGCAACAAAGCCCCTTTAGTCTTTCTGGTAGATGAAGCCCATACAATGGACCCGGATTTATGCCGTGGTTTGTTAAACCTGAGTCAATCTGTTCGGAGAGAAGCACCTTTTTTGCTAGTCCTCGCCGGCACCCCGGGCCTTCGATCTTTCCTTAACTCGGTGAACGCCAGCTTCAGTGAACGTTCTACGATGATTGGTATTGGCCGACTAAGCGAAGAAGCGACTGCGGATGCCATAGCAAAGCCGTTGCAGGAAGATGACATAGCAATAGACGCTGATGCACTGCAAACAGTTGTGCAGGATAGTCAGCAATACCCCTACTTCATACAACGATGGGGCAAAGAACTTTGGGATGAAGCAAAGAAGACAAACTCGACTCGACTGACTGCCGAGCAGGTTGAGATTGTGGCACCTGCTATCGACAATTTTAGACAAGATCTTTATGCCGAGCGTCGTACAAAACTGCTTCGGGAAGGATTGTTGCCAGCCGCTTATGCAATTGCAGAGGCGTTTCAAGACACACAAAAATTCATAGAGGACGACCTCGTTTTGTTAATCAAGGATACGCTACCCGCCGACAAGGCAGACGACCGACACGCAGCCAATAGATTACAAACATTGGTGGCCATGGATTTTGTCTGGCGTCCACCCAGTACGCTTTTATACGAGCCGGGTATTCCCAGCCTGATGACTCATGTCTTGAACAATCAACGCGGCCTTGAGCGAAAAGGCGACCCAGGGCGAGCCCAAGAGTGACGAACCATCTTGTTGTGTGCATGCCCCACAGGCGGTTGCCTTTGTTCCTCTGGATTCCCGCCTACGGCGAGAATGACGGGGGCGGACGACTGGTGTGCCTTAAGTTATGCAGTCTCAGTTATGCAGTCTCAGTCTGGATAACCTGGCGTAGCAATGTAAGGTAACCTCGGGGAAACTCCATACCCTCGTAGAAGCCTCTATCAAGCAAAATCTGGTGCAATTTTTTGAGATGGTAGATGGGGACGGAGGGCATCAGATGATGTTCCAGATGATAGTTGAGATTATGCGGTGACAGCAGAAGCCGTTCCAGCCTATTAATATAAATCGTGCGGGTATTAAGGCGCGGGTCTGGATGAAAATGATCCGGTACCGCCGCGTGTTCTGCTATTTGTCGTATTCTTGTTACCAGCATGTGGCTGGTCATAAACGCAATCACCCAAAGAGCGTAGAGCCAGGGATGACTGAAAGCAGCAAGGGTAAGTAGCATAAAAAGATTAACCGCGATGCTTCTGATAAGTGTTTGTCGCACTCCGGGCTTCAGTTCCCTGATTCTACGAATTGACCTGATGATTGACTTGATTCTGCGCCAGCCGATCTGCCCGCTCAGATCGCGAATCATTTTTCGCTTAAAACTACTCCTGGTGACCGGATAGGCATCGTAGTTTTTCAAATCCGAATCCTGCTCAGTCCCGCAATACTGATGATGCTGGAGATGTCCTTTCATATAGACATCCTTGTCGGAAAATACCCAGTAGCCCGATAGCCAGGTGCCGCAAAATTCATTGATTGCCTGGGATTTGAATAGGCTCCGATGTCCGGTTTCATGCACGATAATCCCGAACCCGAGTTGCCTGGAACCGAGTAGCAGCACCACCAGCAGGTAGGTCAGCGGGTGGGGTACTTGTGCCGCAAGCAAGAACAGCAATAGGATCAATGCCCAGTCAAAAGCGACGATAAGCGCACCTTGAAAATTGCTTCTCTGAGTGACCCTGCTGCGTTCATCAGCAGTGAGAATAGAGCTCACACTATAGGGCTTACTCGAGGGTCTACTTGAGGATTTACTTGTGTTTGCCATCCCGCTTCTCTCCTATGGAGTTCCCGCGTCACTCTGCAGTATACATCTAGATTTGTTGCTGAGCGCAACACTATAGAAACCTATAGTTGGCACAATTCTGCGACCCGCATCACCTACCGGTGCCTTGGCGATGCTGTTGAATGGCAGCGACGATGGCGGCCCTCTTTTTGGCATCAATCTCGGTTGGACCCTCTGCTGCTATTTCAGCTTCAAAAGCAACTGTCAATTTGGACATCAGCATGGTTGCCATCACCAGTAGCGCAAGAAACAGGAACACCGTCCCCATGCCGTAGATGGCGAGATACAAACCTTCTGCAATGATTGATGACATCACACTAATCTACCAGACCAGCGGGGCAATTGCTTATGCATGAGCTCAGCCGAGCCGTCATTCTCGCCACGCCGTCCCTGCTCCTTCTGGCGGCCTACGGCGCCCCGCGCCGTCATTCTCGAGCTTGCTCGGGAATCCAGAGGAACAAAGGCAACCGCCTTGGACATTTACACATCAACAACAAGATGATCCGCCGCTCTGTGTTCCCGTCACCTAGTCGTCCTCGCTCCTTTCGGGCGGCTTGCGCCGCCAGTCTGGATTCCCGTCACCCCGGTCATCACAGCCGATGGCTGTGATGACCAGGGTGACGAGAATGACGGCGCGGCGCGGGACAATTGCTTATGTGCTATTTCTTTTATGAAATGTCATCTATACATTTTCATCTATGCAGTCTCTTCTATACAATCTCTTCTATACCGTCTCTTCTATACCGTCTCTTCTATAATATAGTACCCACCCGCTTGATGGAGTAACTCATGCTGATCATAGTCAACTATGACGCTGGCAATGTGCGCAGTGTGCAGAGAGCGTGTCAGCATGTTGGCATGCATGCAGAAATATCCGCTGACCCTGAGGTACTGCTGGCAGCGGACCGGCTCATTTTCCCCGGCGTGGGTTCGGCCGCCAGTGCCATGGGCAAGCTCCGTGCTGCTGGGCTGGATGAAGCGATCATCAATTTTTACCGGTCTGGCAAGCCGATGCTGGGTATCTGTCTAGGAATGCAAGTCGCCATGGAATGTACCGCGGAGGGTGGCGAGTCTTGTCTTGAGTTCTTTCCTGGGGTCTGCGAGCGATTTGAATTTTCCGACCCTGCCTTAAAAGTGCCCCACATCGGCTGGAACGAACTTAAACTTACAGCACAACATCCCGTGTTGGCTAAGGTGTCAGATGGCGACGAATTCTACTTTGTCCATAGTTACTATGTTAAGCCAGTAGCTCAGGAACATGTTCTGGGCACCACGAACTACGGCGACACCAGCTTCTGTTCTATCATCGGTAAGAACAATTTTATCGCCACCCAGTTCCACCCCGAAAAGAGCGGTGAGCTGGGACTCAATATTTTAGCGGCATTTACCGTCTGGGACGGGCAGCCAGAATGTTAAGTAAGCGCATCATTGCATGTCTTGATGTGAGGGACGGCAAGCTGGCTAAGAGTGTGCAATTCGTCAATACCCGAGACATTGGTGACCCGGTGGCAAAGGCAGCGGAATATTACCGGGATGGCTTGGATGAACTGGTCTTCTATGACATTACCGCCTCTAGCGAAGACCGCAATATCATCTTGGATGTCGTGGCAAAGGTTGCTGAGCAGATCTATATTCCCTTTTCCGTCGGTGGTGGTGTGCGCTCGGTTGAGGATGCGCAGCGGCTACTCTGGTCGGGTGCGGAAAAGATCAATGTCAACTCTGCTGCCGTGCAACGCCCCCAACTCATCACTGAATGTGCCCATAGTCTGGGTTCACAGAATACCGTCCTGTCCATGGATCTACGCAGGGTTACTGAGAGTAGAGATTTCCCCAGCGGCTATGAGGTGGTGATCAATGGCGGCCGGACGCCCATGAAGCTTGATGCTCTGCAATGGGCATTAGAGGGGGAAGTCCTCGGCGCGGGGGAGCTGGTGGTGAACTCCATTGATGCTGATGGCACCCGCGAGGGGTATGAGCTCAAACTCACTCGCATGATTGCTGAGGCCGTGTCCATTCCGGTCATTGCCTCAGGCGGTGCGGGATGCCCAGAGCATCTGCTTGAAGTGCTGACGGAAGGTAAGGCGGATGCTGCCTTGATAGCATCAATGGTGCACTTTGGTGAATATACGGTCAGTGACATTAAGCAGTGGCTCAATGAGCGTGGTGTTAAGGTACGGATGAAGTATTGATAGACAGCGTTTATGGAGAGCGTTTATGAAGAACTGCTTAAGAAGAACTGCTTAAGAAGAACTGCTTAAGAAGAACAAAAGCACAGTAATAAGAGATTACAATGGAAGACAGTATTACCCAAAAGATTGAATCTCTGGAGACGCGCATTGCATTTCAAGATGATTTGATCCAAAAACTTGACGATGCGCTTGCCGACCAGCAACAACAATTGATGACCATGGCCGAGCAGCTCAAGATGCTAACCGCAGAACTGAAGAAGATTGACTTGCCCCCGGGAGAGGAAGCGAATGAACCACCACCCCACTATTGATGACATTAATGAATCCCCAGGCTACAGATGAAAGCGGTATTAATTGATGCCCAGCAGAATCTAGTCTGGGCGGATACAGAAGAACCCGAAACGGGGGACAAGAGCGTCTGTATCAAAGTCCATGCCACCGCGATTAACCGTGCCGATATTATGCAGAGACGCGGCCTCTATCCGCCGCCGCCAGGTGCTAGCCCAGTGCTGGGGCTTGAGTGTGCTGGCTCCGTTGCTGCCCTCGGCAAGGGCGCGACACGTTACAAGCTTGGCGACCGGGTCTGTGCATTGCTGACGGGTGGTGGCTATGCGCAATATGCGGTGGCCGATGAGGGCAGTGTATTGCCGATACCCAAGGGGCTGACCTATGCTCAGGCCGCCGCCTTGCCCGAGGTCTTTGCCACCGCTTGGCTCAATATCTTTATGGAAGCCAATTTGCAGCCGGGGGAAAAGACAATTATCCATGCGGGTGCGAGCGGCGTCGGCACGGCGGCTATTCAGTTGTGCAAAGCATTTTCCTCCCCTTCTTTTGTGACCTGCGGTGCTGACAATAAATTGGATGCCTGTATTGCCTTGGGTGCGCAGGCCGGTAGCAATCGGCATGTGGGTGCCTTCCTGCCCCAGGCCGCGGAGTTTGCCAAACCAGACGGTGTGGCAGTCATTCTTGACCCGGTCGGTGCCGCCTATCTCGCTGATAACATACAACTACTGGGATTGGGTGGCCGGCTGGTGTTGATAGGTTTGATGTCGGGTGCCCAGGCCGACATTGATTTGGCACAGTTGCTGGTGAAGCGAATCAGAATCATTGGGTCAACACTCCGGGCAAGGCAAGCCCAAGAGAAGGCAGTGGTGATGACGCAGCTGGAGAAGAAGGTCTGGCCCCTGATTGAACGGGGAGACATTATCGCCATAGTGGACCGGGTCTTTGCTATTGAAGATGTTGCCGCCGCCCATGAATGGGTAACCTCGGATAACACCATCGGCAAGGTAGTGCTGAACCTCAGTCATTGACTGCTGCTGCCTACTTAAAAAGCCCAGTGTAAAAGTAGCAGGGCTTACTCCTAAGGCACGGCTTGACTGGTGTATAATCGCGCCCCGATGATACATAATCTCGTGTCGTCGCCTCTCAATAATTCCGGAAGGACACCATTCTGAAGAAATACCAGCCACAGGAAATTGAACAGTCCTGGTATCAGCAGTGGGAAGCATCCGGTAATTTTACCCCCTCAGGTGACGGCGAACCCTTTTGCATCATGATTCCCCCGCCCAATGTCACCGGCACACTGCACATGGGGCATGCCTTTCAACATAGCCTGGTGGATTGCTTGATCCGCTATCAACGCATGTGCGGTCGGCGAACCCTCTGGCAGATGGGTACTGACCATGCAGGCATCGCCACTCAACTCTTGGTCACCGAACAGCTTAATGCACAGGGGATAAAACCCCAGGACCTCGGCCGGGAAGCCTTCATTGAAAAGACCTGGGAATGGAAGCGACAGTCCGGCGGCAATATCTCAAAACAATTGCGGCGGCTTGGCGCGTCGCTGCACTGGGAGACCGAGCGATTTACTCTGGACGAGGGTTTATCCCAGGCGGTTCTGGAAGTTTTTGTCCGCCTCTATGACGAAGGATTGATTTACCGAGGGAAGCGACTAGTCAACTGGGACCCGGTGTTGCGCAGTTCCATTTCCGACCTGGAAGTTACTTCTGAGGAAGAGTCGGGGCATCTTTGGCATTTCAAATATCCGCTGGCGGATGCTCCTGAGCAGTATGTGATTATCGCGACCACGCGTCCAGAAACCATGCTCGGTGATACCGCCGTGGCGGTGCACCCTTCCGATGAGCGATACCAACAATTCATTGGCAAGCAGGTCGCCCTGCCATTGACGGGGCGGACCATCCCGGTGATTGCTGACTCCTATGTGGATATGGAATTTGGTACCGGTTGCGTCAAGATCACTCCCGCCCATGATTTTAATGACTATGAGTTGGGCCGCCGGCACAAGCTCCCGCTGATCAATATCTTCAATGAAGATGCCAGCGTCAACGACGAGGCACCCGAAGCCTATCGCGGTCTGGATCGTTTTGCTGCCCGGCAAGCCGTGATTAAGGATATGGATAAACTCGGTTTACAAGAGAAGGTAGAAGCGCACCAGATGGCCGTGCCGCGCGGGGAGAGGTCGGGCGTGGTGGTTGAACCCTTCCTCAGTGACCAGTGGTTTGTTGATATCCAGCCTCTTGCTGAACCTGCTATCCAGGCAGTTGAGGCAGGCGATATTACATTTGTGCCGGAAAATACTGCCAACATCTACTTTTCCTGGATGAAGAATATTCAAGACTGGTGCATTAGCCGTCAGCAGTGGTGGGGGCATAGAGTGCCTGCCTGGTACGACGAGGCGGGCAATATCTATGTGGGGCGTAATGAGCAGGAAGTGCGCGCAAAATACAGCCTGGCGGACGATTTATCTTTGGTGCAGGACCCGGATGTGTTGGATACTTGGTTTTCTTCCGCGCTGTGGACCTTCTCAACACTCGGCTGGCCAGAACGAACTCCAGAATTAGACAGCTTCCATTCAACGGACATCATGGTAACCGGGCACGACATCATCAGTTTTTGGGTGTCGCGGATGATTATGATGACCTTGAAGTTCATAGACGAGGTGCCATTTAAGACCGTCTATATTCATGGCCTTATCACCGATGCTGAGGGCAAGAAGATGTCCAAGTCCAAGGGCAATGGGCTTGATCCCATGGATATCATTGATGGTATTGGCGCTGATGACCTGGTTGCTAAACGCACCGACAATCTGCTTCAACCGCGCATGGCGGCTCAGATTGAGAAGGCAACCCGTAAGGAATTTCCAGAAGGCATCATGGCTTATGGCGCCGACCCCCTGAGGTTCACTTTTTATGCCATAGCCTCAAGCGCGCGCACGGTGCGTTTTGACATCAAGCGGGTTGAGGGTTATCGAAACTTTTGCAACAAACTATGGAACGCCACTAATTATATTTCCACCAATCTTGTTGGGCATGCGCTAGAGACAGACCCCAAGAAGCTGCGCTTTACGCTTGCCGATCAATGGATAATTTCCGAGTTTCAGAAGACCACGGATGCCGTTCACATGGCGTTGGAAACTTTCCGTTTTGATCTGGCCGCCAAGGCGATTTATGAATTTGTGTGGGACGAATTTTGTGATTGGTATCTTGAATTAACAAAACCGCTGCTGAACCCGCAACAAAAAACCGGGGTTGATGATAGTGACGCTGCTGATAGTAACGCTGCTGATAGTAACGCTGCTGATAGCGACGCTGCTGATAGTGACGCTGCTGATAGTGACACTGCTGATAGTGACATCAGGGCTTTCCAAGCAGGTACTCGCCAGACCCTGTTGCAAACTCTTGAGGCAAGCCTCCGTTTGGCGCATCCATTTATTCCCTTCATTACCGAAGAACTTTGGCAGACCCTGCCCGCAGAAATGCGCGCTTCTGGCGAGAGCATTATGTTGCAACCCTTCCCCGAGAGCGACCCCTCCCTCATTCATCAGGAAGCCAGCGAGGATATTGCCTGGCTCAAGAAGGTGGTTACCGGCATTAGAAACATCCGTGGGGAAATGGACATCTCACCAGCCACGCCCGTGCCGATACTCTTCGCCAATGGTGACGCGGAGGACCGGCGACGGCTCGAGTTGTTCCAAGAATTGCTGGAATCCATGCTTCGCCCGACCGAGATGCAATGGTTGGATGCCGAACAGCCCCGCCCGCTTGCTGCAACGCAGCTTGTCGGGGACATGGAACTGCTTGTTCCTATGGCTGGCCTGATTGACAAGGAAGCCGAACTCGCAAGATTGGATAAGGAAATCAACCGCAAACAAAAGGATCGGGCGCGCACTGAGAGCAAGCTCAATAATCCTGAGTTTATTGAGAAGGCGCCACCTGAAGTCGTACAAAAAGAAAGAGAAAAGCTAACAGAAACTGACTCAGCACTGACGACGCTGGAGCAACAAAGGAGCAGTGTGGCAACCTGGTGACGCTTGCCTCCCCGCCGTCATTCTCGCGGCCCCGCGCCGTCATTCTCGCCGAAGCCAGTCGTACCGACGAAGGCGGTACGACTGGTTTCGGGGGGAATCCAGAGGAACGAGCGGTATTGCCTTCACCGTCAGCACCAGTAATAACGGGACTGCGCTCTTTGTTCCACTGACCCCCGTTGAGGTGTAGCGGGAATATCAAGGTGGTTGCCTTTGCTCCTCTGGATTCCCGTCACCCCGGTCATCACAGCCTTCGGCTGTAATGACCGGGGTGACGAGAATGACGGGGTTCGGCGGGAATCCAGAGTGGCGGCTTACGGCGCCCCGCGCCGTCATTCTCGAGCTTGCTCGGGAATCCAGTAAAAAAGAGTATTATTTTCCGATTTACCCCGCTCCTCCAACCCGTCAGAGGGCAAGCCCGAGAGTGACGGGGGGCGAACCTAAAGCCACCTAGTCACCGTAGCTGCTCAATACTCAGCCGGACGCTCCTCACACTGGCACCGGTTTCGTCCCGTACCGACAATGTCACTGCTCTCTTTTCCCAGTCAATGTCAATCAAACCGAAGTTGGTGTCATAGTAGGGCTTGCTGATGCGATTGGGTCCCGCCTCATCCTGGATATTGGCAACAAACTCGCTCAATGGAAGATTAAGCGAGGATGAAGTCAGTTCGTAAATGGGGTAGGGCGCCTCGTCTTGACGATAAATTGCCGCCATGTGTCGGTCCCCAGACACCAGAATAACCCCCTTGGCGCTGGTGTCTTTCAGCAGCTCAAAGAAACGTTGTTTTTCCTTGGGTAGTAGTTGCCAGGCTTCCCAGTTGTTTGCCAGGGCAATCATCTGAATAGAAGTGACAACAATGCGTAACTCAGCAGGTTCGGAGAGTTGTTGTTCAAGCCATTGCCATTGGCGCTTCCCGAGGAGCCCTTGCTGAGCATCAGTAGACGGGATATAGGGACCACCTCCAGCGGGTCTAGTACCGGCATGCCGCGTCAATGGGGTGCGGAAGAATCGAGTGTCCAGCAAGATGAACTGTACGCGGCGTCCCGCTGGTCCCAGAGTCCGGGCATAGTAGACCCCGCCTCGACCGGCTCGCGGGTCAGTGTGGGGTACCGCCCAGGCGGCTTCGTAAATTTTTTCTGCGGTGTATTTTGTTTCCCAATCACCCCCGGCATCATTCTTGCCATAATCATGATCGTCCCAGGTGGTCAGTAGGGGCATCTGCCTTCTGAGTGCTGCAAAGGTGGTTGACTCAGCCAGCAGACTGTATGCTTTGCGCAGGCTTGCAAGCGTCGGGTCATCAGCTTCGTCTTCCGCATACACATTGTCACCGATAAACATAAAGAGGTCTGGCTTTGCTGCCATGACGGTGGAAAAAATCTGCTCACTTCGTTGGGGGTGGAAGCAAGAACCGAGCGCAATTCTCTGGATAATTTTATTTTCTTGTAGCGGTGCTGCCGGCATAGGTACAACCGGCATAGACACAACCGACATAGGCACAACCGACATAGACACAGGGGGCGGCGGCTCAAAACCTATTGCCAGCTGGGCGGTGGCTACTAAACAAAATGCCAGCACTAGCCGCTTAGGATGAATCATGATTCTGCCTGCTTTGCATATAGTCGGTTCAGGGCGGTGCCCAGCTTGTTCAGGAGCGATGAAATTTCCTCATCCTGGGTAGCGAGTTGTTCTTTTTTTTCGGCTTCTGTTGCCAGCAGGTCGTTGGTGATGTTGAGCGCGGCCATGACTGTTAAGCGATTTAACTTCAATGCGCTGGAACCGCCTTTCATCTCTTGCATTTTTTCATCCAGGTAAATGGCGGACTTCTTCAGTGCCGCCACTTCGTCCAGGGAACAGTTGACTTGATACGCCTCATCAAGGATATGCACCTTGATGGTTTTGGGATCTTTGAGTTTTGATTTCGTCATATAATTAGCCTTGTTAATGAGTGCGGATAATTAGTGCTGCTCAAGAGATTTGAGACGTGTAATCATGGCTTCAAGCTTGGTGCGCATCCGGTGGTTTTTGTCTAGTAACTGACGCCGCTCTTCCAGCCATTGGTCGCGCTGGTTTTTCAGGCTGGATTCGGTGCGTTGCAATTCATCACACAGCGCGATGAGTTCGTCAATTTTGCTTTCAAGTTTACTGAGACTCAAGAGCCAGATCCGATATCCAGAAGATGACCACTATAGAATGATGGTTTACAGTTGGTCAAACGGGATAGGGGGTACCCAGGGTGGCTTGATAAGCATCATGACCTGGCACTAGATATTTAGGATGATAGAAAAATGACCACCGACTGTGTAGAAGAGAAGGTAGAAGAGAAGTTAGCAGAAAAAACCACCGATCTGCTGATAGTCGGCGCTGGATTTGTTGGTCTTGCTTGTGCCTGCGCCATGCAAGACGCCGGCCTGAAGGTGCGGGTGATTGACCGGAAGGCGGCGCCACCTTCAATGCCTAGCCGCAGTTCCCCGGTCAAAGTTGCGGCACACCGATTGACCGGAGGACCTAGCGGCAATGTGATTGCGGTGAGCCCGGCATCAACGCAATTCCTCACTGATATTGGTGCTTGGGAACTTATTGAGCCTGCATACATTACGCCCTATGAACAGATGGAGGTGGTTGACGGCACGGGTGCGGGGGCGATTTCTTTTCATGCTGGCGAGGCGGGGCTTCCTCTACTCGGTTACATTGTTGACCAGCAAGCATTGATTGCCGCGCTGGTGCAACGGGCGACACAGCTGCCCCATATCACCCTGGCTTGGCAACAGCCATGGCAGGAATTGATCCGGGAAGAAGCGGGATACCGACTGCTTATGGCGGATGGTCAGCAGCTCACCACCCCACTCTTGATTGGTGCCGATGGTGCTTCTTCAACCATTCGGGAAGCAGTCGGGTTGAGCAAAGCAGGCTGGCACTATGGTCAAGATGCGATAGTGTGTGTCGCCCAGTCGGGCAAGGCACATAGCAACTCCCATAGCGATGCACGCGGCAATGGAGACCAGGATTCGCAATTCAATTCGCAAGACTCTTTACACAAGAAGGTTGCCCGCCAGTGGTTCACCTCTAGGGGTCCTCTGGCCATGCTCCCCCTCGCTGAGCCAGGCTTAGCCGCTGTGATCTGGTCTGTCTTTGATGCCGAGCAGCTGCTCAGTCTGTCCGATGAGGACTTCTGCGAAGCGCTGAATCAGGCAAGCGAGCAGTGCAATCCTCTGTCTGGGCGCAACATTCACGCGGTCACTACCAGATTTAGTTTTCCCTTGATGCAGCAACAGGCAATCCACTATATCAACCCGGGGATTGCGATCATCGGTGATGCGGCGCATACGATTCATCCACTGGCGGGGCAGGGTGCCAATCTGGGATTTGCCGATGCGCGCGCCCTGGCAAGCGTCCTCCGCCAGGCAAGGATGGAAGCCATGTCGCCAGGTGATATGCGTTTGTTACGCCGTTATGAAGCCCAACGAAAACCGGGGAACCAACTTGCCGGTATGGTAACGGAAGGTTTTCATCGCCTCTTTACTGCCGAGCATCCTGCGCTTGCTTTCCTGCGTAATCGGGGCCTGCGTCTGGTTGACCACAACAAAAGGCTAAAGAAGTTGGCGGTGGATCTTGCAACTGGGAAGTACTAAAGACCATGCCGTCATTCTCGGCACCCCAGTTATTACAGCCATAGGCTGTGATAACTGGTGGGTCGGGAATCCAGAGGAACAAAGTCAACTCCCTTGATATTCCCACTACACATCAACGGGAGCAGTCGGTGAGTTGTGCTTTCGTTAAAGGGATGGGCGGAATAAACTCTGTGCCGCTCAACCTCTGGATTCCCGAGCAAGCTCGAGAATGACAGCGGAGCGGAGCAAAGCGAGAATGACGGCGGGGGCGACTGGCGGCGAGCACATGACGCCCACCCCGAAAATGACGGCGGGGGCGACTGGCGGCGAGCACATGACGCCCACCCCGAAAATGACGGGGGGGGTATGTATCTGAGCCTGTGCACCATATAGGATAGGCATGCCGGGGCGCAACAATCTTTCGGCGAATGGTTGTCAAACTATAACCTAGGAGGAATTAACGCAATGAATTGGGCTAAGCAGACAGTTTGGACGAGCGACAACTTGCCATTCAATCCCCACCAAGAGACGCCCCACCAAGAGACAGGGCCGATAGGCACCGAGTCAATATGAACATTTTGGATGCCTTTGAAGGGATTCGGCGCCAGTTTCCCGCTGGCGAACCGGGCGCGAATAGAGACCGCGGTACGCATTTTGAGAAACTCATCAAAACCTTTCTCCAGGAAGACCCGTGCTATAAAGACGTCCTTGCCGATGTGTGGTTATGGGATGAATGGCCGGATAGACAGGAAAGCGACACCGGCATAGATATAGTTGCGAAAGAACAGGACAGCGGCGACCTCTGGGCGGTTCAATGCAAATTTTATGAATCCGAAAACCCCTTACCAAAATCTGGTATAGATTCATTCCTTGCAACTTCGGGGCGATATAATTTTGCCCGACGTTATATTTTTACGACCACGGACAAGTGGTCATCCAACGCAGAAAAAGCGATACAAGGGCAAACCATCCCTTGCCACCGCGTCGGTATTGACCAGATCGCTGAGAGTGTCGTTGACTACAAGGATATTTACGGCAGAGGAAAAGTAACTCAGAAAAAGAAAAAGCTACGTCCCCATCAAAAAGCCGCGTTGGACGATGTTATCAACGGATTCAAGCAGGCCGAACGTGGCAAATTAATCATGGCCTGCGGGACCGGCAAAACATTCACTTCGTTGAAAATTGCCGAAGCAACCGTGTCGCAAGCGGGCAGTTCTGGCAATGTGCTTTTTCTTGTGCCGTCCATTTCGCTGCTTTCGCAAAGCCTGCGCGAATGGGCAACCGAAGCGCAGCTTCCCCAGCGCAATTTTGCCGTTTGTTCCGACAGCAAGGTGGGGAAGGACGAAGAAGGTATGCGTGCTTATGAACTGGCTTTCCCCACCACCACCAATGAAAAGTCATTGGCAAAAAAGCTCAAAGAGCCTCGTGCAAGCGGGCGCATCAACATCATCTTTTCAACCTATCATTCCATTGATGTGGTGGCTGGCGCACAAAAACTCGGCGCGCCGGAATTTGATTTGATTATCTGTGATGAAGCCCACCGCACGACCGGCGTTGAACGGCATGACAAGGAAGTTTCCTATTACAGCAAAGTCCACGACAAGGGCTACATAAAGTCAAAGCGGCGCCTCTACATGACGGCGACGCCGCGCATTTACTCGGACAGCGCAAAAACAAAAGCCGAGAAACATGATATTGAGTATTTTTCCATGGACGACGCGTCCGTCTATGGAGATGAGTTTCATCGCTTGGATTTTTCTGATGCTGTGGCAAAAAACCTGCTATCCGATTACCGCGTACTGGTGCTGGCGGTTAATGAAGACGATGTTTCCCGGTCCATGCAAGGGCAGTTTGCCGAAGACAGCGAATTAAAACTGGAAGATGCGACTAAAATTATCGGTTGCTGGAGCGGACTTGCCAAACGCATCATCAACCGAGACGAAGTCAAGGAAGTGAATGACGAACCGATGCGCCGCGCTGTGGCTTTCACTACTACTATCAAAGCATCGGAACACATCAGCGCCATGTTTTCGCAAGTGGTGAATCAGTATCAGGAGAATAAAACTAAACACGTCCACTCGCTCAGATGCGAATTCCAGCATGTGGACGGCACTCAAAATTCCTTAGAGCGAGACAGTAAACTCAACTGGTTGCGGCAGGAGCCGTCCGCTCAGAATGGCAATGTTTGCCGTGTGCTGAGCAATGCCCGTTGTCTGTCCGAAGGTGTCGATGTGCCGGCACTTGATGCGGTGATGTTTCTCAATCCACGCCGCTCGGTGGTGGATGTGGTGCAGTCGGTTGGCAGGGTGATGCGCAAAGCCGAGGGCAAGCAATACGGCTACATCATTCTGCCCATCGGGGTGCCGGCCGACATGCCTGCGCACGAAGCATTAAAAGATAATAAAAAATACGCCGTGGTCTGGGAAGTTCTGCAAGCCCTGCGCGCACATGACAATCGCTTCAACGCCACGATAAATCAACTGGAACTCAACAAAAACCGCCCCGGGCAAATACAAATCATCGGTGTCGGCGGCGAGCCGGAAGGCGAACAAGATAGCACAGGAGATAGTGACGGAGAGTCAAGGTCGGTGCAACTTCCATTGAACATGGAAGAATTGCGCAACGCGATCTACGCCAAAATAGTCGTCAAGTGCGGCGACCGCAGATATTGGGAGACCTGGGCGAAGGACATCGCCGACATCGCTAACGCCAACACAACCCGCATTAGTGGTTTGCTCGAAAGCGCGCATGGCGATTCGAAAAAGCGGTTCGCGGATTTCCATGAGGGGCTGAAAGCCAACATCAATCCGTTCATCAGCGAGGACGAAGCCATTGAGATGCTCTCTCAACATTTGATCACCAAACCGGTGTTCAACGCACTTTTTAAGGGCTATGACTTCGCCGCACAAAATCCGGTTTCCCGGTCTATGCAGGGGATGATCGACCTGTTGGAGGAGCAAAATCTGGATAGTGAAACCGATACCCTGAAGCGGTTTTACAACAGTGTGCGCGAGCGGGCCGAAGGCATTGATAACGCCGAAGGCAAGCAGAAAATAATTATTGAACTCTATGACAAGTTTTTCAAAACTGCGTTTCCGAAAATGGCAGAACGGCTTGGCATTGTATATACGCCGGTGGAAGTTATTGATTTTATTCTGCAAAGTGTACAGGACATCATGCATGCAGAATTCGGGGGGGGGGGGGGGGGGTAAGTGATGAGGGAGTGGATATACTGGACCCCTTTACCGGCACCGGTAGTTTCATAGTGCGGATGTTGCAGGGAGATTTCATTAAAGAGAAAGATCTGCGGCGCAAATACCAACACGAAATCCACGCCAATGAAATCGTATTGTTGGCTTATTACATCGCCGCCATCAATATCGAGGAAGCCTATCACTTTCGTGCGGGTGGCGAATACGAACCGTTTCAAGGGATTTTACTCGCCGATACTTTTCAGTTGGGAGAAAAGAAAGGCGAGACGCTGGGTATTTTTCCTGAAAATTTTGCGCGGGCGAAAAAGCAGAACAAACGCAATATTCGTGTGATTGTAGGCAATCCACCCTATTCGGCAAAACAGAAAAGCGAGAACGACGCCAATAAAAATATTAAGTATCCGGTTTTGGACCAACGTATCACTGAGACCTATGTAGAACACTCGGCTGCTACCAACAAAAACAATCTGTATGATTCCTACATTCGTTCTATTCGTTGGGCGAGCGATCGCATCGGCACCGAAGGAATTATCGCATTTATCAGCAACAGTTCCTATATTGACGGCAACGCCGCCGATGGCTTGCGTAAATGCCTTGCCGATGAGTTCTCGGCAATCTATAGTTTTAATTTGCGTGGGAATATCCGAAAAAACATGCAAAACAAAAATGCCGGTGAAGGTGGAAATATATTTGGGCAATCCAGCATGGCCGGCATCGCCATTACGCTTTTTGTCAAGAATCCGATGGCAAAAAATAAGAAGTGTTCAATTTATTATCACGACATTGGCGATGATCTGACACAGAAAGAAAAACTGGAGAAAATTAAAACCTTGGCAAGTGTGAAAAATATAGACTGGCAGAGTATAAAACCGAATGATCAGCATGATTGGATTAACCAACGCCATCCAGAATTTGCAACCTATTATCCACTCGGAGCAAGAGACAAAAAAGAAAAAGTCCTGTTTTCTTTATACAAAACCGGTGTCCAAACGAATCGGGACGCTTGGATTTACAATTTTTCACGAGTAGATTTAGCACACAATATGGAAGCAACAATATCTTTTTATAATGCCGAAATAGACCGTTATAAAATAGCATTGGCTAATGATTCGAGTATTGATATAGAAAAATTTGCTAGTAACGATCCAAAAAAAATTAGTTGGTCGAGTAGCTTGAAGACGTATTTTAAAAGGATGGCTACCACTAAATTTGACAAAAATTTGATTCGTCAAGTAATCTATCGCCCTTTTACCAAACAACATTTATATGTGGATAGTTTGTTTGTTCACAGACCATCAATAATTCGGACGTTTTTTCCAACTGCTACTAGTGAAAACTTAGCAATTTGTGTTTCTGGCGTTGGTTCTGGTAAAGATTTTTCTGCCTTGATGGTAGATGCTCTTCCTGATGTGCAAATTGCTTTCAACGGCCAGTGCTTCCCGTTTTACTCCTATTCAAAATCAAAACAAGGCGAAGGCTTTGATTTTGGTGGCGATGGCCGCATTGAAAACATTCCTGATGCTACGTTGGCGATATTCCGCGACCATTACAACGACCAGAAAATATCCAAGTGGGACATTTTCCATTATATCTATGGCTTGCTCCATTCGCCCCACTACAAAACCAAATTCTCGTCAGACTTAAAAAAGATGCTGCCGCACATTCCGATGCACACTCAATTTCATGTATTCAGCACAGCGGGCAAAGCCCTCGGTGAACTGCATGTTAATTACGAGGATGCACCGGAATACCCGTTGCAAGAAGTATCGCAAGACCTGGTGGACGTCGCCAATCGCAAAGTGGTCAAAATGAAATTCGCGAAGGACGGCAACATTGTTGATAAAACCGCTATTGTCTATAATGAGCAGCTAATTCTGCAGGGTATTCCAGCCCATGCTTATCAATATATCGTCAATGGCAAATCCGCCATTGAATGGGTCATGGAGCGTTATCAAGTCGCCGTGCATAAAGACAGCCAAATTAAAAACGACCCCAACGAATGGAGCGAAGACCCGAACTACATTATCAAATTGTTAAAAAAAGTAGTGTATGTCAGCCTGGAGAGCGTGAAAATTATTGAATCGCTGCCGGATTTAGACGCATGACCGGCATCTCTCGCTCCCACCCCGTCACTTTCGGGCTTGCCCCGGGAATCCAGAGGAACGAAGGCGAAACCCCGTCATTACTGCTGCTGATGATGAAGGCATACCGCACCTTCTTCTGGATTCCCCCCGAACCCGGTTGTCCCGCCGAAGGCGGGACAACCGCCTTCGGCGAGAATGACAGGGAGGAAAATCATTTCCAATGAGAAAAAGAACCCCCCTTTATCAGGCGCATATCTCGGCGCAAGCCAAGCTGGTTGATTTCAGCGGCTGGGACATGCCCGTGCATTACGGCTCCCAGATTGAGGAACATCATGCCGTCAGGAATGATGCCGGGGTCTTTGATGTGTCGCACATGACGGTGCTTGAGGTGACCGGCACGGCGGCAACGGACTACCTTGACCGCCTGCTCGCCAACAACATCAGGAAAGCCAAGTTACCGGGTCAAGCAATCTATTCGGCTATGTTAAATGAGGATGGCGGGATACTTGATGATTTGATTGTGTATTCCCATAGTCATCCGGGCAAGTTTCTGCTCGTCGTGAATTGCGCTACTCGGGAAAAAGATCTTGCTTGGATGCGGCAGCAGTGCCATGCCTTTGATCGTGAAATGCCTGCTCATGAAATGACTGGTAGTGAAATGCCTGCTTGCAAAATTACTGAATGTCCAGACTATGCCATCCTGGCGGTACAGGGTCCAAAGGCAATAGAGAAGACCCAGCGCGTATTGTCTGCCGTACAACGGGAAGCAACAGCTCAGCTCAGGATTTTCCAGGGCAGCTGGGCGGAGGGCTGGTTTATCGCCAAGACCGGCTATACCGGCGAATCCGGTGTGGAAATCATCCTGCCCGGGGAGGATGCACCTGGGTTTTGGGATAAACTTGTTGCCGCCGGGGTCAGACCGGTCGGGCTCGGTGCCCGAGACACACTGAGGTTGGAAGCAGGCATGAATCTCTACGGCAGTGACATGGATGAATCAGTCTCCCCTATGGAATCCAATATGGCATCAACGGTGGTTCTGCCTGCCCGTGATTTTATCGGGGCGGTGGCACTGCGCACTCAGTTGGAAAAGGGCAAATTGCGCGAACTAGTAGGGCTGGTTATGCGCCACAAAGGCGTCTTGAGAGCGCAGTATCCGGTCTTTTGTGATGACGAGAGGGTGGGGGAAGTTACCAGTGGTGCATTTTCCCCCACCTTAGGGCACTCCATTGCTTTGGCACGGGTCAGCCGTACTTCAAGTAACATGACAGTTGCTATACGTGGCAAGATGCAGCCGGTGGAATGGGTCAGACCCCCCTTTATTCGGCGGGGAAAGCGAGGCTAATCGGAGCACAGAAGCTATGGCGGATTTTCCAGAAGAACTGAAATATACAGACACCCATGAGTGGTTACGTACGGAAGATGAAGGTCTCCTAGTGGTCGGTATCTCAGACTATGCTCAAGAGACTCTGGGCGATCTGGTCTATGTTGAGTTGCCAGAGATGGACGCAGAAGTGGAAGCGGGTGCCGAGGTCGCGGTGGTGGAATCCGTCAAGGCGGCATCCGACATCTATGCACCCGTTGCGGGCAGGATAGTGGCGGTGAATGACCGCCTGGAGGAGGCGCCCGAGACTATCAACGCTTCCCCTTACGATGATGGCTGGATTTTCAAACTTCAAGCCACTCAGACTGAGGGGCAGGAAAGGCTCTTAACAAAAGCTGACTACCAAGCCATCTGTGAAGCTGCTACCGACACTAGTCACTAGACTCTAGACTCCAGCCACCAGACTCTATACACCAGACAGGGGAGACACCTCCCTGCTTGACACCAGACTCTTGACACCAGATAAGGAAGTTGTATGCCTTTCATACCGCACACCCCAGATGATGAGCGGCTGATGCTGGAGGTCATCGGAGTCTCGTCTATTGAGAATCTGTTCGACGAAATCCCCCCTGAACTAGGTGCCGGTGAGTTGACGGACACCCCCAGCGGGATCTCGGAGATGGCAATGATGCGCTTGATGGAGAAGCGGGCAAGGCAGGATGAAGTGCCGCTCTGCTTCATTGGTGCTGGCGCTTATGAGCATCACATTCCGGCAGCCGTCTGGGACCTTGCCTCCAGGGGCGAGTTCATGACCGCATATACGCCCTTTCAAGCGGAAGCAAGCCAGGGCGCTTTACAACTCGTTTACGAATACCAAACCATGATGTCCAGGCTGATGGCGTTGCCGGTCGCCAATGCGTCCGTCTATGACGGTGCCTCTGCCCTGGCGGAAGCGATACTCATGGCGCTTCGCGCAAACAAGAAAAACCCCTCCCGGCGAGTACTCATTGCGGGCGACACCCATCCCGGTTATGTCAAGGTCTGTGAAACCATACTGGGCATGCAGGGCATTGAACTGGAACTGCTCCCCTTTGATAAGGAATCTGGCGAGCTAAGGCCTGCCACCTTAGCGCAGCAGGAAGATTACAACGCGCTGGTGATTGCCTATCCCTCCTTCTTTGGGGTGCTCAACGATGTGGATGCGCTGACTAACCAGGCCCAGTCCCAGGGGGCGCTGGTGATTGGGGTCGTCAACCCCATCGCTATGGCACTGCTACCGCCTCCCGGCGCCTGGGGTGAGCGGGGTGCCGACATAGCCGTTGGCGAGGGCCAGCCCCTGGGCATCCCCCTGGCATCTGGCGGTCCCTATCTGGGGTTTATATGCTGTCGGCAGGACATGGTGCGGCAGATGCCGGGACGTATCGTTGGCAGAACGGTTGACCAGGACGGTAGGCAAGGCTTCACCCTGACACTCCAAGCACGTGAACAGCACATCAGACGTGCCAAGGCGACTTCCAATATATGTACCAATCAGGGTTTGCAGGTAACCGCCGCGACCATCTATCTCAGTTTGCTGGGCGACCGGGGCCTCCGATCAGTCGCTGCACGTTGCTATGAAGGGCTGCATCATCTGCTCCAGGCAGTGACTCAAGTGGAGGGGGTTCGCCCTCGGTTCACGGGGAGCGTCTTCCATGAAGCAGTGCTTAGCCTGCCCGTTCCCGCAGACCAGCTGGTGGCGGCCATGGCGCAACAAGGCTTGCTGGCGGGTTATGCGCTTGGGCAGGACTGGCAAGGCTTGTCCCATGCGCTACTGGTGAATGTAACGGAGACCAAAACAGCCGCCGATCTGCATCGTTACACCACCTGCCTCAAGGCCGCCCTGGCTAGCCTGGCCGGGAGCGAGTGATGTTGATCTACGACATATCCAGCCCCGGGCGGAGTGCCGCATCGCAATATGAAGCGGGGGACGAGGCCTCAGCTCGGCTTGCTTCCCTGGATAAGCAACACCACCGCCAGGGCGACATCGGCTTGCCCGCAGTCTCGGAATTACAAGTAGTGCGGCACTTTACCAATCTATCCAAGAAGAACCTGTCCATTGATGGTGAATTCTATCCCCTGGGTTCCTGCACCATGAAGTACAACCCTCGGGGTGCTCAGAAGGCAGCGAATTTGCCCGGCTTCCTCCGTCGCCACCCGCTTGCGCCACTGGGGTATAGCCAGGGCTATCTCAGTTGTGCCTATGAATTGCAAGAATACTTGAAGGATATTACCGGCATGCAGGCCGTGTCCTTGACCCCCATGGCCGGTGCCCAGGGGGAATTTGCCGGGGTCGCGATGATTAAGGCTTATCACCAACAGCGCGGAGACCATGCTCGGTCTGAGATTCTGGTATCCACCGCCGCCCACGGCACCAATCCCGCTACTGCTGCCATGTGTGGTTACAAGGTACGGGAAATTGCGGTGACGCCAGACGGCGATCTGGACCTGCAAGCATTAAAGGCCGCTGCCGGTCCGGAAACCGCGGGCTTGATGATGACCAATCCCTCAACATGCGGCCTGTTCGACAAGCACATTCAAGAGATTGCCGCGGTCGTCCATGAGGCGGGCGGGATGCTGTATTACGACGGTGCTAATCTGAATGCCATCCTGGGCAAGGTCAAACCGGGAGACATGGGTTTTGATGTGCTGCACATGAACCTGCACAAGACCTTCGCCACTCCCCACGGTGGCGGCGGTCCTGGTGCCGGACCCGTCGGTGTGAGCGACCGGCTGGCACCCTTCTTACCGACGCCTATTGTCAGCATGGATGACTCAGGGGAGGCCTCAGCGGCAACCCGTTATCGCTGGTTAGGCAAGGCGGAGCTACCGGATACTATTGGTAGCCTGTCAGCTTTTATGGGTAATGCGGGCATCATCCTGCGGGCTTATGTGTATGCGCGTCTCTTGGGGCGGGAGGGGATGCACCGGGTGGGTGAATATGCCACCTTGAATGCAAACTATATGGCAAAGCAGATGGAAGGGGCAGGCTTTACTCTGGCCTATCCCGAGCGGCGGGCGACCCATGAGTTCATTCTTACCTTGGCACCGGAAGCCAAGAGGCTTGGCGTCACCGCCATGGATTTTGCCAAGCGGTTGCTGGATTACGGCTACCATTCACCGACTATTTACTTCCCGCTACTCATTCCTGAATGTATGTTGATTGAGCCGACGGAAACAGAAAGCCGAGAGGAGATTGACGGCTTTGTTGCCGCCATGCAGAAGATCCTTGAGGAAGCCAAACAAGACCCGGAACGGGTGAGAAGTGCCCCTCACAGCATGCCGGTGAAACGTCTTGACGAAGTGAAGGCCGCCCGGGACCTGGATCTTGCCCTGCCCCAACCCCGTCATTCTCGTCACCCCAGTCATCACAAATGACTGGGGTGACGGGAATCCAGACTGGCGGCGCAAGCCGCCTGAAAGGAGCGGGGACAAGGTGCATACATTAACCTCCGCGCCGTCATTCTCGAGCTTGCTCGGGAATCCAGACTGTATATTTTTCCGTCAGCATCAAAGCCTGACGCTTCCGCGCCCTCACCCTCCCCGATATGCCCACGGCCACCCCGAGAGTGACGGGAATGACGGGGTGTCATGACGAGCCTGGCGCCTATCTAGTCTCTGTCGGCACGAAGTAAAGCAAGCAGTCATTGTTGGCAACTGTTGAATCTGTGGTCGCCATAAATATGGTCATGGGTATGCGGGTCTTCAGAATGTCATCTGTCCAACTAAAACAAGCATCAAACCGATCCTTGCCGGTCGCCGTTCTGGCGGTCAGATGCCGAGATTCTTTCCCCTGATGAAACCAGCCCAGAGTGACCCCTGCTTCCAGTGGTTGGAAGTTCAATTGATCAAGCGTGTTAATCATCGTGAGATCGGCGGCAGGGTTCACCGAACTTGAATAGGCAACCTTGAGTTGTTTTTGCGTTTCCAGCCGTAGCGGGTGTTGCAGGCAGAGGGTGTTATCTTTGGCGAGACTGGATAATTGCTTCACCTGGGTAAACTGTTGCAGGGTTTGATAGGCCAGAGTATCGGTATCCGGGTCCATCAAACTGCCAAATTCCACCGTGATGATGAGCATGTCATCCCTTGTATGTTCCATCAGAGTCCCGAGTTTATGATCAAAAATTGCCAAAGTCGGGGCAAAGAAGGAGGCAAGCCTTTTGATGCTGTCTGTATTCTGGACGGCGAGGCAAAACGGCTTGCTGTGAGAAGAAGTATTGTGGGTATCCACAACGGCTTCTGGCTGAAATTCATGCAGCAGCTGCAGGATCTTGTGTGTCAATTGTTGCTGACCCTCTGTGGCTTGAGAGTTGGCACCAAAGCAACGGTTCAGATCCTGTTCCTGGGGTAGGTGCCGGTGTGAAAGCACCGGCGGTGCCAAGGCCGCATCCACTGCCGCAATAAGAATCCCCAGGCGGGTTGCAGGCTGCCTGCCCTGGGAGAAGTCCTTGACCAGCAGTTGATGGATTGCCTTTAATCCAGAGGGTTCATTACCGTGCAGCAGGGTGACGATGGTGCGGCTTCTTGAATTGTCCTCCCCCTCAAGGGTAATCCAGGTCGGTTGCTTGAGGATGGAGAGGAACTCAATATGGTCCTTACCGAGGCTTGTCGGGTCTGGTGCTTCCAAGTGTAGAATATCTGGCTGAGTGCTGAGCATTTTGTTATATCATCCACTACTTATCTGAGGCCTATCATAATGCATCTTACGGAACCCGCCCTAACACTGGGTGTTGAAGAAGAATATTTGCTGGTTGATACCAGTTCTCGCGATCTGGTCGTTGACCCCCCACGCGACCTGATGGATGAATGTGTGCGGCTACTTGGTGCTCAGGTGAGCCCGGAATTGATGCGCGCACAGATTGAAGTGGCGACCCCCGTCTGCCAATCGGTGTCCCAAGTCAGACGTGAAGTAAAACATTTACGCGGGGTGATAGCGGAAGTCAGCCAGAAGTTTGGTTATGCGCCCCTCGCTGTATCTACCCATCCCTATGCCAACTGGACGAAGCAAAAACTCACCGAACGGGAAAGATACTCAGCCTTGACGGCGGAAATGCAAGCGGCCGCCAGGCGATTGCTGATTTGCGGTACTCATGTGCATGTCGGTATTGAAGATAATGAACTGCGCATTGATTTGATGAACCAGCTCAGTTACTTCTTGCCGCATCTATTAGCACTGTCTTGTTCATCACCCTTTTGGGTAGGCGAAGATACTGGTTTGAAGTCTTACCGCTTGACGGTGTTTGATGCTCTCCCGCGGACGGGTATCCCTGAGCAGTTTTCTAGTTTTGCCGAATATGAAAGGCATGTGGAAGTGCTGGTTGATGCTGGAATGATTGAGGATGCCAGCATGATTTGGTGGGACCTTCGTCCTAGTACACGCTACCCCACTCTGGAAACCAGAATCATGGATGTCATCACTAATCTGGAACATGCGGTGAGCCTGGTGGCACTCACCCAGTGCTTGCTCCGGATGCTGTATCGCACCCGAGTGAAAAACCAGCGGTGGCGTGTCTATGCCAGCATGTTAATTAATGAAAACAGATGGCGTGCCATGCGCTACTCCTTTGATGAGGGGCTGATTGATTTTGCGAAGGGAGAGGTCGTCCCTTACCAAGCACTTCTGGATGAGATTATTGACTTCATTGAAGAGGATGCAGACTATCTTGGTTGCTTGGATGAAATTCATCATCTCAGGCAAATCATCGTGTCTGGTACCAGCGCACATCACCAACTCCGCCAATATCAGCAAGCCATTGACCAGGGCGAGGAGCATGATGTGGCATTGAAGCATGTGGTGGACTGGTTGATTGAAGAAACAGTTAGAGATATTTGAAAAAACGTCTTAGCCGAGGACGTAAAAGACATGCTTTCAAAATAACCATGCTTCTAAGTCTATGCTTCTACATCAGTGTGCTTCTATAAAGCCCCAAAGGAGAATAGGGTGGCAAAAAACATATTCTATGCGCAGTCGGGCGGCGTCACCTCGGTGATCAACGCCACAGCCTGTGGTGTTATTGAGACAGCACGGAAGGATAAGCGTCTTGGCAAGGTACTTGCTGGGCGCAACGGTATCATCGGCGCGCTGCAAGAAGAATTGATTGATACATCAAAGGAAACCTCCAAAGATATTACCGCACTTAGACATACACCCGGCGGTGCTTTTGGTTCCTGCCGTTACAAGTTACCCGTAATCACCGAAGACGAGCCGGTGTATCAACGGCTGATAGCGGTCTTCAAAGCCCATGACGTTACATGCTTCCTCTATAACGGCGGCGGCGACTCTCAAGACACAGCCCACAAAGTTTCCATCGCCTCGCGTGCACTGGGGTATCCCATCACCTGTATCGGTATTCCTAAGACCATTGACAATGATTTGCCATTGACGGACACCTGCCCAGGTTACGGCTCAGTGGCGAAGTATGTCGCCGTATCCACGATGGAAGCCGGGCTTGATATAGCGTCTATGGCGGCATCCTCTACCAAGGTATTCATCCTTGAGGTGATGGGCAGGCATGCGGGATGGATTGCCGCTGCCGCCGGGCTTGCCAAACAAAAACCGAGCTACCCGCCACATATCATTCTTTTTCCAGAGATTGTATTTGAGCAGGAAAAGTTCCTCGCCAAGGTCAAGAATACTGTGGACGAACTAGGTTATTGCGTCATCGTTGCTTCTGAGGGTGCCCGCTATGAAGGCGGCACATTTGTGGGTGAGAGTGCCGCTGAGCCAGATGCCTTCGGGCATGCCCAGTTGGGTGGCCTGGCACCGGCCCTGTCGGCTATGGTTAAGAACGCTCTGGGATACAAATGTCACTGGTCAGTGGCGGACTACTTGCAACGCGCCGCCCGGCATATTGCCTCAGCGACGGATCATGAACAGGCTTATGCGATGGGCAAGGCAGCCGTAGAGTTTGCCTTGGCAGGCAAGGATGCTGTGATGCCGATTATTGTCCGTGAAGAGGACGAGCCCTATAAATGGAAGATTGGTGAAGTGCCGCTATCCATGGTGGCAAATGTAGAAAAGAAATTACCGCGGCATTACATTAGCCCAGACGGTTTTAGTATTACGCCCCCGGCAAAAAAATATCTTGAACCACTGATCCAAGGCGAGGATTACCCACCCTACCATAGGGGTCTGCCTCGTTATGTTCGCTTGAAGCAAAAGTGCGTACCCAAGAAGTTGCCGGCTTTTAGTGTCTAAACGCCCAGTCGCAAAGCCGAAGCTCGAGCCCCGTCATTCTCGCCGATGCCAGTCGTCCCACCGAAGGCGGGACGACTGGCATCGGGGGGGGAATCCAGAGGAACAAAGGCAATCACCTTGATATTTCCGCTACACCTCAACGGGGGTCGGTGGGTTGTGGTGTCGTTAAAGGCACAATCCCCTCCCGCCGTTAATGTATGCCGTGTCCCCGCGCCTTTCAGGCGGCTTGCGCCGCCAGTCTGGATTCCCGGGCAAGCCCAAGAATGACGGCGCGGAGCGGTTTACAAAAGCGGCGCAATCACCAGGCTGACAATTGCCATCACATTGATAAGGATGTTCATTGAAGGTCCGGAGGTGTCCTTGAAGGGGTCGCCCACTGTGTCGCCCACCACCAGGGCAGCGTGAGTATCGGAGCCCTTGCCGCCGAGTCTGCCCGCTTCAACATACTTCTTCGCGTTATCCCAGGCGCCACCAGCATTCGCCATCATCAATGCCATCAACACACAGCCCAGAAGGGCACCCGTCAACATACCGCCGAGACATTCTGCGCCCAGAGTAAAGCCGACCAGAGGCGGCATAGCCACGGCGATAACCCCCGGCAGGATCATCTTCTTCAAGGCAGCCTGGGTCGCTATATCAACACATCTGTCATAGTCCGGTTCGGCATTGCCTTCCATCAGGCCAGTGATTTCCCGGAACTGGCGGCGTATTTCTTCAATCATTTCCATCGCCGCATCACCCACCGAATTCATCGTCATAGAAGCGATAAGAAAGGGGAGAACACCGCCGATGAAGATACCGGTCAGGACTGTCGGGTTGGAAATCTCCAAGGTAAAGCCGGCCTGGTTGATGCTCATGGTTTCCACAAAGGCCGCGATGATAGCGAGTGCCGCCAGCGCTGCTGCGCCAATGGCAAAACCCTTGCCGATGGCGGCGGTGGTATTGCCGACTTCATCCAGTTCATCGGTAATTTTCCGTACCTCATCCCCCATGTCGCCCATGGCTGCTATGCCACCCGCGTTGTCGGCAACGGGCCCGTAGGCATCAAGCGCCATGGTCATACCCACGGTTGCCAACATACCAACAGCAGCTATACCCACACCATAGAGCCCCGACAACCCGGTGGATATGTAGATGATGGCGCTGAGCGCAATAATGGGAATCACCACCGACTGCATGCCCACTGCCAGGCCCGTAATCATCACGGTAGCAGGACCAGTCTTGCCGGATTCCGCTATCTTCACCACGGGTGCTTTTGATGTGTAGTAGGAGGTTACCAATCCGATCAAGATACCGCCTACAGTACCGGCAACCACCGAGTACCAGACATTTCTGGAAATATCTAAATAGTCGGTGAGGAGATAGGCACCGACGATGAGTAGTAGGGCAGATGCCTGGTGTCCCAGTTCCAATGCCCTTTCCGCACCCATGCCGGAGAGCAAATTCACCAGGATGATGCCGCAAATTGAGCAGACCAGGCCCAAGGAGGCCAGTGCCAGTGGCAATGCCATGAGTGCTGCTTTGCCAGTCTCTGGTGCCAGGAGGGCGACCCCATGCTCGGCACTCATGGCGAGGGCGCTTGCAATGGCTATGGTGGCGATGATGGAACCGCAGTAGGACTCGAAAATATCAGACCCCATACCGGCTATATCGCCGACATTGTCGCCCACATTATCGGCGATGACCCCCGGGTTGCGCGGGTCGTCTTCGGGGATGCCCGCCTCAATCTTGCCTACCAGGTCAGCACCGATATCGGCACTTTTGGTAAAGATGCCACCGCCAACACGAGAGAAGAGGGCGACGCTGGAGGCACCCATACCGAAGCCGTGGATGGCGTGGACAGTCTCCGGGTCACCGCCGAAGTACCAGTAGAGGGAGCCGAGCCCGAGGAGACCCAGGGAAGCAACACAGAGACCCATGATGGAACCGCCGTAGAAGGCGACGGTCAAGGCACCGCCAGCCCCCGTGGTCTGAGCCGCGGCGGCAGTGCGCACATTGGCTTTGGTGGCGGCAAACATACCGAGATAACCCGCGGCGGCAGAGGACAAGGCGCCCACCGCAAAGGACAGAGCAGTGTGCCAGCCGAGTGGCGAGAAGAAGATGAATAGGAAGAGTATCCCAGCAAAAATTGCCAGCATCATATATTCCCGGTGCAGGAATACCATGGCACCGCCATGAATGGCACGCGCAAGTTTTCTGATATTTTCCGCACCATCAGAGTGTCTCATCATCAGGAAGTAAATAAAGACGGCACAAAGGAGGCCAAGCACGCCCATTAAGGGGGGCAATTCTGTCATGGTCATCATCATTGATTCCGGTTGGTTTTATGAGCTTAGGGTTATTTGTAGCAAGCCGCTGTTGATTTTATGAGCTGTTGATTTTATGGGCTGTTTATTTTATGAGATAAGGGTACAAAAATCTGCGCTACTTGTGAACCCAATATGGCTCCGCTGCCTTATTTCTGTTTCTGTTCCTAGGCGGCGCAGCTGGCATGACTCTACTGCTCATCCTCTGGGTGCCCGCCACGGTGCGAGCCTTCTATTCAAGCCTTCTATGCCAAGCTAGGGGGCAAGCTTTTCACGCGGTTGACGGGCCACAGGGCACAGCATTAACCGTCTTCCAGCAATCGGCGGAGGTCGGCAACTGCTGCATTGGCTCTGGAAATATAAGAGCCCATCACCAGCGAATGGTTGGCAAGGAGGCCCAGACCGCTACCGTTCAGCACCATCGGACTCCAGACGGTGTCCTGAGTGGGTTCCAACTCCCGAATGATTTGCCGCAAACTGACCAGGGCGTTTTTCTTTTCCAAAACTTCGCGGAAATCAACCTCTATAGCCCGCAGCAGATGAATCAATGCCCAGGTCGTTCCTCTTGCTTCGTAAAACACATCATCTAGTTCAAGCCAAGCCGTTTTTACTCGTTGCTCCGATGCGACCCTCGTTGATTGCGTTGCCGCCTCATCACCAGCGAGCGATATATCAAGTTGTCTTTTCCCAACGCTGGCACTGAGCCGTTGCGATAGGCTGCCCATGCGCGTCTCTACCTCTGAGAGCCACACCTGCAAGTTGTCTGCCCGGGCGTAGAATTGAGCGGCCTGCTGTTCGCTATCTTCCAGGCGTATCAGATAAGCCTTAAGTGCCTCTCTGCCCTTGGCATACTCTGTTTCAGTGGCGGGCAGTACCCAGGAATCATTATCAAAATAAAATTGATTCTCCGCCTTCACCAGGTCAGGGTCTTCGGTGGATTGAGATTGAGACCGGCTCAGATTATTTCTTAGGGTCCGGGTCATGTCCCGCATCTGCACTATGACTCCAAATTCCCAACTAGGGATATTGTCCAGGATGATTCCTGGCGGCGTGATGTCGTTGGTCAAATAGCCGCCTCTTTTGTCCAGGAGGATATCCGTCATGCTGATCAGGGATCTAATAGTGGTGCTACCGGTGATCTTCTGAGGCGCAACATCAAACAGCTCAGGCTCGGAGTTCCAATAAAATCCCAGCCCGGCGAGTATCAGCACGGCAAGGCCCAGGCAATAACCTAAGAATTTAGCCGCGCCCATGGTTTTGCCTAGATTTCTACCTAGACTTTTGCCTAGGCTTCCCCTGGGTGCGGAATCGCTGGGCCGATTAAGTAGTTTGTTTTTTAATGCACTAATGAATTTCATGGGTACCTCGGTTATTTGCTCATTGCGAAGGATGAACTATTAGCTCGGGTCTGTCATTTTTGTTCTGCTTATTAGGGGAACTTCTTAGGGGAGCTTCTGTGCCCAGGCTCACAAGGGTTCATCATCCTTCATCAGCAAGATGGCGGGTTGCTGACTCGTTTCAAACATGGCTTCAATGCGAATCTCTGTATGCCGGCTCAATTCCTGGTAAAGCCATCTGCCGGTGGCATCATCCATAGCGCGGATAGTAACAAAGGCATGTTTTGCATGAATCTCAGCACTGATGCCAGGGAAGTCAATCTTACTCGCCTGGCGCGCGACTACGGCGGCGGCATCCAGAGGGTAGGCGCTGGTGCTGCGGGACCTTGCCTTCTTGATGAGCAGGGTGACCGGCTGAATGTTAGGGTGGGTGGCATCAATGGTTATTGCCATGTTGAGGTATAGGGCAGCTCTGGCAGGCTTGCCCCGGTCCAGGTTGGCGATTGCCCAGGACAGATATTGTTCAACGATAGTGTTAATACCCAGACGGGCCTCCTTGTTGTCTGGGTCAAGACTGAGTAGCTGTTGGTATTTCTGGTAGGCATTGCGCCCGGCGGGGGTGCTGAGGCGGTTTTCCTCAATATCCACTCGCGCCGCCTCCAGCAAGGTAGCAATGGATTGGGGGCTACTGCCAGACATACAACCCGCAAGCGGCACCAACAGGAGTGCCATCAACAGTAGTGACATCAACAGCTTAGTAGGAACCAGAGTAGGAACCAAGATGCCAGAAATTTGATGCTTCATGTTGAGGAAAAGTGTCAACCTTGAGGGTAGATTACAATACACTATCAATGTGTCAGAAAAAAATGCGCCAGAAAAAAATGTACCAGAAAAGGAAGCCCTGATGCTCAACAAGAATATGCTGCTCAACAAAAACATGCTGCTTAGAGTGTATCTCATCTTGCTTATAACGCTAGCGGGTAGCCTAGACCTAGCGGCACAGCAATTTCCTAGCGACATCATCAGGCTCTTCCCCTCGCCCATTGAACGGCTCATAGGTGCCTCCAGGGATGAAGTGCTCCCCGTGGACCAGGCATTCCGTTTTGAGTATTTTCCCGAGGGTAGGGACCTCAAACTCTTATGGCAGATCAAGCCTGGCTATTATCTTTACCGACACAAGATAGGTTTAATGGGGGGGCAGCAGGCAATCAGCCTTCAGCTGCCGCCCGGGCGGGATAGTGTTGATGAAGTGTTTGGGGAGGTACAACTGCTGGAAGGTCAAGTAGAAGTCCTGGTGCCAGGCACCGACCTTGCTGCCTGGGAGGGCGGCTCCTTGCAACTCAGCTATCAGGGTTGTGCTGAATCAGGCTATTGCTATCCCCCTCAGGTACGGCACATCAACTTAGCAGAATAGTGACTCTCAGCGGGAGGCAGATATGGCAAAAATAATGGTACTTCACGGTCCTAATCTGAATTTGCTCGGCACCCGGGAACCGGACATCTACGGCACGGACACCATGGAGACGATCAACGAGCGTCTGCATGCCCAGATCAGTGCCAGTGGTAATGAAGTGCAGTGTTATCAAAGCAATGCGGAACATGCACTGATTGACCAGATTCATGCCGCCAAAGCAGCTGAGGTGAGTTACATCATCATCAATCCAGGTGCCTTCACCCATACCAGCATCGCGCTACGAGATGCCTTGCTGAGTGTCTCCATCCCCTTTGTTGAGGTGCATCTGTCCAATGTTTATAGCCGCGAAGAGTTCCGACATCATTCCTGCTTAGCTGACATAGCAACCGGTTGCATCACCGGGCTGGGAGCAATGGGTTACCAACTTGCTGCTGAGTTTGTGCTGTCGCAATTACCCTAGAGGCATGAAGAAGCATGATAGATGCATATCATAAAGAGGCACTGCGCGAGCATGCATCCTGGCGCATACAATTTCTACTTGGATTGCTGGTATCATTCCCATCCGATTTCCTCTTGACCCTGGCGATGGTTGATGAAGAAAAAAACGCTTGTTGAATCCGTACAACATTCAGTCAAGGATTATCTCAACACCATGGACGGGTCCGAGGTGAATGGTTTATATGACCTGGTGATGACTGAGGTGGAAGCCCCGCTTATTGCATGTGTTTTGGACTTTACCAACAACAATCAAAGTCAGGCAGCCGCAATACTTGGCTTAAACCGTGGCACCCTCCGCAGAAAATTGAGAAAGCATCAACTCTTGTGAGCCTCAACACTGCCACAGTAGCTATCCTGGCTTGCCACGCTGACTTAAGAAGCGCTGGTTTAAGAAGTTCTGGTTTAAGAATCTCTGTCTTAAGAAGTTCTGGTTTAAGAAGCCCTGTCTTAAGAATCTCTGTCTTAAAAAGCACATCGCGCCTTCCTGCTCAGTGAAACCAACACAGTGAACAGTATAGCAGTGAAAAGAGCACTCCTGAGTGTCTCTGATAAGTCCGGCCTCTTACCCCTGGCACAGGCATTAAGTGCGTTGGATGTTCAACTCATGTCCACGGGCGGCACTCGCAAGTTGCTTGAAGAAAACGGCTTGCAGGTGACGGATATTGCCGATTACACGGGCTTTCCAGAGATGATGGATGGCCGGGTGAAGACCCTGCATCCCAGGGTGCATGGTGGCCTCCTAGGCAGGCGACAGCTATTATCCGGTGCGGGCGAATATTCGGGGCCGGACGCAGCAGTCATGCAGGAGCAGGGCATTGCTTCCATAGACCTCCTGGTCGTGAATCTCTATCCCTTTGAAGATGCAGTGGACAGGGACCCCAATAACCTTGCCCAGGCTCTGGAGAATATTGATATAGGCGGACCTGCCATGTTGCGCTCCGCGGCGAAAAATTACGCCTGTGTTTGCGTCCTGGTGGACACTGATGACTATGCACCGCTCGCCGCCGAGTTAGCCCAAAACGCTGGGCACCTGAGTCTCGAGACCCGATTTCGCTTGGCAATCAAGGCATTTGAACGGGTTGCCGAGTATGATGCGGCGATCGCCAACTATCTGTCTGGATATGATCTGGGCAGGGGGGAAAGGCAAGCCTATCCCTCAAGCCTGACGCTACAATTCCGCCAAAAACAACTGCTCCGATATGGCGAGAATCCGCATCAATCGGCAGCCTTTTATGTTGAACCGGGCTTACCTGGCATGTCCGTTGCGCATGCCGAGCAACTCCAAGGTAAGGAAATGTCCTTCAACAATATAGCGGATACGGATGCCGCCCTTGCCTGTGTACAGAGTTTCAATGCACCCGCCTGCGTGATAGTGAAGCATGGCAATCCCTGCGGTGTTGCCGAAGCCCAGACGCTACAAGAAGCTTATCAACGCGCGTTGGCTGCCGACCCGGTGTCTGCTTTTGGCGGTATTCTTGCCTTCAATCGGCAACTCGAAGAAGCCCTGGCTAAGGAAATTATTGAGCGATTTGTGGAAGTCATTATTACCACTGAGGTTACCGAGGAGGCACAACTTGTGTTCTCCGCAAAGCGGGATCTACGGCTCTTGGTGACCTCCCCGGCTGAGATAGCAGGGGCCGCGCCTATGCATGATTACAAGTGGGTGGCTGGCGGCTTGTTGGTGCAAAGCCGTGATGCCGAACTGCTGATTGATGAACAACTCAAGGTAGTCACGCAGCGCAGGCCCACCGAGGAGGAACAGGCTGATCTGCTCTTCGCCTGGACGGTGGCGAAATTCGTCAAGTCCAATGCTATCGTCTATGCCAGAAACAAGCGGACAATCGGCATAGGTGCGGGGCAGATGAGTCGGGTGGACAGTGCAAAAATTGCCCTACTCAAGGCGGCCGCGGCAGAACTGCTCGTTGCGGGTTCAGTCATGGCCTCGGATGCTTTTTTCCCCTTCCGAGATGGCATTGATGCGGCGGCGGAAGCGGGCGTTACGGCGGTGATTCAACCCGGCGGGTCTAAGCGAGACGAGGAAGTGCTCCAAGCGGCAAATGAAGCCGAGATGGCGATGATCTTTACTGGTATGCGGCATTTTCGGCATTGATATCGGCGGTTAAGTTGGATAAGTTGCAAGCGATGGCAAGCCTCCCTAAGCGACCTTCTAAAAACATCAATGTGCTGATTACGGGCAGTGGTGGCCGGGAACATGCCCTTGCCTTTCGGGTTGCCAGATCGCCCTTGGTCGCCCAGGTCTATGTGGCCCCCGGCAATGCCGGGACGGCACTTGAAGCCGGGGTGCACAATGTTGATATTTCGCCCATGGACTTTGATGCCCTGCTCGCCTTTGCCCAGGAGCAGCAGATAGGTTTGACGATTATCGGGCCTGAGGTGCCGCTGGTTGCCGGGGTAGTGGATAGATTTCAGGCGGCGGGATTGGCATGTTTTGGTCCCCTCCAGGCGGCGGCAAGGCTGGAAGGTTCAAAGAGTTTCGCCAAGCATTTTCTTGATAAATATCAGATTCCCACAGCGGCTTATCAGGTCTTTACCCAAGCGGATGAGGCGCTTGATTATGTGCCGCATCAAGAGTATCCGCTGGTGATTAAGGCGGATGGCTTGGCAGCCGGTAAGGGGGTGGTGATAGCGGCTGACCGGGCGGTAGCGGAAACCACCATCAAAGATATGTTTGCCGGCACTCTGGTCGGGGAGGCGGGTAACAAGCTTGTTATTGAGGAATTTTTGGTGGGGGAGGAAGCCAGTTTCATCGTGATTGCTGACGGCAACAACTATGTACCCCTCGCCTCATCTCAGGACCACAAGACCGCGTATGACGGCGATAAAGGACCCAACACGGGTGGCATGGGTGCCTATTCGCCTGCCCCGGTGGTTACCGATGCAGTGCACCAGCGCATCCTGGATGAAATTATCTCACCCACCCTGGCCGGCATGCGAGCAGAGGGACATCCTTATACGGGATTTCTTTATGCGGGGTTAATGATTGATGCCGAGGGCAGACCCAGGGTGATTGAATTTAATTGTCGTTGCGGCGACCCGGAAACCCAGCCCCTCATGTTCCGCCTGGAGTCCGACCTGGTGCAACTTTGCTTGGCAGCCGTCAAGGGTGAACTGGCAGGCCAGACTATTGCCTTTGACCCCCGGGCCGCACTCACGGTCATCCTTGCCGCCGAGGGTTATCCCGGCAAGTATGCGCAGGGCATGGCGATTACCGGGCTGGACGATATGCAAGCTGAAAGTGTGAAGGTCTTCCATGCCGGGACTCGCATAACCGAGGGTAGAATCCTCACGCATGGCGGCCGGGTCCTGGGCGTAACGGCACTAGGAGATGGGGTGACCGATGCCCAAGATAAAGCCTATGATGCAGTCGGGAAGATCAGCTTCAAGGGGATGAGATATAGAACTGATATTGGCAATAAAGCCGTTAAATACGAGGCTTTAGCAAGCAAAGGGTAGCTAGATGGAAGGCGCAGACAAGAACGAAAATATACAGAATCTCAAGACAAAACTGCGCGAGTTGTTTCAACTTGACCGTGGCGATTTGGATTTTGGTTTGTATCGCATCATGACGCTGAAAAGTGTTGAGGTTAATGAATTTCTTGACCAACGCCTGTTGCCACAAGTGACCGAGACGTTGGGAGATATTGCAAAATCAGACGAATCGATATTCCGGGGCGAATTAGACAAAATTACCAGCACTCTGGAAGCGGCGGGTGTTAAAAATATCGAGGAAGCCGACCGGGTTAAAGAATTAAACGAGCAAATCAAAGCTGCCCAACGCGATCAACAAACCGAAGCCGATACCTACAACCATCTTTATAATTTCTTCTCCCGCTACTATGACGAAGGCGATTTTATGTCGCTTCGTCGCTATAAAACGGCGGGCAAGGATGCCTATTCCATTCCCTACAATGGCGAGGAAGTAAAGCTCCACTGGGCGAATTCCGACCAGTATTACATTAAGACCACGGAGAATTACTCTTCCTATATTTTTACTATCAAAGACGGCAATCGTAAGCGCCGGGCCTGCTTTGAGATTGCCGCGGCGGATAATGAAAAAGACAACATCAAAGAGAGCAACGGCAAGCAACGTTTGTTCGTGCTGGCGAAGGATTTTATCAAGCTTAGCGCAAACGAATTGATTGTCCGCTTTGACCATCGCCCCTTGACCGAAGGCGAGAAAAAGAAACACCCGCAAAACGGAATCAAGCGACAACATGCCATCAATCAAGCAGCTGCACAACGAATTTTCACGAAAATTAAAAAGGACAAAGAAGGCTGGTTAGCGCTGATTGCTGCACCTTGCCCCACCGAAGCAGATGAAAGCCGCACCCTGTTCGGCAAGCACCTCACCGCTTATACGGCAAAGAACAGTTTTGATTATTTCATTCACAAAGACCTGGGCGGCTTCCTGCGCCGGGAACTGGATAATTATCTGAAAAGCGAAGTCATCTTCATTGATAATTTGGAATTGACTGATGATCCCAGTGTATTCATACGCAGTCTGGCGCAGATCAAGACGATAAAAAAGGTTGGCAGTACAATTATTGATTTCCTGGCGCAGTTAGAAGATTTCCAAAAACAACTCTGGTTGAAAAAGAAATTTGTGCTGGAGACGCAGTATTGTGTCACGCTGGATAAAGTGCCCGAATCGCTCTATGTGGAAGTAGCCAAGAACAAAGCGCAGCGCAATGAATGGGTGCAGCTTTTTGCGATTGAGGAATTGAAGGGCGACCTTGCCACTACCGCCTATAGCAATCCACTGAAACCAAAGTTCCTCAAAGAAAATCCGTATCTGGTTTTGGATACAAGGCACTTCAATCAAACATTCAAGGACAAGTTACTTGCTGCCTTGTCGGATGCTGGTCCCATTGAAGCACAACTGAACGGCTTGTTGGTTCACGGCGAGAATTTCCAAGCATTGAATTTGTTGCAAGAGAGATACAAGGAGCAGGTGAAGTGTATTTATATTGATCCGCCGTATAACACAGATACTTCGGCGATTATGTATAAAAACGGCTATAAACATTCGTCTTGGATGACCCTGATGGAGAATAGGCTCGTTGCTGGAAAGGGGTTTTTAACCAGAGACGGAAGTCAAGTAATAGCGATCGACGACACTGAGTTTGTGACTTTAACGCAAATTGTGGATCAACTTTTTCGTGAATACGATAGGAGTGTCATCGTAGTAAATCATCATCCGGCGGGTGCTGGGCTTGAAGGCACCAATATATCGGAAACGCACGAGTACGCGCTATTCATGACCCCGTCCGGAGTAAAAGTTTTGTTTGGGGAATCAAAAAACAGCGAGAGCAGTGAAATAGCATTCTTGCGAACTGGAACGGCGGAAAGCAATCTTAGAAAAGGTCGCCCGAATAGTTTTTACTGCGTCTTGGTGAATCCGGAAACATCTAGTGTCGTAGGATTGGAGCCGCCTCCTGAAACTGATGATTACCCACGAGAGAAAACCAGCGACGGCTTTGTAAGAGTGTACCCAGTAAGTCGTGATGGCACTGAGCGAGTATGGAGGAGAGCGTATGAATCATGTCTTAACGAAATTGAAGCAGGTAATTTAGTTTGTAAGAATGGGCGCTCTTTATATATCAAATCAAGTAATAACGGAAAGCACCGACCGATATTTAGTAACTGGACAGATAAAAAATATAATGCTGGTGCACATGGTACAAAATTATTAAGCAACATTATTGGTGATAACTTATTCAGTTATCCGAAGTCCATTTATACAGTGAAAGACTGTATCAACCACATTACCAGACGAGATAGTCACGCCTTTATTTTTGACTACTTCGCCGGCTCTGGCACCACTGGCCATGCGGTAATAAACCTCAACCGTGAAGATGGCGGTGAGCGCAAGTATATTCTTGTGGAACTGGGGCATCATTTTGAAACGGTATTATTGCCGCGCATGAAAAAAGTCACCTATTCCAAGGAATGGAAAGACGGCAAGCCGCAAGGAAGAGAAGGAATTAGCCAATTGTTCAAATATGTGCGCCTGGAATCTTATGAAGACACGCTTGATAATTTAATCGTCAAGCCGCGCAAAGATCTGCTTGAAGCCGAGGAGAAGGATAAACTCATTGACGATTATTTGCTCCGCTATACTCTCGGTGAGGAAACTGCGACCAGCGCGTCATTGCTGGGGCAGGATTTTATTGACCCATTCAATTACACCTTGTCCGTAGTGCGCGATGGTGTTCGCCGTGATGCGCCGGCTGACCTTGTGGAAACTTTTAACTTCCTGCTCGGCTTGCGGCTTGCCACTCGCCGGCAAATAGAGAGTGTCCTGGCCATCACCGGTATCAACGCCAAAGGCGAAAACTGTCTTATCCTCTGGCGCAATATTGAAAAAATGGACGCACCCAAACTGGACAAATGGTTTGGAAAACACCGCAAAGATTTCGCCAATGATTTGAACCTTGTTTATGTGAATGGCGACCATACTTTGAACGCACTCAAGAAATCAGCCGACAAGTGGGAAGCCACTACTACTGAACCGGTTTTTAGAGCATTGATGTTTGGAGGTGATAAATGACAGCAAGCAGTGGAAGAAAGCCAAATAAATATCGTGAAACAAAGAAACTAATCCTCAGAAGTAGAAAGATAAGTGATGGGAAAGAATTTTTTCGAGAGCATAAAGAGAACGATGAAGGGGTGGTTAAAACTCATATCGTTAAAAATTCAGAGGTAGTTTGTCTATATAAAGAAAGAGAATTTCAAAAACAAATTATAGTCCAAGGAAATTTCAACCCTGATTCTATATATGATGTTTATGATTTGAAAATAGGCTCCATAGTGAACCCTTGGGGATATGGATTTGAAGATAAAAAATTGAAATATTTTTTTGGAAAGTATCTGCAAGATATTAATTTAGTAATTCTTGGAGATTATGAACCAACGCATGAAGGCAACACACTTAAGTTAAAAATTGAGGATTTAAAGAAACTAATATCAGAATTAAATATACAAAAAAGGGCAAACACAGATACTTTAAACGCAATAATAAATAATTTCTGGAAAAAATATTTCCCATCTTTGAATATTCAATTTAGGGAGACTAATAACCATAAATCGCTTATCCTAAAAAATCTGAACGACAAACTCATAGATAAAATGAACGCTGGAGATATTAAACGTGTTGGTGATTTCTATGTAAAAGCGGCAAAAAAATACAAGCGTCGAGATTCAGTACGGAAAATGCTTCTAAGTTTGCAAAAGAGTTCCCAACTTCTTTCTTTGCAAGAAATCATCAAAGAATTTGAACAGTTAATCGATAATAATCCGCTTGAATCTAAATGGCAAAAGTTTTTTGAAGATAACATTCAGCTCTTTGATACTAGATATGTGCATCAACTAAATAAAAATAATATAGCAGTTGTTGGCACGCAATATCCGGATTTGATGCTTGTTGATATTTATGGGTATGTAGATTTTTATGAATTAAAACGTAGTGGTATGACATTGCTATGTGAAGACAAAAGTCACAATAATTACTACTGGTCAAATGGGATGGCCAGATCTATTGCTCAAGCTACTGATTATCTCCAAACAATCAAGCAACATGCTATGGCAATAGAAAAGGGGATAAAGAAAGAAACTGCTATTGATGGCGAAAAAGGATTGGATGTCAGTATTATCAACCCTCGAGCCCTCATAGTAGCAGGCAATTCAAAAGATCTCCAAGGTGCAAAAATGAATGATCAATTTAAATCTTTGCGTGAAAGCATGAAGGATATTGAGTTCTTACTATATGACGAATTACTGAAACGTTTGAAAAATCTCCATGCAAGTATAGTCAAAGTATGATGCTAATCCTAGAATCATACCTAGTCCTCCATTGCTTTAAGTGCAACCAATTCGGTTACATAAAACTGCGTGAAATGCTGAAACAACTTGATGGTTTGTCCAAGAGTTACTAACACATTGATGTCTGAATATAGGGATTAATAATGGATGAGAGAGTTAAAGAATTGTTTATGTTCACTAATTCGCTGACTAACTGGCACGTTCGGACAGCATATTCCACTGGATTCCCGAGCAAGCTCGAGAATGACGGCGCGGGGCGCCGTAAGCCGCCAGCAGGAGCGCGGCCCCCGCGCCGTCATTCTCGCCGCCAGGCGGGAATCCAGAGGAACAAAGCAGGGAAGTGAATTGGTGAACACATACAAGAATGACGCGAACTAACAGCAAACAAAGACAATGGGACAAAAAATGACTGCTCTGGAAAAACGTATGGTTCTGCCCCCTTTTATGTGCAACCAATTCGGTCACGCAGAGATGCGTGAAATGCTGAAACAACTTGATGGTTTGTCCAAGCGTTGCTAACACATTGATATTTGAATATAGGGATTAATAATGGATAAAGGAGGGAAAGAATGGCGAGAACTAACATTCTCACAGCGAGAAGGGAAGGCGCCTCTACCAGAAGCTCTACAATCAGGAGAGCTAAATGAAAAGTTCAAACTCAAAGTTTGGACGGTTATCGGAACACACATCAGTGATTGCGTCGTTCCACCTTATGCCATTTTGAGTATAGGAGAATTTATAGCAAATGAAGATGGGGTTTTTTGGAAAGAATTTATGTTGTCATATAATGTAGATGTGCTGATAGTTACGCATGACACAATTAATATAAAAAAAACTGAAGAGGTAAAAAAATGGATGAAAGAGATTATCCTTGAAAGGGACAGTCATGAAATTCTTACTTTATTGGAACATATGCTACGTTCTCCACACATTCCCGAAGAGTTGGCTAATAACATTGAGAGCAGTTTTGAACTTGCTCCTTACTTTATAGATCATTCAGATGGAATAGCCACCATAATTCCTTCCACAAGTGAGGAAGCAAAAGAAAGTATCAAAAAATCATTAGACAATATCAATCAGTCGGAATTGGCTGGTACTAAATCTCATCTTCGCAAAGCTGCTCAAGAATTGAATACGGAAAATTTCTCTGGCTCTATGCGGGAAAGCATACATGCTGTTGCGTCTGCTGCTCGGCAGATTGATCCAGAAGCATCAAAAGATCTCGGTCCCGCCCTGGATTCACTTGAAAAGCACGGAATACTTAAACATCGGGCATTGAAACAAGCCTTCAAAAAACTCTACGGCTACACAAGTGATGCAGAAGGTGTTCGAAAACCTTTGGTCTACAAAAAAAATGCCGACGTGGGATTTGATGAAGCAATTTTTATGTATAGTGCCTGCGTAGCATTTGTTGATTATCTTGCCAGTAAACAAAGACAATGGGACGGGAAATGACTGCTCTGGAAAAACGCATGGTTCTGCACCCTTTCATGTGCAACCAATTCGGTTATAAAAGCCTGCGCGAGATGCTGGACAGTGTAGACAATATATCAGATCAATTAGACCCAAGCCTCGGTAGCCCTTTTGCTCAGGCAGTTTTGATGCATCTCAAGAGCCATGCCCCCGTGACCCGGGAAGATGTTGCCTGCTATGACGAAAACATCATCGCCCATAGTCAAGCACTGGGAATGACTGCGGATAATGGTAAAACGTGGAAACCCTTTCAATATGCTGCCCTGCTCTTTACCGAACGCTATCTTGATTTGTATTTTCAAGACCCTGAGGTTTTGGTTGAACAGTTAAACAAGTGGAAGCAACGCGCTAGGGTGTCTGGTATGGCTGACTACACCCAGGCTGGCCTTCGCACCCTTGCTTTCCAAAGCGCGACGGGTTCCGGCAAGACACTTCTTTTGCATGCCAATATTCTGCAATACAAGCACTATCTCAAAAAATACAAACGCCTCCACAAACTTAATAAAATAATACTGGTAACACCGGACGAAGGACTGTCCCGGCAGCATCTGCGTGAATTGCAATCAAGTGGTATTCCGGCACGACTGTTTTCCGATAATTCAAGCGGGGGAATGTTTTCTCACAGTGGCGGGGTAGTGGACATCATTGACCTTCACAAACTGGATGATAAGAAAGGTGTTAAGCGGGTCGCATTGGCATCCTTTGAAGAAAACAATCTTGTGATGGTAGATGAGGGGCACCTGGGCACTGGCGGCAAAGTTTGGAGAAATCGCCGCAAACAATTGGCTAAAAACGGTTTCACCTTTGAATACTCGGCAACATTCAATCAAGCGGTTTCTGGTAGTGGCGATGAAATCAAGAAACTGCGCGATGAATACGGCAAATCAATGCTGTTTGATTACTCATACCGGTTTTTTTATAAAGACGGCTACGGCAAGGACTACAAAATATCTAATCTTGCCAAGACCGATGATGGCGAGGCGAATAATGTTTATTTACTTGCTTGCCTGTTGATGTTTTATCAGCAATGCCGGATTTTTGCGGATAAAGGCGGGCAGTGGCGGGAGTTCAACATAGCACCGCCACTATGGGTGTTCCTCGGCAAGACGGTTACCGGTGGCAAGACCGCCGGTGAGAAGGAGACACAAAGCGATGTGCTCCGAATTATCTCTTTTCTCGCTTGGGTGCAAAGCCAACAGCAAGAAGTGATAGCAATCATTCAGAAACTTATCAGCGAAAATACTGGGCTTGTTGATGAAAAAGGCACGGACATATTCAGTGGATCATTTTCATACATAGAAGAAAACAACAAAAAAAATATCTATGACGATTTATGTGCGCTTGTCTTTCGTGGCAAGGGACAACTGCATATATCTCATCTCAGCGGCCTGGATGAAATCCAACTCAGTGCAGGGGACAGCAATCCCTACGGGGTCATCAATGTCGGCGATGCTTCCGGGCTTTATACCAAAATTGAAGCAGTCGAAGAGCCGCTTTTTACACGTTCAAAGGACGCGTTTTCCAAACCGCTTTTTGCCGATGTGGATAACAACAACTCGCCAGTGAATATCGTTATTGGCGCGCGTAAATTTGCTGCGGGATGGAATTCGTGGCGGGTCAGCACCATGGGGCTGATGCATGTAGGCACTGGTGAGGGACCGCAAATTATCCAGATGTTTGGCAGGGGTGTTCGTCTCAAGGGACGCGGTATGTCGCTCAAACGGCATACTGCGCTGGAAGATGCCAATCCGCAGGACAGCAATCAACTAAAACTGCTTGAGACACTGAATATATTTGGTCTCAAAGCCAACTATATGGATAAATTCAAAGACTACCTTCAACAAGAACATGGCGAAGTTAAGCAGATTGTCATTCAATTACGGCGCGGGAAGGAATTCAAAAAAGCCCGCCATCTTAAAATTATTAGGAAGCGAGAAGGTGCGGGAGAGTTTCAATATTCCGACAAGCGTATTGATTTGTCCTTGATACCCGACCTGACAATCAGGGTTGACCGTTACAAACATTTACAGCTTCTTGAATCCGATGAGCATCAAAATCATGATGACGCCTATAACATTACACCGCATAAATTGACAAAACAGCATGTGGGTTTAATCAACAAATTATCGGTTTATCATCGGGTGCTTGAACGCAAACGTAGATTTTCCTGGCATAACATGACTATTTCTCAGAAAGCGGTGGATACGCTACTTGAAAATTTTGGTTGGTATGAACTTTATATTCCACCGAAAAAAATGGAGTTTTCCGAACATGGGCGCGTGCGAGAATGGGAAGACCTTGCAGTTGATTTAATTTCTGAATATGCAAACCAATACTGGCGCAAAGCAAGAAATAATTGGGAACACCAGCACATGGAAGCTGTGCCCTTGCAAGATGATGACCCGAACCGTGTTTATGAATACAAACTATCGGTTGATGCTAAAGAGAGGGATTTGATAGACGATATTGAGCAGCTGGCAGAAGATGTGCGGCAAGGGGAATACGACGACAAACTTAGATCAGGCAAATTTCAACTTTCATTATTGAATCCAGGTTTTCATGCATACATACCTTTACTGCATGCCAAGCCCCACGAGTCGGTTAAAATCACACCCGTCCCCTTGAACGATGGAGAAGCGAAATTTGTCAGGCATTTGAAGGATCTTGTGGAACACCAGCATAATGTTGATCTTTTACAAGGCAAAGAAATCTATCTGATGCGTAACATGAGTCGGGGCAAGGGCGTTTCTTTTTTTGATGACTATGCTTTTTATCCAGACTTTATTCTTTGGATTGATGATTCAAAAAGACAGGATATTTTGTTTATTGATCCGAAAGGGCTTGTGCATGCCGGGCAAAAAGTGCAATCCAAATTGAATTTGCACAAAGAAATCAAGAAAACAGAGAAAAAAATACAAAATAAAAACCCTGAACTTTTTCTACATTCCTATATCTGGTCTGTCACACAGCGCCACTCAATTAAAGTTGATGGTCTAAGGACGTCTGATGAGCGTCAAAAAAGGGGAGTATTCCTGGCTCAAGAAGGAATTATGGGAATTAAAAACCTCTTAGAAGATGCCATCAGTTGAACTCAGCCTGAGCGCCTTCTTTGATTCTGACGGCGGAGCGTCCCTGCTCCTTCTGGCGGGGCCTACGGCGCCCCGCGCCGTCATTCTCGAGCTTGCTCGGGAATCCAGACTGTATTTTTTTGCCGTCAGCATCAAAGCCTGACGCTTCCGCGCCGTTCACCCTCCCCACGCCAACCCCGGTTGCACTTCGGGGTTGAATTCAAAGAGCCCTCATTTTAATAAGATGCCCCACAGGTGGTTGACTTCGTTCCTCTGGATTCCCGTCACCCCCGTCATCACAGCCGATGGCTGTGCTGACGGGGGTGACGAGAATGACGGGGCTCGGAGGAAATCCAGTCGTTCCCGCCGAAGGCGGGACAACTGGCTTCGGGGTGACGAGAATGACGGCGCGGCGTCCCCGCTCCTTCCGGCGGCCTACGGCGCCCCGCGCCGTCAAGAATGACGGGGTTCGGAGGAAATCCAGTCATTGAATAACACAGACGAGAATGACGGGGTTCGGAGGAAATCCAGTCATTGAATAACACATACAAGAATGACGACGGGGCGGGTGTGCCTTCACGAGTTTCCATATCCGACGTGGAATTTTTTCGTAACACGAGCCATTTGCTCCTGCATAATTGCCTCACCCAGTGCAGGGCCAGTGGTGCCAGCAGGCATTGTGGCGGCGGTGACGGTGTTGATAATCCTCAGTTGTTCTATCCAGAAGTCTCTTGTGTCTTCCCGTTCCTGCCTGGTCTTGGGATGTTCCGGATAATCTAGGGCAGCGTAGGCTATATCGGTTGCCATAGTGTTAAACCGGGCGAAACGTTCTGACCGCCGCAAGGCATCCACCCGATAAAGAAAACCCACAATATCACCTGGTCCTAGCCCTGACCCCATGGCCCATTCGCGGATATTGTCTATGAGGAGCGCACTCATCTCGGTCCTTTCTCGGGTGCATTTCAAGCGGGCACAAAAATCTTTAATCACCCCACCATCCTGGTCCGCCAGCAAGAGTGCAAAACGGCTTTCTATGTCGGTGATTTCTTGGGCATGCGCAGCAAGTCGCTTGATGCCGCCCGGGGTTATTTCTGGCCAGAGGGGCCTGGCAATCTCAATGGCACCCTCAATGTCTTCTACCATTTCTTGTAGCCATTCAAAAAAGATAGCGGGGTCATGGGTCGCCAGGGCACGGTCTATTTCCGCAAGTATTCGTTCTGGTGGGAGTTGGCTGAGTTGCTCCTCCGCCAGCATCTGCATGACCAGGCGGCTTGTATCATCGTGCACCCTGAACCCCAGCCCGTGAAACCTCGCCTTGAAACGTGCCAACCTGAGAATGCGTAGCGGATCTTCTGCAAAGGCAGAGGAAACATGCCGCAACCATTTATTTTCCAAGTCAGCCTGGCCGCCATAAGGATCAATGAGGCTGCCGTCATCATCCTGTGCTATGGCGTTGATGCTGAGGTCTCGGCGCAACAGATCTTCTTCCAGGGTGACTGCCGGGCTGGCATGGCATTCAAAACCCTGATGCCCGGGGCCGATTTTGCGCTCGGTGCGGGCAAGGGCGTATTCCGCCTTGGTTTCTGGATGCAGAAATACCGGGAAGTCTTTGCCCACGGAACGGAAGCCCGCTTGTAGCATTTCCTCTGGGCTGCTACCCACCACCACATAGTCCCGTTCCGTCACCGGCAGGCCGAGCAACTCATCTCGGACGGCACCGCCTACCAGATAGACTTTCATGTGCTGGCAGCCACGGAAAAGCGAACATCGTCTTCCAGCCGCAATGCGGTGAGTTCCCGTCCCCAGACGCAGCCGGTGTCCAGGGCCCGGACGAAGCTGGCATTTGCCTTGCCTTCTAATGCTGCCCAGTGCCCAAAGAGTACCCTGACATCATCCTGCCTGGGGAAGCTAAACCAGGGTGCGAAACCTTCTGGGGGAATCTCTGCTTTATGTTTCAATTCAAGTCGTCCTTCCTGGGTGCAATAACGCAAGCGGGTGAGGCAATTGGTAATCACGCGCAGCCGCGCCATGCCTTCCAGCCGTTCATCAAAAATGTCGGGTTCATTGCCATACATGGCTTTAAGAAAATCTTGATAGCCGTCCGCACGGAGTACCGATTCTACTTCATGGGCGCGGGCGAGGCATTGCGCGAGTGACCATTGCGGCGGTAGCCCGGCATGCACCATAACCAGATTCCGCTCGGCATCTTGATGTATCAAGGGTTGTTGCCGGAGCCAGTCAATATAAGTGTCTCGCTTCGGGCTTGTTAAGAGGTCTTGGATAGTGTCGCTGGATTTTGGAGTCTGCTGCCCCGTGGCGATGGCAAGAAAATGCAGATCATGATTGCCCAGCACTACTTTTACCCTGTCCATGCCCATCAGCAGGTCCATTACTGAAGCGTTTTTGGGACCACGGTTGATTAGATCGCCCAGCAGCCACAGTTCATCCTCCGCAGAGTCGTAGGCTATAGTTTCCAGCAGTTGCTGCAGTTCGTCAAAGCAACCCTGAATATCGCCGATAGCATAGGTGCTCATCTTAGTGTGTTGTCCCTGGCAGAGCCCCTGGGAGAGTCCTTGGCAGGGTGTGCCCTGCTTGTTGCTTCCTGGCAACTTGAAGCGTGCAGGTGACATATTGATTGAGGTCTAGATTTTCCGGCCTGAGTCCGGGGTCTATGCCCGCGTCTTCCAGTTCTGATTCCGAGAGGAAGGGCCGCAGGGCGTTGCGTAGAGTTTTCCGGCGCTGGCTAAATGCCTGGGTGACTACTGCTCTTAAAATGAGCGGGTCGGCAGCTGGCACTTCTTCTTGCGGCGACAATCTCAGCATGGCGCTATGCACCTTGGGTTTTGGCTTGAAGGCATCCGGAGGAACTTCAAATAGCTTTTCCGCATGGCAATAATAGCCTGCCATGATGGTCAGCCGCCCATAAGCAGGCGTTGCCGGTGAGGCACAAAGCCGGTCCACCACCTCGCGTTGGAGCATGAAGTGCAGGTCTTGAATCTGCGCCATCTGCTCAAAGAGTTTGAATAGCAGTGGCGTTGAGATGTTGTACGGGAGGTTGCCGACTATTCGGGATTTATGTGGTGCACCTGCCGGGGACAATAAGGATTTAAGATCGGTTTTCAGAATGTCTTCATTGTAAATCTTGACCCGGGGAAATTGCGCTTGCAGTAGCTTCGTCAGACCCGTATCTATTTCTACCAGCGCCAGATTGCAGTCGGTCTTGAAGAGGGCTCGAGTGAGCGCACCCTGCCCAGGACCAATTTCAAGAATGTGCTCATCTGCCCGGGGCATGATTGCCTGCATGATCTGGTTGATGACCTGAGGATCCTGCAAGAAGTTTTGTCCGAAGCGTTTTTTTGCTCTGAGCATGTTTTTCTTCTGCTAGTAGTTTTTGTGATTCTAGTAATAGCCCGGCGGGTTCAGTCCCTTAGCAGGTCAAGCGCGCAATTAAGTGCGGCAATGAAGCTACCCGGGTTCGCCTTGCCAGTACCTGCCAGGTGTAGCGCGGTACCGTGGTCCACTGAGGTGCGCACCAGAGGCAAACCGAGGGTGAGGTTCACGGCTTCCCCGAAGCCAGCGCTTTTTAATGCGGGCAGGCCCTGGTCGTGATACATGGCAACCACTGCGTCCACAGATTGCAGATTGGAGGCGATGAAAGCCGTGTCCGCGGGCACAGGTCCTCTCAGTTTGTGCCCCTCGTCTTGTAATTTTTTGATCACCGGTATCATTACCTCAATTTCTTCAGAGCCCAGATAGCCCGCTTCACCGGCATGTGGATTCAACCCGCAAATCAGTAGTTGTGGCTGCTGGATGCCAAATCGGTGCTGTAATTCATCCAGGGTGATGCTGATGACCCGGTGAAGTAACTCAGGGCTCAGTTGGTCAGGGACCTGGCGGAGCGGGACATGAGTCGTTGCCAGGGCAACCCGAAGCTTGCCCGCAATCAGCATCATCACGACCTGCTCGCTGTGCGTCTTCTCTGCGAGCCACTCAGTGTGCCCGCTAAAAGCAATACCCGCATCACAGATAGCCGCCTTGTGTATGGGCCCCGTAACCAGGGCTGTAGCTTCACCTTGAAGGCAGGCTGCCAGGGCAGCGTCCAGACACTCAAGGACATAACCGACATTCTGGGTATCGGGCTGACCGAGAGTAACGGGAGCATTGAGACTCATGGGGTGCAGATTAAAACTTCCCGGCTGGTAGGGGCTGTTCAGAACCCGGCTGTTCAGGGTCTTGTTGTTCAGGATGTTGATGTCCAGAGAAGCACCGAGCAGACTCGATCGTTCTTGGAAGAGTTGCGGGTCACCGAAGTACACCACCTCGGCTTCTTTTCGGCAGTCGGCAAGATGCGCCAGTATACAAATATCAGGCCCTATGCCGGCGGGCTCGCCCGGGGATATAGCCAGGCGGGGTTTATTCCTGGATTTTGATTTCGACAAATGCCTCGTCTCTGAGCTCCCTGAGCCAGCTTTCCAGTGCATCATTAAATTTCCGCCGGCGCAGGTAGCTGTCTGCCTGTCCCATTTTGAAACGCTCGGTGAAGTCTTCTACCCGCCTACCCGTCACCTCAAGAAAATGATACCCATGCTGTGTTTTGAATACTTCGCTCACCTGGTTTAATTCGGAATTTTGGATAACTTCTTCAAATTCAGACACAAAGGCTCCGGCGCGGTTCCAGTTGAGGTCGCCATCACTCAAGGCGGAACCCGAATCGTCGGAATGGAGTTTGGCAATCTCCGCAAAGTCGGCACCCCCATCGACGACCTCAGCTCTGAGTTTTTTGGCAAGCTCCTCGGCCTCCTCAGCAGTTCTGATTTCATTAGGTTTGATGAGGACATGCCGCACTTGGCTCTGGTTAATCTGCCCCTCTGCGGCCGCGCCACGTTTATTCAGTAACCTGATGAGATGATAGCCCGTGCCACTTTTTATGGGGTCCGGCACTTCCCCGATTGCCATCTTGGTAACCCGGTCGCCGAATACGTTGGGCAGTTTCCCGGGTTTGCGCCAGCCCATGTCTCCCCCTTCGGCGGCACTTTGCCCCGATGACCATTCCTTGGCGAGGCTTGCAAAATCACCACCCGCAAGTATCTCTTGTCGTAGTTGTTCCGCCCGGTCTTTTGTTGCTTGGATTTCCTTAGCGCCCGCCGGCGGAGGGAATGAAAGTAAAATATGCGCGATGTTATATTCATCATCGGTGATTTCTTTGCCTGTTTCAGAAGCCAGGAAGTTCTTGATTTCCTGCTCGGTAATTTGGATTCGCTGGCGCATGGCACCCTGTTGTACTTGACTGATGGAAACACCCTGGCGCATCTGTTCGCGCATTTCCTGCCAGGAGGTGCCCTCGTTGGTGACTGCTTTTTGGAACTCTTCCAGCGTCAGCTGGTTTTGGGCAGCTATGCCGAGCATGGTTTCATTTAACTCTGCATCGCTGACCCGTATGCCTGCCTTCTCTGCTAATTGCAGTTGCAGGTTTTCAATGATGAGTTGTTCAATGAGTTGTGCTCTGAGGACCTTCTCGGGCGGTGCTTCATCGCCGAGGGATTGACGTAAACTGTGAAAGCGTTGCTCAATCACTGATTGCATAATGACATCATCATTCACAATGACGGCAACCTGGTCTAGTAGTATCAGGGCTGCCTTTGCTGGCACGACTACTGCGGGCACAACTACTAGGAGTAGCAGCAGTGCGCCGGTTGCAAGCAGTGGGGTTGGCTTGTGCATCATCATGGGGTCAAGCTCATGGGGTCAAGTTCAGAGGTTGGAATATCCCGGTATGGCGTCTTCTAGTAGCGGGTCAAGTCTGCTCCCGAGAGAGGTGAGTCCTTTCAGTTGGAATTCAAAGAAGATACCACGCTTTGCCCGCGGGTTAAACTGGACAATAGGTCCGGTGGCAGCATTGGCATTGAAGCTACGAGGTGCATCCAGATAACGGCGTAGCAACAGTCTGAGTGTCCAGCAACAGTCCTGGTACTCAACCCCGAACAAGGATTCCAGAGTCTGGTTTCTATCCAGACTATAGTGCCATCTGCCGATGACTGACCAGGCGGGCGTTGCCGGCAAGATAAACGACAGGTCGGCTTCTTCTGCGGCTCGGTTTCTTGCTTCTACAGTACCCATTGCTCTAGTCCCCATACCGCGCTGCTGTTGCCGGGCAGCATAGGCGTAATGCAGATTAAAAATACTACCCTTCTGGGCACGGTATTTGAGGGTGAGATGGCTTCTGTTGGTCTTGCCCGGGTCCTTGCTGGAGAGGTTCCGCCATTCAAAGGCAGTGCGGGCGCTGAAGGCGGGGCTGAGGTGCATCTCAAGTTGGGCAAAGAGGGGCGATGAATCGGCCCGCCGGTCCGCCTCAAAGCTATTGTCCAGGACAACCTCGCGGTTTTTGAAATAGAAAATCTGCCCGAGCCCGGCGCTGAATAGCCGAGCACCGGTCCGGGCAGACGATATGTCGGTACTGATGCCCAGCGCGACCTGCTTGGCATCGCCGAGCCGGTCATAGCCGGTGAAGCGGTTGCTACGGAAGGCCTGTGCCAGACTCGGCGTCATGCTAACGGAATCAAAACTGGGCAGGTGGTTCTGGAACTTTTCTTCAAGGTACAAGTAATACATTCTGGTCTTCAGGGTTTGATACACCGCCTTGCCCCAGAGTGTTTTCTGGCGTTCAAACACCAGCCCCGCATCAAGCGACAAGCGCCCCGTGGTAATCTTCGCCGGGTCTCCTAATGCATCGCTTAAGTCATCTCCCAACTGATAGCGGCGATGAATGATGCCGAGAGCCGGGGTGAAAAACCCCCAGGGTCTGCGTAGCGGTATGCTGAGTTCGCCGTCAAAGACCAGCCGTGAGCCCTTCTCTACATAAGCAGTGCTACTGCTCATTGAAGAGGTGTTACCCGACTCTGGGGTGCCTATGTTTGATGTGCCTATGTTTGGTGTGCCGGTGGGCTGGTCCTTCCGGTATCGGGCAACCTGGAGGCTGGATTTGACCGCCCAGGCTGAATGTTGCTGGGCATACTCAAGGCTGAACCGAGGCAGGGTGGCATAGTGTTCATGCTGGGATAGGGTCTGGAAATCTTGTAGTTCCAAGATGCCGCGCCAGTGTTGGGCGGTATAGGACAGGGAGGCCGTCTGTCGCAGTGCGGGGGGTTGGCTCGCCCCCGATATGCTACTGGCACCGGTGGCAAAGTCCAGGCTCCTATTGCCCAGGCTGTTGCTAGCACCGATATGACTGCCAAAATCATCCAGGTAATCAAGATCTGAGACCCGGGTGTAATGCAGTTGGGACACCCAGGCCCCGCCCCCGTGCCCGCTCTTGTGACTGCCCTGGTGAATGACCCGGGTAAACCAGCGGTCCTGTTTTTTATTGTTTCCACTGGCAGCCGTCCCTGGTAGCTGCTCAGGATTTTGATACTGGTCATCCTCGGGGAGAAAGGCACCTCCCAGCAGAGTCTCGCCAAAGGTACCGAGATGGCGCAGCTCGCCTGCATGCATTAACCCCCGCTTCCAGATGCTTTGCAGGGTGTAGGTGGCGTCATACTGGGGTGCCAGGTTGAAGTACCAGGGCAGGGCCAGGTCAGTGCCGCCGTCACTGCTGCGCCCGATGCTGGGGGTGAGGAATCCCGATTGCCGCTGGTCGCTGGTCGGGAACCGAAAATAGGGCGAATACATGAGGGGGACGCCCTTGAACCTGAAGGTCACATGCCGGGCGGTACCATAGCCTTCCCCGGGTTTGATGAGGACCGATTTTGATTTGATTACCCAGTCCGGATGGTCTGGTGCGCAGCTGGTGAACTCACCTGCATCTAGTACCAACTGCCTGTTTGTGTCGGTCATGTCACTAGGAGTGTCACTAGGGGTGTCACTAGGGGTGTCACTGGAGGTGTGCCCAAGAGTGTCATGAGCAGTGGTACTAGTCGTGAGCCGCGCTGCCTTGCCGCTGAGCGAAGGTTCAGAGAGCAGGAAACGGGCAGCATTGACTGTTGCGCGCTGAACATTCAGATTGCCGCTTGCCTGAATGCCCGTGATGACTAGTCCCGGTTCTTGAATAGTGACTGCGCCTTCTATCTTAAAATCCCCGCTGGCTTCATCAATCCATGCCAGGTCGCTGTTGATTTTCCAAGCTGCTTTGGTGATTTCAACATCACCTTCCAGGCGGGTGGCAATGCCCTCAGTACGGGTGGCATTACGGGCGGACGCCTGCAGCTCCTCGCTTGGAGTCCCAGTGATTGCTGCTGGCGGGTCAGACCTCGGGTCAACATGCAGGCATTGCGCGGGGCTGGCATCGGCACCATAGGCCGGAGACCAAAGGCAACTAGTCAGCAGGAAGCATATAGTCCGAGATAATAAGGTTCTGGACTGTGAAGAAAATCGTGCAAGCAATAGCATGGTGCGGATAATAGAGTATTCAGTACCTTTTAGAAGTGCTTATATAAGTCAGGCTAATGATGAAAGACAACCGTAAAGAGGCGCTTGAAGTCTGGGCAAGGGTGCAGTGTCGTGACCAGCTGCCGGATAACAAACACGAGGTCCGGCTGACCGTCATACCCCATGACGCTAGTTTTAGACGCTATTTTAGATTGCAGTTGCCCGGCGCCTCATCCTTGATTCTGGTGGATGCGCCGCCCGAACATGAGCAGAACGAAGCATTCGTCAAGGTATCTCAGGCACTAGTGAAGCAAGGGCTGAGCTGCCCTAGGGTCCTGGCGGCAGACCTGGTACAAGGCTTTCTGCTGGTCACCGACCTGGGAGATAGCACCTATTTGCAAGTGCTCACCGCCGAACCCGACCGGGCGGCAAACCTCTATCAGGGCGCCGTGCAAAGCCTGATGAAGATGCAGGCTGTGCAGTGTGACCTGCCTGCATACAACGAGACATTATTACGCACCGAGATGGCCTTGTTCCCGGACTGGTTCCTGGAAGGGTATTTGCAGATGCAGCTGTCCACCGAGTCAAAAAAATTGCTTCACCAGGCGAATGAATGTTTGGTGGACAATGCGCTGGCACAGCCACAGGTATTTGTGCATCGTGATTATCACAGTCGGAACCTCATGCTGAGCGCGGACAATGCACCCGGGATACTGGACTTCCAGGACGCGGTGCTTGGCCCCATTACCTATGATCTGGTTTCTCTGTTCAAGGATTGTTATTACCGCGTTGAGCAGCAACTGGTGGTTGCCGAGGTGGAAAAGTTTCGTGCCTTGTTGGTGGCGTCCGGGCGGCTCGCTGAGGTGCCTGCTACTGAGTTTCTCAAATGGTTTGATTTGATGGGTATACAGCGACATCTGAAGTGCGCCGGGATCTTTAGTCGGCTGCATATCCGCGATGCTAAGTCGGGCTATCTGATGGATATTCCACGTATCAGCACCTATCTTACTGAGACCTGTGCGCGCTACCCTGAGTTGGCGGCTTTGGGAAGCTGGTTAGCCACCGAGGTAGCGCCTGCCTTGCAAGAGGTATTAACTCAAGAACCTCTGGCCTCTCCCCCGACTGCTTGATGAAAGCGCTCTTATGAAGGCAACGTTATGAAAACAATGTTATGAAGGCGACGTTATGAAAACAATGTTATGAAGGCGAGCTTATGAAGGCGAGCTTATGAAGGCAATGTTACTTGCCGCGGGTGCAGGTCGACGCTTAAAACCATTGACCGACACCCTGCCGAAGCCCCTCTTAGAAGTGAAGGGCAAAAGCTTGATTGAACATCATCTGGCTTATTTGCAAAGCGCCGGCATTAAAGATGTTGTCATCAACGTGCGTCATTTGGCGTCCATGATTGAAGCAAAACTTGGCGACGGATCAAGCCACGGTATCAATATCCTCTGGTCCCGGGAGGAACAGCTGCTGGAAACCGGTGGCGGGGTCAAACAAGCCTTGCCACTCTTGGGAGAGGAAGAATTTTTACTCTTCAGCGCCGATACTTATGCGACATTTGATCTGGCGCGGCTCAGGCAGCCCCTCGCGTCTGGTATCCTTGGCAGGCTGAGTATGGTACCCAATCCACCACATCATCTTGAAGGTGACTTTGCGATTAACGAGGCGGGCAGATTGACTAGTACCGGCGACAAGCTCACCTGGGCCGCTGCCGGTTTATTTTCTCCACACCTGGTCCGTGATGTACCGGAAGATTGCTTCAAGTTGCGCCAGGTTTTCGATCGGGCAGTTGCCAAAGAGCAGTTGGAGGGTTTTGTCCACCGGGGCTATTGGCAGGATGTAGGTACTTGGGAACGATACGAAGCTCTCAAGAATGACGGAGGGGAGAATGACTGAGCAGACGCCATATTTGATTGCGCCATCAATTCTTGCTGCTGACTTTGCGCGGCTGGGTGAGGAAGTTGATGCTGTGCTTGATGCGGGTGCGGACCTCATCCACTTTGATGTGATGGATAATCATTATGTGCCCAATTTAACCCTGGGTCCTATGGTGTGCGAATCCCTTCGTGCCTACGATGTCACCGCGCCCATTGATGTGCATCTTATGGTCAAACCCGTTGACCGATTGATTGAAAATTTTATCCTGGCAGGTGCCAGTTACATCACCTTTCATCCAGAAGCCAGCGAGCATGTTGATCGCTCTCTGGGATTGATTCGCGAGGGTGGTTGCCAATGCGGACTGGTGCTCAACCCGACCACTTCGCTGGGCTGTTTGGAATATGTGATGGACAAGATAGATATGCTGCTGGTGATGTCTATCAATCCCGGTTTTGGCGGTCAGGAGTTTATTCCAGCTACTCTCAAAAAATTGCGCCAGGCAAGGCAGATGATTGATGCCTCAGGTCGTGATATCCGCTTGGAAATTGATGGCGGGGTCACCCCGGAGAATATTCAGGACATTGCCGTAGCGGGTGCCGATACCTTTGTGGCGGGTTCGGCCATCTTCGGTGCTGAGGAGAGTTATCGGGAAACCATAGCGGAAATGAGAGCGCAGCTGGCCCAAGCTAGTCAAAAAAGGGCTAGTCAAAAAAGGTCAAGTTAAAAAGAGGCAAGTCAAAAAAGCCGCGCTTGATAACAGTTTTATAACAACTGCATATAACAACCATGACACCTGAGCAATTTCTGCAATTCGGCGAGGCGGGCTACAACCATGTTCCCGTGGTGCGGCAGATCTTTGCTGATCTGGATACTCCCTTGTCTTGTTATGTCAAGGTTGCCACTGGTGCCTACAGTTATCTGCTGGAATCCGCTGCTCAAGGCGGGGAGAAGTGGGCAAGATATTCGGTGGTCGGTTTACCTTGTCCTTATGTCATCAAGGTCTATGGACATGAACTGGTCATAGAAGAAGCGGGCACCAAGACAGAATCTTTGTATGTCGCCGACCCGCTTGCCTATATTGAAGATTTTCAGAAGCAGTTTATCTATCCTGAAATTATCGGCCTGCCCGTCTATACCGGTGGCCTGGTGGGATATTTTAGCTATGACACAGTGCGTTACATTGAATCAAAACTCGCCCATTCAACGCCGCCGGACTCGCTCAACACACCAGATATTCTGCTCATGGTGTCCAACGATATTATTGTGTTTGACAATGTGCTGGGAAGAATACATCTGATTACCCATGGGGACCCGGCGGTCAAGGGTGCTTATGTTCAGGCGCAGAAACGCCTTGATGTTATGGCGAAAAAGTTGCGTGGCAAGTTGCCCACAAGTCTCTATGTGCCGCCCAAAGGCCCTCGTCTGGAAGTCAGCGACTTTGAGTCCCACTATGGTGCCGAGGCCTATCAACAGGATGTGGACAGGATCAAGGAATATATCCTTGCCGGTGAGGTGATGCAGGTTGTCCTGGCGCAGCGAATGTCGGTCACCTTTGAAAGTGCCCCCTTGAACCTATATCGCGCCCTGAGATCACTCAACCCCTCTCCCTATATGTATTACCTTGATCTGGGTGACTTCAGCATTGTCAGTTCTTCTCCGGAAATTCTAGCAAGGCTGGAGCAAGATGAAGTCACCATCAGGCCCCTGGCGGGTACTCGGCGGCGGGGCCTTGATGAAGCGGAAGATATGCTGTTTGAAGAGGAACTCTTGGCAGATCCCAAAGAGAGGGCGGAGCATCTGATGTTAGTTGACCTCGGCAGGAACGACATAGGTCGGGTGTGTAAGACCGGCAGTATTGAAGTAACAGAAATGATGCAGGTGGAACGCTACGCCCATGTCATGCATCTAGCATCGAATATCCGAGGACAAATCAAAGATGACCTGGGACCTATGGATCTGCTGCGGGCAAGTTTGCCGGTGGGCACCCTGAGCGGCGCCCCCAAGGTTCGAGCCATGGAAATTATTGATGAGTGTGAACCCGAGAAACGTGGCATCTTTGGTGGTGCGGTCGGTTATCTTTCCTGGAATGGCAATATGGATACGGCGATTGCCATTCGCACCGCAATCATCAAAGACCATAAGCTGTATATCCAAGCGGGTGCGGGAATAGTTGCTGATTCTGTTCCGCGCTTGGAGTGGCAGGAAACGATGAACAAGGCGCGGTCAATTCTTATGGCGGCAGTCATGGCGGAAGACGGTCTGGTCTTGGAAGACACTGCCTTGGATGCAGCAGTGAATCAACGGGGTTATGTAAAGAGCCCTCAGCGGGTTGATGTAAAGAGCCCTCAGCGGGTTGACATAAAGAGCCCTCAGCGGGTTGATGTAAAGAGCCCTCAGCGGGTTGACATAAAGAGCCCTCAGCGGAAAACAACGCCAGAGAAGTCTCCCCAATGATTTTGATGATCGACAACTATGATTCCTTCACCTACAACATCGTCCAGTATCTGGGTGAACTCGGTGAAGAACTCGTCGTGCGGCGTAATGACGAGCTCAATATAGAGGATGTACAAGTGCTGGCTCCCCAAGCCATTGTGATTTCCCCTGGACCCTGCGGACCCGAGCAAGCCGGGATTTCCGTTGAACTTATTCAACACTGTGCGCAGCAATTACCTATCCTGGGTGTCTGCCTGGGGCATCAATCAATAGGCAAGGCTTTTGGGGCGCGTATTGTCCGCGCGCCGCAGGTCATGCACGGCAAGACTTCGGCAATACATCACCGAGGTGAGGGGATTTTTAAGGGCTTGAGCAACCCGTTCACCGCCACCCGCTATCATTCGCTCGTCATTCAGCCAGAGACGTTGCCACCTTGTTTTGAAGTCACGGCCTGGAGCCTGGCAGATGACGGGAGTCAGGAGGCAATCATGGGCATCCGCCATAAAGAAGCAGCTATGGAGGGGGTTCAGTTTCATCCTGAATCCATTCTGAGCGAACATGGCTATGACCTCCTCAGAAATTTTTGCCAGCAAAGTCGAAATCACTGAGTTCAAACAACTCAAACAAGAACCAAACAAAGGGATGCACCCTATGGATATGCCGACCGCCATTAGTCAGGTGATTGACAATCAAGACTTGTCACAAGAAGCAATGACTCAGGTCATGCGCCTGGTGATGACCGGCAAGGCGACCCAGTCGCAAATCGGCGGTCTTCTGGTGGGGTTACGGATGAAGGGCGAGACGGTTGAGGAAATTACCGGTGCGGTGAAGGTCATGCGGGAACTGGCAACCCCAGTGGTCACCGAGAAGGACGGACTCCTGGACACCTGTGGCACGGGGGGTAGCGGTGTCAACAAGTTCAATATCTCTACCGCGAGTGCCTTCGTTGCCGCTGCCGCCGGTGCCTGGGTTGCCAAGCATGGCAACCGGGCCATGTCTAGCAAGGTCGGCAGTGCCGACCTGCTGGAAGCCGCTGGTGCCCGGATTATGCTGACCCCCGACCAGGTCGGACGGTGTATCAACGCGGTGGGTGTCGGCTTTCTGTTTGCGCAAAGCCATCACGGTGCCATGAAACATGCCATAGGACCCCGGCGAGAAATGACCGTCAGAACAATTTTTAACATCCTGGGTCCCTTGACGAATCCAGCGGGTGCGAAGCGCCAGTTGTTGGGCATCTATGATGCTTCAATGCTACGCAAAATTGCCGAGGTATTGCAGGAGCTAGGCGCTGAGCATGTCATGGTGGTGCACGCTGAGGACGGGCTTGATGAAATCAGCCTCGCTGCGCCCACGAAGGTCGTCGAACTGCGGGAGGGTGGCATCACGGAATACACCCTCAAGCCTGAGCAATTTTCCATTCCCAGCCAATCTCTTGACTCACTCCGTATCAATCACCGCGAGGACAGCCTGACGCTGGTGAAGGCTGCGCTTGATGGTAGCCAGGCAGCCGCCCGGGATATAGTCGTGCTGAATGCTGGGGCTGCTATCTATGTGTCCGGCAAGGCGCAAAGCCTGGATGCGGGCGTGGAAATGGCAAGAGACGCGATAGGCTCGGGCTTGGCAAGAGAAAAGATGAAGGAATTTGTTGACTTCACCAGGTCGCTACCCAGCGGTACCGAAAGTAGTGCCGAAAGTAGTACCGAAAGTGGTACCGAATAGGCATGGCTGAGTTAGATATACTGTCCAGGATAGTGCGCAAAAAACACCTGGAGGTAAAAGCCCGCTGTGCCGCGCGCCCGGTCGATCAACTCAAAGAAGAGATTGAAGGCTTGCCACCCCCTAGAGGATTTGCTGCGGCTATGTTGGTTGCGACCAGGGTTGCTACGACCAGGATTGCTACGACCAGGTTTCCCGAGACTAGGTTTCCTGAGACCAGGGCTCCTGAGACCAGGGCTCCTGAGGCCAGGGCTCCTGAGGCCAGGGCTACACCGCTTGCCGCCCGGCAAGTAGCAGTGATTGCGGAAATCAAAAAGGCATCACCTTCCCAGGGTGTTATCTGTGCGACCTGTGACCCGGCACAAATTGCCCGCAGTTATGAACGGGCCGGTGCGACCTGTCTGTCCGTGCTGACGGATGAAAGTTTTTTCCAAGGTAGCGATGCAGCTTTGCAGATGGCAAGGAGCCAGGTGTCCCTCCCGGTGTTACGCAAGGATTTTGTCATTGACGCCTATCAGGTGTACGAGGCAAGGGCTATAGGTGCCGATTGTATTTTGCTGATAGCCAGTATCCTTGATATACAGGAACTGCATGACTATTACATTCTGGCGGTGCGGCTCGGGATGGATGTGCTGGTGGAAGTGCACAATCGGCAGGAACTGGATAAAGCCTTGACCCTGTCGCCCAAGATGTTAGGTATTAACAATCGCAATCTCAATGACTTTACAGTTGACCTTAATGTGACGTTGGATTTGTTACCTTTTATTCCTGCTGATATTCAGGTGATTACAGAAAGCGGAATCCACACGAGGCAGGAGCTTGCTCGGATGCAATCAAAGGGTGTTTATGGCTTCTTGATTGGTGAGGCTTTTATGAGTCAGGCAGATCCGGGTAGGGCACTGGAGCAGTTGTTTGGGGGCGATGATGAGCAAGATGAATAGACCGGGCAAGACAGGTGGACTCAGGCATGTCGCGCTCTTTGTGGAAAGTTTTGAAGCGACCGAGGCTTTTTACAAGGACTTATTAGGCATGACAGTGGAGTGGCGCCCGGATGAAGACAATGTGTATCTGACCAGCGGTAATGACAACCTGGCGCTACATCGGGTATCAAAGCAGCCGGTCCAGGGACAACTTGACCACATAGGTTTTTTTATTAACGAGATAGGCGAGGTAGATGTTTGGTGTGAGTTTTTGGAGGCTAGCCAGGTGGAAATTCTCAGCAGACCAAAAACTCATAGAGACGGTGCGAGGAGTTTTTATTGTAAGGACCCTGCGGGCACCAGTGTCCAGATGATTTATCACCCGCCGATTGCCCAATCCGATACTCAGACCCAATAGGTCGTCCGGGTCATCACCCGGCTGGCAAGCGTCATCAGCCGCTTCATACCCCGGGGGAAGTCGAGCCCGCCCTGATTGAGCGCTTGCGTTCTATGGGCGTTTTCATCGTCTTTCATCTGGTCAAGAATGGCACGGGTGCGATGGTCATTCTCGGGGACCTCGGCGATATGTTCTTCCAGGTGTGTGACTACCTCTTCCTCTGTTGCGGCAAGAAAACCAAGATTAAACTTATCTCCGATGAGCGCGGCAGCCACGCCAGCAGAGAAGCTAGCGGCAAAGAAAAGCGGATTAAGGCGACTCACCGGTGTGTCTAGTTCCGCCAACCGACTCTCACACCAAGACAAATGATCAATCTCTTCTTCGGCGGCCTGGGTCATTGCCAGGACGGTCTGCTGGTTCCTGCTGGCGACTGATTGACCCAGATATAGCGCCTGGGCGCAGACCTCGCCACAGTGGTTGACGCGCATCATCCGACCGGACTTCAGCCGCTCTGCTTCGGACAACTTGTCGGTTTGCCCAGGTGTTGATGGGCTGGGGCGCGGCGTCTGCCCTATGTTGCCGGTAACGGCACGCAGCACCCGGTCAACTTGAGCAATAAAGCTGTCTGCTCCGCTAGTCTGTGTCATAGCAAGCGCATTATTATAGGTGAGTGAGTTGCTGCCCAGCGAGCAGGTGTATATGTAGATGATAGACAGTTTGACCGCCTTCTTGATTGCAGTTCAGGCTGAGCCGATAACCTGATTCGCTGACCCCTTCTTTTGCTGCCAGGTCTCTGGCAGTCAGGAGCATGTGTCCCAAGAGCAACTGTTCATCCAGAGTGGCGTCATTGAGGGTAGTCATGTGTACTTTGGGGACGATGAGAAGATGCACCGGCACCACGGGCTGGATGTCCCTGAAGGCTAGAATCAGGTCGTCCTCGTACACCTTGTCTGCGGGCAGTTCCCCGCTAACAATTCTGCAGAATAGACACTCAGACATGTTTTTATACCGTTTCCATTATGGGCGGGATGATACCAGCCCTCAGGCTCGGGGATAAGTGGCTATTATTTAGGTGGTGTACGTGAACCTAGCCAATCAAAAAATCGTCGAGTGAATATACTCAACACCCCAGCAAGCCCAATTGGCAAGGCGATAATGGCACTGCCTAGCCAGGTCACAAAGCCAGCCAAGATCATCAAGGAGATGCCTAGTAAAGCGGAAAGGTAAATCCGTCTCTTGTCGTTGGCAAACGCTTTGTCCTCGGCATCCCCGTGCATTTTTTGTTGCTTTTCCGCCATCGTCAGGATGCGATCTGCTGCGCCCGGTACAATCTCATCATATCTGGCAAAATCATCGGGGCGAGGTAAGGGCCCGCTAAACGTTTCTTCAATCGTATGTTGATGAATTAGCAATTGCGTTATTTGTGTGCGCTGTTCGCTAGGAAGCTGATTGATAACTTCCATCACTTCTTGAGGGAGCTTGTCTGGCACCGATGAGTTTTGACTTGCTACGGCTTGGGGTGGCTTGGGGTGCTTACTTTTTTTACCCATGCAATCTAACCGGTGCTTGTCTAGCGATTCTTTTGTTTTTGTTTCTCTGCACCCACCGCTTTGCGAAAATATTCACGGATGCGTTGCGCATCTCGGACATGTCCCGGAATACTGTGGTCTGGTTGATAGAGGGACAAATCTTCTGGTGGGGTGAAGACATCATCAAAAGCATCAAAAAATGTCCGGTGGGGAATGTCCTCCAGTACACGGAAGTCTTGATGAGGGGTTGCCTTGGCAATTTGCTTCTTGTTGGACATTACGTCATCCCCTTTTTTGATGTGTTTGCACGAGAAAATACTAACGAATGTATTGTAAAGTATCAAGAGTGAAATCGCACCTATTCTGACACAAAACGAGAAATACGGCTACACGAGGCATGAAAAGGTGCTTCGCCTTTGTTCCTCTGGATTCCCGCCCCCCCCCCCCAGTCGTCCCCGCCTTCGGCGTGTGATGACGGGGGTGACGAGAATGACGGGGTTTGGGGGAAACCCAGTCATTGAATCAGTGAACACATACAAGAATGACGGCCATGTATAGCGGTGATGTTAAGCTCTTGTCTTGGTCATCAAATTGCTGAGCCGATACACTACTTAACAGGAAGTCTTTAATGCCCCCGCAGCCTCTTAAATCACAGAATCGGATACTGGTGTATTGGCTGAGCCTAGTCTGCGCAACGGTTTATGTGGTACTTGTCGTCGGTGGCATCACCCGCCTCACGCACAGCGGCTTGTCAATGGTTGCCTGGCAACCGGTGATGGGGGTTATACCGCCACTGGGGGATGCCGACTGGCAAGACGTTTTTGAAGCCTACCAAGCCTATCCCGAGTATCAAAAGATTAATCAGGGAATGAGCCTTGAGACATTCAAATCCATCTACTATTGGGAGTATGGGCATAGGCTTCTTGGCAGAATCCTGGGCGTTATTTTCCTGATTCCTTTTGTGGTATTGCTTATCAAAAGGCGGATTCCACGGCGCTGGCTGCCAAGATTGTGCTTCGCTTTTGTCCTGGGAGGCATACAAGGATTGGTGGGTTGGTATATGGTCAAGAGTGGCTTGGTGGATATACCGGCGGTGAGCCATTATCGGTTGGCGTTACACCTGCTACTTGCCTTATTTATCATGGCTTATCTTTTATGGTTAATCTTTGATATACACGGGCTCGCGCAACAACGAAGACCCATAAGGGGATATTTCTCCGGGTTGGTGTTGCTAGTGGTGGCTCTGCTGAGCTTGCAAATTCTTGTCGGTGCCTTCGCCGCCGGATTAAAAGCCGGCCATGGATTCAATACCTATCCACTCATGCATGGTCAATGGCTGGCGGATGCTGCCTTGATGATGACGCCTGCCTGGATGAACCTGGTGGAAAACGGCGTCATGCTCCAGTTTGTACATCGCTGGTTGGGTGCATTGCTGGTAGCGACGGTTCTCTGGCTTGCCCTCTGGAGCATGCGGCATGGCCTTCTGGTCAAACCAGGTCTCAGTCTGCTGGCGATTACTCTGGTGCAATTTCTTTTGGGTATCCTGACATTGGTGTATCAGGTGCCGATTCTGCTGGCTAGTTTGCACCAGTTCTTCGGCACTCTGATGGTGCTGATTGTAACCTATCTGCTATACATGACCCGTCCCCCCGCCATTCTCGGGCTTGCCCGGGAATCCAGCCATTAGACCAGCGGCTAGCGCCGCTGAATTCATAAGGGAATCATCAAGGAAAGTTGACAAAATCAAGAAACATTATGCTAACAATATCCGCAGAAAAGTTGATAAACTTAAAGTTGCGGAGCTCAGTTTGAAAAACTGAGAAATCTAATATGAAACCTACAAAATTTTCAAATCCATTCAAACCGGGCTCTGGACACCTTCCGCCTTATCTGGCCGGCCGAGCGGATGAGCAAGACCTGTTTAGATATAATTTTACCGACATGTCTGCCGGTACATCACCTCCGGCCGCAACAGTTTTGTATGGCCCGCGAGGGATGGGCAAAACAGTGTTGTTGCGTTGGTTTAAAAATGAAGTTGAGGATGGCGTTGAAAAGGATGATTCAATACGTTTGGTTTGGGTGACCCCTGATGAATTAGAATCGCCATCTGATTTATGGAAGTGTTTGATGCCTCCTGAAACTCTGAAAAGTAAATTGACCCCTGAAGATGTGACGGCTGGCTTTAATTTCGAAGTATTGGCTGCTAGTGCTACTTGGAAAGCAAAGGATTTATTTAAACAAACTTTTCAAAAGGTTTTAATTGATCAGTGTAAAAAACAACCATTAATATTGTTAATGGATGAAGCACATAAAATGGACGCAGATCTGTGTAATAATTTATTAAATCTCCATCAAATAATTAGTCCTGAAGCTCCTTTTATGTTGGTGTTGGCGGGCACTCCCGGGTTGCACAATTTCCTATCGGGAGTAAACGCCACCTTTGTTGAACGTTCCGAAATGATTGGTCTTGGGAGATTGGATGAACATGCTTCAGCGGATGCGATAAGTAAACCGTTAGAGGAACATGGCATACAAATAACGGATGACGCTTTGTCCATCATAGTTGAGGATAGTCAATGCTATCCATACTTTTTACAAGTATGGGGTAAATCTCTTTGGATGGAAGCAAACAAAGAAAATGCGCCATGCATAACTGATGAACAGGTTGCGGTTGTAAAACCAAATATTACCATTATAAAAAAGAAATTTTATTCGAAACGTAGAGACAAATTAAAGAAACTTGGGTTGCGGTCAACGACTGTTGCTATTGCACAAGCATTTCAAGATACAAAAGCAATGACAGATGATGCGATTATGGAAATCATTACAGACAATTTATCGGTTGATTCATTGAACACACAATCAGCTGTTGAGCGTCAACAAACGTTTATAGATAATGATTTTATTTGGGAATCACTGGAGTCGGATTTATATGAACCGGGTATCCCCAGTTTCATGACTTATATACTGGATCAGCAACCGTCGCCTGGCAAGACAAAATAAAACCCACGCGGACGAGTCATGCTTGCCCCCGTGCTGTCATTTCCGCCCTAGGCGGGAGTGACAAATAATGGAGCGAAGCGGGAATCCAGCCCGTTATCATCGCCACTAGCACCGTGGTTGCCTTTGTTCCTCTGGATTCCCGAGCAAGCTCGAGAATGACGGCGCGAAGCCGGTTTTACGGCATCACCCTATTGAGAAATTCATCCAGGCTCAGCCCGCCGTCTAGCAACCCGCAGACTGCCACCACGAAGGGTGCCTCCAGTTGTCTGCTGGCAAACAAACGGCTAAACATACGCGCCGCCCGCACCCCCTCACTCACCATCACCATCTCCGACTCTGCCTGAGCAAGCGTCTGCCCCCTACCCAGACGTTCCCCCATCTCCCGATTACGCCCATGCTTTGAGGTAGCGGTAACAAAGAGGTCTCCTATGCCTGCGGCGGACAGTGCCGTGGCCGGGTCAGCGCCCAGATGCGGCAGTAATTCTACGGCTTCCTTATAGCCCGCAGTAAAGACAGTCGCCTTCAAATTATCACCCCCCCCAGCATCAGGACCCAGACCATCCACCATGCCACAAGCCAGGGCTATCACATTCTTGAAGGCACCCCAGTATTCCGCGCCTAAAGAATCAGTTGCCGCACTCAGCCGCAAGGTGGGGGTCGTCAGTGCCTGGGCTATCTGTGCCGCCTGCTGCACATCACTGCCGGTTACCAGGGCGGTGGTATAGACCCCTCGGGCAAGCTCCGGGGCAATGGTCGGCCCCAGCATGACGCAAAGCGGGCAGTGCAACTCTGCTGCTGCTAACTTTTCCGCGATGACTTCCGAAACCAACCGATCACCCGCTGCCAATCCCTTCGCCAGATCAAGCAACACCTGCTCATTCTTGAGATGCGGCAAGAGGGTATCAACCACCTCCAGCACCACACTCGAGGGCAGTGCCAAGACGATGAGCTCAGCCCCATCAACAGTGGCGGCCATGTCCATTGACACGGCCAGCCCTTCCAGGGAGACATCTTGCAGATATTTTTCATTCAGCCCGGTGGCGTTAATGCTATCAAACACTTCTTGCTCAACGGTCCAGCCACGCACGGCCATGCCTGCGCCCAGCCAGTTACACGCCAGGGCGGTACCGAAGTTCCCTAGCCCCAAGATAGCAATTTGTTTCATCTACCCGCCTCCTGTATCTGTACTTGCAACCAGCCCAGCATCGCGGCTAGGACTTCCTCTCGGTTCACTTTGTTGAACATTTCATGCCGGCCACCAGGGTAAATCTTATACACCAGATGTTTGATACCATGCTTTTGATACGCGCGTATCCATAAAAATAAAGGGCAGAGATGAGCACATTGACACATGCCTCCCCCTACCCCGGCATGCGGCGCATGATTGTCTGCTAGGGGTATGGCAATGATGCCGCTTTTGTTAGTGGCGATGGGTGCTACTGGTACCACCAAGCGAATAGCCTTATGAGGAAAATAATCGAAAGATTATGGCAATCAAAGGGTAATAGCACTATGTAGTGTGTCTTGCATGTTGCTCTATAGGAAAAGTAATCGTAACCCTATGGCAATCGACACAGCACCCATGATACCCACCATCCATTTGAGTAACGAAAACTGATAATCAATCTTAACGTGTACTCCTTTAATATCATGGGCGACGGTATCAAAACCATTTGTCATGTCACTGCGGATGGAAGTGTTCATTTCCTTCATGTCACTGCGGAGGGAAGTGTCCATTTCCTTCATTTCATGGCGGAGGGAAGTTCCCAGGTCCTTTATGTCACGTTGGGTGGCAAGGCGAAGGTTTTCAAGATCGTCTTTGGTGGCAAGGTTGTCACTCATCACGGCAATCACGGCTTGAGCTTGCGAGTCGACAAACCCCGCTTCTGTCAGGATATTAGCACTGGCTAGTGTGTCCATGTTGTTTTCCTCTATGTTGTTAAAATATGCGTGATCATTTCACGCCCGGAATATACCACACAATTCTGTATCAGTTCATAACTTATGGCAGCCTCAACTTCTTAAACTGGTTGCATACTTTACTAAGATGGATGGTTCTGGCGAATAAACTATGTCTGGTTTTGCTGACAGTTATGTCTTAATTGACTGCAGTTTTGGCTCACATGCCCCAGAGGCGGTTGCCTTTGTTCCTCTGGATTCCCGTCACCCCAGTCATCCCAGCCATCGGCTGGGATGACTGGGGTGGCGAGAATGACGGCGCGGGGCCGCGACAAGAATGGCGGCGACTCTGGATTCCCGCCTGTCGGCAAGAATGACGGCGGGGAGGCGGTGCTTGCCGCTATCCTTTCGGCAGCAATGACGGCAAGGATGACAGAGTGGGGCGTTTTTTCTTCTGCGGCGGAGTTGCTATTAACTCTGCGACGGCTGCTGATCCAGTATATGCGTCATCAAACTTGGAATACCCGGTTCATAGAAAGCCGACCCCAGTGGTCGCCAAATGAAATCTTGATCAACAAATGTTTGTAAGCGTTCAATATCTGACTGTGTATTCAATGAATCAACCGATAAATTGTCTGTAATGATTTCCATAATCGCATCCTTTGTCATTTCCTTTGTATCTTGAAATGCTTTTGCAATAGCAACCGCCGTTGACCGCAACCCAAGTACATCTATTTTATCGCTACGTTCATCATAAAAGTCTTGTTTTATAATGGTAATATTTGGTTTTACAATGGCAACCTGTTCATCAGTCATGCATGTCAAGTTTTCTTTGTCTGCTTCCATCCAAAGAGAACGACCCCATTCTTGTAAAAAATAAGGGTAGCATTGACTGTCCTCAACAATAGTTGACAAAGCGTCATCCGTTATTTGTATGCCTTGTTCCGCAAACGGTTTACTTATAGCATCCGCTGCAGATTGTTCATCCAATCTCCCAAGACCAATCTTTCTGGAACGCTCAACAAAGGTAGCGTTTACTCCCGATAGAAAATGTCGCAGTCCAGGAGTGCCCGCCAAAACCAACATAAAAGGGGATTCAGGACTAATTATTTGATGAAGATTTAATAAATTATTACACAGATCTTCGTCCATTTTATGTGCTTCATCCATTAACAATATTAATGGTTGTTTTTTACACTGATCAATTAAAGTCTTTTGAAAAGTTTGTTTAAATAAATCCTTTGCTTTCCAAGTAGCGCTAGCAGACAATCCTTCAATATTAAAGCCAGCAGTCAAATCTTCAGGGGTCAGTTTACTTTTCAGCGTTTGAGGAGGCATCAAGCACTTCCATAAATCAGATGGCGATTCTAATTGATTAGGGGTCACCCAAACCAAACGTATTGAATCATCCTTCTCAACGCTACCCTCAACTTCATTTTTAAACCAACGCAACAACACTGTTTTACCCATCCCTCGGGGTCCATACAAAACTGTTGCTGCCGAAGGTGATTCACCAGCAGACATGTCGACTAAGTTATTTCTAAATGCATCTTGCTCATCGGCTCGGCCAGCGAGATAAGGCGGAAGATGGCCAGAACCCGGTTTAAATGGATTTGAAAATTTAGTAGGTTTCATAACGGACTCGGTTTTTCAATTAATCTCCACGGCTTTAAGTTTATCAAATTTTCGGCGGATATTGTGAACATAATCCTTCTTGGGCGCGCCGTAGGGGTGATGGCGGGGGCGGTCACCAAATTCGTTTTTGCCTCTAGGGTGGCGGGCGAAAAGCGGGGCGGCTTACGGCGCCCCGCGCCGTCATTCTCGAGCTTGCTCGGGAATCCAGTAAAAAAGAGTATTGTTTTCCGATTTACCCCGGTCCTCCAATCCGTCAGAGGGCAAGCCCGGGGATGACAGCAAAAAAAACTGGATTCCCCCCGAACCCAGTCGTGTGCCGAAGGCGGTACGACTGGCTTCGGCGAGAATGACGGGGGCGCGGCGGTTGCCTTTGTTCCTCTGGATTCCCGTCACCCCAAGTCACCCCAGCCGATGGCTGTGATGACTGGGGTGGCGAGAATGACGGCGCGGGGGCGCCGTAAGAGCCAAGAGCCAAGAGCCAAGAGCCAAGAGCCAAGAGCCAAGAGCCAAGAGCCAAGAGAAAAGAACTGGATTCCCGAGCAAGCTCGAGAATGACGGCGCGGGGCCGCGAGGGTGACGGCGAGACGAGGATGACCGGCGGGACGAGAATGGCGAGGGCGAGAACAACGGCGCAATACCCCGCTAATTACTGCCAACATTGTATTGATTTCTAGTAGCGTTTTGCGTATATAATGCCCCGAATGTCGGCATACTCTGCCTGAAGGATAAGTGGCGCGACCAAAACCAACTTCATTCACACTAAGGAGCCTCTGCTCATGAACAAACTAGTCACCAAGCTGCTCACCAAAACAGGCACCCCATCCGTTTTTACCGCGACGGGGTTGCCGGCGCTGGCGTTGCTGGCATCAACCAGGCGACAGGCACCCCCACAGCTCTCTAACCCGAGGCCAAGTGCTATGAACAAAACACGCATGAACAAAATCCCGAGGCCAAGTGCTATGAACAAATCACTCACCCAATCCGTTTTCGCGGCGCCGAAGCTGTTGCCGGCGCTGCTGGCATCAACCAGGCGACAGGCACCCCCACATCTCTCTAACCCAAGGACAAGTACTATGAACAAAACACTCATGAACAACCCCCCAAGGCCAAGTGCTATGAACAAAACCCGCATGAACAAATCACTCACCCAATCCCTTTTCGCGGCGCCGAAGCTATTGCTGGCGCTGCTGCTGCTGGCATCAACTGGCGTTGTCCATGCGCAAGCGACACTGAGCGCGGGACCCATTACCAACACCGACGGTATAGAATCGGCTGGCACCACCTACCTGAACGTCGGTGATACGCTCACGGTGCAGGTGAATTCAGACGAGGCGTTGGCAGCATCTTCGCTGACGGATGCCGCCCAATTTGAATTTGCGGATTCGGCCAACCCGCCGCTACAGGATTTTGTTACCACCGCCACGGACAACGAATACACGACAACGTATACGGTGCGGGATGGCGACAATGGCACGATTACAGTCAATGTGGTCGGGGTTACGGCTACCGATAGCACCGCGGCAAATACGTTCACCTATGCGATCCCTGATTATGTTCTGGATACCACTGTGCCGGACTTGACCTTGACCGGAGAGGCATACATAGCCGTCGCGGTCGGTGCCGAGTATACCGATGCGGGTGCGGTCACATCGGATGCCAACGCCACCATTACGTCGACCCTTACCAGTCCCGACGGCACGACATTACCCACTGGAATAAACGGCTTCACGGCTAGGCCGAATACCGACACCGTCGGCACCTACACCTACACCTACACCGCAACCGATCTCGCCGGTAACACCGCCACGACTACCCGCCAGGTCGCCGTTGGCGCGCCGACTCTGACCCTGACCTACAGCCATGTCGGCGGTCTAACGCCCGGCTCGGTCACCTTCTTGAATCTCGGTGATACGCTCACGGTGACCGTAACTTCCGACATTGAATTGGCAACAGATACGCTGGTCGGCGCGATCCAATTTGGGTTGCGGTTTGCGGACAACCCGCCGCCACAGGATTTGGTTGCCACCGCCACGGACAACGAATACCAGGCGGTCTATACGATACGCGATGGCGACGCGGGGCGGCTTACTTTCAAGTTGAGCGGCGTAACCAGTAGCGCGGGCGTCCCGGCGCTTGCTATTGACCAGATTATCCCTAATTTCACTCCTGATACCGAACCGCCCGCAATAAGCCTGAATGGAGAGGCAGTCGTTGGCATCGAGATTGGTGGCTCGTATACCGACCCGGGGGCGAGCACGTCGGATAGCGCAGACGACATCGTTGCGGTCGTCATTGCCGGACCCGGCGGCGCGACTGCACTGGACCCCGCCACCGCCGGCATCTACACCTACACCTACACCGCAACCGATCTCGCCGGTAACACCGCCGAGATTACCCGCACCGTAAGCGTTGGCGACATCACCGCACCGCTCGCGACCTTCGGCGCGGTGACCGTACGCGGTGTGATTGGCACGCCACAGACGGTCAGCCTCACCTTCGATGAAGTGGTAACCGGACTGGCTGCCGAGCACTTTAGCGGTGCCGATGATATTAGCCTGAGCGGCAGCGGCGACACCTATATCGTTACCTTCACCCCGACCGCGACCGCCTTCACCCTGACCCTTGCCGCGGCTAGCGTAACCGATGCCTCCGGCAACGCGAACGTGGTGGCAAACGTGCCCGGCACCGCGACCGAGCCGCCCAACACCAGGCCGACCTTCCATCCCGATACGTCGGCGGAGTCGGAGTATGCCGAGAACGACACCGTAGTAATAGCGACCTACCGCGCGACTGATGTCGAGGGCCACACCATTACCTGGTCGATCAGCGGCGCGGATGCGGGGTTCTTTACGATTGACCCCGCAAGCGGCGACTTGACTTTTAATACTTCGCCGGACTTTGAAAGCGCGCATGATCCCATCTACGAGGTCACCGTGACCGGCACCGATGACGGCACGCCGCCCATGTCAGTCATTGGTGATGTTAGGATTATAGTGCAAAATTCAGAGGAAGCGGGCAGCATCAGCGCCATCACTGGCACCGCGCAGGTCGGCATGACCTTGACCGCCGGCACGATAACCGACCCGGATTCGCCGAATCCGTCTTCGCCGGTCACGGTTACCGCCCATCTATGGCAAAACACGGACGGCAGCGACATCACTGGTATTGCTAACACGCCGACCTACACGCCGACCGCAACCGAGGTGGGCAAGACCATTGAAGTCATGGTTACTTACAACGACGGGCACGGTGCCGGCAAAACCGTTACCAGCACACCGACCCAAGCCGTGCGTGCCGAGTTCGCAACCGAATCCTCGGATGCGAACTTGTCCGCCTTAACTATCTCCGAAGGCACCTTGCCCCCCTTTGCTGCTGCCACCACGGCATACAACGCCGGTGAGGTGGCGCATGATGTGGCAAGCGTTACGGTCACGCCGACTGTGAATCATGCCGCCGCCAGCGTAACCGTTGCTTTCGTCGAGGTTACCAGTGGCACCCCCTCCGCTGCGATTCCGCTGGCTGTCGGCGCCAATAACATTGGCATTACCGTTACCGCCGAAGATGCCAGCACGAAAACCTACACCGTTACCATCACCCGCGCCGCGCCGCCGCCTGCGAATGCCGACTTGAGCGGTGTGGTGTTCACGCCGACACCTGACAGCATAACCCCAGCATTTCAGAGTGGCGTCTACATGTACACCGTCAATGTGGCGAGCGATGTGGATGAAATCACCACCACGCCGACCGTGAATGATGCCTCGGCAAGCCTGACTGTGGATAGGACGATGATTTCCAGTGGTGACAGTTATGTGCTTGATCTGGATCCGGGGATAAACACACTTGACGTTGTCGTCAGCGTCGGTGCACTCACTGAAACATATCGGTTCCAAATCGTCCGAGCCCTGCTCTTATCCTCTAATGCGGACTTGGGTAGCGTGACCATAACGGATAACAACGGCATGGTTAGCGCGTTGAATGAAGCGATTACTGCGGACACGACAAGTTATACCGCGACCGTGGCGACCGATGCGAACGAATTTACGCTTACGGCAAATCCTGATGACCCCAGTGCGGCTGCGGATGTTGATGGTAGTGGTGACAGTACCGAGACTTTTCCATTCACCGGCGACTTGGTATCCCTTGGTGTTGTTATTACCGCCGAGGACGGCACCGAGAAAACCTACACCATCACCGTCACCCGCGCCGCTGACACCACCGTGCCGAGCGTGGACTTTGGCGGTGCCACCATTACTGAGGTCGGTGTGATTGGCGAGGAACTGGAGCACGACTTCACCTTCTCCGAAGTGGTAACCGGGCTGGCTATCAACGACTTCACCGTGGTTGGTGCCAGGATAACCAACATTGGCGGCTCCGGCGGCGATGCCTACACCCTCGCCATCACCCCAAGCGCGAAGACCTTCACCATAACCCTTAACGCGAATAGCGTGAGCGACGAAGCCGGCAATACCGGTCCGGCGGAAAATCCGCTGGCAGCCAGGCGCGTGACCGGCACCGCGGCTAACCAGGCGCCAGTTGCCGAGGCGGGAGACGCGCAGAGCGTGATCGCCGACGCGGTGGTAACGCTGGACGGCAGCGCCACCGACCCCGATGGCGATGCCCTGACTTATTCATGGACGCAGACCAGCGGCACGAATGTAACCTTGAGCGATGCCGCTATCGCCGCTCCCACCTTCACCGCACCGGCGACCGCCGCGGTGCTGATATTCGAACTGACCGTAACCGATGATTCCGGTGACTCCGCCACCAACACCGACACCGACACGGTAACCATCACCGTAACCGCACCCGCCAAGCCGGTTATCGTTGGCAGTGGAGCGGTGAGTCATCGCGAGAACACCGAGACAGTGGCGGCCTACACCGCCACGCAAGATGCCGATGGCAACTCCATTAGCGTTACCTGGACACGCTCCGGCGCGGATGCGGACTCGTTCGCTATTAGTGGCGACGGTAGGTTGGGTTTCGCCAATGACCCCAACTATGAAGACCCGCAGGACGCTGACGCCGACAACGTCTATCAGATTACCGTGACCGCCACCGATAGCACCACGAGTGCGAGTAGCGAACTTGCGGTAACGATAACCGTGACCAATGAGGATGAGACCGGACGCATCGCTGCCATCAGCGGCGCCGTTCAAGCCGGGCAGACCTTGACCGCCGGCGCGGTAACCGACCCGGATTCGCCGTCTAGTCCGGTTACGGTTACTGGCCATCTATGGCAAAACACGGACGGCAGCACCATCACTGGTACTACCAACGAGGCGACCTACATGCCGACCGCAACCGAAGTGGGCGAGACCCTTGAAGTCATCGTTACTTACACCGATGGTCATGGTCCCGACAAGAGCGTTACCAGCGCGGCGACCGTAGTCGTGCTTGCCGCGAGCGTAACCCTGTCCGCGGATGCGGACTTGTCATCTTTGACTCTCTCGGCTGGTGCTTTGGTGCCCGCCTTTGCCGCCGCCACCGTGGACTACACCGCCGAGGTGGGTAATGCGGTAGCCCGCATCAGAGTCACGCCGACTGTGAATGATGCCACCGCCAGCGTAACCGTGGCTGGCACGGCGGTTGCCAGTGGCGCAGCCAGCGCCGCGATTGCCCTGGATGTTGGCGCAAATACCATCGACATCGTGGTTGCCGCCCAAGACGGCACCGAGAAAACCTACACCGTTACCGTAACCCGCGATGCACCCAACACCGCGCCGACAGTCAATGCCGGGCCCGATCAGAGCGTAACCTTCAGCGCGAACGTAACCTTGAGCGGCACCGCGACCGACCCCGATCAAGCGAGCGATACGTTGACATACCTCTGGACGCAGAACAGCGGCACGAATGTAACCTTGAACGATGCCGCCACCGCCACCGCGGCTTTCACCGCACCGGATAGCGCCGCGACTCTGGAGTTCACCCTGACCGTAACCGATGCCGCCAGTGCCGCCATCACCGACACGCTAACCATCACCGTCGTGGCATCTGACACCACCGCGCCGACTGCGGTTCTCGCCACCCCCACCGACAGTGTGATTGGCACGCGACAGTCGGTCAGCCTCACCTTCGATGAGGAGGTAACCGGTTTGACTGACGCCGACTTCTCCGCTTCCAGCGGTGTCATCGGAATTATGTTGAGCGGCTCCGGCACGACCTACGCCCTCTCCTTCATCCCGAACGCGGCATCCTTCACCCTGACCCTTAGCGCGGATAGCGTGAGCGACACCGCCGCCACCCCGAACTCGGGCCCCGCCAGCGCGCTGAGCGTGACCGCCAGCGCGGCACCGGCAAGCGTGCCGAGCGTGGACTTAGGCACTATTGCCGCCGGTGTGACGGGCACCGAGCAGACGCACAACATCATCTTCTCCGAAGTGATAGACGGTTTTGATGAAAGCGACTTATCCGAATCCACCGGTGCCACGGTGAGTGATGTGGCAAACACCGGAGACAGCATCACCTGGACCATCACCTTCACCCCGACTGCGACCTCCTTTACCCTGACCCTTACCGCGGATAGCGTGACCGACGTGAATCGGAACGCGGGCCCCGTAACCGCGCAGAGCGTGAGCGGCAGCGCGATTGATGGCACCGCGCCGACCGCGACCTTCGCCACCCTTGCCGAAGGTATGACTGGCATAGCACAGACGGCAATCCTCACCTTCGATGAGGTGGTAACCGGTTTGACTGACGCCGACTTCTCCGACTCCGCTGGTGTTACGGAAATTAGCGTGGCTAACACCGGAGACGGCATCACCTACCGCATCACCCACACCCCGACCGCGGCCGCCTTTACCCTGACCCTTGCCGCGGGTAGCGTGAACGACACCGCCGCCACCCCGAACTCGGGCCCCACCAACGCGCTGAGCCTGAGCGGCAGCGCGATTGATGGCACCGCGCCGACCGTGAACTTCGGCCCCCTTGCCGAAGGTATGACTGGCATAGCACAGACCGTCAGACTCATCTTCTCCGAAGCGGTAGAAGGTTTGGTAGCGAGTGCTCTTTCCGCCTCCACTGGTGTTGAGGAAATTAGCGTGGCAGACAGCGCAGACGGCATCATCTACCACATCACCTTCACCCCGACCGCGCAGATCTTCACCCTGCGCCTTGCCGTGAACGCGGTGCAAGACACCGCCGCCACCCCGAACTCCGGACCCGCCAGCGAGTTGATCGCGCACGGCAACGCGCTGATACCCGAGCAGCCACCGACCGCCGATGCCGGACACGGTCAATCCTTGCTTGTCGGCGTGGAAGTAAGGCTGGATGGCTCGGCAAGTAGCGACCCCAATCAAGAGAGCAATACGTTGGACTACGTCTGGGAACACACCGAGACCGATGGCGGCGCGCCCGCCACCCCCATTGTGCTGTCAAACCCAAACGCACGCCGCCCGGCTTTCGACGCGACTGAAGTGGGGACGTTCACCTTCACCCTGACCGTAACCGATGCGACCGGTGAGAGCGACACCGATACCACCTTCGTCAGCATAGACCCGTCGGACGACACCATCCGCCCGGTCGTGACTTTGGGCACCATTACCGCTGGTGTGGTTGGCATAGAACAGACGCATACCATCACCTTCGACGAACTGGTAACTAAATTGAATAGGGGTGATTTCTCCGGCTCCGTCGGTCTCACGGTGAATAAGGTTACCCCCAGCCAAGGCCCCAGCGACACCTACGACATCGACTTCACCCCGACCGCGCCAGAATTTACCCTGATCATTCAAACCGGCAGCGTGCAGGATGCCAGCGGCAACCCCAACCTCCTACAGACCAAGGACGGCACCGCGGGCCCGCCACTGATGCTTGATCTAGACTTCGTGCATACCGGCGGTGTGGAACGGGCCGGCGACACCACCCTCCTGAACGCCGGTGATACGTATACGATAACGCTATCTTCCACCCGAGCGTTGACAGCGGCTTCGCTTGTGGGTGCCGCCCAATTTCATGTGCGGCATGCGCCAACCCAGCCGCCAGCACAGAATTTGGTTGCCACCGGCACGGAATGGGAATACCAGGCAACTTATACGGTGCGACCGCTCGACATTGGCACGGTCTCCTTCAATGTGAACACTCTCACGGATGTCGCCGGCGGCGTGCATGAAGCATTCGCCGACCCCTACACCGCCGATATATTTGCTGATACCTCTCCGCCGGTAGTAAGCCTGGGGGCAGGAGGTCCACGGGTGGTCATCCCGGTCGGTGGCACTTATGACGAAGATCTGAGCACAACGGACTCCGCTGACGACATTGTAACGACCATTCAAGGTCCCGGCGGCACGACTGAACTGGACCCCGACACCGCCGGACTCTACGTCTACACCTACACCGTAACCGATGCCGCCGGTAATGTCAGAGTGCTTCTCCGCACCGTCACCGTTGGCGCGGCGGCAGCCAACCGGGCCCCGCTGGTCACTACCAGCGCAGATCAGACCGTGTTGCACGACGTGTCCGTAACTCTGAGCGGCAGCGCCACCGACCTCGATGTGAGCGATACGTTGAGGTATGAATGGGTGCAGGACAGCGGCACGGCGGTAACCTTGACCGGCGCTGACACCGCCACCGCGACCTTCACCACAACTACCCCCGGGATTCTGGTCTTCACCATCACCGTCTCGGATGATTTCGATCCCCCCGCCACCGGCGCCGGCACGGTCACCATCACCGTGAGTAACACGCCCCCGACTACCGATGCTGGCGGCGACCGCAGCGTGTCTGTTGGCCAAATCGTAACGCTGGAAGGCTCTGCCAGTGACCCCAATCAAGAAGACGCTTCGCTGATCTTCGCCTGGGAGCACACCTTGACCGATGGCGTTGCGCCCACCGTGCCAATCATGTTGACCGGTGCTGACACCGCCCGCCCGACCTTCACCGCACCGGCTACCGTCGGGGTCCTGTCCTTCGGCATGACCGTGACCGATTCTCATGGTCCGCCCGTCTCCGTTACCGTAACCATCACCGTAACCTCGCAGCCACTCGTCGATGTTGGTGCCGGTGTGGGTCTGGATGCCGAGCAAATCGTGATGCCCGGCGCGCCCGTAACCTTGAGCGGCACCGCTACCGACCCCGATGGCGACGATGATGCTCTGACTTATGCCTGGGTGCAGACCAGCGGCACGGATGTAACCTTGAGCGGCGACACCACCGCCACCGCGACCTTCACCGCACCGGCTAGCGGAGTCCTGGTCTTCACCCTGACCGTCACCGATGAGGACGATGACACCACCACCTCCACCGTCACCGTCACCGCTAACTTGGCACCGATGGCAGATGTTGGTGGCGGTCTGGGTTTGGATGCCGAGCAAAGTGTGATGCCCGGCGCGCCCGTAACGCTGGACGGCACGGGCAGTCGCGACCCCGAAAATGGTGTCCTGACTTATGCCTGGGTGCATACGATGACCGATGGCGTTGCGACCACGCCCACCACGGCAATCGCCTTGACCAACGCCAACACCGCCATCGCGACCTTCACCGCACCGGCTAGCGGAGTCCTGGCTTTCACCCTGACCGTTACCGATGATGCCGATTTCTCCGGTACCAACACGCTCACCATCACCGCGGGCGACGCGCCGACGGCGACCTTCGGCACCATTGACGAAGGGGTGATTGGCACCGCGCAGACGGTCAGCCTCACCTTCAATGAGGCGGTAACCGGCTTGGTTGCTACCGACATCACCGCCACGGGTGCCACAGTGGATAGCCTGAGCGGCTCTGGCGACACCTATATGATCACTTTCACCCCGACTGCGGCAGCCTTCACCCTGACCCTTGCCGCGGGCAGCGTGGAGGACACCGACAGCAACGCCGGTCCCGCCAGCGCGGCGAACGTGCGCGGCACCGCGAAAACGCCACCCCATGCACCGGTCAACCTGGTTGCCATGGTGGACCTCATGACCGTCCAGCTGACCTGGGAGGCGCCGGCTAATGATGGCGGCAGTGCCATTACCGGCTATGAATATCGCCAGGCTGAGGGGAGTGCGGGCAACTATGCCGCCCCCTGGACGGCAACCACAGACTCAAGCAGCCACACCGTGACTGGCTTGACCGGCGGCACGAGTTATTACTTCCAGGTGCGTGCGCTGAACGTCATCGGCGCGGGCGCGGCCTCAGCAGAAGTATCTGCTATGCCGCCAGACACCGTGGCGCCGGAGATTAGGCTCATAGGTGCCAGCCCCATGGAGGTCGCTCAAGGCAGCACCTTCATTGACCCGGGAGCCACGGCAAGTGATGCGGCGGATGGTGTTCTCAGTGGCCGCATTGCCGTTGGCGGCGACACAGTGGATACCGACACGCTTGGGGAATACACCATCACTTATGATGTATCCGATGCCGCCGGCAATGCTGCCGACACGGTTACCCGCATCGTCATCGTCGTACGCGACATTGCTGCGCTTAATGCAGTGATACTGCCGGAAGTGGCACGCGCCATGGCGGACCAGCATGTCAGTGCTATTGTGCAGCGCCTGGAGCAGGCACGGCTCTCAAACATTGCCGGAGCTACTAGCAGTAGTGCTAGCCTCGGTGGTGCTTCCAGCCTGACGGGTATCATCAAAGCCCAGGGACGCGCCATCGCCGATGACCAGTTTGACTTGAAGCGAGTCTTGGCGGGGTCTGCCTTTGTGCTGCCCTTGAATGGCGCGGGCGGCGGTGCCTCTGGCTCTGGCGCTCAGGGCTTCACCCTCTGGGGTGCGGGCGACTACCGCAGTATGGATGGCTCTGATGGAGCACGTTGGGACGGCGACCTCTTTAGTTTGCAACTGGGTCTGGATAAACACCTGAATGAGCAGACCCTGGTCGGCATCTCGGTCTCCAAAACCGAAGCGGAACTGGACTATACCACCGAGGACGGGACTGCCAGCGGCGACTATGACCTGGATATGACCGGTGTCCATACCTATCTAGGTTGGACGACAAAGACGCTGGACTTCTGGGCGACCTTTGGCCACAGCCAGGGCGAACTGGAAATCATAGAAGCTACACCCAAGGCGGACGTCTTGTCTAGCGACCTCAGCATGCAGACCCTGGGGGCGGGTGCTAGTGGTGTCTTGATGGAGACCGACCTCACCACCCTGCGCCTCAAGGCGGAAGCGGTCCAAACTCAACTGGAAGTGAAATCCAGCGCGCAACTGGCGTCCCAGGACCTGGATGTTCGCCGTCTGCGGATGACCCTGGAAGCGACGCGCAAGCACACCATGCACCGGGGCGGGCAATTGGTATCTAGTGTGGAAGTCGGTGCGCGGCAGGATGGCGGCGATGGCAAGACCGGTGCGGGTACTGAGTTGGGTGTCAGCCTGCGCTATGCCAGCCCCGGTGGTGGGCTCAGCATGCAGAGCAAGGCGCAGCTGCTGGTGGACGGCAAGGGTGATACTGATGAGTGGGGGCTGAGTGGGGTGATTAGCTTCCAGCCGTTAACGAACGGGCGGGGCCTGTCTTTCAGCCTGAAGCCTGGTTATGGGGTGGCAACTGGCGGCGTGCAACAACTCTGGCAGCAGGGGCTGATAGATGAGGGCTTGGGGGCTAGCCGTCAAGGCGGTTCCGCTGACTACAGCCGCGACTACAGCCCGAGCCTGGAGGTCCGTTTGGATTACGGCATGTACGCGCCCAGGGGCCCTGGCCTCATGACGCCCTACACTGAACTGAGCTTCGGCGACAGTGGCGACACCTATCGCTTAGGTGTGCAGTGGCAGCGCAGCAAGGCGTTTGATCTGAAACTCGTCACCGAGCGCAAAGAAAGCACCACCACCGCTGACCACCGCATCTATCTAAAGGGCAAGCTCGCCTTTTAACCCCCCTGTCATTCTCGCCACTCCAGTCATCACAGCCATCGGCTGTGATGGACTGGGGTGACGGAATCCAGACTGGCGGCGCAAGCCGCCTGAAAGGAGCGAGGACGACTGGGGTGGCGGGGAGCGGCGGATCATTTTGTTGTTGACGTGTCAATGCCCCACAGGTGGTTGCCTTTGTTCCTCTGGATTCCGCCTGCGACAAGAGGACAAGCTCGAGAATGACGGCGTGTCAACGCAGGCTGATAATTTGCCACTGATTCGCTGTGGCTTCCTGCCTTAGCCGCTCATCCGGGTCAACCGCTACCGGGTTGTCCACCTGGCGGAGTAACGGCAAGTCGTTATGGGAGTCAGTATAGAAATAACTGCCGACTAGATTATGCTCGGTGTCTTTTAGCCAGTCCATAAGGCAGGTCACCTTGCCCTCGGCATAACTCGGCACGCCGACAATCTTGCCGGTAAATCTATTGTGTTTTATTTCTAGTACTGGCGCGAGCAGCGTGTCAATACCCAGTTTGTCCACAATAGGTCTGGATATGAACTCCATAGTTGAGGTAATGACCATCAAAAAATCCCCCTGCTGGCGGTGCAAGTCCAACAAGGCAAGCCCCTTGCTGAGTAGCAGAGGTTCAATTTTGGTAGCGATGAAGTCTGCTCGGTAGCCCAGCAGAGCATCCATGGCATGGGGGGCAAGCAGAGCAGCACAAGCTGCCAGATAGGCATGGATGTCTAGTTCACCGGCCAGATACTGGGCGTAGAAGCGGTCATTTTCCTGTTGGTATTCAGCGGCTACCAAGCCCTGGTCAACAATAAACTCGCCCCATGCCTGGTCGCTATCAGTGGCGATCAAGGTGTCGTCCAGATCAAATATCGCAAGTGGCATGGCGGCTCCGGGCTGTCTGTCAGCAGGCGGAAAGTCTAGCCTGTATTGGCGGTTTGCTGAAAGGCAAATATTCATAGAAAATGCAAGCTCAGGGTAATGAGGATTGGTTTTGATTGATGCAGATGGATACCGTCCCAATGTAGGCATCATTTTGGGGAATGTCTTGGATCAGGTGCTCTGGGCAAAGCGCGCGGGCCAGTCTGGGTGGCAGTTCCCTCAGGGTGGCATCAAATCCAATGAAGGCCCAGAGGACGCCCTCTTCAGAGAACTTGATGAAGAGATAGGGCTCTCAGTGGAGCAGGTGCAGATCCTCGGTTGTACCCAGGGCTGGTTGCGCTACCAACTGCCCGCAGCACTAAGACGCAATGAGCCATCATTCAGGGGGCAAAAACAGAAGTGGTTCCTGCTCAGGATGCTCGGCACGGATGATGATGTGCGCTTTGATCATGCGGATAAACCAGAGTTTGATGCCTGGCACTGGGTAAGTTACTGGTATCCCCTGGGGCAGGTGGTGTCTTTCAAGCAACAGGTTTATCGTCAAGCCATGAAGGAATTGCTACCTTGCCTGGAGGCGCCCCCCCATGCTTAAAACTCTGAGAAGCGTCATCCAGGAAGTGAGTCGGGCGACCGACCTGAACACAGTGCTGAATATCATCGTCGACCGGGTGCGTACTGCCATGTCTACCGAGGTATGCAGCGTCTATCTGTTTGACGAGGTGCAACAACACTATAGGTTCATGGCAACGCGCGGCCTCAATGCGGATGCCGTGGGCAAAATATCTTTGGGAGTGGGTGAGGGGCTGGTGAGTTTGGTCGGAGAAAGGGCGGAAACGATCAATCTTAAAGACGCCCCCCAACATCCGCGCTATCTATTTTTGGAAGATGTAGGCGAGGAAGCCTTTCACGCCTTTATGGGGGTGCCCATTCTCCATCATCGGAAGGTCTTAGGTGTCCTGGTCGTGCAGCAAAAGGCAATCCGCCGCTTTGATGAAAGTGAAGAGGCTTTCCTGATAACACTTTCCGCCCAGTTGGCTGGGGTGATTGCGCACGCTGAGGCAACGGGCTCATTGATGTTGTCGGGTGATACTGCCGACCGGCCTTCATCAAAATTCTACGGTATCCAGGGTGCGCCGGGGGTCGCCATCGGCACCGTCGTCGTTAGCACCCAGAATGTAGGCTTGCATGAGGTGCCCGATAAACCCGCGCTAGATATTGATTATGAGATTGCTTTGTTTCAGAAAGCGGTCAAGGAAACGCAACAGGAAATCACGGCTACCTCCGCCAAGCTCCGGGACCGACTCAAACGAGAAGAACTCACATTGTTTGATGCCTACCTGCATATGCTGGATGACTCAGCCATTACCGGTGAGGTCATAGAAAAGATCAAAGCCGGCGACTGGGCACCGGGAGCATTGCGCAAGGTGGTCTCGGCACATGTGCAGAACTTTGAGTCTATGGAAGACGAATATCTCCGGGAAAGAGGCGTTGATGTTCGTGGGCTCGGCAACCGGGTCCTGGCGAGATTGCAATTTGCTGATACCCGGGAGATTGACTATCCAGAGCAGACTATCCTGGTCGGTGAAGAACTCACCCCGGCAGACCTGGCAACGGTGCCCCGGAACAAGTTGGTCGGCTTTGTATCCGTCAAGGGCTCTGGCAAGTCGCATGTGGCTATCCTGGCGGAAGCAATGGGCATGCCGACGGTCATGGGTGTTACCGACCTGCCCCTCGGTTTGCTTGACCACAAGCCAATGATCATTGATGCCTTCCAGGGAATGATCATCACCTACCCCAAAAAAGAGGAACTGGACTACTACGAGCAGATAGCCGAGGAAGAAGCCGCCTTGATTGAGGGGCTTGATGAGGCTGGAGACAAGCCCTGCCTCACTCAAGATAATCATCCGGTGCGCCTCTGGGTCAACACCGGTTTGATGGCGGATGTTACCCGCTCGCTTGACCGGGGCGCCGAAGGCGTTGGTCTCTACCGGACGGAAGTGCATTTTATGATCAATGATCGCTTCCCCACAGAAGAAGAACAGCGCATTATTTATCGGGAACATCTACAAGCATTTGCCCCGCGTCCGGTGACCATGCGCACTCTGGATATAGGCGGCGACAAGGCCTTGTCCTACTTCCCTATCAGAGAAGAGAACCCCTTTTTGGGCTGGCGGGGGATAAGGGTCACCCTGGATCATCCGGAGATATTTCTGGCACAGGTGCGGGCAATGATCCGCGCCAATGAAGACATTGATACCGAGCTCCGTATCATGTTGCCCATGATTAGTAGCATTGCGGAGGTTGATGAAGCGCAACGGCTGGTGAACCAATGTTACCGGGAAATCATTGAAGAGGGCGGGGAATTAGAGATGCCGGATATTGGGGTGATGATTGAAGTGCCGGCAGCGGTGTATCAAGCGCGGGATATTATTAAGCGGGTTGATTTTCTGTCTGTGGGTAGCAATGACTTGACCCAGTATATGTTGGCAGTTGATCGGAATAATGCCCAGGTGGCCGAGATCTATCAGGAATTTCATCCCGCGGTGTTACATGCCCTCACTCAGATTGTTCAGGCAGCACATCAGGAAAATAAGGAAGTTACTATCTGTGGCGAGATGGCCGGTAACCCTGCCGCCGCCGTGCTATTGATGGCAATGGAGTTTGATATTCTTTCCATGAACTCCACCAGTTTGCCGCTGGTGAAGCATACGTTGAGTAACTTCACCCTGAGTCAAGCCAAGACAATGCTGGAGACGGTCTTGAAGATGGACAATGCGTATCTGATCAAGAACCACATAGAGGACGCCTTACGCGCCGCTGGATTTGGCGGTGTTATCAGAAGCAGGAATTACAAATTAAAATGATGCTTGCTGATGCCGAGGGGTTTGCCCATGGGGCCAAATGCACGTTCCTCAAAGCGCACGCTACCATCAGTAGCAACCAGCACCACTGTCGCCGCCCGGGTGCCATAAGTGTCGCCGGAGATAAAATTGGTTGAAAAGTCACGCTCGTCTCCCTTGTCGGCAAGCAGCTTGAACAGCGCGGTAACCAAGGCAGCAGCTGTATTACTTGTCGGCGGCGGGGTGCTTGACAGTAGCGTTGCCAACTGGCGTCGTCCTTGGATGACCTTGGGCCAACTGCAATCAAGGTGTTGATTGCTGATGCCGTAGCAGCCGGGGTCTAATTTTTTGGTTTCATCCCTTCTGTTGCCGTAATAATAGAAGTCATCTCCGTCGCCCAGTAGCAGGTTAAAACCACGATATTCATGGCTATGTTGGGCGAGCTGCTGGATGAAGGCTGCCGGCTTGGTATTAGTGTGCAGCGCATCACTGTGCAGGGCATGACCGTTCAGATATTGGTATGGCAATTCCCCCCGTGAACGCTTCGGCACGGGGTCTGGTGGGGGTTCATAGTAGTTGGTCACCGCCGAGAAGCGCCCGGTCTTGGTTATCCCCAGCCAGGTGCCACCCATCACCTGGTCCCTGCCGGCTAGCATAAGAGGTGCCTCAGCCCAGAAGTCGGCCGCCTGGGAAGCTCGATCGTAATGTTCATCACGATTAGCAGCAACAACTAACTGCCACCGCTCATTGGCGTTGATAGCAAATAAAATCAAACACATGGGGCAAACCAGCACAGTTGACAAATAAACATAGGGACAGACGAGACCTGATGAAAATACGAGTTTATCAGACTGGCTGCCGAACCCCGTCATTCTCGTCACCGGCGGGAATCCAGAGTGGCGGCTTACGGCGCCCCGCGCCGTCATTCTCGAGCTTGCTCGGGAATCCAGAGGAACGAAGGGTACAGTCCCGTTATTACTGCTGCTGACGGTGAAGGCGATACTGCTCGTTTCTCTGGATTCCCCCCGAACCCAGTCGTTGTCCCGCCTGCGGCTGGACGACTGGGTTCGGCGAGAATGACGGCGCGGGGCATTGGCCTTGTACTCCCCTATACAATCCCTGATTATCAACCAACGGGAGTGTCATATATTATGAACCTATAGTTTTATTGGAGTAGCGAGCATGTGGCATTACCCAGAGATGGATCCGGTAGCAATCAGTCTTGGCCCGGTCAACATTCACTGGTATGCCATCAGTTATCTGCTGGGCATCGCCCTTGCCTGGTGGCTACTCTTGGGACGCACCAAAGGGCCCCTTGCGCCATTCAATGAGAAGACCCTCTCGGATCTGGTGTTTTATATTGTGCTGGGGCTGATGCTTGGCGGGCGCCTCGGCTATCTTCTGTTTTATGGCTGGTCTCAGTTGCTACTGGACCCCTGGTCTGGATTCCGCATTTGGCAGGGGGGCATGTCCTTCCATGGTGGGCTGATTGGTGCCCTGGTAGCGGTCGCGATCTTCAACAGAAGCCGCCCCGGCAAAGGATTTTTGGATGACTTTTTTAAAGTGACGGATTTTATTGCTCCCGCCGCCCCCCTGGCACTGGGTGCTGGGCGTATCGGTAATTTTGTGAATGTTGAGTTGCCGGGGCGAGCGGTGGCGGTTGATGGTAGCAGCACAGTGCCCTGGGCGGTTATCTATCCCGGTGAACTGATTGCCCGGCATCCATCAAGCTTGTATCAAGCCTTGTTGGAGGGTCCCGTCCTGTTTGCCATGCTCTGGGTCTTTACCCGCCGGGCAAGACCCGCCATGACGGTTTCCGGGCTCTTCCTCCTGGGTTACGCTAGTCTCAGGATCTTTTCAGAGTTTTTTCGGGAGCCAGATGCCCATCTAGGGTTTATACTGCTGGACAAGATAACTGCTGGGCAGTTGCTCTCCATGCCGATGCTATTGCTCGGCTTTTTTTTGCTGGTCTATGGCTATCAAGTCTATGGTCATCAGGTCAATGGTCATCAGAAGACATCAAAATAAAATGAACATCATTAAACCCAAGATTAGAGGCTTCCTGTGCACCACTGCTCATCCAGGGGGCTGCGCCATGGAGGTGCAGCAGCAGATTCGGTATGTTGTTGATAATCAGGTGCCATCAGAGGCGCGAGTCCCTAAAAGAGACCCTAAAAGAGTCCCTAAAAAAGTGCTCGTCATTGGTGCTTCCGGTGGCTATGGCCTGGCCTCAAGAATTACCGCCGCATTTGGTTACGATGCCGCTACAGTCGGGGTGTTTTTTGAAAGGCCCGCATTAAAAGGACGCACGGCATCGCCGGGTTGGTACAAGACCGCGACCTTTACCGAGCACGCGAAGGCAGCGGGGCACTATGTCGCGAATATCAATGGCGATGCCTTTTCCGATGAGATTAAACAAAAAACCTGCGACCTCATTGAGCGGGACCTGGAGCAGGTGGATCTGGTGCTCTATTCCCTAGCCGCTCCGGCCCGGCAGCTACCCGATGGCAAGACTGTCCGCTCAACGCTGAAGCCTATTGGCAAGCCCTTTACCGGCATGACAATTGATTTTAATTCTGGCGACCTGCGAGCACTGAGCTTGGAACCGGCGACAGATGAGGAGGTGCAAGACACGGTAAAAGTCATGGGGGGTGAAGACTGGGAAATCTGGCTCAAGGTGCTGGCGGCGCGGAATCTACTTGCGCCTGGGTGCATCACCATGAATTACACCTATCTGGGTAGTGAAGTCACCTGGCCCATTTACTATCACGGCACCATTGGCAAGGCGAAGGAAGATCTGGGCAGGGCAAGGGCTGCCTTGCAAGGCGCCATGCAAGCCGTCGGTGGCAAGGCCCATCTTGTGGTGATGAAGGGCTTGCTGACCCAGGCTGCCTCGGCGATACCGGGCATGTCTGTGTATCTTTCTCTGCTCTTCAAGGCGATGAAGGCCGCCGGCACGCATGAAGGTTGTATTGAGCAGACGACCAGACTGTTCAACACCCAGCTGTTTGGTGATGGCGCACTGAGACTTGATGCTGAGGGTCGGATCCGCATGGATGAACTTGAGATGGCTCCGGAGATTCAGGATTATGTGCAGGCAAACTGGTCAAAGGTCGACGCATCAAATGTGTTTGCAGTAACGGATTTTGAAGGTTACCGCCAAGCATTTCTGGAGATGCATGGTTTTGGATTTGCCGGTATAGACTATGACGCAGAAGTTGACCCGCATGTTGAGCTCCCGCTTGCTTGACTGGCAATGCCAGCTCGTAAATAAACAGCTCGTAAATAAATAACTTGTCAATAAGCAGCCTATAAAAGACAACCGAGTGAACTGCACAACACAGACCAGCCAGTTGTATCAATCAACCTTCCTCAAAGCATGTCGAGGCGAGGCAACCGACTATACCCCCATCTGGCTTAATCGGCAGGCGGGCCGGTATATGAAGGAATACCAAGCGCTCAAGGGCAAGACGCCGAGTCTTGAGTTTTTCAAAACACCGCATCTTTCTGCCCAGGTGACATGTGATGCGCAGCGAATACTCGGGGTAGATGCGGCTATTCTTTTTGCGGACCTGCTACCCATGCTTGAGCCTATGGGATTTCATCTGGATTATCCGCCCGGGCAGGGACCTGTCATTAGCAACCCGGTCCGTTCGGTTGCCGATATTGACCGGATTCAGCCCGCATCCGCGCGCACCAGCATGCCTTACATAGGCGAGGCAATCAGACTGATCCGCGCGGAACTGCCTGCCAACATACCCCTGATTGGTTTTGGTGGAGCGCCATTTACGCTGGTGTCCTACGCGATTGAAGGCAAGAGTTCTAAGCATTACATAGAGATTAAAAAATTCATGCACAAGGACCAGGGTGCTTGGCATGAGCTGATGCGCAGAGTCACCACCGCGGCGATTGATTATTTGCAATACCAGATTGACACTGGCGTCCAAGCAATCCAAATTTTTGATTCATGGGTGGGTTGCCTGTCTCTCGCGGATTACAGGAATTTCGTGTTTGAGCATAGTCAGCGGCTCATTGAATCCATCTCCGGGCAGGTGCCGGTGATCCATTTTGGTACGGGTAATCCGGTCCTCTATCCGGCTATGGCGGAAGCGGGCGGCGATGTCATGGCGTTGGATTGGCGCACGCCCCTGGTGGCAACCTGGGAAAAGCTAGGTACCCAGGCTATTCAAGGGAATCTGGATCCGGCACTACTCTTCGCCGATAGCAATTGTGTTCAGGAAGAGGCGGAAAAGATACTGCGGGAAGTCGGTGGGCGTCCCGGGCATATCTTTAATCTAGGACACGGCATCATGCCCGGCACACCCGTTGATAACGTCAAGGCTTTGGTTGATACCGTGCACAACTATCAACAACTGCGTTAGCACTGCTTGACGAGCACCGATTCCGTCATTCTCGTACATGTTACTCAATGACTGGATTTCCCCAGAACCCCGTCATTCTCGAGCTTGCTCGGGAATCCAGTAAAAAAGAGTATTGTTTGCCGATTTACCCCTGACCTCCTCGCCGCCTGACGCTTCCGCGCCGTCATTTCGAGGGTGTGTTGCGTTGCTTGTGTTCAATAAGCAATTTGACCACAGCCTTGTTTGTGTTGAGATCAATGAGCGGCGACCGTGCCTCATAGTCATCTTCACTTGCCTCTGCACTGCCAGTAGCGGAGATTCTCGCCACTAGCTGTACCTGAGTATACTCAGCCAGCCCCATGTTCGGCACCATTGCCATGGATTCATCAAGCCTCACCAGCCTGGGCAACTCAGCAGGGCTTAGCCGCCGCACCGCTAGGGGTACCGATGGTCCCTCCCAGGCGCGCGCATAGACGAAGACCACCGCATCATCGGGCAGCACCAGGTTCGCCGCCAGCTCAACCAGAACCATAATGGCGCTGCCAGTATCCGCGGTAAGTTGTTGCGCGGCGAATATTGCTGCCGTCACTCTGTCCGTCATCTGCTGACCATCAGCAGCAAACAAGGCTTCCGCATAATGTGTCGCCAGAGTGAGATCCTGGGGAAAGCGCTGTCTCAGTTGCGCGTAGATGGCAACTGCTTTGGCGGGTTCCTGCAAACTGCGCCAAGACCTGGCAAGTAAAAACTGAGCTTCAACATTCTCAGGTTGGGAGGATAGCCTTGCGGCAAGTTGCTCAACCAGTTGCTTGTAGTCGGCAGCATGATGCGGGTTGGCGGGCTGCTGTGATGATGCTCCTGATGACCAGCTTGCTGAGAGCTTTTCTAAGAGGATGACATCGGACACTGAACCTCGCCCCATGCCGAAGTCCGCAAAGATAAACACAGCCACCAGGGGAAGCAGCACCGCGGCAAGCAGCAGCGGCAAGACGCCTTGTTTTTTTGCAGACTTTCCAGAAGCGTTTTCAGTCGTGTTTTCAGAAGAATCTGCGGCAACGGGCAATGTATCCTGTAGCAGGTTTCCCTGCATTTCAACTTTCAACTGGGCATATTCCGGCGCGCTGAGCTTGCCCTGTGCCTGGTCCGCTTCAAGTTCGGCAAGATTTTCAACATAAAGCTCAACATTGACCTGCTCCCGACTAGCGGCTGCAGACTGAAACCGCTTAGGCAGGAGCAAAGGTAAGAGTACAAATACACTGGCAATGCCCGCCAAGAGCAGTGCCCAGAGCCAGAACATAGTCATTCTTCCTCAGCCTTCTTCAGTAGCCTGTGTAACCGCTTTTGCTGAGCTTCGTTGAGGCGCTTGTGATCCGCCTCTGCCCTTACTCCCGGAATCATCCGCCATAACACCAGTAGTGCAACCAGGAGAAACACCAGGGGCCCCAACCAGAGCAAAAGAGTAGCCGCTTTGAACTTTGGTCTATAGAGGATGAAGTCCCCGTAACGTTGATACATAAAATCCAGGATCTCAACGTCGCTCTTGCCGGCAAGTAACATGCGATGCACTTCTCGGCGCAGGTCCCGTGCGATCATTGCATCCGACCCGGCAAGGCTGATATTCAGACACTGAGGGCAGCGCAGTTCATCAATGAGGGATTCGTATCGTGCCTTCTGCTCGCTATTGAGTGCCTGGGTTTCGGCGTAAACATCTATCGCCGATTCCGCCAGGGCGCTTATCAGCAGCATGCTCCCAGTCACTATTACAATTTTTGTTAGGTGCGTCATGGCTATCTATCAATTTAGAAGGGCTACTTTAGAAAGGCTACTTAAGAATACCTACTTTAGAAGCGCTATCACTGGCTTTATTTCTTCCCGCCAGATATCGGGAGTCACCGGCCCCACATGCCGAAAACGAATCACCCCCTCGGCATCCACCACATAAGTCTCTGGCGCGCCATAGACACCCAGATCAATCGCCAGGCTGCCCGCGTCATCGACAATACTGAATAGGTATGGATCCTGGTGCCGGTGCAACCAGACGATTGCCTTAGCCACATCATCATTGTAGTTGATACCGTAGAGAGGCACCGCTTCCTCGCGGCTGATACGCAACAATTCGGGATGCTCAATGAGACAGTTCGGACACCAGGTTGCCCAGATATTTACCAGCGACACCCTGCCGATAAAGTCCTGTCTGGAGTGGATGACCTCAGGCCTTAGGAGATCAACCAGCGCAAATTCCGGAAAAGGTTTGTTAATTAAGGCAGAAGGGAGGAGGTGGGCATCCTTGAGACGAAAGCCCAGCGCCAGCAAGATGACCAGCAGGACAAACACCACCAGGGGTATCAATAGGAGCTTTTTTATTCCAGTTTCAGGTGGGTTGGGATTGGCCTTATGCAGCATCGGCTACCTCGTCATTTCGTCACAGTAGTTTGGCGGCTGCTCGCAAAGTGGCGATAACGACGGTCGCAGATTGCTATCAAACCGCCGGCCGCAATCATCAATCCGCCGAACCAGATCCAGCGCACAAAAGGCTTCACATGCAAGCGCACTGCCCAGGCGTTTTCTTTAGAAGCACTGTCGCTTATTTCAGAAGCACTGTTGCCTGTTACAGAAGCGCCATCGTCTAGTTTAGAAGTGCTCAGCGACTCGCCCAGGGCGACATACAGATCGCGCAGGGGGGAGGGGTGCATGTCTGCTTCGGTCATCACATGCCCGGAGGCAGGGTAAAAGCGTTTCTCTGGATAGAGGCGCGTTACCGCCTCTCCATTGACGCTGACCGAGAATTGCGCTCGGTCGGCCATATAGTTGGGTCCCGCCACTCGGGTCATCTCATCAAATCTGAAATCATAACCCTGGATGGAAACCACATCTCCCGGCACCATTCGCAGGTCCCGACCCTCGGAGAAGCCCACCGTCACCGCCACGCCAAGTATCGCCACCCCAATCCCGCCATGCGCCAGCAACATACCTATCCTGGATGCGGTTACCGCTTTTTTGAGCATGATTGATTGCCACCCGTCGTTTATCAAGGTGAGCAACAGCCAGACTCCTATAGATTGGAACACAAAACCCAGAGGCTCAAAAGGCAAGCCCAGTACCCAGGTCAGCCCAGCCACCATGAGTAGTGCCACTGCCAGGAAAGGCATGAGTTCACGCAGCACGGGCTTCATCCGGGTTGCCCGCCATCGGGATAGGGGGCCAAAGACCATAGCGAGAAACAACAGCACCAATATCGGTAGGAACACGGTATTAAAGTAGGGGGGTCCTACGGAAATTTTCCCCCCATCAGTGATGACTTCATAGGCTAGGGGATAGAGAGTGCCCAGCAATATCGCGGCTACGGCAACGGACAGCAAAAGATTATTCACCAGTAGTAGCACTTCTCGCGACGCCCAACTATAAGATGCCCGGCTATCAGCTGAGGCGCGCTGCGTGCTACTCACCTTAGAGGCGTACAAGAGCAAGGAACCGCCCACTACCAGCACCAGGAAAATCAAAATATAGATGCCGCGCGCCGGGTCCACGGCGAAGGCATGCACGGAAGTCAAGACCCCAGAGCGAACCAGAAAAGCCCCGAGAAGACTGAGTGAAAAGGTAATGATTGCCAGCAGCACCGTCCAACTTTTGAACAGACCCCGCTTGTCACTGACGGCAAGGGAATGTATCAGCGCCGTCCCGGCTAGCCAGGGCATAAATGATGCATTCTCCACGGCATCCCAAAACCACCATCCGCCCCAGCCCAGTTCATAATATGCCCACCAACTACCGAGGGTAATGCCGAGGCTCAGGAATGCCCAGGCGACATTCGTCCAGGGCCTGGACCATCTCACCCAGGCGGCATCAAGACGACCCGTGGTCAGGGTGGCAATAGCAAAAGCAAAGGGTACGGCAAAACCAACATAGCCTATGTAGAGGAGGGGCGGATGCACAATCAAACCAAAATCCTGCAGTAGCGGATTGAGGTCGGCACCATCCTGAGGAAATATCGGCAGAATGCGGGCAAACGGATTAGAGGTAAATAACAAGAAGCAGGTAAAGCCGAGCGTCAATAATCCGAGGACGGACAATACCCTTGCCCGCATATCAACCGTCAGGCTACGAGAAAAACACGCTACCGCAAAGGTCCAGATCGCCATGATCAAGGTCCAGAGCAGGAAGGAACCCTCATGCCCTCCCCAGATGGCCGCAATCTTGTAGTGGCGCGGCAGCGCAGTATTGGAGTTGTTGGCGACATACCGAACGGAAAAGTCGTCACTCACAAAGGCATAAAGCAGGCACATAAAACTGAGCAGGACGAACACCAGAATCCCCGCGGCTAGCGGCAGGCCGCTGAGCATCAAGACAGGGATGCGGGTACGTACTCCTAGTGCGGGCAAGACGGCAAGCAAGATACACAATCCTGCCGCCAGGAGCAGACTGAAGTGTCCCAGTTCAGGAATCATTCGGGGTCTAAGAACTGTTGTAACTCTGGCGGCATGTAATTTTCATCATGCTTGGCAAGGATTTCCTCAGCATAGAAGACACCGTCCGCATGTAACCTGCCATGGGCAATCACGCCCTGACCTTCCCGGAACAGAGCCGGCAATATGCCCGTGTATCGCACCTCAATCTCAGCGGTCTTGAGGTCACTGATGACAAAGCCTAACTCAAGCCCGGTCCCCGTCCGCACCAGACTGTTTGCCACTACCATGCCACCAGCACGGATCAATTTGTTCTCGGGTGCCTCGCCGGCAGCGATTTGCGAGGGGGTGTAGAAAAGATTGATGTTCTGAGTCAAGGCCATGAGTGCGAAGGCAACCGCCGCACTTGTGCTCAGCAGAATTAAGCACACTAGCAGGACGCGGTTTCGGCGATGGGTTTTCATCTTGCCAAATTTCATGCTTGTCTCTTGTTGATGAGCGTTTCTGCGGGCGTTTCTGTGAGCGTTTGTACTGGCTTGAGGGCATGTTTGCATTTACGCACAAATCTCAGCTGTCTGAGGGCAGGTATCCAAAGATTCAGCACCAGGAATATACAAGTAATGCCATAAGCAGCCCAGACATAGAGTCCCTGCCCATCCATCTGGAAAAAGGCTGTTAGGCTATCTGTTAAGTTAGCCGTTAAGTTAGCTGTTAAGTTATCAAACCTCATTGAGACGCCAACCATCGTCGCACCCAGTGGGTGTCTTTTTCCCGCACCAAAATTAAATAACGAATCCGCATGACCCATGCCGTAAAGAAAAACAAATAATAAGCCAAACCCATGACCAGCAGCGGCAACCACATTTCCCAAGGCATGCTGGGTGCCCTGGTGAGGCTAAAACTTGCTGGCTGGTGCAGGGTGTACCACCAGTCCACGGAATACTTGATGATGGGGAGATTCACCAAGCCCACCAGTGCTAGGACTGCGCAAGCCTTGCCCGCACCCGCCTTGGGGGCCATCGCCGCGCGCAAGGCAATCATCCCGATATACAGGAACAACAACACCAGGGTTGAGGTGAGCCGCGCATCCCAGACCCACCAGGTGCCCCAGGTGGGTTTGCCCCAGATAGCACCGGTGGCCAGTGCCAGGAAGGTAATTGATGCACCCAGGGGGGCAGCAGCTTGCATTGCGATTTCCGCCAGTTTGATTCGCCAGACCAGGAACACCGCCGCCGCCACCGCCATCATCAGATAGCCTGACTGTGCCAGAATTGCCGCCGGGACATGAATATACATGATGCGGACACTGTGCCCCTGCTGGTAATCCTCTGGTGCAAAGAGCAATGCCCAGAGGGCCCCGGCGCTGAGCGAGATGATGCTCAGCAGCAGCAGCCAAGGCAGGTATCGCCCAGTAGTCTCAAAAAATAACCGGGGCGAACCCAGCCGATGGAAGGCGTCAGGAAGTCGTTTTGTTACGAGTTGTTTCACGTCGTTCATATGGATGTTCACCAGAAGCAGAGTTTACCAGATACCGACTGTCAGTCTTCCAGCGATATGCGAATGCCCGCCGCGCTAGCGATAGGCGCAAGCCCCAGAGACAAGAATAGGATAGCCGCTAGCCAATAGATATGCCCGGTGTAGTCGCCACCAGCAAGCCCGGTCGCCACCATGGCGGTTGCCAGAATCAACACCGGCACATAGATGGGTAGCACCAGTATTGCCACTAGCAGACCGCCTCGGGGCAGACCCACCGTCAGAGCCGCGCCGACCGACCCGATGAGGCTCAGGGTAGGGGACACCAGCAGGATGGATAGCGTCATCGCCCGCATGCCTTGAGCGTCCACATAAAGCATGAGCGCCAGGAGCGGCGTGACCAGTACCAGTGGCAAGCCGACCAGCAACCAGTGAGCCGTAATCTTGGCAAGTATGATGACCGGGAAGGGCGTCGTTGATACGAGCATCTGCTCCAGCGAGCCGTCATCAAAATCACTCTTGAAAATCAAATCCATTGACATGAGTGCCGCCAGCAATGCCGCCACCCAGAGTAACCCGGGTGCTACCAGGCTCAAGGCTTCTTTGGCGGGCCCAATACCCAGCGGGAAGAGACTCAGCACTATGATGAAAAATATCAGCGGATTCAGCAACTCAGCAGGGCGGCGCCACTGAGCACGGAGGTCACGTCTGACAGCAGTGATGAAGAGTTTCAAGCGACTGCCTCCTTGGACAAGAGCAGTTGCTGAACCGGGACCCGAAGCGACAAGGCGCGATGACTGCTTAATATCGCCAGCCCGCCCGCTTCAATATGGGCAGACAAACGTGCCTCAAATCGGGAAATTCCGGTCGCATCAATGGTATTGAAGGGTTCGTCCAGCACCCAGCAGGCAGGTAGCGCATGTTCCTCCTGCAAAAAAAAGCGAGTTAACCCCACTAGTTTGCGCTGACCTTCGGACAGCGTATCGCAGGGTCTATCCGCATAGCCTGTTAAGCCGGTTGCCGCCAGTGCCTCGGCAAGCCTGGAGTCAGTGACACTCAGCCGGTGTAGGCAGCCTAGCCAACGCAGATTTTCCGCCACCGTGAGTGCATCCTTAATACCCAGGCGGTGCCCCAGCCAGCTAGGTGCCTGAGACGTTTCCCAGACGACCTTGCCGTCAAAATCGGTATAAATGCCCATGATGATTTTCAACAATGTCGTCTTGCCCGACCCATTGTCACCAAGAATCTGTAGCACCTCCCCGGGACCCACGGCAAAGCTAAGCTCGGTGAACAGGGTTCGACCGTCTCGCTGACAACTTAGATGGGATACGTTCAGCATAGGTTTGTTGCGACCGGTGTCAGTGGATATTAGGGTGCCAGTGAATATTAGATAGATGAAGCGGCGAGATTATAACAGCACGACTTTGTTGTCGTCCTTGCCATCTTGGCCGTCATTCCGCCTATTCGCCTTTCTCCGTCGCAGGCGGGGCTTTTGCTGTCATGCTCGGGCTTGCCCGGGAATCCAGTCTGCCATCCTCGCCCCCGCGCCGTCATTCTTCGCCACCTCAGTCATCCCAGCCGACGGACAGATGACACAACACTCCGTCATCCTCGCCGCCCAGTTGCCCCCGCCGCAGGCGGGGCAACTGGGCAGCGGGGAACCAGACTGGCGGCGCAAGCCGCCAGAAGAAGCGGGGACACGGGCATACATTAACGGTGAGTGGCAAGCACTGCCCCGCGCCGTCATTCTCGCCACCTCAGTCATCCCAGCCGATGGCTGGGATGACTGAGGTGACGGGAATCCAGAGGAACAAAGGCAATCCCCTCCCCGCCGTCAGGATCAAAGCAGGCGGGAATCCAGTGGAATCCAGACATAATAAAGTGAAGGGTGCCTCTGTCGTGTTATATTCATTCAAACTGATCCACACGAATCCTTAAGCTAGGACTCGGGTTAACAAGCAAACTATCGAAAACGCTCCCTATGACACGAAAAACTGCCCCCCCCCCCCCCCCCCCCCGCAGCGCACGCGATTATCGCCACGATGACGAGCAGTTGCTACGCCCGGAAAGTGGCGCCCAGGATGTGTTCCCGCCTGCTAAAAGGAAGCCGCCCACCACCTACCGCTACGATTCATCGCTGTCACCGGAACTGACCTGGGATGAGGCGGAAGCCCGAAGCCAGGGCGAAGAGTTGATTGACGAGATTATCAACAGCGATGACCTCACCAGGGTGAAAGCGGCGGCGGAAAAGTTAAAGCGATTATCGCAACCCTTTCTCAACTGGGCGGGCAAAGCCGAGCGAGAACACATTCAAGTGCCGACCCTGCCACTGTTCGTGCACGAGCGGCTGTCCACCGCGGCGGTGCTGGAGACATTGAAGCGGCACCGGCGCGACCGCAAAGGAACTCTTGATCTGTTCGGCGAAGGAAGCAAAAGCATCGGCGAGAAAATTCGAGGTGCTTATGAGCACCTGAATGGTTGGCAGAACCGTTTGATCCTCGGCGACTCGCTACAAGTGATGAACTCACTGCTGGAATATGAAAGTCTGGGCAGGCAGGTGCAGATGGTTTATATGGACCCGCCTTACGGGGTGAAGTTCGGCGGCAATTTCCAGCCCTTTGTGCGCAAGCGCGATGTTAAGGATGGCGAGGACGACAGCATCAGCCGCGAGCCGGAGATGGTGCGCGCCTATCGCGACACCTGGGAGTTGGGTGTTCATTCATGGCTGACCTATATGCGCGACCGCCTGTTGCTAGCGCGGGAGTTACTGACCGATTCCGGTTCCTGCTTCGTGCAGATTTCGGATGAAAATGTGCATCTGGTACGGAGCGTGATGGATGAGGTTTTTGGGCGAGAGAATTTTGTTAGTCAGATTACTTTTACAAAGACAAGTCCACTTGGAACTAAACTATTGCCAAGGCGTTCCGATTATCTGATTTGGTATGCCAAGAATCTTGAAACCTGTAAATATAATCAACTATTTTTACCAAAAACCTATGGAGAAAATACATCGTATACCCATATAGAAATGCCCGATGGGACTCGTCGAAAAATGAACAAGGAAGAATTACGAAATCCATCTCTTCTACCCAAGGGTGTCACCCCATTTACCGTCGGAGACCTTCTTTCAACAGGTCACACTCAGTCGTGCTATTACGATTTTGAATTTGATGGCAGATTGATAAAACAAGGACGATATAGTTGGAAGACCACAAAAAACGGCATGGAGAGATTGATAGAGAAAGGAAGGGTATGGGGTAAGGGAGTTCGCCCAGGTTATCTTCGAAAATATTCTGATTTTCCCGTCAAAAATTTGGACCATTTGTGGTACGACACAGGTGGTGCCTTTGATCGGATGTATGCTGTTCAAACATCCGAAAAGCCAATTCAACGCTGCATGCTCATGACCACCGACCCGGGCGATCTGGTCTTGGACCCGACCTGCGGCAGCGGCACCACCGCCGTGGTCGCCGAGCAGTGGGGGCGGCGATGGATTACCACCGATGTGTCGCGGGTGCCTTTGGCACTTGCCCGGCAGCGATTGCTCACTACTACCTATCCCTATTATCAACTGCAAGATGAGTCGCGAGGCCCCGGCGGCGGCTTTGTCTATATGCGCAAACAAAACAAGAAAGGTGAGGAAGTCGGCGGCATCGTGCCGCATATCACTTTGAAGTCTATCGCCAACGATGAACCGCCGGCGGAAGAAGTGCTGGTAGACAAACCCGAAGTGGAAAAGAACACTACCCGCATCAGTGGACCCTTTTGTGTGGAAGCGGTGTTGCCGACACCGCTGTCACCGGAAGCCGATACGGCGGGAATAAAAGAGCCTGACGAAGATGCGCAAAAAAACGCACCGTCCCAACCACTAATCGATGAAGAAGATCATATCCCGCGCATGATTCGGATTTTGCAGTTGTCTCCAGTATTGCATTTGCCGGGCAACGAAACATTTAATCTAAGTAATGTGCGCCCGCCTGCCAAATCCCTGAACCTTCATGCCGAAGGAGTGCACACTGACGACAAAGATGCGAACAGCAAGGAAAACATCGCCATCGTTTTTGGTCCGGCAAATGGTGCCATCTCAGAACGTGCGGTGATTGAAGCGGGCAAAGAGGCATACCATAAAAATTATGCCCGCCTGCTGGTAATCGCCTTCGCCATTGAACCGGCAGCGAGACAAACCATTGAGAAGGGCGAAGCGACTTTCAGTTTGCCGGCCATCTACGCTCAGGCAAGCACCGACCTGGTGATGTCCGACCTGCTTAAAAACATGCGCTCCAGCCAGATTTTTTCAGTCGTTGGACTGCCTGATGTAGATCTACAAAAAGCAACCGAGAAGGCCGAGGACGGCGACGACCTGTGGCAGGTTACTTTGCTCGGCATGGACACCTTCGACCCTGCCAACATGGAAATCACATCCTGTAATGGGGACGATGTGCCTTGCTGGATGTTAGACACTGATTACGACGGGCAATGCTTCCGCGCCGGCCAGGTATTCTTCCCCCGCACCCAGGCCTGGGACAAAATACGCAAGGCAATAAAGGCAGATTTTGATGACAGCGTCTGGGAACACCTGCGCGGCGACACCAGCGCACCCTTTATCGCCGGCGAGCAAATCGCCGTGAAAGTCATAGACGACCGTGGTAATGAATTGATGGTGGTTAAGCAGACGATGCAAAATAAATGAAAATCAATAAAGCCATTATTCGCAACTTCAAACGGTTCAAGGAGGAAACTTTCGACCTTGGCGGTAATGTTGTGCTTGCGGGACCAAATAATTCTGGCAAGACAACGTTGCTGCAGGCTATCGCCACCTGGTCCTTGGCATTGGAACGCTGGCGTGAATTGAATGATTACCAGCGACACGGTGGTGCTTACACCAGAGCACCTATTACACGACAGACATTTTATTCCGTGCCGTTGCGTGTTTTTGATATGCTATGGAATGAGCGTACTTTGGGCAGTGGCATTGAAATAGAAATAACCATTGACGGTGAATCCGTTGCAATGGAAGTCAACCACGATAGCACTGAGCAAGTTTATGTTCGCCCACGCAAGGATGTAGACCGAGAGTGGTTAAAAAATCTAGATCATTCTTTCAAGCCGGTTTTTGTTCCCGCTATGACCGGACTAAACATCGAAGAACCGGTGTATCAGCAACCGAAAATCAAGCAATTATTAGGACAAGGCAAACCAGGCGATGTGTTCCGAAATTTACTGGTTGAAACGCATTACAATCAAGTCGCATGGGAGAAGTTAGTCCAGTCTATCCGCGGTATGTTTGGTTACGAATTGCTACCCCCAAACGCTGACGGACCCAATATTATCGCCGAATACCAACATTCGCAAAAACAGAAAGCGGTGAAGTTTGATATTGCCAGTGCTGGCAGTGGTTTTTTGCAGGTGCTGATGTTGTTGACTTTTTTACATTCCCGACAGGGAACGGTGTTGTTGTTGGACGAGCCGGATGCTCATCTGCATGTAATTTTGCAAGACCGCATTTATAGTGAACTAAGAGTTGCCGCGCAAGCAAACAACTCGCAATTAATCATCGCCACACATTCTGAAGTGGTTATCAATGCGGTTGACCCCAGAGAATTGTGTGCTTTGCTGGACACGCCAAGAAAAATAGCAAATAACGAGGAAAAAGCATCATTGATTCAATCTCTCTGAGCAGGAACCAGCGGAGAAAATCAGCAACCCTAGTAAGCCGATGTATCATTAGAAACTTAAAACTCGATAGAGAACACCGATGAAAATTGAAACAATCCGTCTCAAAAACTTCCGCGCATTACACGATATTGACCTGCGTGATATTCCACCTCTTGCTGTTTTTATGGGTGCTAACGGTAGTGGGAAATCTACACTTTTCCAGGTTTTTGATTTCTTAAAATATGCGCTACAACACAATGTCGATAAGGCCCTTCAAAGGATGGGAGGCTACAAAGAAGTAGTAACGCGTGGCCATGTAGATGAGCCTATCGTCATTGAAATTAAATTTAGAATGCAGATTTCCAAGGTGGAGCGATTGGTCACCTACTATTTGGAAATTGCTGCCGACAACAGCGGTTCCCCGGTGATACAGCGGGAGATTTTGCGATACAAGAGAGGACGTTATGGTTCGCCTTATCATTTTCTGGATTTCAAGAAAGGGGAGGGGTATGCCATTAGTAATGAGGAAGATTTTAGCAAGCCAGATTCAGAATTGGATAAGGAACAACAATCATTGGATTCAAGCGACATACTCGCGATTAAAGGATTGGGGCAATTTCAGCGTTTTAAGGCGGCGAGTGCTTTCCGTAATTTAATTGAAAATTGGCATGTTTCGGACTTTCACATTATGGCTGCGCGTCAACGGGCGGAAGTTGGTGTTGCTGAACACCTGTCGGAAAGCGGTGATAATCTACCCTTGGTTGTACAACACCTGTACGAGAATGATCGCCCGATTTTCGATCAAATCCTAGACAAATTTCAAGCCAGAATCCCTGGCATGTCTAAAGTAACCTCCAGCATTACCGAAGACGGACATGTGTTATTGCGTTTTCAAGACGGTGCTTTTAAGGATCCATTCAGTGCTCGCAATATGTCAGACGGCACTATCAAAATGTTTGCGTATTTAGTCTTGTTGCACGATCCGCACCCGCATCCACTTTTGTGTATTGAGGTGCCGGAAAATCAATTGTTTCCGAAACTGCTCGACGTTCTTGTCGAGGAATTACACGCTTATGCAGAAGCAGGAGGGCAGGTTTTTATTTCTACTCATTCTCCCGACATTTTGAATAATGTGGAAATTGAAGAAGCATTTTTATTGAATAAAAAAAGCGGTGTAACGACAATTTATCCGCTATTCGAAAATAAACAAATCAAGGCATTAATAGATGCTGGAGATAATTTAGGCTGGTTATGGAGACAGGATCTCCTGGAAGTAGCTTGGATTCAACCTTGAAGTGCAACCGGGGCAAGCCACTCCCCGCCGTCATTCTCGCCGTAGGCAGGAATCCAGAAGAACGAACGGTATTGCTTTCATTCCTCTGGATTCCCGTCACCCCAGTCATCACAGCCGATGGCTGTAATGACTGGGGTGACGAGAATGACGGGGGTCGGCGGGGAGGGTGAAGTTGCACTTCAAGGTTGAATCCAAGAGGACACGCGGCAAGAACAGTGCCTGCATATATGAATATCAGTAGCAATACATCAACCAGTTTTAATCATTTTGTAATCGGCGTTGAAAATTTACTGAAAATGGTGAAAGGAAGCTAAACAATAATGCTCGCATCAGAAGTCAAGAACCCAATTATCAACTCTCCCTACGAGGAGCCGCCGGCGCATTGGAAAATACACGAGCACGAGCCAGCGGAGAAAATTAACAGCCGTAGCAAGCCGACTTATCTGTATCTGCCACCGGGGACAAAAATCCATGACAAAAATGAGCGCGATGTCGGCTATGAGATAGAGTTACAAACGGTGTCGCTGATTCGCAAGCGGCTTACAGAATGGCGACCCCTTGCCCTGCGCGGGGAAGGTGGCGTCAGTCGTGTGACCATGGAGTTGCTGAATTACTGGCGGCGGGAGGGGCGGGAGCAACCACTGTTTTTCGCTCAGCTAGAAGCCGCTGAAACGATTATTTTTCTCACCGAAGCACGCACTGATTTTTTACAGGGCATTGATATCCCATCGGATGAACCGGGCGAAGACAAGCAACGGGATGGATTTACTGCCTTTCGTCGTCTTTGTTGCAAGATGGCAACTGGTGCCGGTAAGACCACCGTCATGGCGATGTTGGCGGCCTGGAGTCTGCTGAACAAGGCGAACAACAAAGGCGATCGGCGTTTTTCCGATGCTATCTTGATTGTCTGTCCCAATGTGACCATTCGTGACCGATTGGTGGAGTTGGATCCAAAAAACGGCGAAGCCAGTATTTATCGTACCCGCGATCTGGTACCAGAATCCATGATGCCCATCTTAGCGCAGGGGCGGCTTTTCACCGTCAATTGGCATGTATTTGAGCCGCGTACCTCCCAATCTACCAACAAGGTAATCAAAACGGGGAAGCTTACTCATGTGCACGAAACTATTTCTATCGGTGACAAAAATACTACGGCGCGAGGCCGGCGTTACATGACCGAAGCCCATCTACGCCAACAACATAATTTGGGGCTTATAAAAGTTGATGAAGAAATTCGAGACAAAAGTGGAACGCTGAAAAAAGCAAAAATCCAATCTGAAAAATACATTGAAACCGATGCCGCTATATTACGACGCGTACTGGAGGGGGAACTAGGAACACGACAAAACATTCTTGTCTTTAACGACGAAGCGCACCACGCTTACCGTCTGCATACCACCAGTGACGACAATGGCAATGATAGTGACAACGAGATGCTTGGCGACGATGAGATGGCCGCCAATTATTACAAGGAAGCCACAGTCTGGGTGGATGGGTTGGACCGGGTGCATAAATTGCGTGGTATTAATTTCTGCGCTGATTTTTCGGCAACACCTTATTTCCTGGGCAAGGCGGGTGCCAACACAAACCGTATTTTCCCCTGGACGGTGAGCGATTTCGGTTTGCAAGATGCGATTGAATCCGGGTTGGTGAAAATCCCGCAACTGGCGACGCAGGACTCTTCTGGCAAATCGGTTCCGGGATATTTTAATATTTGGAAATGGATCTTGCCGCAACTGACACCAACGGAACGCGGCGGTAAAAAAAGCGATGCCAAGCCGGAAGCGATCGTCAAATATGCGTATACGCCGATTGCCATGCTGGGTGGCATGTGGGAAAAAACGCGTCAGCAGTGGGCGGATTCCGATGACCCGAGGCCACCAGTGTTTATCCTGGTTTGCAAGACCAAGAAATTGGCGCAAATGATTTATGAATGGCTTGCCGATGACAAGTCACCGATAGCCACTATTCCGCGGGCAAATCTGCCTGAACTGCGCAACACTGAGGACAAGCAGAACACCATCTGCGTTTATTCAAATGTGCAAAAAGAAATAGACAGCGGTAACACCAAGAGCGACGAAACCCGCTGGATGCGCCACACTCTGGACACCATCGGCAAAAGAGACTGGGTCCGGGACAGCCAACAACGACCGCAATATCCTGAGGGTTTTGAGGATTTGGCGGAAAAATTGGAGCGCGAGAAACATCCGCCAGGGCGCGATGTACGTTGCATTGTCAGCGTTGGGATGCTCACCGAAGGCTGGGATTGCAGTACGGTGACACACATCATTGGTCTGCGTCCTTTCATGTCGCAACTGCTGTGCGAGCAGGTAATAGGGCGTGGGTTGCGACGTGCGTCATACATTGTCGGCGAAGACGGATTGATGCAGGAAGAAATTGCCACCGTCTTTGGGGTGCCGCTGTCGTCCTTTACCCTCAAGGCAAGCGGTGGTAGCAGATCGGAACAAGAAAGCCGCCATCATATTTATGCACTTCCTGGCAAGGCGGAGTATGAAATCCATTTTCCGCGTGTGGAAGGCTACCGACAAACTGTTCGCCGGCGCATCATTTGTGACATGGAAAATATCCCACCCTTGTCTATTGATCACACCAACATTCCGCCAGAGGTCAAAATGAAGGCGGGATTATTAACCAACAAGGGACGCCCCTCTTTGCACGGACCCGGAAAAAGCAACGATGCATCTTTGCATGATTTTCGTCAGCAATTTCGACTCCAAGAAGAAATATATAAGATGACAACCGCGTTGACCTGTGAGTATGCTGAGGATGACCAGTGTGAATTGCCAGCAAACATTCTCTTTTCGCAGTTATATAAAATCGTGTGCGCTTACATCGACGAGAAGGTTTCCGCTACTGCACCTGCCGACAAGAAAGATGCTTTTATGTCACCCTATTATGGATGGATAATTGAAAGGCTGCGACAAAACATTCATCCCGATACATCTGCTGGCGAAACCCCGGAACTGCCCCGCTACGAGCGTTTGCGCGGCGAGGGTTCAACCGCAGATGTGAATTTTTTCACCCTGCGAGAACCTTATCCGGTGCTAAAAAGTCATATCAACGCGGTCGTGCCAGACACCAAAAAACTCGAGCAGACAGCCGCCTATCATCTGGACAACAATCCACAAGTTGTTGCTTTCGCTAAAAATGAAGGCATGGGCTTTGGCATCCCTTATTTACATAATGGGGAGACGCATGACTACATGCCTGACTTTCTTATCCGTCTGCACGAGGAAAAACAGCACTATCTGATTTTGGAAACCAAGGGCTACGACCCGTTGAAAGACATAAAGAAAGGTGCCGCCATGCGTTGGGTCAACGCCGTCAATGCCGATGGCAAGCACGGGCGATGGCAGTATCGGATGGTTTTCAAGGTCGGAGAAGTTGACGCCGCTGTCAGTGAGGCTAGGGCTACCTTGCAGAATCTGTAAGAAATTACCCCCAATACCCACTCAACCCAGCGCTATTCCACTGATTCGTAGGTGATTTTCTGCCCGCCGACTGAGGCTTCGTACATCAGGCCTCCCCCGGAATGTACAAAAATAGCCCTGCCCTTTTTGTAGCCGTAGGCAACCTGGGCGGTTCTTGAAGCGCCAGCACTACCGCTCACGGAAGACCCGGCAGTTCCTGCCTGTGCCTGAGCACCAAGCGTGATGATCACTACGGAGGTTGAGGCTTCAAACTCAAACCCGCTCCGGGTGAATTCTTCAAAGGCGCGTTTGTCCTCCAGAAAGATAATTTCGCTGAATGTCTTACCGCCCGCTTGCAATCCAAGACTCAGCCCCCTTAGCCGGGCCTTCCCAACATGGGTGCTGTTTTTGTTTTTGGTTTTGGTTCTACGGAGATAGACACGCCCGTTACCGTAGGTGCCACCGACAATAAATCCGCCCTTCCTGACTCGGGGGAAGACAACATAGCCATAAGCGGATTCAAAAAAAGGCTCCACACTCGGCGAAGATTCAAACAGGTCAAGGGTGCCATCGTATTTATCTGCCAGAGTGGCCGAGGCATTTATCAAGAGCAGACCCCCGAAGAAGAAGCAATGCAATATTTTTATCATGACTTGTCTCGCTAGTTGACGTCCTATCCCGTGCTTATTAACCAGATATTCTTAACAAGTTTATCAGCCAGAGTAATGATGACAATACCGCTCGTTCCTCTGGCTTCCCGCCTTCTTTGATTCTGACGGCGGAGCGTCCCTGCTCCTTCTGGCGGCCTACGGCGCCCCGCGCCGTCATTCTCGAGCTTGCTCGGGAATCCAGCCTGTATATTTTTCCGTCATCCTCGCCCGCCTGACGCTTCCGCGCTGCCATTCCCGGGCTTGCCACGGCTTACATCCAGAGCGACGAACCATCTTGTTGTGTACATGCCCAAGGTGATTGACTTCGTTCCTCTGGATTCCCGCCTACGGCGAGAATGACGGCGGAAGGTGGTTGCCTTTGTTCCTCTGGATTCCCGCCACCCCCGTCATCACAGCCGAAGGCAGTAATGACGGGGGTGACGAGAATGACGGCGCGAAGGGCAGAAGCTTCATTCCACAAGAATTGATAGCCTGCCGATGCCGGTAATTACCGCCTCAAGGCGATCACCTGAGACGACTCTACCCACACCCGCGGGAGTCCCGGTATAAATTAAATCACCGGGCGACAAGGGGAAGAATGTAGATAATCGGCTGATTACTTCGGGCACCTTCCAGAGCATCTGGTTGATATTGCCGGTCTGTCGCCTTTCACCATTGACATCCAGATAAATCTCAGCGTCGGTGATGCCCCCAGTACCCGCAGCAATACCTGCAGAAGTACCCGCAGCAGTATTCGCAGCTGCCACAGGCAAAATTGCCGAGCAGGGCGCTGCATGCAGGAAGGTCTTGCCCTGCTCCCAGGGTTGCCCCCTGGTCTTAGCTGCCGTCTGGAGGTCCCGGCGAGTCATATCCAGCCCCACGGCGTAACCAAAGACATAAGACAGCGCCTCCTCCACCGCAATATCCGTGCCGCCTCGGCCCATGGCGACTACCAGCTCCACCTCATGCTGCACATCTGTTGATAGAGAGGGCAGACGCATGCTGCCGCCATGCTCAAGCAGGGCAAAGCTCGGCTTCATAAAGAAGAAGGGCAACTCTCGGTCAGGGTCGTTACCCATTTCCACCGCGTGGGCGGCATAGTTGCGCCCCACGCAGTAAATGACATGCACGGGAAATCTGTCCCCCGCACTAGTATCAGCAGCCTTCTTATCAACAACAGTATCAGCAGCAGTGTCAGCACTATTATCAGCAACAGTATCAACAGCACCTCTTGCACCAAGCACCGCCAGGCTCGGCGGCTCGGTGGGCGGAATGACATAGGGCATAACTAGCACCTCATCTGTGCGGCTCGGCGGGCGATTGTTTGTGTTCACTGATTCGATGACAAAATTGAATAGTATCATTGACGGACTGGATTCTCGCCTTCTTTGATCCTGACGGCGCGGAAGCGTCAAGCGGCGAGGAAGGCGGCAAAAAATACAGGCTGGATTCCCGCCTTCGGCGAGAATGACGGGGGTTAGGACACCGCATCCAATGACCCGGTGCGCTGATGCACCAGATACACAATCAGCAACAAGACTAAGAGCATCGGAAGACTCAATAGCATAATGCCATTCCAGCCCAGGCTCAGTAACAAAACACCAGAACCCAGGGATGCTATCCCCTGGAATCCGAAGATTGCAAACTCATTAAACGCCTGGACTTTGAATCTTTCATTGTTTTGATAACTCTGGGTGAGCAGGGTGGTGCCACCGAGGAACAGAAAGTTCCACCCTATCCCCAGAAGTACCAGCGATACCCAGTAATGCATCAATGCCGGGGAGCCATAGCCCATGGCGAGGCAGACCGCCAGCAACACAAGACCACTCAGGATGATCTTCACAACACCCAGGCGGGCAATCAAGAAACCACTGAACAAGGAGGGGATGTACATGGCAAGGATATGGCTCTGAATGACCCAGGCGGTGTCATCAAGGCTGTATTGATCCAGATGATGCATACTCACGGGCGTTGCCGTCATCACCAGGCTCATCACGCTCCAGCCGACCACCGCCGCGGCGATTGCCAGCAGGAGTGCAGGTTGCCGGAGAATCACCACTAAGGGGCGTGGTGCCTGATACTCCTCCTCGGGTTCCCAGGCAAAGTTGCGATAAAACAACAGGACACAGAAGGACAATGCCAGCAATCCGCTCATACCAAGGAAGGAACCCGCATAGACTGCCTCCGTCTGCCCCCATAACATTCCCGGATTAAGATGCGCCATACGAGTGGCAACCTCGGGACCAAGAAAGGCAGCCACTATGCCCGCCAGCATCAATATGGAAATGGCTTTGGGAACCTTGGCAGCGGGCACAGATTCCGCCACCGCGAACCGGAACTGCTGCATAAAAGCCACATAAGCCCCCACCAGAAAGGCCGCCAGACAAAATAGCCAGAAGTCGCCGCTACTCACTCCCCATGTAGCCAGCAAGCCTGCCAGAGCCGCCCCGGCAGTCGCCGTCAAGAATCCTGCCTTGCGACCAATGCGTGCCATCAATAGGGATGCGGGTATGGCAGTGCAGGCAGTGCCGACCACCATCAGCGCAACGGGCAGGGTGATAAGTGCCTTAGCGGGTGCTATTTCCGCCCCGACCAGACCGCCCAATAAAATCATGATAGGGGGTGCTGTCTGCCCAAAGCACTGGGCTAACCCCAGGATTATCAAGCTTCTGTAATTCGCCTTTGTCGGCATATTGATTGTCATTTTTGTCTCTATGGTTTTATTATGGGCGATGAATGATGAATGGTGAATCAAAGATGACGGATGCTACTCAAGGCAAGAAAAAGAAGAATACTCCTCGGGGCAAGAAAAAGAAGAATGTTGCTCGAGACACTGCTGTTAAAAACACTGCTGTTAAAAGCAATCTTCAAGACCCTCCTCTAGAGAAGGCAGATGCTACTCCCGCCAAGGTAGCGCCAGCATTAAGACACAGGATTCTCGTCGTTGACGATGAACCTGACCTTGAGGTTTTGATGCAGCAACGTATGCGGCGGCACATTAAGTCGGGTGAATATACTTTTGTTTTTGCCATGGACGGCGTGGATGCTTTGAAAGTACTGAATGAGGATTCGGACATTGACATGGTGGTCTCGGACATCAACATGCCGCGCATGGATGGCCTCACCCTGCTTGAACAGATTCCCGGAGTAAACCCCAATGTTCGCGCCATCATAGTTTCCGCTTATGGCGACATGAAGAATATTCGCACCGCTATGAACCGGGGTGCCTTTGACTTTGTTACCAAGCCCATTGATTTTGAAGATCTGCGCATCACTATTGACAGGACCCTGCAACATCTGACGATGTGGCGTGATGCCCTGTCATCCCGGGACCGGCTGGTGGTGCTCCAAAATGAACTGAATACTGCCAGCAAGATGCAGCAGTCCATCTTGCCGATGGAGTTTCCCCAAGGTGATGATTACCACATCCACGGCCACATGGAGCCGGCCCAGGATGTAGGCGGCGACTTCTACGATGTTATGCAACTCGGTGGGGGCAAGGTGGGGCTCGCCATTGCCGATGTCTCTGGCAAGGGTATTCCCGCCGCCCTGTTTATGATGTCCAGCCGCACTTCTTTGAAGGGGGCTGCTATCGGCCATCTGGAACCGGGCGATGTGCTGGAAGAAGTGAACAACCTGCTGCTGGAAAACAACGATGCCCTCATGTTCCTGACGGTATTTTATGCCATCTATGAACCTGCTACCGGCATGCTCACCTATGCTAACGCCGGGCACTGCCCGCCTCTGCTGGTGCATGCTGACGGCAAGCAGGAGGAACTTCCCCCGAGCCAAGGGTGCCTACTCGGCATCATGCCTGATCTTAAGTTTAAGCAATGTTCCATCGCCCTCCTGCCCGGCGATACTCTGATCATGTACACAGACGGTGTGACCGAGGCAAATAACGACAAGAGTGAACTATTTGGCATGCCAAGGTTACAAAAAGCCTGCGCTGATATTCAGGGACGCAGTGCAACGGAGGTCACTGACGTTATATTTAAAGCGGTCAAGGACTATGCCGGTAATGCCCCGCAATTTGACGACATTACCTGCATCAATTTGGTGCGCCAAAAGATATGACACTGTGCATAAAAAAAATCGGTATAAAACGACACTACGAATGAACAAATTATCATTGCGTCTAAAACCGGAAATGTCGGAAATTCGTTCCCTGCAGGATGAGGTGACGCGCTTCGCGGAAGCAAAAGGCTGGCCATCAAATGCCACCTATCAGATAGCACTCAGTCTTGATGAGCTGATCACCAATGTCCTGAGTCATGGGCGGGCTGAGGGAAAGGGCGAGGGCAAGCTTGGCAATATTGAGGTATCGGTTACCGCCGACTCGGATAGCCTCAAAATTAGCATCTCGGACGATGGCATTGCCTTCAACCCATTAGAAGACGCGCCCCTCCCCGAACTAGATGCCCCGGTAGCCACCCGGGCTATAGGCGGGCTAGGTGTCCACATAGTACGTTCCACGATGGACGAAGTGCATTATCGGCGCGAAGGCGGCAAAAACCATATAACCCTTCTTAAAAAGAAAGAAAAAGAAAAGTGATAACACCGACCACCAGGCAGCACTGGCAACCGGGAACACCCCTAGGCTCTCGAGTTAACCCCGTCCTGAGCATCTTGATGCTAGTCATGAGCGTCCTGTTTGTTGCGGGCGATTTTGTTGGAAGCAATGTATTTGCTGCCGATATGCCTTCCGAGGCGGTTGCCACCCGCCAGCCCGGTATATCCGCCACGAGGATTTTATTTGGTCAGTCGGCGGCACTGAGTGGTCCCGCCGCCGAACTCGGCAAGAACATGCGGCTTGGCATCAGTGCTGCTTTTGAGGAGGCTAACCAAAAGGGCGGCATCCATGGCAGGCAACTCGTCCTCCTCTCTCTGGATGATGTGTATGAACCAACGGCCGCTATAGACAACACCAGACGGCTGCTTGATGAGGAAGAGGTATTTGCACTCATCGGCGCAGTCGGTACCACTATTTCTCGCGCCACTGTCCCCCTGACTTTTGCCGACAAAGTGCCCTACATTGCCCCCATGACGGGTGCGGCCTTGTTGCGGGATTCCAGCCTGGACAATGTCGTCAATCTGCGTGCTTCCTACGAGCAAGAAACCGAGGCTATGGTCTCCCGGCTCATCAATGACCTGGGCATCAAACGCATTGCCGTCATGCACCAAGAAGATTCGTATGGTTACGCGGGTTATGTCGGTGTCGTCAAGGCACTAGCAAAACGTAATATGGAGCCCTCTGCCATAGGTGTCTATCCACGCAATACAACCTCTATTAAAACCGGGCTACTTGACCTGCGCCGAGGCAAGCCAGAAGCCGTGATCCTGATCGGCGCCTACGAGCCAGTCGCTACCCTGATCAAATGGGCACGGCACATTGATTTTGATCCGGTGTTCATCAATATCTCCTTTGTCGGTAGCAATGCACTTGCCAGGGAACTCGGTACTGAGGGCGCCGGGGTGTTTGTTACTCAGGTAGTACCCTTCCCCAGAGCCGGTGCTTCGGCTATTTCCACTGCCTATGTGCGCGCGCTCAAAACCTTTGACCCTGAGGGCAGTCTTGGCTTCGTTTCCTTTGAGGGATACCTCGCCGGGCGTCTCGCCATACAGGCACTTGAGGCCGTGGGACCAGCCCTGAGCCGGGAGAAATTTCTTAAGTACCTGCATCAATCAGAAGCTATCTCACTTGACGGCTTCAAGCTGTTATTTGACGAGAATGATAACCAGGGATCAGACGCTGTTTTTTTCACGGTGATTGATGAACAGGGGCAGTACCGCCCGATTAAGAAGTTGACCCGTAGGTAAGCCAATGCACAGGCTACTACCACCATATCAGCCTGTTGTGACCGCCAATCACTCAGCCGGTCCCGCGCCGCAACCGGGAGGGCAACAATCGGGAGGGCAGCAATCGGAAGCGCCGCAGCCCTCAGAAAATTGGTTGATCAGCATCCCCCGTCGAATCATGCGCAGACTAGTCAGCATGCTGATGGAATCACGTTTCCGCATTAGCACCCAGTTGTACACAGGGCTAGGCGGGGGCGTGGTGTTTACCATCAGCGCTAGTCTGATCGCCTGGTTATCCTTCAATCAGGTCGGCGAAATGCAACGGCAAGTCAATGAAAAGCGCATCCCGGAAATAGTCTCTGCCTTTGAAGTGGCAAGACAGACTCTAGTGCTTGCTGAGATAGCGCCTCAGCTCACCACTTCAACGGGAGAGAATTTTAAGACGATTTCTAAAGGAATCGCTCCCAAAAGGCGCACCTTTGAAAATCTGCTCGCCTCGCTTTCCCAACATGAAACGGTGGAAGCCCGTGAGCATGGGCAGGTGGCAAGCGTCATTGATAAGGGTGCTACATTGATGCTCAACCTTCAGGTGATTGAGAACTCAGTCGCCGAGCGAATCGTCCTAACGGACCGGGCGGAAGCCAGACGGCTTGACATAGAGGCACTGGAAAAGAGACTGTCCGAGCTCCTGATACCGGCCATAGACGACCAGTTGTTTTACACCATGACCGGCTACAGTGAACTGGACAAACCGCCCGCATCAAAAAACCAGTACCTCTCCGCTGAGGAAATTGACCGCTACAAAAATCTGGCAAAGCTGGCTGCCGATACCACCCTCGCCATGCAACTTATCTCCAGTACTTACACTCTTTCTGATGGGGCTTTGATAGAGCCTTTGACCGAGCGTTTTGAAGCCACTGTAGGCAGTATTCAGCGGAGCCTGGCTGCCCTCGGGGAAGGGTCTGAAAAGCAAGCCGCAGCGCCGCTCTTTGAGCGCTTCTTTGCGTTCAGTCTGGGGGATGAAGGGAGTTTTAAGCTACGCGCTAGGGTCCTGTCGCTGAATGAGGAACAACGTGCTCTGATATTTCAAGATGAAAAACTCGCCAATGAACTCGTCGATGAAGTGAACAGTCTTGTCAGTAGAATCCAAGCACAAGCTGATGAGGCTACGTTTGCATCTAGCCAATCCATTACTCAAGGACGCAACCTACTCTTAGCACTAAATGTTATCAGCATCATCGGTACCATACTGATTGCCTGGTTATTCGTGGGCAGAGTGTTACTGCGGCGCATTAAATACTTGTCTCACCGGATGCACGATATGGCAGATGGTGACCTGGAAGGCGAGATCATTATCAGGGGACGAGACGAGGTGGCGGAAATGGCCGGGGCGCTTGAAGGTTTCCGGCAGAATGCGTTGGAGGTACAGCGCCTGAATCTGGTGGAAAAACTCGCCGAGGAACTGGAGAGCAAGAACCAAGAACTTGGTAGCGCACTGGACAATTTACGCCATGCCCAGGATCAGGTGGTGGCGCAGCAGAAACTTGCCGCTCTGGGTGAATTGACCGCTGGCGTCGCCCATGAAATTAGAAATCCTCTGAACTTCGTGAATAACTTTTCCGCCGCATCGGAAGAATTGCTGGAAGAAATGAAAACCTATCTGCCGGGCAAGGGTGAGCGACTGACTAAGGAGAACCTTGACGGTATAGCAGAAACCACCGAATTACTTGATGGCAATCTAAAACGAATACGCGACCACGGCGAAAGAGCCAACCAGATCATCACTGACATGCTCGGTATGGGGCGTGGCTCAGATGATGTGCAGGAAGTTGACGTTAACAAGTTGGTCGGTGAATACACCCGGCTAGCCTTCCACGCTGCCAAAGCAAATGACTCAGAGTTCCGGCTGGACATGCAAACCGATTTAGATCCGGCAGCGGGTACTATCCATGCTGAACCCCAGGATATGGGCAGAGTATTTCTGAATTTGGTCACCAACGCCTGTTATGCCACCAATGAAAGACGCCTCTCCATTGAAGGGGAGGGTCAAGAGCCAGACGCAGCAAAAGCAAAAAAAGCAAAAAAAGCAAAAAAAGCCGCGGATGCAGAATTTCACCCGAGTCTCTGGATTACTAGTCACAACCTGGGTGAGGAGGTAGCGATCACCGTCAAGGACAACGGCACAGGTATCCCCAAGGAGATGGTTGATAAGATATTCAACCCCTTCTTCACCACCAAACCCACCACTCAGGGCACGGGCTTGGGGCTTGCTCTATCCAATGACATAGTCCGCAAACACGGCGGTACCATTGAGGTAGACACCAAAGAGGGCGAATACACCATAATGACCGTCACTCTCCCTCGGAAAAACGAACTGTCTGAGCAGATGGGTTCAGCCGGGGCAAGCGACTCGTCTGAGAAAAGCGACTCGCCTGAGAAAAGCAAGCCGCCGGATGCCTAGTGCGCTGGGGTTAGCCCAGCCACCCCGTCATTCTCGTCACTCCCCGTCACTCTTGGGCTTGCCCCGAGAATCCAGTGAATAACATATACAAGAATGACGGGGTTCGGGGAGGGTGAAGTTGCACTTAAGAATTGAATTCAAGGTTCCCTAATAATCACCGGCAATTCTTTGATGCCGTGAATAAAACTTGATTTCAGAAACCGGGGTTCGCCATCCAGTTCAATCTTCGGGAAACGTTTCATAATTTCTTCCCAGATGATATTCAACTGCATCTCCGCCAGCCGATTACCGACGCAACGGTGGATTCCAAAACCAAATGACAGATGCTTGCGCGGGTTGTCTCGGTCAATAATGAACTCATTAGCCTGGTCTATGGCAGTTTCATCCCGGTTACCTGAGAGATACCACATTGCCAGTCGGTCACCTTTGCTGAGTTGCTTACCACCGAGTTCCGTATCCTGCATCACCGTGCGTGCCATATGGGCAACGGGGCTTTGCCAGCGAATGATTTCCGGCACCATTTTTTTAATCAATGCATGATTTTGATTTAGTTTTTTATACTGCTCCGGATGCTGATTGAGCGCCAGGACACCCCCAGAGATTGAATTCCGAGTGGTATCGTTGCCCCCGACAATCAGCAGCAGAATATTGCCCAGATATTCATTGGGCGGCATGTTTTTGGTGGCTTCGCCATGCACCAACATGGAAATCAAATCATTGCCAGGCTCGTCCTGGGCAACTCGTTTCTGCCAGACTTCATTGAAGTATTCCCAGCACTTCCAGAGTTCTTTGAAGCCATCCTCAATAGTCTCAAAATAGTCCGGATCTCCCAGACGTTGCACCGTATCAGACCAGTAGATGAGTCGGTGTCGGTCCTCCTGGGGTAGATCAAAGAGCGTTGCCAGCATCTGCCCGGTCAGTTCCACGGAGACCTTTTCCACCCAGTTGAATGTTTCATTGCGGGGTAGGGAATCCAGAATATTCCCGGCTCTTTCCCGAATCAGACCACTCAGTTGTTGCAGATGCTTAGGGGTGAACATGGGGGCAACGACCTTTCTCTGAGCGTCGTGCTTGGGTGGGTCTTCCTGGATGAACATCGGCAAACTGAACTCCGAATCAGGCTCAAAAATCACCCCGCCGAGGTTGATGCCACCGTATCTAAAGTCCGAAGAGAAAAGCTCGTGATGACTGTCCACATAGAGAATGTCGTCGTAGCAGGTGATCGACCAGAAGGGACCAAACATGGACTCTTTAGTCAGGTGCACCGGGTCATCTTTCCTGAGACGTGCAAACCAGGGCATCATCTTGTGCGCTTCAAACAGATCAGGATGGGAGGGGTCAACCTCAGCGAGTTCCATTTGGAAAGGATCCTGATTGACATCAATCTGCCATTCCACGAGCCGTTCCGCAGTGGGTATTTTGAACTGCTCAGTATGGGTTGTTTGGTTCATGGCTTTACTCCGGTGGTTTTTCTATACGAATGGTAATAGTAATTTCCCTGCCTTTGGTTTCCTGAGCCAGCACCTGGTGGCCATTGATGCGACACCAGGCGGGAATGTCATGCAAAACACCAGGGTCAGTGCAGGTGACGCTGAGGGTGTCGCCGGAGGCAAGTTCCTTGATCTTGTCTTGGGTTTTAATGACTGGCATAGGGCAGAGCAGTTGTCTGGCATCCAGGGTGCAACAGGCCTTATGCGTCATTTTTTATCCCGCTCAGCTCAAACATGCCAGGCTTCGTTGACTTCCTGGGGTGCCAGGGGCGGAACCGTGAGTTGCGAATGGCTGCCATCCGGTTGGGTGACGCTGAGTGTAACCCGTTCGGCATCTCGTCCCTGACTGTAACGCGCGATGAGTCTTGCTGCCAGAGTCAGGTCGCTAGCATCTGGAGTGCCGTCGATCAAGGCAACCGGACCCAGGTGAGACAGGGTAGTCATCAAGATGAAATCCCGCTGATAGCCTGAGAGGTAATGATTTTCTCCTTCTTCCCGGCTGATAATCACCTTGAAGTGGGGTCTGGGTCTGAGATGCCGACCGACTTTCAGTAACATGATGTCGTCCAGTTGATAGTCCCGTTCATTACGCGCCTGCCAGAGGTCGGCTAGTTTTTTAGCGTAGGTCTTGTCGGTGAGGAAGCAACAGCCGCCAGCAGGCTGCGAGTAGTCCGTAAATCCGAAGGACTCTGCCAGGGCTATTTGTGGCTTTCTGCTGCGACCATGAAAGTCATACAACTGGTCTCGGTCCACCCAGCCCAGTTGTTCCGGTAGGGTTTCAGGGAGGTTTTTGGCGCTGAGCGGCCGGAGCAGCTTCTCAAAGGCACCCGACTCCTTGGCGATGAGGGGCATGGTTTCCTTGCGTTGAGACATGGGACGCTGACCGATCACCTCGCCGGTGATAATGAAATCAAAAGCATGTTCTTCTATCCAGGATTTGGCTTTGTTGACCATGAATATCTTGCAGTCAAGGCAGGGGTTAAGATGTTGTCCATAGCCGTGTTTGGGATTCAGCAAGACATTTTTGTACTCTTCAATGACATCCACGATATGCAACTTGATACCGAGTTGTTCCGCCACCCAGAGGGCGTTGTTGCGTTTTTGTTTTTGCTGGTCTTTTTTTCTGAGTGCCTGGGTATGCCCCTCAACACAAAATCCGGTGAAGAAGTTAATGCCTTCAACATGGACGCCCTGGTCAAGAATCACCTTGGTAGCAAGCATAGAATCCAAGCCACCAGAGAGGAGGGAAACGGCTTTGGGGTGAGTGGTTGGGTGCATGGATTTTTGGTTGTTTATCACTGTGCTTCTGATTGCGTTTCTAGATGTACCTATCGACTGCGGATATTTTACATGAAACTTACCCAGAGTAGTATCTTAACCCCGTCATTCTCGGGCTTGCCCTCTGACGGGTTGGAGTACCGGGGTAAATTGGAAAACAATACTCTTTTTTTACTGGATTCCGCCTGCGACAAGAGGACAAGCTCGAGAATGACGGCGCGGCGCGACCTAAGCCGCCAGTTCGCCGTCCCGGTCATTACAGCCATCCCCCCGCCGCCGTCATTCTCGGCACCCCAGTCATTACAGCCATCGGGGGTATAACTGGGGGGTCGAGAATCCAGAGGAACAAAGTCAAGCACCCTGATATTCCCATTACACCTCAACGGGGTTCGGTGACTGGATAATGTGCCACTGGTCTTGTTGCCTTGTCTCCGTTCTTGACCCAGGCATGCGACAGACTGTATCGCTCGTCCTCTGGATTCCGCCTGCGACAAGAGGACAAGCTCGAGAATGACGGCGCAGCGCGACCTAAGCCGCCAGTTCGCCGTCCCGGTCATTACAGCCATCCCCCCGCCGCCGTCATTCTCGGCACCCCAGTCATTACAGCCATCGGCTGTGATGACTGGGGGGGCGGGAATCCAGAGTAGCAACGGAACCCGCCATGATTGGTGCTCTAGTGCGCACAACCCAGAAGATGGTGCTATGCTTTGAAGCAGATTTTGATGTCTAGTCGGTGCCCAAGATGCTTGGATTGATCCAGCGCGTTACCTCAGCGGAAGTGCGCATCAAGGATGCACCGACGGCTAGCATAGGCGCAGGGCTTTTGTTGTTCTTAGGTATCCAAAAAGGCGACACGACCCCAGGGGGCGATAAACTGCTCCACAAGCTAGTGAACTACCGTATCTTTGACGCTCAGGGCAGTCCCAACACTCCCAGCCCAGAAAGCAATGCGAAGCGGCGGATGAATCTTTCCCTACTGGATATAGGGGGTGAATTGCTGATTGTTTCCCAATTCACTTTGGCGGCGGACACCGCTAAGGGTTTGCGACCTTCATTTTCATCTGCGGCGGCACCAGAGGAAGCGCAACAGCTTTACGATGCGTTTGTTGCGGCAGCCAGGCAACTGGTGCCAGTGACCACCGGCAAGTTCAGTGCAGATATGCAAGTAAGCCTAGTCAATGATGGCCCGGTCACCTTTTTGTTGACGACCTGAGGCTGCCTTTCATGTATGAGGCAGCCATGGTATTGACCGCCCCGTCATTCTCGTCACCCCAGTCGTCCCCGCCTTCTTTGATCCTGACGGGGAGTGGTAAAAAGTCATTGCGCTATGGGGAAGCGAAGCTCAAACCTAGCCCCGGCCTTGCCTGAATAGGTCAGCTTGCCACCAAGTTGTGTTGCCAGTATCGCCACTATCTCCACGCCTTTTGATGGGCTGGTTTCATCCCGAATGTCGCCGGAAAAGCCTACACCATCATCGGCAACAGTCAGCACATAGTTTGGCTCCTGTTGACTCACTGCAATGCTGATTGTTCCGGATTGTTCAACAAAAGCATGTTGGAGGGAGTTGGTGACTAGTTCGTTGATGATGAGGCCGCAGGGGAAGGCAATATCAGGGTGCAGGAAAATATCTTTAATATCTAAGGCAACCACCACGCTTATTCCATCTCTGGCAAAGCCTCGGCATAGGGTGCTACTCAGGAGATCAACATATTCTTCTATGTTGATGTCCGTCATATTTTCAGAATGATAGAGATGGGCATACATCAGAAAGATGGATTCAACCCGCCGTCGACTAGTGGTAAACAGGTCAGATGCCTGAACATTCGGTGTGCCTGCACCCAAGACCCGCTCCGCTTGCATGTTCAATAAACTAGCAATGACCTGCATATTGCTACTGGCGCCTTGGCAAACTGCTTTGATTTGATTTGTTTTTTCCGCTAGCGAATCTTCCAGAGCCGCTTGAATGGCGTTCTTGTCTGCAAGTTGCTGCTCAAGTGCTTCGCTTCGTTCCATTGCCATCTGCATCATAAGACGATGTTGTGTCTGTCGCTTCGCCTCGGCAATCGTCCTGCCCGTCACATTGCTGATAATGCCAATGTAGCGGATGTCAGCATGCGCCGTTTGTTCAACCGCTGAGATGGACATCTCAATACTTCTTTCCCCTTCACTGGGGTAGTTGGCTTGGTGCTGATAATTGCCTTCCTTCTTAATATGTTGCCGTGCCTTTTCGGCTTCTCGAGGTATGGGAAACAAGAGTGTGAACAGGGACATCCCTAGCACTTCACCCATAGTCTTATCCAGCACATCCAAGACCGCATAGTTGACGAACAATAATCGGTCATTGGCATCGGCAATGAGAATACATTCTGGCAGTGCATCCAATGCTTCAATATAAAGTTGTGCTCTGTGTGGGCACTTCGGTTCCACTCGCTCTCGGGAGCGCCGATAATTGCACTGCCGATAATTGCACTGCCGATAATTGCACAACGCCAGCAGGAAAATAACTAAAACGAGGATGATGAACGAGGGATAAACTTGCCATGGCGCATGCGGGTACAAATCAGTCTACAGCCTCATACTTCACCCCTCGACTATTCATAAAATGCAAAATTGGTTCGGCATGCACACCAAGCCCTACATTGAGGAATTGGTGTTCCTTTTGTTTGAGGCTGGGGTCCTGCCCCGGTATCGGCGGGCTGAACCCCAGCGGATAGTGACGGGTGTGCGACTGTAATGCCCATACCACGCCTTCGGAATCAATAATGGGTCCCCCGCTCTGCCCTACCAAGCCCGGTGAAGAGGTTTCAATAAACATGCCTTGTTCTTTCTCGCTCACCCCTTGTTTTGCCAGTTCCTTCTCATCAAGACCGGGCATCTGAGCAATCACCACCCGGGTAAATATGCCTTCTATGGGGAAGATGGGTAGGGGTACTGAACCCTTGGGCAGGACGAATATGTTTTTCTCAGCATCATAAGACGGTGTGATCTCATGGAAAGGGAAACCTATTTTGCACAGACTACGTCCGGGGGTGTAGTTCTCGCCTGGTTTTTTGAAAACCGGATAATGTTTGATCCCCTCCGGATCAAATGGCTGCAAGCGACCGAGCGCAAGATCAGTCGCCGGCATCAGGCTAACATCATGCAACTGAGCACCGTCTCTGCCCCACCAGACGGAATGATTGAGCACTGTGTCTTTTGATGGACGATGGAAGGAATAAACCTTGTCTTTTCTGAAACGTTTGTCGGCAATAGTATCCTGCTCCTTGGTACGCACTTGATGGTCATAGTTGCGATGCTTCAAGCTGCTTTGTTCTTGTCGGTGGATTTCATTAATCAGATGGGCGCAGGTGAGAATCCACCCTTCCCGATTCACTACCACGCAGGAGCCGATTGCACTACGGCAAACTCCCTTGCTTGAACGGCTGGAAATCACCACCGGCAGGGTGAAGTTTTTAGCAATGCTGTATGCTTTGGCAAACATGAATGTCTCCTGTCTAGGTTAAGCAACTAAGAGGAACAACATGATAACCTGTGCCGACAATGGCTCAGCGGTCTTCTGCACTAGTCGCCATTGCTCGTTTCAGTTTCTGCCGCTTTTTCTTCGAGTTTGAACACTCTAGCGAAGAGGATACCTACTTCAAATAATATCCACATGGGTATTGCGAGCAGGATTTGTGAAATCACATCCGGCGGTGTGAGCAACATCCCCATCACGAAGCAACCGACGATTATATAGGGTCGCTTCTGCTTCATGGCGTCAATACTGGTGGCACCCGTCCAGATGAGTAGCAGGGTAGCAATGGGTATCTCAAATGCTATCCCGAAGGCGAAGAAGAGTTTGAGAACGAAGTCAAGATACCGATTGATGTCGGTCATCACGGTCACACCTTCTGGTACGACACTGGTAAAAAATCCGAACACCAGCGGGAAGACAAGATAAAAGGCAAATGCAATGCCGGCATAAAACAAGATGATGCTGGACAGTAATAGCGGCATGGCGATTCGCTTTTCATTAGCATAAAGACCCGGCGCGATGAAACTCCACAGTTGATGCAATATGTAGGGCACTGCCAGGAAGAGTGCCATGACGATGGAAAGTTTGAATGGCGTGAGGAAGGGAGATGCAACTTCCGTTGCTATCATGGTCGTCCCTTCAGGCATGAATGCCCGCAAGGGTTTGGCAATGTAGGTATAAAGGTCATTTGCAAAATAAAACAGGGGCAGGAACAAGATGACGACCGACAGCAGACTTTTAAGTATCCGAGAACGTAGTTCTACAAGGTGTTCAATCAGCGATTGCCCCTGGTCCTGCTCTGCATCGCTGGCGTCACTCATTTTGACTGCTGAGAATTGTCGGGAATCTTGGTAGGGATTGCCTGCTTTATATCTTTGTGGGCGTCATGGATGGTCTGTTGGGTGTCTTGGATGATCTGTTGGGTGTCTTGGAGTTCCTGGATGATGGCTTCGTTATGTAGTTGCTGTTTGATCTCATCGGTACCTATTTCATTTTCCAATTCACGGCGCAACTTGACGAAGCCACGTTGCAACCTGCCAATCCACAAGGACATGCTACGGATAGCCTGGGGTAACTTTTCTGGACCAATGACCAATAATCCAACAATGGCGAGTAGTACAACTTCTGGGAAACCAATATCAAACATGCCTGAGCTCAGCTTTTCGGTGGCTGCCCTTCGTCGCTTGCAGTTGATTGCGCCGATGGGGGCACCTCCGCCTCGGCTTCAGACGCCTTGTCAGCAGTCGTTCCAAGAGCGGTTTCAGCCGTCGTTTCAAGAGCGGTTTCAGAAGCAGCCTCAGCACTTGTCTTAGTATCAACCTCATCGTCATCCTTGATGGCGGATTTGAAACCTTTGATAGCAGCCCCTAGATCTCGCCCTAGTGATTTAAGCTTTGTGCTGCCGAACACCACCAGGACGATGAGCAGAATAATAGCCAGTTCTTTAAATCCGAAAGACATACTTACCTCCCATATTTTTGTTGATCTTGTGTACTACGACGACTCTTTTGCAACCTGTCTTTACAACTCTGTTTTCACAACTCTGTCTTAAGAACCCTGTCTTCACAACCTCGTCTTAAGAACCTCTTGACGCCTTCTCAACCAGCCCTGAGGTGCCCAATCTGCGTTCCAATTCCGTGAGTACATTATCAGGGTTTGCGCCGAGATGTTGCAACATGACCATAGTGTGGAACCAAAGATCGGCGGTTTCTTTAATGAGTTCCTTAGGGCTACCCGTGGCCGCGGTTTCTCGGGCAGCGACTATAGTTTCATTCGCCTCTTCGCGGACCTTTTCCAAAATCCGTTCAAGCCCCTGCTGGTGTAATTGTGCCACATAGGACTCATTCGGGTCGGCACGGCGTCTATCTTCAAGCAGACCTGCGAGTTGGGTGATGATGTTATCCATCCTGATAGCGCTCCTTTGGAGTGATTAACACGGGCTCAAATTCTTGCCAGCCCTTGGCTTCTAGTCTTCTGAAAAAACAAGAATTCCTCCCCGTATGGCAAGCAATATTACCTGTCTGCTCCACCATTAACAGGAGCAGGTCTGAATCACAGTCTAGTTGGATGTCATGGATTCGTTGGCTGTGGCCTGAGGTTTCTCCCTTCTTCCAGAGGGCTTTTCTGGAACGGGACCAGTAAACAGCCTGCCCGGTACGCACGGACTCAAGCAGTGCTTCTTTATTCATCCAGGCAACCATGAGGATACGTTGGCTTTTGTAGTCCTGGGCGATGGCCGGGATGAGTCCGTCTACTGAGAAGGCAACTTCGTCAATCCAGTCTGTTGAATGTATGTCCATATCAGGAATGAATATACATCCAATAGATGCCCAGAGTACCCAGCAGCGAGCCGGGTATCAGTGGGTCTATGGGAAGAGCCTCAGCCACTAAGGGCATGGTCATGGAGAAGAGCATGGAGAAGATAGCGGCGATGAATGTTATGCCCCCGAGGCGCTGGAATTTCCGCTGCCTTGCTTGGAGGTCTAAGGCTTCCCTGACTCTCGCGAGGGTGAGTGCCTGGGTGCGGTTCTGTTCACTCAGTTGTTTAATTTCCTGCAAGGCATTGTAGGCAAGTTCAGGCAACTCAGGCAGTTGCTCCAGCCATCTTGGTGCCTGTTCATTGAGTTTCCTGATAAACCCTTGAATGCCGACGCGTTGGTGCATCCATTTTTCCATAAAGGGTGCTGCGGTTTCCCAAAGGTTTAGGTCAGGATACATCTGCCGTCCCATACCTTCTATGTTGATTAGGGTTTTTTGCAGGAGTATTAACTGGGGTTGTACTTCCATCTCAAATTGTCTGGCAGCCTGGAAGAGACTCAGCAGCAGGCTGCCAAGTGATATTTCCTTGATGGGTTTCTGGAAGATCGGTTCACACACCTCGCGGATGACAGCCGCGAATTCTTGTTCATTCGCGGTCCTTGGCACCCAGCCACTCATCAGGTGCAATCGAGCGACTTCATCATAGTCCTGCTCAAAAAATGCAATCAAATTGCGCGCCAGGTAGTTTTTGTCCTGCTCAGTGAGAGAACCGATGATCGCGCAGTCAAGCGCAATGTAAGTGGGGTTTTGGGGATCAGATATATCCACGAAAACATTCCCTGGATGCATGTCTGCATGGAAGAAGTTGTCCTCAAATACCTGGGAAAAGAATATCTCAACGCCCAGATGTGCCAGTTTTTTCATGTTGGTCTGGCGCGCGTTTAGGGTTTTCATATCCGTGGCGGTAACCCCATAGATTCTTTCCATGACCATGACATTTTCACTGCTGTATTCCGGATAGACTTTGGGGACATAGAGCTTTCCAGAATCTCGCCAGTTATTCCCGAGGCGGATGGTGTTGGTGGCTTCCAGAATTAGATTAAGTTCCCCCAGAATGGTGGCTTCATAGTCGCTGACTATAGTCACCAGATGCATGCGCCTTGCTTCCTGGGAGAGTCGCTCTAACCATCGGGCAAAGAAGTACATGACCTTCACATCCAGATGAATTGCCCGGTCAATATGGGGTCTGATGATCTTGACCACCACCTCAGCCCCGGTACTTGCTAAGTGTGCACTATGCACCTGAGCCACGGACGCGGCGGCAAGTGGTACTTCATCAAATGAAGAAAAGACCGCCTTCATGGAAGTATCAAGAGAAGCTTCTACGACCTTGAGCGCCTCATCGGAATCAAAGGGCGGCACCTGGGCTTGTAATTTTTGCAGTTCGTCGGATAACTCTTGGCTGAACAAATCCCGGCGAGTGGATAGTATTTGCCCAAACTTGACAAAAACAGGACCCAGCTCTTCCAAGGCTAGACGCACGGATACAGCGGCAGTGTTGGTCACCCGGGGCATAGGGAACCACCTGATCAACCACAGCAAGACGCTCAGTAGTGGGGTCTGGGAGCGGGAGGGCAGGTTGCGATCCAGCCGATGCTTAGCCAGCACATGAATAATTTTTAAGATGCGCAGTACTGTCATGCTTGGCTCCGTGTATCTTCATGCCGCGCACTTTCATGTCGCACCCCTTCATGCCGCACCCCTTCATGAATAGCAGCAATGCCGTTAATCAAATTGTGGTACTTGACACTCGTGAAGCCGACGTCTTGCAGCATGTCTACCAAGGTGTTTTGGTCGGGGTGCATCTTGATAGACTCAATCAGGTATTGATAGCTTTTACTGTCGCCGAGGAGCGCCTTGCCTGCCTGGGGCCAGAAACGACTAAAGACATTAAACAGTTGTTGGATGATTGGATTTTCTGGTGTGGAGAATTCAAGTATTACCAGCCTGCCTCCGGGTTGCAGGCAGTCAAACATTGCCGAGAGAGCAGCCGCTATGTTGGTCATGTTCCGGAGGCCGAAGGCTAAGGTGATGGCGTTAAATGTTTTAGCAGGGAAGGGCAGCTGCTCCCCATCCCCCTGCACATAACTCACATTGTTGAGGATGCCCCGATTAAGTAGTTTGTCTCGGCCTTTGCGGAGCATGCTGCCGTTGATGTCGCACAAGTAAACCTGCCCCTCCTTGCCTACCAGCGGTGCCAGCCCAGCGGCAAGGTCGCCCGTGCCTCCCGCCAGGTCCAGGATGCACTGCCCGCGTCGTGCGCGACTGAGTTCAATGGTCATCTGTTTCATCACCCGGTGGGTGCCGAGGGACATCAGATCATTCATCAGATCGTAATTGTCGGCAACGGCATGAAACACCCCCGCAACCCGCCCGGCCTTTTCTGCTTTGGGGATTTTCAGGGAACCGAAGTGGGTCTGTGCTTCGTCGTCCGAGTGCCTAGTGTGCTTATTCTTGGAAGTCATCGCTGTGCATCATCGTTTGGTATTGTCACTTGGATTCAACCTTGAAGTGCAACCGGGGGTTTATGCCGAATAGTGCCTGATTCGGTGTTTTCATGCCAATGCTTGGCGGGGTCTGTTGCAAAATATCAGCCAGTCAGCCCCGCGCCGTCATTCTCGAGCTTGCTCGGGAATCCAGTAAAAAAGAGTATTGTTTTCCGATTTATGCCGCCATCCTCGCCGCTTGACGCTTCCGCGCCGTCACCCTCCACACGCCCCCGTGCCAAGCCCAAGAGTGACGGGGAGCGACGAACCATCTTGTTGTAAATGCCCCACAGGTGGTTGCCTTTGTTCCTCTGGATTCCCGTCACCCCAGTCATCCCAGCCGATGGCTGTAATGACTGGGGTGGCGAGAATGACGGCGCGGAGTCCCCGCGCCATCTGGCGGCTTACGGCGCCCCGCGCCGTCATTCTCGAGCTTGCTCGGGAATCCAGTAAAAAAGAGTATTGTTTTTCGATTTATTCCGTCATCCTCGCCGCTTGACGCTTCCGCGCCGTCACCCTCCCCGCGCCCCGGGGCAAGCCCAAGAGTGACGGCGGGGGCGAGAATGACGGCGAGAGGGCAATTTAACCCAGAGCAATAAATTGAGACTGTCGCTGCTTGCCAGCGGCTTTTAATCGCTCCAGATAGGTCTGCCAGTTTTGTTCATAGTCTTCTGCCAGTTGCCTGAGGTAGTCCCAGGTGTAGATGCCTGAGTCATGCCCGTCGGAAAAGCTAATCCTGATAGCGTAGTGACCCTGGGGTTCTACATCCTGGAATTGCACCGCTGCCTTGCCGTCTTGGAGCACTGATTGCCCAGCACTGTGCCCTTGAACCTCTGCAGAAGGCGAGAAGACCCGGAGATATTCAGCACTGAGGTGATAAGTTGTGCCGTCCTGATAACCTAGTTCCAGGCTGGCGGATTTGCGATGAATATTGATCACCCTAGGTGTGTTGCTCGTCATGCTGCTTGTCATGCCGCTTGTCATACTGAGCTCTATGCGCCTGGTGCAACTTCTCTTTTTATAGGATGTAGCGAGACAGATCCGAATCGCCCGCGAGGTCTTCAAGGTGGTCGTTGACATACTTCTGGTCAATGGTCACCGCGGTGTTGCTGTCACCCGCGGAAATTGCCAGTTCAGTGGCGTTGAATGACAGGTCTTCAAGTAGCCTTTCCAGCACGGTATGCAAACGCCTTGCGCCTATGTTTTCAGTCTGTTCATTGACCTGCCAGGCAATTTCCGCAATGCGTTGCAAGGCCTCTGATTCAAATTTGAGATCCAGCCTTCGGTTGCCATCAACGCCTGATACTGCTCAGTCAGAGAGGCATCCGGCTCGGTCAGAATGCGCTCAAAATCCTTGGTGCTAAGGGCGTTTAGCTCCACCCTGATGGGCAGCCGGCCTTGCAACTCCGGTATGAGATCCGAAGGTCGGGACAGGTGAAAGGCACCCGAGGCGATGAACAAAATATGGTCGGTCTTGATGGTGCCGTATCGAGTGGAGACATTACTGCCCTCAATCAGCGGCAAGAGATCTCTCTGGACGCCTTCTCTGGAAATATCCGCACCACTATGAGCGCCCTGTTTTGCAATCTTGTCCATCTCGTCAATAAACACAATGCCGGTTTGTTCAACAGCTTCCAGAGCACTGGACCTGAGATCATCTTCATTGATGAGGTTGGCAGCCTCTTCGTCCGCGAGTCGCTTTAGTGCATCCTTCACTTTGAGTTTTTTGGTGCTGGCGCTGCTAGATGACAGTGAAGAAAACATATTCTGCAACTGGTTGGTCATTTCTTCCATACCGGGTGGGGCCATGATTTCCACCCCGAGGTTGGCCGTCTCCACCTCAATTTCAATTTCCTTATCGTCCAGTTCACCTTCGCGCAGCTTCTTCCTGAACAGTTGCCGCGTAGATGAATGTTGCTCCGTATCCGTATCGCGTGCTGCGGGTAGCAAGGCATCAAGTACACGTTCCTCGGCAGCATCAAGGGCTCTGGGTTCGGCCGCCTGTAACTGCCGATCTCTGAGCATCTTAACGGCCACATCAATCAGATCCCGGATAATGGATTCAACATCTCTGCCCACATAGCCGACCTCAGTAAACTTGGTGGCTTCCACTTTGATGAAGGGGGCCTCAGCAAGTTTCGCAAGCCGCCGGGCGATTTCTGTTTTGCCCACACCGGTGGGTCCAATCATCAGAATATTCTTAGGCGATATTTCGTCCCGCAGATGTTCGTCAAGCTGTAACCGCCGCCATCTGTTCCTAAGGGCAATAGCCACTGCCCGCTTGGCGTTGTCCTGGCCAATAATATGTTTGTCCAGGTCGTGAACTATTTCTCGAGGGGTCATATTTGACATGCTGTTCCTGTGTATTTGTTGAATCGATGGATGGGCGGGTACGGGCGTCGTCTGCACATTCTTGGTTTAGAAGATAATGATTTAGAAGGTACGGAGTCTAGAAGATAATTTCCTCTATGGTGTGCTCATGGTTGGTGTAAATGCAGATATGCCCGGCAATCTCCAGGCTCCGTTCAACGACCTTCCGGGCACTGAGCTTAGTGTTTTGGATGAGTGCCAGGGCGGCTGACTTGGCATACTGGCCGCCGGAACCAATAGCGATGATACCGTCGCTGGGTTCCACCACATCACCATTGCCGGTGATGAGTAAGGATCTGTCCTTGTCGGCGACTACCAGGAGTGCTTCCAGGCGCCGCAGTGCGCGGTCGGTGCGCCAGTCTTTCGCTAATTCAACGGCCGCTCTTTCTAGATGTCCCTGGTGTTGTTCAAGTTGCCCTTCAAATCTTTCCATTAACGTGAAGCCATCAGCAGTACCGCCGGCGAAGCCGACAATGACCAGGTCCTTGTATAGTCGCCGAACCTTTCGGGCATTGATCTTCATTACCGTGTCGCCCATAGTCACCTGGCCATCGCCACCGATGACCAGGCTCTTGCTGTCTCTTACGGATAAAATTGTTGTACCTTTAAACTGTTCCAATGGCATGTCCTGGTCGAGTGGTCTGGTGGTCGCAGTTGTATTGCTGGGCTGGTAATGGGGGCATGCAGGGTGCTTTTCAAGGTGGTTGTGGGCTCTTAATCGCCTTTTTGGCTGCTGTCTTCTGGCTTCAAGATGGACTTGATTTGCGCATTGGCAAGTGTGCGCCTTGTTTGATTGATGGACTGCGCTGAATCAAAAGGACCAACGATCACCCGGTTCCATTGCTTGTCGTTTACCTTGATGCGTTGAGTCTTTACTTCCATACCGAGGAGTATCAATTTCGCCCTTAGGGTGTCGGCATCTTTTGGATCCTTGAAGGAACCGACCTGGAGTACCCAGGGATGCTCAACGTCAATAATATTTTTATTGGTGTCCAGGTCGCCGGCCTGCTTGTAGCCCCCTACTATCGGCACCACCGCGCCGAGCAGCATGTCATAAAAGCCCCATTGGGTGGTGTCCTGGTCTTGGCTTTCCTCCGGCGAGGCGGTGCTGGTGTCCAGACTAGCGGGTGCCTGGGCAGGCGAGGGGGCAAAGAACCAGAGCATCACAAGGAACATGCCGAAGGCACCGGTCGCCATTCCGGTCCAAAACCCTAACCACCTCACACCATTACCGGATGACGGGGGAGGGGTCTTGTTGTGCTTGGCAAAATCGTGTGCCATAGAATCTGTTAATGGTTTGCGTCCTGGAAATTGTATCAAAGCCGCTCCGCTCCGTCATTCTTGTCGCCGCCCTCGCCCCGGGTCCTGGGGAGGGTGATGGCGCGGGGACGCCCCAACACGCCGTCATTCTCGTCACCCCAGTCATCCCAGCCATCGGCTGTGATGACATGGGTGAGGGGAATCCAGAGGAACAAAGGCAACCACCTGTGATATTCCCACTACACCTCAACGGGGGGTCGGTCGGTGTATAGGTTCAGTGACTGGATAATTTGCTACTGGACTTGTTGCCTTGTCTCCGTTCTTGACCAAGACATGCGACAGACTGTACCGCTCGTCCTCTGGATTCCCGAGCAAGCTCGAGAATGACGGCGCAGGGCGCCGTAAGCCGCCGCTCTGGGTCCCCGCCCCGCGCCGCCATCATTCTTGTATGTTTACTTATTCGATGACTGGATTTCCCCCAGACCCCGTCATTCTCGGCACCCCAGTTATCACAGCCATCGGCTGTGACCCCCACCCCCGTCATCCTCGCCGCCAGTCGCCCCCACCACAGGCGGGGGCGACTGGTGGCGGGGAACCAGAGGACGAGCAGTATTGCCTTCATCATCAGCACCAGTAATAACGGGGTGTGGACTTTGTTCCTCCGGAAGGAACGGGGACGCCCCAACACGCCGTCATTCTCGTCACCCAAGTCATTACAGCCATCGGCTGTGATGACATGGGTGAGGGGAATCCAGAGGAACAAAGGCAATCACGGCGAAGGCGAGAATGACCGGTAAGCACCATGAGTTAAAACAGATCAAGAGGATCAACATCCACCGACCAGTGTACTTTTTTGGCAAGCGGTAGGGATTCTGCTTGTTCAATTTTCCGGGCTAATTCCTGGTGGAGCTTCTGCCGGCTCGGGGAAGCGAGTAGTAAAAGCTGACGAAATTTGTTCGCTTTCTTTTCCATCAATGCGGGCACCGGTCCCAGCACACTCACCCCAGGAACAATCGGCACCGATGACTTTGCCGAAGCTTCCGCGACCCCTTCCAGAAACGATTTAGCCAGCCGAGGGTCCTGACTTTCCGCCCGAATGAGAGTGTGGTAGCAGTAGGGCGGCAAGCCCATCTTTTCCCGTTCCGCCAATATGTTATGGGCAAATTCCGTGTAGCCCTTATTGATGAGTGTTTGCAGGAGCGGATGCTTGGCAAATTGAGTTTGTATGACCACCTTGCCGGGTTTTTGCGCCCGCCCGGCTCGGCCGCCTACTTGCAAAATGAGTTGCCCGATATGTTCCAGCGATTTGAAATCAGAACTGAAAAAGGCCGCATCAATGTCCAGGATTGCCACCAGCGTAATGCCCGGAAAGTGATGCCCCTTCGCCAGCAGTTGGGTACCGACAAGAATCGCCGCCGCACCACTGGTGACCTGGTCAATAAAACCGGCCATAGCACCCTTGCGCCTGGTGGAATCCCGGTCAACTCTGATGACCGGGGTTTTGGGGAAGAGTTGCCCTAGGGTTTGTTCTATGCGTTGCGTACCCAGCCCGAGGGGCACCAGGTCGGTGGCTTGACAGGCCTGGCAGTGCCTCAGCTTCCGTTCTTGATGTCCACAGTGGTGGCAGACCAGAATATGCTGGCTGAGATGGTAGGTCAGCCGTGAATCACAATGGCGACACTGAGCAATCCACTGGCATTGATTACAAAAAAGCACGGGCGCAAAACCACGCCGATTGATGAACACCAGCACCTGCTCCCCCGCGGTGAGTCGCTCCTGCATCATCTTTAGCAATGGCTTGCTGAAGCCTTCCTGCAATGCAGTTTGATTGGTGTCAATCAGGTGATAACTTTCCACGGCGGCACCGGCGGCTCGCGCTGATAGATGTGCCAGGGTGTAGCGGTTTGTTTTTGCATTGTGCAGACTTTCCAGGGAGGGGGTAGCGGAACCGAGAATGACCGGAATATCTTCTATCTTGCCTCTCAGTACAGCCAGATCCCGTGCTGAATAGCGAAAACCTTCCCACTGCTTGAAGGACATATCATGTTCTTCATCAACGACGATGATGCCGGGCTTTTTAAGCGGGGTGAAGATGGCTGACCGAGTACCGAGCACAATGGCCGCACGACCCTCTCGGGCATCAAGCCAGGCAAGGGCTCTTTCCCTATCAGTCAAGCGGGAATGTAGCACCACAATGGGCGCATCAAATCGGTTTGAGAAGCGGCGCACAGTTTGCGGCGTGAGGCCAATTTCCGGCACCAGGACAAGTGCCTGACGACCCTGATGCAGATGTTGCTCAATCACCCGCATATAGACTTCCGTCTTGCCGCTACCGGTAATTCCATGGAGTAAATAGCAACCGGTTTTGCTGAGGATTTGCTGCACTGCTGCTTGTTGCTCGGCTGAGGGGAGCATGCCTTCATCATTGGCGGACGAGAAGGCATAACCCCGCACCGGCGCGGCGGCACGCCATGCTGCCCAGCCCTTATCAATGCTCGCGTTAATGGTATGGGGCCTAATGCTTGCTGCTTTGAGTTGTTGCTTGGAGCAGGCGGGCTTAGCTCGGAGTAGCCTGAGCAGTGCCTGCCTGGCGGGTGCTCGGGATAGCGTTTCCAAGTCTAGCCCGGTCCCCAAATGCGTAAGACAGAGACGCAAATCGGACCTGGCTGGCGTCTTACCGCGCCGGATCAGTTTGGGTAGTGCCGTTGAAAATACTTCCCCTATGGGGTGTTTGTAATAACGCGCGGTCTGCATACAGAGTTCAAATATGCTGGGAGGAAGGACCGGCAGCTCATCAAGGACTTTGGTGATCGGTTTGATCCGAGCAAGAGCAATTACCGGTGCCGCATCAATGCTCACCACTATCCCGGTCACCACCCGATTGCCAAAGGGCACCTCTACCCGGCTACCGAGGGTGACAGTGGTGTTATCCGGGCACCGATATTGGAAGCTTTTACGCAGTGGTGTTGGGATAGCGACGGAGAGATAGTTGGGCATTGCCGTCCGTGTTGGGGCTATAGCTATTAGTTTTAGAAGCTAGTTTTAGAAACTAGTTTTAGAAGCTGGGTTTTAGAAGCTAGGTTTTAGCCTCTAGTATGCCACTAGTCTCCCGCTAATGACCGCAGGTGTTCCGTCTCACCCTGTCATTCTCGCCCCGCCGTCATTCTCGTCACCCCAGTCATCACAGCCAATGGCTGCAATGACTGGGGTGACGGGAATCCAGAGGAACAAAGGCAAGCACCTGGGGCATGTACACATCAACGGGGGAGCCTGAGCATATCAGGGAGGGTGACGGAATAAATCGGAAAACAATACTCTTTTTTACTGGATTCCCGAGCAAGCTCGAGAATGACGGGGTTCGCCGACCCCGATATTCATAAGGCACCATCATCGGTAGTGTCACCAAAAGCCTTTTCTGAAGTCTCTTTAGAAGACTCTTTATAAGACCTTTCAGAAGACTCTTTATAAGACTCTTCAGAAGAGAAGGCCAGAGCCTTCCCTTCCAGATTTGTGGGTACTTTCAACTGCAAAAGTTGCGCCAGAGTCGGTGCTAGATCAATGGTATGGACGGGTGCATCGCTTTGCCCTGGGGCAATGCCCTTGCCAAAAAATACCAGAGGCACTTGGCGATCGTACCGATGAGGGGAGCCGTGAGTGGTGCCTTCCTCAAACCACAGCAGGCAGCCTTCTTCTATCTCAATCAAAAGATCGCCCGACTTCCCAGGCACCAAAGAGTGGCGATATAGCCGTGCCATGGCACTCTTGCCATTCAGAATTTCCGCCTGGGTCCAGGCCTCGGCAATGCCAGGCTGGGCTTCAAAGTAAGCCTCCATAGAGGCAACCACTGCATCCACTGTAATACCCAGTTCCTGTGCATACTGCCTATTGACGGTGGCCTGCCCGGGGGAAAAATCCACCAGCCGAGAGGGCTTCCCCCATGGCAGGGTATGCTTCCAGTAGATATGCCAGTAAGTCCAGAAGCCAAAGGTCGCCATGTCCAGGCGCCCCGGGGTAACCGGGCATGTCTGCTGGTTATTCATCTGCAACCATTCCGGTAGCGGCAAGACCCCATGATCCGATGACAATGCAAGCAGATATGCCTCGCTTCCTAGTTCGGCATCCAGAAATTCCAGCAGGTCACCCAGGCCTGCATCCAGCCTTGCCAGGGTGTCTTCGGATTCGGCACTGTAGGGACCATATAAATGTCCTACAGTGTCAGTTGCCGAGAAGGACACTGCCAGCATATCCGTGGTTTCGCCCTTACCCAGCTTCTCCTCCACCAGGATTCGCTTCGCCAGAGTCAGGGTTGCCGAGTCAATCCAGGGAGAAAAATAGATATTGCCGGCCCGCTCAGCAAGCTCGCCAGTATTGAGCGGATGTCCAGAAACACGACTTCTGCTTTGTGACTCGCCCGGAAAGTCATCAGGTCTCGTAGTGCCCGGGGCATGCGCCCAGGTCTCAGGGATGCCCCCGCCAAAGCCATCTACAAAAAAGTCCGTACCATTAAACGACTGCACGTATGCGGGCAGGGTATCAACATAATATCGGGAAGAGGTAAATCTGTTTTGCGAGCGATCAAACCAGTAGGCGCCATCGGCTTGATGCCCACCCAGTGTAATTGCAGCCCGGTCCTTAGCGGCTACGGAAAATACTCTGGACCTGGGTGAAGCCTGCTTCAACCAGTCGCCCAGGGTGCTCGCCCGCATCGCCTCTGGGGAGCGGTTGCCACTACCACCAAGCACCGCCTGAGCAGCTTTGTCATTGTCAACGCAGTATCTTTCCCGCCAGTCGGTAGGGTCAATGTAACTGTTGCCAGATATGCCCGCCGTACTGGGATTGACGCCAGTCGCCATGGCCACATGCCCGGGGCAGGTGCTCGTAATACCGTGGTCAAGAGTCGTGTTGGTATAGATGTAGCCTTCTCTCATCAGCCGCCCCAGCCCACCGGGCAGGTCTGCTGTCAGCCGGTCGGGGAGCAACTGATCCACTGCTACTAGCACCACCAGACTCGGCTCCCGCGCATGCAGGTTGGCACTGCTGAGCATGACGCCAGGCATGACAAGAAGCAGCATGGAAAGCAGCAGAATAAAACGAGAAGGAAACATGAGCTTGTTGAATAAATTATTCATAATTAGTTCCGCAATTAATTTTACAAGAAAGCCAATGCACGTCATTTTACAAGAAAGCCAATGCACCGGCAGGGTGAATACACTAAACCAAATATTCATACCAAGTCTAGCAGGCAAGGCCTCTCTTCGTTATTCCCGCGACGGCGGGAAACCAGAGGAACAAAGGCAACCACCTTGGGCATTTACACATCAACAGGGGTTGGCACGGGGAGGGTGAACGGCGCGGAAGCGTCCCTGCTCCTTCTGGCGGCCTACGGTGCCCCGCGCCGTCATTCTCGAGCTTGCTCGGGAATCCAGAGAACAAAGCCACCTTTCTTGACATCACGTTAAACATTATCAGGGGTTGGCGCGGGGAGGGTGAACGGCGCGGAAGCGTCCCCGCTCCTTCTGGCGGCCTACGGCGCCCGCGCCGTCATTCTCGAGCTTGCTCGGGAATCCAGAGGAACAAAGCCATCTTTCTTGACATCACGTTAAACATCAACAGTGGCATGGCGGTGGTCTCTGGACATCGGTGCTGTTAGAAACCTTGTAAGAAAATATGTTGAAGAGTATAACCATTCCTCTCAGTGTGTAATCTTGATGACAGGAGACAATGCCATGCCTAAGAAAACGAAAAAGGTATACAGAAAATATAATCCTGAAACTGATGTTCTGGATTATGAATTTTCATATAACGAACCAGAAACCACAAAATTAAAGAAAATAATGAAAAATAATTCTGCCATTGATATGAGCGATATTCGTAGAATAGTACTGTGGAAATATGATCGAACAGTAGATTTTGGCGACAAGGAAGATGCAGTCATTGAGAAACTAAACAAATTAAAAACAAAGTACCCCCTTAATATTGATGATGATTGTGTTAAGGATGTTCTGGCAGACTTGGTTGAATCTAAAGGTATTGGATACCCTGTTGCTAGTGCGATACTTAAAATGATTAGGCCGGATGTTTTCCCCATCATTGATAGGCGGGCATATAGGGCATTAACTGGCGATGACTTTGATGCTGCATCTTGTGACTACAATCAATATATGGAATATACGGGGCAGCTTGGAGAGCATGCCAATCATCTTAATCGCCATTTGAGTGAAATGGATGAACAACTATATAAGTTTGATAAGGAGCATAAATATCCGCTGTCCAAGAGATCGAAAAACGGACACGGAAAATATGACCCTGAAGGTGATGCTCTGAATTATGAATTTTCATATAACGAACCAGAAACCACAAAATTAAAGAAAATAATGAAAAATAATTCTGCCATTGATATGGACGACATTCGCAGAATAGTACTGTGGAAATATGATCGAACAGTAGATTTTGGCGACAAAGAAGATGCAATCATTAAGAAACTAAGAAGGTTGGCTAAAAAACCTCCCCTTGCGATTCAGGATCCTCTGATTGAGGAACTACAGGATCCTCTGATTAAGGAAACATTTGCAGACTTGGTTGAATCTAAAGGCATTGGATACCCTGTTGCTAGTGCGATACTTAAAATGATTAGGCCGGATGTTTTCCCTATTATTGATAGGCGGGCATATAGGGCATTAACTGGTGATGACTTTAAGGCCGCATCTTGTGACTACAATCAATATATGAAATATACAGAATGCCTCGTAGAACTTGTCGAACAGATTAGAGAGCGTGCTGATCATCCTAATCTCAATTTAAGTGAAATGGATGAACAACTATATATGTTTGACAAGGAGCATAACGGCCCACTCTGAAATCTGTGTGTTCAAACAGATTAGATAGTCATCATTGTCTGTTTTATGTCATCGTTTTCCTCCCCGCCCTTAGTTATTCTGTGCTTGTTGGTGGCCTTGTCGCCGTTCATGGCTGAGGTAGGCAGCATGATTGTACTGCTCGTCCTCTGGATTCCCGTCACCCTAGTCATTACAGCCATCGGCTGTGATGACTAGGGTGACGAGAATGACGGCGGGCGGGGGTGCGCCTTTAATGAAAGCACAACCCACTGACCGACCCCCGTTGAGGTGTGGCGGGAATATCAAAGTGGTTGCCTTTGTTTCCTCTGGATGTCCGAGCAAGCTCGAGAATGACGGGGGGGACGGGAATGACAGGAATGACGGTGTGACTTATGGCTATTGAATGGCTCATTCACGCGGAAGGCTGATGTTACACTAACCACACTAGATAGCGTCATCCCTATTGCAGGCAAGCCTATGGCTCTCCAAAACTACCTTGAACAACTTAATCAAGACTACCAGACCGGCAAGGCCACCGAGAATACCTATCGCCCGGCCTTGCAATCTTTGTTGGAGGCTATGCTATCTGGCATCAAGGTCATCAACGAGCCAAAGCAGATTGACTGTGGTGCGCCTGACTATGTACTGACCCGCAACGCCATCCCGCTCGGCTACATTGAAGCCAAAGACCTAAACAAGAATTTGGACGACAAGGCCCACGACGAGCAGATACAACGTTACACCGAATCCCTCGGCAATCTGATCTTCACCAACTATTTGGAGTTCCGTCTCATCCGCGATGGCGAAACGGTGACGACAGTATGCATTGCCGAACTGAGCGGCGGGCGTGTCAAGCCGAAGCCGGATCAATTTGACGCACTCACTGACCTACTTGCCAACTTCAAAGGTTATAACGGCACCACCATCAAGAGTGCCAACGACCTAGCGAAGCACATGGCAGCGAAGGCACGATTGCTGGCACGGGTTATCGCCCAAGCCTTGCTTCGGGATGCCTACACAGATGACGAAATCAGTGCCAACGACAGTGCATTGCAAAACCAACTCGCGGTGTTTCAGAAGCACCTCATACACGATATTGACCGCGTTAAGTTTGCCGACATCTATGCGCAAACCGTCGCCTACGGCATGTTCGCCGCCCGTCTGCACGACACAAGCATGAGCCCCTTCACGCGCCACAAGGCCGCCGAGCTAATCCCCGCTACCAATCCGTTTCTACGCAAATTTTTCCAACACATCGCTGGCTATGAGCTTGACGAGCGTATTCGCTGGGCGGTGGACGACCTCGCGGATCTTTTTCGTGCCGCCGATCTGGGCGAGTTGATGCAGAATTACGGCAAAGCCACTCAGCGCAAGGATCCCTTCCTACATTTTTACGAAACCTTTCTCGGCGAATACAACCCAAAACTGCGCAAGAGTCGCGGCGTTTATTACACCCCCGAACCGGTGGTGAACTTCATCGTGCGTGCCGTGGATGACATTCTCCAAACTGAATTCGGCATCAACGATGGCCTCGCCGACACCGGCAAAACCGTCATTGAAGTGGATGCGGTTCCGTCCGCAAAGAAAGGAAAGAAAGGTAAAATAGAAAAAGACGAAAAGAAAGTGCATAAAGTGCAAATCCTTGATCCGGCAACCGGCACTGGTACCTTCCTCGCGGCCATCGTGCAGCAGATTTATGAAAATAAATTCGCCAATCAAAAAGGCGCCTGGTCGGGTTATGTTCGGGACCATCTCATCCCGCGCCTGAATGGTTTTGAAGTGCTGATGGCGTCCTATGCCATGGCGCACACTAAATTGGAAATGGTGTTGCGCGATAGCGGTTGCGAGCTGGGTGAGGACCGCCTGCGTATCTACCTGACCAACTCGCTGGAAGAACATCATCCCGACACCGGCAAGCTCTTCGCACAATGGCTTGCTGATGAGGCGAACGAAGCCAACTTCATCAAACGCGACACACCGGTGATGGTGGTGCTTGGGAATCCGCCCTATAGCGGTGAGTCCGCTAACAAGGGCAAATGGATTGCTGATTTGCTGAAGGTATATAAGCAAGAGCCGGGTGGCGGAAAACTACAGGAGAAAAACTCCAAATGGCTAAATGACGACTATGTGAAGTTTATTCGTTATGGCCAGCATTACATTGACCGCACCGGCGAAGGCATACTCGCCTACATCAATAATCATAGTTTTTTAGATAACCCAACTTTTCGCGGTATGCGGTGGAGTTTGTTACAAAGTTTCGACAAGATTTACATCTTGGATCTACACGGCAATAGCAAGAAAAAAGAAACTGCACCAGATGGCTCCCCCGATAAAAATGTGTTTGGTATTATGCAAGGCGTGTCTATCAATATATTTATTAAAACCGCAAAGAAAAAAGACGGTGCTTTGGCAAAAGTATTCCACCTTGATTTATACGGCAAGCGGGACAACAAATATCAATTTCTTGGGGAACACAATCTAGAACAGTCTGGTTTTCAGGAATTACAGCCACAAGCGCCGCAGTATTTTTTCGTGCCGATGGACTATGGATTGCAAGCCGAATATGAAAAAGGGTTTTCGGTCAAGAGTCTATTCAAAGTTAATGGTGTCGGGATAACCACCGCGCATGATGATTTTGTAATCAATGCGGATAAGACCAAACTACTGAATATATATAAAAATTTTCAAGCAAGTGAACGAGATGCAGAATTATTGCATCGAAAGTTTAATGTGAAAAAGAAGCAGGGTTGGAACATACTCAATGGACACGACAACATAAAAAATGAAACGAAACTTGATAAATACATCAAGCCAATAGTCTACCGACCGTTTGATAAGCGGTTTATTTTTTATGAAAACAAATTGGTATGGCGCACGGTTGAGCAAGTCATGCAACACTTTCTCCGTGGTGATAATGTGGGGCTGATCACATCGCGCATTACAAAAGATAGATTTTCTGTGCTCTGTACTAAATACATAACAGCGCATAAAAGCGCAACACTGTACGATATAAGTTATGTCTTTCCGCTATACATCTTTCCAGACACCGACCAATTGAAAAACCTTAACGAAAACCAGCAACGAAAACCAAATCTTGACCCAGACATCGTAAAAACCATCGCAGACAATCTTGGCTTACGCTTCACACCTGAAGTCGAGGATGCCGCCAACACCTTCGCGCCCATTGACCTGCTGGATTACATCTATGCGGTGCTACATTCGCCCGCCTATCGTGAACGCTATAAAGAGTTTCTGAAAATAGACTTCCCGCGGGTGCCCTATCCCACCGAGCAAAAACAATTCCGCCAACTGGTCAAACTCGGTGGCGAATTGCGCACTCTGCACCTCATGGAAAGCCCAACACTGGACAAACTCATCACCGGTTACAACGTGTCTGGCGAGCATATAGTGGGCAAGCACGAATACAAAACTACCGACAGCAAAAATCGCCTCGGTGAAGTGCATATCAACAAAACACAATTCTTCAGCGATGTGCCAGAAGTCGCCTGGAACTTTTACATCGGCGGCTATCAACCCGCACAAAAATGGCTCAAAGACCGCAAAGGCAGAACCCTCAGTAGTGACGACATCGGCCACTACCAAAAAATCATCGTTGCCCTAACCGAAACCGCGCGGTTGATGGCGGTGATTGATACTGTGTGGCAACCGCCACATGATAGACCAAAACCTACACGAAAATCTGAATGATGATTGATTTGATTAGCACATGACTGGAGGAAAAGATGATGGATAAGATTGAAAAAGAAACCATGTCCAGATCTGATTTACTGACGGACTGCGAACGGTCTGTGCGTTACCATCAAGCGCGTGCTCGTTCCTTTGACACATTTCATCGATGGATTCAATTTTTCGTGTTCGCTCTTGCCAGTGCCAATGTGGCACATTTGATTGATTCATGGTTAGCAGATTGGAGCATCACATTGATGTGGGCTATTGTTGGCGTGCTGGCGTTATCCAGTTTGGTATTTAATCCTGCCGGAAAACACACACTCCACAACTCCTTATATCGGAGCTTCACCTCGTTACATGGAAAGGTTTTAGCTTATCCAGATGCGGACGATAAAATGCTGATCGAATGGACCAAAGATATCCATGCGCTATATGCTGATGAGCCACCGGTCTATCGTGCCTTATTAGCACATTGCGATAACCAGGTTGCTATTGCTTTGGACGCAGACAAAGGATTTTTTGTGCAATTAAGTTGGTATCATCACTGGTTCCGTAACTTGCTTCCATTTCAAGGCTCCGAATTTCTCAACCAAAGTCAGTTAGACAAGAAAAAAGCCTCTTCATCCTAGATACTGTCTCTAATCCATGATTACCTTTGGTAGCCTCTCGCAATACTTGAGTAGTCTCCGTTCATCGTATTTGCCTACTCAGTTAATAGGACTCCAGACTATTACACTTAATATGCTGTAGCAAAATAAAACTGAAAATGTTGAACACTACCGCCCTGCTTCTGTTCCTGGGCTACGGAAATGGTAGGACTCTACCGCTCGTTCCTCTGGATTCTCGAGCTTGCTCGGGAATCCAGCCTGTATATTTTTCCGCCATCCTCGCCCCCTGACGCTTCCGCGCCGCCACCCCCGTTGATGTGTCCAATGCCCCACGGTGCTTGCCTTTGTTCCTATGGATTCCCGTCACCCCAGTCTGTAATGACGGGGGTGGCGAGAATGACGGCGGGGCCATCCTCGCCCCCTGACGCTTCCGCGCCCGTTTGCGCGTCACCCTCCGCTAGGCGAGAACCCAGACCGCCATCCTCGCCCGCGCCGTCATTCTCGAGCTTGCTCGGGAATCCAGTCTGTATTTTTTTGCCGTCATCCTCGCCGCCTGACGCTTCCGCGCCGTCACCCCCGTTGATGTGTCCAATGCCCCCAGGTGCTTGGCTTTGTTCCTATGGATTCCCGTCACCCCCGTCATCCCAGCCGATGGCGAGGAGGACGGGAGGGCGAGAATGACGGCGCGGGGCGCCGTAAGCCGCCACTCTGTTCCCGCTTTCTTTGATCCTGACGGCGCGGAGGGCAATGATGACGGGGGTGACGAGAATGACGGCGGGAAGTGAATAACACGAACACCAATGACACAAACAAAGCGCTTAGGGTAGTATTTACTCAGCATATAAACATAAAATAGCAGCAAGCTATTCTTCACTTGTAGGATTCGCATTTGTCAAACCTGCCAGTCATAGTGGGTTTTGGCGGGATCAATCCCGCTGGACGCAGCTCGGTGCATCACGCCTATCATCGCATGGTGATTGATAGCCTGGATGCGCCCACCCGCGATAGGACCTTCGCGTCGCTTGCCGCCTTGATGCAGCTGTCGGATTCCTGCACCGACGAGGCGCGGCAATTCATGCTGGAGCACACCCTCATCAGGCGGCTGGAAACCAATCTCTTTGATGCCGATGCCATTCACCAGCACAAGAAGGCCGCCCTCAAAGGTACATCGTCTCATCCGGTCAGATTTACAACCCGCAGATATGATCTGCCAGACAATATTCCAGAGACCTGGCAAATTAAAACCAACGATGACGCCAGTGTTGAGGTGACCATACCGGGTGACCTCAACATGCTGTTTAACGATACCCGTGCTTCGCGCGTTCTGGCGGCGGGGCAGTTGCCGACTAACTTTGATCCGGAAAAACTCTACCAATCCAGAAGCCATCCCCGAGGTTTGCAACTCACTGTATATGCTGCCTCAGACATGCTGAACTCTTTGGGTATTTCCTGGGATGAGGTCAAACAACGCCTGCCCGCCGATCAAATTTCTGTCTACGCCAGCAGTGCTATGGGGCAACTTGATACCAATGGTTCGGGCGGTTTGTTGCAAGCCGGATTGGTTGGCAAGCGGATCAGTTCCAAAAATGTGGCACTGGGGCTGGCGGATATGACTGCCGATTTTGTCAATGCTTACATCCTGGGCAATATGGGTACCACGGGTGCCAACATCGGTGCCTGTGCCACCTTCCTGTATAACCTTCGGCAGGGCATAGAGGACATTCGTTCTGGCAAGTTCCGCGCGGTGGTGGTGGGTGCGAGCGAGGCACCCTTGACCCCGGAGGTGGTTGAAGGTTATCGCACTATGGGTGCCCTGGCGGAAGATGAAGCCCTGAAAAAAATTGACGGCCTGCCACATGGCGAGTCCGACCATAGACGCGCCTGTCGTCCCTTTGCGGAAAATTGCGGCTTTACCCTCTCAGAAGCATCGCAATTTGTGGTGTTGTTTGATGATGAACTGGCGTTGGAATTGGGCGCAACTATTTACGGCGCGGTTGCCGATGTATTCGTCAATGCCGATGGCTTTAAGAAATCAATCCCCGGACCCGGCATAGGCAACTATATTGCTGTGGGCAAAAGCATGGGGCTTATCCGCGCCATTCTTGGGGAGGAATCTCTCAAACATCGTTCTTATGTGCAGGCGCATGGTACGAGTACGCCGCAAAACAGAATTACGGAATCTCGTATCTTTAATGAAATGGCAAAAGCATTTGGCATGCCCCGCTGGCCGGTGGCGGCAATTAAAGCCTACGTTGGACATTCGCTTGCCTGTGCATCAGGAGATCAGTTGATTGCCTCTCTGGGGGTTTGGCATCAGGGCGTTATCCCCGGCATCCTGACTTCCCAAGCGATTGCTGATGATGTGCATCAAAGTCATCTGGATTTTATATTGGAACATCGGGAAATTGATGCCGAGGCAATGGATTCTGTGTTTATCAACTCCAAAGGCTTTGGTGGCAACAATGCTACCGCGACCCTACTCGCACCACATGTGGTCAAGCGAATGTTAGCCAAAAAACACGGTCGCAAGAAGGTAAAACAACACCAGCAGAAGAATGAGGCAGTGCAAGAAAAGATCGCCGCCTATGACGATAGTATGTTGGCCGGGGAAAACTCCACCATTTACAACTTCGGTATTGGCGTGATTGAAGGGGAAGCTCTCGGTATTACTACTGAGCAGATTTCTATACCGGGGCAGAAAATTAACATCAGCCTGACCCGGGATAATCCCTACGAGGACATGACTGACTAGCCGGGCTACTGCAAGCTGCTAGTTAATCTCCCGCGTTGCTCTGAAGTTAATCTCCGGCCAGCGTTCTTCCGTTAAGGACATATTCACCGCGGTGGGGGCTAGGTAGGTGAGATACCCGCCGCCGTCTAGTGCCAGATTCACTTCCGCCTTGCGTTTGAATTTCTGAAGCAATTTTGGCTCCTCAGACTCTACCCATCGAGCGGTGTTAATAGCCACCGGCTCATAGATGCAATCCACCTTGTATTCATCTCTCAGACGAAAGGCAACCACATCAAACTGCAACACACCTACTGCACCGACGAGCATGTCGTTATTAGCAAGCGGCATGAATACCTGGGTCGCACCCTCTTCGGAAAGTTGCGTGAGCCCCTGACGTAATTGCTTACTTTTAAGCGGATCTTTCAGCCGTACCCGGCGGAAGAGTTCCGGCGCAAAATGCGGTACCCCGATAAACCTCAGGTCATCGCCGCTGGTGAATGTATCCCCTATCTGAATGTTCCCGTGATTGTGCACGCCGATAATGTCGCCGGGGTAGGCAATATCTGCTCGGGATCTTTCACTCGCGAGAAAAGTGACCGCATCCTTGACCTTGATGTTCTTGCCGGTACGGACCTGGTGCATCTTCATCCCCTGGCGGTATTGCCCGGAACAGATACGCATGAAGGCGATGCGATCCCGATGCTTGGGATCCATGTTTGCCTGAATCTTGAATATGAAACCGGTGAACTTTTCATTATCAGGAGCAATGACCTGAGTAGGTGTTGTCCTCGGCAGCGGCGGCGGCGCACATTCAACAAACCCGTTGAGCATTTCCTGCACACCGAAATCTTTGAGGGCGGTGCCAAAATAGACGGGCGTTAACTTTCCGCGACGATATTCATCCTGGTTGAACCTATGGCTGGCACCCATGACCAGTTCAATGTCATCTTTTAATTCCTGGTGCAATTCATCGCCCAGCAAGGTCTTAGCCGCGGCTGAGTCAATACCTTTGATGGGGTTCTGCTTATGATGAAAGTTTTGATGAAGGTTTAGATGATTGCTTTTATCATCAGCATCGCCGGTTTTATAAAGACAAATTTCATCCTGCTGCAGGTGGTAGAGCCCCTTAAAGCGAGATCCCATGCCGATGGGCCAGGTGATGGGCGCGCATTTTATTTTCAGAATGTGCTCCACCTCGTCCATGATTTCTATGGGGTGGCGTCCTTCCCGGTCCAGTTTGTTGACGAAGGTCAAGATGGGTGTATTTCGGAGCCGGCACACTGCCATGAGTTTGATGGTTCGGGCTTCCACGCCTCGGGCACTGTCGAGCACCATCAATACTGAATCCACTGCAGTGAGGGTTCTATAGGTGTCTTCGGAAAAGTCTTCGTGCCCCGGGGTATCCAGCAGGTTCACGATATGCCCCTGATAGGGGAACTGCATGACCGAAGTGGTCACACTGATGCCCCGTTGTTTTTCCATTTCCATCCAGTCCGAGGTGGCGTACTTGGCTGACTTTTTTGATTTGATGGTGCCAGCAAGTTGAATGGCGTTGCCGAGCAGTAACAACTTTTCTGTAATGGTGGTCTTGCCAGCATCAGGGTGAGAAATGATAGCAAAGGTACGTCTTTTATTTATTTCATCAGAAAAATTGCTATCAGTCATACCCTGCAAATCCTAAGTTGTGCTTATTTATTAAATGTCTTCCTGGCGTTGCCCAAAAAAGAAGGCGGTTGCCTTTGTTCCTCTGGATTCTCGTCACCCCAGTTATACCCCCGATGGCTGTGATAACTGGGGTGGCGAGAATGACGGCGCGCCTGCTCATAAATATTATGCGCCGACAAATGCTAGCAATTCGCTAAAATCATGCTTGTCGGCGGCGCGGAGCGCAGCAATATACTGAGCCCGCCGTTCATTCATATTTTCCAAGCTATAGCCGCCCGCCCAATCAATGGATGACGCAGCCATCAACTTTGTCAAAAGGGTATCGGCCATGAGGCGCGCATGCCGACCATTGCCATTGGGAAACAGATGAATATACACAAGCTTATGATGAAAGCGCGCCGCCAGTTCTTTGGGCGGGTAAGTCTCATGCTCTATCCAGTAACGGGTATCATCAAGCAACTGGCGTAATTGCATAGCCACTTGAGTGGGGTCAACACCGATGTTCTTTTCTGTTTCTCGAAACGAGCCGGCCCATTTCCAGACTTTGCCAAAGAGTTTTTGATGCAAATTGCGAACAAAATCCTCGGTCAGTACAGCAGGCGATTTTTGCTTTTTAAGCCAATCCATACCCTCTAGGATATTCGCCTGCTCCAACTGATTAAGCTCGCCTCTTGTTGAGACATGCTTAAAGCGGAGCCCTTCCAGCTCATCTGCATCAAGGGGCGTCGTGCCATCAGCATTATCCAGTGCACTCATTCATCATTCCATAGGTCGGTGGGCATTGTGTCGATGATCTGAGCGGCGATTCGCTCGATTTCAGCACTGAGTTTCTCCTTATTCAAAGCCTGGGCTTCTAACGCCATGTGCGTAGAAGCATCCCTTACCTGCGCTTTGGCTTTTTTGATGGCTTGGTCTTTTATGACCTGCTGTATCTCTTTTTCAGGAATAACGGCATAGACCAAGCGGCAATGTAGAGCCTCAGCCATATTGTGCATGCTCTTGAGGGTGACACTGCCGGTCACTTCCCCTTTTTCCGTTTTTGAGACCTGCGCTTTGGTGACCCCCAGGCGCCTTGCCAACTGCGGGCCAGACATACCCAGCGCTTTGCGCAGGGTTCTGAGCCAGCCTTCGGAAACGGACAGGGAATCCCCACCAAACTGTTGAAAAGCCTGGTTTACCTTCTCCTGATATTGCCTTAAAACTATGTTTTTAACGCTCATTTGCCTACCTTTAAGTGCTTACCTTTAAGTGCTTACCTTTAAGTGCCTACCTTTAAGTTGACTAGTTATTGTTTTAGTCTACTTAAAAGTACTATATTTTTTATAAATGGTCAACTTAAAAGTAGACTTATGCTATTTATAAGCCTCATTCATGCTACCGCCTCCAGTGCCTTGGGCACGGTTATCTGGTACTTGGAGACATACACCCCATCCCTTACGATGGCGCGTTTACCCGCTCCCAAGTCAACCTTGTCCAGAGTGATATGCTTAAGCCATTCATGGTCTGCTTTATCTGCCAAATACAAAAACAGACGTTTCACCTTCACCGAAGTGCAGCCTGCCAGTAGCTGTTGCACCCTAGCTGGCCGCAAGTTGTTCAGGCCTTCCATCAACTCATACACTTCCATTAAGGGTTGAGACCTAGGTGCTAAATGCAGACATTCCATCACTGCGCGCGCCGGGCTGGATACCTTCACCCTAAAGCTCTTATGTTCGATTTCCACTAGGCCAAGGTCAGGCGGCAAAAAGCGGGTCTGCTTGCACGTTATGCTTAAACCCCAATCCCGCTTTTTAAACCAAAGTGGCAAGTTTTCCTCCGTGCCACCAAAAAGCTGTGCTTTCTTGGCAGAAAGCTCCAGATAGTGGGCTTTACCCTGCAATGACAGCGCAGTTTTGCCCGCTGGATGCACGGAAAGCCCTAACTGGTATTGCAGCGCATAGATGCCGCCCAAGTAGTCCACCTGATCGCCGTGACGTATCAGTGCTCCTGTGCCGATAGAATCAAACCACTGGCTTTTCTTATAGCGCTTCTGCAAATCGAGGCTATAGCCTTGCTCTGCAAGCCATGCAGAAGAGAGCACTATGCCGGAAGGCTGAGAACTGAGCAGAGTGTTTAATTTTGATTTTCTTTCGGTACTCATAGTACCAATCTACTCAATTTTCTAAACCGAAGCAATCAAAAGGTTTAAAAAATATATTATTTAGGTATTTAAAGTACCTAGACGAACCATCTTGTTGTTGTTGATGTGTACATGCCCCACAGGTGGTTGACTTCGTTCCTCTGGATTCCCGTCACCCGAGTCATCACAGCCGATGGCTGTAATGACTCGGGTGACGAGAATGACGGGGTGCCGGCGGGAGAGGCGTCTTTTATTGATTTCCTGAGTAATCATCCAGTAGCTCTTTCGCGAGGACGATGGCGTCTTCTCTGCCGGTGATGGAGGGGTAGTAGCCGGGTCTGATACCCACCTCATTGAAGCCAAGCGTCTCATAGAGTTTGCATGCCGTTAGATTTGAGGGGCGCACTTCCAGGAAGACCGTTGATGCTTGCAGTGCCTGGGCGCGTTTCAGCAGGTGTTTCACCATGACTCGCCCCATGCCTTGATTCCGCCAGTCTGGATGCACACAAACATTGAGCAGGTGCGACTCGCCCGCCGCTACGGACATGACGCCATGCCCCGCGGTGGTACTTGTCTTGCTAGCATCATTGCTTTCAAAGACGGACAACCAACATTCATGTCCAAGGCCAAGGCACTCTTTAAAAATGCCTTCACTCCAAGGATACACATAGCAGTTTTTCTCATTATGCAGGACCTCGGGCAGGTCTTCCTTGTGCATGGCGCGGATCAAATGCGACATCACTCTGCCTCTGGGCTCGCCAATGTCTGTGGCAGTCCCTCTTGCAGTCCTTCTTGCAGCCCTTCTTGAGGATCATCTTCTTGAAGTCCCTCTTGGAACTGCTCCTGGAACCAACGCCACAGTGCTCGTTTGGCATCTGCTGAGTGCATGATGCTGCCGACCTCGTCAAACAGATAGACTCTCTGTGTTCCGAGCTGCACCGGGTTTGTGGGTGTCAAGGCTTCAAGACCAGGGTGATATTGTTTAACCACTTCGCCAAATACCAAAACAATGTTGGGTAGAAAACTAAACTTATGCGCCACGACATCTGCGGCGACAGCCATTGATTGATCAATATGGGGCGAGGTCAACTCAGGCCACTCAATCAGTTGGCAGTTGGTAGTCTCTGGCTTCTTGCCGAAGGCACGGGCAAGGTCATCGCAAAAACGTTGAGGTATTTTCGTTTCGCTGCTTTTGTTGTTGGGCGACAGGGAGAGACAGAGTCCAAGTTGTTCATACTGGAGAAGTGCCAACGTGAATCTAGGCGGGGGTGGCCTCGGCTCTTCTTGCGGGGTAGTTTTTAAGTCTGTGTCGGCGAGCACTGATGACCTTTCCACGGTGCTTTCTGGCGCGGGTGCCGTCTCTTCTAAAAGAGTTTCTGAAAGAGTTTCTGAAGGTGTTTCTGAAGGTGTTTCTGCGGCCGCGGCTGACTCTGCGGCGAGCAAGGCCTCAGTCGGCTGCCCATCGAGTAGATTCTGCCTCAGGAGCCATATATCAATCCCCATGGCATCAAGAAATTGTTGTTTGGTGTGCATCTTATGACTTAAACAACAGGGGCGATTTCAACGCTATATTTCTGCATTCGGGTATTTAGTTTTGAGATTATTTCTTATTTTTTTAAAAGCTACCGCGACCGGAATGCCCTCTTCTTTTTCAAATTGAGCGTTAGCCAAGGAAACTTGCCTTAACGTCTGGGCTAGTTCGGCATCCCGTGTCAATTTATCGTAGCTATCGGGGTCTATCATAACTACCGCAGCTTTGCCATTAACGGTAAGCACCTCGGGGCGCTTGGTTGCTTGCAGACGTTTGATATGTTCTGCAGGTTTTCGGTGGAAGTCCGAAACAGGATAGATATCTCGAGTGGTATACATAAGAGCCTCAACAGCGAATTAAATGGTCGGGACGACAGGATTTGAACCTGTGACCACCACACCCCCAGTGTGGTGCGCTACCAGACTGCGCTACGCCCCGAAAATGACTCTGATATTGTACTGTATTACCTTTGGATTGGGCTAGTTAGTCCAAAGCAGGCGCAAACGAATCGGCGACGCTGGGCTTATCGCTTGGGCTTATCGCTTCCGGTCTCGTAGCTTCTGAATGGTGCGGAGTCTCGCTATCTGATCCTGCAGGTCCGCCGCGACTCGTGCAAAGTCAATCTCGGCACGTTGGTCAGTTAATTCTTGTTCGGCCTTTTGGCGTGCTTCTAGTGCCGCTGCCTCGTCCAGATCAGCTGCCCTTACAGCAGTGTCCGCCAATATGGTGATCGCTGCGGGCTGGACCTCAACATAACCGCCAGAGGCAAAGAAGACCTCTTCGGTGCCGCCTTCAAGGATCAGCCTGACCGGGCCAGGTTTGATACCACTCAAGAGGGGAGTGTGCCCGGGCATGATGCCCAGCTCGCCGATGGTGCCAGACACCACTAGCATCTCTACCTGTCCGGAAAAGATTTCTTCCTCGGCGCTGACGATGTTACAAAATACTGTAGTTGCCATAGCGGGTATATAAAGTCTTAGATATAAAGTGGTTTATAAAATGGTCTATTAAGGTCTTGTTTATAGTTAATTGATAGTTAGTTTATAGTTAAAGCGTCTTCGCCTTTTCAATGGCACCTTCAATACTGCCCACCATGCTGAATGCGGCTTCTGGCAGGTCGTCATACTTGCCTTCTAAAATGCCCTTGAAGCTCTGAATCGTATCAACCAGCGGCACATAAACACCCGGTTGACCGGTAAACACCTCGGCCACATGCATGGGTTGGGAGAAGAACTGGCTCACCTTCCTGGCGCGATATACGGTGAGCCGGTCCTCTTCGGACAATTCATCCATACCCAGTATGGCGATGATGTCTTTCAATTCTTTGTATCGTTGCAGAATGTTCTGCACCCCCTGGGCGACCTGGTAGTGTTCTTCACCCACGACGAGGGGGTCCAGCTGTCTGGATGATGAATCAAGCGGGTCAACCGCCGGGTAGATGCCCAGAGAGGCAATGTCCCGGGACAGGGTCACGGTAGAATCCAGATGCGCGAAGGTGGTGGCTGGCGAGGGGTCGGTCAGATCGTCCGCCGGCACATATACCGCCTGGACGGAAGTAATAGAGCCATCCTTGGTGGTGGTAATGCGCTCTTGGAGTACGCCCATTTCCTCCGCCAGTGTGGGCTGATAACCCACCGCCGAGGGCATGCGCCCGAGTAGTGCTGAGACTTCCGTGCCCGCCAGGGTGTACCTATAGATGTTGTCAATAAACAACAGCACATCCTTGCCATCGTCCCGGAACTTCTCTGCCATAGTCAGGCCGGACAGCGCAACCCTGAGTCGATTGCCCGGTGGTTCATTCATCTGCCCAAAGACCATGGCTATCTTGTTAAGCACCCCGGCATCCTGCATTTCATGATAGAAGTCATTGCCCTCACGGGTGCGTTCCCCGACCCCGGCAAATACCGACAGGCCGCTATGCTCCCGGGCAATGTTGTTAATCAACTCCAGCATAGTGACCGTCTTGCCGACACCCGCGCCGCCGAAGAGACCCACCTTGCCGCCCTTCGCGAAGGGACAGATCAAGTCAATCACCTTGACGCCTGTTTCCAGCAGGTCTCGGCCACCCGCCTGGTCTTCATAGCTGGGCGGTGCCGCGTGGATGGGCATTCTTTCGGTGGCCTCAATGGGTCCTCGTTCATCGATCGGATTGCCCAGCACATCCATAATCCGCCCTAGGGTGCCTTCGCCCACCGGTACGGAAATCGGCGCCGCCGTATTAGATACCGACAGGCCCCGGCTGATACCTTCCGAACTGCCCATAGCAATGGTTCTCACCAAGCCGTCGCCGAGTTGCTGCTGCACTTCCAAGGTGATCGCCTGCTCATCAATCAAGAGGGCATCGTAGATTCGCGGCACTTCTTCCCGGGGGAATTCAACATCAATGACCGCACCTATGACTTGTACGATACTTCCACTACCCATGGTTATGTCCTCTTGTGAGTCTTTATTTATTATTTGTTTAGTCTGGGCGATACAGGCTGGCATGCAGACCTATACTGCCGCCGCGCCGCCGACAATTTCCGCCAGTTCCTGAGTAATCGCCGCTTGTCGAGCATTGTTCATCATCAATGACAGTTCGTCGATTAAGTCGCCGGCGTTTTCGGTCGCACTCTTCATGGCGATCATCTTGGCGGCCTGCTCGCAAGCCACATTCTCAACCACCGCTTGATACACCTGAGACTCAATAAATCGGGTGAGCAGACCCTCAATCAATTGCTTTGAGTCGGGTTCATAGATGTAATCCCAACGATGCTTGAGGGTGGCATCCTTCGCGGCATCCATGGGCACCAGTTGGCGGATGGTTGGTTGCTGCGTCATGGTGTTGACGAACACATTGTTGGCAAGGAATATCTTATCAATCCGGCCTTCATCAAAAGCATTCAGAAGCACCCTGATGTTACCGATGAGTCCATTGATGCTCGGGGTTTCACTGAGATGCCGGTTCGCCGCGACAACCCGCCCGCCGTAACTGCGGAAGAACTGCATGCCCTTGTTACCGATGAGACAAAGATCATATTCAATGCCCTGGTCTGACCATTGTCGCAGGTCAGCAATGACGGTCTTCAACAGGTTCACATTCAAGCCACCGCAAAGTCCCCGGTCGGTGGTGACCACAATAAAGCCTACTCGCTTCACTTCCCGTTCTAGCAGAAACTTGTGCTGGTATTCCGATGAGGCATTTGCCACATGCCCAATGACCTCGCGTATATGGTCGGAATAGGGGCGGCCCCTTTCCATCCGTTCTTGAGCCTTGCGCATTTTGCTCGCCGCGACCATTTCCATGGCACTGGTGATCTTTTGCGTGTTTTTGATGCTGCCGATTTGTTTACGCAGCTCTTTGGCATTTGCCATGCTTGATTCTTCCTGTTGCTGTGTCTTTACCAGGTTTGGGTTGCTTTGAAGGTTTCAATCGCCTTGTGCATAGTCGCGACCACTTCATCTGTGTAGGCACCATCGCGATTGACCGCCACCATAAACGCTGCTTGTTCCGAATGCATGTAGGACAGCAGAGCAGCTTCAAAATCGAGCACCTTGCTCACTTCAACATCCTCCAGGAAGCCCGCGTTGGCGGCGTACAAGACGACGCCCATTTCCGCCACGCTCATGGGTGAATATTGCTTTTGCTTCATCAACTCGTTGATCCGCTCGCCATGTTCAAGTTGCCGCCGGGTAGCGTCGTCAAGGTCGGAGGCAAATTGTGAGAAGGCCGCAAGTTCCCGGTACTGGGCGAGGGCAAGTTTGATGCCGCCAGAAATTTTGGACATGAATTTAACCTGGGCATCGCCGCCCACCCGGGAAACAGAAATACCCGGATTCATCGCCGGCCTTTCACCCGCATTGAACTTGTCTGATTCAAGAAATATCTGCCCATCAGTAATGGAAATTACATTAGTGGGTACAAAGGCAGACACATCACCCGCCTGGGTTTCAATGATCGGCAGGGCCGTGAGAGAGCCGGTGCGTCCCTTCACTTCGCCATTGGTGCATTGTTCAACATACTTGGCGTTGACCCGGGCAGCGCGTTCCAGCAGCCGAGAGTGGAGGTAAAACACATCACCGGGATAGGCTTCCCGCCCTGGCGGGCGGCGCAGTAGTAGGGATACCTGACGATAGGCCCAAGCCTGCTTGGTCAGGTCGTCATAGATAATCAACGCGTCCTCGCCCCGGTCCCGGAAGTATTCACCCATAGCACATCCTGAATAGGCAGAGAGGTACTGCATAGGCGCCGGGTCGGAGGCACCGGCAACAACCAGGATGGTGTTCTCCATAGCGCCATGTTCTTCTAAGGTATGCGCCACATTGGCAACCGATGACAATTTTTGCCCTATGGCAACATACACACACTTAATACCGGAAGCGGTTTGATTGATGATGGTGTCAATGGCGATGGCGGTCTTGCCGGTTTGGCGGTCGCCAATGATGAGTTCTCGCTGGCCTCTACCGACTGGAATCATTGAGTCAATGCACTTCAGCCCGGTCTGTACCGGCTGGTCAACATGTTGCCGGGCAATCACCCCGGGGGCGACCTTTTCCACCGGTGATGAACTGCTTGCATTGATCGGTCCCTTGCCATCAATCGGGCTGCCTAGAGCGTCCACCACCCTGCCCAGCAGTTCTGGTCCGGTGGGCACTTCCAGAATGCGCCCGGTGCAACGAGCGGTCATGCCTTCCTTGAGGGTTTTGTAATTGCCCAGCATGACCGCGCCGACCGAGTCTCGCTCCAGATTCAACGCGAAGCCGAACAGATTATTGGGGAATTCAATCATCTCGCCGCTCTGCACCTTGGCAAGCCCGTGAATTCTCACTATGCCGTCGGACACGCTGACGATAGTGCCTTCATTGCTGGTCTCAAAAGAGACATCCAACTTGGCAATTCTTTGCTTGATGATTTCGCTAATTTCGGAAGGGTTTAGTGCTTGCATGTTGGTTACCTAAAGGGATCAAAAAATGCGTTTATCGCAACGCATAGGACAATTTGCTGAGCCTGCCAGAGACCGAATCATCAATCACCATATCCCCAGCCTTGATGATGAGCCCGCCAATTAAATTTTTATCAACACTGCTTTGCATGTTGATTTTTCGTTGCAGTTTTCGTTTCAGTGCTTCGCTGAGTAAAGATTTTTCCGCTGCAGTGATTTCAAATGCACTGGTAATGACAACATCCAGAGTCTGCTTATGCGTGGATTTAAGTTGTTCAAATAGAGTGGAGATAGTCGGTATTAACCTCAGCCGACCGTAGGCTGCCAGGACTTTCAGAAAATGATGCCCTTCATCCTTGAGCAGTTCACCCAGCAACTGACTGAGGAAGTGAGTGGCGTCATCAGTTGTCCAGCGCGGATTTTCAAGTGCTGCTTCTACTTCCGGCATGCCAAGCACAGTCTTGAGCATGCCGAGTTGTGTGGACCAGGAAGCAAGCCCGTCGGACTGCGAAGTGGCATAGGCAAACACCGCTCTGGCGTAGGGCCGGGCAATGGTTGTCAGTTCAGATTCTGCCATGGGTCTTCTCTTTGGGTTTCATTCTTGGTGCTATGGTTCTCAAAGCGGTTCCCAGCGCTGTTCTCGGTGCTGTTCTCGGTGCTGTTCTCGGTGCTGTTCTCGGTGCTGTTCTCAGTGCTGTTCTCAGTGCTATAACCCCTTAGCAAGTTGACTGAGCATTGCCTGGTGCTTAGCTGAGTCAACCTGGGCTTCAAGTATTTTTTCTGCACCCTTAATAGCGAGTTCACCGACCTTGACTCTCAGTGCTTCTTTGGCGCGATTAACTTCCTGGTCTATCTCGGCTTGAGCACCTTGGATAATACGCTCGGCCTCCTCGGCGGCCTGGGTTTTTGAAGCTTCCACTATCTGGCCAGCGCGATTCCTTGCCTGAGCAATCAGTTCAGCAGACTGTTGTTTTGCCGCGGCTACATCTGCTTCTATCTGGGAACCCGCCTCTGCTAACTGCTTTTCGGCGGCGGCGGCATTGTCCAGGCCTGCTGCTATGGTCTGCTGCCGCTCGCGCATCATGGCGGTGAGGTGGGGCCAGACGAACTTCATGCAAAAGAGCACGAAGAGGACAAATGAAATCAATTGCCCCAGCATGGTCAGTTGAATATTCACGGGTCGCTTCCTATGTTTAATGAATGATTGGTGCCCAACCCTAGAGCGCAAATATCAAGTAGAGTGAAATACCCACGCCGATGATGGGTACTGCATCCACCAGTGCCAGGGAGATGAAGAGTTGAGTCATTAACATGGGTTGTAGTTCTGGCTGTCTGGCAACACCTTCAAGATACTTGCCGCTAAGAATGCCAATACCCACACCACTGCCAGTAGCACCCAAGCCCATCAAGATGGCGCCGGCGAGATAGATTAGTGATTGTTCCATAAGTTACTCCTGCTGTTGAGTTGGTTAAGTTGCTGTCGTCTTTTCTGCTTGCTGCTAGTGCTCATCCACCATGTGTGCCTGGGTCAGGTACACAATCGTCAAGATCATAAATACAAATGCTTGTAGACAAATAATCAAAATATGAAAGATTGCCCAGGGCACAGACAAGACCCACTGAGCGTAAAAGGGTAGCAGGGCGATCAGGATGAAAATCATTTCCCCAGCATAAAGATTGCCGAATAGACGCAAGCCATGGGAGAGGGGTTTGGCAAGCATATCTACAATTTCCAGAATAAGGTTAAACCAGTACATGCTCCAGTGAGGTATGGGATGGGTTATAAAACCGGCGCTGAACTTGATAGGCCCTTTGATTTTAATGTTGTAGTACAAGACTAGAACAAACACCCCCAGTGCCATGCCGAGGGTGGCATTAGGGTCTGTTGTGGGCACCACCTTAAAATAATGCACGCCCGCCAGTTGCGCTAGATAGGGGATAAAGTCAACCGGCACCAGGTCCATCATATTCATCAGGAATACCCAAATTAATATCGTCAGCGACAGGGGCCCGATAATCGCGTTGGGTCTAGTACCAAAGACCTGGGTGATATTGTCCTCAACAAACTCAACTGCCAGCTCACAGAAATTTTGTAACCCGCCCGGTACCCCAGGCTTCGCCCTTTGGGCGACAAAAGCAAAGACCCCCAGGAAGAGGATACCGAGGCTGATTGACCAGAAGAGGGTGTCAACATTGAGTGCCCAGAAGCCCATTTCTGCAATATCGCCCGCATTCTCGGCAAGCCCCCATTCACCATTGGGGAAACGCCCATAAGTGAGGTTCGTCAGGTGATGCTGGATATATTCTTCTGAGGTGAGTGTGTCGCTTGCCATGATTTATATGTAAGAGTTTATATGTAAGAGTTTATATGTAGAGATTTATGTTGTTCGTCACTTTTCTACCTGCTTGAGCTTCGGCAGGAGCAGATTAACCCCTTGCAAGCCACCAAAAACACCAAAAAACACTAGCGGGTCAAGTGGCTGCACCCATGTAAACACCAGCACAAAGAGCAAAATACTCAATCCGTACTTGCCCGCCTCGCCACTGAGGACAATCCCTAACCCGGTGCCAGCCGCCGTCTGGGGGCGCCGCCAACTACTCATTAGCAGGATATAGATGCCTGGAATCACACACACCAAGCCACCCAACAAGGCTGACCATGCGGTTATTTCACTAACAACTAAAAACGAAGCTGCTACGAGAAGGGTCATCACAAGCTGCAGGCTAAGAATCCGATAGACGGGAGATTTCGTGATCTTGACAAACATTGAAACTGTCCCGTGAGCTGATTGTCCAAAAAGCCATGCAAAAAACAGCGGGAGTATAGTGATTAAGTGCACCGCATTCAACCACCCCCGCGCCGCGCCAACCCCCGCGCCGTCATTCTCGCCACCTCAGTCATCCCAGCCATCGGCGGGGATGACTGAGGTGACGGGAATCCAGAATGGCGGCCGCTGTATGCGAACTGCTCGTTTCTCACGGGAATAACTCATATCAAACCAAGCGAAATAGGCAGCTATGGTGTATTGATTCTGAAGTCCTGCCGGAGATTACCCCAGTGGTTTTTTAACCCATTCTTGTGTGTCTCATCCATAGGCAGTTCTTTCAAAGTATCCGGCCAAAGTGAACGGGCTTTTTCCATTACGTCGTCGAGATGTGGCTTGATGACTCCCCAAGGAATACCTGCACTATCAGCCCAGGATTGAAAGTTGACTGAGTTCACCGCATACCATTCTTTGGTTTTGCCAAGGTTAAGCGCATATTTTCTCTCGTCCTCAATATAGACACCCGTTGTTACGATGTCGTAGGCAGGAGAAAGCCGAGGTGTTACCTGATCCTGATACAGCAGGCTCCAGTTCTTGAGATGAGCGTCCCCATTGGCGAGTAATATGTTGACCAGTAACCGGCGAGCAAGTTGTTGGGCGTCGGCAAGGCCATCGCCGGAATACTCGTAAATCACTCTGCCGATTTGTTCGTAGTTCGCGGAGTTATATTTTTCGTGCGGGTACTTAACCAGCACTTGCGCAAAGTCCTCCATGTGAATGCGCTCATTGTCGCGGCGATCAAATCGTTTGATTGCGAATGTCTGCTTCTCGTCAGGCAAATTGATTTGCGGCAGGTTGTCGAGTTTGTCCAGATCAACCAGCTTGATTTCTGGAATATCAATACCAACTATGGATGCCAATGACATCGCTGTGTATTCGTTGAGAGGCACATTCTTGTATATGGTGGATGGCGTTTTGATAATCCAGTCGCCCAACGCATCGCCCTTTGCCAGGTTGTAACGCCCGTCTTTTTCCTCCATGGAGAATTTCATTTGGACGCCCGCTAATGAAAATTTGTTCTCTTGAGTATCTTTGTCAAATTTAACAGTCTTTGCTTTTCCGTAAATATTCAAAACGCTTTCAGGTACAGCATCGGGTTCCATAGGGGTAGCGACTAGTGCGCCAGGTAAGTCTTCGCCCAGATAGGTGAAGATGTGAAACTCGTTATCGACATGGACTTTCAGTCCTTGTGCTATCAACTCTCGCAGTGCCCCTTCAGGTAGCAGGTTAGATAAGACGGGGTGCAGTCTTTGATTCTTAGTCCAGGGCCTGGACATGATTTTTTCAGAGCGGGGGAAATCTGGATGAGTAGTCAGACTGAAAGTAGGGCGGCCAGAGTCGCCTGTGAACTCATCTGCAAAGCTCAGGACGTTGCGGCCATTGTTAAAGCCCGCCAGGTAGCCGACCAACCTACCATGGAGCCTGAGTTGAAGAAGGTTAACCTCAACCCCATCTTTCCTGTTCATTCATCATCCATAACTAATAAGCCTTCCCAGGGGTCATCGGATAAGCATTTTTCCTCTGGGGCAGGCGATGCTTTTGCTGGCGGGATATCAGGTGTTTCACTTTCAAGAAGGGCTTTAACGGCGGTCAATTTTCCCTGAGGAATCAGCATGACTTTGCTTTTCATGCCCTTTGCAATGAGTTCAAGAGTAGCTAGCCTCGGATTGCCTTTGGATTCCAAGTGCTGATATTGCTGACGGGACATACCGACACATAGCCACATATCGTGCTGTTTCAGCCCCAGCTGTAGCCGGCGGTTTTTGAGTTGTTTCAATAGCGACTTCATATAGAAATATATTAGTTGCTATTTTTGATAAAGGCAACAAATATATTGCTTAATTACTGTGTTTTTGAGTCACCTCGCCCCGCGCTGTCATCATTCTCGCCGCGCCGTCATTCCCCGGGCAATGAACTATCACGGAATTGACGCACCGAACTCAGGGTTGTCTGTGTTATCGGGTTATGATAACTACTGTATCTAAACAGTGCTGCAGGGTTGAAGGATCTTCGAGCACCCCCGGGAAATCGCCTGGAGATTTTGAAGGGAGAGCTCGCAGGATTTCATTCAGTCAGGATCAATGACCAATGGCGCGTAATATTCGTGTGGCATAGCGGTTCACCAGAAAAAGTACAGATACTCAACTACCACAAATAGGAGGTTTAGAGATGACCAAGCAACTGCAGAATCCTTTTCATCCTGGCGAGATGCTTCTGGAAGAATTTCTTGAGCCGAGGGGAATGAGCCAAGCTGAGTTTGCTCGACAACTGGGCTGGACAAAGGCTCGCTTGAATGAACTGATTCGTGGCAAGCGAGGTATTACGGCCGAATCCGCACTGGACCTCGCAGAAGCACTGGGAACCTCCGCTAATCTGTGGATGAACCTGCAGAGCGCCTATGATATAGACAGAGCAATCGCGGCAAGAAACGTGGCCTGAGTGGGCACAAGGTGGCCGTCATTCTCGCCGAATCCAGAGGAACGAGCGGTATTGCCTTTATTCCTCTAGGTTCCCACCTTCTTTGGAGAAATTTCGGTAAAATACTGGTAGGATTTGCGATGCACTAGCATGAAAGAGAGCTATCAGTGATGAAGACTTACCTCGCTGGTTTAGTGTTTATTTGAACTATCCGGTCACACAAGATCCAGCAAGCGAAAAATCGCTCACCGAAGCGTTGAGTGAACTTGAGGAATTGGACGATTACGCTGCTGAAGAAGAGTTTTCACCGCCATCACCAACAGCCAAAAAGATAGCGCGGGATATTCTTAACCAACTGACATCAAAATTGCCACGCTACTATGCGCTCTCCCTGTGGGAAGACGGCGATGTGGTTGTCTATTCTGGAGACGCGGACTCGCGTGTTAGTGTTTTTTGCCGCGCCAATGGTGGCGCGTCTTTGTATGTTGATTCCTCCAATAATCGCGACTATGAATGTCACTACACTCTGGCAGAGGATTTGCCCATTGATTCCATTATTGATGCCCTGGAAAAAATTTCAACCTGACCCTCCCTACACGTCGGGGGGTATCATTGAGGACGGCGATGTAGGGCGCGCGATTTTTCAGAGTAAAGACTGGAAAAAATTGCAAAGGGGAAAAGGGCAGATGTCAATTGACAATTTTCTAGACAAAAAAAGCCCAATTAATATTTCGGTGTTCCTATTGAACTTTGCCTCAGACGAAGATTTGACAAAAATCGGCGATGCCATGGCGACACAACGAGGCCCAGGTCGCTCATTCTATGGTTGGGCAGAAGTGTCGGTTGCAAAGGCAAGCGAAAATGGCCGCGAGGTTCGCTACACACCGCAGTCGAGAAATAAGTGGCATGCGGACATTGTTCTTCCTGTCATCGTTCAAGCCGACAAAAAGAAAAGGGAATACCACGCCGGTAAACTGGCACGCGCGTCAATTCCGCGTCCCGCTGCTAATCCGACTTAGACATCAATCTCTTTCATTTCCTCAACCCCATCTTTCCTGTTCATTCATCATCCCTAACTGCCTTCCCAGGGGTCATCAGATTGTATGTGTTACTCAATGACTGGATTTCCCCGACCCCCGTCATTCCCACCTTCTTTGGAGAAATTTCGGTAAAATACTGGTAGGATTTGCGATGCACTAGCATGAAAGAGAGATATCAGTGATGAAGACTTACCTCGCTGGTTTAGTATTTATTTGAACTATCCGGTCACACAAGATCCAGCAAGCGAAAAATCGCTCACCGAAGCGTTGAGTGAACTCGAAGAATTGGACGATTACGCTATCGAAGAAGAACTTCCACCACCATCACCAACAGCCAAAAAGATAGCGCGGAATATTCTTAATCAACTGACATCAAAATTGCCACGCTACTATGCGGTCTCCCCGTGGGAAGATGGCGATATAGTTGTTTTTTCCGAGGGCTCAGGTTCGCGGGTTAGTGTTTTTTGCCGCGCCAATGGTGGCGCGTCCTTGTATGTCAATTTCCCCGATAATCACGACTATGAATATCACTACACTCTGGCAGAAGATCTGCCTGTTGATTCCATTATTGATGCCCTGGAAAAAATTCCAGCCTGACACACCCTACACACCGCAGTCGGGAAATAAGTGGCATGCGGACATTGTTCTTCCTGTCATTGTTGCATCCAACAAACAAGCAAGGGAACGACACGCCAACCAACTGGCACGCGCGTCAATTCCGCGTCCCGCCGCTAATCCGACTTAGACATCGCTCTCTTTCATCTTCTCAACCCCCGCGGGGATGGCCAAGCAACGCCATCATCACATCAACATGCCCTGAGGTAGCATTAAGCGCCCGCACATAATTAAAGCTTTCCCCCCCCGCATTGAGGAAGGCCTCTTTATTCAACTGTCTAATCTCTTCAATCGTCTCCAGACAATCAACGGCGAACCCCGGGCAGACCAGTAGCACATCCTTGACACCCATCCTGGGCAGCTCCCGCATGCTGTCTATCGTGGAGGGTTCTAGCCATTGGGCGGGTCCGAAGCGAGACTGCCAGCTCAGTAGCCATCGCTCCTCAGGCAAGCCCAGTTCGGTGGCGACCAGTCGAGCAGTCGCATGACACTCTGCAGCATAGGGATCGCCCGCCTCAGCCTGGGCCATGGGAATACCGTGGAAAGAAAAGACGAGCCGGGGGCTCCCCCTCCGATATGCCGCCGCTTTTTTTATAGATTCTGCCAGGGCGGTGATGTAAGCAGGGTGAGTGGGGTAACTCTTGAGGATAGTGATATCTGGCGGCGTCTTAGCAGGCAGGTCTTGAGCAGATAAGTCTTGGGCAGATAAGTCTTGAGCAGGTAAGTCTTGGGCAGATAAGCCCTGAGCAGATAAGCCCCGACGAGATAAGGCTTGCTGGATGGCATCCTCTGCCGCCCCCAGAGTCGCCCCGGCATACTGAGGAAAGAGAGAGATAAAAGTAATGTGCTGCACCCCCGCGGCTATGAGCCTGTCCAGCAGGCTGCTAATTGAGGGCTTGCCGTAAGTCATCGCGGCCTCCACCACCAGAGCCTCACCCGCGCACCTCAGCCTGGCTTCCAGTCGGCGCGCGAGGGCAAGGGTGATGTTGCGAATGGGCCCGTCTTTGGTGCCCCAGATCAGTTGATACTTCTTCACCAGTTTGCGCGGACGAAGGCGCAGAATAAACAGGTGCAACACCGGCAACCAGAGCCATCGGGGCAGATTGACCACGCGCCTATCGGACAGAAACTGCCGCAAATACCGGCGGATGGCATGGGCAGTTGGCGCATCTGGGGTGCCTAGGTTAATCAGGACAATAGCGCCCTTGATTATCCTTGCCCTATCTAGCGATTCGCCTTCTGGTGGTGCATAATTCATCTTGACCATTCTAGTATGCAACTCTATACTTTGCGCCCTTGTTTATTGCGGGGTGGAGCAGTCTGGTAGCTCGACGGGCTCATAACCCGTAGGTCGCAGGTTCGAATCCTGCCCCCGCTACCAATAGCCCCCAGAGAGGGGCTTTTTATTAACTCTGGCACAGTTTCACGCTAGAGGGCAAGGTGGGTTGATATGCCCATCGACCGAGGAATGGGCGCTATGCCCATTTTTTGTGTGCAGAAGAAGTAGTGGAGAGGTGGGGTGAGTGACCGATTAAGCAAGATGATTGAGCCCGTAGTACAGGCTTTGGGCTTTGAGCTCTGGGGCATTGAGCAGTTCACTCAGGGCAGGAACCCCCTGTTGAGAGTCTACATAGACGCCGTTGAGGGCATCGGTCTGGATGACTGCGCTCGGGTCAGTCGCCAGCTGAGTAGTGTGCTGGATGTGGAAGACCCGATAGAGGGCAACTACATCCTAGAGGTGTCCTCACCCGGAGTGGCGAGGAAGTTATTTAAACTGGAGCACTTTTCCCAGTATGCCGGCACTAGAGTCAGCATCAGGCTGAAGACGCCCCGGGCCGGTAGCCGCAACTATTCTGGCAAGTTACAAGGTATTGAGGGGGACGAGGTGATTTTGCGCCGAGACGATGAGGAATATCTCTTCCCTATTGAAACAATAGAAAGGGCAAAGATAGTACCCGATGCCGAGAGTTCCGGTAGCCGGAAATAATGTGTCCGATGAGGCAGCAGGATGACTAAAGAAATACTAAGAGTCGTGGAAATGGTATCCAATGAGAAGGGGGTACCAGAGGAAGTCATTTTTGAAGCCTTGGAAGTGGCTTTGGCGACTGCAACTAAAAAACGCTATCCAGAAGAAGAAGTTGAACTGCGGGTCGCCATAGACAGGGAGACCGGGGAATATGAAACCTTCCGCACCTGGACAGTGGTGCCTGATGACGTCGAGATGGAGTTCCCTGATGCGCAGATGACGCTGACCGCAGCTCAGGCTAAGGAGGCGAACTTGGCGCTCGACGACATCTGGGAAGTTCCCGTTGAATCTGTTGAGTATGGACGCATCGCCGCCCAGGCCGCAAAACAGGTGATTGTCCAGAAGGTCAGGGAAGCAGAAAGAGCTCAGGTCGTGAGTGCTTATAGTTCCCGGATAGGTGAGATTCTCAATGGCCAGGTCAAGAAGGTGACCCGAGAAGCGGTCATCGTCGATCTAGGTGCCAATGCAGAAGCTATCTTGCCGCGTGAGTTCTGGATACCAAGGGAAACTTTTAGAGACGGCGACCGACTGCGCGGGCTCTTAACAGAGATAAGACCTGAGGCACGAGGTCCCCAACTGGTGTTGACGCGCACCTCGCCCACTATGCTGGTTGAACTGTTCAGAATTGAAGTCAGAGAAGTTGACGATGGTGTCATAGAGATATTGAGTTGCGCCCGGGACCCTGGGGCAAGGGCGAAGATAGCGGTAAAAACCAATGACGGCAGAATTGATCCGGTGGGTGCCTGCGTGGGTATGCGTGGCTCCAGGGTGCAGACAGTCTCCAATGAACTGGGTAATGAACGCATTGATATTGTGCTCTGGGATGACAATGTCGCGCAACTTGCGATCAACGCCATGTCGCCTGCGGAGGTGGTGTCCGTGGTCGTGGATGAGGAAGCCCGCAGTATGGATATCGCGGTCTCGGAAGATAACCTCGCGCAGGCGATTGGCCGCGGGGGGCAGAATGTGAACCTAGCGAGTGAGTTGATTGGCTGGGAACTCAATGTCATGACCGAAGCAGAAGCCGCCGAGAAACAAGAAACAGAAGCCAGCAAGACTGTAGAGAGCTTCATGCGGCAGCTTGATGTAGATGAAGATGTCGCCATAGTACTGGTTGAGGAAGGCTTTATGACCCTGGAAGAAATTGCCTATGTGCCCATCGCCGAGATGATTGCCATTGAAGGCTTTGACGAGGGTGTTGTGGAAGAGTTACGTACCCGGGCCCAGGCCGCGCTGACTACCTTTGATTTGGCGAATGAAGCAGAACTAGCCAGTGTGGAACCGGCTGAAGACCTGCTGAGCATGCCCGGTATGGACAAGCGATTGGCATATCAATTAGCCAACAAAGGCATTGCCACTATGGAAGATTTGGCCGAGCAGACCATTGCTGATTTGATAGATATTGACGATTTGACCGAAGAACGGGCTGGCGAATTGATCATGACTGCTCGGATTCCATGGTTTGAAGACCTTTCTGAAGAAGAGCCCTCAGCGGACACTTCACAAGAGCCAGAGCCCTCAGCGGGCACTTCACCAGAGCCCGCAGCGGGCACTTCACCAGAGCCCTCAGCTGATAAAGAACCCTCAGCGGACACTTCACAAGAGCCAGAGCCCTCAGCGGACACTTCACCAGAGCCCAGCCCTAAAGAAGCAGCATTGGCAACAGTAGGTGCTACCGCCACTACTCAAGGTAGTAGTCATGACTGAACAAACAGTAGGCCAACTAGCAGAGACGATAGATGTGCCCGTGGAGCGCTTATTGCTTCAAATAGCGGAAGCCAAACTGCCTCAACAATTCTCCGAGGACAACATAGGGGAAGAGGAAAGACAGCAACTCTTAGCGCATTTGCAAAAGAATCACGGCGAAGCAGCTAGTCCACGTAAGGAAATCACCTTAAAGAGACGGGTACACAGCACCATCAAGAGTAGTAGCAAGGCGGGTCGCGGGCGTACCGTCAATGTAGAAGTGCGCAAGCGGCGCACCTATGCTAAGCAGGGCACAACTCTTAAGCAGGGCGCAACTCTTAAGCAGGGCGCACTAGAGGGGGAGCAGGCAGCAGATGCCCTAAGTCCATTACCCGCCGCGCTGGACCCCGAGCTTGATGTAGAACATAAACGTCAGGCCGCCGCTACCAACCGACTAGCAGAAAGACAAGCCCGTCAAGAGCGGGAAGTAGCAGAGCAAAAGCGTAAAGAAGCAGCGGAAGCCAAAGCTAAGGCGGGGGTTATAGCCAAAGCCGAAGCCGATAAGGCCGCCGCCAAGACTGGCACCCCCCAGAGTGCTGAGGAAGGGGGGGAAATCACCAAACGCAAGGACCGGCGGGACCGGCACGATTTTGACGATGAAGAGCGGCAACAAAAGAAATTAAAGCATGGCAATCGCAAACACCGGGTAGAAGAGCTCATCACTGAACACCTGTTGGAAGAGACGGATGTTGATGCTACTGAGGAATCCTTGGCTGCCATCGCTGATGAACTGAATGTTGATGAACAGGGCGCTGATGAGAAGGTCACCAAAGGTAAGGCCACAAAAGAGAAGACTACAAAAGAGAAGACTACAAAAGGCAAGACCGCAAAAGGCAAGGTCACCAAAGGCAAGACCGCAAAAAGTAAGACTACAAAAGGGAAGGCAGCCAAAGGTAAGAAGGAAGATGAAGCCGTCACCCTGGGGCTGAGTTCTCCCCGCACAAAACGCGTTGCTAAACCCATGACCCGGCACAGATTCACCACGCCGACTGAAGAGATCACCCGGGAAGTGGAACTAGGTCAGCAGATTAGGATACAGCAACTTTCCCGAAAGATGTCCGTCAAGGCAACCGATGTCATCAAGATGTTGGCGAAGATTGGTGTAGAAAAGACCGGTAGCGATTCCATTGACCAGGATGTGGCCGTCCTGGTGGTGGAGGAATTTGGTCATAAGGTGAAGTTACTCGCGAGCAACAGTGCCGAGAAGCAGCTAGAAGACGACCTGGTCTATGAAGTACAAGCCACCCCACGAGCACCGGTGGTAACGGTCATGGGGCATGTTGATCACGGTAAAACTTCCCTGCTTGACTATATTCGGGAGTCCCAGGTGGCCACCGGTGAATCCGGCGGCATTACCCAGCATATTGGTGCCTATAGGGTCACCACGGCGCATGGTGAGGTGTGTTTCATAGATACGCCTGGGCATGCGGCATTTACTGCTATGCGTGCACGCGGTGCGGAGGTTACGGACATAGTGATCCTCGTCGTGGCGGCGGATGATGGTGTCATGCCGCAAACAGAGGAAGCCATCCAGCATGCCAAAAGCGCGGGAGTGCCGGTCGTGGTAGCACTGAACAAGATGGATAAGGAAGATGTGGATCCAGAAAAGGTCAAGAATGAACTCGCCGCGTGCGAACTTATCCCCGATGACTGGGGCGGCGATACCCAATTTATTCAAGTCTCTGCCACCACGGGTGCCGGGGTAGAGGAACTGCTAGAAGCAGTGCTATTGCAAGCGGAACTCTTGGAACTCAGCGCGGCGGAGCAGGGTCCCGCGCAAGGTGTGGTCATTGAATCCTCGCTGGATAAAGCCAAAGGACCTGTTGTTACTCTGTTGGTCCAGAAGGGCCGGCTCAACCAAGGCGACATCGTTATTGCCGGGCAGCAATTTGGCCGGGCAAGGGCACTCAGTGATGAACACGGCACGAAGGTGAAATCGGCAGGTCCGGCGACCCCCGTGCTGCTACTGGGTCTGAACGACACACCCGAGTCGGGTGATAGTTTTCTGGTGACCAAAGATGAGCGCCGGGCGCGAGAAGCCGCGGGGGCGCGCCGCACCCGGGCGAAGGAATCCCGCATGACTGCCAGCAGTTCGCTGGACCGGTTGTTGGATAGTTTTGGTGCTGAGGAAACCCGCAAGCTGAACATAGTCTTGAAGGCAGATGCTCGGGGTTCCTTAGAGGCGATAAGCACGGCATTGGCTGAGTTGGGTAACGACGAAGTTCAAGTCAATGTAGTCATCCCCGGTCTAGGTGGGATCACTGAATCCGATGCCATCTATGCGGTAACGACTGGCGCGGTCATCTTCGGTTTTAATGTCCGGGCGGACAATGCCGCCAAGCGGATCATTGAGGCCGAGAATCTTGATCTGAGATACTACAAGGTCATTTATGACCTGCTGGACGATGTCAAGGTAGCCCTGTCTGGCATGTTAACGCCTGAGATACGGGAGGAAATCATCGGCATTGCCGAAGTACGCGATGTGTTCCAATCCAGGAAGATGGGCTTGATTGCCGGGTGCCTGGTGACCGAGGGTTCGGTGTCAAGGCAGAAGAAAATACGCATCCTGAGGGACAATATAGTCATCTATGAAGGCGAGTTAGAATCCTTGAGACGTTTCAAGGATGAAGTGGACACCATAGCAAGTGGCGTTGAGTGTGGTATCGGCGTCAAAAATTACAATGATGTGAAGGTCAAAGATTTGATAGAAGTCTTTGATACCCGGGAAGTGGCTAGAGAAATACATGCTGAATAAATCCGCCTTGCCCTTGCAGTGTGCATTTCAGCATGCATTCACTTATGCAGCAGATGGATGGAGAAGAGAAGTGCCTAAAGAATTTAATCGAGCCCACCGAGTTGCCGACCTCATTCAACGGGAGCTTGCCCTCTTGGTGCAACAGGAAGTCGATGATCCCCGAGTGGGCTTGGTGACTATTAGTGATGCCACCGTGAGTCGGGATCTTGCCGTTTCCGATGTGTATTTCACCGTGCTCCCGGTTAAAGATACCGCCGCAGTGGAAGAGGTATTAAATCAGTCCGCGGGCTTCCTGCGCACCCGGCTGGCAAAAACTTTGAATATCCGCAGCACGCCCAAATTGAGATTTCATTACGACAACACCATGAACACCGGCATCAAACTGAGTCAGACCATTGACCAGGCAATAGCCCAGGATCGCCGTCGAAGGGCTGCTGGCGTTTCTGTTGATGCTCTGGATGAAGACGATAGCTTAGAGGAAAACTAGTGCCAGGACGTAAATCCGGGGGACGTTCAGTTGATGGGATATTGTTACTGGACAAATCTAAAGGGATGACTTCTAATGCCGCCCTGCAAGAGGTCAAGCGACTCTACGGTGCCAAGAAGGCAGGGCACACTGGCTCCTTGGACCCGCTCGCCACCGGTGTTTTACCTATTTTTTTTGGTGAAGCGACGAAGTTTTCCCAATTCCTGCTGAACGCGAATAAGCACTATCTAGCGGTGCTGAGGCTGGGCGTCAGAACGGACACCGGCGACTCAGAGGGGAAACCGCTAGCACAGGCTGAGGTGCCCGCAATATCAGCGTCTGGGTTAGAAAAGATACTATCGGCTTATCGTGGCGAGATTAGTCAGGTGCCCCCCATGTACTCTGCCTTGAAGTTCAAAGGCAAGCCGCTTTATAAGCTGGCGCGGCAAGGCATTGAAGTTGAACGGAAGGCAAGGCCGGTATGTATTCACCAGTTGACCCTGGTGGAGCAGACCCCTGAGGAACTGATATTGGATATACGATGTAGCAAAGGCACCTACATCCGGACCCTGGCGGACGATATAGGTATGGACCTGGGTTGTGGTGCGCATGTCAAAGCACTTCGCCGCCTGGGTGCCGGGCATTTTTCTGCCGAGGCAACGGTGAGAGTGGAAACATTAAAAAGCCTTGTCGTCGACCAGGATAGTACTGACCAGGATTGGGCTGACATTGACCGGCATCTGTTGCCCATCAGTGCGGCAATTCAGGGCTTGCCACGGGTGGCCTTGACTCCACTGGCGGCGACCTACATTCGTCAAGGGCAGCCCGTGTTAGTGGCGAATGTGCCGACCGACGGTCTAGTGGGTCTCTTCTTGGCAACTAGTCAGGGAGCAGATACCGCACCTCATGAGGCGGCCTTCCTGGGTATCGGGGCAGTGTTGGACGATGGCAGAATTGCACCACGAAGATTGGTTATGGTGCACTAAAAGAGATTAACTGGAGAGATAGAAATGGCTTTATCAGTGGAAAGCAAAACAAAAATCGTGCAGGAGTTCGGTGCATCCGAACAAGACACAGGCTCCCCCGAAGTGCAGATAGCGTTGCTGACTGCCAATATAGAAGGGTTGCAAACGCACTTTGATGAGCACAAGCAGGACCACCATTCACGAGTTGGTCTGCTACGCATGGTCAGCCAACGGCGCCGGCTACTGGACTATTTGCGCAACAAGAACCCGGACCGCTACACGGCAGTCATCAAGAAGTTGGGCTTGCGTCGATAGTGGGGCCTGACCTTTTATACGGGCTCGCGACCTTTGACATTGGCTCGCGGCGCTTCCTGAAAATTAATATAAGAAAATGAAAATGGAGAAGAATGTGCAATATGTAGGTAAGAAATTTAATTACGGAAATCAAGAAGTCATTCTGGAAACAGGAAAGGTAGCAAGGCAAGCAAACGCCTCAGTGATGGTGACCATGGCGGACACCACGGTGCTGGTTGCCGTTGTGGGTCGTAAGGAGGCCAAGCCAGGCCAGGACTTTTTACCCTTGACAGTCAACTATGAAGAAAAAACCTATGCCGCGGGGAAGATCCCCGGCGGCTTTTTTCGCCGCGAAGGGCGTCCTTCCGAGAAGGAAACGCTCACCGCCAGACTCATTGACCGTCCCATTCGGCCGCTCTTTCCTAAGGGCTTCATGAATGAAGTGCAAATCACCTGCCAGGTGATTTCTGCGAATAAGAACATTGACCCGGATATTCCGGCGATGATTGGGGTATCGGCAGCCCTGACCTTGTCTGGCATCCCCTTTGCGGGTCCCATAGGTGCCGCCAGGGTGGGCTTCACCGCGGCGGGTTATTTGTTGAATCCCTCATACGAGGCACTGGCGGATTCAGATCTGGACATGGTCGTCGCCGGCACCGAGGCAGCGGTGCTGATGGTGGAATCTCAAGCCAACGAGCTGTCGGAAGATCAGATGCTCGGTGCGGTCTTGTTTGCGCATCAAGAGATGCAGACAGTGATCGCCGCGATCAACGCATTACAGCAGGAAGCAGGGCGTGAACCCTGGGCCTGGCAGCCCGAGGCGGAAAATACCCCACTGGCAGAGCAGTTGAGTAGCCAGTTTGCTGAGGGGGTGGGTGCCGCCTACCGAATCACCGAGAAGACAGCACGGCAAGCGCAGCTGAGTGAACTGCGTAGCCAAGCGATAGAAGAATGCACTAGTGATGATGTTTCTGCGGACGATGTTGCCACTCAATTTGGCAAGCTGGAAAAGCAAACAGTGCGCCGAGCAATCATTGCGGGCAAGCCGAGAATTGACGGTCGTGATACTCGGACCGTCAGGCAGATTGATGTGGAAGTGGGCGTCCTGGCAAAGGCACATGGTTCGGCACTCTTTACCCGGGGGGAAACTCAAGCTCTGGTATCAACCACTCTGGGTTCCATGCGTGATGCCGCGATTATTGATGCTCTGCAAGGTACTTATAGAGATAACTTTTTGTTGCATTATAACTTCCCGCATTACAGCGTGGGGGAAACTGGATTTTCTGGTGGTCCTAAACGCCGGGAAATAGGCCACGGACGCCTGGCGCGGCGTGGCATTACAGCCGTCTTGCCGAAGGCTGATGCCTGGCCCTACACCACCAGAGTAGTATCGGAAATTACCGAATCTAACGGCTCGTCTTCTATGGCGTCTGTTTGTGGCGCGAGCCTGGCATTGATGGATGCCGGGGTGCCACTTAAAGCCCCCGTTGCTGGGGTGGCCATGGGGCTGGTGCTTGAAGGTGAAGAATTTGCTGTCTTGACGGACATTCTTGGCGATGAAGACCACCTTGGCGATATGGATTTTAAGGTGGCTGGCACCTCGGCAGGTGTTACCGCCTTGCAAATGGACATCAAGATTCAGGGGATTACCGAGCAGATAATGGAGACGGCGCTCGCCCAGGCAAAGGACGCGCGTCTGCATATCCTTGGGGAAATGAACAAGGTCATCAATCAATCTCGCGAAGAGGTGTCGCCGAATGCGCCTTCCATGATCACGCTCAAGATTGATGCTGAAAAAATCCGCGATGTGATTGGTAAGGGTGGAGCAACCATCCGTGCTATGACCGAGGCAACCGGCGCCTCCATTGATATTGACGATGACGGCACCATTACGATTTTTGGTGAAGATGTTACCTCGCGTGATGCGGCAGTGGCGCAGATAGAAGCGATCACCGCCGAAGCCGAAGCGGGGCAGGTGTATACCGGCAAGGTCGTCAAGATTGCAGACTTTGGTGCCTTTGTGAACATCATGCCGGGTAAGGACGGTCTGGTGCACGTTTCCCAGATTGCCAAGGAGCGGGTTGAGAAGGTGACCGACTATCTGGAAGTCGGGCAGGAAGTGAAAGTCCTCGTCCTGGATGTTGACCGGGGGCGTATCAAACTATCCATGAAGGAACTGCTCGACGACGAGTAATCCCCGCGCTACCGTCATCCTCGCCGCCATTCTTGTCCCCCGTCATCACAGCCATCGGCTGTGATGACGGGGGGACGAGAATCCAGAAAAATGAAAGCAATACCGCTCGTTCTTCTGTGTTCGGCGGGAATGACGGGGAGCGACTTTACCCCTGTCCTCCAGCCCGAGAGTGACGGGGAGCGACGAACCATCTTGTTGTTGTGTTGGTAATGATAGGTGCTACCCTTCTTTCAGGAATTAGGCATAATAATTGACGAACAACGAGGGCACTAAGCATGATATTGAATGAAGGTTCAAATCCATTTAATCCCGGCGATGGGCAACCCCCACCATATCTAGCGGGTCGAGAAAAAGAACAGGCGATTATCAAAGAAGACCTGGCAAGGCTGAACAATGGCAGATCGCCTTCGGCCAACATACTCATGTATGGGCCAAGGGGCATGGGCAAAACAGCACTGCTAGGTTGGATCAAAGAGGAAGTCAACAAGGGCGACTCGAAAGATAATGCTATACGCACAAGTCGAGTAACTCCCGGAAAATTAACATCTCCGGCGGATATGTGGCATCAACTGCTGCCTGATAATTGGATAAGGCGTCGGCTGCCTAATAAAGTGAGAGCTTCAGTTATCGCTCTAGCCGCCACTTGGGAAGCAAGAGGTACGTCCAATCAAGTGTTGGAAAGCGCATTGATAAAAAAGTGCAACAAGCAGCCGTTGGTCTTTCTGGTAGATGAAGCCCATACGATGGACCCGGATTTATGCCGTGGTTTGTTAAACCTGAGCCAAGTTGTCCGGGGAGAAGCACCTTTTTTGCTGGTCCTCGCGGGTACTCCCGGCCTTCGGGCTTTCCTTAACTCGGTGAACGCCAGCTTCAGTGAACGTTCTACGATGCTCGGTATTGGCCGACTAGGCGAAGAAGCCACTGCGGATGCTATAGAAAAGCCGCTCCAAGAAGACGGCATAACAATAGCCCCTGATGCACTGCAAAAAGTTGTGCAGGATAGTCAGCAATACCCCTACTTCATACAACGATGGGGCAAAGCGCTTTGGGATGAAGCAAAGAAGACAAACTCAAATAGATTGACTGCCGAGCAGGTTGAGATTGTGGCACCTGCTATCGACAGTTTCAGACAAGACCTTTATGCCGAGCGTCGTACAAAACTGTCCCAGAAAGGATTGTTACCGGCAGCACATGTAATAGCAGATGCGTTTCAGGACACACAAAAATTCATAGAGGACGACCTCATTTTGTTAATCAAAGAGCTGCTACCCGCCGACAAGGCAGACGACCAACACGCAACAAGTGTATTACAGGCATTGATAAGCATGGATTTTGTCTGGCGTCCACCGGGTACGCTTTTATACGAGCCGGGTATTCCCAGCCTGATGACTCATGTTTTGAACAATCAACGCGACCCTGAGCTAAACGGGCAAGCCCGAGAATGACGGCGGGGCGTCCCTGCACCTTCTGGCGGCCTACTGCGCCCCGCGCCGTCGTTCTCGTCGAAACCAGTCGTACTGCCGAAGGCACTGCGACGGCTTAAGCCCCCCCCCCACGCCGTCATTCTCGCCGAAACCAGTCGTACTGCCGAAGGCGGTACGACTGGCTTCGGGGGGAATCCAGAGCTTGTGCTCTTGTGCTCTTGCCGTCACCCTCCCCGATATACCCAGGCTCCCCCGTTGATGCGTAAATGCCCCAAGGCGGTTGACTTCGTTCCTCTGGATTCTCGAGCTTGCCCGGGAATCCAGTAAAAAAGAGTATTGTTTTCCGATTTACTCTTGTCCTCCAACCCGTCAGAGGGCAAGCCCGAGAATGGCGGACTGGATTTCCGGGGCAAGCCCGAGAATGACGGCACACATCAAGGCAATCTCTATAATAATATCAATAAGTTATTAACTTAATGCATTAGATGGATAAGGCATGGTAGCCTCAACCTTGGTGTTGCCCATTGGCATAGGTCCCTAGGGTATGGCTAGCAGATGATATGAGTATCTGCGGGCAGCGAAATCGCTCACATGCTTCCCTGCCGAGAAGCGGGGTTGGAGTAGACTGTCACCATGTCTCCTGCTGTCATCCATGATGGTTGGTTGTTGCGCCTAGCGTCACTGCTACGCTTGCTTAGAGACCCTTTGTGCTCTACCCCCCCCCCCCCCCCCCCCCCCGATTTTGGGTATCGGGCAAATCACGCACGCCAATGATGGCACAGGGAGCCCGCCCCCCACGGCATCCATCAAACCACCGGCTGACGGGTGTGCTGTTTGCTGTTGCGCTGGCATTGCTGGCAGGCACGGCGCAGGCGCAGAGACCGATTCAGGATCCTGATGAATTGCACCTCCCACCGATTGATGTGCCACATGCCCTGGCGACTGTGCTCTACTCTCCCCATACACTGCCACAAGCAACGGGTAACTTAGCAGCAGAAACATCCCTGCTCTACACCCTCAGGCCGCTACCGCCAGGGATGGAATTTGACCGAACCTCTCGCATACTAAGCGGCACACCGACCGTGGTGGGGACAACCCAACTGATCTATCGAGTACAGAATGGGTTCAACTTTCAATACTTCGACACCGAGACCTTCGACTTTGTGGTGAGCAATATTGGAGTACTGCACCTCAACATACTCACTGATGAATCCCCCTACGCTCAGGGCGAAACGATTACGGTGAGGGCAATCTTTAACCAGCCGGTGACGGTAACGGGTAGTCCGATTCTGGAGTTGACCCTTGATAGCGGTACCGTCCGGATGAGTTCTTCCAATCCCGGGGCTAGTAGGATCCAGAGCCTGCTTTTTAATTACATCATACAATCCGACGACGAAGACCCCACTGGCATCAGCATCGGCGCGAATGCATTGCAGTTGAATGGCGGCAGTATTATCGACGAGGATGGCGACCCAGTGGACCTGAGCCTGGCGGCACACATCATCACCAATGACCCGCAGCACAAGGTGGATGGCATGCCGCCGAATATTATTCTGCCGGCTGCCAGAACCATTGAGGCAACGGCTGTGATGACTTCGCTTGACCGCTCCGACTACGGCACCGCGACTTCCGACGACCCCAATGCCATGATTACCGACAACGCGCCGGCGGCTTTCCCGCTGGGTCCGACCACTATCACCTGGACCGCGGCCGATGATCTGGGCAATGAAGCGCACGCGACCCAGGTGGTCACGGTTGTGGACACCACCGCACCGGTGATTGCCTTGCTCGGTGCCAACCCTCAAACCGTTGAATTCCGCAGTGTTTATAGCGACCCCGGTGCCACCGCCACCGATGCCGTGGACGATAACACCGAACTCGCGATACGGATTGCCATTGATGCGAGCGCGGTAGACACCAACCAGGTCGGCACCTATCCGGTCACCTACGATGTCTCCGACACCGTCGGTAACGTTGCCGACACCGTGACCCGCACCGTCGTCGTAACGCAGACGACGACAGTACAACAACTCCTGATACTCGACGATGACCCGGTCTACACCGAGTACGAAACGCTTCGTGTGAATGTGATCTTTGCCCAGAATGTGACGGTAACGGGCAGTCCGATTCTGGAGTTGAGCCTTGACAGCGGCGTCGTGCGGATGAGTGCAGGTACTTCTTCTGCCGCGAGTGCGACCCTGCCTTTCACTTACGTCATACAATCCGAAGACGAAGACCCCACTGGCATCAGCATCGGCGCGAATGCATTGAAGTTGAATGGCGGCAGTATTATCGACGAGGATGGCGACCCAGTGGACCTGAGCCTGGCGGCACACGTTATTACCGATGACTCCGGCACTAAGGTGGATGGCGACCCACCACGGGTGGAGCGACTGGAGATAACTTCCGCACCCGACAACGGCTACGCCTACGGGCCGGGCGAGGAGATTACCGTCTTGCTAGTTTTCAGCGAGGTGCTTACGGGGGCTTTAGAGAGTCTCCATCTGAGGTTGTCCCTGGCTTTTAGGAGGACGGTCACCACGCAGAAAACGACTCGTCCGGCGGACTTTCCTGATCGATCAGTGCTCCTCACCTACACCGTGCGAAGCGACGATAATGCCCCGAACGGCATAAGCATCGTTTCCTTTGCGTTGAGGTTGAGATCCGGCGGTAGCGTTACCAACGCTGCTGGTACGCCGCTGATTCTGAACCTGTCGGGACACACCGTCACCAATCACAGGAGTCACCGGGTGGATGGCGTGCCGCCGGATATTTTTCCGCCGGATGACAGAACCATTGAGGCAAGGGCTGCGCTGACCCCGTTGGGCCGATCCCATTACGGCTGGGCGTTTTCTTTCAGCGACGCCGATGCCGTCATCACCAACGACGCGCCGGCGGCTTTCCCGCTGGGGCAGACCACTATCACCTGGACCGCGGCCGATGCTGCGGGCAATGAAGTGCACGGGACCCAGGTGGTCACGGTGCGCGACACCACCGCACCGGTGATTACCCTGACCAACGACAACGCAGATGGCAACACAGTCTCGCGCGGCAGTGCATACCGCGAACATCGCGCCACCGTCACCGATGCCGTGGACGATAACACCGAACTCGCGATACGGATTGCCATTGATGCGAGCGCCGTGGACACCAACCGGGTCGGCACCTATCCGGTCACCTATGATGTTACCGACGCGGCCGGTAACGTCGCCGATACGGTAACCCGCACCGTCCTGATCATAGACCTCACCGCGCCGCCTGCCTACACCGCTGAAGCAACCGGTGTGATGACTCCGCTTAGCCGCGCCGACTACGGCAGCGCGACTTCCGTTGCCCCCAATACCGACATTACCGACAACGCGCCGGCGGTTTTCCCGCTGGGCGAGACCACTATCACCTGGACCGCGGTCGATAGTCACGGCAACATCAGTTTCACCACGCAGACCATCACCATTATCGACACGACCAAGCCGCGCCTGACCGTTCCGAATGAGGTAACCCTTGAAGCCACGGGTGCGACCACGATCGTCATCACGGGGCAAGCGGTCGCTACGGATTTGGTCACCGACCCGGTGCTGGTTACGCGCGAGCCAGAGAGCAACGAGTTCACGGTCGGCGACCATACCATCACCTGGAGTGCGGACGATGGTAACGGCAACACCGCCACCGCCGAGCAGACCATTACCATCACCGACACCAGCAAACCGGCCATTACCTTGCTCGACGACAACGCACGTCGCAACACAGTCTCGCGCGGCAGTGCATACCGCGAGTTCGGCGCCACCGCCACCGATCTGGTGGATGATGACGACGAACTGGCGATACGGATTGTGGTTGATGCGAGCGCGGTAGACACCAACCAGGTCGGCACCTATCTGGTCACCTACGATGTCTCCGACACCGCCACTAACGTTGCCGACACCGTGACCCGCACCGTCACCGTCATAGAGCGGTTGACCGTACAGAGGTTCCTATACCTCAAGCGCGAACCCTACCTGTATAACGAGTCACTGGAAATACTCCTGCACTTTGACCAGCAGGTAACGGTAACGGGTTTTCCGACTCTGGATGTGATCCTTGATAGCGGCACCGTGCGGTTCGAGTATGCTGGGGTTCAGGGTATACAGACAACGACCCCGATTTTCTTTCACCGCGTAGGCTCCAGCGACGAAGACAACACCGGCTTGAGCATCGGTGCGGATGCATTGCGCTTGAATGGCGGCACTATGAACGACCCGGATGGCAACCCGATAGATATAAGCCTGGCGGAAGTTGCCTTCACCGATGACCCGCAACTCCAGGTGGACGGCAACCCGCCGCGGCTGCAGAACTTCGTCGTATCCGAAACCGATTTCCCCTTGTGGAAGAGCCAGGAGATGGTCGTGGATATCACCTTTGACCAGCCGGTGATGGTTACGGGTGCTCCGTTTGTGGAGGTGATTCTTGACAGCGGAGCGGTGCGGCTGACGACCACTCCGACTACGTCACTGACCTCGGTCGTGTCGTTCCGTTATACCATACAAGCCACCGACGGCGACCGCACCGGCATCAGCATCGGTGCGAATGCCTTGCAGTTGAATGGCGGCAGTATTATCGACCCGGCAGGCAACCCGGTGGTGGATCTGAACCTGGCGGCATACACCATCACCAATGACCGCGACCTGACGGTGGACGGTGCCCCGCCGCGGGTGCAGAATATCATCGTATCTGGAATTGAGTCCCCCTACACCCAGGGGCGATTGCTGGGCGTGTCGATCATCTTTGACCGGCCGATAACGGTAATCGGTCATCCGACTCTGGATTTGGGTCTTGACACGGGTACGGTGCGGATGCGTCGTGGCTTTCTTGATGTTGGCGTGGCATCGAGAGTGAATTTCAGGCACGCCGTACAAGCCACCGACCAAGACCACACCGGCGTCAGCGTCGGTGCGGATGCCTTGCAGTTGCATGGCGGCAGTATTATCGACCCGGTAGGCAACGTGGCGCGTATCAGCCTGAGCACACACGCCGTTACCGAGGACTCGTTGATAGGCCAGCATCTTGTGGTAGACGGCAAGGCGCCGCGGGTGCGGGAACTCAACCTGCTTAGCGCCGGCGCCCCCTACCGCGAGGGCGACAAGATTGAGGTGGAGATCTTCTTTGACGAGCCGGTAACGGTCGAACCTGCTGGTCTGTCTCTGGATTTGGGTCTGGACACGGGTACGGTGCGGATGCGGCATACCAATCGTGTTCATCACCAGCCAACGGACGCGCGTAACCGCACAACGCACATGATTTTCGCTTACACCATAGGCCCCACTGACGAAGACCTCACCGGCATCAGCATCGCTGCGGATGCCTTGAAATTGCATGGCAGTAGCGTATACGACCTGGCATACAATCCGGCAGATCTTAGCCTGGCGGCGTATGCCTTCAGCAATCACCCGGATCATCATGTGGACGGCATCACTCCGCGGGTGCAGGCACTCAACCTGATTAGCACGAACGCCCTCTACCGGGCGGACGACAAAATTGAGGTGGAGGTCATCTTTCAGCAGCCGGCTACGGTTACGGGTGAAGTGTATCTGGTGTTGGACCTTGACACCGGCAACGTGCAGATGCGTCATACCAATCGTGTTGATGGACCCACCACGCGCCTGGTTTTCGCTTACGCCGTGAGACCCGGGGACGAAGACCTCACGGGCCTTAGCATCGTTGCGAATGCCTTGAAGTTGAGTGGCGGCAGTCGTATCACCGATCAGGCAGACAACCCGGCAGATCTAAGCCTGGCGGCACACGCCTTCATCAATAAACCGAATACTCAGGTGGATGCCCGCAAGCCAACCGTGCGGGAAGTCAACGTAACCGGTGCTGACTCGCCCTACGGGCGCGGCGAAACGTTTTATATTGAGATCGTGTTTGACCAGCCAGTGCTGGTTACGGGTGAACCGCAACTGGAGGCGCGCCTTAGAGGCATTGCAGGCGTCTCCATCATGATGGATTATGTCAATCCTTCTGGTGATTCAGCGTCACCGAGCCTGTTTTTCGCTCACACCGTACGAGCCATGGACCAAGACCCCAACGGCGTCAGCCTCTATCATTATGGATTGAGGAGTGAGGATAATGGCAATACGATTACCGACCAAGCAGGCAACCCGGCGGCGCGGAGTTTGTTCGGACACACCTTCGACAATAACCCGAACCTGAGGGTGGATGGCGCGACGCAGGCCCACATAGCCTTCACGGTGCCGGATATTCATGTTTTTTTGGATGAAGCATTCGATGACATTATTCATCCGGCGGCGACTGGTCCCGGTGTAGGCGACCATGAGAACTACCGGATAGATGCCCTGCCAGATGGGATGTGGTACGACCCGCCTTTCCGCAGATTCCGCGGCAGGCTAACGGAACTCGGGACGACCCGAATCACAATCTTGCTCGTTGGTACCAGCGCCAGCGCGACCTTCAATTTTGTGGTGGTGAACAAGCTATTGTTGCTCTCGGCACCGGCATCTGTGGATACGCATGCCGCCCTGAATCAACCCTTCGACCATATATTGCCGGCGGCGACTGGTGCCGCTACACGCCCCGACCAGACCTACCGTGTGCAGCCAGTGCCGGCAGGGATGAGGTTCGACCCGCAGACCCGCAGATTGTTCGGCACGCCAACCCGACTCGGGACCACCACAATGCAATACTCGGTAAATATTGTGATACCGGCGGACCCCCACTCCCCATTAACTTTTCCGGAGAGGACCCGCACCACCACCGTGACCTTCGACCTTGTGGTGCTGGAAGCCGCAGAGGTCACGCAAATAGTTCACCAGCCACCGCCCGGTGATGGCTACCGATTGGGCGATGTGATTGAGGTGGGGCTGATTTTTTCTCGTGCGGTGCGGGTAGAAGGTGCCCCGACTTTGACCTTGGCTTTTGATCGGGCAAACGTCCAGGCAGCCTATAAATCCAGGGGTGGGGCGACTACTAGCCGCATAGATTTCACGCACACCGTACGCGCTCAGGATCTGGATGAAAACGGCTTCGCGGTGCTTGAAAATGCGTTGCAGTTGAATGGCGGTCGTATCGACGACGAGTATGGCAATCCAGCGGATCTGGTTTTGGAGGGGATTGCTTTTACGGGCGGTTCCTCTGACAGTGTCTTTGTGGACGGCGAAGCGCCGCGGGCCACTAGCCTGGAAATCATCTCCCGCCCGGCGCAGGGGGTAACCTACCTGCTCGGTGAGACCATTCGGATACGCCTGACGCTGAATAGACCGGTGACGCCTCACGGTTCGCCAGTCTTGTCTCTGCCGGTGCGTGTCGCCCTGCATGGCTCGAGACTTTTCGAGCCCCGCATCCTGACATACAGCGACTTTTCCGGCGCCCCGCGGCGCGAAATGATATTCACCTATCAGGTGCAAGACCGCGATGTGGACAATGACGGCATCAGCGTCGGCTTGCGTGCGGACGGCGGGATGAGTTTGAGCGGCGGTCGCCTGACCGATGATCGGCCTGGCCAGCACGCGCTGATCTTGGCTCTCCATCGTTTGGCGATCAGCAATGCAGACGCGCATCAAGTCGGTGCCGACCCCTATTACATGCGCACTGGTATTAACAGAGGTACCCGCCAAATCTTCCGCGCAACCGTGACCCGCGGCCAGCCGATATCACCGCCCATTCAACTACCGCAGGCATTCGGCGGCGTTGGAAGACTCACATACGACCTCGACCGCGGTACTACCAACTCCCTAGATGAACTTTTTGGCGTGGTCTATGATCCCACCACGCACACCCTGTCCGGCACGCCAACGATCTCGTCCTACATACGCACTATTTATGATTTTCCTGCGACCGATAGTAGGGGTTCGGCTCGCCGTGCACGATTAGATGTTGAACTACTGATTCTTGAGGAAGATGGTAGCGTAGCGCAATTCAGACCACTGGGTTTGGCTGCACCCAACCCGTCGCCATTGACCTTCACCCAAGGCTTCGCGGTGAACTATACCTTCCCGGAAATCACTGGCGGCACTGGCGTTGACCCCAATATTAACCACATTGGTGACCACCGATCGGTCTTCGGCAGTTTGCCGCCCGGGCTGACATTTCATGTGCGCACCCGCCGACTGTCCGGTACGCCAACCCGAGTCGGCAATTGGCGACCGCAGTTTAGCTTCACAGATCAAGCCTACCTCGCTTACGACAGCCAGGGTGGTCGTGGAAATTTTGCTTACTACGTGACGATGAATGTGGCAGCGGTGCCGAGTTTTGACGAGCCACAGTCATTGACGCTGGCGCACAACCAACCGTTGCCTGATGCGCCTGCCGCGCAGACGAAATTGCCGACTCCCAGGGATGGCGCACCACCGTTTGTGTATAGATTGGAAGGCGATTTGCCGCCCGGGGTGACGTTTGATGCGGCAACCCGCGCCTTGTCCGGCACGCCAACCGAACTCGGTGACACCACCCTGCGCTATTTCGCAACCGATACCAGCGGCGCAGTTGCCAGCGTCGACTTTACTTTCTATGTGCGGGATCTTACCGCACCAATGGTAACCGGCCTGTCTATCCTTTCCACGCCGAACGGTCGCAACTGGTATGGCATCGGTGATGAAATTGAAGTGGAAGTGCGTTTCAACGAACCGGTTGTGGGCGATAGAGAAAATCTCAACCTGACGCTCATTCTGAATTCGGGGCTTGCCATCGCCCAATACCAGGTTCATGAAAACGAGTCTCGGGCATTATTCACCTACACCGTGCAAGAAGGCGATATGGCTGGCAACGGCATCGGCATTGCTGACAATGCGCTGAATGTCGCGCGCGGCGGCTTGGCCGATGCGGCTGGCAACGATGTGGCGGGGCTGGCATTGACCTCGTTTGAGTTTGTCAATAACCGGGCTCACAAGGTGGATGGCGTGCGCCCGAAGGTGAAGACCGCTGACATCCAAACCAACCCGAAAACTGGCGACACTTATGGGGCGGGCGAGCACATTGAGGTGGCGATATTTTTCACCGAGCCGGTGTTGCATGACGATAAAGATGATATGCGTTTGAAGTTGCAGGTGGGCGAGGATGAGGCGTTCAGTCAGGAGAGCCTACTCGGTCTCTCCACTTTTATAAGACTCGTCTACTACATACAAGTCGGCGATGAGGACCATAACGGCGTCAGTTACGATGAACTGGTTCTGGCTGAAGGTGGCAGTGCCGTCGATGTGGCAGACAATCCGGCGATTCTGCTCTTCCCCGACGACGTCATCATTGCCGACCAGGCCGGGCATAAGGTGGACACACGGGCGCCGCAAATAACGGCTATGCGCATCATCTCCGCGCCGCAACAATTCGGCTATTACCATGCCGGCGAGCGGATTACGGCGCGGGTGGATTTCAGCGAGCCGGTAACCCTGGGCACCGGCGCACCGGTTCTATCCATGTCTTTGGGCGATGCTGCGCCGCGCCTGATTGCGATGGAATATAGGGCGGTGCGCGCGGAAGACGATTTCCTGTTGTTCGGCTACACCGTGCAAGCCGGCGATGAGGACCATAACGGCGTCGGCATTGCTGCCGATGCGCTGGAAATAACCGGCGACATGATTAGCGATATCGCCGGCAACCCGCTGGTGCCGCCGGACTTGAGCGCGTTTGCCTTTGACAATGATGCGCGTCAGAAGGTGGATGGCGGGATGCCGCAGGTGACCGGGCTGTCGATCATTTCCACGCCGAACGCGCGCCACTGGTATGGCATCGGTGATGAAATTGAAGTGGAAGTGCTGTTCAGCGAAGCGGTCTTGGACGATACCGAAAATCTCAACCTGACGCTCACGCTGGATACAGGTACGGTCATCGCCCAATACCAAGTGCAGGAAAACAAGTCTCGGGCAGTATTCACCTACACCGTGCAAGCCGGCGATGTGGATACCACCGGTGTCGGCTTTGCTGCCGATGCGCTGAATGTAACGCGTGGCAACCTTGTCGATGCGGCCGGCAACGAGGTGAATCTGGACTTGGCGCCGTTTGCCTTTGAGAATGACCCGCAGCACAAGGTGGATGGCGTGCCGCCGGATATTGCTGCGCCGGATGCCATGACCTTTGAGGCGACGGCTGCCGAGACGCCGCTTACTACTGACGAAAACTACGGCACTGCGACTTCCACCGATACCACGGCTACCATCAGTAGCAACGCGCCCGATGTTTTCCCGCTGGGCGAGACCCCCATTACCTGGACTGCAACCGACCCCGCGGGCAATGAAATGACCGCGCCCCAGGTGGTCACGGTTGTGGACACCACCAAGCCGGTGATTGCCCTGCTCGGCGACAATCCCCAGACCGTTGAATTCGGCACGGCTTATACGGAACTAAATGCGACTGCGACCGATGAAGTGGATGATGACATCACATTAACGGCAAAGATTGTCATTGATGTGAGCGGCGTGGACACCAACCAGGTCGGCAACCATCAGGTCACCTACGATGTCTCCGACACCAACAATAACACCGCCGACACGGTAACCCGCATGGTCACCGTCACCGACACCATGGGCCCGAGGGTGACGAGCATAGAAATTCTTCCACCCTCGGGGGACAAGCCCGATCCCCACTTCTTCAAGTTGGACGAGCCTATTTATGTCCGTGTGCAGTTTGACGATGATCTCTATGGGGATGGGGGTTTGAGGGACGCTACGGAGCTGCGTTTGGTGCTGAGCATAGATCGCAACAATGTCATCTTGTCTGGCACAACTCAGCACAGTTCGGGCTATGTAGAATTCCAGCATAACGTACAACCCGGCAACCTGGACCTGGACGGCATTAGCATCGGTGCTGATGCGCTGAGTGTGGTGGCCGGTGGCAGCGTCGCCGACAGACTGGGCAATGGGGTGAATTTGCGTATGGAGCATGTTGTCATCATTAATGACCCGACACGCAAGGTGGATGGCGTGCCGCCGGCGGTGCGTAGTGCTTATATAGCCGGAAATCCGGACACTGGCGACACCTATCGGGCGGGTGAGGAAATTTTGGTGTTTGTCACTTTCGAAGAGAGGTTTTTGCAGGAAGATAGTGAAGGTCTGCGTTTGAAGTTGAATCTGGGCGCGACCGAAGTCATCACCACCGAGCAGCAAACTGTCTCCCTTCCAGGTGTCAATATTGAACAATTCCGCTACACCGTACAAGACGGTGATTATGACCCGGACGGCATCAGTTTCAATGAACTGCATCTGGCTGGAGGTGGCAGCGTCACCGATCCTGCAGGCAATCCGCTACCTCTGATCTTCCCCGACCATGTCGCCGTTACCGATCATCCAGAGCACAAGGTGGACGCAGTGGCGCCGCAAGTAACGAATGTGAGCATCACCTCTAGGCCGCAACAATTCGGCTATTACGTGGCCGGCGAGCGGATTACCGCACGAGTGGATTTCAGCGAGCCGGTAACCGTGGCTGACGGCACAACACCGGTTCTACAAATGTCTTTGGGCGATGTTAGCCCGCGCTTGGTGGCAATGGAATATGAGACGGCGCAAGCGGGGGACGATTCGATGTTGTTCGGTTACACCGTGCAAACCGGCGATGAGGATCATAACGGCATCGGCATTGCTGCGGATGCGCTGGAAGTAACCGGCGGCGACCCGACTACCGTGACCGATGCCGTTGGCAACCCGGCGGTTCTGGATTTGGCGGCGTTTGCCATTGAGAATGACCCGCTGCACAAGGTGGATGGCGCGCCGCCGGATATTACTGCGCCGGCCGACATGACCATTGAGGCAACGGCTGTCCTGACGCCGCTCACCGCTGACGACTACAGCAGCGCGACTTCCACCGATGGCACGGCCGACATCAGTAGCAATGCGCCGCCGGTTTTCCCGCTGGGCGAGACCACTATCACCTGGACTGCAACCGATCCCGCGGGCAATGAAATGATGGATACCCAGGTGGTCACGGTTGTGGACACCACCAAGCCGGTGATCGCCCTGCTCGGCGACAATCCTCAAACCGTTGAATTCGGCACGACTTATACGGAACTAAATGCGACTGCGACCGATGAAGTGGACGATGACATCACATTAACGGCAAAGATTGTCATTGATGTGAGCGGCGTGGACACCAACCAGGTCGGCAACCATCAGGTCACCTACGATGTCTCCGACACCAACAATAACGCCGCCACCACTGTGACCCGCATGGTCACCGTCACCGACACCGCGGCACCAGACATCACCGCGCCGGCTGCCTACACCACCGAAGCAACCGCCACCCTGACGCCGCTTGGCCGCTCCGACTACGGCACCGCGACTTCCACCGACCGCGAGGCCATGATTACCGACGACGCGCCGCTGGCTTTCTCGGTCGGCGTCCATACCATCACCTGGACCGCAACCGATACCAATACTCTGTTCAGCACCGCCGCGCAGACCATCACCATCACCGACACCACCAAACCGGACATCACTGCGCCGGAGAATATCACCAAGGAAGCCACCGGTCCGACCACGCCAGTCACCGTGGGGTTGGCAACCGCGACGGATTTGGTCACCGACCCGGTGATCATCACCCGCACCCCAGAGGGCAATGAGTTTGCCGTCGGCACCCACACCATCACCTGGAAAGCAGACGATGGCAACGGCAACATCATCACCGCCGCGCAGACCATCACCATTACCGACACCACCGCACCGGACATCGCCGCGCCGAGGAATATCACCAAGGAAGCCACCGGTCCGACCACGCCAGTCACCGTGGGGTTGGCAACCGCGACGGATTTGGTCACCGACCCGGTAATCATCACCCGCACCCCAGAGGGCAATGAGTTTGCAGTCGGCACCCACACCATCACCTGGAAAGCGGACGATGGCAACGGCAACATCATCACCGCCGAGCAGACCATCACCATTACCGACACCACCAAGCCGAGCATCGCCCTGCTCGGTGCCAACCCTCAAACCGTTGAATTCGGCAGTACTTACACTGACCCTGACGCCACCGCGACCGATCTGGTGGATGATGACATCAAACTCACCGAGAAGATTCACGCCGTCAGCACGGTGGACACGGGCACGGTCGGGGACTACACCGTCACCTACACGGTGTCCGACAAGGCCACTAATGCGGCCACGCCGGTGCTCCGCATGGTCACCGTCACCGACACCGCGGCACCAGACATCATCGCGCCGGATACCTACACCACTGAAGCAACCGCCACCCTGACGCCGCTTGGCCGCACCCACTACGGCACCGCGACTTCCCCCGACCGCGAGGCCATGATTACCGACGACGCGCCGCCGGTTTTCCCGCTGGGCGACACCACTATCACCTGGACGGCGACCGATAAATCGACCAATGAAATGATGGATACCCAGGTGGTCACGATTGTGGACACCACCAAGCCGGACATCGCCGCGCCGGAGAATATCACCAAGGAAGCCACCGGTCCGACTACGCCAGTCACCGTGGGGTTGGCAACCGCGACGGATTTGGTCACCGACCCGGTGATCATCACCCGCAGCCCAGAGGGCAATGAGTTTGCAGTCGGCGTACATAAAATCATTTGGACGGCGGACGATGATAACGGCAACATCATCACCGCCGAGCAGACCATTACCATTACCGACACCACCAAGCCGGTGATCGCCCTGCTCGGCGACAATCCCCAAACCGTTGAATTCGGCAGTATTTACAATGACCCCGGAGCCACCGCCACCGATCTGGTAGATAATGATACCGAACTCACCGAGAAGATCGCCGCCGCCAGCACGGTGAACACGGGCACGGTCGGCGACTACACCGTCACCTACACGGTGTCCGACAAGGCCACTAATGCGGCCACGCCGGTGATCCGCATGGTCATCGTCACCGACACTGCGGCACCAGACATTAGCCCGCCGGCGGACATAACCCTTGAGGCAACAGATACCTTGACGCCGCTTGGCCGCACCCACTACGGCACCGCGACTTCCACCGACCGCGAGGCCATGATTACCGACGACGCGCCGCTGGTTTTCCCGCTGGGCGACACCACTATCACCTGGACGGCGACCGATAAATCGACCAATGAAATGATGGATACCCAGGTGGTCACGATTGTGGACACCACCAAGCCGGACATCGCCGCGCCGGAGAATATCACCAAGGAAGCCACCGGTCCGACCACGCCAGTCACTGTGGGGTTGGCAACCGCGACGGATTTGGTCACCGACCCGGTGATCATCACCCGCACCCCAACGGGCAACGACTTCACGGTTGGCACCCACACCATCACCTGGAAAGCAGACGATGGCAACGGCAACATCATCACCGCCGCGCAGACGGTCACCATTACTGACACCACCAAGCCGGTCATCGTCCTGCTCGGCGACAACCCTCAAACTGTTGAATTCGGCAGTATTTACAATGACCCCGGCGCCACCGCCACCGATGCAGTGGACGATAACGACGAACTAACGACACAAATCGCCGCCGCCAGCACGGTGGACACGGGCACGGTCGGCGACTACACCATCACCTACACGGTCTCCGACAATGCCACTAATGCTGCCACGCCGGTGATCCGCATGGTCACCGTCACCGACACCGTAGCACCAACCATCATCGCACCGGCGGACATAACCTTTGAGGCAACAGATACCCTGACGCCGCTTGACCGCACCCACTACGGCACCGCGACTTCCACCGACCGCGAGGCCATGATTACCGACGACGCGCCCGATGCCTTCCCGCTGGGCGATACACCCATCACCTGGCGCGCAACCGATACCAATGATCTGTTCAGCACCGCCGCGCAGACCATCACCATCACCGACACCATCGCACCGGACATCACTGCGCCGAGGAATATCACCAAGGAAGCCACCGGTCCGACCACGCCAGTCACCGTGGGGTTGGCAACCGCTACGGATTTGGTCACCGACCCGGTGATCATCACCCGCAGCCCAGAGGGCAATGAGTTTGCAGTCGGCACCCACACCATCACCTGGAAAGCGGACGATGGCAACGGCAACATCAGCACCGCCGAGCAGACCATCACCATTACCGACACCACCAAGCCGGTGATCGCCCTGCTCGGCGACAATCCTCAAACCGTTGAATTCGGCAGTGTTTACAATGACCCCGGCGCCACCGCCACCGATGCAGTGGACGATAACGACGTGCTGACGACACAAATCGCCGCCGCCAGCACAGTGGACACGGGCACGGTCGGCGACTACACCATCACCTACACGGTGTCCGACAAGGCCACTAATGCGGCCACACCGGTCACCCGCACCGTCATGGTCACCGACACCGAAGCACCAAGCATCAGCCCGCCGGCTGCCTACACCACTGAGGCAACCGCCACCTTGACGCCGCTTGGCCGCATCCACTACGGCACCGCGACTTCCGGCGATGACACGGCCGACATTACCGATGACGCGCCGCCGGTTTTCCCGCTGGGTCCGACCACCATCACCTGGACGGCGACCGATAAATCGACCAATGAAATGATGGCGACCCAGGTGGTCACGATTGTGGACACCACCAAACCGGACATCGCCGCGCCGGAGAATATCACCAAGGAAGCCACCGGTCCGACCACGTCAGTCACCGTGGGGTTGGCAACCGCGACGGATTTGGTCACCGACCCGGTAATCATCACCCGTAGCCCAACGGCCGATGCGTTTGCAGTCGGCACCCACACCATCACCTGGAAAGCGGACGATGACAACGGCAACATCATCACCGCCGCGCAGACGGTCACCATTACCGACACCACCAAGCCGGTCATCGTCCTGCTCGGCGACAATCCCCAAACCGTTGAATTCGGCAGTATTTACAATGACCCCGGCGCCACCGCCACCGACGCAGTGGACGATAACGACGAACTAACGACACAAATCGCCGCCGCCAGCACGGTGAACACGGGCACGGTCGGCAACTACACCGTCACCTACACGGTGTCCGACAAGGCCACTAATGTTGCCACGCCGGTAACCCGCATGGTCACCGTCACCGACACCGAGGCACCAGACATTAGCCCGCCGGCGGACATAACCTTTGAGGCAACAGATACCCTGACCCCGCTTAGCCGCTCCGACTACGGCATCGCCACCTCCACCGATGACACGGCCGACATTACCGACGACGCGCCCAATGTTTTCCCGCTGGGCGACACACCCATCACCTGGCGCGCAACCGATATCAATAGTCTGTTCAGCACCGCCGCGCAGACCATCACCATCACTGATACCACCGCACCAGACATCACCGCGCCGAGGAATATCACCGAGGAAGGTACCGGTCCGACCACGCCAGTCACCGTGGGGTGGGCAATCGCGACGGATTTGGTCACCGACCCGGTGCGCATCACCCGCAGCCCAACGGACGATGCGTTTGCAGTCAGCACCCACACCATCACCTGGAAAGCAGACGATGGCAACGGCAACATCATCACCGCCGAGCAGACCATCACTATTACTGACACCACCGCGCCGGTCATTATGCTGCTCGGTGCCAACCCTCAAACCGTTGAATTCGGCAGTATTTACAATGACCCCGGTGCCACCGCCACCGACGCAGTGGACGATAACAACCTGCTGACGACACAAATCGCCGCCGCCAGCACGGTGGACACGGGCACGGTCGGCGACTACACCGTCACCTACACGGTCTCCGACACCGCCACTAATGCTGCCACGCCGGTGATCCGCATAGTCACCGTCACCGACACCGCGGCACCAGACATCACCGCGCCGGCTGCCTACACCACCGAAGCAACCGCCACCCTGACGCCGCTTGGCCGCACCCACTACGGCATCGCCACCTCCACCGATGGCAATGCCGACATCACCGACGACGCGCCCGATGCTTTCCCGCTGGGTCCGACCACCATCACCTGGACGGCGACCGATAAATCGAACAATGAAGATCGCGCGACCCAGGTGGTCACGATTGTGGACACCACCAAGCCGGTGATCGCCCTGCTCGGCGACAATCCTCAAACCGTTGAATTCGGCAGTGTTTATACCGACCCCGGCGCCACCGCCACCGACGCAGTGGACGATAACGACGAACTAACGACACAAATCGCCGCCGCCAGCACGGTGGACACGGACACGGTCGGCGACTACACCGTCACCTACACGGTGTCCGACAAGGCCACTAATGCGGCCACGCCGGTGCTCCGCATGGTCACCGTCACCGACACCGAAGCACCAAGCATCAGCCCGCCGGCTGCCTACACCACTGAGGCAACCGCCACCTTGACGCCGCTTGGCCGCTCCGACTACGGCATCGCCACCTCCAGCGACTCCGATGCCATGATTACCGACGACGCGCCGCCGGTTTTCCCGCTGGGTCCGACCACCATCACCTGGACCGCAACCGATAAATCGACCAATGAAATGATGGCTACCCAGGTGGTCACGATTGTGGACACCACCAAACCGGACATCGCCGCGCCGGAGAATATCACCAAGGAAGCCACCGGTCCGACCACGCCAGTCACCGTGGGGTTGGCAACCGCGACGGATTTGGTCACCGACCCGGTGATCATCACCCGCGCCCCAGAGGGCAATGAGTTTGCCGTCGGCACCCACACCATCACCTGGAAAGCAGACGATGGCAACGGCAACATCATCACCGCCGAGCAGACCATCACCATTACTGACACCACCAAGCCGGTCATCGTCCTGCTCGGCGACAACCCTCAAACCGTTGAATTCGGCAGTACTTACACTGACCCTGACGCCACCGCGACCGATTTGGTGGATGATGACATCAAACTCACCGAGAAGATTCACGCCGTCAGCACGGTGGACACGGGCACGGTCGGGGACTACACCGTCACCTACACGGTCTCCGACAAGGCCACTAATGCGGCCACGCCGGTGCTCCGCATGGTCACCGTCACCGACACCGCGGCACCAGACATCATCGCGCCGGCTGCCTACACCACTGAGGCAACCGCTACCTTGACGCCGCTTGACCGCTCCGACTACGGCATCGCCACATCCACCGATGACACGGCCGACATTACCGACGACGCGCCCGATGCTTTCCCGCTGGGCGACACACCCATCACCTGGCGCGCGACCGATACCAATACTCTGTTCAGCACCGCCGCGCAGACCATCACCATCACTGATACCACCAAACCGGACATCGCCGCGCCGAGGAATATCACCAAGGAAGCCACCGGTCCGACCACGCCAGTCACCGTGGGGTTGGCAACCGCGACGGATTTGGTCACCGACCCGGTGATCATCACCCGCACCCCAGAGGGCAATGCGTTTGCAGTCGGCACCCACACCATCACCTGGAAAGCAGACGATGGCAACGGCAACATCAGCACCGCCGCGCAGACCATCACCATTACCGACACCACCAAGCCGGTCATTACCCTGACCAACGACAACGCAGACAGCAACACGGTTGAACTCGGCAGTGCTTACACCGAACACGGCGCAACTGCTACCGATGCTGTGGATGACAACACCGAACTGACGCGAAGGATTGCCATTAATGCGGGCGCGGTGGACGTTGATCTGATCGGCACCTATGCGGTCACCTACGATGTCACCGACGCCGAGGGTAACGCGGCTGATAGGGTAACCCGCATGGTCATGGTGACCGACACTGTGATACCAGACATCACCGCGCCGCTTGCCATGACCTTTGAGGCAACAGATACCCTGACCCCGCTTAGCCGCTCCGACTACGGCATCGCCACTTCCGGCGATGACACGGCCGACATTACCGACGACGCGCCCGATGCTTTCCCGCTGGGTGCGACCACCATCACCTGGACCGCAACCGATCCCGCGACCAATGAAATGATCGCGACCCAGGTGGTCACGATTGTGGACACCACGCCACCGGATATCGCCCTGCTCGGTGCCGACCCCCAGACCATTGAATTCGGCAGTATTTACAATGACCCCGGAGCCACCGCCACCGACGCAGTGGACGATAACGACGAACTGACGATACGAATCGCCGCCGTCAGCACGGTGAACACGGGCACGGTCGGCGACTACACCATCACCTACACGGTCTCCGACACCGCCACTAATGCGGCCACGCCGGTGATCCGCATGGTCACCGTCACCGACACCGAGGCACCAGACATCAGCCCGCCGGCGGACATAACCTTTGAGGCAACAGATACCCTGACCCCGCTTGGCCGCACCCACTACGGCACCGCGACTTCCACCGATGGCAATGCCGACATTACTGACGACGCGCCCGATGCTTTCCCGCTGGGCGACACCACTATCACCTGGACCGCAACCGATAAATCGACCAATGAAATGATGGATACCCAGGTGGTCACGATTGTGGACACCACCAAACCGGACATCACTGCGCCGGAGAATATCACCAAGGAAGCCACGGGTCCGACCACGCCAGTCACCGTGGGGTTGGCAACCGCGACGGATTTGGTCGCCGACCCGGTAATCATCACCCGCACCCCAGAGGGCAATGAGTTTGCCGTCGGCACCCACACCATCACCTGGAAAGCAGACGATGGCAACGGCAACATCATCACCGCCGAGCAGACCATCACCATTACCGACACCACGCCACCGGTTATCGTCCTGCTCGGCGACAATCCCCAAACCGTTGAATTCGGCACGGCTTATACGGAACTAAATGCGACTGCGACCGATGAAGTGGACGATGACATTAAACTGACGGCACGGATTGTCGCTGATGCGAACGCGGTGGACACGGGCACGGTCGGCGACTACACCGTCACCTACACGGTGTCCGACAAGGCCACTAATGCGGCCACGCCGGTGCTCCGCACGGTCACCGTCACCGACACCGCGGCACCAAGCATTACTGCGCCGGCGGACATAACCTTTGAGGCAACAGATACCCTGACCCCGCTTAGCCGCTCCGACTACGGCACCGCCACTTCCGGCGATGACACGGCCGACATTACCGACGACGCGCCCGATGCTTTCCCGCTGGGCGACACCACTATCACCTGGACGGCGACCGATAAATCGACCAATGAAATGATGGATACCCAGGTGGTCACGATTGTGGACACCACCAAACCGGACATCACTGCTCCGGGGAATATCACCGAGGAAGCCACCGGTCCGACCACGCCAGTCACCGTGGGGTTGGCAATCGCGACGGATCTGGTCGCCGACCCGGTGATCATCACCCGTAGCCCAGAGGGCAATGAGTTTGCAGTCGGCGTACATAAAATCATTTGGACGGCGGACGATGACAACGGCAACATCATCACCGCCGAGCAGACCATCACCATTACTGATACCACCAAGCCGGTCATTACCCTGACCAACGACAACGCAGACAGCAACACGGTTGAACTCGGCAGTGCTTACACCGAACACGGCGCAACTGCTACCGATGCTGTGGATGACAACACCGAACTGACGCGAAGGATTGCCATTAATGCGGGCGCGGTGGACGTTAATCGGCTCGGCACCTATCCGGTCACCTACGACGTCTCCGACACCGAGGGTAACCCCGCCGAGCGGGTAACCCGCATGGTCATGGTCACCGACACCATGGAACCAGACATTACTGCGCCGCTTGCCATGACCTTTGAGGCAACAGATACCCTGACGCCGCTTAGCCGCTCCGACTACGGCACCGCCACTTCCGGCGATGACACGGCCGACATTACCGACGACGCGCCCGATGCTTTCCCGCTGGGCGACACCACTATCACCTGGACGGCGACCGATAAATCGACCAATGAAATGATGGCGACCCAGGTGGTCACGATTGTGGACACCACCAAACCGGACATCGCCGCGCCGGAGAATATCACCAAGGAAGCCACCGCTCCGACCACGCCAGTCACCGTGGGGTTGGCAATCGCGACAGATCTGGTCACCGACCCGGTGATCATCACCCGCACTCCAGAGAGCAATGAGTTTGCAGTCGGCACCCACACCATCACTTGGAAAGCAGACGATGACAACGGCAACATCATCACCGCCGCGCAAACCATCACCATTACTGACACCACCAAACCGGTTATCGCCCTGCTCGGCGACAATCCCCAAACCGTTGAATTCGGCAGTATTTACAATGACCCCGGCGCCACCGCCACCGACGCAGTGGACGATAACGACGAACTAACGACACAAATCGCCGCCGCCAGCACAGTGGACACGGGCACGGTCGGCGACTACACCATCACCTACACGGTGTCCGACACCGCCACTAATGCGGCCACGCCGGTAATCCGCATGGTCACCGTCACCGACACCGAAGCACCAGACATCATCGCGCCGGCGGACATAACCTTTGAGGCAACAGATACCTTGACCCCGCTTAGCCGCACCCACTACGGCACCGCGACTTCCACCGACCGCGGGGCCATGATTACCGACGACGCGCCGCTGGCTTTCTCGGTCGGCGTCCATACCATCACCTGGACCGCAACCGATACCAATACTCTGTTCAGCACCGCCGCGCAGACCATCACCATCACTGATACCACCAAACCGGACATCACTGCGCCGAGGAATATCACCAAGGAAGCCACCGCTCCGACCACGCCAGTCACCGTGGGGTTGGCAACCGCTACGGATCTGGTCACCGACCCGGTGACTATCACCCGCACCCCAACGGGCAACGACTTCACGGTCGGCACCCATACCATCACCTGGAAAGCGGACGATGACAACGGCAACATCATCACCGCCGCGCAAACCATCACCATTACCGACACCACGCCACCGGTGATCGCCCTGCTCGGCGACAATCCCCAAACCGTTGAATTCGGCACGGCTTATACGGAACTAAATGCGACTGCGACCGATGAAGTGGACGATGACATTAAACTGACGGCACGGATTGTCGCTGATGCGAACGCGGTGGACACGGGCACGGTCGGCGACTACACCGTCACCTACACGGTGTCCGACACCGCCACTAATGCTGCCACGCCGGAGATCCGCACGGTCACCGTCACCGACACCGCGGCACCAGACATTAGCCCGCCGGCGGACATAACCTTTGAGGCAACAGATACCCTGACGTCGCTTGACCGCGCCGACTACGGCACCGCCACTTCCGGCGATGACACGGCCGACATTACTGACGACGCGCCCGATGCTTTCCCGCTGGGCGACACACCCATCACCTGGCGCGCGACTGATACCAATACTCTGTTCAGCACCGCCGCGCAGACCATCACCATTACCGACACCACCAAACCGGACATCACTGCGCCGGAGAATATCACCAAGGAAGCCACGGGTCCGACCACGCCAGTCACCGTGGGGTTGGCAACCGCGACGGATTTGGTCGCCGACCCGGTAATCATCACCCGCACCCCAGAGGGCAATGAGTTTGCAGTCGGCACCCACACCATCACCTGGAAAGCGGACGATGATAACGGCAACATCATCACCGCCGAGCAGACCATTACCATTACCGACACCACCAAGCCGGTGATCGCCCTGCTCGGCGACAACCCCCAAACCGTTGAATTCGGCAGTGTTTACAATGACCCCGGAGCCACCGCGACCGACGCAGTGGATGATGACGACGAACTGACGATACGAATCGCCGCCGTCAGCACGGTGGACACGGGCACGGTCGGCGACTACACCGTCACCTACACGGTGTCCGACAAGGCCACTAATGCGGCCACGCCGGTGCTCCGCATGGTCACCGTCACCGACACCGCCGCACCAACCATCACTGCGCCGGCGGACATAACCTTTGAGGCAACAGATACCTTGACGCCGCTTGGCCGCACCCACTACGGCACCGCGACTTCCACCGACCGCGAGGCCATGATTACCGACGACGCGCCGCTGGCTTTCTCGGTCGGCGTCCATACCATCACCTGGACCGCAACCGATACCAATACTCTGTTCAGCACCGCCGCGCAGACCATCACCATTACCGATACCACCGCACCGGACATCGCCGCGCCGAGGAATATCACCAAGGAAGCCACCGCTCCGACCACGCCAGTCACCGTGGGGTTGGCAACCGCTACGGATTTGGTCACCGACCCGGTGATCATCACCCGCACCCCAGAGGGCAATGAGTTTGCAGTCGGCACCCACACCATCACCTGGAAAGCAGACGATGGCAACGGCAACATCATCACCGCCGAGCAGACCATCACCATTACTGACACCACGCCACCGGTGATCGTCCTGCTCGGCGACAACCCTCAAACCGTTGAATTCGGCAGTATTTACAATGACCCCGGCGCCACCGCCACCGACGCAGTGGACGATAACGACGAACTGACGATACGAATCGCCGCCGCCAGCACGGTGGACACGGGCACGGTCGGCGACTACACCGTCACCTACACGGTGTCCGACAAGGCCACTAATGTTGCCACGCCGGTAACCCGCATGGTCACCGTCACCGACACCGCGGCACCAGACATTAGCCCGCCGGCGGACATAACCTTTGAGGCAACAGATACCTTGACCCCGCTTGACCGCTCCGACTACGGCATCGCCACTTCCGGCGATGACACGGCCGACATTACCGACGACGCGCCCGATGCTTTCCCGCTGGGTGCGACCACCATCACCTGGACCGCAACTGATCCCGCGACCAATGAAATGATGGCGACCCAGATGGTCACGATTGTGGACACCACCAAGCCGGTGATCGCCCTGCTCGGTGCCGACCCCCAGACCGTTGAATTCGGCACGACTTATACGGAACTAAATGCGACTGCGACCGATGAAGTGGACGATGACGACGAACTAACGCGAAGGATTGTCATTGATGCGAACGCGGTGGACGTTGATCTGATCGGCACCTATGCGGTCACCTACGATGTCACCGACGCCGAGGGTAACGCGGCTGATAGGGTAACCCGCATGGTCATGGTGACCGACACTGTGATACCAGACATCACCGCGCCGCTTGCCATGACCTTTGAGGCAACAGATACCCTGACCCCGCTTAGCCGCTCCGACTACGGCACCGCCACTTCCGGCGATGACACGGCCGACATTACCGACGACGCGCCCGATGCTTTCCCGCTGGGTGCGACCACCATCACCTGGACCGCAACCGATCCCGCGACCAATGAAATGATGGCGACCCAGGTGGTCACGATTGTGGACACCACGCCACCGGATATCGCCCTGCTCGGCGACAATCCTCAAACCGTTGAATTCGGCAGTATTTACAATGACCCCGGTGCCACCGCCACCGACGCAGTGGACGATAACGACGAACTAACGACACAAATCGCCGCCGTCAGCACAGTGGACACGGGCACGGTCGGCGACTACACCGTCACCTACACGGTGTCCGACAAGGCCACTAATGCTGCCACGCCGGTGCTCCGCATGGTCACCGTCACCGACACCGCCGCACCAACCATCACTGCGCCGGCGGACATAACCCTTGAGGCAACAGATACCTTGACGCCGCTTGGCCGCACCCACTACGGCACCGCGACTTCCACCGACCGCGAGGCCATGATTACCGACGACGCGCCGCCGGTTTTCTCGGTCGGCGTCCATACCATCACCTGGACCGCAACCGATACCAATACTCTGTTCAGCACCGCCGCGCAGACCATCACCATCACTGATACCACCGCACCGGACATCGCCGCGCCGAGGAATATCACCAAGGAAGCCACCGGTCCGACCACGCCAGTCACCGTGGGGTTGGCAACCGCGACGGATCTGGTCACCGACCCGGTGATCATCACCCGCAGCCCAACGGACGATGCGTTTGCAGTCGGCACCCACACCATCACCTGGAAAGCAGACGATGACAACGGCAACATCATCACCGCCGAGCAGACCATCACCATTACTGACACCACGCCACCGGTTATCGTCCTGCTCGGCGACAATCCCCAAACCGTTGAATTCGGCACGGCTTATACGGAACTAAATGCGACTGCGACCGATGAAGTGGACGATGACATTAAACTGACGGCACGGATTGTCGCTGATGCGAACACGGTGAACACGGGCACGGTCGGCGACTACACCGTCACCTACACGGTCTCCGACACCGCCACTAATGTTGCCACGCCGGTAACCCGCATGGTCACCGTCACCGACACCGAGGCACCAGACATCATCGCGCCGGCGGACATAACCCTTGAGGCAACAGATACCTTGACGCCGCTTGGCCGCACCCACTACGGCACCGCCACTTCCACCGATGGCAATGCCGACATCACCGACGACGCGCCCGATGCTTTCCCGCTGGGTGACACACCCATCACCTGGCGCGCAACCGATACCAATAGCCTGTTCAGCACCGCCGAGCAGACCATCACCATTACTGACACCACCAAGCCGGTCATTACCCTGACCAACGACAACGCAGACAGCAACACGGTTGAACTCGGCAGTGCTTACACCGAACACGGCGCAACTGCTACCGATGCTGTGGATGACAACACCGAACTAACGCGAAGGATTGTCATTGATGCGAACGCGGTGGACGTTGATCTGATCGGCACCTATGCGGTCACCTACGATGTCACCGACGCCGAGGGTAACGCGGCTGATAGGGTAACCCGCATGGTCATGGTGACCGACACTGTGATACCAGACATCACCGCGCCGCTTGCCATGACCTTTGAGGCAACAGATACCCTGACGCCGCTTGGCCGCACCCACTACGGCATCGCGACTTCCACCGATGACACGGCCGACATCAGCGACGACGCGCCCGAGATGTTCTCGGTTGGCGCGACCACCATCACCTGGACCGCAACCGATCCCGCGACCAATGAAATGATCGCAACCCAGGTGGTCACGGTTGTGGACACCACCAAGCCGGTGATCGCCCTGCTCGGCGACAATCCTCAAACCGTTGAATTCGGCAGTATTTACAATGACCCCGGCGCCACCGCCACCGACGCAGTGGACGATAACGACGAACTAACGACACAAATCGCCGCCGCCAGCACGGTGGACACGGGCACGGTCGGCGACTACACCGTCACCTACACGGTGTCCGACAAGGCCACTAATGCGGCCACGCCGGTGATCCGCATGGTCACCGTCACCGACACCGCGGCACCAGACATCAGCCCGCCGGCGGACATAACCTTTGAGGCAACAGATACCTTGACGTCGCTTGGCCGCACCCACTACGGCACCGCGACTTCCACCGACCGCGAGGCCATGATTACCGACGACGCGCCGCTGGCTTTCCCGCTGGGCGATACACCCATCACCTGGCGCGCGACTGATACCAATACTCTGTTCAGCATCGCCGCGCAGACCATCACCATCACCGACACCACCAAACCGGACATCACTGCGCCGGAGAATATCACCAAGGAAGCCACCGGTCCGACCACGCCAGTCACCGTAGGTCAAGCAACCGCGACGGATTTGGTCACCGACCCGGTGATCATCACCCGCACCCCAGAGGGCAATGAGTTTGCAGTCGGCACCCACACCATCACCTGGAAAGCAGACGATGACAACGGCAACATCATCACCGCCGAGCAGACCATTACCATTACCGACACCACCAAGCCGGTGATCGCCCTGCTCGGCGACAATCCCCAAACCGTTGAATTCGGCAGTATTTACAATGACCCCGGAGCCACCGCCACCGACGCAGTGGACGATAACGACGAACTAACGACACAAATCGCCGCCGCCAGCACGGTAGACACGGGCACGGTCGGGGATTACACCGTCACCTACACGGTCTCCGACACCGCCACTAATGCTGCCACGCCGGTGATCCGCATAGTCACCGTCACCGACACCGAGGCACCAGACATTAGCCCGCCGGCGGACATAACCTTTGAGGCAACAGATACCTTGACCCCGCTTGACCGCGCCGACTACGGCATCGCGACTTCCACCGATGACACGGCCGACATCACCGACGACGCACCGCCGGTTTTCCCGCTGGGTCCGACCACCATCACCTGGACCGCAACCGATAAATCGACCAATGAAATGATGGCTACCCAGGTGGTCACGATTGTGGACACCACCAAACCGGACATCGCTGCGCCGGAGAATATCACCAAGGAAGCCACCGGTCCGACCACGCCAGTCACCGTGGGGTTGGCAACCGCGACGGATTTGGTCACTGCTTCGGTGACCATCACTCGCACCCCAGAGGCCAATGCGTTTGCAGTCGGCACCCACACCATCACCTGGAAAGCAGACGATGGCAACGGCAACATCAGCACCGCCGCGCAAACCATCACCATTACTGACACCACCAAGCCGGTCATCGTCCTGCTCGGCGACAACCCTCAAACTGTTGAATTCGGCAGTATTTACAATGACCCCGGCGCCACCGCCACCGATGCAGTGGACGATAACGACGTGCTGACGACACAAATCGCCGCCGCCAGCACGGTGAACACGGGCACGGTCGGGGACTACACCGTCACCTACACGGTCTCCGACAATGCCACTAATGCGGCCACGCCGGTGCTCCGCATGGTCACCGTCACCGACACCGCGGCACCAGACATTAGCCCGCCGGCGGACATAACCTTTGAGGCAACAGATACCCTGACGCCGCTTGGCCGCACCCACTACGGCACCGCCACTTCCACCGATGACACGGCCGACATCACCGACGACGCACCGCCGGTTTTCCCGCTGGGTCCGACCACCATCACCTGGACCGCAACCGATAAATCGACCAATGAAATGATGGCTACCCAGGTGGTCACGATTGTGGACACCACCAAACCGGACATCGCCGCGCCGAGGAATATCACCAAGGAAGCCACCGGTCCGACTACGCCAGTCACCGTAGGTCAAGCCACCGCTACGGATTTGGTCGCCGACCCGGTGAGCATCACCCGCAGCCCAGAGGGCAATGAGTTTGCAGTCGGCGTACATAAAATCATTTGGACGGCGGACGATGATAACGGCAACATCATCACCGCCGAGCAGACCATCACCATTACCGACACCACCAAGCCGAGCATCGCCCTGCTCGGCGACAATCCCCAAACCGTTGAATTCGGCAGTACTTACACTGACCCTGACGCCACCGCGACCGATCTGGTGGATGATGACATCAAACTCACCGAGAAGATTCACGCCGTCAGCACGGTGGACACGGGCACGGCCGGCGACTACACCGTCACCTACACGGTCTCCGACACCGCCACTAATGCTGCCACGCCGGTGCTCCGCATAGTCACCGTCACCGACACCGCGGCACCAGACATTATCGCGCCGGCGGACATAACCTTTGAGGCAACAGATACCCTGACGCCGCTTGGCCGCACCCACTACGGCACCGCGACTTCCAGCGACCGCGAGGCCATGATTACCGACGACGCGCCGCCGGTTTTCCCGCTGGGTCCGACCACCATCACCTGGACGGCAACCGATAAATCGACCAATGAAATGATGGATACCCAGGTGGTCACGGTTGTGGACACCACCAAGCCGGTTATCGCCCTGAACGGTCTGCCCGAGGTGCGAGTGGAGTTTGGCGGTAGTTATACGGAACTGCAGGCGACAGCCACCGATGCCGTGGATGATGACATACAGCTCACCGATAAAATTGTCATTGCCGGTACAGTGGACACCAACCTGGCCGGCATTTACCACATCACCTATGACGTCACCGACGCTGCTGGTAACGACGCCATCACAGTTACCCGTACCGTTACCTTGGGCGCTGCCCAGATTGTCATTGACAAGGTGCCGCCGACTATCATTGCACCGAGCGATGTGGTGGTGGAAGCCACAAGTCCTCGTACGACGGTGAGGGTGGGTCAGGCAACCGCCACCGATAATATGGATCCCATGCCAGCGATCACCCGCACCCCAGCGGGCAATGAGTTTGTCGTCGGCAAACATACCATCACTTGGACCGCAACTGATGCTAGCGACAACTCCAACAGCGTCGAGCAGACCATCACCATTACCGACACCACCAAGCCGGTCATCGTCCTGCTCGGCGACAACCCTCAAACCGTTGAATTCGGCAGTGTTTACAATGACCCCGGTGCCACCGCCACCGACGCAGTGGACGATAACGACGAACTAACGACACAAATCGCCGCCGCCAGCACAGTGGACACGGGCACCGCCGGTACATACAGCATCACCTACACGGTGTCCGACACCGCCACTAATGCGGCCACGCCGGTGCTCCGCATGGTCACCGTGAATCCCGCGCCCGCATCCACGGATGCGAACTTGTCATCTTTGACTCTCTCGGCTGGCACCCTGTCGCCCACCTTTGCTGCTGGCACGATAAGTTACGCCGTCAACGTTGTGGTGAATGATGTGGCAAGCACCACGGTCACGCCGACCACGGCTGACGCTGGCGCAACTGTAACCGTTGCTGGCGAAACGGTTACCAGTGGCGAAGCCAGTGCAGCGATTGACTTGACTGTCGGCGAAAACGCCATCGCGATTGTCGTTACCGCCGAAGACGGCACTGCTATGAAAACCTATACCGTCAGCGTGACTCGCGCTGACAACACCGCGCCGAGCATCCAGGGCAGGGCGGCGGTGAATTATGCCGAGAACGAGCCCATAACCACAATAGTGACGACCTACACCGCGACTGATGCCGAGAGCAACGCCATTACCTGGTCGCTCGGTGGCACGGATGCGGACCAACTGTCCATTGGTGCCACAAGCGGCGTATTGACTTTCAACGCTCCACCGAACTTTGAAGACGCGCAGGACACTGACACCAACAACAAATATCAAGTCACCGTTACCGCCACCGATAACGGCGAGCCGAATATGAGTAGCACACTTAATGTCACGGTTACGATTACCAATGTGGATGAAGATGGAGCCATCGACGTCATCAGCGGCACCGCGCAGGTCGGGCAGACCTTGACTGCTGGCATAGTAACCGACCCGGACGGCGGGGTTACTGGCACCACCTGGCAATGGCAAAGCGCGGACGACGACTCCGACATCGGCGGTGCCACCGAAAGCACCTACATCCTGGCGGTAGCAGATTTCGGCAAGCCCATTCAAGTGGTCGCCACTTACACCGATGCCTTCGACGACAACGAAAAGAGCATCACCAGCGCACCGACCGACACCGTGGTAGCCGCGGACGCGCCCGACGCACCGAGCATCGCTTTGGCTGTGGACACCGGTGTTGATCCAAGCGATGGCATCACCAGCAATGGTCAGGTAAATGTGACGGGTGTGGTAACCGATGCCACCTGGAAATACACCATCAATGGCGGCAGCACTTTCACCCCCGCCATCGGCAGCAGTTTCACCCTGACGCAAGGCGAGTATGCCGCTACCGAGGTGCAGGTCGTGCAGACCCTATTGGGCACTGACTCCGCCGCCGCCAACCTCGGCGCGGTTACTGTGGACCGCACCCCACCGGTCATCAGCCTGAATGGTGCAGCGACTATCACCCTGATTGTGGGCGACACCTATACGGAGCAAGCCACCGCCACGGATAATGTGGATGATAACGTTGCGCTCACCGCCCGGATTACCGCCACCGGCACGGTGAACACGGACACCGCCGGGGACTACACCATCACCTACGATGTCTCCGATGTCGCCGGTAATGAAGCCGATAGGGTAACCCGCACCGTCATCGTGCAACCGGTACTTGCCATTAGCGCAGGACCTGAACTGACGAGCAGTAACTCTGGAAATTACGCCAGAGACGGCGACATTCTGAGCCTGACCTTCACCGTCAATCTGCCATTGACAAGCGACCCAAGCGTGACCATCGCCGGGCAGAACGTCACGGCGACCAAAGGCACTGGAAACAGTTACACCGCGACCTATACCGTGGTCGCGGCGCAGGTTGCGGGAAGCGATGGCATGGTGGCGAGTTATGACATCGGCGCAATGACCGCCGCCGGTAATCCCGCCAATGCGCTTGACCCTGATGCGGCTGACAGCACTATTCGAATTGATGTGACCGCGCCGGTCATCGACTTGAATGGGGGCGACGTCACCCTGACCGTGGGCGACACCTATACCGAGCAGGGCGCTAGTGCCACGGATAATCTGGATGCCAGCGTGGATGTCGTTACCGGTGGTGCTACAGTGGACACCCAAGCCGCCGGCACCTACACGCTTACCTATGACGCAACCGATGCCGCCGGTAATGAAGCCATGCAGGTGGAACGCACCGTCACCGTGAACCCCGTTCCCAACACCGCGCCGAGCATCCAGGGCAGGGCGGCGGTGGATTATGCCGAGAACGGTGCCGGGTCGGTGGCGACCTACACCGCGACTGATGCCGAGAGCAACGCCATTACCTGGTCGCTCGGTGGCACGGATGCGGACCAACTGTCCATTGGTGCCACAAGCGGCGCATTGACTTTCAACGCTCCGCCGGACTTTGAAGACGCGCAGGACACTGACACCAACAACGAATATCAAGTCACCGTTACCGCCACCGATAACGGCGAGCCGAATATGAGCAGCACACTTAATATCACGGTTACGGTTACCAATGTGGATGAGCCGGGTGCCATCGGCGCCATCACCGGCACCGCGCAGGTCGGGCAGACCTTGACTGCGGGCACAGTAACCGATCCGGATGGCGGGGTTACTGGCACCACCTGGCAATGGCAAAGCGCGGACGACGACTCCGACATCGGCGGTGCCACCGAAAGCACCTACATCCTGGCGGTAGCAGATTTCGGCAAGCCCATTCAAGTGGTTGCCACTTACACCGATGCCTTCGACGACAACGAAAAGAGCATCACCAGCGCACCGACCGACACCGTGGTAGCCGCGGACGCGCCCGACGCACCGAGCATCGCTTTGGCTGTGGACACCGGTGTTGATCCAAGCGATGGCATCACCAGCAATGGTCAGGTAAATGTGACGGGTGTGGTAACCGATGCCACCTGGAAATACACCATCAAAGGCACAGTCACCGAAGTCGCTGACTCCAGCGTCACCTTCTTCACGCTGGATGAAGGCGAGTATGCCGCTACCGAGGTGCAGGTCGTGCAGACCCTATTGGGCACTGATTCCGCCGCCGCCAACCTTGGCGCGGTTACCGTGGACAACACAATGCCGGCCATCGCCTTGAATGGTGGCGACACCACCCTGACTCTGGGCGATACCTATACCGAGCAAGCCACCGTCACGGATAATCTGGATGCCAGCATTACCCTCGATATTAGTGGCGCTACAGCAGATACCAACACCGCCGGCACCTACACGCTTACCTATGACGCAACCGATGCCGCCGGTAATGAAGCCATGCAGGTAACCCGCATGGTCATGGTCACCGACACCACGAAACCAGACATCACCGCGCCGGCAGACATGACCTTTGAGGCAAGGTCCGTCCTGACCCCGCTCAGCCGCTCCCACTACGGCACCGCGACTTCCACCGATGGCACCGCCGACATTACCGACGACGCGCCCAATGTTTTCCCGCTGGGTCCGACCACCATCACCTGGACGGCGACCGATAAATCGACCAATGAAATGATGGATACTCAGGTGGTCACGGTTGTGGACACCACCAAACCGGACATCGCCGCGCCGGAGAATATCACCAAGGAAGCCACCGGTCCGACCACGTCAGTCACTGTCGGTCAAGCAACCGCTACGGATTTGGTCACTGCTTCGGTGACCATCACCCGCAGCCCAACGGACGATGCGTTTGCCGTCGGCACCCACACCATCACCTGGAAAGCGGACGATGGTAACGGCAACACCATCACCGCCGCGCAGACCATCACCATTACCGACACCACCGCACCGCTCATCGCCCTGCTCGGCGACACCCCCCAAACCATTGAATTCGGCACGGCTTATACGGAATTGGGGGCGACTGCGAGCGATCTGGTGGATGATGACGCCATACTGACGACACAGATTGTCATTGATGCGAACGCGGTGGACGTTGATCGGCTCGGCACCTATCCGGTCACCTACGATGTCTCCGACAACGAGGGTAATAATGCCGATAGGGTAACCCGCATGGTCGTGGTCACCGACACTGTGATACCAGACATCACCGCGCCGGGTGCCATGACCTTTGAGGCAAGGTCCGTCCTGACCCCGCTTAGCCGCTCCCACTACGGCACCGCGACTTCCACCGACCGCAATGCCATGATTACCGACGACGCGCCGCCGGTTTTCCCGCTGGGTCCGACCACCATCACCTGGCGCGCGACCGATACTTCAAACAATGAAATGCTCGCGACCCAGGTGATCACCGTGCAGGACACCACCAAGCCGAGGATCGCCCTGCTCGGTGCCAATCCCCAGATCATTGGGTTCGGCAATGCTTATATCGACCCCGGCGCCACCGCCACCGATGCAGTGGACGATAACAACCTGCTGACGACACAAATCGCCGCCGTCAGCACGGTGGACACGGGCAGGGTCGGGGACTACACCGTCATCTACGATGTCACCGACGATGCCAGTAACGTCGCCGACACCGTGACCCGCACCATCACCGTCACCACCGCGCCAGACATCACCGCGCCGGCGGACATAACCTTTGAGGCAAGGGCGACCCGGACCCCGCTTAGCCGCTCCCACTACGGCACCGCGACTTCCACCGATGACACGGCCATGATTACCGACGACGCGCCCGACACTTTCCCGATGGGTCCGACCCCCATCACCTGGACGGCGACCGATACCAATAGTCTCAGCAGCAACACCGAGCAGATTATCACCATTATTGACACCACCAAACCGGTCATTACCCTGCTCAATGACAACGCAATCAGCAACACAGTCGAGCTCGGCATGCCTTACCGCGACCCCGGCGCCACCGCTACCGATCTGGTGGATGATGACAACCTGCTGACGACACAAATTGCCGCCGTCAACACAGTGAACATCAATCAGGTCGGGCAATACACCATCACCTACGATGTCTCCGATGACGCCGGTAACCCTGCCGAGACCGTGACTCGCACCGTCACCGTCACCGACATCGCCGCACCAGATATCATCGCGCCGGCGGCCATGACCTTTGAGGCAAGGGCTGGCATGACCCCACTTGACCGCGCCGACTACGGCACCGCGACGTCCACCGACCCCAATGCCGACATCACTGACGACGCGCCCGACACTTTCTCCCTGGGTGATACCGTGATCACCTGGATGGCAACCGGTATTAATGGGCTGAGTAGCGCTGACCAGCAGATGATTACTGTAGAGGACACCACGCCACCGACCATCACCCTGCTCGGTGACAATCCCCTGACCCTGGAAGTAGGAAGGCACTACATTGAGCCCGGTGCCACCGCCGTTGATAGCATGGCTGGCGAGCTCACTGGCAGCATCGGCATTGATGCTACCGACCTGGACACGAACAGGGTCGGCACCTACACCGTCACCTACACCGTTGCTGACACCACGGGCAACGAGGCGCAAGCGAGCCGCAGCGTCCAGGTGTTAGCGGCCCCCGACTTCGCCGACCTGAATCGTATTATCTTGTCAGAGGTGGCACGTAGCATGGCGGACCAGAATGTGCATGCCGTCGCGCGGCGCCTGGAGCAGGTGGGTGGGAAGGCAGCCCGCAGCGCCAGTCTGGGTGGTCAGTCCAGCCTGGCAGGCATTATCACCGCTCAGGGGCGAGCACTGGCTGATGACCAGTTCAACATCAAGCGACTCTTGGCAGACACCGACTTTGTGCTCCCACTAGGCACTGCAGAAGGTGCTTCAGAAGGTGCTGAAGCCACTGCAGAAGCGACCTCCCGCCTGACCTTCTGGGGTGCGGGTGATTACCGCAATATCAGCGACTCTGACCCGTTGACCTGGGACGGTGACCTCTTCAGTCTGCATCTGGGTCTGGACACCCAACTGAATGCTAGCCTGGTTGCTGGTGTCGCTCTGTCCTGGAACCAGGTGGCGTTGGATTACAGCAACTACACCAGCACCCCGTCTCCTGACCGGGCGGGGCGCATCGCTAGCAGCGGCGACTATGCACTGGAGATGACCAGCATCCATCCTTATGTGGGCTGGAATCTGGGGCGGCTGGACTTCTGGGCGACGCTCGGCTATGGGGAAGGCGAGCTGGAGAGCACCGATGAGGCGGCGCCCCTGGTGCGGAATCTGTCCAGCGAGTTCAACTTACAGACGCTTGCCCTGGGGGCGAGTGGCCCGCTGTTGGCGGCGGGTACGAACAACTTGCGGATGAAGGTTGAAGCCCTGCGCACTGAATTGGAAGTGGCGGGCAACGAGCAGCTGGCTGCCTTGAGTCTGGATGTCAGCCGTTTGCGGATGACTCTGGAAGCCACTGGGACCTGGTCTTTGGACAGCGGCGCCCAGCTGGGCCTGCTCATGGAAGGGGGGCTTCGCTATGACGGTGGTGCGGGCAAGACCGGTAGCGGCACCGAGATCGGGAGCGGGTTGCGCTATGTTAGCGCCGCCAACAGATTGACGCTGGAGGCTAAGGTGCGCGGCGTGGCGCACTACAAGGGCGGTATTGAGGAATGGGGGCTCAGCGGGCTGATTAAATACCAGGGCGCGGCGGACGGGCGGGGGCTGTCCTTCAGCCTGATGCCTGCCTATGGCGAGACTACTAGCAGTAACCTGCAACAGCTCTGGCAACCGGGGTTAGGCGGCCCTGAGTATGGCGACCCAGGACGCTCGGACTATGCGCCCCGTATAGACCTGCGCCTTGATTATGGCATGCTCGCCCCGGGTGCCCGGGGGCACTTGACGCCCTACGGCGAGATGACATGGGGCGACGGTAGCGACACCTATCGTCTTGGCCTGAGGTGGCAATTTGACCCGCTCTTTGATGTGCAACTCGTCGCCGAGCGGCGTGAGCGGTTTGATGCTACTGAGCACAGCATTATTTTAGAGGGCAGCATAGCTTACTAGGTACGGTGCCTGCCTGGCCGTCATTCTCGCCGAAGGCGGGAATCCAGAGGAACAAAGGCAATACCGCGCGTTTTTCTGGATTCCCGCTTCGCTCCATTATTTGTCACTCCCGCCTAGGGCGGAAATGACAAACAGGAGCGGCGAGAATGACGGCGCGGAGCGTCCCCGCCCCTGTAGTATTCCCCTTCAGGCGGCTTACGGCGCCCCGCGCCGTCATTCTCGAGCTTGCTCGGGAATCCAGAATGGCGGCGCAAGCCGCCTGAAGAAGCGGGGACAACGTGGCCGTCATTCCCGCCTTAAGAGCTAGCATCCCCAGTCACCGGACGATTAGCGATCAGTTTATCCACCACCTCAGGGTCAGCCAGGGTGCTTGTGTCGCCTAGGCTATCTAGTTCGTTCTCGGCTATCTTCCGCAGGATGCGCCGCATAATTTTCCCGGATCTGGTCTTCGGCAGATCAGGTGCCCATTGCAGAATATCTGGCTTGGCTATAGCACCGATTTCCGTGCGCACCAAGTTGTTGAGTTCCTCTTTGAGTGTTTCGTCTCCCTTGATATTGTGCATCAGAGTAACGAAGGCATAGATGCCTTGACCCTTAATAGCATGCGGATAACCGACGACAGCGGCCTCGGCAACTGCTACATGGAGTACCAGGGCGCTTTCTACTTCCGCGGTGCCCATCCGGTGCCCAGAGACATTAAGCACATCGTCAACCCGGCCGGTGATCCAAAAGTAACCCTCTGCATCACGTTTGGCACCATCGCCAGTAAAGTAGTATCCCGGATAGGTTGAATAGTAGGTATCAACACACCGTTCGTGGTTCCCGAAGAGAGTGCGAATCTGCCCAGGCCAGGAGCGTTTGATGGCAAGGTTGCCGGCCCCGGCCCCGACGACTTCCTTACCCTCGGCATCCAGTAACACCGGCTCCACACCAAAAAAGGGACGCGTGGCGGAACCGGGTTTGAGCGGTGTTGCCCCGGGTAGCGGGGTGATCATGATGCCGCCAGTCTCGGTCTGCCACCAGGTATCAACAATAGGCGTTCGGGACTCCCCAACCACCTGGTAATACCATTCCCAGGCTTCCGGGTTAATCGGCTCTCCCACGCTACCAAGAATACGCAGTGACTGACGAGAAGTAGCAGTGACAAACTCATCACCCATGCCCATCAAAGCACGAATGGCCGTTGGTGCCGTGTAAAAGATATTGACCTGATGTTTATCAACAATCTGCCAGCAACGAGATGGCGTCGGGTAGGTCGGCACACCTTCAAATACCAAGGTGATGGCACCGTTCGCTAGGGGACCATAGACGATATATGAATGACCCGTAACCCAGCCCACATCTGCGGTGCACCAATAAACATCGCCCTCTTGATAGTCAAATACATACTTGAACGTCATGGCGGCATGCAGTAAATAACCGCCGGTCGTGTGCAGGACGCCCTTGGGCTTGCCCGTGGAGCCTGAGGTATAAAGAATGAACAGTGGATCTTCACTGTCCATGGGCACCGCTTCACATTCGGCAGACATCTGACTGACTGCTTCCTGATACCAGATATCCCGACCTTCTTGCCAGTCCACTGCCTCCTTGCTTCTTTGCACCACAATCACGGTGCTGACCAGAGGGCAGGCAACAAGCGCTTGATCCGTGTTGGCTTTTAAGGGGATGAGTTTCCCCCCTCTTAGTCCGGCATCAGCGGTAATCACCGCTCGGCAGTCAGCGTCAAGGATACGGTCTTGCAATGCCTGGGGGGAGAAGCCCCCAAAGACCACGGAATGTATTGCACCTATTCGGGCGCAAGCCAGCATGGCATAGACGGCTTCGGGAATCATCGGCATATAGATGCACACCCGGTCCCCCTTGCTGAGCCCCCGGTCCAGCAACAGATTAGCCAGCCGGCATACCTCGCCATGCAACTCCCGATAGGTGATGCTCAGACCATCATCAGGCGCATCCCCTTCCCAAATGATGGCGGTTGCCTCACCCCGCAATTCCAAGTGTCGGTCAACGCAGTTGTAGCAGGCGTTCAATTTGCCATCAATAAACCACTGGGCTTCACCCTGGTGAAAATTCGATTCAGTTACCTTGCGCCAGGGCTGGAACCAGGTGAGAAACTCATCTGCCTGTTGAGACCAGAAGGCTTCCGGCTGGTTGAGGGAAGCCGCATACATTGCCCGGTATTGAGCCTCACGGATATGGGCCTGCGCCTGGATTGCTTGTTTTACCGGATAGACCTTTTGCTCAGCCATGGCTCCTCCCTCTCTCTTGTGACCCGCACCTTTGGATTAGTTAGCAAGTGTATCTGCAACTTAGGACCTTAACCCAGCACCTGGTGGCTTCGGTTGCTTGCGCCGTTTGGGCGGATGTTGATGGTTGTTGTTGACAGAGGCCTTCATGCTTTGCCGGGTGGCATCATCCGCCGCTTGATATGTGGTCCACCATTCCCCGAGCCCCCGGGGCTTCTCGCCAGCTTCCTCTCTGAGTAGCAGGAAGTCATAAGCCGCGCGAAAGCGTTTATGTGCCAACAGGCTATCAGCTTTTTTGCCTTTTCTTTTAGGCAATTGAAATTGCAAGAACCAGATATCCCGCATGGGTCCGGAAAAACGTCTCGGTATTGATGTGAATAAAAGTTGTTTGGCAATCACATTGCCGGCTGCTGCATGCGCCGCATCGGTGCCCGTAAGGCCGGATGCTTCTAAACGTTGTTTTTCAGTGATAAAGGGTTGCCACAGGATTGCCGCATAAATAAAAGCTGGAGTCACCGGTAAATGATTGGCGATGCGTTTGTCGGTACTGGCAAGCGCCAGTCGGATGAGTTGTGCTGCGGTTTTATTTGCCATGGCTTGTTTGGAATCCGGGAAGAGTCGACCGTAGAGCTCATGCTCCAGTAGTGCTTCCAGTGCCTGCAGACCATAGCCAGACATGCACAGATTGAGCACTTCTTCAAATAGCCGGGCGGGGGCTACATCCTGAATGAGAAACCCCAACTCTCTGATGGCCTGGGCGGCCGATTCTTCTATCTGGAAGCCGAGTTTTGCTTGGAATCTAATAGCCCGCAACATTCGGACCGGATCCTCCCGGAAGCGCTCATCCGGGGCACCGATGGTGCGGATGATTTGTTGCTGAATGTCGTTGGCACCATTATAGGGGTCAATTAATTCCTTGCTGCCAGGCTGATAGTAGATGGCGTTCATCGCAAAATCCCGGCGGGCGGCATCTTCCTCAAAAGTACCGTAGATGTTGTCTGATAGAGTCATCCCGGATTCGGAATGATTTGCCTCGTATTGCTCTTCGTGTGGTCCTCGGAAGGTGGTGACCTCGACGATTTCCCTACCGAAGCGCACATGCACAATACGGAAGCGTCGGCCGATGATTCTTGAATTGCGAAAGAGCTGCCGCACATCATCCGGGCGGGCGTCGGTCGCTACATCAAAGTCTTTGGGCGACCTGCCTATCAGGATGTCCCGGGTACAACCGCCCACCAGATACGCCTGGAAGCCAGACTCCTTGAGTCGGTTCACGACCTTCAAGGCATGGCTACTTATCTTATGGACGCTCTCTCCAATCAGCCGAGTTGATGTGTGCCTTCTGGACAGTAGTGGGGTCTCCCTAATCTTTTTCAAACTCTTTTTTCAAAAAGAAGGAATCTAGCCGTGTATTTGGCGTTCCTTGATTTCCGCGAGTGTCTTGCAGTCTATACACAAGGTGGCCGTTGGTCTGGCTTCTAAACGTTGTATACCGATCTTTACGCCGCAGGACTCGCAGTAGCCGTAGTCATTCAGATCAAGCAGGTCCAGAGTGGAGTCAATTTTGCGGATCAATTTCCGCTCTCGGTCCCGGGTTTTCAACTCCATGCTGAACTCTTCTTCATAAGTTGCTCGGTCTGCTGGGTCCGGGTCATTGCCGGCCCCCCCTTGCATATGGTTTACCATCCGGTCCACTTCTTCCATGAGTTGACGTTTCCAATCTTGAAGTATTTGTCGGAAGTGCACATGTTGCCCCTCGCTCATGTAGGGCTCACCCCGCTTGGATTTGTAGGGAGTGAATTCAAATTCGGGCCCATCATGGTTCTGCCCAGACGAGACTGAAGCCCGTTTGCCCAGTGTTTTTTTTGCAGTTTTTCGGGTAGGGGTTTTTGTTGGGGGCTTGGCTTTTGGTTTAGATTTAGCGGTGACTGTGGGCTTAGCTTTGACTTTGGCCTTAGGTGTGCCTGTAGTCTTGGCTTTGGGCTTAGATTTAGCTTTGACCTTAGGTGTGACTATGGGCTTGGCTTTTGCCTTCGCCTTCACATTTGTCTTGGTTCTGGCCTTGGTTTTAGCCTTTAATTTAGGTCTGGCCTTCGTTTTTTTGCTTTTTGTTGCCATAGAAATATCCTGACCTCGGTTCAAAATTGATTTGTCAAAATCCCACTCAAAAAATAAAGCGCGCACTTTACCAGAAGTTTGAGTATTCGCCAAATCCCTATCCCCGCCGTCAGGATCAAAGAAGGCGGGAATCCAGAATGACGGCTAAAAGGGCAAGCACTGCCTACCCCGTCATACTCCTTTTCCCCTTAAATTGCTGAGCACTTATCATTCCTGCAGGCTGAACCTATGTAATAATGCCGCCTCAACACAGCAAACCTGTGCCGACTATGCCTAGCGCTTGGCTGGTATTTTCATCATGGACACCGGGACACCTGAACATAAGGACATAAGAACACATGGACACCCCCATACCTACTAGCCAGAAGGGACTGATTCTTACCCGTCAATGGCAAGAGAGACCTAGTGGCCAGTCGCTGGTCTACTGGCTCGCTGCTGAATCCGGCCCGGTGCGGGTTGAAATCACCGACCAGGAATCCGTCTTCTTCATCGCTGCTGAAGACTTAAAGCAGGTGCAGACCCTGCTTGATGCTCAGCTCAATTGGCGGCATGCGGCGACTGAGCTGAGCCTCTTTGCCGATTCCTCGCAACCGGCGATAGCGGGTTACTTCAAGTCTTGGCGGGATGTAAACTTTGCTCGGTCAATCTTGCAGAAGCATGTCATCAAGTGCTTTGAGGCTGATGTGCGCCCCACCGACCGCTATTTGATGGAGCGGTTTATTCAAGGAACCCTTGAAGTTACTGGTCCCGCCACTAGGAGAGGGGGATATCTCGACTATATCAACCCCCAGTTGCAGAAGGCTGAGTTTGCCCCAGGCTTGAAAGTAATTTCCCTGGATATTGAAACCTCAATCACCCACAAGATTGTGTTGAGCATTGCGCTCCATGGGCTTGATTCTGCTTATGCTGGTGCCGCCTCTGCTGGAAAGCCCATCAACAAGGTGTTTATGCTCGGGGAGGAAGATTCCACTGAGAATATAGAATTTGCACCCACTGAGCGGGCGCTGTTGCTTGCCTTCCAGTCCTGGTTTACAGCACATGATCCGGATCTGGTGATTGGCTGGAACCTGGTCGAATTTGATCTGAGATATTTGCAAGACCGAGCGAATGACCAGGGCATTGATTTACGTTTAGGGCGAGGCAATACCGGCATCGGTTGGCGGCGCGCGCAACGAGATAAGGGTAGGTACTACGCGGTCGTGCCGGGGCGGGTCATGTTGGATGGTATTGAGTTGCTACGGACGGCGACCTATAAGTTTGAAAGTTTTTCCCTGGAAAATGTTGCCCAGGAACTGCTAGGGCGAGGCAAGTTGGTACATGATGTTGATGCCCGAGCCTTGGCAATTGAAAGCATGTTTGTGGAAGACAAGCCTGCCCTTGCCAAGTACAACCTTGAAGATTGTGTGCTGGTATGGGAAATTTTTGAACGCACCCGATTGATTGAATTTGCCGTGCAACGCTCCTGCCTGACCGGGCTGGAGATGGACCGCCAGGGCGGCTCAGTGGCGGCATTTGACTTCCTCTACTTGCCGCGGCTGCATAGGGAAGGGCGGGTTGCCCCTCTAGTCACTTCTGAAGGAGTTTCTGGAGGTGCTTCTGGAGGTGCTTCTAAAGGCACTGCTGCTGGTATTGCCGAGGGCACTGCTGTTAAGCCGGCAGGCAGCGACATCAATATCCCTGGTGGCTATGTCTTTGAATCCCGCCCGGGCCTGTATCGGGACATCCTGATTTTGGATTTCAAGAGTCTGTATCCCAGCATTATTATGACCTTTCAAGTTGATCCCCTGGCAATGGTGTCCCCGGAGGAAAATAGAATCCCCGGTTTTGCCGGGCTTAGTTTCGCGAAGCACCAGTCCATCCTGCCAGACATTATTAAAGATCTCTGGGCGGCACGCGATAGGGCGCGTCAGGAGGGCTTTGAGGTGGCCTCCCAAGCCATCAAAATTATTATGAATTCGTTTTATGGTGTTTTGGGTACATCGGGATGCCGGTTTTTTGAACCAGGGTTGGTTAGTTCTATTACCTTGCGCGGGCATGAGATTCTCCAAACCACGCGCGATCTGATTGAGGCAAAAGGGTTCCCGGTCATTTACGGAGACACGGATTCGGTCTTTGTGTTGATGGAAAACACCTCCGGGCAGGTGCAACAGGCGGGCAAGGAACTGGTGACATATTTGAATGATTGGTGGCGCGAGCAGTTGGCAACTGCTTATGGCATTGATAGTCATCTGGAGATTGAATTAGAAACGCATTTTACGAGGTTCCTCATGCCGCGGGTGCGCGGTTCTGAGAAGGGCAGTAAGAAACGTTATTCCGGGCTGGTGGTGTCCGATACTGGCGAAGCGCAACTTATCTTTAAGGGTCTGGAAAGTGTTCGTAGTGACTGGACGCCCTTGGCGCGTGAATTTCAGCGAGAACTCTATCGACGATACTTTTTAGATGAACCTTATGAGGATTATATTAAGACTGTGGTGGCGTCGGTTACCCAGGGAGAGGTAGACGACAAGTTGGTACTGCGGCGGCGGATCAGGCGCAAACTTGCTGACTACACTAAAAATGTCCCACCCCAGATTAAGGCCGCTAGGCTGGCTGAAGCGGCGCGTGCTAAGCAGGGGTTAGCTCCCATGTATGAATACGGCGGCTGGATAGAATATGTGATGACCCTGGCGGGACCGGAAGATGTTAAATATACAACTGCACGGCTTGATTACGATTTTTATATCACCCGACAAATCGCACCCGTCGCCGATGCGATTCTGGGATTCACACAAACCTCACTCTCAGCAATACTAGCTAAACAAACAGAGTTGTTTTAATGTGCTGTGAATTCAACTCTTAAGTGCAACTGCATAGGCTCAGATATATATGGCACAGATCACCCTAAGAGGAAAGGTCATAGCTTGTGAACCTATACAAATCCAGATGGCGGCGCAAGCCGCTGGTTTAATAACTGGATTCCCGGGCAAGCCTGAGAATGACGGCGCGGCGGCGGGAATCCAGAGTGGTAGCGCAAGCAAGTTAACCCCGCCGTCATTCTTGTTTGTGTTCGCTAATTCGATGACAAGCTTGAATGGCATTATTGACTAACTGACACGTTCGGACGGCATATTCCACTGGATTCCTGCCTTCGGCGAGAATGACGGCGGGCGGGGCAAGCCGCTGGAAATGAACAAAGTAGGGAAGTGAATTGGTGAACATACACAATTCTCGCCGATGAGAAGACCGTGCGCAACCGCGTCGAGCAAGCACTTCACCGGCAGCGACAATCCACCTGGAAACCCGCCCCAGATCACCCTTGGCGACACCTCTAATCAGTGCTTTGACCGAGCCTGTTGCAGGATTAATAAATGCAGAAAAGGGGACATTTTAGCTTTGGGTTGACATGAACCTATACAGGTCTTGCGTTTAAGTGTGCCCTAGGTGTACATTTGCGTGGCGTCAGCGTTGCCGGTTCTGTTGCCCATTGGAGATTCTTTGCTGGCATCAATATCAGCGACCAAGCTCAGCAATCAAGATCAGCGACCAAGCTCAACAACTAATATCAACAGCATATCAAGGTACATCAAGCAGAGATGCGTAAGCACCTAGACAAGAAGTATCATGGCTGACTCATCGCTCTGGCCCCTGGTTATTTATTTCACTTCTGTGCTGGTTATCGTTGCTGTTATCCTGACGCTTTCCTCCCTTCTGGGGCAAAAATCCAAAATGACCCGTGCCACTGCTGAGCCTTTTGAATCTGGTGTGGTACACATAGGGTCAACCCAGATCCCCGTCTCGGCGGAATTTTTCTTAATCGCCATCTGTTTCGTGATTTTTGACCTGGAGACGATTTTTATCTTTGCCTGGGCCATCGCATTCCATGAATTAGGCGTGTTTGGCTATTTGGCAGCTTCGGTGTTTATCCTGATTTTGATCGTTGCCCTGGTGTATGAATTGAAGTCGGGCGCACTTGAATGGGGGAATAAGGTAAGAACAGGCTTGCCGCAAGACTACTCCCTGGAACCCGCTGAGGATTGATGCATGGAATGGAGTCTCACTAAAGCGACACTGAATACTAAATTGCATGATGTAGATACCGCCCTGGATGAACATCTAAAGCGCAATCTTGTGATGACCCGGCTGGAAGACATGCTTGCCTGGGGACGAAAGCACTCCGTCTGGCCCTTTAACTTCGGGCTGTCTTGCTGCTATGTCGAGATGGCAACTTCGCTGACCAGTCGCTTCGATGTGGCGCGCTTTGGCTCCGAGGTCATCAGGGCAACACCTCGGCAGGCAGACATGATCGTGATTTCTGGCACCTGTTTTTTGAAGATGGCACCGATAGTGCAACGATTGTATGAACAACTTCTGGAACCCAAGTGGGTAATCTCCATGGGTTCCTGTGCTAATTCTGGCGGCATGTATGACATTTACAGTGTGGTTCAGGGGGTCGACAAGTTCCTACCGGTGGATGTTTATGTGCCGGGCTGTCCGCCCCGCCCGGATGCCTTCTTGCAAGGCTTGATGCTTCTACAGGACGCCATAGGTAAGGAAAGGCGCCCGCTCAGCTGGGTGGTGGAAGACCAGCGAGTGTTCAAGGCGGAAAAAGTCAGTCAGCGAGACCTCCGTAACAAGGGGCGCATAGCGGCGACGGAATTGAGCGGGCCAGACAAGGTCTAGTCGCCCTACTCGGGGGCTGCTTATATCAGTAAGTTGTACCAGCGAGTTATACCAGCAAGTGATACCGGAAAGAGGTATCAGCAAGAGATACCAGCCTAAAGAAAGAGGAACGGAAGTTGTCAGCCATTGCTGAAGAAGTGGGCACAATAGAAGTCGTGCAGAAACTCGCCGAGGAGTTTCCGCAGTTTTCCTTTTCCCGTCAGCAAACCATTGATGATATTCCTACCTTCTGGGTGGACCGGGCACAGCTGGTTGCTGTCATCAGCTTTCTAAAACGGGATTATGAAATGCTGCTTGACCTCTGCGGCACGGATGAAAGACTCAGAAATCATCGTGCCGGTATGCCTGCCAGCGACTTCACTGTCATCTATCACTTGATGTCCTTCTCCCCCGCCACTGATGTCAAGGGCACCGATGCTAAAGCCACTGATGTCAAAAGCACCGATGTCAGAATCAAAATAGCCCTCAACGAAGCCGACCTGAATCTCCCCAGCATCTGCTCAATCTATCCCAACGCCAACTGGTATGAACGCGAAGCCTGGGACATGTTCGGCATCGTCTTTACCGGTCACCCCAACCTGTATCGCATCCTGCTACCCCCTACCTGGGAAGGGCATGCCCTGAGAAAGGATCACCCGGCAAGGGCGACCGAGATGGCCCCCTTTAGTCTGGATGACGTCCGTCAGGACAAGGAACAAGAAGCACTCAGGTTCAAACCCGAAGAGTGGGGGCTGAGCCGCAAGACGGAAAATACCGAGTTTATGTTTCTCAATTTGGGACCGAATCACCCCTCGGTGCACGGTGTTTTCAGAATCATCCTCCAACTGGACGGAGAAGTGATTGTTGATGCGGTGCCCGAGATTGGCTACCACCACCGGGGCGCGGAGAAGATGGGTGAGCGGCAATCCTGGCACACTTACATTCCGTACACGGACCGGATTGATTACCTGGGCGGGGTGATGAATAACATGCCATACATCATGGCGGTGGAAAAGTTCGCTGGGATAGAAGTGCCCGATAGGGCGAAGGTAATCAGGATTATGCTGGCGGAATTTTTTCGCATTTCCAGCCATCTGGTCTTCTACGGCACCTTTGCTCAGGATGTCGGGCAACTATCCCCGGTCTTTTATATGTTCTCTGACCGGGAGCAGCTGTTCAGAATCATTGAAGCCATCACCGGTGGCCGGATGCACCCCGCATGGTTCCGCATTGGTGGCGTTGCTCAGGATCTCCCCGAGGGCTGGGAGCAGATGGTCCAAGACTTCCTTGATTGGATGCCCGGGCGGCTTAAGCACTATGACAAGATGGCACTGCGCAACAGCATCTTGAAGCAACGCACTCAGGGCATAGGTATATGCACTCAGCAAGAAGCCCTGGATTGGGGCATTACCGGTCCTGGTATGCGGGCGACCGGCCTGGACTTTGATATGCGGCGGGACCGCCCCTATGGCGGCTATGACCAGTTTGATTTTGAGGTGCCGGTCTATCAGAAGGGCGACTGTTATGACCGAGCTAGAGTGCGGGTGGATGAAATACATCAAAGTCTGCGCATTATTCAGCAATGTCTGAACAACATGCCCGCCGGGCCCTACAAAGCAGCGCATCCACAGACCACGCCACCGCCCAAAGAAAGAACCATGTACGATATAGAAACGCTGATCCATCACTTTCTTAATGTCAGTTGGGGCCCGGTGATTCCCGCCGGGGAATGTAGTGTGGCGATAGAAGCCACCAAGGGTATCAACATGTATTACCTGACCAGCGATGGCGGTACGAGTTCCTATCGCACCCGTATCAGAACGCCGTCCTTCGCCCACTTGCAACAGATACCGCTACTGAGCCGGGGGCTATTGATCCCGGATCTCATTGCTATTCTCGCGAGCATTGATTTTGTCATGGCGGATGTGGACCGATAGCCCGACTCAGATGCCTACAAACAGCCCTCCTACAAAAAATATCGCCACGGACAAGCCGGCCGTCCTCCTCTCAGAGGTTGAGGTCAACGAGATAGAAGCGGAGATTGTGTTGCTTCCAGACCGTCGCTCGGCGGCAATTGATGCCTTGAGGATTGTCCAGAAGCACCGAGGCTGGGTGTCTGATGAGAGCCTTGCCGCGGTCGCTACACTGCTTAACATGTCTAATGAGGAACTGGACGGCATTGCCACCTTCTACAACTTGATCTATCGCAAACCAGTGGGGGAGAAGGTAGTGCTGTTATGTGACAGTGTCAGTTGCTGGTTGATGGGTGGTGATGCGGTCTGCGAACGTGTCCAGGCGACCCTTGGCATTGTCTATGGCGAGACCAGTGTTGACGGCAAATACACCTTGCTACCGGTCACCTGTCTGGGTGATTGTGACCATGCCCCAGCCATGATGGTGGGCGATGACCTCCACCACGACCTGAGCCCTGAGAAGGCAGAAGAGATTCTAAAATGAGTGCTTTACCGCTGACCCAAAACATTGATGGCAAGACCCCAGTGGACTTGTCGCGATACCAGGCTACGGGTGGCTATGACGCTACTCGGAAGGCGGTGGGTGTGCTGGACCCTGATGCCCTGCTGCAGATCGTCAAGGATTCCAATTTGCGCGGTCGGGGTGGTGCGGGCTTCCCCACCGGTATGAAGTGGAGCTTTGTGCCTAAACCCGGTAGCCCAGCCGCGGGGGAAGGGCATCGTTATTTGGTGGCTAACGCCGATGAAATGGAGCCAGGCACCTTCAAGGATCGGCTACTGATGGAGCAGGATCCGCATCAACTGATTGAAGGTATGATTCTCGCCGCCTATACCATCTCTGCCGACATAGGCTATATCTTCATCCGGCACGAATACCATCTCGCCATTGCTCGGCTCAAGGAAGCCATAGCCGCCGCTGAGGCAAGCCACTATCTCGGAGCGCGTATCTGCGGTTCAGACTATTCCTTCCATTTGCATGTCCATGTGAGTGCCGGGCGATACATCTGCGGTGAGGAAACCGCCTTGCTGAACGCCTTGGAAGGCAAGCGAGCCATCCCCAGAGCAAAGCCACCCTTCCCCCAGGTGAGTGGTCTCTGGGGCAGACCGACCATCGTCAATAATGTGGAGACCCTGTGTAACATCCCCCACATTGTTGCCCAGGGTGCGGACTGGTTTAAGTCTCTGGGACGTGGCAAGGACAGCGGCACCAAGCTCTTTGGTGCCAGCGGCAGGGTGGCAAACCCCGGCTGCTGGGAGTTGCCTATGGGTACCCCCATACGGGAAATACTAGAAGAGCATGCCGGCGGCATGGCCGAGGGGTATCAACTGAAAGCCTTTTTACCCGGCGGGGCCTCAACAGACTTCCTCTTGCCGGCGCATCTTGACCTGCCTATGGACTATGAGCCGGTGATGCAAGCGGGTAGTCGGATGGGCACTGGCACCATGATTATTCTTGATGACCGAGCCTGCCCTCTGGGGATGATTGCCAACCTGGAAAAGTTTTTCGCCAGGGAATCCTGTGGTTTCTGTACGCCTTGCCGGGAAGGGGTTGCCTGGGTGCAGCAGATTTTGGATGCTATGGAAGCCGGGGCCGGCCGGCCGGAAGACCTGCAACTCCTTGAGGATCAAGCCGGCTTCATTGGCGCTATTGGCAACACCCACTGTGCGCATGCCCCGGGTGCTATGGAGCCGCTGACCAGTGGGCTCAAGTATTTTGCGGATGAATTTAAAGCCCATGTTGACGGTCGCGGGTGCCCTTATAATAGGGTTGCTCCGATAAAGAGTTGATGGTCGCGGTGCCATGTAAAGAGTTGACGGTCGCGGGTGCCCTTATAATAGGGTTGCTCCGATAAAGAGTTGATGGTCGCGGTGCCATGTAAAGAGTTGACGGTCGCGGGTGCCCTTATAATAGGGTTGCTCCGATAAAGAGTTGATGGTCGCGGTGCCATGTAAAGAGTTGACGGCCGCGGGTGCCCCTATAATAGGGTTGCTCCTATAAAGAGAAGACTAAGCAAGGAAGCAGACTAATGCCTGTGATTATTGTTGACGGAGAGGAACTGCCCGGTAAAGCCGGCACTAATGTGCTGGAGGCACTGCTCAGTGCGGGCGTGGATATGCCTTATTTTTGCTGGCATCCAGCCATGGGGAGTGTCGGTGCTTGCCGACAGTGCGCGTTGCTGCAGTACGCCAACGATGAGGATACTCAAGGCAAGTTGGTCATGGCTTGCATGACCCCGGTAACCGATGGGGCGCACTTTTCCGTCTCCACTGAAAAGGCATCTGACTTTCGCCGCTCGGTCATTGAAAATCTGATGTTGAATCATCCCCACGACTGCCCGGTCTGTGAAGAAGGCGGTGAATGTCATCTCCAGGATATGACCGTGATGGTGGGGCACCGGGATCGCCGCTATCAGGGCAGAAAGACCACCTTTAATAATCAATATCTTGGTCCCTTCATCGGGCATGAAATGAACCGCTGCATTACCTGTTATCGCTGCGTGAGGTTTTATCAGGACTATGCGGGCGGGAATGATCTGAATGCCTTCGGCTCGCGCGATAGGATATTTTTTGGCAGGGCAGAGCCCGGGATTCTGGAAAATGAATTTGCTGGCAATCTGGTGGAGGTCTGCCCGACTGGCGTCTTCACCGACAAGACGCTCGCCAAGGAATACACCAGAAAATGGGATCTCCAGTCTTCACCGACCATTTGCCAGGGTTGTGCCATCGGCTGCAATACCTACACCTCGGAACGTTACGGGAAGGTGCGGCGGGTGCATAACCGTTATCACCAGGACATCAATGGGTACTTCCTATGTGACCGGGGTCGCTTTGGTGCCCAGCATGTCAATTCACCGGCACGCATTCTCCAGGCCGGCATCCGCAATGAACTAGGCACCTATGACCCCTTGCCGATAGACGATGCCAAAGCCAAGGTGCGTATCTACATGCAAGAGTCAGCCCGAGTGATTGGTATCGGTTCACCCCGGGCAAGCCTTGAGGCTAACCAGGCATTGCGGCAACTGGTCGGTGCCGAGAACTACAGCAACGGCATGAACCAACAGGAACAAGCCATGCATCAGCTCATTCTTGAGGTCCTGGCGAGTGGTATGAATACCCCGACTCTTGCCGAGGTGGCGACCTTTGACACCATCCTGGTCCTGGGTGAAGACGCCACCAATCATGCGCCTATGCTGGCACTCAGTATTCGGCAGGCAGTACGTAATCGTTCCAAAGAGATGGCGGGGGACACAGCTATTGCCGAATGGCATGACGCGGCGGTGCGGGAGTTGGCGCAGGCGGCGCTCAGCCCGCTGGTCATCGCTACCCCCATGCCGGACCGGCTAGACGATGTCGCCAGCCAATCACTGCGGTTGACACCCGATGAGATTCTTGCCTTTTCTGTGGCAGTATCCGAGCAGCTGTCTGCTGAGCCGGGGTCGGCAAGCACCGAGAGCCAGGCGAGCCATGTCGCCCAGTTGTTGCGCGCTGCGAAGCGACCGCTTGTGGTGTCCGGCACCAGCCTCGGTGAGCTCAATGTGATGCAGGCGGCGGTTAATCTTTCTCTTGCCTTGCAGTCGGTTAACCCCGCGGCGGGGCTGCTGCTAGTGGCGGATGAGTGCAACAGCATTGGCGTGGCGATGCTGGATAATAGCCATGCTGTTGAAGCCCTGCTTGACCCGGCACCAGACACCATGATTCTGCTTGAAAATGACCTGGAAGCGCACCTTGGCGCTGAGTTTGCGCCAAAAATGTCCGCTATCAAGCATCTGGTCGTGCTGGATTATCTGGATAACACCAGTGTCTCCATGGCAGATGTTCTGTTACCCGCGGCCTCATTCGCTGAGGCGGAAGGCACCTTCGTCAATTTTGAGGGTAGGGCACAACGGAACCTGGCAGTGTTTCTTCCCCCGGGCGATGTAGCACCGAGTTACCACCTCCTCAAGACGTTCGATGATGATGCGCTTGATAGCAATCCATTTAACCACTCTCGTGACTCTTCCTATGACCCTTCTCGTGTCTCTTCCCGTGACGAGAAGGAGAAGGAGAAGGTTGCCTCGGCAGCATCATCAAGTGTGGAAGCCATCATAGAATCCATTATGGATGAGTGCCCGCCACTCAAACGCATCGCTGAATGTGCGCCTGATGCGGGCTTCCGGGTCCTCGGTAGCAAACTTCCCCGAATGACTCACCGGGCGAGTGGCAGGACTGCAATGCAGTCCCAGGTGTCGGTACATGAACCCAAACAGCCGGTGGATAGAGAGTCCGCCCTTGCCTTCACCATGGAAGGCAATCAGCAGCAAGCACCCGCTAGCCTGAGAACCTATGCCTGGTCCCCAGGCTGGAACTCCAATCAATCCATCTACAAATTCCAAACTGAGGTCGGCGGTGCAGACACTATGGGCAATCCCGGCGTCCGTTTGCTTAGCGGCGATGCGCTGCCGTCGCCTTACACCTTGGCGCCCGCAACCCCCGCGCCGTATCGATCCAACCTCCGATTCATTGCGCAGCACCATATATTCGGGAGCGACCCGGTGACCCGACATGCTCAAGAATTAGCGACCCGTATTCCAGCACCTTATGCACGCATGCACACCAAAACGGCTACTGCCCTTGGCCTCTCAGCGGGTGATGGGCTTGCTTGCCAACTCCCTGACAAGAAAATTGAACTCAACGTCATCCTTGACGATGAGGTAGCGACTCACTGTCTGGTCTATCCAAAAATTGAGCAGACCCGGGGGCTGGCCGATGCGACACCTGAGCATCTCCAGCTCATCCCCGGCTGGCAGGGCGGTCCCAAAGATCCGCTCAGACCCGAGCTGATACTGACGGATAGGAGCGGCTGATGGCAGAGCTCATATCCATCCTCATTATTTACACGGTACTGCTCGGTTCTCTGGCAGCTGCTGCTATTCTGATTTGGTTTGAGCGTCGGCTACTCGGTATCTGGCAGGATCGGCTAGGCCCCAACCGGGTGGGTCCTCTGGGCATAGGGCTCGCATTGGCGGACGTCATCAAACTTTTTGCCAAGGAAGACTGGATACCCCCCTTTGCCGACCGGTTCCCGTTTGTCATGGCCCCCACGGTGGTCGTCATCGCGATGCTCATGGGATTTGCCATACTGCCCTACGCACCGAATATCCATGTGGCAGATCTGAACATTGGGCTACTCTTCTTCCTCGGCATGACCTCCCTGGCGGTATACAGCGTGCTCTTGGGAGGCCTGTCATCAAATAACAAGTATGCGCTTTTAGGTGGTCTGAGAGCCGCCGCTCAGATGGTGAGTTATGAGGTATTTATGGGTCTGTCCCTGATGGGCGTTGTCATGCTGACGGGTTCCTTCAGTTTGGTGGAGATTGTCAACTATCAGCAGGAACATGGCTGGTTCGTCATCCCGCAGTTTATTGGCTTTGTGGTGTTCATGATTGCGGGGATTGCGGAAAGTCATCGACTACCATTTGATTTGCCCGAGGCGGAGCATGAACTGGTCGCTGGTTTCCATACTGAATATTCGGGCATGAAGTTTGGGATGTTTATGGTGGGTGAATATCTGGGCGTGCTGCTCACCTCGGCGGTCATCGCGGCTATCTTCTTTGGTGGTTGGCTAGGCCCTGCCTTCCTGCCGCCGATTATCTGGTTCTTTATCAAAACATTTATTTTTGTGTGCTTCTTCATCCTCCTGCGCGCCGCTATACCCAGACCCCGCTATGACCAACTCATGTCATTTGGATGGAAGTATATGTTGCCCTTGACGTTGATTAACCTACTGGCAACAGGAGCGATAGTTTTATGGTTAAGCTAAGCAGTTGTTTATTGACGGCGGGGATGGTGCCCCGATGCTAAACGCTATCTGGAGTCAACTGGTGACCCTCTACGGAGTGTTACTGCATACTTTTACCCGAGCCGACACAGTCCAGTACCCGGAGGAAATGCCCTACCTAGCACCTCGATATAGGGGGCGCATCATATTAACCAGGGACCCAGATGGCGAGGAACGGTGTGTCGCCTGCAACCTTTGTGCGGTGGTTTGCCCGGTGGATTGTATTGCCCTGCAAAAAACCGAAGACGAGGACGGCCGATGGTATCCGGAATTTTTCCGCATTAACTTTTCCCGTTGCATCATGTGTGGCATGTGTGAGGAAGCCTGCCCCACCTATGCCATCCAACTCACGCCTGATTTTGAGATGTGCGAGTATGACCGACAGAATATGGTGTATGAAAAAGAACACCTGCTGATTAGTGGTCAGGGTAAATATCATGGCTACAGCTTCTACGGTGTTGCGGGCAAGACCATCAAAGGCAAGGCAAAGGGCGAAGCATTAAACGAGAACCAGCCGGTAGACATCAAGAGTCTACTGCCATAGGAGATACGCATGCTTGAATACGGGCTGTTTTACATAGCGGCAACGGTTGCACTTATTGCCTCACTGCTTGCCATAACAAGACATAATGTGTCCCATGCTTTGATGTATCTCATTGTGTCCCTGCTCGCCTCGGCGGTGCTCTTCTATGTGCTGGGGGCGCCCTTCGCTGCTGCCCTTGAAGTACTCATTTATGCTGGTGCCATCATGGTGTTGTTTGTGTTTGTCATCATGATGTTGAATCTGGGGGCTGCGGGTCATGCTCAGGAACAGCTTCTGCTAAGCCCCCGGATCTGGATCATGCCGAGCATCCTGTGTCTGGTGCTGTTTGCGGAAATTGTGTATGTGCTGATCAATGCGGAGCAGTCGCTTAGCAGTGGCCTGGTGGTGGCTCCCAAGGCAGTGGGCATGTTGCTCTTTGGCCCCTGGGTCCTGGCCGTTGAACTTGCCGCCATGCTACTGCTTGCCGGGCTGGTAGGTGCCTATCATCTGGGGCATCGTTACTTGCTGGATGGCCGAGAAGGCCTGTCAGAAGTCATGTCAGAACCAGTGTCAGGAACAGCGTCAGAAGTCATGTCAGAACCAGCGTCAGAAACGACGCCAGCAACGCCCTCAGAGGCGCCCCGATGATTGCCATCATCATCCCCATGGAACATGGCTTGTTGTTGGCGTCCATGTTGTTTTTGATCGGTCTGGTAGGCGTCCTGGTACGCAGGAATATCCTGCTGATCTTGATGTCGCTGGAGATCATGCTTAACGCCTGTGGCCTGGCTTTCATCACCGTTGGCGCGCATTGGGGCATAGCTGATGGGCAGGTGATGTTTATGTTGATTTTGAGTATCGCCGCGGCCGAGGTTGCCGTTGGGCTGGGGCTCTTGTTGCAAGTGCATCGTCGCCTGGGTTCGCTGGATATTGAGCAGGCGGCAAGGATGCAAGGATGATCACTATCTTTGAGTTTGCATTTCTGGTCCCGCTGGCACCGCTACTGGGTTTTGTCATCCTCTTTTGTACCCTGGGGAACCTGTCCAAGCGGGCGGTCGCCCTGGTGGGGGTGGGTAGTGTGGCGATTGCCGCCCTGCTGGTGCTGTTCATCGGCATTGGTTTCCTCACCCAGACCAACCCCATACCCGCAACCCCTGGCTATTACACCTGGATCAATGTCGCCAGTTTTACCCCTGGGGTCAGTTTTTACATAGATGGCTTGAGCTTGACGATGCTGTTTGTCATTACCGGTGTTGGGCTACTGATTCATATCTACTCAGCGCTCTTTATGCAAGGCGATGCAGACTACAGCCGATTTTTCAGTTATATGAATCTCTTCGTTGCCGCCATGCTGCTCCTGGTGCTGGCGGATAACCTGCTGCTCTTGTTTGTTGGTTGGGAAGGGGTAGGGCTTTGCAGTTATCTCTTAGTCGGCTTTTGGCAGCATGACGCGGCTAACGGTGCGGCGGCAAGAAAGGCCTTTATAGTCACCCGGGTGGGCGATACGGCTATGGCTTTGGGGCTGTTTCTGTTGTTTTTGCATCTGGGCACCCTGGATATTCAGGCACTCTTGCAGCAGGCGCAGGTCACCTGGCAGCCGGGCGACCTGGTGGTGACTATCGCTTGCCTGTTACTCGTCGGTGGGGCGGTCGGCAAGTCGGCTCAGCTGCCACTACAAACCTGGTTGCCCGACGCCATGGCCGGTCCTACGCCAGTCAGTGCGCTGATCCACGCCGCCACTATGGTGACCGCGGGCGTCTATCTGATCGCAAGAATGCATGAACTCTTCCTGCTGTCGCCGATTGCGCTGAACACTGTTGCCGTGATTGGTGCGGCCACCCTCTTGATGGCGGCATTTACCGCCCTGACCCAGCATGACATCAAACGCATCCTTGCCTACTCCACCATTAGCCAAATTGGTTATATGTTTCTTGCGCTGGGCGTGGGTGCCTGGGCGTCCGGGATCTTCCATCTGATGACGCATGCCTTTTTTAAGGCACTACTCTTCCTCTCGGCGGGCGCGGTTATTTATAGCCTGCATCATGAACACGATATTTTTAAGATGGGTGGGCTACGCAAGCATCTGCCGGTTGCCTTCTGGAGTTTCATGATTGGCAGCGCGGCCCTGGCGGCCCTGCCACTGACATCGGGTTTCTACTCCAAGGATGCCATCCTGCTTGCCGCCTATGACTCCGCCTGGAACGGCCCGGCGCTGTGGATGGCCGGGTTAGTGGGTGCCTTCCTGACGTCTATCTACAGTTTCAGGCTAGTGTTTATCGTCTTCTTTGGTGAGGTCAAGACCCAGCCCGAGGCACCCGCCGGCTGGCTGATGGGGGCACCCTTGGTCATACTTTGTGGGCTAGCACTGGGGGGAGGGCTCCTTGCCCCGCCTCTGGACTGGGTCTTCCCGGTATCCGCGGCGGTTGAGCATAGCGGGTACATACCCATGATTACTCTGGGCATCCCCATAGCCGGGCTAGCCGTCGCCTATCTCTTGTATCTCTGGCCCCGAGTGGACCTGGCATGGCTGACCCGTCCTGAGCTCGGTAAGGCAGTCTCCCAATTCTTGTTTAGCCACTGGGCGATGGACTGGCTCTATGAGCAATTGCTGGTGAAGCCCTATAAGGCGGTCGCCGCCTGGAACAGTAAGGACATGATTGACCAGCTCTATAACGGCATCGCCAAAGGCACCTGGTTCCTGCATGACTTCAGTAGCCGGAGCCAAACGGGACAACTGCGTACCTATGCCGCCATCATGGTGTTGGGGCTGGTCATCCTTGGGGTGATCGCCCTGGGAGTCATCCTCGCATGACGATGATAACGATCATGGTTATTTTGTTTCTCGGCGGCCTGGTCGCTTGGCTGAGTGAACGCTGGCGCCAGGATGCGCCCCGCTGGGTGTCCCTCTTGTCCTGCCTATTGGCGGGTGTCGTCCTGATACCTATGTTCTTTGTGCAGCCCGCGCAACTATTGCCCCTTGAGCATGTGTCCTCCACCTGGCTGGAATATGTCAACTATCCATGGATTCCGAGATTCGGGATTGGCTTCGTTTTTGCCATGGATGGTCTCGGTCTGCTGATGGTCGCCTTGACTATCTTCCTTGGATTTGTGGCGGTGATTTCCTCCTGGGATGAGATCAGCTTCCGGGGTGGGTTTTTTCAATTTAATTTGATGTGGACTCTGGCGGGTGTCGTGGGGGTCTTTGTCAGTCTGGATCTGTTCCTCTTTTTCTTCTTCTGGGAAGTCATGCTGATACCCATGTATTTGCTGATTGCCATCTGGGGACATGAGAACAAAGGCTATGCGTCAATGAAGTTTTTCCTCTTCACCCAGGCGAGTGGCATGCTCTTGCTGGTGGCGATCCTGGCACTGGTCTTGACCCATGCCGGGGCTAGCGGCATCTATACTTTTAATTACTTCGTCCTCTTAGGGCATGGGCTTGATGCCGACCTGGCTTATTGGCTGATGTGGGGGTTTTTCCTCGCCTTTGTGGTCAAGTTGCCGGCCTTTCCCTTTCATCCCTGGTTACCCGACGCCCACACCCAGGCACCTACTGCCGCGAGCGTGTTGCTGGCGGGCATACTGCTTAAGACCGGTGCTTATGGGCTCATACGTTTTACAGTGCCGCTCTTCCCCGAGGCGGCGGTGCGCATTGCTGACTTTGCGATGCTCCTCGGGGTGCTCGGCATTATTTATGGTGCCCTGCTTGCTTTTGCCCAGACCGATTTCAAACGGCTGGTGGCTTATAGCAGTGTCAGTCACATGGGGTTTGTGCTTCTGGGTATTTATGCCTGGACGGAACTCAGCATCCAGGGCGCCGTCATGCAGATGGTGGCTCACGGTCTATCTACAGCGGCGCTCTTTATGATAGCGGGGGCTTTGCAACACCGGCTGCACATCCGAGACATGACCGCCATGGGCGGCCTCTGGCAAGTCATGCCCAGAATGGGCGCTATCGGCATGTTTTTTATCGTCGCTTCTCTGGGCATGCCGGGGCTGGGCAACTTCGTCGGTGAATTTTTGGTACTCCTGGGCGCCTTCTCAGTCAACAAATTCATGGCCATCGCCGCTACCCTCGGGCTGGTGACCGGTGCAATCTATGCGTTGATCGCCATGCAACGAGTATTTCAGGGCCCCCTGGGCGAGCAACTCAATGCGCAGCGGCAAGCCATGCCAGACTTTGGCACACGGGAATTGCTCGCGATGATTCCCCTGATGCTTGGCCTCACCTGGCTTGGGGTGTATCCACAGCCAGTTTTTGATCTGGTGAACCCGGTCTTGGCAAGCCTGTACGAATTCACGACTCAGCAGACCAACTGGGTGGGGGCTAGCCCATGAGGATTGTTCTGAGCGGTGTTTTATATGAAAGGTGTCCTTAGGCCATGTTAACCACAGCAGACCTCATCGCGATATCGCCCTTTATTACCCTGAGCAGCGTCATTCTCGTGCTGATGCTGGTGATTGCCTTTGTGCGGCATCTTGGTTTGACCTGCTTGATTGCCGCCCTGGGGCTGTTGCTGACGGCGGCTAACATTCTCTGGGTTGCGCTTAGTCTTGATCATGTTGCTGCTACTCAATTAGTCACGCCGCTACTCGTCGTGGATTCGTATGCCCTGTTGTTTTCCGCACTTATTGTGCTTGCCAGTTTCTTTATCTGCCTCCTGGCGTACAACTATCACCAACAACGGGGGAGCCATCAGGAAGAGTTCATCTTCCTGTTGTTACTGGCGACCCTGGGCGGTATGACGCTTGCTCATAGCGCTCACTTTGGTAGTTTTGTACTGGGGCTGGAACTGCTCGGCATCTCCCTCTATGCCATGATTTCTTATCCCGCTAAAGGTCTGTTCAGCCTGGAGGCGGCACTGAAATACCTCATACTGTCTGGCGTGTCTTCGGCCTTCATACTCTTTGGTATTGCCTTTCTTTTTGCGACCAGGGCTAGCCTGTCATTTGCTGCGCTGGCACCGGTCAGCACCGGCATGACCGACGCCTATATGCTCATCGGCGGTAGCTTGATTCTGGCAGGCGTGGGATTCAAATTGTCGCTGGTGCCCTTCCACATGTGGACGCCTGATGTGTATGAAGGCGCACCCGCGCCGACGACGGCCTTCCTGGCGACTGTGTCCAAGGGCGGGATCTTTGCGGTCTTGCTTCGGTTGTTTGTTTCTCTGGACGGCTATCAATATCAAACTCTGCTTGATGGGCTATTTTGGATTGCCTTGCTGTCCATTCTCTTCGGTAATCTGCTGGCGGTGATGCAAACCAACATCAAGCGAATCCTTGCCTATTCATCCATCGCCCACCTAGGATATTTGATGGTGGCCTTCCTGGCGGCGGCGGAAATCGGTGGGCGGCAACTCGCTATTGAAGCCAGTGTGGTGTTTCTGATTGCTTATTTCATCACGACGATTGGTGCCTTTGGTGTGGTCTGCATCATGTCCAGGGAGCGAGCCGATAGAGACACTGAGCAACTATCCGACTATGAAGGTCTCTTTTGGAATCGCCCTCTGCTGGCTGCTTTCTTTAGTGCCATGCTCCTGTCCCTCGCGGGCATTCCGCTGACGTTGGGCTTTATCGGCAAGTTCTATATTTTTGCCGCGGCGGTTGATGCCGAACTCTGGGCACTGCTCTTTGCCGTCATCATCGGTAGTGTGCTCGGTCTTTTTTACTACCTCAGAGTGATCTTTACGATGACCAGGCACTCCTCGGTAACAGAAGACATCACCATAGCCCCTGCTAGTGGTTGGAGCCTTGCCGCCCTGAGTGGGCTCTTGATTGGCTTGGGCGTATATCCCACCCCAGTGATTGAATGGGTGTCCGCGGTAGCCCGAGCTATGGTTTAACGAGCTATGGCTTAGACGGGTATTGAGAGAAGCCCGGCATCTTATTAGGGCTTAAGAAGCTCTGGACTTAAGAAGCTCTGGACTTAAGAAGCGAAGCGGATCAGCAAACCAGCGGCAATTGCCGAGCCAATGACGCCGGCCACATTGGGTCCCATGGCGTGCATCAACAGGAAGTTGTTGGGGTTGGCTTCAAGACCCACTCGGTTGGCAACCCGCGCCGCCATGGGTACCGCCGAAACACCAGCAGCACCAATGAGCGGATTGATTTTGTGGCTGCCGTCCTTCCGAAGGAACAAAAGATTCATCATCTTTGCCATCAATATGCCGGCGGCAGTACCAATACAAAATGCCAGCACCCCTAAGAGTAAAATGCCGAGGGTCTCAGGAACTAGAAACTGGTCAGCCTTGAGTTTGGAACCCACCGCCAGACCAAGAAAAATAGTAGTGATGTTGATGAGCGCGTTTTGTGTCGTGTTGCTGAGACGCTCTACTACGCCACACTCCCGCATCAGATTGCCGAAGCAGAACATGCCCAGCAGGGGGGTGGCACTGGGTACCAGCAAGACCACCAGTATGAGCAACATCAGGGGGAAGAGAAGCTTTTCCCGACGGGACACCACCCGCAGTTGCGGCATGGCTATTTGCCGTTCCTGGGCGGTCGTCAGCAAGCGCATGATGGGCGGCTGGATGATGGGTACCAGAGCCATATAGGAATAGGCCGCCACCGCTATGGCACCTAACAGATGCGGCGCGAGCTGCCCGGCAACATAGATGGCTGTTGGTCCATCTGCACCACCGATGATGCCGATGGCTGCAGCCTCGGCAATATCAAAGTCAAATACTCCCCATGCTGAGAGTGCCAAGGCGCCGAGTAGCGTTGCAAAAATACCAAACTGAGCCGCGGCACCCAGGAAAAGCGTCTTGGGATTAGCCAGCAAGGGCGCAAAATCTGTGAGGGCACCGACGCCCATAAAGATCACCAGCGGGAAGATGCTGGTCTCAATACCCAGCGCATATAACTGATGCAAGAGGCCATCACCGACGGCTATATCCACCCCCGGAATGTTGCTGAGCAGGCCGCCAAAACCAATCGGCACCAGCAGTAGGGGTTCAAACTTCTTGGCTATAGCGAGGTAGAGTAGCCCCAGCCCAACCACCACCATCACCGCTTGACCCAGATCAAATTGGTAAATACCGGTGGCTTGCCAGAGTGCGACTAGTTGTGCCATCAACTTATCCAGACCAGAGTGTCGCCGACATTCACAGTGTCGCCTTCAGCAACCAGCACCTGGGTGACTATGCCGTCTCCTGCTGCTTGTATGTTGGTTTCCATCTTCATAGCTTCAAGAGTGACTAGCAGACCGCCGCTGACAACGGTATCCCCAGGCCGGACATGCAATTTGAAAATATTGCCACCCAGGGGGGCAGTCACTGCTACGGCATCGGCGGGTGGTGTTGTTTTAGAAGGGAGCTGCTCAGAGGAAGCGTCTGCAGAAGTGTCTCCAGAAACTTCTCCAGAAACGTCTCTAGAAGTGACTGCAAACGTATCAAGCAGTCCACTAGGCACCAGGGCCTGGATATCGCCGCCCTCAGACACCTTGACCACAAAGGTTTCACCCTCCACCTCCACCTGATATACGGCGGCTCCCGCCGGGGGCTTGTCATGGGTAGCAGGGGGTAGCCTTGCATCGGGAGCCGGTTCAAATGCATCAGGGTTGTTTCTGTTGCTAAAGAATTTCAGCGCAATGTGCGGAAACAACGCATAGGTCAGCACATCATCATCAAAATGCTCACCAAAAATAAGACTTTTCTCAGCTTCCAGGCCCAGCAGTTCTGCTTTTAACCTTTCAAATTCAGGCTTGAGATTATCCGCTGGGCGGCAGGTGATTGGCTGGTCGCCAGCAAGCACTCGGGCTTGCAGTTCAACATTCATTGGCGCCGGCGTGGCACCATATTCACCTCTGAGCAGACCCTCAACTTCCCGGGTAATGTTCTTGTATCGCTCCGCCGAAAGCACATTGATAACCGCCTGAGTGCCGACTATTTGCGATGTTGGCGTCACCAAAGGGATAAAGCCTAGATCCTTGCGCACCTGCGGTATTTCTACCAGGACTTCATCCATCCGGTCGGTGGCGTTTTGTTCCCGCAGCTGCTGTTCAAGATTGGTCAGCATGCCGCCGGGCACCTGCGCGACCAGAATGCGCGAGTCAACACCTTTTAACGTTCCCTCAAACTGGGCGTATTTTTTACGGACCTCCCGAAAGTAGGCGGCTATCTCTTCTAGTTTTTCAATATCAAGACCGGTATCCCGCTCAGTGCCTTGCAGTATTGCCACAATGGATTCGGTGGGCGAATGACCATAAGTCATACTCATGGAGGAAATAGCAGTGTCAACATTGTCAATGCCCGCTTCTATTGCTTTCAGGCAGGTGGCCGTGGAAAGCCCTGAGGTGGCATGACATTGCATGTGAATGGGCAGATCCACTGCTTGCTTCAATCGACTCACCAGATCAAAAGCAACATAGGGCCTGAGCAGACCCGCCATGTCCTTGATAGCGATGGAATCCACGCCCATCTGGGCAAGGCGAATCGCCATGGATACCCAGGTGTCAATATTGTGCACCGGGCTCACGGTATAGGACAGGGTCCCCTGGGCATGCTTGCCCTGATGGCGCACTGCGGTAATCGCCCGTTCAAGATTTCTTGGGTCGTTCAAGGCATCAAAGATACGAAAAACATCCACGCCATTGATAGCCGATCGTTCAACAAACTTATCAATGATGTCATCAGCGTAATGCCGATAACCCAGAATATTCTGCCCGCGCAACAACATCTGCTGAGGCGTTTTCGGCATGGCCTTTTTCAGCTCCCGAAGGCGCTCCCAGGGGTCTTCACCCAGGAACCGGATACACGCATCAAAGGTGGCACCGCCCCATGTCTCCAAGGACCAGAAGCCCACATCATCAAGTTGTGCCGCAATGGGTAGCATGTCATCAATACGAAGCCGGGTGGCAAAGAGGGATTGATGGGCATCGCGCAACACAACATCGGTGATACCAACGGGATTCTTGATTGTCATAACTGGCTTAGCATACCGTCATTCTTGTATGTGTTCACTTATTCAATGACTGGCTTCCCCCCGAACCCCGTCATTCTTGTATGTGCTGATAACGAAGGTGCTACCCTTCTTTCAGGAATTAGGCATAATCATTGACGAACAACGAGGACACCAACCATGACATTGAATGAAGGTTCAAATCCATTTAATCCCGGCACGGGGCAACCCCCGCCCTATCTCGCGGGTCGAGAGAAAGAACGGGCGATTATCAGAGAAAACCTTGCCAGGCTGAACAATGGCAGAGCGCCTGCTGCCGACATATTCATGTATGGACCCAGGGGCATGGGTAAAACAGCACTGCTAAGTTGGATTGAAGACGAAACTGAAAAGGATGAATCTGAATATAAGACTATACGCACAAGCGGAGTAAGTCCTGAAGAATTAACATCTCCCGCGCACATGTGGGATTGGCTGCTCACTGATGCTTGGTGGAAGCGTTGGCTGCCTAATAAAGTGAGGGCTTCAGTTATCGCTCTAGCTGCCACTTGGAAATCAGGAAGCCCGTCCAATGATTTTTTGGAAAGCGCGTTGATAAAAGAGTGCAACAAGCAGCCTTTGGTGTTTCTGGTAGATGAAGCCCATACGATGGACCCGGATTTATGCCGTGGTTTGTTAAACCTAAGCCAACTTGTTCGGGGAGAAGCACCTTTTTTGCTAGTCCTCGCGGGCACACCCGGACTTCGGGCTTTCCTTAACTCTGTGAACGCCAGTTTCAGTGAACGTTCCACGATGATTGGTGTTGGCCGACTAAGCGAAGAAGCTACTGCGGATGCCATAACAAAACCGTTGCAGGAAGATGACATAACAATAGACCCTGATGCACTGCAAAGGGTTGTGCAGGATAGTCAGCACTTCCCTTATTTCATACAACGATGGGGCGATGCACTCTGGGATGAAGCAAAGAAGACAAACTCGACTCAACTGACTGCCGAGCAGGTTGATATTGTGGCACCTGCTATCGACAATTTCAGGCAAGGCTTTTATGCGGAACGTCGTACAAAACTGCGCCAGGAAGAATTGTTACCAGCCGCTTATGTAATAGCAGAGGCGTTTCAAGAGACAAAAAAAATGATGCTCAACGACCTCATTGTGTTAATCAAGGACCTGCTACCCGCCGACAAGGCAAACGACCGACACGCAGCCAATACATTACAAGCATTGGTAGCCACGGATTTTGTCTGGCGTCCACCGGGTACGCTTCTATACGAGCCGGGTATTCCTAGCCTGATGACTCATATCTTGAATAGCAAACTCAAACCAGATACATCTCGCACTTCTTCCAAAGAAAAAGATACTCAAATCCCCGACCCTGGCCGATAACAGTGAAAGCATATAGACATACAACTCAATTGCTCCTCTGGATTCCCGCCCCCGCCGTCATTCTCGAGCTTGCTCGGGAATCCAGCCTGTATATTTTTCCGTCATCCTCGCCGCCATTCTTGTATGTGCTGATAACGATAGGTGCTACCCTTCTTTCAGGAATTAGGCATAATTACTAACGAACAACGAGGGTGCTCAGCATGACATTGGATAAAGGTTCAAATCCATTTAATCCCGGCGATGGGCAACTCCCGCCATATCTCGCGGGTCGAGAGAAAGAACAGGCGATTATCAACGAAGACCTGGCAAGGCTGAGCAATGGCAGAGCGCCTGCTGGCAACATACTCATGTATGGACCCAGGGGCATGGGCAAAACAGTAATGCTAAGTTGGATTGAAGACGAAACCCAAAAAGGTGGATCTGAATATCATGCCATCCGCGCAGAATACGTAACATCCCCAGCGAAGCTGTGGGAACGACTACTCCCTAGTGATTTCTGGGAGAATTTAAAGCCCAATAAAGCAAATATTAAACTTCCTATTGTATCCGCCACTTGGAGATCAGAAAGTCTGTCCAGTAAATTGCTGGAAAGCGCGTTGATAAAAGAGTGCAACAAAGAGCCTTTGGTGTTTCTGGTAGATGAAGCCCATACGATGAACCCGGATTTATGCCGTGGTTTGTTAAACCTGAGTCAAGCTGTTCGGAGAGAAGCACCTTTTTTACTACTTCTCGCGGGCACACCCGGACTTCGGGCTTTCCTTAACTCTGTGAACGCTACCTTCAGTGAACGTTCTACGATGATCGGTATTGGCCGACTAGGCGAAGAAGCGACTGCGGATGCCATAGCAAAACCGCTCCAAGAAGATGGCATAACAATAGACCCTGATGCACTGCAAAGGGTTGTGCAGGATAGTCAGCAATACCCCTACTTCATACAGCGATGGGGCAAGGTGCTGTGGGATGAAGCAAAGAAGACAAACTCAAATAGATTGACTGCCGAGCAGGTTGAGATTGTGGCACCTGCTATCGACAGTTTCAGACAAGACCTTTATGCCGAGCGTCGCACAAAACTGCGCCAGGAAAGATTGTTACCAGCCGCTTATGCAATTGCAGAAGCATTTCAGGACACAAAAGGATTCATAGAGGACGACCTTATTTTGTTAATCAAGGACCTGCTACCCGCCGACAAGGCAGACGATCACTTCGCATCAAATACATTACAGGCATTGGTAGGCATGGATTTTGTTTGGCGTCCACCGGGTACGCTTCTATACGAGCCGGGTATTCCTAGCCTGATGACTCATATCTTGAATAGCAAACTCAAACCAGATACATCTCGCACTTCTTCCAAAGAAAAAGATACTCAAATCCCCGACCCTGGCCGATAACAGTGAAAGCATATAGACATACAACTCAATTGTTCCTCTGGATTCCCGCCGCGCTGTCATTCCCGTCACCCTAGTCATCACAGCCGATGGCTGTGATGACTAGGGTGACGGGAATCCAGTAAAAAAGAGTACTGTTTGCCGATTTATTCCTGTCCTCCAGCCCGTCAGTTGCCTTTGTTCCTTTGGATTCTCGCCGAAGGCGGGAATCCAGAGTGTCGGCGCAAGCCGCTGGAAATAAACAAAACAGGGAAGTGAATTGGTGAACATGCACAATTTTAAAAATACTCTTCAAGTATATCCTTGGCGCCTAGGTGTCCTTGCTCTGCTGCCTTGCGGAACCACTTAGCTGCTTCGGCGTAATCTTCTTTAACACCTAGACCGGTGTAATACCTCCACCCGAGGTTGTATTGGGCATCCGCATCTCCTTGCTCCACTCCCTTGCGATACCACTTGACCGCTTCGGCATCATCCTGAGCAACACCATATCCATTCTCGTACATCAGACCGAGTTTGACTAAACCGCCTGCATGTTCTTGTTCCGCAGCCTTGCGAAACCACTTGATCGCCTCACTGTAGCTATGAGAGACACCCTCACCGTTCTCGTACATCTCACCAAGGATGACTTGACCCTCTGCATATCCTTGCTCTGCAGCCTTGCGATACCATTTAACTGCTTCGGCGTAATCCTTATTAACATCTTCGCCGATGTAATACATCACACCGAGTATAACTTGACCATCTGCATGCCCTTGCTCTGCTGCCCTGCGATACCACATGACCGCTTCGGCACCATCCTGAGCAACACCTCTGCCATTCCAGTACATCAAACCGAGGTTGACTTGACCGCCTGCATGTCCTTGCTCTGCTGACTTGCGATACCACTTGACCGCTTCGGCATAATCCTGAGCAACACCATATCCATTCTCGTACATAATACCGAGGCTGTTTAGGGCATCTGCATGTCCTTGTTCTGCTGACTTGCGATACCACTTGACTGCTTCGGTGTAATCTTTGCTAACGCCATATCCATTCTCGTACATAACACCGAGGATGGCTTGACTTGATGCATATCCTTGTTCTGCTGCCTTGCGATACCACTTAACTGCCTCAGCGTCATCTTGAGCAACGCCTGTGTCAGTTTGGTACATTATGCCGAGGTTGTTTTGGGCATCCGCATCTCCCTGATATGCAGCCTTGCGATACCACTTAACTGCTTCTGCGTAATTTTTATCAATACCTAGGCCGTTGTAGTACATAACACCGAGGTTGAATTGGGCTTCCGCATTTCCTTGATCTGCAGCCTTGCGAAACCACATGATCGCTTCGGCGTAATCCTTATTAACACCTTGACCCTTGTAGTACATAACACCGAGTTTGGCTTGACCGTCTGCATCTCCTTGTTCTGCAGCCTTGCGAAACCACTTAGCTGCTTCGGCATCATCCTGAGCAACGCCTCTGCCTTCCGCGTACATCTGACCGAGGTTGTATTGGGTTTCCTCAATTCCTTGTTCTGCTGCCTTGCGATACCACTTGACTGCTTCGGCATCATCCTGAGCAACGCCTTTGCCATTCTCGTACATATCACCGAGTAAGGCTTGACCGCCAGCGTGTCCTTGCTCTGCTGCTTGATGACACCACTCCAAGGCTTTGGTGTATTCTTCCTTGATGTAATGGCTTCCGCACAGCAGTGTTGCTTTTGCTGCTATCCCTTCCTCGCTCCCTGCTGTTTCTGACCCGCCGATCAACAATCCAGTCAGGACCAAGCCAGTCGCTCCCGCCCCTAACCCTCTCAGGCAGGACACACCCGTCTTGTCTAGTAGCAGGTCACCGTCCTGCTTGCGTCCAATCACAAATTTTCTCATCGGAGACATACCTCAGTATTTACTAGTACAAAAATATATTGGATTGGACAGCACCGCAACTCCCCGAACCCCCGTCATTCTTCTCGCCGAAGGCGGGAATCCAGAGGAACGAGCAGTATTGCCTTTATTCCTCTGGATTCTCGTGCGCTCCTCCCGATATGCTCGCGCCACCCCCGTTGAGGTGTAGCGGGAATATCAAGGTGGTTGACTTCGTTCCTCTGGATTCCCGAGCAAGCTCGAGAATGACGGCGCGGGGCGCCGTAAGCCGCCTTCGGCTGTACGACTGGCTTCGACAAGAATGACGGCGTGGCGGCGAACAAGAATGACGGCAAAAAAACACCCATCCGCATGGGGTGATGGAATTTTGACGCTACATGTCTCTATAATGCGCCCCCGCTTGTATAGAAGTCGGTTTAGAAAAGACCTGCGCTGGTAGCTCAGTTGGATAGAGTACCTGGCTACGAACCAGGGGGTCGGGGGTTCGAATCCCTCCCAGCGCGCCATATCCATGTCCACGGCATGTCCGTGTCATGTCCATGTCATGGTCATGCGATGTTTCATGGTTGTGCAATCACGGAGAGGTGGCCGAGTGGCTGAAGGCGCTCCCCTGCTAAGGGAGTATGGGTTAAAAGCCCATCGAGGGTTCGAATCCCTCCCTCTCCGCCAGTGTATAAGCCCCCGTCATCTCGGTGAAAGCCGGGACCCAGAGGAACGAAGGCACTGCCTCAACATCATTGCTGAACATCAAAGGGGTGGTGTATGGCGAGGGCAGTGCGAGATATGTCTCGTGCACAGTAGCAAAAAACTACTAGGAGCGAACAATTGAAATCTGAATTTAAGGAAAGGACTTTCGAAAAAATATTCGATTATGAAATGTCTCGTCTGGCCAATGGCCCGGCGTATTCATTTAGTCCGCATGATGAGCAATGGCTTGGCTTTGACAGTGCTTTTTGTTTGCCACCTTTCCATTACCTGTGGCGAATTTTAGCTCCCCAATATTTGGGACGGTTTATAAGTTGGTTACTATTTCAGACACCTCATTCGGGCATATCGCTTGCTGATATTGATCTATTACCCAAAGGGCGAGTTGACTATATGCCAAAGTGTCTAATGAACCTATTCTTCCAATATAAGCGTCCAGAATATTTGACCCAAGCGTCAGCTAAAGAGTGGGCAGATTATAAGCAACCTTATTATCGCTATGGTCTAAAGGTGGGATCAAAAGATCCAATGCACCAGCACAAAGTACTGGCTAGTCTTAAATCACAGGTGAAAGAACGAGGAGAAGTCTTTTATGTGGCTGCAGCATTCCACACGGTCAATAAACTGCTTGAACATGTGAGTAATGGAAAAATAATTGATAACAGCCATTTTGCGTCGATTGATAATATTAAATCATCCCATCGATCTGTCACATATCATCAACCAGGCATTGGAGGAAAGGCTCACTCTGAAGCCGAAGATATTGAGAGCGAAAGGTTGGAGAGAGTCTTGCATTGGTTGCGACAAAGAAGGCGAACGGAGATTGACACGCCATTTGTTGAATTTGAAGAAGAACCTTTGGATTTCTTCCAGCATGTTAAGAATACAGCCATCTCAATGAATGCGGCGATTTTTGAAAGTGATGAGAAGGAAGAAAACCCAATTGCTCAAAAGAGGTTCATTTCAACTCGCAGCACTCTACTTCGGCTATTGGGGGAAGAAAACGGAGACAATTTCCGTTTCAACGGGGAACTGTTTGGGCATGCCGTAATTACAGTCTTTAGTTATTGTGAAACCTTTGACTTATACATGCTGATGGTAATCGCCTCACCCAAGCAATAGCATGCCCCACACAATGAAAAATACATCAGATGCCGATACAACTTATATTATGGGCGGCAACAGACCACAGTTTGATATATGCAACTGCCCACGCCTTAATCTTCGAATGTATAACATTCAAGGGGATAAAGAATTTGTGGAGTTCGAAAATCTAAAAAAGGTCTAACTACTAAGAGTGAAATCAATGGTCTGGGCGAAGGGAGTCAGCAATGTCTAAGCCAAGCAATGTGACTGGATGAGACTTCAAGAATGCGAAGCGATGAAGGACCATCGGTAGAAGAACTCGAAAATCTTGGGCGTATACGCCTTTCAAAAAGTTTCTATATGCGCGAGTTTCTTTATTCCGAAGTAGCTACTAGACTGGGTATCGTCAATTATCCTGATAATGTTGAGATTGCTATCAGCCATGGTAAGAGGCTTTGCGAAGAAATTTTGGAACCTCTTCATGCTTGTTATGGACGGATTTCAGTTCGATCAGGATATCGCTCATCAGCTTTGAATGCTGCTTGCCATGAGCAAGGATTTAATTGTGTTGAGAATCAGAAGGCTTTCGGTAGGCATATATGGGATGTCTGCTCTGACAGATTTGGTTATGGAGCAATGGCATGCGTTGTAATACCCAGTGTCAATGATGCGGTTGCCTCTGGTGTTTTGATAGATGAATTTGCCTATTGGGTTGATGCCAACCTTCCCTATTGTTTCATGTCGGTATTCGCCGAATTAACTGCCATTAACATTTGTTGGTCGGAAATCCCTTGCCGAAATATCTATTCAAGAATTTCACCTGAGGAATTCTTGTTCAAGCAAGGGAGCTACATAGGCAAGCATCCCGAGTCACGACAAAGCAAGAAACTTGCTGCATATGTATCAGAGTGGAAGAGTGAAAATGGGTAGTGCAGAAATTATCAGGTATGAGACCCTTATCGGAGAAAGGTACTTAGTTGAGAGCCTGGGACGAGATTAGTTTGAAGCTCTTCACAAAGAGTCAAAACTCCTTGATGTGGTGATCCTAGTTGGCTGGATTTTGTTCGTTGTAGCAAACAGTGTGTATCTATTTTAGTAATGAATTGAACTGACCCGCCACCTTTGTATTTCTCCTTTGGTTGAGTTTATGCCGATTTATGGCATGACCGCAAGACAAACAACATGCTTGATATTAGTGTGTGCGACCCTCATATAGAGACCTAGCGAAATACGCAACATTAAAACCATCGTACGAAGGTGAGCACAGAATGCCAGCATCCAGCCAGCAAAAAGACAATTTGATTTGTTTGGATTGTGTTGGTGAACAATATCTCAAGGAGCATATCAAGGAGACTGGAAAACCGAATACTTGCCATTATTGTGATAAGACTGACTTGGCAACCATAACCATTAGCGAATTTGCCGATAGGGTGGGGGTGGCGTTCCAGCAACACTACGAGTTAACCGATCCTAACCCGTCACTTGAAGACCAGGCGTTGATAAGGGATTGTGACTATTCCTGGGAACGTACTGGAAAGCCAGTTCTCGAGGTAATAATGGAGGCTGCTGAACTTGAAGAGGCACCCGCGGAGGATATTAGGAAGATCCTTGAAGAAAGAAATTATGATTCTGGAAAGGGCACGATAGAAGAGGAAATGCCATATCAAGAAAGTAGCCATTACGAGTTTAGAATTTCAAATGATTATAAATACCATCTTAAGTGGCGAGAGTTTGAGAGAAGCCTACAAACCGAAGCCAGATATTTAAATTCACAAGGGAAAGTGATACTGGACGAAGTATTTAACGGAATATCCAGCTATAAAGACAATAGCGGTAATTCTGTGATTGAGACATGGGATGCAACAGATGATACCGCGATGCTGTATCGCGCTCGTGTTTTCCAAAATCAGCAAGATTTGGAAGAAGCACTCAAAAGACCTGACCTTCATATTGGTCCGCCACCGTTCCATCTTGCTAATGCAGGTAGAATGAACGCCCATGGTATTGCGGTTTTCTACGGTGCGACCCATGAGGATGTAGCGACTAGCGAGGTGCAACCACCCGTTGGCAGTCGAGTCATTATAGGGAAATTCACCCCGCAGAAAGATTTGCGATTGCTGAATATTAAGAGACTGAAGGATATTCCTGTTACTGAAAGTATATTTGACTCTAAGCACAGGTCTCAGCTAGAGCGCGTAAATTTTCTAGAAACTCTGAGTGGCATGATTGCGAAACCGGTAATGCCAGATGACGAGCCGATGGAGTATTTGGTAACACAGGTCGTAGCCGAATACCTGGGTAGTCATGATGATTTGAAGCTTGATGGCTTGCGCTATCCTTCAATCCAGAACCCATCGAATGGCGATAATGTTGTGCTGTTTTATAAATCTTCCCGCCTTGCAGCAATAGGCCTGCCGCCACACACCAAAATAGACGTTTCCACAGGGTTTATCGTTGAAGGTAGATATGCATCTTGTTATTACATTTGGCTAGGGGAAGAGAACGAAACTAAGCATACCTCGCCTCGTTTAATTGACCATTATGACGATCAGCCTCTTGAGTATTTTGACCCCAGCTTGGCAGACCAAAGAGAAGTGTCGCTATCGCTTGATATACAAGCACTCAAAGTTTTTCACATTGAAGGAGCGAGTTTCAGAAAAATTGATTACCCGGTCTCGTGCAGCTTCCAATTGGATGAGGCGACTCGTAATCCTCAAACATTCGCCATCTAGGGGTATATATGTGGCCTGGGGATTGCCTTCCCCGTGGTAGTCGATGAAGCTCTCCTGGCTGTCAGGATCAAAGAAGGCGGGAATCCAGTGGAACGAAGTCAACCGCCTTGGGCATGTACACAACAAGATGGTGCGTTGCTCCGCGCCGTCATTCAATTCTCGCCGTAGGTGGGAATCCAGAGGAACGAAGTCAACCGCCCTGGACATGTACACATCAACGGGGGTGGCGCGAGCATATCGGGGAAAGTGCCAGTGACAAGAATCCAGAGGAGTAAAGGCAATACCGTTCGTTCCTCTGGATTCCCGAGCAAGCTCGAGAATGACAGCGGAGCGGAGCAAATGCATGCCGTCCCGCAGGTAGCCGATAGCATTTCGCGCTATACTCTGGAAGGTCTGAACAAGATACGCTGAGCGAAGGGAGCCAAGATGTCCGCAACCCTATCAAAAAACAAACCCCCAGTTGCCGGCGAGCAACAAGCGCCGCGGCAGATACCGCCTAGATTTGTGACCGCGGCAAGTTTGTTTGATGGCCATGATGCGGCGATCAACATCATGCGCCGCATCCTGCAATCGGCAGGCGTTGAAGTCATCCATCTTGCGCATAACCGCTCGGTCGCCGAAGTGGTGCAAGCGGCCTTGCAAGAAGATGTTCAGGGTATTGCCGTTTCCTCATATCAAGGCGGTCATGTTGAATATTTCAAATACATGGTTGATATGCTACAAGAAAATAACGCCAGCCACATCAAAGTATTCGGTGGCGGCGGCGGCGTAATAGTGCCAGAAGAAATCAAAGAACTACATGCCTATGGTGTCGCTGGTATCTACTCCCCGGAAGACGGTATGCAGCTGGGGCTAGTCGGTATGGTAAAAGAAATGGTGGAACTGGCAATCGCAACGCCGCTGCCGCCCAGAGACATTGACGCCCTCCGCGCATCCGGCGGCTCATCAAAAATACCCTCCGACCACCTCGCCCTGGCGGCGCTGATTACCGCTATAGAAACGGGCCAACATGCAAGTCATATAACGAATGACGCTGCCTTGGCCAGACGCCGCTTGAAGCAGCAGCGCAACATACCGGTACTCGGTATCACCGGCACGGGCGGCGCTGGTAAATCATCATTAACCGATGAGATTATTCGTCGCTTCAGAATTGACAGTGCCGACTCAGTGAATATTGCAGTGCTTGCGATTGACCCCACTAGGCGGAAGACCGGTGGCGCCTTGCTGGGCGACCGGATTCGCATGAATTCAATTTATGCACCGAACATCTTTATGCGCTCCATCGCTACCCGGCATTTTGCCGATCAACATTTTACCGATCAACATTTTATCGATCAACATGGGGGAGAAATTCCTGCTTGCCTCGGGGAAGTAATCGCCGCCACGAAGCAGTTTGCGTTTGACCTGATCATCATAGAGACCCCCGGTATAGGGCAAGGCGATACGGGTATAGTGCCTTATGTTGATACCTCAGTGTATGTGATGACCCCGGAATTTGGCGCTCAGAGTCAACTAGAAAAGATTGACATGCTGGACTTCGCCGACCTGGTAATCATTAACAAGTTTGATCGCAAGGGGGCGGAAGATGCATGGCGGGATGTTACTAAACAGGTGCAACGCAATCGCGAGGCATGGGACAAGACCCCCGAAGACATGCCGGTGTTCGGCACTATTGCCTCTCGCTTCAGTGATGATGGTGTCTCCGCTGCCTATCATGGTCTACTCAACATATTGAGGGCGGGAGGTTCGGGGGGGAGCAGCCTGCGCCACTGGGACTCAAAACTGCCCCGGGTCAAGGGGCCTTTGCCCTCAGAGAGAGCAGTCATTATCCCGCCTGCCCGGCAACGTTACCTGGCTGAAATCTCGGCGCTGATCCGTACCTATCACGACACCTCAAACCAGCAATGCCAGATTGCCCGGGAGAGACAACAACTGCTCGGCACCCTGCGGATGCTGAAGGATAGTGCCCTGCTTGATGAGTTGTTGTCGCCCGAGATTGAAGCGCGCACTAACCGCCTGAGCCCGGGTAGCGGAAAACTACTGGAGACCTGGGCGGACATCAAAGCCACCTACCAGTCTGAAGAACTGCTGGAGACGACCAAATCAGGTGAGCAGGTCAGCCGCCGGCTGGGTTCCAAGAGTCTATCCGGCACCTGGATACCCCGGGTCGCGTTACCCGAATATGAAGATGACGGCGAGCTGCTGAAATTTCTGTTGCGGGAAAATTTACCCGGATATTTTCCGTTCACGGCGGGGGTCTTCCCCTTGAAGCGAGAAAACGAAGATCCAGCGCGGATGTTTGCTGGTGAAGGCGATGCCGCAAGAACGAATCGGCGCTTCAAGGCACTCTCGGCACATGCGGAAGCCAAGCGACTCTCTACCGCTTTTGACAGCGTGACCCTCTACGGTTTTGACCCGGCAGTCCGTCCCGATATTTACGGCAAGGTGGGGAACTCGGGTGTGTCTATCGCCACCCTGGATGATATGAAGGTGCTCTACAGCGGCTTTGATCTGTGTGCTCCCCAGACCTCGGTATCTATGACGATCAATGGTCCCGCGCCGACCATCCTCGCTATGTTCTTGAGCACCGCCATTGATCAGCAGATAGATGCTTTTGTCAGCCGTGAAGCTCGGCAACCCAATAAGGCGGAGCAACAGCAAATACGTGCCTATGCCCTCTCCAATGTTCGCGGCACAGTGCAAGCCGATATATTGAAAGAAGATCAAGGACAAAACACCTGCATCTTCTCCACGGAGTTCAGCCTGAGAATGATGGGTGATATTCAGCAGTATTTTATTGATTACAAGATCAAGAATTTCTATTCCGTTTCCATCTCTGGCTATCACATTGCCGAGGCGGGTGCTAATCCTATCTCGCAGCTGGCCTTCACCCTCGCCAATGGGTTTACCTTCGTTGAGGCATATCTGGCGCGTGGCATGCACATTGATGATTTTGCGCCCCACCTGTCTTTCTTTTTTTCCAATGGTATGGATCCGGAGTACACGGTCATCGGCAGAGTGGCGAGAAGAATCTGGGCTCTGGCAATGCGAGACCAGTATGGTGCCAATGAACGCAGTCAACGATTGAAGTACCACATCCAGACCTCCGGTAGATCCTTGCATGCCCAGGAAATGCAATTCAATGACATCCGTACTACCTTGCAAGCCTTGCTGGCGATTAACGACAACTGTAATAGTTTGCACACCAATGCTTATGACGAAGCGGTGACCACACCGAGTGAAGAGTCCGTGCGGCGCGCACTGGCTATACAGTTGATTATCAATCATGAATTTGGGCAGGCGAAAACAGAAAATCCTTGGCAGGGTGCTTTCATCCTCAGTGAATTGACCGACCTGGTGGAAGAAGCCGTGCTGGTGGAATTTGAACGCATCTCAGACAGAGGCGGTGTCCTGGGCGCGATGGAAACAGGCTATCAGAGAGGCAAGATTCAAGAAGATTCCATGCTCTATGAAACCTTGAAGCATGATGGCAGTTTGCCGCTGATTGGCGTGAATACCTTCCAGGTTGAGGCACCCCCTCAGGAAACGACGATTGCCTTGTCCCGTTCCACTGAAGAGGAAAAACAAAATCAGATTCAACGCTTGCATGACTTCCAGGCGAGACATGCCGATGCCGCTCGGGATGCGCTTGAGCAATTGAAGGCATCCATCAATGAAGGCGGTAATGGTTTTGAGGCACTGATGGAGGCGGTGCGCTACTGCTCCCTGGGGCAGATTACTGAGGCGTTTTTTGAAGTCGGCGGCCAGTATCGTAGAAGCATGTAACCCTTTTATTCTGCTTAGCAGATGTATCTGCTTAGCAAATTACTGAGCAGATACTCAACGCTGAGATAAAAATTTCGTTATGCTAAAGACGTTTTGCAGTAAGCCGCTTTTGCATAAATTATTTTCTTAGCATTAACTCATTCTTTCTTGGTTGCCTATGCACCCCATGAATTCGGTTGTTCTTTCGGTCACCCAGCGGATTGTCCAGCGCAGTAAATCCTTGCGTAGCGACTATCTGGAGCAGTTGGACCAAGACCGACACAATCAGCCCGAGCGAAGCAAGCTCAGTTGTGGCAATCTCGCGCATGGATTTGCGGCCTGCGGGAGTGAAGACAAGCATAGTTTGCGCTTGATGCAAGCAGGCAATATGGCAATCGTCACGGCCTACAATGATATGCTTTCCGCGCATCAGCCCTACGCCGATTACCCTGAAAAAATAAAGCGTGCCTTGCGCACTATGGGTTCTACTGCCCAGGTTGCCGGTGGCGTGCCCGCCATGTGTGATGGCGTGACCCAAGGGCAGGATGGGATGGAGCTCAGTCTGCTGAGTCGAGACTTGATTGCACAATGCACTGCTTTGTCCCTTTCCCATCAGATGTTTGACGGCGTCTTGGCACTGGGCATCTGCGATAAGATTGTTCCCGGGCTCTTGATGGGAGTTTTGAGTTTTGGCTATTTGCCGGCGATCTTTGTGCCGGCGGGCCCCATGGAGTCGGGCTTACCTAACAAGGAAAAGCAACGCATCAGACAACTCTTTGCCGAGGGAAAGGTCGACCGAGAGACACTCTTGCAAGCCGAAGCAGAGTCCTACCACAGTCATGGCACCTGCACCTTTTATGGCACCGCGAATAGCAATCAGGTACTTCTGGAAGCCCTGGGGATGCAACTCCCCGGCGGTTCCTTCGTCAACCCAGACAATCCACTGAGAGATGTATTGACCACGGCAGCTGCGCAACAATTAGCGCGCATTACTGCCCTGGGTAATGACTATCGCCCAGTCGGCAAAGTGATTGATGAGCGGTCTATCGTCAATGCTGTGGTGTCGCTACTTGCTTCGGGTGGCTCGACTAATCACACCATGCACCTGGTAGCGATTGCGCGCATCGCGGGTATGGTTATTGACTGGTCGGATATATCGGAACTCTCCTCGGTAGTGCCCTTGATGGCGAAGGTCTATCCCAGCGGTCAGGCTGATGTTAATCACTTCCATGCCGCTGGCGGCACCTGCTGTATGTTTAGAGCATTGCTCGCGGGCGGTTATATGCACCCGGATGCGAAGACGGTATGGGGTGATTCGTTTAGCGATTTTACTCGCGAACCCTATTTGCAAAAGGGTGAATTATGTTGGCGCGAATCGCCGCTGCAGTCCTTAGACAAGGCGGTCTTAGCCACCCTAGAAGAACCCTTTTCCACTGAGGGTGGCCTACGGCTATTGGAGGGAAATCTCGGTCGCGCTATCTTGAAGGTATCAGCCGTTGCCCCCGAGCACCATGTCGTAGAGGCGCCAGCGGTGGTGCTTGAGAACCAACGAGAGCTTGAACCCATGTTCCAAGCCGGGCAACTAGACCGCGATTGTGTCCTGGTGGTTCGGTATCAAGGACCCAGAGCCCTCGGCATGCCGGAATTGCATAAATTGACACCATTTTTGGGCGTTCTGCAGGATCGTGGCTACAGTGTTGCCCTGGTGACGGACGGACGCATGTCCGGGGCTTCCGGGAAGGTGCCAGCGGCGATTCACCTGATACCCGAGGCCGCTAATGGCGGGCTTTTGGCAAGGCTGCGCGATGGCGACGTGATTCGCGTTGATGCCCAACGTGGCGAGTTGCGATTGATGGGAGATGTGGCGGCCATTGAGGCGCGCGAGGTTGCCCCCCGGTCCACTGCTCGGCAGCGGGGTTGTGGCCGAGAGTTATTTGCGATTAACCGTGACAATATCAGCGACGCTGAGCAGGGCGCATCTTTTCTGTTTCCGAGAGCCTAGGCAGCATGTCAAGAAGTTGGAATCTAGTAGCTGATATAGGGGGCACCCACGCGCGCTTTGGAGCCCTCTTGGAGGGTGACCGGTGTGCTTTTTATGAGTTCCATCATTCGGTGAGCGAGTATCCTCAATTTAGCCAGATGATAGCGGTGCTAGTGGCGGAAATCAGCGACGTGACGGGTTGGTCATTACCTCCGAAGCAAGCATGTTTTGCTGTAGCCTGCCCCGCCGATGTTGAGCAGATCACATTCACTAATAGTCACTGGGAGTTTTCTCGCCGTCAATTGATGGCCTCTCTGGGGTGTCCAGGATTAATTTTGATCAATGATTTTGAGGCGGTAGCGCATGGCATCACTGAGTTGGGCCCTGCAGATCTCCGGCAGCTTGGCGGCGATGGTGTAGAAGACTCTTTAGAAGACTCTATAGAAGACTCCTTAGAAGGCTCCTTAGAAGGCTCCTTAGAAGGGAAGGCCCATGAAAATAAACCCAAGGCGATTTTGGGTCCGGGGACCGGGCTAGGTGTTGCATCTCTGGTGCCTCATAGCGGTGGCTATCAAGTGGTTGATACCGAGGGTGGGCATGCTGATTTTGCGCCGAGTACTGAGTTGCAGATTGAGGTTTTAAAGTACCTGTTAAGCATTTACCCGAGAGTTTCTCTCGAGCGTTGTTTGTCTGGTGGGGGGCTGTTAAATATCTATAGGGCCCTCGCACATATTCACGCGCAACCCGCCGGACAAGAAGCAGGCGACGCCTTAAAGCACCCCTCCGAGGTGGTTGACCAGGCTTTGGCTGGCACTAATCCCCTTGCTGAGCAGGCACTGTTGCTATTCTGTGAAGTCCTGGGTTCAACCGCGGGTAATCTAGCACTGACCTACGGTGCTCGGGGCGGTGTTTATATTGCTGGGGGCGTGGTGCCACGATTTGAAGATTTTTTTGTTAATAGTCCATTCAGGCAATGTTTTGAAAATAAAGGACGATTTGCGGCCTATCTCAAGCCGATTCCAGCCTATCTAGTGACTCGTGCCAATCTCGGTTTGCTGGGCGCGGCGAAAAAACTGCAAAGCCTGGACTAAAACTACACCTACCGATTGACATGATAGAGGTACATGCATGACGAAAGCTATTGATTTTATATTTTTTGGTGCGGCCGGTGACCTTGCAAATAGAAAGTTATTCCCTGCGCTTTACCGTTTGCATAGCGCTGGTTTGCTAGAGGACAAGATACGCATCCTGGGGCTGGCGCGTAGCCCCATGGCTAGGGAAGAGTTTGCGCAATCAATCCATCAATCACTGCAAAATGTGCTCAAGCCTGGCGAGATGACGGATGACCAGTGGCAGACCTTCCGCCAACGGCTGCATTATTTGAGTGTCGATTTCACTAATGAAAAACACTATGAAAACATTAAACTCTGGCTAGACGACAAGCGCCTGGCGATCTATTACCTGGCGACACCGCCGAGTATATTTGAGGAAATTTGTCACCATCTTCATGCTGCGGGTTGCGTCGCTGAGCAGTCCCGGCTCGTTCTGGAAAAACCGATAGGCAAAGACCTAGTCAGTTCTCGGCAGGTGAATGACACAGTGGCGCAATATCTTGACGAGCCCAATGTGTATCGCATTGATCATTATCTGGGTAAAGAAACGGTACAAAATCTATTAGCACTGCGTTTTGCCAATCGGGTGATTAATTCGCAGTGGGACAACAGCTGTATTGATCATGTGCAGATTACCGCGGCTGAGACAGTCGGTATTGAAGGTCGTTGGGGCTATTATGATGCGGTGGGGCAGCTGCGCGATATGGTGCAAAACCACCTACTGCAATTACTTTGTATGGTCGCCATGGAACCCCCTAATTCACTCCAGGCTGAAGAAATTCGAGCTGAAAAGATGAAACTATTGCGAGCACTACGACCGATCACTAAGGATACAGTGGCCGACAATGTTGTCCGTGGCCAGTACTCGGCGGGCTGGGTCAATGGCAAGCCAGTGGTGGGCTACATGGAAGAAGAGGGGAGTAGCGCCGTTAGCAGTAGTGGGGGCAGTGGCGGGGGGAGTAGTGGAGGCAGTAGCACGGAAACCTTCGTTGCCCTCAAGGCATATATAGATAACTGGCGTTGGGCGGGGGTGCCCTTTTATCTGCGCACCGGCAAACGCATGGGTAAAAAGGTGACTCAGGTAGTGATTACCTATAAAGACAGTCCGCATAGTATTTTTACGGAAGGCAAGTCGGGTGGTGCCAGTAATCGGCTGGTGATTCGCTTGCAACCCAATGAAGGAATTCAGTTGGAGATGGTGTCCAAAAAGCAGAGTCTCAATGAGCACTTAAGTCTTGAAAAACGCCTTCTAAATCTGGACTTCTATGAGGCGTCCGGCGAGAGCAGAATTGCCGATGCTTATGAGCGACTCTTTCTTGAAGTGATCAATGGCAATCAATGGCTGTTTGTGAGCCGGGATGAGATTGAGGCTTCCTGGCAGTGGTGTGATGCTTTATTGGCGGCTTGGCATCATAAGGGGGTGGCTCCTAACCACTATGGTGCCGGCTCTTGGGGACCTTCCAAAGCGGACATGCTCATTGAGAAGGACCAGCGCAGTTGGTATGAGGGTTAGAAACTATAGTGTTGCGTAAATTTGAAAATCCCCAACAGCTTGATCAACAGCTGGCGACCACCGTGGCGACGGCACTGGCAGCAGATATAGTTGAGTATGGAGCGGCAATCTTAGTGGTCTCTGGTGGGCGTACCCCGCAAGGATTTTTCCACATCTTGTCAGTTGCCGAGATCGATTGGAGGCGCGTGACTATAACCCTTGCCGACGAGCGCTGGGTGGACACCCGGCATGCGGACAGCAATGAACATCTGGTGCGGGGCAGTCTCTGTGTTAATCGCGCCGCTGCGGCAGAGTTTATATCCTTGAAGAACCCCGCCGCTACCGCCCATGAAGGCCAATCAACCGCAGCTAAAATGTTACAGCAGCTGGGACCGTTTAGTCTGGTCTTGCTGGGCATGGGTGAGGATGGGCACACGGCATCATTATTCCCCGGTGCAAAATCCCTCCGCCTGGGTTTGGATCTGGAATCCGGGTTAGATTGCCTAGCCCTTACCCCCCTGGCAGCCCCGCATGAACGCCTTAGCCTAAGCTTGCCGCGCCTGCTTGATAGCCGCAAAATAATCTTACATCTGGTGGGCTCTGCCAAAGCCCAGACTCTTGCCAAGGTGCAAGCGGGGAACGACATCTATGAATACCCGGTGCGGGCAATACTGCAACAGCAGCGCACCGCCGTTGATATCTTTTATGCAGACTAGCCTTGACACCCCGTCATTCTCGTCACCCCCGTCATCACAGCCATCGGACAGATGACGGGGGTGACGGGAATCCAGAGTGGCGACGTAAGCTGCTGGTTTAATGACTGGATTCCCGCCTACGGCGAGAATGACGGCCAAAAGGGCGGACTAGCCTTTTACATTTGGGGCTGTCCTAGATAACTCAATTTGTCGTAGGATAGCAGAATGAGAAAGAGTCGTTTAAGCAAGTATAAACAACATCTAATTAGAGAAGAGGTATATTTATGTTAGCCACCTTGGATATCACAATAGTAGCAATTTATGCGTTATGTTTATTTTTGCTCGCCCACTGGGTCTCGCGCGAACGTGCTGGGCATGAAAAGAATGAAAATGACTATTTTTTAGCGAGCAAATCCCTCCCTTGGTGGGCAATTGGCGCCTCGTTAATTGCGGCAAATATCTCTGCTGAGCAGATTATTGGCATGTCCGGTTCGGGTTATGCCATTGGCTTGGCAATTGCATCCTATGAATGGATGGCCGCGATCACCTTGATATTAGTGGGTAAATACCTGCTCCCGGTATTCTTAAAAATGGGCATCTACACCATGCCCCAATTTTTAGAGATGCGCTTTAATCATAGCGTCAGAATGGTCATGGCATTCTTTTGGTTGGGTGTCTATGTGTTTGTTAATTTAACTGCAATTCTTTGGTTAGGCGCGTTGGCAATTAATACCGTAGCCGGTGTTGATATTGTTTATGGGATGGTTTTTCTGGGTGCATTTGCCATCGCTTATTCGCTGTATGGGGGGCTTAAAGCTGTCGCCATGACCGATATTATTCAAGTCGTTTTGTTGGTGCTTGGCGGGCTCATTATCGCTTGGATCATGCTGGATAAGATGTCTGATGGCGGGGGTATTTTGCAGGGTTTCCAAACGTTAATGCAACGGGCGCCGGAAAAGTTCGACATGATTTTAAGTCGAGATAACCCCCACTATATGAGTCTACCTGGATTGTCAGTATTGCTCGGTGGCATGTGGATAATGAATATCTCCTACTGGGGCTTCAATCAATATATCATCCAACGTGCGCTCGCCGCTAAAAGCCTAGGCGAAGCACAAAAAGGTATTGCCTTCGCTGCTTTTCTCAAAATCGTGATGCCCATCATCGTGGTGCTACCGGGTATTGCCATGTTTGCGCTTGACACGGGTTTGTCGTCTCCAGATCAAGCCTATCCGCAGGCGATGACACTATTACCAGTGGGCATTAAAGGTCTGGTTTTTGCTGCCCTGCTGGCGGCGATCATCTCTTCTTTGGCATCAATGACAAACAGTATTTCTACTATATTTACTATGGATGTTTTTCCCATATTTGGTGCTAAGTCCAGTTGGGATAAGGTAAAAATAGGCCGGTCTGCTGCTGTTCTGGCGATGATTATCGCGATGCTGACAGCAAAACCGCTGCTCGGTAATTTTGATCAGGCGTTTCAGTACATACAAGAATTCACTGGATTCTTTACCCCAGGCATCGTAGTTATTTTTCTGCTAGGTATTTTTTATAAAGGCATTACCTCATCTGGAGCCCTGGTTGCAGCCATTGGCTCGGCTGTACTGTCACTCCTGTTCAAAATATTTTGGCCAGAACTTCCCTTCATTGATCGGGTTGGCCTGGTCTTTATTTTATGCGTTATTCTGGCGGTGGTAGTTTCCGCCTTGAGTCGGGCCATGCCGGAAAAGGCAATAAAGTTAGACGAGATCAACTTTTCCACCTCCTCGGGATTTAATTTAAGTGGTGTGTTAATTGTGTTGATACTGGGTGGGTTTTATGCGGCCTGGTGGTAGTTATGTTTTATTGCTGCGTTTTATGTCATGTCGTTCGTCAAGCCGTTCGGCAAGTTGTTCGCATCGCCACTGTTTTTGGTTTGAATGTATTATTAGTTCAGTCTGTTGTAGCAAGCTGTGCGGTGCTATATTGGCAAGACGAATTTGATGCCGACACCTTGAATAGTGACTTTTGGAATATTGCTGAAGGTGATGGTTGTGCTCAGGACCTCTGCGGCTGGGGCAATAATGAAAAGCAGTGGTATGCGCCCGATAATGTGCAGGTTATTGACGGCATGTTACGCATTAATGCGCGCCATGAGCGGCACATGGGCAGGGAGTACACGTCCGGTAAAATCACCAGCTTAAACAAATTCTCCAAGCGCTTCGGTCGTTTTGAAGCACGGATGAAGTTACCCAAGGGGCGTGGGTTTTGGCCGGCATTTTGGCTGATGCCTCAGGAGATGAACCAGAAGTGGCCCCTGGAAGGGGAAATAGACATTCTGGAAGCGGCGGGCTCAGAACCCCAGCGAATTATCGGCGCGGCGCATTTTGGTAAGGTATGGCCGGACAATGTGCATTATAGTGAAACCCTCTTAGCACCCTATGACTGGACAGATGACTTTCATATTTATGCGCTTGAGTGGTTTCCGGATAGTCTGAGTTGGTTTGTTGACAATAAATTGTATGGACATGTGGGACCAGAAGATATTGCACCTTATGAATGGGTGTTTAACAATGAACCCTTCTACATCATTTTTAATCTAGCCCTCGGCGGCACCATCGGCGGCGCAATTAGCAATGAGGAGCTACCAGGTGATTTGTTGGTGGATTATGTCAGAGTCTATGCAGACTCTTGTCATAGCACTGCTCATTGACTAGCCTGTCATTCAAGTTCAACCCGGAGAAAATACATCATGTCGACAATTGGTCCTACACGAAAAGGTTCTACACAAAAAGCTCCTACCCGAAAAGGTCCCACCCGAGTCGGGCTCATGGGGTTTGGCCAAATAGGTCGCCAAATATATGACCTCGCTTCATACACTGATGACATTGAAATCGTCGCTATCGCCGACATAGGTGCAGCGGATATTCTCCATTACTTGTTAGTCGCCGAGACCGAGCAACCAGAACGCTTTAGCCTAGAGGGCAACTTCTTACACAATGGTCGTTCCTCGGCGCGCATGATGCCTATTGATAGTCCGGCAGAAATGCCATGGGATGCCTTTGATGTTGATCTCGTCATTGAGGCAACCGGCAAATTCCGATCAATGGAACATTTGGAGCATCATGTGCGTAATGGTGCACCCAGAGTCCTGTTACGCACCCTGCCGCTTGACACTGTTGATCGCATCCTGGTGCCCGGTGTGAATATTGAGCAGGCCGAGGTCAATGATCGCTTTATCTCTGCGGGTTCCGCTACAGCCAACGCCTTGGCTCTGATGCTGAAAATTATCGGGAGTCAATTTGATCTTGAATATGCCAGCATGACCACAGTGCATGCCTACTCCAGTGACCAACCGGTTCAAGATTATGCGGGTAGTGATTTCCGACGTAGTCGGTCGGCTGCTGAAAACATCATTCCCAATACGCATGAAGCCGGTCTATGGATTGGGCGCATCCTGCCGCAATATGAGGGCAGGGTCATCACCTCCGCGCTGAATGTGCCCGTGCAACGTGGCAACCTCATTGATCTGAACTTAGTCATGGCTGATAAAGATGTTAGCGCTGAGGATATTAATGACTGTATGCGCTCGGCTGCGGCGGCATACACTGGCATTATGGAGGTCTGTGAAGATCCCATCGTGTCTTCTGATGTCATTGGTAGTACCTTATCGCTACTGTTTGACGCACCCGGGACAATTAAATCCGGTTCCAATATTATTAAGGCATTAGGCTGGTATGAGAACACCGGCCATGCGGCACGCATACTTGATATTACACGTCATTATGCGCAACTAGACGCAGCAAGAAGCTAGAGGACATCACTTATGAGAGTTGCTATTAACGGTTTTGGGCGTATTGGTAGAGCGGTATTTCGTATTCTTGATGAAACGCCGGGCATTGATGTTGTTGCTGTCAACGACCTGTGCGAACCCAAAACACTACACTACCTACTCAGCTACGACACCATCATGGGCGGCTTCGGTCAAAGCCTGCACTTGGAAGATAATGAGCTCGTTACGCCCAACACTCGCGCTGCCTTTTATGCCATTAGCAATCCCGCTGAACTGCCGTGGCAAGCGCTCAACATTGATGTCGTTGTTGAATCAACGGGGGTGTTCCGCACCCGGGCACAACTCGAACAACACCTGCAAGCCGGCGCACAACGCGTTATCTTGACGGTTCCGGCCGCTGATGAAATTGATTATACGGTTGTTTTGGGCGTCAATGATGACGGGCTTAAGCCAGAGCATCGGCTGGTATCTAATGCTTCATGTACGACTAATTGCCTGGCACCCATGGCCTGTGTACTTGATCGCGAATTTGGAATTGTTGAGGGTATTATCAATACCGTGCATGCCTATACTAACGACCAGCATCTGGCGGATGTCCCGCATTCGGATTGGCGTCGCAGCCGCGCCGCCGCGGAAAATATTATTCCCACCTCAACCGGTGCGGCTAAGGCCGTGGGGGAAGTGCTCCCGTCACTCAAAGGGCGTCTGCATGGGATTGCCGCTCGAGTGCCAGTACCCGATGGCTCGGTCGTCGATCTGTTTGCTAAGTTAGGGAAAAATGTTCAACCAGAGGATGTACACGACGTTGTTCGCCGCGCATCCGAGTCAACAGCATTTAAGGGCATTATAGAATTCAGTCACCGCCCTATTGTGTCCTCGGATATTATTGGCAATTCACACTCGTCTATTTATGACTCGGGTTTTACCAGCGTTGTTGGTGGCTCTTACCTTAGAGTGCTGACCTGGTACGACAACGAGTACGGCTACTCAAGTCGTGTCTGTGATCTGCTTGGGAAAATCAATAGCTGGTAGTCCTCGCCGTAGCTCTTTATTACTGGGCGCAGTTCTGCCCCACCCCGTCATTCTTGCCGAAGCCAGAGGAACGAGCGGTATTGCCATCATCAGCACCAGTAATAACGGGACTGCGCCCTTCGTTCCTCGAAGTGTAGCGGGAATATCAAGGTGGTTGCCTTCGTTCCTCTGGATTTCCGGGGCAAGCCCGAGAGTGACGGGGGTGACGTAAGCCACCTGAAGGAGCGAGGACAACGAATATCCCGATGTGATACAAAAGATATTGAAACATCTGCGCCTGGAGCAGCCGCGAGACGTACAAATTCGCTCACCACCAGCAGCCCTGACTAACCCACCAATGACTCTATTCTGCGTTCATGAGCATCGACTAGGCACCGGTGACCGTCGCGTTCGGCCAGCGTTTGAATTTGATGGCCAAATCGCCAAGATTGCGATCATCCAACACCGGCTTAGAGCAGCAGAAGCGAACTGCAGGCAACCCACAGGAACTACGATACTTTTCTGAAAACGGAAAAAGGGTGTTTATTCGTCCTAACCGCAACACTCTGCCCTTAAAACATTCTAAGTCGGAATAGTGTTGGGCAATAACGTCAGCAGAAAGTGCCACTTTAGCGGTCACATGTACTACTTTTGTTATAAGCCGACCTGCACATAATTGGATAATACATCACTGTTAGGGCACTCTACTTGCTCCAAAATAAAGTTTGGCACCATATTGGCTACCAACGGAACGATTATGGCTCCTAGCATCTTTGGATTTGGCTTACTTGCTAAACATACTTTTTCTTTGGGAAGAAGGGTGATTTGCGTCTCTGACGAAGGGCTGGCATGTGCTTTAGCCTGCAAGATATGTGAGCCAGAATCAATATCAACTTCCCCATACTGGTTATTCCTTAACTTGAGAAAGTACTTGTCGTCTTTTCCGACAAACAAACTAACAGCTCCCGCTTGGAAAGCACCTTCGCGGTAAACTAGCAATTTTGCAGTTTCTTTATTTGAATCAGTAACCAGTTTGACGTCGTTTGATAAAGAAGTGCACCCCATTGCCACTAATGTGACGATAAATATTAATACTGAATATTTCACTTGATTTCCTTAAGGCTTATAACGATTAAGCATTTATCTCTTGTCGAAGCATGAGAGATAAATGTCCTGTTGGGCTGAGCTGCCAAGCATAGTCCATATAGTTTTTGTTTTTTGAGTTTGGTTAGTCAGAAGCGTCTTTCAACGTCATGCAATCTTTTTTCCCGCTTCTGTGCCATCAATTGCTCAACCCTGTTGATCAAGTTAACCCTTTTACACGTCTTTTTCAATCCAAACGAAGCATCCAAACGAAGCCCCATGTATCGCTTTTTTCAACGCATGTAAAGGCGACGATCTGGTGAGTCGACAAGCAGGATTTTCGCTACCACATAAGTTTAATCAAAATAGACGCCCGGGACGGATTAGTCCTGCAGATAAGCCCTATCTTTTCCAATTAGCCGCCTTATTAACATGCAATTTACCTTTATACACCGTAGCTAACACCGTTATATCTTTGATTAGCATAGGGTCAACCTTGAAGGGATTTTCTTTGAGAATGGTAAAGTTGGCGGTTTTTCCTGCTTTAATAGAGCCAATGTCATTCTCTATATTTAGGGTTCTTGCTGCGGAAATAGTAATGGCCTGCATAGCCGTGTAAGTATCAACACGCTGGTTCTGAGATACCTTGTTGTTGCCGGAGGTGACGCGATTAATGGCAGTCCATGCAAGGGTCAGTGGCTCTATGGGCGCCATGGAAAAATCAGAGTGATACGACGTCGATACGCCGCGTTTGGCCAGCGAGTTCAAAGCCACTAAATTTGCGCCTCTCTCTGGCCCCAAGCCGTTTTCAGAGTACTTGTCTGCTAGCGCCCATAAATAGTAAGGGTTTACTGACGCTTCCACGCCCATATCGGCAATTTGCTGCGCCATGACGTCGGTAAAATAGCCCATGTGATGTAGTGTTAGACGGTGGTCATAACGCGGATTGGTTTGCTGGTCAGCGGCGGCAAAATCGAGCACCTGTTGAATGCCTTTGTCACCATTGGCATGTATGTGCAGTTTGTAATCTTCGTTCCAGTAAAGACTCATTTGTTGTTGCAACATATTCAATGGCGTCATCCACTCGCCATGATGACCGTCGGTGTAGTCATCTTTCATCTGCATTAATTGAGAATAAATAGCCCCATCAGAGAACAGTTTTACTTGATTGGGTAAAAATGTAATGTTATCCGTATTGTAGTTGGGCAGCGTTTTAATAAAGGCAAGCGCCGCTTGGTTGCCTCCTTTCATGGACGCGAGTTGCGTCCCATTGGGAATTAAGTAGACATCAAAAGGCGGATTTTTCGCCATCTCGGCTTTTAGAAGAGCATATTCGCCCTCAAAACTAACGCTGGGAAATCCCGGTTCAGCAATTGTGGTAATACCATTTTTTCTAATCAGCTGGGTCATCATGCCCAAGCCTTTCATATAACTGCTGCTATCGAGCAGTAGTGGTGCCATCCTCGGGGCCAAGGCCATCCAGCCGCCTTCATAAAAATGACCCTTGTCCCAATCGACTTGTGGGTTGTCGATAAAGTCACTCTCATTAATGTTCATCGCATCTATAGCAGCATCATTAAGGTAAACCTCATGAAAGGATCTATGGAGCACCGCAATAGGTTGCTCCGTTGAAATGCCGTTTAATAGTGAGCGAGACAGGGCACCGTGCCAAAGTTGGTGATAACCCCACACAAAGAAGATTTTGTTGGCGGTTGCTTTTGCCGTCACAGACTCCGTTAGACGCTGCATATAAGCATCGTGCCCAGTGACACCTTTTTTGGTTTCTCCGGGTAAGACCCAGTCATAAGGGGCGATAATTTCGTTGGGGAGTATGGTTGCCGCGAGAGACGCGTGCACATGGGGCTCAATAAACCCTGGCATCATGGTGCTGCCGTTAAGAAGGTGGTGCTTTGACTTGGGGTAATGGCTATTGGCCTCAGCGCTTGTACCAACAAACACAATTCTGTCTTGGTCGATCACTACCGCCTCTGCATATTCAAGCGAGGAGCCATTCATGGTGATAATGTCACCACCAGAGTAAATAGTTTTTTGCGCCTGAACGGCCGTACCAGTGTCTTTATTGCAGCCGGCAAGCAACGCAAGCAAAACAACTAAATATAAATGCCTCATCCCTAACTCCTAACCAGTGAGTTTCTCTTGTGAGTCTCTATTCAAACGGATTTAAGAAGAAATGGGAAGAGGGGCAGGCCCAAAGGCTTGGTGCGTGATTGTCCCGCGGTACAACTCAATGATGGCACTCTCTCTTCATTGCGAAAGTATTTCTCTGGATTCTGGCAGGCCAGACCGGTCACGGCCTAGGTTGCTGCTGCTGACATCAAGGGTCGTTATGGTTATAACAATACCTTTAATGGGTTCAATTTTTTAAGCGGGTCGGCATCCCTGTCCGATGTTTTTGACCGCTTAGCCGAACAGGCTGATTAGCAAGCCCTTCCTCTGGGTGTCGCGTCAAGCAAGAAAAAATAATGTTTTTTTTCATAACCACATATCTCAAACAAGATTTGTGTCCTGGTGTCTATACACTACCACCGTGGCATTGTCTTGACCCGGCGCTTGCCGTGCTTCAATGTCATCCAATAGTGCGGTCACGATCTGCTCAGGGTTGTTATGTGTCTGGCAGAGATGACTAATTTCATCAACCATCAGGGTCTCTACACCATCACTGGCAAGAATAATCTGCTCATTGACTGCAAGCGGGTAAGGTGATGTATTTTGATCAACTAGTGGCAAGTCTCCGCCCATTACCGCGGAGAGCAACTGGTTGACGCGGTAATCTGCCGCTAACTCTTCAGCAGACATACGCCCCAACTCAACCAGCTCTTGAAGTTGCGGACGCATGGAATGATCGGCATTGAGGCGAGTGATACCTTTGTTATGTAGTATCCACAGCGGGGAATCACCCACACTCAGCCAGTGGAGTTCATTGCCTGATATTAGGCAAGCCAGGAACGTGCAACCCATATTGGTGTATTGGGGATTAGTTTCTGTGTCCTCGGCAATCGCTAGATTGGCTGCATCCAGCGATTTCCTAAGCCGCTGTTCAATATCATTATCCTTCTCCGAGTATGAGTCCGAGTCTGCAAAAGACTCCGCAAAAGCATCTACCGCCAGTTCGCTGGCGCGGGCACCGCCAACATGCCCTCCCATGCCATCGGCAAGCAACAGCAATAGTTCCTTTGACTTGCTGTTACGGAAGTCACATACCTTGAAAGCATCTTCCTGGTATTCGCGCTCGCCAGCAATTTGATTACCTGCGAACGGGTCCGCTGACTTTTGCATATCAATTGACCTCCTGGGTGTCCCAGTCAAAGAGCCTTTAGCCTGGTTGAGCACATTTTATTATTCGACGCGCCTCAACAGCAGCAGATAACTCTGCTAACACCCTCAGTGTTGTGTCCCAGGAAATACAGGCGTCGGTGATACTCACCCCATAAGCTTTGGGGGTTGATTGACTACCTTCGAACAAGTGACTTTCAAGCATGACACCAAAAACCGCCTCACTGCCTTGTCGAATTTGCGCCGCCACATCAGCCGCCACCAATGGCTGCCGGGTATAATCCTTGTTGCTGTTACCATGACTGCAATCCACCATCAAACGAGGTGGTAGTTGGCCAACGCGCAACCGCTCAACCGCCGTAGCAATAGATGCCTTATCATAGTTAGGCCCCTCACTGGAGCCACGCAAGATAATATGGCCATTGCTATTGCCTTTGGTGGTCGCTATTGCCGAGATTCCCTGCTTAGTAATCGTTAGAAAATGATGTGGGTGGGAGGCAGCATTAACGGCATCTACTGCAATTTGCACATTGCCATCAGTCCCGTTTTTAAAGCCCACCGGCACTGACAACCCTGAAGCCATTTCACGATGAGTCTGGCTTTCTGTCGTACGTGCACCAACCGCACCCCAAGCCAATAAGTCGGCAAAGAACTGTGGTGAAATCATATCCAGAATTTCACAGCCAGCGGGTACCTCTAGTTCGGCGAGTTCTAATAACAATTGCCGCGCTGTTTTTAAGCCGTGATTGATGTTAAAGCTGCCATCAATGTCGGGATCATTAATCAAACCCTTCCAGCCGATAGTGGAGCGCGGTTTTTCAAAATACACTCGCATTACCAGCAATAATGTGGCTTCGAATTGTGCGTCGACTGCCCGCAGGTGCTGAGCATAATCAATCGCTGCTATCGGATCATGTATTGAACAAGGGCCAACGACTGTTAATAAGCGATCATCACGCCCGTGAATGATGCTTGTAATCGCTTCGCGAGTCCGCAAGATATTATGGGCATACCTTTCTTTCAGCGGCAGTTCTTCCATTAACACTTCGGGGGACAACAAGGGACGCAAACTATCGAGGTTGACGTCGTCAGTAATGGGGCAACTTGGCATGATTGTTATATCTCTTGAAGCCTATCCTTTGTATTCATTCAATTGAAGCTTCAACATTTATGTCGTCGGCTTGTCGGGCTGCTGCTCAGGATGGGCATCGATAAATGCGTGAAGTTGATTGCAATGTTTAAACACCTGGGTGATTTGGGGGTAATTGTTTAAATCCATATTAAAACGCAAGGCATTGTAAACCTGTGGTATCAGATAAACATCGGCCAGGCTGAGCTGCTCACCCATACAATAAGGTCCAGCGCCAAGCATAGTTTCAATCGCCTCAAAGCCTTGCTGAATCCAGTGTTGACGCCAGGTATCTTTTGCAGCTGCCGTCGTGCCATGCTCATTTTCGAGGTACTTCAACACTCTTAAATTATTGACCGGGTGAATATCGCAACCAATTATATGACAGATGCTGCGCATTCGGGCAGCCATAAAATTATCTTCCGGTAGCAACGGCACCGCGGGATATTCGCTCTCTAACCATTCCAGTATGGCTGTAGACTGAGAAATCACCCGACCATCATCCAACTGCACCATCGGCACCAAGCCTTGCGGGTTAAGCGATCTATATTCGGTTTTTTGATGCTCCGCGCTGAGCAAATTAATTGACACCAACTGACATTCAACTCCTTTTAAATTTAACGCGAGCCGCACCCGGTAAGCCGCCGACGAGCGATAGTAACCATAAAGCTTCATGCCAGTCTCAACGTTTTCATTCGGTAATTGATGGTTTAATTGGTGGTTTAATTGATGGTTCAACTGGCGGTGCATAAGGGACAATACGTTGATCTATCTTGCCGAAAATACTCTTGCCGTCTGGAGCCAGCATTTCTATTTCAACGCGATCGCCATAACACATAAACGGTGTTCTCGGTTCGCCTTCAGCAAGGGTTTCCAAGCAGCGCACTTCAGCCAGGCAAGAAGAGCCCGCCGCGCCATGTTGATTAGATACCGTCCCGCCACCCACGACAGTGCCGGCCATCAGGGCGCGAGATTTAGCCGCATGACTAATTAATTGAGCAAAATCAAATGTCATATCAATACCCGCATTGGGTGAACCGATAAGCTCACCATTGTGTCTCGTGATGAGCGGCAAATGAACTTTCCGCCCATCCCAGGCAGCACCGAGTTCATCGGGTGTTACTGCAACCGGTGTGAATGATGTCCAGGGTTTTGATTGATAGAAGCCAAATTGTTTACCCAACTCACCGGGAATCAGATTACGTAGCGATACATCGTTGACCAGAGCCACCAATTGAATATGTTGCTGCGCCTGCTCCGGGCTAATACCCGCGGGCACATCATCGGTTATCACCGCAACCTCTGCTTCAAAATCAATGCCCCAGGCCTCGGACTCAACCGGGACACTTTCACAAGCGCCTAAAAAAGCATCGGACGCGCCCATATACATCAACGGGTCAGTCCAAAAAGAAGGGGGTAATTCGGCACCTCGCGCCTTGCGCACTAATTCAACATGCGTGACATAAGCACTACCGTCTGCCCAGTGATAAGCCCGCGGTAGAGGCGCCGCACAATCTGCAGGTTCAAACGCAAAATCACCAACACATTGCTGCTTGTTCAACCTTTGGTATATTGCTTCAAGTGCTGGCGCCGACTCCTGCCAATGATCTAACGCCGCTTGTAATGTCGGTGCAACAGATGTTGCTTCTACCGCTCGACTAAGCGCCTTAGAGACGACAAGCAGTACGCCATCACGCCCAGTTTTCAGCGATGCCAATTTCATTACACCACGCCTCGACGTATCTGGTCGGCTTCTATTGACTCAAACAAAGCCTGAAAATTGCCTTCACCAAAACCTTCGTTGCCCTTGCGCTGAATAATTTCAAAAAACACTGGCCCAATGGTATTTTCAGTAAAAATCTGTAGCAAGATCCCAGCATCACCGACACTACCGTCAATAAGGATTTGTAGTTCCTTCAGTTCGGGTAACTGCTCGCCATGACCCGGTACGCGCTCACCCACCTTCTCGTAATAGGTGTCCGGTGTTTGCTGAAAGGCAATACCACCGTCGCGTAGTTGGCGCATGCTTTGATATATATCATCGGTATGCAATGCAATGTGCTGTACGCCTTCACCGCGATATTCTTTTAGATACTCTTCTATTTGTGATTTTCCATCGGAAGACTCGTTGATCGGGATACGAATTTTCCCACAGGGCGCGGTCATTGCCCGGCTAACCAAACCGGTTTTTTTACCCTCAATATCAAAGTAGCGAATTTCCTTAAAGTTACCTATACGTTCATAAAAGCCCGACCATAGATCCATATTACCGCGCTCAACATTGTGCGTTAGATGGTCAATATGGTGTAACCCTGCACCTTGTGGCCATTTTTCAACACCCGGCCGAAAAATAAAGTCGACATGATAGATATCAACTCCGGTCACATTGTCGACAAAATACAATACGCTATCACCAATGCCATAAATGGCAGGAATTTTCAGCTCCATATAGCTCGCTCTGCCCTCAAACTCGCGCGCACCTTGAGACAAGGCATAATTCAGTGCTTGACGCGCATCCTGGACCTTGAAAGCAAAACTGCAAACACTGGAACCATGCGCTTTAGCAAAACTGGAGAAGTGGGTGTAGGGCTCAGCATTAACGAGAAAATTAATACCACCTTGTCGCATCAACGTCACATTTTTGGAACGATGATCGGCGACCGCAGTAAACCCCAACCCGGTAAACAAGCCGATTAACTTTTGCTTTTCTTCCGAGTTGGGTACGGAATATTCAATAAATTCAAAGCCGTCACAGCCTAATGGGTTAATCTCACTTGTATTCGCCATGGTATGTCATCTCTCTCATTGCTTGGGCAACCACTGGCATGCAAAGCAATTAAACCGAAGGCTTCGCATCCACCATTGATTGGAGCCAGCCTAGTCATAAAACTTATTTAAATATATTGAATTATTTTGTATTACTTATTAAAATTGATTTAATGAAATTGATGCACGTTATACGGCTTTCCACAATATGAAAGGTAATGATCTAGACGCATTCAGGGCGCTGGATAAGATTGTCAGCGAAGGCTCATTCTCCAAGGCAGCCGCTGCCCTGCATAAAACGGTACCGGCGATTAGCTACAGCATTGCCCAGCTTGAAGCGCGCTATGGACTCAATATGGTCGATCGCTCGGGTTACCGCGTCACACTCACACCCTGTGGCGTTCGTATGCTGGAAGAGGCACGCAAAGTCATTAACCAGGCCGATTACCTGTCATCGGTGGCTACGCAATTAACTGATCACTGGGAACCCAAGCTTGAAGTGATTATCGACGGTATGTTGGAACCAAGTATTATTTTGCAAGTAATTGATTATGTGCAATCAAAAAATGCTCCGACCATTTTTCAACTAACACCGGAGTATTTGGGCGGCGTTGAAAGACGTTTCGATATTGACAATGCCGATATCATGTTCTCCCTGAATTACCCCCATGATAATCGTTGGTTAAGCGAGCATTTATTCGACATTGAAACCATGCTTGTTGCTTCGCCAAGCTCCAACCTTGATAAAAATAAACGCTATAGATTATCTGATTTATCCGCCGTGCGCGAAGTCAGCGTACAAGATTCCAGTTATCAACAGCCAGAACCTGGCCGCTCACTTGGCAGTTCTGAACTATTCTTTGTTGGTGATTTTTATACTAAAAAACAAGCTATTTTAAGTGGTATGGGTATTGGCTGGATGCCGTTGAGCTGGGTCACAGAAGAAATCAATAACGGCAAGTTATTTGAAGTGAACTATAGCGGTGGCTCGAGAGATCAGTACCAAGTCTGTGTTGGCACTTGGAAGAATCGACATCCAGGCAGAGCGCAATCGTATTTTATTGAATCTATTAAACAACACTTTGAAAGCTAGCAAACATTCATGCATAACTGCTCGTTCCTCTGGCTTCGGCGAGAATGACGGGGTTCGGCGGGGATGACTGGCTTCGGCGAGAATGACGGGGTAATGCTAACGACTTTTCCGGCACCACTACATGCGCATAGCATCAAACTGCTTTTTGATTCCACCCCAGCAGTTTAGGTAATCGTGCTGTCTGGTCTTAGATTCGAGCGCAAAAGCAGTTGGCACCATGATGTATCGCGACTCGAACATAAACGCTAAGGTATTGTCATAATACTCCGGTAATAATTTTCCACTACTTGCCTTTTCAAAGACACTCGCTTCAGGCCCATGCGGCGACATACAGTTGTGCAAGCTGGCACCACCGGGCTCAAAACCTTCCCCCTTGGCATCGTAAGTGCCATGGATTAAGCCCATGAATTCACTCATCATATTGCGGTGATACCAAGGAGGGCGAAACGTATCTTCTGCAACCATCCAACGTGGTGGAAAGATAACGAAGTCCACATTAGCCGTGCCGGCGGTATCTGATGGCGATGTTAAAACGGTAAAGATAGATGGGTCCGGATGGTCGTAACTGACAGTATTGATAACATTAAAACGCGCCAAGCTATATTTGTACGGTGCTGAGTTTCCTGTCCAGGCGACAACATCTAATGGCGAATGACCCAGGTGGCAACGGTAAAAACCACCAGCGAATTTACTGACCAATTCAAATTCACCCTCAATATCTTCATAAGCCGCCACCGGATACTGAAAATCCCGATCATTGGCAAAACCGTTAGCACCAACAGGACCGCGCTCCGGTAACTCAAATGGCGCACCATAGTTTTCGCAGATATAACCACGAGCTTGATTACTGACGAGTTCGACACGAAACTTCATGCCCCTGGGAATTACGCTGATTTCCCCCGGTTGCACAGGTAACTTCCCACATTCTGTATGCAGCAGCAAACCGCCAGACTGGGGTACTATCAGTAACTCACCGTCGGCGTTGTAAAAAAATCGTTGCATCATTGAAGTATTCGCGCAATACAGGTGCACACCAATTCCTGCTTGCATTGTAGAGTCGCCATTGGCAGCCCAAGTCACCAGCCCATCAATAAAATCAGTCGGCTTACTCGGTATCGTCAATGCAGACCAGCGCAACAAACCAGGCGATGGGGGCATTTCAGTCACCGGCCCCGTTCTGACCAAGCCATGCTCAAACGGCTCATAGTCGCCTTGCACGACAGAGGGACGAATGCGGTACATCCAGGTTCTACGATTACGGCTACGCGGCGCGGTAAACGCAGTGGTACTTAGTTGCTCCGCATACAAACCATAGCTGACTCGCTGCGGGTTAAATCTGCCGACAGGCAATGCGCCAGTTAAAGCTTCGCTCTCATGCTCATTGCCAAAACCAGTCATATATTTGAGCCGTGTAAGATCAACCATGGTAGTTACCACTTTACAAAATCGGTATAAGTATTGCATATAGTTTCATTTGAAACTATATTAAAACAAATCAAAACATTATTACAAGCAATATCTAAAACCATGACGAATAAACGCAATCGACAAGTACCCAATTTGGATATCAACAATTTTCTACCCTACCTATTAGCAAGGCTTGCACACAAAGTATCTTCGAGACTTTCCCGCATTTACCAACGCGAGTACGCCTTAAGTATTCCCGAATGGCGCATACTGGCAACGCTTAATCAGGGTACGCCGCTAACATCAAAAGACATTGCCACAAAGGCCTATATGGACAAGGTCAAGGTAAGCCGAGCCATACAGACCCTAAGCAAAAAGCAGTGGATTAGAAAAATAATGCCCGCCGAAGATAACCGGACCTATCTCGTTGCGTTAAGCAAAAAAGGACAGCAAGTGATGGACAAGATCACGCCTATCGCCCTGGACTGGCAAAACCAACTACTGAAAACGCTCAGTAAAAGTGAACGCGAAACTTTATTTGTCGTTATTGATAAACTGAATGGGCACTTTCAATAGAGCAAAGCCATCTAACCCAACAGCAACTTAATGGCAATTGTATAGGTTCTCTGACAGTTTTTTCCTCATTTCCATCGGTCTTTTAGTACCGATCCCCTGGTGCGGCCGATGCTCGTTGTAGTACAGCATGTAGAGTTCTAGTTTTCGCTTGAACTCAGCCACACTCTCAAACACCGTATCGTCTATCAAGTTCTCATTCAGTGTCCGCCAGAAACGTTCTACCTTGCCATTGGTCTGGGGTCGGTACGGACCGAGTGTAGCGATGCCGAATGCCCAGTTCCTGCAGCATCCGTTCAAACGGATGCCCCTTCAGGCTCTTCTTGGAGGCAAACTCCGCACCGTTGTCACTCAAGATCTCCTCAAACTGGAGCTGGTAACGGCTATCGAGCAGATTGATTATCCGCAGGGTGGTGAGCATGACCGTCAGGCTCTTGATGTCCGACACCACCTCCGCCCAAGCCAGGCGCGTGCAATCGTCCACCAGACACACCAGATAGTGGCGTGGCTGCCCGGGAAGCAGGTCCCGACTCAGATTGACAGTCTATATGCCCCATTTCGCCTGCCTTTTACTTGATAATCTTACGTTTGCTGGCTTGCATTTTTGGTTGTATACGATTCAAGTTGCCGCTGCCTCAATAGTGGCGGCAGAATCAACATCAGCGAGAGTGCAAATAGACCAATCCCCAACCAGATCACCATTGAGTAGTCATTCTCCCCGATAACTGAGGCCGCCAACGCCGGGCCGATGGCCAAGCCTACCATTTGCGCCGCCACCGCATTCACCACCATGCGGCCGCTGGAATCGAAACTCGCCATGGTGGCCAGCAGGATGGGGTGTGCGGCGTTCCAGCAATAATTAAAAATACATACCGCTATCAGGTATAGCATGGCGCTCATCTGGCCGAATAAGAACGTGAGTGAAATCACGCTGCCGATGATCATCAGCGCAAGTGGAGTAATTCGGCCCAGGCGGTTGCTGATCGTGGCGATGGTTAGCGCCCCGGCTATGCCGAAGAACTGTGAGGCAGTTAAGCCGTAGGTCACATCCTGCTCGCTGACGCCACCATTGGTGCCAATCAGGAACAAGTAGGCCCAGGCTACGCCCTGTGCCACGAAGTAGACGAACATGGTGGCGATAGCCAGGAATTTAAGCCCTGCAGACAAGTGGACTGCAGCTTCATCGACCACAATATGGTCATCGCCGGAACCGGGTAAATGGCGAATAAAGGGCAGGGCACTCAAACTAAACAGGCCGAAAAATACCAGCAGGCCGGTCATGCCGACATTCTCGTAGGCAATCGGCATTAGCAGAAAGCCAATTGCGCCGTACACCAGAATCCACATAATCATAAAACCGAAATTACGATCAGGATTGGCGGTCAGGCCGATGATGGTAAAGGTCAGAGACACCAGCCCGCCGGAGCCGATACCAACGATAAACCTGAGGGCAGCGAAGCTGACCACGTCGCCGGCATAGATGGACAGAAAATTGCCGACAACGGCGAGCAGTGCTGAGAACACCAGGATCTTACGCCAGTCGATGCGGTTGGCCAGGTAAGTAAGCACCAAGGTGGTAATTGCGATGCCCCAGATCTCTGCGGAGGCAACGTAACCCGCTTCTGGCTCACTGAAGCCGAGGAATTCGACCATTCCCTGCACAAAGCCGGGTTGCACAATAAACACGGCAGGGCCGATAATGCTGAGGTAAATCGTAGCAAACAGGGATTTTCCGCTGTTCACATCCACCGCGTTATTTCGGTCACCAATAATTGCTTTTATCATTTTTATTGGTTCAAGATACTTTAAGGTCTAGTAAAATAGTCATAACTAATTGCTCTATAAATGAAAAACAAGTATGTCATTCGTTCCCGAATTTCGGAGAAGAAATTCAAGGCGATTCGGCGACTGTTTTGTCTTGATATCAAGGAGTGCGAGTTTCGCTTCAATATGCGCCACGAAAATAGGTATCAATATCTGCTAAAATCTATCCGAAATCGACCGCTTAAAGTATCTTGAACCTTTTTATTATTCTCCGCGTGTACCCAGTGGTGGTGATCAGGCCTGAGTATACCCGACCATAATTGTCTTGCGGGTGCACTGAGCACATTATTGCGGCACTTTCAGGCCATCGATCAACTATTGCAGGGGACTTGCAGGCTTTTCTGACTCGTCTAATTCGTTGATAGTCGGCGGTCTGCCGTGCGGTTATTATATTTGCCCTTACCATTTGTTCCTAATGACCGTAAGAGTGCAGAACCATGATCGGAGATTTGAACGATAAGATTGTATTTATAACCGGCGCAGGCCAAGGCATCGGTGAAGGTATTGCCAAAGTGTTCGCCCAGGCCGGAGCCAAGGTGGTGGTCGCGACGCGCACACGGGAAAACGGCCAGCAGGTTGTGGACGACATTATCAGCGGTGGCGGCGACGCGATACTGATCCAGACCGATGTTGGCAAAAAGCAGGAATTATTCAATATGGTAGAACAGACTGTGCAGCATTACGGTGGTCTCGATATTGCCATTCATAACGCGGCAGTATTTCCAATGTACACGGTAGAAGATCTGCCCGAGGAAAAATTTGCTCAGGCCTTAGCAGTCAACCTGAAAGCTTCTTTCTGGACGGTGCAGGCAGCCTTGCCACATATAAGGAAGCGTGGTGGCGGTCGGTTTATTTTTACTTCGTCGGTCACTGGTCCCACCGTAGCGATGCCGCAGACATCGGCCTATGCCGCCTCCAAGGGTGGTATGAACGGTTTTATCCGCACCGCCGCGATTGAATTGGCGCGCGAGAATATTACCGTTAATGGCATAGAGCCGGGTTATATCCTTACCCAGGCCATGTCGATCCTGGCCGGCGAAGAAGGGCTGCGTGAGATGGCTGCCGACATCCCCAAAGGTGCAATCGGCAAGCCGGAAGATATTGCCAATACTATGCTGTTCCTTGCATCCGATGAGGCTTCCTACATAACTGGCCAGACGATTGTTGTGGATGGCGGCTCAACCTTGCCGGAAAGCCCGGTGGTTATGCGTGAGTTTTACCAAGGTCAGAAGCATAGTTAACACAGGGTGAATGTATATGGATAATCAACAGCTACTACAACGACGTTATCGGCTGATGGGTGAAAAAGCACCGCTGTTTTACGACCAACCACTGCACATTGTCAGGGGTGAGAGCGTCTGGTTGTTTGGTACCGATGGCCGACGTTACCTGGATGTGTACAACAACGTGCCCAATGTGGGCCATTGCCATCCGCATGTGGTGCATGCGCTGGCCAAACAGGCCGCCACTCTGAATATTCATACCCGCTATCTGCATGAAACAATTGTTGAATACGGCGAGAAACTGACCACCAAATTCGATGCTTCCTTGTCCATGCTGTTTTTAACCTGCACCGGTAGCGAGGCTAACGAAGTAGCGCTGCGCATGGCGCGCAACCACACCGGCAAGCAAGGCATAATCTGCTCAAACGCCACTTACCACGGTAATACCACTGCGGTGGATGCGCTGGCGACCTTGTTTAACGACGGCAAGCCGAATGGCCCGGACGTGAAGGCTGTGGATTTTCCTAACAGCTATCACCCGCTGGATGATTTGGCCGGTGTAGCATTGGCCGATGCTTACATCGCACAGATTCAACAGGCGATTGATGAGTTTGAGACAGAAGGAATTGGTTTTGCTGGGATGTTGGTGTGCCCGATATTTGCCAATGAAGGATTGCCAGTTGTTCCCGATGCTTACTTTGAGAAAATGGCCAAGTGCGTGCGTGATGCCGGTGGCGTGCTGGTTTTTGATGAAGTGCAGTCTGCATTCGGTCGCACCGGCAAGATGTGGGGCCATGAAACGATCGGTGTGGTGCCGGATATCGTCACTTTGGGTAAGCCTATGGGCAATGGGCATCCGATAGCGGGTGCTATCTGTCGCGCGGATATGGCTAACGAGTTTCGTGACCGAGTGATGTACTTTAATACCTTCGGCGGTAATCCCGTTTCCTGCGCCGTCGGCCTGGCGGTGTTGGAAGTGATTGAACAGGAGAAGCTGGTCGAAAATTCACGTGTGGTTGGCGCTTACCTGAAGCAGGGTTTGCGCAAGCTGCAGGAAAGGTACGAGTTGATCGGCGATGTGCGTGGTGTCGGGTTGTTCTTCGGTGTTGAACTGGTACAGGATAGGGCTTCGAAAGCCGCCGCCACCGGCGAGGCAGGCTGGGTTGTAAACCGGATGAAAGAGCAGGGTGTGTTGATCAGCCGGATCGGGCCGCAGAACAATATTTTGAAGATGCGCCCTCCGATTTGTTTTTCTAAAGCCCATGCTGACCTGTTGTTGCAAAATCTGGATAAAGCACTAGCCGCGCAGGAACGGAGAATGCATCCTGAGTGATTTTGAACAGTTGACGATAGCCGAACAGGAAGAACGCTTGCTTAGCCTCGCCGAGAAGGCGCTGCTTGCCTGGGATTTACAGGGCCAGCTGAGCCTGATCAAGCAGCGTGAAAATGCTGTGTATGCCTTGCAAACCGCAGGCGCAAAATACGCACTGCGGGTGCACCGTGCAAACTACCATTCTGACGCAGCGCTGAATTCCGAAGCGATGTGGCTTAACGCACTGGAGCAGGTTGGAATCAGTGTGCCAAAAATGATACCTACCAGCGCTGGGGGGAACTTCTGCACGGTGGCTACTGATAATATTGACGCCCCGCGGCAGGTGGATTTGCTGGCGTGGGTCAATGGCAAGCAACTTGGTTCAGTCGAAGACGGGCTGGGTGATGATCGTGATGCAATTCGAAATATCTACTTCACTATCGGCGAAGTCGCCGCACGGGTGCACAATCAAACATCCGACTGGACAGTTCCCGCAGAGTTCCTGCGGCACGTCTGGGATGCCGACGGTCTGGTGGGTGAACAGCCCTTCTGGGGGCAATTCTGGAAACTGGCAGCACTAACCAATGCTCAACGCGAAATGGTTCTGCAAGCAAAAGCTGTGCTGCTCAATGACCTGCATGCACTGCGCAAATCGCCGCAGGACTACAGCTTGATTCACGCTGACCTGGTGCCAGAGAATATCCTGCTGGACGGCGATAAAGTACAGATCATTGACTTCGACGATGCCGGCTTTGGCTGGCATTTATTCGAGTTGGCAACGGTGCTCTATTTTATCCAGTCGGACCCGAATTACGGGGTTGCCAGAGATGCATTAATTGAGGGCTATCGCCGGCATCGTGCACTATCAGATGATAAATTGGTCGACCTGCCCATGTTCCTGGCCGCCCGCAGCCTGACTTATTTAGGCTGGGTGCATACTCGCGAGAAGACGGCGACGGCCATTGAGCTGACGCCGATGTTGATCGAGATGAGCTGTGACGCAGTTGCGCACTATCTGGATTTGCGGTCAGCATGACTCGCTCAGCATCAGTTGGTCACTCTGAGGTGGGGCCCTTCCGTCAGCCACTAACCGCCTGGCCATGCCCTGATGCCATTCAGTAGCACTAGCAGACCGCTAACCGCCACAAAAAGCAATACATAGGTTCTAAGCACCTGATTTTGAACTTTTCCAACAATCAGCGAGGAAAAAATAAAACCGAGGATAGTGCCGGGAAGAATCGCCAGTGACAGAGCCAGTTCAGGGTTTCCAAATTTGCCTAGAAAGCTGAGCATCAACACCTGTATATGTTCACCAATTCCCTTCCCTTCTTTGTTCATTTCCAGCGGTGTTTTAGCAACGATTCCCTGGTACGGCCGATGCTCGGGCTTGCTCTTTTGGTCGTCGTTCCCGCCGAACCCAGCCGATGACTGGGGTGACGAAGAATGATGGGGTGAGGGCGGGAATCCAGTGGCGTGAGCATATTGTTCCCCAGAAACCGGTTGGCAAGAAGAAATTCAGAAGCCCAAAGCTTACTCAATGGCCTGAGCGCAACGACTCAAGCGTGTATTTGCCATCGAAATAGAGAAAGATTCAAGATACTTTAAGGTATAGCAGTCGTTGAAGCTGATTGTTGACCTGATGTATGAAGGTGGCATTGCCAACATGAACTACTCAATCTCTAAGAGTACAGAATACGGTGACTATGCGACTGGTCCGAAAATTATTAATGACGAATCACGTTAGGCAATGCGCATTGCACTGAAAGATATTCAAAATGGCACCTAGGCTAAAAACTTCATCACAGAAGCTGCGATGAACTACCCCGAAATGACCGCCTAGCGTCGTAACAATGCTACTCACGGTGTTGAAGTAGTGGGTGAAAAATTGCGTTCCATGATGCCTTGGATTGCTAAAAATAAACTGGTTAATCTCGAGAAAAACTAGATTAAATCTTTGATTGATGTAAAAAAAAAGCTCCCCGGGAGCTTTTTTTTACATCTCGTTTATATTGGTGTGCTATTTCATCTGGCTGGATTCTGCTTCTGTGACAATAGTTTTAAGCTCGGTAATAAATGTATTCATGCCTTTTGACGGGATACTCGATTTTCTTTGGAGCAAATGCAGTGTCCAGCCCATCAATGGTATGTCGGCATCAATGGTTAAGAACTCATGGGTATCTTCTTCATCTATAGCTGGGTGTGAGGGTACAAAGGCTAAAAAGTCTGTATTACGAAGATAAGCGAAAATCATCGACCTCAAGGGTAAGGGCAGAAGCATGTCCGGGCGCTTTACACCAGCATACGCAAAAGCTTCTTCTATGATTCTGTTAGGTAATCCGACCTTACTTGGGCTAAGCCAGGCAAACTTTCTAAGTTCCTGGAGCGATGGCTTTCTTAGCTTGGTGGCCGGGTGTCCTTTGCGTGCTTTAACAATTAGTTTTATATCCATTAATGGCTGGCAAATAAAATTGTCTACATTATGGGTTTTTTCTACTGGATAGATAAGTAAGTCATATAACCCTTGAGCGAGACCACCGTACTTTGTTTCAGTGCTTCCAATGAGCTCTCCAGCAAACTCTACCAATAAGCCAGGCATTTTTTCATGTGCGCGTTGGAGTCCATTGGGAATAAGCAATGGCATTGGCCCGGGAGAGCTGTTGTATAGCAACAGTTGCTGATTGCGCTCTTGCATCAGCCTGATATCTAGCCGGGCTTTTTCGACTTCAGTAGAAATTGCACGTGCACGATTAAGCAGGATTTCGCCGTATGTGGTCAGCTTGAGGCGGTATTCCGATCTATCGAGTAATGCGACACCCACATCCTCTTCTAAATTGCGCAAACTTTTGGTGATGGCAGGCTGAGAAATATTCAATTTGCTGGCAGCACCTGCAATACCGTATCCATCGGCAACAGCGATAAAAGCCTCTAGTTGGTTCAGTTTCATAGATAGTCTCTCAATAGTTCCTCAAGAACTTAACTTTTATTTATAAAGAATAAACTAAATATCAATGTTAATTAACTTTATTTTTTCTTAACATGTTAAATATATGCGAGAATTTATAGTGTCCAGGTTTCGTTGGGCTAGTGGTAAAACGAGTGGTAAAACGGGAATGTAGATCAATCTAAAAGAGATACGGGGGAATAAAACGATGTCATTATTGATTATTAATTCACAACGTAAAATTGTTGCTACCGCTGTTGTATTTGCAGTAACCGGTTTGGCATCAATTCAGTCTTTTGCAGCAGGGGCTGGCAATTGGTTGGAAGAAATTGTAGTAACAGCCCAGAAGCGTGAAGAGTCGGCACAAGATATACCAATTGCTATTAATGCTATGTCGGGCGAGCAGTTAGACACTTTGCAAGTGCAGGATACCGACGATATTGTTAAATTGTTCGCCAACCTATCTGTCCAGAATCCCTCTGCCATTAATTCCGGTTTGACCATTCGCGGTGTAGGTACGTTTAACTTTCATATCACCGCCGCACAATCAGTGGGGCAGTATGTTGATGAAGTGTCCCTTACCGGCCCGTATACCAGCCAGCTAGCAGTATTTGATATGGAGCGCATTGAAGTACTGCGTGGTCCTCAAAATACATTGTTTGGCCGGAATACAACAGGTGGAGCCGTAAACTACATTAGCCGTAAGCCTGTTATTGGAGAGGATGCCGAGGGCTATTTGCAAACCAGCATTGGCAGTGAAGGCCGTTTGGATGCTGAGGGTGCCATCAGTGTGCCGCTGAGTGATGTAGTTGCAATGCGTATATCGGTGCAAAGTGTGACCCGTGACGGGATCTGGGAAAACCTATTCAATGGATCAAAAATGGGCGATATCGATCGTAAATCAGCTCGAGTTCAATTTTTAGTGGCTCCATCAGAGGCGACAGAAATACTGGTCAATGCCCATGCAGGATACAGCGACAGCGGTCGCCGTCCTTATTTATCAGTGGGTTTCTGGGACCCAAATGGTAGTAACGTCTCTAACGGCGCTATTGTAGATTTAACTGCAGTGCCTGATTGTCCTAGTGTGCTTGCCGGTGGTTCAGCTCAATTTGATGGTGTCAGTAATTGTGTAACGCTAGATCCTCGCACTGGAGATTCGGCCGTGGTGGCTGGTGCTGGTGATTGGCACAAAACCTATGATGCAGCTCCAGATGTTGCGGAAGTGGATACGGCCGGTATTTTTCTAAAAATTACCCATGATTTTGAGTTCCTTAGCCTGGTGTCATTAACTTCTTTTGACAACAATACAGTGGAATATGTGGAAACACTGGCCAATATTCCCAGCGGTAATGCCTTTATGCCTGGGCAAAGTGGTGATACTGATATCTTTTCCCAAGAGTTGCGCCTTAGTTCTAGTGACGAAGGGGAGTTTCGCTGGATTCTGGGTGCGTATTACTCTCGGGAAGCGGCTGACCTAGCGACCATTATTTATCGGTTTGATCAGGGTGGTGCTCCATTTGGTATTGTTCCAAGTGTTACTATTGATCAGGAAGTCGATATTCTGTCCGGTTACGGAAAATTCGACTGGGATCTGAGTGATAAGCTGAAAATGAGCTTGGGTTTACGTTACACCAGCGATAAAAAAGAGGGAACCAGCTTGGCCAGAGTATTTGCCAAGACGGATACCGGGCTTCCTCCTCCTAGTACAACACCTGCTGGTACGCCTTTGGGTCTCGGTACCTATTTGGACCTGGATAGAATAAATCAATTCCCCAATCATCTGCGTAGCGTAAACACACCGGTTAAACAGGATTTAGGCGAAGTCGGTGGCCGAGTCAGTGTCAGCTACTTTGTCAGTGACGATGCTATGCTTTATACCAGTTACTCACGAGGCTTTAAATCAGGCGCATTTGATACTAGAGCATTGGCCGCATTACAACCGAATGCAACAGCCGATAAGCCGACTAATCCGGAATTTCTGGATGCATATGAAATCGGTTTTAAATCAAATTTAGCAAACGGAAGCCTGGAGTTTAATGGCGCACTCTTCTACTACCAGTGGGAAGATCTACAAGCTTTCGATGTTGATCTCATGGGGAGTGTTGCTTTCCTGAATGTTCCAGAATCCGAGCTACTTGGTGCCGAGCTAGAAGTCAAATGGGCGCCAACAGATAATCTGTATATTCAAACCGGTTTGGGGTGGCTGGATACAGAAGTTACGGATCCGGGAACCTTGGTCACTGTCGCAAAAGGTGCGTCGTTATCAAATTCACCTGAATTCACTTTGTCCGGCCTTATTGTTCAAAGTGTGAACATTGGAGATAGAGTACTTTCCCTTCAAACTGATTTCCGTTGGACGGATGAAAAGAACACTGGAAAAGAAAATAATCTAAAAAATCAGATAGATAGCTCATTCGTTATTAATGCCAGAGCTACGATGGCATTTGGTGAAGACGAGCAGTTCGAAGCATCTGTATGGGCAGATAATATAACCGGAGAGAAAACCTGTTTGAATATAGGAGACAACGGTGCTCTAAATTACACGCTTCAATGTATGCCTAACGACGGAATGGCGTTTTATGGTGTGAATCTACGCTATAATTTCTAGTTCATAGAATTTCAAGTAGCATAAATCCTGCTGTCTGATGTTTTTTTCAATATACAAGCAGTTATAAATGGAGGTTTTCGTGATTAAAATAATAAAAGAATTATCGATATTGAGTTGTTTGGTTATTAGCCTGTTTATGCCATCTCTGGCTAATGCTGAATTAGCCAGTTCAGAAATAACAAAAGTTGCTTTACTTGGAACGGGAACTCCGATTCCAAACCCCCAACGGTTTGGGCCATCTGTGGCAATTATCGTAAATGACACTCCTTATATTGTTGATTTTGGCCCTGGTGTTATTAGGCAAGCCGCAGCACTGACACCTGAGTATGGTGGAACCATTGAAGGGTTGGTTGCAAAACGAATCAAACGTGCATTTCTAACACATTTACATTCCGATCACACAGCAGGATATCCCGACTTGATTTTTACTCCCTGGACTATGGAGCGGGATGAACCTCTAGAGGTTTATGGGCCAGAAGGTATTGTTGAAATGACGAAACATATCCTGAAGGCGTACGACGCTGATATAAAGTACCGTCTATACGGGCTGGAACCAACCAATAATCAGGGTTGGCGAGTCAACGCTCACACGGTATCAGAGGGCGTCATTTATAAAGACGAAAATGTTACTGTTGAGGCATTTCCTGTAAAACATGGATCATGGCCAAATGCGTTTGGTTATCGGTTCACAACGCCCGACCGGGTTATCGTTATATCCGGCGATACTGCGTTCGATACCAATATTGAAAAATACAGTCGCGGTGCTGATATCTTGATACACGAAGTACTTAGTGAGGAAGGTTTGTCCAAGAGAGATGAGTTCTGGAAGACTTACCACAGTAATAATCATACGCTGAGCACTGAGCTTGCTGAGCTTGCTGCACGTTCCAAGCCTAAACTTTTGGTTTTGTACCATCTGTTGTTTTTTGATGTTAGTGAAGAGCAACTATTACGCGAGATCAAAGAAAAATATAAAGGTGACGTTGTTTTGGGTAATGATCTTGATGTCTTTTAAGAGTATCGATTAAAAGGTTCAAGATACTTTAAGCGGTCGATTCCGGATATATTTTAGCAGATATTGATACCTATTTTCGTGGCGCATAGATTGCCCGTACCGAATTAGCTTTCATCTAGTTCCACCGCGCCTTCCTTCCTCAAAGGGGCTGACGCGCTCGTATTCCTCGGCGATTTGTTGTCTGATTGAGTATACAATCGGTTGGTCGCTGGGCGAGAGATGCCGGTCATTTGAGCGACTTTGCAAGCCTTGATATCAAGGCAAAACAGCCGCAGAATCGCCCTGAATTTATTCTTCGAAATTCGGGAGCGGATGACATACTTGTTTTTCATTTATAAAACAATTAGATATGAGAATTTGCTATACCTTAAAGTATCTTGAACCTAATATATTAATATTTTTAGTTATTAGATGATTTATTTATCTGAAAATGTATTGTTGCCATTAACTGAAAAAATCTTAATATGCGAGAGGAGTAATTGACCTTTGGAGAAAAAAATGAACAAAATTTCTAAAAATAGCACCATATCCGAACCAACCGAACAGACGATTCTAGATAAGCTCAGTGGTGTCGCATCAGAGCTAAACGCAATTACATACATTGATCGTCCTCGGCTTGAAATTGCCGAACAAAACGGAACAGAAATCCAAGCGCTGTCGGGTTTTTCTCTGGTTATTAAAGACAACATTAATGTTGCAGGTATGCCCACAACTGGGTGCACACCAGCACTAGCTGGTAACATCGCCAACAGTAGTGCTACCGCTGTGCAGCGGCTTGAAAATGCTGGAGCAACCGTCGTTGCTAAAAGCAACATGCACGAGTTGGCGTATGGCATTACATCTAACAACGCCTTCAGTGGTCCCACAAGAAACCCATACGACCCTACCAAGATTGCAGGTGGCAGTAGTGGCGGCACGGCAGCGGCCATTGCCTGTGGTGCAGTTCGGGCGGGTTTAGGAACAGACACTGGAGGATCTGCACGCATCCCAGCAGCATTATGCGGGATTTGTGGTTTTCGACCGACCACAGGGCGCTACCCGGCGGACGGTGTTCTACAAATTTCTCGAACTCGAGACACCATCGGCCCGCTCGCGACGTCTATTGGTGACATTCGCATGCTTGACCAGGTGTTAGCAAACGCTCTTTGTGTAGCACCGGAAGTTGAATTGGCAGAGCTAAGACTGGGGGTTGCACGAGATTCGTTTTTAGCAGATCTGGATTCTGATGTATCGGAAGTTATGGATGCCACCCTAGATGTTCTAAGAGCGCACAATGTTCAGATTATAGAAATTGATGCTACTAGCATATTCAAGATTAATGAAAAAGTCGGTTTTCCAGTTGTCTTGTTCGAAACTCCACGCGATATCAAAACGTATCTTAGCGACAATCATGTAGGAATAAATCTAGATGAATTGATAGCATCGGTTGCAAGTCCAGATGTCAGTGAGATTTTACAGCAGACCATTGGTGAAAATGCAATACCTATTGAGGTGTATCAGGAAGCGCTTTTCAAACACCGACCTGAATTGCAAGCAGAATTCTCAACGCTATTCAGTACAAAGAAACTAGATGCTCTCGCTTATCCTACCACGCCACTCGTGGCAAGCCTTATAGGGCAAGACGAAAATGTGTGGTTAAATGGTCGAGAGGTGCCGACATTTCTAACTTATATTCGGAATTGTGATCCCAGTGCAAATGCTGGAATTCCGAGCGTGACTTTACCGATGGGATTATCTTCTGATGCCCTGCCGATTGGCTTGTCATTAGACGGGCCCATGGCAAGTGACGGTAACTTGCTCGCGATTGCTCAGGCAATAGAAGCAATTCTTACGCCAATACCGCCACCATCCCTCAAATAGATTTTTTTATTTATACTACAACTATCATATCGTGCTTTAGGCATTTTCTATTCAATCTATGAATAGCGCATGGCCTGGCAGTACTTTTTTGCACGGTAAGCAGATATTAATAGATACGGTGTGCGACCTGGCTCCGTGTCGTTCTTTATTGCAGAGCAAATCGGGCGATTGTGCAGCCCACAGCGAATATTGGCAATTCTGCAGTGTAAAACTGAATTTCACCCCGACCTCCCGCAGCGGCGGCAGCAGAGATGAAGGTGCGAATCTCGAATCCTCCTTGCCCCGCATCGCGGTATACGTCCTCGTCTGTGTAATCCAACAACACTTGCTTATCATTTTTCGCAAGTCTATCTAGAAAGTCTCGATCCCATGCTTCGTTAATCTTTCCCGAATCTGGTGTTGCGGGCCAGTGTGAAATACCGCCAGTCCCAACCAGAGCAATTCTTTCTGAAACAGCATCGCATGCTTTACGTAATGCTTTGCCGAAAGCCCAGCTCCGATGTAGTGGTGTCAGTGGAGGACCTTGACAATTAACATTAACTGGAATGATCGGTAGATCGTAGCGGGGAGTCAGAAAATGTAACGGCACCATGATGCCATGATCAAACTTCCACTCCTCCGAATAGGCAACATCCACTGTATGCAAAATGTCTGAGACTAGCCTCCGTCCAACATCAGGTGCTCCGGGAATTATTTGTTTCTGAATCTTCAGCCAGTTAGGGTCTTCAATAGGACCGTGATAGTACTCGGCTATGCCAATACAGTAGGCCGGCATGTTGTCCATGAAGAAGTTGGCAAAATGTTCAGCAGCAATGACGATAAGCACCTCAGCGCCGGTGGCTTCAATATCTCTCCGCTGTTGATCCAACATGTTGTAGAAGTCGTCACGCTTCACGGTATTTTTTGCCAGTTCGGCACGACCGGTTATGCCCGGCGCATGACTAAGTGCTCCTGCATACACCAAGCTCATGGGTGCTTTTCCTCAGCAGTGAAGCTTTTACCGGACCCGGTCATTGCATACACGCCAGCGCGCACCGGTCCGTGTTTATCAACGCCCTTGCGCATTAGATCCAAATAATCGAACCACTCAATGCCCAAAAAGGCCGCATAGTGCATCAATATCTGACCGTTTACACCAAGCACATACAGCAAACCAATGTCACCTTCAGTCAACGCACCCTGTTCTTCCTCTGTAAGAGCATATTCTGCAATTAGACTATCTAAATCCTGCTTGAATTGCTCTTGAACCCGCTCGTCTCGGTTGAGCGAATACAGAAATTTCTGCAAGTGATAGAGACTCATGCAATGCCCAACTGTGGAACGTGGTGTGAACCCATGGCTACGCAGATGTTCTTCGTTTCCATGTAAAAATCAAAACTGTAGTCACCGCCATCGCGGCCAATTCCGCTTGCCTTCATCCCACCAAACGGTGTCGGCAGATGGCGATTATTTTCCGAGTTGATCCAGATCATTCCCACATCAAGCTGTTGGGCTAGGCGATGACCTCGGCCGATATCACTTGTCCAAATGTATCCTGCCAAGCCATAGTCCGATGCATTGGCAATCGCGATCGCATCCGCTTCGTCTCTGAAGGGTATAGAGGTCAACACTGGTCCAAAAATCTCTTGCTGGGCTATGGACATCTCGTTATTCGCATGGGTGAATAGCGTCGGCTCAACATAGTTCCCCTTGGCAGAAATCGACTTACCTCCAGCAGCAATTGTCGCCCCATCTTTGCAGGCCTGGTCAAAGAAACTGCAAACCTTGTTGAAATGGTGCGGGTGCACTAATGGCCCTACTTCCGTCTGCGGGTCCAACGGATGACCTACCTTCAATTTGGCGATTCGTTCAACTAACTTGCCATTAAACTCGTCTTGTATAGTTTCCTGTACTAACAATCGACTTGATGACGTGCATCGCTCACCGTTCAAGCTAAAAATCATGAAGAGCACAGCATCTAAAGCGCGCTCTAGATCAGCGTCGGCAAATACAATCACAGGATTCTTTCCGCCGAGTTCAAAATGCACACGTTTAAGCGAGTCGGCACCTTGTCGCATTATATGACTGCCGGTTTGTGACTCTCCAACGAATGCGATTGCTTTGATTGCGGGATGTTCGGTCAGTGCTTTGCCAGCTGTCTCACCGAGCCCCTGCACGCAATTCAAGACACCAGCTGGCAATCCTGCATCATGTGCAATTTCGGCCAATAGCATTGCCGTGTATGGGGACCACTCGGCAGGCTTGTGCACTACCGTGCAACCAGTTGCCAGTGCTGGTGCAATCTTCCAGGTGGAAAGCATAAAAGGGGTGTTCCAGGGTGTAATGACACCAACCGGTCCCAAGGGTTGTCGCAGGGTGTAGTTCACGTGCTCGTCTGCCAGCAACGACTGGCCATCACGTGCAGTAGGTGCCATGTCCGCAAAGAACCGAAAGTTAGCGGCGCCTCGAAGCGCCGCCTTGCTCATAAATCGTAATGCTTGTCCTGAGTCGTAGCTTTCAATCAAGGCAATTTTTTTAGCATTTGCTTCTATGCCATCAGCCACCTTGTGTAATATCTTTTTTCGTTCTTTTCCAGAAATAGCTTTCCAGCTTTCAAATGCCGCCTCTGCGGCATAACACGCGATGCTAATGTCGGCTTCATTTGCTGAACAAATATCGCCGATGTCCTCATTGCTAATAGGTGTCTGATTACGAAACACTTCGCCTGACATCCCATTGCTTTGCTTACCATTGATGAAATGCGGTAGTGGTTTGTTTCTAAACCGACGTAGCAAAGCATCGACTTCATTTAAGTTATGTTCTAATTCAGACACGGGTTTAATCCATTGCTCGCATGAATGTTCTATAGAGTCTAACTTTGATTTTGGTCACGTCTTATAAGGTATTCGCGAAGATTATTTTTCTTCCATCGGAAATCCGGGTCTATCTCTTGCATTTCGAAAGAGATTGCCATTGGTATTTGCTCGTAGACTGCCTTGAGGTGTGCGCACAGTGCCTCAAAAATTGCGTTACCGGCAGCTTGTTTTACCTCCAGGCTTCGGCCATGAGCGATTCTGAGTACGACATGTAGAAACGTGTTTTGCAAGTGACCATCAGCAATACGGTAATGCTCACGTCGAACCGCTCTAGTTCGCAATCCCGCTACCGGTAATGCATCGATGTTGGCAGCAACTTGATGCAACACGTTAATCAATTCATCAATATCTAATTCTGCATCAAGATTGGATGAGTACTCAATGATCTGATGAGGCATTAATGAGTTTCCATAGGTTATTGTACTTGTCTAACATGTTAAATATACTGACTTGTAGATATTATTCAAGCGCAATTCAAGCAAGCACATAGGAAATGCACCAATGTCTGACCTAGATCGAATTAGGGGCTCTATCCCGCCTGTTATTACACCGTTTCACGATAGTTCTGTCGATTTTGAGGCCTACTCGGGCTTGATTGACTATCAGGTTTCTAGCGGTTCACATGGGGTACTAGTTAATGGTACTACGGCTGAACCATCTACATTAACCACGAAAGAGCGCAATCGCTTGGTGGATATTGCTGTTGAGGGGGTGGCCGGCACTATCCCGGTTGTCGCTGCTACAGGATCTCAGTCACTGGCGGAAACCGAGAGCTTGACTTCTCACGCCGTCAGTCGCGGTGTTGACGCATTGTTAATTGTAACACCCTACTATATTCGGCCACCGCAACGAGGATTGGTAGAATACTATTTGTCTCTTGCAGCACAGCACGAAACGCCATGGATGATTTATCACATACCAGGTCGAACCGCGGTCAACGTGACACTTGACTCAATGAAAGAAATTCGCGACAAGTCACCCCACTTTATTGGAATGAAACACGCCGTTAACGACATCGGATTCGCTAGCGAATGCTTAAATGCCTTGGGTCGTGAGTTTAAAATTTTTGTTGGACTAGAAGAATTGTCATTCCCGATGATGGCGATTGGAGCATGTGGCCTTATGAATGCCGTTGGTAATCTACGACCTGCTGTACTAGCAGAAATGTGTGTCGCCATGTGGAATAAAGATCTTGATGCGGCCCGTCAGTTGCACGATCAGTTGTTGGAAATAAATCAGTCAGTCTTCTATGACACCAACCCTATTCCGATCAAATATATGATGAAGAAGATCGGCCTGATGCCGACGAATGAACATCGTCTGCCAATGGTATCCGCCACATCTGAGCTCGAAAAACGACTTGATAAGGTACTTGAACGCGCCGGGATGCTGAACGAAGAGAGCGTTACATGAGGTTCCTGAGTTTCATCCACAACAATACGATAAGTTTTGGTGCAAACATTGGCGATGGGGTCGTTGATCTTGGCAAGCGTTTTCCAGAACTGAATGACCTCCGAGGGGCAATTCGTGCTGACCGGCTTGGTGAATTTGCCAAATATGCACATTCTACCGGGTTTGACTATTGCTTATCTGATGTAGAGTTTTTGCCGACCATTCCGAATCCAGAAAAGATTATTTGTATTGGTGTTAACTACGCGAATCGTAATGCCGAATACAAAGATAAAACAGACTTACCCCAATACCCCAGCGTGTTCATGCGCTCACGCGAGTCTCTCGTCGGTCACAATCAAGAAATTTTAGACCCGCCCGAATCCGACCAGCTTGACTACGAAGGTGAAATTGTGCTGATTATTGGTAAAGAGGGTCGCCGAATTACAGAGCAAGAGGCGCACCTTCACGTTGCTGGCATATCGATTATGAATGAAGGCTCAGTTCGTGATTTTTTGCGGCATGCAAAATTTAACGTTACTCAAGGGAAGAATTTCGAAGCGTCTGGTTCACTAGGTCCTTGGCTAGTGACGCCAGATGAGGTAGACCCAATGAGCGAATTGAGTATACGAACCCATGTCAACAACGAGGCAAGACAGCAAGATACTACGAACAACCTAATGTTCTCGTGTCGATATTTAATCAGCTATTTGTCGACCTTCTATAGGCTTAAGCCGGGCGACATTATCGCAACTGGAACACCCAATGGCGCTGGAGCTCGCTTTAACCCGCCGAAATACCTGCAAGATGGCGACGTTATAGAGGTTGAGGTGTCCGGTGTTGGTGTTTTACGTAACATAGTGGCAACGGAGCGTTTGTAAATAGCATTGCTAAATAACAACTCAATCGGTACTAGCCGAACCACAGTGCTCGTTGCCGGTGGACTTCTGAAATCTCACTAGCCCGCGTTACGCAAGTAGTGCGTCAACGCGCGCTATAGCTTCATCTTTGTCATATAAGTCGTAGAAAATAGATCCCATAATGTTTTGCGGACCAAAGAAGAACCGTTCGTAGAGTACTTGCCGATTGCCAAAACCCGAGACCGCAACATCGTGTGCCAGCCGGAATAGAGCAATGCGATCTTTGCTTTGCAAGTTGATAGTTTGAAAATACTGCGCAACATCGTCTCCAATGTCATTACTTAAGTCTGATTCACATGGGGTCGCCATGAGTGAGCTTGATCCTAGCAATTGCACGATCTCGACAAGTCGCGGGTAGAATTTAGGAAATAAATTTCGTGATGCGTCTATTGGGCAACGCAGTGGTACATAGATACCGTTGTGGTCGGGGTGTGCTTGTTGTTCCGCGCTGTAACGCAATGCACGCACTGTTTCAGCGATCATCATCGCTTCAGCGATTTGGTTCTTCACCCCCATATCTTTGTCCTTGCCAGTTGCTTTTGCCATGGCACATAACAAGCCGACAATGAACTCGGCCTTCGCTAATTTTCCACAAACTACCTGGTGCATCATGTGAATCACAGCATTGGTCTCTGCAAACGCTCTATTACACATGTCAGGATTGCCGTACATAAACACCCGTTCCCAGGGTACTAGGACATTATTGAAAGTGACAACCGCGTCCATTTCTTCAAAACGTGAGGCGAGTGGTGTATCAAAGGTTGACTTACCATGGTCGTAGCTATCCCTACAGATAAGGCGAATACCGGCTGTATTTATTGGTAATGCAAACGCAAATGCGAAGGGTAGGTTTTCTTCTGCTCCTTTCAGCAAGGTGGATGGAAACACTTCTATTTCATCGGCAAGCGGACCGAGGGTCGCTAAAAGACGGGCACCGTTAACAATGATTCCGGCATCGGTTTCTTTAACGACTTGAAGCGCAACCTTGTCGCTGAACTTGCCTTCTTTCGCTTGTGCGTGATTGAACGTTGGGTTCACTAGTGTGTGTGTCAATACTTTGTCGTTGTTACGCACGTATTCATAGAAGTTCCGCATGTTATCGGCAAACTCGGGGTTGCCCTCTTTGAGAAAATCAGCACCGCTCGCAAATGCCATGACTGATGCATTTTTATAGTCTGGCGTTCGACCGAACATGCCGTTTGACCAGGTTGCCCACTCATAGAATGCCGCGCCGCGTCGGATTATGTCCTCCTTCGACCGCGGGATCATGTGCGACATTCCATACCGCTTACCGTCTTCCTGATACGTCAAAGTGTCTTGTAAACCAAGTTCAAATTGCTTGTCCAGAAAGGACGCCAAAGTGTGTGCTCCTCGTCCCATTCCAGGATGGGATGTGACATCGGCGACCTTCTCGCCTTCAAGCCATACGTCGCGATCATCACGCAATCCTTTGAGGTATTCATCGCCAGTTCGAATACCATTACCAGCTGCTGTAGTCTCTGTTGTTGCTCTCATTATTCAATTACCCTTATTTTGTTTATTTACTGTTTTCTGTAATTGCGCTGGTGATAGCTTGATTGATGCAACCTGTTCCAGTGCATCCAATAGCCCCTCCCAGGTTGCTGAATCCAATGATTCTTGTAGCTGAGCATAAGTTGCCTCAACCCTGGGCATCACATCTTGTTCCAACTCACGGCCTTTCTTCGTAGCGGTAATGTAAACCATTCTACGATCTGGTCTGGAGCGTCTCTTAACGAGCAACTCGGCCGCCATTAAACGGTCTGTAACTCCGACCAGACTCGGTGCTGAAATAAGCGTGATATTCGCCAGATCACCAACTGTTATGTCGTCATGCTCCCAAAGCACTCGAAGGACTCGCCATTGTTGTTCGGTAAGACCGAATTCTTTGAAGATAAGGCGAAATCTCGGCATTACTGCATCAAGTGCGCCGTACAACATCATGGGGAGTGAGCGACTGAACTGTTGCGATATCATAGGATCTAGTATTCATTAACATATCAATCATTAATATATTAGATACTTTGCTTTTTTGTCAAGGCATATCTTGTGTGCTTGGATTCAACCCCGAAGTGCAAAGGGGACATTTCAGCCTTGGGCTAACACCTTCAGTAGCTCCGAATCATCACAGAATAGGAGTATCCTGTGGCCTAAACTTTGAGAAGCCGTTTTAGTGCAACGGAGAATAGGCTATGTATTTGAATGCCCCCTCACCTGTTGTTCCAGAAGTAGTGGGGCAGCAGGCTTCACTGCTTGCTAGCTGGGTAAGAATTGCCTATCGAGCTGCTGAGCAGCACGGTCTGGATGCTGCCGCACTATTTAAAGAAGCGGATATTGATGTAAGGCAACTTTATCGACCTGACTCCAGAATAATCGCGTACAAAGTTAAAAAAGTTTGGGATAGAGCTGCCTATTTAAGCGGTGACTCCGCCTTTGGCCTTAAAGCTGCCGAAGCTGCGTACCCAGGTATGTACCACTCTTTAAGCATCATGCTTTGCGCCAGCCAATCACTGGGGGAATTATTTTATAAGTGGATGCGCTATCGACGCATCATTGATACTCAATCCATCAACACCTTAGAAGAATCAAAAGACCACCTGAAGCTCGGCTGGGCGCCAGTGACCAATTACGAATCTGATGTGGGTGCAGAAGCGATGATGGCCTGTCTTATCAAATTATGTCGTTGGTCCGTTGGTGAGCTTTTTGCACCTATACGATTAACCATGCAGCGTGGAGCAGCTGGGGACAGTGATAAATTTTGTGAATATTTTAAAGTGCCAGTGGAGTTTGATGCCGAAGAAAATGCTATGTACTTTTCCAATAATGACCTTGCTCGACCGCTACTAACAGCTGATAGTGTTGTACATGCCAAGAATGAAGAAATCACGATCGATTATCTCTCACGAGTACTAGGTGGCGATACGATTAATGGGGTTTACTCTCGGATACTTTCAGGTATTTATCAACGTAAAGTATCGATCAATCTGATTGCTGAAGAAATGAATCTGAGCCCAAGGACCCTTCAACGTAAATTGAGCTTAATCAACACTTCCTATGAGGCATTGTTTGATGAAGTGCGGCGTGAAATGGCATTACAACACCTGAGCAGACAGCATTTATCTGTGAAGGAAATAAGTCATCTATTGGGCTTTTCGAGCGCCAGCAACTTTGGACGAGCTTTTCAGCGATGGGTTGGTGTATCCCCTGCAGCCTATCAACGAAGCATGCGTTAAAAGAATAATATTTGGCGCCAAATAACTATTGGTAGAATGTAAACTTGATTGATGGTAGCTATTTAAGCGTAGCTGTTTTGTAAAATTCAATTCAAGGCTGTTCTATGTTTAGTAATATCGAGTCGTATTCTGACGATCCTATCGAAGCTTTCCAGCTTCGTTTAAAAAAAAGTACGGTACAGGGAAAACTTGACCTGGGTCTGGGTATCTATCGAAATGAACAAGGTGAAGTCGCTGTTTTTGATGCGGTAGTGGAAGCTGAACGCCGTGTTGTTGAGGCCGGAGATGACAAGGGTTATCGCGCACCAACAGGAAATGCGAACTACATTGAGTCCATGGAAAAATTGCTATTTAGCGAGGTTTTTTCGGCCAATAGCAGTGTTCGGGTCTCTTCTGCTCAAACTCCGGGTGCTGGTGCTGCTTGTCGATTAGGCGCTGAGTACATCCGGGATCTCTCTCCCAAAAGTCGAATATGGGCTTCAGTGCCGAATTGGGCCCACCAGATTGAGTTTTTTTCGAGAACCGGCTTGGAAATAAAGTATTACCCATACTACGACTTGTTAAATTCGAAATTTCAATTTGGTGAGATGCTGAGCACTCTTGGCGAAATGCGAGAGGGCGATGTGTTGCTATTACACGGCTGCTGCCATAACCCTACTGGCCAGGACCCCTCGCTGGAGCAATGGCAAGCTTTGACAGATCTTTGCATTGAAAAAGGAGTGTTGCCGCTTGTTGATATTGCTTATCAGGGCTTTGGTGATGGTATCGATGAAGATTTGGCCGGTATGCAACTTATGGCCCGCCAGGTGCCTGAGATGATGGTTGTGACTTCGTCGTCAAAATCATTTGCGGTCTATCGTGAGCGAGCAGGTCTTCTTTCTTTGGTGTTTAACGAAAATACAAAGTACCAGAATAACGCCGCTAGAATGTTGCGTGATATCGCTCGTGGTCTTTATTTTATGCCGCCAGATCATGGTGCAGAACTTGTCGCAACAGTTTTAAAAGACGACCAGTTAAACGCATCCTGGCGTGAAGAGCTAGACGGCATCCGGTTACGTATTTATGGCTTAAGAGCGATGCTCAAAGGCGCGATCGAAAACATAGATCCAAATTATGACGCTAATTACCTTGTTGAACAAAAAGGCATGTTTAGTTGTTTGCCTCTGACACCCGAACAGCAACAGGTAATGGAAGAAGAATATAGCATTTTTATGCTGCCTAATGCTCGCATTAATTTTGCGGCTTTGGCGCAGTCATCAGCAGGCAGGTTGGCTGAAGCCTTTATGAAAGCCAAAGAGAGTTAAGGGTAAAGCCAGAAATAAAAGTTAAACCAGAATAAAAACCAAGAGGCAAACCATTGAAGACAACTGCTGAAATCATGATAGATACGTTGCTAGCCGAAGACGTGGATACCGTTTTTGGTATACCAGGGGCACAGATATACCCGATTTTTGATGCTATTCATAATACGAATGGGGAAATAAAGGCGATTGCTCCTCGTCATGAACAGGGAGCTGCTTATATGGCGCTGGGCTACGCTCGTTCAACGGGCAAAACAGGTGTTTGTTCGATAGTTCCCGGTCCCGGCGTGCTTAATGCAGGCGCTGCGCTTTGTACCGCATATGGTGTTAATGCACCTGTTATGTGTCTTACAGGTGAAATTCCCAGTGATTTTATGGGTCAGGGTCGTGGCCATTTGCATGAACTCAAAAATCAACAGGAAACACTTCAGGGTATCGTAAAGTGGGCCGGCCATATCAGCAGCCCTGAGCAGACCTCGCCAACTATGACGAGGGCATTTAAAGAATTACATGAAGGCCGCAAAGGCCCTGTATCTGTGCAGGCGCCCTGGGATGTGTTGCCCGCCAAAACAGATGAAACAAACTATATTCGTCATGGTTTTGATACGAGTGCCGACACTGTAGAGATTGATAGCGATACTATAGCCGATGCAGTAAAACTGCTGTCAAGAAGCTCCAGTCCGATGATTATGGTTGGCGGCGGTGCATTGGAAGCAAGTGCTGAAGTTACTCGTTTGGCTGAATTGCTGGAGGTGCCGGTGACCTGTTTCAGAGGTGGCCAAGGTGTTGTGTCCAGTGATTCAGATTTTAGTGTTTGTGCTCCGGCTGGCTTCAAACTCTGGCAACAAACAGATGTTCTGATCGCTATTGGTACTCGCATGGAGTTACAGCTTATGCGCTGGGGCGACATGATGAAGCGGTTTGAATCAGCAGAAGGCAAGAAAGTTATTCGAATTGATATAGACCCGGAAGAATTTAACCGCGTCAAAACGGATATTAATATCCTGGGAGACGCGCCAGTAGCAGTTGCGCAAATGACCGAGGGGTTAATTACAGCAAATGTTTCTGGCTTGGGAGATCGGGAAAATATTCTTTCTGTAAAGCAACAGGTACTGAAAGATATACAGGAAGTACAGCCGCAAATGGATTATTTGAATGTGATCCGTGATGTTCTGCCCAGAGACGGTTTTTTTGTTGAAGAGCTTTGCCAGATGGGCTTCACCTCTAATTATGGCTTTCCTATATATGAGCCTCGGACTTATGTCACAGCAGGTTATCAGGGCACGCTGGGGTTTGGTTTTCCCACCTCACTTGGGGTAAAGGTTGCTAATCCAGACAAGGCAGTACTTAGCATAACCGGCGATGGTGGCTTTATGTTCGGTATGCAAGAACTGGCCACTGCAATGCAACATAATATCGGCGTTGTAACGCTGGTGTTTAACAACACTGTCTATGGCAATGTCTTACGCGACCAGCTAACCCGCTTTGATGGGCACGCTATTTGTTCCGATATGGTCAATCCGGATTACGTAAAAATGGCTGAGTCCTTTGGTGTAGTGGGCTACCGGGTTTCTTCACCCAGTGAGTTGAAGCCTGTACTTGAAAAAGCTATAGCGGAGGATAGGCCGGCACTTATTGACGTGATTGTACCCAGGGGATCTGAAGTTTCTCCTTGGAAGTACATTTATCCTAACGGAATGTATTAGTGTTCTGTATAAGTTGAACGACACTTTTTAATAAGCAGTATTTGAGCTGAGGGGATTTATTGCTATGCCACTAATCACGCCATTGTCACCGAATGCAGATCCGCAAGTTGCTGAGTTGGCAAAGTTTTTTAACGAGACGCTGGGTTTTTGTCCGAATAGTGTCTTAACCATGCAGCGGCGTCCTGATATAGCTAAAGCATTTATTAATCTCAATGTAGCTGTTATGGATAATCATGGCCGTGTTACAAGTTCTTTAAAACGATTGATTGGCTATTTATCGAGTTTAACGGCAGGTTGTCGTTATTGTCAGGCTCATACCATTCGCGCTGCCGAACGTTACGGTACAGATCAGAAAAAAATGGAAAATATTTGGGAATATCAAGAGCACCCTGCGTTTTCGGCGGCAGAACGGGCAGCACTTGATTTCACTATTGCAGCTTCAACAATACCTAATGGCGTAACGGATGAAGTCTCAAAAGAGCTTCGCCAGCATTGGGACGAAGGTGAAATAGTAGAGATACTTGGTGTTGTGGCTTTATTTGGTTATCTCAATAGGTGGAATGACTCCATGGCAACTACGCTGGAAGATGGTGCCAATGAATCTGGGGTCAAGTATCTGGATAAACAGGGCTGGTCCAGAGAAAAACATCAGTGAGACTTTTGCACGAAAGCTATTTCTTTATATGTTCTTAAAAGCAGGAAGTGTTTATGAAGCCTATAACTGTCGTAGATGAAAGTTTTGATGATTTGGTATTTAACTCTGAACTTCCGGTTGTAGTAGATTTTTGGGCACCCTGGTGTGGTCCTTGCAAAATGGTTGGTCCGATGTTGGAAAGGATCGCTGTGAAATATTCTGGCAGATTTAATTTGGTCATGGCCAATCAGGAAGACAACCCGCAAGCTTCAGAAAAGCTCAATATTAGATCGACGCCAACCTTGTTGATTATTAAGGATGGTGAGCTGGTCGACCGGCGCTCGGGGGCCATGCTTGAAAGTCAGATTTCGGCCTGGTTGAACCAGTATTTATAAAATAAGCTATATGGCCCTTTATTACTGGGGTATGTATAAGTGCAAACAGTATGGTGCGATTAGACCTTTGCTCAATATAAGAATTCTTATGCAATAGAGTGTTAACCCTCAGTAGCTACGGCTGTTCATACTCCTCCGTCCAGTGTCGGGAAGATATTTGCCATGACCAAGTCGCGTCTGGCTGTTGTCTATCACCTTTTTAATAATTTCGATATCAATCAGGCCACCATTGATCTCATTCGTAAGAGCTATGAGGGACCGCTAATTATCTCCGAAGACCTAATGGTGTTTAACGTGAGTAAGGAGAAAATTCGAATGAGAGAAGCTCTGGTTGGAGACAAAGTCATTGGGCTCAGAAAGAAAAAGATAGCAGGTAAAGTGACTAAGGAAGAAAGAATTCCGGTTTCCGAATGGCTTGAAGCAGGAGAAATTAAATTCGATGATGTGAACACGGCTCTTCAGTAGCGTCATAGTTGCTGTATTGGTTCAAGAGTCAGATTTTGTTTTGGCTGGGCCAATATTTATAAAACAAGCTGTCGTTATTTGACTGCATGTTGGCGTCTAATGAATAATTCCATTAGTTACAATTGCTGACCTGCCAAGTATTTTATAGGCGTTTAGTTGCATAGCCAGATCTAATTCTTATAACGAGACTGGTGGGGCATTTTGATTAAATGATTAGTTGTCACTCTATATTTTGCTTGATTAAGTTCGGATACCTGAGTCAGGTGGGCCACATAAAGCCTATGTAAGACAGGTTATTAAAATATTATTCGAGGGGTTAGTTATGTTTATAAAAAATAGTCGTAAGTCTGTTTTATTCAATGCTGTATCGGGAGTCATAGGAGCTGCATATCTGGTATCGACACCAGCCATGGCAGAAGAAAATGCGTCTAGCGGCAGACAGTTAGAGGAGATTGTTGTTACAGCCTCCAAGCGTGCTGAAGGTGTACAGGATATTCCCATAGCTATTTCAGCGGTGTCGCAGAGAGATCTAAAGAACTCCGGCATTAACAGTCTCGCAGAATATGCTTATAAAATACCGGGTCTGGCTGTTGCTGCCCAAGGTAATGGTCGTACGCAGCTGAACATTCGCGGTATCAATTCCGGTGAAGTTAGACGAGATAATATCCGCGCCTCGGAAACTGTGGGCGTGTATTTTGATGAGATCCCTGTTTCAGCCGTACTTTATAACCCTGATCTGGAGCCTTTTGATTTGGCCCGCCTTGAAGTACTTCGAGGACCACAAGGCACACTTTATGGGTCTGGTTCTTTAGCGGGCACTATCCGTTTAATTTCTAATGCGCCCAATATGGAGGACCTCGAAGGTTTAATTGATGTTGGTTTTTCGTCTGTGGAAGACGGGGGCACAGGTCATACGGTTCGGGGAATGGTTAATGCTCCTTTAATCGAGGATACCTTGGCTACACGTTTAGTTGTCTACAATACTGAGCAAGCAGGTTGGATTGATAACCTTGCTCCTGGGCCAGGGTTGGGTTCGGACGTCAATACGACTGAAAAAGATGGCGTTCGGTTGAGCTTGTTATGGACGCCTAGCGAAAATTTAGAGGCGAAGTTCACCTATATCAATCAGGATACATTTGGTGCTGGTACTCCCGATGATAACCTGGCGGCTGTGGGCACGCAGCGCTTGGTTGATGTGGGTGCACTACAGCCTGATCAAACCTTTGATTCCAGTGGTGAATATGAGCAATGGAAATATCTTGAGCAGGTCTATGACGATCAAGTTGATATATTAAATCTGACGGTTAACTACGATTTTGAAAATGTACAGTTGACCTCGTCGACCAGTTCTATCGATCGCGATATCAGAGCTTTTGTTGATCTTTCGAGTAATAACCTGGGGGGCGGTTTCTTCCCGGGGCGGCAGGGAGTAGCGGTTCTGGGGATTAGTTTGGATGACAATAAGAACATAGAGAATTTCAGTCAGGAAATACGGTTGACATCAACGCATGATGGCCGTTTTCAATGGATTGCCGGCGTGTACTATAGCAAGCAAGAAGTTGATTATAATCAATTTCTTGAAATGTTTGACCCGGCTGGCATAGCCTTGGATATTTATGGGCGATTTGGTGCCGAGCTAGGTATTTTGCTCAGAACACTGGCTGAGTCCGATGTTGAGCAGACAGCACTTTTTGGTGAGGTGAAATATCAGCTTACCGATAAGTTATCTGCGATGGTCGGGTTGCGTTATTTCGATACAGAACAGAGATTTGCTCTGTTAACGACCGGCATACTGAATGGTGTACTTGCTGCTGATATTGAGCCTGCGCCTACTCGTAGACCCGAAGAAGATGGCACAAACCCCAAGTTTTTGTTTAGCTACGCAGCCACGGATGATGTATTGCTGTCTGCACAGGCTGCTCGTGGTTTTCGTCTTGGTGGTGGACAGAGTAATGTACCCCTTGTCCCCGCTGCCGGCTTTGACTGCCCTGCAGATTTAGCAGACTTGGGTATTAGCTTTAATCCCGAAGGATTCCAGTCGGAAAACCTTTGGAATTATGAGTTAGGCCTTAAGTCAACCTGGGCAGATCAGCGCGTACAATTTAATGCGTCAGTCTTCAAGATTGATTACGAGGATCTTCAAATCACTACTCGCCTGCCATGCGGTCGTAGTTTCACAACGAATGCCGGGGGTGCAGAAAGTAAAGGGTTTGAGTTTGAATTCAGAGCCTTAGCGACCGATAACCTTGTGGTTAGTGTTGGTGGCTCTTATACCGACGCTGAATTTACCGAGGATCTGCCTTCTAACGAAGCCGTTGCCGGTGACTCCTTGATTTTTGTCCCTGACTGGAAATTGAATGCCACGTTGGCATACAACCGCACTATTTCTGAGGGGTTGGAAGGTTACGGTAACCTGAGTTTTCAATATACTGGCGAAGTAGAGTCCTACTTTAGAAATAACCCAAATCATCCATCAGAATCATCGAACATCAATACATCGAACGTCAATACTACATTGGACTCCTATAACACGGCTAACTTACGTGTTGGTGTGCAGACAGAGCAGTGGGATGTTGCCTTGTTTGTGAACAACTTGACGGATGAGTATGCACTGACTAGATTGGATTCCATTAATCCTGAGGGCCCTGGCGGTTGGGTGGCGGGTACTACGATCAGGCCTCGTACTCTGGGCTTGAATGCCAGTTACAAATTCTAGAATTTAGTAAATTTGTACTGAATGGGCAATGGTTCGATATCGAACCATTGCCCATTTTTTTTGATCTGGTTTTAATGTCAGAATTTATCTGAAGAGTTTTTGCCTTTATTGAATCAGATCTGATCATGATTTCCTGCGGAGTTTATTTACTATGGTGAAAACAGGTTTGCTTGGTTTAGCCTTGTTCATCGCGATTCTTTCGGGATGTGCTGAGAGACAGGTGAACCAACCTCAGTCCAATGCCTTTATGGTTGTAGGCGCTCAGGTATTTGATGGCGAGAGGATACATAGTCAGGCTAATGTGTTGGTACGAGACGGCCGCATTATTACCCTAGACCCATCTGCCAATATGGAAGATGTCAAGATGGATGGAGTCACCCTGATCGATGGCAAAGGTCAAACGTTACTTCCTGGTTTTATCGACACTCATACCCATACGGAATCGGTGACACAGCTGTCGGATGCATTGCTCTTTGGTGTGACCACTGTTCTTGATATGGGAACCTTTTCCGAGTATGACAAAGCTCTGCGCGATGCAGCGGCTACACGGGCAGACATTGCCGATTTTCGCTCCTCTGGCATCTTTATTACCGCTCCTGGCGGACATGGGACGGAGTATGATGGATACGAAATCCCGGTATTGGAAAAAGCTGAGGATGCAGAGGCCTTTGTGCAAGAGCGTATTCGCCTTGGCGCAAATTACCTGAAGCTGGTTATCAACGGTGTACGCCACCAAACCAAAGGCATGCCGACTCTGGATGCAGATAGAGTAAATGCCATCGCAAAAGCGGGGCACGATCGTGGTTTGCTGGTGCTGGCTCACGTTGAAAACGCTGATGACATACACCTGGCGGAGGCCGCTGGTGTTGATGGTCTGGTTCACCATTGGCGCGATGCCGGTGCCCTGCCTGAATTAGCCGCCCGGATAGCGGCAGCAGACATGTTTGTTATGCCTAGTCTTGCGGTGATTGATGGACTCCTCGGAGTTGGTCCGCAACTACTGCTAGATGATCCGTTGATCAAACCTTATCTGTCTGATTTGTCGCTGCGAGAGCTCAGTAAAGTTGTCACACCACCACCAGGGATGAGTATGCAGCCAATACTTGAGGGTACACGCAGTTTGATTGATGCTGATGTCCGGTTGTTGATGGGCAGTGATGCGTTCACCGGCAACCCCCGTATTGTGCACGGTGCCAGTTTTCATCGTCTGTTGGAACTCTTTACGGTAGCCGGGCTATCTGCTGAACAGGTGTTGCGGGCAGCGACATCGGACGCTGCGGATGCTTTTCAAATGAGTGATCGTGGCAGAATCAAGGCGGGGTTACGTGCTGATATGGTGTTAGTGCAGGGTGACCCAACACAAAATATTTTTGCTACACGCGATATTGCCAGGATTTGGCGGGGTGGTATTGAACTTGTCCGAGATTGAATTCGAAGCTTTTTTAATCCCCTTGTATTTAAACCCCGTCCCTCTATGGCGGGGATACTCACTCGGCACTGGAATTAATTGAGATATATTATGAAAATCATAGTGTGTTTATTAGTTACCTTGCTGGCAATTAGCGGTTGCTCCCCTTCAGAAATAACAACTAGCAACGATCAGGCGACAAATAAAGAGCAAGAGCAGGCGACTGAGAAGACTAGCGGTCGCCCAAACCTGGTGCTGATTGTTGCTGACGACTTGGGGCTGGGGGATATCGGGTCGTTCGGTAGTGAAATCGAAACACCCCATATTGATGCATTAGCTGCTCAGGGGCTGCGATTAACCTCTTTTCACAGTTTACCCACCTGTTCTCCAACGCGTTCGGTGCTGTTAACAGGTGTTGATAATCATTTAAATGGTATGGGAACCATGGCGGAAGACCTTCTGCCTCACCACCAGGATTTGCCCGGCTATGTTGGCCACCTGAATCAGGACGTAGTCACAGTGGCTAGATTGCTGCAAGACTCTGGCTACCATACCTATATGACCGGAAAGTGGCATTTGGGCTTTGAACCAGAACTTCGACCCCATGCCCGTGGTTTTGAACATACGTTTGCACTGCTTAATGGTACGGCTAATCATTTTAATGACCAGGGGCCCAATGCAGCCCAACCTACGGCAACGTACAGCCGCAATGGGCAAGAGGTTGATCGGCCTGAAGGCTATTCTAGCGAACTCTTTACCCAGCAAATGTTGCAGCTTATGAAGACAAATAAAGAGGATGGCCGGCCCTTTTTTGCTTACTTGTCTTTCACTGCACCACACTGGCCTTTACAAGCTCCCAAAACAACCATCGAAAAGTATATGGGTCGTTATGATCCAGGTTGGGATGTAATACGGGAGCAGCGGTTTCAGCGCTTGAAAGGTCTGGGCCTTATTCCTGAGGAGTTAGAGTTGCCAGGGCGCTTGCCTGAAGTACCTGCATGGAATGAACTTTCGTCTGATGAACAGCGAAATGAAGCGAAGAAGATGGCGGTTTATGCTGCGATGGTCGATAACCTGGATGCCAATGTTGGACGTTTAATTCAGCATCTCAAGGATATTGGACAATACGATAATAGCGTAATCATGTTTATGTCCGACAATGGCACTGATCCCTATGACCGCAGTGAGAGGGGTATCTATCAAGAGTTTTTTGCAGCCAATGAGTATGACAATAGCTATCAAAATATGGGTGCGGGCAATTCTTACCCATTCTATGGCCCAGGTTGGGCTCAAGTAGGCTCCGTTCATCAAAGCTATTACAAATTTCTACCGACAGAAGGTGGTATGCGTACTCCGTTTATTTTGAAGTTACCTAAAGCTTTAGAGAAAGGGCAAAACATAGATGGCTTTCAAAATATGGATGCTTTCGCTTCAGTACTCGATATCACGCCGACCTTGCTGGATTTGGCTGATGTAGAGCACCCTGGTACAAATTATAAAGAGCGCAAGATACATGTTCCGACAGGCCGCTCTATGATACCTTATCTAAAGGGTACTGAAGATACTCTCTATGCATCAGATGAGACTGTTAGTTTTGAGCTCTTTGGCCATGCATCTGTATTTATGGGTGATTGGAAGGCCGTACGTGTTAGGCCTCCCTGGGGAGACAATAGCTGGTCACTTTATAATCTGGACAATGATCCGGGTGAACAAGTTGACCTGAGCAAAGCTGCACCTGAGCAGTTGTCCGTTTTAACAACCGCATACAAGCAATATAAAGCGACTAATAATGTGATAACAGAGCCAGAGGATGCAACTGCGTATCCAAACAAGCCAGGTTACATCAAGTTTGAAAACTAATAGAAAACAGCACTGTAAGACAAAACAGAGGCTGTGATAAGAAAATTTTAAAGTTTGAGGGGTTAGGTATGCAGGGAATTAATGAGACTGGGTTAGTTAAAAAACCGTGTCAACCCAAAGCTAAAATGTCCTCTTTGCTTCATTTATTAGTCGTGCAATAGGAAAACTCCCAGAACTCTAGTTATGAGTTGTCCACTTGACGGGGAATACTACGATCGTTCCACAGTCCATAATTTCTTTGAATACTTCAATATGTCTGAATTTCAAAGGTAATATCTTGAATCGTTAACCCGCTTGCCCCTTTGATTCTAATAGTATGCTAACTAACTCTTATTTAATAGAAGGCCTGGTCAAGATTCATGTAAAAAGTTCCGCTTTGCACGACCACCAATTAGATTCCTGGCGCAGACGGCGCCCACAGCCGGATAAATCGCTTTCGCGTCCGCTTCTATGCATCTATGCCAAGCATTCAATCACCCGTTCTATTTCAGCAGCGTCATTGTAGATGTGTGGAGAGAGTCGAACGCCCGTCGACCGCAGATCAAACAATATGCCTTCGTTCCGCAGTCTATTACTCAGCGCTTGCAGCTGATCTTGGGCATAACTCAACGCCATCGTACCGCCTCTTTGATGAGATTGAGCGGGCGTTACCACATGCTCGGGCTCTACAGCATCAGCCAACAACTGGGTGAGTTGAACATTGTGATCTCGAATAATGTCAATGCCTATCTCATTGAGCAAATTTATACTGTTGGTCGCTGTTACAAACGGCTGTACCGACGGCGTTCCGCCCCAGAATCGCAATGCGTCACCGGCGTAACAGAAATTGTCGATGTCGAACTCAAACGGATTCTCGTGAGAAAACCATCCTACGTCGATTGGCTCACAGCGATTCAGTTGATCCGGGTGTACCCATAGAAAACCTGCTCCAGGACCGCCGCACAACCATTTTACGCAAGAACCCATCGCGATATCCGCTTGCCACGCTTGCAGGTCAATAGGTACACAGCCAACGGATTGACAGATATCAATGATAGATACAACTCCACGCGCACGTGTTAGACCGGTGATTTCCGCTACCGGCACTTGCTTGCCGGTATTCGAGTGCACATGAGTAATAAGTGCAAGCGCGACATCGCTCGACAAGTACGCCGCCCAATTGCCGGCATCAAGCAAGTCCACCGAGTCTGGAATCACTCGTAGTCGGTAGCCCGCTTTTTGCGCCTGCTGCAGTACAAAGCCAATTGAGGGAAAGTCTTGTTGCGTGTAAACAATGGTGCGACGGTTTTCCTGCACCGGAAGACTGTACAGTATTTTACTTAGGGTGCTGGAAACGTTGACCTGCGGACAGAAATACTGCGAATCGCTGTTAAGCAGTAAGCCCAATGCTAATCTGAATTGATCTATACCCTCCAACCAGCGAGGCCAAACATCTTCCCCTGCAAGTTCCCAAGCATCCATAAAGCCCTTGGAAAAAGCCTCACGACTGGTAACGGGCGGACGACCTACAGAATGATTCAGCAAGTAGATGCCTTCGGCAGGAACAAAAGCGGTCTTGTGGGCATTGGTCATGATGAGCCTCCTAGCAACCTTGCAATTACGTGATGGATTGCCGCAGTTTTTCCAAATCAGCATAGCGACTCGGTATGTCGTCTCTGTTTGCAGCCGAGCGCAAATCAGCCAGCTTGCGAAGTGAACGCAGTAATACCGGCAGCGGAGGCCCGCTCGCTGTTAAGCCAGGTTTGTTCGTAAGGTCGGCTTTTCCAGCCGGCTTTTCGATGAATTTCGATACCAGCTGCTCGTGATGCTGCAGCGCAGTTTTACCGTGGGTTTCGCAGGTTTCAAGAAACAGGCTAACATTGTGGCTAATCCAGGCTTCATCACCATTCTGATCCACTTCTTCTAGAAAACAGTCGAGCAGGTTTTCGCGTCTCATGCAGTCGCGCAGCAACAGTTGGTCTTCGGGTGTCATGAACAAAAATTTGTCCACCAGCAGTTGAGAGTAATAGGCGTCGTCCGCCCGACAAAGACCCAGCAACAGATCAATCAAGTTTATTCCAGCAAAGTCACCGGCGTTTGCACCACGATACTCGTGGAGACCAACTCTGTGTGGTTTGTAATAGGGTCGAACACAATAAAAAAATCGGTTCGTGTCTAGCTGCTCAAACAATATTTCGTTAGACCGAATCACATCTTGAAGTGCAGCTGTTGCAGCGCGCAGTAAATCGGCACTCACCGGATGCGATACGCCCAACGGTAAAATACGCATCAATGCTTCCGACGCCCGAGTGAACGCAAGTGCGGCCCGAGTGTTATAGGTAACAAACAGCGTTTCGTCTTTGAGCGACGTAAAAGTTTTGAAGGTACCGTTTATTGCCAGATTGTGGGTTTCCAGGTGAGCGGACGCAAAACGCGGCACAACGCCTAAGGAAGCTCCCAACTGCATTGCTAGTGCCGAAGCCTCTTTCAGTGGTGATTTTGTCTCTCTAGAAGGCTCCGTAATTTCATGTCGGCGGCAGGCAGCCATGTACAGACCGACGTTGCCCAGCAAATCAAATCCTGCTTCAAATCCTTCGTCAGTATTGCCCTCTTTCACCAGTTCAACAATGTAGCTTCTGCCATCCTCTTTTAACTGAGTTTTAAGATGCTCGCCCACGCCTTCCACCAGTTCGGGAGTGTCACTGTCAAAGTAGAGTTCTTCTAGCTCAGTATTCAGCGCGACAAAGTCGCCACGAATCCACGCGTCAAACCTTTCAGTGTTCAATGTCATTTCGTCGCCTCTCAGTCTTGGTGTTTATCTCTTAATGCCAACAGAACCACCTGAAATTGCTGAATCAATGCTAACAACTGGTCTCGGTTGTCTTTACCCATCTGGCGAGTAATCAATGCCTCAAGGTTGCGCACGGACCGATCCAATTGCGTCAGTACGCTTCGGCCTTTGCGTGTGAGATGCAGCGCGTATGAGCGCCGATCAGTTGCATGCCTGCGGGGCTCAAGCAATTTCTTGTTCTCCAGTTGATCCAAAATGGGCACCACGCTGGAGCGATCCAGAAACAGGCAACGAGCCAAGGCACTCTGGTTAATGTCGAGATTGAGCTTTATGAGAGCCAGCACAGTATATTGACCTGAAGCCAATTTTGGGCTCTGTACATCGCCGAACACCTTGTCGGCCAGAATCTGGGCAATGCGCAATTCCACACCGACCATATGAACGAGATCCCCTAGCTCAGGGCTATTACCAGTCATGTTTATACATAATGTTTGATATTAAACTGTTTGATATCAAATATATATACGCTATTGTCACATTAGGATGCAGGCAAGGGTTTTATCGTATGGTTAGCTCATCAGTCAGCTGCAGGACGGTGTTGGGTGCTGTACCAGGAAACGGGTACATGCGGCGTATGGAAAGCCAACGCAGAACGCGCTGGTGGAATTGTTCAACGGTCGCTTTCGAAACTACCACCTAGATTAACTCCTTTTGTAACTATCCCTAAAGTAGTGGGGTCCAGCTTCAAAGAGATCGAACAGTAGGTGAAAGCTAATGGATAGTTTACGAGTGGCGGTTTGCTATTCGCTGTCATTGCAGTGACGTTGCGTTCAACGAACTATCAACTCATTTACTTTTCGGCAAACCTTAATGCGGCCAGAACTCTAGCCGCCCCCACCGTCCGTAAAAACAAGTAATGGACGAGGTTAATGTGACTCACGGGTATCTTCGAATTATTCCTCCCTTCCTCGTCTCGCCACATTGCGACATTGCTGATTCATGGGCACTTGGCTTGATGGATATCGGTGTGACCATATGTCAATTAGAAAAATTCTTGCTCCTCAGAATTCGGCAGCTGTTTGCCGACATCAAATGACGTCAGCTAATAATTAAGCTGTACACAGCTGAATGAACCGAAAGAAACCGCGAACAATTAAAGCAAGGCTTCCAGCGGATAAGCTGCGGTGGAATTCGTGACAATTCGCTTCGTGCGTTAGGCGAGGGCAGATTAATGGCGGCGCCAAAATGCGTATCGGCTATTACTATTCTATAAAAAAGCTGGTATTTTTTGCCGGCCAGCAAAAATCAGGATTAAGAGAAGGCTTACTATATGAAATCGATATCCAAGCCCGCAAGGATTTCCCTAAAATGAGGCCTTCATCTTCGCGAGCTAGCCAGCTCATCGCTACTTCTGTGCTACTACTGATTGTTTCCATCAGCGAGGCCACGACACCTTTAAAAACAGCTGATGCTGGGCGACCAAACATTTTGTTAATTGTCGCTGACGACCTGGGTTTCAGCGATCTCGGCAGTTTTGGAAGCGAAATTGATACGCCTCATTTGGACCAAATGGCAAACGTGGGACTGAGGCTTAACAATTTTCACGCAGGTGCGTCCTGTTCACCATCCCGTTCAATGTTGCTCTCGGGTACCGATAACCATATAGCAGGTTTGGGTGCGATGGCCGAAGGTATTGCACCGAATCAGCTAGGACACCCAGGCTATGAAGGATATCTGAACTTTGATGTGGTATCTGCTGCGTCGTTGTTACAGGACGCTGGCTATCAGACCTATATGGCGGGAAAGTGGCACCTGGGTAAAACCCCGGAACTTGGCCCGAGATCAAGAGGGTTTAAGCGATCTTTTGCCTTAACGTCTGGCGGAGCGGGTCACTTCGACGACCTGCCAACCTTTGGCCCCAAGCGGGCTGAGTTCATGGAAGACGGCAAGTTCGTTAAGTTGCCGGATGATTTTTACTCGAGTAAGTTCTACGTGGACAAGATCATCAGTTACCTTAAAGACGACCAGCCGTTTTTCGCATACCTGGCTTACACGGCGCTGCATTGGCCACTTCAGGCACCGAAGCAGTATCTGCAGAAATACAAAGGTAAGTATGCCGGAGGGTGGGATGATTTAAGAAAAGATCGCTTTATGAAAGCCAAGGCACATGGATTGATAGCCAAAAAAGCAGTTTATCCAAAACGCCATCCTAAGGTTCCAGCCTGGAGTTCGCTGACTCCGGAGCAGCAAAAAATTGAAGCACGTAAGATGGAAATTTACTCGGCAATGCTGGATAATCTGGGCGTTAATGTCGGCAAGTTAGTGAGCTACCTGAAGCAAAGCGATCAGTTCGACAATACGTTTATATTGGTGATGTCTGACAATGGTGCAGAGGGCGTTGATCTGGGCGGACCGGTTTTTTCTCCCTGGATAGAGAAGTCAGACAACAGCTTTGAAAATATGGGAAAAGAGAATTCCTTTATGTTTACTGGGCCGCAGTGGGAACAGGCGAGTACCGCGCCCTTTGATTATTTCAAATCATTTACCTCTGAAGGAGGGCTGCGCGTTCCAGCGATGGTGCATTATCCTTCTGTGGCTCAAGCCAGTACTACATCCAGCAGTTTTGCATCTGTAATGGATGTGGCGCCTACCGTTCGAGCACTGGCGCAACAGTCACACCCAGGAGATGATATAATCGATTATAATTGACATTGTTAACTATGAAAAGCAATGGTCGCTATGATTTGCATAATAGGCTTGGTTACAAGCTCGCGCTGGCAGCGCGTGTGAATGACTCATTCCTGGACGGCATGTTGTCCGGCATCGGACTAACCCGGCAAATGTGGTGTGTTCTGATCGCGATTGGGGAGCAGAATATTGTGCAACCTTCAGACATCGCCAGTTACGTAGGCATCAATCGCACCGCGGTGTCGCGCACCTTGCGTGGCATGGAGCAAAAGGGCTTGCTGAAGCGTAGTAGCAGCGGTCTTGATCAGCGCAGCACCGATGTGAGTCTCACCAAGCAGGGGCGTAAGGCTCTAACAGCGTCACTGCCGATGGCTGAAAAGTCGATGACCAGGATGCGCGAAAAATTGTCCTCGAAGGAACATGTGCAGCTCGCGCGACTGCTCGACAAGTTTCTTGACGGGGAATACTCAAAACTGACAGGTATATAAACCCAGATCTAAAGCCAGTGATATGACCAAGTTATTATCCTACAAAGACCGACCGGTGCATCTAGGCCCATACCCATTGGAGAGGCTGGCACGAACCAATAGTCGGCCTCAATACGATCAGCTTTCCCCCGCGCGGCCACTGTCGTTCCAACGGCCAGACGCGCCATTGTCTATTGTCAATGCAATGAGTGAATACCAGGCGATGATGGATTCGATTCGCGAGGGACTGGTCAAGAAGGAAGTTGCGACTATTCCTGCAGACCCATGTGAACGTGCCGAGCATCTGAAGGCATTTGGTTACTACTGCGATGCATCGATGATGGGCGTCTGCCAGATTCCACCAGAAGCCTGGCTCGACGAAGCCTTTGTTAATCCAGACGTCGCACCCCTGAAGTCTACTCTGGCGAGCAAGCAAGTAAAAACCCTGGCGTCGGGAATCGATGTCATCCTGGCGATGCTGCGCAAGGCAATGAAAGCACCACCCGCTGAATGCAAACATCATAGTCATGCACTGGTTTTCTTGTTCGAATATCCACGTGATCCGGATGATGATGAACCCGGCACAGACTGGATGGAAGATGCCCAACAGCACCGCGCGGCCTTACGCGCCGCCGAGTCTGCATCAGTACTCTCGGCTTATATCCGCTCGTTAGGGTTCGAGGCTCGTGCGCATACCGAATCTGCATCCGATGTAGCTCTGGCCAGTCTAGCGGTAGCCGCTGGCCTTGCGAGCATTCAGGACGGCAACGCCATCAACCTGGTTCTCGGTAATCGATTCGGCATTGCTGCCGTGACCACCACACTGGCGCTACAACCCGATGACTATTTGCACGCTGACCAGGCGAAAGCGCGATCGGCACGACTGGGGGCGGTTCATGACAAGACTCGCAAACCGGCTGAGGCTTATCGTTCGCGCCGCTTTGTGGATGGCGCATACCCTTTCGAGACAATCAAGCGCGTTGACAAGCCAACCACGTATATCGACGAGGAGAATGTGCCACGGGTGCCGAAGCGCGCCGATATGTTTGCGCGCTCTTTGTTCGGTGATCTTGGGCCGAAGGTTCAAACAGGAGCGCGCAACGGCGACTATGTGCGCAAGTCTGCTTCGTCTTTTGCGTTCCGACCTGCACTCGGTGCCTTTGTATTGTTGCAGGATGGCAGCAAGGCCGAGCACGTCCACCCATCAGTGGTTGATGCCCAACGCAATGCCGCTAATATCAAGGCAACGGCCTACTGGTTGGGCTGTGATGCGGTCGGTCTGTCTCGTTGTCCCGATTGGGTGTACTACAGTCACAATGCGGCTGGCGAAGCGATAGAACCATATCACGACAATGCAATTTCGATTGTTATCGACCAGGGTCACGAAACCATGGAAGGCGGCAGTGGTGATGATTGGATCGCTTGTGCGCAATCGATGCGCGCCTACCTGCGTTTCTCTCTGCTTGGCGGCGTGCTGGCCCAGCAGATACGCAACTTGGGCTACACCGCTACTGTGCACACGGTTATGGGTTCCGACGTAGTACAGCCGCCATTATTGCTGCTATCTGGGTTGGGCGAAGTCAGTCGAATTGGCGAGGTGATGCTGAATCCATTTCTCGGCCCGCGGTTAAAAGCGGGCACAATTACTACCAGTATGCCAATGGCGCACGACAAGCCGATCGATTTTGGTCTGCAGAAATTCTGCGACCGCTGTAACAAGTGCGCGCGCGAATGTCCTTCCGGGGCAATTACAGCCGGCCCGAAGCTCATGTTCAATGGCTATGAAATCTGGAAGTCCGACAGCCAGAAATGTACGAGCTATCGAATCACAACCGAAGGTGGTGCGATGTGTGGCCGCTGCATGAAAACCTGCCCGTGGAATCTTGAGGGCCTGTTTAAAGAACTCCCGTTTCGTTGGGCTGCCATCAATCTACCTGGTGCAGCGAAAACCTGGGCACGCATTGATGATGCACTGGGCAACGGCACTATCAATCCTGTCAAACGCTGGTGGTGGGATTTGGAAATGCTTAACGAGGGGCCTTATACCATCCCGGTGCACGAGGTAAATTGCCGCGAACTGCAACCGGAATTAAAGCTGAAGTACGAAGATCAAACGCTGGCCGTTTATCCTGCCAACCTGGTACCACCGCCTTACCCCTTCCCCTACCCAATGGATCGCGAGGCTGGCATAGAGGCATACCAGAACCTGATCACCGCTGAAGAACATAAGCGTCGACGCGCATTGGGACTGCCGCCAGAGCACCAATTCGTCAACGCCGATTCCAGCAAGGCCCCGGTTATTCGAGTTAGATTATCCAAGGTTGAGCGCTTGTCCGACACGGTGAGCAAGTACGAATTTTCCAGCGCAGATGGTTCGCCGTTGCCACCAGCAACTGCCGGCGCTCATATTGATGTTGTAGTTGCGCCGGAATTTTTCCGTCAGTACTCACTATCGTCAGATCCGGCGGACTGCTCCAGGTATCAGATTGCGGTGTTGCGCGAAGACCATGGGCGGGGCGGATCCAGGCTGGCCCACGACATATTCGACGAAGGCCGGATGGTGTTCATCTCCAAGCCCATGAACCATTTCCCGCTAGCAGAAGATGCAAGTAAGACTTATCTGATGGGTGGCGGCATCGGCATAACACCGATGATCTCCATGGCGCATCGACTGCACGCCCTTGGCGCTGAATTCGAATTACACTATTGTTGCTCGCGTGCAGCGGATGCGGGTTTCGAGAACGATTTGCTCGCCATGCCATGGGCACGCTGTGTACAATTTCATTACTCTGATAAAGGCAGTCGCGCAGACCTTGACGCCATTTTGCAATTCCAATCAGGCGCTCACGTCTACACCTGTGGGCCTGATGATTACATGCGAGCGGTACTGGATACTGCCGAAGCCAAGGGTTTCCCCGACGAACAACGCCACATGGAGTACTTCTCGGTGCCGGAACAGCCCGACTACGAAAACCATGACTTTACGCTGAAATTGGCGAAATCCAGTCGTGAATTTCTGATTCCAGCCGACCGAACCGCAACCGACGTTCTTACCGAATCCGGCGTGAAAGTAGACGTCAAATGCTCTGACGGCATCTGTGGCGTTTGTAAGTGCGGCCTCGTCTCCGGCAAGGTGGAACACCGTGACTTTGTGCTTTCAAACAAGCAGCGCGAAACCGAAATTATTCTTTGCCAGTCTCGCGCCCAAGCGCCTGGTGGCGTGCTTGAAATCAATCTATGATGCTTGGAGTGTTACGTTTGCTAAATTTCATCCTCCATAATGGAGATCCCACTAATGGGATGGGTGTCAATGGCTATCCCGTTCCTTTGTCTGGTCAAGCTGACCTTGGTATTGCCGGTAATCAGTTCGCGACACAACATTGATGATTGACAGAATCGGGAATTGATTTAATACGTGGGCCAGAGAATAAGAAAAGAACCGAGGTCACTGCCGCCAGCCGTTGGGCAACAATCCACATTGCTGTCAAGCTGGGCAGTAATGCTCCATCGTTTATTGGAGCATAGGGGGGTTGGACGCCCGACAAATATTTTCAGATGCCGAAGTAGACGTTGCCTTACTTGGCGATCTTGGTGCACGTATACAACATTCGAAAGTTGGAAAAATCTGGCAGATGGCAGCGGACATCTCAGATGATAAAACCTTGAGCTTGCATATCGCGAACGTTATATACTCAGGAATGTATCATTCGCTGAGTATGGCAATGTTCGCGGCTGAAAATCTACTGTCGGTGCTGAATTATATGGCAAAGTATCGTCGAATATTCCACCCGCTGTCGAGAATGAAACTAGCTGAAGTCAACGATGGATTCCGATTTATCTGGGGGACCACGCGAGCCCTATGTGTCATCGTTGGGATCTGATGCGGTCATTGTTTCGTTAGTAGCGTTGTGCTGGGAGCTAACTTCGTCAAGCTTCTCTCCAAAATCTGTGTTCATCAAGCGTCACCTGTCCGTTCAGAAGTTGCACCCTGGGAGTTTATTCATATGGCCGAAAAGCCTTGGGCTTAGTGTAGTACCCAGGTTCTTGGCAGAAAGCACAAGCTCAATAGTCCAGAAGAACTCCCGGTTGTCCAATGATGTAAGTGCATACTATGGTGTTCACCATGGACCAGATGAGGAATTCCCTAATTTATCCGAAAAGGATTCAGTCTCTTTTGGTTGGTTTCGGGTCGACCGTGACGCGCACTGATTTTTGGATGTGTGTTTCAACAGTGCCCTTGTTTGACCCACCGTTGGGTTCACCCCACGTTACAGTCAGCTCTCTTCCAGCAACTGCCAGTTCCTCTTCAATTGTAGCAAGAGAAATCCAGCCTCGAGTATTGGCGGAGTAGACCGGGTAGAGCGAGATACCCACGATTTGATCATCAAGTAGAACTTCATCTTGTGAAAACGTGGAGTATTTCGATACCGGTGTTTCAAGATACATATAGCGCTCACCCTTGCTGAGCCCCGTGGTCATAATTTCTGCCATGTCCTCGTCATTCCAGCAAAGACGAACCTTTTTGCGCTTAGGACCGCTAGCAATCTTCAATCGTCTCGGGATTGTGGCTGCCATCCAGAGATGCCATTGCCTCTGGGGCTGTGGCAGGCAGCCATTCATAATATGGCTTCATAGCTTCACCGGTGTAAATTGCGGGTAGAGCACCACCCAACCAACCGGATTCAACTACGGTTACCGGATAAATAGTGCCGCCAATCCGTGCCATATCGAATTCTTCGCCCGTCTCTAGCAGTAAGTCTCTGACAGCGGGGCCATCGGTAGATAGCCCCCAAAATTCATAGCCAGGAGCGCCAGACATACGATGGTTGAGCGCAGTTACTTCATATTCTCCAACGTTAAACTTGCCCATCTTGAAGAAATCGATGTCGGGAAGTGGCCCACCGTTAACTTTTTCAAGGATTTTCTCGGCGTTTGGTCCTTGTACCTGATAACGGAACAAATGTCTGTCGGAGAGATTAGGCGATGGCTTATCTACACGAACTACTTCGACGTCATACCCACCGGTTTCAGCATGGAACAACAACCAGTTCATGCTGCCGGGCCTACCCAACAAATTCACGCAGCTTTGCCATTCCTTATCGCTAATTTATTTGGTCGATTATGATACGAGATACTAGTTTCAGGCATCGTCACATCTCCAAGGTTGCATTTATCAAACCGTGAGTATGCTACGTCACAAAAGAGCGTCTGCAATAATTATGTACCATGGAATTTACTGAGCGATCGAGTCGGGTCGTTCCGAGAAACTGAGGATGATAATTTAACTAGAAAGTTCATATAACCGAACAATTGTTGTTTTGACGATGTAACGACTATAGCCAATACTGGTCCATCCTTACAATGACATCGGCCCCTGTTTCTCTGTCATGAATGGAGCGATTTTGTTTAGATGACTCGATCTGGTGATCCTCGTCAGGACAAGTTTATTTAATAACATCTAACAGCCGATAATAAGCGGATACCGATCACTGTCCATCGCTGCACCATCTTTGAGCAAGTCATTATGAAGGGGTTTACTGGTACCAGGACGCAGGTCATAAGTAACATCATCACCAGTGTATCGAACGGTATATCCGCGGCGACGGCGATCACTAAGAAGATTGCCACCCGCTCCATGAACGGTCATGCCGTGAAAGACATAGACATCTCCAGGTTCAAGATCCCAGGAGATAATGTCATAACTATCTCTGTCTGCCTCAATGTCAGGGATATCTTCGTATTGAGGGTTTTTCTCGTATTCCGTGACGGCTTCGGTTTTACCAAAAGGTTCTGGTTGAAACCAACGCTGCCACAGGTGCGAACCGCGAATAAATTCGACACGGCCATTTTCAGCGGTGGTTTTATCAAGAGCGATCCATATGGAAATGACTTGCAGACCTTTTATCGGCCAATAAGGTTGGTCATTGTGCCAACGGGTGCGCTGACTCATCTTTGATTCTTTTACAAAAAGTTGGTCGTATAACAAATTGATTTTTTTTGAATCAAAAAATTTCCGGGCAATAGCAGGTAAATGAGATTTTAGGCAAAACTCACCGAAGACAGGATGATGCTCCCATAGTCTTAAATTTCCATGGAACAAACCCTCATCGGCATCATAGCCGTGATAAAAAGGCCCTGGTTCCTTGATGTCATCTTCAATCGCAGCTGCGAGTCTCTCAAGCCACTCATCGTCCAATACATTTCGCAGTGCGACGACGCCATCATTGTTAAATGCATCGATTTCAGATTGTGTGACATCGTGATTCATGCTCGTTCCTCTCGCTAAAGCGACTATTCCAGTAAAAGTTTTTCATCAATGCCGATATATCTGTTGGCCTCTCGAATTAATAAGTCGGAGGTTAATTAAGGAACGCCATACTCTTCAGTTTGAGTATTAAAACGTTTCTTGATTCTTTGTAGCAAAACATTGAAATCACTATCGCCTGAAGCCGGCACAATAGTGTCGTACTTTTCGGCAGCCTGATAAATATCCGGGGCAATGCCCACGTCCCAATCACCTTTGGCTGTCCCATCTCAGCGCTACCGCATTGATTTAAGTTTAACATAGAACCCAATGGCACGCAAAATGTTTTGAAACAAATATTTTGAAACTGTTGTTACTTTACATCACCGCGTTCATAAAACCAAACCCGTTCATCTGCTGATGACAGATGGACGCCGTCAATCCACTCATTGATCTCATTGCCTGAATGGTGTAATTATTCTGTCGTTGAGGTGATGCAATCAATTGCGTTAGTTTTTCAGGGTGGTTGGCCGCTAACGCCGTCCGTGCAGCCATCTAATGTTCAACATCAGCTCCACTAAGTATTGAAGGTTCTGGATGCGAACGCATTTGCTTTGATTTCACCCTTTGTTCAAACGGGTGAAATCGAGCTGGCGTGCGATTCGTATTGGACTACACGTACTTTCGTAGGGTTCACATTCGAAAGCGCAACTAGATAGACAATAAATAAGATGAGCAGTTGATCTTTGAGTCCTGCACTTGCCCACACATAAATCATGTCTGCTTCAATGAGTCGTTGTAGGTTATTGAGCGAGCTCCGCACAGGCCCTTCGGAGTCTACAGCCGGATTTCCAAACATATTTCTGAGAAAACCTCTCTCGGATTCTTTGCCACTCGATTAGGTCACTGCAGAGCGAAGTTGGACCACAAGACAAATTGTCTAGATGTATCAGCAGGCGATCATCATTTATTGGAACACAAAACAAAACGGGGTAACGTTGTTCAGTGCAGGGTTGACGCTGGAGAAGCAACTGATCCTTGGCTGATTCAGCATGTTTCTCCTCTTGGCTGGGAGCATATTCTGCTCACCGGCGAGTATCGCTGGCCAGATCCTTACCGTGACATTTCGCCCTCTCCTGCAATGGACCCCTTATAATCCGGGGTCTGTGGGCGATTATGTCATTTTTAGACGGAAAATCCCCAGTACCCCTATAAGGAATAGAATCGACCTATAAGAAAAATTGATAGATACCATAATTATTTAATAATTGACGTGTCGTTTAGTTGCGCACATCATCGCTCTGTAATCTGCCATGGTTTGCCATTGCTCGACGCAGTGTGTCGTGGATACCGAACTTGATTTTCGCGGACCAATAGAACAGACAAATAAAAAGCGCTTTGACAGCACACTAATCTTTCTGAGAGGACATCATGTATAAGCCGCCCAAAATTTCTCCAATTGCAAAATCGCTACTCCTCACCTGTTCACTCTCAATACTTGCTACTGATATTTCGGCGGCTGTGTTGGAAGAGGTGGTTGTTACGGCCCGAAAAACGCAGGAAAGTCTGCAGGAAACCCCGCTCTCTGTACTGGCCTTCAGTCCAGAAGCGTTGGAGCAACAGAACGTTGCTGATTTAGCAGATTTAAGCGCCAAGCTGCCGAACGTGTTCATCGGTGCCGGCGGCGGATTAGGATCGAACAATGGATCGTTCTTTATTCGCGGATTGGGTTCGGATCGAAATGCGGTGAATCAGGAATCAGCTGTCGCGCTTTATATTGACGATGCTTACTACGGCCGTAGTGATGGTGCGTTGCTGGGTATTATGGATGTCGAATCCATTGAAGTATTGCGCGGTCCCCAGGGTACTTTATTTGGCAGGAACGCCACCGCGGGTGCCGTTCGCTACATCACCAAGAAGCCTAGTGATGAATTTGAAGGCAAGGTTCAAGTAACTGGTGGTAGTGACAATCGCCTGGACTTAAAGGCCAGCGTCAATTTTCTACTCGGCGACACAGCAGCATTACGATTGACGGCAGCAACGATCAATCAAGATGGATTCCAGGACAATGCTATTGGTCAGGATCTTGGTGACCGTGGCACTGAGGCGTTCAGGGCGTATCTGCGAGTAGACCCCAGTGAGAACCTCGAAATTCTGGCATCGCTTGATTATTCGACCACCAGTACCAATGGTTCCGCGTATTCGCTGTTAGGTTTGGCTAACAAACCAGACCTAACAACCGGTCCGAACGTAACCGGCAACGGTGTCGCGCAAGCACTTGCAGCGGGGTTCGACGTATTCGCCGATCCGTTTCGCAGCACTACTCAAAGCGGATCGACGCTGGCGGCGTTCAACGATACCGATAGCCTGGGTGCGAGCCTGACGTTCAACCGGACCTTCGGCAATGGGCTTGCATTGAGATGGTCAAGCACATACCGAGACCTCAACATCAAGTCTAACTTCGACTTTGACGCGACAAGAGCCCCTTTGTTTGAGAATCACAATCTTGTTAGAGACTCGGAAATGTGGTCCACCGAAATTCAGCTTTCGGGAGATGCCAGCGATGGACAAGTCAGATGGATTACCGGCTTGTTTTACTACGAGGAGGAATCGAATGACAATCGCGACAGCGTGAATGGCTGGAGCCCTCGTGGCCCCGCGTTTTTTAATCAGGTAGGAGGGGGAGCGGCGCTGACGACCACACGCACCACACTACCTCACCTGCTGGAAAGCTTCGCTGTTTTTGGTCAAGTCTCTTACGACCTATCTGACAGGTTCGGGCTAACGGCAGGCTTGCGGTATACCGCTGACGATAAATCAATCGTTTCGCAGGAATTTGACAATTCGGGAAATTCAATCCGGTTTGACTCAGAGGATCCCACCGGTGCAACAGGTGATTTAATCGTGAGTCGCTCAGATAGTTGGAGCGCAGTGAGTGGTAGAGTGTCCTTAGACTTCCAGGCCACAGACAACCTGTTTCTGTTTGCCTCGTATGCACGCGGGTTCCGAGCGGGTGGTATCAATGACAGAATTCGACAGGACCTGGCGCCGCCAACGTACGGTATTACCAGCTTCGACGAAGAAATTGTTAACACCTACGAAATTGGATTGAGAAGTGATCTTGTCAATAATACGCTTCGACTGAACCTCACCTATTTCATTACAGATTTCGAGGATCTACAGGTTTCCCAGCAGCAGACGCGCTTTGATAACGGTCGCAGCCGAACCGTGGTAAACAATATTGGTAAGGCGGAAAGCAGTGGCTTAGAAGCTGAGTTGGTTTGGGTTGCGAGCGATAACCTGACCTTTGATGCCAATATTGGCGTCATGAGCAGCGAAATTACTGACGGTGGAGCAGGTATCAATAATGGTGTTGATATGCCGTACTCCCCAGATTCTCAATACAGCATCGGTGGAGAATATACCGCTATGCTCGGCTCCGGAGCTGAGATTGCCTTTAGGGTGGACTATGCAGGGATAGATGACTTCTATTCAACGCCGCACGAGGCCAACGGTTCACCCTGGAAGGGTACGAGACATTAGGTGTGAATCTGTCCTATAAGGCTCCCAACGGTGCGTGGTCGGCTGCAATTTATGGCAAGAATGTTACCGATGAAGAATACTTCTCGCAGGCACTGAACTTTCAGAATGATGCACCGTTCGGTATTGTTGCTGGCACGCCTGCTCGTGGCAGCGAGTATGGGGTAAAGTTAGGTTTAGACTTCTAGAGGAAGCCCGAAAGAGGGTGCTAGTGAGCATACCGGCAATGCTTGTTACTCGCTAGCACCATCGAATACTATAAATCTGAACCCGATGACGGGCTGACGCACGGGTCAGCCGGTTATCCGTCCCGCTATCACCAGGGAGGGGCAATGAAGTTTTTTGCTGCATTAGGGCCTGGGCTTATTTTTGCCGCCACGGCCGTCGGAACGTCCCATCTTGTTCAATCCACACGAGCCGGTGCGGGATACGGACTCAGTATGGCTGTCATCATCATTTTGGTGTGCACCCTTAAGTATCCCGCGTTTCGTTTTGGTACTGACTATGCCGCGGGTACGGGCGAGAGTTTGGTGGAAAGCTACTTCAGACAAGGTCGCTTAGCGGTCTTCATCTTTGTTATGGAAGTAATCGCGACCATGTTCGTGTTCACCGCTGCGGTCACCCTGGTTAGCGCCGGCATTGTGAATCATGTATTCAGTATTTCTGACTCTTCTCTTGCGGTTGCTGTCGGATTGCTGATTGTTTGCATGGGCGTATTGATTTCTGGCGGCTACGCGGTATTTGAGAAAATCGCTAAAGTCATGGTGATCACGCTGGTGGTGATATTGGCTTTTGCTGTGTTCGCTACCGTGCCGAAATTAGATTTGAGCTACGCCTCAGTAGGGGCTGAAAAATTATTGGCTTTAGATCAAAGCACAATATTTTTTCTTATTGCGTTCGCTGGGTTTATGCCTTCCGGAATCGGCCAATCTATTTTTCAGTCCCTGTGGGTCAACGAGAAAGCCCGGACGGTTGGAGAAGCGAGCAGTGAGCTAAACGCCAGATTCGATTTTAACGTTGGTTATGTGGTCACGGTTCTATTAGCAATAGGTTTTCTATGGTTGGGCACGGTACTCATGCACCAGCCGGGCGTTTCGGTTTCAAATTCGAGTACCGAGTTCTCGGGCCAGTTGATTGGTTTATTTACGGATACGCTAGGTAATTTCGCCTATCCACTAATAGCAGGTGCGGCCATGGTCGTAATGTTGTCGTCAATGATTAGTATGCTCGATGCGTGTCCGCGAACGCTGGACGCAACGCTCCAGCGACTCGCTAGAAAATCTGAAAAGGTGAATGTATTTGAGACGAATAAGAGGAACTATATTGCTCTTTTGATAGTGCAAGCCGTTGGCGTTGTGGTGGTGCTTGCCTTGTTTATGACATCGTTCAAGCAGTTTATTGATATGGCGACCAGCATTGCCTTTGTAACAGGTCCGCTAATAGCGATATTGAATCACCGCGCGGTAACGTCCAGCCAGGTACCTGAACTTTATCGACCTAGTAGTGCCATAGTGGCTTGGAGCTACACAGGTATTGCCGTAATGGCGGTACTTGCGGTGTACTATTTAGTGAGTAAATTCTGGTGATCAGATCCGGTAAAGAATTTTGGGGAAGTGTGTGAAGTACTGTCATAACATTAGCGATCTTCAACAGCTGTCGCAGAGCAAACTTCCAAAGGTTATGTTCGATTACATCGACGGTTTTGCCGAAGATGGTGTTTGTGGGCTTCGAAATACTGACGCATTTTCTAACATCCGATTCGTTCCCCGGGCCTTGCGAGACGTCACTGAGGTTGACACCACAACCACAGACCTCGGTCAGAAAACCTCGCTGCCATTGATTCTCGCACCGACGGCTTTGTCCCGTATGTTTCATTTTCAGGGTGAAACCGCTGTGGCCAAAGCGGCAAAGAAGGCCGATATCATTTATGCACTATCCACCATGTCCAGTGTGCCTATGGAGGACGTCGCCTCGCTAGGCGGTGCCCAGTGGTTCCAAGTTTACGTGTACAAAGATCGTGCTTTGGTGGCCGAACTGCTTCAACGTGTGAAAGCATCAAACTTTAGCACCATATGCTTAACGGTCGATGCGGCCGTTTCCGGCAATCGGGAAAAAGACATTCGTAACGGGTTCACGGTACCGCCCAAATTGAAATTAAGGGGAATGTTTGAGTCTATGTTTCACCCCGCATGGGTGTGGCGCCACTTTACGACGCCCGATGTCACCACGGCTAATATTAGCGAAGAGCACATGGCGGGCTATAAGGGTGCAAATTCCTTTATGCAATACACAGCTGAGCAGCTTGCACCTTCGGTAACCTGGGAAGATGTTAAAGCGATGCGCGACGATTGGGACGGCAAGTTTATCGTCAAGGGCTTAATGAATCCCAATGATGTGCAAACGGCTAAAGATCTCGGTGTTGACGGCGTGGTGTTGTCAAATTATGGTGGGCGACAATTGGATCATTGTGAAGCCACAATTCAGATGCTGCCTGAAATTCGCGAGCGCGTAGGAAGTGACATAGAGAGCATTATTGATGGCGGGATACGGCGTGGAACCGACGTAGCCAAAGCTCTCATTTTGGGCGCAAATGCCTGCATGATTGGTCGACCCTATCTATACGGTTTAACGGCTGGTGGTGAGCAGGGTGTATCTAGCGCAATTGAAATTTTCAGGACCGAATTCGTTCGTACATTGCAATTGTTAGGTTGTACATCAATCGCGGAGCTCAACCCAGAATTGCTACGCTACTAGGCGAGACATGAGCCAGGAAGAAAGTAATTATTCGCGAAGCAACGCCCAGGAGCGAGCGCAAGGCCTATCAGAAGTGTTTGGCACGATACGATACGGCGATCTGTTTGAAGCGCTTCTTTACGATACAAAGCGTTACGTGTCATTGGGTCTTGAACAACCACCCACTACTCGGAGCCAACGCCTGTGGTCTTCAAGCAGCTAATTATTCTCCTTGCAACTCTATACGTTGTTTCTGGCTGCGTGCAAGGCTCAAATATTGTGTCTTCACTCGCGGCTGATTCCGAAAAACCTAATATTATCCTGATTGTCTTTGACGACTTGGGTTTTAGCGATCTAGGTGTATATGGCAGCGAAATAGCAACCCCCAATATAGATCGCCTGGCGAAGGCCGGAATGTTGTTTACCAATTTTCACGCATCGCCATCCTGCTCTCTTACCAGAGCGATGCTACTCACCGGAAACGAAGCGCATCAGGCCGGTTTAGGTACGATGTATGAACGACGACAACCTTATCAAAGAGGTAAGCTTGGCTACGAGGGTTATTTGAGCGATCGAGTGGTTACGGTGGCACGCCGGCTCGCTGATACTGGCTACAGCACTTACATGGCAGGGAAATGGCACCTCGGTTATGAAGCAGATCAGAATCCGGCGTCCCGAGGCTTTAAACGTTCATTTGCCTTATTGGATGGTGGCGCTAATCATTTCAATAGTACGGGTGTTCGGGAAAAACCGTTAGCTTCATTTACTGAAAATGGACGAGTCGCAGTTCTGCCCGACGAATTTTATTCCAGCGATTTCTACACTGACAAATTGATTGAGTACATCGATCAGGGGGAACCAAACAATCCATTTTTTGGCTACCTCGCGTACACCGCACCGCATTGGCCGTTACAAGCACCTCCTGAAGACATTGCCAAGTACGATGGTACGTACGATGAGGGCTTTGATGCACTTTACAAAAATAGATTCAAAAAAATGAAAGCGCTCGGTCTTGTTCCAAGCGATCAGGATGAAAGTACCTTTTTAAGCGGCAACGATCGTTGGTCGGATCTCTCCGAAGATCAGCAAGCTCGGCGCGCAAAAGAAATGGCGATATACGCCGCCATGATAGATCGTGTGGATCAGAATATTGGCCGATTGTTGGTGTATTTAAAGCGGCAACAGCATCTTGATAACACTGTCATTTTTCTGCTGTCCGACAACGGTGCGATGGGTAATGCACTGAACAAAAAAGTGTACCGATCGTGGATAAGTCAGGCAGATAATTCTATTGAAAACATGGGTTCGGATAGCTCCTATTTGTATCATCACTATGGTTGGGCCCGGGTCAGCAATGCGCCCTTCAAGGGCATAAAGATGCACGTTAATGAGGGCGGGTTGCGCGTGCCTGCAATTGCCTGGTATCCGGCTAGAATAGCGGCTGGAACGGTTAATAGAGAACTGTTGTCTGTGATGGATGTGACACCAACGTTACTTGAACTAGCCGGTGCGCAAACGCGCTACGAGCAAAACGCACACCTTGTCGACGCTGAAGGGCATTCAATGTGGCCGATGTGGAAAGGAGAAACGCAGTCCATACGGCAACCGTCCGACACCATCGCTTGGGAGGCCTGGGGTGAGCGAGTCCTAATGAACGAGCGTTGGAAATTGATCAATGCCCCTAAACCCTATGGAATTGGGCACTGGCAGTTGTATGATTTGAAAAAAGACCTAGGTGAGTCCGTAGACCTCGCGCAAAGGCACCCGAAAACAGTCGAGCAATTAGTGGCTCAATGGGAACGCTATGCGGCCAAGGTTGGCGTTGTATTACCGAACGAGAGCGTGCTGGAGCAAACGAATTGATCGACAGTGGTTTCAAGTGCGGTACTGATATCTTCAAGACCTTGGCCTTTGGGGCAGATGCCGTTGACACCTCTTACCTCGTTTAAAAGGGCATTGTTTGTGATTGGGCCGTCAAGCCACGAAAAGAGGTTTAGGATAAGAATATGATGGATATACAAAAATATTTTTCGCGGCGACGGTTTTTGCAAATACTGTCGGCGGCTTCATCCTTCGCGGCCCTGGGTTCTGCCGCTGGTTTGACTGATACCGATGGTGCCAAGACTAAAGATTGGAATCAGGGAGATTTGTCACACCTAATTCCAATAGTGAGTCACGATCGAATTCTTATTAAGGCGTCCTTTAAATCTCCGTTACCGCAATTGCCTTTTCTATCCATCGACGGCAAGCGTATTGCTGGCCAAATGACCGATAGTGCGGGACAGTTCTGGCAATTTTATGCCGTTGACCTTGAACCTAACCGACAATATCAACTGCAAATAACTGACAAAAAGAGCCGCGAGCTAACGGATACCTGGCCGCTGAAAACGTTTCCCACCCCGGAGGCTCAGCCCGATCATGTTCGCATACTGGCGTTTACCTGCGCAGGTGGAAATGAAGATCTCGCCCAGGAAGATGGCTCTCCTTTTTTTCTGGAAATCGCCGCCCGCCAACAGTTGATGAATCGTGGCCTTGCGTTCAATCCAGACGTAGTGATTTCTAATGGCGATCACATCTACTGGGATCAAGAGACTATGGTGTACCGGCCGCCGGGGTTTCAGAAACCCTGGAGAAAGCTCTACGAAGAGTTTGGAACGCTGAAGCCCGAATTACTGGTGATCGGCTCAAGCAATGAAGCGATTCTTAAGCGAATTGCCGACCCACAGATAGCGAATCTATATGGCTTGCGGTTTCGTTCAGTGCCAGTTTTCATGCTAACCGACGATCATGATTTGTTCGAAAATGATGATGCGCATGAGGGTTACATCTCTCTGCCTCCTGAGAGCGATAAGTTGGCCGCCGCTCGCGCTACGCAACAGCTCTACTATCCCGAATTTCTGCCTGATAATACTCGCTCCGAAAATCTTGATGGCAGTTCGAGCAAGGATCGTGGTCTGGGTTTATCAGAGGTCTATGGAACGCTGCGCTACGGAAACTTATTCGAAGCGCTTTTATACGATACCAAGCGCTACTGCACATTGGATGGTGAAAACGCACGGCTGTTCTCCAGTGCGACTGAGAATTGGCTGAAATCGCGCACTGAGAAGAAAGACACCGCGCATCTTATGCATATCCCCTCAACGCCGATCGGTTGGTCTGCTGGCAAATGGGGGAATGGTATCCGGATGTGCGGCAGAAGGACGGCACGTTGGGCCAGGAAAGTCTCAAGCCATATTGGCCGAAGGGTTGGTGGCATCAGCATCAGCGCATCATCGAAATGTTGACGCGGCAAAAACGTCGCAAGCCATTGATTGCATCCGGAGATTTGCACGCCTTTGCTTATGGGCAAATCACCAAGAGTGGTGCTCCTTGAAAAGCCACTAAGCAGTCTCTATTATCCCCCTTCTTACCGCCAGCGACCTTATCGCCGCGACAATCTACCGGGAGCTATTTATGGATCTCTCTTTCTCAGAAGAGCAAACCCTGTTGCAGGACAGTGTCCGACGATTTATTGAGAAGAGCTACACTTTTGAGCAACGCCAAAAACTGGTGCAGACCGACGAGGGTTTCAGTCGGGAAAACTGGGCTACCTTCGCCGAACTCGGATGGTTGGCATTGCCCTTCTCCGAAGAAGCGGGCGGGCTTGGTGGTAGCGCCGTTGAAACCATGATTATGATGGAAGAATTCGGTAAAGGACTGGTGGTTGAGCCTTATGTTTCCTGCATCCTCATGGCGGGTAGCGTGATAGCAAAAGGCGGTAGCTCCGAGCAGAAGGAAGGGCTCTTAGCAGACATGATATCTGGCACCAGCCTCGTTGCTCTTGCCTTCATGGAACCCCAGGCGCGGTTCAATCTCGCTGATGTCACTACCACGGCGACTGCCAAGGGTGGCGACTATGTGCTCAATGGCATCAAGGGGGTGGTGCTGGGCGGTCCCTCGGCGGATAGCTTTATTGTGCCGGCGCGAACCGCTGGGGAGCAACAAGCCACCGAGGGGATCAGCCTCTTTCTGGTGCCGGCGAATGTCTCAGGCGTTTCACGGCGGGATTATCTCACCCTGGATGGCTTGCGTGGCTCCGAGGTGAATTTGGAAGCTGTCTCGGTCAGTGCTGATGCTCTGGTGGGTGAAGTCGATCAGGGCTTGCCGCTACTTGAAGCAGCGATAGACCAAGGCATTCTCGCCGTCGGTGCCGAGGCAGTCGCGGCTATGGAAGTGCTTTATAAAGCGACCGTTGAATACACCAAAACGCGGCAGCAGTTTGGTCAGCCCATCGGTAAGTTTCAGGTACTGCAACATCGAATGGTGGATATGTTCGTGGCGCATGAACATGCCAAATCTCTGCTTTATATGGCGGCACTTCGAATGAGTGAGGATGAAGCAGCTGCTACTAGCAGCACGGCGGCAAAAAAGGCAATTTCCGCCCTTAAGGTTCAGGTCGGTCAAGGCGGCCGCTTCGTCGGGCAAAACGCTGTGCAGTTGCATGGCGGTATGGGGGTGACCGATGAATTGAATGTGGGGCATTACTTCAAGAAGCTCACCGCTATTGAAACCCTCTTCGGTAATGCGGACTACCATCTGCAAAAGTACGGCGAGCTGTAACTGCTAGTCTCAATCCATACCCCGGCCCCTTCTCGCCTTCGGCGGGACGACGAGGTTCGGGCTCTGCTCTTAACAGGCTTCAAACAGACCGGCTGCACCCATACCACCGCCTATGCACATGCTAGCGAGGCCGTACTTTTTGTCCCGACGTTTCAATTCGCGTAGCAGATGCCCAGTCAGCCGGGAGCCGGTCATGCCAAAGGGATGCCCAATGGCGATGGAGCCACCGTTCACATTGTATATCTCTGGATCAATGCCCAGTCGGTCCCGACAGTAAAGACACTGAGACGCGAAGGCTTCATTCAGTTCCACCAGATCAATATCTTCCATCTTCAAACCAGCTGCTTTTAATAGCCGGGGGACAGCAAATACTGGGCCTATGCCCATTTCATCCGGTTCACATCCCGCGACTGTCCAGCCTCGGAAAAATGCTTTTGGCTCCAGCCCCAGTTGCTCTGCTCTTTCCGCGCTCATTACCAAGGTCATGGAAGCACCATCGGACAGCTGAGAAGCATTGCCCGCAGTGACTGTGCCATCTTCCTCAAAGACGGGTGCCAGTTTGGCAAGCCCTTCATAGGTGGTCTCAGGTCGGTTGCACTCATCACCAACGCAGGTGCCATCAACTATCTCGGTTTCTTTTGTTTCCTTGTTGATGACCTTCTGCCACCGGACCTTCATGGGGACGATCTCATCTGCAAAGAGCCCCGCCTGTTGCGCTGCCGCGGTGCGCTTCTGGCTTTCCAGCGCAAACTCATCCTGACGTTCCCGACTAATATCATAGCGTCGTGCGACCACCTCAGCCGTGTTGCCCATTGCCATGAAGATGTCCGGTGCCACCTCCAGAATGCTCGGGTGCGGCGCTGACTTGCCGGGTGTTTGCCGTTGCCCGGAAGAGATGGATTCAACGCCGCCAGCAATCATTACTTCCGAGCAACCGCTGGCAATCTGATTGGCGGCAAAGGCGATTGAATTCAAGCCTGAGGAGCAGGCGCGCGAGATGGTTGAACCGGCAGTGGTTACCGGCAGTTTGGAAAGGATCACTGCTAGCCGTGCCAGGTTGCCGCCTTGTTCGCCGGTCTGGCTTGCCGCGCCAACGAGCACATCTTCCACTTCTTCAGGATCAAGTTTGGGATTCCTGTCAAGCAACGCATTGATGCAATGCGCCACCAGGTCGTCAGGGCGAGTCAGGTTAAAGGTGCCTCGGAAGGACTTGGCTAAGCCAGTTCTGACACTGTCAACTACTACTACATCACGCATCTTCTTCTCCATGATTGAGGTCTTATGTTGCATGTGTTGGCGGGTGCAAGTCTAGCGATACCCGTGCTTGAAACCCATGCTTGGAACTCGTGCTTGAAACCCGCACTTGAAACCCGCGCCTAGAACCATTGTGCCTGTGTCAGTAGCAGATGTGTATAGGTTCATATTCTGGCGGCTTACGGTGCCCTGCGCCGTCATTCTCGAGCTTGTCCTCTTGTCGCCGGCGGAATCCAGTAAAAAAGAGTATTGTGTTCCGATTCACCCCGGTCCTCCAACCCGTCAGAGGGCAAGCCGGTGATGGTGCCGTCTTTCTCTCCCGGTGGGCTATCAGAGCATCTTAGCTCAGCTGGTCGCCAAATCTTCTTGCGGCCATAATCCAGTATCTTTGGACTAGTTCACTAGTGGCTAATACAGCTATAAAAATCACTAGGGATGAAATAAAAATAAATTGTGTGGACATGGGTAGATTAGTCGCTTCACTAGTAGAAATAGCCATATAGATTACAAGATTGAATGATATCAGCACAACAATTAAAAGCCGTGAAAGAAATCCTTGCCTATTCAGTTTTTCCCTCAATATGATGACCACCTCAGTAGTCAGGACTATGGTTGCCGTCAACGCCATAAAAAAATCTATCCGTGTATGCAGTTCATAAGCCACATTAACCGCAATAAATAGATATCCCAGAAGTCGTATTGTTGGTTTGGGCGTGTTGACTCTATGATTACGCTCTCGTTCCGGTTTCCGATTCTGACGCCAAAACCATTCTAAAAGAAACACCTCTACTAGACCATTTATAAAATTGAATGCTTGATTCCACCAACTCATATCCTTCATGAATGTATCAAATATACCTGGATATAATAAGAATACATAAGGAAAAAAAGTAAGAATGATATAGAAGAAAATTCTTGTTCCAAACTGATCACGGCTAAAGCTCATACCACCAGACATAAGAGTCTTTCCTTAGCTAAGCTGTGTGTTTAATTTTCTTTTTTGTGTCTTTTTTTGATCCGTCTTTCTTCAACTAATGCGTACATAGGGGTAAATATTATAAACATGAGAGTAGCCTGAAAGATTACTCGCATAACATCAGACCCAGATAGCGCCTGTTCAGGTAAGTAGGTATTTATAAGTATTGCTATAAGCATTATTCCCATTAGCAGATACTGCATCGCCCTTACAAATGGTTCGGGGATTTCCTTATTGTTAATGAGGTCATACTTCCTTGCCAAAAATGCGAATCCTTCTAAGCACAACATCATCACCACGATACTGGCATAGAAAACATAAGGGTTGCACACAAGGGGATTAACACCAAAGAGATATGGCAGTAACCACATAAAAAGAGCCATAACAGGAAGTATTACCAACAAACGAAAATGAGCTTTATATACCATTGCCCTCCGATATAAATCCTCAAGCCCACCAGTTTTTGCATCAGACATAATGTTTACCTTCATTGTTTGTTAATAGAGAGAAAAAACCTTTAATAGCACCTATTGCTAATAAAAGCCGTGATGTTTAATGCGGAACGGTGAAGCGGTGATTATGGGTGCAACAGTGTTGAATATGCAAACCCGCGCCGTCATTCTCTGGCTTACCCCGGCTTACATCCAGAGCGACTTTACCCCGGTCCTCCAACCCGTCAGAGGGCAAGCCCGAGAATGACAGCAAAGCTGGGTACAACAGTCCCGCCTTCTTTGAGCCTGACAGCCAAAAGGGCAAGCGCAGGGGGCTAAAATATTGACTAACCCAGGGAATACCAGGTGCCCCGGCCGGCGCCATGCGGTGTCAGGTGTCCGGCTTCCACGAGCGCCTTGATATGATCTTTGATGGTATTCCGATTCCTGCCAGTCGCTGCGGATGCCGCGGCTACTGTCAACCGCCCCCGTTCCCGAGAGATTTCCAGCAACTGCTGTGACAATTCGGGCAGGTTCCCGAGGATCAAACGCTCCCGTTGAAGCTTCCGCTCCAGGCTATCTTTTTGTGCGACCAGCGAGCGGAGGAAAAAAATCAGCCAGGGCTGCCAATCGGGGCTATCTCCGCGAAGGGTCACCTGGGTCTGCCGCAGCGCAAGGTAGTACTGCTCCTTACTCTGCTCAATGATGCTTTCCAGAGAAGAGTAGGGCACATAGGCATAACCGGCCCGGAGTAGCAGCAACGTGGTCAAGATTCGGGACAAGCGACCATTGCCGTCCTGAAAGGGATGAATTTCCAGAAACACCACGACAAAAATGGCGATCACCACCAGAGGGTGAAGTGCCGCCGCCTCCAGGCTGGAGCCCGCCCAATCGACCAACTCTTCCATCAGCCGTGGTGTATCGAAAGGTGTGGCCGTCCTGAACACCACCCCCAAGCTCTCACCGCCTGGACCGAAGGCCTCGACCTGATTATCCAGTGTCTTGTACTCCCCGCAGTGGCGTTGATCTTTCGATGAATACTTCAGCAGCTCCCGGTGGAGATGCTTGATATGGTTTTCAGTCAGCCTGATTTCGGACCAACTGGCGAAGACCAGCGCCATCACTTCGGCATAGCCCGCGACTTCCTCCTCGTCGCGAGAGGCAAAATCCTTGATATTCAGATTAGCCAACAGACGCTCTACCTCCAGGTCCGTCAACCGGGCACCCTCGATTCGGGTGGAAGAGCCGATACTTTCGATGCTGGCTACCCGGTGCAGGGAGGTCAGTTGTCCGGGCGTAATACGACCAATGGCCGCCCACGCGCCTTTGAACTCATCGAGCCCGGCGATGAGCTTCAGCAGTTCCGGTGTGATGATCAAGGTATCTGTGTGCACCTTCGCATCCATTTATTCATCCATTTCCACCCCATTAGACTGACACAGTAACATCCATTTGTCCATCCGATTACATCCAATTAAACACGGTATAGGTTCATCACATAAGGCACCCCAGTGGGTTGATAATCAGGGATTGTATAGGGGAGTACAAAATGACAGCAGAGCGACTTTACCCCGGTCCTCCAACCCGTCAGAGGGCAAGCCCGAGAGTGTGACGGGGAGTGACGAACTATCTTGTTGTTATGTCGCTGAGCCCATGCGGTTGCATTATCTCGGTGCTTAGTGCTTAGCTTTACCAGACTAGCAGAAGTAGCAAAGAGGATGAGCCATGACCTATCTCGTTGCCATTGATCAAGGGACGACCAGCTCCAGAGCCGTCTTGTTTTCCCCTGAGGGTGAGCTCCTGGGTATGGCGCAGCAAGAGATCACCCAGTATTTCCCCCAGGACGGCTGGGTGGAACATGCCCCGGAGGAAATCTGGTCCACCAGCGTCCAGGTGTTCAAAGACCTGCTACGTCAAGCTGGGCTACAGGCCTCAGCGGTGACGGCTATCGGCATCACCAACCAACGCGAGACGACCCTGGTCTGGGAGAGTGCCACGGGTAAGCCGATTTATCCCGCTATTGTGTGGCAAGACCGCCGTACTGCCAGTGAGTGTGAAGACCTGAAAGCAAAAGGATGGGCGCCTCTAGTGAAGGCAAAAACCGGTCTCTTGCTTGACCCCTACTTTTCCGCCACCAAGCTAAAATGGATTCTGGAGCAGGTACCGGGTGCTCGGGAGCGGGCAGACCGGGGAGAACTGCTGTTTGGTACTGTGGATTGCTTTCTGCTATGGCGTTTGACTGGCGGTGCGAGTCATCAAAAGAACGGGCATGCAAAGAAGAGTCATCCAACGGCTGTTCACAAGACCGATGCCAGCAACGCCTCGCGCACCATGATGTTTGATATTCACACTCAGGAGTGGGACCCAGAGTTGCTGTCCCTGCTGGACATTCCTGCGGCCATGCTCCCAGAAGTAGAAGACTGCTGTGCGCAATTCGGGCACACCGACCCCGCACTCTTCGGGGCGGCCATCCCCATTCTTGGTATGGCAGGGGACCAGCAGGCGGCCCTACTCGGTCAAGGGTGTATCACCGAAGGCATGCTCAAAAGTACCTATGGCACGGGTTGCTTTGTCATGCTGAATACTGGCGACCAGGCAATAGCCTCGGAGAATCATCTTTTGACTACCGTGGCCTATCGTCTGAATGGCAAGGTCACCTACGGTCTGGAAGGCAGTATTTTCATCGCCGGTGCAGCAGTGCAGTGGCTCCGAGATGGTTTGAATATTATTGACCAGGCCTCGGAAACCGAAGCCATTGCCAGTGCTCATCCAGATCCTCAAGGGGTTTATCTGGTGCCTGCCTTTACCGGTCTGGGTGCACCCTACTGGGACCCTGAAGCCCGGGGCGCGATCCTCGGTTTGACCCGGAATTCCGGGGTGGCTGATATTGTTACGGCGACCCTGCTGTCGGTCTGTTTCCAAACTCAGGATTTGCTGACGGCCATGCGGGCTGATGGGGCCTCGCCTCAGTTATTGCGGGTTGATGGCGGCATGGTGAAAAACACCTGGCTCATGACGCAGCTGGCGAATATTTTGCAACTTCCTGTGGACCGACCCGCGGTGGTTGAAACCACTGCCTGGGGTGCGGCCTGTCTCGCTGGCCTGGGTGCTGGTGTATTCCCTAACCTGTCCGCCAGTGCTGAGCAGTGGCAACTTGATGGGCACTTTGAGCCCGACATGGCTCCTGCCGCCAGCGAGACACTCTACCGAGGCTGGCAGGAAGCCGTATCACGAGTGACTAGTCGGCACCCATAGCCCGCTGTCATTCCTAGCCCCTACACAGTCGCCAGCAGTTCGGACACCATGCTGCATATTTGATCCGCTTCCTCATCGGTAATCGTTAGCGGCGGCAGCAGTCGGATGACATTATTCCCCGCCAGGTTGAAGAGGATCCCCTTATCTAGTGCCTTCTCCATCAAGTCAGGGTCGGGCGATTTGACTTCTATGCCAAGCATTAACCCCTTGCCACGAATCTCTTGCACATTGTTGCACCCACTCAGCCCGGCTTGCAGCTTGGCGAGCATCCGCGTGCCGAGCTCGGCAGCTCTGGCAGCGAGATTTCGGTCTATGATCTGCTCAACCACTGTGAGCCCAACCGCGCAGGCAAAAGGATTGCCGCCGAAGGTTGAGGCATGATTGCCTGGGGCGAAGACTGCCGCCGCCTCTCCCCGGGCCAGGCAAGCACCAATCGGGATGCCGTTACCCAGACCCTTTGCCAGGGTCACCAGATCCGGCAGAATCTCGGACTGCTGATAACAAAAAAAACTACCCGTACGACCATTACCGGTTTGGATTTCATCCAGAATCAGCAGCCAGCCATGGGTATCGCAGATGCTACGTAATGCCATGAGATAATCGTCATCGGGTATCCGTATGCCGCCTTCTCCCTGAATCGGTTCCAGCATGACGCCGACGATGTTTTTATGCGCCTGTGCGGCCTGCTTGACCGCCTCAATATCGTTGTAATCCAAGGTGATGAAGCCTTGCACCAGGGGCTCAAACCCTGCTCGGACCCTGGAGTTGCCGGTTGCCGACAGGGTAGCAAGGCTACGTCCATGGAAGGAGCCGTGGGTCACAATGAGGGTCGGGTTCTCTATGTTGCGCTGATTGCCATAGAGCCTGGCAATCTTGAGGGCACACTCATTCGCTTCCGCACCAGAATTGCCGAAAAATACCTTATCCATACCCGATATTTCGGTCAGTTTTTCTGCTAAGGCCTCCTGCTGGGGGATGCGATAGATGTTGGAGGTATGCAATAACAGCTGACTTTGGGCATGAATGGTGCGGGTAACTGCCGGGTCAGCATGCCCCAGCCCGGTCACCGCGATACCCGACAGGGCATCCAGGTATTGTTTGCCCTGAGTGTCTCTGAGCCAGGCCCCCTTGCCGCTGACGAAGGCAAGCGGTGCCCGCACATAGGTCGGCATAATTGAATCATTCATAACAAGCTTCCTTTGGCTAGTTTGGTGTGAGTCGCTTTTTAACGCTTGGGTTGGAATAATGTCTATGGTATCGCTTGCTGATATAACACTTGATATACAAGCATATACGCAAGCATAGAAGCTGAGGAAGATAGATTGCCATGCAGCAACAAGATGATACGCAAATATCGGCGATAGACCTGGCAATTTTCATTGCCCGGGTGGAGGCTATCTGCCAGGAAATGGGCACCGTGCTTCGCCGTTCCGCCCTGTCCCCTAATATCAAAGACCGGCTGGACTTTTCCTGCGCCCTCTTTGATGCAGAGGGGGAACTCTTTGCCCAGGCGGCGCATATTCCGGTGCATCTTGGCAGCATGGCCTGGGCGATGCGAGCTATTGTGGCCCAGGGTCTTGATAGGGATGGTGTTGATGCTAATGCTGGTGTTGATAAGGGTGCAACCCGAGCCACCGAGTGGCAAAGGGGTGATATGTTGGTGCTGAACGATCCCTATCTGGGGGGTACCCATCTGCCCGATGTGACGCTTATATCCCCCATCTTCTGTTGCCCTGGGCCGGCTCAGCAACCACATGCTCAGCCATTACATGACCAGCAACTACATGACCAGCAATTACAAGATCAGCAGTTAATAGGCTTCGTCGCGAATCGCGCACATCATGCCAACATAGGTGCCGAGTCCCCTGGCTCCATGCCCCTATCCACCTGCCTGGAAGAAGAGGGAGTGATTATCCCGCCCACCCTTATCGCCCGGGCAGGTGTCATGTGTCAGGACAAAATTGCTCAGATCGTCTCTCAGGCTAGCACTGAGTTGAGTGGTGACCTTGCTGCCCAGATGAGTGCCAATCGAGTCGGCCTGGCAAGATTTGAAGCCCTGGTTGCCCATTCAGGCAGGCAGTTCGTTCGCCATGCCATCAGAGAAACCAACAACTATGGCGAACGTCTGGCACGGCGGCTGATGCACAGCCTGCCTACTGGAGTCTGGCACTTTAGTGACCAGATGGATGACGATGGCTGCGGTGCTGAGAATATTGTCATCAGTGCCTCGGTGACGCTGAGTGAAGACGGTATTGCCGTGGACTTTCGTGATACTGCCGAGCAGGTGCCGGGCAATATAAATTGCCCTCTATCTGTTGCCGCTGCTGCCGTCTATTATGCGGTGGCTTGTATTCTGCCTGCCCAGACGCCTGCCTGTGCGGGTGCCTTCCGCGCTATCAGCATCAGTGCGCCCCTCGGGTCTCTAGTCAATGCCAGAAGACCCGCGGCAGTGGCGGCAGGTAATGTTGAGACCTCCATGCGGATTGTTGATGTCGTGCTGGGTGCCTTAGCCCAGGTCCTCCCTGAGCAGATACCTGCTGCAAGCCAAGGCACCATGAACAATCTGGCGATGGGCAATCACCAGCTCAATGCGCCTTGGGACTATTATGAGACCATGGCCGGGGGCACCGGCGGGCATCCTCAGGGGGCGGGGGTGTCCTGCGTACATTCCCACATGACCAATACCCTCAATACCCCGGTTGAAAGTATTGAAATGCACTACCCCCTAAGGGTGAGGGAATATAGTGTCCGCCGCGGTTCTGGTGGGTCGGGCAGGTATCCAGGCGGCGATGGTCTGTGTCGTGAGTTGGAGTTTCTTGGCGCTGCAGAAGTGACCCTACTCACTGAGCGGCGTAGTCGGGGCCCCTGGGGGCTGGCGGGTGGTGATAGCGGCAAGCCTGGTGCCAACTTTTTGGATGCCAGGCTCCTTCCCGCCAAGTGTCAGTTATCGGTGCATCCCGGTCAGGTGTTGCGGATTGAATCACCGGGCGGCGGTGGTTTTGGTGGTGGCGGCGACTAGCGGGTCCGTCCCTGGCAATCAGACAAGTTATTGATATAGATAGGTTCCCGAATTAGACTGACCTTCGTTTACAAGGACTACCATTTTGCGGGGCATAGCGGTGTCGGCTTTCAGGCATATTGATGAGGATTTGCTCATGTTAAATTTGATTAAGAAACTGAAGGCTGTTTTCAAAATGAGCACCACTATGACCACGACAACACAAGAAACGACAACAGCAACCATCAGAGCGCAGATTGCTGATAATCCGGTGCTGCTATACATGAAGGGCTCGCCGGAGCATCCGCAATGTGGCTTCTCTGCTCAGTCCAGCCAGATCTTGATGGCTTGCGGTGAACGTTTTGCCTTTATTGATATTTTGACGCATCCAGACATCCGGGCGACCCTGCCGGAGATTTCCGAATGGCCGACCTTCCCGCAGTTGTTCCTCGCCGGTGAATTGGTAGGCGGTTGCGACATCATCACGGAAGTGTACGAGGCCGGTGAGCTAGAACCCATGGTTAAGCAAGCGGTCGCCAGCCAAGCGACCTAGCACCCCCCGCCCCGTCACCCTTGTTTATGTTACTCAATGACTGGATTTCCCCCATACCCCGTCATTCTCGGCACCCCAGTTATTACAGCCATCGGGGGTATAACTGGGGGGTCGGGAATCCAGAGGAACAAAGGCAAGCACCCTGATATTCCCGCTACACCTCAACGGGGTTCAGTGACTGGATAATGTGCTGCTGGTCTTGTTGCCTTGTCTCCGTTCTTGACCCAGGCATGCGACAGACTGTACCGCTCGTCCTCTGGATTCCCGAGCAAGCTCGAGAATGACGGCGCAGGGCGCCGTAAGCCGCCACCCTCGTGCCCCCGGCCGCCACCCTCGTGCCCCCGGCCGTCACCCTCGTGACCCCCGGCCGTCACCCTCACCCTTCCCGATATGCTCCCGTCACCCTCGTTGATGTGTACATGCTCTGGTGATTGCCTTTGTTCCTCTGGATTCGGCGAGAATGACGGCGGGGAGGTCGTTCCCGCCTTCTTTGATTCTGACGGGGTTCGACTGCAGTTCAGGAAAAACGGAATTCGGGTAGCATTTCCGATTAAGTGCGGGTAAAATATGCGCCCTCGCTTTCCTGCCCCTTGAGTTTCTATGAGGGTGCTGGCTTGTTGATGTGCAGATGTTGCAGGGCTTCAAGATGAAGTCATGGGTCGCCCAAGATACTCAGGCAATGGCACCGTGGTGCGGCTTCCCTAGTAGCAGGGAGGGCGTTTTGTGCGTAAAAACTAGTGTTTCTTGCCTTCCCGGCAAGATGACGGAGATGGATTGCAATGCAAAGCCAAAGAATCAGAATCCGCTTAAAGGCTTTTGATCACCGATTGATTGACCAGTCAACGTTGGAAATTATCAACACGGCGAAGCGCACGGGTGCCCAGGTGCGCGGCCCCATCCCCTTACCGACCCGTAAGGAAAAGTTCACGCTATTGATTTCCCCGCATGTCGACAAGGATGCACGGGACCAGTATGAAATTAGAACCCATAAACGGATGCTAGACATCCTAGAGCCGACAGAAAAGACTGTTGACGCACTCACCAAGCTGGATCTTGCGGCCGGGGTAGATGTGCAGATCAACCTTTATTGAATCGGCATTTATCAGGACTGGTGTGATGACCATTGGCATAGTAGGAATTAAACAAGGCATGACCCGGGTCTTCACCGAAGCGGGGCAGTCCATCCCGGTGACGGTCATTGAAGCACCGCCCAACCGTATCGTGCAGATTAAATCAACCACCTCAGAGGGCTACACCGCAGTCCAAGTAACCACCGGTGAAGTGAAGGCTTCGCGGGTATCCAAATCCGCGGCGGGGCATTACACCAAGGCAAGCACCACACCAGGGCGGGGTCTTTGGGAGTTTAGAACCAGCGGCACAGATGAGCTCAAGGTGGGCGATACCCTGGCTGTTGATGCCTTTGAGGAGGGGCAAATGGTGGACGTCAGCGGTCGTTCAAAGGGTAAGGGTTTTGCTGGTGTCGTGAAGCGCTACAACTTCAAGATGCAGGATGCCACTCATGGTAACTCCCTATCACACCGAGCACCCGGTTCCATAGGGCAATGCCAGACTCCCGGGCGGGTCTTCAAAGGCAAGAAGATGGCCGGCCACATGGGTGCTGCCAGGGTTACTACTCAAAAGTTGGAAATCATCAAAATTGATCAGGAAAACAATCTTCTCCTAGTGAAGGGCGCAGTCCCCGGGGCTACCGGTGGTGATGTGATTGTGAAACCCAGTGTGAAAGTCAGTAGGGGAGAGGCGGCAGCATGAAGCTTCAACTATTGTCGGCAGTAGACAGCAAGGCGGCTGCCAAAAAAATTGATGTGGCTGAGGCAACATTTGGTCGTCAGTTCAACGAGGCTTTGGTGCATCAGGTGGTTGTTGCCTGGTTGGCCGGGGCAAGGCAGGGCACCCGGGCCCAGAAGTCCCGTGCCGATGTTCAGGGTGGCGGCCGGAAGCCCTTTCGGCAAAAAGGCACGGGCCGAGCCAGGGCCGGCACTATTCGGAGCCCTATCTGGCGTGGTGGTGGTATTACCTTCGCCGCAAGGCCCCAAGATCACACCCAAAAGGTGAACAAAAAAATGTACCGTGGTGCCATGCAGGCAATCTTGTCAGAGTTGGTACGACAAGAGCGATTGGTGGTCATTCAGGAATTTTCCGTCCCCGCGCCGAGTACTAAAGAAGTCGTTGCCCAATTAAAAGCCCTTGCATTGCACCGAGTCCTATTGGTAGTAGAGAAGCTGGACAAGAATCTGTATCTCGCTGCCCGGAATCTGCGCGGTCTTGAGGTGATTGATGTGCAGGGTGTCAATCCGGTCAACCTCATCGGTGCGGAAAAGGTCCTCTTCACGCTTGATGCCCTGAAAGCAACAGAAGGTGCCTTCGCATGAATCAAGAGCGGCTCTACACGCTTATCCAGGGCGCACATGTTTCCGAGAAGACATCAGCACTCGGTGAAGCGGGAAATCAATATGCTTTTCGTGTGGTCAAGGATGCTACCGGACCCGAGATTAAAGAAGCGGTGGAAAAGATATATGAGGTGGGAGTGGTGGATGTCAGGATGATCAATGTTAAGGGTAAGGTCAAAAGAACCTCCCGCGGCCTGCGCCGAAGTGCCAGTTGGAAGAAGGCTTATGTCCGCCTTGAGCAGGGTAAAGAGATAGATTTTTCCTAGTAGCAGTGCATAGATGACAGCACCAGACATGAGACACGGAATTAAATAATGCCTATTGTAAAAGCAAAACCAACATCGCCAGGTCGGCGATTTGTTGTCAAGGTGGTGCACCCTGACCTACATAAGGGCGCACCCTACAAACCGCTGCTGGAGCATCAGTCCAAAACGGGTGGCCGCAATAACCATGGGCGCATTACCACCCGGCACCAGGGCGGCGGGCACAAACAAAAATATCGAATCATTGACTTCAAGCGCGATAAGGACGGCATCAAGGCACGGGTAGAAAGACTGGAATACGACCCCAACCGCACCGCCAATATAGCGCTTTTGAAATACGAAGACGGTGAAAGAAGATACATCATCGCCCCCAAAGGTTTGCAAACCCAGGACCTCCTTGAATCCGGTGACATGGCACCCATCCAGTCCGGCAACTGTCTGCCGATGAGGAACATCCCCATGGGTAGCATGATTCATTGTGTGGAATTAAAAGCCGGTAAAGGTGCTCAGCTGGCTCGTAGCGCGGGCACCTCGGCGCAACTGGTCGCCAAGGAAGGCCGGTATGTGACCCTGCGGCTACGTTCTGGGGAAATGAGAAAGGTGCTTTCCGAGTGTCGGGCGACTCTCGGCGAAGTAAGCAATACCGAACATAATCTTCGTTCCCTCGGTAAGGCTGGTGCCCAACGTTGGCGAGGTGTCCGCCCTACGGTGCGTGGTGTGGTGATGAATCCAGTAGACCATCCGCACGGTGGTGGCGAGGGTAAAACTTCCGGCGGGCGGCATCCAGTATCCCCCTGGGGTCTTCCCACCAAGGGCCATAAAACACGAAAAAACAAGCGGACCGACAAGATGATTGTGCGCCGTCGTGTGAAGCGATAAGGAGTAGTACAGTGCCTCGGAGTTTGAAAAAGGGACCCTTTGTTGATCTTCATTTAATGGAGAAGATACGGCGCGCTCGAGACAGCAATGACAAAAGACCTATTAAAACCTGGTCCCGCCGGTCTCTGATTACGCCGGATTTTGTTGGCTTAACTATCCAGGTTCACAATGGGCGGCAACATATCCCGATCTTCATCAGTGAAGATATGGTGGGGCATAAACTGGGCGAATTTGCTATCACGCGCACCTTTCGTGGACATGCCGCAGATAGGAAAGTGAAACTCTAAGGGGCATGGGGATGGAAGTTGCAGCAAAGTTAAAAGGTGCACGGCTATCTGCCCAGAAGGCACGGTTGATTGCCGAGCAGATTCGTGGCCAGCAGGTTGGCAAGGCAATGGATATCTTGACTTTCAGCACCAAAAAAGGCGCGCATATTGTCAAGAAGTTACTTGATTCCGCGATTGCTAACGCCGAGCACAATGAGAGTGCAGACATTGACAATCTTTCCGTCTCCCAAATCTATGTTGATGAAGCTTTGACGATGAAAAGAATACGTCCTCGAGCCAAGGGACGAGCAGATAGAATTTTGAAAAGGACTTGTCATATTACCTTGCGGGTTGCAGACCACTAGTCTGCCCACCGGTTAGCAGGAGACCAACATGGGTCAGAAAGTACATCCAATAGGAATGCGCCTCGGTATCGTCAAGGACCACACATCGGTCTGGTATGCGCGGGGACCTGCCTATGTGGAGAAGTTGCGGCAAGATCTCATTATTCGGAATTATCTGAGGAAGAGACTGGACCGGGCAACGGTGAGTCGTATTGAAATTCAAAGACCGGCCGAAGCAGCACTGATTACCATTTATTCTTCCCGCCCCGGCATAGTGATAGGTAAGAAGGGTGAGGAGGTTGAACGGCTCAAAGCAGAAGCAAGCGCCATCATGGGGGTGCCCGTACAAATAGAAGTGGGGGAAATTCAAAAACCGGAATTGGATGCCCTGCTGGCTGCCCAAAATGTAGCCCAGCAGTTAGAAAAACGAGTACAGTTTCGGCGTGCCATGAAGCGAGTCATACAAAATGCCATGCGCGCCGGTGCCGCCGGTATCAAAATTCGTGTTGCCGGGCGACTGGGCGGAACGGAAATTGCCCGCTCGGAAACCTACCATGAAGGTCGGGTACCCCTGCATACACTCAGAGCGGATATTGATTATGCCACCGCCGAGGCCATGACCAACTACGGCATCCTGGGCGTGAAGGTGTGGATCTTCAAGAAGGAAATTATCGGCACAAGAGAGCAGCCTCAATCCAAAGCCACATTCGGTTTTGATTGATGCTTGTTTGACAAAATTGTTAAGAGATAAACCGTAGAAGGATCGGAAGGAAGTCATGTTACAACCAAAACGAAGCAAATTTAGAAAGCAACAAAAGGGTCGCAACCGCGGGCTTGCCCATAGAGGCAATAGCGTTAGTTTTGGAGACTTTGGACTCAAGGCAATCGGCAGGGGCAGGATGACCGCGCGTCAAATTGAAGCTGGCCGTCGTGCCATGTCAAGACGAGTGCGCCGAGGTGGGCAGATTTGGATTCGGGTATTTCCGGATAAGCCGATTACCCAGAAGCCACTTGAAGTTCGGCAAGGCAAGGGCAAGGGCAATGTTGAATACTGGGTGGCTCAGATTAAGCCGGGCAAAGTCCTCTATGAAATGGAAGGCGTTACTGAGGAAGAGGCAAGAGATGCCCTGCGCCTGGCGGCATCAAAACTACCCTTCCAGACCGCCTTTGTGAAACGCGCGGTCATGTAAAAAAGAGGCGTAGAAAAGAGGCGTAGAAAAGAGGCGTAGAAAAGAGGCGTAGAAGGGAAGTGTAGAAGAAATGTGTAGAGTGATAATGAGTTAAAAGAATGGAAACAACAGTAGCACTAAGAGAAAAGACAGTAGCAGAACTGCAGCAGGAAGTTGAAACACTGGTCAAGGACCAATTCAACTACCGGATGCAGAAGTCTATTGGGCAATTACCCCAGACGCACCTGCTGAAACAGGTTGCCCGGGATATTGCTCGGGTAAAGACGCTCCTGCTGGAGAAGCAAAGAACTGCACCACAACAAGAAACAGAGAACTAAGGTAGAGAGCAACTATGGCAGAAGAAGCAACTATGGCAGAAGAAGCAACTATGGCAGAAGAAGCAACTGTGGCAACAGCAGCAACTCTGGCGCGTAGCGCAAGCGGGAAGGTAGTGAGCACCAAGATGGACAAGACTGTCACTGTCCTGGTGGAACGCCGTGTCAAGCATCCCCTCTATGGGAAATACATTAAACGTTCAAAAAAAATACATGCCCATGATCCAGTGAATGAATGTCAGATGGGGGACCGGGTTACCATCGTGGAAACCAAACCCATCTCCCGTACTAAAGCGTGGAAACTTAAATCAATTGATCGTCGAGCAGTCATTATTGAATAGGCGCAGTGAATAGCGCAAAAGCGGATAAGTGTGAGGTTGATAACATGATTCAGACACAAACCTATTTGGACATCGCCGATAACAGTGGTGCGCGGCGGGTGATGTGCATCAAGGTTCTGGGAGGCTCCAAGCGCCGTTACGCCCGGGTGGGCGATGTGATTAAGGTGACCGTGAAGGAGGCTATCCCCCGGGGCAAAGTGAGCAAGGGGCAGGTGCTGGACGCCGTGGTGGTACGCACCAAGAAAGGCGTGCGCCGCCCGGACGGTTCTATCATTCGTTTTGACGACAATGCGGCCGTATTACTCAATGCCCAAAAGCAGCCCATAGGCACCCGAATATTTGGACCGGTGACCCGGGAGTTGCGCACTGATAACTTTATGAGAATCGTCTCCCTGGCACCAGAAGTTTTGTAGAGAGAGGCAATGCAAAGAATTAAAAAGGATGATCAAGTCATTGTGCTTGCCGGACGAGACAAGGGCAAGACCGGATTAGTGACGCGGATTCTTGATGAATCCCGGCTCTATGTGTCCGGGGTCAACATGATCAAGAAACACACCCGAGGCAATCCGCAACAGGGCACCCCGGGCGGCATTATTGAGAAGGAAGCAACCATACATATTTCCAATGTGGCTATTTATAACACCAGTACTGGCAGGGCTGACCGGGTAAGAATAGAAACACTTGATAATGGCGACCGAGTGCGGACTTTCAAATCCAACGGCGAGCAGATAGACGGTTAATTGCTATGGCAGATCTAAAAGTTTTTTACGAGAAGGAAGTTCATCCCGCCCTCCAGGCAGCGCTGGGTATGAGCAATGCCATGGAGGTGCCGCGAATTTCCAGGATTGTATTGAATATGGGCGTGGGTGAGGCGATTGGCGATAAGAAGCTACTTGACGCCGCGCTTGCCGACATGACCCTGATTGCTGGGCAAAAGCCAGTGGTAAATCTAGCAAGAAAGTCCATCGCTGGCTTCAAGGTGCGTGAGGGTTATCCCATAGGATGTAAGGTCACGTTGAGAAGAGCGCGCATGTATGAGTTCCTTGATCGGCTCATCAACATCGCGATACCCCGGCAAAGAGATTTCCGCGGCCTCAGCTCCCGGTCTTTTGATGGCCGGGGTAATTTCTCAATGGGAATAACCGAGCAGATTGTCTTCCCGGAAATTGACTACGACAAGATCGATAAGATTCGTGGCATGGATATATCAATAGTGACCACCGCGGAAACTGATGACCAGGGGCGTGCTTTGCTGAAAGCCTTTAACTTCCCCATGCGGGAAGTAAGCCAGGTGCCCGATTCATCACAAGATATAAAAACATAACAACACAACAACACAACAAGAGCTACCCATGGCAAAAAAATCAATGATAAATCGTGAAACGAAACGACAGCGGACTGTCAAGAAATTTGCAGTAAAGAGGGCTGCACTCAAAGCAGTGATTGCTAACCCCAAGGCCACCGAAGAAGAACAATGGGAAGCCCAGTTGAAGTTGCAAAAAATGCCCCGTGATGCGAGCCCTTGCCGGCAGGTCAGGCGCTGCATCCTCACGGGTAGGCCGCATGCGGTATATCGTCGTTTTGGTTTGTCTCGGAACATGTTACGCGAGGCGGCAATGCGGGGTGATATACCGGGGCTGGTCAAATCAAGTTGGTAAGGCAAACCGGTTTAACAAGGGTGAGGAACTGAACAATGACAATGCAAGATCCTATGGCAGATATGTTAACCAGAATCCGTAATGCTCAACGGGCAATGATCGTGGATATTGCTATGCCCTCATCGAGTGCCAAGGTGGCGGTTGCCAAGGTGTTGAAGGAAGAAGGATACATAGAAGATTATGCAGTGAAGACCCAAGAAGCTGCCAAGTCAGAGCTACATATTGTCCTGCGCTACCATGATAGCAAGCCGGTGATCGAAGAAATCAAAACCATCAGCCGGCCAGGTTTGCGTCAGTACAAGCGCAAGGACGATATTCCGAGTGTCAGAAATGGCCTGGGTATCGTCATACTCTCAACGAACAAGGGTGTCATGACCGGCAGAGCTGCTCAGGCCGCTGGTGTTGGCGGGGAACTGCTCTGCTCCGTATTTTAACTCTGGTTTATAAGGTCGATAGATAAGGTCAATAGATAAGGTTGGTAGATAACAATGTCACGAGTCGCTAACAATCCGGTGCCTATCCCTGATGGTGTCAATGTCGCCATCAGCGACAAGAATATCCTTGTCAAAGGTGCCAAGGGTGAACTTTCCATGACCCTGCACCAATTAGTGGAAATTCTCCAAGAGGAAGGCAAGTTGACACTGCGGACAGTAGAAAACAGCAAGACCGCCAAGGCACTCGCGGGCACCTTTCGATCTCTGGTCAATAATATGGTGCTTGGCGTCAGCACCGGTTTTGCCAAGGAACTTGAACTCCAAGGCGTGGGTTATAGAGCGCAGTTGCGGGGGAAGACGTTAAACCTTTCATTGGGTTTTTCTCATCCTGTTAAATATGAGATTCCAGAAGGCGTAGATATTGAAACGCCTAGTCAAACCCGGATCATTGTGAAAGGGATTAACAAGCAGTTGGTGGGTCAAGTGTCCGCTGAGATACGCGCTTTCAAACCGCCTGAACCCTACAAAGGAAAGGGCGTTCGCTATCTCAATGAATATGTGAAGCGCAAAGAAGCGAAGAAGAAATAATAGCAGGCAGTGTTTATTGGGAAGATTCTGGACCGATATGAACAAGAAAAAAGAAGCAAGACTAAAGAGAGCGCACCGCACCCGGATGCATATTCGCGAATTGAATATGCCCCGGCTTTCTGTGTTCCGGTCTCCCCGACATATTTATGCGCAGATTGTTTCTGCGGTAGGTGCAGAAGTGCAGGTAGGCGCATCGTCCCTGGAAGCACCACTACGCAAAAGCAATAGAGGCAACATAGGTGATGCGACCAAGGTAGGCAAGTTGATTGCCAAGAAGGCAAAGAAACTCGGCATTGAGCGGGTAGCCTTTGATCGTTCTGGCTATCGCTACCATGGCCGAGTCAAGGCACTGGCAGAAGCCGCACGAGAAGGCGGTTTGGATTTTTAATAGATTGATGCTTGAGTATTTGAGGCTTAAAGATGGCGTATAACGATCAAGAAAACGAAGAAGGCATACAAGAGAAGCTGATACAGGTCAATCGGGTCGCCAAGGTGGTGAAGGGCGGCAGAATTTTTGGCTTCACTGCTTTGACGGTTGTCGGCGATGGCATGGGTACAGTGGGTTATGGCCGGGGGAAGGCGAGAGAGGTGCCCATGGCAATTCAAAAAGCCATGGAAGCAGCTCGGCGAAATATGGTTCAGGTCGACCTGAATGGCACCACACTACAATATCCCATCAAGGCGAAGCATGGTGCCTCCAAGATTTACATGCAGCCCGCCTCTGAAGGTACGGGCATTATTGCGGGTAAGACTATGCGGGCAGTATTAGAAGTTGCTGGTGTCCATAATGTACTTGCCAAGTGTTATGGCTCCACTAATCCGATCAATGTGCTCAGGGCAACATTCAAAGGGCTACAAGAAATGCGCTCCCCGGCAAGCATCGCCGAAAAACGCGGCAAGTCTGTGGCGCAGGTGACGGGTGAATGACATGACAGACAAGACGGCGGGCAAGACAGCAGACAAGACGGCGGGCAAGACAGCAGACAAGACGGCGGGCAAGACGGCGGGCAAGACGGCGGGCAAGACAGCGGGCAAGACAGCGGGCAAGACAGCGGGCAAGACAGCGGGCAAGACGGCAGACAAGACAGCGGGCAAGACGGCAGACAAGACAGCGGGCAAGACGGCGGGCAAGACAGCAGACAAGACGGTGCGCAAGACGGCAGATAAGACAGCAGACAAGACGGCGGGCAAGATGCTCAAAGTAACCCTAAAAAAGAGCACTATTGGGCGGCTGAAATCACATAAAGCATGTGTTGCCGGCTTGGGTCTCAAAAAAATCAGGCAGACAGTAGAAGTAGAAGATACGCCCTCGGTCAGAGGCATGGTCAATAAGGCACATTACCTGCTCAGTGTTGAAGCCGATCTTGTAAACAAGTAGTTGTAAAAAAAATAGTTACGCCAAAAACAATACGAGAAGATCATGCGATTAAATACATTGAAGCCCGCTAGGGGTAGCAAGACAGCGGGCAAGCGGCTAGGTCGGGGCATTGGTAGCGGCACGGGCAAGACTTGTGGCCGCGGGCATAAAGGGCAGAAATCCAGAGCCGGTGGACAAGTGCGCCGGGGGTTTGAAGGGGGGCAGCAGCCATTGCAAATGCGCCTACCTAAGTTTGGTTTTAATTCCGCCAAGGCAAGAATCACCGCGGAGATAACCCTCTCCGAACTAGCGCAGGTTGAGGGGGATGTTATTGACCTTCAAGCTTTGATTGATGCCAACATTCTGAAGCGGTCAATCAAACGCGCCAAGGTCATCTTGTCCGGCGAGATTACTAAGCCAGTCAAGTTACGCGGTATCAAAACGACAAAAGGTGCTCGGGCGGCAATAGAAGCCGCTGGCGGTAGCTTTGAAGATTAACACCGGTTCTTTTAATGACTATTTCAGAAGATTATTTTAGAAGGTATTCAGAAGACTATTTTAGAAGACTAGTTTAGAAGACTATTTTAGAAGACTAGTTTAGAAGGTATTCAGCAGCGAGTTATTGATTTGTGATGAGTAGTTCAATCGTACCAAACAAGGCAAGTGGCATGGCGGGCGGCGGCTTATCCGAGCTACGTCGACGGCTGATGTATGTGCTACTGGCGATTATTGTCTATCGGGTCGGTAGCCATATTCCGGTGCCGGGGATCAATCCGGATAGATTGCGTGCCTTATTTGAACAGAACCAGGGCGGCATACTTGACCTGCTGAACATGTTCTCAGGCGGTGCCATAGAACGCATGAGCATCTTTGCCCTGGGTATCATGCCGTACATTTCCGCATCTATTATCACGCAACTTCTGGTGGCAACCACACCATCGTTACAGCAGCTACGTAAAGAAGGCGAAGCAGGACGCAGGAAAATCTCCCAATACACCCGCTATGGCACACTCCTGCTTGCCAGTGTTCAGGGTTTCGCCATGAGTAGCGGCCTTGCCTCCCAGGGTCTGGCATATAGCGGGGATTTTGGCTTCCACTTTGTTGCCATTACTACTCTGGTCACTGGGGCAATGTTCTTGATGTGGTTAGGCGAGCAGGTCACCGAAAGGGGTGTTGGCAACGGTATTTCAATTCTTATTTTCGCCGGGATAGTGTCTGGTTTTCCCAGTGCTATAGGTCAATCCTTTGAACAGGCAAGGCAAGGGGAGATCTCCATCATTGCTTTACTGGTCATAGCTGCGCTGGCGGTCATGGTGATTGCCGGCATAGTGTTTGTTGAGCGGGGACAACGGCGGATAACCATTAACTATGCCCGGCGTCAGCAGGGTCGGCAGCAGTATGCCGGGCAGACTAGTCATCTACCGCTCAAAGTGAATATGGCGGGGGTTATTCCGGCCATTTTTGCGAGTAGCCTGTTGCTCTTTCCGGCGTCATTGGGGCAGTGGTTCGGTCAATCGCCAGGGATGGAATGGTTGCAAGATATGAGTCTGCTGATTGCCCCGGGGCAACCTTTGAACATTCTGCTCTTTGCCGCCGGGATCATCTTCTTTTGCTTCTGGTACACGGCGATTATGTTTAATCCCAAAGAGGTAGCAGATAATCTGAAAAAATCCAGCGCATTTATTCCAGGGTTTAGACCCGGCGATCAAACGGCACGCCACATAGATACTATTTTGACGCGCTTGACGTTGGTAGGCGCACTTTATATGACGGCCGTATGCTTGCTACCTCAAGCCTTAATCGTACAGTTCAACATTACTTTTCAATTAGGCGGGACCGCCCTGCTGATTGTTGTTGTCGTGGTAATGGATTTTATGGCTCAGGTGCAGACGCACATGATGTCCCATCAGTATGAATCTCTGATGAAAAAATCCAACCTGCAGAATTTTGGGCGACGTTAAGTGACGTTAAGTAGAGGCAAAAGATGAAAGTCAGAGCATCGGTAAAAAAAATGTGTCGGAACTGTCGGATTGTCCGGCGCAAAGGGGTGGTCAGAGTGATCTGTACCGAACCCAGACATAAGCAAAGACAAGGATAAGAATCATGGCGCGACTAGCGGGAATTAATATCCCCAATGACAAACATATAGCCATTTCGTTGACCTATATTTATGGCATAGGTCGCTCGGCTGCCATCAACCTGTGCGCGGCAGCCCAGATCAATCCAACCGCTAAGGTGCAGGATTTGACAGAAGCAGAACTAGATATGCTGCGCACCGGTATTGGTAACCTGAATGTGGAAGGTGACCTGCGCCGCCAGATGCAGTTGAATATTAAACGGCTGCTGGATCTGGGCTGCTATAGAGGGATTCGGCATCGTCGGGGATTACCCCTTCGGGGACAACGTACGAAAACCAATGCCCGCACTCGGAAAGGACCCAAACGTCCTGTTAGAAAATAACCCTAGGTGAAACATGACTATAGAAGATAAACCAACAGAAGAAGCGGCTGCTGAAGTGACTACTGAAGAAACTATTTCAGAAGTGCCGGCCGAAGAAGCGGCTACTGAAGAAGTGACTACTGAAGAAACTGTTTCAGAAACTGTTCCAGAAGTGCCGGCCGATGAAGCAACTGCTGAAGAAGTGACTACTGAAGCATCTGCACTAGAAGCTACTGTTTCAGAAGAAACTGCTTCAAAAGAAACAGTTGCCGAAGGCGCGGCCGCAGTAGCAGAGGTATCGGAAGAAGCCTCAGCGACACCCGCCGCATCCAGAGTCCGCAAAGGCAAACGGCAGGTTATTGATGGCATGGCGCATATACACGCTTCCTTTAACAACACCATCGTCATGATTACTGACCGGCAGGGTGGTGCTTTGACCTGGGCGACGGCAGGTGGGTCTGGTTTCAGGGGTGCTAGAAAGAGCACGCCCTTTGCCGCGCAGATTGCCGCCGAGCGAGCAGGTAATGCAGCTTTAGAATTTGGTTTGCAAAGTCTGGAGGTTTTCGTCAAGGGACCAGGACCAGGTAGAGAAGCTGCCGTCCGCTCGCTGAGTGGAGTCGGTTTCAAAATCACCAACATCACGGATGTGACTCCCATACCACACAATGGATGCAGGCCTCCCAAAAGGCGAAGGGTGTAATTCAGGAGAATAATTATGGCCCGATATCTCGGACCCAAGTTAAAATTATCTAGAAGGGAAGGGACTGATCTTTTCCTTAAGAGTGGCGTTCGCTCATACGAAGATAAATGCCGTGCGCAAAGTAAGCCAGGGCAACATGGTCAGCGTCGTACCCGTCTGTCGGACTACGCTATTCAACTGCGGGAAAAGCAAAAAGTGCGCCGCTTATATGGTGTATTGGAAAAGCAATTCCGTAATTACTACAAGAAAGCGGATCGTCAAAAGGGCGCAACAGGTGAAAATCTATTGCGTATTCTGGAGCGTCGTCTGGATAATGTCGTGTATCGGATGGGTTTTGGCTCTACTCGTGCCGAGTCGCGACAACTGGTGTCTCACAAGTCAATTTTGGTTAACGGTCAGGTTACCAACATTCCTTCCTATCAGATAGAGGCAGGGGATCTGGTGTCTATTCGGGAAAAATCAAAGACCCAACTCAGGATTCAAGGTGCCTTGGCACTCGCAATCAATCGTCCTGTTCCCTGGGTGGACGTGGATGCCAACAGGCTGGAAGGCTTGTATAAAGCCTATCCACAACGGGATGAATTACCGCAAGAAATAAATGAAAACCTCATCGTTGAACTCTACTCCAAGTAAATCAACTTCAGTTACTACATAAAATAGGTGACCCTATGCCACATGCTTCTTTAGAATTTTTAACACCAAAACATGTCAAGGTGGAGCAAATAAGCGACACCCATGCAACGGTGGTACTTGAGCCGCTTGAGCAGGGCTTTGGACACACTCTGGGCAATGCGCTCCGCCGTATATTGCTGTCTTCTATGCCAGGTAGTGCCATTACCGAGGTGGAAATAGAAGGCGTCCAGCATGAGTACAGCACCATAGAAGGCGTCCGAGAGGATGTTATTGAGATTATGCTGAATCTTAAAAGTGTTGCCATCAAACTTGACACAGTGCTGGATGAAGCAGACATAACCATTGACCGTAAGGGTCCCGGTCTAGTGACGGCGGGGGACTTCCAAATAGGGAGTGATATTGAAATCGCCAATCCAGACCAGGTCATCGCTAATCTCAATGAGAAGGCGCATCTTAAAATGCGCGCAAAGGTCAGCAGAGGGCGCGGTTATAAACCTACGGATGTCCGGAATGTCGGCGAGGAAGCGACAGATGGCGTCATCGGGCGGCTTCTGTTAGATGCCTCTTATAGCCCAGTGCGCCGGGTTGCCTACAAGGTTGACAGTGCTCGTGTTGAACAACGCACCAACCTTGACAAGTTGATTATTGATTTGGAAACCAACGGTACTCTTGACCCGGAAGAATCCATTCGTCGTGCGGCGACCATTCTGCAACAGCAGGTTGAGGCTTTTGTTGATCTTGAAATAGTAGAAGATCCCGGTCCGGTTGAGGAAGAGATAGACATTGACCCGATATTGTTGCGTCCCGTGGATGACCTGGAGTTGACGGTGCGCTCTGCCAACTGCTTGAAGGCAGAGAACATCTACTACATAGGGGATCTCGTTCGGCGAACAGAAGTTGAATTGCTGAAAACCCCTAACCTCGGCAGGAAGTCCCTCACAGAAATTAAGGATGTGCTGCTATCAAGAGGACTATCACTGGGGATGCGTCTGGAAAACTGGCCCCCGAATAGCCTGAGAGGCGATGAGCGGCTACTCGGCCAGCAATTCCTTCAGAATTAATGAGTCAGGAATAGGAATCATGCGTCATAGAAAAAGCGGTAGACAACTGGGGCGGACCAGCTCCCATAGGCAAGCCATGTTCAAAAACATGGTCTGTTCGCTGTTTGAGCATGAGCTTATCAAGACCACGGTGCCCCGCGCCAAGGAACTCAGGAGATTTGCGGAGCCTCTCATTACCCTGGCGAAGATTGATTCAGTGGCGAACCGCCGTCAGGCTTTCGCCCAGATGGGTAGCAAGGCGACGGTGAGCAAGTTGTTTGACGATCTAGGTACAAGATATCAAGAACGTCCCGGCGGCTACACTCGAATACTGAAGTGCGACCCCCGTTCTGGAGATGCCGCACCTATGGCACTCGTTGAGCTGGTAGGCAGGAAGCTCCTCCTCGATGAGGCGGCCCCGGTGCCATCTGATACGGGTCCATCAGATACAAAGACGAAACCCAGGCCCGGCGCAGTGGACAAAACCCCTCAAGTCAAGAAGCAAGGGAGTTGGTTCAAGCGGCTCTTTACAAAGAAACGCTGAGGGCTCTTTACAAAGAAACGCTGAGGGCTCTTTACAAAGAAACGCTGAGGGCTCTTTATATACAAACCGCTGAGGGCTCTTTACCCCGTCATTCTCGCCGAACTCAGTCGTCCTGCCGAAGGCGGGACGACTGAGTTCGGGGGGAATCCAGAGGAACAAAGGCAACCACCTGTGGGGCATTGACAACAAGATGGTGCGTCGCTCCCCGGCACCCACCCCACGCCACCCCGAGAGTGACGAGAATGACGAGGTTCGGGGGAAATCCAGTCATTGAATAACACATACAAGAATGACGGGGTTTGGCTGGGACGACTGTGTTCGGCGAGAATGGCGGGGTTCGCTTCGCTAGTGGGTTGCTTCTAGCATTTATTCTCTAGCACTTCTTCTCTAGCACTTCTTCTCTAGAATGGGTTTCAGAAATTGACCCGTAGCCGATGTCTTGCACTGGGCAAGCATCTCTGGCGTACCCACGGCAACAATTTCCCCACCGCCCGCACCACCTTCTGGTCCCAGATCAACTATCCAATCGGCAGTTTTGATGACATCCATATTATGTTCAATAATCAGGATGGTATTGCCTTGATCCCGCAAACGATGGATGACTTCAAGCAGTTGTTGTATGTCATGGAAATGTAGCCCGGTCGTTGGTTCGTCCAGAATATAAAGCGTTTTGCTTGTCGCTGTCTTTGCCAGTTCGCGCGCTAGTTTGACGCGTTGCGCTTCGCCACCAGAGAGGGTAGTGGCGCTCTGCCCTAGGTTGATGTACCCGAGACCAACATCTAGCAGCGTCTGTAGCTTGCGGCTTATCACCGGCAGCACATTCAGGAATTGATAGGCAGCCTCAACTGTCATGTCCAGCACTTCAGCTATATTCTTGTTTTTATAAAGAATTTCTAGAGTTTCACGGTTGTAACGTTTGCCTTTGCAGGCATCACAGGTGACATACACATCCGGTAGAAAGTGCATTTCCACCCTGATTAGCCCATCGCCGCGGCACATCTCGCAACGCCCGCCCTTCACATTGAAACTAAATCTACCCGGTCTGTAGCCTCTGGATCTGGCTTCCGGGGTGGCCGCAAATAGCTCGCGAATCGGGGTGAAAATTCCCGTATAAGTTGCCGGATTTGAGCGGGGGGTGCGCCCAATGGGGCCCTGATCAATGTCTACCACCTTATCCAGTTGCTCAATGCCTTCTATTGATTCATAGGGTGCTGCTTGGACTTTGGTGGCACCATTTAATTGTCTTGCGACTATGGGATAGAGGGTGTGGTTGACCAGTGTAGATTTGCCAGAGCCAGAGACGCCAGTGATACAAGTGAGCAGGTTCAGTGGGATTTCAAAATTGATCTGTTTTAGATTGTTACCGGTTGCTCCCTTCAAGCAGAGTTTTTTATCGGGATGAAAGGAATGGCGTTGCTTAGGAACGGCGATTTGCCTTTGCCGACTGAGGAATTGCCCGGTAATAGATCTGCTTTCTTGTAGAATATCGGGGAGTTGTCCCGAGGCGACTACTTCCCCACCGTGGATACCGGGACCAGGACCAATATCCACAATAAAGTCGGCACTTCTAATCGCTTCTTCATCATGCTCAACAACGATAACCGTGTTACCCATATCCCTGAGGCGCATCAGCGTAGCAAGTAGCCGTTTATTGTCCCGCTGATGCAAACCGATTGATGGTTCGTCTAGAATATACATCACCCCCACCAGCCCCGCGCCAATTTGACTGGCAAGACGGATGCGTTGCGCTTCGCCCCCAGACAGGCTACTCGCACTACGGGACAGGGTCAGATAATCAAGCCCCACGTCTTTCAGGAATTCCAACCGGGTGAGCGTTTCTTTCAAGATTCTGTCCGCAATGGGCGCCCGTTGCCCGGGAAGTCTGAGGTCTTTGAAATAATGCCAAGCATCAACTACCGACCAGGAAGTGATATCCGCCAAGGAGAGGCCATCAATAGTCACTGCTCGGGCATCGGCATTCAATCTTGCGCCTTGACATTCAGGGCAGTCCCGCTGAGTGAGATAAGAGGATAGTTTTTCCCTGACCAGCTGCGAATCGGTTTCTCGAAATCGCCGCTGCATGTTATGGATGATGCCTTCAAAGGCATGCGAGCGCACATATTCGTCACCCCGGTCATTCACATATTTGAATTGTATTTTTTCCCCATCGCTACCATAAAGGATGATGTTTTGTAGTCGGCTTGATAGTTGATTGAATGGTGTATCCAGATCAAATTCATAGTGGCGAGCGAGCGATACCAGCATTTGGAAGTAATAGATGCTACGCCGGTCCCAGCCTTGGATTGCCCCTTCCGCAAGCGTCAGGTCTGGTGCCTGGATGAGTGCCTCCGGGTCAAAGAATTGATGCACGCCAAGACCATCGCATGTCTGGCAAGCACCCGCGGGGTTGTTGAAGGAAAAAAGCCTAGGCTCTAGTTCCTGGATGGAATGGCCACATATAGGGCAGGCAAATTGGGTGGAAAACACCAGATCTTCTCTCGTCGAGTCAACAAATGAAACGGTAGCAATGCCCTCTGATACATGGGTTGCGGTTTCAAAAGAGTCTGCAAGTCTTATTTTTAGATCGGCTTTAGCAGGGGAGCCCATGGCGAGGGAGCCAATCTTCAGCCGATCAATCACGACTTCAATGGAGTGCCTTTTGTTCTTCTCAAGCGCCGGTGGGGCATCCAGATCAGTTACCAGACCGTTGATTCTTGCCCGAATGAAGCCTTTGCTTGCCAGTTCCTCAAGCAGATGTCGGTGTTCTCCCTTCTTGTCCTTGACCAGGGGCGCTAGTAGCAGGAAGCTTGTTTCTTCCTCAATGCTCAGGAGTGTATCCACCATCTGACTGATGGATTGGGCTTTTAGTTTGTTGCCGTGGGTCGGGCAGTGTGGTTCACCCACTCGTGCGAAGAGTAACCGTAGATAGTCATAAATTTCGGTAATGGTGCCGACGGTTGATCGGGGATTATGGCTGGTGGACTTCTGCTCAATGGATATTGCCGGCGATAACCCTTCAATGTGTTCCACATCAGGCTTTTCCATAAGGGACAGGAATTGCCGCGCATAGGTAGAGAGGGACTCAACATATCGCCGTTGGCCCTCTGCATATAAGGTGTCAAAAGCGAGGGAAGACTTCCCCGACCCGGACAGTCCAGTGATAACCACCAGCTTGTCTCTGGGTATATCTAGACTGATATTTTTGAGATTGTGAGTCCGGGCACCGTGAATTGAAATCCGCTTCACAGGACAATCGCCTTTTTGAAACTATGCAACGGATGCATCTCCTGCAAGATAGAAGCCTTCCCAACCAGAGATTAGTCTGACTAGGTTGTAGGACAAGGCTGATTGGGGAGACAGCCATATCCTGGGTGGCACACTACATGTTCTGACAAGCGTTCTGACAAGTCTTCTGCCAAGCGTCTGCCAAGCGTTCTGCCAAGCGTCTGCCAAGCGTCTAAGGGCTTGCGACAGGATAACTCTTTACGACTCTTTATATACAATAATGGCTACCCTGTCATTCTCGTCACCCTCGTCATCACGGCCTGTCCATACCATCGGACATGTGATGACGGAGTTCGGGGAGGGTGAAGTTGCACTTAAGAATTGAATCCAAGTGCCGGTACCACTTATGAATCAACAAGAACGAAGCGCCACATCTGCCATAGGGCTGATCTACCTCATCAGGATGCTAGGCCTGTTCATGGTCTTGCCAGTCCTACCCCTGGTAGCACCGAATCTGCTTGGGGCAACCTCGGTGCTCATTGGCTTGGCACTGGGGATTCATGGCCTTTCCCAGTCTCTATTGCAAATCCCCCTGGGCATCTTGTCGGACCGGTGGGGGCGGAAGCCACTCATCATCGCGGGGCTGCTTATGCTGGTGCTGGGTAGCCTGGTGGCGGCAGTATCAACGCACATCTATGGGGTCATACTCGGACGATTTTTACAGGGTTGTGGTGCTATCTCTGGCGTGTTACTGGCACTCATGGCCGACGTGACCCGAGTGGATCAAAGAAGCAAGGCGATGACTATCATCGGCCTTGCTATTGGGAGTTCCTTTGCCCTGGCTCTAGTATTGGGACCGTTGATTGCTGCCAGTCAGGGGCTCAGGGGTCTATTTGTGGTGACCGGGATCCTGGGCCTGGTGGGTCTGCTGCTGGTGTTCACACTGGTCCCGGCACGGGGACGGCACTCTGGCACCCATCCCGGCACTCATCCTGGCACCCACCCCGGCAAGCCCTCGGCGTCTACTAGGTTCCTTGCCTTGATGACCGACAAGGCACTCTGGCGCATCAATCTTTCTATTTTCCTCCTGCACTTCCTGCTGCTCAGTAGCTTTATGGCATTTCCGCTGCTCTTGAAAGCAACGGGTCATATTGAGGACAGTCAACATTTTATATACTACCTGGCGATGCTGGCGGGCTCTTTTGTGCTCATGTCGCCGTTGATGTGGCTGGCAGACCGGGTACTTGACGCTCGCCTGATGATGCTTGGCGTAGCCCTCTCTCTGGTTATAGGCTTTGGGTTGATGATGACCCAGGATGCCTGGCACCTCTGGTGGTTGCCGCTGGTCGGTATGACCCTCTTTTTTATGGGCTTTAACCTGCTGGAAGTGCTGCTCCCCGCCCAGTTGAGCAAGCTGGTGTCGGCCGACCTGAGGGGTGCCGCCATGGGCGCCTATACGACCTGCCAGTATCTGGGAGTATTTGCCGGGGGGCTTGTCGGCGGATGGCTTGTCAGTGGGTGGCTTGTCAGTGAATCGCTTGTCAGTGAAGGACGATTTATTGCCGCCGATATATCGCCCCTGCTGTGGGTGAACACCGGGCTCTGTGGCCTCTGGGCACTGCTGATATTTACCCTGCCGAGCCTGCGTCATATCGGCAGCCGCACCCTGATACTGGACAATTATAATTTTCGGTCTGCCCAAGAGACTGTGGACAGGTTAGTATCTGTCCCTGGAGTCATAGAGGCTAGTCTTATCGAAAGAAGCATTGAAGAAGGCTCTAAAGAAGGCACGGAAGAAGGCTCCAAGAGTCTGATTTATCTGAAAGTAGATGAGCGTTTGTTTGATGATGAGACCCTAGAGCATAGGGTAGTGGCTTCCTAAAACTAACTAGAAGGGTATAAACAGGAGAAGAACATGGCGCGTGGGGTAAATAAGGCAATCTTGTTGGGGAATATTGGTAGGGACCCTGAATCGCGGGTGACTACGAGTGGTAAGGCGGTATGCAACGTCTCGGTGGCGACGACGAAATCCTGGCGCGATCGAGAGTCCAATGAGCAAAGGGAGCGCACGGAATGGCACCGGGTGGTCTTCTTTGATCGATTGGCGGAAATCGCCAGCGAGTATTTGCATAAGGGCTCAAAGGTGTATATTGAAGGCGAGTTGCAAACGAATACCTGGGAACGAGACGGCCAGAAGCACTACACGACGGAGATCGTCGCCAAAGAAATGCAGATGCTGGATTCCAAGGGTGATGCTGATTCGTCCTATGCTAGACCTGCTGAGGGTTCTTCATCCGCTGAGGGCTCTACACAAAAAACAGCTGAGGGCTCTACACACAAAACCGCTGAGGGCTCTTCACACAAAACCGCTGAGGGCTCTACACAAAAAACGGCCGATAGCTCTTCCGGCGAGGATTTTGACGACGATATTCCTTTTTGAGCAGCCTGTTCTTCTAGCTCTTCTAAAAGACTGAAGGCTCTAGCCGGCAATAAACACCAGTAGCAGGGTGCCCAGAAGCAGGCGATAGATGACGAAGGGTAAAAAACTTATTCTGGAAATATAGTCCAAGAGTAGCCTGATACAGAGATAGGAACTGAGTCCGGCAAGGACAAAACCCGTGGCAAGCTCCGCAACCTGGACGCTCTTCTCTTGGATGATAGGCGCATGAGTGATGCTGTGGGTAACGAAGAGCTCCCATAATTGCCATCCCGCCGCCCCTGAGATGGTAGGTATTGAGATTAAGAAAGAGATTTTGGCGGCACTCTTGCGAGTAAAGCCAAGCAGCAAGGCGGCAGTGATAGTGATACCAGCACGAGATGTGCCCGGAATCAGTGCCAGGCATTGCGCCATTCCAATCAGTAGTGCCGAACCCAGACCAAGACTCCGGGTGTCCCTAACGGTCTTGCTCAGCCGGTCCGCGACCAGCAAGGCGATGCCGAAGACAATCGTGGTAACCGCAATGACCTCAATCTTGCGCAACTCTGCTTCAACATAGAAGCGGGCGAAGAAGCCAACCAGCAGGACCGGCAAGCAGGCAACAAGTAGCAAAATAGCCAGACGACTGTCATTTGTCTGGCATCCTGTCGTCAGACGCTGCCAGAGAGCAACGCCAAGTTGCCTGAGATCGGGATGGAAATAGAAGATTACGGCAACCAAGGAGCCCAGGTGGACCGCGATATCAAATGCTAGCCCCTGATCTTGCCAGCCCAGTAGCTGGGCGGGGAGGATAAGATGTGCGGCACTGGAAATCGGGAGAAACTCGGTTATCCCCTGTATCAATGCCAATATCAGTACTTGAAGTTGTTCCACCGCTTATTCCTGTTTGCACTAGCATTATATAACTCTTTACATACCAAACGCTGAGGGCTCTATATATACCAGACGCTGAGGCTCTTTATATACCAGACGCTGAATCCCGTCATTCTCGAGCTTGCTCGGGAATCCAGTAAAAAAGAGTATTGTGTTCCGATTTACCCCGGTCCTCCAACCCGTCAGAGGGCAAGCCCGAGAATGACGGGGTGATGGCTGTAATGACCGGGGTGACGAGAATGACGGCGCGAGTGTTTGTTTACTGAGCACGAAAGGCTAAAATGTAGCCATGTCAGTGCCCTCATCCTTAACCATACCACTCCTCCCATTGCCCACGGTGCTCTTCCCGGGCGGGCGTCTGTCGTTGCAGATATTTGAAACTCGCTATCTTGATATGGTCAAGCATTGCTTGCGTGAGCACACCGGTTTTGGTCTTGTCTTGATACTAGAAGGGGAGCAGAGCCTGCTCAATCAGGATGACCCCTTACCGAGTATCTCCGAGTATGGCACCTACTGCACCATTGTTGATTTTGATCAGCTGCTTAATGGAATGTTGAGCATTTTGGTAGAGGGGCAGACGAAGTTTGTGATTCAAGACCAGTATGAACAGGCAGACCGGCTCATGCTTGCCGATGTGAAAATGCTCGCCTCGGAAGACAAGGTCAAGGTACCCAAGGCACAGCAACATCTAATCACCTTGCTTGAGACTCTGATGGAACACCGAGCGATTCAAAGGTTGGGGCTAGATTGCGACATGCGCCTCGCGGGAGAGGTTAGTGCCAGGCTGGCTGAACTCTTGCCCTGCCCTAATCATTTCAAACAGCGACTTTTGGAAATGAAGAGCCCTATCACTAGGCTCCGCGAGCTTGACAAGCTAGTGGAGAGACTACAAAAAGGCCGATAACCCCTCATTTTTATTGCCTGATTTATGCTGTACTTGCCTTCAATATGCTGTACACTCGCCGAGCTGGTAAAGGGTACAGCATATGTTTATGTCTGCAATGTCGATGACCATCATACTCATCCCGTTTCTTCGTAACATACCTGCATCTTTCCATCACAATGTTGCTCGCGTGAGCGGGTAATGCTTTTGAAAATGTTTTTGAAAATGGAGTTAAATGATGTCTACAGTAACTGGCCGCGTAAAGTGGTTTGATGAAAAGAAGGGTTTTGGTTTTATTGAACGAGAAGGCGGCACCGACGTCTTTGTTCATTTTCGGTCTATATCCGGGGATGGATTTAAAACCCTTTCCGATGGACAGGAAGTTGAGTTTGAAGTGGAGGATGGCGATAAGGGCCCACAGGCCGTTAATGTCGTTCCTCATTAAGCAAGTCAAAACACAATAAAATCCTACCTCAGATGCTGGCAAGCCTTGTGCTTGTCAGCATTTTTTTATCTTGGCGGTTGCTAGTGTTCCTCTGGATTCCCGCCTTCTTTGATTCTGACGGCGGAGCGTCCCTGCTCCTTCTGGCGGCCTAGGGCGCCCCGCGCCGTCATTCTCGAGCTTGCTCGGGAATCCAGTAAAAAAGAGTATTGTTTTCCGATTTATTCCGTCAGCATCAAAGCCTGACGCTTTAGCAAAGTTCACCCTCCCTACGCCAACCCCGGTTGCACTTCGGGGTTGAATTCAAAGAGCCATCAGCGGTTTTTAATAAGCTACCCCAGAGGTGGTTGACTTCGTTTCTCTGGATTCCCGTCACCCCAGTCATCACAGCCGATGGCTGTAATGACTGGGGTGACGGGAATGACGGCGGGAGGGGTGTCGCCCGCAGGGGGCCAGCCAGCACTCGTGAGCAATCAAGGACCTTTAGGTCTTCAAGAGGGTATTGCCTCACCCGCAGTGATTAACGCCTTTCGATGACTTCTTTTTCAGCCTCAATCAATGCTTCCACTCGGCGGTTATTTTGCTGCCCGGCTTCAGTCTTGTTGGTGTCCTTGGGCTGACTTTCTCCCCAGCCTTTGGTAGTCAGACGTTCCGCTGCTATGCCATATCGATCAGTGAGCATATAGGCGACGGCTCTGGCGCGGCGCAATGAGAGGTCAAGGTTATAATCCTCGCTGCCCCGGTCGTCAGTGTGCCCTTCTAGTCTGGCGGTGGTACTCATATATTGCTTCATAAATCGGGCGACTTCGGCAATTTGCCTAGTAGAATCTATGCGCACGACAGCCGAGTCAAAATCGAATTTAGTGTCCAGGGTGATCTGGACGGGCACTCGACGGAGCATTTCAGTATCCCTATCCGGCATGGTTGCGGGTGGGGTGGGCCTCGTTTGTACTTTGGCTTTGGGCTTAGTGGGAGTAGTGGCTACTATCCTATCCGCCCCAAACACATGATGCAGACCCAGAGAAATACTGCTAGCCATCTGGTCGTCCCGGTTGCCGCGGAAGAGTCTGATATCCGTTCTTAGTGAGGATCTGGGGCTGAAATCCAACTTGAAACCAGCACCAATATCAAACTGGCTTTCCGTCTTCTCAATTCTCCCCCCCGGCGGACCAGCCATCTTGTAATCATGGGTCGCGCGCCCCAGGCCAAAGGACAGATAGGGCCGGATATTCTCATTCTCAGTAAAGCTGCTGGTGTTGAAATGATAAATGCCATCCATTCGCCAGGAATCAATGTTGCCATCCCGCTGTGTTCGGTCATCCCTCTGGGGAGTATTGCGTTGCATCACCAGCTCTACTGCCCAGGGAGAATCAAATTGATAGCCTATGCCGATACCCAGATGGCGATCGTCCTTCAGATCACTGTCGTGACTGAAATTAGACCATCCTATGTGTGGATGGACCGTAATGCCTACAGCCTTGTCAGCGATTACCTGAGAAGAAAACACCATACCCACAAGTAGAAACAACATTATCCATTGCTTATTCATATCACATCCGTCCTCGTTCAGTATTTTATTGGAAGACCTACGGCTCCTCAGCCCCCATTATACCCGATAACACAAAATATACCTTATTGATTAGTAACTGACTCAGCAAATTTTCCGCTACTGAAAATCATCAGGTATTGGTTCTGTAATTTACCACGTACTGCATTGAGATAACTCAGCATATCTGCCTTATTCAGTGCCTTCACCTCATCAGCCAGTTGGACATTGGTGTCGAAGTTGAGATTATCTATGTCCATTTCATTCCAGTAGCGCCTTGCCCGTTGTGCCAGATTCTTGTCCTTCTGGAGCAATGTGGTTATCAAGCCATCTTTGTTAGCCGCAAATTCTTCTTCTGGCATGGCGGTCAGTTCATCCACCTGTGTATCCATGAAGGCAAGGGTTCGCGACTTCAATTCATCAACGCTAACGACCGGGGATTGAATGGCAAACCGGATACCACCCCAGCCATCAAAACTCTGGCTACCAGCAAATACGGCATAACCCAGTTGTTGCTCGGTTCTGAGGGAAGCAAAATAGCGCGGTCTGAGCAGATGCCCTAGTAAGGCACTACGCGCCCAGTCGCTATAACCTTCCTCGTCATCCTGCACATAGAGCAGCATGGCAGCGTCATCATGGTCAATATGAAGCTCAATGCGCTCAGGGCTGTTGAGCGTCAACACTTCTGGTTCACCAGGGGTCACTGCACTGAGATCAAGGTGCTTTACCAGGAGTTCTTGTAGTTCCTCGGCATGGGGTGCCAATACATTACCGACACTCAGCACATAGGCTGAGGGACTGGCCAGGGTCTCATCGCGCCACTGCATGAGCTCGGCTGGGGTCACTGATTCAAGTTGCACCAGCGATTCCTCTGAGGTCCAACTGGAGTTCAGCATCTCGTTCCCTAGCCGCCTGGAAACCTGTTCATAGGGCTTGTCCAGTTTTGTGTTCTTCAGTGCCTTCGTCAGGTCCGCTTTGAGGATGGCAAATCTTTCCGGGTCTATCTCTAGCCCGACCAAGCGGGTCAATACTTCATCAAGTAGCAGCAGTTGCTTGTCCTGATAGCCACTAATGGAGAGCCGGAAACCTTTAGCGGGTGCTGTTACCCCATAGCCGACGCCGGCAAGCCGGGCGGGGTAGGCAAGGGCATTGAGATCATCTCGCACTAGCCGAGCATAGAGACTTGCCCTGATCCGGTCTTTAATGTCAATCAACCCGTTTTCATTGCGGATACTGATATAGGTTGTTGCTCGCGGCACCCTAAATGCAAGGTCGGTGGCGAGATAGATAGCCAGTCCATCTGTGGTAATCCTGGCCTGAGGGAGGCTGTTCTCCCCCGATACCAGCGTCATAGGGTCTGGAATAAAAGGATTCACTAGTGGCAAATGCAAGGCTGAGGCATCAACAGGCCCGCTGGTCTCTAATGGTCCTGGGAGCAGCGTGTAGGGCACCTGAAACCAGGGCTCGGTCAGGTCTCCCTTAACCTCGGGACCAGAAGTCACCATGATCAGATTATCTTCCTGGAGCAAGTCAAGAAAAGACTGAATCAAGTCCGGAGCAAACTCATCCATCAGATAAGGTGCCACCACTAGGTCTCGGGTCGGGATAAAGGTCAGCAATGGCGCAATTGAGGCGACCCGGGCGAGTTCGCTGGATCTTTCCTGGTAGCGGAATGCCAGTTCAGACATCTTAGCCATTTCAGCATAGCGCCACTGAGCAAGCCCTTCGTTGCGTAGCAGATTCAGATATTCAAAGAGATGTGCGGTGATCTTGGGGATCTGATTCGCCCCCTCATCCGTTAGCCTCATAATGATAGTCAGGCCGTTATTATTGTCGTCATAGGCCGCTAGACCGGCACTCAGGGAGGTGATCCAGCCCTGTTCTTTCAGTGCCTTGTGGAGGCTACCCGCACCCTCATGGCCTATCAGACTGATGATGTATGCCAGCGGCTTGGTGGGGTAGGTATCCTTGACGGCGACGGGCAGCATGAAGCTATAGCCCAGATCCTGGTGCGGCCTGAGACTTTGAATATTAAGCCGGGCGGGCAACTTGCCTTCGGTGAAGAGGGGGGTGCTTCGGGACAGGGACGGCAGGTTTCTATTCTTGATAGGCGAGAAGGTCTCCACCACCCAGGGTTGCAGCTCATCAAGCGGCTCGTTGCTGAGCACCACGAGACCCATTTGGTTGGCGGAATACTGCTCTTCAAAGAAGGTGCCCAGCGCGTCCTGAACATCGCCAGATAGGGTTTCCAGGCTACCTATGTTGAATCGGGCAAACGGATGTTCAGGATTGACCACAGCCTTCATAACGGCAAAGCCCCGCCAGCTGTCTTCCTTGAGTTGTAATTGATATTCGGAATTGACTGCGTTTTTCTCACGCTCGGCATAGGCTTGATCAAACAGGGGGGAGATAAAGAACTGCGCAAAACGATCCAGCCCTTCCTGGAAATACTCTGGCTGAATATCAAAGAAGTAATTAGTGTGTTCGGCGGCGGTATAGGCATTGGCATTGCCACCATGCCCCTGAATAAACTTAAAATAACCGTCTGCTTCTGGGTACTTCTCGGTACCGATAAAGAGCATGTGCTCAAGGAAGTGTGCCAGCCCAGAGCGTTCCTCCGGGTCGTCAAAACTGCCTCTAAACACCACCAGTGACGCTGCCGACTTGTCCGCATCCAGGTCGGAAATCAACACCAGACGTAGTCCATTTTCCAGCACCAGGTGGCGGTATTCTCGGTCGTCGTTCGGGCTTTTTCTGATGCCATCATCGGCACAGCCGGCGACTAACAGGGCAAAAACGAGGAACATGAGTTTCAAAGGAACATTCATCAGGTTATGCCAACTTTTATAAAAGCAATGAGCTGCATATCATAAGCAAAACCGGAACCAATCACAATTCAGCAAGGCTGGTTTCGCTGAGCCTACTGAGATTTCGTTTGCTGGTCATCCGGAGGCGGATGCCGACACAGGTCGCCGTGAGCAGCAGGCCAAAGGTCATTGCCGCCCAGTAGCCATAGAGTCCCAGGGGCCTGGCAGTGAATAGCTTGCCTTCCGCCAGGAGATAACCCAGGGGGAGAGAGATCAACCAATAGCTGACCAGTGAAATGAGCATAGGTACGAAGGTATCCTTGAAGCCTCGTAGTGCCCCGCTGATGGTCGCTTGGAGATCGTCAAATAACTGATAAAAAGCGATGAACAGCATGAGCGTTGCCGCTATGCCCAGCACGGCGGGGTCTCGGGTATAGAGAGACACCAACAGCTGGCGAGACACAAGGAGCACCGCGGTCACCAGCAGGGCGTAGATGATCGTGATGATGAGCGTGGTGCGGATGACATGCCGCACCGCCTCGGCATCCAGTGCCCCCAGAGCAAAACCCACCCGGATACTGACCGCAGAACCCAGACTCATCGGAATGACATAGGTGAGCCAGTTGAGGTTACCGGCGATACTGTGTGCCGCAAATTCATGCACCCCCATGCCGGCAATCAGGAAACTAATAATGGAATACACCATCATGCCGACAAAGGCGGTGGTCGCAATGGGCAAACCAATGGCGAAAATTTCCTTAATACCCTGGAGGCTGGGCAGGCTAAACTTTTCCGCAAATCCGGTCTGTTGGAAAAATGGCAACCGCACCACGTACAGCATCATCAGCAATTCAGCCCAGAAGACAATCGCCGAGGCAACACCACAACCCGCCCCGCCCAGTGCCGGCATACCGAAGTTGCCATAAATAAATGCGTAGTTGAGGGGGATGTTGAGTGCCAGGGCACCGGCAGCGATGACCATAGGGGGCTTGGTGTGCCCCAGCCCCTCCGCGGTGAATCTCAGGGTGACATAGACGAGCAGGGGCGGCAGACCCCAGGCGCAAGCATAGAGGTAGTCCATTGCTATCTGGATGACCTTCCCATCCACTCCCAGCCAAACATACAGCGGCTCCACCACCTGGATGATGGCGATGGTCACCACCGCCGCGGTTATCGCAATCCAGAGCCCCTGGCGAACCTTTTCCCCGGACCCGTCCAGCTGCTCTGCACCCCGGAGTTGTGCCAAGATGGGGATGAGTGCCATGTTGAGGCCAGACATAAACATAAAGATCGGCCAGAGCAGATTACCGCCCAGGGCGACTCCCGCCAGATCTGTGGCGCTGTACCGCCCCGCCATGACGGTGTCCACAAAACCCATGCCCATAATGAACAGCTGGGTCGCCACCATGGGCAGGCCAAGTTGGAGTAGTCGCTTGGCTTCAAGCACAAAACGGGAAGAATTGCTTGGCATCACTTGTCTCTGCATGCGCATCCAGATTGTGTTAAGAGTTGTATTAAGACTGATGGTATTAAGTGTGCCTTAATGGGGTTATCTTAATGGGGCTATCTTAACGGGGCTATCTTAACGGGGTTATCTTAATGGAGTTGCCCTCTTGCCGTCATTCTCGAGCTTGTCCTCTTGTCGCAGGCGGAATCCAGAGGAACAAAGGCAATCACCTGTGGGGCATTTACACATCAACTTTGGCCGTCATTACATTGAGCTATATTGCCAGACTGGTTATCCTTCACCCGATGAATCTACTCCGATGAATCCACAGAGAAAGAAGAGAGGTAGGACGCAAAATGAAAAACAAAGCAGACTGGTATTACTTCCGCAAGGGATGAACTTCTTGCACTCGGGCATCCAAGTTTTTGGAAGCCAATAAAATCGCCATTAGCGAGACGGTGCCTGCCAGCCGGAAGCTCCAGGCAGATGACGCCAAGACCCTCTTGCAATCCGCCACCACGCTGATTGTGATGAAGGGTAAACAGGTCAGCGAGTTTAAGCTGCAGGGCACAGATTCTTCAGAAGGAATAAGTTCAGAAAGAATAAGTTCAGAAGCAATTGCCGCCATGCTGGGTCCTACAGGCAATCTGCGAGCACCCACCATTCGCGTCGGCAAGCGGTTGCTGGTCGGCTTTAATGAGGACGTCTTCCGTGCCCAGTGGTGAGGATGACGCCGCTGGCGCCGGCATGCCGCTATTTACCCTACAAAGCACCAGAGGTTGAAGCTATGTTAAACATCCTAGGTAGAGTCATGCGGGCTGGCCTGGTCGCGCTGATTGTTATGAATCCGACGCTTGCCGATGACGCGGCATCCACCCAGGGTGCTAAAGACATCCTCGCTTATCTTGACCGACATGCTGCCACCTACAAGGAGCTAGCGCAGGATATATGGCATCTAGCGGAGCTGGGATATCTTGAGACCGAAAGCTCCCAGAAGTTACAAGCAAGACTGAAACGTGAAGGCTTTAAAATACAAAGCGGTGTGGCGGATATTCCCACTGCCTTTGTTGCCAGTTATGGCAAGGGCACACCAGTGATTGCATTGTTGGCGGAGTTTGATGCGCTACCGGGGATCTCCCAGGCGGCCATCGGGGAGCGCCAGCCCATCCCCGGTAAACCTAGCGGCCATGCATGCGGCCATCATCTGTTTGGTGCGGGTTCCACCGCGGCGGCGGTGGCGGTCAAGCATTGGATGGCACGCCATGACATCAAGGGCAAGATAGTCTTGTATGGCACCCCGGCGGAGGAGGGCGGCTCTGGTAAGGTCTATATGGTGCGCGCCGGTTTGTTTGACGATGTGGATGTGGTGTTGCACTGGCATCCTTCCGACCGTAACGCCGCCAATGCGCAAAGAAGCCTGGCAAACAGGTCGGCACGATTCAAATTCACCGGTGTCTCCTCGCATGCTGCCGCTGCACCGGAGCGGGGTCGGTCAGCCCTTGATGGTGTGGAGGCAATGAATTTTATGGCGAATCTACTACGCGAGCACATACCCCAGGAATCGCGCCTCCACTATGTCATTACCCAGGGGGGTGAAGCACCCAATGTCGTGCCTGACTACGCAGAGGCCTATTACTATGTGCGGCATCCCCAGGCGGCAGAATTGCAAAAAATCTGGGATAGGGTGGTCAAGATTGCCCAGGCGGCGGCACTCGGCACCGGCACTGAGGTGGCGGTGGAGGTCATGCATGGCAATCATCCGGTCTTGCCGAATGAGGCTCTGGCGCAGCTACTCCACAAGAACCTGACCATGGTAGGCGGTGTTACCTACAACGATGCCGAGCGGCGGTTTGCCCAGAAGATTAGCCAAACCCTCAATCTAGACCGGGATATGCTAGGTGGGGAAGGGGTCATCCAACCCAGCAAGATGCTCCAAGGCATGGGGTCAACCGATGTGGGTGATGTGAGTTGGGTTGTGCCGACGGGTGGGCTGCGTGCTGCCACCTGGGTGCCGGGTACCTCGGCGCACACCTGGCAAGCGGTTGCCGCAGGGGGCACCTCCATTGGCAACAAAGGGATGCAGGTGGCTGCTCGGACCCTTGCCTTGACCGCGAAAGATCTCTTCCTTGATGCTGAGCTTATCGCCCAGTCCAGGGCTGAGTTTGACGCCCGCCGGGGGAGAGATTTTACCTACAAGTCACTCCTGGGCGATCGGGCACCCCCTCTGAATTATCGGTTGAAATAGCACCCGCCCTGTTATTCACCCCTCAACCTCGTCGGAATTGTATGAGCTACAACGAGCATCGGCCACACCAGAGGGTTGGTGGGCTTATTTACAGAGAGCGGCTTGCAAGCTATGGAAGCGGGCGTCCAGACTGGGGTGGATGTGTTTGCTGGCAGCGGGTATTTGATACCAGCGGCAATGTAATTGGTGGGTGGTCTGCTGGGTGTCCTGATTAGCGTGTAGCCCTCGGGATTTCAGAAGCTGTAACTGATATTCCATGCGCAGGTCCTTATCTTCTGCTGGACTATCCTGATTGAGCAGGGTTTCCAATTCAATGCAGATCAGCCGCCTTTCCCGTTCAGCCTGCTGAAAGTCCTGAGCCGTAAAAATTTTCTTCAATGCCATGTCCCGGCGCGCGTCCATCTTCTTGAGTTGTTCGGCAGGCAAGAGGTGCAGGTCCCAGTCTGTTTCCAGCGCCTTCACGGTGCTGCTGTGCTTATCCTTTGCCCATTCAATGGTCGCGCAGAGCTCAGCCCGGCGACGCATTTCTTTCAGTCGTCGGTCTGCTTCTGCCGCCTTGAATCTGTGCCCTGCCTTCTGTACCTGTGCCACGGCCTTGCTTACATCTCTGGCTAGTGTCTTATGGATTTCCGCGGGTAACTCAGGCAGTGCTTTAAATTCTTGTTCCAGTTGCAGCATCTTTGCTTTGTCGGGCGGCACCTCAGCATTGCCTTTGGCGAGTGCCTTGATGTTTTGAATGATCTGTTTGGCTGCCGCCACTCGGTTTTTCCCCTCAGCCCGGGATTCATTGAGCTGTTGCTTGTGGGTGCCAAATGCCTTATCGCAGGCCTCCCGGAAACTTCGCCAAAGTTTTTGATCTTCCTTATGGTCAGTGATGCCGACCGCTTTCCATTGCTTCTGTAGTGCTTTGACTTCATCCAGACTAGGCCTGGTGACTGGCGTATTGCTCACAGCATTTGCACGGTCTAGCAACCGTTGTTTGTGTGCTAAGTTAACCGCGTACTCTGCCTGCAAGTAGGTATCAAGTTGTTTGCTGAGTGTTGCATACTGCTGATTGGTTTCCTGCGCCTCTCGGTGATTGACATTGGCACGTTGGTGCCACCTGCTATGCAGTTTCTGTAGCTGACTGCGGAAATCCTTCCAGTCTGGAGCCTCTGCCCAGTGGGGTTCCTCGGCTAAGCCAGCTAGTGCTTCCAGTTGCGTCACAATGACTTTGCGCTGCTCAAGATTCGTGCTGCGTTGCCGCTCCTGCGCGGCGTAAAAGGCAGCGCAGGGTTTGTAGGCCTTAGCACCTGCCTGCTGGAATCTTTGCCAGAGGTCTTCTGGTGCCAGGGCATTGAGTGCCTTCCATGTCTGTTGCAGGGTCTTGATCTGCTCCGCCTGTTGCCGAGGGGGCTGGGGCGACTCAGCCAGGGCTTCCATCTGCTCATAGAGTTCTAGGAATTTTGGTTGGATGGCAAAATCTTTCCAGTCAGCCAGTTCGCGTAATTCCTGGTCTCCCTTCTCTAATTGGTCAATGAGTTTAGGTGCCTGATTAAAACCTGGCTGCTCCATTCGCGCCTGGAGCTTTTTACGCAGTCCTCTGGCGGTGCGTAATTCCTTGCGGCGGACCGCGGCCCTGAAGCGAGCAATTTGTTTGCTGGTTGATTCAACCCGTGCCTTTTCCCCGGTCCTTTGATTGTGCAGGGCATCCTTGCAGGCTTGTATATCTTCCTGCAAAGCCCTGAGCGCTGCCGGCGCTGGCAGGGATGAGGGCAGGTTGATATTTGCTACTGCTACTTCCAACTGCTCAATTTGGGTCTTTGGTGCGCTGATGTCTAGCACCCGAGGTATTTGTGCTAGCCGTGCCAAGGCGGCAAAGGTAGTTGCAAATTTGGTGAAGCTCTTCTGCATGGCTTCCCCCGGGGGCGTTACTGCCAGAGTATCTAGCCAACACTGCTGCAGGGCTTGCCAGCCTTGTATTTGGCTACTCAGGGTGACCGATGACAGGGCTTCCTTTTGGAGCGCCCGAGCATCTGCCAGAAGTTGCTTGTGTTGTTCTTGGGTTGCCTCAACTCGGTTTTGTGCCTCCACAATTGCCGCCACCTTGTTGTTGGCGCCCTGATAGGCTTCGGTCTGGGCTGGGCACACCTTTGATTCCAGCTGCTCCCATTGGCTTTCCAAGCCATGAAAGTGAAATATGTAGTCTGGTGTCCAGACGGAAACACTCAGCGCTTGCATGGCGGCGATGATCTTCTCTGCCCTGGCTTCAATCTTCCGGGCTTGCTGTTCATCCTGGCGCGGTTTTTTGAGTTGTGCTTGTAGTTTCCGGGCGAGATTCTTGTCTCGTTTCCGCACCCGCTCCCAGAGTTGTTGCAATAGTTCTGGCTTTTCTACTCGGTGGGCGGCGGCTTCCCGTGTTTGGGCAAAGGTTGAATCCGCGGCCACTACAAAGAGTTGTTGCTGGTCGGTGATTCGCTCTAGGGCTTGGGAACGGCAGGTCGGGTCTGGAGACTGGCAGGCAATCAGGCTCAGCACATCGGCTCCTGCCCGCCTCAGGTATGCGGTAATGATTGCTTGATGGGTGCTATCCCTTGACCGTAGCAGATACATCAGGCGTTCCTGTGCGGCCGATGCTTGCATGTCATGCGAGAGCAGCTCTTCCAACACCTGACAGTCCAGCAAGCGGTTGATAGCCGCCTGTTGCACTAGGGGCTCGGGGTCTGTGAGGGCGAGCTTGGCAATGATTTCCTGATGCTTTGGAGCAGTTTCTATGAGGCTCTCAATTGCCTTGATCCGGCGCCGGGGGTCCTGGTGTTGCCAGCTCGGCTTGAGCAGATGATTGCTGGACATGGATTATAGGGTCACTTTTTGGAATGGATGGATTAGTATGACAACTTTATATGACAACTCTGGGTCTAGGGCGATTTTACCTGATGTGGTGAAATATCAGCAAATTGTAAAAATGAAGGGTTAGAATACCCCTAACGGCAGGCTAATGCCGACAACTCTTATTGACTAGAAGTATTGACTAGAAGTATTGACTAGAAGGAGCATAAGCATGACTTTATTAATGACCGCTAGTATAGCATTTTTTGTCACTCATCTTGGCATTGCCAGTACGCCACTGCGGGGCTGGTTGCGGAATAAACTGGGCACCAAAGGCTATCTTTTATGCTATTCATTGGTCTCTATTCTCACCCTGGGAATTATGATCCATGGTTATATTGAGGTGCCGCACACGGACTTCCTCTGGGCACCTACAGCCTTGGCATACCAGGTGACCAAGGTGCTGTTGTTGATGGCGCTGGTGTTGCTTGTCATGGGCATTCTTGCTCGCAACCCTACCCAGGTGATGAATGAGGAGGCATTCAAAGAAGATGCTACTGATAATATTACCGGCATATTGAAAATCACGCGCCACCCCATTCAATGGTCAATAGCCCTGTTCGCTGTCGGGCATCTGCTTGCCAATGGAGACCTGGCTTCAATCTGGTTCTTTGGCACCCTTGCCGGCCTGTCGCTTCTTGGCATGTTGGCAATGGATGCGCGCCATCGGCAGGAAGCATCTCCCCAATGGCAGCAGTTTATGGCGAATACTTCAATGCTGCCCTTCGTGGCCCTTGCCTGCGGTAAAACCCGCATGACCCTCGCCGATATCAACTGGCTTGGGCTCCTGGCAGGGTTTGGGCTCTATGCAGCAGTCTATTGGTTTCACGATATTATCAGTGGCATCAGCATACATTGATAGTGGTTTCCTAAGATGCTGCCGAGAATAGCGTGCAATAGGGCTGAGGTTTGTGCTGACCTGAGTCTTAATATGAGGCAGGCTCAGGGGTCACAACTTGATTCCAACTTGGTTTCCAGTGCGCTGATGCTTGCACAATTTTGGCTGGTTCGGTAGTATCTGCGCGCTTGATTAGCCCTGCTGGGGATTGTCAGGCATAACAGGCTGTCTGATAGATATTCATGCCAGACACTCCCGATTGTTATGAATAGATTGTTATGAATAGATTGAGCTGAATAGAAGGATCTGAATAAATAGTATGAAGACCCACAGCACCAGAAAAGAAGACGCACAGCACGGCTGGTATCTGGTAGATGCGACCGGCAAGACGTTGGGGCGACTCTGCACCCAGATCGCCATGCGCCTGCAAGGCAAGCACAAGCCTGAATACACGCCGCATGTTGATACGGGCGACTACATCGTAGTGATCAATGCGGAGAAGATCCACCTCACCGGTAAGAAGCGCACGGACAAGATCTATCACCACTACACGGGCTATCCGGGGGGGATCAAGTCCATCACTATGGAACAGATGATGCGCAAGGCACCAGAACGCATTATTGAGAAGGCGGTGAAGGGGATGATGCCGCGTAATAAACTGAGCCGAGTCATGTTGTCCAAATTGAAGGTCTATGCCGGTAACGACCATCTCCACAGCGCACAACAACCCCAACCGCTGGAGCTCTAAGCACCGCCGGGCGAGTCAACACCAACCAGGATACAGGTAAGCAGGTATGTCTCAACATTATGGAACTGGACGCAGGAAGTCAGCCAAGGCGCGCGTCTTTATGACTCCGGGAAGTGGCAAAATCCAGGTCAACAAAAGCAACCTGGATGAATACTTTGGGCGGGAAACTGCCCGGATGATTGTCCGCCAACCCCTTGAACTTGTGGAACTGGCAGGGAAGTTTGATCTCAATATCTCGGTTCGTGGTGGGGGTGGTTTTGGGCAGGCTGGCGCCATCCGGCATGGCATCACTCGTGCCCTGTTGCAATATGATGAAGCCCTGCGGCCGGTACTTCGCGCTGCTGGCTTTGTTACGCGCGATGCACGTTCAGTGGAGCGCAAGAAGGTGGGGCTTCGTAAGGCACGGAAGAAACCGCAATATTCTAAGCGGTAATTCAACGGCACATAGACCAACATCAGGACCAACATCAGGGCCAACATCAGGCAATCTCTGGGCTCCAAGGGAGAAGTTTCGTTGTGAGTGAAAGCAACCCCGACAAGGGAATCAATCAGGGGAGACGGAATTTTCTGCTTGGGTCAACTCTGGTGATAGGTTCAGCCGGTGTTGTTGGTGCTGCTACTCCCTTCGTGGGCTCATTTAACCCCAGCGCCAAAGCCCTTGCCGCCGGTGCCCCCATTAAAGTCGATATTAGTAAACTTGCCCCGGGGGAAATGCTAGGCCCTATCCCCGCCTGGCGAGATAAGCCTATTTTCGTCATCAGACGTTCTGCTGAGATGCTGGCGAAGTTGAACTCCCGGAATGAACGTCTGGCTGACCCGGAATCCATCCGCCGTCAACAGCCCGCTTATGCCCAAAATGAGACCCGGTCTATCCGCCCTGAGCTGGTGGTACTTGTCGGTCTCTGCACCCATCTCAGTTGCTCGCCTAAGTTTCGCCCGGTCCTGGAACCACAAGTATTTGATGAACAATGGATCGGTGGCTTCTTCTGCCCCTGCCATGGCTCAAAATTTGATTTGGCGGGACGGGTTTATTCCCGAGTGCCGGCACCATCAAATTTGGAAGTACCTCCGCATTACTATGAGAACGATTCTGTAATTGTCATAGGTGAAGACAAGGGAGCTGCTTGATGTCCGCACCACGGCAACCCTTCAAAAATATCATGCGCTGGATAGATGCCAGGTTGCCGGTTACGAAAGCCTATGAAAAGCACATGTCCCGTTACTATGCGCCAAAGAATTTTAACTTTTGGTATTTCTTTGGCGTCCTTTCCCTGCTAGTGCTGGTCAATCAATTGCTCACCGGCATCTGGCTGACGATGAGTTATGTGCCTACGGGTGAGGGGGCTTTTGCTTCCATTGAATACATCATGCGTGATGTGGAATATGGCTGGATGCTCCGCTACATGCACTCCACTGGCGCCTCGGCCTTCTTTATTGTGGTGTATTTGCACATGTTCAGGGGTCTGGCATACGGCTCATATCAGCAACCACGGGAACTGGTATGGATCATCGGTATGCTGATTTATCTTGCTTTGATGGCCGAAGGCTTCACCGGTTATTTGTTGCCCTGGGGCAATATGTCTTTTTGGGGAGCTCAGGTTATCGTCTCTTTGGCGGGTGCGGTACCGGTTGTCGGGGAGGACCTGGCAACCTGGATAAGGGGCGACTTCAATATGTCGGGCATTACCTTGAATAGGTTTTTTGCCTTGCATGTCGTACTGGTGCCCTTGGCACTGCTGCTGCTGGTCTTTTTGCATATTCTGGCATTGCATGAGGTGGGCTCCAATAATCCAGAAGGCATAGATATCAAGAAGCATCGTGATGCGGCCGGTCATCCTCTGGATGGGGTTCCCTTCCATCCTGATTACACCATTGGGCACGACCTGTCTGCTGTTATCGGGTTTATGTTCCTGTTTTGTATCGTGATGTTTTATTTTCCCGATGGGGGTGGGTATTTTATTGAAGCCCCTAACTATGAACCGGCCGACCCCTTAAAGACGCCGGATCTTATCGCGCCCGTCTGGTACTACACGCCTTTTTATTCCATGTTGCGGGCGGCGACCTTTCCCCTCTTTGGGCTTGATGCGAAGCTCTGGGGCCTGGTGGTGATGGTGGGCGCGATCATACTCCCGCTGGTCCTGCCATGGTTGGACAAATCTCCAGTAAAATCAATGAGATATAAGGGCATGCCAAGTAAAATCATGCTCAGCCTCTTCGTGCTTTCATTCTTCATACTCGGCTATCTGGGGACCGTGCATCCCACCGAGACGGGCACCCGCCTGGCGCAGGTCTGCACGGCTATCTACTTTGCCTACTTCTTGCTGATGCCCTGGTACACCCGAATAGAGAAGACCAAACCCGTGCCCGACCGGATTGTGCACCGGGCTGCCCCTTGATGAAGTTACTACTGACTGCAATGCTGTGCTTGTCGGGGGGGCTACTACTGCTTGCCTCAGGTGGACTCGCAACTGCCGAGACCCGCTATCCGCTGGATGAGATGCAACCTGATTTGAGGGATACCGCCTCATTGCAACGCGGTGCGAGAACCTACATCAACTATTGCATGGGCTGTCATTCTCTTAAGTATCAACGCTATGTGCGCACCGCTAGTGATCTGGGGATACCCGAGGCTTTGATGCTGGAGCATTTGGTGTTTGATCCCCATGCCCGGATCGGTGCCTTGATGGAAAACAACCTGTCGGTGGAGGATGCCAAGCAGTGGTTTGGTGCGGTGCCGCCAGATTTGACGCTCTACGCCAAGTTAAAGGGCGGGCCTGAATACCTCTATACCTATATGCGTGTGTTTTACGAAGATCCGTCGCGTCCTCTGGGGGTGAACAATCTACTCTTTGAGAATGTGGGCATGCCGCATCCCCTACTTGAATTACAGGGGCTGCAACGAAAGGTGTGCAAAGACATCCCCCGGCTCGCAGCCAATGGGGGTGAGATGAGGCATCCGTTGACGGGTGCTGCGGTTACCGAACTTGCCTGTGGTGAGCAGCTGATAGAAGGCGGTTACAGCCCGCTGGAATTGGTTGAATCCAGTGGTAGCCTGTCCCCTGAAGACTACGACCAACTGATCTATGATTTGGCTAATTTCCTCTATTACACGGCGGACCCCGGTCGCCTGGAACGAGAGCGGATAGGCGTATATGTACTCTTGTTTTTGGCTTTCTTTTTTCTCTTTGCCTGGTTACTTGGAAGAGAGTACCGGCAACATAGCCACTAGGGCACAACACGCATTGCTACAACACGCATTTCTACAAGAAGCACTTTTATAACAAAACAGGAGACAAAAAATGGTTCTGGTTGCCCGACATTCTTCAATGATTTTCTATTCCGATGGTAATGATCACTATAGTCAGCGGGTGCGTCTGGTACTAGCAGAGAAGGGCGTGGCGGTTGAAATAATGAATGTTAAACCGGGCGGCGGCCTGCCAGAAGATATTGCCAGTTTAAATCCCTACAACAGCCTGCCGACACTGGTGGACCGGGACCTGGTGCTCTATGAATCAAAGGTCATTATGGAATATCTTGATGAGCGGTTTCCGCATCCACCACTGCTACCTGTATATCCGGTTGCCCGGGCACAGAGCCGTTTGTTTGTGTACCGGATTCAACGCGACTGGTGTGGTTATGTGGATGCCATCATCGCCGGTCGTTCAAAGGATAGTGTGCTCGAGCGAGCCCGGAAGGAACTGCGGGAAAATCTACTCGCAGTTGCCCCTATCTTTTCAGAAAAACCGTTTTTTATGAGTGATGAGTTTACTTTGGTAGATTGTTGTCTGGCACCCATTTTGTGGCGCTTACCGGTGCTTGGTATTAGTTTCCCTCCCAAGCATGGCAAACCCCTGCACGATTACATGCGGCGCATCTTCTCTCGAGATGCCTTCCAACGTAGTCTGAGTGAGGTGGAATACGATATGCGAGATAAGATACTTGATTGAGCCCATTCTCGCTTGGTAGGTCCCGCTTGTTATGAATCGCTATATTCAAAAACTTTAACGATCTTCTGCACCCCATAAACTTGCCGGGCGGCCTCTACCGCCGCCTCAGCCTCAGCGGAGGTCACCCGCCCCATGAGGTACACCACGCCGTTTTCGGTAACCACTCTGATTCGGCTGGCGTCCGTATCCTTGTTACTTGCCAACTTGAGTTTGATCCTGGCTGACAGCACCGAGTCATTGGTGCGAGAGAGGAAGGAACCAGGTCCCGCGAGGGTGAGTTCATTATAGACTTTTTTGGCGTTCCTCAATGCCTCTACCCGTTCCGTCACCAGAGGTATGAGTTCAGGCTTTGACACCTGGCCGGTGATCAAGACAATGCCGTTAAAACTAGTGACATTGATTGGGGCATCTTCAAGCTCGGCATGGGCGTTTTTAATTCGCTTTTGTGCCAGTACTTCATTGCGACTATCGTCAGTGCTGGAGGATGCGCAACTGCTAAGCAGCGCAGTAAGGAGGACACTAAGCAGACAAGCAACAGGCCCTGGGGGGACACTGAGCCGGATGAACGTTTTGATGGGGTGCATGGATGCTTCTGCTTTTGTTTATGAACTTTTGCTTATGAGCTTTTGTTTATAAGCTCAGTCTAGTGTAAAGGCATCCGGTATCCAATCAATGCTGGTTTCCTCGGCGGACATGGAGTCCCTGGAGGCCATAGACACGACATCAAACCGGTACGATTGCCAGGGGGAAGGCTGAGCGACCTCTTGCTGTAGATATTGACGGGCTGCATGAATAATGCGTCCTTGCTTGTGCCGGGTCACTGAGTCAGCACCGGTACCGTAGTGAGGGTTGTTTCTGAGTCTGACTTCTATGAATACCAGCGTATCCTGCTGTTGCATGATGAGGTCTATTTCCCCGTATCGGGTGCGATAGTTGCTGGTAATGAATTTGAGCCCCTGCTTTTTGAGAAATTTCTTGGCAGATTTTTCAGCCGCATCGCCGGCTGCCTGGGTAGGCGACTTCAAGGTCTTGGCGCAGTCATTTCATACCGAGGTGCTACTACGACTGTGCCATCTTTGAATTTCCCCCAGCTCAGCCTACGTTGAATGACATTATCACTGTTCAGCTCCAGGACGCCGGTAGCCCCGAATATATGCGTGGACGCCCCGGCCACTTCCAGGCGAGGATAGAGCCGATACGCATCCAGCCCCAGGGCATAAAAGCGCGCCAAGCGAGTGGCGGCGGCGGGCCAGGTTTCTTGAATGATGCGCTGGACAGGGTCAATGGTGGTGAGTTTCCAAGGAATGTCGCAAAACTTGATTCCCTTCAGGTCTATGGTGTCTATTCGGGACGTTGAGAGTTCATGCACATGCGAGGTGGCATAGACCGGGACATCTTCGGCATAGAAGTAAGCCAGCGTCGGGTTAATTCCCTTTGCCTGGACGTGATTGGCGAGTAGCAACACAAAATCAATATCTTGCCGCCGCCTGGCTTTGAATTGGAAGCTTTGGTTAGTGACCTGGTGGAGTGTCTGCGCGCGTAGTTCACTAAGATCAATATTCAGCAAGGATTTAACGAGCTCGGAATAATCGCGCTGGCTCGTGAAGCGAGCAGTATCAATGAGCAGGCCGCCCAGTGCAAGAAATCGCTCGGAGAAGGCATCAACATTGCGTTGTCCCCAGTCGGTGTCGGGCGCAATAATCAGCCCCCGCAAGAGTCCGGTATCGTAGATTTGTTCCGCCAGCTGTATGGATTCATCTTCAGGTGCCAGACCAAATTGATAGAAGTTTCTTGACCTGGCTTTTCTATCAGTGCGATTAAGTGCCATGACCGGTATATCTAATTTTTGCCGGGCAAGTTGAGTGATCTTGTCCCTTTCAAGGGGCCCAATAATCATTTCAGCACCTTCCGATTTTGCCCGCTTGACCAGGTCAATAATGTCCGCCTGGGAGGAGTCGAAGACCTTGATCACCGAGTCTAATCGGGGTGCCTGGTTTTTTTGAGAGCCCTTCTGAGAGCCCTTATGAGCGCCCTTCTCAAAATAATAGCCGGCGATAAAACCATCCCGAATGGCTCGGCCGTAGACGCCCAGTTGTTCATCTTGCAACGGCAGTATCAGGGCTATCTTTTTGGGTCCTTCTTCTATGATCCGAGTGAGTTGTGCAAGCATTTCCGGGAGCATGCTGATGGCTGCATGGTTGAGCCAGACTTTGCGCCAGGCTTTTAAGGTGGCTAATTGTTGTTCTGGATTATCTTGATAGCCTCTTCTGATAGCCGCCAGTGATAACCAGCCACGCAGATCGCTTGCCTTGCTTTGCTCCGCCTGGCGGCTGAGGGTCTCCGGGGGAAGTTGCAACAGGCGAGTGAGGATGGTCTGTTGATTGGTGCTTCTTGCCTGATTTGATAGGAGGGGATTGATAGCAATGAGTGCTGTTGCGCTTGCCAGATGATTATTCATGAACAGCCAGGCATCCGCGCTGAGGTAACCGGGCTCTATTGGTGAGCTTGGGGAACTGCGCGGGGGCAGTGGCAATCTTTTATGCGCCAGCCAGCTGAGGGCGAGGGCCGGGTCCCGCTCAATAAGCGCGAGCCTTGTTCGGAGCAGGATGTAGTTACGGCTGGTGATGTCGTTGATAAAAGGCGTGGTAATAGCATCAAGAATGTTGCGCAGTAGCGGTGCCTGCTGGTATCTGGCAGCAAGCTGCGCTGCCGTTATTCTGGCTTCGGTTGTCTTTGGATTAGTTGCCCGATTGGCTTCTGCCAACAAGCCCTGTATCTCTCGGCGTGCTGCTGTGGGTAGGGCGATATTTTTATCACGAAGCGCCGCATAACTGATGGGAAGCTCAGCGGTCCCGGTGCTAAGAGTCGTAGTGCATCCGGTGATGCTACATACACTGAGCAGGGTCAGAAAAATAGCACTCAGTCGGTACATGGGTTGATAGCCATTATGCTTAGGGTGGAGTCCGTCAAGTGAATGGGATAAAGACTAGGGTAAACTTTGATTATCCCACAAGTTATGATGCTCTTCCTGTGCAATTCTGCTGATCTTTTGAAAAGAGCGAACAAGACCACCATGGCGGCACTTTATGTAGTAGCAACGCCCATAGGGAACCTGGGCGATATGTCTGACCGGGCACGCAAGGTGCTGGCTGAGGTCGCCATGATCGCGGCTGAGGATACCCGGCGCACGGGCAAGTTGCTGTCAACATTCGGTATCAGCACCCCTATGATGGCTTACCATAGCCACAATGAAGCGGCGGGCACCGGTGAGTTGGTGGAGATGTTGTTGCAAGGCAAGAGCCTGGCTTTGGTATCAGATGCGGGCACTCCTTTGATATCGGACCCTGGCTTCCTGCTGATTCGTGAAGCCCGGCTCAGGGGTATCAAGGTGGTGCCTATCCCGGGGCCGAGTGCGGTGCTGGCGGCGCTCAGCGTTGCTGCTATTCCGGTGCATCGTTTTACTTTTGAGGGGTTCATCCCGGCGCGCGCGCGGGCAAGACGTAGCTTTTTTGAATCCCTTGCCGAGGAACAGAGGACTATGGTTTTTTTTGAGACGCCGCACCGAGTCAAGGAAAGTCTGCAGGCACTGGCAGAAGTGCTCGGTGATGACCGGGAGGTAACAATATGTCGGGAACTCACAAAAATGTATGAAGAGGTGCGCTCAGGCAGATTGGCGGCACTCATTGAAGATCTCTTAGCCGGTAAGATTCCTGCCCAGGGGGAATTTGTCATTCTCGTTGCGGGCAATCCTTCAACAGACCAGCCGTTGGATGCAGACCAACTCCTGCGGGAGTTGTTATCAGAGCTACCGCCTACCCGTGCCGCTAGCCTCGCTGCCAGGGTAACCGGCAAGCCCAGGGCAAGCCTGTATCAGCGAGCACTTGAATTGAAGCGCCCTGCCTAACCCAGAGCGGCGGATCATCTTGTTGTTGATGTGTACATGCCCAGGGCGGTTGCCTTTGTTCCTCTGGATTCCCCCCGAACCCAGTCGTCCCGCCTTCGGCTGGACGACTAGGTTCGGCGAGAATGACGGCGGGCGGCGAGAATGATGGCGGGGCGGCCCTACTCCTTCTGGCGGCCTACGGCGCCCCGCGCCGTCATTCTCGAGCTTGCTCGGGAATCCAGAGGAACAAAGGCAACCACCTGTGATATTCCCGCTACCCATCAACGGGGGTCAGTGGCTTGTGCTTTACTGGTGCTGATGATGAAGGCAATACCGCTCGTTCCTCTGGATTCCCCCCGAACCCAGTCGTCCCGCCTTCGGCTGGACGACTAGGTTCGGCGAGAATGACGGCGGGGCGTCCCTACTTCTTCTGGCGGCCTACGGCGCCCCGCGCCGTCATTCTCGAGCTTGCTCGGGAATCCAGAGGAACAAAGTCAACCACCTGTGATATTCCCGCTACCCATCAACGGGGGGTCAGTGGCTTGTGCTTTACTGGTGCCGACCGCTATTGATGTTGCCGAGCATCTTCAATAACCAAACCATCATTGGCAATGGAATCAAGGGAGACGAAGTGCACTTCACCCCGCACTTTGCACAGGTCGCGAATGCTCTGGGTAATGGCTTCGCCGAGAGACGTTGAGGGTTGCCCCACCTCGCAACACAAGGTCATTTGATCCTGACCCTTGACCCAGTCCACCACCAGTCTTGCGCGGGTGATTTCCGGATGCCGTTTGATGATGCCGGCGATCTGCTCGGGATGAATGAACATACCGCGTACCTTGACACTCTGGTCGGCGCGACCCATCCAGCCGGCTATGCGCCGATTGGTGCGCCCGCAGGCACTGGTGCCATCAAGCATTGCCGACAGGTCGCCGGTGGCAAATCGAATCAAAGGATAATCCGGGTTCAGGCTGGTCACCACCACCTCGCCGACCTTGCCATCGGCGACCAGGTCTCCAGTGCCCGGGCGCACAATTTCTACATGCACGCCTTCGTCAATAATCAGCCCTGAATCCACCGCCGACTCATAGGCAATCACCCCGAGGTCGGCAGTGGCATAGCATTGCCGCACCGATATTCCCCGGGCAATTAAAGCGTCTCGAGTGGATGCTGGCAGGGCTTCACCCGAGACCAATGCCTTGCGCAAACTAGTCACATCCAGATCGAGTTCATCCGCCCTGTCCAGAATAATTTTCAAAAATGACGGCGTGCCGATATAGCCACTCGGCCGCAAATCATTGATGGTCTGCGCTTGCAAGTCAGTTTGCCCAACCCCGGCCGGGATGACGCCGCAACCCAGGGCGCTACACCCACTGTCGCCCATAGCACCGGCGGGTGTGAAGTGATAGGAAAAGCAATTTTGTACCAGATCGCCAGCGCGAAAACCGGCGGCAAATAAGCTGCGCGCAAACCGCCAATAGTCGGCGCGCCGGGTGCTGGCTTCATAAATTGGCCCCGGCGAGACAAAAATATAGGCTAATTGCTCCGACGTAAAAGCACCCAGACCGCCCAGAGGGGGCTGGGCGCGCTGCCGCTCAATCAGTGCTGATTTTCTGGTGATGGGGAAGTCTTGTAACTGCTCAAGTGCACTGAGCGGCTCCCCGTCATAGTCGTGCAAACTGGCCGAGTAGGCCGGGCTGTTTTCTTTGGCGTGCAGCAATTGTGCGGAGATGGCACCCAGCAATTCTTGTTCGCGTTGCGCGGTGCTGCGGGTTTCTAATTCGTCGTAATATTTATTCATAATGGGAAGCCAATCACGCTAGCCAGCGCTTGCGTCTCCGATAATGTTTAACATCGCGGAAGCTTTTCTTAGCGCCCCCTTGAATGCCGAGATAAAATTCTTTGACATCTTCATTCTCAGCCAGGGATTGCGCTTCGCCATCCATGACCACGCGGCCATTTTCCAACACATAACCATAAGTAGCGTAATTCAATGCCACTGAGGTATTTTGTTCCGCCAACAAAAAAGTTACGCCCTCTTGCTGATTCAATTTTTTGATAATTTCAAATATCTCCTGCACAAGTTGTGGTGCCAGCCCCATGGAAGGCTCGTCTAAGAGAATCATTTTTGGTCGCGCCATTAACGCGCGCCCTAGAGCCAACATCTGCTGCTCGCCGCCAGAGGTGTAACCGGCTTGGCTTTTGCGACGTTCTTTGAGACGCGGAAAGTAACTGTACACCTTTTCCAAATCATCACGGAGCACAGACCGCCCCTCTTTGCGCGTGTAGGCACCGGTCAGCAGATTTTCCTCCAGGGTCAAATGCTCAAAACAATGGCGCCCCTCCATGACCTGAATCACCCCGCGCTGCACCAATGCCGTGGGCGACAGGTTTTCCACCTGCTCGCCCATAAACTCAATGGAACCCTTGGTCACCTTGCCGCGCTCGGTGCCGAGGAGGTTGGAGACCGATTTGATTGTCGTCGTCTTGCCGGCACCGTTCGCGCCGAGCAAAGCAACGATGCTACCTTGGGGCACCTCTAGGGAAACGCCCTTCAACACCAGGATGACATGCTCATAAATCACCTCAATGTTTTTGACGTTAAGGAGCAGCTTAGTCCTGATTTTATGATGCGTCATCTTAGCGCAGCCGAGACCTTGTCACTAATATCCTTGCTAACATCTTCTCTAGCATCTTCTCTAGCACCTTCTCTAGCACCTTCTATAAAAGACACGGCCTAACATTCCCGTGGGGTGATGCCGTTTTCTTTGGCATAGGTGGCGGAGTCTTCCATGATGAGCGGGTCCACCACGGCGCGGTCGGCACCCATGAAGTCGGTGCTCAGCGTCCAGACTTTGGCGTTGGCATCCCACTGCTGGATCGCGCCTAGCCCGGGACCACCGTGATTGGCGCAGCTCACATTAATCTCCGGACCAAAGTTGGGAATGCCCATGGCGGCCATACGGGCCTGGTCAATCTTGAGGGCTTCCATGCCGTCGCGCATCTGCCCGGAGGTAATGTGCTTGATTTTGTGAATTCTTTGTGCGGTGCGTACTGCCTCGGCGGCAAGGATGGCCGCATACATGCCGCGGTTATACAAAACAGTGCCGAGGTTGGTGCCATCGCCCGCGCGCTTGCCCCGGTCGGCAACATATTTTTTGAGGTCATTGTAAATCGGAAAATCGCTGCCTACACCGTGAAACGCCACCGCCTTGTAACCATGGGCGCCAGCACCAGCGGGTATCACATCATTCTCGGACGCTGACCACCAGACGCCAATAAAGCGATGCATGGGATAGCGAATGTTGGTTGCTTCCTTAATGGCGACCTGATTCATCACGCCCCAGCCCCACATCATCACATAGTCTGGACGTTTGCGGCGAATTTCCAACCACTGTGATTTTTGTTCCTGCCCGGGGTGATCAACTGCCAAAAGAGTGAGTTTGAAGCGGTGTTTTTCCGCCAACTTCTCAAGCGTGCGAATAGGCTCTTTGCCGTAGGCGGAGTTGTGATATAGCAGGGTGATTTTTTTGTCTATCAGTGACCCCCCTTCTTGCGCTTGGATGTGCTTGATGATGATGGAAGCCGCGTCCCAGTAGGTGCCGGGGTAGTTGAAGATATGGCTGAACACCTTGCCGTTGGCCGCCGAGGTGCGACCATATCCCATAGAGTGGAGCGGAATGTCATCGGCGGTGACCTTCGGAATTAACTGATAGGTGATGCCGGTAGATACGGGTTGATACACCAGGGCACCTTCGCCTTTGGTGGATTCGTAACATTCCACGCCCTTTTCGGTGTTGTAGGCGGTCTCGCACTCAATCACCTTGATAGGTACGTCGCCAATGCCGCCGTCCCGTTCGTTCAAGAGCGTGAAATAATCCTCATAACCATCGGCAAATGGAATGCCATTGGGTGCGTAGGGTCCAGTGCGAAAACTCAAAGAGGGGAAGACTAGGGCCGGACCCGATGCTATGGCGGTTTCTTTCCCCTTGCCGGTTTCTGAGGCGCCTTCTGTATCTAGGAAAATATACAATGCACCTATACCTATCAGGACGACGAGGAGGGTAATAATCACTTTTGGATTCATAATGTTGTGCCTCTCAATAAAGAGTTGTTAATAAGAATTGTTAATAAAGGGCTGATAATTATTCATAAAGCATGAATTTATAAAACAAGGATTCATAAAACATGGCGTTATAAAACATGGCGTTATAAAACATGGCTATCCACCAGTCTGAGTTGAGGGCAAGCTTAATGCGGAAAGGGCCAAAGGCGCAGTTTTTCTTTCGCGAGGCGCCACAGATGCGCCAGACCCTGGGGTTCGGCAATCAAGAAAAAAATAATCAGCGCACCGAGTGCCAAGAGGATGATATGTGCCACCAGATCGGGAGGCCAGCCGAGCCCACCCACCATGATGTTTTTAAGCAAGATCGGCAACAGGGTGATAAATGCAGCCCCTATGAAGGCACCGAAAATAGACCCCAACCCGCCGATGATAATCATAAATAAAACGAGAAATGATTTGTCTATGCCGAAGGCCTCAGTCGGCTCCGCAGCACCAAGATAGACGGAGAAAAACAGTGCCCCGGCCATGCCGATGTAGAAGGAACTCACTGCGAAGGCCGACAGCTTGGCTTTGAATGGTGGCACGCCGATGATCTCCGCGGCTATGTCCATATCACGGATTGCCATCCAAGAGCGGCCAATATGTCCCCGGGTGAGGTTTTTAGCAATCACGGCAAAGACCACCAGGATAGTCAAACAAAACAAGTAGGCTGCCCAGGGTGGTGCGTTGGGTCCGGTGATGGCGACACCCAACACGAATCGCTCCGGCGAGATGATCATTCCCGAGGCGGAATAATTGTAGAACCAGGGTACCTTGTTAAATAACCACACCAGAAAAAATTGCGATGCCAGTGTTGCCACCGCCAAGTAAAAGCCCTTGATACGCAGACTCGGCAAGCCGAACAAGATGCCCACAAAGGCGGTGATGCCGCCAGACAGCAATACCACTAAAAACATATTGAGGGCGGGGAAGCTGGTCGTTAATTTATAAGAGGCATAGGCACCCACCGCCATGAAGCCACCAGTGCCCAGGCTGAGTTGCCCGCAGTAGCCGACCAAAATATTCAATCCCAATGCCGCCAGGGACCACACCAGCACCGGCAATAACACCGACTTTGCCCAGTAGTCGTTGATGATGAACGGTACGACTAGATACGCGAAGAGGCAGACCGCGATGACAAACCAGCGCTCCAAGGCAATCGGGAAGATTTGTTGATCTTGTTTATAGGTGGTTTTGAAGTCACCATTTTCTCGATAAAACATGCGTCAAACCCGTTCAATAATCTTTTCACCAAACAAACCTTGTGGACGGAACATGAGAAAAAACAACGCCAGCACATAGGCAAACCAGTTTTCTGTGGCACCGCCGAGCAGCGGCCCGATGGAAAATTCAAACAGCTTTTCCCCGACCCCGATGATAAGGCCACCGACTATGGCGCCAGGGATGGAGGTGAAGCCACCGAGAATCAGCACGGGTAATGCCTTCAGCGCGATCAATGAAAGCGAAAACTGCACGCCGGATTTGGTACCCCACATGATGCCCGCCACCAGCGCTACTATACCGGCGATTGACCAGACGATGACCCAGATGCTGCGCAATGAAATGCCCAGCGTCAGGGCGGCTTGATGATCGTCAGCGACCGCGCGCAGGGCGCGACCCGTCTTGGTGAATTGTGAAAAGAGACTCAGCATGCCGACCAATAGCAACGCGATTGTCGCCGCCCAAACATCCAGCACATCAATATACATACCGATATATTCGGTATCGGCAGCCGCCCAGCCGCGGCTTATTTCTTCCAGCCAGAGGGAGCCACCAGAAGGAATACCCAGGTCCAACGGCTTGATGTTCGCGCCCCACATGAGGTCGCCGAATCCCTCCATAAAAAACGCCAGACCAATGGTCGCCATGAACAGAATCATCGGCGCCTGATTGACCAGCCGCCGTAGCACTAGTTTCTCCACCAGCCAAGCAAATAAAATCATCACCATCACGGTCAGGATGAGCGCCACCAGGCTGTGCATGCCCGTTGACCAGTAGTGATATTCGGTGCCGAAGAGCACATTGATCAAATGTGCGAATGGCACCTGCCCAGTCTGAAAGCCCACCAAAGTGAGCGCGGCAAATAAACACATGACACCCTGAGCATAGTTAAAAATCCCCGACGCCTTGAAGATCAACACGAAGCCCAGCGCCACCAGGGAATACATCACCCCCGCCATGAGACCGTTTAATATCACTTCAAGCGTATTTAATAATTCAATGCTCATGCTTGACCCCGTCATTCTCGCCGAGCCCAGTCGTCCCGCCGAAGGCAGGACGACTGGGCTCGGGGGGAATCCAGTCCGTTATCATCGCCACTAGCACCCACCGCGCCGTCATTCTCGCCGCAGGCGGGAATCCAGCCTGTATATTTTTCCGCCAGCATCAAAGCCTGACGCTTCCGCGCCGTCGCCCTCCCCGATATGCCCACGCCGCCCCCGTTGATGTGTAAATGGCCAAGGCGGTTGCCTTTGTTCCTCTGGATTCCCGAGCAAGCTCGAGAATGACGGCGCAGGGCGCCGTAAGCCGCCTGAAGGAGCGGGGACAACGTGCATACATTAACCCTAAGTGGCAAGCACCGCCTCCGCGCCGTCATTCTCGCCGAGCCCAGTCGTCCCGCCGAAGGCAGGACGACTGGGTTCGGGGGGAATCCAGAGGAACGAACCATCTTCTTGTCATAGTCCACTGGACCTCGCATGACCAACTCCCAAATAGGCATCAATCACCGTCTGGTTATTGCGGATTTCATCGGGAAGCCCATCGCCGATTTTCCGGCCATAGTCCAACACCATGACGCGGCTCGCGAGGTCCATCACCACGCCCATGTCGTGTTCAATCAATGCAATGGTGGTGCCGAACTGTTCATTCACATCCAGGATGAAACGACACATATCTCCCTTCTCTTCCAGGTTCATCCCGGCCATAGGCTCGTCCAGCAGTAGCAGTTTTGATTCCGCTGCCAGGGCCCTGCCTAGTTCCACGCGCTTTTGCAAACCATAGGGCAGGCGTCCCACCGGGGTCTTGCGGATGGATTGAATTTTCAAAAAATCAATAATCTGCTCCACGCGCTCCCGGTGTTCAATTTCTTCACGCTCGGCTCGGCCTTTCCAGATGGCTTGCCAAAACCAATTGGAGTGCATGCGGGTGATGCGCCCGGTCATGATGTTGTCCAGGGTGGACATACCCTTGAACAGCGCGATGTTTTGGAAGGTCCGCGCGATGCCTTGACGGGCGATGAGATAGGGCTTTTCCGTCACTCGTTTGTGTCCGTCAAACCAAATTTCGCCTTGCTGGGGATGATAAAAACCATTGATGATATTCAGTAGCGATGACTTGCCAGCACCATTGGGTCCGATGATGGCGCGAATCTCGCCGCGCTGAATATCAAAACTGATGTCCCTGAGGGCTTTTACGCCGCCGAAGGACAGGGAGATATTTTTTGCCTCTAGCAGGGTATTCATATCATCCATTGTCATTATCTAAACGTGTCATTTTCTAAATGTGTCAGTATCTAAGCGCGTCATGTTATAGCCGCGTCAGCATCGCTATTGTCGCCACCGTCGCCATCCTTGCTATCGGCATGCCCAGAAAACACTGCTACATCCATGATTTTAATATCGGCACTCAGTGCGCCCTGCTGACCGTCCTCAAAAACAATCTGGGTGGTGACGAAGCAACTAGTCGCACCGCTATAGAGTGCATCAATGAGCACCGCATATTTTTCAGCGATGATGCGTCGCCGCACCTTGCGCGTCCGGGTTAACTCGCCATCGTCAGCATCTAGTTCTTTGTGCAGTATTAAAAATCGACGAATCTGAGAAGCCGCTAATTGTGGGTCGGTGGCTAGGTCTCGATTCACCTGAGTAATATTGTCCCGCAGCATGGCATAGACCTGAGGATGCCCAGCCAATTCTTGATAACTAGCGTAGGCGATATTGTTTCGCTCCGCCCAGTTGCTCACCGCGTCCAGATCAATGTTGACCATAGTCGTTACAAAATCGCGGGCGGCACCGAAGGCAACTGCTTCTCGGATTTGTGGGGAAAACTTCAGCTTGTTTTCTATGAATTTTGGCGCGAAGAGGGAGCCCTTCCCCAGGGTGCCGACATCTTTCATGCGGTCAATAATTTTCAGGTGTCCGCGCGTATCAAAATAGCCGGCGTCGCCGGTCATTACCCAGCCGTCTTCGGTCTTGGTATCCCGAGTTGCAGCCTCGTCCTTGTGGTAACTGTGAAAGACCCCAGGGCTGCGATACATCACCTCGCCGGGGTCGGAAAATTTCACCTCCACACCGGGGCAAGGCTTGCCCACTGTGTCCGCAAACACCTCGCCATCGGGCTGGGCGGTCACATATACCGATGCCTCGGTCTGGCCGTATAGCTGCTTGATGTTGATGCCGAGGGCACGAAAGAAATCAAATATCTCTGGGCCTATCGCTTCGCCCGCTGTGTATGCGACTCGAATGCGACTAAAGCCCATGCTGTTTTTTAAGGGCGCGTAAATCAGTAGGTTGCCGAACCAGTATTTTATTTTGTCAATGAACGGCACCGATGCCTGGTTAATAATGTTCACTCCGACACGCCGTGCTACCGCCATAAAATAATGAAATAGTTTTTGCTTGAAGGCACCGGCGTCCTCTATGCGGAGCATCACCGAAGTCAGAATATTCTCAAATACCCGTGGCGGTGCGAAATAAAAAGTAGGGCCAATTTCCCGTAGATCAGTAGTGACCGTCTCCGCACCTTCCGGGCAGTTGATGCAAAACCCGGCGACATAAGCCTGCCCATAAGAAAAGACATGATCGCCCACCCAGGCCATGGGCAGGTAAGACAACACTTCTTCGTGCTCGGTAAGATGATCTTGCTGGATGCCACTCTGGGAGGTAATCAGGATATTGGCATGCGTCATGGCAACACCCTTCGGTTTGCCGGTGGTGCCGGAAGTGTATAAAAAGACGGCAATGTCCTTGCCCTTACCTCGGGCAATCTCATCGGCAATGAAGTCAGGATTTTCCTTAGCGAAGTCCCGCCCCAATTGCTGCACCCTCGGGAAGTCAAGGAGCGGTATTGCTGCATCGTTTTTTAGCCCCCGAGGGTCGTCAAAAATAATGTGTTGCAGGGCAGGGCACTTCTCTTTGACGGCCATTGCCTTGTCCACCTGTTCTTGATCCTCGGCGATCAGGAAGCGGATGTCCGCATGCTTCAGCACGTAGTGCATTTCCGCCGCCACCGAGTCGGCATAGATAGGCACGGCAACCCCGCCCAGGCATTGCACCGCGGCTATACTCCAATAGAGGCGCGGCCGATTGGCACCGACAACCCCCAACTTGTCCGTACGTTTAAATCCCAGAGCTGCCAAACCCTGGGCGAAGGTGAGCACCTCGTCTTGCATTTCTCGCCAGGTCCAGGTCTGCCAAATTCCCAGATCCTTCTCGCGCAGAGCCGCCTTGTCCGCCAGCTGTATGGCATTGCGAAGCAGAAGTTTGGGGAAGGTGTCTGCTGGCTTTTCATGGGCTGGCTTTTCAGGAGCCATCTTTTCATGGGTAGTATGCATGCGGGAATGTTACCAGCAAATCGGCATGCACATGTTGCCCTCTTGGCTACTTGCGCCGCCGCGCCGTCATTCTCGAGCTTGCTCGGGAATCCAGAGTGTATATTTTTCCGTCATCCTCGCCGCCTGACGCTTCCGCGCCGTCACCCTCCCCGATATGCCCACGCCACCCCGAGAGTGCCGGGGAGCGACGAACCATCTTGTTGTAAATGCCCCACAGGTGGTTGCCTTTGTTCCTCTGGATTCCCGCCTGGCGGCGAGAATGACAGCGTGGGGCGATGCTAGCCGCTATCCTTTCGGCGGCAATGACGGTGAGGGGGCAAGCATGACTCGTCTGCGTGGGTTTTATTTTGTCTTAACAACCGACGGTCGCTGATCCAATATATGAGTCATTAAACTGGGAATACCCGGTTCATAGAAAGCCGACCCCAGTGGTCGCCAAATGAAATCATGATCAACAAAGGTTTGTAGGCGTTCAATAACTGACTGTGTATTCAATGAATCAACCGATAAATTGTCTGCAATGACTTCCATAATCGTATCCTCTGTCATTGCTTTTGTATCTTGAAATGCTTGTGCAATAGCAACAGCCGTTGACCGCAACTCAAGTTTATTTAAGGTATCTCTACGTTCATCATAAAAGTCCTGTTTTATAATGGCAATATTTGGTTTTACAACCGCAACCTGTTCCTCAGTTATGCATGTTAAGTTTGTTTTGTTTGCTTCCATCCAAATAGATTTGCCCCATACTTGTAAAAAGTAAGGATAGCATTGACTATCCTCAACAATGAGGGACAAAGTGTCCTCAGTTATTTGTATGCCCTGTTCCGCTAAGGGTTTACTTATCGCATCCGCTGAAGCCTGTTCATCCAAGCGCCCAAGACCAATCATTTCGGAACGTTCAACAAAGGTAGCCTTTACTCCCGATAGAAAATGTCGCAACCCAGGCGTGCCCGCCAAAACCAACATAAAAGGCGTTTTCTTGCTAACTATTTGATAGGCGTTTAATAATTGATTACATAGACTTGGATCCATTTTATGCGCTTCATCCAATAATAATATCAATGGACGATTTTTATTCTTTTTAATTAAAGTATTTTCAAATTCTTGGTCTACTGATTCACCCATTTCCAAACCAGCGGTAGCAGTTATTTCTTCGACTTGAATACTTGCTTTAATCTTTTTAAGGAAGCGCTTCTTAAACCAAGACGGTGGCGGCAACAAAGAGTTCCACAAATCAAGTTGCGATTTTAATTTATGTGGCGTAATCCAAACCACACGTATTTTATTCTTTTTCACCTTGGTTTGCTCAACTTCATCTTGGAACCAACTCAACAACACTGTTTTGCCCATCCCTCGGGGGCCATACAAAACTGTTGCGGCCGGAGGTGATTTACCAGCAGATATGATTGCTAAATTATTTCTAAACAGATATTGCTCATCTGCTCGGCCGGCAAGATAAGGCGGGATCGCCCCAAAACCCGGAGTAAATGGATTTGAATATTCGGTTGATGTCATAACAGGTTTCTCGGTTTTTCCAATTAATCCCCGTAGCTTTAAGTTTATCAACTTTTCAGCGGATATGGTGAACATAATCTTGCTTGATTTTGTCAACCTTCCTTGATGATTTCCTTTTTTTTGTCGTTATTCTCGAGCTTGCCCGGTGACGGGTTGGAGTACCGGGGTAAATCGGAACACAATACTCTTTTTTACTGGATTCCCGAGCAAGCTCGAGAATGACGGCGCGGGGCGCCGTAAGCCGCCAGAAGGGGTGCGGAGGTCCCGCCGTCATTCTCGCCGAACTCAGTCGTCCTGCCGAAGGCGGGACGACTGAGTTCGGGGGGAATCCAGAGGAACAAAGGCAACCACCTGATGATCCGCCGCTCTGGATTAAGCTGGAACAAGCCGGTGACGGGTTGGAGGACCGGGGTAAATCGGAACACAATACTCTTTTTTACTGGATTCCGCCTGCGACAAGAGGACAAGCTCGAGAATGACGGCGCGTATGCTCAACAATCCGCTACCAAATTTTGCTGAACGCTAGTAGTATTTTTTATGTACAATATCCCGCACGCTGGTTATACAATATCCCGCACGCTGGCTATGCCCTGCCTAGGGGCAGGTGACGCGACCAAAACCAACTTCATTCACATCAATGGGGCAATGCTAATGAACAAAGCTATCAGCCAATTCACTTACTCTGGATTCCCGCCTATCGGCGAGAATGACGGGGGGCTTCCGGAGTATCTCGCGTCGGCTCATTGCCTCGGCGCCATTGGTAGCGATAAGTCCCCCCCCCCCCCCCCCCCCAAGCAGGGGGCAAAACCTATGAACAAACTAGTCACCAAGATAGTCACGAAATTCATTTTTGCCTCAGCGCTGCTGCTGGCAATCACCATAACCCCCACCGTGTCCGCGAATGCAGACTTGTTATCTTTGACGATCGCGGATAACGAGGGCATGGCGGTTGATCTGGATCCGATTTTCGATGCCGCCACCGAGGGCTACACCGCTAACGTAGACAATGATGTGACCAGCATCACGGTTACGCCGACCACGGCTGACACCGCCGCAAGCGTAACCGTGGATGATACGACGGTTGTCAGTGGCGATGCCTCAAATCCGATTACGCTGATTGTCGGCGAAAACGCCATCGTCATCATCGTTACCGCCGAGGACGGCGTTGCTACGAAAACCTACACCGTTACCGTGACTCGCGCCGACAACACCGCGCCGGTCATCGACGCTGACCACCAAGCGGTGAATCATCCCGAGAACACGCCCGTAACCACAATAGTAGCGACCTACGCCGCGACTGATACCGAGAGCAACACCATTACCTGGGGGCTGACTGGCACAGATGCGGGCTTGTTTACCATCAACCCCACAAGCGGCCTATTGACTTTCAACTCTTCGCCGGATTATGAAACCAAGTCCACCTACGCGGTCACTGTTCAGGCAACGGAAACCGATGGCGACCCAAGCAACCTGACCGGCGAACTGGCGGTCACGATTACGGTTAGCAATGTGGAGGAAGAGGGTGCCATCGGCCCCATCACCGGCGCCGTTCAAGTCGGGCGGGAATTGACCGCGGGTGAAGTAACCGACCCGGATGGCTCGGTTGTTGTCACCGGACATGCATGGCAAGACGCGGCCGACGACTCCGCCATCAGCGGTGCCACCAACGCGGCGACCTACACTCTGGTAGCAACCGATGCAGGCAAGACCATTCAAGTCATGGTCACTTACACCGACGGTCATGCCGCCGGTAAAACCATCACCAGCGCGGCGACCGGCACCGTGGTGGCGGCGACAGCACCCGCGCCACCGAGCCTCACACTGGCTCTGGACACCGGCTCCTCGCAAACGGATGGCATCACCCAAAATGGTCAGGTGAATGTGACTCTGGCGGGCGATTTTGATGCCGCACGGGGAGACACCTGGAAATACTCCACCAATAGCGGCGGCGACTTCACCGAAGTCACTGACCCCACCGTCACCAGTTTCACCCTGGACGATGGCGACTATGCTGCGGGCACGGTGCAGGTCGTGCAGACCCTATTGAACCTTGACTCCGCCGCCGCCAGCCTTGGCGCGGTTACTGTGGACAACACCGCGCCAGAAATCGAGGTGAATACTGACCCCGCGACCATCACCCTGACTCTGGGCGATGCCTACATTGAACGCGCCACCGTCACGGATAATCTGGATGCCAGCGTGGCTATCATCACCACTGGCGAGCTAGTGAACCCCAACACCGCCGGTAGATACCGGCTTGTTTATACCGCAACCGATGTCGCCGGTAATGCCGCGCGGAAGGTCCGCCTCGTCTTAGTGCAGCCGGTACTTGCCTTTGCCGCCGGCGCAGCACCCGCGCTCAGTAGCAATGGCACGACGGTAGATGGCGTAACCTACGCCAAAGCCGACGACATTCTGAGCCTGACCTTCAGCGTCAATCTGGCCTTGGCAAACTCCCCAAGCGTGAGCATCGCCGGGCAGTCAGTCACGGCGGTCAAAGGCACCGGCAACAGTTACACCGCGACCTATACGGTGGTGGCGGCGGATGTTGCGGGAAGCGACGGCGTGCCGGCGGTTTATGACATAGACGCAATGACCGCCGCTAATAATCCCGCCAATACACTTGACCCTGATGCGGTCACCAGTGCTATTCAAATTGATGTGACCGCCCCGACGGCGAGCTTCGGCCCCATTGCCACCGGTGTGGTGGGCACGTCACAGACGGTCCGCCTCACCTTCTCCGAAGCGGTGACCGGACTGGTGGAGAGCGACTTCGGCGTTTCCTTTGTCGGGGTCACCGTAACTGAGGTTACCGACACCGGCGACCAGACCACCTATAGCGTCACCTTCACGCCACCCGTGCAATCCTTCCACGTGATACTTATCCCGGATACCGTGACCGACGCCGCCGGTAACCTGGGTCCGGGAAGAACGACGAGCGAGGAAGGCAGCGCGACACCCAACCAGTTGCCAGTTGCCGATGCCGGTGCCGACCAGAACGCGCATCCCGGTACACGGGTCACCTTGAACGGCTCCGCTCAGGTCCCCCATGTGGACGTTAGGGTGACTTATGCCTGGGCGCATACCATGACCGATGGTGCGGCGCCGGCTACGCCCATTACCTTGACCGGCGCCACCGCCTCCAGCCCGACCTTCATCGCGCCGGCTATTGTGGGAACAACGCTGGTGTTCGAACTGACCGTGACCGATGATGCCAATCCCCCCGCCAGCAGCACCGATACGGTAACCATCACCGTGGCCCTGGACACCACCGCGCCGGTACTCACTTTCGTTAGGGCTGACACCCGTGGCGGTATGCCTGGTAATGGCCTGGTCCTGGTCAATGCTGGCGATACCATCACTGTGACCTTGCAGTCAAGCGAACGGCTGGACCCGGCTAGTGTCAGGGGTGCCGCCGTATTCAAGTATATCAATGTGATCGCCGGGAACCGCAATGACACCACCCCGGCAACGGACCTGGTGCCCACCGGCTATTTCAGCGAATATGCGGTGACCTATACCGTCAGGCCCGATGATGGTTTCAGCCTTGCCTTGAGGCTGATTGTTAGCGGGGTCATGGATGCCGCGGGCAATGCAGCGGAAACTGAAGTGCAGCTCCCGCTGATTATGATTGACACCGTCCCGCCGACGCTGACCCTGGATGGACCGGCAAGCCTTAGCGTCACCCGCGGCGACGATTACCCCGATCAGGGGGTGACCCTAGGGACTAGCGGGAGCACTCTGGTGACGGTCATTACCGACGCTGATGGCGTGGTCGTTGCCGCCGTGGATACCAGCATGCTCGGGACCTACACCTATACCTACACGGCGACCGGCCCCGCGGGCAATATCGCGACGGTTACCCGTAGTGTTACCGTTATCGTGCCGGACACCACCGCACCGACAGTGGACTGGGGCACCATTGCCGTCGGGGTGGTTGGCACCGCGCAGGAGCACGACATCACCTTCTCCGAAGCGGTGACTGGTTTGGCAGTGGATGATTTCGCCGCCGATGCCGCACCGTGCATCGCTCAACCGTGCATCGCTCCCAGTCCCACAGTGGATATCGCTCCCAGTGCCACAGTCACTAGCGTGACCGACTCCGGTGACCAAACCACCTATACCATCACCTTCACCCCGACCGCGACACCCTTCCGCCTGGTCCTTGCCGCGAATAGCGTAATCGACCGCGCCGGCAACACCGGTCCCGCCGCCACGACGAGAGCGGGCGGCACCGCGAAAACGCCACCCCTTGCGCCGACCAACCTGGTTGCTACAGCGGACACTATGGCCGTCCAGCTGACCTGGGAGGCACCATCTAGTGCCGGCGATAGTGCCATTACCGGCTATGAATATCGCCAAGCTGCTGAGGGGAGTGCGAGCGACTATGCTGCCGCCACCTGGACGGCAACCACCGGCTCAAGCAGCCACACCGTGACTGGCTTGACCAGCGGCGGCACCTATTACTTCCAGGTGCGTGCCCTGAGCGCCCTCGGTGCGGGGGCCTCAGCAGAAGCATCTGCTACGTTGCCCGACACCGTCGCCCCAGAGATTAGGCTCCTAGGTGCCAATCCCGTGGAGGTCCATCAAGGTGCCACCTTCACTGACCCGGGGGCAACGGCAAGTGATGATGTGGATGCCGACCTCAGTGCCAGCATTGCGGTTGGCGGCGACACAGTGGATACCGATACGCTTGGGGACTACACCCTCACTTATGATGTATCCGATGCCGCCGGCAATGCCGCTGACACAGTCACCCGCATCGTCCGCGTAGTCGTCGCACGCGACCTTGCTCGGCTTAACGAAGTGATTCTGCCGGAAGTGGCACGGAGCATGGCGGACCAGCATGTCAGCGGGATTGTGCAGCGCCTTGAGCAGGCACGACGCTCAACCATTGCCGGAACTGCTGCTGCTGGTAGCAGTGCTAGTTTTGGCGGTGCGGGTAACCTGACGGATATTGTCAAAGCTCAGGGACGCGCCCTGGTCTATGACCAGTTTGATTGGAAGCGAGTCCTGGCGGGGTCTGCCTTTGTGCTGCCCTTGAATGGCGCGGGTGCTTCTGCTTCTGCTTCTGGCTCTGCTTCTGGCTCTGCTTCTGCTTCTGAGAGCCAAAGCCAAAGCCAGGGCATCACCCTCTGGGGTGCGGGCGACTACCGGAGTCTGGAAGCTACTGATGGGGTGGATTGGGACGGCGACCTCTTTAGTCTGCAACTGGGTCTGGATGCGCAGCTGAACGAGCGCACCATTCTGGGTGTGGCAATCTCCCAAAGCCAAGCGAGGCTGGATTACACTGACTCCAGCCTGGGAGCCAGCGGCGACTATGACCTGGATATGACCAGTGTCCATCCGTATCTGGGCTGGGCAACAGGAGGTCTGGACTTCTGGGCGACCGCCGGCTATGGCGATGGCGAACTGGAGATCAGTGAAGACCGGGCGTCAGGAGAGGCTATCCCCTCAAGCGACCTGAGTGTGCGGACCTTTGCGCTGGGGGCGAGTGGCATCTTGATGGAGACTGGCCTCACTACCCTGCACCTCAAGGGTGAAGCCATGAGCAGCACCGTGGAACTGGACGGTAATGACCTGATAACCGCAGTGACCCGGGATCTTAGCCGGTTGCGCCTGACCCTGGAAGCGACTCGCGCCCAGGCCCTGGACAGCGGTGCGCAATTTGAGTCTAGTCTGGAAGCCGGGCTGCGTTATGACGGTGGAGACGGGGAGACCGGTGCGGGTGCTGAGCTGGGTGCCAGTCTGCGTTATGCCAGCCTGGGCGGCGGCCTGGTGATAGAAGGCAAGGCGCGTGCCCTGGTGGGCGGCAAGGGTGAGGCTAAGGAGTGGGGACTGAGTGGGCTGGTCAAATTTGCTTCCTCAACAGCTGGGCGGGGCCTGTCTTTCAGCTTGACGCCGGGTTATGGGGTGACCAACAGCGGGGTGCAACAACTCTGGCAGCAGGGCTTGATAGATGAAGGCAGGGCAGGCTATTCACATGGTGCTTCTAGTGAATATAGCCCAAGCTTGGAGGTCCGTTTGGATTACGGCATGCATGCGCTCCGGGGCCCTGGCCTCATGACGCCCTACACTGAACTGAGTCTTGGCGACAAGAACACCTATCGCCTGGGCTTGCAGTGGCAGCACAGCAAGTTGTTTGATCTGAAACTCGTCACCGAGCGTAAAGAAGGCACCACTACCATTGACCACCGCATCTACCTGGAGGGCGAGCTCGCTTTTTAACCTCCTGTCATTCTCGCCACTCCAGTCATCACAGCCATCGGCTGTGATGACTGGGGTGACGGGAATCCAGTGCTTGCCCTCTTGTGCTCTTGTGCTCTTGCCGTCACCCTCGCCGCCTGACGCTTCCGCGCCATATCTTATGAACCCACAAAGGCATTGCAAAACCCCAACAAGAGACTATAGTTTCAATTCCTACTACTCATATAAATGCTACTAGGATAAATGTTGCTAAGACAGATGAGCGCGATGAATTTGGTTCTGACAGACAGACCTGAACTTCCCAGCGGCCCTTCCCGGTTGTCGCTTGCGCCTGCTGACCTGCTACTACGACTGCCGTTGTAGGCGGCCGGCACAAATACCTACATTCTAATAACCGCCTGGCTACCGGGCGCTTTTTACTATCCGGGGAAAGACCAATGAATGTAGAACATCATCAAGAGCATCATCAAGAAAAGCAGCAAATAGTCGCTAAGGGCAAGCCGATGCCCTTTCACAAGTACAAGCCCTTCCAGCCCATCCATTTGCCAGACAGGTCCTGGCCTGAGCAAGTGATTACTCAGGCGCCCCGCTGGTGCAGTGTTGACCTCCGGGACGGCAATCAAGCACTTGTTGAGCCCATGACGCCCAATGAAAAACAGAAGATGTACGAGTTGCTCTTGGCAATTGGTTTTAAGGAAATTGAAGTTGGCTTTCCGTCCGCATCACAGACTGACTATGACTTTGTGCGCAAGATTATTGAAGAGCAGCAAATTCCAGACGAGGTCACGATTCAAGTCTTGTGTCAGGCGCGGGAAGAGTTAATCACCCGTACCTGTGATGCAGTGGCGGGGGCGTCAAATGTTATCTTTCATCTGTATAACTCAACCTCAACACTGCAGCGGAAAGTGGTGTTCAACATGACCCCTGAGGAAGTGATCACCCTGGCAACCGATGCGGCGGTGCTGGTCAAAGAACACACTGATAAACTCAAAGCTGCGGGTACCAGGGTGACGCTTGAGTATTCGCCAGAGAGTTATACCGCCACTGAAATGGACTTTGCGGTGCAGATTTGTGCGGCGGTGATGGAGGTTTGGCAGCCGACACTAGAAGATAAAATTATTTTGAATCTGCCGTCCACGGTGGAGATGGCGACGCCGAATATCTATGCGGACCAACTTGAATACTTTATCCGTCATTTGCCCGAACGGGACAAGGCGGTAATCAGTTTGCATACTCATAATGACCGGGGTACGGGCATTGCGGCTTCCGAAATGGGGCTGATGGCCGGTGCCGAGCGCATAGAAGGCACTCTCTTTGGTAATGGCGAGCGCACTGGAAATTGCGACCTCGTCACCATGGCCATGAATATGTTCTCTCAGGGCATTGACCCGCAACTCTATCTGTCCAACATGCCGGAAATTATCGCCATTGCCGAAGAGTGTACCAAGATACCGGTGCATGCCCGGCAGCCCTATGCGGGTGAACTGGTGTTTACTGCCTTCTCGGGTTCCCATCAGGATGCGATTCGAAAGGGGATGGTGTATATGGAAGCGGATGGCGATAGCTGGGAAGTCCCCTACCTGCCGATAGACCCAGCGGATGTGGGCGGCTCTTATCGGGAGACTGTTCGCGTCAACAGTCAATCGGGTAAAGGCGGTGTCGCCTTTGTGCTGGAACATCATTTTGGGGTTACCTTGCCTCGTCCTTTGTTGCTTGAATTCAGCCGCCTCGTGCAACAGAAATCAGAGGCGGACGGCGGCGAATTGGAGCCAGACCATATATGGGCAACATTTGTGCAGGAGTTTATAGAGGTTGCGGGTGCGCCCTACCGGTTGATTGATTATCAGGTGCAGGCTAGGGCTGATGACATACAAATGTGTCAGGCAAAGCTCATGGTTGCCGAGAACGAGATCAATATAGAGGGTACCGGTTCGGGTCCGATTGATGCGTTTATTGATGGCTTGGTAGCCACCCTGAATGAACCCCTCAATGTGCTGGACTATCAGGAATATGCGCTCAAAGAAGGTAAGGAAGCCCAAGCGATTTGTATTCTGGCGATCACCGACGAGCAGCAGAACAAGTATTATGGTGTGGGTATTAGCCAGAACACGACGACGGCTGCGTTCACCTCAATTATTGCCGCAATCAATCGTAAATGGCGTTGATGCCGAGCCGTCATTCTCGTCACCCCAGTCATCACAGCCATCGGCTGTGATGACCGGGGTGACGGGAATCCAGAAGAACAAAGGCAACCACCTGTGATATTCCCACTAGACCTCAACGGTGGGTCGGTCGGTGGGTCGTGCTTTCGTTAAAGGCGTATCCCCTCCCGCCGTTAATGTATGCACATGTCCCCGCTCCTTTCAGGCGGCTTGCGCCGCCACTCTGGATTCCCCCCGAACCCAGTCGTCCCGCCTTCGGCAGGACGACTGGGTTCGGCGAGCATGACGGGGTTCTGGGTTCGGCGAGAATTGACGCGGGCACCTTCTAGGCATCCTCATCCCCTAGGTCAGGCACCTCAGAGAGTTTAGCCGTGCGGATCATATTGTCCTGAATCTGGACTATCTCAATTCTGTATCCCGCCAGGGTAAAACACAGGTTGGATTCGGGGATAGTTTCCAGGTGTTCGGTGATTAACCCATGCAGCGTTTTGGGACCATCAGTCGGGAGTTCCCAGCCCAGGGAGCGATTGATTAGGCGCAACATGGCACCGCCGTCAATCAGATAGGTGCCGTCTTCCTGAGGGTGAATATCAACATAGATGGTGGTCAGATCGGTGGTGAATTCGCCGACAATTTCTTCAAGAATATCTTCAATAGTCACTATCCCCTGGATGTCGCCATACTCGTCCACGACCATAGCGACCCTTTCCTTTGCGGCTTGGAAGTTAATCAGTTGGAGTGGCAAGGGTGTACTTTCCGGCACGAAGTAAGCTCTGGATACTGCTTGTATCAAGGCATCCTTGCTGAGGTCCCCATCCAGCAGGTAAGGCGTAGCATTTTTGAGATGCAGGACGCCGACTATTCGGTCAATGTCTTTTTTGAATACCGGCAAGCGGGTGTGTTGTATGGAGCGAATCTGAGTAATGATTTCATCCATCTCATCATCAAGATCAATGCCGATAATTTCTGCCCGGGGCACCATGATGTCATCCACAGTTGTCTTGTTGAGGTCAAGCACACCGAGCATCATGTTATGCGGGTGGGGAGCGATATTGGTGCCCTCGTCGACCACGGTACGGAGTTCTTCATGGCTCAGGGCAGTGTCCAGGGGCTCATTTCTGGCAGCATTCCTGAGGCTACGAGGGCTCAATAGGTGTACCACAACATTTGCCATGCTGTTGATTAGCCAGATTGCCGGTGTACCTAGCCAGATGAAGGGCTGTAGCAGATAGGATGAGGGGAGGGCAACGCGCTCAGGATAAGCCAGGGCGATTCGCTTCGGCGCTACCTCGGCAAATACGAGGAACATGATCGTACAGATGATGGGTGCGGCAGCAATGCCGGCTTCCCCCATGAGTTTGATCGCGAGCACTGTAGCGAGTGATGCGGCGGTGAAGTTAGCCAGGTTGTTGCCGATAAGAATACCGGTCAGCATAGTTTCTGGTCGCTGGCGGATTTCGCTGGTTCGTTTCGCCCCACCACTACCCTGCTTGGAAAGATGCCTCAAGCGATACGGATTGACTGCGGTCATGGCAGTTTCAGAACTTGAAAAATAAGCCGAAGAGATCAGTAACAAGACGATACTAATTAATAACGCGCCGGTAGATAAATCTTCCAAAAACGGAGACCTCCTGATAAGAAATAAGAGTTAGTTGTAGCGGATTCTTCTGGAAAGTGTCAAGACCTTCTCGTAATCAATGGTCGTAATCAATGGTCATAATCAATTGCGGGTTGCTAGGCGCGCCCCAGGATAATCTCCAACACCAGTTTGCTACCGAAGTAGCCTATTAAGAGCAGGGCAAACCCCAACAAGACCCACCGGGAAGCTACAGTGCCGCGCCAGCCCCGTTGATATCGGCCCCACATGAGGGCAGCGAAGACCCCCCAGGCGGCGAGGGTAATTACCGTGTGGTGTATCAGACCGGCACTGGATAGGTCTTCCAGAAATAGGAAGCCACTGCCAATAGACAGGGTCAGAAACACCAGACCTACCCAGAGCAGTTCAAACATTAACTGCTCCATAGTCTCAAGCGGTGGCAGGTTCCTGATGAGCGCCAGGTCGCGATGGCGGAGATGACGGTCTCCAAAGGATAGCAATAGCGCCTGGGCAGCCGCGATGCTGAGCAAGGAATAGGCGACTACTGAGAAGATGATGTGGCTGAGGATGCCGGTTGCGATATGTTCTCGCGGTGCGTAACTTCCCTGGAATGATATTTCTACCAGCACCGCTAGGGCAGCGAGGGGGAATACCACCACGAACAGATTATCTAGTTGCCGACGCAGGCTGCTGAGCAGCAATATGACGACAATGGACAGGCTACTGAGCGACAGCATGGGATAGATGCCCAGGTCAATGCCAACACTGCTGCTGAAGTCTAGATAATTGGTGTAACCCTGGCAGAGGGCAGCGGCAAGCCCCAGCCCCTTGACGACCTGCTTAAGGTCCCCTTTGCCACGCATCTGCTGTATCTGGTAACCCGTCGCCAGAAGGTAGAGTCCGCTTGCTAGAAGTCCCGCAATGATGAGCTGCACCTGCTGAGTCCTATGAGATGTTTAATGATTCTTGCTCAGGATAAGGGCTTATCCTACGCCATTCCCGCCCCGCCGTCATTTCTTGAATGACGGCGGGGGCGAGAATGACGGGGGTTCCGGTCAGGGGCTATCGCAATTTTCCTGCGGAAAATGCTGTCGCCATGGTGGCTTCAAGACTCATTGCGGTTTCGCTTCGCGAAAGCCGCAATGTGGATGACGATTAAAACTCATGCTTATACACAAGCCGATAATAGTGCTGCAACTCGTCCCGTTGCGAGCGGAAGTCCGCCCAGGCTGTTAGGTTGCCGCAATAATATTCCCGATCAAAGGCGTCGCTACAGGGTTGATGTGTACTCTTGCCGCCGAGCCAACCGCCTATGGCAAAAGTCAAATACTTCCCGTGTTCAAGTTCCATACTTTGAGCATAGCCAATGAACAAAGCCGGGCGGATGGTTATTTTATCTGCCCGGTAGCCGCTATCAATGCCAACCGAAATAATCTCTCCCGCTTTGCGTCCGGCGTAATGCCACACCATGCTGATGCGTGCTGAGTCGGCTTCGTAAAACTCCGCCACGTCATAGTTGCCATCATTATAAGAGGCGGCGCGTATAGGGCGTTGCATGAGTCGTTCGCCGTCAGCTAAACGAATCACGCTGTGGTCGTTATCGGTAATGCGCAAGCTGCTGACCCAGGGTAGCACTGGCGTGACCTCTTGTTGTTTTGCTGCCAGCGAGACGGTGGCGATGGGGTGTCCGTCGTCTATCCCGGATGCCGACAAGGGCAAGAGGAAGCCGACCACTATCCCCCCCACTACCCACAGACAAGCAAAGCCTTTCATTTTAATTTACCAATGGGTGACAGGGCATCAAGTATATCCACCCGTCCCCTCCCGTATTGTGCCGCGTTGCAGTTCGGATAACATTTTAGCCCTTCATAAGTCGCGGTATCCAGCATGATTTTCTTCGTTTGGGCACCGCTGAGCGCCGGGAACTTCTGCCTGACTAGAGCCGCATAACCGGCGACTCTCGGGGCAGCGAATGATGTGCCTGAGGAGGTTTCTCGATGCAGCTCATTGGCGCAGATCACGGTGGACGTGGTATCGCATAGCCTAAAAGCCCCGCGACCACCGAATGGCGGGCCACCATACTCTACCAGGAAATTATCTTGATGCACCGCGCCAGCACCAGGGAAGTTGCTAAACCCGGTAAGTACTGCCGCATCGTCATAGGTGTCTTCTCTAGCCACCCCGCCTACTATGATGAGCCGGCTAAGGACCGATGGGTCCGACAACCTTAGCTGTGCCCCCGAGAAGGAAATAGGATGATCGAGCCCGTGCCCCCTATTGCCGGCCGCTCGCACCAGCACTGCGTCTCCGATATCAGTAAAAGCACCACTCTGCCCGGTATCGTCTAGTATAGATTCCAGATTTAGTGCGCTCTGGTAAGCTGCTGTCAACTCCTCGGGTGTAAAAGGCAGGTCCGTGCGAAAGTTAATTCCACCCGCCAGATTATTCGGGTCAATTGCACCTATAGCAGGGCTAGTACTTGAACTGACGACGCCAAACCTGAGGTTTCTATAGGCTTCACTTCCAGTGTTGTCACTCGCGCGGCGCAGGTTATCTCCTTCTAAGGTGTAATAATTAGCGGCGGGTGCGACGCTGAGCGCTGAGGAGACGACGACATAGCCGTGAGTATCCGTTCTTGCGGTGCCACTTGCCCCAGGTTCGCCGAAAACATCACGGATCAATATATTAACGCCCTTGCCAGTCCAACCGTCTCGCCAAGCCCGGCGCAGATCTTGTGGCATCTGAGCCATATACAAGGGTGCCGGCGCACCTTGACGATCAATATAGGGACCCTCCAGGCGCCGGAAGAGCAGATTGAAGCCCGCAGGATAAATAAACTCCGGGACAGTCATGATATTCGCCAGACTATCGTCCTCATTAGTATAGCAGCCGCCGACGGTCACCCCCGGCACACAGTCGGCCGTGAAGTAGAGGTCTTTTGTGCCCAGGCCTGCATCTGGAATGATGCTGTTAAGTATGCCGCCGGACATCCCCGCTGGGTCGTCGGGTGGTGCGGAGGATGATAGTGATAGTGCTGGCAGTGGTGGCAATAGCGATACCAGTGGCGAGAAGGGCAGTGGCGAAGCGGGTGGCAGGAGCGGGCGGTCACTTAATTTACCAATCGGCGACAGGGCGTCCAATATGCTCACCCGTCCTTGCCCGTATCGTGCAGCATCACAGTTCGGATAACATATCAGCCCTTCGTAGGTGGCGGTGTCCAGCAGGATTTTTGCAGTTTGTGCGCCGCTGAGCCCGGGGAACTTCTGCCTGACTAGAGCGGCATAACCGGCGACCCGCGCCGCGGCGGACACAGGTCCAGCATTGCTGCCCCGCAACATTTCATTGTTGCAGCTGCTGGTTGACTCGGCATCGCATTGCACTACAGGCGCAAAGCCCTCAAATGGCGAGTCACGGTACGCCATTAAATAACGCGCTTGATATAGGGCACCATCGCCGGGGTAGTTGCCCGCAACAATCCTCGCCGCACCGTCTTGGGCGTACCTATCCAGAGCACCGACAAGCAGGATCCGGCTAGCAATAGATTCTTCCAACCCCAGCAAGAGCCCAGAGATCTCGCCTGGGTGAGAGACTGGGCGGTCATCGTTATAGACGCCTACCGCATGGACATACACCGCGTCTTTGATGTTGGGCAGGGCATCAGTCTGCCCGGTGAGTACTCGTATGCTCTCCCTATTTAGGGCTTGTTGCTGAGTATTTTCCAACTCACCGGGCACAAAGGACAGAAAACTCTGCTGGCTAAGCAGAATCCTCGGATTGGGGTGGTACCAGGTTATAGTAGGCGTGTTTGTTGAAACAATGACATCAATCCTGGTGGCTTGATGTTGGGTGTTGTCGCTCGCCCGGCGCAGGCCGTACCCGCCATCGGTTAATGACTCAAAGTGGTACAACTGAGCACCAGGCGCGATGTTCAGGGCAAGAGGTGCTTCATGTATGCTATCGGTCAATATGTTTGTGCCGCCACCGTTCCAACCGGCACGCCAGGCTCTGCGCAGATCCTGTGGTACAAGCGCCATTTGCAAGGGTACCGGCGCACCTTGACGAGCGCCTCTGCCTTCCAAACGTTGGCCGAACAGCGTGAGACCCTCAGGATAAATCAACCCACTAGTAGCAGCCTCAACATTCACCAGACTGCCGCTCTCGCTATAACACCCGCCAGGAGTCACCCCCGGACTGCAGTCTGTCGTGAAGTAGAGGTCTCTTGTGCCTGAGCCAGGGCTCAATATCAGCCTGTTGGAGATACCGCCGGACATCCCCGTTGGGTCTTCAGGCGGTGGAGGTGGCGGCGGTGTTGGCGGCGGTGTTGGCGGCGGTGGTGGCGGCGGTGGTGGCGGCGGTGGTGGCGGCGGTGTTGGTGGTGGTGACGCTGGTGGTGCTGCTGGCGGTTCGCTACTGCTACCGCCGCCCCCACTGGAACAGGCGACTAACAACAGCACCGTCAAAACACCGAGTAGCAGGTGCCTGAGGGCTAGGTATCCTTTGTTCTCAAGACTCATATCGGCTCCTTATCATCTTTGTTCCTCTGGTTCCCCGCTGCCAGTCGCCCCCGCCTGTGGCGACTGGCTTTGATGCTGACAGCAAAGCCCTATTATCTTGCGGTGCTGGCGGCTTACGGCGCCCCGCGCCGTCATTCTCGAGCTTGTCCTCTTGTCGCAGGCGGAATCCAGAGGACGAGCGGTACAGTCTGTCGCATGTCTGGGTCAAGAACGGGGTGTTGTTGTCACCCCAGCCGATGCCTCCATGCAGAAGGTCGGGAAGCACCTGGGAGCCATGCACGTTTGCCGAGGTCGGAATGATACAGCACAATAATGATATTGACGAGCTGTACCATTTTCGGTACATTTAAGAATTGAATCCAAGCAGAACTCCAGTTATAAGTTGTCCCCCCTTGACGGGGAATACTACGACTGTATTCTTATCTATGGGAATTATATACTTATTTAACCATTATTAGTTCCCCTAGCCTTGTAAAGAATTGATTGCAAGATAAAATCGCTGGTTTTATTTGAAAATTTAAGAGGCCGTTATGGAATCAACTCAAAATATAAATCCATTTAAACCTGGTACCGGGAAATTACCGCCTTATCTTGCAGGGCGTGAAGATGAGCAAAATTTATTTAAAACTTTATTGGGCGAATTGTCTGTTGGTGTATCGCCGTCTGCTCCTACTGTTATGTATGGACCTAGAGGAATAGGTAAAACAGCATTGTTAAGTTGGTTCAAAGATGAAGTTGGGCAAAGTGAGGTAGAAGGGAATCCAATTCGTGTTGAGTGGATAACACCTAATGAATTACATTCACCACTTGATTTGCGTAAATCTTTGTTACCGACATCATCTTGGTTTATGGAAAAATTAGGTAACCTTAAGAAATTTAGTGGTGGCGTTGGATTATATGGTGCAACAGCTAATGCTGGTGTTGAGTTGAGAGAATCTATGGTGAGAGGATTTGCAAAGACTATAATAGAAAAGAATAAAAAACGTCCATTGATATTATTATTGGACGAAGCACATAAGATGGACTCAGGTCTGTGTAATGATTTATTGAACGTCTATCAAACGGTTAGTAAAGAAATGCCTCTTATGTTGGTTTTGGCTGGAACTCCTGGATTGCGTAATTTTTTACGTACAGTTGGTGCTACTTTTGTTGAGCGTTCAGAAATGGTTTCTCTTGGTCGATTGGACGCGCAGCCTGCGGCAGATGCGATAAGTAAGCCGTTTGAGGATGAGGGCATAGAAATAACTAATGACGCTTTGTCTATCATTGTTGAGAGTAGTCAATGCTATCCGTATTTTTTACAAGTTTGGGGTAGTTCTTTATGGGAAGAAGCAAAGAAAGAAAATGTGATGTGTATTACTGATGAACAGGTTGAGGCTGTAAAACCTGCTGTTTCTATTAAGAAAAAGCGGTTTTATGATGAGCGTAAAGATAGTATTGATGTACTTAAATTGAAATCAACAGTAAGTGCAATTGCACAAGGATTTCAAAATACAAAATCAATGACAAAGGGCATGATTGAAGAAATTATTGAGGATAATTTATTAATTGATTCATCAAATACATTGTCAGATGTTGAACGTCTACAAACATTTATTGATATTGATTTTATTTGGAAAGAAGATAAATCATTATTATATGAACCCGGTATTCCTAGATTAATGACTCATGTATTGAATATTGAAAAAGAACTTAGATTAAATGTAGAGAGTGATATTTCTAAAGAAAAATTAATAGAATTCAATAGATCCATTGAACAGTCGAAAATCGGGAATGGATCGATCAAAGAAAATGAGAAATATGATTAAACAAGTATATAATTCCCTTATCTATCAATCCAATAACTTATGAACAAAGATCTCAGCCAATTCATTTTTGTCTCGGCACTGTTGCTGGCAACAGGCGCGGTCTCGCTTTCCGGGATTAGCACGGCCCGGCCCCCCGCCACGCCGGTGACGGTGGACTTCGGCACCCTTGCCGCCGGGGTGATTGGCCATCGACAGACGCACGACTTCACCTTCTCTGAAGAGGTGTCTAGTTTGACTGAACGGGACTTCTTCCGCTTCCGGTGCCCTCTTGCCGTCACCCTCGCGCTTGCCCTCTGACGGGTTAGAGGACCGGGGTAAATCGGAAAACAATACTCTTTTTTACTGGATTCCCGAGCAAGCTCGAGAATGACGGTGGGAGGTGGTTGCCTTTGTTCCTCTGGATTCCCGCTGAGCATGACGGCGCGGAGTCCCCGCGCCTTCTGGCGGCTTAGGCCGCCCCGCGCCCTCACCCGGCCTCCCTGCGCCCAGGATCACAGTCGATTGGCGACGCTCTGGATGGCATCGAGTATTTCCGAGAATGACGGCATCTCGCGATAATACAAGCTGCTCGTTGTCATATAAGCGCGTTCAAACTGCTTGCGTATATCCGGATCCCGGAGCAGGAAGGCCTCGCTTTGCTCAATGTTGCTTTGGTCTTGCTGCCGAAAGCGCACCATTTTATGCCTTACATATTCGGGTGTGCCGACGAACGTTTGCACGTCTTTCGACTGCAAAAGGTAGAAGATATCGTAATAATGACGAATAAAACTTTGCGGCCATGAGCCTGGTTTTTGCCGGCCGGCAGGTCGTCAGGCGGCATGATTTTTATGTCAATGTCTTCAGAGAAGCGATGGATGAGTTGATAGCCTTTGGACAAAGACGTGCCGCCTTTTAACTCAAAGGCATAACGCGCCCTTTGCAAGCCGAACAGGCAGTGCATGATCCAATAGTCTTTTTCGACGAGAGCGGGTTCAATGCGATGCTCGCGTCCGACAATGGCGAGGAGGTCGGCAAATTCAGGCAAGTCGTGGAGATACACTAAGCCGTTGCCCGCAATGAGGTATCGCCGACCAGAGGGGCAAAGAAACGTTTTGCGTGTCGCCCACCATAGGCGCGCACGGCTTTGCCGAGCCGCTTTGGATCCATCTTTTGCGCGCGTCTTTCAACCTGCACCTGAATTGTTTTTTCATCTTCGGCGAACCGCCAGAGGTTATCGACCAGATCGACCAGCAGAAATTCTGCCGTTGCTTGAGCCGGGAAAAACGGCTTCACGCGAAAGTGAAACTGGCGTCTATCGAGCTCATGGCGCCCGTGGCGTTTGGCGTTGTAAACGATGGTTTCGTTATAGAGTTGCGTCGCGCCGATGCCGAGACCATTGTAGGCGTTGGGGGATATCAGGAGGAAGCGGTCGTCTTTGAGAAATCGTTCAACGAGCTTGCCAGGATCGGCCGGCGCATCGCCAAAGCGCGTTTTTTCGGGCACCCGGTATAGGCCGCCGGACACTTTGACGAGACGGCTTTCATCCACCAACTGCCGCAGATGACGGTCAACCGCGCTGGACCAGCGCGCCAGATCGGCCCGACGATAGACCTGCCCCGGGCGCAATTTCCGCTTCAATGTATCCAAGGCTGTCATAGCAGACTCCGTAACGTAGCCCAGTATGGTGCTTTGGCTCAAAACTGCAAGTTTTTTTCTGTAAAATTCATGCAATTTTGCGAAGAGTTGTTATGGCACCCAGAGATAGCGGGCATAATGCGGCCTCTGCAAGGGAAAACAGGGCGCAGTGGGTGATGGCCGATACCGCGAGCGAAGCCGTCATACCAGCCCGTCATTCCCGAGCAAGATCGAGAATGACGGGGGAGGGCCAGAATGACGGCGGGAAGGATTAGGGTGTTTTTCAGGTTTTAATCAGGCGTTTGTTTCCGTATAATACCGCACCTTCAGAACGCTGGTTGCGTTCGGTGGTGGTTTGTCGTGTAAATTATCGTACAAATCATAGTGCAAATCAGCCCCGGCTTGTCTGAGCTATTCAAGGCGTTGATTTGCTGAATCTATTGAACAGAGGAATCAAGATGGTTGTAATTCGCTTGGCGCGCAGTGGTGGTAGGAAGCGCCCCTTTTATCACATTCACGTTGCTGATCAACGCAGATCCAGAGACGGGCGGTTTATTGAACGGCTTGGCTTTTATGACCCTTTGCCCCGGGTCCCCAAAGCTGCTGATGCTCAACAGCATATTCCGGAAAGAGTACGGATAGATCTTGACCGTCTGGATTACTGGGTCCGGCAGGGTGCGCAGATGTCCGACCGGGTCAAAAAAGTTGTGCGTGATTACAAAAAAGCACCGGAGGATAAGCCCCTCATCCCCGCGGTAGACACTTCAGAAGAGACGCCAGTAGTTGCCGAGAGCACCGCCTCGCCAACTGATGATGAGGAAGTTGCGGCCTGATAAGGTGCCCCCGGGTGAAGTGCGCCTCGGTAGCATCAGAGGTAGTCATGGCATCCAGGGTGGGGTAAAGGTGTTTTCCTATACCGACCCGAGGGAGGCAATTTTTGGATATAGCCCCTGGATCCTGCACAGGGACGGCGACCAGACACAAGTTGAAGTCATCACTGGGCACACGCAAGGGCGGCGACTGATCGCTCAGCTCAAGACGATTGAGGATCGGGAGGAAGCGGACAGTCTGACGGGATACGACATCTATGTGCATCAAGATGTTCTTCCGTCCCTGGAAGCTGGAGAAGTCTACTGGTTTGAGTTGGAAGGCTTGACCGTCAGGAACGATAAGCAAGTGATTTTGGGTGAGGTTGAGCAGCTGCTGGAAACCGGTGCCAATGATGTTCTGGTAGTGATGCCCAGCCCGGCCAGTGTTGATAACAGACAGAGATTGATTCCCTATGTGCAGCAACGAGTGGTTAAAGGGGTCGACTGGGAGACCGGCGAAATAGAAGTGCTCTGGGATCCAGACTACTGAAAAAACAATCATCCCGTGGAGTAGGTTGTGTGGATAGGGCTAGTGTCATTATTCCCCGATATGTTCCAGGCGGTATCAGATTTTGGTATCACTCGCCGGGCGATAGATAAGCAACTATTGACGCTGGAGTTTTGGAATCCTCGGGATTTTGCACCCGACCCTCATAAGCAGGTGGACGACAAGCCTTATGGTGGTGGTCCTGGGATGCTGATGAAGGTGCAGCCCCTGAGGGATGCGATACTCGCGGCGAAGGCGAAGGCAGATACTCACTGCCCAGTGATTTATATGTCTCCCCAGGGTCGGCAGGCGGAGCATGAATTACTGCTCAGGCTCTCCGCTGAACCGGCACTGGTGTTGGTCGCGGGTCGCTATGAAGGTATTGATGAACGTTTGATTGAAGCAATGATTGACGAAGAAATTTCCATTGGTGACTTCGTCGTCACTGGCGGTGAATTACCCGCCATGTTGTTGCTTGATGGCATGACCCGGTTGATACCCGGTGTCCTGGGTGCTCAGGAATCCGTGCACCGAGATTCATTCACGGATGGTCTGCTGAAGGGCCCGCAGTACACCCGGCCTGAGCTGATTGATGGTAAGTCCATACCGGATGTTTTGCTGAGTGGTAACCACCAGGCGATTGCGACCTGGCGGAAGATGCAAGCCCTGGGAAGGACGCAGGATAGACGCCCCGAGCTACTACGAAACCTAAGCGAAGAAGAACAAAAACTGCTGAAGCGCTACCAGCATGAGGAAATGACATGAGCAAAAATAAAATTATTGAAATAGTGGAGCAGACTCAACTCAAGCAGGACGTTCCTGAGTTCAATCCAGGGGACACTCTAGCGGTGCAGGTTCGAGTGCGCGAGGGCAATCGGGAAAGATTACAGGCTTTTGAAGGCGTGGTGATCGGCAAGCGCAATCGAGGTCTTAATTCCGCCTTCACCCTGCGCAAGATTTCCCATGGTGTTGGCGTGGAGCGCGTATTCCAGACCCATAGCATGCAGATTGAGAGCATCAGCGTTAAGCGTCGTGGAGATGTGCGTCAAGCCAAACTCTATTATCTGCGTGAGCTGAGTGGTAGGTCGGCGCGCATCAAAGAGAAGCTCAACTAACTACAGAATAAGTGGTTATCCATGTGGCGCCCTCGGCTGATGAGACCCTCATTAAGAAATTCCTGGACAGCCTCTGGCTTGAAAGAGGCCTCAGCGATAACACCATAAAGTCATACCGCCAGGATCTGAAAGCCTTCTCCACCTGGCTGGATAGCCGTCAAAAGACCCTACTCGGGGTCCAGCATGAAGATATTTTGCAGTACCTATCGGCACGTCTGGAACGCGGCTTGCAAGGGCGTTCCACCGCGAGATGTTTGTCTTGCCTGAGAGGGCTCTATCGCTATCTTCTGCGTGAGCAACACCGCTCAGAAGACCCCAGCCTAAAAGTCGCTAGCCCCAAGCTAGGGCGACCCCTCCCTCAATCTCTGACCGAAAGCGATGTGGAAAAGTTATTGGCGGCACCAGATCTGTCCACCCTGCTAGGTCGGCGCGACCGTAGCATGTTGGAACTCCTCTATGCCTGTGGCCTCAGAGTGAGCGAATTGACCGCCTTGCGCCTGCATGAGGTCAACCTCCGTCAAGGTGTGGTGCGCATTCTTGGTAAGGGCAACAAGGAGCGACTCATCCCCATGGGGGAAGAAGCCATCAGTTGCCTACAAGGATATTTGCAAGACACCCGCCCTGTATTGCTGAAAAAGAACCTCGCCCAGGATGCCGTCTTCCCCAGCAATAGGGGCGTGGCCATGACTCGCCAGACCTTCTGGTATCGTCTCAAAAAACACGCCCGAACGGCGGGCATCACCACCAAACTCTCACCCCATACGTTGCGGCATGCCTTTGCAACCCATCTGTTGAATCACGGCGCTGACCTCAGGGTCGTCCAGTTATTGTTGGGTCACAGTGACCTCTCCACGACGCAGATTTACACGCATATTGCCCAGCAGCGGATGCAAGTCCTCCACCAAAAACACCATCCGAGGGGCTAATCATTCACCCCGTCGGAATCAAAGCATCCAGTCGTCCCCGCCGATGGCTGTAATGACTGGGGTGACGAGAATGACGGGGTGGTGGCATCATACAGCTTATTGCAGAAGCAATGCCTATGGTGCAAAGTGCCCTGCTTGTGGGGCGTCATCAAGCCACGCTTTCCGTATCTTGTGTGCAGGTATCATTATGAATCTCAAACGCTTGTCCGTCCTTTTGTGCCTTAGCCTTGCCTTGCCTGGGCCCCTACTGGCACTTGATGCCGTTGAAATTAAAGCAAAATTACTGAGCCTCGGGCTTGATGTACCGCTGGAGGATGTCGTTCCCAGTGAAGATGTCAGTGGGTATTTTGAAGTCCGATTCCTGGACGACCGGGTCATCTATATGAATGACACGGGGGAATATTTCTTCGCTGGGGGCTTATACCTGCTAGGGCCTGGAGGGATTATGACGGGCACCGAGGCGCGCCAGGCAAGGCAAGGCCGAGCACTGCTTAATCGCCTTGACGAAGCAGAAATGATTGTATTTTCCCCAGCGCCAGAAGAAATCAAGGCAAGGGTTACTATCTTTACCGACATAGACTGCGCCTATTGCCGAAAACTGCATCGGGAAATACAGGAATACAATCACCTCGGCATAGCCGTCCGCTACCTGGCTTATCCACGGGCGGGCAAGGGCTCGGTTGCTTGGGATAAGGCAATTTCCGTCTGGTGTGCTGCCGACCGACAAGCTGCGCTGAGCACCGCTAAGGCAGGCAAGCAGATAGCCCCGGTGCACTGTGCTAATCATCCGGTAGCAACACACTACGTTCTGGGTCAAGCGCTGGGTGTCACCGGAACCCCGGCGATAGTCTATGAAGATGGCCGCCTGGAACCGGGTTATGTGACCGCCCAAGAGATGGCGCGGCGGCTTGGTATTCAGCTCGCTGATGAGCTCAGCGATACGGGTTCAGACTAGAGAGCCCTCAGCGGTTTGTATAAAGAGTTATATAAAAAGTTATAAAGGGTTATATAAAGAGCCCTCAGCAGTTGTTAATAAAGAGCCCTCAGCGGTTGTTATTAGAGAGCCCTCAGCGGTTGTTAATAAAGAGCCCTCAGCGGTTTGTATAAAGAGTTATATAAAAAGTTATAAAGAGTGATATAAAAGGATACCCGCCTAGCATGCACGACTTTACCCGCATAAAACGCCTACCGCCCTATATCTTCAGTATTACTGACGGGCTAAAAAGAGCTGCCCGTGCCCGGGGCGAGGATGTCATTGATTTTGGTATGGGGAACCCGGATCAACCCACGCCGCCGCATATTGTGGAAAAGTTAATTGAGACCGCGCGGCGGGGTGATACCCACGGCTATTCCCAGTCCAAGGGCATCCCCAGGCTACGTCTTGCGATCTGCAACTGGTATAAACGACGCTATGATGTTGACCTTGATCCAGAGACCGAAGCCATCGTCACCATGGGTTCCAAGGAAGGCATTGCTCACCTTGCGATTGCGGCCCTGACTCCTGGCGACACGGTACTGGTACCCAACCCCTCATATCCGGTACATCCCTACGGATTTGTGATTGCCGATGCGGATGTCCGGCATGTTCCCATGGTGGAGGGTGTTGATTTCATGGCGGAACTGGAAAAGGCAATCGCCCATTCCTGGCCCAAGCCTAAGATACTGGTCACCAACTTCCCGGGGAATCCGACGACGGCCTGTGTGGAACTTGAATTTTTTGAAAAGCTTGTCGCCATAGCGAAGCAACACGACATCTGGGTCGTCCAGGATCTGGCTTATGCTGACCTGGTGTATGACGGCTATAAAGCACCGAGTATCTTGCAGGTGCCGGGTGCCAAGGATATAGCCGTTGAATTTTTTACACTGTCCAAAAGTTACAACATGCCGGGCTGGCGCATTGGCTTTTGTGTCGGCAATCCTACTCTGGTGGGGATATTGGGGCGCATCAAATCCTATCTGGACTATGGCATGTTCACGCCGATTCAGGTGGCTGCCATAGCCGCACTTGAAGGTGATCAGACCTGCGTTGAAGAAATTCGGGACATGTATCAAAAACGCAGGGACACATTATGTGATGGCTTAAATAAGTTGGGCTGGGAGGTGCGGCCGCCCAAGGCGACTATGTTTGTGTGGGCGAAGATTCCGCCTCAGTATGCCGACATGGGCTCTCTAAAATTTAGCAAATATATGCTCCAGGAAGCCCAGGTCGCGGTCTCGCCCGGTCTGGGTTTTGGTCAGTACGGCGATACGCATGTTCGCTTCGCGCTGATTGAAAACGAACACAGAATCCGCCAAGCACTACGAGGTATCAAAAGGATGTTTAAGCAGGTGCCGCCCCCGCCGGCAACAGATGCAACACCCACCCTAACCACGGGGAACTCCGATAATGGCAAGTACTAATAGCTGCAAGCTAGGTATTTGTGGCCTGGGTACCGTGGGCGCGGGGCTGTTCAATCTGCTTGCCACCCGGGCCGAGGATATTCGCACCAAGACTGGCATCAGCCTCAGTCTGGCACAGGTGGCTTGTCGTCGGGAGCCTCCTGAGTGTGACCTCTCGTCCACTAGAGTAAGTCGGGATATTTTTGACCTCGCGCGGAATCCTGAAATTGACATTCTGGTAGAACTCATCGGCGGCACGGAGGATGCCAAAGCCCTCCTGCTTGAAGCCATGGCCCAGGGCAAGCATGTAGTTACGGCCAACAAGGCTTTGATTGCCCTGCATGGCGAGGAGCTATTCCGGGCGGCGGCAGCTCAGGGGGTGCAACTGCGGTATGAAGCTGCGGTTGCTGGCGGCATTCCCATCATCAAGGCAATCCGTGAAGGGCTGGTGGCGAACCGTATTGAATGGCTCCTGGGCATTATCAATGGCACTTCTAATTTCATTCTCACCGAGATGGGGCCCGGGGGTAAGCATCGAACCTTTGAGCAGGTGCTTGCTGATGCCCAGCAGTTAGGCTATGCAGAAGCAGACCCGACTTTTGATATAGAAGGCATAGATGCTGCTCATAAGTTGACGATACTCGCTTCCTTGGCATTTGGTTTGCCCTTGCCGTTTGCTGCGGTCGCAACGGAAGGTATATCAAGCCTGACTCAGGACGACATTCGCTTCGCTGATGAATTGGGCTATCGCATTCGGCATCTGGGCATTGCGCGGCGCCAGTCTTATCCCGACCGGACAGCCATTGAACTGCGAGTGCATCCTGCCTTGCTCCCCAAGGCGCATCTTCTAGCGCAGGTGGATGGGGTGATGAATGCGGTCATGGTGGGTGCTGATGCAGCGGGTGCGACCATGTATTATGGCCCCGGTGCTGGGGCAGCACCCACTGCCTCTGCCGTCCTTGCTGATGTCGTTGATATAGCTCGTTGCTTGGTTAATGAGAGCGTAGCGTTAATGAGAGCGTTAATGAGAGCGTTAATGAGAGCGTTAATAAGAGTGCTAATAACAGTGTTCATAAGAGCAGCGAGCATGCCCTGCCGTATCAGATTCTACCCCCAGCAGAGTGGGAGTCTGCCAATTACCTGAGACTAGGGGTGCGTGATAGAGCGGGCGTCATGGCGAAGGTCACGACCATTCTCAGCAATCATAAGGTCAACATTGAAGCCCTGTTACAAAAGGACGTCCAAAGCAGCGATACGCAGATTGTCATTCTCACCAATAACGTGCTTGAGGGGGATCTCAACCATGCCATTCGCGAACTTGAAGCCCTGGATGATATGACTGCTTCTGTGGTCAGGATCAGGCTGGTCGACGGGGTGCATGCAGAAGACAAGCGTGCAGAAGACAGTCATATAGAAGACAAGCATGCGACAAGCGCGGCATGAAGCCGAGTAAAAAAAACCTGGTACGGCGGCAGGTAGCGCATGTCTTGCCGGATACTTCGCCCCTCTTATCGCGGCTTTTCGTCGGGCGGGGTGTCTCCAGCCCGGAAGAACTAGAAACTTCCTTATCCCATCTGCTACCGCCGCATGGCCTGCGGGACATTGATACCGCCGCGGCGCTGGTATGCCGAGCAATTACTCAGGATAGGAAAATGCTTATCCTCGGCGACTTTGACGCCGACGGGGCAACGAGTTGTGCGCTGCTGGTCTCTGGGCTAGCCATGCTCGGTGCTAAAAAAGTCGATTATCTGGTGCCGGATCGGTTTAAGTACGGCTATGGCATGACCAGGGAAATTGTGGATGTGGCCGCAAAATCAGCGCCAGACCTACTCATCACCGTGGACAATGGTATTTCTAGCGTTGACGGGGTGGCGCATGCCCTCGCCCTCGGTATTGAGGTGCTCATCACCGACCATCACCTGCCGGGGCCGGTCATCCCGGCTGCTGCTGCCATCGTGAATCCGAATCACCCGGAATGTACCTTCCAGAGCAAATCTTTGGCAGGTGTTGGGGTTGCTTTTTATCTGCTGTCGGCGGTGCGCACTCGGTTGCGGGAGGAGGGCTTCTTTAAATTAAAAACCGCTGAGGGCTCTATATTAAAAACCGCTGAGGGCTCTACATTAAAAACCGCTGAGGGCTCTACATTAAAAACCGCTGAGGGCTCTACATTAAAAACCGCTGAGGGCTCTACATTAAAAACCGCTGAGGGCTCTACATTAAAAACCGCTGAGGGCTCTGCTGTTGAGGAACCCCAATTGGCGGGTTTGCTTGATCTGGTTGCGCTGGGCACCATCGCCGACCTGGTACCTCTGGACCGGAACAATCGCATTTTGGTGGCCGAGGGTATCAAGCGGATGAGACGGGGGCTATGTCGCCCGGGTATCAAAGCATTGATGAATGTTGCCGGCCTGGATTGCCAATATATCCATTCCAGAGATTTGGGATTTAAACTGGCACCCCGGTTGAACGCGGCAGGTCGTCTTCAGGATATGAGTGTTGGCATAGCGTGTCTGCTCGCGGACGAATCGGAAGCCCCTTCTCTGGCGACACAACTTGACCAGCTCAATACCGAACGTCGGACTATAGAAGTGGAAATGCAACACCAGGCGGAAAGTCATGTCGCTAAGTTGGCTTTGGATGAGCTGAACAATGTTGGTTTGACCCTGTATCACGAGGACTGGCATCAAGGGATTGTAGGCATAGTGGCGGCGCGGGTGAAGAATAAATGCTACCGCCCCGTGGTTGCCTTTGCGAAGGCGGCGCCCGATGAATTGAAAGGCTCGGCCCGGTCAATTCAGGGTTTCCACATTCGTGATGCTTTTGAAGCCATAGCCACCAGGAATCCAGGGCTGGTATTGAAGTTTGGCGGGCATGCCATGGCCGCCGGGCTCAGCCTGAGACCAGAGCAGTTGGAGAAGTTCCGAGAAGAGTTTGATCAGGAAGCCCGGCATGGCCTGGATGCCAGTCTGCTGACCAATAGGCTGTGGTCAGATGGAGAAATAGAAGAGACGATTAGTGTGCAACTCGCGGAACAAATTGGTGATGCAGCCCCCTGGGGTCAGGGCTTTCCTGAACCTGTTTTTGATGGGGTCTTTGAGGTCTTTGAACAGCGAATCGTCGGCGACAAGCATCTGAAGCTGACCCTTGCCGCCGAGGGTGACGCCCGAACACTGCTAGATGCCATCTGTTTTAACCATCCTGAGCTGCTGGATTCCCGGCGGATAAAGTGCGCCTACCGACTTGAAGTGAATCGCTTTCGCGGTCGGGTAAAACCCCAGTTAGTGATTGAAGGCATCTTTTAAACGAATCCAGAGGAACGAACGGTATTGCCTTTATTCCTCTGGATTCCCGAGCAAGCTCGAGAATGACGGCGCGGGGCACCGTAAGCCGCCACTCTGTTCCCGCCAGCAAGGGAATGAAGTTGCTGGCAGGGGGGGTGCTATTTGGCTAGAATGTGGCATCCCGGATGCGAAGAAACAAGAAGAAGCTAATAGTTGTGCGACTGATGCTGGAAACCAACCCAAAACTATCCCGTATCAAAGACCTGAGACAGCGTACCCATCTGTTGAGGGGGTATCTTTGACTACGAGCATCGCCAAGAGCGCTTGACCGAGGTCAAGCGAGAGCTCGCGCTCGCCTCAGTCTGGGAAGATCCTGAACGTGCCAGGAAACTCGGCAAAGAAAGAGCTTCTTTAGATGGGATTGTCTTAACTATTGACCAGTTGGATAGCGGCATTGAAGAAGCCTCAGACATCATTGCCCTGGCCACGGAAGAGCAAGACGCAGCACTGCTTGAAGAACTAGGCACTGAGCTGGACCTGCTGGATGAAAAGTGCACCAGTTTGGAGTTCCGCCGAATGTTTGCCGGGGAGATGGACAGCCATAGTGCTTTTGTTGATATCCAAGCTGGTTCTGGGGGGACGGAAGCCCAAGACTGGGCGAATATGCTACTTAGAATGTATCTCCGCTGGGGCGAGAAGCATGCTTTCAAAACCGAGATTATGGAGTTCTCAGCGGGAGATGTCGCCGGTATAAAGGGTGCGACCATTTACTTTTCCGGCGACTATGCTTTTGGCTGGCTCAGGACTGAGGCCGGTATCCACCGACTGGTGAGGAAGTCGCCCTTTGATGCCGGTAATCGGCGGCACACCTCCTTTGCTTCTGTATTTGTGTCGCCAGAACTGGATGACGATATTGATATAGCACTGAACATGTCTGATGTCCGGGTGGATACTTATCGTGCTAGTGGTGCGGGCGGGCAGCATATTAACAAGACAGACTCGGCAGTTCGTTTGACGCACCATCCCACTGGGATTGTCGTCCAGTGTCAGAATCAGCGCTCGCAACACAAGAACCGGGACCAGGCAATCAAACAGTTGAAAGCAAAGCTCTACGAGTATGAAGCTCAGAAGCGTAAGGCCGAGGCCATGCAAATTGAAGACGCGAAGCTGGACATCAGTTGGGGGAGTCAGATTAGGTCCTATGTGCTGGATTCGTCCAGAATCAAGGATCTGCGTACTCAGGTGGAAACTACCAATACTCAGCCGGTACTTGATGGTGCTCTGGATATGTTTATAGAAGCCAGTTTGAAGATGGGTCTCTAAGATGACTGACGACTCTATATTACTCTTTATATACAAACAGCTGAGGGTTCTCGCTGATGGCTCTTGACGACTCTTTAGGTGAGGAAAAAGAACTCCTTGCCTTGCGCCGGGCAAGGCTCACTGCGCTCAGGGCGGCAGGGAATGCCTTCCCCAATGACTTCCGCCGACAGCATCTTGCCCAGGAACTGCATGACTTGTTTGATTCCCAGACTAAAGAGGCTCTAGAAACCAGCCCCACTGAGACGGCCGTTGCCGGGCGCGTCATGCTCAGGCGGATCATGGGCAAGGCGAGTTTTGTCACCCTGCAGGATGTGTCCGGTGCCATCCAGCTCTATGTACGGCAAGGAGATATAGGCGATGCGGCATACAATGCCTTCAAACACTGGGATCTGGGCGACATAGTAGGGGTAGTCGGCAAGCTAATGAAAACCGATAAGGACGAACTGACGGTCCGGGTCAGTGAAGCTCGTCTCTTGACCAAAGCACTCCGCCCCCTGCCCGGAAAGCACAAAGGACTGGCGGATACTGAGACTCGTTATCGACAACCCTATCTTGACTTGATGATGAATGACGCCAGTCGTCATCTATTTATCAAGCGTTCGCAACTGATTGATGCCTTGCGGCGATTTCTTGTGGAACGGGATTTTATGGAAGTAGAAACACCCATGATGCAGACGACCCCCGGCGGGGCAACTGCGGCACCTTTCATCACCCACTATAAGGCCTTGGACCTTGACATGTATTTGCGGGTAGCACCGGAGTTGAATCTCAAGCGTCTGGTGGTGGGTGGTTTTGAACGGGTGTTTGAAATTAACCGTAACTTTCGTAATGAAGGCATATCCGCCAAGCATAGTCCCGAGTTCACCATGCTGGAATTTTACTGTGCTTATGCCGACTACCAGGACCTCATGGATTTCACTGAGGTCATGCTCCGCAGCCTTGCCATGACGGTGCTGGGGACTACTGAATTGGTGTACAACAACACCAGAATAGACCTGGCGCAACCCTTTGTCAGGATGACTATGCATGCGGCAATCATTGCCTTCAACCCGCAAGTTGAGTCGGCAGAGCTCACTGACCCTGGCCGTGCCAGAGCCCTTGCGGAACGCTCTGGTATTGAGGTGCAACCCGATTGGGGCCTAGGTAGGGTGGTGATGGCACTCTTTGAGGCACTCGTGGAGGAGCGGATAGAAGCACCTCACTTCATCACTCAGCATCCGACTGAGGTGTCCCCTCTGGCAAGACGTAATGATGACAATCCTGAGGTCACGGATCGCTTTGAACTCTTTGTGATGGGTAGGGAGATTGCTAATGGCTTCTCCGAATTAAATGATGCCGAAGACCAGGCGACTCGCTTCCAGGCCCAGGCCCATGCGAGGCAGGCGGGCGACACCGAGGCCATGCACTATGATGAAGACTATATTACGGCGCTTGAATATGGCTTACCGCCGACTGCTGGTGAGGGGCTGGGCATTGATCGGCTGGTGATGTTGTTCACCGATGCTCAGTCAATCAGAGATGTCATGCTGTTTCCGCTTATGCGCCCTAAGCGATGATGCATGGGGTGATGAAACACGAGTCACGAGCATGACCCAGAGCAGAAAAATAGACTTGGAACCCGGCTGGCTGCAGCGCCTCGGTAGTGAATTTGAAAAACCCTACATCCACGCATTGCGGGAATTTTTGCGTGCCGAAAAATCTGCCGGCAAGGTCATCTATCCCCAGGGTTCAGCCTATTTTGCCGCCCTCAACGCTACGCCATACCATCAGGTCAAGGTCGTGATTCTAGGGCAGGATCCTTACCCGGGTCCGGGTCAAGCTCAGGGGCTGTGTTTCTCCGTCCCCCCGGGAGTGGCGCCGCCCCCTTCTTTGCAGAATATCTACAAGGAACTGCAAGCCGACCTGGGTCTTACGCAGCAGCAGTTTACCCATGGATGCCTGACACATTGGGCCGCACAGGGTGTGCTCCTGCTCAACTCTGTATTGACCGTTGAGCACCGTAGGCCAGGTTCACATCAAGGACAGGGCTGGGAAGTTTTCACTGATAAAATTATTGAAGTTCTGTCGGCCCGGGAGAAGCCCTGCGTATTCTTACTCTGGGGCAGTTATGCGCAAAAGAAGGGCGCCGTCATTGACCGCAATAAACACAAGGTATTGCTGGCACCTCACCCGTCTCCCCTTTCCGCCCATAGAGGGTTTTTCGGTTGCCGACACTTCTCTGAGTGTAATGAGTTGCTCAGACAAATCGACGAGCAGCCCATAGACTGGCGGGTAATTGATTAGACGGGCTGATTAGGCGGGGCATTGATTAGACAAGCTGATTAGACAAGAAGGGCCATGACCTCTTCGCCATCATCAAACTGGACCCTAGGTCCTGGACTCTGGTCATCATTGCTATGCCGTAAGACGGCAAGCAGATGACACGCGCCCCGGGACTGCTTCAATGCGGTGCTCGCGACAACAGTACCGCTTGAGAGACCCGTGCCGACCCGGCGAGGCACCTGGGATTCTAAACGATGCAGTCGGCGTTTCAGCGCACCACGATACTGTAGCCGGGCAACCACTTCCTGACCGAGATAGCAGCCCTTGTCAAAATCTATGGCACCTAGCTTGTCATAGTTGAACATCTGCGGAATAAACTGCCCGCTGGTTGCTTCCTCTACCCAGACCATCCCGGCTTCAATCTCGGCAAGCGCCCAGGCCTGGCGCTGAGTCGCGGCTTCTGATGCCTGCTCTGGCTTCCTGGGCAACTTGCTTTTCAACTCGTCTCTCAACCAAAGCTCTTGTCGATCGCCCAGGTTCAAAGTCATTCCCTGGTCGTCTTCTTGGTAGGTGATGGCTGTTAATGGCAAGCCGCTCATGGCTGTTAATAAAGAACCGCTCATGGCTGTATGCTCACAAGGCATGCGTCCATAGCAGTGCAGATCATCTGAGATGTCTGTAACGCTTGCTTTGGAGAAGACGATATATTTGTTGAGGAAGGCAATGGTTTTTGGCACCAGAGGGCGATGCATGCGGAGTATCAAGGTATTCTGGTGTTTCAAGATGCGGAAACTGGTCAGCATCCGCCCCTGAATATCACAGATGGCACCGGGCATGACCTGGTGAGGGTGTAGATTATCCAGATTGCAGGTGCTGTAGCCCTGCATAAACTTGACAGCATCGGTGCCAGAAACCTGGAGAAATCCGACATGCGCCAAGACGCAACTTGTAGTCATAGGTAGTCGCTCTAAGTGGAAGTGTATTTTATACCCATGTCGGCGCGATGGTCAGATGTTTTTGTTATATCTTGTCCCTGCTCTCGGTCCTTCCCGCTACTCGAATGACCGGGCAGATACAGTCAACAGCAAAAGGCGCCCTCAGGGGAGGAATCTATCTTGCTCACTGAATTGGAACTTAATCGTTTGAGATGGCGCGCCAGGCGCGGGATGCTGGAACTTGATTTATTGTTGCTCCCTTATTTTGATGAAGTTTTTCATCACTTGCCGCCGAGTGAACAGGCAATTTTCGCTAGGCTTTTAGAAGAGGAAGACCCTGACCTCCTGCGATGGTTCTCTCGCCAGGGATGCCCCCGGGACCCTGAGTTTGCGGCCATGGTGAAGGCCATTTTGCAGCGGGTCCAGCCTTGAGCTTTGCGGGGGATGCCTTCTATCTGGCGCTGCGCCCTACCAGGCAACATGCCGCCTTGTTGATACTGGTGCATTGTATTGCCTTCTTGGCAGTGCTCTTGAGTGGTGTCTGGTCGGTTGCTCAGGCAAGTGTCTTGGCTATGGTAATTATCACTTCTGGTATCTACCGGGTGTACCGTTTTGGCATGCTGAGGCATCCAGCATCTGTCCGGGGTATCAATTACTATCGAGGTGCCTGGCGCCTGCACCTGGCAGATGGCAGGGTGCTGGATGCTACCCTGGTACCGCAACTGGTGCTGAGCAGATGGTTTATTGTGTTGCATTTTCGCATTGGAGCACCGGGTTTTTTCTCTAGACTAGGTCGCTCAGGGCTGTTTACAAAAAACCGCTCAAGGCTGTTCGTCGTGATAGCGAATGATTCGTTAGATAAAGATAGTCTGCGGCGGTGTCGGGTTTTTTTTCGTTTCGCCCAGCTCAACCCTTTATGAAAAACGCTCAGGGCTGTTTACAAAAGTCAGGGCTGTCCCGTGACGAGACTTAAGGGGGGATGACGCGGAAATGACGGAGAAAGACAAGAGAATGACGGAGAAAGACACGGGGACGGCTTGGCACCAAATGACTGAGTAGATACAAGTGTTATCATCTCCCATCTATTGAGCCTTGTGCCCTGACACAAGCCGGATCTATGAGACAGGAGTTTATTGTTGACCACACCAGATGAGACAGACAGTCAGCTGGTTGAGCGGGTAAAGCGCGGTGATAAAGGTGCTTTTGACCTACTACTACTTAAATACCAGCATAAGGTTGTTAGCTTGATCGGGCGGTATGTGCACGACTCCCATGAAGTGATGGATGTGTCTCAGGAAGCATTTATTAGAGCCTATCGTGCCCTGCCGGGGTTCCGGGGCGACAGTGCCTTTTATACCTGGTTGTATCGGATTGCCATTAACACCGCCAAAAACCATCTGGTGTTCAAATCCCGCCGCCCACCCGACACGGGTATTGATCCCTCGGATGAGGAATTAAAGGCAGATTCTGCTGTCTTAAGGCATGATGCTGGCCCAGAAAGCGAATTGATAGCGGCGGAATTGGAGCAGGCCATCCAGAACGCGATTAACAATTTGCCAGAAGAACTGAAAACTGCTGTGACCTTGAGAGAGTTTGAGGGGTTGAGCTACGAGGATATTGCAATAGTCATGGATTGCCCTACAGGTACAGTGCGCTCCAGGATATTCCGTGCCAGGGAAGCCATTGAAAAGTGCATAACCGCAGTTGACCGGGAAATAGCGGAGCCTAAAATCGGCTAGAATATGTAGTCGGCATGGGTAATCAGAGTGGAAAGTGTAACCCGCATGGGTAACCAGAGTGGAAAGTGTAACTAGTATCTCAATAACATGGAGCAAAGGGCGTGACAAACAGTCAAGATAATAGCCTCTCAGCATTGATTGATGGTGAGGCAAGCGAAATAGAAGTGCATCGGTTGGTGAGAGTCTTGAGAAATAAAGATCTCAGTAACGACTCGCTTAACCATCGTTCACTCATTCATCGTTCGCTCATTCATCGATGGGCAGTGTATCGGCATATCGGCAGTATCATCCGCGCCATTTACGGTGCTGGTCATCAAGCACCCCAAGCACCCCAGGCACCACAGGTATCGCCGGTATCAACAGACCAGCCCCTGAGCCCTGCCGAGCATCAGCTGCTTTACAACAGGATTAGCACTGCCATTCAAGAGGAAACCGAGCATCATGCAGCCTCATCAAAGTATAGTTGGCAGCGCAAAACCGGGGTGATTGGCGGTTCACTAGCAGTAGCGGCATCGCTGACGCTGGCGGTCTTCATTGGCTTCCCCACCCCGGCGCCTGATACCGGCTTGGCAACAGGCACTCCTAGCACACAAGAGCAGACCAGCACACCATATCAGCTCCCCAGAATACCCCTAAGCAACCCAGCGCTTGTGGTGCCGACACCAGAACTGGTTGAACTAGATGAAGCAAAGCAACGACAACTACGCGCTTATTTTGATCAGCACGATCGTCTGGTAAGAATGAACGCTGAACAACAAAGCGCTGAGCGACAAAACCTTGAACAACAAAACCCCGAACAACAGCAAGTAAACTATCCCGCCGGGCCTCCTAAAAATAAGTGAATAACAAACTCCCCCTAGTCTTGCGCGCGCTCTCCCTTGCCTTAATGCTGGGCATGCATGGCTTGCCGGTTCAGTTTGCGCAGGCCAGCCTTGAGTCGGCTCGGCATGCTGACAAGCCCCGTGATGCGATGGTCTGGCTCAACAAGATGGCACGGGCGATCTGGCAAGAGAATTACATCGGCACTTATCACTATATGCGCGGTAGCACCTTTGACACTATTCATATAGTGCATCGCGCTGAGGCAGGTAAGGAAAAAGAACGGCTGTTTAATCTGAACGGTGCGGTGCGGGAAGTATTGCGAGAGGGTGGGGAAGTCATCTGTTACCACCCCAAAACTGCTGCTTCTATGGCGGAAGCCCTTCCCCATGGTCCGGTGTATATCGGGCCTTTTTCGCCATATTTCCTGAAGAGAATCAGCAACTCGCAGAATTTTTATCGGTTTGCCTTCCATGGTGATGACCGGGTTGCCGGGCGCAAGGCGGTCAAGTTGCATATTTCCCCCAGGAATAATGACCGATATGGATATAGGCTCTGGTTGGATAGGGAAACCGGGATACTCTTGCAATCCTATCTGGTTGAGCAGAACAAGATAAAAGAAGTATTTCAATTCACTCAAATTGATATTGGTATTGATATTACCGAAGAAGAGGTGGCCTTGAGTCTCGAGGGCGAGACGGTCTCCCATCGGCTGACGCTTGAGGCCCAAGACAAGATAGAGAAGCCCGTTTGGAAGGTTGCCTGGTTGCCCGATGGATTTCGCCCACTCAGCCTTCGCGGTAATAGGTTGCACTTCACTGATGGCTTGGCGACCTTTTCTGTCTTTGTAGAAAACCGAAATGCGACTTCCCTGCCGGAAATGACCACAACCCTGGGCGGCACCGTGTTGATCACCCTGCGCTTGAAGCAACCCGCCTCGCAGGTCACCGTCGTGGGTGAGGTACCTATAGCAACCGCCCGCCGTGTGGCAGAGTCTGTAGAGCCCTTGATCTACTAGGTTGGCGCGTGTGCATCGGCCGAGGTTAAGGGGCGGGGAGAGCGAGAATGATGAATAAAGGGCGCGCGTTAATGACCGTGAAGACCACAGACACTCTATTTGCCCTGGATGATGCTCTGCCACTAGCCTGCCAGTCCTGTCTGGGTTGTACCTCTCCGTCTATCCAGAGACTGAGTCAGCCAGAGATGCGCCTCTCGGCGGGGGAAGCCTGGGCGGGGATATGGAAGGCCTGGCTTAAGCCCTTGTGTGCTGTGGTGGCGACTAGTCTGGTGTGTTCCATGTTTGAAGTGCCTGAGACGCAAGCAATCGGCATGATTGTCGGTGCATTTTTTGTGGTTTTTGTGTGACTTTTTATACTTGCATGACGCTTTATACTTTCATTGAAGGAAGGGGATAATTGATGACTAGTAAACCGATCAATCTTGATGTATCGCCATTAGCTGTTTTTATAAAGCTAGGGTTTATGAAACTATGGTTTTTACAGCTAGGGTTTATAAAGCGGGGGCTCATGAAACTAGGGTTCATGCAACGGGGGGTTATGACACTAGGGTTCATGAAGCGGGGGCTCATGAAACCAGGGTTGATACTGGTGTTACTTTCCCCTGCTGTAGGTACGGCCAGCTTGCCAGACTTTACCGCGCTGGTGCAAAAGGCATCGCCCGCGGTCGTGAACATTCGTACCACCCGGGAATCGTCAGAGACTTTCCGCAGGATCATTCCTGAGCAGTATCGGGATGTCCCCGAGATATTGCGCCGAATATTCCCTGACCGGGGCCGCCCCGCGCCTTCACATGGTGCGGGTTCGGGGTTCATCATCTCCTCAGATGGTTACATCCTGACCAACAATCATGTGGTGGATGGTGCTACTGAAATTATCGTTTCACTGAGCGACAGAAGAGAACCCAAAGCAGTGGTGGTTGGTCAGGATCCTTTGTCAGACCTTGCGCTGCTCAAGATTGACATAGCCGATCTGCCGACTATGGAAATTGGCAGGTCGGAAAATCTGCAAGCCGGACAATGGGTGGTGGCTATAGGTTCGCCTTTTAATTTTTCTTCCAGTGTGACCGCCGGCATAGTCAGTGCGACCGGTCGTAGCCTGCCTTATTCCGGGTCTGCAGGTAACTATGTCCCTTTTATTCAAACCGATGTGGCAATCAATCCGGGCAACTCTGGGGGTCCCCTGCTTGACCTGGAGGCTAGGGTGGTCGGTATCAACTCGCAGATTTACACTCGTTCTGGTGGTTCTATCGGGCTTTCATTTGCTATTCCGATTGATGTTGCTATGGAGGTGGTCTCCCAGCTCAAAGCAGATGGTCGGGTGTCAAGGGGCTGGCTTGGTGTCGGTATTCAGGGTGTGAATCGTAATTTGGCGGAGGCATTTGGTATGCACCGTGCCATCGGTGCTTTAATTACCGAGGTGCATTCTGAGAGCCCAGCCGCGCAATCCGGGTTGCAGCGAGGCGATGTTATTGTCGCCTTCAATAATAAGCCCATTGAGTTGTCCTCGGATCTGCCGCATCTGGTGGGGCGCACCCCGGTAGGTAGCACTTCTCTCATAGAGATCATTCGCGAGGGTAAGAAGCAAACATTAGAGGTCGTCATTGGTGAATTGAATGAAGAGGATCTGGCGAGAAACACATTCAATCCAGCCCGCTCAGCGAATCGTCTTGGGGTGGAGGTTGTTGATCTCTCGGAAGCAGACAAGTCGCGATTAAATCTGGATGCTGGCGTCATGGTGCGGCAGGTGTATCCGGGTCCCTTTCGGGAAGCCGGCATCATCAAAGGGGATCTGCTCGCCATGCTCCATGGCAAGCCGGTGACCGGTGCCGAGCAGTTCCGACAATTAGCAAGCACCCTACCGGGGAACCGTGCTATTTCGGTAAGAATCGTCCGCGCCGGTCAAGCTTCTTATAGTGCCATTAAAATTATCGAATAAGAGGGTATGCTCATAAACAGCAGTTCTCACTTAAGCAGCATGCTTGCTGGCGCTCAGGATTATCTTGACAGACCCTGATGCTTGCCTGGGCTCAGGATTATCTTGACAGACCCCGCATACATTAGAAACTTTTCCATCATCGCCCATATTGATCATGGGAAGTCGACCCTTGCAGATCGATTTATCCAACTCTGTGGCGGCTTGGCGGACCGGGACATGTCCGCCCAGGTGCTGGATTCAATGGATCTTGAAAGAGAGCGCGGCATTACCATCAAGGCGCAGAGCGTTACCCTCAACTATCTTGCCCAGGATGCGCATACCTATCAGTTCAATCTCATTGATACGCCCGGGCATGTCGACTTCACCTACGAAGTATCTCGGTCTATGGCGGCCTGTGAAGGTGCGCTACTCGTAGTAGATGCGGCTCAAGGCGTTGAAGCTCAGTCAGTAGCGAACTGCTACACCGCACTTGATCAGGGTCTTGAAGTCCTGCCGGTGATGAACAAAATTGATTTGCCTCAGGCTGACCCGGATAGGGTGTGTCAGGAAATAGAAGAAATCATTGGCATTGATGCCACCGGTGCTATGCAAGTGAGTGCTAAGACCGGTGTCGGGGTGGCGGCCTTGCTTGAGGAAATTATTCAAGTCATACCGCCACCTGAAGATTTGCGAGCAGAATCACTGCAAGCACTCATCGTTGACTCCTGGTTTGATAATTATCTGGGTGTCGTGTCTTTGGTGCGGGTGGTTCAAGGCGCGATCTGCACCAAAGATAAAATCCTCACTAAGACGGTGGGCAAGACACATCAGGTTGATTCGGTCGGCGTCTTCACGCCAGAGAGAAAAGTAACCTCCAGACTGAGTGCCGGTGAAGTCGGTTTTGTTGTCGCGGGAATAAAGGATGTGAAGGGCGCACCGGTCGGCGATACAATTGTGTTGAGCAACACATCACACCGTTCGTCCCGTAATAAAGAGCGTAATAAAGAGCGTCATTTATCGCGCAATGCGGCACGTAATTCATCGCCTCAGCAGGAAGTCCCCGCCCTGCCAGGTTTCAAACGAGTCAAACCACAAATATATGCGGGGATGTTTACTATCCAGGCGGATGAGTTTAACAATTTTCGTGATGCGCTGGAAAAGCTCACCCTGAACGATGCTTCATTGGTCTATGAGCCTGATAGTTCTGATGCCTTGGGGAGTGGTTTTCGGTGCGGCTTTTTGGGGATGCTGCACATGGAGATCGTTCAAGAAAGACTAGAACGAGAATATAATCTGAACCTCATTACCTCGGCGCCCACCGTGGTCTACGAGGTGCTCACCAAATCTGGTGCCATTATAAAAGTGGATAATCCCTCTCGATTACCTGATGCTTCTGCCATTGAGGAAATGCGAGAGCCCATCGTCCGTGCCAATATCCTGCTCCCCTCAGAGCATGTAGGTAATGTGCTCAGGCTGTGTGTTGAGCGTCGTGGTGTGCAAAAGGATATGCAGTTTGTTGGCCGACAGACATCATTGACCTATGATCTGCCGATGAATGAAGTCGTGCTGGACTTCTTTGACAAGTTGAAGTCTGTTTCCAGAGGTTATGCGTCTCTTGATTATAGTTTTGATAGATTTGAAGCGGCAAGCCTGGTGCGGCTTGATGTGCTGATCAATGGTAGTCGGGTTGACGCCTTAGCGGTCATCGTTCACAAGGATGCTTCCAGAAGCAAAGGCATGGCACTTATTCGGAAGATGAAAGAACTGATTCCCCGGCAGTTATTTGATGTCGCCATACAGTCAGCCATAGGTAACCAGGTCATTGCCCGACAAACTGTGAAGGCACTTCGCAAAAATGTTACTGCAAAGTGTTATGGTGGCGACATTACGCGCAAGAAAAAGTTGCTAGAGAAGCAGAAGGCCGGCAAGAAAAGAATGAAACTATTAGGCAGTGTGGAAATTCCGCAGGAAGCATTCCTCGCGGTATTAAAGGCAGAAAAATAAACCCCGCAATAGGACGGCAATGTGGCGCTGAACTTTCCTTTGATATTGGTTATCGGAACACTCTTCACCGGGCTGATTTGGCTATTGGAGTTGCTGGTCTTGCGCCCGCGTCGTCGGCGCAGAGGGAGCTCGCCTGAAGCATTAGGGCAGCCACTGGTCGTTGAGTATTCTATTTCCTTCTTTCCGATATTGGCACTGGTGCTACTGCTCAGATCTTTTCTCGTGGAGCCTTTTCAGATTCCTTCCGGTTCTATGATTCCTACGCTGGAAGTGGGGGATTTCATTCTGGTGAATAAGTTTAGTTATGGCATACGATTACCGGTGATTGATACCAAGATTATTGACATAGCGGCACCCGAGAACGGGGATGTGATGGTGTTCATCCCGCCGCATCAAGAAGATTATTTTATTAAACGAGTGGTGGGGATTCCCGGGGACCGAGTCAGATATGAAAACAAAACGCTGTATATCAACGGTGTAGAGCAGGGACAAAGATTTTTCTCACAGACGCCGCCGACAGGTCCAAAGCAGGTGCAATATCAGGAGAAGTTGGGAGGCAAAGCGCATTTGATTCAAACAAACACCCGTCCCGATAGCCGGGTCCAGAAGTGGCTCATTCCTGAGGGGCATTATTTTATGATGGGCGACAATCGAGACCAGAGTAATGACAGTCGGTATTGGGGTCTCGTCTCGGAAGATAAGATCGTTGGCAAGGCATTTGCTGTCTGGCTGCACAAGAAACCGGGATTCCGATTGCCAGAGGTGTCCCACAATAGATGGATTGAATGACGCCGTGTTTGGGTATCCATGTATGGTTATTCATCTAAACTGAGCAAACCCTGGCTGAGCTGACCATAAGATGTCTGAGTTGACCACACTGCAATCCACAATAAAGCACACCTTTAAGGATCAAGAGCTGCTGTTGCGCGCGCTCACTCACCGGAGTCACGGCGCAGCGCACAATGAAAGACTAGAGTTTTTAGGGGACGCGGTGCTTGGTTTGATAATCGGTTCAGCACTCTATGAAAAGTTTCCGCAGGCGACCGAGGGGCAGCTGAGTCGGATGCGCTCTAATTTGGTGAGGAAGCAAACCCTGGCAGCAGTGGCGCATGAATTGATGCTCGGTCAGCATCTCATCATGGGCCAAGGTGAACGCCAGCCCAGTGGGGTGATACGAGAGGCCATGCTTGTAGATGCTTTTGAGGCAGTTATTGGCGCGATAATGCTGGATGGCGGTTTTGAAGTGGCCAACAGGTTTGTGCTTGCCCAGTTCAGTGAACGACTGGCTGGCTTGTCTCTTAAAAACATTCGGAAGGATGCCAAATCGCGACTCCAAGAACATCTCCAGGGGCTGGGCAAACCGCTGCCTGAGTATCATCTGCTCTCTAGCATCGGTGCGCCTCCCCAGGAGGAATTTGAAGTTGAGTGTTGTGTCCTCAGCCTGCCTGCTTCTGTCCGGGCAAAAGGCAACACGCGTCAGCAAGCAGAACAAGAAGCGGCGGGTCTGGCACTTGATTCTTTGGGGGTCGGCTCCTGAAGCCGGTCACCAGATGTGGTTATGTGGTGCTCCTGGGGCGTCCTAATGTCGGCAAGTCCACACTGCTCAATGCCTTACTGGGTCAAAAACTCAGCATCACTTCCGCTAAACCCCAGACTACACGGCATAACCTCCTGGGCATCAAGTCCGTGGGGCCTACCCAGATATTGTTTGTGGATACCCCGGGGATTCACCTCAATGCTCCTCGGGCAATCAATCGGTACATGAACAAGACCGCAAGAAGCGCAATCCAAGGTGTTGATGTGCTTATCTTCCTGCTGGACAGATTTAAATGGACCGAGGACGACGCCAGAGTAGCCGAACTCTTCAAGTCTGCTGAGGGGCATAAAATAATTGTCGTCAATAAGGTAGATATGATTGCCGACAAAACAAGACTGTTGCCGGGGCTAGAGGCACTGCAAAGTCGCTTTGAAGACTGTGACCTAGTACCGGTATCGGCAAAGAAGCATGACAATCTGCAGCGGCTTGAAGCCCTCATCGTGCAGCACCTGCCGGTGTCGCCCTTTTACTTTGATGCTGAGCAGATTACTGACCGTAGCGAGCGTTTCCTGGTGGCGGAAATTATTAGAGAGAAGTTAATGCGCCAGTTGGGAGATGAGTTACCTTATCGGCTGAGTATTCAGATAGAGAGATTCCAGGTGCAGGGCAATATCACTCGGATTGATGCCAACATTTATGTTGAAAAAGACAGCCAGAAAAGAATACTGATAGGCGCAAATGGTAGTAAGTTAAAACGTATAGGGGTGGATGCACGGCAGAATATTGAGACGCTACTCGGCACCCAGGTCATGTTGAAAACCTGGGTCAAGGTGAAGGAAAGTTGGTCCGATAATGAGCGAGCCTTAAAGAGTCTTGGGTATGATGAAATCCAGAACCGCGATATTTGACCAGGCATACATTCTCCACGCGAGGAAGTATCGCAACACCAGCCTGATTCTCCATCTGCTGACCCGGGAGCAAGGCAGATATTCAGTCGTCGTGAAGGGTGCTCGAGATGCGGGTTCAAAGTTACGCGGTCGGCTACAGCCCTTCACGCCCTTACTGGTGGCGTCTCTTGGCAAGAGCGACTTAAAAACCGCCACTAGTATTGACTTCCCGGGACCGGCCTTTCGTCTCCTGGGCAAGCAACTGTTGCTGGGTTTGTATAGCAATGAACTCCTCTACCGATTGTTGGGGCACTTTGACCCGGCACCTAAGATTTTTGATGAATATGAATTACTACTGGATGCCTTGCAGCAGGCCCCGGCGAGTGTTGCCCCGCTTCGGTGTTTTGAACTCATGCTGTTGCAGGAACTGGGCTATGGCATCAATTTTGAGCATGAAGTGTCAACGGGTGAACCGCTTGAGGCAGACGGCTATTACCACTATGTGGTTGCTGAGGGTTTTTACAAGGCACCCACCTCGGCAAAGGAGAGTATGCGAGGTGCCGAACTTATTCGAATAGGGACCCAGCTGACGGCAAATGATGTGCAGGATAGTCATTCTTCTCGCCTCACCAGGCACTTTGATAGCCGACAACTGCGCAACATTACAAGGCAATCATTGCGGGTGCTGCTGGGGGATAAACCCGTCAAGAGCCGTTCGCTTTTCAGGCATCAGGGCAGTTGATTATTGGCACCGGGGTGGACCTGGTACAGGTGCAGCGGATTGCCGATTCGCTTGACCGATGGGGGGAGCAACTCAGCAAGAAGTTGCTCAATCCAGCAGAAGTGCCCCCTGGGAAAGCACTGACGGCGGCCTGGCTTGCCCGGCAATTTGCCGCAAAGGAAGCAGTATCAAAAGCACTGGGTACCGGCCTAGCGGGCGGTGTACATTTTCGTGATATCTGGGCGTTACGTTCGCCGCATGGCAGGCCCAGGGTGCAACTTGCCAATGGTGCCTTGCGCCGAGCAACTCATCTCGGCATAGAAACCATCCATCTGAGTATCACCGGTGAAGCAGATTACGTCATGGCCTTTGCGATAGCCGAAGGTAGGTGACGAGAATGACGGGGTGACGGGAATGGCGGGGTGAACGGAACTGCCGCGGTTAGTGCGACTAGCACAGGCATGTATGGGTTAAATTCGATCATTTCCTTTCCTCCTGATAGCTCCCAGCAAGACTAGCTTTCGCCTGAATGATCACTCGGCTTGGTCGGTATTTTTTTATCCTTGGCATCCTCATCAGGCCCATCGCGCCATACCAAATAGAGATAGAAGAGTGCCAACGGAACTGCCGCGGTTAGCGCGACTATCACAGGCACCCAGTCGTTAAATTCGCCCATTGCATTTTCCTCCTGATAGACCCCGCCAAGACTAGCTTTCGCCTGAATGATCACTCGGCTTGGCCGGTGTGTTTTTATCCTCGGCATCCTCATCAGGCCCATCGCGCCATACCAAATAGAGATAGAAGAGTGCCAGCGGGCCTGCCGTGGCTAGCACGAGGAGCACAGGCACCCAGGGGTTAAATTCGATCATTTCACTTTCCTCCTGATAGACCCCACCAAGACTAGCTTTCGCTTGAATGATCACTCGGCTTGGTCGGTGTGTTTTTATCCTCGGCACCCTCATCAGGCCCATCGCGCCATACCAAATAGAGATAGAAGAGTGCCAGCGGGCCTGCCGTGGCTAGCACGAGGAGCACAGGCACCCAGGGGTTAAATTCGATCATTTCACTTTCCTCCTGATAGACCCCACCAAGACTAGCACAATCCCGACAATCATCAAACTGAGCGCGGGGAGCCAAGACTCAGGGACAAAAGAACCCTCAACCAGGCCGGCAACAACGCACAAGACGCCTGTCTGGCCCATGGATGTTTGTAAAAACCCCTTGTCGTAGGTCATGTAGCCTCCTCCTTATGATTATTCCCCCACTGGGGATATGGCACACAGTTTTACTGAGGTGGGTTGGTGGGGACTACAGACCTTGTCCGGTGTTGCCTGAGGATATGGCTTAAACTGATGGCAGATTTAGCACACATGCCCCCTCTCTTTCCTCCTCAACCGGTCTTAAGCGCTTTCTTATGTGCTTCATACCAGTCCATCAAGGTGTCTATTTCCTGGTATAGCAACGTCACTAGTGGCTTGACTTGAGCGGTGCTTGTTTCGGTCATGCTATCTTTCAGGGGTATCTCAACCGACTCTACAGCCCTCGCCAATCTCGGCAGGCCACAATAACTGAGCGCCCCGCGCAACCGGTGCAGGGCTTGTTGTAGCTGTTTCGGGTCCTCGGCTACCGCCATGATGGCAGCTCGGTCTGCCGCTAAGCCCTCCATGAAGAGTGCCATCAACTCTTCCATCACCGCTGGTTTGCCATTCGCACGACTCAATGCCAGATCAAAATCGAAAATGGCAACTCTGGTAGCTGGGCGGGCTGCCACGGGTGGCTTAGGTGCACTGGTCGCGAGGGGGGCGAAGCTGTCTTTGGGTCTGACGTACTCGGCGGGGGCAGCTCGGGTCATTGGGCGGGCTGCCACGGGTGGCTTAGGTGCACTGGTCGCCAGGGGGGCGAAGCTGTCTTGGGGCAGGGTGTACTCGGCGAGGGCAGCGCTGAGGTCTTCCTTGTACACCGGTTTGGTCAGGACATGGTTCATACCGGCATCAAGATAGGCTTGTCTTTCTTCATCACTGGCATGTGCCGTTAAGCCGATAATGGGTGTTCTGGTATCTCGTTGACGAATCAGTCGGGTCGTTTCAACCCCATCAAGCCCTGGCATCTGTATATCCATTAACACCATCTGAAACTGCTTTGACGCCATGGTGGCCAGGGCAGCATGTCCGGAGGGAAGACTTATAACGCTATGTCCGAGTTCAGTGAGCAATCGCGCTGGTTGTTGCACACTGAACGGGCTATCGTCAACCAGCAGCACCCCATGCCTGGTGTGTGTCTGGTGCTTCCGGTGTTTTATTTCTTGGACAATATTCGCTAAGCCCGCCTGGCTCAGTGGATAATCCAGCGCCCGATGGAAGGCATTTTTAGGCAGGACCTGCCGCGCTGCCTCGTGGAGCGTCACAATACAGGTGGAATCCTGCATGCTCGGGATAATTGTCGAGAGGAGCCGGTAGTTATTGCCCGATACCAGACAGAGATCAATCTCCTGAACATCAAGTTCAACTGTCGTGGCAATGCCGAGTAAATCAAGTCGCTGCTGGAGGCTTTGTCTTTCCTGCGGGTCATCGGAGATGATGATGGCGGTCAAGGCTGAGTCTGTGCCTGGGGGAAGGGTCCTATCCTGAGGGTGACTTGCAAGCAGGCTCAGGCCGGGGGTCTGCCATTCGCCACCGGTCTCTGCCAGTAGATATTGAAATCTGGGGTTATCCAGGAATGAAGCCGACTGATGCCAGTCTTCTGTCCATTGGAAGATGAGTCGTTCAGCCCATGTGTCGTAGGACACTTTTATCGTCATTGACCCTGTTTGAGCGGCATTGCCCGCCCGACTATGCAAGTTGCTGAGCAGTATCATCAGGAGCAACCCCTTGAGACAAGTTGCCTTGCAAGCAATGCGAGTGGGCCCATCAAGCAGGATATGGATCCGGGTTTGAGTGGATTCTACGAGTGGTCTCAGTGCATCTAAGGTCTCATCTATAAGCTCCAGTAAGGATGTTCTAGTGACACCTATGGTGGCTGGTGTGCCGTTGATTTCCCCCACCACAAATTCTAATTGGGCGATGCGCCTTGCTTGCTCAGTGGTGTCGTTTTCAGACCCGGTATTAGAGCCATGCTGAGCCTGCTGCTGCCAGACGGCGAGCATAGGCACCAGTAGTTGACTGAGGTGGTTGATATAACTGATGTTGGGGGCGGCAGCCTTGCCAGCAGGAGGCGGCATGCCGGGGGCTGGCTTCTCTTGCGGTATCCTGATGGGAAGCTGCCACTGGGTCCGGATAAGATATGCGCCCCAGAGGAAGAGCAACAGATTCCCCACTAAGCATAGAAGCAATATAGCACTGGGAGTGAGGGTGACTAGCCAGAGGCTCAGCCCAGTGTCCAGCATGATGGCCATAAGATAGATACCGGGGACTATCAATAGCCACAGCCTACACCAACCTGTTGCTATTATTTATTCTTGTATAAATCCGGTATCGTCCTATCACAGCCTGAGCCGGGAATAGATAATATAGCCTCTGAGCGGGTTGATGTAATCGCTTTGCGCTATTATTTATGAGAGATTTACAATAGATTTTTGCCGACCAGAGAAGAATGATATGGTGTTTCATCATGGCTGAGTATCCCACCATAGAAGATTGCATTGGGGAAACACCCCTAGTGAGATTGCAACGTTTACCCGGTGTCACGACCAACAAGTTGCTCGTAAAACTTGAGGGTAATAATCCCGCCGGCTCGGTGAAGGACCGGCCAGCCATCAGTATGATTCGGCGGGCTGAGGCTAGCGGGCTGGTCAAACCTGGCGACACCTTGATTGAAGCAACGAGCGGTAACACGGGGATCGCGCTGGCCATGGTGGCCGCCATCCGGGGTTACAAGATGCTTCTCATCATGCCCGCACATATGAGCGAAGAGAGAAAACTCGCCATGTCAGCCTATGGTGCGGAACTCATCATGGTCACCCAGGAAGAGGGCATGCTGGGCGCAAGAGACCTAGCGGCGCAGATGCAACAAGCAGGCAAGGGGATAGTGCTTGACCAGTTTGCCAATGAAGCTAATCCACAGGCGCACTATGAAGGCACTGCACCGGAAATATACCGCCAGACCCAGGGTGAGATTACGCACTTCGTCAGTTCAATGGGTACTACCGGCACCGTCATGGGGGCATCCCGATACTTTAAGGAAGTGAATCCAGCTATACAGATCATCGCGCTACAACCCCATGAAGGCTCGCAGATCCCGGGTATTCGGCGCTGGCCGGAAGCCTACCTCCCCGCCATCTATGATCGGTCTCGAGTGGACCAGGTGATTGATGTGCACCAAAAACTTGCCGAGGTGACCATGCGTCGGCTTGCTGTTGAGGAAGGCATCTTCTGTGGGGTGTCCTCCGGGGGTGCGGTTGCCGTTGCCCTGCAACTGAGCGAGAAGGTGCAGCATGCGACTATTGTTACGGTGCTCTGCGACCGTGGTGACCGATATCTATCAACGGGTGTATTTGCTCAAGATTGACCGATATGAAATCAAAAGATGCGCTATTGGTCAGGATTGCCTACCTGGCCGAGGATGGTTGCGGCTATACGGCAGATCACCGGCATGGTGTTTATGGTGCCCTCCCCGGGGAACTAGTCACCGCCCTGCCCATAGCGCGGCGGCGCAAAACCCAATATAGCCGGGTCTTGGCGGTGCAAGAAGCCTCCGCTGAGCGGGTCACCGCCGGATGTTCTGTGGCTGATATATGTGGCGGTTGTAGCCTGCAACACCTCCATTCAAAGCGGCAGGTGGCGCTGAAGAGCAGAATCCTGGCAAGGCATCTAGGTGCTACTCAGCCCCTGGGCTGGCTAGCACCGCTACAAGCTGAGGGCTATCACTATAGACGCAAGGCAAGGCTTAGTGTCCGCTGGGTAAAAAAGAAGGGGAAGTTGCTGGTTGGATTTCGGGAAAAACTAAAACCCTATGTGACTCAGACGGTGTCATGCCCGGTGTTACGCGAGCCGGTGAGCGAGCTGATAGAACCTCTGGCAAGACTCATTGAAGCCTTAAGTTGCTATGAGTCTATTCCGCAAATAGAAGTTGCTATGGGGGATGAAGCAGTCGCCCTCGTGATTAGACATCAGCTGCCACTGAGCAGCGCGGATGAAGCGCGGCTTTGTCAGTTCGCCGCTCGGCATGCCATTCATTTATATCTGCAACCGGGAAACCTGGCATCTACCCATAAAATATATCCCTTAGATAAAAACGCCCTGGATAAAAGTGCTGGGCTGAGTTATAGCCTGCCTGAGTTTGGGTTGAGGTATAGATTTTCCCCCCATGACTTCATTCAGGTGAATCCGACTATCAACCGCATGTTGGTGTCCCAGGCGGTGCAGCTTCTCGCATGCGAAGCCGATGACAGCCTGTTGGATGGTTTTTGCGGAATAGGCAACTTTACGCTCCCGCTTGCCTTGAGTGCGGGTCGGGTCCTGGGGCTGGAGGGAGCGGCACAGAGTATTGAACGCGCTAGACAAAACGCAAAAGATAATGGTATTAAAAACGCCGACTTTCATCTTGCTGACTTGGAAGATGAAGCTATGGAGATTCCTGCATTGTCAAGGATGACCAAGGCACTGTTGGATCCACCCCGAACCGGCGCCGCTGCCTTGATAAAACGGCTCACTGCGAGCAATGTTAAAAGGATAGTCTATGTTGCTTGCAACCCAGAGACCTTGGCGCGAGATATAGGGAGTTTGGTTGCCAGCGGTTTTACATTTGAGGCGGTTGGTCTAGTGGATATGTTTCCTCAGACCCGGCACCTGGAATCAATTGCGCTCCTGGTGCGTTAGTTGTTGCGCTGCAAACCAGCACACTCATGAGCAGAGCGCATAAGTTCTTTATTACTCTTGATATACAATGAGGGCTCTTTACACAAAACTGCTGAGGGCTCTTCTATGAAATTGATTTTGCTCGGTGCACCTGGGGTGGGGAAGGGCACTCAAGCGCAATACATTGCGGAAAAGTATGGCATCCCTCAGATTTCCACTGGGGATATGTTGCGCGAGGCTGTCCGGGAAGAGAGTGAGATAGGTTTGCAGGTCAAAGCCGTCATGGAAAGCGGTGCCTTGGTGAGTGACGATATTATTATTGCTCTGGTGAAGGTAAGAATAGCCCAGGATGACTGTGCAAAAGGATACCTCTTTGATGGCTTCCCCAGAACCATTCCCCAGGCTGAATCCCTCAGGGCTCAGCATATAGATATTGATTGTCTCATAGAGATAGAAGTACCTGACCAGCATCTGATATCCCGATTGAGCGGCCGCAGGGTGCATCCCGCCTCTGGGCGGGTCTATCACCTGGCCCATAATCCGCCCCGAGAGGCAGGCAAGGATGATGAAACGGGTGAGCCTCTGGTGCAAAGAAACGACGACAAGGAAGAGACAATCAAAGAAAGACTAGATGTATATCACGAACAAACGAAACCTCTAGTGGGTTATTACCGGAACATAGCTCAGCAGCCCGGTGCCAGTCTTCGCTACCATGCAATAGATGGCCATGGGAAAACGGAATCTATTCGGGACCTTATCTTTTCCATGCTTGATAGGTAATTTTGTTTTATGGGTAAGGCCGGCACTTAAAGAAAAGTCTACCCAAAAAAGATCTGCAACTGCTTATGAACACCACTGAGGGCTCTTTATGAAATGAGGGCTCTTTATACAATAAGGGCTCTTTATGAACCGCTAAGGGCTCTTTATGAAATGAGGGCTCTAAATTATAAAAATATATTGGAGTCGCGTAGTTTATGTCAGACCGTGACGGGCTCTTTATGTAAACCGCTGAGGGCTCTTTATGCAATAAGGGCTTTTTATACAAACCGCTGCGGGCTTTTTTATCAAAAAAAGAATAGACAAAGCATTTTTTTTTCCTACACTTGCGTTAGTGTTCTAAATAAAAGAATGCTGGGTGATGGAAATGTAAACATATCTCGGGTAAATAAGGAGCGATGACATTGGCTGCAAAAAAACGAGCTGCAAAAAAACGTGTTGTAAAAAAACGACTTGTCAAAAAGAAGTCTGCAAAGAGAAAAGTAGCTAAGCGCAAAGTTGCCAAGCGCAAGCCTGCTAAACGCAAGGCAACTAAACGCAAGGTCGCCAAGAAGAAGGCACCTAAGCGCAAAGCTGCCAAGCGCAAGACCGCTAAGCGCAAGCCGGCTAAACGTAAGGCTGCTAAAAAACGTAAGGCACCTAAGCGCAAAGCTGCCAAGCGCAAGGCAACTAAACGTAAGCCTGCCAAGCGCAAGGCAACCAAGCGTAAAGCTGCCAAGCGCAAGACCGCCAGAAGAAGATAAACACAAGGAAGCAATTTCCTTGCTTGATCCTGAGTCCCCGAAGGGGGGCTCAGGTCTTCTTCCCCCACTCCCTTTCTCCCTCATGCTCTGCTCAACAATTTGAGACCGAAGAGGGTGTGGCAGAATAACAAACCGGCCATCAGATATTTTTCACTTTGGGGCTGATTGTTTCATTCTGATTGTTTCATAATGGTTTTTTCTCGGATGGCTCTACAAGGTGCAACTACTTGCGATTGATACCTCTTCCTCGGTGACTGTGCTTGGGCTACAGCATGGCGAGACTATTATTGACAAGGACTGCATCAACAAAACCCGCGCTACTTCCTCATCTCGATACCATAGCCGAGATATTCTCCCGGTCATTCAGCAGATGCTGCTGGAGGCGCCACTGAGTTTGGATGCTCTTGAGGCCATTGTATTTGGTCAGGGACCGGGTTCTTTCACGGGTTTGCGCATTGGCGCAGGGGTTGTGCAGGGTCTGGCTTATGGTTTACAACTGCCGGTTGTTCCGGTGTCCTCTATGGCTTGTCTTGCACAAGCAGCCCATAGAGAAGGCTTGCAATGTCGGGTAGCCGTTGCCTTGCAAGCAAGATTACAAGAAGTATATTTTGGTACATACAAGTTTCACGAGGGTGTGGCTTGCCCTCTTGGTCCCGAGATGGTGGCTGAGGTGACTCAGGTGCCACGGCAGGAAGAAGCGACCTGGATAGGGGTAGGTGACGGCTGGGAAGCGCATCGTGATAGTCTTGAGCAGTCCTTAGGAATCGTCCTTGAAGAGGTATCAGGTCTGAGTGTGCCGACAGCCAGGAATCTCTTAACTCTGGGGCGAGAAAAATTTGCCCGGGGTGAGACTCTCTCTGCCTTGGAAGTAACACCCCGGTATTTGCGCGAGCCGGTGCATCTAAAATTAAAAGATAAATTAAATACTTCTCCTTAGCCATGCCGAGGAGTCACTTCAAGTTGGCGGCAGATGATGAGGGCTATTACCTTGCAGATACATTGTCCAAACAGAAGCCTTTGCGCATTCAATTTGAATCGCCTGAGTTTCTATATCGTTTACAGCATGCGAGCCGGCGCAGTGAACTTATCCTCAGAGCTGTCAAGGCAAAGGCCGGGTTGAAGGTGCTGGACTGCACTGCTGGTCTGGGTAGGGAGGCCTTCCTCCTGGCGTATAAGGGATGCCAGGTGACCATGCTGGAACGTTCCAGAGCCTTGGCGACCATGCTTGCCGATGCTATTGCCCGTGCCGCGCAGCTAGAGGAACTTGCCGACACCACGCAAAGATTGCACCTATGCAGGACCGATGCCCGGCACCGGCTCCGCAGCCTTGCCGCACCGGTAGCACCCGGCAATGCCCAGTATGATGTCATTTACATAGACCCCATGTTCCCTGGCCGAGAGAAGTCAGCACTGGTCAAGGGGGAGATGCAATTATTGCAACGCTTCCTAGGCAAGGATGAGGACGCCGCCGAACTGGTCTCCCTTGCCCTGGCTACCGGTGTGCCGCGCCTGGTGGTGAAGCGGCCCGCGCCGAGCACTGGGAATAGTATCTGGCAAGCACCGCTCACCCCGACCGCCGTCTTTACCGGCAAGGCAAGCAAGTTTGAAGTGATTGTTCGTCCCCTACAGCATGTATAGCTCATTGCTCGGCGCTTCTTATAGGCACCTGTGTCGGTCCCGCCGGATACTTTATGTCCTCGGTGTCAGCGGCGTGTTTTTTATACTCTTCCTTACCTTTCGCGGGATCTTTTATTTTGGCTTCTCAGAACTTTCTTCTACGCTCGCTTCGGCGCTCGCATCGGAACTCTTCTCAGAACCCTTATCAGAAGCCCCCATGCAAGAAGGCAAGGGCTTGCAGATAAGTAACGATACGCTCATGCGCATTCTGTTCATTGGTATTAGGTTTGACCTGCGGCTAGCACTTTTGATTGCCATGCCGGTGTTTATCTTAGCGGCCCTCCCCCGGGTTAATTTGACCACTAGCCGATGGTTAAGAGGATTGGTGCAGGGCTACACGGCGGTGGTCGCCATAGCGGTCATTGCCTTCTATATTGTTGATCTGGGGCACTATGCGTATCTGGGACAGCGCATGGATGCCACCATACTGCGTTTTGCTACCAATGTTGCCATTGCCACGACGATGATGTGGGAGAGTTATCCACTGCTATGGATTCTCCTCGGTTGGTTCTTGAGCAGCCTGGTGGTCATTCTGTTGATCGGTGCTCTAGCCAGAGCGACAATTATGCAACCCAGGGATGACGCCGCTGAGCCAGCACCTGCAAAATGGCAGGTTGGGGTGGCCATGTTGGTGTTATTTTTGTTGATGTCTGGTTGGATCTTCGGTCGTTTTTCCACTGTACCTCTGCGTTGGAATCATGCCTATTTCACTGGCGATGCCAGAGTCACGGCCCTGGGTTTAAATCCGATCTTGTTTTTTTACGATTCCTTTAATCACCGTAGCACTACTCAAGAGACCGATATAGATGCCCAGGGCGCGGAACGCAAGGCGCGTCAATATTACCCGCTGATTGCCGATTATCTGGGAGTGACCGCGCGCGATGCGAAGACGCTTAATTATGATCGTCGGCAAGAGGGCAGACGCTATGCGGTGGTGCCCCCGGATGAGCCCCTGCCCAATGTGGTATTTATTATGCTTGAATCTCTGGGTGCCAGTCGGGTCGGGCTTTATGGCAATCCTCTCAAACCCACCCCCACCTTGGATGCCCTGGCGGAAAGCGGCATCTGGGCACCGCATTTTTATGTTCCCATATCCGGCACCGCCAGAACCGTGTTTGGTAGCATCACCGGTATTCCCGATGTCTCCCTTGTGGAGACCGCGAGTCGTAACCCCCTCATTACCGAGCAGCGAGTTGTGCTGAATTATTTTACTGAGCATGAAAAGTATTATTTTATTGGCGGCAGTGCGGGCTGGGCAAATATGAGTGCCTTTATCAAAAACAGCATTCAAGATATGCAGTTGTATGAAGAGGGTGACTACACTGAGCCAGAGGTAGATGTTTGGGGTATATCTGACCTGAGCCTCTTTAAAGAATTTGATAGGCGCATCACTCGGCGGGATAAGCGGCAGCCCTTCGTCGCCATTTTGCAGACCGCAGGCAACCACAGACCCTTTACCATTCCCGATGATAATGATGGTTTTAACATTCTAGAGGTGGCCGAAGAAGAGTTGCATCAATGGGGTTACAAAAGTCAGAAGCAGTTTAATGCGGTGCGACTACTTGATTTTAATATCAATCGTCTGATGGAGCTGGCAAAGCAGGGCGGCTACTACGAGAATACGATTTTCATCATGTACGGCGATCATAATAACCGTATTACCCAAACACCCCATATGCATGCCTTCCATACCAGGGTGCCGCTGGATCTGGATGGCTTACATGTTCCTTTTATTATGCACGCGCCAAAATATCTTAAACCGCAAAAACTTGATGGTGCTTATAGTCTGTTGGATCTGATGCCAACGGTAGCAGCGTTGCTGGGCATTGATTATGTGAATACCACTATGGGGCGCAATGTGTTTGCGCCGGTACCCGAGGGAGAGCGAGCTGTTTTTGTGCAGGCAAAGGCGGGTCCTCAAAATGCTATAGGTATGCTCACTAAAAACTTTGCGTTGCGCATGTTGGATGATACGAGTGCAGTGTCTTTACACCAATTGCACAGCAGCATGCCAGAAGAAGATGTGCAAGCAGCTTATCCAGAAAAGACCGAAGCAATGAGACAGTTGTTGATCGGCTTTTATGAAACCAGCAAGTTTCAGTTACGCCACAATAGTCGACATTCCCGCGGAGTGCCGACCCCTGGCTTGAACAGGGACGGGAACCCAGAGGAGCAGCGGGGTCACCACTGATAATGCAGCACCCGGTGCAGGATATGGTTGCGTGCAGTGGTGGGCAGGGTGGCGGCGATGAGCTTCTCAAATTGGTTGAACCCCGGGCCGGGCGACAACTTGGCGTTTTCGGTAGTGATGAGGTCTTGTTGTTTTAGCCTGGAGAGGAAGACCCCATAGAGAGAGGTATCAACAAACTCTGGTGAATTGCTACCGTACTCTAGGGCTAGAACTTTCGCTATCTCCAGAACGGCCTTCTCCAGTCGTCGGCTGGAGACCCTCGCATCACTCATCAGTAGTGCAATAATGATGTAATAACGCACCAGAGTCGGCTCACTGATTCTTGATAGCTCAGATAAAGAGCCCTCAGCGGTTTTATATAAGGAGCCCTCAGCGGGTTTATATAAAGAGCCTTCAGCGGGTTTATATAAGGAGCCCTCAGCGGTTGCTAATGAAGAGCCCTCAGCGGTTTGGTGTAAAGAGCCCTCAGCGGTTTGGTGTAAAGAGCCCTCAGCGGTTGCTAATAAAGAGCCCTCAGCGGGTAAGGAGCCCTCAGCGGTTGTTAATAAAGAGCCCTCAGCGGTTTGGTGTAAGGAGCCCTCAGCGGTAGCCGTCAGCCGGTCCCCTTGCCAGACGATAAGCCCCGCTTCACTCAGACAAGCGACGCTCTTCAACACCTCGGCTTCAACCTCACTTGCCTCAAAGGGCAAAAACATTTCCGCCTGGATGAAGGGAAACAAAGCAAGACAAAACTCCCTGACTGCTCGGATATCGGTAGTCTTATGCAACAAAATATATCTGGCGACCAGAGACGGCAAAAAGTAGATATGGATAACATTGTTTGCATTGTAGGTCAGGCTGAGCAGGTTCCGGGATGATGCAGAGATGAAACCAGTGAATTGATGCTCGCGTCTCTCCAGTCCAAAGATGCTGCTGGCTTCGGTTATTATTTGCTCAGGATTCAGCGATGTTAATGAGTAGCCTTGCCGGCCACAGGCAACCGCAAGTCGCATGAGTAACTTGATCTGCCGTTGAAGATGCCTCTCTTCAGTCACGAGATTGGCACTAGACACCAGGGCCAGGGCGACCAGATTAGTGGGTTTGATGGCAACGGCGGTGTTGATTCTCGTGGCGAGTTGTCGGGCAAGGGCGACGCAGCATTGGGAAAACGTCCTGCTACTGATTGCGTCAACTTCTTCCCAGTGCTGTAGATGTTCATCAAGAAAGTCGCGGAGCAACAAGGGTTCTCCAAAGTTGACCGTGACCTCGCCAAACGAATGTTTGAAGAAGGAAAATATTTTAAGCGGATCAAATATGGATTCATTTTTCTTATCCTTACCTTCCAGTTCCGCCGTATAGGTGGCCGACTCAAGCACCCGAGCGTAACCAAAATAGACCGGCAAAAATGCAATCGGCATGGTGGCATCTCTTTGGAGACTTTTGATTGTCATGCTCAGCATACCGGTGCGCGGGGTGAGGGTTCTCCCGGTTCGGCTCCGTCCCCCTTCAATAAAATATTCCACCGAATAACCTTTTTTGAACATCTGATGCAGATACTCATCAAACACTGCTTTATAGAGTGCGTTGCCTTGGAATGAGCGGCGCATAAAGAAGGCACCCGCATGCCGGAGCAAATTCCCTACCAGTGGCAGATTGAGATTCTTACCCGCGGCTATATGCGGCGGCGTCAATCCATTGTGGTACAGCACATAAGACAACAACAGGTAATCAATGTGACTGCGATGGCAGGGGGTAAACACTATTTCATGGGACTGGGCAAGTTCTTTTACTTTTCCTATGCCGTTCACTTCAATGCCGTTGTATAGATGATTCCATAGCCAGGTGAGTAGCAGGTCAAATAATCGGACGACTCTATAAGACTGGGCAGAAGCGATCTCACGCGCATAGCCTAGCGCGCGTTTCTCCACCAGGGTCCTGTCCAGGTGTTTACGGCTGGCTTCCCGCTCTATGGCGTCCTTGACCTCAGGGCTGGTGAGAATGGTATTGAGCAGGGTACGGCGGTGGGAAAGATCAGGCCCAATGATGGCTTGTTTCTGACGATTGAAGTGCACTCTGAGCTGCCGCATTAACTTCCGCATCTGCTTGGCTGCTTCTTGCTCCGAGGCCATGAGGTGTGCCAGGTTTACGGGCTGACCGAACTGCACCAAAATATGTTTGGGATGGAACAAGATCGCCAGGAACTTTTTCATACTGCTAGTCGTACTCCAGTTTTCTGAAAGTAGCAGTTTGAATATGGACTTTTCCCGGTCTGGCTGATGTCCCCAGAAGAGCGATACCGGCACAATTTTGATTGTCTGCTTAAGAGGCTGCTTAAGAGGCTGCTCAAGATTCTTCTTAAGAGACGCCGTAGCTTCTAGACCGTGTCCTGCCTGATGAGCAAACAACCGTGCCATGCGGGCAGATGGCCGTCCTTGGGTCTTCCTACCCCAGACCGGATGCCCTAGAAAAAAGAAGGACCTGGCTTCTTGCAGTGCTGGACTCGCCGCTATGGCAGCCGGCAACCCATTACGCAGGCATGCCTTATTCACTACCAGCAAATCAGCGATAGACCGATTAGGCAGTACATAGAAAACAATATCGCCGGCTTCAATATCAAGCTCCCGCGCAGTGCATCCCAGAATGGTGGGCCTGATCCAGATAAAGAGTAGTTTGCTGGAGAGTTGAAATTGGAACCTTTTTAAGCTGGAGATGATACGGCTCAGGCCTTGGGACATTGTTTTCATCAGACCAGCAGGGCGCACAGAATTGCGTAATACAAATCCGCCAGTTGATGCAGTTCGGCTACCCTGACCTGCTCATCAATTTTGTGGATGCTGGCATTACAGGGTCCCAGTTCAACGACCTCGGTGCCTCGGGGCGCGATGAAACGCCCGTCCGAGGTGCCGCCTGCTGTGGATAGGCATGTTGCTATCCCCAAGCCTTCTTTGATGACCTTTTGCACGACGGGGATGAGTGTGCCACCACGGGTGATGAAGGGTAGCCCAGACAAGTGCCAGTGCAGATCAAATTGCAAAGCATGCCTTTTGAGGATGGCTTCGGTCATGGATTTCAAGGTCTCCGGGCTTGATTCGGTAGAGAAGCGAAAATTGAACTTGAGGCTGAGTTCACCAGGAATGACATTGTAGGCACCCGTGCCGGCCTGGATGTTGGATGCCTGGAAGGAAGTCGGCGGGAAAGTATCATTACCCTGATCCCAGGGATGCAGGGTCAATTCGGTCAGGGCGGGGGCAAGCAGGTGGATCGGATTCTTCACCTTCGCCGGGTAGGCGGCATGTCCTTGAAGGCCATGCAGCCTGAGCTCGCCATTGAGGGAACCGCGCCGGCCCACTCGAAGTGCATCGCCCAGGGTAGTGTCACTCGTAGGCTCCCCCAGCAGACAGTAGTCAATATAGATGCCGCGTCTATCCAGTTCATCCATCACCTTGGCGGTGCCGTCCACCGCTGCATCTTCCTCATCCGAGGTAATCAGAAAACCAATAGAACCCCGATGCCTGGGCTGGGCGCGTAGAAACCGCTGCGTTGCGGTCACCATAGCGGCAAGGGAACCCTTCATATCCGCCGCGCCCCGGCCATAGAGGACACCATCAACCACTGCGGCTTCAAAGGGCGGATGCTGCCAGGCATCAAGGGGTCCTGTAGGCACCACATCGGTATGCCCCGCAAAGACGAAGCGGGGTGCCTCGGGCTGGGCTTGGTTGTGGTGATCTGCCCAAAGGTTTTTCACCGGTCCGAAGGGGAGATGTTCCACCGTAAAATCCAGCGCCCGGAGGTGCGTTGCAAGTAATTCCTGGCAGCCGCCATCCTCAGGGGAGATGGAAGGCTTCTTAATGAGTTCCTGAGCGAGAGTGATGGGGTCCATGTGGAGTCTCATGTCAGTCTCGTCATGGCAGTGTAAGAGTGGAGTCTCATGTCAGTCTCGTCATGGCCGTGTAAGAGTGGAGTCTCATGTCAGTCTCGTCATGGCAATGTAAGAGTGGAGTCTCATGTCAGTCTCGTCATGGCAGTGTAAGAGTGGAGTCTCATGTCAGTCTCGTCATGGCAGTGTAAGAGTGGAGTCTCATGTCAGTCTAGTTATGGCAGTGTAAGCGTGGAGTCTCATGTCAGTCTCGTCATGGCAGTGTAAGAGTGGAGTCTCATGTCAGTCTCGTCATGGCCGTGTAAGAGTGGAGTCTCATGTCAGTCTCGTTATGGCCGTGTAAGCGTATGGCTGCATGTCAGTCTAGTTATGAGTGTGTAGCGTCTTGTTCAAACTGATTGCCTTGGTATTGATATGACATTCCACGGCGCCATGCCGTGAATTGCGGATAAACAACATGCCGTCTTGCCCGGCAAGTTCCCGCGCCTTGGTGGAGCGCAAGACATTTTTCTGCGCATCCATCATCTGTACGATGATCCCCGGGGTAATGTACAGGCCGGCTTCAATGGTGCAGTTGTCACCCAGAGGTATGCCCGTTCCCGCATTGGCACTTATCAGGCAGTTTTTGCCGATAGTGATGGCGATATTGCCACCACCAGACAGGGTGCCCGCGGTACTGGCGCCACCACCAAGGTCGGCACCAGCATCCAGGATTACCCCTTGTGATATTCTGCCTTCAACCATGTTGGGACCTATAGTGGCGCTGTTGAAGTTCATCAACCCCTCGTGCATGACGACGGTGCCAGCACCCAAATAAGCACCCAGCCTTACCCGTGCTGAATGGGCTATGCGCACCTTGGGAGGCACGACATAGTTGGTCATTTTCGGGAACTTGTCTACAGCGGCAACTTCCAGGACTGTGCCTGCCAGGCGGGCTTCAAGTTGCCGCTGCTCAAGGTCTTCAAGATCCACGGCGCCCTGGTTTGTCCAGGCGACATTAGGCAAGAGAGAGAAGATACCGTCCAGATTTTGTTGGTTGGGGAGCAGATATCTATGCGACAGCAGATGCAACTTGAGGTAGGTCTCGGGTCTGGTTTGAGGCTTTTCATCTGTTTCCAGAATCGTTACCAGGATGTTGGTCCTGGTGTTTGTAGCCGCTGTCGCCAGACGGCTTGCCAGTTGAGACAGCAGCTTGTTTTGTTGTTGATGGTCGCGCCATCCGTCGCTGAGGGCAGAGAGCTGGGTGCTATCCATTGCTATATCAAGGTTACCGCCCTGATAGCCCAGAACTGCTCCCAGGACATTAACTAGTGCCGCCTCGGGATGAAATAGCGGTGCGGGAAAATACACTTCCAGCCATTCCCCGCGCATGTTTTTGGTGCCAATCCCTAATGCCAGAGCATACATGATGTCAGTGGTGTCCCCGTGTCGGAAAAGATGATTATAGAGCCTTCATTGTATATAAAAAGTTATAAAGAGTTTTATAAAGAGCCTTCAGCGGTTTGTATAAAGAGCCCTCAGCGGTTGTTAATAAAGAGCCTTCAGCGGTTGTTAATAAAGAGCCTTCAGCGGTTTGTATAAAGAGCCCTCAGCGGTTGTTAATAAAGAGCCTTCAGCGGTTGTTAATAAAGAGCCCTCAGCGGTTTGTATAAAGAGCCCTCAGCGGTTGTTAATAAAGAGCCTTCAGCGGTTTGTATAAAGAGCCCTCAGCGGGAAGTGGGAATCACGAAGCAGTGGCTTCCCGCATGCCCTCTTGTAGCAGGTCATGTAGCGCCTGTTGCTGTTGCGGGTCGGTGATCGGCTTGCCGGCCTGGTCGGTGATGTAAAAAATATCCTCAACCCTTTCCCCCAGGGTGGTGATTTTTGCCGTTACCAAATTGATGTCAGCTTCCACCAGGACCTTGGCGATGACCGCTAAGAGCCCAGGCCTGTCTGGAGCGATGACTTCCAGCACCGACTGGGCGAGATGGGGCGCCTGGCGGATGTTGACTTCAGTTGCCATCGGGAAGGGCACCAAACGCCTCGCGGTGCGCCGGACCTGAGGATGCTTGTTATCGGCTGCTACCACTGCCTTCAAGATGGTTTTTTTGATCTTTTCAATGATGTGCAGGTCCCTGCTCACGGGTTGTTTATCCGTGCCCAGGATAGTGAAGGTATTAAATGTCATGGCTGATTGAGAAGTTGCAATCCCGGCATCAACGACCACCAGTCTGAGGCCATCCAGTGCGGTCAGGATGGAGACGAACAAGTCCTTTCGATCCTTGGCATGAATAAAAATGCGAGTGAAGCCATCCGCTTCTTGTCGGGTCTTCGCATCCTGGATCAATATCAGCGGGCTTTCATCGGGGCCCCGGGCTAGGATTTCCTCTGCGTGCCAGGTAATGTCGGCGACTCTTTCCCGCACGAAGTAGTCATCAGCCACCTGCTCCCAGAGGTGTAGCACCGCTTGCGGCATCGATCCCGTGAACCTGGAGAGCACTTCCTGCTGTATGTCCTGCACATATCCTCTTCTATCTCGTTGCTCCTCGGAGCCGTGGCGCAGTGCCTTTCTCGTGTGCAGATATAGATCCTGTAGCAGACGTGCCCGCCAGCCATTCCACAGGGTGGGGTTGGTGGCATTGATGTCCGCGACCGTCAGGGCATAGAGGTAATCCAGACGGGTCTGATTGCCCACCAGGACGGCGAACTCATGAATGACCTGTGGATCCTGGGTGTCTTTGCGCTGGGCAGTGGTTGACATGACTAGATGCTGGGTAACCAGCCAGCAGACCAGCTCAGTCTCTCGGGCGGGCAGTTGATGTCGTTCACAAAATGCTCTGGCGATAGTCGCGCCCAGTGCTGAGTGGTCGCCACCCATTCCCTTGGCGATATCGTGGTAGATGCCCGCTATGTATAGCAATTCCACCCGGGGCAGTTGACGATGTATGTTTGCGGCTATGGGAAATCGTTGTTCCTGATTGCGGTAACGGAAGCGGCGCATGTTCCGGACCACTTCCAGAGTATGCGCATCCACCGTGTAGATATGGAAGAGATCAAACTGCATCTGCCCGATTACTCTGCCAAATTCCGGCAGGTAGGCACCGAGGATGCCGTAGCGCGCCATCCGGCGCAGCTGAGTGAAGAGATAATAGGGGCAACCCAAAAGCGCCATAAATAGCCTGGCGTGGTCAGGATTAGCACGAAAGGCATCGTCAATCAGAGGCACTGCTTGCCGCGCCCGGCGGATAGTAGAGGCACGGATACCTTGAATTTTGTCATCGGCACCCAGCAGCACAAACATCTCCAGCAGTGCCGATGGTGCTTCTTGAAATACATGCTCCGAGGTGATTTCAAGATAGTTGTTGGTCAATCGGAAGCGGGAGTTGATAGGGGTTTCTCTGCGTGGTGTCGAGGCTTCAATAATCACCTCGTCAAAGTGCTGCAAGAGTATCTCATTGATGGTGTTGACCCTATGCACGACCTGATAATAGCCCTGCATAAACTGCTCAACGGCTAACTGGTCGCCATCCCGATAGCCCAATTGGGCGGCAAGACGTTGCTGGTATTCAAATAGCAGCCGATTTTCATCTCGTTCATAGAGGCTGTGCAGCGCAAATCTGACCTTCAGGAGGAAGGCACTACTGTCTAGCAGTTCGTCTCGTTCCGCCGCGGTGAGTATGCCCTGGTCAACAAGCTCATTGAAGCCTTCGGTACCGTATTGCCGTTTCGCCACCCAGGCAAGGGTCTGTATATCCCTCAGCCCCCCGGGGGAGGTCTTCACATTGGGTTCCAGACTATACTCAGTGTGGTTAGATTTAATGTGCCGTGCCCGCTGTTCTTCTCTTTTGGCAAGAAAGTACTGCTTCGGTGTCCATATTTTATCAATGCTGAGCTGACGGTTGGCTTGCAACCGCAAAGCATCGTCGCCACAGAGGGTGCGCGATTCCATCATCGCGGTCAGCACGGTGACCTCCTGGGCCGCCTGGAGACGACAATCCTTAATCGTGCGGACGCTATGGGCCAGATCCAAGCCTAGGTCCCAGAGCAGGGTAGTGAAACGCTGGATGTTGGCTCGGTGAATCGCCTGGCTATTCCGTTCCAGAAGAATCAAGAGGTCAATGTCCGAGTGGGGTAGGAGTTGGCACCGCCCGTAACCGCCGACTGCCAATAAGGAGATTCTGGACTTCCCCCCGTCATTGGGCTTCTGGTGCCAAGTAAAGCGGTGCCAAACAAGGCTGATGAGGCCGTCCATAAAGCGGGTGAAATCAGCGATTAGCAGCTCAGTATCCTCAGCCTCAGCAAACCGGGCACTGAGCTGCGCGCGTGCCTGGGCTATAGCTTCCTTCAGTAGCGGGAGGGGTTGATTGGTGCTACCCAGGCGGTCTGCCAATCTGCCAAGCAACTCGTCTTGCATAGGTTTGGTGCTTGTTTGCGGGCTCATCTGGGCTTCTGTTGGCGGCCAGGCTCACTAGCCAGAGCGGGGAATGGTGTCATCTTTCCTAGCGGTCAGTATTTCATACCCCTGGTCGGTGACTAAGAGGGTGTGCTCCCACTGGGCGGTGAGTTTGTGATCTCGGGTGACCACCGTCCATTGATCCGGGAGCAGCTTCACCTCCGCCTTGCCAGCGTTGATCATAGGTTCAATGGTGAAGGTCATCCCCGGTTTTAATTCAGGTCCCGTGCCTTGCCGGCCATAGTGCAGCACCTGTGGCTCATCGTGGAACACCTTACCGATACCGTGGCCGCAGTACTCGCGCACCACTGAAAATCGCTGCTGCTCAGCATGTTGTTGGATCACATGCCCGATATCGCCCAGGTGCCGCCCTGGTTTTATGGCTTGAATACCAAGATATAAACATTCCTGGCAGACGCGCGTCAGCCGCTCCGCGAGGATGCTTGCCTTGCCGACAATAAAGGTCTTGCTGGTATCGCCGTGGTAGTCGTCTTTGAGCAACGTGACATCAACATTGATGATGTCCCCCTTCTTCAATATCTTGTCCTCGCAGGGAATCCCGTGGCAGACGACATGATTGACCGAGGTGCAGATGGACTTGGGGAAGCCGTTATAGTTCAGTGGGGCGGGTGTTGCGCCTTGTTTGTTGAGGGTATAGTCGTGGCAGATGCGGTCCAACTCGGCGGTGCTGATGCCGGGCTGAATGTAAGCTTCAATCATTTCCAGCTGCTCGGCTGCCAGAGCACCCACCGCGCGCATCTTTTTAATCGCCTCCTGATCTTTGATTTCAATTGCCATCTTGTCAGTAGCTTTGTTAATGCCTTGTTAATAAACATCTGGGAAAATTTTCGCTGAGCACTTTTTCGCTGAGCACTTTTTTGCTGAGCACTTTTTCGCTGAGCACTATTTTCGCTGAGCACTATACCAGATACCGCCCGGCTGTGTTATAAAGCACCGCCGTAGACAGAGTCTGCGGTGGATAAAACAGACCACACACACACCGACACATGGTTCGGGTGCTCTGGAAGAGTCTTTAACCAAGGCTCAACCTCTGGGTTGCCGCCGTCGCGGGGAGGACCGGGCTTCGCGGGGATGGCGGAGTAAAGAGTTGCATCATGGGGTGCGTGGAGGCTTAACCCAATACAATTTGGAGGGACTTATGTCCAGCGTGTCCATGCGTAGCCTGCTGGAGGCAGGTGCTCATTTTGGTCATCAGACCAGATACTGGAACCCCAAGATGGATAACTACATCTTTGGTGCCCGGAACAAAATCCACATCATCAACCTTGAAAAGACAGTCCCAGCGCTGAATGAAGCTCTGGAGTTTGTCCGTAGCACCACCGCCAAACGGCACAAGATACTCTTTGTGGGCACCAAGCGAAGTGCCAGCAAGGTCATCCGCGAGCATGCGCAACGCGCCGGTATGCCCTATGTGGACAAACGCTGGCTGGGCGGCATGTTGACTAACTACAAGACGATTCGGCAATCCATCCGCCGGCTGCGGGATCTGGAGACCCAGGCCCAGGACGGCACCTTTGAGAAGTTGACCAAGAAGGAAGTGCTATCAAGACAAAGGATTCTCAATAAGTTGGAACTCAGTCTCGGTGGCATTAAGGACATGGATGGCTTACCGGACATCTTGTTCGTGATTGATGTTGACCATGAACATATAGCGGTGACCGAAGCGAGGAAGCTGCGCATTCCAGTCATAGGTGTGGTGGACACCAATTCCAACCCGGATGGCATTGACTATGTGATCCCTGGCAATGACGATGCGATCCGCTCAATTCGTCTCTTCGTGACCGCCATAGCAGATGCTGCTCTAGCGGGTGTTGCTGAGTATCAGGGCGACTTGAACCGGGGTGAAGCTGCGGAAGCGCCTTCAGCAGGCGCCCTCAGCGGAGCGCCCACACAAGAGCCAGAGCCTTCATTGGATATAAAGAGTAATGAAGAGCCAGCAGCAGACAATGCGCCCGCCTCGGCAACACCTGACATAGAGCCCTCAGCGAGAGCCATCAGCGGTTTGGATATAAAGAGTGATAAAGAGCCTTCAGCAGACGAGCCCGCTCTCTCGGCAACACCTGACATAGCGCCCACACAAGAGCCAGAGCCCTCATTGGATATAAAGAGTCATAAAGAACCCCCAGCAGAGGAATAGATGATGGTTGCCATTTCCGCCTCAGCAGTGAAGGCACTTAGAGAAAGAACCGGCCTGGGCATGATGGATTGCAAGCAGGCCCTGACAGCAACCCAAGGCGATATGGAGCTTGCCATTGAGACCCTGCGCAAATCCAGTGGCATGAAAGCCGCCAAGAAGGCCGGGCGTATTGCCAGGGACGGTCTCCTGGGCATCAAAGTTGAAGGTAGTCGTGGGGTGCTTGTTGAAGTGAATTGTGAAACTGACTTTGCGGCGCGTGATAAGAGTTTTATTGATTTTGTGGAGCAGGTGACTGAGGAGATTTTTAATCATCCAGACACCACTCTGGAAGGCTTGCTGGCAGGACCCCGGGAAGCCTTGATCCAGCAACTAGGGGAGAATATCTCGGTGCGTCGTGCAGAAGTCTTGCAAGACCAGGGACAGGTGAGCATGTACCTCCACACCAACGGCAAGATTGGCGTCTTGTTGGGAATGGAAGGGGGTAGCGACGCCCTGGGCAAGGATATTGCCATGCACATAGCCGCACTCAATCCCGCCTATCTGAATCCAGAGCAGGTGCCCGCCGAGTTGATTGCTGCCGAGCAGGCAATATACACCGCCCAGGTGCAAGACAGCGGCAAGCCCCCCGAGATAGTGGAAAAAATAGTTCAGGGGCGGCTCCAAAAATATCTCGCCGAAATCAGCCTGAGTTCCCAGCCCTTTGTAAAAGATGACACGGTGAAGGTCGGCGCACTGCTCCAGCAAGAAGGTGCCCAGAGCACCCGCTTTGTGCGCTTTGAAGTCGGTGAAGGGATTGAAAAACAAGACATTGACTTTGCCACCGAGGTCAGGCAACAACTAGACGGCTGAGTCTGGAATGTCTGGTCGTCAAGTCAAGTACCAACGCATCCTGCTGAAATTAAGCGGCGAAGCACTGGGGCATGCGGGGGGCGGCATTGACCCCCAAGCCTTGCGCAACACGGCAGTTGAGATTAAGCGGCTCGTTGAGTTGGGCGTTGAGGTAGGGCTGGTGCTGGGCGGCGGTAATCTGGTGCGGGGGGCAAGATTCCAAGAGGCGGGGCTCGATAGGGTCACTGCTGACCAGATGGGCATGTTGGCGACCGTGATGAATGCTCTCGCCCTCGGCGATCTGCTGGCACAGGAAAAGATCAATGCCCTGGTCATGTCCGCTATCCCCATGGGGCGAGTCGTTGAACACTACCACCGGCGCACCGCCATACAGCATCTGCAATCTGGTGGGCTGGTCATCTTCGCCGCGGGCACCGGCAACCCGCTCTTTACAACCGACTCGGCAGCCTGCTTGCGAGCCATAGAAATCAATGCCGAGATCCTGCTCAAAGCGACCAAAGTGGATGGCGTCTATTCTGCGGATCCTATGGTTGATGCCTCTGCTTGCCGCTATGCTCGGCTGTCCTACGATGAGGTGCTGGAGCAGCAGTTGGCGGTGATGGATTCCATGGCAATTTGCCTCGCCAGGGAGCATAAGCTGCCTATGAGAGTCTTCGCCATGCATAAGCCAGATGCCTTGCTCAGGATAGTCGCCGGTGAGGATGAAGGCACATTGATTACTGATATTACCGACCCGGTTATTACCGACCCGGTTATTACCGACCCGGTTATTACCGACAAGAAGGCCAAGCCTAGCGCGGGGAAGCCCCATGATTGAGGATATCAAAAAGGAAGCCGAAGCCCGGATGAGTAAAACTCTGGCAGCACTGGATACGGCCTTTGCCAAGATTCGCACGGGTCGCGCCCATCCTAACCTGCTTGATGATATTAGTGTGTCCTACTATGACACTGATACGCCCCTTCATCAGGTCGCAAATATCCATGTTGAGGATGGTCGTACTCTGGTGGTGGTCCCCTGGGAAAAGTCCATGCTCCAGGATGTAGAAAAAGCCATCTTGAAGTCAGCTCTCGGCATCAACCCTAATGTCTCTGGCGACGGTATCCGCCTCCCGTTACCGCCATTGACGGAAGAAAACCGCCGGGACCTGACCCGGGTTGCCCGGGCGGAAGCCGAGCAGGCGCGGGTGGCGATTAGGAATATCCGCCGTGATGCCAAGCATGATTTGAAAGCCCTCCTCAAGGACAAGGACATCACCAAAGATGAAGCCCGGCGGGGGGAAGAAGTAGTCCAGGGCTTAACTGACAGCAAGATCAAACAGATCGATGCCGCCTTGGCCGCGAAAGAAGCTGACCTGATGGAAATTTAACCCCCATGCCGCTTAATAGCACACTCAAACAACGCATTATCACTGCCCTCATCATGGCGCCCATTGCCCTGGCGGGGGTGTTCCTCCTGCCTGAGTTCGGGTTTTCATTGTTCATTGGCGCGGTGCTTCTGGTGAGTGCCTGGGAATGGGCAAATCTGGGTGGGCTGGCGGGTATTGCACGCTATCTCTATGCGCTCTGCTGTGGCCTGTTGTTGTTTGCCGCCACCTATCTACCGCCCTTACCCCTCTTGATACTCGGTCTGGTCTGGTGGCTGCTCGCCCTGTTGCTCGTCATGGCCTATCCCGGCTCTCGGCGCGTCCTCCGGCACCGCAGTCTGGTCTTGCTCATGGGGCTGCTGGTGCTTGTTCCTGCCGGGGTGGCTATGCGGGAGTTGAAGGGTTTTGATGAGACTAACTATTTGATTTTATTCCTATTTTTGATTATTTGGAGTGCCGATGTAGGTGCCTACATCATGGGTAGGGCCTGGGGCAGGTCCCGGCTTGCCCCCGCGGTGAGTCCGGGTAAATCCTGGGCTGGGGTCATGGGTGGCGGCCTCGCCGCGCTGGTGGTTGCTGCCCTGATAACCCTTTGGAAGGGCTACCCCAGCTTCTATAGCCTGGATGGGCTGGGACTACTCGTTCTGGTGCTAGTCCTGGCGAAGGTGTCGGTACTGGGCGATTTGACGGTCAGCATGTTCAAGCGACACCGGGATATCAAGGATTCTAGCCGGTTGTTACCGGGGCATGGGGGCTTCCTGGACCGTATTGACAGTCTGTTGTCGGCAGCGCCCGTCCTGGCACTGTATCTGCTGGTGTGGGGTTGGTAATGCGGTGGTTTAGCAGGCAGCGGTTGATAGAAAAGCACTATAAAAGTGCTGTTTATAAAAGTGCTGGGTTGAACTTGTTGCTCTGGTCGGGTTCATAATCTATGTCTGGTGCCTATGCAGCTTTTTATCCAAGAGCAGCCGTGCCAGTATCACTATTAAGATGTTGACCATGCCATGATTGAAGTCATACAAACAGTCGCCGCACTCATCGTCACCCTGTCCATACTGGTGACCTTCCACGAATATGGGCACTACGCGGTGGCGCGCCTTTGCGGGGTGCATGTCTTGCGCTTCAGTCTGGGCTTTGGGAAGCCTATCTTCACCTGGCGGCGAACCCCTGGTGGCACCGAGTTTGTCGTGGCTGCTATCCCCCTGGGGGGCTATGTGAAGATGCTCGATGAACGCGAGGCCGAGGTGCCCGAAGCGCTGTTACCGCTCACCTTCAACAGGAAGCCGGTGTGGCAACGTATCGCCATAGTCATTGCGGGTCCCTTCGCTAACTTTTTGTTGGCGATTCTTGCCTACTGGCTACTCTTCACAGTAGGTGTCACCGGCCTGATACCGGTGCTGGGCGACCTCAGTGCCGAGTCTCCCGCCGCCCGGGCGGGGCTGGTGAAGGGGCAGGAAATAGTCGCCGTGGATGGCAAAGCAACGCCGACCTGGTCCCAGGTCAATCAGCAACTGCTGATGCATCTGGGGGACACCGGCTCCATCCTGATAACCGCGAAGGATGCTCGTCGCGGTAGCACCCTGACCAGTGACCATGCTATTGGGATAGTGGATTGGCTCAAAGATGCTGAGCAGCCTTCCCCGACTCGGGATCTGGGCTTAATACCCCGGTATCCCCCGATACCCGCGGTAATAGGGGAGGTGACCGACGAGGGGCGGGCAAGGCTAGCCGGGCTGGTGCCCGGGGATAAAATTATGACTGCTGATGGGGTCCCGGTGTCGGGCTGGCAGAGCCTGGTTAAGCAGATCCAGTCCAGCCCGGAACTGCCCATCACCCTCGGGGTGTTGCGCTCAGGAGCTGCCGCGGGCAAGCCTGATACCTACCTGACACTGGAATTGACGCCTGAGGCACGGGCCCTGGGCGGTGAAGAAGTGGGCTATATCGGAGTTGCTGTAGCGACCTTCCCGATCCCCGAGGAGATGCAGAGAGAAGTGTCCCTGCCCGTCTATCGTGCCTGGTTGCCGGCCATAGAGAAGACCTGGCAACTGACCGCCTTTACCTACAAAGCCATCGGCAAGATGTTAGTGGGCGCCTTGTCACCCAAGCATCTCAGCGGTCCGATTACCATCGCTCGGATTGCCAATGACACGGCCGAGGCCGGGCTGGAAAGCTTTATAGGCTTCATCGCGCTACTGAGTATTTCTTTGGGCGTATTGAACCTCCTGCCTATTCCGGTGCTAGATGGTGGTCATTTGATGTATTATTTCGTGGAAGTTATCAGAGGTAAGCCGGTATCGGAAACCGTGCAAGCCTGGGGCATGCAACTGGGCATGGTGCTCATTGTCGGTCTGATGATACTGGCTTTTTACAATGACTTGATTCGGCTGACATAAAAAGGGTGTACTCACCGATACTGAACAGCAATATTTAAAAGCGATAGTTAAAAAATGACCTTGATTCCCGCTTTACCTGTAGCACATTACCTTGCCCGTCTGTTACATGCTGGGCTTCTGGTGGGTGCCCTGGCTTACTCCACGGTGGCCTTTCCCTTCGTGATCTCTGACATCCGGGTGGAAGGCCTGCAAAGGATTTCTGCGGGCACGGTATTCGGTGCTATCCCGTATAACGTTGGTGATGATATTGGTGTCCTGGAGATCAGACAAATAGGGCGCTCCCTCTTCGCTAATGGGTCATTCGATGATGTGCAGATTGGCAAGGATGGCAATGTGCTGGTCATCATTGTTAAGGAAAGACCCACCATTGATTCCATTGAATTTGAAGGGAATAAAGCCATCAAGACGGAAGCCCTGATTGAGGGTCTGAATGAGTCTGGCTTGGCAGAAGGGCAGATCTTCCAGAAGGTGACCCTGGAGCAGATTGCCTCAGATCTGGAGCGGCAGTATGTCACCCAGGGCCGCTATGACGCGAATATCGAAACCCATTTGGAAGAGTTGCCTAGGAATAGAGTCGCCATCAAGGTGGAGGTCTACGAGGGGAATGTCTCCGGTATTCAGCACATTAATATAGTCGGCAATAAGGTGTTTGACGATGCAACGCTCATAGAACTGCTGGAACTGAAACTCCCTTCATTCCTGTCCTTTTATACCAAAGACGATCAGTATTCCCGGGAAAAGTTAAAAGGCGATCTGGAAGCGATTGAATCCTATTATCTGGACCGTGGTTATCTTAATTTTACAATTGATTCCACTCAGGTCGCCATCGCTTCCAATATGGAAGACATCTACATCACGGTTAATGTCATTGAGGGTGAACAGTTCACCATAGGTGAGATAGAGGTGGTGGGTGACCTGCATGATATTCCAGAGGCATCCATCCGTGCCATATTGATAACTCGCCAGGGGCAGGTATTTTCCCGGGAGTACATGGTCGCCTCGGAAGAAAACATTGAACGGGCACTAGGTAATGCGGGTTATACCTTCGTCAGTGCTACCGGGGAACCGGTAATGGAGGATCCAGATGGCGATAAGGTCACGGTGCGCTATTTTGTAGATACGGGACGCCGTACCTATGTGCGCCGGGTGAACTTCCGCGGTAATACGGTGACCCAGGATGAAGTCCTCAGGCGGGAGCTGCGTCAGGCCGAAGGGGGCTGGGCATCCACTTCTTTTATTGAGGCCTCAAAAATTCGTTTGGAAAGGCTGGGATATTTCACGGAAGTCAATGTTGAGACGCCAGCGGTACCGGGGACCGATGATCAAATTGATGTGAATTACACGGTTGAGGAACAGCCCTCTGGGTCTATTTCCGCCACCCTGGGGTATGCACAGCAGATAGGGCTGATTTTGGGGCTTTCCTATCAGGAAAGAAATGTCATCGGTAGCGGTAACAGCCTGACTGTGGGGATCAACCGAAGTGACTATCAGAAGGCACTCAATGTGTCTTATTTTAATCCCTACCATACGATTGATGGCGTGAGTAGAGGTTATTCGGTCTTCTATCAGGAAAGTGACTTTGACCAACGGAACATCGTCAGCTTCTCTACAGATTCTTATGGGGCTTCGGTCAACTATGGCTATCCTATTAGCGAGGTCTCGCGCATCAACTTTGGTGTGGGTATTGAGTCAACAGATATTACCACGGGCATTTTTTCCGCCGAGGAAATTTCTGAGTTTGTTAAGCGGGAAGGTGAATCCTTTGCTCTGGTGACCTTGACTGCTGGCTACAGCATGTCGGCGTTAAATCGCGGTCTCCTGGCAACCGCGGGTCGCTCCCAGTCATTGTCCCTGGAGGTGACGACACCGGGGAGTGAATTGGAGTTTTACAAAATCAACTACAGGGGGCAGCGGTTTTTCTCTCTGTTTAACCCCTGGGTGCTTCGGCTGAGGGTTGACCTGGGCTATGGGGACACCTACGGCGATACCGTGACCTATCCCTTCTACAAGAATTTTTATGCGGGCGGTGTGGGTTCAGTACGCGGTTATAAGAGAAGTTCTCTCGGTCCTCAGGCAACCCCGCTTAACCCAAGCCAATTGAATGATACTAATTCTATTGGCGGTAATGTGCTGGTTGAATTAAGCGCCGAAATAATCTTCCCCCTACCTTTTATAGAGGACCAGCGGCAAATCAGAGCCGCGCTGTTTGTTGATGCCGGGAATGTTTTTAATACCAACTGCTTGGAAGTCAGCAGTATATGTAATGATCTGGATTTTGGTGATATGCGTTACAGCGCGGGTCTGGCGATTACCTGGATTACCGGGCTTGCACCCATCAGTTTGATCTTTTCTTACCCGCTGAATGAGAAGCCTGGAGACGAGGTGGAAAGGTTCCAGTTTGAACTTGGCGGTGTCTTCTAAGTGGAGGCGTCATAACCCCGTCACCCCCGTCATTCTCGTCACCCCAGTCGGCACAGCCATTGGCTGTGCCGACTGGGGTGACGGGAATCCAGAGGAACGAGCGGTATTGCCTTTGTTTCTTTGGATTCCCCCCGAACCCAGTCGCCCCGCCTTCGGCGGTACGTCAGGGTTCGGCGAGAATGACGGGGTGAGGCACCGCTGGCTGGGCAAATAAGTCATTGAATCCAATGGGGGCTTATGGGAATATGCCCCGTCCAATAAGACGAGAATAGCTTGATGAATAGAGAGGATAGAATTGTGCGAATAAAACCATTAGTAAAGGCAGGATTGGTAGTTATTCTGGCGGTCTTTGCGCTGAGCTCAACGTCTGCTTATGCGGAGATAAAAGTAGCGGTCGTTGATGTTGCCAGAGCCGTTCTGAGCTCTGAAATAGGTAGGAAAGGCATGGCGGAAATACAAGCTAATTTTGCCGCAGAGGAAGAACGACTACAGGAACAACAGAAAAACCTCACCGCATCGCTGGAAAAGCTGAAGAAAGACACCGAGTTTATGAGTGAGCAGGAGTTCAATGGCCTGCTTGAGCAGGTGCTCCAAGAGAACAGCGAACTGACTACTCGGGCGCAAAACCTGCAACGCATCGTTGAGGAAAGCCGCCAGCGATTGGTAGTGGCATTGAATCCCCGGGTAAGAGAAGCAATTGAAAGCCTGGTCAAGAAGGATGACTACGACATCATCCTCCCGCGGGCTGCTGCGGTCTATGTGGGTGACTTTTACGACATTACCTTGAAGTTGACAGAAGCCATTAACGCCCAGGAAAAAACCGCGAATTGAATTTGAAACTGGGCGATATTGCGACGCAGTTCCAACTTGAATGTCGCGGCGATGTTGAGCGGGTGGTGAGCGGCATTGCCAATCTTCAGGAAGCCAATTCAGAGCAACTCGCATTTCTTTTTAACTCATCCTATAAACACCTGTTAGCAACTACCCAGGCGGCGGCTGTCGTATTGCGTCCTGAGGACGCGGCGGCCGCCTGTACCAGACCTGTGTTGCTTACCCCGACGCCCAGAAAAGCCCAGGCAGCCATAGCCGCACTTTTTGATAACTTGCCCCCCGCCCCGCCCGGTATTGATCCCAGCGCGCATATTAGTGCTCAGGCAGAAGTAGGTGCGAACGTATCTATAGGTGCGGGGGTGGTTATTGCCCCGGGTGCCCGCATCGGTGCGCATGTCATTATTGGTGCGGGTTGCCAGATAGGTGCGGGTACTGTGTTAGGGGCTGCTTCTCGATTGTTTCCCAATGTGGTCTTGTATCATGATGTACAGCTTGGCGAGGGCTGCATTATTCACAGTGGCGCGGTGCTTGGTGCGGATGGATTTGGCTTTGAGATTGACTTAGAAGATGCCGCCATCATTAAAATTCCGCAGGTGTATGGGGTGCGTATTGGTAAGGATGTTGAGATTGGTGCTGGCACGACCATAGACCGAGGCGCCCTGAACCACACCCGCATTGGAGCCCACTGCAAGTTGGATAATCAGGTGCAGGTCGGCCACGGCACGGTGATTGGTGAGCAGACTTTGATTTCAGGCTGTACCGCCATAGCGGGCAGCACCAGGATAGGTAGCCATTGTTTAATTGGTGGCGCATCAGGCATCATTGATAATATTGAGATAGTTGATCATGTGGAGATCACGGCAATGACCCTGGTGAGTCGTTCCATCCTGAAAAAAGGCCGTTATTCTTCGGGTACGGGTTTGATGTCGAATAAAGAGTGGAAACGTAATATCGTCGGCTTCAGTAAACTTGCTACGATACTCAAACGCATCAGACGATTGGAAACCCATAAACAACCATCAACCGGTACTCCCCATGGAAGTCGCTGAGATACAAGGTTACCTGCCGCATCGTTATCCCTTTTTGCTGGTAGATCGCGTGATTGAGTTTGAAGCCTTCAAACGAATCATCTGCATCAAGAATGTCACCATTAATGAGGGGGTGTTCACCGGGCACTTCCCGGGTACCCCGGTCTTCCCCGGTGTCATGCTCATTGAAGCCCTTGCCCAGGCGGCTGGCATCCTGGCATTTAGAAGCCGGGATAGAACCTTGGACGATGGTTATGTCTACTATCTGGCGGGCGCCGATAAGGTCAAATTCAAACGTTCGGTGATTCCTGGTGATCAGGTGAAATTAGATGTGGAAATCGTGAAGCTCAGGACACATTGGATGAAGGCAACCGGGCGTGCCTGGGTGGATGAGCAGCTTGTTTGTTCATCGGTGCTGACCTTTGCAGAACAAAAGGTGCTCTAAGCCGGAGATGTCCACTTCTCTCCCCGACCCGCCCCTCAAGATAGGTATGGTTGCCGGGGAAGCATCTGGCGACCAGCTGGGTGCAGCCCTGGTACGGGAGATCAAAAAAGTAGTTCCCAGGGCCCACTGCTTCGGCATAGGCGGGCCGGCTATGGTCGCGGAGGGTTTTGTATCCGAAGTGGACATGGAACGTTTATCCGTCAACGGCTTTATTGACCCCTTGATGCGCCTGCCAGAACTCATCCGGGGCTTGCTCTTGATGCGCGACAAGGTCATAGCCTCTCAAGCAACGTGTTTTGTCGGCATTGATTTTAATGGCTTTAATCTTCTGCTTGCTGGTCTCTTACATAGACGCGGCATAAAAACCGTCCATTATGTGTCACCCTCCGTCTGGGCATGGCGGCGGCGGCGGCTTAAAAAGATTGCCAAAAATATTGATTTGATGCTGACCCTCTATCCCCATGAAACGCAGCTTTACGAACAACACCATATTCCGGTCGCCTTCGTTGGCCATCCTATGGCCGATGAGATTAGTTATGAGGAAGCCACCTCCCAGAGAGATCAGCATAAAACCAATGCCCGTGCTCAGCTGGGCATAGCCCCGGGGGCAAGGGTGGTCGCGATCCTCCCCGGCAGTCGGGCCCGTGAGGTCAACTATTCAGGGCGGGATTTTTTACAGACCGCGGAATATCTGTCCCAGGAAGTAGATTGGTTTGTTATTCCTGCAGCTAACGTTAAGCGAAGGAGGCAACTTGAAGCCATGCTCGGCGACTATCCGGCAGTGGCAGGCAGGGTACAACTGGTGGATGGGCAGGTACGTCAAGCTATTAAGGCGGCAGACCTAGTGCTGGTCAACTCAGGCACCGCCACGTTGGAAGCACTCCTGCTCAGGCGGCCCATGATTATGTCCTATCGGCTGGGCGCATTGACATACACCATAGTGTCCCGCCTCGTTTACTCCAAATGGTTTGCCCTGCCCAACATTCTTGCCGGTCGGCAACTCGTGCCCGAGTTTATTCAACAGGATGCAGACCCCCGGCGCATGGCTGCCGCGGCTACCGAGCTCTTATTAGCACCGGACCATAGCGACCTGCTTGACGAATTTGCCCGCATCCACCGCCAACTCATCACCAATAAGGCACCCGGTAGCGCAGCGGCCCAGGCTCTGCTAGCGCTCTGCGGGGTGGCTGATGCCTAGGCTGGAATATCTGGCGGGGATTGATGAAGCCGGCAGGGGACCCTTGGCGGGTAGGGTCTATGCGGCGGCGGTGGTGCTGGAGCCGGCCCAGGCTATTGAGGGCCTGGCTGATTCAAAACGCCTCTCAGAAAAGCGCCGTCTGGTGCTTGAGCCTATTATCCGCTCAGCGGCGACTGCCTACGCCGTCGCCTACGCCGATGTTGCCGAGATTGATGCCATCAACATCCTGCAAGCCAGTATGCTCGCTATGCAACGCGCGGTGTCTGGCTTGTCTCTGGTGCCTGACTACGCACTGGTGGATGGTAACCGCTTGCCGAACCTGCCCTGTGCTGGTGCCTGGCTCATCAAGGGCGACTCAAAAAGCGTGGCTATTATGGCTGCTTCAATCCTTGCGAAGGTTGCCCGAGATAAGGAGATGCAACGCCTTGATAGCCTCTATCCGGCCTATGGTCTGGCGCGTAACAAGGGCTATCCTACGGCCGCACATCTGGAGGCATTGCGCTGTCATGGTCCCTCCCCGGTGCATAGAATGTCCTTTGCGCCCTGCCGTAAGGCAGAGCCCTCAGCGGTTGTTGATAAGGTGCTTGTTTAGCCGTCAGGATCAAAGAAGGCGGGAATCCAGAGGAATAAGCTGTCCGGTGTGGCCGGACTCCATCACGGTGAAGCCGCACTGTTCAATACGAGAATGACGGCGAGTTGAATCCAAGCACCTATACAAGCGGTTGACTAGCTAGCGCCGCGTCATTATGATGCGCGCCTTGATGGACTAGATGGACTAGTCCAGAGCATTAATCAGTTAAGGGAGACGCAACAAAGATGGCGAGAATCAATCAATTGGTTCGGAAGCCGCGCCGACGCAAGGTCATCAAGAGTGATGTGCCCGCGCTACAATCCTGCCCGCAAAAACGCGGTGTATGTACGCGTGTCTACACCACCACCCCCAAGAAGCCCAACTCCGCATTGCGGAAGGTTTGCCGGGTCCGCTTGACCAACGGCTTTGAGGTCATTTCATACATTGGCGGCGAGGGGCACAATTTGCAGGATCACTCGGTGGTCTTGATACGCGGTGGGCGCGTCAAGGACTTGCCGGGTGTGCGCTATCACACGATTCGCGGTACCCTGGATACAACCGGCGTCAGCGATCGGATGCAAGGGCGTTCAAAGTACGGTACCAAGAAACCAAAATAGTAAGACACGCACTGGTCGCAAATAAAGGATCAGAGTAAGGCTGGGCAGGCACGTAAAGATATGACGCGACCGAGTCCCAATTAACCTGAAGAATGAAGGACCTACACCATGCCACGAAGAAGAGTTCCGCAGAAACGGGAAATCCTTCCCGACCCCAAGTACAGCAATACCACCCTCGCTAAGTTTATGAACCATGTCATGGTCAGCGGCAAGAAGTCCCTGGCGGAAAATATCGTCTATGGTGCCCTTGATCGCATCAGTGAACGCGGCACGGCTGATCCTATAGAGGTCTTTGATGCGGCACTTGAAGCGATTGCCCCCGCCGTTGAAGTCAAGTCCAGACGGGTTGGTGGTGCTACCTATCAGGTGCCCGTTGAGGTAAGACTTTCCAGACGCTCTGCTTTGGCAATGCGGTGGCTGGTTGATGCTGCTCGCAAACGTAGCGAGAAGTCCATGGCACTCCGGCTGGCCGGTGAGTTAATGGATGCCGCGGCCGGGCGCGGTGCTGCAGTACGCAAGAAGGAAGATACTCACAAGATGGCAGAAGCTAACCGAGCCTTTGCTCACTATCGATTTTAAGGCAGCTGTTAGAAGCGGTTTTAAGCAGCCTCTAAGTACCTCGGTCTATTCAAACATTACCCGGTATCGCCCGGCATCTGGAGTTGCATAGTGGCGAGGACAACCCCCATCAAAAGATACCGCAATATCGGTATCGTTGCCCATGTGGACGCAGGTAAGACCACCACCACCGAAAGGATTCTTTTTTATACCGGCGTGTCGCACAAGATGGGTGAAGTGCATGACGGTGCTGCGGTCATGGACTGGATGGAGCAGGAGCAGGAACGCGGGATCACCATCACCTCCGCGGCGACCACTACCTTCTGGTGTGGCACCGAAGGTCAGTTTGCAGAACATCGTATCAACATCATTGACACCCCCGGGCATGTAGACTTCACCATAGAAGTGGAACGCTCTCTGCGGGTGCTTGATGGGGCCGTGGTAGTGTTTTGCGCCACCTCAGGCGTGGAGCCGCAATCGGAAACCGTCTGGCGTCAAGCCAATAGATATGATGTCCCGCGGCTGGTTTTTGTAAACAAGATGGATCGAATTGGCGCGGATTACCTCAGAGTTATTGAACAGATTGAACAACGTTTGGGTGCCAGCCCGGTCTGTCTTCAACTGCCGATAGGCGCTGAAGAAAACTTCCAGGGTGTAATTGACCTCATCACCATGCAAGCCATCTATTGGAGTGAGGAGGATCAAGGGCTCAGTATCAGCCGGGCAGATATTCCAGAGGACATTCATGGGCAGGCGCTGGAATGGCGGGACAAGTTAGTTGAAGCCGCCGCCGAGGCGAATGAAACGCTGCTGGAAAAGTATCTCAATGGCAGCGCATTGAGCAATGCAGAAATCAAAGCGGGCATCAGAGCCAGAACCCTCGCTAATGAAATAGTCCCCGCCCTCTGCGGTTCAGCCTTCAAGAACAAGGCGGTGCAACCCATGCTAGATGCAGTGGTTGAGTACCTGCCGGCCCCGGATGAAATCAAAGCCATTCGAGGCTTCACCGACCCCGGTGGTGCGCAGGAAGCAGAACGCCAAGCGGATGACAAGGCACCCTTTGCGGCGCTGGCATTCAAAATTGCGACCGACCCCTTCGTCGGTACCTTGACTTTCTTTCGTGTTTATTCGGGGCTCTTGCGCTCAGGTGATGCGGTATGGAATCCGGTGAAGCGCAAGCGAGAACGCATCGGGCGCATGGTGCAGATGCACTCCAATCACCGGCAGGAAATTCAAGAAGTCCGGGCCGGCGACATAGCGGCAGCCATAGGCCTAAAGCATGCAAGCACCGGGGACACCCTCTGTGCGGCAGCCCAGGCCATCATTCTGGAGCGGATGATATTCCCAGAACCGGTGATTCATGTGGCTTTGGAGCCCAGGTCCCGGGCAGACCAGGAAAAGATGACTCTAGCACTCGGGAAGTTGACCGCTGAAGACCCGTCCTTCAAGTCGCATACCGACGAAGAATCTGGCCAAATCATCATCGGCGGCATGGGGGAACTGCATCTTGATGTCATCCTCGGGCGGATGAAACGTGAGTTTGATGTTAATGCAAAGATCGGCAAACCCAAGGTGGCGTATCGGGAAACGATCCGCAAACTAGTAGAAGCGGAAGGCAAGTTTGTTCGCCAGACTGGCGGGCGTGGGCAATACGGGCATGTATGGTTGCGTCTGGAACCGCTTGAAGAAGACACCTATGAATTTGCGGATGAGGTGGTAGGTGGTGCTGTGCCGAAGGAATATATCAAGGCAGTCAACGCGGGGGTGCAAGAGCAGATGGCGAGCGGCGTGCTTGCCGGTTATCCGCTACAGGGCGTGAAGGTCACTCTCTATGACGGTTCCTACCATGAGGTTGATTCCAGCGAGGTGGCGTTCAAGATCGCTGGCGCCATGGCGTTGAAATCCGGTGCCTTGGCAGCGGAGCCCGTATTGCTGGAACCCGTGATGAAGGTTGAGGTAGTCACCCCAGAGGAATACTACGGTGACATCCTCGGGGATCTTAGTCGTCGACGCGGTTTGGTCCTGGGTATGGAAGATGTGCCTGCTGGCAAGATAGTGCGTGCTGATGTGCCGCTCGCGGAGATGTTTGAATATGCAACCGATATGCGTTCTGCCACCCAGGGCAGGGCAACCTTTTCTATGGAGTTTGCAAAATATAGCCCGGTACCGGCGCTTCTCGCCCAGGCGGCAATCAACCGAACGGGTTGACCCCAGCACCTCCCCCTACCATCGCCGTCAGGATCAAAGCAGGCGGGAATCCAGTAAAAAAGAGTATTGTGTTCCGATTTACCCCGGTCCTCCAACCCGTCAGAGGGCAAGCCCGAGAGTGACGGGCGCTAGCCCTTATCACTAAATATCATCCATTCCGCCCAGCTGCTGCCATTTGTTGACGATATAGCAGAACAATTCCGCGGTCTTGTCAGCGTCATATTTTGCCGAGTGGGCTTCTTCAGCATTGAAACTAACGCCAGCCACCTCGCAGGCGCGGGCAAGCACAGTCTGACCAAAAGCCAGCCCGCAGAGTGTTGCCGTATCAAAATTTGAAAAGGGATGAAAAGGATTTCGCTTAACACCCGCGCGCGCTGCCGCCGCCATGAGGAATGCCTGATCAAATGCCGCATTGTGGGCAACCATCACCGCACGGTTACAGCCGGTATGTCTTATTTCTCTCCTGATAATTTGGAATGTTTCCGCGAGTGCTTGCTTTTCCTCCACCGCTACTGCCATCCGAAATGGATGTTCCGGATCAATACCGGTGAACTCCAGAGATGCCTGCTCAATGACAGCCCCTTCAAAAGGCTTGATATTAAAAAATGCGCGCTCACCTGGAAGCATGATGCCGTCATCGTCCATATAGAGCATGACAATCGCACATTCCAGTAGTGCATCAGTGCTGGCATTAAAGCCGCCTGTTTCCAGATCCATCACCACCGGTAGATAACCTCTGAATCTATGTGCTATGGGTAGTTTTTCGCCTTTCAACTTGGGGTCACTCGCCAACGTATCTTTTCTCCAGCGCGGATCGGTACCAGGCGGTCCGCACCGAAGTCTAGCGACTCGGGCACCTGCCATGCCTCCTCAATGAGTTCAATTTGCTCCTGGTTGCGCGGTACTTGATAAAAGTCAGCCCCAAAGTGACTGGCAAAAGCTTCCAACTTATCAAGGCAAGATTCCCGGTCAAAAACCTCAGCATAGAGTTCAAGCGCAGCATGTGCCGTGTAACTACCAGCAGCGCATCCACAGGCACTTTCCTTTGCTTGCCGCGGGTGGGGTGCTGAGTCAGTCCCGAGAAAGAAGGCCGGGTTGCCCGAAGTCACCGCTTCAACCAGTGCCTGCTGGTGGGTACTGCGTTTCAATATGGGCAGACAAAAATAAACTGGCTTCATGCTGCCGACGAGCATGTCATTCCGGTTATACAACAGATGATGCGCAGTCACCGTCGCACTGACCTTGTCCCCTGCTGTTGCGACATAGGCAACCGCATCTTCGGTCGTGATATGTTCCAGCACAATTCTGAGCGCGGTAAAACGTGCCACTATACGACTGAGATATCGATCAATAAACACGGCTTCCCGATCAAAAATATCCACATCATCATCGGTGACCTCGCCGTGTATTGAGAGGGGCAGGTCATGTTTTTCCATCGTCTCAAAGAGCGGGAAGAGGGCATCAATTGAGTTCACACCGCGGTTGGAGTGAGTAGTGGCGCCCGCAGGATACAACTTGCATGCCTGGATAAAACCGGATTGCTTAGCACTGAGCAAAGTATCCTGGCGGGTCTCGTCGGTAAGATAGAGCGTCATGCACGGCGTAAAGTGTGAACCCGCTGGTAGGTGTTGTTCAATGCGGTCTTTGTAGGCACGGGCAGCAGCGACATCAACAATCGGCGGTACTAGATTGGGCATCACCAGCGCGCGCCCAAAATACCGGCTGGCATCAGCAACACTAGACGCAAGATAGTCGCCATCTCGGAGATGAATATGCCAATCATCAGGCCGTTTGATTTTGATTGAACGCATGCTTGAACCGATTCCAATTAGGAGAACAGACTGAGCGGAGAGGCGTGTTCGGCATCGGGATTATATCATTTTCCTAGCGAAGTATCGGGCAAGCGACGCTAGTCCCCGCCGTCCTCGCTCATTCAGGCGGCAAGGATGACTCGTCTGCGTGGGTTTTATTTTGTCTTAACAGGCGGCGGTTGCTGATTCAGCATATAAGTCATAAAACTGGGAATACCCGGTTCATAGAAAGCCGACCCCAGTGGTCGCCATATAAAATCATGATCAATAAATGTTTGTAAGCGTTCAACATCTGACTGTGTATTTAATGTATCAATCGATAAATTATCGGTAATAACTTCCATAATCGCATCATCTGACATTGCTTTTGTATCTTGAAATGCTTGTGCGATAGCAACCGCCGTTGACTGCAACCTAAGTGTTTTTAATTTATCTCTACGTTCATCATAAAAGTCTTGTTTTATAATGGTAATATTTGGTTTTACAACCGCAACCTGTTCATCAGTCATGCATGTCAAGTTTTCTTTGTCTGCTTCCATCCAAAGAGAACGACCCCATTCTTGTAAAAAGTAAGGGTAGCATTGACTGTCCTCAACAATAGTTGACAAAGCGTCATCCGTTATTTGTATGCCTTGTTCCGCAAACGGTTTACTTATAGCATCCGCTGCAGATTGTTCATCCAATCTCCCAAGACCAATCTTTCTGGAACGCTCAACAAAGGTAGCGTTTACTCCCGATAGAAAATGTCGCAGTCCAGGAGTGCCAGCCAAAACCAACATAAAAGGGGATTCAGGACTAATTATTTGATGAAGATTTAATAAATTATTACACAAACCAGTATCCATTTTATGTGCTTCATCCATTAACAATATTAATGGTTGTTTTTTGCACTGATCAATTAAAATCTTTTGAAAGGTTTGTTTGAATAAATCCTTTGCCCTCCAAGTAGCACTGGCAGCCAATACTTCGACATTAAAGCCAGCAGTCACATCTTCATGGGTCAGTTTACTTTTCAGCGTTTCAGGAGGCATCAAACACTTCCATAAATCAGCTGGCGATTCTAATTGATCAGGGGTCACCCAAACCAAACGTATTGAATCATCCTTCCCAACGCCACCCTCAACTTCATTTTTAAACCAACGTAACAAGACTGTTTTACCCATCCCTCGGGGGCCATACAAAACTGTTGCGGCCGGAGGTGATGTACCGGCAGACATGTCGACTGAGTGATTTCTAAATACATCTTGCTCGTTTTCTCGCCCAGCGAGATAAGGCGGAAGATGGCCAGAACCTGGTTTAAATGGATTGGGAAATTTAGTAGGTTTCATAACGGCATCTCAGTTTCTCAAATAAAACCAGCAGTTTTAAGTTTATCAAATTTTCTGCGGATATTGTGAACATAATCTTTAGAATGACGGCAAGCAAGGCAAACTATGCTAATGTGCAGAACCATCAAAGTTCTTCTCTGGATTATTGACATGCCTAGCAGTGATTTGCCTGCCAATAAGAAATCCGCTATTAACAAAATAGTCCTTTCTTATTCGGGCGGACTGGACACCTCGGTGATTCTCAAGTGGTTGCAGGAAACCTATGACTGTGAAGTGGTGACCTACACCGCCGACCTGGGTCAGGGCGAAGAGCTGGAAGCCGCGCGGCAGAAGGCTGCCCGTATGGGAGTGAAGGAAATATTCATTGACGATATACGAGAGGAATTTGTGCGGGATTATGTGTTCCCCATGTTCCGCTGCAACACCCTGTATGAAGGTGAGTATCTGCTCGGTACGAGTATTGCCCGACCCTTGATTGCCAAGCGGCTGGTTGAGGTGGCGAATGACACTGGCGCGGCGGCAATCGCGCACGGGGCAACGGGCAAGGGCAATGATCAGGTGAGATTTGAACTGGGCATCTACGCCCTGAAGCCAGATGTGCAGGTCATCGCGCCCTGGCGTGATTGGGAATTAAACTCTCGGGAAAGTTTGATGGCGTTTTGTGAACAGCATCAGATTCAAGTGGACCAAAAGCATGCCGGCGAGAAGTCCCCCTACTCAATGGATGCCAATCTGCTACATATTTCTTATGAAGGTGACCGACTGGAGGATCCAGCGCGGGCACCAGATGAAGCCATGTGGCTCTGGACCGTCTCGCCCGAAGCCGCACCCGACACACCGGTTTATATTCAACTGGACTACGCCGGTGGAGATGTGGTTGCCGTGGATGGTACAGCCATGACCGCCGCTCAGGTCTTGGCGCATCTCAATAAACTGGGTGGCGCCCATGGTATCGGCAGGGTCGATATTGTTGAAAACCGATACGTCGGTATGAAGGCGAGAGGCTGTTATGAAACGCCTGGCGGCAGTATTTTATTGAAGGGGCATCGCGCTATGGAGTCGATCACGCTTGATCGGGAACTGGCGCATCTCAAAGACGAACTCATGCCGCGCTACGCCAGCTTGATTTATAACGGCTACTGGTGGTCGCCAGAGAGACGAGCATTGCAAGCATTGATTGACGAGTCGCAACAGGATGTTAATGGCAAGGTGCAGCTTAAGTTATACAAGGGCAGTGTCATGGTCGTTGGTCGCGAGTCGGAGACAAGCAGTCTTTACGATGCAAGGATCTCAACTTTTGAGGAAGATGCCGGTGCTTATGATCAAGCTGATGCGACTGGGTTTATTAAATTGAATGCGCTGCGATTAAAACTCGCCGCCAGCAAAGGACGCAAAGTCTAGCCGCTTTACCCCGGTCCTCCGACCCGTCAGAGGGCAAGCCCGAGAATGACGGGCTTCGGCGAGAAGAGTCACCTATAGAGACGCTTGTCCTTGAACTCACACAGATCAGCAATACAGCAGGTGCCGCATCGGGGCTTGCGAGCCACGCACACATAACGCCCATGGAGAAGCAGCCAGTGATGAGTATGCTGCACAAACTCCGCCGGGATGACGTTCAGCAGTTTCTTCTCCACGGTGAGCACGGTCTTCCCCGGTGCCAGCCGGGTCCGGTTAGACACACGATAAATATGAGTATCCACGGCGATGGTCGCCTCGCCCCAGGCGGTATTGAGTAGCACATTTGCCGTCTTCCGACCCACGCCCGGCAGGGCTTCCAAGGCTTCCCGGGTGCGCGGTACCTGCGAATGATGTTGTGTCTTCAATATCTTGCAGGTCTTGATGATGTTTTCCGCCTTAGTGTTATAGAGCCCAATGGTCTTGATGATGGATTTGAGTTTACGCAATCCCAAACTGGCAATAGATTCCGGCGTCCTGGCGAGCGGGAAAAGTATAGCGGTGGCTTTATTGACGCTCACATCAGTGGCCTGGGCGGACAGGATGACGGCAATCAACAACTCAAAGTCTGACTCATAATGTAATTCCGTGGTCGGATTGGGGTTTCGATCCCTGAGTCGGGAGAGTATCTGAATGCGTTTTTCCCGGTTCATGCGGTTTCTTCACCTTCTACAGTACCTTCTACAATGCCTTCTATAGAATCGCTAGTTGCAAACAACGCATCAATATAATTTTTTGCTGCTATCAGACAGCCCAATGTCAGGAAGGCCCCCGGCGGTAGCAATAACAACAGGAAGCCAGAGTCGGTGCTGCTGAGTGTCATATCCGGCAACCCGGTTAACCGATCCAGGTTGACGAACAGCTGCCCCGTGCCGAGCAGCTCCCGAAGGGCACCCATGAGGAGTAGCACCAGCAAGAATCCTAAGCCCATCATCACCCCATCAAGCATGGCATTCAGTAGCGGTTGTCTGCTGGCAAAGGCTTCCGCCCTGCCGAGTAGTGTGCAGTTGGTCACAATCAAGGCAACGAAGAGCCCGATACGTTGATGCAAGTCAAAAAACCAATACTGCAAGCTCAGGTCAGCGAGGGTGACGAAGCTGGCAATGGTCAGGATCTGTACCGGTAACCGGGTTGAATCATCCAGCAGACCGCGCATCATACTCAGGCTGAGGTTGGACAACACAAGCACCACTAGAGTCGTGAGACCCAGGCCCAGGCTGGTCGCAAAACTAGTAGATACGGCAAGCAGCGGGCACAGACCCAACAGCTGCACCAGTGCTGGGTTATTGTCCCAGAGCCCTTGCCTGGATATTCGCCTGAGCGCGGTTGTCCTTACCTCTAGGCGCTGACCGGTAGCTTCAGGATACTTGCCCATGGGTCACTGAGTCTCTTCGGTTCTCGGGCGCTGTTGTTGTTGTTGCTGTTGTTGTGCATCCTCCAGAAGCGCCGCGCGCACCGCCCGAATGCTTGCCCGGGAAGTGATGGTCGCTCCCGTTATGCTATCAAACTGGCCACCTTCCTGAGTGAGTGCCCAGTCCGCTGCCTCGGTATTCGCCAAGGACAGACCCTTAAACAGATCAATCCACGGGGAGACTTGACGCTCAATTTTATCGCCCAGCCCCGGTGTTTCCTGATGTGCGAAGGTACGCACGCCGATAATTTCCCCCTGGCGATCTATTGCCACCCAAAAGGCGATATGCCCGTTGTAACCGTCGTAGGTATGTTGCTGCATAATATTTCCGCTAAGTTCTAATGAGGGGGGTTCTAATGAAGCAGGCTCTAATGAAGCAGGCTCTAATGAAGAGGGCTCTAATGAAGACGGCGCCAATAAAGACGGCTTTAATAAAGCAAGCACCTGAAAGATCTGGTAATGCCTATTCCCCGGACCCTGGACCCGTACCAGCCTCACCGCCCCGGCAGCCAGCATGTCCCTCAGGGTTTGTTCTGCATAGCGCTGTTTGTTCTGCGCTATTCGCTCTTTGGAAGCACCCTGCATACCGGCAAGTAGCAGTGCACAGACCAGCCCTAGCAGTATGGGTTTAATGACTTTTAGCAGCATCATCGGGTGCCAGCAGATAATCAATCAGGGGGGAGCAGGCGTTCATCAGGAGGACACCAAAGGCAATACCCTCAGGGTAGGCACCCAGGGTGCGGATGATAAAAGTGATTCCGGCAACACCCGCACCGAAGCAGAGCAGCCCGGTGGGTAGGCTCGGGCAGGTGACCGGGTCGGTGATAATAAAAAATGCCGCCAGCATAGTGGCGCCAGACAGCAGATGCAGGGCAAGCGCATCAAGACTGCTAGTCTGGTCATCATGCAGCACCAGTGCCAGACCACCCAGCACCACCAGCATACTGAGCGGTGTTTGCCAGGGGATCACGCCCCAATACAAAAGCCCCAGCCCACCGAGCAGAAAGGCAAGATTGATGTACCGCCATGCCTGCCGGTTGGCAGCCTCTGCGGGCTCGGCAAAAAAATCTCTGCTGTTGAGTTCCGGCCGGAACTTCCACGCATCAAGCGGCGTCGCCCGGGTCATGCCGTCATAGTCTGCTCGGGACTCTTTAGTGTGCCACTTGGCTTTGATGACTTCTGTCATGCGCATCATGGACAGGGAAGATTGAGCCGGCGGTGGCCATTGGCTCATGGCCAGGGGGAAGGACAGTATCAAGACCGCGAAGCCGACCATGGCCGGGTTGAACAGATTATGCCCCAGGCCACCATAAAGATGTTTGCCGAAGGTCAACGCGCAGACTGCAGCCACTAGCACCATCCAGAAGGGGAGTAGTGGTGGTAATGCCAGCCCCAGCAGAACACCAGTCAAGAGAGCACTGCCATCCATCAGGGTAGCGATGCTTTTCCCCCTCAGCCTAAGTATCAAGGCTTCGGTTGCCAGGGCGCCGACTGAGGCAACAACAATGTTGAACACTATCCCCGCGCCAAAGTACCAGACCACTAGCACCAGCCCCGGTGTTAAGGCAAGCAGTGTCCAGCGCATCATCCCGGTACTGGTCATGGCGGATACCTCACTCTGACCCAATCTCTTCTTGACCAAGCCCTGCTTGAACAGCAGCAAGCAGTGTGGCTCGGTCCTGTGGCGAGGGACGACTGCGCAGCATCGCTTCGACCCGGCTCAGCCGTTGTTGATGCCGGCGATATCTTGCTTCCGTTTCCTGGGCAAGTTTTTGTGTTGCTTCCTGTCGCCGATGCTGTGCCTTGCTGGCGGTGAAGGTGTCGCACAGCGGCAGTTCACTGGGGCAGACCCGGTCACAGACACCACATTCAATACAATCGTTCAGTCTGTTGCCGAGCAGTTTGTCCATATCCTGGCGATACCAGTACAACTGCTGCGGATTGAGCTGCCGAGGGCAGACCTCAATGCAGAAGCCACAGTTGATACATTCCCTATTGCTTCCTAGGGTCTGGGTCTGGGTCTGAGCCTCAAAGGTCGGCGCCGCCGGTAACAGATCAATGCAGTCCACCGGGCAGGGCGAGCGGCAGAGGTCGCAGCCGGTACAGATATCTTCCAGCACCGTGTGCATCATCTGCGGCGCACCGATAATGGCATCAACCGGGCAGGCGGCAATGCACAGGGTGCAACCTATACAAGCCTCTTCCCGAATCTGTGCCACCCTAGGCAGGGGAGTATCAGGCAGGTTGTTGTCTTCCAGGCGGGCTTCCCGCCCCAACAATTTGGCGAGTGCTTGGACACCTTCCTTGCCACCTGGGGGGCAGAGGTCAATCGCTTCGCCCTCGGCTATGGCAACGGCGTAGGGGCGGCACCCCGGATAACCGCACTGGGCGCATTGCGTTTGCGGTAGCAGCCGGTTGATGGCGGTCACCAATTCACTGTCATTGCTATGAAATCGCCTCGCCGCCAGGCTGAGTAGCCCTGCCGCCACACCGATCAGGGTCACAATGAGCAGGACGCTGGGTACAAGGTCAGTGATGAATTGATACATAGCCATTCAGTCCATGCCCGTAAAACCCATAAAGGCAAGCGACAATATGCCCGCGGTAATCATATTGATAGCCGCGCCTTGGAAAGGTAAAGGCAAGTCAGCGGCGGTCTGTCGCTCACGAATGGTAGCAAACACCACCAGCAAAAGAGAAAAACCGAGGGCTGCACCGAACCCGTAGAGAATACTCTCCACAAAATTGTTAGCCGTGCGGCTGTTGAGTAGCGCGACGCCCAGAACGGCACAGTTGGTGGTGATTAGCGGTACATAGATGCCCAGCACCTGATGCAAAAGTGGTTGGGTTGCCCGCATGATGATCTCTGAGAGCTGTACCAGGGTGGCGATGACCAGGACGAAAGCGATGATCCGCAGGTATTCAAGCTCAAAGGGGACTAGCAGATAGTGCTCTATCAGATAGCTGACCGCGCAGGATAGGGTCAAGACGAAACCCGTCGCGGCGGACATGCCGAGTGCCGAGCTGAGCCGCTGGCTCGCCCCCATGAAGGGGCACAAACCAAGAAATTGCACCATCACCACATTGTTCACGAAGATGCTGCTGAGCAGAATGATAAGTGCCTGGGACATCTGCTAGGCTGAGTCTGCGCTACTTTGAAGTCTAGCTGACCTGCATGCCCGGGCTTGCGCCGGCATGGGGTTCCAGCAGATAGATATCTTTGCCACCAGGACCCGCCGCCAGCAGCATGCCTTCTGAGACCCCGAATTTCATTTTTCTAGGTTTGAGGTTGGCGACCATAATACTCAGCCTGCCCACCAGTGCTTCAGGTTGGTAGGCGGGCTTGATGCCGGCAAAAACCTGGCGAGTTTCCTTACCCAGGTCCAGGGTCAGCCGCAGTAGCTTGTCGGCACCTTCAACCTCCTCGGCGGCAAGTATGCGGACGACTCTCAGATCAACCTTGGCAAAATCCTCAATACATATCAGCTCGCTGAGTTGCCCCTCAGTCTCGGCTACTTTAGTAGTCATACTAGTGGAGTCTGCAATCATGGCTTCTACCTTTGCTGATTCTATTCGGGTCATAAGGGGTTGGAACCTGTTGATTCGGTGCTCAGTCAGGGGCTTGCTTCGGCCCGCCCAGGTCAGGGCATCAATACCGAGAAAGGCCTCAGACCTCGCCGCCAGGCCGGGCAGAATAGGTTTGAGATAGGTCATAATTACCCGGAAGAGATTCAAGCCGTCCGAACATACCTGCTGCACTTCATTTTTGTTGGCGGCATCCTTAATCAGCACCCAGGGTTTGCGGTCATCAATAAACTGATTTGCCTTGTCCGCCAGTGCCATAATGTCACGCAGAGCTTTGTTGAAATCACAATTTTCATAATGCTCAGCGATACCGTCGCCAGCATGGATACATGCTGTCAGCAATGGATTATCAGCCTGGGCGCTCAACTTGCCGTCGAATTGTTTGTAGATGAAGCCAGCACAGCGGGACGCAATGTTGACCACCTTACCCACCAGGTCGGCATTCACCCGCCGCACAAAATCTTCCAGATTGATGTCAATATCATCCACGCCACCGTTCATTTTCGCCGCGAAGTAATAGCGCAGATATTCGGGGTCAAGATGCTCAAGATAAGTCCGTGCTGTAATAAAGGTGCCTCTGGACTTAGACATTTTTAATCCACCCACCTTAACGAAGCCGTGGGTGTGGATTCGGGTAGGGGTTCTGAAGCCAGCCACATGTAATATTGCCGGCCAGAAGAGCGCATGGAAGTTCACAATGTCCTTGCCAATAAAGTGATGCAGTTCACAGTCCGAGCCTTCGCGCCAGAAGTCATCAAAATCAAGCTTCCGGTTTTTATCAGAGTTTGTATCACAGTAGTTTTGGAAACTTGCCATATAGCCTACCGGCGCATCCAGCCAGACATAAAAGTATTTACCCTTGGCGTCGGGTATTTCAAAACCGAAGTAGGGCGCATCGCGACTGATATCCCAGTCATGCAAGCCAGTCTCAAGCCATTCAGATAATTTGTTGGCGACCTGTTCCTGCAGGGTGCCGCTACGGGTCCAGGTTTGCAGATAGTCGGTGAACCCAGACAAGGCAAAAAAGAAATGAGTAGATTTTTTTAATAGCGGTTGGGCACCGGATATTGTTGACTGGGGGTCGATCAAATCGGTCGCCTCGTAGGTGGCACCACAGGCCTCGCAGTTATCCCCATACTGGCTACTGGTCTTGCATCGGGGGCAGGTGCCGATGATGAATCTGTCCGCCAGAAACATTTCCTTTTCCGGGTCATAGAGTTGATTGACGGATTTAACCTTAATCTGTTCTGCCGCTTGCAACCGATTGTAGATGAGTGTTGACAGGGTTTTATTTTCTTCAGAATGAGTGGAGTGATAATTGTCGTGACTGATTTGGAAGTCGGAAAAGTCTCGCTGATGTTCCTCGTTTATCTGGGCAATCAATGCTTCTGGCGTGGTCTTGAGTTCCTGAGCCTGTAGCATGGTGGCGGTGCCATGGGCATCATCGGCGCAGACATAGATACACTCATGTCCCCGCTGCCGCTGGAAGCGCACCCAGATATCGGTCTGAATATGCTCCATCAGATGTCCCAGATGGATGGGGCCATTGGCATTGGGGAGTGCACTGGTGACGACTAGGCGACGCTTTTCCATCTAATTCAAGTGAGTGGTAAAATGAGGAGTTCAATAGTATAGATGAAGGTGCTTTATTTCATCTCTTTGGTGCTGGAGCAAAGCCTATTGAAAAAAACCTGGTGCCGTGTGAATCTTGCGGGCAGGTCACTACATTAAGCAAAAACATCAGGAGACGACTCATCAGCAGCCAACAGATCGAGAAGCTACACCTTCCTGGGGTCAATAATCTGGTTGCCGTCGCCTCAGGTAAGGGCGGGGTAGGTAAGTCCACGGTTGCCGTTAATCTTGCGCTTGGCCTGTCTCAGCTGGGGCTAAGGGTTGGCTTGCTGGATGCTGATATCTATGGCCCCAGCCAGGGGCTCCTCCTGGGCCTGGCCTCAGATATCCGGCCTCAGGTCAAAGATGGCCTGTTAGAAGCAGTGTCTGCCCATGGATTGCAGTGTATGTCGATGAGTCTGGTGACCTCGGCCCGCACCCCGGCAATTTGGCGGGGACCCATGGCCAGCGGTGCCTTGCAGCAGCTGCTCACTCAGACTCGTTGGGGGGAACTGGATTTTCTCATCATAGATATGCCACCAGGTACGGGCGACATTCAGCTGACCCTGGCGCAGCGGGTGCCGCTGGCAGGGGCGGTGATTGTCACTACCCCCCAGGAGGTTGCACTCTTGGATGCCCGGAAGGGGATAGAAATGTTTCGCAAGGTGGCGGTGCCGGTGCTGGGCATTATTGAAAACATGAGTGCGCATACTTGTAGCCAATGTGGGCATGAAGAGGCAATTTTTGGCTCAGGCGGCGGGGCAGCAGTGGCAAAGGAATATGAAGTGGCACTCCTCGCTCAGTTGCCGCTTAATGTAGCCACAAGACAGCAATCTGACGCGGGTTACCCCATCATGCTTGCCGCACCCGATAGCGAGCTCAGCAAGGCCTTGATGGTAGCAGCCCAGGCGGTTGTCGCCGGGGTGACTCAAGTGGCCGGACCCCGTATTGCTATTATTGATGACTAGTATTGATGAGCGCCTTGAGCTTTTGAACAGAGGAACGAGATATGACCATAAAATCAGATAGTTGGATTCGCCGCATGGCGCAAGCTGAGCAGATCATTGAGCCCTTTGAGGCTTATCAGGTACGAGAGTCGGCTACCGGGCAGCGGGTTATTTCTTACGGTACTTCAAGCTATGGTTACGATGTGCGGTGTTCCAATGAATTCAAAGTGTTTACCAATATCTACTCTGCTGTAGTGGATCCCAAAGCATTTGATGAGAAGAGTTTTGTCAACATCAAAAATGATGTCTGTATCATCCCGCCCAATTCCTTTGCCTTGGCGAGAACTGTTGAATACTTTCGGATCCCTAGAAATGTGTTGACCATCTGCCTAGGCAAATCAACTTATGCCCGATGCGGTATCATTGTGAATGTGACCCCGCTGGAGCCCGAATGGGAGGGGCATGTTACTTTGGAGTTTTCCAACACGACTAATTTGCCCGCAAAGATCTACGCCGATGAAGGGGTTGCTCAGATGTTGTTTTTTGAGGCTGACGAAGTATGTGAAACCTCCTACGCGGATCGAGACGGCAAATACCAGGGGCAGGTCGGCGTCACGCTGCCCAAAGCCTAGCGCCGTCATTCTCGAGCTTTGCCGAGAATGACGGCGCGCGGCGGAACGTCTCCGCGCCTTCTGGCGGCCCGAATGACAGTGGGGCGGGGACCCAGAGTAGCGGCTTACGGCGCCCCGCGCCGTCATTCTTGTATGTGTTCACTGATTCAATGACTGGATTCCCGCCTTCTTTGATCCTGACAGCAGGGAGCGGCTTATGTACAATCCCTGATTATTAACCCACTGAAGTGCCATATCTTATGAACCTATACATTTACTTTTACTTTTACTTTTTTAATTAAAGAATAAAGAATAAAGAATAAAGAATGATGAATACCAGTGCCCATAGCATAGAAATCAACGTTCAGAATTTCCCGTCTGAAGTCGTCGAAAAGTCCCAGCAGATACCCGTGCTGCTTGAATTCTATGCGGAAGCTGCCCAGGAATCTGTTGCGGCAAGTGGCCTCCTGAGCCGGCTTGTTGCGGAGTTCCAGGGTAAATTTATCCTCGCCCGGGTAAACATTCAGGAAAATCCCCAACTTGTTCAGCAGCTTGGCGTCCGCCAGTTACCGACTATCAAGCTTATTTCCCAGGGGCAGATAGCCCTGGAGCAGGCGGGAGAGCTCAATGAACCCCAGTTACGCAACACTCTTGAGCAACTCACGCTCAGCCCTATGGAGCGGATCCGTGAGGAAATTGACCAGTTGCTTGCCCAGGGTGACCGCCCCCAGGCGATCAGCATGCTGCAAGCGGTGATTGCCGAAGAACCTAAAAATTACGGACTGCATGCGGAGTTGAGCGACCTGCTCATTCAGGAAAATCAACTGGACGAAGCACGCAAAATTTTGACAGCCCTGCCAGCCGATAGCGAGGGCATCAATAAGCCGAGAAATCGCCTGGCTTTTATTGACGAAGCAGAAACTATAGCGACTGCCTCCGAACTGGAAGCAAAGATAGCCGCTATTGATGACATGGCTGATGAGAAGGAGCAAGGGGCTTCTCCAGCGCGTTTGGAAGCGCGTTTAGCACCGCGTTTAGAATTAGAGTATCAACTGGCGATACGGCTGATAGTTGATGGCAGGATTGAACCGGCGCTGGAAACACTGCTCAACATGCTGAAACAGGACCGGCTCTGGGAAGATGAAAAGGCAAGGAAAACCATGCTCAAGGTGTTTGATATGCTGGGTAGGGGTGCCGAACTCGCCACTGCTTATCGCCGCAAAATGTTCTCCTTCCTGCACTAGATCAACCTCGCCCCGCCGCCTCATTGCAACCCTTATGAAAACACCGCTGATGAAGCTGGGCATTCTCAAAGCCGATTCGGTCATGCCAGAGATGCTTGCCCAGCTGGGCGACTATCCTGCCATGCTTGAAGCCCTACTGCGCCGGGCGGCGAAGCAACTTGATATTGCGCTGAGTTTCACTACCTATGATGTTGAGCAGGGTCAGTATCCGGCCCGAGTGGATGAGTGTGCCGGCTATGTGATTACCGGGAGTAGAAAAAGCGTCTATGACGACGAACCCTGGGTCCAGGAGCTAGGTGCTTACCTCCAGGTGCTGGATGCAGCGCGAGCCAAGCTCGTGGGCATCTGCTTCGGGCATCAGTTGATTGCCCAGTGTATGGGCGGGCGAGTTGCCGCCGCCGAGGTCGGTTGGGGGGTCGGGATTCACCAGAGCAAGATTGTGCGGCGCACCTGGTTTATGGAAGCGGACGATGAGGACTATTCCTTGATTGTCTCCCATCGGGACCAGGTCCTTGCACTCCCCGAGGGAGCGGAGTTGATTGCCAGCAGTGACTTCTGTCCCATGAGTATGTTTTGCTTGGGTGAGCATATTCTGGCGATGCAGGGGCACCCGGAATTTAATCGGGATTATGCCAGCTACTTAATGGATTATCGGGAAGCTATTCTGGGGCAGGAAACTTACCAAGCGGGCAAGGCGTCCTTGGCGGGTGCTTTATCGCATGCCAGAGTCGCCCGCTGGATTTTGCGGTTCCTACAAGCACGTCATCAATACCAAGACTAATTCAATTCATCTATTGCAGTCATCTAATGGAGTCACAACAATGAATGGTGCTGAGAGTTTATTAAAGACCCTGATTAACAACGGTGTTGAAGTGTGTTTTACCAATCCGGGGACATCAGAGATGCATCTGGTAGCCGCTATGGGTAAGACCCAGGGCATGCGAGCCTATCTGGGTCTGTTTGAAGGGGTATGCACCGGCGCGGCAGACGGCTATGGCAGGATGGCCGACAAGCCCGCTTGTACCCTGCTGCATCTGGGACCGGGGCTATCCAATGGTTCTGCCAATTTGCACAATGCGCTCAAGGCGAATTCCCCGGTCGTCAACTTGATTGGAGACCATGCGACCTACCACAAAAAATACGATGCACCCCTGACCTCGGACATTATCGGTTTGGCGGAGCCGGTGTCCCACTGGGTAAGGAGCGTCCAGGATGCAGCTGCCTTACCCGCCGATGCCGTCGATGCGGTTCAGGCAGCTCAGGTAAAACCGGGGCAGGTGGCGACCCTCATCATCCCCGCGGACTGCGCCTGGGATGAATCAGTTGCCCCAGAACCTGGGCGCGACCTGCCAGCCACTCCCCAGGTGCCCGACGAGCGGGTGCTGCAGGTCGCGCAGTGTGTAGAGAATGACCAGACCACGGTGCTCCTCATGTCGGGTATGGCACTCACAGAAAAGTCGCTTAATCTGGCTGACCAGATTGCGCAGAAGACCGGCGCACGGATATTTTGCGATACATTTTCCTCCCGTCTGCCAAGAGGGGAGGGGCGGTGTCAGCTTGAACGGCTTGCTTATTTTGCGGAACAAGCCACCGAACAAATTAAGGATGCCCGGCAACTGATTACGGTGGGTACGAAAGCACCCGTGGGCTTTTTTGCATATCCAGGAAAAGAGAGTGAGTTTTATCCGCCGGGTTGTGCCATTCATTCTTTGGCAAGCGTCTCCGAGGATGCTGAAGATGCGCTGTCAAAACTTGTCGATGCGGTTGATGCGCATGGCATGTCGCCGCGCAAAAATAAGTCGGCGGGCATGACAGCTGCTCAGGCTGCTGCTCAGTTGTCATCGGTGCTGTCCCCGGAGAGTGTGGCACAGGCGTTTACGGCACACCTGCCTGGTAACGCCATAGTCGTGGATGAGAGTGCCACCGCCGGGTTTATGGTGTATCCCTTGAGCGAGCAGGCCCGCGCCCATGACTGGTTATCCTTGACTGGCGGTTCAATTGGTTATGGTCTCCCCACCGCCATAGGTGCGGCGGTTGCCTGCCCCGACCGGAAGACAGTCTGCTTGCAGGGTGACGGCGGTGCCATGTACACCATCCAAGCCCTCTGGACCATGGCACGAGATGCGCTTGATATTTGTGTGGTGATCTTCGCTAATCGAAAATATCAGATCCTGCAGATTGAGCTGGCAAGAGTGGGTGCTCAGACCATGAACAAGAGGACTCTAGACATGTTGGATCTGGGTAATCCCAACCTGGACTTTGTGGAGCTGGCAAAGGGGATGGGTGTTCGGGCGGATAGCGCAGAGAGCGGCAATGATTTTAATCAGTTTTTTGAACGGGCAATGCGTGAGCCCGGGCCCTACCTTATTGAGGTGATTCTGGATGCCATGCCGAGCATGCCCTAGGGTTTCAGCGAGAATGACGGCGTTGAGTAAACCAGCATGAGCAACCAAGAACCCCGAATTGCAGTGATTAGTGGTGGCGAATCTACCGAAGCAGCGGTGTCCCGCAGTAGTGCGGCGAGCGTCATTGATGCCCTCCAGGTCAATTATACTCAGGTAGAAAATATTGAACTTGATGCTCAGGTCGCGGCGTCCCTGGCGAGTTTTGCACCGGATCTGGTCTTCCCTATTTTGCACGGCTACCCCGGGGAAGATGGCACGGTGCAAGGGTTTCTGGAAATTTTACATTACAACTATGTCGGTAGTGGCGTGCATGCCAGTGCCTGTGCCCTGGATAAAATTGTCGCGAAGCATATCTTTCGTGATGCTGACCTCCCGCTGGCTGAGCAGTGTGTCCTGACCCGTGACCAGATGACTATTGAAGAGGCTATTGCCGAGGTGCATAGGGTCCTGCCAGACCGTCAAGTGGTGCTCAAACCCGCCCGCCAGGGTAGCGCCCTGGGCATCAGCATGGTGCATGAGCCGAGCCAACTGCGTGCTGGGATTGAGCTGGGTTTCCAATTTGATGACCGAGTGCTAGTTGAAGAGAAGCTCAAGGGCAAGGAAATCACCGTGGGAGTGATTGATACCCCCCCTGCTGTAGGTGACTATGACGTAGGTGAGCATGGCGTAGGTGAGCATGGCGTAGAGGGCTGTGGCCTAGAGGCCTTTCCAGTGATTGAAATCATCACCCCGGCAAACACCTGGTACGATTATCAGCATCGTTACACCAAGGGGCTGAGTAAACATCTGATGCCGGCGGACCTGCCCGACTCACAGACCCAACACCTACAGCGGATTGCCATTGAAGCGCATCAGGCACTGGGGTGTAGGGATCTTTCTCGGGCAGATTTTATCGTCACTGACACGGACATCTATCTATTGGAAGTCAACACCATGCCCGGCATGACCCCGACGAGTTTGTATCCAGAAGGTGCCCAGGGGTACGGCATGGGATTCCCCGACCTGATGCGTCATTTCGTTACCCTATCGCTTCGCCGCCCGACTCGCCGCTCGAATCGCCGCTCGAATCGATAAGTCTGGTCTGAGCCCTAGCCGTTGAGCCCTAGCCGTTGAAATCCTAGTCGTTAAAGTCATAGCCGCGCTCATTGTGCTGATTGATATCCAGCCCTTGACGTTCATTTTCTTCGGACACCCTCAGCCCGATACTCAGGTCAATCAGTTTTAATATAATAACAGTGACAATGCCCGTGTAGGCGATAACGGCAAGTATACCCATTGCCTGAACACCCAGTTGAGCATCCATCGCCATACCTGGGGCGTAACCCTGACCACTAAAAATGCCCAGACTGGCACTGGCAAATACACCGGTGAGCATAATACCCAGAACACCGCCCACACCATGCACCGGGAAGACATCCAGAGAATCATCCAGGCCCAGTTTCTGCTTCAAAAACAGGGTCGCATGGAAGCATGCAACACCGGCCATGATGCCAATCACCAGCCCGCCAGCAGGGCCGACAAATCCAGACGCCGGGGTGATGGTGCCGAGCCCCGCAACCATACCCGTTACCGCACCTAGAGCACTCGGCTTACCGTATTTGACCCATTCAATACACATCCAGGTGAAGGCGCCCGCGGCAGCCGAGAGATGAGTGACTAGCATTGCCATACCAGCGTCACCGTTGGCGGCGAGGGCGCTACCCGCATTGAAGCCAAACCAACCCACCCAGAGCATCCCCGCACCGGTCATGCACATGGTGAGGTTGTGTGGTGGTATGGGCGTCTTCGGGAAACCCATGCGTGCCCCCATGACCAGGGCAGCGATTAGTGCGGCGACCCCGGCGGTAGTGTGCACCACGGCACCGCCCGCAAAATCCATCAGTCCCAGTTCACTGAGCCAGCCACCACCCCAGATCCAGTGGGTAATAGGTGCATAAACAAGGATCAACCAGATGCCGGAAAATAACAGCATGGAGGAGAAGCGCATGCGCTCCGCAAAGGCACCGACGATGAGCGCGGGCGTAATGATGGCGAAGGTGAGTTGGAACATGGAGAAGACACTTTCTGGAATATCGCCGACCATGCTGTCTTCTTGAATGTTCGCCATAAAGACATTGGAAAAGCCCCCGATGAATAGGTTGCCTTCAGAAAAAGCCAGTGAGTAGCCTAGGATGAACCAGAGGATGGACACCACGCAGGTGATGGCAAAGCATTGCATGAGGACACTGAGCACATTTTTGACTCTTACTAGCCCGGCGTAAAACAAAGACAAACCGGGAATGGTCATAAACAAGACCAGCGCAGTAGAGGTCAGGACCCAGGAGGTATTTGCACCATTGAGGGCATCTGCAAAAGCAGGGGAGATGGCAAAAAACATCATGCAGAACACAGCAGTTATTACTTTTTTCATAGGAGATCCTTATGGCGCTTTGGATTACGCCTTCTAGTTGTGGTGGTTGGTTAGCCTAGAGAATTGATTCTCCGTATGGCGGTGATGGCATCTTGAATGAGTTGTGGTCCTTGGTAAATCAATCCGGTGTAGAGCTGTACCAGGTCCGCCCCGAGGCGAATTTTTTCCGCTGCCGCCGCGCCCGACATGACCCCGCCGACGCCAATAATTGCCATCTTGCCTTTGACTTCCTGGGCGGTGATTTTGAGGGCATGGTTGGCTTTGGACCCTAGGGGTGCACCGCTCAGGCCACCACATTCCAGAGCATAACGATTGCTACTGCCAGAAGCCAGCAACTCCCGGTCCACCGTGGTGTTACTGACAATCACGCCATCTATCTCAAACTCAATGAGTTGTTGGCACAGCTGCCCGATTTCTTCGTCCGTCAAATCAGGGTCTATTTTGACCACCAGGGGGGCTTTTCGGTTGTGCCTTGCCATCTGGGTTTGATGCTCTTCCTTCAAGCCCGCCAGGAATCCGGGCAGTTTCTCACCCAGTTGCAAACTTCTGAGTCCGGTCGTGTTGGGTGAGGAAATGTTGACCGCGATATAAGAGGCAAGCGGATAGACTTCTTGAAGACAGGTGCAGTAATCATCCAAGGCAGCTTCTATTGGTGTATCCAGGTTTTTACCGATGTTGATGCCCAGCACGGGTTTAGTATGCGTGGATTTGATACGAGTCCGCTTGATGCTGCTCAGCATGGCGTTCAGCCCCGCATTGTTAAACCCCATGCGATTGATCAATGCCTGTTCTTTTTCCAGGCGGAAGAGTCTTGGTTTGAGATTGCCCGGCTGTGGCTTGGGTGTCACTGTCCCCACTTCCAAAAATCCGAAGCCAAGTGCCGCTAACCCCGCTATGCACCGGGCATCCTTGTCTAGCCCGGCAGCCGTGCCTATCCGATTGGGGAAGCTGATGCCCATGACCTTCACCGCATCGATTTCCACAGGGTTGGTTCCTGCATGACTGGTTCCTGCATGACTGGCACCCGCAGCATTGGTTCCACCATGACCGGCACCCACAGGATTGACCTCCACAGCATCCACAGCGGCATTGCGGAGCGTATCGGGTGCCCAGCTTGCCGACCATTCAAGTGCCTGGAGGGCAAGTTGATGTGCCATTTCCGCCGGTAGCAAAAAAAGAAGGTCCCGGATTATTTTGTAGTTCACAGCCAGCCTTGTATCATCATCTATGCACTTGAACTTGATTTAGACACGAGTGTCTATAGGGGATGCAACAATCAACTCTCTGAATAGGGAACTATAACCCAATGCAAGAACGCGTTCAAATCATGGCACTGGAAAAGTGGCTATCAAGCAAAATTATTGGTCAGGAAAGGTTAGTCAATCGGCTGTTGATAGCGTTGCTGGCAGATGGTCATCTGCTGGTGGAAGGGGCACCGGGGCTTGCCAAGACTAAAGCGATCAAGACTCTGGCAACGGGGGTTGAAGGTGAGTTTCATCGGGTGCAGTTCACGCCCGACCTGCTCCCTTCGGACATCACCGGTACGGAAATTTATCGCGCCCAGACGGCTAGTTTTGAATTTCAGCAGGGACCCATCTTCCATAACCTGATCCTTGCTGATGAGATCAACCGGGCACCAGCAAAGGTGCAATCGGCATTACTGGAGGCTATGGGCGAGCGTCAGGTGAGTTTTGGCAGACAAACCTTTCCCCTGCCCGATTTGTTTCTGGTGCTGGCAACCCAAAATCCCATTGAGCAGGAAGGCACCTATCCCTTGCCAGAAGCGCAACTAGATAGGTTCCTGATGCAGGTGAATATTGGTTACCCGGATGCCGCATCGGAAAGCCGCATTCTGCAACTGGTACGCAATGAAGCGAAAACCCAGGCCGACGAAGCTCCCCCTCCCCGGGTACCCCAGGCGGCAATCTTTGCCATCCGTCAAGAACTGTTGAACCTGCACATGGCAGCAGTCGTTGAGGACTATATCGTGCAGCTGACCATGGCCACCCGGCACCCGGAAGTCTATGGTGAAGACCTTGCCAACTGGATTGATTATGGCGCATCACCCCGGGGTACCATTGCTTTGGATATCTGCGCTCGGGCTAATGCCTATTTGGCCGGTAAGGATTTTGTGGCACCTGATGATGTGCAGGCGGTGCTGCATGATGTTTTCCGGCATCGGATTATTGTGAGTTTTGAAGCTGAAGCAAGTGGTGTTGATGCTGAGCAGATACTCAATATTCTGGTGCAGAGAGTTGCCACTGCCTGAAAGAACGAGCATATAAATTGAGTATAAGGGCATTGAATACACAATCAATGAATACACAAGCATCTTCAAACACGGGGCGAGATGAGCTTTCCGCACTGGACGAATACCGCGGTGCCAGGACCCGGATACGCGACTTGATCTGGCTCAGATATGCTGCTAAGCAGGCGGCAAGAGAACTCGAGGGCTTGATTGATAACCAGACCGCAAACCCCCTTGCAGGCCTGATGACATCTCGGTTTCGGGGGCGCGGCATAGACTTTGCGGAGGTGCGTGTCTATCAACCCGGTGATGATGTCAGAAGCATTGATTGGCGAGTGACCGCCCGGACAGGAGTCGCCCATACCAAGCTTTTCCAGGAAGAAAGGGAAAGGCCGGTACTGCTCCTGGTGGATCAATCGGCGTCCATGTACTTCGGCAGCCGGATGATGTTCAAGTCGGTGCTTGCCGCCCGAGCCGCGGCCCTGCTTGCCTGGGCAGTGCTGGAGCGGGGCGACCGTATTGGCGGTATTGTTTTTTCAGAGAGGGTCCATCGAGAGATTCGTCCGGGCCGCAACAAGCATGCCGTACTGCGACTGCTCAATGAAATCCATAGTTTTAATCATGCGCTTGAAGCGCCTTCAACAGCACCAACCCACCCTACCGAAAATTATTTTACCGAAGCGCTTGCCAATGTCCGCCGAGTATCCAGACCCGGCAGCGTCATCTTTATCATTAGCGATTTTACCCGTTACAGCCCAGCTGCCCGTGTCCACCTCCAACCCCTCGCAAGGCATAATGAAGTCATTGGTATTCATATCAGCGATGCTCTGGAGCAGACCCTGCCGGCTCCCGGTCTCTACAGCATTACCGATGGCAAGCAGCGCGCGCGAATTAATACGTTCAGCCGCAAACATCGTGAGGCTTATGAAGCTCAATTTAGGCAGGGATACCAGTTTATTCAGGCAGAGTTTCAACGATTAAGAGCCCCTTTACTTGCCCTGCAAACCGGCCTGCCCATGATGGATGGCTTGGCATTGCGGGCAACCCAGACCGGGCGGGCAGCCCCGCCGGGCAAGGCATGAGCACCCAGGATTCAATACCGGCACCTGCCCAGCTGTCTGAACTGCGCGCCATACAGCTGCCGCCACCCATTGAAGTAGGCTTGCCCGCGCCGGGTTGGTGGCTCCTGGCACTGCTGTTGTTGATCGGTCTGGGAGCCTGCCTGCTAGGGCTCCTGCATCGCTGGCGAGCGAGTCGTTACCGGCGGGAAGCCAAAGCAGAACTTGCCGCACTGCTATCTACATGGCAGACGCATCAAGATCATCAGGCGCACCTGGAAGCCTTGCAAGACCTCTTGAAGCGAGTCGCCTTGTCTTGCTTCCCGCGCGCCCAGGTGGCGAGTTTGACTGGGGAGGCCTGGGTGGCCTTCCTTGATCAGTCATCTGCGGGCAGAGACTTCCGCATGGGGGCCGGTGAGATATTGATTGACGGGGGTTACCTACCCAGGGCAACTACCGAGGCAGAATTGCGGGGCTTGCATCAAGCGGTTTTGCGCTGGGTCAATCGGCATAATCCCAAATACCTTGTCCCTTGAGCAACCGGCCTAGGCGACATGACAACAACCCGCCGTCATTCTCGCCCTAGGCGGGAATCCAGAGAAATGAAGGCATACCGCCCTCACGCCGTCATTCTCGTCACCCCAGTCATTACCGCCATCGGCTGTAATGACTGGGGTGACGGGAATCCAGAATAAAAAGAAGGAAGAAACAACCGATGATTGAGTTCCTCTGGCCACTTGCCGCCCTCCTTGTGCCGCTACCCCTGCTGGTGTACTGGCTCATGCCGAGTGCTGAGCGGCAGGAAGCCGCTTTGCAGGTGCCCTTCTATCATCTGGTGTCAAACTATGACACTGAGCCCCAGGGTCCAGGCACTGGTGCCCTTTTGCGCCGTCTTTTGATGCTGCTGATTTGGTGCGCATTGGTACTGGCAGCCACCAGACCCCAGTGGATAGGGGAGGCGATTTCCCTGCCGACCAGTGGTAGAGACTTGTTACTGGCGGTGGATATCTCCGGTTCCATGGGCACCGAGGACATGACGCTTGAGGGTGCCCGAAGTACCCGGCTCGCCGTGGTAAAAGATGTGGTGGGCGAGTTTGTTGAGCGGCGAAGGGGGGACCACCTAGGTCTCATTCTCTTTGGTAGCCGTGCCTATCAGCAAACACCCCTGACTTTTGACCGGACAACAGTCAGAACCCTGTTGAATGAAACTCCCCTCGGCATCGCCGGTACTAAAACCGCTATAGGCGATGCCATAGGGCTTGCCGTCAAACGTCTGCAAGCAAGACCCTCAGAGCACCGGGTGTTGATTCTGCTGACGGATGGGGTCAACAATGTGGGGGAGGTGGCACCCGTGCAAGCCGCAAAACTCGCGGCTCAGGAAAACGTGCGCATTTATACCATCGGCTTTGGTGCTGAAGAGATGGTGGTTTCTGGGTTGCTGTCCCGCCGCCGAGTGAATCCTTCTGCCGACTTGGATATTCAGACGCTGACAGAAATTGCCGAGCTCACCGGTGGTGTTTTCCAACGCGCCAGGTCCAGCCAGGAACTTGCTGAGATCTATGCGGCATTAGATCAACTTGAACCCATTGAACAGGAGCAAGAAACCTATCGCCCGGTGCGCGCACTTTTTTGGATACCGCTTGCCTTCTCTTTGGTGGCGAGCCTGGTCTTCGTCCTCTGCCAGGAGGCACTGAGAGTCTGGATTCATAGTCTGCTGTCCTCTAGAAGTGTATCTAAAAGCGTATCCAGAAGCCTATCCAGAAGTGCGGATACTCAGCAGCGGCACACCACATCTGCCGAGGCACTATGAACCCCATGAACCCCATGAACACCGACTCTAATCTATTGACCCCCAATCTATTAACCAGTGCTCCATTCGCTCAGGGCTGGGCAGACCTTGGGGCTCAGTTTCACTTCCTAAGGCCCGAATGGTTTTATGCCCTCATTCCTATACTTCTTTTGTTTGCCCTGTTGCTGTATCGCCAGAGTCAGCACACCAACTGGGAGAAGGTCATTGACTCGCATCTATTGCAACGGCTCCTGGGTACCCGCCCCCGGGTGCGCAAGAGCCCTTTGACCCTGTTGCTCCTTGCTTGGCTGGTGGCAGTCCTGGCACTGGCAGGTCCCGCCTGGCGCAAGACACTAGAACCCGTGTATGAACGAGAGGACGCGGTGGTGGTGATTCTCGACCTGACCAAAAGTATGTTGGCAACCGATGTGAAGCCAAACCGGCTGGTGCGGGCAAAACGCAAGTTGATTGACCTGCTGGAACTCAGGACGGAAGGCATGACCGCGCTGATAGTCTTTGCTGGTGATGCCCACACGGTAACGCCCCTCACAGACGACACCAACGCCATCAAAGTCATGCTTCCGGTCTTGTCGCCAGACATCTTGCCTTCACGCGGGAGCCAGCTTACCCCGGCCCTGGAAAGGGCTATAGAACTCTTCCATGACGCCGGTGTTGCGAGTGGTCGCATACTCATCATGACCGATGAAGTGCGAGACCTGGCAGTGGCCCAGAACTTCGTCAGGCAATACCATCATGCCTATCCGGTGTCCGTCATGTCGGTGGGCACCGGGGCGGGTGCGCCTGTTGCCCGGTCTCAGCGGACGCCCGCAGCAGGATTCCTCAAGGATAGAGCGGGTAATCTGGTCATCCCGAAGGTCAATGAACAGCGATTGCAAGACTTTGCTCAATTCGCTGGCGGGCGTTATTCCCCCATGACGTTAACCGATGAAGACCTGCTCTATTTGTTGGCAGAAGTGCCGCTCAGTACCGAGCTCAACCCGTATATTGATGCCGACCGAGATTTTGATGCCTGGTTTGAAGAGGGCCCCTGGTTGCTTCTACTCTTGCTGCCACTGGCGGCATTTGCCTTCCGCCCGGGCTGGGTCTGGAGTCTGACATTCCTCGTCATTATTCTGCCTCAAGGTGAGGCCCAGGCCCTGGGCTGGGACGATCTCTGGTCTAGCAGGGATGAGCAGGGGATGGCAGCACTGGCCGAGGGACATCCCCTTGAGGCGGCCGCAGTGTTTGAGAATCAAGCATGGAAAGCGAGTGCCAGTTATCGCGGGGAAGACTTTGAAGCTGCTGCGAACCAGTTTGGCAGCATTGAAACGACTGCTGGTCAATATAATCTTGGCAATGCGCTTGCCCAGCAGGGGCGACTTGAAGAAGCGATTGAAGCTTATGACAAGGCACTCGGCTATGCCCCGGATAATGAGGATGCACAGTTCAACAAGACATTGATTGAGCAGATTTTGGAACAGATGCAAGCAGCAGAAGCCGAGTCCGGTGAGGAAGGCGAGGAAGGCGAAGCGGGCGACGAGAGTGAAGCCGGGGCGGCAAGCGAAGCCGGTGCAGCGGGCGACGCTGCCAAGCAGCAGCAGACCGCCGACCCGGACACCGGCGACTCCGCCGACAAGCAGCAGGCGCAGGCAGGGGAAGCTCAAGATGAGCAAGATGAACAAGCAGCACAAGAGCAAGCAGCCGGGCAGGAAGGCGACGAATCCGCGGCGGCACAGCAACTAGCGTCTGAGGAGAGTCCATCGGAAACTGAGCTTCTGGCAGCAGAGGAACGACGAGCACTGCAACAATGGCTCCGCCGAATACCGGATGACCCAGGCGGTCTATTACAACGAAAATTCCAATGGCAATACGATGAGCATCTGCGCACGGGGAGGATTACCGAAGATGATGCCGATAAAGACTGGTAGAGGCGTTGTTGGCAAGGTACTGGTGCCCTTGTTGCTCTTGCCCTTCTGCTTATGGCAGAGCAGTGTGCTTGCCGCGGCTATCGCCACGGTGGACCGGACTGAGATAAGTGAGTTTGAGCTCCTGAGTTTACGGCTCAGAGCCTCAGAGGAGCATGCGGACCTGGCGCCTGACTTCTCCGGCCTTGAAAGGGACTTCCAGATTCTGAGCACTCAGACCAGCCAGAGCAGTTCTTTCACCCTCACCAATGGCGGCATAACAAGTTTGGCACACAAGGATTATGTGTTGAGCCTGAAACCCCAGCGGCTCGGGACCCTCAACATACCCTCAATTCAAGTCGGCAACGCGGCGACGGCACCCATTAATATCCGGGTCACCAAACAATCGGCGGCGGCCCGGCAACAGATGAATCAACTGGTGTTCTTTGAGTCGGAGGTTGATACCACGGTAGCCTATGTGCAGGGGCAAATTCTCCACCGATTAAAATTATTTTACACCCAGGGCAGCACCGGGCAGTTCCCGCAGCCCTTGGTGTTGGACGATGCCATAGTGGAAGTGATTGACAATGAAAAACGTTATCAAAGGGTGGTGAATGGCAGGAGTTATTATGTCATTGAAAGACGCACTGCTATCTTCCCCCAACGTAGCGGTACCCTGCTGCTCCCGCCGGAGACCTTCATAGGCACTTTTAGCACGGGTGGGTTTCGCTCCCAGTCCCGGCCTATCAACGCCGTATCAAAAGCCCACCGCATCACCGTCAAACGGGTGCCGGCTTCTTTTTCTGGTACTGATTGGATACCCGCGAAGTCGCTACTCCTCTCAGGCGCCTGGTCTTCAGCTCCACCGAGCTTCCGGGTGGGCGAGCCGACCAACCGGGTGCTGAAACTATCCGCTTTGGGGCTCTCGGCTTCTCTTTTGCCTGCCTTCTCAGAAGTGTCAGTGCCGAATGTCAAAATATATTCAGATCCGCCGGCCACAGAAAAACAGATAGTTGCGGACGGCATCATGGTAACCCAGGTGACCAACATCAGTATTTTACCCACCCAGGTCGGTACCCTGACCCTGCCGGAAATTCGTATCCCCTGGTGGAATATCACGACCGATCAAGAAGCGGTCGCCATCCTGCCGGCTGCTACCTATCAGATATTACCCGCGGCGGGCATAGGTGTTCCTGCCCCGCCGCGGGTGCCAGGACCGGGTTCGGCCTTTGACCGGTCCACTCCAGAGCCGCTGCCTGGCTTCCCCGTCTGGCAATACATTGCCTTGGCGCTTGGTTGCCTCTTACTCATTGCGACCTGGCAGTGGTTTTCTGTGGTGCGCCAGCTGCGTGCAGTGCAGTCCGCCGACAGGCAGCAAGATACTCAATCCTGGGAAGACCCGGATGAAGCCTCGCACTACCGAGCACTCATTCAGGCATGTCGAGGACATCAAGCAGCAACAGCGCAGGCCCAGCTCCTGCTCTGGGCAAGGGCTCAATATCCGCAGTTACATGCCTTGAGTGACTTGGAAGGGGTGGTGCCGGCAGAGGTTGTTGAGGAAATAGCCGCCTTGGAAGCAGTGCTATACCGCGCGGGCAGCCAGCCTGAATGGCAGGGCAATAGACTGGCAACACGGGTGACGGCTTTACGAGAAGAGCACCAAGCAGAGCAGCGAAGCTCTAGTGCGCTGAGGGCGCGCCGCGGTGCGCTGAGCGGGGGGCTTAATCCCGTCTAGTGCTTTCCCATTGCCCCGCCATACCCGCCGCCCCACGCCATCTGGCGGCTTACGGTGCGGAAGCGTCAGGCGGCAAGCATGACTCATCGGCGTGGGTTTTATTTTGTCTTAACAACCGACGGTCGCTGATTCAGTATATGAGTCATAAAACTAGGAATACCAGGTTCATAGAAAGCCGACCCCTGTGGTCGCCAAATGAAATCCAGGTCAATAAATATTTGTAGTCGTTCGAAATCCGATTGTGTATTCAATGTATCAATCGATAAGTTATCGGTAATGATTTCCATAATCACATCCTTTGTCATTTTCTTTGTATCTTGAAATGCTTGTGCAATAGCAATAGTCGTTGACTGCAACCTAAGTTCATCAAATCTATCTCTACGTTTCTCATAAAAATCGTATTTTATAATTTCAATATTTGGTTTTACAATCGCAACCTGCTCATCAGTTATGCATGTCAAATTTTCTTTGTCTGCTTCCTTCCAAAGAGAACTACCCCATTCTTGTAAAAAGTAAGGATAGCATTGACTGTCCTCAACTATGAGGGACAAAGCATCTTCGGTTATTTGTATGCCTTGCTCCTTAAACGGTTTACTGATTGCATCCGCTGAAGATTGTTCATCCAAACGCCCAAGACCAATATTTCTGGCACGATCAACAAAGGAAGCGCCAACTTTTGACAGAAAATTTTGCAGTCCAGGAGTGCCAGCCAAAACCAACATAAAAGGAGAATCAGAACTAATCTCTTGATGGAGGTTTAATAAATCATTGCACAAATCCGCATCCATTTTATGTGCTTCATCCATTAACAATATTAATGGGCGTTTTTTACCCTTACTAATTAGAGTGTTTTGAATTGTTTGCTTGGCTAATTTCTCTGACCCCCAAGTAGCAGAAAAAAACCATATTGCATTAAAACCAGCACTCACACTTTCAGGTATGAATTTTTTTATCCAAGTCGCGGGTGGCGACAAACACCTCCACAAATCCATTGATGACTTTAATTTATTTGGAGTCACCCAAACCAAACGTATTGAGTCATCCTTCTCAACGCCCTGCTCAACTTCATCTTTGAACCAACGTAACAAGACTGTTTTACCCATCCCTCGCGGGCCATATAAAACTGTTGCGGCCGGAGGTGATGTACCAGCAGACATTTTAGCTAAACTCTTTCGAAACACAGCTTGCTCATCTGCTCGGCCGGCAAGGTAAGGCGGAATCGCCCCAAAACCTGGGGTGAATGGATCTTCTGATTCGGGTGATTTCATAATAAGTTCCTCAGTGTTTCCAATTAATCTCCGCAATTTTAAGTTTATCAACTTTTATGCGGATATGGTGAACATAATCTTGCTTGATTTTGTCAACTTTCCTTGATAATTCCCTATTAACTCAGCGGCGTTAGCCGCATCATTTCGCGGCTTACGCCCCCGCGCCGTCACCCTCCCCACGCCATCTGGCGGCTTACGGTGCCCCGCGCCGTCATTCTCGCCGAAGCCAGTCATCCCAGCCGAGAATTAGTGAACACGAACACTTCTGGACGCCACTTCAAACACATTATTAGATAGCTTTTCTAGCTCCAGGATTCGAGAGAGTTGCTGCTTCATCAAGACTTGGCGCGCCGCGTCATATTTTTGCCAACGGGTTAAGGGAGTGAGCATCCTGGCAGCCATCTGTGGATTCAAAGCATCTAGTGCGAGCACCTGATCGGCAAGAAACGCATAGCCAGCACCCGCTCCATGGTGAAAATTAATCAGGTTCTGCCCAGCAAAGGCACCAATCAATGCGCGCATCCGATTCGGTACATTAAGGTCAAAGGCCGCATGCTGTTCCAGTTGCTTTACCGTCTCTAGAGTGTCTGGCAGACGGCAACTCGCCTGGACGGCGAACCAAGCATCTATCACCAGAGCCTGGTCTACCCAGCGGTCGTAAAAATCCGCCAAGGCGGTTGCTTTTGGCACCTGCGCGGCCGGTGCCCTGGCATTCACCAGGGCGCGGAGTGCCGCTCTGGTGTCCGTCATATTGTTAGCATGTTGAAATTGCTCAAAACACAGGGGTGTCATCTCCGTGTCCTGCGGGTGCATCAAATACTCCAGGGCAACATTCTTTAAAGCGCGTTGGGCGACACTCTGGCTATCTTGATCAGGCTCGGTATCCTGGTTCAGTTTGTAGACCGCCAGCAGTTGCCCCTGCAGTTGCTTTGCGATGGTGTGCCGCGCCTGGTTGATGGCGCCATGAATGGCATCAATATCGGCGACCTGCGCCAGGTCAACGAGATGAGATTCCGCCGGCAGACGCAACATGTGTGCGAGCATCTGCTTATCAAAGCTATGCTCCTGGTCTCGTTCAATGGCTTCATTCAGCAAAGCCTCAAACGCAGTCAGCAAACGTTCATCTAGTGGTGCTTCAGCAGCGGTTTCAATCCCGCTACTCAGGTCTTGGAGTATTTCCACCGCGAGCCGTTGCCCCGCCTCCCAGCGGTTAAAGTCATCCGAGTCGTGGCGCATCAAAAACAACAGGTCGTCGCGACTATAGGCGTATTCCAACTTGACCGGTGCGGAAAATCCTCGTAGCAAAGACGGCACCGGGCGGGTCGCAACCCCCTTGAAGACATATTTCTGGACCGGCTGGCGCAGGTTCAATACCAGGGTGCAATGCTTTGATGAAGTATCAACACTGGATAGGTCTAAACCTCCAATGTCCAACAACATATCTTTGCCGGAAGCGTCTAGCAGACCCACCGCAAAGGGCAGGTGATAGGGTGCTTTCTTTTCTTGCCCCGGGCTGGGTGGGCAGCTTTGGCTGAGGCTGAGGGTGAAACTTTGCGCAGCCGCATCATAGTCGCTGGCTACCTTCAAAAGCGGCGTACCTGCCTGCCGATACCAGAGTCGGAACTGCTCAAGGTCGGTACCCGTGGCAGCTTCTATGGCCTTGACAAACTCTTCCGTGGTGACCGCCTGCCCATCATGCCGAGCAAAATAGAGGTCAGTGCCCTTTCTAAACTGCTCTTTGCCGACCAGGGTGTGCAGCATGCGTACCACCTCCGCGCCCTTTTCATAGACGGTGGCGGTATAGAAGTTGTTGATTTCAATATAGGATTCCGGGCGGATGGGATGCGCCAGGGGCCCGGCATCTTCTGGAAACTGAGCACTACGTAGCATCAACACATGCTGCACTCTGCTGACACCGGGCGACCCGGCATCCGCCGAATATTGCTGGTCCCGGAAGACCGTGAAACCCTCCTTCAAGCTGAGTTGGAACCAGTCTCTACAAGTCACTCGATTGCCCGACCAGTTGTGAAAATATTCATGACTGACCGTTGAATCAACGCCTTGATAGGCCTCGTCTGTGGTAGTTTCCGGGCTTGCCAGGACACAAGCAGTATTGAATAGATTGAGCCCTTTGTTCTCCATTGCGCCCATGTTGAAACTTTCCACGGCAACAATCATAAAGATGTCCAGATCATATTCTCGCCCGTAGGTCTTTTCATCCCAAGCCATTGCCTGCTGCAAACACCGCATGGCGTAGTCCACCTTGTCAATGTTGTGCGCTTCGGTGAATATTCTGAGTGTTACTCGGCGGCCGCTCCGGGTAATGAACTCATCCTCAATATGTTGCAGGTCGCCGGCCACCAGCGCGAACAGATAAGACGGTTTTTTGAAAGGATCTTCCCAGGTGACCCAGTGCCGGTCTCCTTTTGTACCTCGGGACACCTCATTACCGTTGGATAGGAGCACCGGGCAACTGGCTTGGTGTGCCACAATGGTAGTGGTGAACCGAGACATCACATCAGGTCGGTCCAGATACCAGGTGATATTACGAAAGCCTTCGGCCTCGCACTGAGTGGTATAGATGCCGCCAGATTTGTACAGACCTTCCAAGGCGGTATTGTCTTGAGGTCGGATTTCCACCTGGGTGCTGAGCTCAAAAGTATCCGGCGGGTCAAAGATGACCAGCCTTTCCTGGTCAATGCTGAACTCATTGGAACCCAGCTCCCGACCATCAATAGTGACCGAGCGGGTGACCATATCGGGACTGCCGTTGAGCACTAGATTGGGTTCGGTATCAGTTAGCCCGGGGTTGCGGCCTAACTTGAGCCTGGCAGTGACCTTCGTCATGCCCCCTTCTGGGCCCTCGTCATAGATATCAAAGTGGAGCTGCGTTTCATCAATCAGATAGGGGGGGGCTTGATAGTCCTTGAGATATACCGTGTTCGGTACACCAGAGCTCGGTACACCAGAGCCCGGTACACCAGGGTTCGGGTTGAGTGCAGTGGGGCATGCCATAAGCTCCCTCCTAATGGATTATAATGACAGTTTATAAAGACAGTTTATAACGACAGCTGCGTGCTGAGGCAAGGCGTCCGGCGTCACCTTGTTCTGACGCGTTCTAACAAACCTACCAGACTAGCCATCAGCAGCCCGGCAACCAGGCCACCTAGGTGTGCGCCATTGGCGATCTTGCCCAGCCCTGCTAGATCAATGACGCCAGTGAATCCGACTAGCAGATACACCAGCATAAAAATATAAATGCCCGGCGGCAAGCCAGTAGTGTGCGCGGGCATCAAACGACTCCATACAAGACTGTATCCCAGTAGCCCAAAGACCACTCCCGACATGCCGCCAAACAGGGGCGTTCCCGACATAAAAAACTGGCTCAGGTTGGCAGCAAATGATGCCAGGCACACCAGCAGGATGAATAGCAAGGAACCGTTGATCTGTTCAATACGGCGGCCAATTTCCCAGACCCAGAGCAAATTAAACACCAGATGCACCCAGCCAAAATGAAGCAACATGGGGGTAAAGAAGCGCCAGACTTCTCCCGATGACAGGACCTGCGAGAGCGGCAGAAAGTAAATCCTGTTGCCGCTTTGCCCGGTGGGCAAAAAGAGGAGTTGGCTGAGCAGGCTATCCCATTCGCCATTGCCGCTACTAGGACCATAGCCAAAATTGAAGGTGAGGGGCACCAGGAGCAGACAGATAACAATGAGTAGCAGGGTGACCGGGGCCTGCTTGAGGGGAGTGAAGCTAAAGCGCGGTAACAGCTTGACGGATGCCGGGGTAGCATCGTCTAGTAGGAGTTGACCGGATAGGTAACTGGCATAGATTGACCGGATCAAGGTAGCCGCCGGGTCGGTGTCCACCCAGAGGATTTGATGGGTACCTTCTTCTGAGATGCGGTGCTGCAATCCCTGATGATCCAGATATTGGCTGAAGGCAAGAAGGTTAACCTCGGCGGGGATTTCTAATGCTTTAATCACGTTTTAACTACAGTTTTTAATTGCGCTTTTAATCACGCTTTTAGTCACGTTATTCAATCTATCCATGAACCCTGATAAAATTATTCGTCGGCTGGGGCAAGTGTATCACTCTCTGGCTTCCTTCAACATGCTTGCCTCGCAGATGGTGCTCTGGACATGCTAAGTGGTGCCGACCAAGAAGTATTAACGCAGTTGACCCGCTGGATGAGTGCGGGGATGAGTTGCTGGCTTGCTACGGTGATCAAAACCTGGGGCTCATCGCCTCGTCCAATAGGTGCTTTGTTTTGTTGCAATGAGGCCGGGCAGACTGCAGGTTCACTTTCCGGGGGATGTATTGAGGAAGACCTGCTGGAGAAGCTACAGCGAGGAGAAATTGCCAAAACAGCACCACAGATTTTGGTTTATGGCGCCACCCCGGAGGAAACGGAGCGATTGGGACTGCCCTGCGGCGGGCAATTACATCTTCTGATAGAACCCCAGGTTGACCAGCAACGCTTGGCGCAGTTCCAGCAGATAGCCGACCGGTTGACGGCGCGTGAGTGTATGCAGCGCCGGGTCAAGCTCAGCACGGGCGAGATGGAAATCACCGAACAGGAAAGATTCAGTCCACTTGAACTAGTCGGTGATTTTGATGCGCTGACTCAAGGTGATGGCGTAGGTGTTGGCGGCGACGTCGGGGAGAGTGGCGAGCGGTTTATGGTGCAGACCCTGGGCCCTCGGTATCAACTCTTCCTCATCGGTGCGGGACCTGTGTCTATTTATCTTGCCCAGATGGCACAGATGTTGGACTACCAGGTCCTGGTATGCGACCCCCGAGAAGAGGTGATTGCCGACTGGCCTGTTGCGGGTGCCCAGTTGATTTGCGACATGCCAGATGATGCGCTTCGTCGCGCTGCTACGGATAACTTTTCCGCCATTATCGCCCTGACCCATGACCCGCGCATTGATGACATGGGTTTGATGGAAGCACTCAAAACGGATGCTTTTTTTGTTGGTGCTATGGGGTCTGCCAGAACTTCCGCAAAACGTCGGGAGCGGCTATTGCAACTTGGCTTGAGCCAGGCGGAAGTTGCGCGGCTGCATGCGCCCGTTGGGCTGCCTATTGGTAGCAAAACACCGGCGGAAATTGCCCTGGCTATCCTGTCTCAACTCAAGGCGTTGCGGGCTATTGCCCAGATTCCTGATGGGTCTGATAGGGCTGAGAGGCATGAGACTTCTGAGAGTCCTGAGACTCTTGAGACGCGGGGCAAGGTGCTTGCGGCGGACTTCAGACAGCATGTCCCCAGAGCGGATTAGCCGGGGATGAAGATGAAACTGGTCAGCCAGGGTGCTATCGTCCTTGCCGCTGGTACTAGCCAACGTTTCGGCACCGATAAACGCCGACTGCCATTGGCGAACGGCAAAACCCTCCTGCAGCAAACTATTGAGACGGTGTTGCCCCTGTTTACTGAAGTGCTGGTTGTGTTGCGTTGCGATGACCAGAGATTCGAAGAAGAACTGCAAGACCAGATGCAAGGTCAGGTGCTAGAGCAGATGCAAGGGCAGATGCAAGGTCAGATACCAGAGCAGATACCGGGTCAGAAACAGCCGCCGCGATTACGTACTTACCGGGCACCGGAGTCAGCATTGGGTATGGGGCACAGTCTGGCAAATGCGATTCCCCAACTGGTCAGTGATGTTGCTTTTATATGCCTGGCTGACATGCCATATATTCAATCCGCCACCCTGGTGCGATTGCAACAGGCGGTTACCGACCATCAACATCAAGAGCCCATCGTCCGGCCTGTGCATGCGGGAGTTGCCGGCAATCCTGTAGGTTTTGACAGCGCTTATTTTCCAGACCTGGCAGCACTCAGGGGTGACCAGGGCGCAAAGCAAGTGATTGTCCGACACCAAGCTCGGCTGGTGGAAGTGCCAGTAGATGACCCCGGGGTCTTGCAGGATATTGATAGCCCGGATGATGTGGTGTGAGTGATAGTTCAGATGATTTGCACAAGCTGAGGCACTGCTTTTTGTCAGTTGCTGTATGGAGTTGCTGGCGGGTAAACTGCACATGACCGGGGAGGGTGGCATGACTGCTGAGCGCATCGTTTTGAAGATAGAAGGGCCAGAAACAAACAGCCACCATGTGGAACTGTCTGTTTTTCTTGAAAAAGTCAGGCATTTTCACCAGATGTTGAACGCCAGCATCAAGAGCGATGAACGCAAAGACGTCGCGCTTAATCTTGTGCAATTGTCCCATTCCAGCCCCGCAACCATTGAATGTCAGCCGATGCTACATGGGCAACCATATATCCCCTTGGTACAAGACATTGATGCAATGCTACATGCCGTGGAAGAAGGGCGATTGGAGCAACTCAGCGATGACTTTTTGTCTGCCGTGGAAAAATTGGCGAAGAAGGAGCCAAAAAAAATTATGTCCAGCGAAATACAAATCACCGGAGCCAATCAAGAAGAGCTGCATGTTTGCAGGCTGGATGATGAATTCCGCGCCAAACTGACGCGAACACAGAATGAAGGACATATTGAAATAAACACTATAGATGGTGTGCTAGAAGAAATTAATATTCATAGCAATCCGTATACTTTCAAGATTTATGATGCGAGTTTTGCTTCCGCCACTATCACATGCCAATTTCCCAAAGAATTGCTGGAGCAGGTGCAAGTTGCGTTGGCTCATGGCGTTTTTGTTTCAGGTGAATGTTTTTACAGACCTAATACGAGTATCCCCTACAAGATTATTGTTCAAAAAATTGAAGTATTGCCGCCTGCCAGCGATCTGCCTTCTTTCTCTGACCTTCGGGGTATTGCACCGGGTATAACGGGGGGCAAGACACCAGAGGAATTTGTCAGGGAATCGCGTAATCTGTGGGATAAGGATGAGTGATGCAAAAAGAAAATATTTGTTGGGATACATCCATCTTTCTCACTCACATTCTCGGTAAAGCAACTACAGAACAAGAACAAGAAATACAAACGGTCGTGAGGTTAGTGGAGCAAGGAAATTTCCAAATGATTGTATCTACACTCCTATATGTTGAGATTCTTGAATCAACAATGCCAGCAAAGACTATGGAGTTATTTGATGCGTTAATGAAAAAAATAAGAGTAGTTAGAAATGTTGCCGTTAATCTTGAAATAGCAAAAAAAGCGCAAGCAATCCGTAACTCTATATCTAGCTTAAAAACACCAGATGCTATTCACATTGCAACAGCAATTGTCAGCAAAGCAATAGTGTTTCATACATTTGATAAAAAACTCATCAAACTTAGCGGACAAGATGAAGTAGAGCATCTCAAAATAACACCCTGCACTCTTTCAGAAACAAACTACTCGCTGTTTTAACCAGATTGGCTAAATATAACTCAAAAACTACAGAATGATATTCAATGTGACAATTGAGCGGGACGAAGACGGCGCATGGGTTACTGAATGTCCTGCTATACCGGGTTGCGTGAGCCAAGGGAAGACGCGCCAACAGGCACTCGGTAATATCAAAGAAGCGATTGCGCTTTGCCTTGAGGTGCGTGCAGAAAAAGGACTCCCGCTCCCCGCCGTCATTCTCGAGCTTGCTCGGGAATCCAGTCATTGAATTAGTGAACACATACATGAGTGACTGGCGTGCACACCATCACCATCACAACTAACCAGACTCAGCGAATCGGCTTGCTGCCCCAGTCCAATTTGCTACGGCAGGCACCATAGAAGCTGTGCCCGGGTGGGTGTACCAGTTTGAGTCTTTCTTTCTTTTTACGCACCAGCAACTCATCTCCCGGCTCCATCTTAAAGGTCAAATGGGAATCAAAACTCACCTGGGCGGCAACATCAGTATTGGCGGCAATCACGACTTTTATTTCACTATCGCCCGGTATCACCAAAGGCCTGCTGGTCAGTGAATGAGGGAACATTGACACCAGCACTATGGCGTCCAGGCTGGGGTGCATGATGGGTCCGCCAGCAGACAGGGCATAGGCGGTGGAGCCGGTGGGCGATGACATGATCAATCCATCTGAGAGTTGTGTATAGACAAACAATTCATCCACATAGATGTCCATCTCAATCATTTTTGGCATATTGGCAGAATGTACTAGCACTTCATTCAAGGCTGAGGGCTGCTTGGCATCGCCGGCCACTTCCCCTTCCAACAGAAAATGCTCTTCCAGGGTGTAGTCTCCAGAAAGCACCGCGCCGAGATGCAGTTCAATCTCATCTTGGGAGACATCCGCCAGGAAGCCCAGCCTACCCAGATTGATGCCTAGAATAGGAACCCCAAAGGGTGCCAGAGCCCGAGCCGCATTCAGAATATTACCGTCTCCGCCCAGGGCGATAACAAGATCACATTGGGTGCCAAGAGCTTCCAGGGACCCGGCCTTGCCATTCGGATGCGCTACCAGCCGTGCGGTTTTAGTTTCAAACATGATTTCCGCCGACCGGGAAAGAAGAAACTGCTCAACTCGTCGTAAAGACTCGCGAACTTGAGCACTTTCTATCTTGGCGACCAGACCGACGTGCTTGAAAGATGCCATCTGCAATCCGTGAAGTTGTCTAGGATGAGTTTGGCTTTATATGCCAGAAGGGATGTTGATTCAATCAGGTGTCAGCAACTGCGCTTAAATCAGGTGTAAAAACTGCGCTTAACGCACTGCGCTTAAAAAACCGTGCTTAACGAACCATGTTTAACAAAGAATGGCGGAGCGGACGGGACTCGAACCCGCGACCCCCGGCGTGACAGGCCGGTATTCTAACCAACTGAACTACCGCTCCATAGATGACAACATAGGCGACAACATAGGCGACAACATAGGCGACAACAGAGATGAAAACAAGAATGACAACCTGCTACCCGTACAAGATTGGTGGGTGTTGCAGGGGTCGAACCTGCGACCTACGGCTTGTAAGGCCGTCGCTCTCCCAACTGAGCTAAACACCCCTATTCGCCAGAAACCTTGCCCGATGGAACATTTTGCGATCAATAATCTGTTAAGGGTATGCCTACAGATTGCCCTAGGCGAAAAGAGAGCGAATTGTACCGATTGGAGATTAGCAGTCAAGGAAGTAGCCCCTTGTAAGCCGCCCTCTGTAAAAAATTCTCTGCAAAAACCCCCTCTGGGAACAAAACCTCTCTGCGAACAAAACCCCTCTGGGAACAAAACCCCTCTCTGGACAACCCCCCCTGCAAGCAAAATAACCCATCATGCCGTGCTATTTCGCGCCAGTCCCGAGACGCCGGAACGCGCCATCTCAATGACACTATTCGGCGGGATTGCCCGCAGAAATGCATCCAGCTTTTCCGAAGTGCCGGTGAGCTGCACCAGGTAGGTGGATTGAGTTACATCAACAACCTGGGCGCGGAAAATATCTGTGGTTCTTTTTATCTCTGCTCTTTGTGCGCCGCTTGCACGCAACTTTATCAGCATCAATTCGCGTTCAATATGTTCCCCATCGGTAAGGTCAGTCAGCGTGACAACCTCAATGAGTTTATTGAGTTGTTTGGTGATCTGTTCAATCTGCGCATCGCTGGCACTGGTCGTCAGTGTTAGGCGAGACAAGGTCTCATCTTCGGTGGGTGCGACTGTCAGGCTTTCAATGTTGTAATTCCTCTGGGCAAAGAGCCCCACCACCCGCGCCAAGGCACCCGCTTCGTTTTCCAGCAGGAGTGAGATGATATGCCGCATCAGGTTCTCACTCCCTTCCGCAACCACATATCCCGCATTGAGCCGTTGGGTGCAACCAGCATGGGATATACATGCTCTTTGGGGTCAACCATGATGTCGACGAACACCAGCTGCTTGTCCAGGGACAGGGCTTCCTTCAAGACCGGTTCTAGTTGGTCCCGAGAGCTGATTTTGAAACCCACATGGCCGTAGGATTCCGCAAGACCCACAAAGTCTGGCAGTGAGTCCATATAACTGTGGGAATAGCGTCCTTCGTACTGCATGTCCTGCCATTGCTTGACCATGCCGAGAGCTTGGTTGTTCAGGTTAATGATCTTGATGCCGAGACCATACTGGGAGCAGGTTGATAATTCCTGGATATTCATCTGGATGCTACCTTCGCCAGTAATACAGAGCACCTGGGCATCAGGATGCGCCATCTGCACGCCCATGGCCGCCGGCAGACCGAAGCCCATGGTGCCCAGACCCCCTGAGTTAATCCACTTGCGTGGCTCATCAAAAGGATAGTAGAGCGCCGCGAACATCTGGTGCTGCCCCACATCAGAAGTCACATAGGCATTGCCGCCGCTGAGTTTATACACGGCTTGTACCGCTTCTTGCGGCATGATGACCTCAGGGTCTTCTGCTGGGCGAATCACCTTGAGGCAGTCCTGTTGGCGCCAGCCGTTAATCTGCTCCCACCAGGCTGCCAGCAGTTGCTTCTGCGCCTTGCTACGGCGGGCAACTTCCGGTTCCAACAGGCGGAGCATTTCCGTCAATACCAGATCAACTGCGCCGACTATGGGTATATCAGCCGCGACATTTTTGGAAATTGCCGCTGGATCTATATCTATGTGGATGATGTTCGCATTGGGGCAGAATTTGGACACCGTACTGGTCACCCGGTCGTCAAAGCGCGCCCCGACTGCGAGTAGCAGGTCACAGTGATGCATTGCATTGTTAGCCTCAAAGGTGCCGTGCATGCCGAGCATACCCAGGAACTGCTCGTCGGTTCCCGGATAGGCACCTAATCCCATCAGGGTGCTGGTGATCGGGAAGCCCAGCAGGCGAGTCATCTGGATGAGCTGTGCCGAGCCATTCCCTTGAATGACCCCGCCGCCCGTGTAGAGCATGGGGCGCTCGGCCCCGAGCAAGAGGTCAACTGCTTGTTTAATCTGCTCCAGGGGGGCGGCGCTGGCTGGAGAGTATGAACGCATCACTATCTGGTCTGGATATACATAAGGGTAGAGATCCGTCGGATTGGTCACATCTTTGGGAATATCAATGACCACGGGGCCGGGGCGGCCGGTCGTGGCGATGTAAAATGCTTTCTTGACGGTGGTGGCTATTTCGCTGGCGGACTTGATGAGGAAGCTGTGCTTCACGATCGGTCTGGATATGCCGACCATGTCGGTTTCCTGAAAAGAATCGGTGCCAATCAAATGCGACATGACCTGCCCGGAGAGCACCACCATCGGAATGGAGTCCATGCACGCGGTGGCGATGCCGGTGATGGCGTTGGTAGCACCCGGACCGCTAGTTACCAGCACTACCCCCGGCTGACCCGTCGACCGAGCATAGCCGTCTGCCATGTGGGTTGCTGCCTGCTCATGGCGCACCAATACATGTTGAATGTTGTTTTGCTTGAAGATTGCATCATAGATATGCAGGACGGCACCGCCTGGATACCCAAAGACGTACTCAACGCCTTCATCCTGGAGTGCTCGGACTAATATCTCTCCGCCAGATAGATTTTCCACCCGTGTACCCTGTATCCCTTCTGTGGTGTTAAGTGTGCGTCGTTAAGTGTGCGTCGTTAAGTGTGCGTTGTTAAGTCTGTGTCGTTAAGAGCCCTCATTTTATAAAGTGCATCCTAGTGGCAAGCCGCAACGGGCGCGCATTCTCAAACATCCTTGCACACTAGTCAAACCATAGCTGATAGCCTTGGATTCAACTCCGAAGTGCAACCGGGTGATGGGAATCCAGAGTGGCGGCTTACGGCGCCCCGCGCCGTCATTCTCGAGCTTGCTCGGGAATCCAGTAAAAAAGAGTATTGTGTTCCGATTTACCCCTGTCCTCCAATCCGTCAGAGGGCAAGCCCGAGAGTGACGGGGAGCCGGATTCTGGGGCAAGCCCGAGAGTGACGGGGAGCGACGAACCATCTTGTTGTTGTGTACATGCCCAAGGCGGTTGCCTTTGTTCCTCTGGATTCCCGCCTTCTTTGATCCTGACGGCGCGGTGGCGCGGGGAGGGTGACGACTCTGGATTCCCGCCTACCTTGATTCTGACGGCGCGGGGCGGATTAGGGCGCCACTCTGGATTGTCCGGGCAAGCCGGACAATGACGGGGAGGGAGTCAAGCGAATTGTTAGGTAGCAAGTGTCTGAAACACGAAGGTAACCGCTGCAGCTGTGATGGTAAGCACCCCGCCAACTGAGACAGCCCCCATCCATTTGATTAACAAAAGTTGATATTCCAACTTAATGTTGGTTTTTTGTATGTCTTCGCCGAGGCTTTTAATATCTCCTTTTATGTCATTGCGGAGGGAAGTTCCCAGGTCCTTCATGTCACGTTGGGTGGCAAGGCGAAGGTTTTCAAGATCGTCTTTGGTGGCAAGGTTGTCATTCATCACGGCAATCACGGCTTGAGCTTGCGAGTCGACAAACCCCGCTTCTGTCAGGATATTAGCACTGGCTAGTGTGTCCATGTTGTTTTCCTCTATGTTGTTAAAATATGCGTGATCATTTCACGCCTGGAATATACCACACAATTCTGTATCAGTTCATAACTTATGGCAGCCTCAACTTCTTAAACTGGTTGCATACTTTACTAAGATGGATGGCTCTGGCGAATAAACTATGTCTGGTTTTGCTGACAGTTATGTCTTAATTGACTGCAGTTTTGGCTCACATGCCCCAGAGGTGGTTGCCTTTGTTCCTCTGGATTCCCGTCACCCCCGTCACCTGCCGCTGGCTGTGATGACTGGGGTGGCGAGAATGACGGCGTGGGGCCGCGAGTGTGACGGCGGAGGCGCGGAAGCGGCGTGGGGCCGCGAGGATGGCGGCGCGGTAGCAGCGCGGCGGCGAGGGTGGCGCGTATGTTCAACAATCCACTACCAAATTTTGTTTATTTACAGTAGTATTTTTCATATACAATGCCCCAAACATTGGCTATATACTGCCAAGTGCAGGTGGCGCGACCAAAACCAATTTTATTCACGATAAAGGGCCCATTCTCATGAACGCACTAGTCCCCAGTCCCATCACTACTCTAGTCACGAAATTCGTTTTTGCCTCCAGGACAATGGGCAAAGGGCATGGCGGCTTGCGCTGGCAGGCTGGATTCCCCCCGAACCCAGTCGTCCCGCCGAAGGCGGTACGACTGGGTTCGGCGAGAATGACGGCGCGGGGCCGGGTGGGTGTCGGCGCGAAAGCGTCAGGCGGCGTGGATGGCGGAAAGATATACAGGCTGGATTCCCGAGCAAGCTCGAGAATGACGGCGCGGGGCCGGGTGGGTGACGGCGCGGTAGCGTCAGGCGGCGTGGATAGCGGAAGGATATACAGGCTGGATTCCCGAGCAAGCTCGAGAATGACGGCGGGGGCGGCGGCACTAGCGGCGTTGTCAGTAGCTTCGGCGAGAATGAGGGGGCGGGCGGCGGCACTTGCCTTGACGGCAGCCACGGCGGCACTAGCCGCGCTGCTGCTCGCCACCGCTGCGCTTGCGCTGTTCGTGCCCGGCACGGCGCATGCGCAGAGCCTGGCCACGATATTCGCCACTATTACTGATAGTGGCATCAGCAACACCGACCGCATCACCAACTCGAGAAGGGTGAATGTGACAGATGGTATGGAGGGTGCCCATGTGACTTTCTCCGTCGACGCTGGTGACAGTTACCAAAGAGGTGGCACTTTCAATGCTAGTGGAAGGGCGACCTTTGACCTGCCCAACGAGAGTGCCGTGTATGTAGAACAGCAGGTGCTAATCAGACAAAGCAGGGGGGATACCAATTCCGACAGCATAGCGTTGGCTCCGTTTACGCTAGACGTGACTCCCCCGGGAATTGAAAGGATTTTCTCCGACTCGCCCGATGGCATCTATAAGGTTGGCGACCGAATCCGCGTCTTAATAGAAGTCGACGATGAACTCTTATTCCCAGATTCCCCGGCGCAGAGGGCGAGGATAGCGGTAGACGTGGGCACGGGTAGGGGTACCAATGCTGGCAGAATTACGGCAACTGCGACCAGTGCTGTTTTGTTCATTGGCACCTACACGGTGGTCGAGGGCGACGACACCGCCCGCGCTCGTCTGGCCCAAATTACGATACGGGATATCTTTCCTGGCAGCCCTGAGCCGACCGACGTTGCCGGCAATCTGATCAAGAAGGTTGGTAGCCGATATGATGTTAGGAGGGACGCCTTCTTTGAGTCAAACGAGACCTTCACAATTGACACCATAGCGCCGACTGTCAGCAACTTCGGAACCATTACCCACGGTGAGACGGGCAAGTCGCAGACGCACCGTATCACCTTCTCCGAGCCGGTAACCGGTTTGGCAGCGGGTGATTTCGCCGTTAACGAAGGGGTCAATGTGACTGGCGTTTCCCCCTCGTCCGGCTTCAGTACAAATTTCAACATTACCTTCACCCCGAACAAGACCGAGTTCACCCTTGCCCTTGCCCCGCAGAGCGTGAGCGATCGGGCGGTTGGCACTGGTGGAAGCGACAACGGCAACAGGGGTCCGGTGGCGGTGGCGGAGGTTACCGGCACGGCGCGGGATTCGAGTGTGGATCGGGATGGCAGCGTTGCCATCTCCGGCACGATACGGGTCGGCGACACCTTGACCGCCACCGTGAGTGACCCGGACGGGGAGGTAACCGATATTACCTACCAATGGCAGCGCAAGGCGGCCGGCGCGAGCGGTGATTTCGGCGACATCGCAGGCGCCACCAGCATGACCTATACCCTGCCACTGGCAGAACTTGGCAACCTCATAGGCGTCAATGTTGAGTATACGGACAGGCTTGGTCCGAACAAGCGCGCGTTCGCGGAAACCTCCGGCGACGTGCAGCCGGCACCCGCACCGTCCACGCCAATCATCACCCTGCACGAAGATACCGGCTTCCAGGACCACGACCGCTATACGAAGACTGGTCGGGTGAATGTAAGCGGGCTGTCGACTCTGCCCGGCAGCGTCTGGCGCTATTCCACCAACAGCGACACCGCCAGCCCGACCTTCACCCTCGGCACCGGCACCTTCTTCACCCTGCCAGAAGGCAGATATGCCGAGGGCAGTGTGCGGGTGGTGCAGATGGTGTTGGGCACCGCTTCCGCGCCCGCCCAGTTTGCTGAGGTAACGATAGACAGCACTATTCCGGAGTTCCACTATGCGGGACCTGATCCCTACCTATCCTTTCCTTTCGATCGCGGCGGTTTCCCAGAAAATTTCGAAGTTACCGATAATCTGGATCCGCGGTTTCCCTATCCCGTCCGCCCGCACGATACGGGTGCGTATAGTGCGGGTGTCCCCGGCACCTACACCCTCACTTATGAAGAATTTGACCGGGCCGGCAATATCGCAACACTCCGCATCACGTTTATTATCCGCTCCACGGATGCGTCCTTGAGTAATCTGGTGTTCGCGCCAGCGGTTACTCTGAAGCCCGCTTTCGATGCCGCCACCTTCGCCTACACCACGGTCGAGGTGGCGGAGGCTGTGGCAAGCGTGACGCTGACGCCGACCACGACTGACGATGGCGCGACCCTGACCGTGAATGGCACCCCGGTGCGCAGTGGCGAAGCCAGCCAAGCGATTACGCTGGGTGCCGACAAGACCACCGTGACCATTGTGGTCGCCGCCGAACACGATCCCGAGACATCGTCGTCCTCGCTTGCGGCGGCCAGCGAAACGGAAACCTATACCATCGTCGTGAGCCGCGCCGGGCCCGACCTCACCGCGCCAGTCATTGCCTTGCGCACCATTAGTGGCACCGGCGCTACCGATGGCGATCCGTCCTACCTGAATGCCGGTGATCAGCTGATCGTGGTGCTGGATATAGACGAACCGCTGGCGCCGGAGTCGCTTGCGGCTGCCGTGACCCTCCTGGTTGATGGCACGGTATATGGCACGCCACTGGATCTGGTCGCCGTCGAAGGCCCCAACCGATACCAGGCGGTCTATACGATTCCGAGCGAGCCGCAACGCAGCGGCACCTTGTCGTTGCGCGTGAGCGGTCTTGCAGATGCCTCCGGGCATGTCGCGGCGGATGTGGTTTTTGTTCCCGCTGATGCGTTGGATGTTACCTATATCCTTGACACCATCCCGATACCGCTGGTGCTGGTCGGCGCGCCGAGTGTGAACACGCTCATTGGCGTGCCTTACTTTGATAGTGGTGTGACCGGTGGCACCGTGAGCGTGGTAATCACCGACTCGGCGGACATGGTCGTTGCCGCCGTGGATACCAGCGCCGCCGGCGAATACACCTACACTTACCGCGCGACCGACCAGGCCGGCAATGTTACGACGCTCACCCGCCGCGTAACCGTTGGCGATATAGCGGGCGCGCCGCCAGCGCAACCGAGCGTAATGCTCAATGCAGACACCGCGCCTGCCGATTACGCGGCCGGCGACAGCGACCGCATCACCATGGAGGGCGACTTGAATGTAGCGGATCTGGTGCCCGGCGCCACCTGGGAATACTCCATCAATAGCGGTGGCGACTGGCAGGACGGCAGCGGCACACAATTCACCGTGGACGAAGGCGTCTATACCGATGATCAGGTGCGCGTGCGCCAGACCCGCAATGGCGGGGTTTCCGCCTTTGCCGGTGCGCGCGCCTTTAGCGTGGATGTAACGCCGCCGACGGTCGCAACCTTTGAAGTCCCCGGGGTCGGTACGGTTGGCGTGCGACAGCCGATCAACCTCATGTTCTCCGAAGCGGTATTCGGTCTTGAAGTTGGCGACTTCTTTGTCTTCGGTGACAATGAAGTGCATAGCGTTGCCCCGGGCGAGGGACCCGCCACCACCTACACCATCGACTACACCCCGCGCGAGACCTCCTTCCAACTGCGCTTGCCCCCGCAGATCGTGTTCGACCTTGCCGGCAACCGGGGTCCGGCAAGCACGCATAACGCGAACGGCACGGCTGGCGAGGCGGCCGACACCACCGCGCCGACGGTAACCACCTTTGACACCCCGGTGGTTGGTCTGATTGGCACCGCGCAGACGCACCCCATCACCTTCTCCGAAGCGGTTACCGATGTGGAAGTGGGGGATTTCTCCACCACTGGCGCCACGGTGAATGAGGTAACCGGCGCCGGCAACACGCGCACCATCACCTTCACCCCGAACGCGGAAACCTACACCCTGACCCTTGACGCGAACAGCGTGAGCGACCGCGCCGCCGCGGGCGCCAACCGAGGTCCGGCAAATCCGGCGAGCGTGAGCGGCACGGCGGTGCGGGACATCATCCCGCCGACGGTGCTGACCTTTGAAGACATCGCCACGGTCGGTATGCTTGGCGAATCGCAGACGCACCCCCTCACCTTCTCCGAAGCGGTAATCGGTTTGGCAGTGGCGGATTTCACCACCGAAGGTGCCGAGGTCAATAGCATTGCCCCGGCTGTTGGACCCGCCAGCACCTACACCATCACCTTCACCCCGACTGCGCCCGACTACACGCTGACCCTTGCCGCCAACGCGGTGATGGACCCGGTAGGCAACACGGGTCCGCTACGCCCGCTGCAAGTGTCCGGCACCACGCGCCTGACCGCCCGCATCTCAGACACCGGCGTTTCTGATAGCGACCGCATCACCAACGATAACCGATTGACTGTAGCCGGCGTGGGCAGCGGCGCCACCTGGGAATACTCGGTCAATAGCGGCAGCAACTGGCACACCGGAGTCGGCACGCAATTCACCGTGGACGAAGGCACCTACGCCGATGATGTGGTGCGCGTGCGCCGCCTCATGGATGGCGTAACTTCCGAGTTTGTCGGTGTGCCCGGCTTTACGCTGGATACCACGCCGCCGGATGCGGAATGGGGCAACAGCAACGCCAAGCAGATTGGCGAGGAATTCAGTAACCGCATCACATTTACCGAGGCGGTAAGCGGCGTGGATGTGGCGGCGTTCAGCCGCAGAATGGCGATGCCAACGACCACTACAACGGTCGGTGCCACGGTCAACCGCGTAACCGTCATCAGCCCCAGCGCCTATCTCGTGCACCTCACGCCGTTCGTGAAAGGTATCAACGTGATCCTGTACCGCGGTAACATCATGGACTTGGCGGGCAACGCGGGCCCGGTAGGCACGGTCAACCGGCAGAGCCAAGCGTTTGACAACACGCCGCCGACACCGAGTTTCGAGTCCGAGTCCAGCGGTGGTAAAGTATCTGGGACGAGAACCTTCGTGAACGCCGATGATACGGTTACGTTTGAGGTGAGTTTCAACGAAACCATAGACACCGCTACGCTTGTGGGTGCGGCACAATTCAGATTGGCAGGTTCGGACGACCCGGCGCCACAGGATCTGCTTGCCACCATAGTGCCCAACCGATACGACGCGGTCTATAGGGTGCGCGCCGATGACCTGGGCTTGCTCACCATCACGGTGAGCGGGGTGATGGATACCTCGGGCATGGAGGCAACGGAGGCGACCTATCCCGCGCCGTCCGACCCTGATTTTTTTGCTGATAACACGCCGCCGGAGGCAACCTTGGTGGGCGCGGGCGCCAGCATCCTGCTCAATGCCGCCTATACCCCGCCGCATCCGGGGGTAACCAGCAACGATAACAACGACTCCCTTAGGCTGACAGTAACCAACCCCGACGGCGCCGAACAAACCCTGGCGAGCGGCACCGTAACTGCCGTTGCGGCTGGCGCCGCGCCACCGGCATTGGATACCAGCATCAGGGGCATCCACACCTACACCTACACCGTGAGCGATGTCGCCGGTAACTCGGTTGTGCTTAGGCGCGAGATTGCGGTCGGCTTTGCACCGGTATTGTCCTTCAACCACGGCCATTCGCGCGGTAGCATAGTGGGCGGTCGGGTCATCTTGAGCGGCGGGGATACCGTGCGGGTGAATATGGCGACCGAAGCGCTGGAAAGTGCCTCACTTGTGGGTGCCGCGCAATTTCAATTCGCCGGCTCGGACAACCCGCCGCCACAGGATATAACGGGCAGTAGTTCCTCCGGATACCGTGCCGAGTATAGGCTGCAGATTGGCGACACGGGCGCCGTCACCTTCAAGGTGAGCGGTGTGGCGAGTGAGGCTACGGGCGGCGTGGCGCCTGATATTACCTACGTCCTGGCTGGTTATGTGGCGGATACCACAGTGGATCTCACGCTAGTGGGCGACACCGACCTTTTCATCCTGCCCTTTGCCGTGTATAACGAGCCGGATCCGGGCGCGACCTCAAGCAAGAGCGGCACCACGGTTGAGGGGCCGACCATTGTCGGACCCGGCGGCGCGACTGCCTTGGATACCAGCGTTCCCGGCACCTACACCTACACCTACACCGTGGAAGATGCGTTCGGCAATGTCGCCACGGTTCGCCGCACCGTGGTCGTCGGCACGGCGCCCGATGCACCGCTCGCCACGCTCAATAGCGACACCGGTCCTTCCGATAGCGACCGCTACACCAACGATGCGCGGCTGAATGTAACGGGTGTGGGCGCCGATGCCACCTGGCAATACTCCACCGATGCCGGCGCGAACTGGCAGGACGGCAGCGACACGCAATTCACCGGGACCGAAGGCGTCTACACGCAATTCAGCGTGCCCGAAGGCGTCTACACCGATGATGAGGTGCGCGTGCGCCTGACTCTGGAGGGCGTCACTTCCGCCTTTGCCGGCGTGCCCGGCTTTACCCTTGATGTTACGCCACCGACTGCTCCGACCTTTAGCGGCACCCTCTTCACCCCGAGGATTGGCAGGGAATATTTTCGCACAATAGTCTTCACCGAGCCGGTAACCGATGTGGAATTGTCAGATTTCTCCGCCAGCCATGGTGTCGTGCTGGATAGCGTTGGGTATACCTTTACCCCGGAGCACGCAGACAATTACAGTGTCGTCTTCACTCTGGATGTGGAATTCTTCACCCTGACCCTTGCCGCCAATAGCGTGCTGGACCTGGCGGGCAACTGGGGCCCGCCAACCGCGTTGACCGCGATCGCGTATCCCGTTGCGCCGGTCCTCACGCTCGCTAACGACACCGGTGTTTCCGATAGCGACTGGATTACTTCGGATGGACGAGTGCATGTAGGACTGGTTGCCAATTCCACCTGGGAATACTCCACCGATGGAGGCGCAACCTGGCAGGACGGCAGCGGCACGCACTTCACCTTGCCCGAAGGGTTCTATCGCGGCGGTAAGGTATTAGCCCGCCAGACCCGCCTGGAGCGTCAATCCGGGGGGGGCTTTACGCCCAATATTACCATTGATAGCACGCCGCCGGTCGTAACCTTTGACCCAGACGACCTGAGCAGCAGCGGCGGCACCAGCACCGGCGGCTTGCTCCTGAACGCCGATGACACGCTCACGGTGGTGGTGGAATCCAACGAATTTCTGGCAGATGCTTCGCTGCGGCGGGCGGTGCAATTTGAGTTGTCAGATTCGGACAACCCGCCGCCACAGGATTTGCTGCGCATCGGCATGAGCCGCCAATATCAGGCAACGTATACGGTGCGCGATGGCGATGCCGGTGCGCTCACCTTTACGTTGAGCGGTGTGCATGATGTCGCCGGCGGCGAAGCCGAGGAGTTGTCGGTCGCTATCCCTGGTTACACGCTGGACACCGCTTTGCCGCAACCCACCCTGCTGGGCGCGGCAACCGCGAGTGTCGCGCTCAATGCCGCGTATACCCCGCCGCATCCGGGGGTGGAAACGGATACCGGGGACACCCTGGTGCTGACCCTGACCCGCAACGGCGGCTCGGAACAGACCCTTGCGTCCGGCACGCCGCCGGCATTGGATACCAGCCGAGACGGCTTCTACACCTACACCTACACCGTGACTGATGCGGCGGGTAATGTCGCCATCGTGACCCGCAACGTAACCGTCGGCACGGCTGAAGCACCCAACACCGCGCCGGTCATCGACCGCACCAATCGGCAGGTGAATCATCCCGAAAACACGCCCGCTATTGACTCGGTGGCGAGATACACCGCGCTGAATACCGAGGGGGACAATTTGACCTGGAGCCTCGGTGGCACGGATGCGGAGTTGTTCACGTTGATCACGATTGACCCGGCCGGCACAACCGGCTTCTTGGCTTTCAAGGAGTCGCCGGACTTTGAAGACGCGACAGACGCAGACGGGGATGGCACCTACGAGATTGATATAATCGCCACCGACGACGGCACGCCGAATGCGGCAGGCACGCTTACGGTTACGGTAACGCTGGTCAATGTGGAGGAGACGGGTGCCATCGGCGCCATTGACGGCATCCCCCTGATCGGGGAACTTTTGACGGCTGGCGAAATAACCGACCCGGATGGCGGCGTAACCGACATTACCTATCAATGGGAAATCGTCGACGATGACGGCGATGACCACATCACCCTCCACGGCGCCACCAAGAAGACCTACCTGCTGGAGCACTTTATCGGCACGCTTGGCAATAGCGTGCATGTGGTCGCCACTTACAACGATGGGCACGGCGACGACAAGAGGGTAATCAGCGCAGCGACCGCCACCATTACCGATTTGCCGACATTTTTAGACTTCATCGCCTCCAGTGTCGGCGGTGAAAGAGGCGAGCGCACGACCCACCTGAACACCGGTGATACGGTCGCGGTGCGCGTGGAAGTCAACCGAGAACTGACCACAGAATCGCTGGTCGGCGCGGTGCAATTTGAGTTGAGTGATTCGGCAAACCCGCCGCCGCAGGATTTCGTTCGCGTCACTGAAGCGGGTTGCGGTGCCGCTGGCCTCTGTATATACGACGCATTGTATGTGGTGCGCGATGGCGACACCGGCACGCCCACATTCAGGGTCAGCGGCTTGATGACGCTGGACGGCGATGCGCTGCCAGACGGGGTTGATGTGATCAGTGCCTATTTGATTGATGCCATCAAACCGAGCGCGACCTTAGGCGCCATTCCCGAGGGTGTGGCAATGATTGGCGAGACCCGTACGACTGGCCTCATCTTCGATGAGGTGGTAACTGATTTGGAGTTGAACGACTTCGCTACTTCCAGCGGTCTCACAGTAGTGAGCATTAACAATAACCCCGAAGGTGTCGCCGGCATGGACTACGTCATTGGGTATGAGGTGAGCGCGACACCCTTCACCCTGACCCTTAGCGCGGACGCGGTGGTGGACATTGCCAGCAACACCGGACCGGCAAGCGAGGTGAGCGTGACCGGCTATGCGATGGACACCACCAAACCGACCGCGACCTTCGCCGCCATACCCGACGATGAGCTCGTGATTGGCAAGTCATCTGGGGTAACCCTCACCTTCGATGAGGCGATAACCGGACTATCTCGCACCGACATCTCGACCGAGGGTGCCCGCATAACTGGCATTTTCTTCCTCGGTAGCGCCGGTACCGATCACTCCATCATCTTCACCCCGACCGCGGCGACCTTCACCCTGACCCTCGCCGCCAATAGCGTGAGCGACCGCGCCCGCCCGATCGCGAACAGCGGACCGGATATGGAGGTGAGCGTGACCGGCACCGCGACACCAGCCGTTGCCCTGCCTACGGATGCGACCCTGTCGGCTTTGAGCCTAACCCGTGGTGACCCGGCCGAGTCTCTGGAGTTGTCGCCGGCCTTTGCGTCTGACACCGAGGGCTACACCGCCAACGTGCCGCGGGGGACGGCAGATATTCGCATGACAGCGACCACGAATCACGCCGACGCCAGCGTAACCATCACCGCGCCCAGCGCGACTCTTACCAGAGACGGCGCCGCCAGTGCCATAACCGGCATGGCGGTTGGCGAACATATCATCACCATCATCGTTACCTCCGCGGATGGCAGCGCCACGAAAACCTACACCGTTACCGTCACCCGAGTTACCGCACCGGAGGTGCAGACATTTGCCTCCCCAGCCGCGGGCGTGATTGGCGAGCGGCAGACGGTTGAAATCACCTTCACCGAGCGGGTAACCGATGTGGACGCGGGAGACTTCTCCGGGACTTCCGGTGCCACGGTGCATAACGTGGTAGACACGGGCGACCAAACCACCTACACCATCACCTTCACCCCGACCGCGACCTCCTTCACCCTGCTGCTTACCTTGAATAGCGTGCTGGACCTCAACCGCGGGCCCGGTCCTTTCAGCGCATCGGGGAATTCCGTGGTCGGCACGGCGGTGCTATCTGCGGATGCGGACTTGTCAGCGTTGACTCTGGCGGATAACAACGGCACGGTGATTGCTTTGGATTCAACTTTCGCGTCTGCCACCGTGGACTACACCGCCAACGTGGCAAATGAGGTGTCCAGCGTTACGGTTACGCCGACGGCTAACGCCAGCGCGAGCGTGACTGTGGATGGCACGGCGGTTATCCGTGGCAGAACCAGCGCGGCGATTGACCTGCCGGTCGACCTGGCAAAAGCCATCGCCATCGTCGTGACCGCCGCGGACGGCAGCATAAAAACCTACACCCTGCGCGTGACCCGCGCCGTGTCCACGCAAGCCGACTTGTCCGCTTTGACTATCTCGGAAGGCACCTTGTCGCCCACCTTTGCTGCCGACACCCTTGCCTACACCGCCAACGCGGGGCATGCGGAAACCTTCGTTACGCTCACGCCGACCGGCATTGACACGATAACGGCGATAACGGTGAATGGGATTGCGGTTGAAAGTGGCGCAGTATCCGCTCGGGTTGGGCTAAATGCCGGCGCAAATGTCATCCGCATCATGGTTACCGCCGAGGACGGCACCACCACAAAAACCTACACCGTTACCGTGACTCGCGGCGCTGCCACCGGACCGCCCGTATCTTTGGTGGGCGATGAATTCGTTACCTTCTCGCTCGGTAGCGTATACGCCGACCCGGGGGTTACGACAACGGACCCTGAAGCGACCATCGTGACGACCGTTCTCCGTGCCGGCCAGACTAGCCCAACAGACGTTCCGAACAACTTTCACACCCTTAGTCTGAATCCAGAAGGCGTCCACATCCTGATCTACGTGGTAACCAATACCGACGGTGCGAGCACAACGATTACCCGCACCATAACCGTGACCCCGGAAGACCCCTTCGCGCCGACCGTGGACCTCGGCAGCATTGCCGACGGTGTGATTGGCACCGCGCAGATGCACGATATCGTCTTCAGTGAGCCAGTAACCGGCTTGATGCTTGACGACTTCAGCAGCCTTAGCGTCACGTTCATTAGCGTGGTAGACACCGGCGACCAAACCACCTACACGCTTACCTTCACCCCGCTCACGGCGGGCTTCCGGATTGAAATTGCCGCCTACAGCGTAACCGACCTTGACGGCACCAACACCGAGGGTCCGATCACCAGTGATAGCAAGGCCGGTTTCGCGGTGCCTGCCAACCGCGCGCCAGTGGCGAATGCGGGGCCCGACCAAAGCGTGGATACCGGCGCGAGGGTAACGCTTGCCGGCTCCGCTACCGACCTTGATACCGACGATAACCTGGTTTATTCCTGGGCCCAGACCGGCGGCAGCACGGTATCCTTGAGCGCTCTTGACATCGCCGCTCCCACCTTCACCGCACCGGCTAGCGCGGCTACTCTGGTGTTCACCCTGACCGTAACCGATGATGATGATGTCCCCCTCAGCGACGCCGATACGGTAACCATCGCCGTTGCCGTCCCGTTGGGCCTCGCGCTGGCTGTTGACGCGGGCGCCGAGGCGGATGACGGCTTCACCAACAATGGCTTGGTCAATGTGGCCGGTCTGGTAGGCGGCGGCGCCACCTGGAAATACTCCACCAATGGCGGCACCAACTTCGCCACCGGCAGCGGCAGTAGTTTCACCCTGGATGAAGGCGTGTATGCTGCTGGCGCGGTGCAGGTCGTGCAGACCGTAGGCGGCACTGACTCCGCCGCGGCAAGCCTCGGCGCGGTTACGATTGATGTTACGCCGCCGACGGTGGTCTTCTTTAACGACCCCGACGATGGTGTGATTGGCACCCGACAGAGAACCAGCATCAGATTCTCCGAAGGGGTAATCCTTAGGCCGGAATATCTCACTGCTGACGGCGCAACGGTGCATGCCACTACCATGCCAAGAGACAACCTCAACTACCAGGTTGCCTTCACCCCGAGCGCGACAACCTACAGCCTGACCCTGCCGGTGGATAGCATAGCCGACCTCGCCGGCAACACCGGTCCGGCAAGCCCGTCAATCGCGAACGGCAGCGCGGTGGCGGATACCACCAAGCCGGAGTTTGACCTCTATCGTGGCTTGGATGGCGGCGTGGTTGGCAGAGAGCGGGAGTCCGAACTCCGCTTCACCGAAGATGTAAGCGGTTTGGAAATTAGCGACTTTGCTGGCTCCACTGGTGTTACGGTCAGTGATGTGAGCGTTGGCGACCGCGCCGATTCCTGGCTCATCACCTTCACCCCGACCGCGACCGCCTTCAGCCTGGTTCTTGCCGCGGACTCGGTTACCGATGGCGGTGCGAACACCGGTCCCACCACCGCGCAGACTCAGAGCAGCAGCGCGACTCTACCGCCCCCAACCATCGCGCTGGCTGATGACACCGGCGCCTCGGCAAGCGATGGCGCGACCCAAAATGGTCAGGTGGATGTGACTGTGGTAACCGGCGCCACCTGGAAATACCTTACCGATGGCGGCACAACCTTCGCCGCCGGCAGCGGTGGCAGTTTCACGCTGGATGAAGGCGTATATGCCGCTGGCAATGTGCAGGTGGTGCAGACCCTTGACAGCACCGACTCGGCTATCGCCCGCCTCGGCGCGATTAGCGTGGACAATACGCCACCGGTCATCGCCTTGAATGGGGAAGAGAGCATCACCCTGACCGTGGGCGATACCTATACGGAAACCGCCACCGTTTCGGATAATCTGGACGCGGGCATTGTGCTGGACATTGCTGGCGATGCCGTAGACACCAGCAGCACCGGCACCTATACGGTTACCTACGCCGCAACCGATGCGGCGGGTAATGAAGCCGCGCCGAGGACCCGCACCGTGCTCGTGCCTAACACCGCGCCGAGCATCACCACTAGTGCGGCGTTGCGTCATGCCGAGAACGATGTCGCGGCAGTAACGACCTTGAGCGCGGACGATGCCGAAGGCGACACCATTACCTGGTCACTGACTGGCACGGATGCGGGCTTGTTTGCGATTGACTCCACAAGCGGCGTATTGACTTTCAACACGCCGCCGAACTTTGAAGACGCGCAGGACGCTGGCGCCGACAACTCATATCAAGTTACCGTGACCGCCACCGATGACGGCGAGCCGAATATGGACGACACGCTTGATGTAACGGTTACCGTGACCAATGTGAATGAGCCGGGACGCATCACCAACATCATCGGCCTCGCGCGGGTCGGCGAGACCTTGACCACGGGCGAAGTAACCGACCCGGATGGCATAATTACTAGCATAGAATATGAATGGGGCCGCGCGCTCCCGGGCGAACGACACCGGTCAATCAGAGGTGCCCGGCAACGCACCTACACGCTGGTAGCCGATGATATTGGCAACACCATTGAAGTGTTTGCCTCTTATCAGGACGGTTTTGGTTTCGACGCCGACGAGAGGGATGTTACCAGCGCACCGACCGCCGTGGTGATTGCCGAGACCGCGACCCTGTCCGCGGATGCGGACTTGTCCGCTTTGACTATCTCGCAAGGCACCTTGCCCACCTTTGCCGCCGACACGATCAGTTACGCCGTTAGCGTGGACAATGATGTGACCAGCGTCACGCTGACGCCGACCACGAATCACGCTGGCGCCAGCGTAACCGTGGATGACGCCACGGCTAGCAGTGGCACCGCCTCGGCGCCGATTACGCTGGCGCCCGGCCTAAACGCCCTTGACATCGTGGTTACCGCCCAGGACGGCACTAGCACAAAAACCTACACCGTCAGAGTCACCCGCGTGACCACGCCGTTTGCCGTAACCATCCCGCCACTGGGCAAATCCACGGTCGGTAATCTGGCAAACGTGCGGGTTACCTTCGCCCAAGCGGTTACTGGCTTGACATCTAGCGACTTCACCGCCACTAACGCCAGCCTGGGCACCCTCTCCGGTAGTGGCACCGAATACATCGTGACCTACACCCCGAGCGCGCCGGCCCCGGTAACCTTGAGCATCGCCGCGGCGCGCGTAACCGATGCCGACGGCAACCCCAATGACGCGGCAAGCGCGACCGGTAACGCGACGGCAGTGGCAACGCCAACCACCAGCAAACCGAGATTCGTTGCCACCACGACCATTGCCGGTCTCACCACCGCCGAGTTTGATGAGTTCAATTTCGTTTCAGGCATTGCGACCTTGTTGTCTGTGCCGCCCGAAGATGTGCGCGTGCTTAGCATTGCCGCCGGCAGCGTGGTGGTGGAGTATGAAGTGGTCGCCGACACGGTCGCGGTGCGCGATGAACGGGTAACGGCATTATCTACCGCCACCCAGACGGATTTGCGCAGCGCCATCGACCAAAACATCCCCAGCACGGCCGCCGTTACCACCACTGCGCCCGTAACCGAGGCAGCCGTGGCACCCGCCGCGCCGAGCCTCGCGCTGGCGGTGGACACCGGTTCCTCGCCAACGGATGGCATCACGCAAAATGGTCGGGTGAATGTGATGGCTCTGGCAGATAGTGCCACCTGGAAATACTCCGTCAATGGCGGCACCGACTTCACCACCGGCACCGACAGCGACCCTAACACCAACGTCGCCTTCTTCACCCTGCCCGATGGCGACTATGCTGCTGGCGATGTGCAGGTCGTGCAGACCCTGTCCGGCACTGACTCCGATGCCGCCAGCCTCGGCGCGGTTACTGTGGACAATGCCGCCCCGGTGTTGATGGAATTAACCGTGCCTGCCGAAGGCGTGATTGGCACCGTGCAGGATTACACGATCATCTTCGATGAGGCGGTGACTGGTTTGAGCGGGAGTCATATCACAGGTGTCACGACGCATAGCGTGACCGCATCTGACGACCAAACCACCTACACCATCGCCTTCTCCCCGATCATAACCTCCTACCTTCTGGTCATTTCCGCTGACAGCGTGACCGACCTGGCTGGCAACATCGGTCCTGTGGAAGGTAGGTCGGTCAGCGGAGACGCGATTTCTATAGATGCGACCCTGTTTGATTTGGAAATTTCCGCAGGCACCTTGTCGCCCGAGTTCGCGTCCGACACCGAGGACTACACCGCCGGCGTGGCAACTGCTGTGGCAAGCGTCACGCTCACGCCGACCACGGAAAACCGTGACGCCACCGTAACCGTGGATGGCACGCCGGTTGTCAGTGGCGAAGCATCCGCTCCGATTACGCTGGCGCTCGGCGTAGCAAAGGCTATCGCCATCTTCGTTACCGCCGAAGACGGCACCACTACAAAAACCTACACCGTGACCGTGACCCGCGCACTCAGCGATCCGCCGATACTGACCATCTCGACAACCGACATTAGCAGCACCGGCGGTGAAACCTCTGGCACCACCACCCTCCTGAACGCTAGTAGTGGCCTTGGTGCTGATACGCTCACGCTGCTGGTGGACTCCGACAAACCTCTGGCGGGTACCGTCCAATTTGAATTGGCAGATTCGAGCAACCCGCCGCCACAGGATTTGATTGCCACCAGCGAGCCCAACCAATATCAGGCAACTTATACGCTGCGCGATGGCGACTCAGGCGCAATCACATTCACGGCGCGCGGGGTTACGGATGCCCTCGGCACCCCGGCAGAACAACTGTCCTTCGACGGCACCCCGGTAGAGGATCTGTCCTTTGAGATCCCTGGTTATGCTGCTGATACCTCTCCGCCGGTAGTAACGCTGGTGGGAAAGGCACGGGTTAGCGTCGCGCTCGGCGGCTCTTACACCGATGCGGGCGTGACCACACTGGATGACGAGGACACCGTTGTTCTGACCATTGCCGGCCCCGGCGGCGCGACTGCACTGGATACCAGCACCGCAGGAATCTACACCTACACCTACACCGTGACCGATGCCGCCGGTAATGTCGACGACACAGTTACCCGCACCGTGACAGTCGGCGCGCCCGGCGCACCGAGCACATTCAGCGTAACCGCGCTGGCAGAAGGCGTGCGCTTAGACTGGGAAATACCAAGCGCTACCGGCAGTTCAGCCATCACCGGCTATCAATATCGCCAGCGCACCGCAAGTGAGACCTTTTCGCATGCACTGGACGAACCCAATGGCTGGCAAACGGCAAGCGCGGCAGAGACCTATACGCTTACGATTGGTGATCTTATTGTTGGCATCCAATACTTCTTTGAAGTGCGCGCGGAGAACAGTGTTGGAGTCGGCGAAGCATCCGCTACCGCCTCTGCGACCCCTACCGAGCCGCCACAGTTGGTGCTGGAACTCGCCGGCGCGTATCCGACCACCGCTACCAGCGAGAATGCGGACGACGAGACGCGAGTTCTGGCAAATTTTGCGCGCGAGGTTGCCTCAGTGGGGGATAAGCAACATGATCTGATGCAATTTCGCGCCTTCTCTGATAGGGGCATACTGCGGGTGCGCAACCTGATGATTACCCGCACCGACCCCGGCACCTCGCCCAATTATGCTGATTCGGACGACTTCAAGGCGTCTACTACGGTTGCGGAGGGCCAGTCGTCCGACGATTTTCCAACTATTCCACTCATCTGCAGCCAGGACCCAACCGTCACCTGCGATGAGGGATTTCTCGTCCTACCCAAAGGCACCGTGGAAGATCGTAACGCATCCGTATACGAGTTCGCGATTGTGAACGATGATGGCATTATTGAACTCCCTGAGAAGGTGAGTTTTCGAGCGGCTTACGAGTATCAGAATACGGCGGGTAATTGGATAGCGCGAACTTCGCAGGCAGCAACCCTCACCATAGAAAATGCCGACCATACTGATGTCAACGTCCAGACGACTGCATTCAGCGTCGAAGAAGGCGTTGGGGTCGCAGAAGTAGTCTTTGTCCTTAGCGAGGAAACAACTTTCCCGGTTCAAGTTATATGGGAAGTGACGCGCGAATCCACGGCAACAGTCGACGACGACTACACCCTGCCAGAGAGCAATTTCGTGACTATCGTCGCGGGTGAAACGGAAAGCGAACCCGTGGTAATTTCGACTGTCGATGCCAATGTGAACGATGATAGTGAAGCCGAGGAGACGCTGATTATACGATCACCGAACTGACCGCTAATGGCTTGCCCATGCCTGCTTACACCACGGGTAAAGCAGATGGTGACCGCGAAGACGGGACCGTGGCTATTGGTAGTGCAAATACGGCAACTATCACCATCACCGAGCCGGACACCGCCAGACCGCCGACAGTGGACTTTGGCACCATTGCCGCCGGGGTGATTGGCGAAGAGCAGATGCACGACATTACTTTCTCCGAGGTGGTGACTGGACTTGTTGCCGCCGACTTCTCCGCCATTGGCGCCACGATAACGAACCTGGCCGGCTCCGGTCTCGCCTACACCATCACCTTCACCCCGAGCGCGGCAACCGTCACCTTGATACTTGCCGCGGACAGCGTGGTGGACTCCGCTGGTAACCCGAACGCGGAGGCGCGCGTGACCGGCACGAACGTGCCGCCGCTGACTGCCAATGCCGGACCCGCGCAGCGCGTGAATGTCGGCGCAACCGTGACGCTGGACGGCTCTGGCAGTCGTGGCCCCGCTGCTGGTAACCTGATGTATGCTTGGGCGCATACCTTGACCGATGGCGTTGCGCCCACCCCGGCAATTACCTTGACTGGCGCCAACACCGCCACCGCGACCTTCACCGCGCCGAATACCGCCGGGGTCCTGGTGTTCACCCTGACCGTTACCGATTCTGTCCGTGCTACCGCCAGCGCCACGGTCACGATCACCGTGAACCCCAACACCACGCCGACGGTGCTCCTGGGCACCATTACCACTGGGGTGATTGGCACCGAGCAGACACACGACATCACCTTCTCCGAAGTGGTGACCGGTTTGGCGGACGCCGACATCACCGGCACTGGTGCCACCGGAATTAGCGTGAGCGGCATCAGCAGAAACTACAGCGTCACCTTCACCCCGACCGCGGCAGCCTTCACCCTGACTCTTGCCGCGGACAGCGTTGAGGACGTCACTGGCAACACCGGGCCCGCCAGCGCGGCGACTGTGACCGGCACGGCGGTAGACGCCACTGCCCCAGAGATTAGGCTCATAGGTGCCAGCCCCATGGAGGTCGATCAAGGTGCTACCTTCACTGACCCGGGCGCCACGGCAATTGATGGGGTGGATGGCGACCTCAGTGCCAGCATTGTGGTGGGCGGCGACACAGTGGATACCGACACGTCGGGGGACTACACCATCACTTATGATGTGTCCGATGCCGCCGGCAATGCTGCCGACACGGTCACCCGAATCGTCCGTGTAGTCATCGTCCGCGACCTGGATAAGCTTAATGCGGTGATACTGCCCGAAGTGGCACGGAGCATGGCGGACCAAAATGTCAGTGCCATTGTGCGGCGCCTTGAGCAGGCACGGCGCTCAACCATTGCCGGAACTGCTGCGAGTAGTAGCAGTTTTGGCGGTGCGGGTAACCTGACGGATATTATCAAAGCTCAGGGACGCGCCCTGGCCGATGACCAGTTTGATTGGAAGCGAGTCCTGGCGGGGTCTGCCTTTGTGCTGCCCTTGAATGGCGCGGGCGGTGGGGCGGCTGAAAAAGCCCAGGACTTCACCCTCTGGGGTGCGGGCGATTACCGGAGTATAGAAGGTGCTGATGGGGTGCGTTGGGACGGCAACCTCTTTAGTCTGCAACTGGGTCTGGATGCGCAGCTGAACGAGCGCACTATTCTGGGTGTGTCGGTCTCCAAAAGCCAAGCGAGGCTGGGCTACACTGACCCCAGCCTGGCAGTCAGCGGCGACTATGACCTGGATATGACCAGTGTCCATCCGTATCTGGGCTGGGTAGCGGGAGGCCTGGACTTCTGGGCGACCCTCGGCTATGGCGATGGCGAACTGGAAATCAGTGAAGACCGGGCGTCAGGCGAGGCTATCCCCTCAAGCGACCTCAGCATGCAGACCTATGCGCTGGGTGCGAGTGGCATCTTGATGGAGGCTGGCCTCACTACCCTGCGCCTCAAGGGTGAGGCCATGAGCAGCTCTGTGGAACTGGACGGTAATGCGCAGATAACCGCAGTGACCCGGGATCTTAGCCGATTGCGCATGACCCTGGAAGCGAGCCGTACCCAAGCCCTGGAGAGCGGCGCGCAATTTGAGTCTAGTCTGGAAGCCGGGCTGCGTTATGACGGTGGAGACGGGGAGACCGGTGCGGGTGCTGAGCTGGGTACTAGTCTGCGCTATGCCAGCCTGGGCGGCGGCCTGGTGATAGAAGGCAAGGCGCGTGCCCTGGTGAGCGGCAAGGGTGATGCTGAGGAGTGGGGACTGAGTGGGCTGTTCAAACTGGGTCCCTCAGTGGACGGGCGGGGCCTGTCTTTCAGCCTGACGCCGGGTTATGGGGTGACCAGCAGCGGGGTGCAACAACTCTGGCAGCAGGGGCTGAATGATGGCTTGGGGGGCGCTTCACATGGCTCTTCACATGGTGCTTCTAACGAATATAGCCCGAGCCTGAAGGTTCGTTTGGATTACGGCATGCACGCGCTCAGGGGCCCTGGCCTCATGACGCCCTACACTGAGCTGAGTCTGGGCAACAGTGGCGACACCTATCGCCTAGGCCTGCACTGGCAGCGCAACAAGTTGTTTGATCTGAAACTCGTCACCGAGCGCAAAGAAGGCACCACCACGGCTGACCACCGCATCTACCTAGAGGGCGAGCTCGCCTTCTAACCCCCCTGTCATTCCCGTCACCCCAGTCATCCCAGCCGAAGGCTGTAATGACTGGGGTGACGGGAATCCAGAGCTTGTGCTCTTGCCCTCTTGCCCTCTTGCCCTCTTGCCCTCTTGCCGTCACCCTCGGGCTTGCCCCGGGAATCCAGAAGAACGAGCGGTATTGCTTTCATTCCTCTGGATTCTCGCCTTCTTTGATCCTGACGACGCGGGGCGGATTAGGGTGCCACTCTGTTCCCGCCTGCGGCGAGAATCAGAAATCACCATTCAGTGCCGCCAACAACTGGGCAAGGTCGGGAGGATGTGGCGCGGTAAAACTCAGTGCTTTGCCGGTCACCGGATGGGCAAGTGCCAGCTGTCGTGCATGCAATGCTTGCCGCTGAAAGGCACCGAGGATATCGGCAAGTTGCTCTTGTCCGCTAGGGGGGAGACGCAGGTGCCCGCCATACACCGGGTCCCCTATGAGGGGATAGCCCATGGATTTGAGGTGCACTCTTATTTGATGCGTTCTGCCAGTTTCCAACCGACATTCAACATGCGTCTGCTGGGCGAAGCGGGTGACAACCCTATAGTGAGTGACCGCCGGCTTGCCGGCCTGCCGGACGGCCATAATTTTACGATTTACTGGATGCCGGGCTATGGGTGCGTTAATCGTCCCGCTCTTCTGGGGCAGGACGCCATACACCAGAGCATCATAGATACGGGTTACTGCTCTTGCTGCTATTGCCTTAACGAGGTGATTCATGGATTGAATATTCCGCGCGATGACCATGAGCCCGCTAGTGTCTTTGTCAAGCCGATGCACAATACCTGCCCGGGGCATCTGCGCCAGGGCCGGGTCAAAGTGGAGCAGACCATTAAACAAGGTACCGTTCGGATTGCCCGCGCCAGGATGCACCACCAGACCCGCTGGCTTATCAATAACGAGAATACTGGTATCTTCAAACACCAGTCTGAGTGGAATATCTTCTTGAGCAGCTTCTTGAGCAGCTTCTTGAGCGGCTTCTTGAGCAGCTTCAGTATCTAATCCTAGAGTTGCCAGGTGAGTAATAGGCTCGGCGGCAATGACAATCCGTTCCCCGCCTAAGACCTTCTCTCTCGGTGTTACGCAACGACCATCCAGAGTTAATTCTCCGGACCTGATCCAGCGTTGCAGACATGCTCTGGAGTATTGTGGGAACAACTTCGCCACTGCCAGATCCAACCTGAGGGTGACCAGCTCTGGCGGTAGGAGGGCACTGTGGTGAATGTTGCTGTGCTTCATGCTGCTATCGTGAATGCTGCTATCGTGAATGGTGTTGTGCTTCCTGCTGCTACTCTCTCTAGCGGTCATTCTATCTCCCCCCATAGCTCTCAGCAAATGGCTCTCAGCAAATAGCCGTCAGCAAAAGGTGCCGCTCATTCTGGTCCTGCAGGATCAGGGCATTATATTGGTTAGCTTGACTGGCTTGGCTGGTATTTTGTTGTACAATCCCCCGTCATCACATTACCCATTGTTCTTGATATGCCTATCCTGCGTCTTTTCCTTTTAATACTGCTGACTTACGGCTGCGCCAGCAAAGATGAAGTTGAAGTGGATTCGACTGAACTTGAGTATTACACGGAAGCCCAGGCCAGCCTGAGAGGATCCAACTACAGTGTTGCCGTGGAAAGGCTACAATTGCTGGAGTCGGAGTTCCCCTTTGGCAGGTACGCCAAGCAGGCGCAGCTGGAGATTATTTTCGCCTATTACCGGAGCGCTGATGCAGAGTCCGCCAAGGCTGCGGCAGATCGTTTTATTCGTCTTAATCCTCAGCATCCCAACGTGGACTACGCCCATTATCTGAAAGGGGTGGTATCTTTTGATGAGGACAAGAGATTTCTGTCCAAGTTGATATCACAGGATCCTTCCACTCGGGATCCAGGAGCGGCCCGGGAGTCTTTTGATTATTTTGCCGAACTGCTCCGACGTTTCCCCAACAGCGAATATGCACCGGATGCTCAAAACCGTATGAAATATCTGCGCAACCTCTTGGCGGCGACGGAAGTGCATGTGGCAAATTATTATATTCGGCGTGGTGCCTATGTGGCGGCTGCCAACAGGGGGCGTTATGTGCTGGAACACTTCCATGGCGCGGCAGCTGTTCCCGATGCCCTGGTGGTGATGGTTGAGGCCTATCAACTCTTGGAAATGCACGAACTTGCTACACAAGCCCTCCTGGTGCTGGTCACTAACTTTCCAGAGCATGAATCCCTGGATGCAGAAGGGAACTTCAGACCGGGCAAGGTAACGCTTCCCAAGCGCCGCTGGTTACAAATCCTGACCCTAGGTCTTCTAGGCTGAGTCTTCCAGGTTGAGCCTATTAGGCTAAGCCCTTCTAAGATGGCTCTAGGCTGAAACTTCCCTGGCTAATCGCTGATAACCAGGCGGTCTCTTATCTGACACCCCGCTAGGTTTTTTCCCCTAGTCAGGAGCGGTGGCTTGTTTATATCCTGCTTGTATTGATCACCAGCCACGAGCAAAACCGTGAAAGCAGGTTCTACAACAAGCCCCGCCTTTACCCTGATTGAACTTTTAGTCGTGCTCGCCATAGTGGCGCTGATGACCGGCCTGGCAGTACCGTCCGGCTACCGGATCTTGGAATCTAATCAGGCCGCCAACGGCATCAACTGGATAGCGCATGCGATTCATCTTACGCGCCGGTCAGCGGTGAACTACGGCAGCATGACAACCCTCTGCCCGGCTGAGGAGGATGGCATCTGTGGTGGCACTTGGCACGACCGGGTGATGGTGTTTACTGACCAGAATGCCGACCGGCAAGTGAACGGCACCGATCAGATTCTTACCTATCTCAATTTCCCCTATCAGGGCGCGACTCTCAACTGGCGTTCCTTTGGCAACCGGCAGTACTTGCAGATGACGCCGGCCGGCTTCACCAATTTCCAGAATGGTAATTTTGTCTATTGCTCGGCAAAACAAGAACCACAATTTGCCCGGCAGATTCTTCTCAACCTCCAAGGGCGAGTGAGGCAGGCAGGTGATCAAAATGGTGATGGTATAAGGGAAGACCGGAATGGCAAGCCGCTACGGTGTTAACAGCCGAACCCCGTCATTCTCGTCACCCCAGTCACAGCCATCGGCTGTGACTGGGGTGACGGGAATCCAGAGGAACGAAGGCGAAGCACCTTGATATTCCCGCTACACCTCAACGGGGTCAGTGGAACGAAGGGCGTAGTCCCGTTATTACTGGTACTGATGATGAAGGCAATACCGCTCGTTCCTCTGGATTCCCCCCGAACCCAGTCATCCCCGCCAAAGGCGGGGATGACTGGCTTCGGCGAGAATGACGGGGTTCTGGGGTCGGCGGGACGACTGGCTTCGGCGAGAATGACGGGGTTCTGGGGTCGGCGGGACGACTGGCTTCGGCGAGAATGACGGGGTTCTGGGGTCGGCGGGACGACTGGCTTCGGCTGGAATGACTGGGGTGACGGGAATCCAGAGTGGCGGCGCAAGCCGCTGGAAATGAGCAAACCAGGGAAGTGAATCAGTGAACACATACACTTCTGCCTAGTCGTATGCAGTTGCGTCCAATAATTGCCAGGATAGACGACCGGTGCTATCGGATGGAGTACTGGAGTCAGGTGTCAGCTGCTTGCCGTAGCTCGTCTGGATCATGGCAGTTGCTGCTGAGGTCTTGCCCATGCCTCTTGCTGTGATGCGGAAGATATGCGGCTGGGCAATGACATTCTCCATCGGCTCCCCTGAGGGATGCGGGTCTCCCATGTATTCAATCAAATATCGGCCCGCCTGAGCTCCACCCACCTTAGCCGTTCCGGGGGTGTAGGTTGAAGGCGCATGGCGGTCTCCATGGGGTGCTGCCTGGCACCGGCCCTGGGCGCAGGTCACTGGGCCGCCTTCTGCAGGGAGGGCAGCGAGGCTGGTTATCTTTTCCAGCGAGGCTTCTGCTTCCAGAATCGCCGCCATTGCCGCTTGAAAGGCAATATCCGTGTCTCGGTTATTGCGTGCCATCTTTTCTCTGAGTCCGGTGGTCTGGATGGATGCTATGCCCAAAATGCTGAGTATCAGGACCAGAGTCAGGGTGAGTAGCAGGGCGGCACCTTTTTGGTACTGCTGCTGGTACTGCTGTTGATGTTGCTGTTGATACCACAGTTGTTTATGGCTCTTCTGGACACCCCCCTTCTGGACACCCCTCTTCTGAACTTCGCACAAGGTCCTTGCCCTCCAGACGCTCATAAGGCTTCCATCCGGATAAAATGATTCGGCAACCGAATCGTCCGCGCTAGAGTGGTGCTCAGCGGGCCACCTCGCGCTGAGGAAAACCCTGCTTCAACAGCCTTGGCAGTCACTGCAATCCGGACACTGACGACCGCTTTGAAGTCCACTACCTGACTGGCATCAAGATAGGTAGTGGGGGCAAGCACTTTACCCCTCTCGGCAATGCCATATAGCAGTTGCAAGTCTTCTATGCCTTCAATCAACTCTACGGGACCCCTGCTGCCATCCTTCCTGAAGAGGGAATAGATGACCTCTTGCTGCTGATTGAGATGCGCTGAACGAGCAACAAAGTAGGTATGGGAGGTTACGGGCAACACCATACTGGCTTGCCCGTAACCCTTGCCGTCTCCGAGTATAGCGGTGGCGTTTTGCGCTGCCTTCAGGGTGATGCCCGCCGCATGTTCAAGTTCTGTCTGCCTGGACCGGGCACTGATCCGGGTAATTAAAAAGATGTTTTTGGTGAAGCAATCACTCATCAGGGCGACCGGATTATACTTAAACGCGCTACTCACTGTTTTCTTGGGGGCATCCAATAGCAGGGCTTCGGCACCGGTCATCAGGGGCCGGCTGAGGGTGTCAAGGTTAAATTCTTGTTTGCCCGCAAACCAGACGGTCACCAGGTCGGTACCCGGCATGAGGCGCTGGCTTGGCAGGCCGGTCAGCTGCTTTAGGTCCCGGGCACTAAGGTTGCCATGATTGGATGCCCAGGCAATGGTATTCGCCTCATAGCCCCTGAGTCCCTGTTCCAGATCAAAGGCATAGGGGAGCTTGGACATGTTGCTACTGAGCGGGGTCTTTGAATTGCAGCCTTGATAACCCGCCTGCATCAGGGAGCGACTGAGTAGTGCTATGGCCATTTGACCTGAGCTGGCAAGGGCGTCCTCTTCTTGGAGCAGTTTGTGACTGGTCTGATGCGCGGTGAATATTTCAATCAGCCCCAGGGTGAGTACTGAGGAAATAACCAGAGACACCATCAACTCCACCAGCGACAGGCCCGATTGATGTCGGTGTCCCTCGCTTGCTGTGCGCCTGTGTTCATCTCGCATCATGGCCGGTCTAGTTGCATCTGCATGCTGAGTTGGCGATTTCTTGGAGGTCCCTGTTGTTGCTCCACCCATTGCACGGACAGGGTATAGACATCATCTGTGCGGATGATGGCACCGCCACTACAAATATCATCACTAGTGGGGCAGGGGAGCCCCGGCAACATGCCACTGACCCCCAACTCGGTGCAGGCCGGGTATGGGGTGCCCGACATGTTCACGGCATTGATCCGGCAGCGCCATTCGGTGATGTCAAAGTCTCTCATTTCCTCCGGGCTACATCTTTGGGCAATACACTGGCGCACTGACCCCGGACTATCACTCAGGCTCAGCCGGGCATAGTTCACCGAGGGGTTGACGCTGATTCGCTCCAGCATGTCGTTAAGCATCAGCCGGGCATGATCTTGTAGCAGGGCACTCCGGTGCTGCTGCAGGTTCAGGGTTTGTAGCCGGGTCATGCCGAGCAGACTGACGGAGATGATAAGTAGCGCGACCAGCAACTCAATCAGGGAAAACCCTTGCTGCTTGTGCGCGACTAGTTGAAACTTTGCTGACCTGTTTGATCCAGAGTGATGCATTGGTCTTCCCCACAGTCGCCATTGAGTGGCCTGGCCTGGATGACGAAGCCGGTTGCGCTCAATGACTCGTAATTGATTTGGTATCTGGGTGTGCCCCTTGTCGGTGACCTCAGGTGGCATACCGCCTGGCTATCTGCATCAACGTAGGTAAAGTCTTCCGAGTAGTATCTTTCCAACGCGAGTGCGCAAATCTGCAGGTCCACTGCAGCCTGATTGAGGTAGGTGCCGGTCAGATAATGCTGATAGGCGGGATAGGCAAAGGAAGTGATGATCGCCAGAATTGCCATGGCGATCAGCATGTCAATGAGTGAAAAGCCAGCCCGCTTCAACACTCCGTTATGCCTCTGGATTCCCGTCATCCTGTTTATGTTGTTCACTTCCCTTTGTTGTTGATGTGTAAATGCCCAAGGCGGTTGCCTTTGTTCCTCTGGATTCCCGTCACCCCAGTCATCCCAGCCGATGGCTGGGATGACTGGGGTGACGAGAATGACGGGGTTCGGGGGAAATCCAGTCATTGAATAACAGATACAAGAATGACGGGGTTCGGGGGGAAATCCAGTCATTGAATAACACATACGAGAATGACGGGGTGAGCGTGAAGTGCTTGCCCCCGCTAGGCCCGGACAATCTCATCTGATACCTGTTCTACAGCAAGAATATTGACCTCAAACAACAGTGCCTTACCGGCTAAGGGATGATTAAAATCTACTTCAACCCGGTCACCTTTTACTGCTCGAATCATCCCCGGGAGTTCCGTTTTTTGCTGGTCCGCAAAGGAAACAAGCAACCCCGGTGCAAGTTTGATCTCCGGTGCGAAGGACTTTTTGGGCAGCAGTTGAATATTGTCTGCATTGGGGGTACCGAAACCACAGTCTTGTTCAATAAAAAGCGTGCGAGAATCGCCAGCATATAAGCCATAGATTGCCTGTTCAAAACCCGGCAAAAGACTGCCATCACCGACCTTAAAGCTGGCACTGTTCTGACCGGTGGAATCCACTAGTTCGCCCGAAGCAAGAAACAGCGCAAACTGCAACTTGACCCGGGTGCCAGGGCCAATGGGTATCCGCGGCCGGTTGCGGGTAACAACCTCAGGCATGCACCGAACCCCGGTGTATCAACATATCAAGAATTAACAGCCCGGCACCGATGGAAATGGCGGCGTCGGCGATATTGAAAGCGGGGAAATACCAGGTCTCGTAATGCACCACCAGGAAGTCAATGACATAGCCGGCGGTTACTCGGTCAAGCAGATTGCCCAGGGCACCCCCCAAAATGATTGCCAGGCTAGCCGCCAGTAGCCGCTGCTGCCGGTGAATGTGCCATAACCAGATAGCAATGAGCCCGCTCACCAGGCCAGAGATGCTGCTCAGCAACCAGCGCTGCCAGCCGCCCGCATCATGCAGAAAGCTGAAGGCGGCACCGTAATTATGTAACAGGGTGAGTTTGAAGACCGGCAGTATCACCAGAGATTCACACTGAGTAGGTTGGCACAGCGGCAAGAGGGCACTCATCCATCCCTTCAGCCCCTGATCAAGTAGCAGAATTATCAGGCTGGTCAGGTAACAGAGCAGTAGCCGCTTCCGATTTTTGTGGGTGTCGGTGGCTCCCCCAGGTGCTTGTTCCATGGATGCTTGCATCACTCACTGCCAGGGGCAAAAAACTGCCGCGCTTTGATAATATCTGCCTGGATGGCGGTTTTGAGTTCATCCAATCCGGCAAACTTTTTTTCTTCCCTGATCTTGTGTCGAAAGATGACCTTGACAGCCTTGCCATAGATGTCGTCTGCAAAATCAAACAGGTGCACTTCTAGTATGGGTTTGAGTGTTTTCTCATCCAGCGTGGGGCGCACCCCAAGATTGGCAACCCCGGCTATGCGTCCTCCCTTGATTTCAGTTTCCACCGCAAAGACACCCGCTATAGGTGCGACATATCGGTGCAGTTGAATATTGGCGGTCGGCACATTGATAGACCGTCCTACTTGCCGGCCATAGACGACCTTGCCGATGATGGAGTAGGGGTGCCCGAGAAGCTTTTCCGCCAGGGTGAAGTCCCCCTCAGCGAGACATTCGCGTATGCGGGTGCTACTAATGCGTAGGGCTTCATATGTCAGGGTGTGGAAGTTGATGACCGGGAAGCCATGTGCTTGCCCGGCGGCGAGCAGGTCGGCAAAGCCGCCGCCCTGATGCTGACCAAAACTAAAGTCATCGCCGATGAACAGGCCGCTGATTTGCAAATCTTCCACCAGTATTTGAATGAAACGTTCAGCCGAGGTAGCCCGGGTCCGGCTATCAAATTTGAAGCAGAGCACATAATCAATGCCCTGGTCGCTCAGTAGTTCAATCTTCTCTCGGAATCTGGTGAGCCGCGCGGGCGCCTGATACACATCAAAAAACTCTTTGGGTTGGGGCTCAAAACATATCAACATGGAAGGTACTTGCAATTCCTGAGCTTTATTGATGACCTCCGCCAGGATCACCTGATGCCCGGTATGCACGCCATCAAAATTACCTATGGTCACCACCGCGCGGCGATGATGTGCCTGTACATTCAGCAGACCACGAATAATTTCCATTACCTGACCAGTCGGCGCATGTTGATACCCAAGACGAAGAGAGCAAGCCCGTAGGTGATAGCACCCGCCGCGCAGATTAACAGCATGCCTGCCAGGCGCGGTAGGAAGTCCCGGCTCAACCACCACTCAAGGTCTGGGGTTATCAGGTAGAGGCAGATACCCATGCACAGGGCCGAGAGGAGTACTTTGAGCAGCACCGGCTCGGCGGCGGAAGCGAGCAGCACCTTTTGGCGTACCAGGCCTCTGAACAGCAAGCCGGCATTAATAAATGCTGATAATGAAGTCGCCAGGGCAAGCCCTACATGTTGTAAGAACCAGATCAGGGTCAGATTAAGAATGAGATTAGTCCCTAGAGAAATAAGCCCGAAGCGCACTGGCGTTGCCATGTCCTGCCGGGCAAAGTAACCCGTGACCAGCACCTTGATTAACATATGCCCCAGGAGGCCAGCGCCATAGGCCCCCAGTGCCAGCCCCGACATGGATAGGTCCCGGCGGGTCATTTCACCCTGGTAGAAGAGGGTCGCGAGCAATTCCTCGGACAGAAACACCAGGGCGACAGATGCCGGTATCCCGAAGATAAGCACGAGTTTGATGGACCAGTGGAGGGTGTCGGAAAATGCTGTCGGTGATTGACTGGCATGTTCTCTTGACAGCCCTGGCAGGATGACGGTCGCTATGGCAATGCCAAAAAGTGCTAGCGGCAGTTCCAAGAGCCGGTCCGAATAATAGAGCCAAGACAAGCTGCCGGTCTCCAGGAAGGAGGCAAGCAATGTATCTACCAGCAAGTTGATTTGACTGGCAGAAGCGCCAATAACGGCAGGTAGCATCAAGAGCAGTATGCGTTTAACACCAGGGTCACGGAAGGCGGTCTTGGGTCTGGGGAGTAGTTGCAAGGAAGCAAGAAACGGCAGTTGGAAGCTCAGCTGGGCAACACCCGCAATCAGCACGCCCCAGGCAAGTGCCATCACCGGTTCCGCCAGCCAGGGGCGGAGGAAAATAGCACTGAGAATGAGGGAGAGATTGAGTAGCACCGGGGTAAAGGCGGGCACCGCAAAGCGCCCAAATGTATTGAGCACTGCACCGGAAAATGCCGTCATGGAAATCAATAACAAATAGGGGAAGGTCAGCCGCAACATATTGGTCGCTACCCTGAGCTTCTCCAGTTCATTGTTGTAGATGTATCCGGCCGCGAAGGCTTTAATCACCCACTCAGCACCGAGTACGCCGAGGATGGTCACCACCAGCAGGGTCATGCCCAGAGTGCCCGCTACTCGGTTGACAAGATCCCGCAGATCAACTGCTGATTTGTTGGCTTTATAGTCCGCCAGGATAGGCACAAAGGCTTGGGAGAAGGCGCCCTCGGCAAATATTCTGCGGAAGAAGTTGGGGATGCGGAAGGCAAGGAAGAAGGTATCGGCACCCGCCCCCGCCCCAAAAAAGTAGGCGATGACCATGTCGCGCGCCAAACCAAAGCAGCGCGATATCAAGGTCATCAGCGAGACGGTCAGGCTGGATCTGGCTAGGCTACCCGACCCATGTGCCGCCGAGGTGTCGGCAACGTCGTCTGGTGCTTTTGATGGGCCCGGCGCTTTTGATAGACCAGGCTTGGTGGTGTTTTTATTATCCATAGCGTGCATTCAAGTAGTGGGGCGTGAGTTTGACAAATTACCACTGAGTCGCCATAGTAGCGCGTCCTGTTTTTCCAGACCAATCTTGAGGTAGTTCCTAGTGGCAAATTCACCGCAAGCGAGGAAGCGTTCCAAGCAAAATGAATCGCGCCGCAAGCATAATGCCAGTCAACGTTCGGCCATGCGCACGGCAATTAAAAGAACTATCTTTGCCATAGAAGCTGGCGACTATGCACTTGCCTCAGCAGCTTATCAGGTCGCAGTACCGCTACTTGATCGAGCGGTAACCCACGGCATCATCAAAAAGAATAAGGCTGCAAGACACAAATCCCGTTTGCACCTCAGGCTCAGAGGGCTCAATCCTGCTTGACCCTGGTGCCTGCTCCGTTCCTCGAACTCCGTCATTATCAAAGCACCCAGCCGAACGAGCGGCATGCCTTCAATCTTCTGGATTCCCGTCACCCCAGTCATTGCAGCCAGCGGCGGTAATGACTGAGGTGACGGGAATGACGGAGTGTTGTTGTCATCCCGGCCGAACCCCCTCAGCTCAGCAGCAAATCATCCCGGTGAATCAACACGGGCTCGGCAACATAGCCGAGGATGGATTTAATATCACTACTTGCCATGCCGCGAATGCGAGCCACTTCCTGATGGTTGTAATTGATTAAACCTCGGGCAACTTCCTGGTTGTTTTGCGTCATACAGGTGACCATATCACCGCGGGTATAGTCGCCGGTGGTATCAAGCACCCCCACGGGCAATAGACTTCTGCCTTCTTCGGTAATCACCCGGCAGGCACCAGCATCTAGTAGCAGGGTGCCGTTGACTACTAGTGCCGCCAGCCATTGCTTTCTTGCTACGACCAGGCTCTGGCCTGCTTTGAGCAGGGTGCCCTCTAGCTTCCCCGAGGCAAGTGTGCAGAGCACCTTGGCTTTGCGACCATCACAGATAATCGTATTGGCACCGCTTCTGGCGGCGGTCCGGGCAGCAGCTATCTTCGTTACCATGCCGCCTGTGCCCAGTCCCTGGCCGGCACCCGCCATGTCATCAAGCGCGGGGTCCTTGGCATCTGCCAGAGGAATCAACTGTGCTTCTGGGTCCCTTGGATGAGTAGAGTAGAGACCCTGTTGATCGGTCATGAGCACCAGGGTGTTCGCTTCAATCAGATTTGCCACCTGGGCGGCAAGGGTATCGTTGTCGCCGACGCGAATTTCATCAGTTGCCACTGTGTCATTTTCATTGATAACCGGAATGACGCCGAATGAAAGCAATTCCCTCAGGGTACTACGGGCATTTAAATAACGTTGTCTGGAGCGCAGGTCGTCATGTGTCAATAGTAGTTGTGCCGTGTGTAGCCCGAATTGCTGGAAACAAGTTTCATAGGCCTGGATGAGCCCCATCTGCCCGACCGCGGCGGCGGCTTGTAGCCCATGTACCGAGCGGGGTTGCTTGCTGAGTCCGAGTCGGGTCATGCCCTCGGCAATCGCCCCGGAAGACACCAGTACCACCGCGATTCCCTGGGCACGCAGGGCAACCATGTCCTCCACCCAGCCTTGGATATGGTTCCGGGCAAGCCCCTTACCCTCGTTGGTCAGTATGGAGCTGCCAATCTTGATGACCCAGATATCTCCTGGTTGGAATCTAATCGTCATGGCTTCCAGTGCACCCTAGGCTCAGTCTCGGCGAGGGTTGCCTTGTGTTTTTTCCGTTCTTCTTGCCGGATGCTTCTTTTGGTGAGCGAATGGTCGTGTACTTCTTGCCGTACTAGCGACTCATGGGCCGCCTGCTGCGGTGCATCGGCTCTGGTGTTGGCAGTTTTTATATAGGCGGCAATGCTTTGCAAGAGTGGTTGTAGCCCCGTGCCGGCAACGGAAGAGATGGCAAAGTACCGGGTAAGCTCCAAGGCGGCAGCGATTTCTTGTATGGTGTCTTGCGCGGCTGCTGGAGGCATCATATCCAGCTTGGTGAATACCAGCCACCGGGGCTTAGCAGCAATGCCGGTGCTGTACTTCGCCAGTTCCTGCTCAATCAGGCGGCAGTTATCAATGGGGCTACTCCCATCAATTGGCGCAATATCCAGCAGGTGTAGCAGGAGTCTGGTTCTTGCCAGATGCTTCAAAAATGCGACTCCAAGACCCGCTCCCGCCGCCGCTCCTTCAATGAGTCCAGGGATGTCTGCCATGACAAAACTTTCCTCGGGATTGACGCTGACCAGACCGAGGTTGGGTACGAGGGTAGTAAAGGGATAGTCGGCTATCCGAGGCCGAGCAGCCGAGACCGCCGATATCAAGGTTGATTTGCCCGCATTGGGCACCCCTAGCAGACCCACATCGGCAATGAGTTTGAGTTCCAGCCTGAGGCTAAGGGATTCTCCCGGGGCACCGGGCGTGGTTTGTCTGGGTGCTCTGTTGGTGCTGGATTTAAATCTGACGTTGCCGAGGCCGCGTTTACCACCCCTGGCGACTGCTAGTGTCTCGCCGCCTACATTGATGTCGCCCAGATATTCACCGGAGGCATCATCAAACACACTCGTCCCGAGGGGCACTTTGATATAGAGATCTTCACCCGCGGCACCGGTCTGCTCACTCCCTCTGCCAGACTCGCCTTTTTGCGCACGATATTCAGGACGAAACCGGAAATCAACCAGGGTATTTAGTGCCTGGTTACCCTGCAGGAAGATGCTCCCGCCCTTGCCACCGTCGCCCCCGTCAGGGCCTCCCCGTTCAATGTACTTCTCCCGTCGGAAGCCCAGGCAACCGTCGCCGCCCTTCCCAGCCCAGACTTTAATACTTGCCTCATCAATGAATTTCATGGCCAGTCTGCTACCTGCATCTGCTTTTCAACCGCTGCTTCTCAAGAGCCGCTTGTTAATGGCTGCTTCTTAATAGGCGCAGTTATCCACTTAAGAAGCAGCAGTATCATCAAACTAGGCTATAGCCTAAAGCGGGGGTGTTGGGAAAGAAGCTGTGTGCTGTCAACCGACTGGGCATGATGTTACCCATCCTGGCAATGGGGGTGTACCTCGGGGTGAGGGTTCAGCCCGTGCTTGGGGATAGGACGTTGACTAGTTTCCTTTGCTTCCGACCCTTGAGGATAAACTCAACGACCCCATCTGCCTTGGCGAAGAGGGTATGGTCCCTGCCGCAGCCGACATTCACGCCGGGGTGGAATTTAGTACCGCGTTGTCTAATGATAATGTTCCCCGCGGATACCTGCTGACCGCCGTAGCACTTTACGCCGAGTCTTTTGGATTCCGAGTCGCGACCATTTCGGGTGCTGCCGCCTGCTTTCTTGTGTGCCATTTTATTGCCTCTTTATCTGTTTCTTTATAGTTGTCTTTTTATTAGGCTCTTTATGTGTCTCTTTATCTATTCTTCGCCTTTCGTAATATCGGTGATTCTTACCTCGGTGTAGGCTTGGCGATGGCCTCCCTGACGACGATAGTGTTTCCGGCGGCGCATTTTTATGATGGTGATCTTGTCCCCTTGACCATGGCTGAGCACCTCGGCACTCACCTTGCTGCCCTTAATATAGGGCGCACCTACTAATAGATTGGCACCGTCGCCAATCAGTGCGACCCGTTCAAAGTCCACCTGCTCCCCCTGATGCACATCCAGCTTCTCAAGCCGCAGGACTTCACCAGGACTGACTTTATGTTGTTTACCGCCACTTTCTATCACTGCGTACATATCAAAATCTCAATCTGCTGTTGGGGGAACCATTATTTTAAATCGCATCGTTTCAAATCACATCTGGCACTGAGCCCGCTCCAGGACGCGGGATTTTAAGCCAAGACACCGATATGAGCAAGGCAATGTATAGGTTCCTAGATTCAACCTTGAAGTGCACCGGGGGTTTATGCCGAATAGTGCCTGATTCGGCGTTTTCATGCCAAGGCATTTGCGCGGCCGGTTATTGAGCTGATCGACTACATGCGCCAGTTGCGAGATTTTGATGGTCGAAAGATCATAGCTTTGGGGGAAATACTGCCGTATCAGCCCGTTGGTATTCTCATTGGTTCCTCGCTCCCAGGACGCGTATGGATGGGCGAAATAGAAGTCGGCCTGCAGTGCGTCGCGGACCGCTTCATGGGCAGCGAATTCGGTGCCGTTATCCGCGGTCAAGGCGTGCACCCGGTCTTTGATCGCGGCCAGGTTTCTAATCAGTGCCTCGCTCACCCCCGGTGCCTTCCTGTTGGGCAGGATATCAATGTACACAAAGTGCGTGGCACGCTCGACTATGGTCAGCATAACGGCGGTATTGTTTTTCCCACGCACCGTGTCCAGCTCCCAATCACCGATGCGGGCTCTTTGCTCCACCAACGCCGGGCGCTGCTCAATGGACACCCGATTGGGGATCGAGCGCCGCCGCACACGTCCCCGACTGGCCTCATTGCGGCGTATCTCCCGTTGGCGATGGCTTTTTGTGAATATCCTTCTTTCAAGCCATTGGAAATCAGGTATCGTTGTTCACTGGTGAGGTGTGTAGCATTTCATAAGGCAACTCCTTATATTGATTCCAGAAAATCAAGATGCTACCGCATCTCACCTTTCCTTCATCGGTGAAGTTGCACTTAAGAGTTGAATCCAAGAACCTATACAGGCGGGAGCCTCTTATGAAGAGGTCTGATAGACTGACCAGGCTGGAGTCTAGCAATTCGCTACCAGTAACCCATAGAGGATAATCGCATGCCAGAATATATCGTATCAATCCTGGACCTCATGTCATCGCTGTTTGTTTTTTCGATTGGGGTGATCGTACTGTTCATCATCGGTCTCTTCTTCCGTGATCGCCTGCAAAAGACCGATGCCGTGCTACGCAACTATCCAGTGATCGGGCATCTGCGGTATATCTTCTCGGAAATGGGAGAATTCTTTCGGCAGTACTTTTTTGCCATGGACCGGGAGGAAATGCCCTTTAACCGAGCGGAAAGAGGCTGGGTCTATCGCGCCGCGGCGGACAAGGACAACACAGTGGCTTTTGGTTCCACCAAGTATCTGCGAGAGGCAGGCACTGCTATCTTCGTCAACTGCCCCTATCCCACGCTTGATGAAGATGCCGCACCGAGCCATGCACTACAGATAGGTCCTTATAGCCGCAACCCCTACAATGCCAAGTCAATCTTCAACATCTCCGGGATGAGTTTCGGTGCCTTGTCGGCGCCCGCGGTCAAGGCACTTTCCAATGGTGCCCGGATGGCCGGTTGCTGGATGAACACGGGTGAGGGTGCTTTGTCGGCGCACCATCTTGAAGGCGATTGCGATATTGTCTTTCAGATGGGCACCGCCAAGTATGGAGTGCGCAATGATGATGGCAGTCTCAATGATGATAAATTAAAAGCAATTGCGGCCCATCCTCAGGTGCGGATGTTTGAGATTAAACTTTCCCAGGGTGCCAAGCCGGGCAAGGGCGGTATTCTTCCGGGCGACAAGGTCACCTCGGAAATAGCGCAGGTCCGAGGCATTCCCATGGGGGAAGCTTCAATTTCCCCCAATCGGCATCCGGAAATTAACAGCAATGAAGAGCTGCTTGATTTCATTCATCATATTCGGGAAGTCACGGGTAAACCTGTTGGTTTTAAATGTGTGATCGGTGCTTTCGGTTGGCTGGAACGGCTGCTGGAGATGAGCAAAGAACGTGGCATTGAGTCAGCCCCGGACTTTATCACTATTGACTCGGCCGATGGCGGCACGGGTGCTGCCCCCATGCCTCTGATGGATAATGTCGGCATTCCCTTGAAGGAATCCCTACCTCTGGTGGCGGACATCCTGGTGAATGCGGGTATGAAGGAACGGGTCCGCCTGATTGTGTCCGGTAAGTTGATTACCCCCGCGGAAGTGGGTTGGGCACTTTGTGTCGGTGCCGACTTTGTGAACTCGGCGCGAGGGTTTATGTTTTCCCTGGGTTGTATCCAGGCATTGAAGTGCAACAAGAATACCTGCCCCACGGGTATCACCACGCATAACAAAAGGTTACAGAAGGGTCTTAACCCGGCGGATAAGGCGGTTCGAGTTGCAAACTATTGCAAGAACCTGGTGCACGAGGTTGAGGTGCTGGCGCATAGTTGTGGTGTTTCGGAGCCTCGGGAATTAAAAAGATTTCATGTGCGCATTGTGCAGGGGGATGGTCGTTCTGTACCCCTTGATGCACTCTATCCGCAGAAGCAATCAACATGAAAGCAGCTGATTTGTTTGTAAAGTGCCTTGAGCAGGAAGGCATAGAATATATCTTCGGCGTTCCGGGTGAAGAGAATGCCGACTTTATGATGTCCTTAGAGGAATCATCAAGCATCAACTTCATCCTCTGTCGGCATGAGCAGGGTGCCGCCTTTATGGCGGAAGTTTATGGCCGGCTGACCGGCAACCCGGCAGGGTGTCTCGGTACCCTGGGCCCTGGGGCAACCAACCTCATTACCGGTGTTGCCAATGCCAACATGGACCGTGCCCCCATGCTGGTGCTCACCGGGCAGGGTTCATCCATGCGGCTGCATAAAGAATCCCATCAGGTGATGGATGTGGTCGGGATGTTTGACCCGGTCACTAAGTGGGCACATTCAATCCGCCATGCACAAACCATCCCCGAGGTGATTCGCAAGGCGGTCAGATTATCAAGGACGGAAAAGCCCGGCGCCGTCCTGATTGAACTGCCCGAAGATATTGCCAAGCACGATACCTCTGCTGCGCCTATAGACCCGGTGCGCTTCAGGCGTTCCGTACCCGACGATAAGGCTGTAGACCGTGCCTGGAAGGCGATAAAGGACTGTAAACGTCCGGTGATTCTGGCAGGCAATGGTTGTATTCGACGGCGGGCGGCAGCGCAGCTCAGGAAGTTCTGCGAGGCAACCGGCATAGGCGTTGTCAGTACCTTTATGGCGAAGGGCTGTGTTGATATGGATGAAGACTATTGCCTCTACACCATCGGATTACAGGGCAAGGATTTTGTTTATCGGGCGGTTGCCGGCGCGGATACGATTATCACCATTGGCTTTGATATGGTGGAGTATCACCCCTTGTTATGGAATCCAGCGGGTGCCAAGCAGGTCATTCATATTGATTTTCTCCCCGCGGAAATTGATGAGAACTATCATCCCGCCATTGAAATGATTGGCGATCTGGCACATTCGCTCTGGATGTTAAATGAGCGAGCCAGTGCCGAAGGCAAGTTGCCCGAGTGGGACTTTACTGCCCAGCGACAGGCGCGGGCAAGCATGACGGCGGAATTTGCAGCCTACAAGGATGATGCTCAGGCGGGTCTGGTACGACCACAAAAAGCCCTCTGGGATACGCGCGAGGTACTAGATAGGGACGGTATATTGCTGTCTGATGTCGGCGCGCACAAGATGTGGATTGCCAGGCACTTCCAATGCCATGCGCCCAATACCTGCCTCATCCCTAATGGCTTCTGTTCCATGGGGTTTGCACTGCCCGGGGCTATAGCGGCGAGCCTGCTTGACCCGAAGCGTCAGGTCATTGCCATCAGCGGGGACGCTGGCTTTCTCATGAATGTTCAGGAAATGGAAACCGCCCGCCGCTTGAACTGCAATCTGGTCGCGGTGGTCTGGGAAGATCATGCCTATGGTTTGATTGCCTGGAAACAAGAAAACGAGTTTGGTCGCCATACCGAGCTGAGTTTTGGTAATCCTGATTGGGCACAGCTGGCGAGTGCCTTCAATTGGCAGCATCACCGGGCCGAAGACTCAGCCCTGGTAGCAGACACCCTGCGGCAAGCATTGAAAGAGCCAGGACCCAGCCTGCTAGTCATCCCCATTGATTATCGTGAAAACGGCATCCTCACCGATCGACTGGGTAATATTGAGTTTTCTATCTAGAGCCTCATCAAAAGAGTCATAAAAGCCTAAGCCAAAACTAAATAAAAGCACTCTCTACAAAAAAAAGGAATAGCCGTGCAACTAGAAGACATGCCATTGCAGAACAAACTACTGCAAGATGAATTGATCCTGGAGCAGATCCAGATAGGTCCCATGCAAAACTTTGCCTATCTCGTCGGTTCTAAAACCACCCGGGAAGTGGTGCTGATAGACCCGGCCTGGGATCTGGATGCCCTGCTTGAGCTCATCAAAGGCCGTGATTACCGCTTAACAGGGGCTTTGCTGACTCACTATCATCCCGATCATTGTGGCGGCAGCTTTGTTGGTAAGAGCGGTGGCAAGAGCGGTAGTAAGAGCGGACACCATAACGTGGAAGGGGTTGCTGAGTTGCTGGCTAAGCAGCCGGTCAAAATATATGCTCATAAATTGGAAGCGGCGGGGGTGAAAAAGGTCACCGGTATTTCCGACAGTGACCTGGTCAAGGTGGAGTCTGGCGATAAGTTATCGGTCGGTGAAGTGGAGGTAGAGTTTCTGCATACCCCCGGGCATACGCCCGGTTCACAATGCTTCAGGATCAAGCAGCTGCTGGTGTCGGGTGATACCTTGTTTGTTAATGGTTGCGGTCGGGTGGATCTGCCCGGTTCTAATTCAGAGGATATGTACCATAGCCTGCAGAAGCTTGCGGGTCTGCCCAAGGATACCCTGTTGCTCCCGGGGCATAACTATGGGCATCTGCCGCATGCCACTCTGGAAGAAACCAAAAAAGTGAATACCCACATGCGTATCAATGATCTGGCGTCCTGGAAGATGATGATGGGCGCCGGCTAGTTGTACTTTTTGTGCCCGCTTTGAGTTGTAATCCCGATTCTGTATCAAGGACCTGACCCATTACTACTGGCGCTCTAGAAAAGAAACCCGTTTTTTGGTTTTATGGATTGGCGGCTGTTTCTAACGGCATTAAAAATAATGCCTTTAGTTATCTGTTACTCATCTATGCGAACCAGGTCCTGGGACTGCCCGCCTATCTGGCCGCTCTGGCACTTGCCATTGCCATGCTCTGGGATGCCGTGTCCGATCTGCTGTTGGGGCACTGGTCGGATAAGACCGACAGTCGGCTGGGGCGGCGCCATCCTTTTATGTACGCGGCCTTATTCCTTTTGCCGCTGTCCTTCTATGGGCTATTTAATCCCTTTGTTACGCTGAATGAAGGCAACACCTTCTACTATGTGCTGGTGCTGTCGATTTTGATTCGCACCGGGACTACCCTCTTTGAGGTGCCCTCCACCGCCTTGTTACCTGACCTTGAAACCGAATATGACCGGCGCAACAAATGGTTGGCACTGCGTTATGCCTTTGGCTGGACTGGCGGGAACGGTATCCACACGCTCAACCTCTTCCTCTGGATAGGCGCTTATGGTTTTACAGTGCAGACCGGCTACTCCATCTACGGCCTGGCCGGTGCCTTGACGATTGCTTTTGTCATCATTGTGTCGTCTCTGGGTACACAGCGGGTGGCAGCATCGCTACCGAAACCGGTGGAAAGGTTTCGATTTAGTGAGATTGCCCGTGAGCTCCGGCAGATATTCCAGTCCGTCAAGAATCGTAACTTCGCCGCCTTGTTCTTCTTTGGTCTGTCCCGAGGTGTTGCCTCCGGGCTGGGCGCGGCCTTGTATCTGTATAACACCATCTACTTCTTTGCTTTCTCGGGCATTCAGATAGCAATGACTGGTGTGGGCGTATTAGTAGCACCGATTATTGGCTACTTGTTAGCACCATGGGTAGGCAGGACCTTCGGCAAGAAGCGCGGTGCCATGATTGCTATTCTGGCTAATATCAGTCTCTATCCCATACCCTATATCCTACTCCTGCTGGGCTGGTGGCCAGAGGTGGGCAGTTGGGTATCGCTCTACTGCTACACTATTTTTATCCTGGTGGAAGTCAGTTGCATCATTATTGGCGATGTATTGATGGATTCCATGATGGCGGATGTGGTTGAGGATAGTGAATTGACGACTGAACGTCGTTCCGAGGGGCTCTTCTATGCGGCTAGGGGCTTTGCTGTCAAGGCGGTGTCGGCAGGCGGGATCATCACTGCGGGTAGCATAGTGACCCTGATTGGGTTGGATGGCATCAGCTCGGTTGAACAGATGACCGAAGCATTGCGATTTAGTCTGGCGCTCTTTTTTCTACCTCTCTATTGCGGATTGTATTTGCTCAGCGTGTATATCCTGTCTATCTACCAGATCACTCGTGAAGATCATATTGCGAACCTCAGTGCGCTCGCCGAACGCCAAACACAACAGCAAGAAGGACAACAGCAAGAAGGGTAAGTGTGAGCCACGCCACGCCGTCACCCTCCCCGATATGCCCAGGCTCCCCCGTTGAGGTGTAGCGGGAATGTCACAGGTGGTTGCCTTTGTTCCTCTGGATTCCCGCCTACGGCGAGAATGACGGCGGGCGGGGGGTGCGCCGGTAACGAAAGCACAACCCACCGACCGACCCCCGTCACCCTCCCCGAACCCAGAGTGGTGGCTTACGGCGCCCCGCGCCGTCATTCTCGAGCTTGCTCGGGAATCCAGAGTGGTGGCGCAAGCCGCCTGAAAGGAGCGGGGATACGCCTGTAACGAAAGCACAACCCACTGACCGACCCCCGTTGAGGTGTAGCGGGAATATCACAGGTGGTTGCCTTTGTTCCTCTGGATTCCCGTCCCCCCAGTCATCACAGCCGATGGCTATGATGACTGGGGTGACGAGAATGACGTGGTGCGGCGGGAAGCCAGTCTGTTGTCATTCAGGCGAGAATGACGGCCAAGAAGGCTAGGTGATATGTGCACCAACCGCCTGAGTGGATGCATCTAGCCATTCAAGGTCCCCCCCACTGAGCAGTGGGGATAGCTTTGCCCGCACTTCTACATGGTAGTTGTTGAGCCAGTTGGTTTCTTCCTGGCTCATCAACTCAGTGTCTATGAGACGCAGGTCAAAGGGTGCCATGGTGATGGTCTCAAAGTGCAACATCTCATCATCTCGTGGCATGACTATCATCAAGTTTTCACAGCGGATGCCAAAGCAATCTTCTTGGTAATACCCGGGCTCATTGGAGACCACCATGCCCGGCATAAGCGGCGCCTGGGTGCCGGACTTGCTGATCTGCTGAGGACCCTCATGCACACATAGAAAGGCACCAACGCCATGTCCCGTGCCATGGTCATAATCCAGACCTTCCTGCCACAAAAACTGCCGCGCCAGGGCATCAAGTTGTGAACCATAGGTGCCCCTGGGGAAGACCGCACGGGCAAGCGCGATATGACCCTTCAGCACCAGTGTAAAGAGCCTGATATGTGCGGGGTCTGGTTTGCCGATGATGACGGTACGGGTGATGTCCGTGGTGCCATCAGAATACTGGCCGCCAGAATCAACCAGATAGAGATTATTCTGCTCCAGCATTTTGGGTTCGCCATTCAGATGGTTGTAATGACACAAGGCGCCATTGGCACCCGCGGCCGAGATGGTGTCAAAGGACAGGTCGTGAATCTCGGCAAGCTCGCGGCGAAACGCTTCCAGCTGGTCAGCGACCTGCCCCTCATGGTGTAGCCGCCCCGCGTTCACTTCACTTTCTATCCAGGCAAGATAACGGGCAACCGCCGAACCGTCGCGGATGTGGCAGCTTCTCATGCCCGCCAGTTCCGTAACATTCTTTTGCGCCTTGGGCAGCAGTACCGGGTCGGTGCCCTTGATGAGGGTGCATCCGGCCTCCTGGCAACGGCGCTGGCACCAGGCATTGGCAGTCGTAGGATCAGCCAGGACTCGTTTACCCTGCTTGCCCAGGTCATCAAGCGCTTGCTGTAGCTGCTTGGTCTCACAAACACTGACCTGCTCGCCAACATGCTGCGCAAAATCGTCTGGTAGTTTCTCCGGGTCAGTGTAGAGCCGCATTTCCCCCTCGGCGGACAGGGTGGCGAAGGCAAGCAACACGGGCAGCCGGGGAATGTCTGCGCCGCGGATATTGAGTAGCCAAGCGATGGAGTCAAGTTGTGTGATGAGGGCAAGCTCAGCGCCCGCGTCTTTTATTGTTGCCGCGATCCGTTTCCTTTTGCTGTTGCTACTTTCACCCGTGTAGTTTTCACTCAGTAGCAGGACCGGTTTCTTCCCTGGACTGGGTCTATCCGACCAGCAGAGATCAATGGGGTTGTCAGCAAGTTCAACCAGCGCAATCTCTTTTTCGCCGAGGGTGTGTTGGGTGCTTTCAAACCATGCCAGAGAATGGAGCCGTGAATCCACGCCAACCTTGCTAGCATCGAGCTTTGATAAGGTATCCCGCAACCAGGTGATTGGCGGTTCCTCAATCAGATGATGGAAGCTATAACATGTCCCTGGCACCTGTTGCCGCGCTTGTATGGTGTAGCGGCCATCAACAAATAGTGCCGCCGATTCTCGCAGGAGAAGCACCATACCCGCCGAACCGGTGAAGCCACTGACCCATTGCAAACGTTCGTTTCGTGGGGAGACATACTCACCGAGATATTCATCGGCGCGGGGTACGATGAAGGCATCCAGACCTTCCTGGGTCATGCTGTCCCGCAAGTTAGCAAGTCGTTTCGGGATGAGGTCATTCATAATGATTCCGGTGTTTTTATCGGCGGTGCATCCAATGCGTCCAGGGTGCGTTTGATGCGTTCCGCCTGAGGGTTGGCTTGAAGGGCGTTTTTAAGAGCGGTTCTAGCCTCATCCCAACGCTTTAGTCGAATCAAGGCAAGCGCACGATTGTAATAGAGACTATCTAGTGCCACCCCAAAGGGAGCAAGGGCTCGGTCATAATCTGCTAGGGCTTTTTCATATTCACGGAGCCGTTGGAAGGTATTACCACGATTGATGTAGATGTTTGCTGTCTTTGTGGTGAGTACCAGGGCTTGATTAAAATCCTCCAAAGCAGCGTCCAATTTGCCGATAGCAGAATAGATGATGCCCCTATTGGTGTAGGTTGCCGCCAGGTCATGCCCGAGCAAATCGTCCTTGCGTATTGCCCTGGTGCAGTATCGGAGACCGTAGCCGGAGCGGGGCAATTGGCTTGCTTGGTAACAGCTGCTGGCATCGTCCTTGCCAAAAGAAGTCTGAGCCTGGGGCAGGGCAGGCAGGGCGGTTAATAAGAGCGGTAAGAAGCGCAGTAAGCAGCGCATCCCGCTCAGGCTGCTTTTCGTTCTGTTTTTCGTTCTGCTATTCATGCTGCTGTTCATAAAGCCACCGCATGGGTTATGTGATGCTGCTGTTTTGATTTCCTCTCTTTTCCAGCGTGTTACAGTAATCATGAGGATATCGCTTTGTGCGTGGTCATCTTCTCGGCCTGCCAGATAAGGCGGGAGTTGCCCATCACCTGGCATAAACGGATTAAAATCGTCAATCGGTGTCATGGTGGTTTCCTCATTCGCCATCTAATACTCAATCAAGCAACTGGCTCCTCTGCGTAGTCTACTCTTTTTATTGACATTCGGGTCTACTGACAGACGCTCTCTTGTGGCCTGGTACGGGCTTAGTTTTGATTCCCCCCTGTTTCCAGCGTGTTAGACTGAATAACAGTATGAAAAGCAACATGCGATGGTTTTGATTCCCCCCCTTTTTCCAGCGTGTTAGACTCATGCCGGTACGCTATGCACCCACACCGAGTTTTGATTCCCCCCCTTTTTCCAGCGTGTTAGACTTTATATGGATGATTTGATTCCTCATAGAGAGTTTTGATTCCCCCCCTTTTTCCAGCGTGTTAGACTCTCGCTTGCTTTAAGACTACTCAACATATGTTTTGATTCCCCCCCTTTTTCCAGCGTGTTAGACTGACCAAATGGAACTAGTGATGGATTTAGATGTTTTGATTCCCCCCCCCTTTTTCCAGCGTGTTAGACTCTTAGTTGCCTCTCTACTGGATACGACCACGTTTTGATTCCCCCCCTTTTTCCAGCGTGTTAGACTCCAGCACCTCGCAGCCTACGCCTAGGCAACGTTTTGATTCCCCCCCTTTTTCCAGCGTGTTAGACTCAGGGCATATACAATATGCTTATCACTGAAGTTTTGATTCCCCCCCTTTTTCCAGCGTGTTAGACTCTTACCGCGCCCATTACCCTCGTGCACCTGGTTTTGATTCCCCCCCTTTTTCCAGCGTGTTAGACTGGGCAAGCCTAGCGGGAAATCAAGCAGAGGGTTTTGATTCCCCCCCTTTTTCCAGCGTGTTAGACTCCGCGCTCCTGAATACGAAAACACCAGCTTGTTTTGATTCCCCCCCTTTTTCCAGCGTGTTAGACTGCTCTCCCTTTTAATGGTTAATCAATGTCTGTTTTGATTCCCCCCCTTTTTCCAGCGTGTTAGACTGAGGCATGTTGTGATGAAGTCAGGATGATGGTTTTGATTCCCCCCCTTTTTCCAGCGTGTTAGACTACCGGAGCGCATCATAGCGGCGACCTGCCAGTTTTGATTCCCCCCCTTTTTCCAGCGTGTTAGACTGGTACGGTCTCGCGTAGTACCCATAGACCAGTTTTGATTCCCCCCCTTTTTCCAGCGTGTTAGACTCTCTCTCACTCAGCCCACCGCACCGACCAGGTTTTGATTCCCCCCCTTTTTCCAGCGTGTTAGACTGAATTATAACATGGGCATATCCACCGAAGAGTTTTGATTCCCCCCCTTTTTCCAGCGTGTTAGACTCTTTTCCCCCTCAACAAACACAATCGGGTAGTTTTGATTCCCCCCCTTTTTCCAGCGTGTTAGACTGGTACGGTCTCGCGTAGTACCCATAGACCAGTTTTGATTCCCCCCCTTTTTCCAGCGTGTTAGACTCTCTCTCACTCAGCCCACCGCACCGACCAGGTTTTGATTCCCCCCCTTTTTCCAGCGTGTTAGACTGAATTATAACATGGGCATATCCACCGAAGAGTTTTGATTCCCCCCCTTTTTCCAGCGTGTTAGACTCTTTTCCCCCTCAACAAACACAATCGGGTAGTTTTGATTCCCCCCCTTTTTCCAGCGTGTTAGACTCCATGAAGACTACCTGAAGCAGATGACCCCGTTTTGATTCCCCCCCTTTTTCCAGCGTGTTAGACTTAATTTAGGAAAAGAGAAATGCCTAGATGAGTTTTGATTCCCCCCCTTTTTCCAGCGTGTTAGACTCCATGAAGACTACCTGAAGCAGATGACCCCGTTTTGATTCCCCCCCTTTTTCCAGCGTGTTAGACTACGCTAGAAGATGCTAAAAGCCTATGCTTGTTTTGATTCCCCCCCTTTTTCCAGCGTGTTAGACTGACAGATAACAGGCGGACTGATGAAGGTAGGTTTTGATTCCCCCCCTTTTTCCAGCGTGTTAGACTATGTAGAAATCAGGGACGAATAGAGATATATTAGTTTTGCACCCTGGGAAGCCGACCACAGCTATATGCAGATTGGGGAATCTTAACTATCGTGGCGGCTTCCCAGGCACTGCACTCCTCTCCTCTCCTCTCCTCTCCTCTCGGGTCTGGGTTACCAGTTCTCAAACATGCTCAATTGCTGCACTTCGCTCGTTTTCTTCTTTCTCCGATAGTGTTCACTGACAATGGCGATGGATTTGGTCCATTGTTTCTCGGTCATCAGTATTGCCCGGATGTTGCCCCCTTGCGGCGCAAAGACCCGTAATCTGCGGGCGTGTTTCTGCATGCGCTCCCAGGAATTGCACGAGCGCATATACACAGAAAACTGAAGCATGTTGTAGCCGTCATCCAGCAGTTGTTTGCGAAATCGGGTGGCTTCGTCCCGCTCCCGTTTAGTGCCAACCGGCAAATCAAACAATACCAGCATCCAGCCCATTTTCAGTGAGCTTGGAGTTCCGGCAGCCATAGATTCCCAATATCTTTGGTGCTGAATGACTTTGCGACCGAGTTCACAAATACATCAACGCCATCGATCAGTTTCAATTTGTTGTTATTGTGCAGTACTTCAATTGTGTTCCAACAGCCCTGGGCAAACAGTATCCACTCCCTGGTGGTTTTTTCCTTTGTGGGTTCGCTACTCAAATACAGATGCAGTTGACTATCAATGAACGGGCGCAACGGTTCAATCAGATCATAAACAAAAGGATGATTGTGAAAGTTTGCCTGATGGTGCACGCCGAATAACGGACTCAAGCCGTGCGCAACAATAGATCTGTGGCAAATTGCACCTAAAACCGCATACGCATAGTTGAGCATCTGATTAACCTGATGTTCATCATCGTGCCTCCGAGTCAGGCCGGCGAAGCCGCTACGGGAAAAGAACTCGCGCCAATAATAGCGAGCGCAAGCGGATTCGTTGAGTTTGCGATTGTTCAAGTGCTCTTCCAGATAGGCATGACGTGCGCCGATATTTTTCAGCAATCGGTGTTGGTTATTGATTTTGGTGCGCAAAAGGCATTGCCAGATTGCGCTTTGCAGTTTCTTAGTGCTGCGCGCCTGCTGATATGCGACATCACGTTTGATAATCTTTGGTAACGGTTCTGTTAGCCCAATGGGGCGATACTTTTTATCACAGTGCAGGATGAACGCGCCGTTTTCCAGCAGGGCTGAAATAAGGCGGTCGGTAAGCGTTACATTTTCCGTAACGATGACGACGCCGCGAATGTCTTCCAGCGGCAATTGCCTTCGCTCATCGCCACGCTCATAACGCAACAGACCGCGTTCCTTGTGCAGGTAGATGTCGGGAGACAGCAGATGTAACAGGTAGTAACTCAATCGTCTCGGACCAGTGTGACGTGCTGCAGAATTTTGCTGTTCATTTGATAAACCGTGCCATTCTGGGCGACTAATTCCACTCTCTTACCACTGCCCCCAAATCCTTTGATTTGATAATGCCCCTCGGGGAGATTTTGTTTGGGGAGATCATCTGTTGTTACCTTGCCGATATAATTTCTATGATTCCTGTTAATCGCCACTGTGGCATTTTCGCCAATCAGGTTTGTCGATTCTTGCTTAATAAGGTGGCTAATCAGGCGATTGGACTTAATGAATTTTTCCTCCCCGCTTTCGGTATTAACAATCGTGAAATATCGGTCATCAGACCGTTCCGGGTCGACCTTATAGCGACCGTTCAAAAGCTCGCCTTTCTTTATAGAAAAATCAACAAGTTCCAATGACTTCCCCGTCATCAGCTGGTTGGTCATTATGACTTGTTTAAGCATGGCGGGGTTTATCCGGTAGCGACTCACCGATTCATCATCCTGTTTCGGAATAGATTCAATGATGATATTCTGGTTATTCACCTGGGCCACGCGATAATCGCTAAAGTCCAATCGAGCGTCTCTCCCCAGTTGCGTTGCAGTTATTTTACTCTGAGCTGGCAGGAAAATGCTCTTGCCCCGATAAAAGAATCCAAGTATCTCGCTGGCTTTTTTCTCTACTTCTTTTTCTGACTGGTAACGAGACCGGAAACTATGAATGGTTTTCGAGCATAACTTACCCTGCTTGTCCTTATAGAAAAGGTACCCGTGTTGAGAAGTACCTTTTCCGGTTTCTGACTTATTGCCGTACCACTGTCCTCGCTCATCATGGTCCTTGCTGATATTTTTGAACTCTTTTTTGTTTACGTCCTTTTTGCTTTTTGGCTGCTCGGCAATAGCAGGCCGCATCCTGGTGATGTAGCGTGGGAACACGCCATTCAGTTTTTCGCCGAAGTAATTCGCATCAATTCCTTTGGGGAATTTGAAGAAGCCTCTCTTATTTTTATCTCGAGCCCACTGAGGCAAGTAGCTGATAACCATGGCGTCCAGTGCATGGTGCCTGTGGTCTGAGCGATCTTTCTGATACTTTTTAGTGCCGTCTCCAAGTGCTTTGTAGAGTTCGTATTTTTTAGCAACCTTGCTGGTAAGCCCGCCGCTGATAACAAATATCCGTTGTTGCTCGTCTTTCGCTCCGGGCTGCCAACCAAAACGCAAGCACACGATGTCTCTGGCAAGGCGGGCAATATGTGCCGTGCCCGCCAAGCCAGTGTATTTTTCAGCCAGCTCTTCGGCTTCTTCCCGGGTGCTGGCTAACAGCAGTTTCTTTTTGTTTTTTCCTAAGGATAATGGGTCCAGGCGAGTTTTAAGCGTTGCCCAATTTATAAAATCACATTCGCATGGCAGACGCTTGCCTTTTAGTTTGCGATTGACGTGCCCACTGGTTAGCACCTTGTTGTAATACGCATCTGGCCCACCGTCTCCTTTTGGGAAAATGTGGTCAATGTCATAGCTTTCCAATTGGCCTATATCTATTGCTTCTCCCGTATATAGGCATTGTTTGTTTTGCTCTTCATACAAACGGTAGCGAAGTATGTTTTCGTCAGTAACCGATATATTCAGGTTTTTAAGCTCTTCTACTGCCTTACGATGGTTTTCTTTGCCAGCCTCCGCTTGGTCGGTGTATTTTTTCTTTTTCTTGTCACTGAGAAAATCCTCCCGAATAAACTCCAGATGAACGGCATCCGGTTTTCCATATTTCTGCGCTAGATTTTCCAGTTCATGGCGAAACACCTTCAATCGATGCCGTAATTCCGGCCAGTTGCACGAGTTGATGATTCTCTGAATGGCAGACTCCACATCGCCATCGTCATCCGAGTAACGCTCGGCAAGGCTTATATCGGGAACATGGATGGCTTCTCGGCTGTTGCCCATCTTCTCAAGGAACCTGAAATCATCGGGAAAATACCGATACGGGGCATCATCAAATAGCTTGTACCCAAACTCTGCACCGGGGTTTTCTATTTCCCGGTCTGTAACAAGTTGTGACAATTCCTTATAAAAGTCCTGCGGCGTTTTTTCAGAAAGAATCAAGGATTTCATCAAATGCAACGCCGGCTGACTAAATCGACTTCGGCCCGTATGTTTGCTTGCCGGAATGTCCTCATGCCCCATCTTGACGATTCCGCCCAGGCTTTCGGCCATTTTGGGAACCTTGCCTTTCTTGCTCTTGATGAACCTGAAGCATTTGGCATATTCTTCCGCATCATTTTTCGGGATGTATTGCTTCGCCTTTTTCTTCCAGATATCTTCACACTCATGAAACTTGTTCATCAGTTCTTTCCCGGTCAGGGAAGCAACGAGCTTATTGCCGTGCTCATCTTCTTTCTCATAACGCCAGTTGACCAAGCGCAACAGAAAGCCGACCTCAATCGCCAAGGGTTTTTCCGCCTTGCATACATTCAAACGAGGGATTAGGGCGCACTTGGCAACAATGCGATTTTCAAAGCGCGGGTATTTTTGCCCCAACAATCCGTCGATTCTGGTGGCGGATGGGTAGCGTTTGTCTATGGCGTTGTGTTGTGTGCCGTAGAGCAACTGCTCGAGTTTATCTTCGGCTAAGTGCTTTTTGAGTTCTGGCATTTGTTCAGTTGCCCGGTTAAGTAAGCCAATAATTTCCTTGGTGACTATTTCTCTGGAAGCGTTATAACCCCGTGTTGTTTCAGGTGGTTTGCCACTGTCATATTGTCGCTTAGCCGTTATTTCATGGGCACTTTCATCCCACAAACCCATCTTCCAGGCATCGTAATAGCAGGGCAGGTGATAGCGTTCATCGGGTGTCATTTCCCGTAGTTCAGTAGCGAATCTGTCAATCTGATTTTCCGGGTTTTCATCTTTTGTAGCGGGTTTTTCCGGTTGCGCTTCGCCGGTCTTCCACGGCACATTGGCATCATAGCCCCGCCGTTGAATACTGGCGTGTAATGCCTTGTAGATTTGCCAGTCCGCCATGGGTTGCCCTTCCAGCAGCATGATGCGCAACAGGCAAGAGGTATAGACCGTGTCATCCCCCTGGGCAGGGAACTCTCTTTCCAGACGGTCGTCCGCCTTTGTTTTTATGAACTCCCGTTTGCCTTTTGCGTTTTTTGTTTTCGTGAAGCGTTTGCGTTGCAAGGGTTCCTTGCCGATAGACCGCCATAGCGATTCCAAGATGGCTTCTCGCGTCTTGTGTGCTTCGCGGGTACGGAACATCCGCCGCCCGGCTTGCGCCCGGACTGACCCAGCCGCTAAGTGCATGAGCAACACATCAGCATGGATGATTTCATCATTCTCGTTAACGGCTACTCCAAGTGATGCCATGCCCAGATCAAAAGAAAAGTTTTTACGATTTTTTATTGGCATAGTTAGACTTTTTGGTTGGTTATTACTGGCTTAATAATACAAGGATAGGATACAACTCGCTCCGAAACTCACTATATACTACATAATTCACCATCCCATACTCAATTGCGTAGTCTACTCTTTTTATTGACATTCGGGCTTGCTGGAGTCCTTCGGTGTTGTAAAACACCAGTCGTCAGGCCAGCTTGATTGCCTCCCAGGAACCGGAGAAGGCTTGAGTATCCCGCCAGATGACATGCTTAGCATCCACTAGCGGTGCCACGCAACCGGTCTCAATCACATCATCCTCAGCTCGGAAAGTAAACGCGCTGACGGTTTGCTGTGCAAGGTCAAGCATGCAAAAGCCTGGCAGGTGTGTACCCCTCAGAGTGCCAGCATTGATTAGGGTCATGGCTTCAAAGTGAATCATGGTGCGATAGTGCATGTGCCCGTTCACCAGGTATTTATATTCTCCGTCCTTGATGAGCTGGTCAAATTCCTGACTGCGTTCGACGGGCAATCGCTCGTTGCCGGGCCAGACCTTCTGCAGGTCATTCTCAGCAACGCCGTGACACAAGAGGAGGTCGCCGTGAACAGTGTTAAAGCTGAGCTGGGTCGGCAGGGCACTGAGCCAGTCTATCGTTTGGTGGGATAATGCAGCCCGCATCTGGGCATCCGGTACCTCCCTATGCGTATTATTCAGTAGCCATCGGTCATGGTTGCCGCGCACTGTATGCACCTCGAACTGGCGTAATAAGCGGACACATTCATCCGCACAACCTATGCCGTCTACCACATCGCCGGTGCAGAGCATGACCTGGGGCGATAAAGTCTGGAGGTGGTTAATTGCCAACTGCAAGCGGGTATGCTCGGCGTGGACATCACCTATGATGCCCAGTCTGCTTAGCTTCTCTCTGGTCAAAAGGCTTACCAGCAGGTGCTTAAGGGTGATGAAAAGACGGCTGAGTTATGTCGCCCTATTGGCGGTGGCATCATACTTCTGCGCAATGCGCCAATGCAGGATGAATACCGGGATGGTAATGAATAGCACCAGCAGCACCCGAATAAGCCGGGCGGTGGCGATATGTCGTTCATCGCTTATCAGCCGCGCCATCCCCTCGGCTCGGTGTTGCTCAACTGCCGCCTCGGAAGGGGAACTTGTAGCTTCTTGATGCCAGGCACTATCTAAGCAACTGAGAGAATGTGCATAGCCACTTCGGGGTGTATTTTGCGCCTCCCGACACATGGCCGCATTGGCACGCCACGCCTGATTTGACCGGAGATGCCGGTAGGCATGCGGGGACATGAGCAGGGTGGGGTGAGCGGCAGTCACTATGGCATGCAACCCAATACCCGTGGACACGGTAATAGCAATCACACCAATCAGACAAACAATGAGGGCGTAAATTCGAGTAAACATAACGTTCATGATGCTTCTCCTAGTGAATAGCCTATGCAGATTTCCAGTTTTTCAATAAACCTATCACTACTAGAAACATGCCTATGATTCCAAGACCTGCGCCGAGTGTCATGATGATTTGAATGTTCAATTCAACCATGGGCGATGCTTGGAAGCCTCGGCCGCTTATGGCTAGTGTTTCCCCCGCGCCCAGGGCAGCGGCGAGGATAATCCCCACCCAGAGGAGGTAGATACCGATGATGTTGGCATAATAGGCTATTTTTTCCGCTAGGGGTTGTAGATGTAATAGACTCCACAAGATGCCTAAAATCATCAATGCCATGCCACTTTGCAGGGCGGCGGTATGCCCCGATAGTGCCATGCGAGGATTGACCAATACCGGTATCAACAAGCCTTGAAGTAGGCCTATGAAAAACAACACCGCGCCGAGAATAATGAGCCTTTTGCCTCGTTGAGATAGGTGCAAATCAATAGTCATCCTTGCCTCCAGAAATGTGTATAGGGAACTCAAAAGCATAGTATCCTGAAATTGCTCCAATATGAAACCCGACATTCAGGGTAGCGGCACCCTCGCGGGCGTCGTTATAGAGTCGTTATAGAATAGTGTCTAGTCAACAATCAAAATGAGGTCATCTATGCGTAAGGAAAAGGACTCCCTCGGCGAGGTACTGGTACCAGAAGACCGATATTACGGTGCTCAGACGCAACGCGCGTCTGAGAATTTTCGTGTCGGTAGCGAGTGTTTTCCGGTGGAGATGATCCGCGCGCATGCCATCGTCAAGAAGGCAGCGGCACGGGTCAATCATAAACTCGGTATCCTGGATAAAGAGCTGGCAAGGACGATTGAAGCCGCCGCCGATGAGGTGATCGCCGGCAAGCTGAAGGAGCACTTCCCCCTGAGGATATGGCAGAGCGGTAGCGGTACCCAGTTCAATATGAATGTGAATGAGGTGCTCGCCAATCGCAGTATTGAAATGCTCGGCGGGGAACTCGGCACCAAGACACCCGTACATCCGAATGACCATGTCAATATGTCTCAGTCCACCAATGACACCGTGCCCACCTCAATTCATATTGCCGCCCTGGTCGCGATCACTGACGAACTGCTCCCCGCGGTTACCGCCCTTGCTGATACGCTAAATGACAAGGCGGAGGCTTTTAGTAGCATCGTCAAGCTCGGACGTACCCATTTGCAAGACGCGACTCCCTTGACGTTGGGGCAGGAATTTTCCGGTTATGTTTGTCAACTGCAACAGGCTGCTGCTGCGATCTCCAAAAGTCTGGATTGGCTGAGTGAGCTATGTGTCGGTGGCACCGCCGTGGGCACGGGTCTGAACACCAGGCCGGGCTATGCCGAGATGATGGCGGCGGAAATTTCCACCATTACCGGTAAAAGCTTCCACACTGCGCCCAACAAATTCGCTGCCATGGCCGCGCACGACGCCGTTGTTGCCGCCTCTGCTGCCTTGCGCACCCTTGCCGCCGCGCTGATGAAAATTGTCAACGATATTCGTTGGCTTGGGAGTGGTCCTCGCAGTGGTTTTGGGGAGATTATCCTGCCTGCCAATGAGCCGGGTAGTTCCATCATGCCGGGCAAGGTCAACCCCACCCAATGTGAAATGTTGAGCATGATTGTCTGCCAGGTGTATGGCAATGATGCTGCTATCGGTTTCGCTGGTGCCCAGGGCAATTTTGAACTCAATGTATACAAGCCATTGCTCGGCTATGCGCTGATAAACTCCATTAACCTTTTGGCTGAGGGTTGCCGTTCCTTCCGGGACAACTGTGTCGTTGGTATTGAAGCTGACGAAGAGCGTATCAAGACCCACCTGCACAATTCGCTGATGCTGGTGACCGCGCTGAATCAGCATATTGGTTACGACAAGGCGAGTCAGATAGCCTTCAAGGCCTGGCAGGAAGGTCTCACCCTCAAGGAATCGGCACTGGCACTAGAGTATGTCACGGAAGAAGAGTTTACCCAGTGGGTGATCCCAGAAGACATGGTTAAACCGCATTGATGGGTTGATGATGCACCAAACTTTCGTCATTCCCGCGAAAACAGGAATGGCGGAGAGGGCGGTAGCTCTTGAGATTGTAATGAGTCATTGTCAGTGACGAAAAAACAGATTATAGTTTTGTATCCGCTTTCAATCAGGACATTAAAAATGTCTCATTCAGAAATACTGCATGCCGCCTTGGGAAAATACCGAGAAAATTCTGATATAGAAATCCTGCGTAGTGCATGTTCGGAATATGCGTCCCGTAAATCTCACGGAGATGTTTTGCCAGACTCGCGCAGGGGAATCAAAAGTATCATCAAAGGATTCAATTCTTTTAACATTGCACCGTCCAATTCGTATAAACGACATAAGGACCTAGTGAAAAACGAGCGGGGTCATGAGGCAATAGAGTCGGATTGGGAGGCAGTTGGTGAGTATTTAACTTACGCTCTTGCACAGTACATTATTGAAGAAAAATAACGCCATGAGCGAAGAAAATAAAACACCTGTTTCGCAAAACGAAGACAAAACGGGAATACAAAAAGCTTTACAGCAAATTCCACACGATGAGTTAATTGCTTTCCTCGCTGAATACATTCAAAACAGACCCAGCGAAGGTTTTGCGTGGCTCGTCTCACTCAGTGCTGCGTGCTCTTGCGGCATGCCGTGCTTGACACGGCATGAGGGAGGTACAGACGAGTTGGAATACCAATCATCATCATTGATAACCCAGATTACACTCGCGCAAGAAGTTGCCGCTACCTCTGCGGGCATAGTTCAATCTGCCGCGCCGATCATAGGTTGTTTGTGTGAGTGTAACGGGTTTGCCGTGCCCCAGTTGTAACACGAATGCGCCATTGTCATCCAATTCGCCAAGATAAAAATCCTCTCCGCGTAACGCATCGCCATCGACTAATTTTTCGCCTTCCCAAAAGTCGGAGGTAACCCATAAGCCGTCCTTGGCATGGCGCATGCCAACCGAGCATGGTTTACCAGTGAATTTAAGTCCAACCGCAATATTAAACGGATTGGGTAGCGCGAGCTCACCGGTGTAAGTAGTAGTAGCCTCCTGTGTGGCGGCTTGTCCGCTAAGTGTGAGCATGACCACAGTGAGCATGACCACAATGCACAGCACTACAATTCTGGTTTTCCCAAGGTTTTTATCTACCATCACGTTTGCTATTACCATGCTATGCAAAAATGTTGCTGGTAAAATATCAATTCTTTTTGATAAAAACAACGATAAAAGGGGAGGCTAGTGGCTAGGTGCCGCCAAGCGAATTGCCTTATTGGAAAAATAATCGAAGCATTATGCCTATCGACAGAGTAATGCTGATACCCCCCATCCATTTGATTAACAAAAACTGACTTTTATTGTGAAGTGCCATTGCTTGCATCTCAAGACTGATGGAAGAGCCCATTTGTTGCATGTCGTGACGGATGGAAGTTCCCATGTCCTTCATGTCACTGCGGAGGGAAGTTCCCATGTCCTTCATGTCACTGCGGATGGAAGTCTCCATGTCCTTCATGTCACTGCGGAGGGTCCCAATCTCTTCCTTCATGTCACTGCGGATGGAAGTCTCCATGTCCTTCATGTCACTGCGGAGGGTCCCAATCTCTTCCTTCATGTCACTGCGGAGGGAAGTGTCCATTTCCTTCATTTCATGGCGGAGGGAAGTTCCCAGGTCCTTCATGTCACTGCGGAGGGAAGTTCCCAGGTCTTTCATGTCACGGCTGGTGGCAAAGCGGAGGCTTTCAACATCTTCTTTGGTGGCAAGATTGTCAGTCATCACTTCGACCACGGCTTCAGCTTGCTGGGCGGCAAACCCCGCTTTCCTAAGGATATTAGCGCTCTTTAGTGTGTTCTGCATCATCTTCTCCTATGTCAAAATACGCGCGTCATTCCTATATGACGGCGCGGGGCGGCTTGCGCCGCCACTTCGTTCTTATCTTCTCGGGGAGAAAAGTGGGAAATTGTAGAAAATTAGGTGCAAATTGTGGTATAAATGTGGCATATTGCCGCAGATAACCATTGATTGTATGGGGCAAGGCGGGGTAGGGCGGCCCGCCCGCTTAAGAAGAGCCGCTTAAGGAAGTGCTAGTTAAGAAGTGCCACTTAAGAATATCTACTTAAGAAGCGCTAGTTAAGAAGCGCTAGTTAAGAAGAGCTATGGGGTAACTATGTTCAGAGGTATCTGCAACGTCAACATTGATCCCAAGGGCCGGATGGCGATTCCGACACGTTTCCGTGAACCTCTGGTCAGCCATTGCAATGGCGATACGGTGGTGACTATAGACACAGAGGAAAAGTGTCTTCTGATATACCCCCTCCCAGACTGGGATGAAGTCCAAAAAAGAGTTGAACAGATGCCCAGTTATCATGACGCCACCCGACGTGTACAACGACTCTTGATCGGGCATGCGACAGACATCCACATGGACAGTAGCGGTAGGATTCTGCTTACCGCGCCGCTCCGTGAATACGCAGAGCTTGGCAAGCAGGGTGTGCTCATCGGCCAGGGTAAGCGACTGGAACTCTGGAGCGAACCCACCTGGATACGTGTTCGAGATACCTGGCTCAATGATCAGCCTAGCCGGGATGAGCTTCCCGCTGAACTTCAGGACCTGGTCATCTAAGGAGCGCCCTATGTCCGCCACATTGCACCAGCCGGTTTTGCTCCAGGATGCCGTCCAGGCACTAGTGACCAATCCTCGGGGGCATTATGTGGATTGCACTTATGGTCGTGGCGGTCATAGCCGCGCACTGGTTGCCGAACTTGAAGCCGAGGGTCGTCTGATGGTGATTGACCGGGACCCCCTCGCCATTGCGCACGCGCGGAACGTCTTCGCCAAGAATCCTCGGGTAACCGTGGTGCATGATGCTTTTTCCACCCTGCGCCAGCATGTATGTGCTCAGGGGCTATCACCGCTGGACGGTGTCCTCTTGGATTTAGGGGTGTCTTCCCCGCAATTTGATGAGCCCGAACGGGGCTTTTCATTCAGCCGCCCGGGCCCGCTGGATATGCGGATGAATCCCCAGGAAGGTGAAACGGCGGCCCAGTGGTTATCCCGAGCCGCGGAGGAGGAAATTATTGAGGTGCTTAAAAATTACGGTGAAGAAAAGTACGCCCGCCGTATCGCCAGGAAGATTATAGAAACCAGACAGCTGAAGCCCATTCAAACTACCAGCCATCTGGCAGACATCGTCAAGACAGCCGTTCCCAGCCGAGCGCAATATGGCCGAGCGCAATATAACAGAGAGCATGGCAAGGCACCCCAGGCAAGAACGCATCCGGCCACGAAAACCTTCCAAGCGATCCGTATTCATATCAATCAAGAACTGCAAGAGCTTGAGGCCTGCCTGGCAGACATCATCGGCCTGCTGAACTCAGGCGGCAGGATTGTCATTATCAGTTTCCACTCTCTGGAAGATCGGCTGGTAAAAAGATTTTTCCGAAACCAGGCGCGGGGGGGCAGCTTCCCTTCAAGATTGCCCCTGAGAGAGAACCAACTGAACAAAACACTGAGACTGGTCGGTAAGCCCATACGCGCCTCAGCCCTGGAGACGCATCGAAATCGCCGTGCCAGAAGTTCCATCATGCGAGTTGCGGAGAAGCTCTGATGACGCTCCCAGTACCCCTACTGCTCAAGGCGCTCTGCCGGTGGCTCAGCAGACCGCGCCAATTACTGGCGATGTTGCTCTGTTTTGCGCTCACGGCATCGGCACTGGGAGTTGCTTGGGCGGCGCATATCACGCGCACCCAGTATCGGGACCTCCAAACCCTTGAAAAGGCCCACGATGACCTGGAACACGAGTATGAAAAGCTGCTTCTTGAGCAAAGTGCCTGGGCAAATTACAACCGAGTGGACCAGCTTGCTAGACAAGAACTCGCCATGAAGGCGGCTCCTCATGACGAGTTGGTGGTATTAAAATGAACGCCAAGAATAAAGCCAGGTCCCCGCGCTGGAAGCAGCGAGTCTATATCCTTGCCGCCCTGGTCATTCTCATCTCGGCAGGGATGACTACCAGGCTGATCTATTTGCAGATTTTTGAGAAGGATTTTCTCCAGGACAAGGGCGATGCCCGCACTATAAGAATGGAGCGAATCAATGCCCATAGAGGCATTATCCAAGATCGTTTCGGCAAGCTGCTCGCTATCAGTACGCCGGCCCTGTCTATATGGGCAAACCCCAGCCGAGTCTTTGCCTCCTCCCTCTTCTCGGACCCGTTGCCAGACCAGCATCGCTTAAAGCAACTAGCCACTTATCTTGACTATGATGATGGCGCTGCCTTGCGGCACCATCTGCGCCCCCTCAGGCACAAGACTTTTGTGTATTTACAACGCCACATGCCGCCGGCTAAGGCAAGGCAGATATTGGCACTGGAGCTCCCCGGCATCTACGCCGAGCGGGAGTACCATAGGTTTTATCCCGTGGGCGAGGTCGCCAGCCACATCGTCGGTTTTACCAATCTTGACGACAAGGGCATTGAAGGGCTGGAGAAGTCTTTTGATACGCTTCTGGCAGGGGTGCCCGGCAAGCGGAAGGTACTGAAGAATAATCACGGTGAAATCATTCGCTCCCTCATGCCGGTATCAAAGGCGGTGCCGGGCAAGACCCTCAGGCTAGGCATTGATTTACGCATCCAATATCTTGCCTATCGCGAGCTTAAGTCCGCAGTCAGTCATTATCGCGCTGAGTCTGGCTCTGTGGTGGTCTTGGAGGTTGCCACAGGTCAGGTGCTGGCCATGGTCAATCAGCCTTCCTATAACCCCAATGACCGGAGCGCACTGGACTATGCCACCGTGCGTAACCGTGCCCTCACGGACACCTATGAACCCGGTTCCACGGTGAAACCTTTTACGGTGGCGGTGGCACTGGAATCTGGCATGTATCAGCCGGATTCCCGCATTGATACCCGCCCCGGCTTTCTCCATGTGGGTAAGCATCTAGTGATGGATCCAAAAGATTACGGGGTGATGGCGCTGAGTCAGATTATTGCCCATTCTAGTCAGGTTGGTATTTCTAAGCTCGCACTCCGGATCAATGAACATGATGTCCGGGAGCTCTTTCGGGAGCTTGGTTTCGGGCAAAGCACTCAGACCGGCTTCATCGGGGAAAGTGCCGGTTACCTGCCCGACCATCGGCGCTGGGGTGATGTCGATAGGGTCACCTTTGCCTACGGGTACGGTCTATTAGTCACGCCCCTGCAACTCGCCGCGGCTTATTTGACCCTTGCCCAGGACGGCATCAAGCAGGAGGTCCGTATGATTGCGGGCTTTGAGGGCGAGTCGGCACGCGTTTTGCCCGCCCATGTGGCCATCCAGATCAAGCAAATGCTCGCCCAGGTGGTCACCGAGGGCACGGGCATCAAGGCAAGTGTTGCGGGCTATCAAGTCGCTGGCAAGAGCGGCACGGTGCGCATCATGGGTCCCACGGGCTATCAGGAAACCAAGCATCTGGCATTTTTTGCTGGCATGGCCCCTTTACAGGACCCACGGCTAGTGGCGGTGGTCGTGATTAACGGCTCAGCCATTCAGGGCGAGGGTGGCGGCACCTTGGCAGCGCCGGTCTTTTCCCGGGTTATGTCTAGTGCGCTGCGCATTCTCAATGTGCCACCCATGCAAGCACTTGCTCAGTCGCCCCGGCCTCAGGGGGGCGTCTAATGGCTATGCTGCTGAGCGAGTTGCTCCCCGAATACCAGATTCCTCAGGATGTCTGGTTGGATGGCATCTGTGAAGATAGCCGCGACCTGGTAAAGGGAGAGCTCTTCTGCGCCCGACTAGGCGGCACGCATGATGGCAAGGCTTATGTTCAGGAAGCGATTGCCAAGGGTGCGGTCGCCCTTCTTTATGAATCGGTGCCTGCCGAGGGCGGGTCAAATGGCGTGCCGCTGGGCGTGGAGCTGGGCGTGGAGTTGGGCGTGGATCTGGACGTGGATCTGGGCATGGAAATAGCCCCTGCCATACCGGCCACGGCGATTGAAGGTCTGGGGCAGAAGCTCGGCCTCTTCGCCAGTCGATTTTATGGCGCCCCAAGTGCGGCGGTTGAGCTGGTGGCGGTCACCGGCACCAATGGCAAAACATCCTTTGCCCAGATGCTTGCCCAGGCCCTCACTGCCCTTGAGGTGCGTTGCGGCACCATAGGTACTCTCGGTTACGGTCTGCCGGGGCGCCTCAAGAAGACTGAGCTCACCACCCCAGGGCCCATCTTGTTGCAATCTATGTTCAGAGAAATGGTTGCCGATGAGGGTTGCAACACTGTAGTCGTGGAAGCCTCCTCCCAGGGTCTCGCCCAGCACCGGCTGAACGGTAGTGACATTGATGTGGCGGTCTTCACTAATATCACCCATGAGCACCTGGACTATCATCACACCCTCGCCAATTATCAGGCGGCAAAACATCTATTGTTTGAATTCAATAGCCTGCATGCAGCGGTCATTAATGTGGATGATGCCTGGGGGCGCGAGCTGGCCGCCGAGTTGGCGGCAGGGCTAAACGTTTGTCGTTTCAGTCTCCAGGACACCATGGCTGAGGTCTATTGTCTGAGCCAGCAATACCATGCCACGGGTACGGCACTGGTCATAGCGATGGGTGATGAGCAGTTCCGGCTACAACTGCCTCTTTGGGGTAGTTTTAATGTGCAGAACCTGCTTGCCGTGGTAGCGACCCTCAAGGTGATGGCACATCCTCTGCAGGACATCAAGCATGGGGTGCAATCGATCATGCCTGTGCCTGGGCGCATGGAATTGATAAGCCCAGCCACTGATGGCAATGCCTTGCCTGGAAGCAGCTCACCGAGAAGCAGCTCACCGAAAATTCGCTCACCAAGAATAATAGTAGATTATGCGCACACTCCCGATGCCCTGGAAAAGTGTTTGGTGGCGATTGCGGCTCACTTCCCCGAGTGCAAGATCTGCTGTGTTTTTGGTTGTGGCGGTGACCGAGACAAGACGAAGCGACCCATGATGGGGGCTATAGCTTCCCAGTATGCCGACCGGCTAGTACTGACTGATGACAATCCGCGGCAGGAACCTTCCTCGCAAATTATCAATGACATCATGGCCGGGGTATCAACCCCAGAGGTTGAGCTCATCAGTGACCGTAAGCAAGCCATCCAGCATGCCATCAGCACCGCGACTGCAGATGACCTGGTGTTGGTTGCCGGTAGGGGGCATGAGAGCTACCAAGCCCTTGCCGATGGGCAGATTTATTTTAGCGACCGGGAAGTCATTCAAGAGTTACTGGCTGGGCGATCCGGGGAGAGTTCTAGTGACGAGAATCCTGATGAGTAAAGGCAATACCGCTCGTTCCTCTGGATTCCCCCCGAACCCAGTCGTCCCGCCTTTGGCGGTACGACTAGGTTCGGCGAGAATGACGGCGCGGGCCGGACTCCTTCACGGCGTCCCCGTTACGGCAGGCAGCTTACGGCGCCCCGCGCCGTCATTCTCGAGCTTGCTCGGGAATCCAGAGGAACAAAGGCAACCGCCTGTGGGGCATGTAGACATCAACGAGGGTGGCGCGAGCATATCGGGGAGAGTTCTAGTGACGAGAACCCTGATGAGTAAAGGAAATACCGCTCGTTCCTCTGGGTTCGGCGAGAATGACGGCGCGGGCCGGACTCCTTCACGGCGTCCCCGTTACGGCAGGCAGCTTACGGCGCTCCGCGCCGTCATTCTCGAGCTCGCTCGGGAATCCAGAGGAACAAAGGCAACCGCCTGTGGGGCATGTACACATCAACGAGGGTGGCGCGAGCATATCGGGGAGAGTGACGGGGTTCGAGGGAAATCCAGTCATTCCTAGAGAATAGAAGTGAAGAGAAGTGAAGAGAAAAATAACGAGAAGAAGAATGTGGCACATGACAAGCATAAAAGGAAATTCAAGATGATTGCCGGGCTTGGCATGACGGGTCTGAGCTATGCGAGATTTCTCTCCCAGGCGGGCCATGACTTCATCGTGATGGATGATGCGCCCCAGCCCGACCGGGTCCAGGCACTGCAGCAGCTCAATCCGCAGGCAGAGGTCATGCCGTTTGATGCCCCGCTTATGCTTGCCGCTGAGGAAATTCTAGTCAGCCCTGGGCTGCCCCTGAAGCGGTTGCAATCGGCCCGAGATGCCGGGGTGCCCCTGCGGGGCGATGTCGGGATCTTTGGGGAGTTTCTCTTGGAACAACCCGCAGAGGTGGTCGCCATTACGGGCACCAATGGCAAATCCACGGTCACCGAACTCTTATATCACTTTGCGCGCGCGCAGTTAGCGGAGGTTCGGCTTGCTGGCAATATCGGTGTGCCCTGTCTGGATGCGCTGGATGACGCGGCGCAGCTCTATGTATTGGAGGTTTCCAGCTATCAGTTGGAACTGGCACCGAGCCTCAATTCGGCGGCGGCGGTGCTGCTCAATCTAGCACCGGATCATCTCGATAGGTACGAGAGTCTGGATGCCTATTACCAGACGAAGCTTAGTATCTACAACCATTGCCAGCGGCCGGTCATTAATCGTGACCTGGGCCTGGCACTTGCTGCGCCTTATGGCACCTTTGGTAGCTCTCCACCCCCCGGGGCAGATGACTTTGGCTTGCGCCGAGAGGCTGATGCGGACCTGCTGATGCAGGGCTCACAGACCCTGCTGACCGGTAAAGAACTGCCGCTGCCGGGACGACACAATCAGTTGAATGTTTTGGCAGCCCTTGCCCTAGGCCGAGCAATTGACCTTGATTTGGACGGCATGCTGAGCAGTCTGAGGGACTTCAAGGGCTTGCCGCATCGGAGCGAATGGGTAGCGGAACTTGATGGCGTTGCCTTCATCAACGATTCAAAAGCCACCAATCCGACGGCAACCCTGGCCTCGGTCCTGGGACATGCCTCGGGCAAGAACATCATGTTGATTCTCGGCGGAGAGCTTAAGGGGACCAGCTTCCAGCCCCTGGCAACTGCCCTGGCGCCACATGTCAAGCAGGCCTTGTTGATCGGTGCGGCAAGAGTAGTACTGGCTGAGAGTCTGGAGGGAGTGATTGCCCACAGATTATGCGACACCCTGGAGGAAGCCGTGCAGACCGCCCGGTCCAGTGCCGTCCCTGGCGATCTGGTACTGCTTGCCCCCGGGTGCGCGAGTTTTGACAGCTTCGCCGATTACCGGGCGAGAGGGGAGCACTTCAAGCAACTGGTCAAGGAGCTATTGCCATGAGCGGCCTACTGAGCGGGCTTTTGACTCCCTTCTCTTCTGGGAGTCGCGCCAGCCAGGCAACGTCGCGGCAGCGGGTGCCGGCACGGACAAGCTGCCCGGTGGACCCGGTCATAGCCGGCATTGCGGTCTTCTTGTTGTTGTATGGTCTGGTCATGGTGGGCTCAGCCTCGATGGAAGAGTCACTCAAGGACTATGCCCAGCCTTTTTATTATCTGGCACGACAGGCGGCCTATCTGCTCATTGGCTTTGGGGCGGCAATGCTGGTCATCTGTATTCCCATTAAAGTCTGGCACCGATTTGACTTGATTCTCCTGGGTCTGGCGGTGCTGTTGCTCGTGCTGGTGCTGATCCCCGGTCTCGGTCTGGAAACTAAAGGCGCCACCCGTTGGCTCCCGCTGGGGAAGTTCACCCTCCAGGGCTCGGAATTCGTGAAACTCTTCGTGGTCTGCTACCTCGCGGGCTATCTGGTCAGAAGGCAAGAGGCGGTGGAAACTTCCCTGACTGGCTCCCTGCAACCGCTTCTGGTCTTGTCCTTGCTCGTGCTTCTGTTGTTAGGGCAACCGGATTTTGGGGCGGCGATTGTCATGATGGGTGCGGCCCTGGGGATGATTTTCCTGGGGGGTGCGCCCTGGCGTTTCTTGTTGCCCGTTATCCTGGCAAGTGGTGCGGCTGTGGGGTTATTGGCGATCTTGCAGCCTTATCGGCTGGTGCGTTTGGCAACCTTCCTGGACCCCTGGAGCTATGAGTTTGGCAGTGGTTATCAGTTGACCCAGGCACTCATTGCCTTTGGTCGAGGGGAGTGGTTGGGTCTGGGTCTGGGCAACAGTATTCAGAAGTTATTTTTCCTGCCGGAACCGCATACTGACTTTCTATTTTCCATCATCGCCGAGGAGCTCGGCATACTGGGTGCGGGGCTGGTGCTGGCATTGTTCGCCGTGCTGGTCATCCGTGCCTTGATGATTGGTTTTGCTGCCCGTAATAAAGCACTCGGCTTCCATGCCTACCTTGCCTATGGGATTGCCTTGATTCTAGGCATTCAAGCCGCCATTAACCTGAGCGTTAATCTGGGCATCCTGCCGACCAAGGGGCTCCCCCTCCCGCTGGTGAGTTATGGCGGTAATAGTTTGATTGTCAGCTGCATGATGATTGCGATCTTGTTGCGTATTCATTATGAAACTCAGACGAACCGAAGGGCTAGTGGAGCTCAGGCCCATGGCTAATCTCTTTTCAAGCCCGGACTTCTCGGAGATGCGGCGCATTAGGTGCATTCATTTCGTCGGCATTGGGGGTGCGGGGATGTGCGGCATTGCTGAGGTGTTACAGAACCAAGGCTATGTCATCTCGGGTTCCGACCTGCAGCAGTCCCAGACTACAGACAGGCTCGCTCGTCTGGGCATAGCTATTAAAATCGGGCATAGGGCCGAGCAGGTTCGGGAAGCTGATGTGCTAGTGACTTCCAGTGCCATCACCGAAGACAATGTAGAAGTCATTGCCGCACATGCACGGGGGTTACCGGTCGTCAGGCGCGCCGAGATGCTGGGAGAGTTGATGCGCTATCGGCATGGCATTGCCGTGGCCGGCACGCATGGCAAGACCACCGCCACTAGCCTGATTGCATCTGTCTTTGCCCAGGCTGCTCTGGACCCTACATTTATCATCGGCGGGCTACTGAACAGTGCCGGTAGCAACGCCCGGCTGGGTGCTTCCCGCTATATTATTGCCGAGGCTGATGAGAGTGATGCGTCCTTCCTGCATCTGCAACCCGTGGTCGTTGTCTTGACCAATGTGGACCGGGATCATCTGGTCAATTATGAAGGCAGTTTTGAGAAGTTAAAAAGTGCCTTCGTTGAATTTGTCCACAATCTTCCCTTCTACGGCCTGCTGGTGGCTTGTATTGATGACCCCGTGGTGAGATCCCTCTTGCCGCAGATAAAACGCCCGGTCATCACCTATGGGTTTAACCCGGATGCGGATGTGCAAGCACTTGACGATACCCAATCGGGGATGCGGGCTACTTTTAAGGTCCGCCGGAAGCCTACCGACTCGCTATTACACCTCTGTCTGGATACCCCCGGCCGACACAATATCCTCAATGCCCTTGCTGCCGTCGCCCTCGCCTCGGATGAAGGTATTGACGATGCGCATATTGTGCAGGGCATAGCGCAGTTCCAAGGGGTTGACCGCCGCTTCCAACTCTATGGGTGCTTCACTGTGGGGCGGGGGGATTTTCTGCTGGTGGATGACTACGGACATCATCCTAACGAGGTGAAGGCAACCATAGACACAGTGCGCCGGGGTTGGCCCAACCGCCGCCTGGTGATGGTCTATCAACCGCATCGTTATAGCAGAACCCTGGAGTTGTTTGATTATTTTGTAGAGGTGCTGGCACAGGTTGACGCGCTTATCTTGTCAAGCACCTATGCTGCTGGTGAAGCCGCCATGCCGGGGGCAGAGAGTAAAGATTTATACCAACATCTGGTCACCAAGACGGATGGGCAGCGGGATATCACTCTGGTTGATTCGGTCTCCGAGGTGCCCGAGCACCTCAATCAACTATTACAAGCCGATGACTTCCTGGTTACCCAGGGGGCAGGGGAAACCGCTTGGTTAGCGCAGACTCTGGCGACCGGCTGGGCAGACCGGTGTATCTCATGAACCGCTCAGCCATGAACCGCTCAGGATTTTTATTAACCATGCTGCTGGTCTTATCTGGCCTTGCCTTCGGTACTTTTTTGATTGACCGGAGCGAGGTCAGGCGGCTGTCCATTCGGGGCGAGTTGGACGAGCGGCAACGGCAAGAAATCACCGCTCTGGTAAGCCGTGCTCAGCTAGCAGAATCATCCAATGCGGCCGAAATTAAAGCCCGATTTGATGCCGTGGATTGGATCCACCATACCAGTGTGAGGCGCGACTGGCCTGATGGGTTGATTCTTGAGGTCTTTCCAGAAGCGGTGATTGCCTACTGGAATGATGACGCATTTATTAGTGAGACCGGCAAGGTGCTGGTGACTGATTTGTTTCTGGGTAGCAATCTACCGTACCTCTATGGTCCCCCAGGTAGCGAGTATCAGGTGATGGCGCAGTATCAAGCCTTGAGTCGTGCCCTGGTCGGGATTGAAGACCGGCTTGAAGTCCTTCGGTTAGCGGCGAGGGGCAGTTGGGAGTTTGAGACCCGGGAGCGCTTGCATGTCTTGTTGGGTAAAGAAGACATTCCGCACCGAATGCATAGTTTTTTGACAGTCCGGCAAGCATTGAGAGTGCGTGGCGACTTATCTCGAGTCGACCGGATGGACGCACGTTATACCCAGGGTGTCGCTGTTCATTATCGTCCTAAAGCGCCGCGTAGCATATCCGCTACCAAAAAACAGAGTGAATGGAATATCGCCGATGGGCAGATAGGGAGGCAGGCTTATGAGTAGTGTGATAGCGCAGCGAATGATAGTGGGGCTTGATATTGGCACCTCCAAAGTGGTTGCCATCGTTGCCGAAGTCGGCATGGATGCTAGTGTTGAGATAGTGGGTATCGGTAGCCATCCCTCAAAAGGATTGAAGAAGGGCGTGGTGGTGAATATTGAAGCCACCGTCCAGTCCATTCAGCGGGCGGTGCAGGAAGCGGAGTTGATGGCCGGCTGTCAAATCCATTCCGTCTATGCAGGAATAGCCGGCAATCACATCCGGAGTCATAACTCTCACGGTATCGTCGGGCTGAGAGATAAAGAAGTCTTCCAGCCGGATATTGAACGAGTCATTGACGCGGCCCAGGCGGTGGCAATCCCTGCCGATCAGAAAATCCTGCACATCCTGCCCCAGGAATACACTATTGATGCCCAAGAAGGGGTCCGAGAACCCCTCGGCATGTCCGGGGTCAGGCTGGAGGCGAAGGTGCATCTGGTGACCTGCGCGGTCAATGCGGTACAAAATATTGAAAAGTGCATCCGCCGTTGCGACCTGCAGGTTGAGGATGTGATTTTGGAACAGTTGGCATCAGGACATGCGGTATTGACCGAGGATGAAAAGGAACTCGGTGTGTGTCTCGTTGACATTGGTGGTGGCACCACCGACATCGCCATTTTTACTGATGGTGCTATCCGCCATACCGCAGTGATTCCCATAGCCGGGGATCAGGTGACCAATGACATTGCTATGGCACTACGGACGCCTACTGTGAACGCCGAGGAAATCAAACTCAGATATGCCTGTGCCCTGGCAAGCCTTGCGGGGGAAAATGAAACTATCAAGGTGCCCAGTGTGGGCGACCGTGCCGACCGTGACCTCTCCCGACAAGCACTAGCGGAGGTGGTTGAACCCCGATATGACGAACTCTTCACCCTGGTCCAGGCAGAGATTCGCCGTGCCGGCTATGCAGATCTCATTGCCGCCGGCATCGTCCTGACGGGCGGCACGGCAAAAATGGAAGGTGCCATTGACCTGGCGGAGGAAATTTTCCACATGCCGGTCAGCCTCGGTAAGCCGAATAATGTCACCGGGCTACTAGACATAGTCCAGAACCCCATCTACTCAACCGCAGTGGGGCTCTTGAAGCATGCTGCCCTGAAGGAAATGGACAATTTCATGCTCCCCGCCAATGTCGGCATGGGGAGGGTGGTGGGGAAGATGAAAAATTGGATCATGGGCAGTTACTAATGGGCAGTCGTTCATGAGTAGCCGTTTATGAGTAGTTATTCATTGAGGGTAACGAGCCATTTTACGAGCAATTTTATCCACAAGACTAGGCAACTATGAGGAGGTGCAAAATGTTTGAAGTCATTGAGCAGGGTAATGCAAACACAGCTGCTATCAAGGTGATCGGTATTGGTGGTGGCGGTGGTAACGCCGTGGAGCACATGGTGCGACAGGCAGTCGGGGACGTGGACTTCATCTGTGCTAACACCGATGCCCAAGCATTGAAGAAGTTGTCTGCTGATAACCAGATTCAGCTAGGGGTTTCGGTGACCAAGGGGCTAGGTGCTGGCACCGACCCCAACGTAGGGAGGGCCTCTGCCTTGGAAAGTCAAGACAAGATCAGAGAGCACCTGACCGGCGCTGATATGTTGTTTATCACCGCGGGCATGGGCGGTGGCACCGGCACCGGTGCTGCCCCTGTGGTGGCGGAAACCGCAAAGGAAATGGGCATCCTGACCGTGGCGGTGGTGACCAAACCCTTCGCGTATGAAGGTAAACAACGCATGCTGGTGGCGGAACGGGGAATTGCGGAAATTTCCCAGTTTGTGGATTCTCTCATCATCATCCCCAATGACAAACTAGATGCAGTATTGGGCACGGAGCAACGGCTGCTGGATACCTTTGCCGCTGCTGACGATGTATTGGCGAGTGCGGTCACTGGGATTGCGGATGTGATCATTCGCCCCGGGCTGATCAATGTGGACTTTGCCGATGTGCGTACCGTCATGTCGGAAAGAGGCACAGCAATGATGGGTAATGGGCGCGCCTCTGGAGAAGATAGAGCCATCAAGGCAGCTAAATTGGCTTTGGCAAGTCCGCTGTTGGAAAATGTAGACATCACCGATGCGCGCGGGATATTGATTAATGTTGCCGCGAACGAGGGCATCCTCTCGTCAGAATTCCGTGAGGTGGGAGCGACCATAGGTGAATATGCATCAGAGGATGCGGTCGTGGTCATCGGCGCGGTGATTGACGAGTCACTCGGTGAAGAGTTGAAGGTGACCCTCGTGGCAACAGGTCTGGGTTCTATTGCGCCGGCACAGCAGATACCCGAACTGCAGGACCAAGCCCGTCGGAAAGTATTAAAAGCAGCCGTCGACTCGGGCGATTATCGGCCTTTGGATAGGCCCACGGTGATTAGGAATACGCCGACCCCGGAGGATAAGAATATTCCCCCCATGGATGATCTGGATATGTTGGATGTACCCGCATTTCTGCGCCGCCAGGCTGACTAACCCTGATTTTGGCAAGGGCTCCGTGAAGGGGCACGGCGCGGAAGCGTCAGGCGGCTTACGGCGCCCCGCGCCGTCATTCTCGCCGAACCCAGTCGTCCTGCCGAAGGCGGGACGACTGGGTTCGGGGGGAATCCAGAGGAACAAAGGCAAGCACCTGTGGGGTAGTTACACACTCGCCAGCAGAAATAATTTATCTATGCATGCAATCATTCCGCTCCATTGGGGTCATAGCTTAGGCGCTAGGGCGGTGTCATTGCTTCAACCGATGCTGCAACTGACCAACCACCATGGGGGTGGTTTTTGGTATAGCAAGATGGAGAGGGATGCTGTACGCTAGCCGCTTTTGGGGATGCCCTGATTAGGGGTTCTGCGTAAATTGACATGACTGAAAAGACACTGATCAAGCAAAAAACCCTGAAGAATGTCATCCGGGCAACGGGGATTGGCCTGCACACGGGGGAAAAGGTATACCTCACCCTGAGACCTGCTCCAGTGAATACCGGCATTGTATTTGCGCGGGTTGATGTTGACCCCGTAGTTAGAATCCCCGCCCTCAGTCGTTATGTTGTCAATACCACCCTCGCCACGACCATCGCCAAAGACGGTTATTCCATTTCCACAGTGGAACATGTGATGTCAGCATTTAGCGGTCTCGGCGTTGATAATGTGCTGGTTGAATTGAGCGGTCGGGAAATGCCAATTATGGACGGTAGCGCCGCTACCTTTGTGTTCCTCATTCAATCAGCAGGGCTAGAAGAGCAAAACGCATCAAAGAAGTTCATCAGAATTAAGAAACCTGTCCAGGTTAAAGACGAAGCAAGCATCCATTCATACAATCAATCCGCCGCCATCCGACCCTATAGCGGCTTCAGGGTGAGTCACACCATTGTGTATGACAATGCGGTGATTAACGAACAACAGGCAAGCATAGACTTTTCCACGACTACCTTTGTCAAAGAGATTAGTCGGGCGCGTACCTTCGGGCTGATACGGGAATTTGAGAGTTTGAGAGAGCAAAACCTTGCTCAGGGCGGCAGCCTTGATAATGCAGTGGTGATTGATGATTACCGTATCCTGAACGATGACGGCTTACGGCATGATGACGAGTTTGTTCGGCATAAGATACTGGATGCGATTGGCGACCTGTATCTTCTTGGGCATAGCGTCATAGGGGAGTTTATCGGCTACAAGTCGGGGCACACTGAGAACCATGCCCTGCGGGAAAAGCTCGTACAACAAACAGATGCCTGGGAAATTGTGACCTTCGACAAGTCCGAGGATGTGCCTTCTGCATACAGCAATTATTCATTGTCCAGGCCGGGTCCTGGGGACCCAGCATCCGCGCTGGCAGACTAGCCGACAGCCGTTTTATTTCAACTTCTCTTCGTCAATAATGTCTATTTGTCTTGTATTTTGGGGGCAGGATAATGGGGACGAACCAATACCTTCAACGACTTGATGCCTAGCTGCGGTTCAGCCTTGCCTAGCGCCGAGATGAGGTCTTGCTGATGGTATCTGAGCTGTGTTGCCAGGTTGCCAGAAGTAGTAATCAGGGTCAGCAGGCCCTCCTCCAAGGCAGCCACGGCAACATGCTCGGGAAGATAAGGTTTGACGACCTGTTCAAGTTTGAGCAGTTGTTGGGATTGCTTCCAGAGCGGTTGTAAAATGGCATCCGGGCTCTTGAGAATTTCCCCGACGCTTTTTATTGATTTAGGAAGGCGCGGCATTATATTGACTCTCATTGATTATTGTGGAATCTAACAACAAAACTAATACTACCTGAATAGTATGAAATTAATCATCATTGACAGCCTGAGTGGCAAGCAACGTTTCCTCCTTGCCCACCCCTTGTTGGTCGGCCTGGTGCTTGCCAGTTTGACGAGCCTGGTCGCCACCACAGGTTATGTCGCCTACAAATTTGGTGTTGAGGAAGCAACTCTGAGTAGTGATATGGTGTCCCGCTGGCAGGAGTTGCTCGGAGAGCAACGGGACACCCTGGAAGACCTGCAGCAGGAGGCACAGCACAATCTTGATGCGACCACCCTGCGCCTCGCACAATTACAAGCCCGGATGATGCGCCTTGATGCCCTGGGTGAAAGGCTAATCAAAGCAGCCCATTTGGATGCGGGGGAGTTTGACTTTTCCCAACTGCCGGGCATGGGCGGCCCTGATGTGTCTACTATGCCGGTCCAACAGTCGTCTCTAGTATCCGCTGAGCGGCTGCATCGCTTAGCCCAGGATATTGAAGACCGGGAGCAGCAGCTGGCGGTATTGGACCTGTTGCTGATGACCCAAAAAACCAAGAAGGACTTTTCCCCCACGGGCAGACCGGTGCAAAGAGGCTGGATGTCCTCGGGTTACGGTTATCGCAGTGACCCGATCACCGGGCGGCGAGCCTGGCATCAAGGCGTGGACTTTGCTGGCAAGGCCGGTGCGAATATCATTGCGAGTGCTGCGGGCATGGTCACCTTTGCCGGGGAAAGGGGTGGTTATGGCAAGATGGTGGAGATCAATCATGGCGATGATTATACAACCCGCTATGGTCACCAGCAGCAATTAAGTGTACAGACGGGGGATGTCGTGCGCCGCGGTGAGGTGCTCGGCGAGTTGGGCACGAGTGGTCGCTCAACCGGTCCGCATGTGCATTTTGAAGTCTTCAAAAACGGTCGTACCGTAGATCCTGCCAGCTATATTCATCGCACCCGGCGGTGAGCCAAGCCGCTCTCCTCACAGCGCCCTCAAGGCGTTGTGTATGCGTCTGCTTATATAAAGGCGCAATATAAAACCCCCAATCAATAGTTGGCACCCACCCGATTAGAGTAAACACATGATGTTAAGGCAAGCCATCAGCAAGACTTTTGGTAGTAAAAACGACCGTGAACTGCGCCGGATGCATAAAACTGTCGTGCAGATTAATAGTTTTGAAACGACTCTGGAAGGGCTCAGCGACCCTGAGCTGAGCGCCCAGCGACAGCAGCTGAACGCGCGGATTGAGCAGGGCGAGACCCTGGAAGATATTTTGCCAGAAGCCTTTGCGACTGTGCGGGAGGCCGGCAAGCGGACCCTGGGGCTACGCATGTTTGATGTGCAGATGCTCGGCGGTATCACCCTGCATGCCGGCAAGATTGCCGAGATGCGCACCGGTGAGGGTAAGACCCTGGTGGCAACCCTACCCTTGTATCTCAATGCCTTGGTGGCACGGGGGGTATATCTCATTACGGTCAATGACTATCTCGCTAAGTGGGGTGCCGAGTGGATGGGTCCCGTCTATCAAGCCCTGGGTATGAGTGTTGGCGTGGTCTATGCCGGGCAATCTCAAGAAGAGAAAAAAGCTGCCTATGATGCTGACATCACCTACGGTACCAACAATGAGTTTGGGTTTGATTATCTCCGGGACAACATGGCGTTTTCCATGCAAGAGAAGGTGCAGCATGACCTTGATTTTGCGATTGTTGACGAGGTGGATTCCATACTGATTGACGAGGCAAGGACGCCCTTGATTATCTCTGGCGGCGTTGAAAATACATCGGAAATATACCAAGCCATCAATAGCATAGTGCCACGTCTGCAGGTACAGGAGCCGGTGCTAGAGGAAGACTCAGCAGGCGCCTCAGGTGCTTCAGAAGCGCCGCCCCCGGGCGACTATATGATTGATGAGAAGCAGCGCGATGTAGAATTGACCGAAGCCGGGCATCTGAAGGTTGAGGAGCTACTGGTCAAAAAAGGGCTGCTTGCCGAAGGGGAGAGTCTTTACGGCGCGGCGAACCTGTCTCTACTGCACCATATCCATGCCGCATTAAAAGCGCACTACCTCTTCCACCGGGATGTGGAATACATCGTGCAAGCGGGGGAAATCACTATCGTTGACGAACATACCGGCAGGAGTATGCCGGGACGACGTTGGTCAGGCGGCATACATCAAGCGATTGAAGCCAAAGAAGGAGTCGCCATTACTAATGAGAGTCAGACCCTGGCGTCAACCACCTTCCAGAATTACTTTCGGCTATACAAGAAGTTGGCTGGGATGACCGGCACCGCGGATACCGAAGCCTTTGAGTTCCGCCGTATCTACGGTCTTGATGTCGTCGTGATACCGACCAACCTGCCGATGATCCGCAAGGATCTGAATGATTTGATTTACCTGAGCCGGCAAGAAAAATTCAACGCCCTTGCCGAAGAAATTGCCGACTGCATGCAACGGCAAGCGCCGGTGCTTGTCGGTACGGCATCCATTGAGATGTCCGAGTTGCTGTCTACACTCTTGAAAGAAAGAAAGATCAAACACGAGGTACTCAACGCCAAGTTTCATGAACGGGAAGCCGAGATTATCGCGCAGGCAGGGCAACCCGGCGCGGTGACCATTGCCACCAACATGGCCGGGCGAGGTACAGACATTATTCTCGGCGGTAATTGGGAAGCCGAGGTTGCCGCGCTTGCCGAGACTGAAGCCGTCTCTGAGGATAGGGTTGCGCAGATCAAGACGCGTTGGCAAGCCCGGCATGCCCAGGTGATTGCCGCTGGCGGCCTGCATGTGGTGGGGAGTGAACGGCATGAAAGCCGCCGCATTGACAATCAGTTGCGCGGGCGGGCGGGGCGCCAGGGGGATCCAGGTTATTCGCGATTTTATTTATCACTGGAAGATGACCTCATGCGTATCTTCGCCTCAGACCGGGTACGTGCCTGGATGCAAAATATGGGTATGGAGCGGGGCGAGGCGATAGAAGCAAAGATGGTCACCAGAGCGGTTGAGAAGGCGCAAAGAAAGGTGGAAGGGCGTAACTTTGATATCCGTAAACAACTGCTTGAGTACGATGATGTCGCCAATGACCAGCGGCAGATGATCTACGGTCAAAGAAACGAACTGATGGCCGCGGATGATATTTCGGCAACGATCAACGCCCTGTGGGATGGCGTGGTCAACCAGGTGGTGGACGGCTTTATGCCCCCTCAGAGCATAGAAGATATGTGGGATATACCCGGGCTTGAGCAGGCATGTGTGACCGAGTTCAATGTCCATCTGCCGATTCAAAAGTGGCTGGATGAAGACGATGCGCTGGATGAAGAGGCTACCCGAGAGAAGATTATTACTCAGGTGCGTGCCGGATATGCGGAAAAGGAAAAGGCAGTTGGTCCCGACATCCGACTGTTTGAGAAGCGCATCATGCTGGATATTCTTGATGGTCTTTGGAAGGAACATCTTGCCGCCATGGACCATCTGCGGCAGGGGATTCACCTGCGCGCCTATGCCCAAAAGCAGCCGAAGCAAGAATACAAGCGGGAAGCCTTTGGGTTGTTTGAAACCCTGCTTGACCGGGTGAGATTTGAGACGATCCGATTTTTGGCAAGGGTAGAGTTCCGACCATCAGAGGACGCCGAAGAATTAGACCGACGCCGGCGCCGACAAGCAGATGCCGCCCAGGAGTCGCTACAATATCAGAAGGCTTCTGGCTCGGACTTTGGGCATGCCGCCGCGCCGGGGCACAACAGGCAACACCAGAATAGGACACCATTTGTCCGCCAGGAAAGAAAAGTAGGCCGCAATGCGCCTTGTCCCTGTGGTTCAGGTAAGAAGTATAAGGCCTGCCATGGGAAGTTATCCTAACCCCGTCAATTCCTGCCTTCTTTGATCCTGACAGCAAGAGGGCAAGCCCGAGAGTGACGGGGAGCGACGAACCATCTTGTTGTTGATGATGTGTGAATGCCCACAGGTGGTTGCCTTTGTTCCTCTGGATTCCCGAGCAAGCTCGAGAATGACGGCGCGGGGGCGCCGTAAGCCGCCACCCTCGCGGCTCCCCGCCCCACTGTCATTCGGGCCGCCAGAAGGCGCGGAGACGTTCCGCCGCGCGCCGTCATTCTCGGCACCCCAATTATCACAGCCATCGGCTGTGATAATTGGGGGGTCGGGAATCCAGAGGAACAAAGGCAACCACCTGGATATACCCACTACACCTCAACGGGGTTCGGTCCCACGCCGTCATTCTCGCCGTCAGGCAGGAATCCAGAGGAACAAAGCCAACCACCTATGATATACCCGTTACACCTCAACGAGGGTCAGTGGAACGAAAGGCGTAGCTCCGTTATTACTGATGCTGATGATAAAGGCAGTGCCGCTCCTTCTCTGGATTCCCGAGCAAGCTCGAGAATGACGGCGCGGGGCGCCGTAAGCCGCCGCCCTGGGTCCCCGCCCCGCGCCGCCGGGAGCGGGCGTTAAAAAGCGAGCTCGCCCTCTAGGTAGATGCGGTGGTCAGCCCTGGTGGTGCCTTCTTTGCGTTCGGTGACCAGTTTCAGATCAAACAACTTGCTGCGCTGCCACTGCAGGCCCAGGCGATAGGTGTTCTTGTCGCCAAGACTCAGCTCAGTGTAGGGCGTCATGAGTCCAGGGCCCCGGAGCGCGTGCATGCCGTAGTCCAAACGAACCTCCAGGCTCGGGCTGTATCCTGTAGAAGAGCCACTAGAAGCCCCATGTGAAGCGCCCCCCAAGCCATCATCCAGCCCCTGCTGCCAGAGTTGTTGCACCCCGCTGCTGGTCACTCCATAACCCGGCGTCAGGCTGAAAGACAGCCCCCGCCCGTTTGTTGACGGCTGGAAGCTAATCGCCCCACTCAGTCCCCACTCCTCAGCCTCACCGCCCACCAGAGCACGCGCCTTGCCTTCTATCACCAGGCCGCCGCCCAGGCTGGCATAGCGCAGACTGGCACCCAGCTCAGCACCCGCACTGGTCTCCCCGTCTCCACCGTCAAAGCGCATCCCCGCTTCCACACTAGACTCAAATTGCGCGCCGCTGTCCAGATCCTGGACACGAGTCGCTTCCAGGGCCATGCGCACCCGGCTAACATCCTGAGTCACGGCGGTTATCTGCGCATTACCGTCCAGTTCCACGGTGCTGCTCATGGCTTCACCCTTGAGACGCAGGCTGGTGCGCCCGGTCTCCATCAAGATGCCACTCGCCCCCAGCGCATAGGTCCGCACACTCAGGTCGCTTGTGGGGAGTGCCTCGCCTGACGCGCCGTCTTCACTGATTTCCAGTTCCCCATCGCCATAGCCGGCAGTCGCCCAGAAGTCCAGGCCTCCTGTTGCCCAGCCCAGATACGGATGGACACTGGTCATATCCAGGTCATAGTCGCCACTGACTCCCAGGCTGGTATCAGTGTAGTCCAGTCTCGCTTGGCTTTGGGAGATAGCCACACCCAGAATGGTGCGCTCGTTCAGCTGCGCATCCAGACCCAGTTGCAGACTAAAGAGGTCGCCGTCCCAATCCACCCCCTCAGTACCTTCCAGACTCCGGTAGTCGCCCGCACCCCAGAGGGTAAAGCCCTGGCTTTGGCTTTCAGAGCCCGCGCCATTCAAGGGCAGCACAAAGGCAGACCCGGCCAAGACTCGCTTCAAGTCAAACTGGTCATTGGCGATGGCGCGTCCCTGAGTTTTGATGATCTCTGTCAGGTTGCCCGCACCACCAAAACTAGCACCACCAGCAGTTCCGGCAATGTTTGAGAGCCGTGCCTGCTCAAGGCGCCGCACAATGGCACTGACATTTTGGTCCGCCATGCTCCGTGCCACATCGGGCAGTATCACCGCATTAAGCCGAGCCAGGTCGCGGACGATGACTACACGGACGATGCGGGTAACCGTCTCGGCAGCATTGTCGGCAGCATCGGACACATCATAAGTGATGGTGTAGTCCCCGGCGGTGTCGGTATCCACTGTGTCGCCGCCAACAACAATACTGGCACTGAGGTCGCCATCCACCCCATCAGTTGCCGTTGCTCCCGGGTCAGTGAAGGTGCTGCCTTGATGGACCTCCACGGGACTGGCACCCAAGAGAGTAATCTCTGGCGCAGTGGCGTCTACCGCGGTGCCGGTCGCGGTTATCGCGGCAGCGGGACCCGCGATGCCAGTGACATCCTCAACGCTATTCGCGGCAAGGGTCAGCCTGACGCCTTCCTCGGTCGGGGTGAAGGTGATGGTGTAGGTGTCGCCGGAGCCGGAGACACTATCCACAGTGGCACCCGTGGCGGAGAAATCATTCACCGTCAAACCAGTCACCACTTCGGAGAAGGTGATGTCGTGCGTCTGCGCGGTGCCAACCACCCCGGCGGCAATGGTGCCCAAGAGCACCGTCGGCGCGGTGGTGTCGGGAGTCGCGGTCACGGGCGAAGTGGTAGTAACGGCGGCATTACTGGGGATGTTTTGGTCGATGGCATCGCGTAACTCCGACTGGGTGGCGGCAGATAATGCTGTTGCCCGTGTATCGCGCGCGGCGACCGTGTCCGCTGCCACTTCATACTCAACCACCACGCTGCCGGCGGCAATGCTGAGCACGCGCACATCGGTAGCAGGAACAGACAACAAGGTCGCAATGCCCAGTTCGAACTTGTCTTCATCAAACTCGGCGGTGGTGAGACCGGCAATGGTCGTGGTGGCCGTGAAACTCGGTTTGCTGGTGGTTTCAGTTGCCGCTACCGCCGCAGTGCCGGTCGCGCTTGCCGCGAGGTTGGGGTTGCCATCGCCATCAGTCACCGCGTTCGCGGCGAGAGTCAGTCTTACCGCGCCCGCCGTGCTCGGGGTGTAGGTGACGACATATTCGGTGCCGCTACCGGCGGCGGGGTCAATGCTATTCACGGCGCCATTGGAAACAGAGAAATCACCCGTTTCCAAACCAGTCACCGCTCTGGCGAAGTCAATCCCCACGCTTGCCGAATTACCGACCGTGGATTCGCCCAGAGGCGGGATGGTTACTGCAAACGGCGTGGTGACAACCGGCGCGGTTACGGTGATGGTTACCGTATCGCTGTGGGTAGCAGCGTCATCATCGGTTACGGTCAGGGTGAACACCAAGTCCGCGGCGGCATCCGGTGCGGTGAAGGTCGAGGTCACGCCATCGGCCACGGTGATTGCCGTGGCGGGCGGCGCATCATCGGTTGATGTATGCACCCATTCATAACTCTGGATAGTTCCATCGGAGTCGGTGCTATCGGTGCCGTCCAGCGTCACGGTCGCGCCGATGGCAACGGTTTGCAGGGCACCCGCATTAGCCACTGGCGGCTGGTTGGTGGTGACCGCTGGCGCGGTCACGGTGATGGTTACCGTGTTGGTGTCGGTGTTGATGTTGGTAGCACCGTCATCATCGGTTACGGTCAGGGTGAAGACCAGGTCCAAGTCCATGGCGGCATCCGGCGCGGTGAAGGTCGAGGTCTCGCCATTAGCCACGGTGATTGCTGTGGTGGGCGCAACGCCATCGGTTGTTGTATGCACCCATTCATAACTCTGGATAGTTCCATCGGAGTCGGTGCTATCGGTGCCGTCCAGCGTTACGGTCGCGCCGATGGCAACGGTTTGCAGGTCGCCCGCATTAGCCACTGGCGGCTGGTTGGGGACCGGTGCGGCTGGCACGGCCCCGGTCATGGTGCTGGTGACGGTCTTATCGCCGAATCCGTCGTTATACATGGCGACCACTTGAAGGGTCTTGCCGGCATCGGTTGCCGCCAGGATGTAGGTCGCGCTGGTGGCACTAGTGATGTCGGTGTATGTGCCGCCGCTTGCCGCACTCTGCCATTGATAGGTGAGGCTGGCTGCGCCATCCTCTTCGGTTACTGTGGCGGTCAAGGTCGCGCCGACCAGCAGGTCGCCGCCGATGACGACACTGCCTTCCTCATCCACATTGGTCACCGCAATCGTGACCGCATGTGGTGCGCTGGGCATATTCGGCGTGCCGTTATCGGTGGCGGTAACGGTGACCGCGTAGGATCGCTTGGTTTCATAGTTCGGCAAAGCATTGAGAGTCAATGCGCCGCTTGCGGCGTTAAGCGTAAAGTCGCCCGCATCCGCGCCGGTGAGTGCCCAGGTAATGGTGTTGCTCTCATCGTCATCCGCGGCGAAGGTCACCACTGGCGTGGTTGTAGGCGTGTTCTCGGCGACACTCTGCGTTGCAGCAGTAGTGATGCGTGGCGCGGTGTTGGCGCCGCGATCAATGGTGACGGTGTAGGTTTTCTCGGTAGTGCCGTCTTGGGCGGTAACCACGATGGCGATAGCATTTGCGCCGACATTCAGCGTAATCGCGCCGGAGGCGGTGGCACTGGTAACCGCCGTGCCCGCCACGGTTACGTGGGCGGTGGTGTCCGCCGTGGTCGGTGTGAGCGTGACGCTTGCCACATCATTGTCTACGTCAACGGCGTAACTTGTCGTGGCGGCAGCAAAGGCGGGCAAGGTGCCTTCGGAGATAGTCAAAGCGGACAAGTCGGCATCCGCGGACAGGATTACGTCAGCGGCAACCACGGCGCTAGTTGCCGCGGTGGGGAGCATCTTGCCAGTGCCTTGCCCGTCGGTGTAGGTGACGGTCACAGTAATGGTGTTGTTGAGATCACCTGCGACCACGGCGTAGGTCGCCGCGTTGGTGGTGCCCGCGCCGTTCCAAGAATGTCCGGTGACCACAACCGCGCCATCCGGGTCGGTTATGTCGGCTGCTACGGGCGCGGTCAAGGTCTCGCCGACCTGCGCGACGCCGTCGATGGTGCCGATGGTTCCGATCTCATCCACATTCTCAAGCGTTACCGTTACCGCACGTTCACTGAACATGCTCGGCTCGCCGTCGTCGGCGGCGACAATGGTGACCGAGTAGGTGGACTTGGTTTCAAAGTCCGGCACAGTATTGAAAGTCAATACGCCGAGGTTTGCGTTGCCAGGGTCAGCGGCAATCGTAAAGAACCCCGCATCCGCGCCAGTCACGCTCCAGGTAATGGTGTCGCTCTCGGCATCAGTCGCGGTGTAGGTCGCCACTGTCGTGTCACCATTTTCGTCACGACCGACCAACTGGCCGCCAGTGATGCTCGGCGCGGTGTTTTCGGCGCGCGTGACGGTGACGGTGTAGGGTTTCTCGGTGCCGTTCTGGGCGGTAACCACGATGGCGATAGCATTTGCGCCGACATTCAGCGTAATCGCGCCGGAGGCGGTGGCACTGGTAACCGCCGTGCCCGCCACGGTTACGCTTGCGTCATCGTCATTCGTGGTCGGTGTGAGCGTGACGCTTGCCACATCATTGTCTACGTCAACGGCGTAACTTGTCGTGGCGGCAGCAAAGGTGGGCAAGGTGCCTTCGGAGATAGTCAAACTGGACAAGTCGGCATCCGCGGACAGGACCGGTGCGGTTACAGTGATGGTTACCGTGCCGGTGCTGCCATCGGTGCCATCGGTTACGCTCAGGGTGAACACCAGCACCGCGGCGGTGTCCGGGGTGAAGGTCGGACTGGCGGTGGTGGGATTAGTCAAGGTAATGAGCGGGCTAGGCGCACCGCCATCGGTTGAAGTATGCGTCCATGAGTAGGTCAGGGCATCGTTATCGGGGTCGCTACTGCCAGAGCCGTCCAGCGTTACGGTCGCGCCGGTGGTTACATCCTGCGCGGCGCCGGCATTGGCAATCGGAAACTGGTTGCCCGGCAGCGCGGTGCCGCTCACGCTTGCCGCCGCGTTCGGGTTGCCGGCGGCGTCTGTCACGCTATCCGCGTCAAGGGTCAGGGTGAAGGCTATTGCGCTTGGGATGAGGGTGAGGATGTAGGCATTGTCGACGCCACTCACGACAGTTACGGCGACACCGGTGCTGGAGAAATCACCCCTCGCCAAACCGGTTACCGCCTCGGAGAAGGTGATGTCGTGCTCCTGCGCGACCTCAACCTCACCTTCGGCAATAGTGCCGAAGTTCACAGTCGGTGCGGTCACATCAATTTGAACTGCGCTGGTCTCCTCGCGAAAGTCAAACCCATTGTCGGGATTACCGGCGGCAGCCATTGCGCCGAGGTCATAAACCGCCGCGCCATCCGAAACCTCTGCCGCGACCACCGTATAGGTCGCGGTGTAATCATTGCCGCTGCCTTTGGTTACCACGGCGCTCTGCCCGGCGATGGTCACGGTCGGGTCGTTTTCCAGTGCTTGATTGACGACGAAGTTCAGCGTCAGAATGTCGCCGTCTTTGGCGTAGGTTACGCCATCTACCGTCGCGCCATTGCTGGTGAGTGCACGGAGTGGATTACTAAAGGTAAGCCGCCCTTGCACGATCACAGTGCGGGTTACCTGCGTGGCGGGATTACCGGCGGCATCCATTGCGTTATAGGTAACGGTGTAGGTGCCGTGGGTCTCGGTTATTACGTTGCCACCTATGGTGACATCCACAGTGCCATCCACATCATCCTCGGCAGTCGCGCCCTGCTCTGTGTAGGTGCCATCCTCGGTCAGGATGACCGTATCGGGTCCAGTCAGGACGATGAGCGGCGCGGTGGTGTCGGCCGGCGCGGTTACAGTGATGGTTACCGTGTTGGTGTCGGTGTTGACGTTGGTAGCAGCGTCATCATCGGTGACGGTCAAGGTGAAGACCAGTTCCGCGGCGGTGTCCGGCGCGGTGAAGGTCGCCATGGCGGGGTTGGCGGAGTCGGGGGTCACAGTAATTGCCGTGCTGGGCGCAACACCACCGGTTGATGTATGCACCCAGGCATAAGTCGCGATAGTTCCATCGGAGTCGGTGCTATCGCTGCCGTCCAGCGTCACGCCGGTCGTGCTGGCGGTCACGCTGAAGTCGTCTCCGGCATCAGCCACTGGCGGCTGATTGGCGACCGGCGCGGCGGTCACGACGACGTTTGTCGTCCAGCCGCTGCTAGCACCGCCCTCATCGGTTACGGTCAATCTGAATGACAGACTCATGGCGTTGCTCGGCGCGGTGAAGGTCGCGGTGGCGGTGTCGGCGCCGCTCAAGGTTACATCCGGGGTGCCGCCGGCCTGCGTCCAGCGATAAGTCAGGGCAGCGTCGTTGCCATCGGGGTCGGTAGCGGAGTGGAAGGTCAGCGTTACTAACGTGCCGGCGACCACGTTCAGATCATCGATGCCGTCAATCACTGGCGGCTGGTTGACCGGCGCGGCAATCACCACGGCGGTCGGTGCGCTGGTAACATCCCTCTCGTCGGCGTCAAAACCAAAACCGTCCTGATAAGAGGCAAACACTTCAATGGTGTTGCCAATATCATCGGCTACCAGCGTGTAGGTGCGTTGCTGGGCACCTCTGATTCCCAGGTGTCGTTCGCCCGGGAGCGCACGGCCCCATTCATATTCTATGCTAGTAATTATGCCATCCGGGTCGGTTACCGTGCCGGCGGTCAAGGTCTGCCCGACCTGCGCGGTGCCGGTGATGGGGCCGATGCGTCCCGGCTCATTCTTATTGGTCACCCTTACCGTGACTTCAAGTGTGCTGCTCTCACTCGGCGTGCCGTCATCGGTGGCGGTCACGGTAACTTGATATGAGTTGTCGCCGTCTTCGTCCTGCGCGTCTTCAAAGTTCGGCGGCGTGTTGAAAGTCAATAGGCCGCTTGTGGCGTCAACCGCAAACAAGCCCGCATCCGTGCCACTCAGTGACCAGGTAATGGTGTCGCTCTCGGCATCGGTCGCGCTCAAGGTCGTTACTGCCGCGACATCGTTCTCGGCATGACGCAACGCCGCACTAGTGGTGATGCTCGGCGCGGTGTTGTCGGCCGCGACCGGCGCGGCAAGTGTAGATACACTCAATGGAACAGATGGTGGACTTGTGGCAGTACCGTAACGTGATTCAGCAGAATAGGTGTATTCAGTATCTGGAGTTAGACCGGTATGGATATACGATAAATCACTAGTTGTAGTCAAGAGTGTAGCATCTCGATATATCAAATACTCTGTTGCACTGCGTTGGGCAGTCCATGAAAAAGCAATACTGGTGTCAGTGATTTCTCCTGCAACAAGTGTGGGGGGAGATGGTGGAGTAGCTATGGTACTACTTGCATAGGTTATATCATTAAATGTGATTCCAACTGTACCAACATAACCAGGAGGAGTAAATAGTACAGCAGTTACTGGGGAACCTACTTGCTCAGCAGAGACAGTTACTGCTTTTGTGGGGACAAACTCTTCATCATTTGCAAGGGTATAGGTGACTTGATATCTACCAGCTACTGATGTAGTAAATGATACATTTGTGCGTCCATCAGTAGCATATCGAAAGGACAGGTCTGTTACAGTTGGTTCTTGAGCGTGTGCCGTGTTTATTCCAGACAGCGAGACCGCGCCGATTGCCAGCAGTAACGCCGAGGCGAAAACGAATTTCGTGACTATCCTTTTGAGATGTTTGCTCACAGGACCAGCCCCCTGTTTTGGCGGGGGGGGGGGGGGGGGGGGCTATTGCTGGCAGTGGCGGATGCGACCACAAATTTGGGGACGTTTTGTTCATGGCTTGGTTCCTTTTATGTGAATGAGGTTAGTTTTGGTTTGCCCGCACGATGCGGCTGGGTAACTTGTGCGGGGTATTGTATAGGAAAATGCCACGGAAATGGCAAGGGAATGTTGTAGCGGCTAACGCCGCAAAAGAACCCCCCCCCCCCCCCCCCCCCCCGATTCGTCATCCTCGCCGGTAGGCGGGAATCCAGAGGAACAAAGCCAACCACCTGTGATATACCCGCTACACCTCAACGAGGGTCAGTGGAACGAAAGGCGTAGCTCCGTTATTACTGATGCTGATGATAAAGACAATACCGCTCGTCCTCTGGATTCCGCCTGCGACAAGAGGACAAGCTCGAGAATGACGGCAAGAGCACAAGCACTGGATTCCCGTCACCCTAGTCATTACAGCCGAAGGCTGTAATGACTAGGGTGGCGAGAAGAATGACGGGGTTCTGGGTTCGGCGCGGGGCGCCACTAGGGTGATCTGTGCCATAAGTAGCTGAGCCCATGCACGTGGGTTTGATATACTGGTTTACATACGCGGGTTTATATGCGCGGGTTTTTATACGCGGCTGTGTATACATTCCCTTAACAGATGGAGCCCTAGGCATGGCAGTCGGCAACTTTTCTATTGACTTCAAACCGGTTCCCGGGGTGCGTCTCGGGACTCTTGCATGTGGCATCAAGCCGGGTGCCCAACCTGATCTGGTGCTGTTTGAATTTGCGGCAAATAGCCAGATGGCGGGTATATTCACCCAGAATCATTTTGCCGGGGCGCCGGTGATTCTGGCACGCAAGCATCTAGCGCAACAGCAGATAGACGGTGAGCGGTCCTACTTCCTGGTTAATAGTGGCAATGCCAATGCGGCGACCGGAGAGGCCGGTATTGCCGACGCCCGGCGTACTTGCCAGGCGCTGTCCCAACATACAGGGGTTGCCCCCGCTCAGGTCTTACCCTTTTCCACTGGGGTGATCGGGGAGAGGTTACCGGTTGAGAAGATCATCGAGGCCCTGCCGGCGGTCCTGCCGGTGCTGGATGAAGCCCACTGGCTTGAGGCAGCAAGAGGCATTATGACGACCGATACTCAGCCTAAGATCGGTAGCCGACAATTCCAGCTTGATGACATTCCCATCACTATTACGGGTATCGCCAAGGGCGCCGGCATGCTGCAGCCCGATATGGCAACTCTGCTGGTATATCTGGCGACCGATGCGGTGCTGCCACAAGCTCCTTTGCAGGCCGCGCTACAGGCCGCAGCGGACAAGTCCTTCAACCGAATTACCATAGATGGTGATACTTCCACCAATGATGCCTGCATGCTGGTAGCCACAGGGGTGTCGGGCCTGGTCATTGACACTGAGCCCCAGCTTGCCGCCTTCACAGCAGAGTTGACTTCCCTGATGATTGCCTTGGCGCAGGGAATAATCCGAGATGCAGAGGGTGCTACCAAGTTTATTGAGGTCCAGGTGCAGCATGGCAAGGAGGCAGCCGATTGCCTGGCGGTAGCCCGTTCAATAGCTAATTCGCCCCTGCTGAAAACTGCCTGCTATGGTAGCGATGCCAACTGGGGCCGGATCGTCATGGCGATAGGCAAGACCGCAGTTGATCTGGATGCTTCCAAGATTGACCTCTATCTTGACCAGGTGCGGCTGGTGAAGGGAGGCACCAGGGATCCGGACTATTTTGAGGAAGCCGGCGCCGGGGTCATGGCGCAGGACAAAATAGGCATCAGAGTTGACCTGAATCAAGGTGAGGCACAAGAAACGCTCTGGACCAGCGACCTCTCGCATGACTATGTGACTATCAATGCGGATTATCGGAGCTAGTTATTCCGCCCCTCAGGTCGGCAGGCCGTACATCATCATCTGCCAGAGCAACATCATGTCTTCTCCCCAGAGGAGAGTGCTCCAGCCGGCAATGGCAAGACAGGGTCCAAAGGCTATGGCGGTCCTTTTGTCGTAACCTCTGAACAGCAGCAACCCACCGATTAAGGCACCAAGCAGTGATGAGAGCAGTATAATCAGCGGCAGACTCTGCCAGCCCAGCCAAGCCCCCAGCAGGGCAAGCAATTTGAAGTCGCCGTAGCCCATGCCTTCCCTTGAGGTAGCCAGTTTGAACAGTTGATATACCCCCCAGAGGCTCAGATAACCGAGGCAGGCACCCACTAGAGCGGCCTCCAGGCTGGTGAAAATACCGGGCAAATTCACGATAAGCCCGAGCCAGATCATAGGCAGAGTCATGCTATCTGGTAGCAGTTGTGTGTCGTAATCAATCAGCGCCAGGGAGAGCAGTGCCCAGGTGAGCAGAGACCCGGCTATACCCTCTGGGGTCACCCCCAGTTGGGTGATCACCAGCAAGGTCAGCAGGCCGGTTGCCAGTTCAACTAGCGGGTATCGGGCACTCACCGATACCTGACAGACGCGACAGCGCCTGCCCACGAGGAAGTAACCCAGAATCGGAATGATTTGCCAGGCTTTGAGAGGGGTCAGACATTGGGGACACTGGGAGCGAGGCAATAGCAGATTGAATGTCCCCTGGACCTGGGCAGGGGCATGGGCAGGGAGCGCCAAGGCGGTCTGCTCGGTCATGGTCCAGCGCAGGGCCAGGCGATACACGAGGAGGTTAATGAAACTCCCGACCAGCGTGCCCATGACAAATGCCAGGCAGGCCACCAAGGCAGGAAGATGGAGTAATTCAGTCATTCTGGCACCTCTATTTTCTTATCAGTTTTTCCAATTAACCCGTCTGAGCAGCGCATCTAAGCAACTTTTTTAAGTAGCCCTTCTAAGCAGTTCTTTTAATTAAAAGCCGCCGCTGAGCGCCTGACCCATAGAAAAGACCGGCAGATACATGGCGATGAGCAAAAGCCCCACCACCAGCCCGAGAATGGTTACTATCATCGGCTCCATGAGGCTGGTCAGTCGGGTAACCGTGTTTTCTACCTGGTCTTCATAATAGGTTGCCGCTCGGTCAAGCATTTCATCCAGGGTGCCTGACTCTTCGCCCACGGCTACCATCTGAATCATCATGGGTGGGAATACTCGGGTGGACTTCATCGCCGTATTGAGTGGGATACCGCTTGATACATCGTCAACCATCCGGTCCACCGCCTGGCAGTAGACAATGTTGCCCGTGGCCCCCGCGACAGACCGGAGGGCATCCACCAGGGGCACCCCGGCCGCAATGGTGGTGGCGAGCGTACGGGCAAATCTGGCAAGACAAAATCTGTGCAGCAGTTTGCCGAATACCGGTAGCCTTAACGCGAGCCGTTCCTGCCCCTGTTGCATGGTTCTGGAGCCTTGATAAATGGCTTTGCCGAGGAACCAACCGACGACGGTGGCGGCGAGCATTTCCAGCCACCAGGCTTGCATAAGCGCCGACAGCTTCACCACGGCCTGGGTCAGTTCCGGCAGTTCCGCCCCGAAGCCCGCAAAGATCTCTTCAAATTGCGGCACTACCTTCACCAAAAGAATAGCCGACACCAGACCTGCTACTACCAGAACGGTGGCGGGATAACTCAGGGCACTCTTGAATTTTGCTTTGAGTGCTTCGGCCATTTCCCGATACTGAGCAATTTGCCCCAATAAGATGTCCAGGGTGCCTGCTTGTTCACCGGCGTTAATCAAGCAGCAGAAAAGCTCATCAAAGTATTTGGGCTGGGCTCTCAGGGCGTGGGTCAAGGAATGACCGGAAGTTACATCATCTTTCAGCCCTTGAATCACCCGCTGCATCTTTTGATTTTCCGTACCCGCGGCAACAATCTCAAATGACTGCACCAACGGCACCCCCGCCTTAATCATGGTCGCCACCTGACGAGTGAAGAGGGCAATGTCGGCACTGGTAATCTTTCCTCCCCAGCTGCTGAGTGAAGCATATCCCGGTAGCCCTCCGAGGCCGGTCACCCGGGTAGGCTGAATGCCCTGGCGACCTAGTTGTATTCGGGTGAGGTTGATGCTGGTGCTGGTGATTTTGCCACTGGTCTTTTTGCCAGATTGATCAATACCCTCCCAGGTAAATGTGCGCTTAGCTCTTGCCATAGTGCCTGCTTTGTAGCGTCTTAGTGGCTGGCAGTAACACGGTCTACCTCTTCCAGGCTGATGACGCCCTGTTGCACCTTTGACAAGGCCGATTGAAATAGATTTTTATAGCCGTCTATTGCCCCCACTGCCGCGATCTGCAGTGCATTACCGCCGGCCATAATGGTCTCTGAGAGGGGGGGTGTTATCTTCATTACCTCAAAGATGCCGACGCGCCCGCGGTATCCATCGGTGCACTTAGCGCAGCCGCCAGGGCCAAAGATATCAAAGCCTGCTTCCAGGTCTTGGGCACTAAAGCCCTTTTCCAAGAGCGCGGTTTTTGGAATATCTAATTTTAATTTGCAATCACATAGCCGCCGGACCAGCCGCTGCGCGACGATGAGATTGATGGAAGTCGCCAGGTTAAACGCGGGCACGCCCATACTTCGCAAGCGGGTGATAGTCTCTGGTGCATTGTTGGTGTGTAGGGTTGACATGACCATATGCCCGGTCTGTGCTGCCTTGATAGCAATGTTGGCGGTTTCAATGTCGCGGATTTCCCCCAGCATGATGATGTCCGGGTCTTGTCGTAGGAATGACCTGAGGGCTTCACTGAAACCCAGCCCGGTCTTGTAGTTCACCGGACACTGGTTGATGCCATCAAGATTGAGCTCTATAGGATCTTCAACTGTGGAGATATTCAACGCGGTGGTGTTGAGGATGTTCAGCCCGGTGTAGAGGGAGACAGTCTTGCCACTACCGGTGGGGCCGGTCACCAGGAACATACCCTGGGGTTTGTGGAGTGCTTCAAGATAGAGTTGCTTTTGTGCTGCTTCATAGCCCAGGGAGTCAATGCTCATTCTTGCCGCCCGGGGGTCAAGGATGCGCAGGCAGATCTTCTCGCCATAGAGGACCGGCAGGGTGTTGACACGGAAATCAATGGATCTTGATGGGGATAATTTAAGTTTGATTCTGCCGTCTTGAGGAATGCGCTTTTCGGACACATTCATTCGTGACATGACTTTTAACCGCGCGGCTATCCTCGGGCCAAGATTTGCTGGTGGGCTGGCAACCTGACGTAATATCCCATCAGTACGAAAGCGTATGCGATAGCTCTTTTCAAAAGGTTCAAAGTGCAGGTCTGAGGCATCCTTCTCTATAGCCTCTAAGAGCATCTGGTTGACGAAGCGCACCACAGGCCGGGTATCGGCTATTGAGACATCCTCTTCCTCCTCCAGGTCATCACTGGTGACCGCTTCCAAATCAAGGATGGCATCCTGAGGACTATCGGTCTCGGCGCTCTTTTCATAACCCCGCTGAGGGCTCTTTTCATAACCCCGCTGAGGGCTCTTTTCATAACCCCGCTGAGGGCTCTGCTTATAGCCCTGCTTAGGGTGCTTCCTATAGCCCTGCTTATAGCCCTCTTCCTGGTATTCAAGGAAGGACGCTATAAATGTGCTGAGTTTATCTTCTTCAACCAGCACTTCCTCGGTTGCCATACTCGTCTGGAACTTAATTGCATCTAGCCCCGTGCGCTGGGTCGGGTCGGAGAGAGCAACGAACAACCGATAGCCTCTATGGAAAATCGGCATGACTTGATGCGCGCGGAGCAGTTTTTCATCCACTAGATGGCGGGGAATGGTTGCTGGGTCCAAGCGGGAGATATCTAAGAGGGGAGTACCAAATTCGTCCGCCACCGACTCGGCAATATCCCTTGCCTTGGCCAGGTCGTTTTGGACCAGGTAGGAGACGAAAGACACGCCCCCTTGTCGTGCCGTCTCAACGGCTTCTTGGGCGGCACCTTCAGTGAGTAGTCGGTCGGCGACTAGTCTTCTTGCCAAGCCAGTGATTGGTATTGCGCTTGGGGTCATGTTACCTCTGTCTGCTCCTCGTGATAGGGGTTATATCTACTCAGCGAAGCCTACTGGGCATAGCAGGCTCCTCAATAGAGAGAATCACTATCTATGAGTGGCTTTTCTCGCACCCCGATGAGGGCTTTTTCCCTAGTGAGTAAGGCGATTGGCTGACAACTGCTCTACCCGCCCTGTGCTAATTTGCTGAGCAGCAAATCATCAGAGGGGTTGTTATGAATGAAGAACGGAATGAAGAAGAGTTTGAGGTACAGTTTGAGGTACAGTTTGAGGTACAGTTTGAGAAGTGGATTGAAAGGCAGGTGCTTTTTCAGCAGCATCAGCAACAGCAGGAGCGGCAACAGCAGGCACCAGAGTGGTTGCCACAAGGGCGATACCGCTACCACACAGCAGGGTTTACTCTGATTGAGTTGATGATTGCGGTGGCCATCATTGGGGTCTTGGCAACGCTTGCGTTACCTACCTACAAAGATTATATCAAGACCGCGAACATGACCAAGGTCAATACCCATTATGAAGCGGCTATTCGGATTACTCGCTCCACCTTCGTCAAGGGCAGGTCTCAGAGTGCACTCGGTATAGGTGATACGACACCGACCACAGTTGCTGCCTGGGTTGAACATTATAATGCCGGACTTGGCTTAGCGCCGGGTGGTGTTCCGGCTTATGCTGATGCCGGTAGCGTCACCCTGGAGAAGGCTCAGGTCCAGGGCATCATTCGGGTAGCAGTCGCTGCCGCCCAGGTGACCATCCATAGACCCGCCTATAAAGACCTGGAAGCGGTGTCAACAGTGGTTGACGGCGATGCACTGAATTAGAAGCGATAGCCGGTCTTGTGGTTAAATCTGCCTGGCAAGCTGGAGACTCGGCATGGCGCTAAAACAAAACTCGGGTATCACCTTGATTGATTTGGTGATGATGCTCGCCATCATCGGCATTCTGGGGGTCATCGCCCTCCCTATCTATCAAGATTACCTCCACACTGCCCGGATCGCCCAGATGCAAGAGCAGGTGCGCAGGATACAACTGCTACAAGAGGTGAGACGCGGTGCACAGCATGCTTATGTGGAAGGTGTTTGGGATAGGGCGGGTGGTATCACTAGTCTGGGTGAGCGTCTCGGCTGGGCACCGGGCCTAGCGACAGAAGGTGTCACCTTCATCGTTGAGTGTCATACCACTGTTCATACCACTGCTCATACCAAGCATAAGCAGTTGGGCGAATGTGCCTCAGGTGTTGGTTATACCATCACCGCGACTCACCCTGGGGCACCAGATGAGCCTATCATTGAGCGGACTGGGCTCTAATTTTCGAAGCAGGTTCCCGAAGCAGAATTCCCGAAGCAGGATGACCGAAGCAGGATGACCGAAGCATGAAGCTGGTGCCGGAAAGTGGACTCGAACCACCGACCAATTACTTACGAAGCAACTGCTCTACCAACTGAGCTATTCCGGCCCGGGCGAAGTATAACCTCTTTACATGGCTCCCAGAAAGAACACCAGAAGTGTATAGGTAGCAAAGAGCCGAAATAACCCTTTTAGGCTTGCGTAAAGCAAACAAGAAAAGAAGATACATGAAAAATGATGACTAAAAAGAGAAATTAGGCATAATCATTGACGAACAACGAGGACACCAACCATGACATTGAATGAAGGTTCAAATCCATTTAATCCCGGCACGGGGCAACTCCCGCCATATCTTGCGGGTCGAGAGAAAGAACGGGCGATTATCAGAGAAAACCTTGCCAGGCTGAACAATGGCAGAGCGCCTGCTGCCGACATACTCATGTATGGACCCAGGGGCATGGGTAAAACAGCACTGTTGAAATGGATTGAAGAGGAAGTCAACAAGGGCAACTCGGAATATAAGACTATACGTACAAAACGAGTAACCCCAGGAGAATTAAAATCTCCAGCGGATATGTGGTCCCGACTACTCCCTAGTGATTTCTGGGAGAGATTAAAGCCTGCCGAAACAAATATTAAACTTCCCATTGTATCCGCCACTTGGAAATCAGGAAGCCCGTCCAATGATTTTTTGGAAAGCGCGTTGATACAAGAGTGCAACAAGCAGCCTTTGGTGTTTCTGCTAGATGAAGCCCATACGATGGACCCGGATTTATGCCGTGGTTTATTAAACCTAAGCCAACTTGTTCGGGGAGAAGCGCCTTTTTTGCTGGTCCTCGCGGGCACACCCGGACTTCGGGCTTTCCTTAACTCGGTGAACGCCAGTTTCAGTGAACGTTCTACGATGCTCGGTATTGGCCGACTAAGCGAAGAAGCCACTGCGGAGGCCATAACAAAACCGTTGCAGGAAGATGGCATAACAATAGACCCTGATGCACTGCAAAGGGTTGTGCAGGATAGTCAGCAGTACCCCTACTTCATACAACAATGGGGCAAAGAACTTTGGGATGAGGCAAAGAAGACAAACTCGACTCGACTGACTGCCGAGCAGGTTGAGATTGTGGAGCCTGTTCTCGATAGATTTAAACAAAGACTCTATACCAAGCGTCGTACAAAACTGTCTCAGAAAGGATTGTTACCGGCAGCACATCTAATCGCAGAGGCGTTTCAGGACACACAAAGAGTCTCAGAAGGAGCACTCGGTTTGTTAATCCAAGATCTGCTACCCGCCGACAAGGCAGACGACCAACACGCAACAAGTGTATTACAGGCATTGGTGGGCATGGATTTTGTCTGGCGTCCGCCGGATACGGCTTTATACGAATCTGGTATTCCCAGCCTGATGACTTATGTTTTGAATAAACAGCGAGAACTCCAACCAGATACATTTCACACTTCTTCTAAAGAAAAAGATACTCAAACCCCCGCCCCTGGCCGGCGAGAATGACGGCATCGTCATGATGCTTTTTGACGCAGGGTCAGACGCTTCCCCTGCTGGATGAACTCAATCCTGCGCAGGGCACTCATACCCAGCAGAATGGACTCGGAACTCATCTTGGGATTGATACTTGCCGACACATTGTGAAGCCGAATATCACCAATCCGCAATTCGTTAATGCGGGTCTGCCAGATAGTAATGACACCATTGGCAGTCATCGCCTGGCTAGGGCGACCATACTTCAAGCCCAGTCGGCGAGCGGTCTTCTCCGGCACCACCACATCGGTCGCCCCTGTGTCCAGAAGGAACTCCACCGATTGGCGATTGATTTCCCCGGTTACTACATAGTGCCCCTGTCGGTTTTGCACCAGAGAGACATCCACACTCCCTTCCTGGGTCAGCGACAGGGGCGAGGTGTTAGGATTGTGTTGCTTTTTCTCCAGATTGCCGAAGAAGAGAGTCAGTACCCCCATGCCCAGGAGGATACTGAGTAGCATCATGCCTTGTCCCGTTGCCTTGATATTCATAGTTATTCATAGCCCTCTATTCATAGCCCTCTAATTATAGCCCTCTCATATCTGCTCCACCGGTCCATTGTAACCAGATTTAGTTTTTTGTTTTATAGCATCATTTTTGATGAGGACGGTTAAATAAAAGTCCCCAGAGTGTAGAATTACATTCCGCTGCGTAGCGGGCGCCACTCAGCGCCTTGTACACCTTTTTACATAACGTTCTTCGGCACAGATACAGGAGTAGCATTCGGATGTATAAGATTCGCACACTCAATAACATTGCCAAGCAGGGTTTGGATAGGTTTCCTCGGGATAGCTATGCACTCAATGACGACCTGGCTAACCCGGACGCGATCCTGGTGCGTAGTCAGGTCTTGACCAGTGCGGATGTCACCGCGTCCCTCCGAGCGGTGGGGCGGGCGGGGGCCGGCGTCAATAACATTCCGGTTGCTGAATATACCGGCCAGGGCATAGTGGTTTTTAATACCCCGGGGGCGAATGCAAATGCCGTCAAGGAACTGGTGATGGTCGGGATGTTGTTGTCCTGCCGCGGCATCATTCCTGGAATCGAATATGTGAAGACCCTGGAGAAACATGCAGACAAGGCAACCTTGAACCAGCTGGTGGAAGCCAATAAAAAGCACTACAAGGGCAGGGAGCTAAAGGGCAGAACCCTGGGTGTCTTGGGGCTTGGCGCGATTGGTTCCATGGTGGCGGACATGGCGCTGGAAATGGACATGACGGTGCTGGGGTATGATCCTGCCCTGTCGGTAGAGGCTGCTTGGCGCCTGTCTAACCTGGTCAAAAAGATGGACTCTATGGAGGCACTCTTTGCTCGCTCCGACATAGTGACCCTGCATGTGCCGATCCTGGAGACTACCCGGGGGATGATCAATCAGGAAGCTTTGGAAGCTTTCCGCTCGGGTGCTGTGCTACTCAACTTTTCTCGGGAGGAAATTGTCAACCAGGATGCGGTCCTCCAAGCACTGGATAGTGGCAAACTCGCTCAGTACATCTCTGATTTCCCCACCCCAGAACTCATTGGCAGGCATGATGTCCTTGCCATGCCACATCTGGGTGCCAGTACTGAAGAAGCAGAAGTGAACTGCGCCATGATGGTAGTTGATCAGATCAAGGATTTCCTGGAACATGGCAATATTAAAAACTCTGTTAATTTCCCGACGATTGACCTTGAAAGGACGAGCGGCGTGCATCGGATTGCCCTCGCCAACAAAAATGTACCGCGCATTCTGGGCAAGGTGCTCGCCATTCTGGCGGATCAAAATATCAATGTGGTGGAGATGCTCAACAAGAGCCGGGACGATGTGGCCTATAACCTCATTGATATTGAAGTCATACCGACGAACGAGATTATTGCGGATATCCTCGCCATTGAAGGGGTAATCAATGTGCGAATTTTTGAGGAAACGAGTTGATCAGGAAGCATTGCCGAACCTCGTCATTCTTGTCGAACCCCGTAACCCCGTCATTCTCGCCGAACCCAGTCGCCCCGCCGAAGGCGGGACGACTGGGTTCGGGGGGAATCCAGAGGAACGAGCAGTATTGCCTTCATTCCACTGGATTCCCGTCACCCCCGTCATCACAGCCATTGGCTGTGATGACGGGGGTGACAAGAATGACGGGAGTCGGCGGGGAGGGTGAAGTTGTACTTAAGGGTTGAATCCAAGAAGTGATCGACGCTCAGCCAAGGCTCAGAGCACCATCACCTCTTCGGCTTGTAGTCCCTTGGCCTTGTTGGTGGTAACAAAGGACACCCGCTGCCCCTGTTCTATGATCTGCTTGCCCTGCTGCTTGACGATGTTGCGGTAGTGGACGAAAACCTCATCACCCTGGTCGCAAAGAATAAACCCAAACCCTTTTTTACTATTGAACCATTTGACGGTGCCGTTTTCCCTCTCGGAGGCTATATCTCCGCGCCTATTCCTCGTTCCGGCGACCCAGGCTGCACCCAGTCCGGTGGTAATAAAAATAAGCAGGACTATGATTTCTTCCCTGCTGGCAGGAAGGTATTCGCCACCATTAACCCAACGGAAAGCCGCATAGCCCAAGCACCCAATAATAATCGGGGAAATAATGTATTTTATTAAATGAATCATAATCGTCTCAACAATGGATTGGGAATTTTATATGGCAAAGCTTCTGGTAACAAAGCTTCTTGTAACAAAGCTTCTTGTAATAAAGAAAGCGCATGCGACAAGAAGCGCATCCAACAAGAATGTCGCATCATACATGATCACAGTGTCATCGTCAGCAGTCTCCAGCAGACCTGCTGTTGTTGGGGCACCTCTGCGTTAGAGATTATCAAGCAGCGCGCGGTACTGAGCGACTGTTTCCGCAAGCCCCGACCAGATGGCTTCCGAAATAATGGCGTGCCCGATGGACACCTCCAGCATATCAGGCAATCCCGTGCAGAATGTAGTGAGGTTTTCCAGATTCAAATCATGTCCGGCATTGATACCCAAACCGAGACGGGTCGCTTCCTGCCCAGCGGCAACAAAGGTCTCAAGGATGTTTGCCCCGGCATCGCTACCGAACTTTTCTGCGTATGGTCCCGTATATAATTCAATGCGCTCAGTGCCCAGCTGCTGAGCGAGTTTGAGCTGCTGCAGATCCGGGTCCATGAAGCAACTCACCCGACAACCATTAGCCTGCAACTGCTTAATCATGGGTTCTAGCCGGTCGGCTTCCGCGGTCAAATTCCAGCCATGGTCGGATGTCAGCTGCTGCGGGTCATCGGGAACCAGAGTGCATTGCTCTGGTTTTACTGCGGCAACCAGTGGTATGAAGCCAGGGTAGCCATTGGGCGCGGCTCCCGCGTAGGGGTTGCCTTCAATATTAAACTCAATGTCCCGATAGGCGGGGCTAGACAGGAGCTCAGCAAGGGCATAGACATCATCGGGACGGATGTGCCGCAGGTCCGGTCTGGGGTGGACGGTGATGCCCTGAGCACCCGCCTTGATGACGGTGATAGCCGCCTCAAGGATGCTCGGGATAGTTGTTTCCCGACTGTTCCTCAGCAGTGCTATCTTATTGAGATTAACGGATAGTCTGGGGCCAGACTTCATATCCCACCCTCACCGGAGGCTTGTAGAGCTTGCATGTCGTCTGATACTAATTAGTGGGGTCAGCCGGGTCCAAGGGCTTGGTTTTAGGTTCTTTGATGTAGCCGCCTTTTGCCAAATACACCATGGTGATGATGATATAGAAGAGGGTGAGGCCGATACCACCGACCAACTTATAGGTTACCCAGAAGTCCGTACTGTATTGATAGGCGACCAGCAGGTTGAGTGCCCCGGCGAGAAAGAACCCACAGGCCCAGCCCAGAGCAAGGCGTGTCCAGACCTTGTCTGGTAGCTGCAGTTGACCGCCCAGGAGCCGTTGTAGCAGGTTCTGCTTGCCCAGGAGTTGAGTACCCAGGAGGGCGACACAAAATAGCCAGTTGACAATGCTTGGCTTCCACTTGATGAACATATCATTGCGAAAGGCAAGCGTTGCTCCTCCCGCGAGCACTACCACCCAGAAGATGACCTGAGTTTGCCGGCTGACCTTGCCTTCGCGGATATATTCCAAGCCAAGCTGCGCCCCTACAGCACCCATTAACACCATAGTCGCCAGGTAGATGTCACTGAAATAGAAATAGACCAGGACGAAGAGGAGGACGGGAATAAACTCAATCAGTTGTTTCATCTTATGAATTGTTCCATGCTGTGGATTGTTCCAAGTTGTATCACTATCATCGGGATGGATAATAATCTATTTTGCCCAGCTTATCAGTGAACTACTCTTCCCAGTGGCTTAGCGTTAACACCCTATGAGTCAATTTTTCCACATTCATCCGGTGAATCCTCAAGCGAGGCTCATTCACCAGGCAGTTGAAATTCTGCAACAAGGCGGGATTATTGCTTATCCGACTGATTCTGCCTATGCGTTGGGTTGCCAGATAGGGAATAAAAAAGCCATTGAACGGATGCGGGAAATCCGTCGTTTGGAAAGAGACCATCACTTTGCGCTAGTGTGTCGCGACCTGTCGGAACTGGGTATCTATGCCAGAGTTCACAATACGGCTTATCGGCAAATCAAGGCGGCGACGCCTGGGCCCTACACCTTTATTTTGCCTGCTACCAAGGAGGTGCCACGGCGGCTAGTAGATGCCAAGCGGAAGACTCTGGGGCTACGGGTGCCCGACAATGCTATTTGCCAAGCACTCTTGGCGGCCTTGGCAGAGCCGATTATGTCCACTAGCCTCATCCTGCCGGGAGATGAGTTGCCACTGACTGACCCGGATGAAATCAGGCACAGCATGGAACACCAGATAGCGCTTGTCATTGACGGTGGCCCTGGTGGGCTTGGGGCAACTACTCTGGTGAGTTATGAAGCGCAATATCCGGTCATTTTGCGTGAAGGGCTGGGGGACTCCAGCCTCTTTGTGCGGGAATGATGGGCTCCCTCCTCCAATTAACGGTAGCATAATGATTGCCTACCAAGGTGCTTCACCTAAGGCAGCTGAGGGTATATGCTTCCCGCCCTGAAAGTTAAGACTCAATGAATTTGTCAGCAGACGTTAAGCGACATCAATTCGCTCTGGAACCAAACGACAGCTACCAACTCGCGATGCTATGCGGTCCCCGTGATGCCCATCTCCGGCAGATTGAACGGCGGCTCGGTATCACTATCAAGAATCGTGGCAACGACTTCCATCTAGAAGGTGATAACAAACTGGTGTTGGCGGCGGGAGAACTCTTGACGCATCTTTACCGAGAGGTGAGAAGCGGCACGGACCTAACTGCGGAAATGCTGCATCTCTTCTTGCAGGAATCCGGGGTGGATGCCATGGCAAGGCGGGAACCCGAAGATGCCAATGACCTTATTCTGACCAGCAAGAAGAGCATCAAGCCCAGAGGCGGCAACCAGATAAAGTATGTTCGGGCAGTGCGCGTCAATGATCTGAACTTCGGCGTGGGACCCGCGGGCACCGGCAAAACCTATCTGGCAGTGGCGGCGGCGGTGGAGGCACTGGAACAGGAAAAAATACGCCGCATTCTGCTGGTGAGACCCGCGGTTGAAGCCGGGGAGAAGCTGGGCTTCCTGCCGGGCGACCTCAGCCAGAAGATTGACCCCTATCTGCGCCCTCTCTATGATTCGTTATATGATTTGTTAGGCTTTGAACGGGTGATGACGCTGATTGAAAGAGGCGTGATTGAAGTAGCACCACTTGCCTATATGCGCGGCCGGACCCTCAATGATTCTTTTATCATTCTTGATGAGAGTCAAAATACCACCCTTGAACAGATGAAAATGTTCCTCACCCGTATAGGTTTTGGTTCCACCGTTGTGGTCACTGGGGATATTACCCAGATTGATCTACCTCGCGGTACCCAATCCGGTCTTAAGCAGGTGATCTTGGTCCTGGCGGGGGTCAAAGGGATTTCCTTCACCTATTTTGGGCCAAAAGATGTTGTTAGACATCCGCTTGTCCAGAGAATTGTTGAGGCTTATGAGTTACATGACGAGTCACATGACGAGTTACATGGCGAGTTACATGCCGAACGACGTGACGAACGACATGCCGAACGACATGCCGAACAACAGGACGACCGCCGTAACAAGCAACATGCTAAGCAACATGCATCAGGTGCCAGCATTAAGTGATGGCCAGGCTATCAACGCATAGAAGCCACCTTGTTGAGGTGCGCCGGGGCACGGCACGGCTCGCCAATGAGCCTAGTGTTAAGGCTATTCGCGGCTGGTTGCTGGCTAGTCTTGAGCAACTTGCCCCTGGTCCCTCCGAGGTATCGGTCAAGATTGTTTCCAGCAGGGAAATGACGCGCCTGAACGCACAGTATCGGCACCGGCATCAGCCGACCAATGTCCTGTCCTTTGGCTCCGGGCTACAGCAGCAGGATGGCACGGGGCGGACTTTTCTGGGGGACCTGGTGCTTTGCAATCGTGTTGTCCAGGAGGAAAGTCAACACTATGGCAAGCCCTTGGAGAGCAGATATGCTCATTTGCTGGTGCATGGTCTGCTACATTTGATGGGGCAAGAACATGCCGACCCCAGTAGCCGGGCAAAGATGGAAGCCCATGAAAAACAAATTCTGGCTAGTCTGGGTTTCCATGATGATCCTTATGAATGTCTTGAAGTAAAACAACAGCCTCAGATGATGAGATAGGTGATGAGATAGGTAACAAGATGGGTGAACAAAAGAGTGGTACAACAAGTGGCAAGCCAGCACCGTCAAAACCGGGTCGGCCCTGGTGGGAAGATGCCTGGCTGAGACTCATGGGGGCGCCGACTTCTCGTAGTCAATTGGTTAGCCTGCTACGTTCGGCGGAGCAAAGGGATCTACTGGACTCCAGGGCACTGAGCATTATGGAGGGTGCCCTGCTGGTATCTGATATCCCGGCGAAGGAAATCATGGTGCCTCGCGCCCAGGTGGTCTTCCTCAGACACAACCAGAATCCCCAAGACATGCTGGATACCGTCATCCAGTCGGGACATTCCCGCTTCCCGGTCATCGGTGAGGAGCCCAACTTTGTGCATGGCATTCTGCTCGCCAAGGATTTGCTATCCTTCGCCAAGGATGACCACAAACTCGATTTTGTGTTGCGGGACCTGCTACGCCCGTCCACGGCTATCCCGGAAAGTAAACGCTTGAATGTCCTGTTGCAGGAATTCAAAACCAACAAGAATCACCTGGCCGTGGTCTATGATGAGTACGGTGCGGTGAGCGGCATCGTGACGATTGAAGATGTGCTTGAACAGATAGTGGGTGATATTGAGGACGAGTTTGACCTGAATGATGAAAATTACATCAATCGGCATCTTGACGGTTCCTACACCGTTAAGGCGATCATGCCGATTGATGATTTCAATGAGTATTTTAAGACCAGTTTTGATGATGATCCGTTTGACACCATCGGCGGCATGGTGACCCAGTGTTTTGGACACCTGCCGCAACGTTCTGAGGAGGTGTCTATAGATGGTTATGAGTTCAAGGTGCTGAATGCGGATGGGCGCCGGGTGCATCTATTGCAGCTCACCTGCCCCGACCAGGAACTGACTTGAGACACTGGGGCACCTGCTCAGTGCATTCATGACCAGCAGCCACCGTTCCTATTCCCCGCGCCGCTTAGCCTCGGCACTGCTTGCTGATGGCGCTGCCCTGCTGGGCGGTGCTGTTTTCCCGCTGTCCTTGTCGCCTTTTGATTTCTGGCTCGCGGCACCGGTTTCGGTACTCTTGCTCTACTTTTCAGTCGCTGATGGCAATAGAAAACCGAAGGCTGGGTCCAGTCAGCAGCAACAGCAGCAACAGCAACAGCAACAGCAGCAACAGCAACAGCAACAGCAACAGCAACAGCGGCAGCCCAGCGCATCCCTGCCGCGCATCATCCTGAGATTTTATCTCTATAACCTGGCGCTCTTTGGCTGCGGTATCTCCTGGATATATGTCAGCATTCACAATTTTGGTGGTGCTTCGCCCGCCATGGCGGCGAGTCTGATGGTCTTGATGGTGGTCGCCTACGCCGCCATTGCCGTGCCTCAAGGGTTTGTGTATGGGCGTTATTGCCGCTCCGGTCTGCTACCCAGTCTGCTGGGCTTCACGAGCCTCTGGGTATTACAAGAGTGGTTCCGTTCCTGGTTTCTCACCGGTTTCCCATGGCTCTTTGCCGGCTATGGTGTCATGGATACCTTCCTGGTGAGCTACGCGCCCCTCGCCGGTGTCTTCGGCGTCAGTCTGGTGTTGGTGCTGAGCAGTTGTCTGGGTTTTGAAGCCCTCAGATCTCGGCGGGTCCTGCTCATTCTCCCGGTAGTGGTGCTCGTGTCAGCTGGCTTGGTATTGGATGGCCTGGGCTTCACCACGTCAACGCGGCTCATCAAGGTATCGCTGGTGCAGGGGAATGTGGACCAGCATAGCAAGTGGCAGCGGCAGATGGCTCTGCCGATATGGGCGCGATACCAGCGTTTGTCCCGCAATGAATGGGGGCGGGATTTGGTGGTCTGGCCAGAAGCCGCGCTGACCTTCTCCCAACAAGAAGCAACCCCCCTCCTCAAGCCCCTGGCGGCGCATGCAGCTCGGCACGGTACTAGTCTTCTTTTGGGCATCCCCGACCAGCATGCAGATGGGGCCTATCAGAACACCGTGCTTGCTCTGGGTGCTGGTAGTGGCAAGTATGTCAAGCGCCAGCTGGTGCCTTTTGGCGAGTATTTGCCTTTTGAGAAGCATCTGCGGGGCATCATTGCGTTGCTGGATCTGCCCCGGTCTCACAATCAACCCGGCCCGGCTGAGCAGGCACCGTTACTGGCTGGTGATTTACGCCTCTCCACCTCCATCTGTTATGAAGTCGTCTATCCTGAATTAGTGCGGCGCAGCGTCCACTTGCCTGACCTGCTGGTAACCCTCAGTAATGACACCTGGTTTGGTGATTCCATTGGTCCTTGGCAACATCTGCAGATGGCACGCATGCGCGCGCTGGAAAATGGCCGATATATGCTCCGATCGACCAACAATGGGATTACCGCGGTGATTGATGCCAGAGGCAATGTAGTTGCCAGCCTACCGCAACATGCGCCGGGGCTACTCCGCTTTGAGGCGGAAATTCATACTGGCACCACGCCCTTTCATCGGTTTGGTCATGCGCCGGTGCTACTGCTCTGTGTAGCGGGATTGCTGTTGACCTTCATGGGATATGGCTGGGCATCAAGGGTGGGTGCCCAGCGCGGCTTCAGGTAGAATGTGTTTATCCTGCACCCCAGACCCAATGACTAGTCACTATACAATTCCATGACCAAGCAACCGAAGAAGCATCAGGTGTACGAGCATGTGCAGCTTGAAGCCGAGGTCCAGCAAATCTGGGATGAGGCGGGTACCTTCGTGGCGACCGAAGACAGCACTCGGCCCAAGTACTACTGTTTATCTATGTTTCCCTACCCCAGCGGGCAGTTACACATGGGGCATGTCCGCACCTATACCCTGGGCGATGTGATTAGTCGCTTCCAGCGGTTGCAAGGCAAGAATGTACTGCATCCTATGGGCTGGGATGCTTTTGGATTACCCGCGGAAAATGCCGCCATCAAACGCAATATCCCGCCCGCCCAATGGACCAAAGGCAACATTGAACACATGAAGTCGCAGATGTGCGCGCTGGGTTTTTCTTTTGACTGGTCGCGTGAATTGGCGACCTGCGACCCCGACTATTATCGCTGGGAGCAGTGGTTTTTTACCCGGATGTTCAAGAAATCACTGATCTATAAAAAGTCTGCTTGGTTGAACTGGGATCCAGTGGATCAAACAGTGCTTGCCAATGAGCAGGTGGTTGATGGCCGTGGCTGGCGCTCGGATGCACCCGTGGAGCGGCGCGAGTTGAGCCAGTGGTTTGTGAGGATCACTGACTATGCTGAGGAATTGCTGGAAGGCCTGGAGCATCTACCCGATTGGCCAGAGAAGATAAAAACCCTGCAACGCAATTGGATAGGCAAGTCAAGGGGGATTAGTGTGACCTTTCCTCTGGAAGATGGGCTTGAGGAGGCCCTGTCTGTTTATACCACCCGTCCGGATACTCTCATGGGGGTTACCTCTATTGCGCTGGCACCCCAGCACCCCGTGGCGATTAAAGCCGGTGCAGCGGACCCGGCTATTCAGTCCTTCCTTGATCGGTGTAATCAAACGCTGGTCGCCGAAGCCAATATCGCGCAACTGCCCAAAGAGGGAAGGTCCCTGGGGCTGAATGGCATCCACCCCCTGAGTGGCAAGGCAATCCCCATCTGGGTAGCGAATTTTGTGCTGATGGAATATGGCTCAGGGGCCGTCATGTCGGTGCCTGCTCACGACCAACGAGACTGGGAGTTTGCCCAGAAATATCAATTGCCCATCAACCAGGTGATCGCCCCCCTGGCAGATAGCGATGAGTTATGTGCTCTGGACGCAGGTGCCTTCACCGCCAAGGGGCTAGTGATTAATTCTGGTGCCTATGATGGGCTGGATTATGAAGCGGCCTTTGATGCCATAGCCACTAGTCTGGCGGACAAGCAACTCGGCGAACAACAGACCAACTACCGATTACGAGACTGGGGCCTTGCCCGACAAAGATACTGGGGCTGCCCTATACCCATCATTCACTGCGACTCATGCGGGGCGGTACCCGTTCCCGATGAAGACCTGCCCGTGCTGCTGCCGACCGAAGTTGAGTTTGAAGGCCTGGGCTCACCGCTCAAAAAGATGCCCGACTGGTATCAGACCACATGCCCCGAATGTGGCTCTCCAGCAAGGCGGGAAACCGACACCCTGGATACCTTTATGGAGTCTTCCTGGTACTACGCAAGATTTACGTGTAGCGATGCCCAGGACCGGATGCTGGATGAGAGGGCAGCCTACTGGGGGCAGGTGGATCATTATGTGGGTGGTGAGGAACACGCCATATTGCATCTTTTATATGCGCGCTTCTTCTATAAGGTGATGCGCGATGAAGGCCTGGTGCAGTTTGATGAGCCGTTTGAAAAGCTACTCTCCATTGGCATGGTGCTTCAAGGCGGCACCAAGATGTCTAAGTCGTCCGGGGATGCTGGCGACCCGCAGCATCTCTTGGAAGAGCATGGTGCCGATGCAGTGCGCCTGGCGATGATGTTTGCGTCCCCGCCTGAGCAGTCCTTTGAGTGGTCCCAACAGAGTGTTGAAGCCGCTAGCAAATGGCTGCGTACCCGGCTCTGGGCATTGGTTACCCGGCATCTTGAGCATGTTGCAGATGCAAATATACCAGCAGAGGCGGCAATAGACCCGAGTCGCTTGACCCCTGCCGAGAAGGAACTGCGCCGCCTCAGTCATAGCACCCTAGCCAAATGTGCAGACGACTATGGTCGCCGGCTGACTTTTAATACGGTGGTGGCGGCGGTCATGTCGTTACTCAATCATCTGGCACGATTGACAGACACTTCTCCCCAGGCACATGCGCTCAAGGGTGAGGCACTTCGGATTGCTGTGTTATGCATGTCGCCCATCACCCCGCATATCTGCCATGTCCTTTGGCGGCAATTAACGGGGGAATCCATTGACCAGGCAAGCTGGCTACCGGTGGATGCGGCTGCCCTTGAGAAGACCAGCGTGGAACTGGCAGTGCAGGTGAATGGCAAGCTCAGGGGCAGGGTAGCCGTGGCGCCCGATGCCAGTGAAGAGGAGGCCGTGGCCCTGGCAAGGGCGGAGGCGAATGTCGCCAGGTTTATCGCCGGTAAGACGATGCGAAAGTGTATTTATGTCCCCAACAAGGTGTTGAATTTTGTCGTTTATTAAGACGTTTATTAAGTTATTTATTACGTTGTTTATTACGTTATTGCGTGAACCGCAGCATAGCGGGCTAGTCGCCGTGTTGCTGCTCTTTTTCTTGGCAGCTTGTGGCTTTCAATTAAGAGACCCATTACGAGAGCAATTAAGAGACCCGTTGAAAGACCAAGGGAGCAGCCTGACTGCCCGGCCTAGTGTGCGCTTAGATACCCCTGGCGACTTGGCGGCTCTGGGGGATGTGTTTCGGCAGACATTCAGCGATAGGGGAGTGGTGTTAGTAGAGGCTTCTTCGGCAGAAGCACCCTCTGCAGAAGCACCCTCTGCAGAAGTAGCCTCTGCAGAAGGGACCGGAGGGCGGTATATTATTCTGCGTATAGAAAAGGAAGTGGCTAGCCGTCGGTCTATGTTGACCACTGCCGCAATGCAGGTCGCCGAGTATGTGTTGCAATTAGAGGTGCGCCTGCAGATTCAGCTTGCTGTGGATGCCGCCCCTGAGACAGTGACTCTGGCAACGGAAAGAACCTATTCCCTTGACCCGAACAATCTGTCTGGCAGTCAGGAAGAGGAAGCCTTGCTACTCAATGAAATGAGAAGGGCACTGGCAGGTCGCATGCTAGGTCGAATTGAACTTCTTCTGGATGCGCCGAGTCAACAAGAGTAACTATTAACAAGAAGCAGGCGCATGAAACTCTACCCGGAAAAACTCCACAATTATCTGAAAGAACAGGCATCAAAACCCACCACCGGGCTTTATGTCATCAGTGGCGATGAGCCCCTGTTGATTCAGGAAGCTTGTGATCTGGTGCGGCATGCATTGCGGCAGCAGGGCTATACGGAGCGGGAGCTCTTCCATGCCGAAGAGGGGTTTAAGTGGCAGGAAGTCCTGCATAGTGTCAACAGCATGTCTCTCTTTGCCGAAAAAAAGCTCATTGAAGTACGCATGAGTAGCCGGTCGCCCGGTGATGCTGGCAGAGCTTTGCTGGTGTCTCTGGTGGAAGAGTTAACCGATGCCACCGCGCTGTTGCTCGTCATGCCCAGGATTGATGCCGCTACCCAGAAGACCAAATGGTTCAAGAGCATTGAGCAGGCCGGCGTCTTTGTGCAAGTATGGCCCATAGAAGCGAAGCAGTTCCCAGATTGGTTACAGCGAAGGTTCAAGCGGGAAGGGCTGGAAGTTACCCATGAAGCCCTCTTGGCAATGGCGCGCCGGACGGAAGGTAACCTCCTCGCGGCGGTGCAAGAAATTGAACGCTTGAAGTTGATTTCCCCCAGCAAAGAAATTGATTTGGAGCAGGTGACGGATGGTGTGGCGGACAGTGCGCGATATGATATCTTTAAGTTGATTGATGCTAGTTTGGCAGGGCAGAGCCCGCGGGTGGTGCGGATGATTCAGGGGTTGCGGCTTGAGGGGACAGCGGAGATGTATGTGAATGTGATGTTGGCGCGTGAGATTCGCCTCTTAGAGACTATGGCAACGGCCATGGACCAGGGCCAGTCAGTACAAGAAGTATTACGCAGGGGGCGCGTATGGGACAAACGCAAACGAGCGGTTAGCCGTTGTCTTGATCGGCATGGTACCCAGTCCTTGCGTAGTCTCCAGCTCATGACGGGCAAAATAGATCGGGTAATTAAGGGCCTTGAGCCGGGTGATGCCTGGCGGGAAATTACCAACCTGCTACTGGGGCTTGCTGGTGTCTCGGTGCTGGGTGAGCCGGCGCGAGGCAAGCTATGATGCTGAATGTTGGAGACACCGCCCCCGAATTTGAATTGCCGGACGACCAGGGGCACTTGACCCGCCTGGCTCCTCTTCTGTCGGATGGCCCGCTGATTTTGTTTTTTTATCCGGCTGACTTTACGCCAGTCTGCACGGCCGAAGCCTGTGAAATCCGAGATATCCATCCCAAAATTCAAGCAGTCAATGCCACAGTGGTAGGCATCAGCCCGCAAAGCGAGGCAAGTCATGCGCGCTTTCGTGCCCGTTACGACCTGCCCTACAAGCTACTCTTTGACCAGCATAAAAAAGCCATTCGCGCTTACGGTGTGGACGGTTTTCTCGGCATGGGCGTGCGCCGAGTGACCTATTTGATCAATCAAGACAAGAAGATTAACAAGCGCGTGATAGCCGATTTTGTTGTCAAGCAACATATCCGCTTTATTGAGGAAGTAGTGCAGGACCTCGGGGGCTACTAGCGCCAAGCGGTGCATAGGCTTGCATATTCAACACTGTTGCACCCATAATTTCCGCTTCATCGTTCCGCATTAAACATCACGGCTTTTATTAGCAATTAGGTGCTATTAAAGGTTTTTTCTTCCTATTAACAAACAATGAAGGTGAACATTATGTCTGATGAAAAAACTGGTGGGTTTTGGAATTCATGCCAAAGGGCAATGGTATATAAAGCTCATGTACGTTTGCTGATAGAGTATCCTTTTCTGGCTCTTGTTATGTGGTTACTGCCATATATTGTACGGGGCGTTAATCCTCTTGAGCAGCACCCATATATTTTCTATGCCACCATCATGGTGATGATACTGGTTTTAGAAGGAGTGGCATTTGTGACAAGGAAGTATGACCTTAATGATAAGGAAATCCCCAAGCCATTCGTAAGGGCGCTACAGTATCTGCTAATGGGAATAATGATTATGGCAATAACTGTGTATGCTTTATCTATAGGATGAATCCTTACGGATGGGCAACCTATATTCGGTGTTAAGCCAATAATTTTTTGGAGCATTTACCATATTATTTTCTTTTCAGTCTATACCTCTATGTACGCATTATATGGAGAAAGACGCATCAAAAAAAGAAAGTTAAATGCACAGGCTAGCTAAGATGCAGGATCTTCGCCAACCTCAGCAAACTCAAAGTAGTTCACCAATTAGAAGTGACTGAATGCGGTTTGGCTTCGTTGATTTTTTTACCGTCATTCTTGCCACCATCTGGATTTGTATAGGTTCCAAACCAGCCCGAACCTCAGTGGTCTTGCTCAGCGAGCTTCTGCAATTTACTGAGCAGATTGAGAGCCTCTAGCGGCGTGACTTGATCCACAGCCAGTGTGAGCAGCAACTCCCGGAGCTTGTCGCGGGGCTGCTTATCATTGACGAATATGTCCGACTGGGACGGCGCGGTGGCCACATGGGCGCTCTGTACTTCATTTTCTTCCAGTTGCCTGAGTTTTTCCCGAGCAACATCAATCACTCTTTCCGGGATACCCGCCAGCCGGGCAACCTGTAAACCATAGCTCTGGTTGGTCGGCCCGTCGTTCACAGTGTACATAAATATGATCTGGTCTCCGTATTCCTTGGCGGCAAGATGGACGTTGCGCGTCGCCGGCAGTGTTTCCGACAGGGAAGTCAGTTCAAAATAGTGGGTCGCAAACAAGGTTAATGCTTGAATATTTTCGGCGATATATCGGGCGAGGGCCCATGCCAACGACAAGCCATCAAAGGTTGATGTCCCGCGCCCCACCTCGTCTAGCAACACCAGAGAATGACTCGTCGCATTATTCAAAATAATTGCTGTTTCTGTCATTTCCACCATAAAAGTTGAGCGTCCACTGGCGAGATCATCTGAGGAGCCGATGCGGGTGAATATCCGGTCCACGGCGCCAATCTCTGCATGTTTCGCGGGGACAAAACTGCCGATATGACCCAGCAGCGTGATCAGTGCGCACTGGCGCATATAGGTAGACTTGCCACCCATATTGGGACCAGTGATCACTAGAAGTTTGCGCTGTTCATTCAGACTGAGATCATTGCCGATGAAGGCTGAGTCAAGGTTTTGCTCCACGACCAGGTGCCTGCCTTCCCGGATTTCAAGGGTGGCGGTATCGGTCAGCTGGGGGCGTATCAGTTGTAAGCTGAGTGCTCGTTCGGCCAGGGTATTGAGGACATCCAACTCAGAGATTGCCGCGACTAGCGTTTGGAGTGGTGCCAGATGTTCGACGAGCAATTCCAGCAGTTGGTCATAAAGATGTTTTTCTCGAGCGAGCGCACGACTCCGGCTGCTGAGTGCCTTGTCTTCAAATTCTTTCAACTCAGGCATGATGAACCGTTCAACATTCTTGAGAGTCTGTCGCCGAATGTAGTGTGCCGGCACCTGGTCTGCTTGCCCCTTGCTCACTTCAATGTAGTATCCGTGCACCCGGTTATAGCTCACCTTCAAAGAGCTCAGCCGGGTCTGCTTGCGCTCGCGGGCTTCCAGCTGCACCAGAAATTCCGCGGCGTTTTCGCTGATGCTATGCAACTCATCCAGGGCTGAGTCGTAACCATCGGCAATGACGCCGCCTTCTCGGATGACGCTGGCTGGATTCTCAATGATGGCTTGGGTCAAGGTGCTGCTCAGCGCCGGCATGGGTTGGCAGTTCTGGGCTAGATGTTTGACCCGGCTGCTACTAATGGTGTTGAGCTCAGTCTGTAGTGCGGGTAGCACGTTCAGCGCGTCTCGTAATCGGGCAAGGTCTCGAGGGCGTGCGGACTTGAGGGCAACCCGTGCCAGGATCCGCTCAATGTCGCCAATCTGTTTGAAATGCGCCGCCAGCAAACCATGCTGCTGTCGATCAGCAATGTATTCCACTGCATCAAGTCGTTCGGTCAATACTGAGCGGGAGCGGATAGGTCGGTGCAACCAGCGTTTTAGTAGCCGCGCGCCCATGCTGGTGGTGGTGCGGTTAAGCACAGAATATAGGGTCTGTTGCTCACCGCCCTGGATGTTGACGGACACTTCCAGGTTTCGGCGAGATGCGGCGTCAATCAACACTGATTCATCTTCGGCAATGGGGTGCAAGGCTTTGATATGCGGCAAATCGTTTTTCTGGGTTTCCTTGATGTAACCCAGCAAGCAACCTGCTGCGCCAAGGGCTAGATGCATGGCTTCACAACCGAATCCCGCCAGGTCGCGGGTGCCGAATTGCCTATTTAGAATTTCCCGCGCCGTGCCAAGGTCAAATTCCCAGGAAGGCCGGCGGCGCACACTAGCATGACGGTCCGCTAGGGCCGGATATTGTTGCTCTTCCATCAGGATCAGTTCCGCGGGTGCCAGGCGGTGCAGTTCACTGTTCAGCGAATCGTCGCCTTTGACTTCGGTCACCTCAAACCTGCCGCTGGACAGATCCAAGGTGGCGATGCCATAGGTGTCGTTTTGAAGAGTAATGGCGGCAATGAGATTGTCCTGCTCAGCATCCAGCAAGGACTCATCGGTGAGGGTCCCGGGCGTGAGAATGCGCACTACCTTGCGTTCCACCGGACCCTTTGAGGTGGCCGGGTCGCCAATCTGTTCACAGAGCGCAACAGATATGCCTAATTTCACCAGCTTAGCGAGATAGGTATCAACCGAATGATAAGGCACACCGCACATGGGGATGGGCTTATCGGTGGCCGAACTACGCGCGGTTAACGTGATGTCAAGCAGGTTTGCGGCCTGTTTGGCATCCTCGAGAAATAATTCGTAGAAGTCCCCCATACGGTAAAACAGTAGCTCATTAGGATGCTGTTCCTTGATCTTCAGATACTGCTGCATCATGGGTGTTTGGTTGGCGAGAGTAGCGGTGCCGAGCCTTGCGGCGGTCTTTTCGCCCAACCCTTCCAGTAGCTCCGGCTTCTTGTTATCGGTGCTCATAATTGTCATTTAACCAAATTCGCCTTAGGAGTGCTTGGTAGATTTCTGCAGCTGAGGACCGGCAGATGAGCTCAAGGCAGCGGGTATTGATGAGCCGTCATTCTCGCCGAACCCAGACGTCCCGCCGATAGCATAGACCCCGTCACCCCAGCCGATGGCTGTGATGACCGGGGTGACGAGAATGACGGGGTATGACGAGGTGAGGCTGGGACTGGGCCCTGCGTTGGGTAGGATGAATACTAGAGATCAATTCTGAAGCGTGAATAGTAGAAGCCGCCGTTGAAGCCCGCGGGTGCATCTTCTGGATACTTGTTGCCCAAATCCAAGGAACGAGGGTCCTCGTCTGGATATTCATCCAGCAGGTTTTGAGCACCCAGGACGAGCGTATATCGATCACGCCAGGTATAGGCAACCTCTGCATCTACCAGATATTCATCACCAAAAACTATATTCGACTCAGGACTGGCACCCGCATCAGTGTATTCATCGTAGTAACTTAACCGAAGGAGAAACCTCCAGTTGCCGGCATGATGCAGGCCCGTCAAATACCAGCGGGTATCTGGCACACCCCGCTCCAGTTCAAACTTGCGCGTGATATTAACCGTTGTACTCAAGGGGCTATCCAGTTCGGTTGTGGTCTGGTTGTACGCCAGGATGAGGTCAGTAGCGCCCGCCGCCCAATTGAAGCCGTAGGTTGCGACTAGATCAATCCCTCTGGTCTGGGTATCAAAGTCATTGGTGTAGAACTGGAATTCACTGAGATCATCAGCCCCCACCACACCTGCTGCTAGCAGCGCGGCCCGCCCCGCGTCATCTAATACTACAGTTGCCCCCAGGGTAATCCGGTCTTTTAATGTTATATCAAAATAATCAAGCGTGACATTGAGCTGGTCAGTAATATCCCAGACAAAACCGATGCTGAAGTTGGTGGACTGCTCCTCGGTAAGTGCCTCGCCGCCATACAATTGGGCAACGGGATTGGTGGGTGGAATAGTGCCCCGTTGCCGCAACATGCCATTAGCGTTGTCGGCAAATGTAAGCACATTGGTGATGTTGCCCTGCCCGGGTGTTGGTGCTCGGAAACCCGTGCTATAGGTGCTCCGCGTCGAGAAGCTATCGCTGAAAGCATATCTTGCCGAGAGCTTGCCGTTAGCCGTGCTGCCAAAATCTTCAAAATCCTCAAAGCGAACCGCAGCACCCAATAACAGTGCCTCGGTCAGGTCTGCTTCCAGGTCAAGATACAAGGCAAAATTGCCTCGGTCCCACAAGCCCGCATCTTGAGGGCCAAAGCCAGAGAAACCATTGGACCCCACGCCGAAGCCCTGTGCAAACAAGGGACCTGTAATCCAGCCTGCCTCATCGCCTGAAATAACCTCAAACTGTTCTTCACGGTATTCAAATCCGAAGCCGATGTTCAGCGGAGAATAGAAGCCCGCCACGGTCATCGGATAAGCAAGGTCCAGGTTAAAATTCTTCTCCAGTTGGGCGTAACTTCCGATGTTGAACTCATTCGGAGAAGCCGGACCAAGAGAAGCGTTCACCGTGTTGATGATCTCAAATTGGGTCTTGTGGCTACCCAGCCCGAGACTGACATCCCAAACCAGGCCCTTGGGGGTCTCCCCCTTGACACCGGCAAAGAGACTGAAATCAGTAACATCACCGCCGAAATTAGGGGTAAATCCACCAGGATAACGCGCATTGAAGACGAAGCAGTTGGGCTCAGCAATAATCGCGGCTAGTGCGGCCTCGTCAATCGGTTGCGTGCTATCCTTACTGCCATCAACACGTACATTGACCGCCGGGCAATCCACGCCATCTTCTGGAGTCAGGTCGCCCACCAGTCGGAGGATGCCATTGGCAGCACCAGAGGGTGAAAAAACACCGGATCTATTGGTGGGGTTGCGGAAAAAGAATCCACCGAGCACCTGCCGTTCAGCATAGTTGCCAAATGCGTAGGCTTGGCTACCCTCGCCGAGGTCAAGCCCGGCATTAGCAAAGAATTTATAATCATCCTTAACGTCGGGGGAGCCCCAGATTTGAGCGGGGTTGCGGATGGCGGTATTTCCCAGCGCGCTCAGGTCGGCGGCATCTTGACGTTGTACACTGCGACTGGTGGCACTTGAATCGGATACTTCAAGGCTGAGATTCAAAAAGCCCGCAGCAGTCAGCGGCATGCCGATATTGGCGGCAAGCTTCCAGTTTTCACCGTCGCCTTCGTAGAATTCACCGTAACGGGTCTCCACTGAGATGCCTTCAGCATTTTCTTTCAGCAGGAAGTTCAAGACACCGGCAATAGCGTCAGAGCCGTACTGTGCCGATGCACCGTCCCGCAGGACTTCAAGCTGCCTGAGCGCAATCGCCGGGATGACCCAGACGTCGGGTCCCTGGGCACCGTTCGATAATCCTGCCCCTAAGAAGGTGATTACCGAGCCGCGATGCCGGCGCTTACCATTGACCAGCACCAGCGTATTATCCGGTGGGAGTCCACGCAGATTTGCTGGGCGCACCAGGGCCGCCGCATCGCTGATCGGCTGAATATTGACATTATATGAAGGTACCAGTGTACGTAGCATGTCGCCGATATCGCTGGCACCTTGATTTTCAAAATCATCGCCGCTCAACACATCAATGGGCGCAGCCGAATCGCCAACTGACCGGGGCGCCCGGCGACTACCCGTGACCACCACCTCTTCAAGGTCTCCCGCCCCCTGAGCCCCCTGAGCAAAGACGGTGTCTGGCGGCGCTGCCAAGACACCCAGAGCAAGGAGTAGCATCAGGGCGCGGTAATGGGTGCTCAACTTCTTGGCAAATAAGCAATTGGTAAATAAGCGATTGGTAAATAAGCGATGATTGAATAGGTTCACGAATTAGATCCCTTGATTGTTGGTTGTTGGGTTGAAACGACGAATGTAGATAGCGCTCAGCCGGCTATCCTTGCTATTCACAACGCTTTATACATGACCCGCTCAGGGCTGTTTATAGCCCAGACGGCTCCTGACTATGATGCGCATGATTATAACCTGCCCGGCGTCCATAATGAACAATAATCTAGCCCATAATCCCCGCCGACCCCCTGTCCTCCAGCCCGAGAGTGACGGGGAGCGACTTTACCCCTGTCCTCCAGCCCGAGAGTGACGGGGAGCGACGCACCATCTTGTTGTTGTGCTGGTAACAATAGGTGCTACCCTTCTTTCAGGAATTAGGCATAATTACTAACGAACAACGAGGGTGCTCAGCATGACATTGGATAAACGTTCAAGCCCGTTTAAACCCGGTGACGGGCAACTCCCGCCATATCTGGCGGGTCGAGAAAAAGAACAGGCGATCATCAGAGAAAAGCTCAATGAGCTAAACGATGGTATCGCACCTTCCGACAACATACTCATGTATGGACCCAGGGGCATGGGCAAAACAGCACTGCTCGGTTGGATCGGAAAGGAAATCGAAAAAAATGATCCTACCGATACAGCCATCCGCGCCGAATACGTAACACCCTACGATTTAACATCTCCAGCGAAGATGTGGGAACGACTACTCCCTAGTGATTTCTGGGATGGTTTAAAGCTCGATAAAACAAATCTTAAACTTCCCATTGTCTCCGCCACGTGGAAATCAGGAAGCCCGTCCAGTAAATTGCTGGAAAGCGCGTTGATACAAGAGTGCAACAAAGCCCCTTTAGTCTTTCTGGTAGATGAAGCCCATACGATGGACCCGGATTTATGCCGTGGCTTGTTAAACCTGAGTCAATCTGTTCGGAGAGAAGCACCTTTTTTGTTAGTCCTCGCCGGCACCCCGGGACTTCGGGCTTTCCTTAACTCTGTGAACGCCAGCTTCAGTGAACGTTCTACGATGCTCGGTATTGGCCGACTAAGCGAAGAAGCGACTGCGGAGGCTATAACAAAACCGTTGCAGGAAGATGACATAGCAATAGACCCTGATGTGCTGCAAAAAGTTGTGCTAGATAGTCAGCAATACCCCTACTTCATACAACGATGGGGCAAGGAACTTTGGGATGAAGCAAAGAAAACAAACTTGACTAGATTGACTGCCGAGCAGGTTGAGATTGTGGCACCTGCTATCGACAGTTTCAGGCAAGACCTCTATACCGAGCGTTATCTAAAACTGACTCAGGAAGGATTGTTATCAGCCGCTTATGTAATCGCAGAGGCATTTCAAGAGACAAAAAAATTGATGGTCAACGACCTCGTTTTGTTAATCAAGGATGCGCTACCCGCCGACAAGGCAGACGACCAACACGCAGCCAATACATTACAAACATTGGTAGCCATGGATTTTGTCTGGCGTCCGCCCAGTGCGCTTTTATACGAGCCGGGTGTTCCCAGCCTGATGACTCATGTTTTGAGCAATCGGCGGGACCCTGAGTGAAAAGGCGACCCAGATAAATCTCGCACTTCTTCCAAAGAAAAAGATGCTTGAAGCCGCGACCCTTGCCGATAACAGTGAAAGCATGACTGCCCGTTCCCCATCAAAACCCCGTCATTCTCGTCCCCCCAGTCATCACAGCCATCGGCTGGGGTGACTGGGGGGACGGGAATCCAGATGGCGGGGTAAGCCGTTGGTTTAATGACTGGATTACCCGCCTTCTTTGATTCTGACGGTCAATTTGAGGACAGGCTGTATTTGCATTAGGCAGTTTTATTTAGGGTTAATGTCTGCCCTGCGGTGGTTATCTCTCACACGGCATGTCGTTCTAACGGTATTTGAAGACAGACAGCCTAGAAATTTCGGTCTGTGTTTTGGGGACAGGTTAAAAGCCTAGAACTCTGCCCCTGCCGCTATATACCATCGGGCGACCGGGGTTCTTTTATTTGTCCAGAATTGGGTATACTGCGGCACTTTGGTATAGGGAGCAAGACGATGAACGACCAACAAGATAGCTCAAACTATAAGCAATATATTGGAGATGCTGATATTGAGGAGTATGCCGAAAAAGACGCGGAAATAGACGGCACGGACTCCTTGTTTCAAAGATTTAAAGCGCGCCTGACCGAGCTGGCGAAAATTATCACCAAGAATGCTACTACCAGCACAGTGCGAGAATTCCGCGACTGGGTTGGCAATATCCGCCAGAAATTTGAGACTATGTCTGGAGGTATTCCAGGCAGTTCGGATATTTATGTTACAGGGTTAGAGACGAAGACCCAGAGTAATTTAACTACGGCGGAAGCGAAATATGCAGCAAAAATTATCCAGTTGGGAAAGGATCAGTCCGCTTGGAAGAAACGCTTTGGCCCGTTGTTGCAAATTAATATAGATAAGCATTCAAAAGGAAGCATTGCTTTGCTGATTGGGCTAGCTCTCATTTTGTTGGCGGTAGAATCAATTCTCAATAGCCAGTTCTTTGCAGCGGATAGCGAATTTGGTTTGCTAGGCGGAACGCTCACCGCAATCACAGTGTCCTGCGGAAATGTTTTAATTCCAATGGCGTTGGCGTTTTTTGGCCACCGCGGGTTTTATCACCGAGACAATTCCTATCGCGCGTTGGGCCTGGTGATGATTGGCTTGTTCCTCTTGTGGATATTCGGATTCAATCACATTGTTGCCCAATATCGGGAAAGCCTTCTCGCAGCTGCTGGTCAGGATTCCAGCACTATGAATTATGTGTTGCTGTTTGCTTTGGGCTTCGTGGTGGCGGGTGCGTCGTTTTGGAAAATGTGGTCTTTCCTTGATCCATACAAGCAAGCCAGAGACTGCGAGAATGATCTTAAAGATACCAAGGAAGAGTTTGAGCGAGTGATTTATAAAGACTTGCAAGATGCGCAAAGCAAATTTGAGAGCATTGAGACTGAAATACACCAGATGGAGGTCGGCATCCCTGCCGGATTCAAACATCATGAGATTGACTTCACGCGGGCACACGAACGTGCAATTGCCGCGACTAACAAAGTTTTCGCAACATATCATCGGCAATATTGTGTGATGAAGCTCGATCCTGATCCTGAGAAACCGACTCTTACCTTAGAAAATATGGAGCAATACAACGTTGGTATCAAGGATGCAGACCGAAATCATCTCGCTGAAATGAAAGGACTGCTCAGCGGTCTAATAGCAACGGCAACGGATGAATGGGTTCAAAAACTGCACGCCCTCCTTGAAAAAATTAACCAACTCATCAGAAAATTTCAAACAGTGGTCACCGCCAAGATGCAGTCTTGGAAAGCACAGTCGGTGTGAAAAACGATTTGTTCAAGACACTTGGCGGCATCGCCTTGGTGAGCTTAGCGATCCTCGTTCTCGCAGGCTTTCTGTTTGCCTCGCACTTGGAAAAAGCGAGAAGGAGCTTGATTCTTCCAGATTCACATTGTCCGGTGGAGCATTCCGTTAAGGTTTGGGGTTTTTACGAAATTTCTCCACCAACTGTGCCGCGAAAAATCGTCGTTGTCATAGACGCCACGGACCAAATCCCGACCAAGCAGCGAAGCGAAATAGCCCACTGGTTCAAATCTGACTTCGTACGTTCGCTGGACAGGTTCACAAAGGTGACAATTTATCAGTTGGATGAAATTATTAGCGACAAGGCACCCGAATTTGAGAAGTGCGCGCCACCTTCGGAAGCAAACCCATGGATTGAAAACCCGCGAATAATTCGAAAAGTATTCGAAGAAAAATTCCATAGTGAATTGTTGGATGTGGTGAAATCTCTAGCATCTGGAGACGAGAAGAAATTTTCTCCCATCCTGGAAATGGCGGACAAGATGTTCGGCTCATACGACGAGATGATCCTTGTCTCTGATTTGATGCACCACACCCCTGAATATTCTCTGTATAAGAATGCGGGGGAGCATAGCGTTCCCGTCACGGTTACAAAAAATCTGCGTGATAAAAAGCTTACAGTGATTTATATCATCCGCGAAAAACTAAAGTGGCGACAAAACGCCACTTTACGCGAATTCTGGCAGCGTCATCTGGAAGACAATGACGGCGAGTTTGTTATAGTCAAGACGCTTTCTGCGATTCCCTAATCCACCTGTAGATGAACAAGCCTATTATTAGTGACGAGTTGCCAGAAGGCACATTGCTTGAATGTGTCAAGATTCAGCCCGCCAGTGTTGCCCGGTCAACGGTCATCTGGCTACATGGGCTGGGTGCAGACGGGCATGATTTTGAAGCCCTCATTCCCGAGTTAGGTCTGCCAGAGCACTCAACTATCCGGTTCATCTTTCCGCATGCGCCTCTGAGAAGCATCGCCATTAACAACGGCGAAGCAATGCGCGCCTGGTATGACTTCGTGCCCTATTCTGAAACCTCAGGGACAGAGGACATTGAGGAATCGTCAAGCCAGATACAGGCACTTATTGAGGAGGAAATAGCCGGCGGTATTCCCAGCGAAAATATTGTGCTGGCAGGGTTTTCCCAGGGCGGCGTGATTGCTTTGCATACCGGCACGCGCTATGACCAGCGGCTAGCGGGGATTCTCGCGCTCTCAACCTACTTGCATGATTTCGCCGACACCGAGGCAAGGATGCACGACGCCAACCTGGCAATCCCGGTGATGCTGGCGCATGGCAGACATGACATGCTGATCCCGGTGATGAGAGCCGCCACCTCAAGGGAAAACCTGATCCGGCTTGGCTATGATGTCAGCTGGTTTGACTATCCTATGGCGCATCAAATCTGCATGCAGGAAGTGGTAGAAATCGCCCGCTTTTTTAGTAGGGTGTTACCGGTGTGAAAGCGCCTTAGAAGCATCATCATTCAGAGCTAATGCAATATTTAAATTGAAACTTTATAGCATCAAAACAATGTACCGAACAGCGTTCAGAATGAGATTTATCAGCGTCTCTTGTTGTGTTTTTTTATAGCATCAATCCATCTTGTAGAAGACCGCCTTGTTGCCATCTGGATCTCTGATGTAACCGCCGTAAAAGGTAGGCATCCTCTCGCCGGGTGCGCTTTCATTCGTTGCGTCGAGTTCCTGACCTCTGGCGTGTTGCGCATCAATTTCTTCGCGCGTTGCCATGGGGAAGGCGAGCATTTGGAGCGCAGCGAAAAATTTGTCCGAGTGCAGTGCTTTGCTAGGCATTTAGTCTACAAAGCTCCATATATCTGAAAATATAAAATGATCGAATGTCTTAATATGATCTTTTAGAATGGGCTCGGATATCATATTAGGCCTTATATCACAATAATATACTCCATCAAGCGGATTCAGTTTTACCGTATATCCCTTGAAATGTCCTGGAAGAAAGGTCGCATTAATCCTATATTTACCTGCCTGTCCCTTTCTTTGTACGTCATTCAAAAATATTGCAAAGTGTGGCGTAGCTTTTTCTGTAAGTTGGTTGTATAAAAATTTATCGATAAAAACTTTATCTAGCCGATCCTTGCTGGATGTTTTTACAGAGCCAATCGCTTTAACATCTTCACCTTTTGATAAAATAATATCGTGTTGATAAGTCATCTTAAAAATTTCTTTGTCGTCCACCTTTACTGGAACTCTGATTGTTCCCTCAGATACGTCAACACCACAGCGCTCAATGATGAGCCTTATAAATCTCTCAAATAAATCCCCATTTAGTTTCCTCGCCGTATTTGATTTGTTTGCCGGAAGCGCATCAAGGCAAGCTCCTATAGATTGCTGGGCCGAATATATAATTCGATTTATCATCATTCGATTCTGAGGGGAGTCTAAATATTCATCTCTTATGTTATTTAGAAGGGTTGTAAAATCTTCAGTTAATACATCAAACTCTTCTAGTGAATAGAGTAAATTGGAATTTATTGGTCGTGTAACGTTATATGTTCCATCACTTTTGTATTGAAAAAACTGATAATGGTTTTCGTTTCTCGATACGATTACTGCTTGCAAGTTATCTTTAATGAATTCGAGATAGTGCTTAGGGAAATCCAGATAGCCTTCTATCGTTAAAAAATTATCTTTATTAAGTGCGCGACTAACAAGATTTTTTAACTTCATCGAATAGAACTCCTTCTCTTATCATTTTCTCTATCAAATGCTATCCATTCATTTTTCGTCTTTCTAATAACGTTTTCAATTCTTTCTATTGCCCAACGATTATGGTCGGCTTCAAGTTCACAGCCAGCCCAGCGACGATTTAACTGTTCTGCAACTACTGTTGTTGTACCTGAACCAGAAAATGGGTCTAAAATCAAGTCTCCTTCACTTGAAGAGGCCAATATAAATTTTCTGACTAATTCTTCTGGTTTTTGAGTAGGATGCCTGGTTTTTTCTCCCATCCCATTACAGGTTGTGGGGACCTCAAGCACATCCCTTGGTTTTGCTCCTTTAGGGTGAGGAGTCCATACATCTTTCCTTTTACCACCATTACCATACTGGCTAGTTTCAGCTTGAGGATGAGATGGGTATTTAAGAGTGTGGCCATTGTAAGGTATGCGAACATCATCCACATTAAAATTTTGTTTTTTGTTTTTTCTAAGGTGCAAAATACTTTCATGAGATCGTCCCCAATCATCCCCTAGATTTGCTTTGTTTTTATAGTTCCATACAAGCCAACGACAAGCTTTGAAATACTTCATTGAAGGATGCTTGATATCGGCCAATATCTCAGAGAAACCGCAGACATATAGCGTGCCATTTTTTTTAAGCACTCTATGGGCTTCAGAAATCCATTCCATTGACCAGCTAATATATTTCTCTTGGCTTTCGAATTTATCCCAGTCAGCTTTTTGAATATTATAAGGGGGGTCTGCAAAGATAAGGTCCACAGACTCCGCCTCTATGCTTTTTAACCATTCAATAGAATCTCCCTCAAATAGTGTGCCATTTGGGTGTTCGTATACAGGAGAAAAAGAAGAGTTTTTTAATTTTCTTTTCTTTTTTCCTGCCGGCTCACTCTTAAATAACTCTTCTTGATTAATCGTTTCTGCTTCAGGCATTAGTTTTCCTCGTGATTCAGCTGATGAGTTAGTTTTTCATCAGCTGCTTTTTTAAGCCATGCAGACAAAGACATATCAGCAAGCTCTGCAGCTTTTTTGTATGTATCTTTCTGTTCGGGTGTAACTCGGACAGGCGGAAGCACTTCGGATGAACTACTTTCTTTTGTTGGCCGACCCCGCTTCAATGGCTTTATATCTGTCATGCCTGAATTATTGTATATACAATAATCAAATGCAATATGTTTGGGACTTAGAGTGCTTAAAGCATCTTGAACCAAGATAAAAACATTCTTTCAAGCAAGCATCCCCAATTTGCTTAATAGGCTGTAAAATGAGTGTCAAAGACACGAGCAACCTATGTTCTACTGATAATCAACAGTGACCAACAACAACCACAACAACCAGGTCAGACAATGGCAGATAAAAAGTTAACGCATATTGATGAGCAGGGCAGGGTTTGTATGGTAGATGTGGGTGCTAAGGAAGTTACCCACCGAGAGGCCTGGGCTGAGGCCCTGGTATCCATGCAGCCGGCAACCCTGCAGCTGATACTCGCCGGCGGTCACAAAAAGGGAGATGTGCTTGCTGTGGCACGTATCGCCGGGATCCAAGCCGCAAAAAAGTGTTCTGAATTGATTCCCCTATGTCATCCACTGGCATTGTCTTTTGTTGAACTTGCCTTTGACACCGATGAGAATGATAGGCACATTCGGATCCTTGCTGGTTGTAAAGTCACCGGGCAGACAGGGGTCGAAATGGAAGCGCTGACTGCTGCTACCGTGGCGGCGCTGACGATTTATGATATGTGCAAGGCGGTGGACCCCAGCATGAGCATTGCTCAGGTACGGCTGGTATCCAAATCGGGTGGTCAATCAGGTGCCTGGCATGCATCCCAGGAATAACGGCGCGTAAAAAACAAGAGGGGGCGGGCGGTCTAGCCTATGGTGAAGATAGTGTTTTTCGCTAGTCTCCGTGAAGCTCTCGGTTGTGCATCCTTGCACCTGGAACTTGCAGAGAGTGTCCGCCTGTCGGCACTGGTCGCCATGCTGGGTGCACAAGAAGGCGAATCCTGGTGTGCCGCATTGACTGCAGAAAATATTCGGGTTGCAGTGAATCAAGAAGTTGTGCCGGGCGACCCCTTCATCAATAGGGGTGATGAGGTTGCTTTCTTCCCGCCGGTGACCGGTGGCTAGTGGTGTCCCTGGAGATGTCGGTGCTTTTATGAACACTGGTATGAACACTGGTATGAACACTGGTATGAACACTGGTATGAACACTGGTATGAACACCGATATAAACACCGATATAAACACCGGTATAAACACAGATATGAACACTGATTAGAAGTCTATGCACCAAAAAATCATCATTCAAGAAGCGGCCTTTCAGATGCAAGCTGAGTATCAGAAGTTGCAGTCTGCCGCTGGCGGGGTAGGCGCAGTTGCTATCTTCGCGGGCGTCGTGCGCGACAGTAATGAAGGTGCCGATGTTCACGGACTCTATTTGGAACACTATCCCGGCATGACTGAACGAGAGATTGGGAAAATTCTGGCGTGCGCTGAGGCCCGATGGTCCCTGCTTGCCGCAACCGTGATTCACCGCGTGGGCGCACTCGCCCCGGGTGATGAAATTGTGCTGGTGGGTACTGCCGCCGGGCATCGTGGTGCCGCATTTGCGGCCTGTGAATTTGTCATGGACTACCTTAAAACCAGGGCTACTATCTGGAAGAAGGAGCAGACGAGCGAGGGTGAAGCCTGGCTGACGACACGGGAGGCTGATCGGGTTGCGGCGGCGGCCTGGAAGGAATAGGCGCTGTTGTTGGATGCTGTTGTTGGATCTAGCGCAAATAGCGTCATTCTTGTTTATGTTATTCACTTCCCATTGTTGTTGATGTGTAAATGCCCAAGGCGGTTGCCTTTGTTCCTCTGGATTCCCGCCTTCTTTGATCCTGACGGCGCGCGGCGGAACGTCTCCGCGCCTTCTGGCGGCCCGAATGACAGTGGGGCGGGGTGCCGCGAGGGTGGCGGCTTACGGCGCCCCGCGCCGTCATTCTCGAGCTTGCTCGGGAATCCAGAGGAACGAAGGATACAGTCCCGTTATTACTGGTGCTGATGACGAAGACAATACCGAGGGTGACGGGGAGCGACGCACCATCTTGTTGTGTACATGCCCCGCAGGTGCTTGGCTTTGTTCCTCTGGATTCCCGACCCCCCAGTTATCACAACCGATGGAATGGACAGGCTGTGATAACTGGGGTGCCGAGAATGACAGCGGAGCGGAGCAAAGCGGAGGCGAGGGCGACTGACGGCGAGGATGTCGGCGTGTTTTCCTGTCGTACGTGTTTTCCTTTGCATGCCTAGCCTGAATGCGTAGAATGGCGGGTCAGCGCGGCTGAGCTACCACACACCCTAATCAACTGAGACCGACCATGACTTTATCCTGGCCTGCCCGTTTGTCATTTTTGTTTTACTTCACCTTGCTGACGCTCGTTACCATCAATCTCTTGCGGCTACTAGACTTGTCCGTCTGGTGGACACCCGTGCCGCCGCTCCTGGCACTCATCGCGGTTGCCGCCACCTGGTTCCTCCTGGGTACTCGCCACGCACTGTTCACCTGCATTGAAGTCCTCGGCAGCATCGCCCTGGTGGTCGTGGCACTGGTGCTGGCGGCCCCGGCCTGGCAAGTGATTGTCAGTGGTGCCAGCGCGTCCTGGGCGGGGCGGATGATGCCCATGTTCATCGCGGTACTCGCGCTCCACGCCTGCAACCTCTGGGTGAGCACCCTGGACTCGGGTGAGGAAGAGCAAAGCCTGGAACGTATCGCGCGGTTGATTTACGGGCCCAGTCTCTTGCCCTCCCTCATCACCGCGCTGATTTTGTGTGCGGGCATGATTCTCGGTCTGGAACTGCTGGCGCGTAGTGGCGAGGATATGCAAGCACTGACGCGGCGGTTTCTGGAGCGCGGGGTGATCCCCCCGCTGACATTGTTGCTGTTTTTCTGGGGGCTGTTGCTGTTGCTCGGTAAGTCGTGGAACGGCTGGTATTTGCGCCGGACCCTGGCGAGTTGGCCGAGTAGCAACCCGAGCCCTAGGGGCTCTTCTTTCACTGCGCCGTTCACTGCTAGTCTGGATAGGCTCAGTGCCAAGCCCGCTGAGCTGGGCAGGTCCATGCAACTACTCTGGCGGCGCCACGAGGAATCCTGGCTGATGCCGCGTTATATCTGCTGGGCGGTGCCCATCTTGGGTTTCATCGGCACGGTGTTGGGTATTTCCCTTGCGGCTGAGGGTATCCGCCGCATCATCGCCTCGGACGCTGGGCTCGCGAGCCTGTCCAACGATCTGGATGCTGCCATCGCCCCCCTCGGTATCGCCTTTGACACCACCCTCATCGCCCTGTCGCTGAGTGTGGCACTCATGCTAGCACTGGCACTGGTGCAACGTAGCGAAGAGCGTTTGCTTGCCACCTTTGAACGCCGCCTACAAGATGCCTAGACAAGTATCGCCGTCCCGCGCTTCCGGGAACATCCTGAGCGATGAGAGCAACGCGCCGATGATGGCAATTTTCGGCGGCGTCTTCGGGGTCCTGATGGTGTTCCTGGTGGTGGTCAATCTTTATTCGGATGCGGCCCAGCGCGAACGTCTGGAACATGGTAGTGAAGACGGTCTGTATCGCATTGACCGGTTGGACGGTGGTAGTGGTTATGTGGTGATTACCTTTCCTGACGAGTTACGCATCATTGAAAGCGGCCTCAGCATCAACCCGTCTCAAGTCTGCGTTGCGGGTGGCCCTTTTCTGGATTACGCGCGCCATGTGTACGAGGCAAACGGCAATCAGATCGTGTTTTTCATGTTGGAAGGCAGTGTGCCGACCATGGCCCTGGCGCGGGAGTGTCTGCGTCAAACCTGGCCCCAGCAGATAGTGTCCATCGGCTGGGTCATCGCTGATAATGAACTGCTTAAATCAGTTGCCTTGAACGACATCCCCCCTTACATCCAAGGCTATGTTAAGGACCCCCCATGAGTCGGCAGATGCGGATGCCCGACTTCGCCGGCACGGCACTGGTGGATATTCTCGCCAATGGCTTGGCAATGCTGATTATTGTCATAGTGCTCAGCATCGCCGCACGTGGTGAGCGAGAGCAACGTACTGCTTCCCAGGTGGAAGAAGTGGAAACCATGATGAGCCGTCGTTTCAGTACCTCCCTGGTGTTGAACAGCCTGGCGGCGAGCGCACCGGCCCAGTTGCATGACTATCGCAACTCGCCGCTGGATCAACAATACGACCCCCAGACCCTGCCCATTATTGAATTGCACCGCGACTTCGTGCGGGAGTTTTACAGCGGTAGCATTTGGCGACGGGAAGCACTAGCACGCGAACCGAATGTCATGGATGACTGGCTGACTGGCTTTGACCCGGAGCGCAAGCTACGACTACGCGTTGATGTTTATGATATTGCTCAGTTCTATCTTGCCATGTCCATTTTACGCGACCATGAGATTACCGTGCAGCATTGGCATTTTCTCGCGGGTGGTCTGGGCCTGGCGCAGGCCGGCAAGTGCCCGCCGGGTATTGCGGCACAGGATTGTGTCGGCGGCATGGGTGGCGGTGCAACGGGGAGCTCAACGCTGCCGGCGCTGACCCAGGGTAGCGGTGCTGGAGACAGCTGGCCGCCAGCAGATTTTCCCGGTGGGGGTGGCAAGGATCCGAATGCCGAGCTGAGTCCCTTTCCAGGCGGTGCGGCCTTGGGACCTCTGTCCGGGTTCATGGCAGGTACTGGGTCAGGTATTGGTGGCACTGGTCTTATTCCCGGTATTCCTGGCCTCGGTGATGGCAGCATGCTCGGTAGTTTCCCCAATGCCGTTCCCGGTACTGGCAGCCAGACCTCGGGGCTTAGTGGTCTCCCTGGGCAAGCAGGCGGTGAACGTATGCGCTTTCGGCTTTCCAGTCCGGATTCGTTATTCCAGGATAGCGGCCAAGCCTTCAGTTGGGGTGATACCAAACCCAGCGTGGCGAGAATACTGGCCGCCTTGTTTGATGTAACCGGCAGGCTACAAGCACGGCTGGATGCCGGGGTCTCGCCGAGTCCTTTATTGGCAAATTTTGAAGCCCTGCTCAGTAGTGCCTTCATGACACCGGCAACACTGGATGAAGACACCCACAACATGATTAGCGATTTAGCATGGGAACTATCCTTAAATATGGCTTACGACTCGTCTCTTGGTGCCTCGGGGACAAGCCAGGAACAGCCACTCAGGATCATTCCACAAGCCCTTGAGGAGGGTGCCAAGACGGCGCTGCTGATTGCCCCCAATCGGCAGTTGCAGGAGGTCTTCTTAGGGCAAGCGGGCCCGGCTGCCCAGCCACTCGGGCGGCTGACGCTGGGGTTAAACACTCACCCTGATGTATGGCGTGGTTTGTCGTTATCCCTTGAATGGCACGCCATACTGCTGATGCCGAAACAAATGGCACCACAAGCGTTCGGTGAAGGGTTGCGGTGGCGAGCAGTTGCCTATATTGCACCTGGCTTTGACGACTTCATCATTGGCTTCACCTACGCCAGCATTGATGCAGAAGGGCGATTGGTGGTGCCTGCCGAGGATAACCGGGTGCGGCTGGGCGGTCGTCCGCTACGCACCTCAGCTCAGGAACCCGGCTTCGGCACCCGTGACTGGTTGGTTTCTCTTTATGTGCTACTACTCATCTGCATACTTGGCTTTGGCTTTTTGGTGCGCTACTTGATTGGCCGGCGACCCGGATGAAGCTCTGGACTAAACACTTCTGGACTAGACCTTTCTGGATTAGACCTTTCTGGATTAGACCTTTCTGGATTAGACCTTTCTGGATTAGACCTTTCTGGATTAGACACGGTGTTGGCCTTGCCTCATTGGTCTTTGGCATGCTCTTAGTGTTGCTGGTGCTTCTGCTCTTGTTGGTGACTCAGTTTGGCTTTCGAACCCTGCGTAGCGATACCTTGACGGTGGAACTCGGCTTTGAGGCATCTGCCAGCCCGCGCGCGCGCGCGTTTGACCAGCATGTATTAGAAGCACTGGAACGTGGTTACTTCGGTACCGAGTTACGCCGGCGTTTGGACCGACCGGCACAGCAGGTGCAACTGGATGCTTTTTGGGCGGATACTTGCGAAGTGCGGCAACTTGATTTTGAGCGTTTCGGGAGATGGCAATCGGGCAAGAACGCAGCGATGCTTGATGAGGAGTTTGACCCGAGTGCCGTGCATAGCATCTCCAGTGGGCATCGCATCGCTGGTTTGTTGCAGTCGCCAGCCAGTGGCATCAACTACGCCGCTGCTACCACTTACTGCGCTGCTGCTGGCGGTCGCTTGCCATGGGCTGATGAATGGGAAGCCATGGCGGTCGGGACGGAGGGTCGTTTGTATCCCTGGGGGAACGACTTTGACGACAGTGCCTGGCCCTATCAGAGTGCGCATCGCAACGCCGCCCAGTCCTGCGCCTTGCATCCAGAAGCGGCAAGCCCCGAAGGGGTACAAGATCTTGCGGGCGGGGTGATGGAGTGGAGTCGCGGTCAGCGCGACGCCCACCCTCAAGAGCGGCAGCCGGGGGCCCATGGCGCCCCGGCAGCCCGGGTCCGGGGGCGCCCTCTGTATGCTCTTGCCGCCGCCTGGTTGGCTATTGAGCCACAAACCTTGAGTCATCATCTGGGTTTCCGTTGTGTTTACCCAGAGCCGCCGGCGGCAACGCTGTCTTGGGGTGCTAAGCCCAAGGTGGTAGCCATTCCCGCGGGTGTTTATCCGCTTGGCGTGCCCGAGGATTTACGGCTGGCACGGGTGGCGGTCCTGCTACCGGCGGCACGACAGGTCCGGGTGCCGGGGCTCGTCAGTCAAGCGCCAGGAACTCGGCGCCTGGAGGCGAGTCGTTGTGAAGTCAGTCGCCGTGAATACCGTGCTTTCTTGCGTCATCCATTAGCGCGTCTCGGTCTATTTGCAAATGAACATGAACCGAAATGGCAAGCCTATAGACCACACAACTGGCAAGCACAGAGGCAAGACCTTGATCTGCCCGTGAGCGGCGTCAACTGGTGGGCGGCGGATGCTTTTGCGCGCTGGGCGGGGGGGCGCTTGCCCCGGGTTGAGGAATGGCAACTGCTGGCTGCCGGGGCGGATGCCAACACCTATCCATGGGGTAATGAATATGTGGTGGACCGGGCGACCACTGGCGATACCACTGGAGATCAGGCCGAGCCGGGGGTGCGTCCCTGTGCTGCTGCCGCGGGGGATGTCACGGCTACTGGCGTGCAGGATCTGGCGGGCAATGTGTCCGAGTGGACCCTCTCGGTTACCGCCGAGCGCGGCGACTATGTTGCCTGGGTCCAGGGTGGCAACTGGCTACTGCCCGGCAAGACCACGGCGCGTAGCGTCTTCGGGCGGCTGGTGCCGCTCACGCATCGTTCGGACAGCATTGGCTTCAGAGTGGTGTACGACTGAGCCGCCTGAATGAAGCGGGGACAACTGCCCTCTTTGATCCTGACGGCAAGAGGGCAGATTGAAAGCGCTACCCCTAGTCTTCCGAGATGATAATTTCCTTTGACCCAGCGGGTAGCTCAAACCACATTCTGTCTTCGGCGATCAGATGATTTTCTGGCAGGTTTCGCTCAAATATCCTCTGCATCACCATATTGCTTGGTGCGGGTACTAGGTGATAATAGGCAATCATCCCGACATTTGACCTTTCGCCCAGCGTCCTCAGGGCACTGGTTCCCGCGTGATAATCAAGCACATCAGAGAATATCTGCTCATTTCGGTGTCTGCCAGCGGCGGCCGCCGCTGTTATCAGGTGGCTCATGAGGGGTTCGGACAAGGCGTCATGCAGAAGTAGGTCGGCATCCTGCACCATCAGCTCAGTCTGCTCGGTTACCAGGCTGTCCCCGGAAATGACCAGGCTCCGCCCATGGTAGTCAAACCGGTAACCCAGCGCGGGTTGTACGGGGGCATGCTCAGCCGGAAATGCAGTCACTCTCAGGGCGCCATCTTGTATGACTTCGCCCACTGAGAGGGTCTTTGCCTTCAATGTACCCAGTGCGGGTGGTAGCAGGTCGGCGCCGTGGTGGGCAGTGCGGTAGTGTCGGTCTGGCGCATAGGCACTATTCAGCCCGGTGACAATCTGCTCAATGCCAGGTGGACCAATGATCTCCAAGGGCTCAGCGCGCCCCTGGACCCAGGAATTCAGGTTCACCTCGGGGATTTCCGCAATGTGATCGGAATGAAAGTGGGTGATAAAAACCCCTTGCAACCGTTGCATGGGCAGTCTTGAGGCGATGATATTGTCAGTAGAACCCACACCCGAATCAATAATATAAAAGTGTTCGGGAGTCAGCACGGCGATACATGCCTGTGCCCTGCCTGGTGCCGGTATGGGGGAGGAGCTACCGCAGACGAAGGCTTTTAGTGTCTTTTCCTCGTAGCCCCGCTCAGTATCCTGAGACATGGCTGCCTTCAGCATGTAGCCCATCAACAGATCCTGCACGGCGACTATTCTCAGGGTGACTATCCCCAGGGCCAGGGCGATGATGAGCAGTATCAGGCTGATTACTGTCTTGTGCATACCAAGCCTCTATGATGGATTCTTGTTGATGAAATCGATGACCATCATAGCTCTCCAATCATTTAATTCAGTATATGCGTCATGAAACTGGGAATACCCGGTTCATAAAAATCAGACCCCAATGGTCGCCAAATAAAATCTTGATCAACAAATGTTTGTAAGCGTTCAATATCTGATTGTGTATTCAATGAATCAACCGATAAATTGTCTCTAATGATTTCCATAATCATATTCTTTGACATTTCTTTTGTATCTTGAAACGCTTTTGCAATAGCAACCGCCGTTGACTGCAACCTAAGTGTTTTTAATTTATCTCTACGTTCATCATAAAAGTCTTGTTTTATAATGGTAATATCTGGTTTTACAACCGCAACCTGTTCCTCAGTTATGCGAGTCAAGTTTTCTTTGTCTGCTTCCTCCCAAAGAGAACTACCCCATTCTTGTAAAAAATAGGGGTAGCATTGACTATCTTCAACAATGAGGGATAAAGCATCTTCAATTATTTGTATGCCCTGTTCCTCAAACGGTTTGACTATAGCATCTGCGGCAGCCTGTTCATCCAATCGCCCAAGACCAATCTTTCTGGAACGCTCAACAAAGGTGGCGTTTACTCCCGATAGAAAATGTCGCAGTCCAGGAGTGCCCGCCAAAACCAACATAAAAGGAGATTCAGGACTAATTATTTGATGAAGATTTAATAAATTATTACACAGATCTGTGTCCATTTTATGTGCTTCATCCATTAACAATATTAATGGTTGTTTTTTACACTGATCAATTAAAACCTTTTGAAATGTTTGTTTAAATAAATCCTTTGCTTTCCAAGTAGCACTAGCAGCCAATACTTCGATATTAAAGCCAGCCGTCACATCTTCAGGGGTCACTTTACTTTTCAGCGTTTCAGGAGGCATCAAACACTTCCATAAATCAGATGGCGATTCTAATTGATCAGGGGTCACCCAAACCACACGTATTAAATCCTTCTTTGCTCCAGACGGCTCAACTTCATTTTTAAACCAACGCAACAAGACTGTTTTACCCATCCCACGCGGGCCATATAAAACCGTTGCTGCCGGAGGTGATTTACCAGCAGATATTTTGGCTAAACCCTTTCGAAACACAGATTGCTCATCTTCTCTGCCAGCCAGATAGGGCGGAAGATGTCCAGAACCCGGGCTAAATGGATCTTCTAATTTGGGTGATTTCATAACAGCCTCTTAGTTTCTCAAATAAAACCAGCAGTTTTAAGTTTATCAAGTTTTCTGCGGGTATTGTTGCGTAATCTTTCTTGATTTTATCAAGGTTTCTTGGTGATTCCCTTATGAATTCGGCGGCTTACGGCGCGGGCCGAGAGGGTGACGGCGCGGAAGCGTCAGGTGGCGTGGATGATGGCAAGAGGACAAGAGCACAAGCACTGGATTCCCGAGCAAACTCGAGAATGACGGCGAAGCGGGGACCCAGAGCGGTGGCCTAATCCACCCCACCCCACCCCGTCATTCTCGTCACCCCAGTCATCACAGCCATCGGCTGTGATGACTGGGGTGACGGGAATCCAGAGGAACAAAGGCAACCGCCTGTGGGGCATTTACACAACAACAACAAGATGGTTCGTCGCTCCCCGTCACTCTCGGGGAGCCTGGGCATATCCTGGAGGGTGACGGCGCAGGGGCGGCGAGAATGACTGGGGGGTTAAAAAGCGAGCTCGCCCTCTAGGTAGATGCGGTGGTCAGTCGCCCTGGTGGTGCCTTCTTTGCGTTCGGCGACGAGTTTCAGGTCAAACAACTTGTTGCGCTGCCACCGCAAGCCCAGGCGATAGGTGTCGCCACTGTCGCCCAGACTCAGTTCAGTGTAGGGCGTCATGAGTCCAGGGCCCCGGAGCGCGTGCATGCCGTAGTCCAAACGAACATCCAGGCTCGGGCTGTATTCGTTAGAAGCGCCATGTGAAGCGCCCCCCAAGCCATCATTCAGCCCCTGCTGCCAGAGTTGTTGCACCCCGCTGCTGGGCACCCCATAACCCGGCGTCAGGCTGAAAGACAGGCCCCGTCCGTTTGTTGACGGCTGGAAGCTAATCGCCCCACTCAGTCCCCACTCCTCAGCCTCACCGCCCACCAGAGTACGCACCTTGCCTTCTATCACCAGGCCGCCGCCCAGGCTGGCATAGCGCAGACTGGCACCCAGCTCAGCACCCGCACTGGTCTCCCCGTCGCCACCGTCAAAGCGTAGCCCCGCTTCCAGACTAGACTCAAATTGCGCCCCGCTGTCCAGAGACTGGGTACGGCTCGCTTCCAGGGTCATGCGCAATCGGCTGGCATCCCGGGTCACGGCGGTTATCTGCGCATTACCGTCCAGTTCCACAGTGCTACTCAAGACCTCACCCTTGAGGCCCAGGGTAGTGAGGCCAGCCTCCATCAAGATGCCACTCGCCCCCAGCGCCAAGGTCTGCATGCTGAGGTCGCTTGAGGGGAGCGCCTCGCCTGACGCACCGTCTTCACTGATTTCCAGTTCGCCATCGCCATAGCCGAGGGTCGCCCAGAAGTCCATGCCTCCTGCTGCCCAGCCCAGATACGGATGGACACTGGTCATATCCAGGTCATAGTCGCCACTGACTCCCAGGCTGGTATCAGTGTAATCCAGCCTCGCTTGGCTTTTGGAGATCGCCACCCCCAGGACCGTGCGCTCGTTCAGCTGCGCATCCAGACCCAGTTGCAGACTAAAGAGGTCGCCGTCCCAACGCACCCCATCGGTACCTTCTATACTCCGGTAGTCGCCTGCACCCCAGAGGGTGAAGTCCTGGGCTTTTTCAGCCGCCCCGCCGCCCGCGCCATTCAAGGGCAGCACAAAGGCAGACCCCGCCAGGACTCGCTTCCAATCAAACCGGTCATCGACCAGGGCGCGTCCCTGAGCTTTGATAAGCTCCGTCAGGTTACCCGCACCACCAAAACTGCTACTCGCAGCACTTCCCGCAATGGTTGAGCGCCGTGCCTGCTCAAGGCGCCGCACAATGGCACTGACATTTTGGTCGGCCATGCTACGTGCCACTTCGGGCAGAATCACCTTATTAAGCTTAGCCAGGTCGCGCAGGATGACTACGCGGACGATTCGGGTGACTGTGTCAGCAGCATTGTCGGCGGCATCGGATACATCATAAGTGATGGTGTAGTCCCCCGGCGTGTCGGTATCCACCAGGTCGCCGCCCACCACAATGCTGGCACTGAGGTCGCCATCCACCCCATCACTTGCCGTGGCGCCCGGGTCAGTGAAGGTGCTGCCATGCTCAACCTCCACGGGACTGGCACCTATGAGGGTAATCTCTGGGGCAGTGGCGTCTACCGCGGTGCCGGTCGCGCTCGCCGCGGTTTCGGGTCCTGTGTTCGGGGCGGCAGCGGTGTCCTCAACGCTGTTCGCGGCAAGGGTCAGAGTGAAGGCTGCCGCAGTCGGGGTGAAGGCGACAGTGTAGGTGTCACCAGAGCCACTCACGCTATCCACTCTGGCACCCGTGGCGGTGATGTCGGCGGCAGTCAAACCGGTCACCGCCTCATCGAAGGTGAGGCCGACCGTCTGTTGCCTGTCAATCACCCCGGCGGCAATGGTGCCGAAGGTCGCCGTCGGCGCGGTGATGTCAGTCACGGTCACGGTGATGGTTACCGTGTCGCTGTGGCTGGCACTGGCAGCATCGGTTACGGTCAGGGTGAAGACCAGGACCGTGGCCGTATTCGGTGCGGTGAAGGTGGGACTGGCGGTGGTGCCGCCGCTCAAGGTAATGGGCGTGGTGGGCGCAACGCCATCGGTCATGGTATGCGTCCAGGCATAAGTCAGGACACCAGATTCGGGGTCGGTAGCGGCGCCGTCCAGCGTCACGGTTGCGCCGGTATCCACTTCCTGCGCGTCGCCCGCCTCGGCAACTGGCGGCTGATTGATGACCGGTGCGGTGGGTGTCACGGTCATGGTGGTCGTGGTAGTAACGGCGGTACCCTGGTCGATGGCGGTGCGTAAAGTCGTCAGGCTAGCGGTAGATAATGCCGTTGCCAGTGCATCGCGTGCGGTGTCCGTGGCCGCTGCTACTTCATACTCCACCACCACGCTGCCGGCGGCGATGCTGAGGATGCTCACATCGGTAGCAGGAACAGACAACAAGGTCGCAATGCCCATTTTGAACTTGGTCTCATCAAACTCGGCGGTCGTGATACCGGCAATGGTCGTGCTGGCAACGAATCTGGTTGCCTCTGCCGCTACCGCCGCGTTGCCGGTCGCGCTTGCCGCGAGGTTGGGGTTGCCGTTGACATCAGTCATCGCGTTCGCGGCGAGAGTCAGGGTTACCGCGCCCGCCGTGCTCGGGGTGTAGGTGACGACATACTCGGTGCCGCTACCGGCCGCGGGGTCAATGCTATTCACCGTGCCATTGGAAACAGAGAAATCACCCGTTTCCAAACCAGTCACCGCTCTGGCGAAGTCAATCCCCACGCTTGCCGAATTACCGACCGTGGATTTTTTCAGTGGCGGGATGGTCACTGCAAACGGCGTGAGCGGCGCGCCGCGATCAATGGTGACGGTGTAGGTTTTCTCGGTAGTGCCGTCTTGGGCGGTAACCAGAATAGCGATGTCGTTTGCACCGACAGCCAAATCAATCGGTTCTGATGCTTCGCCACTGGCAACCGCCGTGCCATCCACGGTTAGGGTCGCGCCATCGTTATTCGTGGTCGGTGTCAGCGTGACGCTTGCCACAGCATTCGCCACGTTAACGGCGTAACTTATCGTGGCGGCAGCAAAGGCGGGCAAGGTGCCGACCGAGATAGTCAAACCGGCCAAGTTCGCATCCGTGGACGCGGGTGCGGCGTTCACGGTGACGCTGCGGGTCACCGGCGTGGCATCATTACCGGCGGCATCCATTGCGGTGTATGTAATGACGTAGGTGCCGGCGGTGTTGGTGTCTACTGCATCGCCACCGATGATGACCACCACGTTGGCATCCACATTGTCCGTGGCGGTGGCACCCGGGTCAGTGTAAGCAGTGCCGACCACGCCCGTGTTGCCCTCTGCGGTGTCGTCGGTCAGGGTGATGACCGGTGCGGTGTTGTCCGCAACGGTGACCACTTGGTCAGCGGTCGCTTCATTGCCCGCAACATCGGTCGCCGTCCAGGTGATGGTGGTGTCATTCAGCGGGAAAGTACTGGGCGCGTTGTCGGTGATGGTGGCGTCGGTGGAAGTCGCGGTGCCGTAGTCGGATCGACCAAGCGGGGTCTGGACACCTGTTGCCTCAAAGGTCATAGCAACCGGCGCGGTGATGACCGGTGCGCTCACATCAATTTGAATAGCACTCGTGACCGCATCAGGGTCAAGGGTATTGGCGGCATTATCGGCGGCGTTCATGGTGCCGATGTCATAAGCCACATTCGTGCCGTCAAGTGCCATAACCTGCGCCGCCACCACCGTGTAGGTCGCGGTGTAACTGTTACCGGTGCCGGTTACCGTGGCGCCCTGCCCGGCAATGGTCACGCTTGGCGCGCTTACCAATGGCAGATTGACGCTGAAGGTCAGACTTAGAGTGTCGCCGTCTATGGCGTAATCTCCAGCGTTACTGCTCGTGAGCGCGGGTTCTTCGCCTACGACAAAGGCAAGTGCCGGTTGCACGATGACGGTACGGGTCACCTGCGTGGCATCATTACCGGCGGCATCCATTGCGTTATAGGTAACGATGTAGGTGCCGGCGGTGTCGATGAGCACTGCGCTGATATCCGGGGTGACCGTCACGTTGGTATCCACATCGTCCGTGGCGGTGGCACCCTCATCTGTGTAGGGGTCGCCCAGAGTCAAGGTGACAGTCGCGGCACCTGTCCGGGCGATGACCGGCGCGGTGGTGTCAGTCGAGGTCGGCGCGGTCACAGTGATGGTTACCATGTCGGTGTGGGTAGCAGCGTCATCATCAGTGACGGTCAGGGTGAACTCCAGTTCCGCGGCGGTGTTCGGCGCGGTGAAGGTCGAGGTCACGCCATCGGCCACGATGATTGCCGTGGCGGGTGTAGCACCATCGGTTGATGTATGCACCCATTCATAACGCTGGATAGTTCCATCGGGGTCGTTACTGGCGGTGCCGTCCAGCGTCACGCCGGTCGTGCTGGCGGTCACGCTGAAGTCGTCTCCGGCATCGGCAGTCGGCGCGATGTTGGCGACAACCGGCGCGTTCACGGTAACGGTGCGGGTTACCTGCACGGCGGCATTACCGGCGGCATCCATTGCGTTATAGGTAACGATGTAGGTGCCGGCGGTGTCGATGAGCACTGCACTGCTATCCGGGGTGACCACGACACTGCTATCCACATTGTCCGTAGCGGTAGCACCCGGGTCAGGGTAAGCAGTGCCGACCGCCACTGTGTTGCTGGCTGGGTTGTCGTCGGTCAAGGTGATGACCGGTGCGCTCACATCAATTCGAAACCTGCTATCAGCCGCGTCCGGGTCAAACGTATTGGCGGCATTATCGGCGGCGTTCATGGTGCCGATGTCATAAGCCACATTCGTGCCGTCAAGTGCCATAACCTGCGCCGCCACCACCGTGTAGGTCGCGGTGTAACGGTTGCCCGTGCCTTTGCTCACCATGGCATCCTGCCCGGCAAGGGTCACGCTTGGCGCGCTTGCCAATGGCAGATTGACGCTGAAGGTCAGACTTAGAGTGTCGCCGTCTATGGCGTAGTTTCCAGCGTTATCGCTGGTGAGCGCGGGTCCTTTGCCCACGACAAAGGCAAGTGCCGGTTGCACGATGACGGTGCGGGTTACCTGCGTGGCATCATTACCGGCGGCATCCATTGCGGTGTAGGTAACCGTATAGGTGCCGGCGGTGTCGATGAGCACTGCGCTGATATCCGGGGTGACCGTCACGTTGGTATCCACATCGTCCGTGGCGGTGGCACCCTCATCTGTGTAGGTGTCGCCCAGAGTCAAGGTGACAGTCGCGGCACCTGTCCGGGCGATGACCGGCGCGGTGGTGTCCGCAACCGTGACCACTTGATCAGCGGTCGTTTCATTGCCCGCAACATCGGTTGCGGTCCAGGTGATGGTGGTGGCACCCAGCGGGAAAGCATCGGGCGCGTTGTCAGTGATGGTGCCATCGGTGGAAGTCGCAACGCCGTAGTCGGATTCGCCAAACGTGCTCATGGCGGACCTTGCCTCTAAGGTCATTGCCGCCGGCGCGCTGACGCTCGGTGCGGTGGTGTCCACGGTAACCGCGGCGAGTATTGCCGGGACAGATTCAGCACCGGATACGCTCTGCACGACTTGCACCGTGCCAGCGTCATATACGCCTTCTTCCAGCGTGAAACTGCCGCCGGAGCCGGGGGTGAAGTCGCCGCCGCTATTGATGGAGTATCTCCAGGCGGCGCCGCTTTCCAGACCATTCACATCCACCTGACCATTGCTGGTGATGCGATCGCTTGGCGAGGAACCGGTGTCATCAGCTAGTGCGAGGCTCGGTGCCGCGGGGGCGCGGAGCACGGTGACGGTGTAGGTTTGCTCGGTGGTATCCGCGGCGGTAACGACAATGTCGATGTCGTTTGCGCCGACCGTCAGCGTAATCGCTTGACTGGCTTCGCCACTGGCAACCGCCGTGCCATCTACGGTCACGCTGGCACCAACGTTATTCGTGGTCGGCGTAACCGTGGTGCTGGTCACATCATTCGCCACGTTGACGGTGTAGCCCAGGGTGGCGGCATCAAACTCGGGCGACAAAGTGCCGGCCGAGATAGTTAGAGATGACAAGTTCGCATCCGCAGATAGCACCGCAGTGCCGTCCACGCTCACATCTGTTGCCGGACCCAAGTTGCCGGCGGAGTCCATCACGCTATTCGCGGCAAGGATCAGTTTGAAGGTCGCCGCGGTCGGAGTGAAGAATATAGTAAAGGTGCTGCTGCCGATGCTCACTCTATTCACCGTGACACCAGTGGAAGTGGAGAAGCCGCTGGCAGTCAAACCAGTCACCGCTAAGTCGAAGCTGATGTTGTGCCTCTGTTGCGTGCCAATCACACCGGCGGCGGGGTCGGCAAAGGTCGTCACCCTCGGCGGCGTGACATCAAAGCTAACATCGCGAAGACCGGCAAAGGCGGAAGTACTGCCATTCAGGGTCTGGCGGACTCGCACCCGATTTCTGGCATAGTGGCCTTCGGGCACTGTGAACTGAGTGCCGGTTCCGTCATTCCAGTTCCGACCGCCATCGGTGGAGTATTCCCAGGTGGCACCGTCCAACACACCCGCTATATTCACTCGTCTATCGCTGGTGCTCCCGTCGGTATCTGAGTCACCGGTGTCTGCATTGAGCGTGACGCTCGGCGCGGCCGGTGGCGCGGTGGTGTCCGACGCCGTGGTGGTGCCGCGCACGCTCGCCTCCGCGTTGCCGTTGCCGGCGGCGTCGACTACTCTACTCGCGGCAAGGGTCAGGGTGAAGTCTGCCAAGATCGGCGTGAAGGTGATGGTGTAGGTGTCGCCAGAGCCGCTCACGCTAATTCCGGTGACACCGGTGGAAGTGGAGAAGTCGTCGGTAGTCAAACCAGTCACCACCTCGGAGAAGGTGATGGTGGCCGTCTGCCCGGCGCCAATCACAACACCGGCAACGGGGATTACAATCACAAATTCCGTCACGGTCGGTGGGGTGGTGTCCGCCACGACGGCGGTGCCGGTCACGCGCACTTCGCTGGCGGGACCGGTATTGCCATCAGCGTCTATCACGCTATCCGCGGCAAGGGTCAGGGTGAAGGTTGCCGCGGTTGGCCTGAAGAAGACGGCGTATTCGCTACCTCGATTGGGGCCAATTACGTCGCCAAAGAAAAGTATTGTGGCACCGCTGGCGGAGAAGTCGCTTGCCATCAAACCAGTCACTACCTCGGAGAAGGTGATGAATGCCCCCTCTGAACTGCCAATTGTAACACCGTCGTCCGTAACAATCTCAAAGACTGTCACCGTCGGCGCGGTGGTGTCAGTCTGCGCGTGCGCCGTGTTTATTCCAAAAATAAGGGGGGGGGGGGGGGACACTTATCGCTACCAGCAACGCGGAAGCAAGCACGAATTGGCGGATTATTTTGTTCATGGTATTGGCTCCTTATCTGTGAATGAAGTTGGTTTTGGTTTGCCCGTAATCAGAGCGGTTTATAACCAGAGCGTGGCATTGTATAGGAAATATGTTGCTGGGAATCAATAAAATGTTGGCAGTGATTAGCTGAGTATAAACAAGAATGACGGCGCGGGGCGCCGTAGGCCGCCAGAAGGAGCAGGGACGCCCCAACACGCCGTCATTCCCGGGCTTGCCCCGGCTTATATCCAGAGCGACGAACCATCTTGTTGTGCAAATGGCCAAGGTGGTTGGCTTCGTTCCTCTGGATTCCCGTCACCCCAGTCATCAGAGCCGATGGCTGTAATGACTCGGGTGACGAGAATGACGGGGTTCGGGGGAAATCCAGTCATTGAATAACACATACAAGAATGACGGGCTTCCCCTCCTGGCTGGTGTGTATAAAAGGCACTATCAGTGGTAGGATTGCCCCCTTGGTGTCCCCATGAGGTATGGGCACTGAGGGTAGTTTCCCCTATAAGACAAGAAGGTAGTAAGCAGGATGTTCAAGCAAATAAGAGGTTTGTTTTCCCACGATCTTTCGATTGACCTCGGTACAGCCAATACACTGATCTACGCGCAAGATAAGGGAATTGTGCTCAACGAGCCCTCGGTGGTAGCGATCCGTAACACCGGCAATAATCAGAAGAATGTCATCGCTGTGGGTACTGATGCGAAAAGCATGCTTGGCAGAACCCCTGGCGACATCACGGCTATTCGTCCTTTGCGGGATGGCGTCATTGCAGATTTCCAGGTGACGGAGCGGATGCTCCAGCATTTCATCAGGAAGGTCTATCAGAATAGCTTCATTAAACCCAGCCCCAGAATCCTAGTCTGTGTTCCCTGCCAGTCAACGGAGGTGGAACGAAGGGCGATCAAGGAGTCCGCGTTCAGTGCGGGTGCAAGAGATGTGCTCTTGATTGAGGAACCCATGGCAGCGGCAATCGGTGCCGGTATGCCGGTGCATGAAGCGGTAGGGACCATGGTGGTGGACATAGGTGGCGGTACTACCGAGATTGCTGTGCTTGCGCTTAACGGCGTTGTTGCTGCACAGTCCATTCGAGTCGGTGGGAATAGATTTGATGAAACGATCGTCGCGCATGTACGGAAGACCCGTGGTTGTGTGATCGGCGACTATACATCGGAGCAAATTAAACATGATATTGGCACCGCATCACCTGAGCATGCTGCTGCCATGAAAACGATGGAAGTGAGGGGGAGGCATGTGGCTGAGGGGGTACCCAAAACCCTTACCCTGAGCAGCGATGAAATAAACAAAGCGCTACAAGAACCACTCTCAATGATCATTCAGGGAATCAAAAGTGTATTGGAGCAGACGCCGCCTGAATTGGCGTCGGATATTGCGGAAACGGGTATAGTACTCACTGGCGGCGGTTCTTTGTTGCGCGGGCTAGATGAGTTGATATCCAAGGAAGCAGGCGTTGCTGTCATTATTGCTGAGGACCCGCTGACCTGTGTAGTGCGAGGTGGCGGGAAGGTCCTTGAGATGATGGGCAGAAATGATGGCATCTTCATCAAATGATACGCGTCCCAGAGTGCCAAGGCCTGGGGCAGGATATTTCTTATTAATTTGATATTCGTCAAAAGTAAAGCCCTGGATCGCAAGATGCTTGTTTTGGGTATCTTGTCCCTCGTCCTTGTGAATGTTGATTACCTGACGAGCTGGTTAGACCAGCCGCGTTCGGTACTGAGCCTTCTCCTCTCGCCGGTGGTGCATGCCGCCCATCTGCCGCAGCAAAGTTTCCATAGCCTGACGGCCTTTTTCAGTGCCCAAGAGGAGCTACACGCCCAGCTCCAGAGTTTGGAAAACACCATTGACGCCTTGCAGATAAAAAGCGGACAGATGGAGATGCTTCTTGCTGAGAACAAAAGGTTACGCATTCTCTTGGATGCTGCTACCAGAGTAGAGTATGAACTGCGACCTGCTGAGTCCATCGGCGTTAATCCTGATCCAGAGCGACAGGAAGTGATCATTAACCAGGGGACGGCTGAGGGCGTATTTCTGGGGCAGGTGATTTTGAATGCCAGCGGGGTGCTGGGGCAGGTCATAGCGGTGGATAGATATTCAAGCCGGGTGTTGCTCATTAGTGACCAGGCACATTCAATTCCGGTACAGATTTTGCGGAACAATATCCGCCTCATCGCTCAGGGCACCGGCATTGAGCAGCGATTGGCATTACACGATGTGAAAAACACCACGGATATTCATGTGGGTGACCTGCTTGTTTCTTCTGGGCTGGGGGGTCGCTTTCCTGCGGGCTACTCGGTGGGTGTTGTGGAGGAGGTAGTGTTTGAACCGAGAGATCACTTTTTACGGGTCATGGTAAAACCAACGGCACAATTGAAACATAGCCGGTGGGTGTTACTGGTCATCAATGAAGCCGAGCGGGCAAAGGTGTCGGTAGGCTCAGCCCCTGAGAGTGATAGCCATGAATAGCACTCAGCTGGGTGAAGTGTTCATTATTATGCTCAGTTTTTTCCTGGCAATAGTGTTATCTATCATCCCGCTACCTGATTCTATACCCCCTGTCTTGGGTTATCTCAGGCCAGACTGGGTGGCGCTGATATTGATGTGGTGGGTCATTGTCATGCCTCAAAAAGTCGGTTTGCTGACTGCTTGGAGCCTCGGGCTGATGATGGATGTGTTGCTGGATACTATGTTGGGACAACACGCTCTGGCACTGGTGGTGATTGCCTATTTGACAATTACTTTTCACCAGCAGTTACGCCTATTCAGCATTTGGCAACTAGTCGTAATCGTCTTTGTCATGCTTTTGCTGAACCAGATAATCAACGGCGGGATAGAAGCTATCACCGGACCGGTGCTCCGCTGGAGCCTGTGGAATCTGTTACCGGCGATTTCTGGAGCACTCTTGTGGCCTCTGGTATATCTTATATTTCACAGTCTGCCAAAATGGGAGCCGCTGAGTTAAACACTGAGCCACGAGAGTGAACATACAACTGATACTTGCCAGTAGTTCCCCGCGACGGGTCATGCTTCTGCAGCAACTCGGGTTGCAGTTTGTTCAATGCAAGCCGGACCTGGATGAATCAAGACAGGCGCTTGAATCCCCCGTTGACTATGTCACGCGACTGTCTCGGGAGAAGGCAGTTGCTGTGGCTTCTACTGAGTTAGCACCCGCGGTCATTCTGGCTGCTGACACCATAGTAGTGCTGGATGGCAAGCTACTCGGTAAACCCCGTTCCCAAGAAGAGGGGGTCGCCATGCTACAGTCCTTATCCGGGCGAGAACATCGGGTATTGACGGGGGTCACCATTCAAGACAAGACTAGGGTAAGCAGCTTTCATGTTGAGACAGGTGTCCAGTTCAGAGCTATTGCTCTTGCCGAGATTCTGGACTACTGGAAGACGGGTGAGCCCCAAGATAAGGCGGGTGGTTATGGCATACAAGGAGAAGGCGGCATGTTTGTTACCGCGGTTAAGGGCAGTAGTACGAATGTTGCCGGTCTGCCGCTCGAGGAAACCGCATCGGCTTTGGCGACCTTTGACATAGAGGTTACTGACATAGATGTTACTGACATAGAGGCTACTGATATAGTGGCTACTGATATAGTGGCTTAGGGGTTCTACTCACGCATGTTCACCAGTCTCCTAAGCCCCGCATGAGTATTTTGTTACGCCTGCTGAGCGGCTGCTGGTGGCTATTGGTGGTCTGTCTGGTGCTCCTGGCGGGCTATGTGGGTGTCGGCAGGCTAGTCTTCTCTTCCCTTGATGCTTACCAATCTGAGCTAGCAGACTACCTGGGTGCCAGAGGCTTCCAGCATGTTGAGATTGGCAGGATTGAAGGCAGCTGGTATCAGTTTGATCCTCAGTTATCGGTCACTCATTTTCGTCTAGGGCGGTCTTCAGCGGCACTGCTGGAGCTGGATCGCTTCTCGGTCCGGTTGGATACATTCAATAGTCTGCTCAGTCGGCAGCTGATCCTGAAGGAATTAGAAGCCTCGGGCATTCGCTTTACACTTGACCGAGATGCCGAGGGACGCATGACCCTGAGTGGCATTTCCGGTGCTCCGGGTAGCTTTGATTGGCAGTACCTGCTGGATGCCTTGCCGCATCTTAATCGGCTCCTACTGGATGATATTGATATATCGGTAACCGGCCTGAGGACGCCACTCCACTTGAGGTCTAGTGCTGAGCCCATAGTGGTGCTTAGCCAGGATGATATTCAGGATGAGAATCAGGGCGCTATTAAAGGTGTCATTCAGGCTGCTATTAAGAATGCCATTAAGAGCACCGCTAAAAAACAACTTTCCTTGTCCCTTTATGTTGATAGAACTCTAGCGGATGCCCGGCTTGACCGCCGTCGAATAAGCCTAACGGGCACTTACATGGGGCAGCCAGAGGACGCAGATTTCTATGCTGAGCTGTATCTTGATGTGCCGCACCTGGCCCTGGGTGATTTTTTATCCGGCCTCCCCCAGTTGAGAGTTAACAACCAACCCCTGAACGTCGAGCAGCTGAGTGCTGAGGTATGGATAGCTGCCCATGACGGGGAACTTGATATCACCAGCCGGCTTGCCCTGCGCGGTATACACTGGGCCAGGGAGGAAGAGGGGATGGGGACTCGGGTCACCCTCCTGGATCTTGCGGAGACTGAGTTCAGGCTGCTCGGTCATCGGGATGAAGCCGGGATGACCGGCAGTATCTACATGCCTGAGCTGCTACTGAGCCGTGGTGCTGATGCCCTGCGCTTGGATGCGCTGCAATTTGCGCTGAGTAGAACGGGAGACAGGACCCGGTTTGCGGCTTATATGCCGCGCCTGGAGCTTGCCCCGCTCATGCCTCTAGTGGGGAACCTGGCGACCGAGTTGGTGCCTGGGCCCCTCAGTACCGGTCTAAAAAAAGTGAATTTGCGTGGCCGCATGACCGAGTTGCTGTTCAGTAGCGACAAGACACTCGGCAAGGGCCGCCTGGTGGCGGGGCTAGATGGGCTGGCGATGGATGCGCATGCGGGCTCTCCATCCATTGATGGGCTGCATGGCCTCCTGTCGATGAGCCGGGACCAGGGATACATTGATGTCAGCAATGAGGCCTTCAGCCTGCACTTTGCCAATGTATTTGCGCAACCTTGGCATTTTACTTCGGCCAGAGGACGGCTCAGATACCAGCAGCATGCCCAATATATGCTTTTAGACAGCGGTCTATTGGAAGTGCTCAATCAAGAACAGATAGCGCATGGCAAGCTGCTGTTCAAACTGCCGCCGGCGCAGGAAGAACGCACCTGGAGCATGCTGATTGGCGTCAAAAATACCCGCTTACTAGAGGCAAAGGCTTATATCCCTATGAAGCTGCCACCCACGCTGGCGACCTGGCTGGATACCGGCATCAAGGGCGGCACCAGTCTTGAGGCGGGGTTGCTATTCCACGGTGCCTTGTCCGCTGCGGTGCCGGCTTCCCGGAAGGTTTACGATCTTTTTTTTAAGGTAGAAGACACCAGGCTGCGTTATCACCAGGATTGGCCAGAGATAGAGGGCATTGACGGGACGGTGCATGTTGCTAATCACGCGGTGACCGTCAAGGATGCTGTGGGCAGGGTGTATAACACCCAGCTGTCTTCGGCCGCATTGCGGGTGCCCATTGACGCCCGGTCTCGCCGCGTTGAGCAGCTACTACTGGATGCCAGCGCCAGGGGCCCGGCGGCAGATGTGCTCCGCCTACTCAATGAAACGCCCTTAGCAGACACCATCAATCAGATAACGGCTCAGTGGTCGGCGGCTGGGGAGGCAGAGGCGACCCTGCAACTGAATATTCCTATTGGTCAGCAGACGAGGAAGCCGGTCTATTCGGATATTCAATTTACCTTTCAGGATGCACAACTGGTCATGCCAGAGTATGACTTGGACTTTTCCCAACTTTCCGGGACGGGTCGTTACCAGACGATACAGGGACTCAGCTCTGAGGGTTTTACCGGCCTGCTGTTCGGCGAAGCGGTCTCCGGCACGATAGCCTCTCAGCGGTATGGTGCTGCTGAGCTAAACGTGAATCTGCAGGGTACAGTGGCTGCGCATGATCTGCATATTTGGTCAGATATAGCCTTGTTGAGTCGTGCTGAGGGAAGCGCCGACTATGCACTATCACTCCATATACCCTACAGCGATGGGGGAGATGGGGTCTATGTTGAGGCAACCTCGGATTTGACTGGGGTGACGCTTAACTTGCCCCCGCCTTTTAGGAAATCAAATCCTGATGAGGTGCGGCACTTGACCTATCGGCAAGATTTTCTGCATGCGGGTGCTCAGGTGGCAGTGCAACTTGATGACCCCGTCTCCTCGGTGATCGCCACTGGGATCCAGCATGCTGAGCAGTGGCGAGTACATATCAACCATGCATCTCTGCGCGGCCTGGTGACCTTATCAGACCAGGAGGATCTACCCATCAGCATTGCCTTGGCATTTCTCAAAATAGACCAGCCGGAAGGTGCCCCCGACGATCTGCTGGCGAGTTTAAATCCCTTGGAGGTAGCTGCTGTTGATTTCAGCACGGAAAAATTACTCCTGAATGGTATGGACCTGGGTGCTTGGTCTTTTGATTATAGAGTTGAGGATGACACCGCCCGGTTAACGCATCTAGTCGCGACCCTGCCGGGGTTGCAAATCCTGGGCACTTCCCACCTGAGTTGGCGCCCGGGTGCTGCGGATGCTCAGACGCTCTTCCAGGGCGAAATCCTCGTGACTGACCTCGCTGAGACCTTGCCGATATTGGGGCTGGCACCCAGTATTGAAGCTGATGACCTGAAGCTGAGTGCTGAACTGCACTGGGCAGGGTCTCCTGCCATGCTGGGTTTCAATCGGGTTCAGGGCAGGCTCAAAATACATGGCGGGGCAGGGAGATTTGTACAGGCTGATATTGGCAGCTCGCTCAAGTTGCTTGGCATATTTGACTTTGCGCATCTGGCCAAGCGTTTCCGGCTTGATTTTTCCGATATATCAGGCAAGGGCTTTGAGTTTAATGATATTCGCGGCGAGGTTGCCTTGCATCAAGGTGTGGTTGAGGTGGTGCAGCCGGTCCTTATCCAGGGTTCCGTGGGGCAATTCAAGTTAGGTGGCAAGCTTGATTTCAATACTCAAGTAGTGGATAGCGACATGATCGTCACCCTGCCAGTGAGTCAGAACCTGCCCTGGTATGCGGCATACAGTGCCGTAACAGTGGGCCCACTGACGGGTATCTGGATCATGCTTGCCCGGTATCTGTTCAGGAAAAAGATTGATCAATTCAGCAGTGCCAAGTACCACATCAGCGGCACGGTTGATGCGCCTGAGATAAAGTTTGTTGGCATATTTGACGACCGGGTCAGAGCAACGTCGTCGGCTCCCAAGACTGAATAAACCCGGCCTGGGGTCATGCCACCGTTAGGATCAAAGCAGGCGGGATGGCGTGGTTTCGTCGTAAATGAGTCCGGCCAGGTTCGGACGGCTTATGCCACTGGATTCCCGGGCAAGTCCGAGAATGACGGCTAATCCTTCATCGGTGAAGTTGCACTTAAGAGTTGAATTCACGGTCTACTACTGATGCCACTTCCTTCAAATACCTGAAGACCTTGCGAGACAGTGCCCTAGGGTCCCGCCCGGCATGTTTGGCGGCCATGGTGTTTCTCGCTAGTCTTCTGAGGTGTTGTCGGTCCGTGTTGGGGTAGCATTGGCAAATCTCTTCTAAAGTATCATCTAGTGTCTTGTCTAAAGCACTAGCCTCAGCCTCAGCACCCACTAGACCCTGACGCCATGCTTCTAACTGATGAAACAACCTAAGGTGTGTTGCGCTACTGGCATCTAGACGGTCCAGGACTGCGGTAATGGGTGCCCGGTCAGCAGTCTTGAGCAGTTTTGCAATGTATTGGAGTTGACGCCTCCTCGCATTGCCCCGGGTCAGACTTTTCGCGGTAAGTACCGCTGCCCTCAGTGCTGTATCAGCCAGGTGTTCAATATGATTGCTTGAGAGTTGGCTGAGCCTCAGGGCTATGGTGCCCAGGGCTTTCATCTCGCGTTTACGTTGCGATTTGCTCGGTGCCGGGTGCATGACTCATCAGGTATAAATAAGAGTCGCCAGGCCAAGGAACGACATGAAGCCGACGACATCGGTGACCGTCGTCAAGACGACCGAGCCGGCAATGGCTGGGTCAATGTTCATTTTGCGGAGTAGGCTGGGTAGGGTCGCGCCGGTAACCGCACCGGCAACAAGGTTGATTACCAGGGCTGCCGCTATGGCGACCCCGAGTCGGTAATCACTAAAAAACAAAGAGGCACCCACGGCAACAATCAATGCCCAGATGACCCCATTGATCATACCCACTGCCGCTTCCCGACGTATGAGCCATGGAAGATTGCTATCAAAGAGTTCATCTTGCGCCATGTTGCGAATGACCAGAGTGATTGTCTGACTCCCCGCGACGCCGCCCATGCTCGCTACAATTGGCATGAGTACTGCCAAAGCAACCACCTGTTGAATCGTGTCCTTAAAAAGATCAATCACTGAGGACGCCAAAAATGCCGTCAGAAGATTAGTACCGAGCCAAAATGATCGAATGCGCGTGGTTGCCAGAATGGGCGCGAAGGTATCATCTTTTTCCGTTAATCCCGCCATACGCATCATGGAGTGGTCGGCTTCATGGATGATGACGCTCAGCAGATCATTAATGGTGATTTTACCCAGGAGTTTGTTGTTTTCATCCACTACGGGCACGGAGGTGAGGTTATATCGCTTGAACATCGCCGCCGCATCGTGGGTTGAGGTGTCTGCTGGCACCGCGATGGTCTCGGAGATCATGACATCACGCACGTTCAGAGACGGCTCTGACACCAGCATGGTGCCCACCGGTAATGTACCTTCAAACACATTGTCTTGGTCGACGACGAAGATGTTTTCTGTCATGGGCGGTAAGGTAGAGAGCTGTCTTAGATGCCGGACGGTTTCTTCAAGAGGGACTCCGGAATGGACGGAAACAATATCCACTTCCATCAAGCCGCCCACAGTGTCTTCCGGATATAACAGCAAACTCGACACCCGGCGACGGAGTGCCGTATCCATAGATTCCAGGACTTCTAAGGTGAGTACCGGCTCGAGGCGGCGGAGAATGTCCCTCACGGCATGCAGAAAGGGCACCTTTTCCAAAACCTGCGCAATATACTCCGCTGGCTTGTCGCTCAGCATCAGCGGAATGATTTCTCCATCTACATAAGGGATGACCAGGCTTTGATGTTCATCATCTATGAGCTCCCAGAGCTGTGCTCTTTCGTCTTGGGGGGATGATACGAGAAGGTGCGCCAGGTCGGGTGCTGTCAGCTCACCGATTTTATTTTGGAATTCTTCTTTTTTGCCAGCTCGCATTAACTCTCTGAGCTGGATAGCCCGAGTAGAGTTAAAAGCGAGTGCAGTGTCTTTACCGGTGGGCATGTTTATTCTTCCTCCCCAAATCGATTGCCAATTAATTCTGCTATACAAGCCATAGCTTCTCCTTCATCCACGCCGTCGACTTCCACCGTTACACTGCTACCCTGGGTTGCCTGCAAGAGCATGACGGACATGATACTTTTACCGTTGGCTTGTTTGTCGGGACATATCAGGGTTACCTCTGAACCAAAACCACTGGCAGTTTTTACCAGGAGGGAAGCCGCCCTGGCATGCAAGCCTAGTTTGTTTTTTATTTCCATGATTTCGCGCAGCACAAGCATCACTCCGAGCTTACCGCAACACTATTTCTTACATGACTTCTTGCATGACTTGTTGCCTGGCTGGGGTCTAGTAGTGCAAGTTGGTAAAGGTCATCATCAGATTGGGCAGTGGTGAGGGCTTTTCGGTACGTTTCCTGGGCAAATCTTTCCGCGAGCATGGCTAGCACTTCCAGGTGTTTGGTGGTTTCCGCCCGAGGTACTAGGAGCACGAACATGATCTTAACCAGTGTCTCATCAAAGGCATCAAAGTCGGCCGCCTGGTTCAAAATAAATAGCCCACCGAGGATAGTTTTACAGGTATCAAGCCGGCAATGGGGGATGGCAACACCCTTGCCGATAGCGGTCGTGCCTCGCTTTTCCCGCTCAATTAGCCCGCGATAAATATCTTCTGTCCTCAGCTCAGGGGTGGTCTTGCCGATATGCTCTGAGGCGATTTCAATAGCGCGCTTTTTGCTCCCAGCGGCAAGGTTGGCAAGGGTTCTATCAGGGCTGAGGATGGACTCGAGGGTCATCTCATTGATCGGTATCAATAGGGATTGGTTGATGTTTTCTGCTGCGGAATTTTTCCTTTTTCTTGATGAGTTGCCGGTCCAACTTGTCAGCAAGTATGTCAATCGCCGCATAAAGATCATCGTGCTTGGTGTTTGCGAATACTTCTCCACTATTGGTGTGGATGGTTGCTTCGGCTGTTTGTCGTTGCTTTTCCACCGAGAGGATGACGTTCATATTGATAATTCGGTCAAAGTGTCGTTCGAGTTTTTCCATTTTTGTAGATACATAGTGGCGTAGAGAATCGGTCACTTCAATATGATGCCCGCTGATATTTAACTGCATAGGAATCTCCTTGAAAGATTAAAAGAGGTTATGCCGCCGTGGTTAAACCCCAGTGATTAAACCTAGCGTTTAGCCTAGCGTCTCATCATACACTTATTATTCTAAGGTATAAGGCTTATCTGAAACAGCATACTACTAGTAGACCCATTCTTTGTGCTCATTGGACGCGGGTCCTGGCGCCTCTGGGTTTAATCAGGGGTTCAAGCCATTAGTCTACCAGTCCGCCCGTGCCTCCGCGCCGTCATTCTCGAGCTTGCTCGGAAATCCAGTGGCATAAGCCGTCCGCACCTGGTCGGACTCCTTCACGGCGAAGCTGCGTTGTTCAATACAAGAATGACGGGGAGAGGGGAAATGAGAGGAGCACCTCCCGGCTACATCTTGAAATCCTCTCCGAGATAGACCTGCTTCACCTGATCGTCTGCAAGTATCGTTTCTGGGGAGCCGGTCGCGATAATCTTGCCGTCATTGACGATGTAGGCCAGGTCGCAGACATCCAGGGTTTCTCGAACATTATGGTCGGTGATGAGGATGCCAATACCCCGGTCTGATAAATGCTTGATGATAGTCTTGATGTCATTCACGGAGATGGGGTCCACCCCGGCAAAGGGCTCATCAAGCAGGATGAATGACGGCTCTGTGGTCAGGGCTCTTGCTATCTCAACCCGTCTTCTCTCGCCTCCAGAGAGGGCTGACCCCAGGCTGTCGCGTATATGTTCAATCCTAAATTCATGTAACAACTTCTCGGCATAATCTATTTGCTGTTGGCGCGTTAAGTCCTTTCTGGTTTCCAAAATAGCGAGAAGATTGTCCTTGGCGGTCAACCGGCGGAATACGGATGCTTCCTGGGGTAAATAGCCAATGCCACATCTTGCTCGCTCGTGCATCGCCTTCTGGGAGATGTCTGCATCATCTAGTAGCACCTTGCCTTCATGGTGGGAGATGGAACCCACCATCATATAGAAGCAGGTCGTTTTGCCCGCGCCATTGGGACCGAGAAGCCCGACTATCTGGCCGCTTTCTACCTGCATAGAGATATTCTTGACGACCTGGCGCCCGCGGTAGCTCTTCGCTAGGTTTTCCACCCGGAGCACCGACATGCTCTAGGGTCCCGGCTTCTTGGCGCTTGTTTTCGGCGAGATGGTCATCTTCACCCGGTCCTCAGCGCCTGCACCCGAGTCCAGAATGACGCTAGCCCCGGGCTCATAGATGAGAAATTCCCCACTGAAAGTGTCTTGCGCCTGCTGCAGGCTTGCCTTCCCACTGAGGTGGAGGCGGTTTTCCTGCACCAGATAAGTAATCCGCTCCGCCCTGGCGACCACCATATCGCCCTGGGTATTTTTTTGTTGTTCGTAGTGTGCTTGCTCTTTTGAGGCTGTATTGGCTGTGGCAATGATTTGGAGTACTTCCCCAGCAGCTGAGCGGACTTCAACCCGGTCGGCGGATACACTGAGACTACCCTGGCGGAGCTTCACCTGCCCGGTGTAGATGGCGATGCCTTTAGCTTCTTCCAAGACGGCAGTATCAGCACGAATTTTGATGGGCTGGTGCTGGTCAGATTCAAGTGCCAGACAGAGCGGCGACAGGGACAGCCCAAGACAGAGCCCAAAACGCTTGGTGAAGCCGGTGCCATGCAGATAAGACATTCTGGTAATCCCTTCGTCTTTGTGGGCTAGTGTTGTGAGCTAGTGTTGTGGGGCTAGTCTAGGCTGGGGGGTAGAAAAATGGTAGTCACTGACTGTTCAAGAGACGAATGGAAGACAAACCTATCCTCATCAAAAAACGCTTCTATACCCGCGGCCTGGGTTTCGCCTGTTTGGTTTTTTACGGTGACCGGGGTGTCAGTTTCGGCATGTTTTCTATCGGGATGGACCTTCAGGCTGTCCGTCAGGATAGTCGTAAACCTGCCGTCCGCTTCGGCCCGGGTGACCACCACCTGCCCCCAGAACTCCACTATCTCGTCCCGGTAGCCGGTGGAGCGGAGAATGCGCCCCTGGTCAGCGACAATTTGCCAGGGTGAGGTGACTGAAGTATTGGCTAGGGACAGGGTGGGTGTCTGGAGGGTGGTGATATCAGTTACCGGATAGTGGGTGAATCGCTGTGCATCCAGTTGGTGATGCAACTGCCCCCGGTCGTCATATTGCTTCACCCTGGCGTTCCTGAGGTAATAGTCGGGGTCATTTCTTGGAATCGCCCGCTCAGCATTTTCGGTGCGGGCTAACCACCAGTTGATGGCAAAGGCAAATGCCAGTACCAGGCTACCCAGCCAGACGCTGAGCCCGAGTATTCTACTGCGGGCTGCCGCATCTATGGCCTGGGGCTCAGCTCCCTTCTCTTCTAAGTGGTCTTCTAAGTGGTCTTCTATGCGCTCGGGCCCCAGCTCAGAACTCATGATGATAGCCCGGGTACCGTATAATAGAGAAGCAACAGATAGCCCACCCAGATGGACAGGAAGATAGCACCCCGGCTACGACCGATGCTGGTCTGGCCCCCGCCTTTGGGTCCGTATGCAAAAGCCAATAGCAGGAGCGTCAAGACCAGCATGGTGGCATAGTCTCTGAAGAGCAGGGCCGACGCTACTTCGGTGGGCGCCATAATGCAGGGTATGGCAAGTACGGCAAGAATATTGAAAATGTTGGACCCCATAATGTTACCCACGGCAATCTCTGACTGTCCTTTTAATGCGCTGGTCAAGGTGACGACCAGTTCCGGGAGGCTGGTGCCCGCGGCAATCACAGTCAGGCCGATGACCAGTTCGCTGATGCCCAGGCGGTGGGCGATGTTGGATGCAGACCAAACGATGAGTTCTGCACTCAGGAGTAACGCCACCAGGCTCAGTAGCAAGAGCCCCATAGCGCGCCGGTTGCTCATCCGTGGCAGGTCTCTCCGGTTAGCACGTTCTTTAGCACGCAGAATGGGGTCGGACTTTTTATGTCGGGAGTTGAGCCGCGCCAGGAATAGACCCAAGACCGATAGCAAGAGGAGCCCATCCCAGATACCCAGCTCCAAGTTAATCAGAGCGATACCGGCACAGATGGTAACGAATACCAGAATGGGCAAGTCATGCCGGAGTACATCCCGACAGAGATTTAAGGGTACAATAAGGGTTGTTATCCCGAGCACCAGTCCCAGGTTGGCAATGTTGGAACCTATAGCATTACCCACCGCTAGTTCTGGTCGGTTCTCCCAGGAGGAAGTAACGGCGATAAAGATTTCTGGTGCGGAAGTGCCCAGGGCGAGGATGGTCAAGCCGACCACCACCGGGGAGATAGAAAAGATATTCGCGGTCACCCTGGCGCCGATGACACACTGCTCGGCGCTTTTGAATAGGAGCAGGAATCCCAGCAACAGCGCGATGCAGTGTAGTATGACCATAGGTTGACATGCTTGGATGTAAGCGGGTCATTAAAGAGGGTCTTATATCCCTTTGCAAGATGAAACTTAGAGGAAGCAAGCCTAGCGAGCAGATGATGGAAGAAGATTACATCAAGTTGGAACATGTCGTTTTTAAGCGAGGCGAGTTGCCTATCTTTAACGATCTGTCCCTGAGGGTGCCCCGCGGCAAGACCGTTGCCATCATGGGGCCCAGCGGCACGGGCAAGACCACCTTGCTCAAGTTAATTGGTGGTCAACTCAAGCCTGATGCGGGTCGGGTGCTCGTAGATGGTCTGGAAGTACCCCAACTTGGCCGAGAGGCACTGTTCAAATTAAGACGCAAGATGGGGATGCTGTTCCAAAGTGGCGCCCTCTTTACTGACCTGTCGGTGTTTGACAATGTTGCCTTCCCGCTGAGACGACATTCTGACCTGTCTGAGGACATGCTCCGGGACCTGGTGGTAATGAAATTGGAAGCGGTAGGACTCAGAGGTGCTGGTGCCCTCTACCCGAGGGAACTCTCTGGCGGCATGCAGCGGCGGGTTGCCCTGGCAAGAGCTATTGCACTTGATCCTGAACTGGTGATGTTTGATGAGCCCTTTTCGGGTCTTGACCCCATTGCTCAGGGGGTCATTCAGCAACTCATCACCATGCTGGGTGCCACCTCCGACATCACCAGCATCATCGTTTCGCATGATATTCGGGTCTCAGCACAGGTGGCTGATTATATCTATGTGATTTTTAACGGTCAGGTGATTGGTGAGGGCACCCCTGCCGCGCTCCAAGAAGAGCAGGCACCGCACATTCGGCAGTTCATCAGTGGGCTGCATGATGGGCCCGTGTCCTTCCATTACCCCGCCTCAGACTATCAGGTGCAACTCATGCAGCCCGATGAGTTGCCGCCGAACCGGGTGCCGCTCACCGCATGATAAAACTTGCCGAGCTACTGGGTAAAAACGCCTTTGAGTTGATGGCTACTCTGGGTAAGGCCGGGCAGCTCTGGTGGTATGCAATATGGCCCCCGCCCGGGCCGAGCAATTGGGGGTTGCTGGTTAAACAGATATATGAACTCGGTGTCTTATCCATAGTGATCATTGTCTTGTCCGGCTTCTCCATAGGCGCAGTGCTGGCATTGCAAGGCTATACCCAACTCGTCAAGTTCGGTGCTGAGTCTTCTCTGGGTCTGGGGGTTGCCCTGGTGCTGGTGATGGAAATAGGCCCGGTCGTTTCCGCACTCTTGTTTGCGGGCCGAGCCGGCTCAGCGGTCACCGCAGAGGTTGCTTTGATGAAGGCAACCGAGCAGCTCAGTAGTATGGAGATGATGGGCGTTGACCCGGTGAAACAAGTACTTGCGCCGCGTCTCTGGGCGGGATTTATTGCCTTGCCGGTGCTGGCACTCTTGTTCAGCCTGGTCGGTATCTGGGGCGCATCGCTTATCGGGGTGAACTGGCTTGGCGTCTATGAGGGGAGCTTCTGGGTATCTATGCAGGATGGTGTTGATTTTAATGAGCATGTACTCAAGGGTATTATCAAGTCCATTGTATTCGCTATGGCAGTCACCTGGGTTTCGGTCTTCCAGGGTTATTATGCTCAACCCACGGGGGAAGGAATAGCCTCCGCGACCACGCGTACTGTGGTCTATGCTTCTATCTCGGTGCTGGTGCTGGATTTTTTCCTGACACTGATGATGTTTTAATCCAGGAACAAAGAGTTAATAATAAAGAGTAATAAAGAGTAATAAAGAGTAATAAAGGACACAGCTTATGCAATCCCGCACCATAGAGATCATCGTTGGTATTTTTATGCTTATTGGTTTGATGGCACTGGGAATCCTGGCAATTCAAGTCAGTGGTTTGAAAGTGAATGAAGACTCGGATGCCTACACCCTCTATGCCGATTTTGAAAATATCGGTGGGCTGGTTGCCCGGTCAAAAGTGACCATCGCGGGGGTCCAGGTGGGTCAGGTGGTAGAGATCATCTATGACAATACCTCTCATCTTGCCCGGGTGAGAATGGAAATAGATGAGGATATTGACAACATCAGTATTGATACCACGGCAGCCATCCTGACGGAGGGTCTGCTGGGTGGCAAGTACATCGGCTTGAGCCTGGGCGCAGAGGATGAAGTGCTCAGGAATGGCGATACCATCACCGATACGCAGTCCGCTATAGTGCTGGAAGAATTGATCGGTACATTTCTGTTGAATCAATTTTAGTGAGAGTTTGATATGAATAGACCCAGAATGGCGTCGCTCAGTTGCCTCATCATAGTCAGCGGCATGCTGGTCAGTGCCGGGGCTCAGGCATCAACCCATGCAGCAAGCGCTTCTTTAGAAGGCGCTGCTTTAGAAGGCTCTTCTTTAGAAGGCTCTTCTTTAGAAGGCTCTGCTTCACAAGGCACTGCGAAGAATAACCTTTCCGCCTACGAGAGTGTTGAACAGTCCACCCGGCAACTACTCGCCCGATTGCAAGAAGTGCGGCCCCTCTACGAGTCAGACCCGGAGCGATTTTTCACTGAGGTGCAAAACACCTTGCTGCCCTATATTGATCTGGAAGGTTTTGCCAAAGGCGTCATGGCCAAATACTACAAACGAGCAACGCCAGCACAGCGGCAGGCCTTCCAGGATAAGTTCCGGGAAAGCCTGATCCGCACCTATGCCACCGCCATTGTCAGCTTTGAGTATAAAAGGCTAGTCGTTATTCCCCCCGATAGACCCCCGAAGAGGCCGCACCGAGAGACTATCAAAGTAGAGATTCATGCCCTGTCTGGCAGTGTCTATCCCTTGCAATATCTGATGGTGGAAAAGGAGGGCAAATGGTTGCTGCGCAATATCCTGGTGAACGGCATCAATATGGGATTACAGTTCCGCTCCCAGTTTTCTGGTTATATGCAACAACACAATCAAGACATTGACCGAGTCATCAGCCAATGGTCTTTCTAATAGGGTGCCGCCTCAGTAGCATGGCTCTAGAGAAGGGCTCTAAAGAAGAGCTCTAAAGAAGAGCTCTAAAGAAGAGATATGGAGAATGGATATAAACACGCCCATTACCATCACTGAGGCCCAGAACAATCATTTTTTGCTATCTGGCAAGCTCAGTCTGGACAACCTCATGGCCGCGCGGGAAGCCTTTGATGACCGGCGCATGTCTTCTAGAGAACCTTCTAAAGAACCTACTAAAGAGCCTTCTAAAGAACCTGCAGAAGGTAAGGAGACCGAGGTGCGGGTTGATTTGTCTCAACTTGAGGTAGAAGGTTTCGCGGTCCTGGCTTTGCTCGTGCATATCCAACGCGCCGTGCAAGCGTCTGGGGGAAGTGTCAGCTTTAACCACCCCAGCACCGGGCTAGTGCAACTTGCTACCATTGGCAGGCTGGTGGATATACTGTCATTTGAGCCCCCGTTGTGACCCGCTGCTACTGAGTTGCTACTAAGAGACCCGTATGGACCTTGCCGCAATAGAAGCACTCATCAAGGAGAATATCAGCCATTCTGTGGTTGAGATGGCGGCTGATGGCAATCGGCTTGACCTGCGGTTGGTGTCGGCTGAGTTCGCGAGCCTTTCTCGGGTGCAACGACAACAAAAGGTATATCGTCTGCTGGATGACCGAATCAAATCGGGTGAAATTCATGCTATTTCCATGAAACTCATGACCCCTGAGGAAGCGGCTGCGGCATGATTGTTTGACATAAAAAGTGATTAAAATCAATGAGTTAGATATACTGCCCAGTGTCTATTTATACATAAATCAGTTATACATCAACTAGCCATACAAAGCAGAAGGAAGTACCGAATGGACCGACTACTGATCAAAGGCGGCACCGTGTTGGAAGGGGAGTTGCGCGCCTCGGGTGCCAAGAACTCTGCCTTGAAGATGTTTGCCGCGGCCCTGCTGGCGGATGAACCGGTGACCGTCTGCAATGTTCCGCATCTGCGGGACATCACGACCATGATAGAACTTCTGGGTTCATTGGGGGTAGAGGTCGTCATTGATGAGAAGATGAGCATTGAGATTCATGCCAACAGCATCCAGCGGTTTACCGCACCCTATGAGCTGGTGAAGACCATGCGTGCCTCGTTTAATGTGCTGGGACCTCTGTTAGCCCACTATGGACAGGCAGAGGTGTCGCTCCCTGGTGGTTGTGCGATTGGCCCTCGTCCCGTGGACCAGCACCTCCGGGGGCTTGAAGCACTCGGGGCGAAGATTGAAATGACAGACGGCTATGTGAAGGCAAGCACCAAGAAGCGGCTCCAGGGTGCCCGGATTATGTTTGATTGCCGCACAGTCGGCGGGACGGAACACATCATGATGACCGCGACCCTTGCCGAAGGTACCACCCTCTTGGAAAATTGCGCCCAAGAACCGGAAGTGGTGGATCTGGCTAACTTCCTCAACAAGATGGGCGCGGATATCCAGGGTGCTGGTACGGACACCATTACTATCAAAGGCGTCAAGTCTCTGAAGGGATGTAGTCATAGAGTGATCGCCGATAGAGTGGAATCGGGTACCTACCTGATTGCCGCCGCGGCAACCCGTGGCAAGGTGAAGATCAAGGAAGCCAATCCAGAACATCTTGAGGCGGTGACCGATAAACTGAGAGAGGCGGGTGCCCAGATCACCTTAGCGGATGACGCTATAGAATTGGATATGGAAGGGCGCCGCCCGACCGCGGTCAGCCTGGTCACGGCACCCTACCCGGCCTTTCCTACGGATCTCCAAGCCCAGTTCATGGCAATGAACTGCGTGGCCGAAGGCACGGGTGTTATCAAGGAAACTATCTTTGAAAATAGATTTATGCATGTGCATGAGATGAATCGTATGGGTGCCAATATCCAACTAGAAGCCAATAACACCATCGCGGTTGTGAAGGGGGTGGAGTCCATCTTCGGCGCGCCGGTGATGGCAAATGACCTCCGTGCCTCAGTCTCTTTGGTGATCGCTGGTCTGGTCGCCCAGGGCGACACGGTGGTGGAGCGCATCTACCACATTGACCGGGGTTATGAACAGGTTGAAGAGAAGTTACAGAATCTTGGTGCCGATATTCGGCGGGTTGCCCCGGAGCAGATGTAATGACCCGCGAAGTCGTGCTGGGGCTGGCCAAGGGACGCACCCTGGAAGCCGAATTGGAGTTGTTAGCAGAAGTTGACATTGTGCCTCTTAATGCACCGCAAGCTTCCCGCAAACTGGTGTTTGCCACCAATCAGCCGGGGCTTAAGCTCCTGCTGCTGAGGGGCACGGATGTCGCCACCTATGTGGAGCATGGCATTGCCGACCTCGGCATGACCGGTCAGGACGCACTACTAGAACATGGGGGTAATGGCTACTACGAACCGCTAGACCTGAGGCTGGGTCAGTGCCAGATGGTGCTTGCCGGGCTTGCCGATGAAGGCGATTTGCCCGCCAGATTGAAGGTCGCTACCAAGTACATCAACAGTGCCAAGCAGTACTATGCGGCCTTAGGTGTCCAGGTGGATATCATCAAGCTCTATGGGGCTATGGAACTGGCGCCAGTGACCGGGCTGGCACATCGGATAGTTGACCTGATGGAGACGGGGAATACACTCAAGGCGAATGGTCTGGTGCTTCTCGATAAGATTGAAGCCATCAGCACCCGCCTGATAGTGAATAAAATTGCCTATAAAACAAAATTGGCTCGGCTGAGCAGCCTCATTGATAGCCTGGAGGCAGCAGTCGCTAGCAATCACCCGAGCAAGTCATGATCAATCTATTGGATACCCAGTTGCCGACATTTGACGCCCAGTTGGCCGGGCTCCAGCGCCTCAGTGCCATAGAAGATCGGCAGCTCATCGCCGAGGTGGCGGCTATTCTGGAGGAGGTGCAGACCCGAGGCGACGCTGCCCTGGTTGAGCTCAGCAACCGGTTTGACCAGCAGCAGGTGTCCACGATGGAGGCACTGATGCCCACACAACAGCATATTGACGCCGCCTATGATGCGCTTAGCCCTCAGGTGCGGCAGGCCCTGGAGACTGCTGCCGAGCGGGTTCGTGCCTATCATGCAGAGCAAAAACGCCGGTTGGATAAGGGAGATGACTGGCAGTACACCGATTCCCTGGGCAACCGTTTGGGGCAGCGGATTCAGCCGATGCAACGTATCGGTATCTATGCACCCGGTGGCAAGGCCGCCTATCCCTCCACCATTATCATGACGGCTATCCCCGCCCGAGTAGCCGGTGTCGCCGAGGTGATTGCCTGTGTGCCTGCCCCTGGCGGCAAGGTGAATCGGCTGGTGCTGGCGGCCGCTAAAATTGCCCAGGTGGATCAGGTCTATAGTCTGGGTGGTGCTCAGGCCATAGGTGCTATGGCCTGGGGCACTGAGTCGGTGCCCCGGGTGGATAAAATTGTGGGCCCTGGCAATGTCTATGTCAGCATTGCCAAAACACTGGTCTATGGCAAGGTGGGTATTGATATGCTTGCCGGTCCCTCGGAGCTAGTGATACTGGCGGATGAGCAGGCAAAGCCAGTCTGGGTCATCCAAGATATGCTCGCTCAGGCGGAGCATGATGAAATGGCACAGTCCATACTGATTAGCGACAGCGAAACGTTGCTTGCCCAGGTGCAGGCGCAGTTACCGGCGCTCCTCTCAGCCTCGCCGCGGCGGGAGATCATCGCTAGGTCCCTGGCTGACCGGGGCGCACTGATTAAGGTGAAGCATCTGGATGAGGGGATAGCAGTCGTCAACCGCCTTGCCCCTGAGCATGTGCAACTTGCCCTTGCCGACCCGGCACCTTGGCTCGCCGGCATTAAATATGCGGGCGCGGTATTTTTGGGGCATGCTTCAGCAGAGGTGCAAGGCGACTATACTGCGGGACCAAGCCATGTATTGCCTACCGGCGGTAGTGCTCGTTTTGCCTCTCCCCTGGGGGTGGGTGATTTTCAGGTACGCAGCTCCATCATCCAGGCTTCTGCTGCAGGTAGCCGGGTATTGAACCGCACTGCCGCGGTTCTGGCACGGGAAGAAGGTCTCTTTGCCCATGCCGAATCTGCTGAGTGTCGATTAAAGGACTAGACTATGCCCGCTGCCTCTCCCGCGACCCGATGGCAGGCTGGCATTGACTGCGGCGACTATCAGCAGGACCCCGCCCAGGCCCAAGCCATCAAGCAGCTCCAAGCACTCTATGCTGCCTTGGTGCAGGCACCGCCGCCCGGCCTCCTGAGTCGTCTGGGCTCTCGGTTAAGTTCCCAGTTAAGTTCCCGGTTAAGTTCCCGGTTAAGCTCTCTACTCAGTTCCCTGCTAGGCGCTCAGTTAAGTTCCCGGCTAAGCACCCTCCTGAGACGACCCCTGGGGGCAGGTGCTGTGCCGCCGGTGCCTGGCATCCAGGGGTTATATCTCTGGGGAGGGGTAGGGCGTGGCAAGACCTGTCTGATGGATGTGTTTTATGAATCCCTGCCCTTCAAGCGCAAGCTTCGGTTGCACTTTCATCGGTTTATGCGGGAGGTGCATCATCAGTTGGGGGAGTTGCAAGGCGAGGTGAACCCCCTCAGGCAGGTCGCTGCCAACATCTCTAGCCGGGCAAGGGTCCTCTGCTTTGATGAATTTTTTGTGAGTGATATTGCCGATGCCATGTTGCTGGCGGGGCTGTTGGAGGCATTGTTCCAGCGGGGTCTGGTGCTGGTCGCCACCTCCAATGTAGCACCAGAGCTGCTCTACCAGGACGGACTCCAAAGGCGTCAATTTCTACCCGCCATAGCCCTGCTGAAACAACAGTGTCTGGTGCATCACCTGGACGGGGGCACTGACTATCGTTTGAGGCTGCTTGCGGCGGCCGAGATTTATCACTATCCCCTGGACCCTGCCGCGGAGACCGGGCTGGCGGATGCTTTTAAGAAGCTCGCGCCCGATGAGGGAGGGGCCGGGGTGCTCCTGCAGATAGAAAATAGAGCAATCCCCAGCCGTTACTGTGCGGATGGTGTGGTCTGGTTTGACTTTGAGGCCCTGTGTGATGGTCCCCGCAGTCAAAACGACTATATTGAGATTGCTCGGATTTTCCAAACGGTGCTGCTGGGTGGCGTCCCTCAATTCAATAACAGTCGGGAGGCTCAGGCGCGGCGTTTTATCAGCCTGGTTGATGAGTTTTATGACCGTAATGTGAACTTGATAATCTCTGCAGAAGTCCCCCTGACGGATCTTTATCAAGGCACCCAGCTGAGATTTGAGTTCCAGCGCACTGAGAGCAGGCTTCAAGAAATGCAATCCATGACCTATCTCGGACGCGAACACAAGGCATAAAGGGGAGCATGGCGGCCAAAAGGGTAAGCTCGAGAATAACGGGGGAAGGTGGTTGCCTTTGTTCCTCTGGATTCCCGTCACCCCAGTCCCAGCCAAGCTTGGGATGACTGGGGTGGCGAGAATGACGGCGGGGCGTCCCCGCTCCTTTTGGCGGCTTACGGCGCCCCGCGCCGTCATTCTCGAGCTTGCTCGGGAATCCAGCCTGTATATTTTTCCGTCATCCTCGCCCTCTGACGCTTCCGCGCCGTCACCCTCAGCGCCATCAGCTCAGCTGTCGTTTGTTTTTGCTTCTAAATAACCCGGTTCTGGATATCAAGTTGTTGGTTGAGGCGTCCTGTTCAATGCTGTCTGCAGCACTCAGCGCCGTCGCCAGTTGCTTACCGAGTTCAACACCCCATTGGTCAAAAGGGTTAATGTCCCAGATCACGCTCTGGACAAACACCTTGTGCTCATAAAGTGCAAGTAACATGCCCAACTTGTAGGGTGTCAGCTCGTCTAACAAGAGGGTGGAACTGGGCCGGTTGCCTGGATAATGCCGATGTTGCTCAGGGCTGCTACGACCTCGCATGAGAGCTGCCGACTGGGCAATCATATTACTGAGCAGCATCCGCTGATGTTCCGCCGGGCTGGTCTCGGCATGTACGATGCCGATAAAGTCAATCGGCACCAGGCGGGTGCCTTGATGGAGCATTTGGAAAAAAGCATGTTGACCATTGGTACCCGTTTGCCCCCAGATGACCGGGCTGGTCGCCCAGGATAGCGACTCGCCCGCCAGAGTTGCTGACTTGCCGTTGCTTTCCATTTCCAGTTGTTGCAAGTAGGGCACCAGCAGTTCCAGCCGCTGGCAGTAGGGTATGACCGCATGACTCTGGGCCTGCAGAAAGTTGTTGTACCAGATCCCTAAGAGACCAAGGATGACCGGCATCTTGCTCAGCGGGCCATCCTGGAGGCAGTGCGCATCCATAGCCGCCGCGCCGGCGAGCATTTCCGCAAAGGCGTCATAGCCGATACTGATGCTGAGGGCAAGGCTCGACCCCGACCACAGCGAATAACGCCCCCCTATGGCTTCAGGCACTGTGATGATCCGTTCCTCCGGGATACCAAACTCCAATGCTGCTTGATAATTCGCGGTGATCGCCAGACACTGGGGGGAGCGGTGTGGGTCGGTAATTGTTTTGCCCAGCCAGGCCAGGCAAGTTTTCGCGTTGAGTAGGGTCTCGGGAGTGCGGAAGCTCTTAGAGGAAATGATAATCAGGCTAGTCTCTGCCGGGAGCTGTGCCAGTAGCGAGTTAACCTCGGCACCGTCAACATTAGCCAGGAAGTGGCATGCCGGTGCCCCCGGCAGAGCCACCTCCCGCAGGGCAACAGTCGCCATCCGGACACCCAGATCAGAGCCGCCAATACCCAGATTGACCAGATTCGTGATCGGCTTACCGGTCGCGCTCAACCAGGCACCGGTACGAATTTCAGTGCTGATGCGTGCCAGCTGGGCCTTCTGGTCGTCTATCTCTTGACGGATGTTTATACTGAGCCGCATTGATGGGTGCCGCATTGCCAGATGCAAGGCAGGCTGAGCTTCCGTGGGGTTCACCACCTTGCCATGGTACAGGTCTTGCAGTTTCTCCGGAACATTCGCTTCCTGGGCGAGTTGCAGCAGGGCTGCCAATATCTGGTCATCAACCAGATGTTTGGAATAGTCAAGAAAGATGCCGGGTACTTCTATGCTGTACTTCTTGACCCGGTCCTTAGCGGCGAACAGATCAATGATGCGTTGTTGCCGCATGCCTTGGACAAGCCCGGAGAGGGTTTGCCATGCGGGCGATTGTTGCGGCTGATATTCGGACATTGGCTATACTCTCATTGGAAAGTAATAAAAATACAACCACTAGGATACCTGCAAGGAAATATCAATGACCAGAAATAAATGGATAACACTGCTTCTCATGGCACTTTTGGTGGCTGCTTTCTTGTATTTTGATCTGGGCAGCATCTTGACCCTGGAGCGAATCAAATCGGAGCAGGCCTATCTGCGGCAACTGCTGGCAGACTATCCCGTTGCCTTCATCGGCGGCTTTTTCTTCCTGTATATCCTCGCCACGGCGGTGTCGGTACCGGGGGCCGCGCTCTTGATGACCCTCCTGGCCGGTGCGCTCTTTGGTCTTTTCTGGGGGCTGGTGATAGTTTCCTTCGCCTCAACGATTGGGGCAACGCTCGCCATGTTGTTGGCAAGATGGCTCTTCCGAGAGCCCATTGAGCGCCACTTCGGCAAACAACTAGAGATAGTGAATAAGGGCATGGCCGCCGAGGGTGCCTTCTATCTCTTTACCATGCGGCTGATACCGGCCATCCCCTTCTTTGTGATTAACCTGGTGATGGGTTTGACCCGGATGAAGTGGCCGGTCTATTACCTGATCTCGCAACTGGGCATGCTGGCGGGGACTCTGGTGTTTGTGAACGCGGGTAAGGAATTGGCGCAGATTAGCCGGGCAGCAGACATACTGTCCTTGACGCTGATTGCTTCCTTTGTGCTCCTCGGCGTCTTTCCGCTAGTCGCAAAGTGGCTCATCAAAGCAATAAGAAAGCGTCGCGGTGCGCCTCCCCCGCCCTCTAGAAGCAAGCGCAAGCGCAAACGCCCGGCAGTATATGACCGGGATCTGATCGTGCTCGGGGCAGGTTCGGGTGGCCTGGTAGCGGCACTCATTGCGGCGACCGTCAAGGCCAGGGTGACCCTGATTGAACAACACAAGATGGGCGGCGATTGTCTGAATACCGGCTGTGTGCCCAGTAAAACCCTGATTCGCTCAGCCCGCTTTGCGTTTGATATGCATCAGGCGGCCGACCTGGGCTTTAGCCATTGCCAGCCGCCAGCACTTGATTTCCAAGCCATTATGCAACGGGTGCAGCGAGTGATTGCCAAGATTGAACCGCATGATTCGGTGGAACGTTATGAGAGTCTCGGTGTTGATGTGGTATTGGGGCAGGGGGAGTTGCTATCACCCTGGCATGTCAAGGTACATGTCAAGAGGGAAGGCAAGGGGGAAGGCGGCACCGATGAACAGCTACTCAGCACCCGGAATATCATTATTGCTACGGGTGCTGAACCCTTGATTCCGCCTATTGAGGGCATAGCGGATATTGATTGCCTGACCTCTGACAATCTCTGGGCCCTGCCGGAATTACCTGCCCGGCTGGTGATTCTAGGCGGCGGGCCTATCGGCTGTGAATTAGCCCAGGCCCTGGCGCGTCTTGGGGCACTTAACAGCAGCCCGGGCAAGGAGGCGCCGGCGCATAGCGTGACCCTGGTGGAACAGCTACCCCGGCTCTTGCCTCTGGAGGATGAAGAGTTTTCCCGCATGCTGCAGAGCCGATTGGAAGCAGAAGGAGTCCGAGTGCTGGTCGGTCATAGCGTGACTCGTATACGAGAAGCTGGGCCCAGTGAGATATTAAATAGTGACATATTGAATAGTGACATATTAAATAGGCACACCTTGATTTGTCAGGACACTGAGGGCAAGGAGCAAGCACTCAGTTTTGATCGGCTCTTGGTTGCCGCGGGGCGCAAGGCAAGGGTGGATACCTTTGGACGGGAGACTCTGGGCATTCAGCTGACCGACAAGGGGCAGCTGGCAGTGGATGAATATCTACGCACCAATATTCCCAATATTTATGCCATAGGTGATGTCGCTGGGCCCTATCAGTTCACCCACACCGCATCTCTTATGGCTTGGTATGCCACAGTCAATGCGCTTTTTGGCACCCTGAAAAAGTTCCGAGTGAACTATGACGCCATCCCCCATGCTACTTTTTGTGCGCCGGAAATTGCCCGGGTAGGCCTGAATGAGCAGGAAGCCAAAGCCCAGGGAATAAACTATGAGGTAACTACCTATGATGTCGCCGGCTTGGATAGAGCGATTGTCGAAGAAGCGGCGGTGGGGCTGGTGAAGGTCCTGACCCCGCCCGGCAAGGATAAGATTCTCGGCGTTACCATAGCGGCTGAGCATGCCGGTGACCTGATTAGCGAATTCACACTAGCCATGAAGCATGGTCTGGGGCTGAACAAGATCCTCGGCACGGTGCATGTCTATCCCAGTATGATGGAAATGAACAAGTTCGTTGCCAGCGAATGGCGTAAAAATCACAAACCAGAATGGGCACTTGCCCTGGCAGAGCGCTATCACGTATGGCTGCGTGGCAAGAAATGACGAAGTAGCTTTTTATGAAGTTATGAGGACAAGATCCGGGTCGGTTTGCCGTCCAGGCTGCGCTGGTTGGTGGCTTCCCAATAGTCGGTGATACCGGCTTCACCCTTCTTGTGGTTCCACTTTGCCAATGTTTCCCGTTCGCCTTGAAACGCATAGAAGGGTACCGCATAGCCGCAAGAGGTTTGCACCAGGTCCAGGCGGAATTCAAAAAATTGTCGGGAGCCCAGTTGCTGGCGGAAAATTGCTGAATACTTATTCCAAGCCGCCGTATCTCGTGGATGAATGACCTTTGCATTGCCGTAGAGTCGAAGGATGAGCGGTTGGCGTTCAAAGGAACAAAACATCAAGGTCATGCGTCCATTGTTCAACACATGGGTGGCGGTTTCATTGCCACTACCGGTCAGATTGAGCCAGACGACTTCGTTTTCATTAATGACCCTTAACGTGTCCAGACCTTTCGGGGACACATTGATGTGCCCCTCAGTGTCCGCCGTGCCGACGAAAAACACATGCTGTGCCTTGATGAAGTCAATATGTTGTTGCGTTAACTCTTGGAAGATGCCGGCCATGCTTCCGCCTAGTTGGTCTCTGAGATTGAGGTAACGATTCTGGCAACGATGCCATAGTCAATGGCTTCCTCCGCACTCATCCAGAAGTCCCGATCAGTATCCTGCTCTACCTGGGCGAGGGAGCGTCCGGTTTCATCAGCAATGATTTGGTTGATTCTCGCTTTGGTCTTCACGATCTGCTCCATCTGAATCTTGATGTCGGTCGCATCGCCCTCGGAGCCTCCCGATGGCTGGTGCACCAGATAGCGCGTATTGGGCAGGGATAGTCGGTTTTCCTTTTTTGCCGCGAGATAAATATTGGTTGCCGCACTGGCGACCCAGCCGGTACCAATCACCCGCACCTCTGGCTTGATGAACTTGATCATGTCGTAGACCACATCGCCCGATTCCACATGTCCGCCAGGGGAACTGATATAGAGGGTGATCGGCTTATCATTTGCCGCCGAGAGTGCCAGCAGGGTCTCGGTTACATTTCTCGCCGTATGAATGTTGATTTCCCCGAAGATGGAGATAGTACGGGATTTGAATAGCTTCTCATCAAGAAAATGATGCCGTTGCCATACGGGTGCATCCTGGTGTGCTTCCAATTCTCGTAACAAGATGCCGACGGTGTCTAGTGATTGCTGCATGGACTCTGTTCCCTGCTCAACGATGGTTATTCTGCGGATTCTGTGATTGCCTGATAGACGGCAACTTTTAGGTCATGCCGGAAGTCCGGCGAGCCGACCATGAGTTGCATCATCGCGATGGCTATCAGCTGCTCCGCTGGGTCAACCCAAAATAGGGTGCCGGCGGCCCCTCCCCAGGTGTACTCACCCTTGCTACCCAGGACGCCGCCCGCCACCGGGTCATTGTTGACCGCAAATCCAAGCCCGAAACCCATACCCCGAAACTCTCTGCCTACCAGCCCCGGTAGCTCGGTAGTGGCGGCAATTGCCGGGAGGTGGTCTTGGAGCATGTAGTGCAATGTCTTGGCACCGATAATCCGGGTACCGTCCAGTGCGCCATCATTCAGTAGCATTTCTGTAAACCGTAGATAGTCGGCCATGGTGGAGACCAGGCCGCCGCCGCCAGAGAAGAGGGTCACCTTCGTGAAATCACACATGGCATAGCAACTGGTATCGGGAGGAACCGGTGCGGCGCCGTTCTGGGGCAGGGTTTTCGCTTTTAGGGTTTTGGGGTCCAGGAAATGATTGGGTAGCAAGCGCGCCTGCTTCTGCTCAGGCACGGCAAAAAAAGTGTCCTTCATACCGAGAGGTTTGAAGATCTGCGCTCTGAGGTATTCATCAAATGGCAAGCCGCTAATTCTCTGTACCAGAAGGCCGGTCACATCCACGGCAACGGAATAGTGCCACTGCTCACCGGGTTCAAATTTGAGCGGTAGTTGGGCAAGTTTATTGATGAACTCATCCAGGTCGGCTGCTGCCCAGAGGTCTGCTTCCTGGTATAACTTGTCCACGGGGTCCCGGGGATCAAAGCCATAGGACAGACCAGCGGTGTGGGTTAAGAGCTGATGTATAGTCATCTGGTTTTTGACGGGCACCCGGGTACCGTCGTCCTGCAACAGCGTTAATTCAGCAAGTTCCGGGATGAATTTTGAGACCGGATCATTCAGAGCAAAGCCGCCCTCTTCATAGAGTTGCATAGCAGCTACCGCGGTAATGGGTTTGGTCATGGAGAAGATACGATACAGGTCGTTTGCTGCCAGGGGGCGTGGGTCATCCGCACCTTTGGTGCCGACTAAGGCAAGATGCACGAGTTTACCGCCCCGGGAGACGGCGGTCATGATGCCGGGTATATGCTCCCGATCCACATAGCCCTGGCTCATGGCGGTAATGCGTTCCAATCGCTCAGAGGACATGCCTTGCTTTTCCGCGCGCACGGTCTTCGGGGTCTGCCCCGCTACTGCGCCCCCTAGACTCAGCAAGACAAGGGCAAGTATCATCTGGTACATTCTGCTTCTACTCACTCGGTTACTCCTCACGATCATTTGAATAATGGCGAACTATGCCACATTTTGTTATGGCAGATGGTTTTTGCTTACAAAATATGCAAGGGTGATAGTATCGCAAAGCTATTGGAGCTTCTCATCGGTGCCTAAAAATGCCTGAGTACACTAATGCTATTAACTACACTACTCATTACGCTATCAACTACGCCGCAGTAGCTGTTGAAGAAGCGGCTCTCTCGGGCATGGCGGTTGCCGTGCATGCGGCGCGCAACCCCGCGCAGCTGGCGGTGATTGACCAGCAGGGTCAGGCGCTGAGCTGGGCAGTGTTCAATGCCCGAGTGAATCAGCTCGCTCATTATTTACGGGCTCTGGGTCTGGGGCAGGGCGATGCAATAGCCATGTTGTGTAGCAACCGGGCGGAATTCCCCCTGGTGATGATGGCAAGTTATCGGACTGGGACTCGGGTGACGCCCATTAACTGGCACCTCACCGGTGAAGAAATTAGTTATATTTTGGACAATAGCGATGCCCAGGTCTTGATAGCCGAGCATCAATTTGGCAACCAGGCAATAGAAGCGATTGCCATGGGGCGTGCCCTGCAAGCCTACCTTGCTGTTGGTGGCGATATAGCCGGTTTTGATGCACTGGAGGCGGTGACCGCAGGCTGTTCTGCGGAAAATATTGCTGAGCCGCTCCTGGGTAGCAGTATGTTGTACACCTCAGGCACTACCGGCCGCCCCAAGGGCGTCTATCGTCAAGAGCACTTGCCGATCTTGCCTGATGTTTCTGAGCAGGGTTATGCCCAGAGTACGGCAGTCGTCCTGTGCACTGGGCCTGCCTATCATGCGGCACCACTACTTATAGATGTGATGATCCCGCTGGTATCCGGTGCGACCCTGGTGCTGATGGACAAGTGGACCCCCGAAGAGACCCTGCACCTGATTGAGCAGCATGCGGTGACCCACTGTCACATGGTTGCCACTATGTTTCATCGTCTCTTGCAACTTGATGATGATATGAAGCAGCAGTATGGCATTTCCAGCCTTAGGCGCGTCATGCATGGCGCAGCACCCTGCCCGGTGCATATCAAGCAGGGCATGATTGATTGGTTTGGGCCGGTACTAGTGGAATATTATGCGGCGACTGAGGGGGGTGGTGGCTTCCTGATTGATTCCCATGACTGGTTGCGAAAGCCGGGCAGTGTGGGCTGCCCGGGACCCGAGTTTGACAACAAAATACTCAATGATGAGGGGCGGGAAGTGCCCCTTGGTGAAGTCGGCACCATTTATATGCATGCGCCGGCGGTCGGGCGCTTCTGCTATTACAAGGATGATGCCAAGACGGCAGATTCCTACAGAGGTGATTATTTCACGTTGGGCGATATGGGGTATTTTGATGAGGACGGGTATCTATTCCTGACCGGTCGCAGTGCCGAGTTGATCATCTCTGCGGGCGTGAACATCTATCCTCAGGAAGTTGATAACGGTCTCTTGGAGCATGTCGCTGTCCTGGATGTGTGTACCGTCGGGGTGCCGAATGAGGAATGGGGGGAAGAAGTCAAGTCGGTGGTGCAGTTGCACGAGAACCAGACCCCGAGTGCTAACCTGGCAGAAGAATTGATGCTCTTCGCCAAGACTAGAATAGCACCCTACAAGTGTCCGAGGAGCATTGACTTTGTAGAGACACTGCCGAGGCTAGCCACGGGCAAGATACAAAGACGCGCGGTGAGAGGGCCTTATTGGGAGAGCCCTCAGCGATTCGTATATAAAGAATTATAAAGAGCCCTCATCGTATATAAAGAATTATAAAGAGCCCTCAGCGGTTCGTATATAAAGAGCCCCTTAAGACGGCTCTTAAGAGCGCTTAATAACTTTTTATAACTCTTTATATTCAATGAGAGCGCTGATGAGTGCACTGAAAATCGGCATGCAGCTGGGCTACTGGGGACCAGGACCGAATCCCCAGATGCTGGATATAGCACAGGCCGCGGAACGGCTGGGCTATGATGCTATCTTCACGGCGGAAGCCTGGGGCTCTGATGTGTTCACGCCACTTGCTTGGATAGGCGCGCATACTGAACGTATTCGGTTGGGCACCGCGGTGGCGCAACTATCGGCGAGAAGCCCCACGGCCACCGCCATGGCGGCCATGACGTTGGATCATTTATCGCAAGGACGGGTCATCCTGGGGTTGGGAGTGTCGGGCCCTCAGGTGGTGGAAGGCTGGTATGGCCAGCCCTTCGGGAAGCCCCTGGCAAGGACGCGAGAATATGTGGACATCATCCGACAGGTGTTGGCACGGCAGGCGCCGGTGACCAATGATGGGGTGCACTATCCCTTACCCTATAAGGGGGAAGGCGCATGGGGTCTGGGCAAACCCCTCAAGCCCATTACTCATCCGCTGAGAGAAGACCTGCCGATCTTCCTGGGTGCCGAGGGGCCAAAGAATGTCGCCTTGGCAGCGGAAATTGCTGACGGCTGGTTGCCCCTCTACTACTCTCCCTATCGACAAGAGGTGTATGCTGACCAGATAGTCGCCGCCAAGCCGGGCTTTGAAATCATGCAAAGCATTAGCATCACTGTGTGTGATGACATAGAAGCAGGGTTGATGCCGATTAAGCAGTTCCTTGCGCTCTATATTGGTGGCATGGGTGCGAAAAAGCACAACTTCCACACCGCATTGATGGCGCGTATGGGCTATGCGGCGGAAGCCAAGCAGATTCAGGCACTCTATCTTGAGGGTAAAAAAGATGCCGCGGTTGCCGCGGTACCGTCGGCCTTTGCGGATGAGATTTCATTGGTTGGTCCGGTGGAACGGATTCGAGACCGGCTAGATGCCTGGCGGGAAACACCGGTCACTGCCCTGCTGGTATCCACTCAGGATCCTGAGGAGCTCAGGCAGTTCGCTGAACTTATTATTGGTTAAGAGAAGGGATTAAGAGAAGGGGTTAAGAGAAGGGTTAAGAGAAGGATTAAAAGAAATACTAAAAGGATATTGTTATGGCACAGAGCTTCCCAGCGCATCCCAACCTGATTGAAGGATTTGCACCCATACAGATGGAGTGTGACGCGCATGACCTGGTCGTTAAAGGGGAGATTCCGCGCGCCCTGGGCGGCGTATTTTTCCGCAATGGTCCCAATCCTCAGTTTGCCCCGCGCGGTGATTATCACTGGTTCGGTGGCGACGGCATGCTCCATGGCTTCTACATAGAAGACGGCAAGGTTGCCTATAAGAATCGCTATGTGCGCACGGTCAAGTGGCAACAAGAACGGGCGGCGGGGCGTTCCTTGTTTGCTCCTTTCAACCCGCTGGATAATGATGCCAGTGTGCAGGATATGGAAACCGACGGTCTGGCAAATACTAATATCCTGTTTCACGCCGGCAAACTGCTCGCTCTGGAAGAGGCACATCCGCCTTTTGAACTGGACCCCATGACGCTGGAATCGCGCGGTTCCTGGACCTTTGATGGCAAGTTGCTCGGGCCCATGACGGCCCATCCTAAGCTGGATCCGGTCACCGGCGAGATGCTGTTTTTCGGGTACAATGCTGAGGGGTTGATTTCCGAGCGGATAGCGTTCCATGTCGTGGACAAGGACGGCAAGCTGACCCGGTCGGAAACTTTTGACGCCCCCTATGCGTCCATGGTGCATGACTTTATGGTCACTCGGGAGCATGTCATCTTCCCCATCATGCCCTTGACCGGTTCTATGGAAAGGGCAATGACCGGGGCACCCGTCTATGCTTGGGAGCCAGACAAGGGCACGCATATTGGGATCATGCCGAGGTCGGGTAACGTGGATGACCTGCGTTGGTTCCAAGGCGACCCGGCTTATGCCTTCCATTTCATGAACGCCCACACCAATCAAGACCAGGCTTCTGGTCATCAAACAGTCACCTGCGAGCTGTGCGAATATGAACAGGCACCGCTCTTCCCAACACCAGACGGCACCCCTGGCGACCCCAGCAAGGCGGTGCCACGTTTGACCCGCTGGACCTTTGAGCTGGGCCAAAATCATGCCCACTACAAGACTGAGCGCTTAGATGAGCTTGCCTGTGAGTTCCCCAGACTCGATGAGCGGTACACCGCAAGCAATTATCGGTATGGTTATTTGGCCTGCGCGTCTAATCCGGAGCGGACCCTAGGCGGTTTTGACGGCATAGGCCGGATTGATCATCAGACCGGTAAATTCGCCATCTACGAACTTGACGAGGGTTGTGCGACCAATGAGCCGATTTTTGTGCCCCGCACCGAGGAGGCACCAGAAGGTGACGGCTTCCTGCTTGCCAACGTGTATGATGCCCGCAGGAACGCAAGCCAACTGGTGATTCTTGATGCGATGCAACCCGAGGCGGGTCCCCTCGCTACCGCCTATCTGGATCATCGGATACCTTTTGGATTTCATGGCAATTGGATGCCACTTGGAGACTAGCTATGACGACACACATAAAAACCCAGCTCAGCTTGTTCATGCTCTGCCTGAGTCTGCTTGCCTTGATTGGCTGTAGCAAGGAAGAGACGCCTGATATGGATAGCGATGAGTTGCTTGATTTCATGCAGAAGAATGCCCAGCGGGAAGAAGTAGTGGTGACCGATACAGGGCTACAGTATGAAATCCTGCAGGCGGCTCAGGGTGCCTCGCCCCAGGCGACCGACCGGGTGCGGGTGCACTATGAAGGTAGGCTGATCACCGGTGAGGTGTTTGATAGTTCTATTGCCCGGGGACAGGCCGCGGAGTTTGGTCTCCAGCAAGTCATCGCGGGCTGGACCGAAGGGCTACAACACATGCAGATTGGGAGTCGCTTCCGGTTTTATATTCCATCGGAACTTGCTTACGGTGCCGCGGGTCGCCCGGGGGTGATTCCTCCCGATGCGGTGTTGATCTTTGATGTTGAGTTGTTGGGGATCAACTAGTGGGGGTTAGTATTTTTGGGGTCGGCGTCTTGTAGCAGTTGAGGTGTCTATGCTCAGCGGATTGTCGGCTATCTTCAAAGATCGACTGGTGCACCGATTCCTCTCCGGTGCATTGTTTGCTGGCGCATTTGTCTGGGTGGCGGTCAGATACTTCCATGTCAATGTGGAAGTTATCTGGGTCTTCTTGGTGTTTTCATTCGGCTTCGTGTTGCTGTTGTTACTCGCCGGTTTGTTGTTTGCGCCCCTCTTGTGGCTGTTCAGACGTTGCCGCCACCGCCGGCCGAACTTTTCAAGATTGACCAAAAAAAGTGAATGACATGCCTGGCAGGCTTGAGAAGCAGCAGATTGAAGTCCTCGGTAAAAAGATGGCTTACATTGAAGCCGGGACCGGCGCTCCTATTGTGTTCCTGCATGGTAATCCCACTTCATCCTGGCTTTGGCGGAACATTCTGCCGCAGCTCATAGGCCAGGGGCGTTGTATTGCCCCGGATTTGATTGGTATGGGTGATTCAGAAAAGTTGACTCAGGATGACCCGGAAAGATATCACTTCCGTGAACACAGCAAATATCTGGATGCACTGCTAGAGCAACTCGGAGTTACTGAGCAGGTGGTCTTTGTCATGCATGACTGGGGTTCCGCCCTGGGCTTTGACTGGAGTCGTCGGCACCAGGATGCAGTAGAGGGCATCGCCTATATGGAAGCCATTGTTCGGCCCTTGACCTGGGAGGAATGGCCCGAGCCGGCGCGAGGGATTTTCCAGGGGTTTCGCTCAGACGCAGGCGAAGCGATGATCCTAGAGAAGAATCTGTTTATTGAAGCCGTTTTGCCTGGGTCCATACTCAAAAAGTTAAGTGCTGAAGAGCGGGCGGAATATCAAAGACCCTTTGCCCAACCGGGTGAAGCTCGTCGCCCCATGCTCAGCTGGCCCCGAGAGATTCCGCTTGATGGTGCACCGGCTGAGGTGGTCAAGATAGTACAAGCCTATGCGGATTGGTTAAGCCAATCGCCGCTGCCCAAGTTACTGATTAGTGCTGACCCAGGGAGCATACTCTGTGGTGCGCCGCTTGCCTTTGCCCGTAGTCTGCCTAATCAGACCGAAGTGACTGTCAAGGGGTTGCACTTCATCCAGGAAGATTCTCCCGATGAGATAGGGGCAGCGGTATCCCAATTCGTTGCTGGGCTAAGGGCAGGTTAAGAAGGGCAGGTTAAGAAAAGCAGGCTAGCAGGGACTGACCTCCACCGATACGCTCATAGTCTTGGGTACCTCTGCAGGACCAGTAAAACTACCACTCACTGGCGGTATGTCCTCGGGGTTGAGGGCCACGGCGACCGGGGTGTGATGCCCTGAGGTAAAAAGATTATGTGTCGGATCCACACCTACCCAGCCCGCACCGGGCAGGTACACCTCCGCCCAGGCATGGGTAACACCGGAACTGGGAAAGTCCTTGATAGGTGAGGTGTCAAAAAAAGTCTTGTTGTACTGAAACGGCTCATCAGTAGCGGGTGCCTCATACTGCCCATTATTCGTGTTGCAATAGCCGCTAACGAAGCGGGTTGCCAAGCCAGCATGTCGTGCGGCCGCGACAAATAGCCACGCATAGTCACGACAACTACCTCGACCGGTAGCTAAGGTTTCCGCTGTGGTTTGTACGCCGGGTTCCTCGCGCACTTGATAGGTACAGTAGTTATGGATGCTGGAGGAAAGATAGGCCAGAAATGACAGCGTCTTGTCTTCCTTGCCGAGGGAATCCACCCATGCATAAAAAGAAGCACCTTGAACATCAAGGTGCCGATAGCTAGACAACGCCAGCAACTCTGCTGCTGAGTAGACGAAAGGGAAACGTAGCGCTGGGGGCAATAGGGGGAATTGCCCCAGATGGGCCGTGTAGTGGGTGACGGTCAGATCACTCCTAATGGTGAGTTGGGTGGTTTCTATGGGTATAAAAGCGGCAATAGCCACCGAATTGTCCAACTCATCGCGGTACCAGGTCACCAGCGGCTCAGGGGAAATAACGAGAGTGGAAGCTTCTATGCGCAGATCATGACCATCTCGGGGGCGCAACAGCAGCTTGTGGGTGTTGAGGGTGACCGGGCTTTCATAGTCGTACACCGTCTGATGGAATATTTTAAATTTGTGCACTGAAAGCGATTCTTATGGGGGTGTCTATATGACTGTCGTGGCGGGGCACATTCGGGCAAGTGTGCCGGTTAATACTGGAATTCTGGCAACTGCACGACAATCCCATCCAGCTTATCATCCATTTTAATCTGACAGCTCAGCCGTGACTGAGGGCTTCGGTCTGGATTCATATCTAGCATGGCATCCTCGGTATCATTTACCGGTGCTAGCTTCGCCCGCCATTCCTCGTCAATTAACACATGGCAGGTGGCGCATGAACATTCGCCCCCGCAATCAGCATCAATACCGGGCACTAGGTTGGTCGTTGCCGCCAACATAATAGATTCCCCGGTCTTGGCGTCTATGAGATGTTCGGTACCATTGAACTCAATGAATTTAACCTGTGGCATAAATCTTTCTCCGGCTGCTTAGTAGTGGATTGTATTGGCTTGTCAGCTGCCCATTATGAATATGATAGGGCTTGCTTGCAAAGGGTGTCTGAGGGCAGTGGTGCCAGTGGTTATTAAGAAGGCTCCTAAGCAGACTCTTAAGCAGGTCATGCTAATAGACTTTTCAGGTCAAGCTGCGGGTCGGCAAGCGCATCGGGATCCACGGTCTTGCCATAGAGACGTTTACAGACCATAAATTCTTTGGGGCTATTGACCGCATCTACGCCGACCACCTTGCTGTCTTTAAGATAAAACACGGCAAACTGCTTGCTCTGCATGTCGCCGCGCATAACGGCTCTATCCCCATCGGCGGAAAATCCAACCATTTGTAGTTTCAAATCATATTGGTCACTCCAGAACCAGGGCACCGCGGCATAGGTCTTAGCACCCCCTAGCATATTATCGGCAGCGACCCGTGCCTGCTCCATAGCGTTGGGGACCGATTCAAGCCGAAGCCGCCGGTTCAGCAGAGGATTAGGATGATTGGTGCAGTCTCCAGCGGCGTAGATATGCGCTTGGGAAGTGCGGCAGTGGTTATCCACCAGAATGCCGTTATCGCAGTCAATCCCCGCGGCTTCTGCGAGTTCAACATTGGGTTGAATACCAATGCCAACGATGACCAGATCAGTTTCAATGCGCCGCTCAACGCCCTGTTCATCTGCCAGCAGGGCGGTAACCGATGAGTCGCCTTCAAAACCTATGGCTTTGGTGTTGACCATGAGCTTGACACCCTGCTGCTCATGAATATTGTGATAGAAGGCACTCATTTCGGCGGTGGTGACGCGTTGCAAAATGCGCGCTTCCATTTCAATAACGGAGACATCAAGTCCGGATGAGGCGATGACGGCAGCCACCTCCAGCCCTATGTAACCCCCGCCGAGGATGCACACCTTGGTTGCCCTGCTCAGTGCAGCGCGGATTCGGTCCACATCGGCAATGGTCCGGAGGTAATGGATGCCGTTCAGATTAGCCTGGGGTAACTTCAAGATTCTCGGGCGGCTACCGGTCGCAATCAGCAGTTCGCTATAGGGGTAGGTGGTGCCCGCTGCCGTGCTCAAGGTCTTTGCGGCTGGGGCAATATCGGTGACCCTCGTCTCGGTCTGCAGGTTAATCTCATGGTCACTATAAAATTGTTCCGGGCGGACATAGAGCCGGGCAAGTTCCTGCTCGCCAGAAAGATATTGTTTTGATAAGGGTGGCCGCTGATAGGGGGGTTGGGCTTCATCCCCTAGAATAGTGATGCCGCCCTTAAACCCGCCCTGGCGCATGCTTGCTGCCGCTTGCCCTGCTGCCTGCCCTGCCCCAACGATGACAATGTCCGTCATACTCCCCTCATACCTTTCGCTTGGCGCTATTCTACTCAAGACCGCAGGTTATGCCAAAGCGGTGTGGCATGGGGAGACCCGCAGGGGGTAATATCGGTGCTAACTAGAAGCCACGACAATATAAAGACGGAGGGGTGAACATGGATACCAATATGAAAACCGAACTTGAGGCGGCGGCGTTTAGACGTTTGGTGCACCATCTGAGCGAGCATTCTGAGGTGCAGAACATTGACCTGATGAACCTGGCGGGCTTTTGTCGTAATTGCTTGAGTAAGTGGTATCTCGCGGCGGCCGAGACGCGCGGGCTGTCGCTGGATTACGAGGGGGCGCGTGAAATGATCTATGGTATGCCCTATGCAGAATGGAAGAAGTTGCATCAGCAGGCGCTTTAATCATTGTAATAAGCGGCTACTTTCAATAAGCGACATTTTAATAAACAACGCTAGGCAAGACTGGCAATCAATGCCTCATAAGAAGCAAAGCCAATCTCTGGAGTGATGAGTGCTTGCCATTGTGCATCCAATTCTGCCACCAGGCCCGGACTCAATGCGTCCCGATGCCCCCCTATCTTGCCAGTACGCACCTTGGCGCTATCACTGCCTGGTGGTAGCACTTCTGTTTCTGACAGCTTGCGCATCAGCGCATCATCAAACTGCTCTAGGTGTGCCTGCATAAATTCTAGAGATGCATGCTCCAGAGTGAGTGCTAGTAGTGCTTCATCCAGCGGGATATTGATGAACTCGGCGACCCGTTTTATGGTGCCTTCAAGGTCTTCAATCATCTGTTCGTACACCAGGAAGAGCACCTGGTCGTCGTGCCGCTGGTGCCACCAGCTCAGGAGGTGGTGATAGTAGTGGGGCCGTTCCAGGAACTCTTTTTGGATAAATTCGTCCACCGGAATAGTTCCCGGTTCAATAAACCAGCCTTCCATAAACTTGAATAGGGAATAGGCTACATCGTTAGGATGGCGCACTGCATTGATGTATTTTGCGCCCAGCGGAATCATGCTGTAGGGCAGATGACTCTTGTAGCCTCTGGGCTTAGCGCACTGCTCGGCGTTGAGATTGATGCCCAGGAGGGGGCTGGTTTCTATCCAGGGGACTACCGCTGATATATCTTGGAAGTCCAGAGCACCTCGAGTGCGCAGGCAGTGGAAAATCTGCTGTAGCCAGGTTGTGCCTGATTTGGAAAAGGGTGTGATGATGATGTCATCATGTCGTGGCTGGTAGTGGCGGGTGTTTCTCCAGGGCGTTTTTTGTTGATTACGCGTCAATTCAAGATTGGAGAAGACTCGCTGAGTCAGCACATGATATTCATCAATGGTGGTGGCTCTTTTTCGGTCAGTCATGCGCTACTACACCTGTGCTTCTATACCTGCGCTTCAAACCGCCAGCTTAGCTTTGATAGCCGGATGGTGCTGGTAATCCACTAAGGAGAAATCGGCCATCTCAAAATCATCAATAGACCTTTGCTGGCGGTCTTTAATATGTAATCTGGGCAGGGGCAGGGGCGCACGTTGTAACTGTTCTTTGACCTGGTCAACCGCATCAAGATAAATGTGCGCATCACCGATGGTGTGTATGAACTCATCTGCTTCAAGATTGGTGAGTCGGGCTACCAGGTGGAGCAGCAGGGAGTAGGAAGCAATGTTGAATGGTAGGCCCAGGAACATGTCCGCGGACCGCTGGTACATCTGCAGGGACAGTCGCCCCTCGGCGACATAGAACTGGAAGAAACTATGGCATGGCGGTAGTGCCACCTGGTCTGGGCTTGCTTCGCCGGGATTCCAAGCATTGACGATAATGCGTCTTGAGTCAGGCTCCTGCCGGATAAGCGCTATCGCGTTTTGCAGTTGATCAATGTGTTGTCCATCGGCGCCTTGCCAGCGGCGCCACTGGGCACCGTAGAGCCTGCCCAGATCACCATCGTTTTCTTCTAGCTGCAGGCGGGCAAGATAGTCTTGATAATTGGCATCCCAAATCTTGTTTTCCTGATAGATGGCTTTGAGAGCATTGATGTTGCTAGAACCTGAAATAAACCACAGGAGTTCGGAGAGCATGACTTTGAAGGCGAGCTTCTTGGTGGTGACCGCGGGGAAGCCATCGGCCATGGCATAACGTGCATTGAGACCAAAAACGGAACGGACGCCGACGCCGGTTCTATCCTTTTTGGTGCGTCCCTGGTCCAGGATATACCGGAGTTGGTTCAAGTAGGTTTGCATGGCGCCTATCATGACATGAGTGAGAGGATAGGTGACAAGAATGAATGACAAACCTCACCCCGGCACTCTCGGGCTTGCCTTCTGACGGGTTGGAGTACCGGGGTAAATCGGAAAACAATACTCTTTTTACTGGATTCCGCCTGCGACAAGAGGACAAGCTCGAGAATGACGGCCACAATAGCAGGCATGCTGCGGGCACCCATGCCTAGCTACATTTACTGTCGCCGCAGGCAAGACAAGTCATGCAACCATCCAGCAGCACCATGGCGACGGCGTGGCACTGTCGGCACTCCGTTGCCCCAGCCGGGAAGGCACTCGTCTCTGTTGTCGGCTCTTCTTGGGCTTTGGAGGCAAGCTCAAAAGTGGCGCGTTTTTCTGCAATCATCAGTTGGTGTTCTGGGCTCAGTTCTTCTTCTTCAATGAGGCCGATTTTTTTCATGTGGGTTTCAAGCACATGGCCAATTTCCGCCACCAGTGATGGCATAAAGTGCCCGCCTTTTTTGAAGTAGCCGCCCTTGGGGTCAAAGACTTCTTTTAATTCCTTGATGAGGAATACACTGTCCCCACCCTTGCGGAAGACTGCCGATATGACTCGAGTTAAGGCGAGAATCCATTGGAAATGTTCCATGTTTTTGGAATTGATGAATACTTCAAACGGATATTCCTGTTTGTGTTCAGTGCCATCGTTCAGCAGGATGTTGTTAATGGTGATGTACAGGGCATGCGCGTCCTGGGAGGGTTTGATTTTATAGGTGTAGCCCTTGAGGTCATCCGGTCGCCGTATTTCCTCGTGCATGACGTCCCTTTCCGGCACGGCTTTCAGCGGGGGGGTCGGTGCACTAGTGGCACTATGCACCGAGTAGCTGACGATTGCCTGGTTTATCTTGAGGCTCATAGTTTTTATCTCCTGAGTGTAGACTTTACCTTGTATCAGGCGAGCATGTCGTACTGCTCTTAACACCCGCCCTCTTATAACACCTGCCTTCTTAACACCTGCCCTTTAAAACTTACCGAGGTTGCCTTCCTTCAAGCCTTCAAAAAGGTTGGCGGCAACATGCGTCTCGCCCATGTATTCCACTGTTTCATTGCCCTTGGCGGTCACCACTTGGCCATCGGCAAGGACAAATTCATAGGTGGTATTTTCCAGATCTTCCGCCTTCACCAGTACGCCCTGATGCACCTTGGGATTGGCACGGAAGGTGGTGCATCCCTTCAGCCCCTGCTTATAGGCGTAGAGATAAATATCCTGGAAGTCATCAAAGGGATAATCCACCGGCACATTGGCCGTTTTAGAAATTGAGGAATCAATCCACTTTTGAGCAGCGGCTTGAATATCCACATGCTGCCGGGGCGTAATATCCTCAGCAGTGACGAAATAGTCGGGCAATTTGTACTCTGGAGCCTTTGAATTGGGTTTGGCATCAGGATTGATCATTGAGCGATAGGCGAGGTACTCAAAAGAGCAGACATCTACCTTTTGCTTAGACATCTTGCCGGCTTGAATCACATTGCGTGAATAGAGGTGCCCAAAACTCGGTTCAATGCCATTGCTGGCGTTGTTTGCTAGCGACAGACTGATGGTGCCGGTCGGGGCGATGGAGGAGTGATGGGTAAAGCGGCAGCCCTTTTCTGCCAACTCAGCGACCAGTTGCGGCTCTTCTTCGGCAATCTTCTGCATGTAACGCGAATATCTTGCATGGAGCACCTTGCCTTTGATGCTGTCCCCGAGCTGGTAACCATCCGCTGCTATCTCGGGCCTGAGACGGAGCATCTCGCCCGTGATTTCAAAGTCCTCTTCCATGATGCTCGCCGCGCCCTTTTCCTCAGCCAGTGCCAGACCGAGGCGCCAACCGGTTATGGCAAGGAGGCGCGTTACCGCTTCGGTAAAGGCGATCGATGCGGGGTCGCCATAACTCATGCCGAGCATGGTGATGGTGGAGCCGAGACCGAGATAACCCATGCCATGTCGACGTTTGCGCTCAATTTCCAGCTTCTGCATGGGCAGTGGTAAGCCATTGATTTCAACAACATTATCGAGCATACGTGTGAATACGGCGACGACATCACTGAAGGTCTGCCAGTCAAAACTTGCCTCATGACTAAAAGGTTGCTCTACAAATCGGCACAGGTTGACGGACCCCAGGAGGCAACTGCCGTAGGGCGGCAGGGGTTGTTCGCCACAGGGATTGGTTGCCCGAATCTCTTCACAAAACCAGTTGTTGTTCATCTCGTTGACTTTATCAATCAGGATAAACCCGGGTTCTGCAAAGTCGTAGGTAGACTGCATGATGAGCTCCCAGAGTTCCCGCGCGTCAATGGTTTGGGTAATGCGGCAGGCAACCAGGCCGGTGTCATTGGTCACATAGCCGCATTGGGCGGGGAAGAGCCGCCAGAGCACTTGGCTCTCGTCGGTGAGGTCAACCGGGTTACAGTCCTGTTCGGATTGGGAGATGGGGAAACTGAGCGCCCAGTTGGTTTTGTTAATCACGGCTTCCATAAATTCTTTGGTGATGAGCAAGGACAGATTGAACTGACGCAACCGACCATCTTCCCGTTTGGCTTTGATGAACTCCATGACATCGGGATGACCGATTTCAAAGGTCGCCATCTGTGCCCCTCGTCGGCCGCCCGCAGAGGAGACGGTGAAGCAGGTCCGGTCGTAAATATCCATAAAGGACAGGGGCCCAGAAGTGTAGGCACCGGCACCGGTAACATAAGCCCCTTTGGGGCGCAGGGTGGAGAATTCGTAACCGATACCGCAACCTGCCTTGAGGGTCAGGCCTGCTTCAAGATTCTTTTTGAGTATATCTTCCATAGAGTCATTGATGGTCCCAGACACCGTGCAGTTGATGGTGGAGGTGGCTGGCTTTTGTGCCCCGGCGCCAGCGTTGGAAATGATCCTGCCGGCGGGTATGGCGCCATTGCGGAGTGCCCAGAGAAACTGCTCATACCAGTGTTCCCGCACCTCGGGTGCTTCAGTGTCGGATAGGGCTTTGGCGACTCGCTGGTAGGTATCGTCTATGGTTTGATCAATGTTTTTGCCTTCTTTGTCTTTGAGGCAATATTTGGTGTCCCAGATATGCAAGGAGGTTGCTTGCAGTTTGATATTGTTGACGGTTGAGGGTATGGCGGTGAGTTTTGGTTTTGTGGCGTCCATATAAGCGGTCTCTTTAGATAAGCTAAGTTAGATGCGCTAAGTTAGATGCGCAAAGCTGAGTTGATGACTTGATAATACCCGAGAGCAATAACTACATATTGTGCCTCAAGGACTTCATAAACACAACATATTGTAGATATGCCCTAAATGGGATAGAAGGGTCATAGCTTATGCCCCTATACAGGCACTTGAATTTTCGGTAGCAACTCGGCATCTTGTCTAGTCCCTGGCGCCACGGCACAGAAAGGAACGGATGAGCCATGCATTTCAGCGACCTGGCAATCACTAGGCCCGACAAGCCCGCCTGCATCATGGCCGGCTCCGGGCAGCGGCTGAGCTTCCGTGAGCTGGACCAGCTATCTATCCAGGCCTCGCAACTCTTCCGGCATCTCGGGCTGGGCCGGGGTGAGCACCTTGCCATTTTGATGGAAAACCAGCTTGCCTATCTGCCTATCTGTTTCGCTGCCCAACGTTCGGGCCTCTATTTCACGACGATTTCCCACCAGTTACAGGTGGATGAAGTGGACTATATTCTGCGCGATTCTCAGGCGAAACTATTCATCACCTCCATGGCGCAGCGCCCGGTCGCCGAGCAGTTGCAGCCCCGGCTCGGTAAGGAGGTCCGCGCCTTGATGCTAGATGGTGTCATCCCCGGCTATGAGGCTTGGGAAACGGCGCTGAGGCGCATGCCAGCGGTGCCGATTGCTGATGAATCCATGGGGATGCCGATGCTCTATTCATCAGGCACCACCGGGCGCCCCAAGGGCATCCTCAAACCCCTGCCCGAGGAGGCACTCGGTGAGAATACTCGCTTTGCAGTCTTTCAGTGGCTCTATGGTGCTACCGAGGACAGTGTCTATCTGTGTCCAGCACCCCTCTACCATGCCGCACCGTTGAATTTCACTATGGTTTTTATGGCGGCGGGTATGACCTGCATTGTGATGGAGCACTTTGAAGCGGAAGCCGCCCTCAAGACGATAGAAACCTATGGTGTTACCCATAGTCAGTGGGTGCCCACCATGTTTATCCGGATGCTGAAACTCGATGAGGAGCGGCGCCTTCGGTATGACCTGAGTAGCCTGGAGTGTGCGATTCATGCCGCGGCGCCCTGTCCGATACCCATTAAGGAACAGATGATTGATTGGTGGGGAGCCGTTATCCATGAGTATTACGCCGGTAGCGAAGGCAACGGGTTTGTGGCGATTAACACCGAGGATTGGCTCAGTCACAAGGGCTCAGTGGGGCAGCCGCTGAATGGGCAACTGCATATCCTTAATGAAGCGGGTGCGGAGGTTAAAAGCGGCGAAATCGGTACTATCTATTTTAGTGGCGGCGATGAGTTTGAGTATTTTAACGACCCGGAGAAGACTCAGGAGTCGCGTCATCCCGCGGGCTGGTCCACCCTGGGAGATCTGGGTTATGTGGATGAGGAAGGCTATCTCTATTTGACGGATAGAAAGAGCTACATGATTATCTCTGGCGGTGTGAATATCTATCCTCAGGAGGCAGAAAATCTGCTGGTTACCCATCCCCGGGTCATGGATGTGGCGGTCTTTGGGGTCCCCAATGAAGAATTTGGCGAGGAAGTGAAGGCCGTGGTGCAACCCAAAAACTGGGCCGAAGCGGGCCCGGATCTAGCCGCGGAACTCATCGGATTTTGTCGCCTTCATCTGGCACACATCAAATGCCCTCGGTCAGTGGACTTTGCCCCGGAACTGCCGCGGCACCCCACCGGCAAACTCTATAAACGCTTGTTGAGAGACAGCTACTGGGAAGGGGTATAAGGCAGTGATTTGCGCCCCAACGCGCCAACTCCGCCTAGAGGCTAGGGCATAATTAGCAGTTAATTAGCAGTTAGTTAATAGCTCCCGCCCAACTTGGCATGGTCCCAGGTGATGATCTGCTCCGGGGTAAATTGCATCCCGATTCTCTTGGCAGCAGTATTCAACATACCTGCCTTGATATTCTCGTCGGCATCGGCGGGCATATCGCCGCGGTGTACGGCAATCTTGAGCAGAATATCCCGGACCGCTTCCGGGGCTTCTATCAGTTCCACTTCCGCATAGATAAGGACGCCTTTGAGTTCCTGATAAAGGTCCCCTGACTCCACCAGCAGAGACACCCGTGGGTCCCGCCGCAGGTTGTTGACCTTCTGACTCTTGCGAAAGGTGGTCATATACACCTGATCGTCATCCACCGCATACCACATGGGCATGGGATGCGGGAAGCCGCGGGCACTGTTGGAGACCAGAATCATGGTGCGTGATACGCGCAGAAACTGAGTGACTTCTTCGCGGGTCATGCGAATTTGCTCGCGTCTGGACATGCGGGTGCCTCCCGGTTGATATACTTATGCAGTCGTGTTTTTACTCGGCTTTTTTATTTATTTTTTGGCTTCTAGTGCTACTACCCTGCAGTTGATTGACCGGTGCAAATTGATCCGTCAGGGGGCGCACTGATTGATCCCAGTCCCGATGGCGACCTAGATACTTGGGGAAGCGCACTACCTTGACGCCATAGTCCGCTAAGCGGGGAGCGAGCAGCTGTGCATGCTGCGCCAGGGTCTCGGCATGCGGTAGCCCCTGAGTGGTCGCCAGAATAACACGGTTGTTGCTACCCGGCATTTTGAAGTTGAAGAAGTCGCCGAACACAGTCTGGTAGGTCACCGATTCATGATCATAAAGCCCGCTGGTGGAAAAGGTATTCGCCAAGACGACACCCTGGGGAGCGACTAGTGCCTTGATGTCCTGCAAGAATTCCTGGGTCATGAGGTGCGCCGGAATATAGTCGCCAGTAAAGGCATCCAGAATAATCAGGTCGTACCGGGGTGCTTCTGGTTGGTGTTGTAACAGGTACCGCCGAACAAATACCCGGCCATCTTGAATGTGGACCCGGATCCGGGACGTCTCTTTGAAGTTGAAATAGTCTCGAGCAACCCGCAAGACTGCTGGGTCAAGTTCAACAATATCTATATGCAACTCCGGGAAGAGGGCAGCAAGCAGGCCGGAGAGGGTGCCGCCACCTAGCCCGATCATCAGCATCCGCTTCGGGTTGGGATTGAGCAAGAGACCCGCGAGAGACATCTTGACGTATTGGAAGACAATTCGCTTTGCATGCCGGGTGTTGATGCAGGTCTGGCGTTTGTTGCCGCTTTTACCTGAGAAGGTCAAGCAACGTTGCTGTAGGTGTTCAGTCACCAGAATGTTTTGATAGAGAGATTTTTCTTGATGGATTACTCGCTTGGCGGCCGTAGCCTGCTCGCTCATACATAAGCAAAGAACGATTGTGCCCAGAAGAGTGCCAAGAAGAGTGCCACGCGTGCTGCCCAGTATAGTACCCCGCAGGCTGCTCAGACCCTGCCGGCTGGAAAAGCTCATCTCCCGCCGGTCCACTGGTCTGCATGCCAGGCTAGCAGGAAGCAGAGAAATAGCAGGCATGCCAGGGTGGTGATGATTTGATTTATCTCAAACCACAGCACCAGGTAAAAAGAAGTGAGCAGGGTGCCGAGGGCACTGCCCAGGGTGGACACAAAATACAATCCGCCGGCAACCTTGCCGCTGTGGAGGGTGTTTTCGACCAGTAGCCGCACCGAGTAGGGCGCGATCATGCCGAGAATAGCAGTCGGGATGAAGAACAAGACAGTGGCGGCAACTAACGAGCCATAGCGGGGGTCTTCAAGTTGCAAGAAGATCCCCGCCATCAGCCATTCGCCCCAATAGATGATGGGTAGGCTAGCCATGGCGGCGGCGAGAAAAAACACACCATAGCGGCGCATGCTTGGTGCTAGCATGGACAGGTGGCCACCGACGAGATAACCCGTTGACAGTGCCACCATAAAGACGGTGATAATACTGCCCCAGACATAAATGCTACTGCCGAACCAGGGTGCCAGAATGCGGCCCCCAAGCAATTCAATGGACATGATGATAAAGCCGCTGGCAAAGGCAAGCAGATATATGGTGCCATGGGTCCTTAGGGAGTGGTGGCGCATGTCATGCGGTGCTAGTTGATGTCTGGGCGACTAGTATAGCCATTCTCTAATCAGTTGCCCCTAATCAGTTATCCTTAATCAGTAGGTACTCAGTAGTCATGAATGATATGAGTCAGTGAACAACCAGCCCATTGCCAAGGAATTGGTCCTCGCCGGCGGCGGGCATAGCCATGTGCTCTTGCTCCGTATGCTGGGTATGGCGCCTATCCCCGGCCTCAGAGTGACGCTGATTAGCCCTTCCAGCCAGACGCCCTATTCAGGCATGTTGCCGGGGCTGATTGCTGGCCACTACACCGAAGAGCAGGTGTTTATTGATCTCGTGCCGCTGTGTCGGTTTGCGGGCGCGGGTTTTATCAGGGACAGTCTGGTCGGGCTTGATCCAGTGGCTCAGTCCGTTAGGTGCCAGTCCCGCCGGACTATCCGATACGACCTCTTGTCTCTGGATCTGGGTATCACCCCTGGCGGTTTGCCACTGCTGGAGGGGGTGATACCCGTGAAGCCGATTAGCCAGTTTCTCGCGGGCTGGCGTGAGTTTCTGAGGTTATTTGCTCAGCAAGACGATAAGAGCCGCTGCACACCAATCGGTTTTGTGGGCGCGGGTGCGGGTGGTGTAGAGCTGTGTCTCGCGGTGGAGCATTATCTGAGGCAGACCTTCCCGACCAGAGACTGGGAGTTGCATCTCTTTACCGACACCCCCGATATCCTGCCGGGATATGCGCCTGGGGTTAGCCGCCGGTTTGAGGTCCTGCTGGCTCAGGCCGGGGTTCAGGTCCATCGGGATTTTTGTGCGCAGGATTATGGTGCAAGTGCTCTCTATAAAAGCACCCTCCATGAAAGCACCCGCTATAAAAGTACCCGCTATAAAAACACCCTCCATGAAAGTGCTCTCCATGAAAGTGCCCGCTATAAAAGCGTTTTGGTATCAAGCCAGGGCCAAGAAGTACCCCTAGAGCATGTCTTCTGGATTACCCCGGGGGCGGCACCCCCCTGGCTAGCCGATACGGGTCTGGCGGTAGATGCGGGTGGTTTTGTGCGGGTGCGGGATACCCTGCAGGTGGAGGGCTTTGAGCAGATTTTTGCCGTCGGCGACTGTGCGACTATGGTGAATCATCCCCGACCCAAGGCGGGCGTCTATGCCGTCCGGCAGGGGAAGCCCCTCAATCGCAATCTGCGTGCGCTGCTCCTCGGCAAGAAGTTACATGCCTATCGACCCCAGGCGCAATTTCTATCGTTAATCTCAACGGGCAATAAACAAGCGGTCGCCACGCGCAATGGGCTGGTGCTTGCGGGTGCCTGGGCTTGGCGTTGGAAGGATTGGATAGATGCTCGGTTTATGCAGCGATTCCAGCAGTTGCCCCCCATGGCGCCGCCTTCGGGTCATTCAGCGACGAGTCCCCTGGTGGCTGAATGGGCGCAGCAGATGCACTGCGGTGGCTGTGGTGCCAAGGTCAGTAGTGACCTGTTGCGGGAAGTACTCACCGAAGTGTTGCAAGAAGCACCTGCTGGTGTGAGTGGTCGCCAAGCCCTGCCGAGTGATGATGCCGCCCTGAGCAGCATCCCCGCGGGGAAGCTATTACTACAGACTGTGGATCACTTTCGGGCATTTTATGAGGACCCATACATGCTGGCGCGTATCGCGGTGAACCATGCCCTGAGTGATATCTATGCCTGTGGTGGCAACCCCATGACTGCCATGGCACTGCTGACCCTGCCCTTTGCAAAAGCCGAGGTGACCCGTGGCCTCTTGCAGCAGACCATGGCCGGCACCATGCAGCAGCTGACCCAAGACGAGGTAGAATTGGTGGGTGGGCACACCACTGAGGGGGTGGAAATGTCCATAGGTTTCGCTATTTCCGGGCTGGTCTCCCCGGAGGCACTTTGGCATAAGACCGGTCTCCTCCCTGGTGATGCCCTGATTTTGACGCGGGCTCTCGGTACCGGTGTGCTCTTTGCTGCTGATATGCAGCATCGAGCAAAAGGGAGCTGGGTGATGGCCGCGCTGGAACAGATGCTGGTATCCAATCGTCAGGCCGCTCAGGTCCTGGCGCGATATCCGGTCACCGCCTGTACGGATGTTACTGGCTTTGGCTTGGCAGGGCATGCCATTGAAATGCTCCAAGGTACTGATGTCGGTCTAGCCCTTGACTTGGCGGCAGTGCCGATACTGGACGGTGCTCTGGCTTGCCTGTCGGCGACCGGCGGGAGCATACAAAGCACCCTGCATGCAGCCAATCGGCAGGCCGCGTCTCAAGGCATGACACTGGATATCCCCGCCGAGCAGCCGGCAGCGGAAATTATCTTTGATCCTCAGACGGCTGGCGGTCTTTTAGTAGGCCTTGCCCAGGACCAGGCGGCGGCCTGTGTGGCTGAGCTGCAGGGTGCCGGATATACCCAGACCGCGGTGATCGGCCGGGTAACGGATGTCCCGGGTCTGGTTATTCGCTAGGGTTTAGAAGGGGACTGTTTAGAAGACTGTTTAGAAGACTGCTTAGAAGACTGCTTAGAAGACTGCTTAGAAGACTGCTTAGAAGAGAGGGATTAAAAACCCGTGGCGAGACCTTCCTTCCGATGGTCGGAGCCGCCGCAGTAGCCTTTAGGTAACTTGTAGAGCAGTTGCGCACCACCAAAGAGGGATTCGGGTTGATGCCTGAGGATGGCATGCCCGCGGGATTCAAGGTCATTGATAACTTCTGGGATAAGCCCGGGTTCCAAAGCCAGCCGGCCGTCTGGTAGCAGGCACCACCGGGGTGCATCAGATGCCGCCTGTGGATTTTGTCCATAGAGGCAGACTCTGAGCGTCATTTGCAGATGTCCCTGTGCCTGGAAGTGCCCCCCCATGACGCCAAAACTCATGACCGCCTCGGCGCCGGCGGTGATAAACCCGGGAATGATGGTGTGATAGGGGCGTTTTGAGGGGCCAACCTGATTCACATGCCCCGCATCCAGCACAAAGCCGGCACCGCGATTCTGCAAACTGATGCCGGTGCCCGGCACGACGATGCCCGAGCCAAAGCCATGGAAATTGGATTGGATCATGGACACCATCATGCCCTCGGCATCGGCCGTTGTGAGATACACGGTGTCGGACTGGGTGCTCGGTGCCGCCGGGCGGGGCTTGCTGTGGTGGATATCAATGCTCGCCGCGGCCTGGGCTAGACGGGCATCGTCGAGCAACTCCGTAATAGCAATTTGCATGTCATCGGGGTCTGCTAGATGTTGTGCCGCCTCGGCAGAGGCGATACGCAGGGCTTCTATTTGTAGATGCAGGCTGTCTGCAGAATCAACCGCAAACTGCGCTATATCCAATTGCTTGATAATACCCAGGGCAATGAGCGCGATGAGTCCCTGCGTATTCGGCGGGATTTCATGCAGGGTGATATCAAAGGCAGACATGGAAATCGGCGCCACCCACTCCGCCTTGTGCTGCTGCAAATCAGCCAGAGTCAGGGCTGCTTTATGACGCGCCGCATCCGCGGCTATCTGCTCTGCCAGTTCGCCTTGATAAAAAGCTTCCCCCTTTGAGTGGGCAATTTTTTCCAGTGAGCGGGCATGTGCTGGCAGTTGCATGCAGGCCCCAATGGCGGGTGCTTTGCCAGCCCGCATAAAGGTATCCATAAAAGGCTTGTAGTCCCTAAAATGCGTTGCTGCCTGCTGCCAGGCAAGACCGGTTTTCGGTGCCACAATAAAACCCTCCATGGCATAACGAATGGCCTCAGCAAAGAGAGCTTCAAAGGGTAATTTGCCGAAGCGCTCGGACATGGCAACCCAGCCTGAGACGGCGCCGGGCAGCGTAACAGACTCCCAACCCAGGGTCGGCATCTGGGTCAAACCCTTGAATCGCTCTGGGGTCATGGCCGCTGGAGAGCGGCCAGAAGCGTTAAGACCATGTAGTTTGGTGCCGTCATAAATCAGCGCAAAGGCATCACTGCCAATACCATTGCTGCAAGGCTCAACAACGGTCAGGGTAATAGCGGTAGCCAGAGCGGCATCAACAGCGTTACCACCCTGCCGCAATGCCGATAGCCCGGCCGCCGCGGCAAGGGGCTGAGAAGTGGCGACTAGATTTTCCGCAAATACCGGGGCGCGGTTGGCAGGGTAGGGGCAGGTCCAATCAAGCGGCCTGCCACTTTTTTCTGAAGTCATGTCGCTGCGCTCATGCCGAGGTGCTTTTAGGGGTGCTTTTAGTGGTATTAGTGCTGCTGCGTGTGCTTGCGGCGGTGCTTGTGGCGGTGAGTTTTGGTTTTGTGGCGGTAACTTCCACGGGGAGCGCGGCGCCTTGCCAGGCCGTGAAGCCGCCGCCAAGGTGACACACATTTGTCATGCCCATCTGTTGCACCGTCTGAGTGGCAAGTGCTGAGCGCCAGGCAGCGGCACAGTAGAAGATAAACTTTTTATCCTCAGCAAAAACTTCCCGATGGTAGGGGCTTTCCGGGTCAACCCAAAACTCCAGCATGCCTCGAGGCGCGTGGGTAGCACCGGGGATCTTGCCTTCTCGTTGTAATTCCCGGATGTCTCGAAGATCCACGAATACCACTCCCTCATCATCTAGGAGCCTGGCCGCCTCGGTCACGTTGAGTGTTTCAATCTGTTGTTCCGCTTCGGCGACCAGTTGCTTGCAACTTATTTTCATCCTACCGCTCCCTTTGTTCCCTGAGAAGTGTTCTCTGAGAAGTGTTCTCTGAGAAGTGTTCTCTGAGAAGTGTTCTCTGAGAAGTGTTCTCTGAGAAGTGTTCTCTGAGAAGTGTTCTCTGAGAAGTGTTCTCTGAGAAGTGTTCTCTGAGAAGTGCTCTCTGAGAAGATGCAAATTACTCTCTGCTGCGCATGATTAAAAGCACGTTATTAAAAGTACTTTGTTAACGCACTCTGTTAAAGGCGCTTTATCCTAGCCCTTTGTGATAGCCCTTTGTGATAGCCCTTCTATCATGGCTTTTGGTGATAGTTCTTGGTGATAGTTCTTGGTGATAGCTCTTTGTGATAGCTCTTTATGATAGCCCTGCCTTTAATGTTCAAGTAGTATCTCAGCGCAAGAGTTGGTTATGATGCGTTTGAAACTTCACTTCACCCAATACAAGGAAGCCCCATGAAACTATACACATCAGTAGGTCCTAATCCCAAAGTAGTGCGCACCTTTATGCGCGAAGGTGGCATTGAGATTGAACTCCAGAAGATTGATTTGATGGGTGGTGAGAACCGTCAAGCAGCCTATTTGAAGATCAATCCGACCGGCACCCTGCCCGCGCTTGAGTTGGACGACAGCTCAGTGATTACGGAAATCACCGCAATTTGTGAATATCTTGCCGAGAAGGCAGGCGGCTCATCTTTAATTGGCGACACGCCCGAAGAGCGAGCCGAGACCAGAATGTGGTGCCGACGTATTGACCTGGGCATTAATGAAAACCTGGCAAATGGATTTCGATATTCAGAAGGCCTGCCGCTATTCAAAGAGCGGATGACCACCATCCCCGAAGCTGCCGATGGGCTGAAGCAGATAGCCCAGGAAAAACTCACCTGGCTTGATGAGCAACTTGCCGGTAAGGAATATGTGTGCGGTAGCCGCGTCTCTCTTGCTGACATCCTGTTGTTTTGTTTTTTAGAGTTTGGTGAACAGATCGGCCAGCCGCTCAATAAAAAGAACAAAAACATCAGCGCCTGGTACGAGCGAGTGCAAGCCCGGACGCCTCAGTAGTGCTCAGTCTGAGTGGGCGGCCTTAGCAGCCTGCACCAGCCGAGGTCGGTAGTAGCAGCAGCAGGGCTATTAGTATTAATCTGCTCAGTGCGATGGCTATTGAGAGGGCTATTGAGAAGGATATGAGAAGGGCTGTGGGGAGGGCGATATCAATGAGCCATCTCAGGCAGGATACAAAAAGCCGTTTTAATTTAATTCTCCATATCCGATATCTGACGGCTCGCCTGAATGTTCCGAGGGCACGATGCAGTTCGGATGAGGGTTTCCTCCAGGTGCTAACTGCCGGCATCGGCGCGCTTCCAAGGCTCATCTTTCATTTCATAGGTATAAAAAGAATGTTTGATTGAAGTTTCAGCATCCTTCCAACGTTCTTTCGCCGTCTCGGGCGTCTGGTCCCAGACTGCAACATAGAAGACGCATGCATAGTCGCGAACTTGTTTGTTCTTCCCCCGACTTTTTATGGGCGTGGACCATTGCATGAACTCTTTCAGGGAAAATTTGTTGGTACGGCGAAAGGGTGCAAGGGGTAGCTGTGCATATTCTTCTGCGTAAGTTGTGATGGCTTGCCCGCCTAGTAATTCAAAACCTCTACCGGGGGGTGCTTGACGCAATCTGACGAGCAGATGTTCAGCATGCACCGCTATGTCCATCAAATAATATGGTTTTTCGCGTTCTTTTTCCGACCTACCCGGCACCTTCTTATACCAGCATGGTGGATCAATCCCTTTGCTAATGAGTAACTTTTCACGAAGATGAGTGCCTTGCTGTTCCTGAGCTACTTTTTCATCCAGCAGTTCTGTGCTCTTGGCGTTTTCTTCTTTGAGCCTTTTGTTGCTACTTACTAATTTGGTGATTTCATCAGGAAATTTGTGTCGTGCCAGCCGGGGGTTATTTTTTTCTGCCACTAATGTCGTTTCGCCGGTCGCCGCGCTGCTTTCTGTTGCTGGAAGTGCTGATTCTATTGCTTTAAGAATTCTTTCTTTCTCGCGGTTGTCAGCATATAAAGTCAAGAGTAGTAATAGTAAAAGGAACAATATCAGGATAAAAATTTCCGCCATGGTCAAGCCGAGGGTCAAGCCCTGCCGGTAGGTGTCGGTACCCGGTTTCAGCATCTGCTTATTGCTTCACGGTCTGTGTCAGCTTGGCGACCGCTTCCACTAGAGATGAACGGACCTCCTGCGTCATGCCCTGCCATTGCTCTGCCTCTTGCCGCAGGCTGGCGATGAGTTGAGCAAATTCTTCGGTGTATTGCGGCATGGCCTGGGTCGCTTCACTGAGCGACTTGGAAAGCGCTTCAGTGGTGGCGGTTAAAATTTCTGCAGACTGGTTTATTTCCTCACCGACCTTACCCCATAGGTGGGCTGACTCTTGGAGCCTGGTGTTCAACGCAGCGTATTCAATGGTGAGGTCATGCGACCCCTTGGCGGTTGATTGCAGATTGCGCATGGTGCTTTGCAAAGCTTCCTCCAGGGTATTGAACACAGCTTCCAACTTTTCCCCTCTACCGACGGTTTGTTGTAGTTGCTCAGTCTGAGCTTTTGCTAGTGCCTCTAGGGGTTCTTGCACAGTCTGGGTCAGATGGGCAAATATTCTGACCTGTTCACCTGCCGCTTCAGTCACATGTTGCAACATTGCGGCGCGTGCTTTACCTGCTTCTTGGACAGTTTCATCGTTTGCTTGAACGAAACCTATTCGAAAAACCCTCATATCAGCGAGGGTCTGCGTCAATTCTTGGCGCAGTCTGAAGGCGGTTTCCGCTAAGTCTGGATGGGATATAGGCCCCTGTTCACCGGGCTCAGAGAGGGACCCGCTCCGGTCACTTTTTTGTAATAGCAGGATGCGTAATAAAATACCCAAAAAGGTGGATATCAAGGCAATGCCAAAACTACCTACTAAATTATTAACTCGTGCCGATGCATGCTCTTCTGCGGTATTGAATATGAATAATATAACCAAAGAATAAACCAGTGATGCCAGAGTAAATAACAAACCCATATAGTAGAGATTGTCTGATTCATGCTGTCCGGGCTTGTCGCGCCAGACTATAAACAAATACACACCCATACAAACAATAGATATGACGATTGCTATTATAGAACCCGCATGGTTTTGCAGTCTGGCGTTATTAGGAACGGAGGTAGTATCCTCAAGTAGCAGACGTACTCCCCAGGAAGCTACTACACCAATGACCAAAAGCAGCACAAACGAATACCGTTTCAATTTTTCCATGTCGCTATTCATAAGGGAGTGTACTCAATGACTTCTCCACCAAAAAATTGTATGACTTCTGGCCACCAATAATAGTGTTTTGGTTTTTGTAAATGCTCGTGTTTGGCTCTGCGTACATAGAAGAGCCAGACCTTCACCGCCTTGAGATCACTTTGCATTTCCGGGTAGCCGGTAAGTGCTTTGAACTCTTCCATTTCCGGTAGAGATTTGTAGTGAGACAGGTAATCAGAATGTTGCAACATGTCGGAAAATAAAATCAGCTGAGTGGGCTTGCGAGCTTCTTGCAGGCCGATGCTGGGGACATGTCGAGCGGTGATGAGGGCGATACTTTCAAGCAATGGCGATTCTTCTAGCGTGACCTGGGCATCGATTCTAGGGAGAGCCTTTTGTATTCTTTGGAAAAACCTTCGCCATTTTTGTTCATCACCATATCTACCGCTGGTTAAATTATCCTTCCAGGTGCGCTCCTTAGGGTTACCCGGATTGCAAACGCGCAATGCCTTTTTCATATCATCCAAGCGCGCTCTGAGGCGATAAACGATAAGTTCATGGCCGGGCGCTACATAGTGTGCATTTTTATCATCCTGAAACCCTTTGAGTAGTTCTTTCAATCTCTCTTGTGCCTTCTGAGTAAACGGGTCGGTGGTATCTATCAACAAAATGGTTTGCCCTTGGCTACCGTTTTTTGGGCAGAGGGTGCGGGGATGTAACTTTTCCGCTGCGTGAGCAGTGTAGGCGATGAGCAGGGCACCTAGGATAAGCGGGCCGAAGCAGAGATGATGATGTGTCATATTCATTATTGGGCTTGTGTTGCTTCAGCACTGCCGAGTTGCATAGCTGCCCGAGATTCAAATCGCTCCTTGGCAGCCTCGGCTATGCCTTGTATCTTGTTTAGGATCTCATTCACCTTAGTCACCACCTGTTCAGCATTATCTATCTTTGGTGGGTGGAATGCTGGTGCTTCAGTGAGCTCTGGATCAATGGGCAATTCACTCTTGAAGTGGCTGGGTTCAGGCTCGCCTCTGGCTTTCAGGTTACTATCTCTATACACGGCTAAAAGATGATTCTGTGTTTTTTCCAGAACCAAAACCCACTTGGGGTATTCGTCATGCAGGGTTTTAGCGCGTTCAATCAAATCACTGTGTTGGTCGCGCATAGTCATCACCTTGGTGTGCTCATCCATCACCTTGTCTTCGGCGTCTTTAATAGTGTTATCTATGTTGTTCCGAGTGCCTTCTACTAAGTTTATATAATCATTATGTGCTTTTTTCATAGCCAGGTGGCGTCTGCGGTAGCCAGGAAGAGGATCAAACATTGAATACCATTTTAGAGCAGCGAAACCAAAAAACCCCAGGCCGACGATAATCAACAGACCCGACAATACCGATTTAATTTGCAAAGGTGCTACCAGCATGCTTTCCATCGCCTTTTTCGTATAGTCGGCTAAATCAATGTCTTCGGCAATCTCATCCCAATTCAATTCAGTCTGTTGTCGCTCTGCCTGTTCCTTGTAATCAACAAGTGCATCTCGATAATGACCCACGCCTAAATTGAATATCAGTATGACTAACACAGCCGGGATGCAAAGCAATATGGGCCATCGCTTCATAGGTTGAGGCGCATTTTTATAGCGAAAGCATGAACCGACACATGCCGCTCCAATCAATACATTCACTAGGGTGATCAGAGCAGTTTGCCCCAGTGCAGTGAGAATACCGGTGAGTTCCCACAGCAGGGTGGCGTTCAGGGTGGCTTCGGTGATGATGAGCAAGGCAAACCAAAAAATCATGTGCTTTAGTGGCAGGTAGTCCGGTGGACGAATCACGCCGTGCTTTTGACGAAAGTCTGTATAAGCTTTTTCTGCGTCTCGCCATGCGGGTTCTTTAATGGCCGATGTGGCTTCAAAGGTATTAATTTTATTATCCAAGTCAGTTTTCATTTTGTTCGCTATGGATTCTATCTTGTCAATCATTGCCTGGGGATCCCAGGTTTTTACAATCGGTAGCAAACGCGCATAAAAGCCATTAAAATGCTTGCTGATTGCGGTGTGAGTGAGTTGTGCTGTTTGCGCTACCTGCTGCACAATGCCCTGCTCTATTCCATCGAGTTGTGTCGCCTGAGCCGATGGCGCATTGACCTGTCCATTTGCCATGCCATCTTTTTCAAGAGACTGCTTCTCTTTATCAGTATCAACAGATAAAAATGTTTCTTGCGCACTATCAAAAGCGCTATTCCCCAGAGAAATGTGTTTCATAGTCATGTGCCAGGCTCCGTTGCTTGTTGATAAGGCTTCTCATGCAGAAATGTACAGGAAATACTTAGTAGAGCAAATTACTCTGCGGTGACAGTGACATAAGGTGTAATAGCTTCTAAGGTCTTTGGACCTATACTAGGGATTTTCAACAGTTCTTGCACTGATTGATAGGGTCTGCCAGCAATGATCTTGGCTGCCGTTACTGGACCTATGCGAGGGATATTTTGGAGTTGTCTGTTGGATGCACTGTTCAGGTCAAGAGGCGAGTCATTGGGGCGGCGTGTTTTTGAGAGGCTTGCCGCTAGAGTTTTTATTTCCTGATTGTCTTCTCGCTGTTGTTTGCGGAGTCGGGTAAGCAACTCGGGATTGGTCGCGCTCCAGATGCCGGTGCGTTTTAACATGGCGGTGGCGCGTAGGTCTTGGAGTTCTGCCAGTACTGTTTCGCTCGGTGTGCCATCTGGAGCGGGTCGGGTCTTGCCATGGATTCTAGCCAGGCCCTGGGCAACCAATAGTTTGCCGAGGTCCTGGCCGGCATGAGTTTCTACAAAAGCATAGAAGCGACCAGCGGATGAACTTCCTGGTGCATTGGCGTAACTGGTGTAGATGCTGAAGGGTTGAGATAGCAATTCTTGGGTGTAATCGGTTGCCTGCTCACCGAAGCCCACCACGGCGGGCAGATCTTCAAGACCAAAATGACGTTGTTGTTCACGGATTCGCGTAATACCAGCCGTGCCATAATGAGCGGCGGTTTCCAGACAATCAACATAATAGAGTCGCAGATGAAGTTTGCGCCCACCTGCATTGACTTGGAAACTGTCGCCATCGTTCAGACTGGCATCAAGCAGCCTGACGTCTTTTATCTTGACCAGCTCAGCAGCCTGTATTGATAGTGCCAGCCAACCGAGCAGAAGGAGGGTAGGGCGCAGGTAGGTGTTTGTCATGCGGTAATTATGCAGTATTGCTATTAGATTAATCCATCAGAATAAAGCTAACCCAATCTGATTGTGGACCATGTGGATTTTATTTTGCAGAGTTGAGACGTACCAGTGTGTCCCAATCAATCTCGCCATTGGGCTTGCAAAAATCAGATGTGAATTCATAGGTGAATGTATTAACCATCTTTGCATAGGATTCTGAAAAAGCATCATTCTTTTCTTTGGCTTTATAACCAAGAGGCATAATTATTTTTGTATATAGTTCTGAGTCTCCAGAAATAAACTCCCAAAACTGTTGCCCACAGTATTTGAAGTGGTCGCCTTTATCTGGAGCATTGTTTTTTCCGTAGCAACAGCCATTCACTGCGATAACATGTAATCTTGAATTGCTGGTCCTTAATGTTTTCTTTGCGGTTTTGAAGTCTGTTTTCATTTTCTTTATTTGTGAGCTGTTGCCCCAGTTAGGCCCGGATTTAATCGCTACAATATATCTCGTGTTGTCGTTATTGAATTCAAGATCAATGCCGCTTATTCCAGACTTTTGACCGCCATACACCTTCTCGTTAATAAAAATCGCAAATTCTTCCAACCAGTCCCCAAAAATAGTTTCTTCGTTGGAAGATATATGAGCATCTACTATCCCTTTTATGATTTCATCGGCAGTTAAAACGTTCTTGGCTTTGAACAGGTATGGATTTTTGCTTTTAAGGACTTTAATGAGTTGCAGTTTTTCAATGCCTCGGATGCGCTGTTGATGAAACTTCCCTATGTTTTCCTCAACATAATCTGTTGCCTCACTAATGTTTAGATTTTGCATACTTTTTATTTGGTTCAAGCAGATAGGTTTCTACTGGGTTGAGTTGACTTTTCACCATTTCACAGTATTCGGGAACAATATCAATACCGATTGAGTTTCGTTTCATCTGGTGAGCGACAAGCAAGGTTGTCCCCGAGCCCATAAAGGGGTCAAGCACCAGGTCGTTTTCTTTAGTGAATAGTTTAATAAACCATTCAGGTAATCCCGTAGGAAATGCCGCACTATGATTTTTATTGTTACATTCGGTTGCTAAATGTAAAACGTTAGTGGGGTATGCCTTGTCTCTATCTAGCCAATGGGAAATGTTTTTGCCAAACCCGCTGCCTACCTTTGAGATGTCCCGCATCTTGTCAGTTTCAGAAAGATTTTTTAATCTGGTGTTTGCCCAATCGCCCATTGGTACCATCACTTCTTCCTGATACATATTGAACTTTTTGTGTTTATTAAACTGGAGCAATCTTTCCCATGCGTCTCTGAATCTATTGGGCCACTTTCCGGGATAGCAATTTTTCTTATGCCAAATAAATTCTTCTGTCCACAGCCACCCTTGTTTACGCATTTCCAAAATGAGTTCTATCACATAAGTACTGCGTTCTCCATTAACTGCTTTTTCCTTGATGTTCAAAACAAAAGTTCCTGACGGCTTAAGAAGCCGCAACAGTTGCTCTGAAATAGGCAGGAACCAATTAACATACTCATGGGGATGAATGCCGCCATATACATTTTTCCGCTGGTCGGCATAAGGTGGTGAGGTGACAATGAGGTCAACAGAATCATTCGGGATTAGTTTTAACTCTTCCTTACAGTCGCCGAGGTATATGTCTGTGGTAATTTCCATTCTATGTGTGTATTGCTCCGGGAATATGATTAACAATTCTGCGTGATTTTATCACATCAAAAGTTCTTTTTAGACCTTCTCGTAACAAAATGCGTAACAAAATCCGCGTCCAGACCCGGGCTCCCGGTCTTAACTGCCACCTTGCCGATATCAATCAGTCGGAGGATCGCCGCTAGGACAGATCTTGCCGCGGCAGCATAGAGTCGTTGATCGGTATCCTTGTAGATGACCGGCACCATATCACTGATGCGGCTGATGCCCTGGTCAAGACAAGCCAGGATTTGTCTTTCCCGCGCTAACCGATGTTCAATAAATGCGCGGACATAATTTTTGACGTCCTTAATACAACTACCATGGGTGGGCCAATAGGTGTCTTCATTGCGTTCCAGCAAGAGTTCAAGACTTTCCATATAACTTGTCATGTCTCCATCGGGCGGGCTAATGACACTAGTGGACCAGCCCATGACATGATCACCGGTGAACAGTGCCTGCTCTTCTTGTAATGCAAAGCAGAGATGATTGGAGGTATGTCCCGGCGTGTGGACACATTCAAGAGTCCAGCCGTCTCCATGAATAAGGTCGCCGTGCCGCACAACTATATCGGGCATAAAATCCAGATCACCGCCTTCTTCTATGGATAGGCCTGTTTCAAGATTTCCCGCAACACTTCTTCCCGCACTTTTCCCGGTACTTTTCCTAGAATTTTTATCAGAATTCCCCCCAGAACTTTTTCCGGAACTTCTCCCGGAACTTCTCCCGGAGCCATGGGGTCCATAGCCCAGGGTGGGTGCCTGCCAGTAGGCTTTGAGCGGTGCCGCCGCGGGTGAGTGGTCTATGTGGGTATGCGTGATGAGCAGATGGGTGACGGTCTCATCCTTGAGTTGTGTCTTGAGGGCTTCAATGTGTTCCTCAATCATGGGTCCCGGATCAATGACCGCTACCCTGCCTTTGCCAATGACATAGGTGCCCGTGCCATGGAAGGTAAAGCCACTGGGATTGCGTGCCGTGATGCGGCGAATAAGCGGACTTACCGTTTCCAGTTGGGCATATTCAAAATCATGCTCAGGGTTGAATGGAATTTGCTGGGTTGGCGTTTCATTCGGCATGGGGAATCTCCATAGCATGAAGCAGTGACGGCAGTGTGTTAATCATCTCGCTGTTGGTCATCTCGCTGTTGATCATCTCGTTGTTAATTACCTAAGAGCGCGGCGACATGGGTTTCAACACTGCCTGCCAGTGCTTCCAAATCGTAGCCGCCTTCTAAGGCGGATACCAGCCGCCCGCCTGCCAGTTGTTGGGCCATGTGCCGTATCTGTTGGGTGGCCCAGTCAAAATCCGTGTCGTCAAAACAGAGTTGCCCCAAGGGATCATCTTTGTGGGCATCAAAACCAGCACTGATAAAAATAAAGTCGGGTTGGTGTCGCTCTAGTGCCGGCAACCAATCCTGGGTCACCTGCTGCCGGAATAGGGTGCCGTCCGTTCCTGCGGCTAGCGGGGTGTTAATAATGTGCGCCTTCTCAAAATCCAGATAGCGGTAGGGGAAGAAGTTCTCTTGAAAACTTGAGCACACCAATACCTCGGGTCGGTCTTTGAAGATGTCCACCGTGCCGTTACAGTGATGGACATCAAAATCAAGAATGGCGACCCGCTCAATCCGAGCATCTTGTAGTGCCACCTCAGCGGCGATGGCAAGGTTATTGAACAGGCAAAATCCCATGGACCTGGCGACCTCAGCATGATGCCCGGGAGGCCGCACGGCACAGAATGCCTGATCAAGGGCACCGGAGAGCACTGCCTCGGTCGCTTCAACACAGGCACCCGCCGCGAGTCGACCGGCCCTGAGGCTGCCCTGGCTCATATAAGTATCAGGATCAATCTGCGCGGTGCCGGCCCTGGGTTCGCTGGCGGCAATCAACTCAATATGAGTGTGCGGATGTATGAGGCTAATAGTTGCATCGCTGACCTCGGTCGCCTGGGTTACTCGCAGCTCGTCTTCAAGCCCGCTCTCAGCAAGCCGTTGCATCACGGCTCTGAGCCTTGCCGGCCTTTCCGGATGTCTTGGCATGGCATGGTGTTCACAATCCGGATGAGTAAAGAGCCCCGTGCTCATAAGTTGCCTCTGGTGACTTTTTCCATGAGTATGCTCTCTTCTGGCTTCTTTCTTATACCTGCAGGATATACTGGCAAGATGCTAGCCATCTTAACACCCTTAACATGCTTAACAGCGGGCAGATTGCTTCTGCTTCTCTGCTCTCTGTTGCGCTGCTCTCTGTTTCTCTATGCGGTCAGCCCCGCCTGGGCGAGCCCGGCCTGGGCGAATCAGGCCGTCAACTATGAACAGCAATCCATCAGTATCGCCTTGACTCAGGAGCCGCCTAGTCTGAATTCCATGCAGGCAACAGATCAGGTGAGTCTATTTATTCTGGGGCATGTGAATGAAGGGCTGGTCCGCTATGACCCTCAAGGGCGTCTCGCCCCAGGGGTGGCGGAAAGCTGGTCGGTCACGCCGAACAAGATTACGTTTACACTCCGGGATAATGCCCGATGGAGCGATGGCACCGCCGTAACCGCGCATGACTTTGTGTTTGCCTGGCAGCAGGTCAATGCTCCGGCGCTCGCCTCGCCCTACGCTGCCGTGATGCGCCCCATTAAAAACGCTGAGCAGATTCAACAAGGCAAGTTGCCGGTGACGCGCCTGGGTGCTCAAGCGCTGGATGAGCAGACTTTAGTGGTAACCCTGGAGAATCCTTGTGGCTACTGTCTGGCTTTGATGACGCATGGCACCTTCTTCCCGGTCCAACAGGTGTTTTATGAAGCCCAGGGTCAGGCCTACAGTGCTGGACCTCAGCAGCTACTCGCGAATGGTCCCTTCAAGCTCAGTGCCTGGACTCATGAGGCGTCCATGACCTTAGAGAAGAACGAATACTATTGGAACGCCGAGTCCATCACCTTGAATCGCATTGAGGTGGCTTATATGACTGCTGATAACCGAGCAAGATTCAATTTGTTTCGTGATCGGCAGATCGCCTTCGTCAGGCTGGATAGAGAAACTATTGACGATGCCCTGCAGCGGGGCCTGCGCTTGCGTACTTTCCAGACGGGTGGCTTGGCTTATATCTGGTTCAATATGCGTGCCGGTCGGGCGACAGCTCAGCGGGCATTACGCCAGGCAATTCAAGCGGCTTTTGATCCGGAGCGCTTCGTTAATCAGGTGATAGCCGTGCCGGGCTATAAGCCGGCGACGAGCTTCTTCCCGTCTTGGCTGGCTGGTGTTCAGCGCAGTTTTGTGGAGGAATATCCGCCTAGAGACCCAGAACGGGGACTGCCCCGAGCGCGGCAGCTGATGGCGCTGGTGAATGTCAAGCGCCCGGCGAATGAAGAATCGGTATTGACTATGCTCACCCTGGCGTCTCCCACGGGGATGAAGACCGCCGAATATCTACAGGGTATGTTGCAGCAGACCCTGGGGCTTAATATCAAGATTGATCAACAGAGCTTTAAACAATATCTGTATAGGGCGCGGCGCGGCGATTTTGATTTAGCCATCAGCAGTTGGTATCCAGATTTTGACGATATTGTCACCTATGCGGATCTGCTGGCGTCCTGGAACCCCAACAACAGAGGCGGGTATCTGAGTCCTGAATATGATGCCTGGCTGTTCCGACTACAGGCAGCATCGGTACCCGAAGAACGTTACGCTGCTGCTGCCGAGTTACAACGGATTATCCTTGCTGAGGTACCGGTCCTGCCTATGGCAGAAACCGGCTCGGCCTATCTGCAAGCGCCGAAGTTGCGCGGGGTCCTGAGAAACATTTTTGGTCCTGATCCGGATTACACCCATGCTCGGGTCTTGCCCTGATCCTGCCCTAATCAATGTCGGTTACATCAACTCAAAATATCGTTCCAGCTCCCAAAGGGTGGGTGCCTCTGGCTGATGCTTTTTGTGGTGCACCGGTCCAGGTACTGCGGGTGCATGTCTTCTGTTATGGAAACTAAGCCACTCGGCGCGGCGGGTCTTTAACCAGTAGTCAACGACATCCGCGCCGAGTATTTCCGCCAGATAGACGTCTTCCCTGAGTGCTTTTGCTGCCTGGGTGATGCTCCGTGGCAAGCGGGCTTCCCCCGCTGGAGGCTCCCCGCCAAAGGGCGGCAGTTCCTTCGGGGGTGTCAACTTGTGGGTGAGACCCGCCAAGCCGCCCGCCAGGATTACCGCCAGGGCAAGGTAAGGGTTGGCATCCCCGGCGACAAGACGATGTTCAATGCGGGCCAGGCCTGGGGCGCGGCTGACAACCCGCAGCGCCGCGGTTTTATTTTCCTCCCCCCAGGAGACGGTCACTGGCGCGGCGGTAAATTCTTTCAAGCGTCGCCAGGAATTAATGGAAGGGCAGAGGTAAGATGCCGCCCCCGGCATGCTGGCAAGGATGCCCGCTATCCAGTGCAACATGAGTGCCGACCGGCCGCTCTGGGCAGTATCGTAAAAAGCCGCCTCGCCGCTTGGAGTCACTAAGGAATGGTGAATGTGTAGTCCATTAGCAATGTCGCTGCTGGGCTGGGCCATGAAGGTCACCGCCAGGTTCATATCTACAGCTAATTCATAAATGATCTGCTTGGCTCTTGAGACGACATCGGCTGCCCGGACTGGCTCAGTCGGTGGGAAATTAAGTTCTACCTGCCCCGCCCCGCCTTCGTCATTCCAGGCTTCCCATGCTATCCCTTGTCGCTCCAACTGTTGTGCCAGTTGCGCCATAAAAGGTTTGGCGTGATAGGCATTTTTGAGCAGGTAGATGTTGTGTAGTGTGGTGGCACCGATGGGTTTAAGGTCTTGATAGCCGCTCTGGCGCGCCTCAGAGAAGGAAGTGTTGTACAGAAAAAACTCCAATTCAAAAGCCGCTTTGACCCGGTAGCCTGCGGTGGCTATTTTTTTTGTCACCTTGCGGAGCAGGGTCCTGGGGCAAATTGAAATTTCCTTGCCATCCGTCATGGTGAAGTCGCCAATACAATGACCGAGGTGCGGGTCCTTGCCGTCCATGGCAAGTGTGCTGAGATCCGGCCTGAGCAGTATGTCGCCAAGACTTGATGCCTGAAAACTATGCCAGAAGTTGAGATGCGGGGTGCCCGTCAGATCTGCAGTCAGGGCAACATACGAGAGTCCATGTCCAGCGGGTATTGCCTTCTCAAAACTACTCGCCTGGAGATATTTGCCGACCGCGGGTCCGTCCAGACTCGTGGCGTGAGTTCTGATGAGGTGTAGCTCCCGTTGCTGCAGCCATTCCGCCAGGGGTAGCCCATCAATCAACTGTGCATCTGTTTGCGGCATGCTGTTTATACTGTGGTGATTGTAGTTTCGTGTTTATGGGGTGGTTAGTCTGCGGCTTTGAGCAGCTCATCGGCCCGCGACATCTGCTCGCGACATTTGCCCCAGGGGCCTAGTCTTAATTCCAGCCCGGCGTTGCTTAAACCGGCTAGGTGTTGAAGTGATACCTGGCAGTGGAGTCTGCCAAAGTAGCTTTCTTGAGAGAGGAGGGTGTGCCCGGCAAACAACCGGGCAAGTGCCAGAGATGTACCCCTGAGCTTGGCTTCTGCTTCGCTTTCACTTTCGCCAAGGTTGAGTGCCTGGGTGTCATCGCTAGAGGTGACCCAAAGACTCTTCGGTATATCGGGCAGGCTGGCGGCCGCTGCCCAAAATCGTTTGGCACCGGCTTGCCAGGGGGGGAAGGGCAGGGCGAGGAGCCGGTTAACTCGCCGCCTCAACCAGGCATCTGCTAAGCCAGAGAGCATAGTCTTGCCGGGGGCATCGTCATCATTGACGAGCGGGCCATGTGCCGGGTCCCCGAGATGGTTAAAATCCAAATGGAAGCAGAGCCGCGCCTCGGGACTGAGAGCACTTTCAAGGCTGATGATATCCGGGCGCATAGTGACAGTAACGGCTGGGCCTCGGGGTGAGATGATGGCAAAGGTGCCGGTCGGCACAGTGATGTTTGAGGTGCTGAGCGCGAGCTGCAGCCAATTCGCCAGCATCAAGACAGCGGGGCTGGGGTCGTCTTCAAGCTTGATATCGGGGTCTAAGGACATGGTCTTTTTACGGTGGTTTTTTGTGATACTCAATAGACAGAATTACTTTTCAATAAACTCTATCACTTCCAGTTGAAATCCAGATATAGCATTAAATTTAGACGGTGAGCTGAGTAGCCGCATCTTCCCCACGCCTACATCTCTGAGTATTTGTGAACCTATACCGACGACCCGATAACCGCCTGCTTCAACATCGTGTCGTTGGCTCGGCGGTATTGCGGGGAAGTGCGTCACCTGGTCTAGTTCTTCTGAGTGGCTAAGCGCTTGACCCACGAGCACCAACACGCCCCGGCCCTCCTCAGCGATGCGGGACATGGCATCTTGCCAGGACCAGGTTTTAGCAAAGTCTGGCGCTTGAGTTTGGAATAGATCCCGGAGCGTGTGCATGACCTGCACCCTTACCAGGCAGGGTTCCTCTGGTTTGAGCTCGCCCTTGACCAGGGCATAGTGGATACGGTCTGAAATGCTGTCCTTGTAGGTATGCAGTTGGAACTTGCCCGAGGCCGTCATAATGCTTTTGGTATCAATGCTTTCAATCGTCTTGTCATGCAGATTGCGATATTGAATGAGGTCCGCGATGGTGCCGACCCGGAGTTGGTGTTTTTCAGCAAAGACTTCAAGCTCCGGTCGCTTCGCCATGGAACCGTCCTCGTTCATCACTTCCACAATCACCGCGGCCGGTTCGTAACCGGCTAGTCGAGCGAGGTCACATCCGGCCTCAGTGTGCCCGGCTCTGGTCAGCACGCCGCCGCGTTTGGCAATCAAGGGGAAGATATGTCCGGGCTGCACTAGATCGCTCGGCAGTGCATCTTTTGCGACCGCGGTTCTTACCGTATGGGCACGGTCAGTTGCTGAGATGCCCGTGCTGATGTCGGTTGCGGCTTCAATAGATACAGTAAAATTAGTGCCGTGTTGGCAGCCGTTATCTTTCACCATTAACGGCAGGTTGAGTTGTAAGGCACGTTCTTCCGTGACTGTGAAACAAATAAGCCCGCATGCATGCCGGGCATAAAAGGTAATGTGATCCGCAGTGATAACATCGGCAGCGATCATCAGGTCGCCTTCGTTTTCACGACCCTCATCGTCCATCATCAAGACCATCTTCCCCTGACGAAAGTCTTCTAGGATTGCTTCGACTGTGCTGATTGTCATGCGTCTTGGTGTCGTGCTATAGAAAAGGGCGGCGATTATATCAATATTTCTTCTTGCTTGCCTTTGGCATAGCACCTTTGGTATAGCACCTTGTCCCTGGGTGGCTACCTTTTATAAGGGAGGTTATTAAGAAGGGCTATGAAGGGGAAGTTATTAAGAATGGCTATGAAGAAGGGCTATGAAGTAATCTTCCCGGCTTCCTGATAGAGCCACCAGAGGAGGCCCTTCTGCGCATGCAGTCGGTTGCCTGCCTGCTCAAAAATGATCGACCGGGGGTCCCTGACTAGACCGGCAGTGATTTCAAAACCTGCATGAATCGGCATGTCGTGCAGGATGTGACAGTTTTGCCCCTGGATGAGAGCTTCATTCAATTGATAGGGGAGTAGTTTTTCAACCTGCTTTTTATTTTCCTCAGTCAGGTCCGGTTGATTGAAATATTGCATGTCAATCCAGGTATCAGTGTATACAAAGTCAGCCTGAGCAACTGCTTCTCTTGGATCGGTGACCTGGTTGACAGTCTCGGAAGTCTTGATGATGTCCTGGACCTCAGGGTCTAGATTTTCTCCATTGTCATGCCGCTCTGGAGTAGCAAGCGTCAAAGAGATGCCCAATTTATGACAAATGATGGCGAGAGAATTGGCCACATTGTTTTGCACGCCGACATAGGCAAGACGTGCGTCGCTGATATCGCCTTCAAAGTATTCGGTCATGGTGAGAATATCGGTCAGTGCCTGGCAGGGATGAAACTTCTCGCAACAGCCATTGATTACCGGCACTTGGCTTACCGCGAGCATCTTCTGAAGGTCGCTATGGTGGAGCAGTCTCGCCAGGATGCAACTTACATTTCTGGAGAGATATTCCGTTTCATACTCAATGCTGGACAGCAGGAAGTTGGAACTGGACCAGTCCATATAAATGGCATGGCCGCCCAGTTCCGTCATGCCGACTTCAAATGAAACTCGGGTCCGGGTACTGGTCTTCTGAAACAATAAGGCAAGGGACTGATGGGCGAGCAGACGGGTAAAATCCTCAGGGCTTGCTTTAATCTCTGCGGCCTTGCTTAAAATTTCCTGAATCTCAGCCGGGCTCAGATCCTTGAGGTGCGGGATATGTTGCATGGTGTTAGTCCAAAGAGTGAGTCCAAATAATTGAAAGAGCTTTTAATAAAATTTGTAGTAAGAGCCATATATTCAGAGCTATGTATTGAGAGCCAATACCCCGTGTGGGCAGGGGAAATTACCTGATTGCCAGGGCATTGTATATCTTTCTATGGCAATAGAGACCCTGAGGGAGGGGACACTCATGGGATTACAATCCGGTAGATAGCATGTTCGCCGCGCGGTGCAGATTGATGAGTTGTGAAGCAGCCGGGGAGCTGCGTCATCTGACGGGACTTAAATCAATTGTGGAAGGTAAAACTGACGGCGCACCGGTTGGGGTCCGCCGCCAGTAGCGGCGCTTTTTTTTATAGCATCAACCCATCTTGTAGAAGACTGCCTTGTTGCCATCTGGGTCTCTGATGTAACCGCCGTAGAAGGTAGGCATCCTCTCGCCGGGTGCGCCTTCATCTGTTGCGCCGAGCTCCAGACCCCTGGCGTGTTGCGCGTCAACTTCTTCGCGCGTTGCCATGGGGAAGGCGAGCATGTTGCCATTGCCATGGTGGGGTGCCTGCTTATCGAAGGGAATGCAGACCGCTACTATCGGCTTGTCCATGCTAGTGCCGATAAAGGCAATCCGATCCATCTCCATCAGCACTTTTGCGCCCATGGGCTCAAACAACTGCGACCAAAAGGCTTTCGCCTTTTCCATGTCGGAGGTACCAATTGTGACATAACCAATCATATTCTTGTCTCCCGTTAGTTATTGGTGGTTTATCGTTTAGGGGATGTCATCATACGCTAAGAGTGAACAAACTGTAGAACCCCGTCATTCTCGTCCTCTGGATTCCCGAGCAAGCTCAAGAATGACGGCGCGGGGCGCCGTAAGCCGCCAGAAGGAGCAGGGATGCCCCACCGCAATCACCCCGAACCTCGTCAGAATCAAAGAAGGCGGGAATCCAGAGTTATAACTGGCGACTTATAGCCGGGGACATATAAATCATCTCATCCTGGCATGGGCTAAAGAATTAAATCGATGAGTCAAAACAGGACAATTTGAATCAATTCAGGTGTAAGATATTGTCAACAACGTAATGATTCAAGGTAATGGCTATGTCTCAACGTGACCAGGTTATTGAGGTTATGGAGAATCAGGGCGGCTTTGCCACATTAGGACAATTAAATCAAAGGGTGGATTGCAGCAGTTGAGAAACGTGTACACCTTACGCTACCATTCGTCGCATTGTTCAGAACAAAAAATATTTTTGGGGCAGATGCTATGACATTGCAAGCACATGAAAGACTGCAACGGCAGTATGATTTAATTCAACAGTATTTCAAGACGACCACTGAACCCTACGATGATTTGGAGTGGAACGGGGAAGACCTATATGTATGCTTATCTGGTAAAACGATTGAAACTTATTCGTTTGCAGATTTAACTGACATGATTCCCAATTTCAACTAGTGCCTTGCCAGCATATTAAATTTCTGGAAAGCAGCGGGAAAATCACCATAAAGAAAGACGAGCTCGTTATACTGAAGCTGTATCAAAGCGGTACCGAAATAGCCCATTCTCGGATTGACATGCGTCCGTCCAGTGCGTTATTACCCCGCCGCCGTCCCCGCCACTCACTCACCGCAGATAACAATCGGTAACACTGCCAGGGATGTGGCGGTGATGATCACTCCCAGCGGCAGGCAAATAGACCGCATAAATATATAAATCTATTGAGTTGGTGACCACTCGGCGGGTGGGTGTACAGAGGTGTTGCACTAAGGCGAAATTATATTGTCTGCTGTCAGGGACGGATTAAACTTCTGAAAAGTTTCTCTATCAAAAGGTTGTACGGTGACAATTTGGTCCACAGAAATCAGCATGTGACCCCGTTCAGATGAAGATGTATCAAAGACTGCTGAATAGTCCGTTTCAACATTAATTATCGATTTTTCATCCCGATAACCGCTCCACTGCGGGACAAGGCGTAGCCAATTACTATCTTCATTGTTGGGTGCTTCAAGGGGCCAGCCTGCATAGACTTTATTATTTTCCAATGTGACCATAATCATCTTTTTTGCAGAGATTCTTTCGTAAACGATTTGATCCAGTCCTTTCTCATTAAGATTTTTCAAGTCCAGTTGGTATTTCCAGTGGAGCTTATACCTTCCATAAAGTCGAGTTCCTATTGCGAAGATACCTCGTAGAGTAATCGCAATAGCAAACGCCAGCATCGGTGCTTGTTCTGGGGCTAACTCAATGCCAAGCAAGGGAAAACTATGGAAAGGAAGTGCATATAGCAATAGGCTCAGGACAGAAACCAGAGAAAGGCCGGCGACGATAATGCGAAAATACAGCGCATAGTTTGTAGACCTGGCCCACCATAACCGGCAAATCGGCGCATCGTAAATGATGTAGCCAGATGCCAATAGGAAGAAAGTTCCTAAGACAAGCCCATTAGCTAGTGTAGGTATCAATTAAGGGATGCTTTATGTTTTCTTGGAGGGTGTATCCGAAGGCTTGGGTATCCTGCCATTCAGTTTTTTCCCTGCGATGTCTAGTTTTCGCATCTCTTCCCGTCGTCTTTGCACTTCGGGCTGTGCGAAAAACTCAGCCGCATCGACGCGAACACCGCCGGTTTTCCCGATGTGAATTTTAGGGCGTTTTATTTTGTCCTTAGCCATGATATTCCTCCTTCCAGTCAGTCATGTGATTATACTGAAAAATGAACTTTTTATAAGATAAATAAAACCTATATCAATCATTGAGTTGCACTCTCATCAAGGTGCTGAATGCCTGCGGACAAACCAGTCAATCTACTAGACCACAGGCTAATGGGGTGATGATCACTCCTGGCAGAGCCGTTGTCTGTAAGTAGAAGGCAGTGATAAGCCGCAGATATGTCGCACAATGAAAATAGCGAAAACGCCCTAGTTTTATTCAATAGGGCTGCCTATGCTTCTTGGGTTCTGAGCTCATCAGATAGATTGCTGGATATGTGTATAGGTTATGTATACTCCGAAAACGAGGTGGGGCGATGAAATGACAGTGGCACCGGCGGTATGAGAACATACCCCTTGTGTTAGAATGTGTGTTCTAAACAGATGTTCAGCAAAGGGATTGAGAATGTCACAGACTAAAAATGTACCTCGCAGGCCATCTTTAAAGAAAACGATACTGTCAGAATTGTTTGCGTATTGCGACAAACACAGAAAATACACTTTTGATAATGATTTAGTCAAAAAGTTGTGCAGAAAGCACAATTTCAAAAATCCGTTTGATGTGACGAAAGTAGATAATTTGTCAATTCTTCCTGAGGATATAAAAAATAAAGGCTATTGCATAATTCATATAGGGCAAGGAGAGCATAGGTTTGTTCAGGCTGTGAACGATTGTTTTCATGACTTTGAAGACATAGAAAATCCAGAGATACCGTGGAGATATAGAAAAAGTGCATTGAATGAAATTGATACCAGTGAAAGTAACATTTTATCCGTCGGTTTCAATCAAAGAATAATTCATGATTTTCTGTACGAAGATATTGTGGCAAGTCCTAAAATGTATGGTGCTAAACGAACGAGAGAGGATCTTTCATATACAATAGGAAAAATAAAAGTGAACACAACAAAATTACAGATGGAAATTGATTTAACGACTGAGTATCATGGTGTAGTAACAGTATTTGAGGGGAAAAACAATTTCCCTCAAAACTTTTCCGTCTATCAACTGTTTCATCCTTTTCTTCACTATCAAAATCTCAAAAAGAAAAAGAAAATTGCAATTAAAGAAGTGAATTGCTGTTATCTTCTACGGAAGATTCATGGGAATGAGTCGATTGTTCGTCTGTATCTTTATACTTTTACTGACGCAAATGATATGTCATCTATTTCCCTTCGAAAATGTGATGAATATAGGTTGATTCAACGATGAATAAATTACCTCAAAAATTCCGCAACAAAGTTCTACAAAATGATGTTATGGAAACCCTGCGCTCTTTGCCTTCCGACTGCTTGGATATGATATGGGGAGACCCGGACTATGGTGTTGGCATCAACTATAGCGGTCGAAAATACACTAGCAAATGGGAAGAATATATTTCTTGGTATGTTGAGTTAACGCAAGAATGCATGCGCGTGCTAAAACCCACGGGTAATTTGTTTATGATGAACTATCCCAAGCAAAATGCGCATTTACGGGTGCGTTACTTGGATAATGAGGCGCATGATGTATTTGATTATGTGTGGGTTTATCCGACCAATGTAGGGCATTCTCCGCGCCGATTGACTACTGCTCATCGGTCAATTCTTCATGCTACAAAGAGTAAGAATAATCATTTCTACAAGGATCAAATAGCTCAGCCCTATCGCAATCCTACAGATAAAAGGATACAAGGACGCATTGCCAAGGGCAGCCTCGGCCGTATGCCTTACTCATGGTTGCAATATAATCTTGTCAAAAATGTATCACATGAAAAAACTTTCCACGCTTGCCAGATACCACAGGAGCTTAGTGAACTGTTTATAAAATCATGCACTCGTGCTGGTGATACTGTTTTTGTTTTATTTGGCGGTAGCGGCTCGGAAGTAGTGAATCTAAAAGCATTAAAACGTATCTATCTGTGTTGTGAAACACACCCTGATTATTGCGAAATCATTCGAGAACGATTAAAAAACAACTCTATAAAAAGGGAACACAGTATGAGATCTATTATGCAAACGCATCGTGATAATCAAGATCAAATACATATCAATTTATAGTTACATACACGCTCATAAATAACGGTAATGTATGAAAATAATCAAATGACTCAAAGACCGCAAAGGTAAAAACCTCAGCAACGACGACATCATCCATTACTAAAAAATGATTGTCGCCTTACTGAAACCGAGCGGTTGATGGTTCTATTGAAAGTATCAGTAATGCCTAGGAAGCAGGAATTAAATGCAATATTATACGAAGCTAAAAAATGCATCGGTTCCATCTATCAAGAATGTCTATATAACAAGAAAAGTCAATGTGTAAATAAATGAGTGATGCACCAAAATTGAGCGAGGACATTGCTTTACCGGAAGAAATTATTCATGCCGGGCTAGATGCTGAATTAGTTCTTTTTATTGGATCAGGAATATCGATATTAGCGGGTTATCCATCATGGGATGAATTTGCAAACAAAGTTCTTGATGAATTGAGAGAGAAAGGAATTATCAATTTCTTGGGAATAAAGCAGTTGTCAGCATTAGACCCAAGAAAGAAATTATCGATTGCTCAACAAAAGGCTGATAGTTGCGGATATGACTTAGATTTTGCTAAGCGCTTCACTGGAAAAAGCGAAAGCGATACTATTTATAAACTGATTAATGATATTGGCTGCCCATGCATAACCACAAATTATGATGAACTGTTAGCGCCGTGTTTTCTAGAGAACAAAGATGGCTCGACAACAGAGTCATTAACTAGGGTGTCTGAAAGTGAAAAGTTTCATGAAGAATTAGCAAGACAGCCTGGAACTGTAGTTCATCTACATGGGTCGGTTAGTAAACCAGAAACCATGATAGTGACAACAGATGATTATCTAAAACACTATGATAGTCAGAAAGTTCAAAATCTACTTGTCTCCCTGTTTAAAAAACACACAGTTTTATTTCTTGGTTATGGATTGGAAGAAGCAGAGATTCTTGAACATATTTTAAGAAAAGGATCTGCTGAGAAAATAAAAAATCGACGAAAAATATTTGCTTTACAAGGTTTTTTTGGAAACGAACAGTATCTTTACGAAAACCTTTATAATTACTATAAGGAATCATTTGGAGTTCACTTATTAGGTTTTTTACGAGATAATGAAAATCATGAGTGTCAAGTGGGAATTATTAAAGAGTGGATGCATACATTAGAAATTGGAAAACCAACTCTTTCTAATAAATATCAAAGTATGATTGAGATATTAAAAGATGGATGAATTATCAGTTAGAGAAAAAAGCTTATTGCAAGGCGTTGCAGAAGACAGTGCTCTTCGCTTGCTATTTTTTCGGGAGGTGAAGGGTTTGAAATGGTTTGATGTGTTATATGATAAGGGTTACTTTTCTCCTGAAAACAATCCGAAACCTGTTCCTGCAGAAGAAACAAGTTATGTAAATATACCTTATTGGCCAGTTACTGACTATCTAGTTAAAGCTGCTACCGAGCTGCCTAGTCAAGAAGATGACAAATATGCTGAAAAGTTTATGCGAATACTTATAGATGTAACAGAATATGCAAGAAAAAATGAATACAGCAATCATAGGACATGGGGGAAGTTTTCTGAAATATTAAGAAATATCCCGCCTCGAATAATCCAAAAAAAGGACTTGGATGTTATTGACTATTGGTTTGAAGATAAATATGAAAGCGGTTTAATCGCGGACCAAATAGGAAGGAAATGGTTAGTTAGTTTGCTAAATAGTAGCGATGAACATTGTTTGTGCTTGTCAAAGAAAATACTTGATACCTTGTATCGGATAACCATTGTAGAAAATAAAGGATTCGGAGTGGCTGAGAAGAAAGCTCTATTTATATTTGATAAACATTATGCTCAAAAAATTACTAATGTAGTAGCTACACTTGCTGGTAAAAAACTTAGTGAAGACGCAATTTTAATATTTGATAAACAATTAAAAAATATACTAGATAAATTAGATAATGACTCATGGTCTTATCTCTGGCAACCTGCAATTGAAGACCATGAGCAAAACGAATATAATGATGACCCAGAGTATATATTGATCCAAGCTTATCGTGATTCTCTAGATGGTTATATAAAAACCGATACAGAAAAAGCCTGCAAGTATGTAGAGACAATGCTTGGTAGCGAATATCAGACCATTCATAGATTGGCAATTCACAGCATTAGCAATAATTATCCAGTACTTAAAAATCTTACTGATATATTGCTCAACGAGAAATTTTTTTCATACGGGTACCGGCATGAGATGTGGCATTTTTTACATCAAAATTATCCCAATTTGAATGATAAGCAAAAAGATAGAACACTTAAAATCATTGATGATATATCAAAGGATGATGACGATGGGAACTATTATGCAGAAGCTACAGCCTATAGCAAAGCGTGTTGGTTAGTAGCAATTGAATCTTATGGGGTCAAAGAACTAAACCTTTATAAGAAGAATATAACAATAGCGAAAGTAGAAGAACTAGACCATCCTGATTTTTCCAGTTACACGTCACAACATATACCAATAAGGTATAAGTCTCCGTTTTCTGTTGGTTATCTCGGCAGCTTGTCAGTAGATGACCTGATTGTCAAATTAAAACATTACAATAATTCAGACAATGATAGTGAAGTCAGCTATAGAGGTCTATCTGCAACGTTTAATCAATTGATTAAACGAGATCCGAACAAGTTTTATTTGGAATTAAATAAATTTGTTAATCTTGATTTGTCATACATAAATGAAATAATACTAGCATATAGCGATTTGTGGGCGGAAAAGGATGATTTACCTTGGGATGATGTATGGCATAAACTGTTACAGTTTTTTGAAGCTGTGATTGAACAACCTAATTTTTGGAATGTTAAAACATCGGAACAATCAGATATGTTTGCGACTACACAGGATTCGATAGTGAGCAGCATAAGCAAACTTATTAAATCAGGTACAAAATCAGATGATCATGCTTTTAGTGCTCATCGTTTAGAAGATGCTAAGAAAGTAATTGTGCATCTTTTAGATAAAACAAAAGGCAATGATTTCAGTAAAGAGGAAAATGCTGTAACCATTGCAATAAACAGTCCTCGAGGACATTGCCTTGAAGCTTTAATCAATCTAGCACTTCGTTCATGTCGATTATGTGATAAAAAGAAGGATAAAGATCATTCAGAAGCATGGGGAAAATTTCAACCGATCTTTGATGACGAACTTCGTCGAGCTGACGCTGATGCTCCAGAATACGAATTTGTAACTCTTGTTGTTAACTATTTGCTGAATTTCTTATATATGTCAAAAGAATGGATGCTAGATAATTTGGATAAAATATTTGATCAAAATAATGATGTAAAATGGTCTTATGCAATGCAAGGGTATGCTTATGTGAATAGAATTCACCCGGCGATCTATCGCCACTTAGCGTCTAAAGGTGACTTCCTTAGGGCACTCAGTGATAAAAATATAGAAAAAAATGTTACACAAAGAGTAATTCAGAATATAGCCATTGCTTTTTTGAATGGTTTGGATGAGCTAGATAGTAAATCTAGTTTAATGAGTGCTTTAATCAAAAGAAACGAATTCGAAGAGATCAATCGTTTAATATGGTTAATATGGAGAGCGAGAGAAGAAAACAACATCAAATTGCAGAGTAAAGTTTTTGAACTTTGGCCTAAAATATCGGACAAGATAGATTTTTCTACAGACAGTGGTAAAAAAGTAGCTGCCCAATTATCTTGCTGGATAGCATTTATTGATAAAATTGAGGAGCCACAAAAAGAATGGCTACTTAAGATAGCGCCATATGCAAAAACTATGCAAGACGGTTATCAGTTTTTAGAGAATCTGTCAAGACTTAGTGACAAGCAGCCGTTTGATGCACAAGAGATATGGTTAAAAACGATAGGCCAGGATTCATATCCTTATCCTGAAGACACAATCAAAAAGTTCCTTAAAAATATCGTAAATCATGGTAGTGGGGGGAAAAGAAAAGCAGAAGAAGTGGTGGAGAAGTATTTAAAACACGGAGAAACTCGACCCAGTGGCTGGTTAGTAGAAATATTGGCAGAGAGCAACAAAGGCTGAATGCTTTTTATTTGGCGGAAATGACAGCGCATGGTGTGATCTCCTCCCCAGCTAACCCATCACCACACCCAACAACCGCTTCAACGACTTTGGTCGGGTCACTGCTATACGACTTGTCTCGCAGTGGTTAACCCGAGCGAGTTGCTGGATGCTGTCAGCGAGGGCTAGTACAAAGGGTTCGGTTATCGTCTTTTCGTCTTCAAGTACAAGATGCTTCACGACCAGCACCTTCGCCTTGCGGTCTGCCTTGGCGTCCAGGCGGCCCACTAGCAGGTCACCCCACAAGACTGGCAGGCTGAAGTAACCATACTTTCTTTTTTCGGCTGGCAGATAACATTCTAGTTGATAGTCAAAATCAAACAGGGCTTTGGTGCGTTGTCGGTTGATGACTAGATTGTCAAACGGGGACAGGATTCTGACGTTGCGCTTCCCTAATTTAATGGGAAGGAGCGATAAAAGGCGCGGTGTCGTGTAATAAGGAGTCGTGTAATAGAGAGTTTTGTAATAAGGCGCTTTGTCATGCAGCCCTTTGTCATCTAGTCCTATGGAAGACCGCCCTTTGTCACGCAGCCCTTCGGAAGCGCGCCTTTTGTTATACATACCCCCATCAAGCGATACCGGCACCAGTTCACCCGCCTCTGTTAACTGCTCAATCGCCGTCCGAATGTCCTCTTTAAGTTGCACGCCACTGAGCTGCCGGATGCTACCTCGTGCATAGCCCAGGTCCTGCTCCGTTGCTATGCCTAGTGCCTGCACCATAGTCTGGACGATAAACTGCGCCCATTCTTCCCGACTCGGCATGCGCGTATCGGTATCGCTGGGGAGGACTCTGTCCCGCAGGTCGTACACCTTTTGAAAACCTTCCCTATGTGTCACCATCAACTCACCCGTGAGAAACAGATGTTCCAGAACATGCTTGGCGGGTTTCCACTCCCACCAGCCCCCTTGTTTGTTCTTTCGAGAGTCTTTGAAGTCTTTCGATTGCAGAGGACCCTCTGTTTTTATTCTTTTCAGAATATGCGCCGCGAGTCGTTTGTCGGTCTTGTGGGTAGCTGCCCAGCCATGCATCACTGGCAGATAGAATCTATAATGCTCAAATGGCAAATAGGCCGCCGCATGTCCCCAGTATTCAAAAATCTGGCAACGCTTATGTAGGTCGGTGAGCATCCTGGCATCAAAATTCCCCACCCGGGTGGCAAGAATATGTTCGTGCGCTCGCCGGACGACAGAAATGGTATCAATCTGCAGGTAAGAGAGATTTTGAATACTAGTCAGCACTGCCTTCTTGCCGGTACCGAACTGGTTTTTCTTCATGAGTCCCTGCTGATGCAAAAATAATTTCCTGGCATCTCGGCGCATGATTGTTTGTCTCGCAGTTGATTGTTGCGCGGCCGATTGTCGAGCAGTTAATCGTTGCGCGGCGGGCTGTTTGACTGATTGCCTCGTAGTTGTTTGTCTCGCAGTTGATTCTTGCGCAGTTAATCCTTGCGCGGCCGATTGTCTCGTAGTTAACCGTTGCGCGGCCGATCCTTGCCCGACTGGCTCCTCCCGGGTACCGCTCATCTTGCTTGCCGACGATTCGCGATGACTAGTGCGCGCTTAGGGGCAGGATAGCCTTCTACTGTCAGCCTCGGGTCCTGTGGATCAAGACAATCGCTCAGTGACTGGAAGCTCATCCATTCGGTGCTACGTTGCTCTTCGGTTGATGTTGTTGTCACCTCCAGAGTCCTGATATGCGTGAATCCCACCCTATGCAGCATCTGTTCAAGCAGCAGGGTAGAGGGAATGAACCACACATTCGCCATGCGTGCATATCGATCCCGGGGAATGAGCAGGGTGTTTTCATCACCGTCAATCACCAGTGTTTCCAAGATGAGTTCCCCCTTGGGAGCAAGAAAACTCAAGAGGTCGCTCAGATGCCCTAGGGGAGAACGGCGGTGGTACAGAACGCCCAGAGAGAAGACGGTATCAAAAGTGCCGAAAGGCGGCAGCTGCTCAGCGCGTAGGGGCAGAAGGTAGGCATGGTTGTCGGTAATGAGTTGCTGGATGAGTTGGAACTGATAGTTGAAGAGCAGAGTCGGGTCAATACCGAGTGCCATTCTGGCACCTTCGCCCAACATTCTGAACAGGTGATAGCCGTTGCCGCAGCCAATATCCAGCACCAGTTTATTTTCCAACGGCGAGATGTGCGGCACCAGGCGCTGCCACTTCCAGTCGCTCCGCCATTCGGTATCAATAAAGGTACCCAAAATCTTAAAGGGTCCCTTGCGCCAGGGCATCAATGCCTTGAGCAGCCGGGGAATATCTGGGTCCGCCAGAGCGGGTCCGATTTCCAGGGTGTCCTGATTAAAGACCAGAGCACTAGGCGTCGGTTGTGGCAGTTGCTGCAGTGCCTGCTCCCAGTCATCGGTGTCGCCATGTCGGGTCGCGTCGGCTGCCAGTGCTGCCTCTAGGGCGGGATGATGCTTGGCAATCCTAGTAGCGGATGTCGCCTCGAAAAATCGGTTGATGTCCGTTGACTGTCTAAGCATAGAGTTGCAGGAGTTAAAAACTGGGAGCCCAAGTTATTTGATAGCGAGCAGTGCCATGAAATTGAAACAACGGAAGCATAATTCTATTTGTGTGAATCCGGCTGCCGATAATCTTTTCCGGTGCTCAGCTTCTGTGTTTGATTGTAATGCCTTTTCCAGCGCAGTGCGTTTTTGAGCTATCTCCAGAGCAGTGTAACCATGGTATTTCTTAAAATCATGATGCAAGTCAGCCATCAACTGTTGTTGTGCTTGCTCTGGGAAGTGAATTTTTTCCGCCAGGAGCAGGATCCCTCCAGGCTGCAGTCCTTGGGCAATGTTTCGCAAAATATCCTGGCGCTGCGCATCGGGTACAAACTGAAGCGTAAAATTGAGGACGACGACCGAAGCCTTTTCAATCTTTGTTTCGCAGAGATCTTCAAGCCGTATCTCACAGCGGGTTGCCGAATCGTCGTCTGAGAGCTGAGCCTGGCAGCGCGCCACCATGGCGGGTGAGTTATCAACACCAATCACCTGGCAGGAGTCTGGCGCCTGGCGTTTGATCTGTAGTGTTGAGGCACCGAGGGAGCAGCCGAGGTCGTAGCAGTTGGTGCCTGGGCTGGCGTAGCGGGTGACCAGTATCCCGATCAATTCCAGCAACAATCCATAGCCCGGCACGCTGCGCTCAATCATGTCTTGAAACACCTCCGCCACCTGGGCATCAAATTGAAATGTTTCCACCGATGACCTGGGAGCAGCATAGACAGTGTCTTTGTTTGTTTGTTTACTCACGTTTGTTTACTCGTATCTGTTTATTTACACCCGTTACACCAAACCCCGCTGGGAAAACCAAGCATCAATGATAACAAACCTTTTCCCGGTCTTTCCTGGGGGACAAGGTGCATACATTAACCCTAAGTGGCAAGCCGCCCCCGCGCCGTCATTCTCGAGCTTGCTCGGGAATCCAGTCCGTCAATGATACTATTCAAGTTTGTCATCGAATCTGTGAACACAAACATTTCCCTGCCCCAGTATGCCCTGCCTTGCAAGGTGGTTAGAACAGGCAGCATGCATAGGTAGCATAAATAAGCGACATAAACAGGCACTTATCCCGGGCTGAGTCACCCCCCTTCAGGCTCATTTCATATTGGAAAAGGCTGAGTCAGTATTGACACCACCCCCAGTGAGCAGCACAATAGCGCCCTTTTTACTTGGGGCTTGCCCCTGAATTGGGCACTGAAGTCGGGACATTGATAGTCAGTGCCTGGATACCGGTAATCAGCGGGTCTTTTGAGAGGCAAAAGTTGAAGATTTGGGGTGTCGCCAAGTCGGTAAGGCACAAGGTTTTGATCCTTGCATTCGCAGGTTCGAGTCCTGCCACCCCAGCCATGTTTCCATATAACCCTTAACCCTGTTGCCAGTTCTTGACTAGATGACTGCTGTCGTGGAATAAAAGTCCCCGAATAAAAGAAGTAAATCCGTGGCTGAACTAAAAATATTTTCAGGTAATGCGCATCCCACTCTGACTGACCGGGTGCTTGATCGGTTGCATATGAATCCAGGACATGCCGATGTTACCCGATTTAGCGATGGCGAAGTCTTTGTTGAAATACATGAAAATGTTCGCGGCAAGGATGTATTTGTCATCCAGCCGACCTGTACTCCCACCAACGATAATTTGATGGAATTGATTGTGATGGCGGATTGTCTGCACCGAGCATCTGCTTCAAGAGTCACTGCGGTCATTCCCTATTTTGGTTATGCCCGGCAGGATCGGAGAGTGCGTTCGGCACGGGTTCCTATTACGGCAAAGGTAGTGGCGGACATGCTGGGCAGTGCTGGCATCAATCGTATTCTGACAATTGATTTACATGCTGAGCAGATCCAGGGCTTTTTTAACATTCCCGTTGATAACATTTACGCCACGCCAGTCCTGCTTGATGACATTGAGCAGCAGAAGTATGAAGACCTGATCATAGTATCCCCAGATGTGGGCGGTGTGGTGCGCGCGCGAGCTATAGCCAAACAACTGAATGATGCTGAGCTTGCGATTATTGATAAGCGCCGTCCCCAGGCTAATGAAGCAGAAGTCATGCATATTATCGGTGATGTTGCTGGCCGTAGCTGTGTGCTGGTGGACGATATTGTGGATACGGCAGGCACCTTGTGTGCGGCGGCAGATGCCCTCAAAGCCAATGGTGCTAAGCGGGTCCTCGCCTACTGCACGCATCCGGTACTCTCAGGTGCTGCAGTGTCAAACATTGCTAACTCACAGATAGATGAGTTGGTCACTACGGACACCGTTCCCCTGTGTCCAGAAGCAATGGAAGCAAGTAAGATTCGGCAACTCAGTATTTCTGAAATCCTGGCAGAGTCCATCCGCCGGATCAGTATGGAAGAGTCGCTCAGTGTGCTCTTTACTAAACGGAGCCAGCCTAGTCTTTTTTAAAAGCAATTATTGAACCCAAATTATTGAAGGAGTTTCCGCATGGCAGAGCAATTTGTATTACAAGCTGAACTGCGAACAGACACCGGGAAGGGCGTGATACGTCGCCTGCGTCGGCAGTCCGATCAGGTGCCAGCGATTCTTTACGGTGCCAAGGAGCAGCCCCAGGCCTTGTCGATTTCACATAAGGATTTGCATCGAGCCTGTGAGGCCGAGGCTTTCTTTTCCCAGATCATTACCATCAAGGCGGCCGGTAAGAAGCAGGAAGTAATATTGAAAGACCTGCAAAGGCATCCCGCCAAGGATCGCATCCTGCACGCTGATTTTATGCGAGTCCGCATGAATCAGATGATCACCGTTGAGGTGCCGTTGCACTTTCTGAATGAAAGTGCCTGCGTTGGCGTGAAGCAGAACGGCGGTATTGTGTCTCACAACATGACTTCTGTGGAGATCGTCTGTTTACCCGGCGACCTGCCTGAATACATAGAAATAGATGTTCAACATCTTGACATTGGTGATTCCATTCACATGAGTGAGCTCACCCTAGCGGAAAACCTGTCCATGCCGGCCTTGCAGCAGGGTGCTGACCACGATCATGTTGTCGTGTCCGTGCATGTACCGAAGAAGGTTGAAGAGATAGAAGTAGCACCCGCCGAGGGCGAGGAAGAAGCACCTGAGACGGAAGAAGATGAAAAAGATGCCCCTTCTGCTGAGGACGAGGAATAGCTCGCCTGCCAGTGACTGCGCCCCTTGAGTTGATTGTTGGGCTAGGCAACCCGGGTGCAAACTATGCCAACACCCGCCACAATGCGGGTGCCTGGTTGGTGGAAAAGCTTGCCATGCAGGAAGCTGCCCACTTCAAGTTGGAGCGCAAATTTTTCGGCAGGCTCGCCGCAGTCACCCTCTCCGGGCACCCGATCCGATTGCTTCTTCCCGATACCTATATGAATGAGTCAGGCAAAAGCGTCGCCGCCCTGGTCAACTTCTACAAGATTCCCCTGGAGAGCGTCTTAATAGCCCATGACGAATTAGATCTGGTCGCGGGTCAAGCGCAACTCAAGCAGGGCGGGGGTCTTGCCGGGCACAATGGGCTGAGGGATATTGCTCGCTGTCTCGGGGCTGTTCAGTCCTTCAAACGTTTGCGCATTGGGGTCAGTCACCCGGGGGACCGGCAGGCAGTCACCGGTTACCTTCTCGGGCAGATCGGTCAGGATGACCGGGAGCGGGTGGACCAGTCTATTGCCGAGGCACTGCGCGTGTTGCCGCGGGTAGCGAGTGATGACTGGCAGGGTGCAATGCACCAGTTGCACAGCACCCCCCCCCGCCGGGCTAGACGAACTTTGGATAGATAATCATGGGTTTTACATGCGGCATAGTCGGGCTACCCAATGTTGGCAAGTCAACGCTGTTTAATGCGCTGACTCTGGCCGGCGTCAGTGCCGAGAACTTTCCTTTTTGTACCATTGAACCCAATGCAGGCATTGTCCCGGTGCCGGATACGCGGCTGGATAAGCTTGCGGCCATCGTCTCGCCGCAAAAAATCATCCCGACCACCATGGAATTCATTGATATAGCGGGGCTAGTAAAAGGCGCATCAACTGGTGAGGGTCTGGGCAATCAATTTCTAGCGAATATCCGGGAAACTGATGCCATAGCGCATGTCGTCCGATGTTTTGAGGATAGCCGCGTGACCCATGTCGCCAATCGGATTCAGCCAGCGGATGACATAGCCATCATCAACACGGAATTGCAACTGGCAGACCTGCAAACCATTGACAAGGCAATCACCAGGCTTCATAAGATTGCAAAAAGTGGTGATAGCCAAGCGCTGGCGAGCCTCGCTCTGTTTGAATCCCTGGGTGCTCATATTGATGCGGGGCACCCAGGGCGTAGTTTCCAACTTGACGCTACTCTAGGGCCCGAGTTAATGCTTGCCATTAGAGAACTGCATCTGCTGACCATGAAGCCAGTGCTCTATGTTGCCAATATGGATGAACAGGGTGTTGCTGAGCAGGTTGCTAGTGAAGGGGCTGTTAATGAGCACCGCTATCTCCGGCAGGTGCAGGAATTTGCTCAGGCCGAGTCCGCCGAGGTTTTGGCGATATGTAACAAACTTGAAGCGGAAATTGTGGAACTGGAAGCCCAGGAACGAGCTGAATTCCTGCAAGACTTGGGTATGGATGAGCCGGGTCTGGATAAGTTGGCGCGGATTGGATACCGGCTACTTGGGCTCCAGACTTACTTCACCGCAGGTCCCAAGGAGGCGCGGGCCTGGACGATCACTCAGGGCACCAGGGCGCCCGCGGCGGCGGGTAAAATACACACGGATTTTGAGAAGGGATTTATTCGGGCAGAAGTTGTGTCCTATGACGACTACATCATGCATGCGGGGGAAAAGGGCGCCAAGGAAGCAGGTAAATGGCGCCTTGAGGGCAAGGACTATCAGGTGGTGGATGGTGATGTCATTCACTTCCGCTTCAACACCTAATCAGAAAAGATGATTTGTTCGTCCTCACCGCGCTTCTCGACATTCCCGCTTGCCGTCAGGATCAAAGCAGGCGGGAATCCAGTGGAATGTGCCGCCCGGCGCGGCGTCTCCGCGCCTTCAGGCGGATTAGGGTGCCCCGTGCCGTCACCCTCCCCGATATGCCCACGCCACCCCAGTTGATGTGTACATGCCCATGGTGGTTGCCTATGTTCCTCTGGATTCCCGAGCAAGCTCGAGGATGACGGCCAGATATGTACATGCCCAAGGTGATTGCCTTTGTTCCTCTGGATTCCCGCTTGGCGGCTGGGATGACTGGGGTGACAAGAATGACGGCCAGATATGTACTTGCCATATATTTATGAGAAAGGGGACATTACTGCTTTGGGCTAACACTGTACAGATAATGACAATACTGATTATGCACTGTATAATGACCTTGTCAGCAGTTTGCACTTGCCGTATCTTCCCAAAGGATTTGATACTTTGATTCAACGCGCGCGAGACCATGATAAACAGTTGCTTTGGTTGTTCTCACAAGAACTTGACTTTTTGCGCCGTCTTCTCGCATCTCGCCAGTAGGGAGATAACACTATGGAGCAACGAATGAGCCAACCCACCAGCGCCGCACTCTACCCCCCCCCCCCCCCCCCCCCCGTCTGCTGGCGAGGATGATGGCGGGGTGGGTGGTCGCTACTCTGGATTCCCGTCTGCCCACTAGAAGAATGACGAAGGAGCAACTAATGCACCAGCAAACCACCCAGCGCACCAAAGACCAACGAATGAACACCCCATTAACCAGCCCGTCAGCCAAGGACCAACAAACTATGCACAACCAAACCAGCCCTTTAGCCAAGGACCAGCGAATGAATCAACCAACCAAGCAACGAAGCATTGCGGAGCGAAGCAAGCGCGTGATTGAGGCCATCGCCGGGTGTTTCCGGGGCGGCTTGCGTCTCTTCTCTGGATTCCCGAGCAAGCTCGAGAATGACGGCGGTCTGGGTTCTCGCCTAGCGGGGACGTCAGCGGCGGGGAGGGCGGCGAGAATGACAGCGCGGACGAGCAGTGACATGCCGAGTAGTGACTCAGCTGGATTCCCGAGCAAGCTCGAGAATGACGGCGGTCTGGGTTCTCGCCTAGCGGGGACGTCAGCGGCGGGGAGGGCGGCGAGAATGACGGCGCGGACGAGTAGTGACTCAGCTGGATTCCCGCCTAGGGCGAGAATGACGGCGCGGACGAGCAGTGACATGCCGAGTAGTGACTCAGCTGGATTCCCGAGCAAGCTCGAGAATGACGGCGGTCTGGGTTCTCGCCTAGCGGGGACGACGGCGGCGGTGCTTGCTTTGATCCTGACGGCGGGTCACCGAGCCATCTCGCGTCGGCTCTCTGCCTCGGCGCTGCTCCTCGCGCTACTGGTAACAAGCATCGCCGCCCCTTCCATTTTTGGCATCAATGTCGGCATAAGCACGGCACACGCGCAGGGCGCCACCCCGCTCGCCTTTGTCGGAGAGACCACGTTCACGACCGATAACGCCAACGGTGCTTACGCCATAGTCGGCGACACTCTGACCCTGACGTTTACCGTCAATCAGGCATTGACAGTCCAGCCGACTGTGTCTTTCCTCGGCCCCAAGCGGTTCTTCCAATTCACGCATCAATCAGGCACCCAGGACGGCACTAACTATAGGTATACCGTGTCCCATAGGCTTGCCGCTGCGGATTTTCCTCAACTGAATGACGGTTCGCCGGTGGTGTATACCATTGGCACACTGTTCAGCTCGTTTACCAACATCCTTGCCGGTGTAACTGTTACCAGCCCTATTCACATTGATGTGATCGCGCCGAAGGTGACTACCTTTGACCGCGCCGTCATTGGTACGTTTGACACCCCGCGGGATGAGTTCATCACCTTCTCTGAGCGGGTAATCGATTTGGCTGCCAGCGACTTCTCCGCTACCGAAGCCGTGGTGCATAGCGTGAACGCCCCCCCCGAGCAAACCACCTACGCCGTCAACTTCACCCCAAGCACGAGAAACGCCACCCTGACCCTTGCCGCGCACAGCATTACCGACCTTGCCGGCAACACCGGGCCTGCCGACGATGTGACGGCGGGTAGTGTGACGCCTAACATGCCGCCCATTGCTGATGCGGGGCCCGACCAAAACGTGGGTGGCAATGAGGCGGTGTCGCTGAGTGGCGGCGCGAGTCACGACCCCGATGGGGTCGCGAGCGAAGTGCTGATGTATTCATGGGCGCAGACCGACGGCACACCAGTAGACCTGGGCGTCACCGATGTCACCAGCCTGATTTTCACCTCGCCGGTTGAACTCGGACCCCTGGTGTTCACCCTGACCGTGACCGATGTTGCCGGTGCCAGCACCACCGATACGGTAACCGTCAACGTTGTTAGGCTGGATGTTGCCAACGCGAACCTGCGTTCCGTGACCATTCTGGATCAGAACGACAACCCGGTCATGCTGAGGGAAGCCATCGAGCCAGACACACGAAACTTTAGCGCGACTGTGCGGCATGATGCGACCAGTATTGACGTTACGGTGGTTTCTGCTGAGCCCGGTGCAATCGTGAGGCTTCAGCTTGATGGCGTAGCCAGTCGCGCTACCCGGGCCTATCAAGTCCCGGATACGGGGCTGCTCACGGTTGCTTTTTCTATTACCTCCGAGGACGGAAGCAACAGACAAGACTACGAGATCGCCATCACCCGCCGCGACAACGCCAATCCGACGGTGGCGACCTTTGCCGATATCACCGCCATCGGTACCATTGGCGTCAGCCAGCAGCACACCATCACCTTCTCCGAGCCGGTGGTCGGTTTCATTGCCAATGACTTCCACGATGATGCTGCTGCTACGCACGGTGCCAGAGTAAATGAGGTAACCGACACTGGCGACCAAACCACCTACACCATCACCTTCATCCCGGGCGAAACAGATTTCACCCTGACACTTCCGATAAATAGCGTGACCGACCTTGACGGCAACCACGGTCCGGCAACAGATTTCAGTGCGAGTGGCACTGCCGTGCGCAACACCGCGCCGACCTTCCATCCCGATACGTCAGCGTCGTCGGAGTATACCGAGAACGACACCACAGAAATAGCGACCTACCGTGCGGTTGATGCCGAGGGCGACCCCATTACCTGGGCGCTCACCGGCGTGGATGCGGAGTTCTTTACGTTCGACCGCGACAGTGGCGAATTGACTTTCAAGACTCCGCCGGACTTTGAAGCCCCGACCGACCGCGCTGACCCCGATGATGACACGGTCGTGGCTGGCGATAATACGTATCATCTCACCGTGACCGGCTCGGATAGCGGCTCGCCGCCCTTGACCGTCGTCGGTAATGTTACGGTTATGGTGGTCAATACAGATGAAGATGGTGCCATTGGCGCCATCAGCGGCGACCTGGAGGTCGGGCGGGAATTGACCGCGGGCGCAGTAACCGACCTGGATGGCGGCGTAACCGACATCATCTGGCAATGGCAAGACGCGGACGACGGCTCCCCCATCGCCAGCGCCACTAACGCGCCGACCTACACTCTGGCAGACGCGGATCGTGGCAAGACCATTCAAGTCAAGGTTACCTACACCGACGGCCAGGGCGCCGGCAAGACCCTCACCAGCGCGGCGACCGCAACGGTGCTCAATACAGATGAAGCGGGTGCCATTGGCGCCATCATCGGCGCCGTTCAAGTCGGGCTGGAATTGACCGCCGGCGAAGTAACCGACCCGGATGGCGGCGTAACCGACATCATCTGGCAATGGCAAAGCGCGGAAGCGGGCGAAGGTTATGCCGACATCGCCGCTGCCACCAGCGAGACCTACATTCTGGCAGACGCGGATCTTGGCAAGACCATTCAAGTCATGGTTACCTACACCGACGGCGAGGGCAGCGGCAAGACCCTCACCAGCGCGCCGACCGTAGCCGTGGTAGCCATATCCATGGATGCGACCTTGTCCGGTTTGACTATCTCGGCTGGCACCTTGTCGCCCGCCTTCGATGCCGCCACGATGAGTTACAGCGCCGAGGTGGACAATGATGTGGGCAGCGTCAGGCTGACCCCGACCACGGCTAACGATGGCGCCAGCGTAACCGTGGCTGGCGAAATGGCTAGCAGTGGCAGCCCCTCCGATGCGATTGACCTGATGCCCGGCCTAGCAAAAGCCATCGACATCGTTGTTACCGCCGCGGACACCACCGCCGCCGCCGAAACCTACACCGTTACCGTGACCCGCGCCGTCAACACCGCGCCGCGTATTACTAGTGGCAGTCCAATGGTGAATTATCACGAGAACCTTCCCGGGGAAGTGGCGTCCTACGGTGTGTCAGATGACGATGACAGCATCAGCACCGTTACCTGGGGGCTGGAGGGCGCGGATGCGGATTCGTTTACGATTGGCAACGGCATATTGACCTTCAAGACTGCGCCGGACTTTGAAACCAAGTCCACCTACGATGTCACCGTGACCGTCACCGATCGCGGCATGCCGAGTTTGACCGGCAGATTTGATGTGGTGATTACGATTGTCAATCAGGATGAAGCGGGTGCCGTCGTCATCGACGGCAACGTGCAGGTCGGGCAGGAATTGACCGCCCGCCTGAGCGACCCGGATGGCGTTAGCGGTACTCCCACATGGCAATGGCAAGACGCGGGTGCCGGCACCGACCTGAACGACGCCACCAGCGCGACCTATACCCTGATGGTAGCCGATCTTGGCAAGACCATTCGAGTGGTCGCCACCTACACCGATGCCTTCGACGGCAATAAGGTGGTTACCAGCGCGGCGACCGCAGCCGTGGCTGGCGCGCCCCGACCGCCGCGACCGATACTCACGCTGGTTGAAGACACCGGTTCCTCGAATTCGGACGACGTTACCAGCAATGGTCTGGTGAATGTAACGCTGGCGAGCAATTTTGATGCGGACCGCGGCGACACCTGGAGATGGAACCCCGATCCCAGTCAGGGCAGCCATGGCACCGCCGGCATCGGCACCAGTTTCGTCCTGCCCCAGGGCTTTTATCGTAACGAGACAACGGTCAGACAGACCGTATTCGGCGTTGAATCCGACGTCGCTAGACTTGGCAGGAATATTCTCGTAGATATTAACGTTCCGGTCATTAACTTGAATGGTGGCGACGTCACCCTGATTCTGGGCGGAACCTATACCGAGCAAGCCACCGTAGATGATGATTTTGGTATCGCCGTCCCGCTGGTCATATCTGGCGATGCAGTAGACACCACCGCCATTGGCACCTATATGGTTATCTACGACGCAACCGATGTCGCCGGTAATGAAGCCGTGCAGATGAGCCGCCGCGTTATCGTAACCGCGCCGCCCAACCAAGAGCCAGTTGCCAATGCGGGCGGCGATCAGGATGTAAATACCGGCGCAACAGTAACGCTGGACGGCACCGGCAGTAGCGACCCCGAATCTGGTGTCCTGACATACCTCTGGACGCATACATCAACCGATGGTGATACGCCCACCACGCCCATTACCTTGAGCGATCCCACCGCCGCCAGTCCAACCTTCACCGCGCCGGACACCGCCACGGTGCTGGTCTTCACCCTGACCGTAACCGATGATTCCGGTGACGCCGACACCAACACCCACAGCGACACGGTAACCATCACCGTAACCGTACCGCCCAAGCCGGTCATCGTTGGCAGTGCCACGGTGAGTCATCTCGAAAACACCGAGATAGTAACGACCTTCACCGCGACTGATGCCGAGGGCAACCCCGTTAGCGTTGCCTGGTCACGCTCCGGCGCGGATGCGGGCTTGCTCTCTATTGGTGACAGCGGTAGGTTGGGTTTCGCGAATGACCCGGACTATGAAGACCCGCAGGATACTGACGCCGACAACGACTATCAGGTTACCATTATCGCCACCGATAGCACCACGAGTGCGAGTAGCGAACTTGCGGTAACGGTAACGGTGACCAATGCGAATGAGACCGGCACCATCGGCGCCATTATCGGCCTCGCGCAGGTCGGGCAGGAATTGACCGCCGGCGCGGTAACCGACCCGGATGGCGCGTTTACTATCACCAGATATATATGGCAAAGAGTGGCAAGCGCCGACACCTTTAGCAATGTCTCCGAGGGCCTCAGCAACAATACCTACACACTGGTAGCGGCTGATATGGGCGCTACCTTTCGGGTCGCCGTCAACTACGAACACGATGCCCCCAACGCAGACTTCGGTAACGTCCTCGTCACCAGCGCAGAGACCGAAGTCGTAACCGCCGTGCAAGTTACCCAGTCCGCGGATGCAGACTTGACCGGTTTGACTATCGCGGATAACAACGGCGTGGCGGTTGTTCTGGAGCCGATTTTCGATGCCGCCGCCCCCGACACCGTGGACTACACCGCCAGCGTGGCTAATGGGGTAACCAGCGTTACGGTGACGCCGACCACCAATCACGCCGCCGCGACCCTAACCGTGGCTGGCGGCGAAGCCTCAAATCCGATTGCCCTGAATGTCGGCATAAACGCCCTTGATATTGTCGTGACCGCCGAGGACGGCACCGAGAAAACCTACACCGTTACCATCACCCGCGCCGCCAACCAGCCGCCAGTGGCTAATGCCGGTGTCGATCAAAGCGTGACCTTCGGCGCAACAGTAACGCTGGACGGCAGCGCCAGTAACGACCCCGATGGCACTATCGAGAGTTATGAATGGGTGCATAAACATCGACCGGGTCAGTTATTACGCATCATCGTGGCCGATGGCGTGACCCCGACCTTCACCGCGCCAGACACCGCCGGGGGGCTGGGGATGCTGGTATTCGAACTGACCGTAACCGATGATTCCGGTGCCACCAACACCAACACCGACACCAACACGGTAACCATCACCCTAACCGCGCCGGCTGACACCACCGCGCCGACTGTGAACTTCGGCACTATTGCCGAAGGTAAGGTTGATGTCGCGCAGGAGCACGACATCACCTTCTCCGAAGCGGTAACCGGTTTGGCGAGGGATGATTTCTCCGGCACCGGTGTCGCCGTAACTGCCGTGAGTGGCGCCGACAATGCCTACACCCTCACCCTCATCCCAAGCGCAACAACCTTCACCCTGACCCTTGCCGCGGATAGCGTGACAGACGCCGCCAGCAACCCGAACGCGGCGGCAAGCGTGAGCGGCACCGCGCTGCCGGGCAACCAGTTTCCGATTGCCAATGCCGGCGCCGCGCAGGATGTAACCACCGGCGCGGCCGTAACGCTGGACGGCTCTGGCAGTAGCGACCCCGATAACGATGCCCTGACTTATTCATGGACGCATACTTCAACCGATAGCGGTGCGCCCAGCCCGCTCATTGCCTTGACTAATCCCACCACCGCCAGTCCGACCTTCACCCCGGATACCGCCGCGGTCCTGGTCTTCACCCTGAACGTAACCGATGGCACCGATGCCAGCACCGCCCAAGTAACCATCACCGTAACCGCGCCGCCCGCCAACACCGCGCCGGTCATCGCCACTGGTAGTGAGACGCTGACTCAACCCGAGAACAGCGAGAGAATAACGACCTTCACCGCGACTGATGTTGATGACGGCGACACCATTACCTGGTCACTCGGTGGCACGGATGCGGGGTTGTTCTTCATTGATAGATCAAGCGGTAGGTTGAGTTTCACGAATCCCTTGGACTATGAAGACCCGCAGGACGCTAACAGCGACAACGTATATGAAATCACCGTTACCGCCACCGATGACGGCACGCCGAATGAGAGCAGCACCCTTAATGTCACGGTTACGATTATGAATGTGGATGAAGCGGGCGCCATCAGCATCACTGGCGTCGCGCAGGTCGGGGATGCATTGACCGCGGGCGCAGTAACCGACCCGGATGGCGAAGTAAGTGCCGTTACTTATCAATGGCAAGCCGACAGCACCAACATAGACGGCGCCACCGACCTAGTCTACACGCTGACGGCAGCGGATGCCGGCAAGACCATTCAAGTGGTCGCCGCTTACACCGATGGGGAAGGCACCGGCAAGAGCGTTACCAGCGCGGCGACCGCCACGATTATTAACGCCAACTTGAGCGGTGTGGTGTTCACGCCGACACCTGACAGCATAACCCCAGCATTTCAGAGTGGCGTCTACACATACACCGTCAATGTGGCGAACGATGTGGAAAGTATCACCATCACGCCGACCGCGAATGATGCCTCGGCAAGCCTGACTGTGGATAGGACGACGGCTGCCAGTGGTGTAGCCAGTCAGTCGCTTACTCTGACTCCGGGGGCAAACTCATTTGACGTTGTCGTTACGGTCGGTGAATTCACTAAAACCTATACCTTCACCATCATCCGCACCCAGGTGGTCTCCGCTAATGCGGACTTGGGTGGCGTGACCATAACGGATGTCAACGGCATGGTTAGCGGGTTGAATGAAGCGATTACTGCGGAGAAAACAAGTTATACCGCGACCGTGGCGAACGATGCGAGCGAATTTACGGTTATGGCAACGCCTGATGATTCGGCTGCGCTTTCTGTAGATGTTGCCGATTCTGGTGAAGATAGCCAGACTTTTATATTCACCGGCGACTCGGTATCCCTTACTGTTGTTATTACCGCCCAAGATGCCACCACGAAAACCTACACCGTTACCATAACCCGCGCCGCGCCGCTCGCCACCGGGCTGACCGCGACCTTCGGCGGCGTCTCTGCTCCCAATGTTGGCGTGGGAGGGTTCACCACCCTCGAGTTCTCCGAGGCGGTGACTGGCTTGGATGTGGATTCATTCTCCGGTTCCAGGGATGTCGAGATAACTGGCGTTGCTGGACCCTTCAGCAACATCTATCAAATCAGCATCATCCCGAGAGCGGAAACTTTCACCCTGACCCTTGCCGCCAACAGCGTAACCATCACCGCCAGCAGCCCGGCAACGGGACCCGCCGAGCCGGTGAGCGTGAGCGGCACCGCGACGCAGCCGGAGGTTGCCCTTGTCTTTACCGTAGACCCTGAACTGACGAGCAATAACCCCGCGCCGGGCAGTAGCCCCGGTTTCGCCACAGTTGGCGACATTCTGACCCTTGCCTTCAGCGTCAATCTGCCATTGGCAAGCGCGCCGAGTGTGAACATCGCTGGCGAGGCAATCACGGCGACAAAAGGCAGCGGCAATGATTACACCGCGACCTGGACGGTGACCGAGATGGTTGCTGGGGAGAATGACGATGCCCTTGTGGTGTATAGCATTACTCGAATGTTGGCATTCGGTTCTACCACCAATAGGCTGGCTCTTGGCAATACCGACAGTGATATTAAATTTGACCACACCGCGCCGAGCGTGACGGCTTTTGACCCCGTCCCCGATGTCCGCACCATTGACAATGCCTTGGAGACGCACGCCATCACCTTCTCCGAAGCGGTAACCGGTTTGGAAGCGAGCGACTTCGCCACTTCCAGCGGTGCTACGGTAACGGACGTGAGCGGCTCCGGCGACACCTACACCATCACCTTCACCCCGACCGAGACAGCCTTCAGCCTGACCCTTGCCGCGAATAGCGTTGCCGACCTCGCGGGCCTCACCGGTCCGGCAAACGATGTGACCGCGAGCGGCACCGCGGTGGCCGTCACGGTCAACCAGCCGCCAGTTGTCGATGCGGGAGACGACCAGGGTGTAACCACCGGCGCAACAGTAACGCTGACCGGCTCCGCTACCGACCCCGATACGGACGATGTCCTGACTTATGCCTGGGTGCATACTTCAACCGATAGCGGTGCGCCCAGCCCGCTCATTACCTTGACTAATCCCACCACCGCCAGTCCGACCTTCACCCCGGACACCGCCGCGGTGCTGATATTCACCCTGACCGTTACCGATGATTCCGGTGACTCCGCCACCAACACCCACAGCGATACGGTAACCATCACCGTGACCGCGCCGGTCGCCACCAACACCGCGCCGCGCATCGCCCCCGAAAATGCGGCGGTGGATTATGCTGAGAACACCGACCCCGCGGTGACACCAGCAGTAGCGACCTTCACCGCGACTGATGACGAGAGCAATACCATTACCTGGACGCACACGGGCGCGGATGCTGGCTTGTTTGAGATTGACGACACAAGCGGCGCATTGACTTTCAAGACTCCGCCGAACTTTGAAGACGCGCAGGACGATGACACCAACAACGCCTATCAAATCACCGTGACCGCCACCGAAACCGATGGAACCAGCCTGACAGACACCCTTGATGTCACGATTACCGTCACCAATGCAAATGATCCGGGCGTGGCGACTATCAGCGGCGACCCGGTGGTCGGGCAGGAATTGACCGCCACACTAACCGACGAGGATGGCGTGGAAAGGGTGATTCTCTACTTATGGAACGGCACGGGTCCCGGTGCCTCCGGCCCAACCTACACGGTGCACGAAAGTGATATTGGCAATGCCATTCGGGTGAACGTCGATTACCACGACAGCGACAACAGCGACCAGGTCGCCCAGAGCGCGGACACCGCCATCGTGACCGCCGCGCCGGCCGCCACCAATCAGCCGCCAGTGGCTAATGCCGGCGACGACCAGAGCGTGACCACCGGCACGGAAGTAACGCTGACCGGCTCCGCTACCGACCCCGATACGGACGATGTCCTGACTTATGCCTGGGTGCATACTTCAACCGATGGTGATACGCCCGCCACGCCCATTACCTTGAGCGGCGGCACCACCGCCACGGCGACCTTCACCGCACCGGCCACCGCCGCGGTCCTGGTATTCACCTTGACCGTCACCGATGATTCCGGTGACTCCGCCACCAACACCGGCGAAGACACGGTAACCATCACCGTAACCGCGCCGCTCGCCATTAGCGCCGGGCCCGCGCTCACGAGCAGTAACTCCAACGTAAATTTCGCCACAGATGGCGATACCCTGAGCCTGACCTTCACCGTCAATGTGGCATTGGAAAGTGCGCCCACGGTGACCATCGCCGGGCAGACCGTCACGGCGACCCACACGGGCAATGATTACACGGCGACCTATCTGGTGGTGGCGGCGCAGGTTATGGGACTTGAGGGCACACTGGTGAGTTATGACATCGGTGCAATGGCTGCCGCCGGTGTTCCCGCCAACACCCTTGACCCTGAAGCTACCGAAAGTGCTATTCGAATTGATGTAACCGCGCCGAGCGTGACGACCTTTGACGACCCCATCCCCGACACCGTCCCCACCCGTATGGTTGGCGACACCGGACAGACGCACACCATCACCTTCTCCGAGCCGGTAACCGATTCAAGCGGCGATGCGTTGGGAATTGACGACTTCACCGCCACCGGTGCCACGATAACGGACGTTACCAGCAGCGACCAAACCACCTACACCATCACCTTCACCCCGACCGCGACAGCCTTCAGCCTGACCCTTGCCGCGAATAGCGTTGCCGACCTCGCGGGTCTCACCGGTCCGGCGACAGCGGCGACCGCGACCGGTATTGCGGTGCTATCCGCGGATGCAGACTTGTCATCGTTGACGATCGCGGATAACAACAGCACTGCGGTTGTTCTGGATCCGATTTTCGATGCCGCCAGCCCCGACATCGTGGACTACGCCGCCAGCGTGGATAATGAGGTAACCAGCGTTACGGTTACGCCGAGCACGGCTGACGATGGCGCAAGCGTAACCGTACAAAGCGCGGCGGTTACCCGTGACGACGCCAGCGTAGCGATTGACCTGATGGTCGGCGCAAACGCCATCGCTATTGTCGTTACCGCCGCGGACGGCAGCACCACAAAAACCTACACCGTTACGGTGACCCGCGCCGCACCGCCCAACCAGCCGCCAGTTGCCGAGGCGGGAGACGACCAGGGTGTAACCACCGGCGCGGAAGTAACGCTGAGCGGCTCTGCTACCGACCCCGAATCTGGTGTCCTGACATACCTCTGGGTGCATACTTCAACCGATGAGGTTGCACCGCCCGCCACGGTTATCCCCTTGACCAACGCCGACACCGCCACGGCGACCTTCACCGCACCGGCCACCGCCGCGGTGCTGGTCTTCACCTTGACCGTAACCGATGATTCCGGTGACTCCGCCACCAACGCCCACACCGATACGGTAACCATCACTGTAACCGCACCGGCTGACACCACCCCGCCGCTCATCGTCCTGATTGGCGACGCGACTGTTACCCTGACTGTGGGCGGCACCTACACCGATGCGGGCGCCACCGCCACGGACAATGTGGATGATAACCTTGCGCTCACCGCTCTTATTGCCGCCGCTGGCACGGTGGACACCAACACCGCCGGCACCTACACCATCACCTACAATGTCTCCGACGCCGCCAATAATGCTGCCGCCCCCGTAACCCGCACTGTGGTCATTCAACCGGTACTTGCCCTGACCGCAGGGCCCACGCTCACAAACTCTAACACCGTAACAGCAGATGGTAATTACGCCACAATCGGCGATACCCTGACCCTTGCCTTCAGCGTCAATCTGCCCTTGGCAAGCGCGCCAACGGTGACCATTGCCGGGCAGGGCGCCGCGGTAACCAGCACCGGCAATGATTACACCGCGACCTATAGCGTGGACGCGGCGGATGTTACGGATGACGCACTGGTGGCTTATGACATTGGCACAATGACCGCCGCCGATAATGCCGACAATAGGCTTGACCCTGAAGTTGCCACGAGTGCGATTCAAATTGATATAACCGCACCGACCGCTACCTTCACCCCCGACTCGCTCACCGGCTTGCTCGTGGATACGGCGGCGACGATCACATTAAACATATCAGACGAAGGGGAACACCAGTCGCTGGCGTTAACCGATTTCACGGCAGTCAATGCCAAAGACCTGAGTTTTGCTGTTGTTTCGGGATCTAGCGAGCATGCGGTTACCTTCACGCCGCTAGCGGCGGGCTTGGTGAGCGTCACCTTCAATAACTCCGGCAGAGTAACCGATGGCGCCGGCAATGTGATCGCCGCGGTAACCGCGACCGGCACCGCGACTGCGCCAGTCACCAACACCGCGCCAGTTATCGCCGCTGGTAGTGAGACGCTGACTCATCCCGAGAACATCGAGAGAGTAACGACCTTCACCGCGACTGATGTTGATGACGGCGACACCATTACCTGGTCACTCGGTGGCACGGATGCGAGCCAACTGAGCATTGATTCAAGCGGTAGGTTGAGTTTCGCGAATGACCCGGACTATGAAACCCCGCTGGACGCTGACGCCGACAACGTATATGAAGTTACCGTTACCGCCACCGATGACGGCGATCCGAATATGAGCAGCGAACCACTTGCGGTAACGGTAACGGTGACCAATGAGGATGAAGAGGGCACCATCGGCGCCATCATCGGCATCGTTCAAGTGGGGCAGGAATTGACTGCCGGCGAAGTAACCGACCCGGATTCGCCGTCTACGCCGGTTACTGTTACCACTTATCAATGGCAAAGCGCGGCAAGTGACGGCGGCGACTATGCCGACATCAGCGGTGCCACCAGCGAGACCTACACGCCGCTAGTAGCGGATATTGACCAGACCATTCGAGTCATGGTCACTTACACCGACGGTCATGGCACCGGCAAGACCCTTACCAGCACGGCAACCACCGCGGTGGTTGCGGCACCGGTCATCAACCAGTCGCCAACTGCTAATGCGGGTGTCGATCAAAGCGTGACCACCGGCACGGAAGTAACGCTGACCGGCACCGGCAGTAGCGACCCCGATACGGACGATGCCCTGACTTATGCCTGGGTGCATACATCAACCGATGCTGGTGCGCCCGCCACGGTTATCCCCTTGACCAACGCCGACACCGCCACGGCCACCTTCACCGCACCGGCCACCGCCGCGGTGCTGATATTCACCCTGACCGTAACCGATGATGCCGCTACCCCCGCCAGCCACGCCGATACAGTAACCATCACCGTGACCGCGCCGACCCCGGCTGACACCACCGCACCGGTCATCGCCCTGAATGGTGCCGCGACTGTCACCCTGACTCTGGGCGATACCTACGAAGATGCGGGCGCCACCGCCACGGACGATGTGGATGCTAGTGTGGAGGTCACCACGGGTGGCGATACAGTAGACAGCACCGCCGCCGCCGGCACCTACATCATTACCTATAACGCAATGGACGCCGCCGGTAATCCCGCCGCGCAGGTAACCCGCACCGTCATCGTGCAGCCTGTCCTTGCCATTACCACAGGACCCGCGCTCACCAGCGATAACGCTGGCGATTACGCCATAGACGGCAACACGTTGAGCCTGACCTTCACCGTTAATCTGCCATTGGCAAACTCCCCAAGCGTGACCATTGCCGGGCAGGGCGTCACGGCGACAGAAGGCACGGGCAACAGTTACACCGCGACCTATCTGGTGGCATCTGCGCAGGTTACGGATGGCGAACTGGTGGCTTATGACATTGACGAAATGACCGCCGCCGATAATGCCGCCAATACCCTTGACCCTGAAGCGGTTACCAGTGGGTTCCAAATTGATGTGACCGCACCAGACATCACCGCGCCGGTTGCCATAACCTTGGAAGCAACGGCTGCCCTGAGCACGTTTGGCGAATCCAACTACGGCACCGCGACTTCCCCCGACGGCACCATCACCGACAACGCGCCGGAGACCTTCCCGCTAGGCGACACCACCATCACCTGGACCGCGACCGATGCTGCGGGCAATGAAGCGACCGCTGACCAAGTGGTCACGGTTGCGGACACCACTCCACCGGTCATTAGCCTGAATGGTGCCGCAACTGTCACCCTGACTCTGGGCGACACCTACACAGATGCGGGCGCCACCGCCACGGACGATGTGGATGCTAGTGTGGAGGTCACCACGGTGATTACTTTTGGTGGCACTACGGTTGAAACAGTAGACACCGACATCGCCGGCACCTATATCATCACCTACAGCGCGACCGACACCGCCACTAATGCCGCCACGCCGGTAACCCGCACCGTTACCGTACCCGAACCGGTTGTCACCAACACCGCGCCGAGTATCGACGCTGGTAACCAAACGGTGAATCATCCCGAGAACGCACCCATAACCACAGTAGTGACGACCTACACCGCGACTGATGTCGAGAAAAACACCATTACCTGGGCACTCACGGGCACGGATGCGTCATTCTTTACGCTTGACGGCACAAGCGGCGTATTGACTTTCAACACGCCGCCGAACTATGAAGACGCGCAGGACGCTGACGCCGACAACGAATATCAAGTCACCGTTACCGCCACCGATGACGGCACGCCGAATGAGACCAGCACACTTGAGGTGACGGTTACCGTTACCAATGAGGAAGAGCCGGGCACCATCGGCGCCATTATCGGCATCGCGCAGGTCGGGCAGGAATTGACTGCCGGCGAAGTAACCGACCCGGATTCGCCGTCTACGCCGGTTACTGTTACCACTTATCAATGGCAAAGCGCGGCAAGTGACGGCGGCGACTATACCGACATCAGCGGTGCCACCAGCGAGACCTACACGCCGCTAGTAGCGGATATTGACCAGACCATTCAAGTCATGGTCACTTACACCGACGGTCATGGCACCGGCAAGACCCTTACCAGCGCGGCAACCACCGCGGTGGTTGCGGCACCGGTCACCAACCAGCCGCCAGTTGCCGAGGCGGGTGCCGCGCAGAGCGTGACCACCAGCACGGGAGTAACGCTGGACGGCTCTGGCAGTAGCGACCCCGAATCTGGTGTCCTGACATACCTCTGGACGCATACTTCAACCGATGGTGATACGCCCGCCCCGGTTATCCCCTTGACCAACGCCGACACCGCCACGGCGACCTTCACCGCGCCGGACACCGCCGGGGAACTGATATTCACCCTGACCGTCACCGATGATGCCGCTACCCCCGCCAGCCACAGCGATACGGTAACCATCATCGTGCAGCCTGTCCTTGCCATTACCACAGGACCCGCGCTCGCCAGCGATAACGCTGGCGATTACGCCATAGACGGCGACACGTTGAGCCTGACCTTCACCGTTAATCTGCCATTGGCAAGCGAGCCAAGCGTGACCATTGCCGGGCAGAGTGCCACGGTGACCAGCACGGGCAACAGTTACACCGCGACCTATACGGTGGTCGCGGCGCAGGTTACGGATGGCGCCCTGGCGGCTTATGACATAGACGCAATGACCGCCGCCGATAATCCCACCAATGCCCTTGACCCTGAAGTTGTCACGAGTGCTATTCAAATTGATGTGGTTGCGCCGGTCATCACCCTGACCAACGACACCGCAGAGGGCAACACAGTCGTGGTCGGCACTGATTACACCGACCCCGGTGCCACCGCCATGGATGCAGTGGATGTCAGCGTGGTGGTCACCGCGGATAGGAGTGCAGTAGACGCCGCCACCACCGCCGGCACCTACACCATTACCTACGACGCAACCGATGCCGCCGGTAATGATGCCACGCAGGTGACCCGCAGTGTCATCGTGCAACCGGCACTTGCCTTTGTCGTCGACGAAGAACCCGCGCTCACCAGCGATAACGCTGGCGATTACGCCATAGACGGCGACACGTTGAGCCTGACCTTCACCGTTAATCTGCCATTGGCAAGCGAGCCAACGGTGACCATTGCCGGGCAGGCCGCCACAGTAGTCGAAGGCGCGGGCAACAGTTACACTGCGACCTATAGCGTGGTCGCGGCGCAGGTTACGGATGGCGCACTGGTGGCTTATGACATTGGCACAATGACCGCGGCCGATAATGCCGACAATAGGCTTGACCCTGAAGTTGCCACGAGTGCGATTCAAATTGATATAACCGCACCGACCGCTACCTTCACCCCCGCCTCGCTCACCGGCTTGCTCGTGGATACGGCGGCGACGATCACATTAAACATATCAGACGAAGGGGAACACCAGTCGCTGGCGTTAACCGATTTCACGGCAGTCAATGCCAAAGACCTGAGTTTTGCTGTTGTTTCGGGATCTAGCGAGCATGCGGTTACCTTCACGCCGCTAGCAGCGGGCTTGGTGAGCGTCACCTTCAATAACTCCGGCAGAGTAACCGATGGCGCCGGCAATGTGATCGCCGCGGTAACCGCGAGCGGCACCGCGACTGCGCCAGTCACCAACACCGCGCCAGTTATCGCCATCGAAAATGCGGCGGTGGATTATGCCGAGAACACGCCCATAACCACACTAGTAGCGGCCTACACCGCGACTGATGTTGATGACGGCGACACCATTACCTGGTCACTCGGTGGCACGGATGCGTCATTCTTTAGGCTTGACGGCACAAGCGGCGTATTGACTTTCAACACGCCGCCGAACTATGAAGACGCGCAGGACGCTGACGCCGACAACGTATATGAAGTTACCGTTACCGCCACCGATAACGGCGACCCGAATATGAGCAGCGAACCACTTGCGGTAACGGTAACGGTGACCAATGAGGATGAAGCGGGTATGGTAACCATCACCGGCGTCGCGCAGGTCGGGCAGGAATTGACCGCCGAAGTAACCGACCCGGATTCACCGGTAACCGGCATTACGTATCAATGGCAAGACGCGGACGGCAACGCCATCACTGGCGCTACTGACGCGGCGGCCTACACCCCGACTGTAACCGAAGTTGGCAAGAGCATTCGAGTGATCGCCACTTACACCGATAGTTTCGGCGACGGCAAGACCGCCACCAGCGCACCGACCGCCGCCGTGCAAGCCGCCAACCAGCCGCCAGTTGCCGAGGCGGGAACCGATCAGGGAGTGAATACCGGCGCGACAGTAACGCTGGACGGTAGCACCAGCAGCGACCCCGAATCTGGCACCCTGACCTACCTCTGGACGCATACTTTGACCGATAGTAGTGCGCCCACATCCGGCACGGCAATTACTGTGACCCCCGACTCCACCAACCCCGCCATGGCGACCTTCACCGCACCGGACGATGCCGCGGTGCTGGTCTTCACCCTGACCGTAACCGATGATTCCGGCGATACCGACACCAACACCCACAGCGACACGGTAACCATCACCGTAACCGAGCCGGTCGGGCCCAGCGCGAGAATTAATACGCCTTCACTCGTTGCCAAGGTAGGGTTCGTCACCGAAGCAAGCATCAACTTCCGCGACCCAGTAACTAACGAGGGGGTAGAGGTAACAGGCTTTACGTCGAGCGATTTCTCCAATTCCATAGGTGTCACGAGAGTTACCGGTATCAGCCACAGAGGCGGCGGTAGATATAGATTCTTCTTCACCGCTACATCGACACGTTTAACCCTGACCCTTGCCGCCCACAGCGTTACCGGACCCAACGGCGCCACCGGACCGGCCGAGCCGGTGAGCCGAACCCTCACTGCGCGAGCCGTCGACTCCAGTGCGGACTTGACCGGCTTGACTATTTCGGCTGGCACCTTGTCGCCCGACTTTACACGCGGCAACACGCATTACACCGCCGAAGTGGGTGGTGGGGTATCCAGCGTTACATTCACACCGACTCTGGCTAACGCCGCCGCAAGCGTAACCATTGCTGGCGCCGCGGTTGAAAGTGCCGCAGCCTCCGAGCCGATTAACCTGATAGAAGGCGAAAATACCGTAACCATCAGGGTTACCGGTACCACCAGCAATGGAAGAACCTACACCGTCGTCGTTACTCGCCTCGAACTGACACCCATCGTGAATGCCAATCTGGCTACGTTAACGCTAACGGTTGGCGGCGCCGCGGTCGCGCTGAATGAACCCTTCGCGCCCGACACGACCGAATACACCGCGGATGTGCCGACTGGCACGACCAGCGTTACCATCGCGGCGACTTCTGTTAATCCCAATGCCGAAGTGGATCTGGACGGTTCCGAGTCCGCCACTGGTTCCGCTTCCGAGAATTTTGGAATCAACAAAGACACGACCCGATTTGTTATTGCTGTTACCGCCGAGGACGGCACCACCATTAAAAACTACGCAGTTACCGTTAATCGTGATGCCAACACCGCGCCGGTCATCGCCATCGAAAATGCGGCAGTGGATTATGCCGAGAACACACCCATAACCACACTAGTAGCGACCTACACCGCGACCGATGTTGAGAGCGACGACAACGACATTACCTGGTCACTGACTGGCACCGATGCGGCGTCCTTTACGCTCAACCGCGAAAGCGGCGTATTGACTTTCAACACTGTGCCGGACTATGAAACCAAGTCCACCTACGAGATTACCGTTACCGCCACCGATAACGGCGTGCCGAGCGCGAGTAGTGAACTTGCGGTTACGGTTACGATTACCAATGTGGATGAAGCGGGTATGGTAACCATCAGCGGCGTCGCGCAGGTCGGGCAGGAATTGACCGCCGAAGTAACCGACCCGGATGGCGGCGTTAGTGTCAGCAGCTATGAATGGGACGGCGTCGGCCCCGACAACACAGCCATAAGCGGCAAATACACGCTGGTCGCAGGTGATCTTGGCAAGACCATTTCTGTGTTGGCCGAATACACCGACGCCTTCGACAGCAAAACAAAGAGCGTTATCAGCGCACCGACCGCCGCCGTGCAAGCCGACGAGACCGCGCCGACTGTGAACTTCGGCACTATTGCCGAAGGTGAGGTTGAGGTCGCGCAGGAGCACGACATCACCTTCTCCGAAGCGGTAACCGGTTTGGCGAGGGATGATTTCTCCGGCACCGGTGTCGCCGTAACTGCCGTGAGTGGCGCCGACAAGGCCTACACCCTCACCCTCATCCCAAGCGCAATAACCTTCACCCTGACCCTTGACGCGGGTAGCGTGACAGACGCCGCCAGCAACCCGAACGCGGCGGCAAGCGTGAGCGGCACCGCGCTGCCGGGCAACCAGTTTCCGATTGCCAATGCCGGCGCCGCGCAGGATGTAACCACCGGCACGGAAGTAACGCTGGACGGCTCTGGCAGTAGTGACCCCGATAGCGATGCCCTGACCTACTCCTGGACGCATACTTCAACCGATGGTGGTGCGCCCAGCCCGCTCATTACCTTGACTAATCCCACCACCGCCAGTCCGACCTTCACCGCGGACACCGCCGCGGTGCTGGTCTTCACCCTGAGCGTAACCGATGGCACCGATGCCAGCACCGCCACGGTAACCATCACTGTAACCGCACCGGTCGCCGCACTGACCGCAGAATTTGCGAACATCACTGGCGCCATTATTGGCCAGCGATCAGAGGTCAACCTCACCTTCTCCGAGGGAGTAACTGGCTTGGAGCAAACTGATTTCTCCACCCGCGGTGCCACAGTAACCGGCCTTGACGATTTCGGCGACGACTTCTATACCGTCAGTTTCACCCCGACCGCGGCATCCTTCCGCCTGACCCTTGCCGCCAATAGCGTAATCATCATCTCCAGCGGGGAAGTGGGACCCGCCGAGTCGGTGTTCATAGATGCCACTGCGGAGGAGCTTGTCCTTGCCTTTACCGCAGACCCTGAACTGACCAGCAGTAACCCTGGAAACTTCGCCACAGTCGGCGACATTCTGACCCTGACCTTCAGCGTCAATCAGGCATTGGGAAATACGCCGGAGCCGGACATCGCTGGCGCCGGGCGAATCTCGCCGACAGAAGGCGATGACAATGATTACAGTGCGACCTGGACGGTGACCGAGGAGGTTGCCAGAGCGAATGACGGTGACCTTGTGTTTTTTAGCCTTGGACGACTGTTTGCCGTCGGTTCTACCCGCAATAGGCTGTCTGTTTTCGTTACCGACAGTGATATTCGATTTGACCACCCCGCACCGAACGTGGTGACCTTTGACCCCATCCCCGATGTCCGCACCATTGACAATGCCTTGGAGACGCACACCATCACCTTCTCCGAAGCGGTAACCGGTTTGGAAGCGAGCGACTTCACCGCCACTGGTGCCACGATAACGGACGTTACCAGCAGCGACCAAACCACCTACACCATCACCTTCACCCCGACCGGGGAAACTTTCAGCCTGACCCTTGCCGCGGATAGCGTTGCCGACCTCGCGGGCCTCACCGGTCCGGCAAACGAGGTGAGCGCGAGCGGCACCGCGGTGGCCGCCACGGTCAACCAGCCGCCAGTGGCTAATGCCGGCGACGACCAGAGCGTGACCACCGGCGTGGAAGTAACGCTGAGCGGCTCTGCTACCGACCCCGATACGGACGATGTCCTGACTTATGCCTGGACGCATACTTCAACCGGTGGTGATACGCCCGCCACGGTTATCCCCTTGACCAACGCCGACACCGCCACGGCCACCTTCACCGCACCGGCCACCGCCGCGGTACTGGTGTTCACCTTGACCGTAACCGATGATGATGCCGATGCCCCCCTCAGCCACAGCGACACGGTAACCATCACCGTGACCGCACCGGTCGCCACCAATCAGCCGCCAGTTGCCGATGCGGGAGACGCGCAGGAAGTGGATACCGGCGCAACAGTAACGCTGACCGGCACTGGCAGCAGCGACTCCGATGGCACTATCCAGAGTTATGCATGGGTGCATACTTCAACCGATGGTGGTACGCCCAGCCCGGCAATTACCTTGAGCGGCGCCACCACCGACACGGCGACCTTCACCCCGGACACCGCCGCGGTGCTGATATTCACCTTGACCGTAACCGATGATGATGCCGATGCCCCCCTCAGCCACAGCGACACGGTAACCATCACCGTGACCGCACCGGTCGCCACCAATCAGCCGCCAGTTGCCGATGCGGGAGACGCGCAGGAAGTGGATACCGGCGCAACAGTAACGCTGACCGGCACCGCCAGCACCGACCCCGATGGAACTATCCAGAGTTATGAATGGACGCATACTTCAACCGATGGTGATACGCCCGCCACGGTTATCCCCTTGACCAACGCCGACACCGCCACGGCCACCTTCACCGCGCCGGCTAGCGCCACGGTGCTGGTCTTCACCCTGACCGTCACCGATGATTCCGGCGATACCGCCACCAGCACCCACAGCGACACGGTAACCATCACCGTAACCCGCGCCACCCCGCCGCGCGTGCTATTTGGCACCATTGCCGAGGGTGAGATTGGCGAGGAACTGGAGCACGACTTCACCTTCGATGAGGCGGTAACCGGGCTGGCTGTCACCGACTTCACCGTCATCGGTGGCCGGGCAACCAACCTTGACGGCTCCGGCGATGCCTACACCATCGCCATCATCCCAAGCGCGAACACCTTCACCATAACCCTTGCCGCCAATAGCGTAACCGGCCTCAACGACAACGATGGTCCGGCGGCAGATCCCGTGGCAGACAGGCGCGTGACCGGCACCGCGACCGGCACCGCCGCCAACACCGCGCCAACCGCTGAGGCCGGAGCCGATCAGAGCGTGACCGTCGACGCGTTGGTAACGCTGGACGGCACAGCTACCGACCCCGATGGCGATGACGATGCCCTGACATATTCATGGACGCAGACCAGCGGCACGAATGTAACCTTGAACGATGCCGCTATCGCCGGTCCCACCTTCACCGCACCGGCGACCGCCGCGGTGCTGGTGTTCACCCTGACCGTAACCGATGATTCCGGCGATACCGCCACCAGCACCCACAGCGACACGGTAACCATCACCGTAACCGCGCCGGTTGCCACGCCGTTGACAGTAACCATCCCGCCTCTGGGCGAATCCACGGTCGATAATACGGCAAGCGTGCGGGTTACCTTCGAGCAAGCGGTTAGCGGTTTGACGGCTAGCGATTTTGCCGTTTCCACTGGCACCGTGAATAGCATTGACCCGGCCAGCGGTAGCAGCACCACCTTTGTCGTAACCTATACCCCGACCGCGGCCGGCACGGTAACCCTGAGCATCGCCGCGGGCGCGGTGAGCGACACCAATGGCAACGACAACAGCGCGGCAAGCGCGACCGGCAGCGCGGCGCTAGCGGCAATGGAAACCGAAGACAAACCGAGATTCGTTGCCACCATGACCATTCCCGGCATCACCACCGCCGAGTTTGATAAGAGCAACTTCGTCGCGGGCATTGCGACCTTGTTGTCTGCTTCTGCCGCTGATGTGCGCGTGCTTAGCATCGCCGCCGGCAGCGCGGTGGTGGGCTATGAAGTAGTAGCGGACACGGTGGACCTGCGCGATACACGGGTAACGACATTAACTACCACCAGCCCGGCGGATTTGCGCACCGCCACTGGCCAAGCCCTCCCCGATGGTGCCGCCGTTACTACCACGACGCCCGCGCCCAGACAGCCGGCAATCAACACCGCGCCGGTCATCACCAGCGGTAGTGCGACGCCGAGTGTCGTCGAGAACACGCCCATAACCACGCCAGTAGCGACCTACACTGCGATGGATGCCGAGAGCAACACCATTACCTGGTCACTCGCCGACACAGATGATGCGGGCTTGTTTACGCTTGACCCCACAAGCGGCGTATTGACTTTCAATACTCCGCCGAACTTTGAAGACGCGCAGGACGTTGGCGCCGACAACTCATATCAAGTTACCGTGACCGCCACCGATGACGGCGTGCCGAGTGAGAGCAGCACACTTGAAGTCACGGTAACGGTGACCAATGTGAATGAGCCGGGACGCATCGGCCCCATCACCGGCATAGCGCAGGTCGGGCAGGTCTTGACCGCGGGCGAAGTAACCGACCCGGATGGCGGGGTTAGTGTTACCCAATATGTATGGCAAAGAACGTTAAGCGGCGTCGGCTCTGACAATGCCCTCATTGGCCCCGACAGCAATACCTACATGCTGGTAGCCGATGATATTGGCTATACCTTTAGAGTCCTCGTCAACTACGACCACCTCGCCCCCAACGGAGCCTTCGGTAACAGAGTCGTCGAAAGCGCACCGACCGAAGTCGTGATTGCCGCGCCGGACACCACCGCGCCGACGGTGATAACCTTTGTCGACCCCATCCCCAACACCGTCCCCGCGCGTATGGTTGGCATCGCGGGTGAGCACGACATCACCTTCTCCGAAGCCGTAACCGGTTTGGATGAAACCGACTTCGCCACTTCCACCGGTGCCACGGTAACTGACGTGAGCGGCTCCGGCGACACCTACACCATCACCTTCACCCCGAGCGCGGAAACTTTCACCCTGACCCTTGCCGCGGGTAGCGTGAGCGATGGCGCCGACCCGCCGAACACGGGTCCGGCAACCGCGGTGAGCGCAACCGGCAGCGCGATACCCGCGCCCAACCAGCCGCCGGTTGCCCGTGCGGGCGACGACCGAAGCGTGACCATCGACGCGAGCGTAACGCTGGACGGTTCTGGCAGCAGCGACCCCGAAAATGGTGCCCTGATGTATGCTTGGACGCATACTTCAACCGATAGCGTTGCACCGCCCGCCACGCCCATTATCTTGAGCGGCGCCACCACCGCCAGCCCGACCTTCACCACGCCGGACACCACCGCGGTGCTGGTATTCACCCTGACCGTTACCGATGATTCCGCTGACTCCGCCACCGACACCGACACCGATACGGTTACCATCACCGTAACCACCGCACCCGCCGCACCGCTCATCGAGTTGGCGGTGGATACCGGTTTCGCAAACGACGACGGCATCACCAGCAATGGGCTGGTGAATGTAACGCTGGCAGCGACTGCTACGGCTTGGGAATACTCCCTCAATGGCGGCGCCGACTTCACCCCCGGCACCGGCACCGGCGTTACCTCCTTCACCCTGCCCGAAGGCGACTATGCCGCTAACACGGTGCAGGTGGTGCAGAGACTTGCCGGCGCTGACTCCATCGCGGCACTACTCAAAGCGGTTAGCGTGGACACCACCGCGCCGAGCATCCCCAACCAAGAGCCCTTCACATTCACCCCGCGCGCGCCCGGTGGCGAGAGGACCCATATCAGGACCGGTGATGAACTGACGATAACGCTGGTCTCCAGCGAAGCGTTGAGCGCGGAGTCGCTTGTGGCTGCCGTCCAACTCGCCGATAACCCCGCCATGAATTTGCAGGCAACCATCGACCCCCTCAGGTATGAAGTGGTCTATACGGTGCAGGCTGGCGACGCCAAATTCAACACCAATCTGATCTTGAGCGGTGTTGCCGATCTTGCCGGCAACGAGTTTGCTGAAACGACTTGGAGTTATGACATTCGCCTTGACGGCATTCCGCCGAGAGTGGAGCCCCTTGACAGTAGCGGCAATATTATTAACAACCAGCGGAGGCTGCTCCTCCGGTTCTCCGAATCGATTATCGGTTTGGCGGTGGAAGATTTCGTTGGCGAGGGTGCTACCGTGGATGGAGTTTCCAGCGATGGATTCGACCATTTCATCATCTTCACCCCGATTGCGGAAAACTTTACCCTGACCCTCAAAGCGGGAGCAGTGTACGACTTGGCTGATGATGGTCTGGCTGAGCAAGGTAACGCTGGACCCGCAGCAGATTTCCTGCTCGAGAGTGCCACCGCGGCGGCGCCCGCGCTGAGCGTGATCTTCCCCGAGATTACGGAAATCGGTGTGATTAACGTTGGGCAGGTATATGCCTTCACCTTCTCCGAAGCAGTAACCGGTTTGGATGAAACCGACTTTAGTGATTCCAGAGGTGTCGATGTGGAACAGATTTTCCGAGACACCGCCAGCACCTACCGCATGGTATTCACCCCGAGGGCGGCAACCTTCACCCTGATCCTTAACGCGGATAGCGTGAGCGACGAAGCCAGCAATACCGGTCCGGCGGCAGATCCCGTTGCCGCGAGGAGCGTAACCGGCAGTGCCAGAGCAGAGGGCGCGCCGACGGTGATAACCTTTGTCGACCCCATCCCCGACACCGTCCCCGCGCGTAGGGTTGGCATCGCGGGTGAACATTCCATCACCTTCTCCGAAGCAGTAACCGGTTTGGATGAAACCGACTTCGCCACTTCCACCGGTGCCACGGTAACTGCCGTGACCGACTCTGGCGACCAAACCACCTACACCATCACCTTCACCCCGACCGCGGAAACTTTCACCCTGACCCTTGCCGCGCATAGCGTGAGCGATGGCGCCGACCCGCCGAACACGGGTCCGGCAACCCCGGCGAGCGCGAGCGGCAGCGCGACATCGACCACCGACAACACCGCGCCGACGGTGACGACCTTTGTCGACCCCATCCCCGCTGTCCGCACCATTGACAATGCCTCGGAGACACATTCCATCACCTTCTCCGAAGCAGTAACCGGTTTGGATGAAACCGACTTCGCCACTTCCACCGGTGCCACGGTAACTGCCGTTACCGACTCTGGCGACCAAACCACCTACACCATCACCTTCACCCCGACCGCGGCAACCTTCACCCTGATTCTTGCCGCGGATAGCATTGCCGACGGCGCCGCCACCCCGAACACGGGTCCGGCAACCCCGGCGAGCGCGAGCGGCAGCGCGACATCGACCACCGACAACACCGCGCCGAGCGTGAACTTGGGCAACGAGATTGCGGATGGTGTGGTGGGCGAGGAACAGGATCACGATTTCACCTTCGATGAGCCAGTAACTGGTTTGGAAGCGAGCGACTTCTCCGGCACCGGTATCTTCGGCAGAATTACCCTGAGCGGCTCCGGTAGCGCCTACACCATCACCATCATCCCGACTGCGGAATCATTCACCCTGACGCTGGACGCCAACAGCGTTGTCGACCTCTCAGCCAATGCCGGTCCCGCGGCAGAGCCCGTTGCCGCGCGGAGCGTGAGCGGCAGCGCGACCCGAGCTGACTTCAATACTGATACCACCGCGCCGCACGCGCACTTTGATGTGATCACCGGTGCCATGATTAACGCGCGAGGGACGGTCAAACTCAACTTCTCCAAAGGGATTAGCGGTTTGGCGAGGGGAGACTTCCGCACTTCCACCGGTGCCAGAGTGACTGAGGTGAGCGGTAGCAACACGACCTACACCATCACCTTCACCCCGACTGCGACCGAGTTCACCCTGACCCTTGCCGCCAACGGGGTTCGGGACAACACTCGCAACAGAAATCAGGGACCCCCCGTTGATGTCAGCGTGCGCGGCACCGCGGCACCTGCCGCGCCGACGGTGGAAGAATTTGTGCTTGTCCCCGCCACCGGTCAGGTGATTGGCGCGGCAGAGACGGCACGCATCACCTTCTCCGAAGTGGTAACCGGTTTGAGGGTCATCGACACCGCCGCTTCCGGCGCCGTAGTGGTTACCATACAATTCACTACTGGCGCCACTCGAGGTAAGCAATACGACATCACCTTCATTCCGACTGCGGTAGCCTTCAGCCTGACCCTTGCCGCGGATAGCGTTGCCAACGCCGGCGGTAGCACCGGACCCGCCAGCGAAGCCACCGTGCGCGGCAGCGCCATCCTGCGCGACACCACCGCGCCCATACTTTCCTTTGCCGAGATTAGGCACACCGACGGTGTAGCGGTCGCTCGCGATGTCTTCCTGAACCTTGATGACACCGTGACCGTGGTGTTGCAGTCGACCGAACCGCTGGCAACGGATTCTCTCGCGGGTGCCGCCCGTTACCTTCTTAATACCGCAGCCTATAGCGGGCAACTGGATATGGTTGCCATCCCCGACACCGCCGAGGACTCCAACCGATATAGCGTAACCTATACCATCACCGCCGCGCCGCCGCGCACTAGTGATGATTCGAACATCTTAAGGTTGCGCGTGAGCGATGTCATGGATGAGTCCGGAAATCGCGCCGCGGATATAGATTTCACGACCGCTAATTTCATAATAAGACATATCGTAGACACCACCCCGGTGCCGCTGGCTCTGAACGGGGCGGCGATCCTGCGCGTGGCAGTTGACGGCGCTTACACCGATCTGGGCACCACGGGTGCTGTGTTGGACGGGGACGAGCCCGACACCTTGAGCACGGTGATTACCGACTCTGCTGACAGGGTCGTTGCCGCAGTGGATACCAGCGTTGACGGCAGATTCACCTACACCTACACCGCGACTGATGTGGCTGGCAATAGCGTTACACTCACCCGCGCCGTGATCGTGGGCAGCCTGCCGTCGCCGACCCTCGCGCTCAATCGCGACACCGGTGAATCAAATAGCGACGGCATCACCAACGATGGGCGAGTGAATGTGGGCGTGCTGGCCGCTGCCGCCTGGAAATACTCCACCAATGGCGGCGCTGATTTCACCGCTGGCAGCGGCAGCAGTTTCACCCTGACGCAAGGCATATACGCCGCGGACGCGGTGCAGGTCGTGCAGACCGTATCCGGCATTGACTCCGCGGCAGCCCGCCTGGACGCGGTGACCGTAGACACCACGCCACCGACCCTTGCCCCCATGACGGTCGCGGGTGTGATTGGCGTCGAACAGTCATTCGATATCACCTTCCCCGAAGCGGTTACCGACTTTGTTGCCAGCGACCTCTTCCTCTTGCGTGTCAATCTGGCAAGCCTGACCGCCGCTGCCGACCGCACCACCTATACCCTCGTCATCACGCCACGCGAAGCAAATTTCTCCCTGACCCTTGCCGCGAATAGTGTGCATGACATCGCCGGCAACCGCGGGCCCGCAAGGAGTGTGCGCATAACCGGCAGCGCGACTGCGGCGCTACTCGCCACGCCGAGCATCACGCTCAATAACGACACCGGTATTTATTCTGGCGACCGCACCACCAACGATGATGTGGTGAATGTGATTGTGCTGAGCGGTGCCACTTGGGAATATTCCATCAATGGCGGCACTGATTTCACCGCCGGCAGCGGCAGCAGTTTCACAGTGCCTGAAGGCGACTATGCCGATAATCAGGTGCGCGTGCGCCAGACTCTGGCTGGCGAGACTTCCGCCTTTGCCGGTCTTGCCGCCTTTACCATTGACACTAGGCCGCCGACGGTGGCGACCTTTGACGACCTCCCGGACACCGACCCCGCGCGTGAGGTTGGCGCGCAGCAGACGCACCCCATCATCTTTGATGAGCCAGTAGCCGGTGTGGAAGATGCGGATTTCTCGGTTACTGGTGCCACGCTGGATCGCGTAAACTGCCGGCGCGACAGCGACACCTGCACCCTCACCTTCACCCCGACCGATACCACCTTCAGCCTGACCCTTGCCGCCCTTAGCATGAGCGACATCGCCGGCAACAGGGGTCCCGCGACCGAGCCAGCAGCAGATAGAAGCGCGCGCGGCAACGCGGCGATCAACCAGCCGCCGGTTGCCGATGCGGGAGACGATCAGGAGCAGGTGCTGGTCGGCGCGGAAGTTATGCTGGACGGCTCTGGCAGTAGTGACCCCGAGCAAGCGAGCGATACGCTGGATTATGCATGGACGCATACTTTGACCGATGGCGATGCGCCCACCACGCCCATTATCTTGAGCGGCGGCACCACCGCCATGCCGACCTTCACCGCGCCCGAGCGTAACGCGATATTGGTGTTCACGCTGACCGTGACCGATGCTGCCGTGGTCGCCAACAGCGACAGCGACAGCGTAACCATCACCATCGCCAACCACGCGCCGACCCTTGACCCCATGACCGCAGTGTCGCCGGAGTATGCCGAGGGCGACAGCATAGCCGTAGCGACCTACCGTGCGGATGATGCCGAGGGCGGCACCATTCGCTGGAGCCTCACGGGCGTGGATGCGGAGTTCTTTACGCTCAACCGCGAAAGTGGCGTATTGACTTTCAATCAGTCGCCGGACTTTGAAGCCCCGACCGACCGCGTTGACCCCGCCGATGACACGGTCGTCGCTGGCGATAATCGGTATCAAATCACTGCTATCGCCACCGATGACGGCGTGCCGCCCATGAGCGTTGCCGCTAACATCACGGTAACGGTGACCAATGCGAATGAGCCGGGCAACATCGGCGTCATAGACGGCAACGCGCAGGTCGGGCAGGAATTGACCGCCGGCGAAGTAACCGACCCGGATTCGCCGCCGGGTGGCCCTACGCCGGTTACGGTCAATAGTTATAGATGGGAAAGGTCGTCAAACGGCACCACCTACACTACCATCTTGAGTACCCGTGGCTCTACCACCCTCAAAACCTACACGCTGATAGCCGCTGATCTTGCCCATACCATTCGAGTCATCGCCCTTTACGCCGACGGTCATGGTCCCTTCAAGGAAGTTACCAGCGCGGCAACCCACGCCGTGGTCGGCGCGGACGCACTGCCTACCCCACGCATCGCGCTCAATAGCGACACCGGTGTTTCAGATAGCGACCGCCTCACCAACGATAATCTGGTGAATGTGCTGGATGTGGCGGACGACGCCACCTGGGAATACTCCACCGATGGCGGTGCCACCGATTTCGTCGCCGGCAGCGGTAGCAGTTTCACAGTGCCTGAAGCGGTCTATACCGATGCTCAGGTGCGCGTGCGCCAGAAGACGGATGACCAAACTTCCGCCTACGCCGGTCTTGCCGCCTTTACCCTTGATGTTACGCCGCCGGTAGTCCAACCCAACTTGGGTGGCATCGCCCCCGTGAATATTGAAATTGGCGAGGAGCATCGGCAGAACATCGTCTTCAACGAAGCGGTAATCGTCGAGGTGGAGGCTTTCGCCACTTCCACCGGTGTTACCATAGATAGAGTTCTCTCCCTCACTATGGATGACCTGACCGTCTACACCCTCTTCTACGCCCCGACCGCGAAAGGCTTCACCCTGCGCCTTGCCGCCAATAGCATTGTGGACCTCGCCGGCAACGAGGGTCCGACAACAACGGAAAGCGTGGCCGGCACCGCGCTGGACACCACCCCGCCGAGCGCGGTTTTTGGCGCACTTAGCGATGAGAGTATTGTTGGCGCCGAACAGGAAATCAGCCTCACCTTCAGTGAGTTGGTGACCAATGTGTCGCTCAACGACTTCAGCACTTCCACCGGGGTTACGGTGAATAGGATAACTCAAGTTGACCCCGCCACCCCTGATGTCCCCACTGACCCGATCGCCGCCGAGGTGCATACCATCCACTTCACGCCGACCTTGGCAGCCTTCACCCTGACCCTTAATAGAGGCAGCGTATCCGACCGGTTTGGTGCCGCCGGTCCCATCAGCCCGGAGAGCGTGAGCGGCAGCGCGACTACGGATGCGGACTTGTCCGACTTAACGCTCTCGGTCGGCGCCTTGATACCCGCCTTTGACGCCGACACCATCGGCTACACCATCAATGTGGCGAATGAGGTGGCAAGCACCACGGTCACGCCGACCGCGGCGGTCGCCGGCACCAGCATAACCGTGCAAGGCACGGTGGTTGAAAGTGGCATAACTTCCGGCGCGGTCAATCTGAATGCGAATGGCGACCCAACCGACATCCTCATTGTTGTAACCGGCGCCAGTGCTTTCACGAAAACCTACACCGTTACCATTAGCCGCGCCGTCAACACCGCGCCGGTCGTGAGCGGGCGGGCGGCAGTGCGTCTTGCCGAAAACGCCGACCGCGCAGTAGCGACCTACACCGCGACTGATGCCGAGAGCGATGACGCCGCCCTGATCTGGTCGGTCGGTGGCGTGGATGCGGGGTTCTTTGAAATCAGCAGCAGCGGCGCATTGAGTTTCCGCACTAGCCCGGACTTTGAAGCCAAAGCCACGCCCATCTACGCGGTTACCGTAACCGCCACCGATGACGGCGCGCCGAATGTGGCAGGCACATTGGCGGTAACGGTTACGCTTACCGATGCGGATGATGATGGCGCGGTGACCATCAGTGGCGCGGCGCAGATCGGGGCCACCTTGACCGCCACAATAAGCGACCCAGACGGCGGGATTACTGACCCCACCTATCAATGGCAAAGCGCGGGCGCGGACAATGTATATTCCGAGACGGACACGAGTAGTAACGCGCCGACCTACCTCATAGTGCCGGCTGATTTGAGCGAGACCATTCGAGTAACCGCCACTTACGCCGACGCCTTCGGCTCCAGCGAGCGGGTTACCAGCGACCCGACCGCCGTCGTGGCAAGCAGGGGCGGAGACCCCACCGCGCCGACTATCGGCAACGCTCCCCCCACCTTCACGCCGATGAAATCAGATGGCACCACGCGCCTGAAGATCGGTGATGAGGTCACCATGACGCTGTTCGCCAGCGAAGCGTTGGACGAGGCTTCGCTTACACATTCCGTGTTACTCGGCGATGGCACAGGGGGCGATGGCACAGGGCATGAGGTATTGTCTTTGCAGGTCGGCGACAAGGACTTCGAATACACCCTAACCTATACGGTGCAGGCGGACGACAACACGCAGGATGTCTCCTTGACCGTGCGCAGTGGTGACGGTATTACGGATGTGTCCGGCAACCCGCTTGATGAAACGGCGCTATTGACTTATGACATTGCTCTGGACGGCATCCTGCCGAGCGTAACGACCTTTGCCCCGGTCCCGGTCGTGCGTAGGATTGGCAACTCGGCGACGCACACCATCACCTTCAGTGAGCCGGTGGTCGGTTTGGATGCCCGTGCCTTCGCCGCTTCCACCGGTGCCAGAGTAACTAAGGTGACCGACTCCGGCGACCAAACCACCTATACCATTGACTTCACGCCGACCGCGGCAGACTTCACCCTGATGCTTGCCGTGAACTCAGTAACCGACACGGCTGTTGATGGGGTCAGCGACATCGGCGACGACGACCAGGGCCTCGGCAACCGCGGTCCGACAAGGGTGGCGAGCGCGCGCGGCAGCGCCAGCGTTGTTGATTCCAGCGCGCCGCTCATCGCGTTAACTATGGACACCGGTGTTTCAAGTGATGACCGCATCACCCGCAATCCTCGGGTGGAGGTAACGCTGGCATCGGATGCTACGGCTTGGAAATACACCACCGATGGCGACACCACCGCGTTCATAGACGGCACCATCGGCAGATTATTCTTCGACCTGCCGACAGAACGCGACTATGCCGCGGATGATGTGCAGGTCGTGCAGATTCAATCGGGCGCGGACTCCGACCCGGCACGGCTCGGCACGGCGACCTGGGACATGACCGCCGCCACGGTGGCGACCTTTGTTGACCCGATTCCCGACTCCAACCCGGCGCGTTTCATTGGCGACACCACACAGACGCACCCCATCACCTTCAGCGAAGCGGTAACCGGTTTGACCGCGCAGGATTTCTCCGAATCCACCGGTGCCTCGGTGTATAACGTGTCCGGCTCCGGCACCGACTACCGCGTCCATTACATCCCGACCGAGACATCGTTCACCCTGACCCTTGCCGCGAATAGCCTGCACGACATCGCCGGCAACCCGAGCCCGGCAAGCGCGCAGAGTGCGAGTGGCAGCGCGCTACCATCCGCGTCAACGGTTGCGGACTTGTCATCGCTGACGATCACGGAACAAACATCGGGCGCGGCTACCAGAGCCGGCACCTTGTCGCCCACCTTTGCTGCCTCGGTGCTGGGCTACACCGCCGAGGTGGAAAATGATGTGGTAAATGTCAGACTAACGCCGACTACGGCTATCGATGTCGCAAGCATCATCGTGCGCGGCATCGGGGTTAGCAGTGGCGCGGCTTCCCCCGCGGTCACTCTGGAGGTCGGCGAAAACCCGGCAATCGCCATCATCGTAACCGCCGCGGACACCACTACCACGAAAACCTACACCGTTACCGTTACCCGCGCCGCACCCGCCGCGCCGGTCATCGCGCTGGCTATGGATACCGGTTTGCCAAACGATGGCATCACCAGCAATGGGCTGGTGAATGTAACGCTGGCAGCGGCTGCTACGGCTTGGAAATACTCCCTCAATGGCGGCGCAACATTCACCACCGGCAGCGGCACCGGCGCTACCTCCTTCACCCTGCCCGAAGGCGAGTATGACGCTGAGGCTGACGATGACGATGTGCAGGTCGTGCAGACCGTATCCGGCGTTGACTCCATGCCGGCACTGCTCGGCTCGGTGAGCGTGGACAAAACGCCACCGAGCATCAACCTGAGGGGCAGCGACAGCACCACCCTGACCGTGGGCGATACCTATACCGAACGCGCCACCGTCATGGATAACATTGACAAGGACGTCATGCTGGTCGCAAGCGAGACAGTGGACACCACCACCGCCGCCACCTACACCCTTACCTACAGCGCAACCGATGCGGCAGGTAATGCAGCCGAGCAGGTGACCCGCACCGTCATCGTGAACCCGGCCCTGGGCGCCAAGCCGGTTATCGTTGGCAGTGAAGCGGTGAGTCTTTTCGAGAACACCGAGACAGTGGCGACCTACACCGCCACGCAAGATGCCGATGGCAACCCCATTAGCGTTGACTGGACACGCTCCGGCGCGGATGCGGACTCGTTCGCTATTAGTGGCGACGGTAGGTTGGGTTTTGCGAATGACCCCAACTATGAAGACCCGCAGGACGCTGACACCGACAACGTCTATCAGATTACCGTGATCGCCACCGATAGCACCACGAGTGTGCGTAGTGAACTTGAGGTTACGGTAACGGTGACCAATGAGGAGGAGCGGGGACGCATCAGCGCGATCACCGGCGCCATTCAAGTTGGGCGGGAATTGACCGCCGGCACAATAACCGACCCGGATTCGCCGGATCCGTCTTCGCCGGTTACGCCTACCGGCTGGCAATGGCAAGACGCGGCAGACGACTCCAACATCGCTGCTGCTAGCAGCGCGCCGACCTACACCCTGACCGCAGATGAGGTGGGCAAGACCCTTCAAGTCATCGTTACTTACACCGATGGTCATGGTCCCGACAAGACGGTTACCAGCGCGGCGACTGAGGCCGTGCTTGCCGAGAGCGAAACCCTGTCCTCGGATGCGAACTTGACCGGCTTAACGCTCTCGGCTGGTGCCGCCTTGTCGCCCGCCTTTGCTGCCGACACCCTGGACTACACCGCCGAGGTGGGTAATGCGGTAACCCGCATCAGAGTTACGCCGGAATATGGCACCGGAACGGTAACGGTGAATATGAATCCGAATCAGGTTGCCAGTGGCCGCGCCTCCGCGCCGATTGACCTGAATGTTGGCGCAAACGCCATCCCCATCGTGGTTACCGCCCAGGACGCCACCACCACGAAAACCTACACCGTTACCGTGACCCGCGCCGCGTCTACGGATGCCAATCTGGCTAGCCTGACCCTAACGGTTGGCGGCAACCCGATCATGCTGAATGAAACGGTCGCGCCCGACATGCTCGAATACACCGCGAGGGTGCCGGCCGGTACGACCGGGGTTGTCATCACGGCGACCTCTGCTAATCCCAATGCAGGACTGGATCTTGACGGTGCCGAGCTCGGCACTGGTTCCGTTTCCGAGCGTTTTGGAATCAACACCGCAACGACCCGATTTGTTATTGATATTACCGCCGAGGACGGCACCACCACTAAAAAATACGCAGTAACCATCACCGTGCCGGTTACCGCCAACACCGCGCCGCCGGTCATCGCCACTGACAACCAAGCGGTGGAATTTCCCGAGAACAGCGAGGATAGGGTGGCGACCTTCACCGCGACTGATGCCGAGGGCGACGCCATTACCTGGTCGTTGGCTGGCGATGATCGGAGGTTATTCCCGATTAGCCCCGTCACTGGCCGAATGGATATCAACAATCCGCTGGACTTTGAAAACCCGATAGACGCAAACGCGGATGGCATCTACGAGATTACGGTTATCGCCACCGATGACGGCGTGCCGCCTTTGAGCAACGAACTGGCGGTCACGATTAGGATTACCGATGCGGATGATCGGGGTAGCATCGGCATCATTGACGGCGACGTGCGGGTCGGGCAGACCTTGACCGCGCCCACAGTAATCGACCAGGACGACGTGGTTGCTGACAGCAGCACCTGGCAATGGCAAGCCGACAGCACCGCCATCGGCAGTGCCACCGCCGAGACCTACCTCCTGACGGCAGCCGAAGAGGGCAAGAAAATTCGAGTCATGGTCACTTACACCGACAGCGGCGACTACGCCGACGACGACGATGGCAGCGGCAAAGAAGTCACCAGCAGGGAAACGAGAGCCGTGGTCTCCGCCGCCGCACCCGCGCGACCGACCCTTGAGTTAACTCTGGACACCGGTCTCTTGCCAGACGATGGCATCACCAACGATGGTCGAGTGAATGTGACTGCTCTGGCAGCCGGCGCCACATGGAAATACTCCACCAATAGCGGCACTGATTTCACCGCTGGCACCGACATCGACTCTGGCACCAGCGTCGCCTTCTTCACCCTGCCTCGCAGCAGCAGTTATGTCCTTGGCCAGGTGCAAGCCGTGCAGACCCTAGGCGGCATTGACTCCGCCGCCGCCTACTTGCCGCCAGTTACCGTGGATACCACCGCACCGGTCATCAATGCGGGGGGCGACCTCACCCTGACGGTAGGCGATCCCTTTGTGGATAAATCCTCCGCCCTTGATACTACTTTTAACCAGGTCCCGCTGGTCACAACTGGCGATGCAGTAGACACCAACACCCCCGGCACCTATACCATTATCTATAACGCGCAGGATCTCGCCGGTAATGCAGCCGAGCAGGTGACCCGCACCGTCATCGTGGAAGCCGCCGACGCCGCCGCCAACATCGCGCCAGTGGCTAATGCGGGTGTCGACCAGCCCAGCGTGACCGCCGGCGCAACCGTAACGCTGGACGGCAGCGCCAGCGACGACTCCGATGGCACTATCCAGAGTTATGCATGGGAGCATACTTCAACCAGTGGTGCTACGTCGCCCATGGCAGTCACCGTGGCAAATGGCGAGACCTCGACCTTCACCGCGCCGGCCACCGCCGCGATCCTGACATTCACCCTGACCGTAACCGATGATGACGATGCCCGCGACACCGACACGGTAACCATCACCGTACTCGAGCCGGAGGGTCCGGGTCCGCTCGCGGAATTTGATGAGGATACCCTCATTGATCAGTCGGTCGGCGATACAGGGCGCGTCGACCTCATATTCTCCGACCCGGTATCCAACTCGCCGATAAATGTAAATGGCTTGGCGATAGCAGATTTCTCCGATTCCACGGGGGTCGTGGTATTTAGCATTGGTAGCCCCAGCCCCACCGGCACCTATCCAATCGTCTTCATATCGACATCGACAAGCTTCACCCTGACCCTTGCCGCCGACAGCGTAACCGGCGCCAGAGGCAACCCAGGACCGGCCGAGCCGGTGAGCATAGTCGGCACTCCGAGAAACGCCGCGCCAAGCGGTAGAGAATTGTCCGCCTTGACTATTTCGCAAGGCACTCTGGATCCCGCCTTTACTCGGGGCAGCGAGGATTACACCGTCGAAGTGGGCAATACTGTGACCAGCGTTACCTTCACGCCGACCACGACTGAAGCAACCGCAACCGTAACCGTGGATGGCGATGCGGTTACCAGTGGCACCCCCTCCGCGCCGGTTGCCCTGACTGTCGGCGAAAACGAAATCGACATCGTCGTTGACGATGGCATCACCTTCAAGAAAAGGTATACCGTAGTCGTTACTCGCGCCGCGACCGTGTCTACGGATGCCAATCTGGCTGCTTTAACTCTCTCGGCTGGCACTCTGGATCCCGTCTTTGCTGCCGACACCACGGCATACACCGTCAGCCTAGACAGTGATGTGGCAAGCGTTATGGTCACGCCGACCGTAAATGCCGCCCTCACCGCCAGCGTAAGCGTTGCTGGCACCGATGTTACCAGTGGCACACCCTCCGCCGCGATTCCGCTGAATGTCGGCGCAAATAACATTGACATTACCGTTACCGCCGAAGATGCCAGCACGAAAACCTACACCGTTACCATAACCCGCGATGCGGACATCATTGCGCCGACTGTGACGGCTTTTGACCCCGTCGTCGGTGCGCGCATCCTTGACAATGCCACGGAGATGCACGACATCACCTTCTCCGAAGCGGTAACCGGTTTGGAAGTCGGCGACTTCGCCACTTCCACCGGTGCTACGGTAACTGAAGTGAGTGACACTGACAGCGACCAAACCACCTACACCCTCACCTTCACCCCGACCGAGGCAGACTTCAGCCTGACCCTTGCCGCGGATAGCGTTGCCGACCTCGCGGGCCTCACCGGTCCGGCAAACGATGTGACCGCGAGCGGCACCGCGCAAGTTGTCCTCGCCTTTGAAGGAGACCATGTGCTAACGAGCAATAACCCTGGAAATCACGCCATAGTCGGCAACATTCTGACCCTTGCCTTCAGCGTCAATCTGCCATTGGCAAGCGACCCCACGGTGACCATCGCCGGGCAGTCAGCCACGGTGGTCAAAGGCGATGGCAACAGTTACACCGCGACCTGGACGGTAACCGAGGCGGTTGCCGCGGCGAATGACGGTAACCTGGTGATGTATAGCATTACCGGATTAGTGGCCGCCGGTTCTACCAGCAATACGTTTAGCATTGGCGATACCGACAGTATTATTCGATTTGACACCACCGCGCCGACGGTGACGGCTTTTGACCCCGTCGTCGGTGCGCACACCCTTGACAATGCCACGGAGATGCACGACATCACCTTCTCCGAGCCGGTGACCGGTTCGGGCGGCGATGCGTTGGGAGTTGACGACTTCACCGCCACCGGTGCTACGATAACGGACGTTACCAGCAGCGACCAAACCACCCACACCATCACCTTCACCCCGACCGAGACAGCCTTCAGCCTGACCCTTGCCGCCAACAGCGTTGCCGACCTCGCGGGCCTCACCGGTCCGGCAAATGATGTGAGCGCGAGCGGCACTGCGCAAGCTGTCCTCGCCTTTGAAGGAGACCCGGTATTGACCAGCAGTAACGCTGGAAATTTCGCCATAGTCGGCAACATTCTGACCCTGACCTTCAGCGTCAATCAGGCATTGGAAAGTCTGCCGAACGTGAGCATCGGTGGCGAAGCGGCAACGGTGACCCAAGGCAGCGGCAACACTTACACCGCGACCCAGCCGGTGACCGAGAGCCTTGCCATGGGGAAAGACGGTGCCTTTGTGATGTATAGCATTACCGGATTAGTGGCCGCCGGTTCTACCAGCAATAGGCTTAGCCTTGGCGATACCGAAAGTGCTATTCGATTTGACAACACCGCGCCGACTGTGAACTTCGGCGACCTTGCCGCAGGTGTGATTGGCACCGCGCAGGATCACGACATCACCTTCAATGAGGCGATTACCGCACTGACTGACACCGACTTCGCCACTTCCATCGGTGCCACGGTGAGTAGTGTTGCCCTCAACACCGACCCCAGTGCCGAGCCCAACACCTACACCATCACCTTCACGCCGAGCGCGACCGAGTTCACCATCACCCTTGCCGCCAACGCGGTGAGCGACCTCGCCGGACTCACCGGTCCGGCGACAGCGGCAAGCGTGACCGGCAGCGCGACACAACCCACGGCAACGGCTACCGACTTGTCATCGCTGACTACCACAGCCGGTGCCTTGTCGCCCATCTTTAATGTCGCCGTCACAAACTACAACGTCAGCGTATTGAATGGGGTAACCAGCACCACGATCACGCCGACTGCTATCGCCGGTGCAACCCTAACCGTTGCTGGCACGGCGGTTACCAGCGGCACCCCCTCCGGCGACATTCCGCTGAATGTCGGCGCAAACGCCATCGCCATCGTCGTCACCGCCGCGGATGGCACCACAGAGAAAACCTACACCGTCACCGTGCGCCGCGCCCCGCTGCCAGTAACCCTCACGCTGGCTGCGGACACCGGTGCTTCAGATAGCGATCGCATCACCAGCAACGGGCAGGTGAATGTGACGGGGCTGGCAACCAGTGCCACCTGGAGATACACCATCAATGGCGGCAGCACTTTCACCCCCGGCACCGGCACCAGTTTCACCCTGCCCGAAGGCGACTACACCGCTGACGCCGACGATGAAGATGTACAGGTCGTGCAGAACGTATCCGGCGCTGACTCGGTCCCCGCCAGCCTGGCCGCGGTTACCGTGGACACCACCGCACCGGTCATCACCTTGACCGACGACACCGTAGCGGGCAACACCGGCGTGGTCGGCACCGCTTACACTGACCCGGGCGCCACCGCCATGGATAATGTGGATACCAGCGTGGATGTCGTTCTCGGTGGCGATACACTCGACATCAACACCGTCGCCGGCACCTACTTGATTACCTACGACGCAACCGACACCGCCGGTAATGGCGCCGTGCAGGTGGAACGCAGCGTCACCGTAACCGAGCCGGTCAACATCGCACCAGTGGCTAATGCGGGCGACGACCAGAGCGCGACCACCGGCACGCAAGTAACGCTGACCGGCAGCGGCAGTAGCGACTCCGATGGCACTATCCAGAGTTATGCATGGACGCATACTTCAACCGATGGCGGTGCGCCCAGCCCGCTCATTACCTTGAGCGGCGGCACCACCGACACGGCGACCTTCACCCCGGACACCGCCGCGGTGCTGATCTTCACCCTGACCGTCACCGATGATGACGGTGCCACCAACAGCGATACGGTAACCATCACCGTAACCGAACCGGCCGCCGCACTGACCGCAGAATTTGCGAACATCACTGGCGCCCTTGTTGGCGGGACAGAGGAGGTCAACATCACCTTCTCCGAGGGAGTAACTGGCTTGGAAGAAGGTGATTTCTCCGCCACCGGTGCCACAATAACTGGCCTTAACGAATTCGAGGATGACTTCTATGTCGTCAATTACACCCCGGACGAGGTATCCTTCCGCCTGACCCTTGCCGCCGATAGCGTAACCATCATCTCCAGCGGGGCAACCGGACCCGCCGAGCCGGTGTTCATCGATGGCACTGCGGGACCCAGAGCGGTGGAACTTGCCTTTACCGCAGGACCTGAACTGACCAGCAGTAACGCTGGAAATTTCGCCACAGTCGGCGATACTCTAAGTCTGACCTTCACCGTCAATCAGGCAATAGCGACGTCGCAGGTGAACATCGCTGGCCGGCGATTCATAGCGACAAAAGGCGTGGGCAATGATTACACCGCGACCCGGACGGTGACCGAGGCGCTTGCCGCGGCGAATGACGGTGCCCTTGTGACGTATAGCATTTCACGACTGTTTGCCGTTGGTTCTACCCGCAATCTGTCTTATCCCTTTACCGACAGTGATATTCGATTTGACAACACCGCGCCGAGCCCAACCTTCGGCGCCCTTGCCGATGATAATGTGATTGGCACCGCGCAGCCGACGCCGGTCAGCCTCACCTTCAATGAGGCGGTTACCGCACTGACTGAGACCGACTTCGCCACTTCCATCGGTGTCACAGTAGATAGGGTTAGCGGCTCCGGCACCGCCTATAGCATCTACTACACCCCAAGCGCGACCGAGTTCACCATCACCCTTGCCGCCAACAGCGTTGCCGACCTCGCGGGCCTCACCGGTCCGGCAAACGATGTGACCGCGAGCGGCACTGCGCAAGCTGTCCTCGCCTTTGAAGGAGACCATGTGCTAACGAGCAATAACCCTGGAAATCACGCCATAGTCGGCAACATTCTGACCCTGACCTTCACCGTCAATCAGGCATTGGCAAGTCTGCCGAACGTGAGCATCGGTGGCGAAGCGGCAACGGTGACCCAAGGCAGCGGCAACACTTACACCGCGACCCAGCCGGTGACCCAGAGCCTTGCCATGGGGAAAGACGGTGCCCTTGTGATGTATAGCATTACCGGATTAGTGGCCGCCGGTTCTACCAGCAATAGGCTTAGCATTGGCAATACCGACAGTATTATTCGATTTGACACCACCGCGCCGAGCCCAACCTTCGGCGACCTTGCCGCAGGTGTGATTGGCACCGCGCAGGATCACGACATCACCTTCAATGAGGCGATTACCGCACTGACTGACACCGACTTCGCCACTTCCATCGGTGCCACGGTGAGTAGTGTTGCCCTCAACACCGACCCCAGCGCCGAGCCCAACACCTACACCATCACCTTCACGCCGAGCGCGACCGAGTTCACCATCACCCTTGCCGCCAACGCGGTGAGCGACCTCGCCGGACTCACCGGTCCGGCGACAGCGGCAAGCGCGAGCGGCAGCGCGACACAACCCACGGCAACGGCTGCCGACTTGTCATCGCTGACTACCACAGCCGGTGTCTTGTCGCCCATCTTTAATGTCGCCGTCACAAACTACAACGTCAGCGTATTGAATGGGGTAACCAGCACCACGATCACGCCGACTGCTGTCGCTGGTGCAACCCTAACCGTTGCTGGCACGGCGGTTACCAGCGGCACCCCCTCCGGCGACATTCCGCTGAATGTCGGCGAAAACGCCATCGCCATTGTCGTTACCGCCGCGGATGGCACCACAGAGAAAACCTACACCGTCACCGTGCGCCGCGCCCCGTTGCCAGTAACCCTCGCGCTGGCTACGGACACCGGTGCTTCAGATAGCGATCGCATCACCAGCAATGGGCAGGTGGAGGTGACGGGGCTGGCAACCAATGCCATTTGGAGATACACCATCAATGGCGGCAGTACTTTCACCCCCGGCACCGGCACCAGTTTCACCCTGCCCGAAGGCGACTACACCGCTGACGCCGACGATGAAGATATACAGGTCGTGCAGAGCGTATCCGGCGCTGACTCCGCCCCCGCCAGCCTGGCCGCGGTTACCGTGGACACCACCGCGCCGGTCATCACCTTGGAGAACGACACCGTAGCGGGCAACACCGGCGTGGTCGGCACCGCTTACACTGACCCGGGCGCCACCGCCATGGATAATGTGGATACCAGCGTGGATGTCGTTCTCGGTGGCGATACACTAGACATCAACACCGTCGCCGGCACCTACTTGATTACCTACGACGCAACCGACACCGCCGGTAATGGCGCCGTGCAGGTGGAACGCAGCGTCACCGTAACCGAGCCGGACACCACCGCGCCGACTGTGAACTTCGGCACTATTGCCGAAGGTGAGGTTGAGGTCGCGCAGGAGCACGACATCACCTTCTCCGAAGCGGTAACCGATCTGGCGAGGGGTGATTTCTCCAGCACCGGTGTCGCCGTAACTGCCGTGAGTGGCGCCGACAATGCCTACACCCTCACCCTCATCCCAAGCGCAACAACCTTCACCCTGACCCTTGACGCGGATAGCGTGACAGACGCCGCCGGCAACCCGAACGCGGCGGCAAGCGTGAGCGGCACCGCGCTGCCGGGCAACCAGTTTCCGATTGCCAATGCCGGCGCCGCGCAGGAAGTGAATACCGGCGCGACCGTAACGCTGGACGGCTCTGGCAGTAGCGACCCCGATGGCGATGCCCTGACCTACTCCTGGACGCATACTTCAACCGATGATGCTACACCCGCCACGCCCATCATCGTGGCAAATGGCGTGACCTCGACCTTCACCGCGCCGGATACCGCCGCGGTCCTGGTCTTCACCATGAGCGTAACCGATGGCACCGATGCCAGCACTGGCACGGTAACCATCACCGTAACCGCACCGGTCGTCGCCAATCAGCCGCCGGTTGCCGAGGCGGGCGACCCGCAGAGCGTGCCCACCGGCACGGAAGTAACGCTGACCGGCACCGGCAGTAGCGACCCCGAAAATGGTGCCCTGACATACTCTTGGGCGCAGACCAGCGGCACGGATGTAACCTTGATTAATGCCGACACCGCCACCGCGACCTTCACCGCGCCGAACACCGCCGCGGTGCTGATATTCACCCTGCTCGTGGCCGATGATGCCGATACCCCCGCCAGCGACACCGACACGGTAACCATCACCGTAACCGCGCCCAACACCGCACCGGTCATCGCCATCGAAAATGCGGCAGTGGATTATGCCGAGAACGGCGACACGGCAGTAGCGACCTACACCGCGATTGATGCCGAGAGCAACGCCTTTACCTGGGCACTCACTGGCGCGGATTCGAGCTTGCTTACCATTGACCCCGCAAGCGGCGCATTGACTTTCAATACTCCGCCGAACTTTGAAGACGCGCAGGACACCGACAACGACAACGACTATCAGGTTACCGTGACCGCCACCGATGACGGCACGCCGAATGAGAGCAGCACCCTTAATGTCACGGTTACGATTATGAATGTGGATGAAGCGGGCGCCATCAGCATCACTGGCATCGCGCAGGTCGGGCAGACCTTGACCGCGGGCGAAGTAACCGACCCGGATGGCGGAGTAACTGGCATCACCTGGCAATGGGAAAGTGTGCTGACTGGCGAAAGAAACTATGAGGACATCACTGCTGCCACCGATAGTTCCTACATCCTGACGGCAGCGGAGCTCGGCAAGACCATTCAAGTGTTCGCCGATTACACCGATGGTCATGGTCCCAACAAGAGCGTTACCAGCGCACCGACCGTAACCGTGGTTGCCGCGGATGCGGACCTGTCCACGGATGCGGACTTGTCCGGCTTAACGCTCTCGGTCGGTGCCTTGTCGCCCGCCTTTGATGCCGACACCCTCACGGGCTACACCATCAGCGTGGGGAGTATTGTGGCACACACCACGGTCAAGCCGACCACGAATGACGATGGCGCAAGCGTAACCGTTGCTGGCACGGCGGTTGCCAGCGGTGCAACTTCCGGCGCGATTGCGCTGACCGTCGGCGCAAACACCATCGACATCATCGTTACCGCCCAAAACGGCGTTGCTATGAAAACCTACACCGTCACGGTAACGCGCGCCGCACCGGCAAACAGACCGCCGAGCGTCAGCGGCGAACAGTTTGTGGAGCGTGAAGAAGGTGATAACACGGCAGTGACCACCTTCACCGCGAATGATCCCGAGGGCGACACCATTACCTGGTCGCTCGGTGGCACGGATGCGCGGCTCTTTACGATTGCTACTGATGGCGTATTGACTTTCAATACTGTGCCGGACTATGAAGACCCGCAGGACGCTAACAGCGACAACGTATATGAAGTCAACGTAATCGCCACCGATAACGGTACGCCGAATGAGATCGGCAGACCCCATGGCGTCATGATTACGGTTACCAATGCGGATGAAGCGGGTGCCATCAGCGACATTAGCGGCACCGTGCAGGTCGGGCAGACCTTGACCGCGGGCACGGTAACCGACCCGGATGGCTCGGTTATTGTTACCGGCTATCTATGGCAAAGCGCGGACGGCACCGCCATCACTGGTACTACTAACGAGGAGACCTACACGCCGACGGCAACGGAAGTTGGCAAGGCCATTCAAGTCATCGTCACTTACACCGACGGTCATGGCCCCGGCAAGACCGTCACCAGCGCAGCGACCGTCCCCGTGACCGTGCCGGACACCACCCCGCCGACCGCGACCTTCGGCACCGTTACGCCTGGTGTGATTGGCACGCCACAGACGGTCGACATTACCTTCTCTGAAGCGGTGACTGGTTTGGCGGTCTCCGACTTCACCGCCACGGGGGCCACAGTAGATGGCGTGAGTGGTTCCGGCGACACCTACACTGTCACCTTCACCCCCAGCGCGACAGCCTTCAGCCTGACCCTTGCCGCGAATAGCGTTGAGGACACCGCTGCCACCCTGAACGCAGGTCCCGTCGCCGCGGCGACCGCGACCGGCACCGGGGCAAGGCTACCTCAGGCACCGACCAACCTGGTTGCCACCGCGGACACTATGGCCGCCCAGCTGACCTGGGAAGTGCCAGCTGATGACGGCGGTAGTGCCATTACCGGCTATGAATATCGCCAGGCTGAGGGGAGTCCGGGCGACTATGCTGCCGCCACCTGGACGGCAACCACCGGCTCAACCCGTCACACCGTGACCGGCTTGACCAGCGGCGGCACCTACTACTTCCAGGTGCGTGCCCTGAACCTTCTCGGTGCGGGCACAGCCTCAGCAGAAGCCTCTGTGGTGTTGCCCGACACCGTCGCCCCAGAGATTAGGCTCCTAGGTGCCAGCCCCATGGAGGTCGATCAAGGTGCTACCTTCACTGACCCGGGCGCCACGGCAAGTGATGATGTGGATGGTGCGCTCAGTGCCAGCATTATGGTGGGCGGCGACACAGTGGATACCGACACGCCGGGGGACTACACCATCACTTATGATGTATCCGATGCCGCCGGCAATGCTGCCGAGACGGTCACCCGCATCGTCCGTGTAGTCATCGTCCGCGACCTGGCTAAGCTTAATGCGGTGATTCTGCCCGAAGTAGCACGGAGCATGGCGGACCAGCATGTCAGTGCCATTGTGCAGCGCCTTGAGCAGGCACGGCTCTCCAACATTGCCGGAACTGCTGCGAGTAGCAGTTTTGGCGGTGCGGGTAACCTGACGGATATTGTCAAAGCCCAGGGACGCGCCCTGGCCGATGACCAGTTTGACATGAAGCGAGTCTTGGCGGGGTCTGCCTTTGTGCTGCCCTTGAATGGCGCGGGCGGTTCTGGTGCTTCTGCTTCTGGGAGCCAGCGCCAAAGCCAGAGCCAGAGCATCACCCTCTGGGGTGCGGGCGACTACCGGAGTCTGGAAGGTGCTGATGGGGTGGATTGGAACGGCGACCTCTTTAGTCTACAACTGGGTCTGGATGCGCAGCTGAACGCGCGCACTATTCTGGGTCTGTCGGTCTCCAAAAGCCAAGCGAGACTGGACTACACGGACTCCCGCCTGGGAGCCAGCGGCGACTATGACTTGGATATGACCAGCGTCCATCCGTATCTGGGCTGGGCAACAGGAGGCATGGACTTCTGGGCGACTGCCGGCTATGGCGATGGCGAATTGGAGATCAGTGAAGACCGGGCACTGGGAGAGGCTATCCCCACAAGCGACTTGAGTGTGCAGACCTATGCGCTGGGGGCGAGTGGCATCTTGATGGAGACTGACCGCACCAGCCTGCGTCTCAAGGGTGAAGCCATGAGCAGCACCGTGGAACTGGACGGTAATGCGCAGATAACCGCGGTGACCCGGGATCTTAGCCGGTTGCGCATGACCCTGGAAGCGACTCGTGCTCAAGCCCTGGACAGCGGTGCGCAATTTGAGTCTAGTGTGGAAGCGGGGCTGCGCTATGACGGCGGAGACGGGGAGACCGGTACGGGCGCTGAGGTGGGTGGCAGTCTGCGCTATGCCAGCCTGGGCGGCGGTCTAGTGATGGAAGGCAAGGTGCGTACTCTGGTGGGCGGCAAGGGTGAGGCTAAGGAGTGGGGACTGAGTGGGCTGATCAAATTTGCGCCCTCAGCGGATGGGCGAGGGCTGTCTTTCAGCCTGACGCCCAGTTATGGGGTGACCACTGGCGGGGTGCAACAACTCTGGCAGCAGGGCTTGATAGATGAGGGCAGGGCGGGCTCTTCACAGGGTTCTTCTAAAGGATATAGCCCAAGCCTGGATGTCCGCCTGGATTACGGCATGCACGCGCTCCGGGGCCCTGGACTCATGACGCCCTACACTGAGTTGAGTCTGGGCGACCAGAGCACCTATCGCCTGGGCTTGCAATGGCAGCACAGCAAGTTGTTTGATCTGAAACTGGTCGCCGAGCGTAAAGAAGGCACCACCACCGCTGACCACCGCATCTACCTAGAGGGCGAGCTCGCTTTTTAGAGGGCAATATCGCTACGCCGTCATTCTCGCCACCCCAGTCATCCCAGCCATCGGCTGTGATGACTGGAGTGACGGGAATCCAGTGCTTGCCCTCTTGCCCTCTTGTCCTCTTGCCCTCTTGCCGCCATCCTCGCCGCCTTGTGAGCCAAAACTGTAGTCAATTAAGACAATATCTGTCAGCAAAATCAGAAAAAGACCGTATCACCGAAAAATCCATCTGGATATTCTTTACGCAGGACTCATTGACATATAGCGCATATCCCCTAGAGGAGATGTCAAATATGTTATGAACCCACACAGAATTGTGTGGTATATTTCCAGCGTGGAAATGACCATGCGTATTTTAACAATCTAATGGAGAACCACATGTTACATGACACACTAAAGAGCGCTAATATCCTTAGGAAAGCGGGGTTTGCCGCCCAGCAAGCTGAAGCCGTGGTCGCCGTAATGACTGATAATCTTGCCACCAAAGAAGATATTGAAAACCTCCGCTTTGCCACCAGCCGTGACATGAAAGAACTCGGCCTTGCCACCCAGCGTGACATGAAAGAACTCCGCCGTGACATGAATAGCATGGAAACTTCCCTCCGCAGTGACATGAAGGAAGAGATTGGGACCCTCCGCAGTGACATGAAGGACATGGAGACTTCCATCCGCAGTGACATGAAGGACCTGGGAACTTCCATCCGCAGTGAGATGACAAATGGTTTTGATACCCTACGCCATGAAATGAAGGACCAGGGATCTTCCCTCAGTCTTGAGATGCAAGCAATGGGGCTTCACAATAAAAGTCAGTTTTTGTTAATCAAATGGATGGGGGGCGTCATCGGTGCCGGGGTGGGTGCCATAGTGTTTCAACTATTTTTCCAATAAGACTATTCGCTTGGCGGCACCAGTAGCACCTATCGCCCCCACGCCGTCACCCTTTCGGCCCGCGCCTGCTGGCGGCTTACGTCACCCCGCGCCGTCACCCTCGCCGCCTTGTGAGCCAAAACTGTAGTCAATTAAGACAATATCTGTCAGCAAAATCAGAAAAAGACCGTATCACCGAAAAATCCATCTTGGTAGTCTTTGCATTATGGTTCATAGACATACAGCGCAGCTCCCCCTAGAGGAGATGTCAAATATGTTATGAACCCACACAGAATTGTGTGGTATATTTCCAGCGTGGAAATGACCATGCGTATTTTAACAATCTAATGGAGAACCACATGCTACATGACACACTAAAGAGCGCTAATATCCTTAGGAAAGCGGGGTTTGCCGCCCAGCAAGCTGAAGCCGTGGTCGCCGTAATGACTGACAATCTTGCCACCAAAGAAGATATTGAAAACCTCAGCCTTGCCACCCAACGTGACATGAAAGAACTCCGCCGTGACATGAATGGCATGGAAACTTCCATCCGCAGTGACATGAAAAATGGCTTTGAAACCCTCAGCCTTGCCACCCAGCGTGACATGAAAGAACTCCGTAGTGACATGAATGGCATGGAAACTTCCATCCGCAGTGACATGGAGAAAATGGGTACTAAGCTTGAAAATTCCATCGATAGCCGCATGCAAAAAACGGAATATTCCATCCGCACTGACATGAAGGACATGGAGACTTCCATTCGCAGTGACATGAAGGACATGGGAACTTCCATCCGCAGTGAGGTGCAAGAAATAAGCATTTACACTAAAGGTCAGTTTGTGTTACTCAAATGGATGGGGGGCGTCATCGGTGCCGGGGTGGGTGCCATAGTGTTTCAACTATTTTTCCAATAAGACTATTCGCTTGGCGGCACCTAGCCACTAGCCTCCCCTCTCCCCGTCATTCTCGGGCTTGCCCCGGGAATCCAGTGTCATTAAACCAGCGGCTTGCGCCGCCATCTGGATTCCCGCCTTCTTTGATCCTGACGGCCAAAGGGTGACCTGTGCCGTGTCAAGCACGGCATGCCGGAGACACACACAGCATGGCAAGAGGGGGGGGTGCATAGGCTCAGATACTTATGGCACACATCACCCAAGAGTTGAATCCAAGAACCCATACAGGGATTTTACCCAGACTAGAATATGCCTTAAAGTAGGCACCCGAATGTAATCGCAGTCTACCCATGGCAAATTACTTTAACAGTCTCACCCTGCGGGAACAGCTTGCCCAGCTCGGCAAGTGCGAGTTTATGGCGCCGGATGAATTCCAAGATGGTGTCAATTATCTCAAGGATAAAAAGATAGTGGTGCTGGGTTGTGGCTCCCAAGGATTGAACCAGGGCTTAAACCTCAGAGACAGCGGCTTGGATGTTGCTTGCGCGCTCAGAAGGTCATCTATTGACCAGCAACGCGACTCTTTCAAAAATGCCACCAAACACAAGTTTACTGTCGGTACCTTTGCGGAACTGATTCCCACTGCCGACCTGGTGCTGAACCTGACACCGGACAAACAACACACAGCGGTGGTGTCAGAGGTCATGCCGTTGATGAAGAAAAATTCCTGCCTGTCCTATTCGCATGGCTTCAACATAGTGGAAGAGGGCATGCAAATCCGCGAGGACATTACCGTGATTATGGTGGCACCCAAGTGTCCGGGGACGGAAGTGCGAGAAGAATACCGCCGCGGTTTTGGGGTCCCGACCTTGATTGCAGTGCATGCAGATAACGATCCCCGAGCTGAGGGGCTGGCTATCGCCAAGGCCTATGCAGCAGGTACTGGCGGGCATCGTGCCGGTGTTCTCCGGTCGTCATTTGTGGCCGAGGTCAAGTCGGATCTCATGGGTGAGCAGACGATCCTCTGCGGCATGTTGCAATCTGGCTCGCTGCTGTGTTTTGACAAGATGGTAGCGCAGGGCATTGAGCCGGCATACGCCTCTCGGCTGGTGCAGTATGGTTGGGAGACCATCACCGAGGCGCTTAAACATGGCGGCATCATCAATATGATGGATCGTCTGTCTAACCCCGCGAAGATCAAAGCATTTGAGTTGGCGGCGCAACTCAAAGATATTTTGCGACCGCTGTATCAAAAGCACATGGACGACATTATGACGGGTGCCTTTTCCGCCCGGATGATGGAAGATTGGCGCAATGATGATCAGCAGCTGCTGGGCTGGCGTGAAGCAACAAGTAGAACGTCTTTTGAGATGACCGCGAGCAGCGAGCAAGAAGTCGGCGAACAGGATTTTTTCGAGCATGGCATATTGATGGTGGCCATGATTAAGGCGGGTGTTGAACTTGCCTATGAAGTCATGACAGCGACCGGTATTAAGGCAGAGTCTGCCTATTACGAATCCCTCCACGAGACGCCCCTCATTGCCAACCTGCTGGCTCGGGAAAAACTCTTTGAAATGAATCGTATTATTTCTGACACTGCCGAATATGGTTGCTATCTTTTTAATCATGCCTGCGTGCCCCTGCTAGAAGATTTTATGGCAGCGCAAGATACTGAGGTGATTGGCAGAGGGCTGGGTCTCAATGATAACAGTGTGGACAATCGCCGCTTGATAGAAGTCAATGCCGCTATACGCAACCATGAGGTGGAACTGGTGGGTCAAGAGTTGCGTGCTTTTATGAGCGGCATGCAGTCTATCGTCTAGCCGGCTTATCCTTTGCAGCCTGGTTCCATAAGCGGTCAATAAGCGATCAAATAGCATGACGCAGTCTGCCTTAACGCTAGTCATCTTGATTGCCTACCAGGCATGTTTGCTGGGTATCGGCTTCTGGGCGCGGCGACGGTCTCAAAGTGAGGTAGATTTTTTCCTCGCTGGACGCAGTCTGGGACCCTTCGTTGCAGCATTCAGTTATTCAGCAAGTTCTTCATCGGCCTGGGTGCTGCTTGGTTTTACCGGGCTGGTGTATACCATTGGTCTAGGTGCGCTCTGGGTGTCTGTGGGTTCTGTCTTGGGAATGTTGGTCGCCTGGCATTGGATTGCGCCGCGGCTGCGCGCCTACAGTCGCCGGCATGCCCTCCTGACGCTCACTGGTTTGGTCGCGCATGGCACCAGGGGCTACTGGCGGCTAGCGATTATCTGGGTTGCCTCGCTGATTGTGTTGTTTTCCTTTGTGTTTTACATCGCGGCGCAATTTCAAGGGGTCGGCAATACCTTCACCACTGCATTTTCACTGAGCGTCCCGGAATCCATTCTGCTCGGTGGTGCGATTGTGATGATTTACACCCTGCTGGGTGGCTTCTGGGCGGTGAGTGTCACCGATACGATACAGGGGATGCTGATGATGACCATTGCCCTGCTCCTGCCGGTCGCCGCTTGGCAGGCCCTGGGGGGCTGGGAGGGTTTGACCACTGCGTTAATCGCCTCCGGTAATAGTCTGCAACTGTCTTGGACGGCAGGCAATGCCGGTCTCCTGGGTCTGGGTTTTATCCTGGGTGGCTTGGCAATCTCGCTGGGTACTTTTGGGCAGCCGCATCTTATGGTGCGTTTTATGGCACTGCGGGATGACGCTGCCCTGCGTTGGGCAAGGGGCTTGGCAAGCGTCTGGTTTTTGATTGTATTTAGTGGGATGTTTTTTGTGGGTCTTGCGGGGCGGGTGCTCTTCCCGAGCATTGACAACAGTGAAACGCTCTTTTTCCTGGTCGCTGAACATCTGCTACCGGCTACTCTGGGTGCCCTGGTCCTGGCGGCCGTCCTCTCAGCGATCATGTCAACGGCTGACAGTCAGTTGTTAGTGGGCGGGGCAACTGTTACCGAGGATCTGGGACTGGGGCAAAGGCATCCGCAGCGCATACTACTCATCTCGCGCCTGGTCATCGCCCTGCTCACTGCTCTGGCGGTGCTCCTGTCGCTGTACATACCGGCCACTATTTTTAGCAGAGTCCTCTTTGCCTGGGCGGCCCTGGGGGCGGCTTTTGGGCCTTTGGTATTTTGCCGACTCGCGGGCCGGGAGATACCGCCAAGGGTTGCCCTTTCGGCAATCTTGGTGGGTTTTCTGAGCTCGGTGTTGTTGTATCTCTTGCCGAATACTATCGGCGACCTTGCCGAGCGTTTGCTACCCTTTGTACTCGGCGCGGTGATTGTTTTCCTGGGATCAAAACCCCGCGGATTAGTTAATTAGTGCGGTTAATTAGTGCGGTTAATTAGTGCGGCTAATTAGTACGGTTAATTAGTGCGGCTCAGCCGGGAAGTTAAAACTTGAAGGTGCTGCTCAAACGTAGCTTGTCGTAATCATGTTTGCTCTCAGCACTGACATCACGGTTATTAGTAAAGTAATCAAAAGATAGTTTCCATTTTTTATTCAGCGCCCACGCGCCGATGAATGTATGCCCTTGGGTATCTGTGTAGCCGCCATTAAAATCTGCCGCGGTGAGATGGGCAAAGGTGGCATCGGCTTCCAGGTCAACATACCGGTAGGTGAAATCCCACTGCCTCCGGGCGAACTTCACCCCAGCTGCCCAGCCGGTATTGCGGCTATCTGCATCCCGATTCTTGACATAGTCCACAAAGAAGGTGCTGCCCCACTTGGTTTTTAGTTCGGCGTAGGCTTCCATTATTTGATAGTCATAAAGATAGGTACAAGCTCCCGACCCGTTGCATGCATACGAATTACCGAAAAACCTATCCGCTTTGCCATAGGGAACCCCTCTGTCTTTAGAGTCAAAGTCAAAATAGCTGAACCCGGCGGTCAGCTTGCCTATGCTTGTCTTTTGGCTCATCCCTGCTTGTATGCCGTACATGCCTCTGGCGTTGTTCTTTTGGGTATCGCTCTCAAGAAGGTTGTACCCGATTTTAAGAAATAGCGCATCAAAAGCATAGGTCAGGAACGCCCCTTCAGGTCGGTAGTTGTTATCCCACAGGATGGTATTGCCCCCGGCGCGGAACCAAGGGGTTTTCATCTTACCGCCCATGAGGCTGAGGCCGGGTCTGGGTTGCCATTTGAAATAAGCCTGATCAAGACGAAGGTCCTTTGTTGAGCCGCCTTCACCCAGTGTTTGGTGGCTGCTTCGGGGAGCATCGGTACCGCCGGCATAGCCCAGCCCGAGTTCTATATTATCTACTGGGGTGACGCTCAGCAGACCGCGGGTACGAATACGATGTCGTTCCCTGATGTTGCTCCCTTCTACATCGGCATGCTCGTAGCGGTATCGGAAATCACCGGTGAACGCCATGCGCTCGCTCCAGGAACCGTTGGGCTGTTTGTTGGCGGGAGCCGGTGCTGCTTTGCTGAGCAGTTGATTCTCTGCTTCAAGACGTTCCACTCTTTTGATGAGGGATAGCAGCTCTGCTTTCAGTTGGCTGATATCCTCGTGCATCTCTGCTGCGGTTACGGGTGGTGTGAATAGCACGGCGGCTAATGCTAGACCCCAGACCAATCCTTGCCTACTTAGTAGGTGTGATACTTTCATCTGCTTTGCTCCTTATGGGGTGGTGACAGTTATTATCTATCACGCCGTCATTCTCGTCATCCCAATCATCACCGCCATCGGCTGTGATGATTGGGGTGCCGAGAATCCAGAGTGGCAAGGGCTAACGGCGCCCCGCGCCGTCATTCTCGAGCTTGCTCGGGAATCCAGCCTGTATATTTTCCCGTCAGCATCAAAGCCTGACGCTTCCGCGCCGTCACCCTCCCCACGCCAGCCCGAGAGTGACGGGGAGCGACGAACCATCTTGTTGTTGAGGTGTAGCGGGAATATCAAGGTGGTTGCCTTTGTTCCTCTGGATTCCCCCCGAGTCCAGTCGCCCCGCCTGTGGCGGGGGCGACTGGACTCGGCGAGAATGACGGCGGGCGGCGCAAGCCGCCTGAAGGAGCGGCGAAGAATGACGGGGTGAACGGGACCCAGGTAATATTTAATTTATCTTTAATCAATCTTAACTTTACTCACTTGTAATAGCCCCCGTCCCCGCGCTTATGAAAACAGTGCTTATGAAAACCAAGAGGATGCATGCAATGATGCGTAAGTTGTCTTTTGTATTAGAGTCCTGTGCATTAGTGCCTATTCCAGTGGGGTTTATTGCCATAGCATCTATGCTGACGTTTATGCTGAGTTTGCCGGGTTGCGACACGCAAGATGAATCTCAATCCAAGGTGCCCACCAGGGTGCGGGTGGATGGCTCCAGCACTGTCTTCCCGATTAGTGAAGCCGTTGCCGAAGAATACAACGCGGTGGCGCCTGAGGTTCGGGTCACAGTGGGTGTGTCGGGTACTGGCGGTGGTTTTAAGAAGTTCATCGCCGGGGAAATTGACATCAATGATGCTTCCCGTTCCATCAAGCCCAGTGAACAACAAAAGGCAAAGCAGGCCGGGGTGGGCTTCATTGAAGTGCCCGTAGCATTTGATGGTCTGTCGGTGATTGTTAATCAAAACAATGACTGGGTGGAGCATCTGAGCCTAGAGGAACTGCATCAAATATGGAGGCCGGGTAGCCGCGTGGAAACCTGGTCGGATGTCCGCGGGCACTGGCCTAAGCAAAAGATTCGGCTCTATGGACCCGGTACTGATTCGGGCACCTTTGATTATTTCACCAAGGTGGTGAATGGTGAGGAACAAGCATCTCGAGCGGATTTTACTGCCAGCGAAAATGACAATGTGTTGGTACAGGGGATTGCCGGTGACCTCTATTCATTGGGTTATTTTGGGTTTGCCTACTACATAGAAAATAAAAGCCAATTAAAAATCGTCCCCATAGATGGCGGCAAGGGTCCCGTTGTGCCGAGCCTGGAGACGATTAGTAAAGGCATCTATGCGCCCCTGTCGCGCCCGATTTTTATTTATATCAATCCCAGGTCTCTGGATGATCCTGGGATCATGAAGTTTGTTGAGTTTTACATGCAGCATGCGGGCAGCCTGTCTCAGGAGGTCGGTTATGTCACCCTGCCGCCCGCTGTCTATCAAGCGGCCATGCAAAGAATTAACAACAGAGTCACCGGCACTGCTTATGGTGCAGCGGCCACGCTGACTAGTGTAATAAGCCACTGAGCGGTCGGTGGGTTGTGCTTTCGTTAAAGGCGAACGCCTTCCCGCCGTCATTCTCGTCGCTCCAGTCATCACAGCCATCGGCTGTGATGACTGGGGTGACGGGAATCCAGCCTGGCGGCGTAAGCCGCCTGAAAGAGCGCGAACCCCCGTTGAGGTGTAGCGGGAATATCAAGGTGGTTGCCTTTGTTCCTCTGGGTTCGGCGAGAATGACGGGGATCGGCTGTGATGACTGGATTCTTTGATAATGACGGAAAACAACCAGATGAAAACGAGCAAACCCAGATATTTTGAGTCGGCACTGCGCCTGCTCTTCTTTACCTGCGCTGCCTTGTCGGTGGTGACGACCCTGGCGGTGATCGCGGTGCTTGCTTTTGAAACTTGGGAATTCCTCACCCAGGTGTCGATCTGGGAGTTTCTGTTTGGTACCAACTGGTCGCCGCTACTCAATCCCAAATCTTATGGCCTCTTGCCGTTGCTTGCTGGCACAATGCTCATTGTGATTGGTGCATCAATGGTCGCACTGCCTGTAGGGGTGGCCTCGGGGATCTATCTGAGTGAATATGCCAGCGCTCGAGCGCGGAGTATTTTGAAGCCGGTTCTGGAGATACTCGCGGGCATACCGACAGTGGTATATGGCTTTTTTGCCCTGACTACGGTGACGCCCCTGCTCAAAATCATCCTGCCGCAAACGCATGTTTTTAACGCCGCGAGTGCGGCGGTGGTGGTGGGGATTATGGTCTTGCCTATGGTGGCGTCCCTGTGTGACGATGCCTTGCGGGCGGTACCCGAGTCCCTGCGGGAAGGTGCCTATTCTCTCGGTGCGACCTCTTTTGAGGTCACTGCCCGCATCGTCTTGCCGGCTGGCCTGTCGGGCATTTTTGCGGCCTTTGTGTTGGCGATATCCCGAGCCATTGGGGAGACTATGGCGGTGACTCTGGCGGCGGGCGCAACACCCAATATGACCTTTAATCCTCTGGAGAGCATCCAGACGATGACCGCCTATATTGTGCAGGTCTCTCTGGGCGACACGCCGGCCGGTACCTTGACCTATCAAACCCTCTTTGCGGTGGCCTCGGTGTTGTTTCTGATTACCCTGGCACTGAATATCGCCGCCAACCGGGTGATGAAGCGATACCAGGAGGTCTACGAATGAATCGGCAGCAACAACTCGCGTGGCGGCATCGGAAGTCGCTCGGCTTCAAGTGGTGTTGCATCCTGGTGACCGGCTTAGCCGTGCTGGTGTTGATCACCTTGCTCTGGCGAGTCACGGTGACTGGCTTGCCCTGGTTGGACCCCCAGTTCTTGAGTAGTTTCCCCTCTCGCTTTCCGGAAAAGGCCGGTATTCTGTCCGCACTTGTCGGGACCCTCTGGCTGACGACCCTGACAGCCGCCTTTGCCATTCCAGTGGGCGTCCTGGCAGCAGTTTATCTGGAGGAATATGCCACCCCCTCAAGGTTGAGGGAGATGATCAGCATCAACATTGCTAACCTGGCAGGGGTGCCTTCCATCGTCTATGGCATTCTTGGGTTGGCTATTTTTGTTCGCTTCATGTCCCTTGAGCGCAGTCTTGTCGCCGGGGCATTAACCATGAGTCTGTTGATTCTGCCGGTGATTATCATCGCCTCAAAAGAGGCCATTCGCGCCGTGCCGTCATCCCTCCGCCAGGCCGCTTATGCTGTGGGTGCTACTCGCTGGCAAGTCGTCAGAGCGCATGTATTACCGGCGGCACTGCCCGGCATCCTGACCGGGCTCATCCTTGCGCTGTCCCGTGCCATAGGGGAAACCGCACCACTGGTGATGATTGGCGCCCTGACCTATGTTGCGTTCATACCGGATGGTCCCATGGATGAGTTTACGGCACTTTCTATACAGATTTTTAATTGGACCGCGCGTCCCCAGGCCGCCTTCCATGAACTTGCCTCGGCCGCGATCATCGTGCTCCTGGCAGTCTTGCTGATGATGAATTCCTTGGCGGTGTATATTCGTCATCGGGGTAGTCGGGGCAGATGATTTGCTGCGGCTTTTGTTTAGCCTTTTTATGTAGGCTTTTGTTTAGTCTTTTTATTTAGGCTTTTATGTAGCCTTTTTATGTAGAGAAGGACCATGACAGACAATATTATTCTGCATATTGAAGATCTTAGTATTAACTATGCGACTGAACCGGCGGTACGGCATGTCACCCTGCCGATCTATGAGAAGAAGATTACCGCCATCATTGGTCCCTCAGGATGTGGTAAAAGTACGCTCCTCAGAGCCCTGAACCGGATGAATGATTTTATTCATTATGTGAACCACACGGGGCGCATTGAGTATCAGGATGCCGACCTCTATGCACCGGATACCGACCCCGTAGAAGTGCGCTTGCGTATCGGCATGGTGTTCCAAAGGCCTAATCCCTTTCCTAAATCCATCTATCGCAATGTTGCCTGGGGTCCGGGGATTAACGATATGCCCGGTTCAATGGACGAGCGGGTGGAGCGGACTCTCCGGCAGGCGGCACTCTGGGATGAGGTGAAGGACCGCCTGCAAGACAACGCGTTGAATCTATCTGGTGGGCAGCAACAGAGGTTGTGTATTGCTCGAGTGCTGGCCATGGAGCCAGAAATTATTCTTATGGATGAACCCTGCTCGGCGCTTGATCCCATGTCCACGGCGCGGATTGAAGACCTACTCTTTGAACTGAAAGAAAATTACACCATTGTGATTGTCACCCACAACATGCAACAGGCAGCGCGGGTGTCTGACTTTACGGCCTTTCTTGAAAACGGTGTCCTGGTTGAATATGGCGACACCGACCAGGTGTTTACCCGACCCGCCAATACGAGAACAGAAGAATATGTGACGGGTAGATTCGGCTAAATTAACTTTTCTAAATTAACTTTTCTAAATTGACTTTTCTAAATTGACGGAGCAGGGCAATTAAATGACAAAACATCTTGAGAGAGACATGGTGCATCTGGGCAATAAGTTGTCGGAGTTGGGCTCTTTGGTAGTGCGGGTAATCGACAAGTCGGTGGTGATGATACAGACCTTTGACCCGGCGCTTGCTGAGGAAATCATCGCCGCAGGGGTGCGTATCAATCACATGGAAGTTGACATTGAGGAAGATTGTCTCAAGGTGCTTGCCCTGCATCAACCGGTGGCGATTGATCTGAGATTTCTCATCGTTACCCTCAAGGTCAACAATGACTTAGAGCGCATGGGAGACCAGGCGGAGAACATTGCGGAAAGAGTCGACGACCTCATCCACAAGGAGCGGGTTACTGCTGACTTGGACTTCAAAAAGATGGGCGACATCTGTTCAAAAATGGTACGGCAGGCAGTGGTTGCGCTCAGGGAACAGGATGCCGAGGGTGCCCGGCAGGTCATGGCAATGGATGACGATCTTGATGCCTTACATGCGCGGACTTTTGACATCCTGGAGAAGGTGATGGCGGAACACCCGCAGATGATCAATTCCGCCATGTCTTGTCTGACCATTTCATCCAACCTGGAGCGGATTGGTGATCTGGCGACTAATATCGCTGAGGAAATTGTCTTCATGCAAGAAGGGGAGGTGGTGCGTCATCAAGAAGCTCAGGGTGATCTTCCTGCCGCTGGATAGCGCTTGATAGATAAGTGCCCGCCCACTCAATGAGGGGCTATCAATTTGCGATAGATATTGAGATGTTCCAGTGCTTGAGAATGTTCCCCCACCAACTCATAGAGACGCGATAGATTAAAGTGGGCATCCGCCAGGTTTGCCGCCTTCTCATAGGCTTTGATGGCCTCCTCAATGCGCCCTATATCCTCAAACAGGGTGCCCAGATTAAATGCCGCCAGCAGATTATCCGGGTCGGCTCCCAAGGCCTGCCGGTAATGTGCCTTGGCCTCATCATATTTCCCCGCCTCTTGAAGCAGCCGGCCTATGTTGACATGCGCATCCGAGTGGCCGGGGGCAAGTTCAATAGCGCGCCGATAAGCCACGGGCGCGTCCTCAGGGGACACCGCCTCAAGGTCAACGCCCAGATCAAACCAATCATCGGCGGAAAGTTTATTACTGATGGCAGCGGCCTCTGCTGCCTGTATGGCAAGTGGTGCTACGCTACCGGCAAGTTCAGCAACGGCAAAATTAAAATGAATCTGCCCGGATTCAGGGTTATAGACCCGATCATCCTCGTGGATGACGACCGCCCCCGCATCACCACTGACGCGAAAGGAAGTGAGACTTCGGTTTGAGGGCAACTGCTGCTTTAATTTATACAAGACCTTGTTGATTTGACTACGACTGATACCGGTTGCCATCAGTTCCTTAGCGGTACGCAGCACAATGATGTCTTGAAAGTTGAAACGATAGTGATTGCTCGGGGTGCGTGCGGGATCAAGGATGCCGGTTCTTGCATATTCACGAATTGCCTTTCGGGGCATACCCAAAAGTTCGGCTACATCCTGAGTAGAATATCCTTTCATGAAATGTCCTTTCAGGAAACGCCCGGGCATGCTTGGGTTGGTGTAGCTATGAGGGCACAGAATACATTACCCCGTCATTCTCGTCACCCCAGTCATCACAGCCATCGGCGGTGATGACTGGGGTGACGGGAATCCAGAGGAACGAAGCCAACCACCTGTGGGACATTTACACATCAACGGGGGAGCCTGGGCATATTGGGGAGGGTGACGGCGCGGAAGCGTCAGGCAGCGCGGATGACGGAAAAATATACAGGCTGGATTCCCGAGCAAGCTCGGGAATCCAGAGGAACGAAGCCGAAGTACCTTGATATTCCGCCACACCTCAACAACAACCTGTTCCTTCAATAGCCTTCCTTCTGTACAGTGTGTCCTCATGATAATTAGAGCGGATGATTAGGACATAAGAGGTGCGCATGACAAGTTTCCATTGGGAAGACCCGTTTTTTCTGGACGCTCAATTAACCGAAGCTGAGCGATTGATTCGTGATACCGCGAAAAACTACGCGCAAAGCAAATTGCTCCCTAGAGTGCGCCAAGCCTATCGAGAAGAGCATTTTGACCCCGAAATCATGGGGGAAATGGGCGCCTTAGGCCTGCTCGGCCCCACCCTGCCGGAAAAGTACGGCTGCTCGCATGTCAACTATGTCTCTTATGGGCTGGTCGCCAGAGAAATAGAGCGAGTGGATAGCGGCTATCGTTCGGCAATGAGTGTCCAGTCATCGCTGGTCATGCATCCCATCTATGCTTATGGCACCGAGAGGCAGCGGGAAAAGTATCTCCCCCCACTGGCAACTGGTGCCCTGGTGGGCTGCTTTGGATTGACTGAACCCGACCATGGTTCTGACCCCGGTAGCATGCTTACCCGCGCCGAGAAGACCGCCGATGGCTACCTGCTGAACGGTGCCAAGATGTGGATTACTAATGCACCCATTGCGGACCTGGCGGTGGTCTGGGCAAAGCTGGACGGCGAGATTCGCGGCTTTATTGTGGAGCGGGGCACCCCGGGGCTCTCCACCCCGACCATAGAAGGCAAGTTCAGTATGCGGGCATCAATCACCGGGGAAATTATCCTGGCTGATGTGGAAATACCCGAAGCCAATCTATTACCCGATGCCAAGGGCTTGGGCGGTCCCTTTGGATGCCTGAACCGAGCTCGTTATGGCATAGCCTGGGGCAGCATGGGTGCCGCTGAGGCCTGCTGGCACGCCGCCCGAAGCTATACCATGGAACGCCAGCAGTTCGGCAGACCGCTGGCGGCAAACCAACTCATTCAGAAAAAACTGGCGGACATGCAAACCGAAATCACACTCGGTTTGCAGGGTGCATTGCGGCTCGGACAGTTGCTGGATGAAGATAATTGCCCGGTGGAAAATATTTCCCTCATGAAACGCAACAACTGCGGCAAGGCACTGGATATTGCTCGTCAGGCTCGTGATATGCACGGCGGTAATGGGATTTCCGATGAATATCATGTCATTCGGCATATGATGAATCTGGAAACCGTCAATACCTACGAGGGTACGCATGACATCCATGCCTTGATTCTTGGCCGTGCCCAGACCGGATTACAGGCATTTACAGGCTAATATCGCACAGCTTTCCGAGAGATATCTGCAGTCCTCTGTAGACCTGGCTTACTTTTATGTCCCTAGGTAGGGGGCTATCTTGAGCAGTCGGACAATAAGGAGAAGGCATGTGATTAGAATAATTCTTGCAGATGACCATCAGTTGGTGCGGATTGGCACTCGTCGACTCTTGGAAGATGTTGACGGTATTGCCATTGTTGGCGAGGCGGCTACGGGGGAAGAAGTCATTGAGCTCGTTATCCGGCTGAAGCCAGATATTGTGCTGATGGATGTGCAGATGCCGGGCATAGGCGGGCTGGAAGCCACTCGGCGGTGCCTCCGGGCGCATCCTGAGCTGAAGGTACTGGTGGTGACCATCTATGAGAGCGAACCCTACCCCTCCAAACTGCTCAATGTGGGCGCCGCGGGTTATCTCACTAAGCGCACCGACATTGATGAAATGCTCCTGGCAATCAGGAAGGTCATGGCCGGGCATCGTTACCTCAGTGCGGACATCGCCCAACAACTCGCGCTCAGGCCCTTTTCAAGCAAGGAGAACTCGCCTTTTGAAGCCCTGAGTGCGCGGGAAATGCAAGTGACCTTGATGATTATTATGGGGCAGAAGGTCCTGGAAATATCTGAAAACCTGTCTATCAGCCCGAAAACCGTCAACAGTTACCGCTATCGGGTGTTTGAAAAACTACAACAAAAGAACGATGTCGGCCTGGCAAGGCTAGCCATCAAACACGGCATCATTGATGCTGAGGCGACGGCCTAAGCCGCCGTCGTCCTCACCCCGCCACTTTCGGGCTTGCCCGCCGCCGGGTTGGAGGACCGGGGTAAATCGGAAAACAATACTCTTTTTTACTGGATTCCGCCTGCGACAAGAGGACAAGCTCGAGAATGACGGCGCGGAGTCGCTTGTCGGTGTAAACTGTGTTGGTGGACAAGACAGCAGCCGACACTGCTCTGCTATGACAGTATTTGATCATCAAGCCTTTCTGAAATCCCTGACCCGCCGCCCTGGTGTGTATCGTATGTTGAATCATGCGGGCGACCTCTTGTATGTCGGCAAGGCGAAGCATCTGAAAAATCGAGTATCCACCTACTTCAATTCCACTGCGCTGGATGCCAAGACGCTGGCACTGGTGTCTCGTATCCAGAATGTGGAAATCACGGTGACCACTACCGAAACAGAAGCCCTGTTGCTGGAGCAGTCGCTCATCCAGGAATACAAACCGCCCTACAACATTCTTTTTCGTGATGACAAGTCTTATCCCTGGATCTATCTGTCCAGCCGTGATGAGTTTCCGCGCCTGGCTTTTCATCGTGGCTCTCGAAAGAAAAACGGCAAATACTTTGGTCCCTTCCCCAGTGTCCAAAGTGTCCGCGACGCATTGAACATACTGCAAAAAGCATTTCGGGTCCGGCAGTGTGAAGATGCGTTTTTCAAAAACCGTAGCCGCCCCTGCCTGCAGTATCAGATCAAACGTTGCTCCGGTCCCTGTTGTGGTCTGGTATCGCCCCAAGACTATGCCGATGATGTTCGCCATGCCCAGATGTTTTTGGAAGGTAAAAGCGATGCGGTGCTGACTGACTATGCCAATAAGATGGAGCAGGCGTCCGGGGAGATGAAGTTTGAAAAGGCCGCCGGCTATCGCGACCAGATCAAGCACCTGCAGCAGATTCAGGAACAACAATATGTAGTGGCTAGACAGGGCAATCTGGATGTGATGGCAGTGGCAATTCAACCCGGCGGGGCCTGTGTGCTAGTGATGTTTGTACGTGGCGGGCGCCTGCTGGGGCACAAGGCATTCTTCCCCAAAAATCGGCGCGATGAAGCTCAAGCAGAGACCCTGGCGGCCTTTCTGCCTCAGTTTTATCTCAGGACTGAGCGGGGCGGAAGAGTGTCGGCACGGGCGACCGATATCCCAACGGAAATTCTGCTGAGTCACCAGGTCAAAGATAGACTGCTCCTGGAGGAAGCCCTGAAGGAGCAATCCACCCATGGCGTGAGCATATCCCACCGGCTCCGAGGGCATCGTAAACGTTGGGTGGAACTGGCATTGATCAATGCCGAGCAGAGCCTGGGTCGTTATCTTGCGCAGAGCGACAACCTGGAACGCAGACTCCTTGCCTTGCAAGAAGCACTGTCTTTGCCGTCGGTGCCCGCAAGGCTGGAATGTTTTGACATCAGCCACAGCGCCGGTGAAGCGACTGTTGCTTCCTGCGTTGTTTTTAATCAGCAGGGGCCTCTTAAATCAGATTATCGTCGCTTTAACATTGAAGGTATCACTCCGGGTGACGACTATGCGGCCATGTCCCAGGCACTGCGGCGCCGTTATATGCGCGTGAAAAAGGGGGAGGGGCCGCTGCCCGATCTGCTGTTTATTGACGGTGGCAAGGGGCAGCTGAGTGAAGCAGAAAAGGTGTTAGAGGAACTTCAGATAGCCGGTGTGCAGTTGATCGGTGTGGCCAAGGGCAGGACGCGCAAGGCGGGTGCGGAAACTTTAATCCTCCCGGGCGGTCAGACATTGAAGCTGCCGTCAGATAATCCAGGCTTGCATTTGATTCAGCATATCCGGGATGAAAGTCATCGCTTTGCGATTACTGCCCATCGACAAAGACGTGGTAAAAAAAGAAGAGAATCCTTGCTGGAACAGATTGAAGGGGTGGGGCCTAAACGTCGCCGGGCGCTTCTGCGTCGCTTCGGGGATGCTGCCCGGGTACAGGCTGCCAGTGCTGAGGAGTTGTCCAAGGTGGTCGGCATCAGTAACCTACTGGCAGAACATATCTATGCTAGTTTGCACAATCATTGAGTAGAGAGCCCGTATAAGCTCAGATACATAAGGCGCATATCACCCTAAGATGAGAGGTTATAGGTTATGAACCTATACATATCCAAGCAAGATATAGAGACAGAGGATAAGATGCCAAGAATGAACCCCCAATCAAGGATATGGAGCTGGTGTTGTCAGCCGGTGCCGTTGCTCAGTGGCTACTGTGAGGGCTGTGGTGGTGGCTGTTGTGATGGTTGTGGCGGTGGCTGTTGTGATGGTTGTTATGAGAGGTGTTTTGAGAAGCCTTGCTTGCTCAGCAGTTGCTTTGGAGCAGCAGGTGCTTGGGGATGAGTAATTGCTTTTGGATGAGTAGATGCTTGGGGAGATGGCATTGAATATGCCCAACATCCTGACCGGCTTTAGGATCCTGCTGATTCCGATACTCGTTGTCGTTTTTTATCTGCCTTTTAGTTGGCACTATCTGGCTTGTGCTGCCCTGTTTACCCTTGCCAGCATCACCGATGGGCTGGATGGGTATCTGGCGAGAAGGCTAGGGCAGATGACCGCCTTCGGTGCCTTTTTGGATCCGGTTGCTGACAAGTTGCTGGTGGCGATTTCTTTGGTGCTACTGGTCGAAGAGCATGCCAGCATTATCCTGACGATACCGGCGCTGGTCATTGTCGGCAGGGAAATTGCCGTCTCCGCCCTGCGAGAGTGGATGGCGCAATACAGTCAAATGCACGGGGTTGCTGTCTCGGTGCTGGCGAAGGTCAAAACGATCTTCCAGATGGTTGCCATTATTCTGCTCTTCGTTGCTGGTATGGAACCTTCTTGGGAGATGCAACTGGGACAGGTGCTGCTGTACATCTCCGCCGCCCTGACTCTCTGGTCCATGTACGGCTACCTCAAACTTGCCTGGCCTGACCTCTCGTCACGGATGCAATAAGACTGAACATGACCCTAGCCTTGTCATCTCGCACTGCCGCTCTATGCCTGCATTATGCTGAGCAGATATAATTCTGGCAAAAGCGATGCTTTAAGTACCACAGAGCAGTTGGTATCCTGTATCCTTTTTTAATCGTACATTTCATCAATCAAGCTTATCAATCAACTCAGCATTGAAGCGTTATGGAGGTAAGGATGGATCTGAATTTTAGCCCAGAAGATTTTGCTTTTCAGAAGGAAGTCCGCGACTGGATTGCGGAAAGTTACCCCGAAGAAATGCGCCAACGCCGCCGGCGTAGTGCTGGCGGGCAACTGTCAAAAGAAGACCAGACCTACTGGCAACAAGCCCTATATAAAAGAGGCTGGGCTGGGGTCAACTGGCCTGTGGAATATGGTGGTCCGGGCTTTACACCGCCGCAACGCTACCTCTATGACCTGGAAATGGCAGCAGCAGGCACTCCAGGAGTACTGCCCTTTGGGCAGAACATGGTGGCCCCAGTGATTATGAAATTTGGCACCGAGGCACAGAAGAAGAAGTACCTGCCCGACATCCTGGCGAGCCGTGCCTGGTGGTGCCAGGGTTATTCTGAACCCGGGGCTGGTTCCGACCTGGCTTCTCTCCGTATGAAGGCAATAGAAGAAGGCGACCACTATCTAGTGAATGGCACCAAGACCTGGAATACCCTGGGGCAGCACGCGGACATGATTTTTTGTCTGGTACGCACCAGCAATGAAGATATTCGACAAAAAGGCATTTCCTTCCTGCTGATTGACATGACTTCACCCGGTATAGAAGTGGTGCCCATTGTCACCCTTGATGCCCCTAAAGAGGGTTATCAAGAAATCAACATGATTCATTTCACCGATGTGCAGGTCCCGGTAGAAAATATAGTAGGTGAGGCCGGCAAGGGTTGGACCTACGCCAAATACCTGCTTGAGTTTGAGCGGGGCAATGCCTATTCCCACGGGCTGAAAGCCGGGCTACAACATATCCGGGAGATGGCCGGCACGGAGCTCAACGGATTGGGCAAGAGTCTGCTGCAAGATAATGATTTCAAAAGGAAAATGAGCTCAACTGAGATAGCCATATCGGCGATGGAGTTTACTGAATTGCGGATCCTGAGTAGCCTGACGGCGGGTAAGAACCCGGGTCCAGAATCATCGCTACTCAAGTGTTGTGGTAGTGAATTACAGCAGGAACTCACCGAGCTGGCGCTGGAAGCAGTAGGCTATTATGCGATACCTTTTGATAATCCAGCACCGGTCAAGGGTCAGAATCGGGAAGCCATTGGTCCTGATTATGCGGGCGCCACAGCACCGTCTTACCTCAATACCCGCAAAGCATCCATCTATGCGGGTTCCAATGAAATTCAGCGGAATATCATGGCGAAACTGGTACTGGGGCTATAAACGGGCTTCTCGTGAATTTTGAATTCAGCGAGCAACAACGCGCAATACAAGACGCAGTAGTCCGCATTTGCCAAGATTTTGACGATGATTATTGGTTGCAGCGGGATACTGAGGGTGATTTCCCGGAAGATTTTGTCACCGCCATTACGGCAAGCGGCTGGCTAGGTATTGCCATGCCAGAAGCCTACGGCGGTGCCGGCCTCGGCATCACTGAGGCGGCTATTCTAGCCCAGAGTATCGCTCGCTCTGGAGCCGGTATGAGTGGTGCATCGGCGGTGCATCTCAATCTCTTTAGCGCCAATCCCATTGTGATATTTGGTACCGAAGAACAGAAGCAACGATTCTTGCCGCCCTTAATCCAGGGCAAGGACCGTACCTGCTTCGGCGTTACCGAGCCGGATGCCGGGTTGGATACCACTCGTCTGGACACCCGTGCGGTGCGTGATGGTGAGCATTACATGGTCAACGGACGCAAGCATTGGACCAGCACCGCGCAGACGGCGAACAAAATACTCCTGGTGACCCGAACGAAACCCCTGGAGGAATGTGCCAAACCCAGTGCTGGCTTGACTCTTTTTTACACGGATCTGGATCGGGATAGCGTAGAAGTACGGCTCATTGAAAAGATGGGCCGTAAAGCGGTTGATTCTAATATGCTCTTCATTGATGACCTGGTGGTCCCTGTGGCTGACCGTATTGGTGCCGAAGGGGATGGGTGGAAGTGTTTACTCCATGGACTCAACCCAGAGCGCATACTCGTCGCCGCCGAAGCTGTGGGTCTGGGGCAGGTCGCGCTTGAACGTGCCGCCCAGTATGCCCGGGAGAGAATTGTCTTTGATAGACCCATTGGTAAGAACCAAGCGATTCAACATCCCCTGGCAGTCAACTGGATGGAGTTAGAAGCGGCGCAGCTCATGGTCTTCAAAGCGGCTGCTCTCTATGACGCGGGGAAGCCCTGTGGTGTGGAAGCCAACACTGCCAAGTATCTTGCGGCCGAGGCGGCGCTGCAAGCTTGCCAACGTAGTGTGTTAACCCACGGCGGCATGGGATATGCGAAGGAGTATCATGTTGAACGCTACCTGCGGGAGATTATGATTCCGATGATTGCACCGGTTTCTCAGGAATTGATTAAATCTTTTATTGGCGAGCGGGTGTTGGGGCAGAGCAAGAGTTACTAAGCCTATCCTGGCACCAGGCGAGCACTTCACTCCGAGTACCCCGATATAAAACTCGTGATGCTTTTTTTGCGAGTTGATAGTCATACATGGGGTCGTAATAACGGAGCAGTAGCGCTTCGATCCATCGCTGGTGTAATGCCAGGTCAGCATGTTGTTCCTGGCGCTTTAGGGCCGCGACCAGCATGGCGCGTATTTCCTGATGTGTGGCATTGCCGAGACGTTTACGGATAGCGTCCACCGCCTGCAGCAGATAATTCGTAAAGGCATCAAAGGCGGTGTTCGCAAAGGTGTCTTGATAGTCTTGCCATTGTGTCAAGATGTATTCATTAAATATGTGCTGACTTCTGGCACCTAGCGATGCTTCAATGACCAACAGAGGGGCGCTATTCATCTTCTCTCGTAACAGCAGGGGGACCTGGATGCGTCCGATGAGGTGTCCCTCATCTTCTACTAGAAGAGTTTTTTGCATCCTTTCTTTAGAATATTCTTGAGTGTCGTCTTGAGAACTGCTTTGAGAGCCGCCTTGCATCCCTTCTTGAGAACCGCCTTGAGAACCAAGCTTAAGCAGTGCTATGGCAAGCGCATTTTCAAAATCCACCTGCGCCGGCTGCGCGGCAATTAATTTTCCGAAGGCACTTCCCCGGTGCCTGGCACAGCCTTCCAGATCAAGTTTTCTCAGAAAGTGATTCAGCAACTGAGTCTTACCCGTGCCAGTCCGGCCAGAAATCAACATCAAGGGCGGCAGGGCCTGAAATGTCGCCACAAGACAACGCCGTAGCATCTTGTAACCCCCAGGCACTCTCGGTATCAGGAACCCTTCTGCGGCCAGCCATTGACAGGCGATTCGGGACCGCTGACCCCCGCGAAAGCAATAAATCATGGACTCAGGATGTGTCGCGAGCCAGCCCACCCAGGCAGCTATGCGGTCGGTTTTGAGCTCGCCTGAAACCAATCTGTGCCCCAGCCTGAGCGCTGCTTCTGCGCCCTCATTTTTGTAGCAGACTCCAACTTCATGCCGCTCGGCATCATCAAGCAGCGGCAGGTTGATCGCATTCGGGAAGGCACCTCGGGCAAACTCAATGGCTGCCCGAACATCAATCAGCGGTCGGTCATCAAGGAAGATCTGTTGCAACTCGGTGCTGGGGTCTAGCATGGGTGCGGGCATTGATGTTGAGACGCTAGTCTAGGCTTGCAACCCTGATTAGATGTCCTTGATTAGATAGTCCTGATTATATAGCCATAGTCACCGTTTTGAGTTCTGTATGGTGGCGAATTGCCTCTTCGCCCAGTTCCCTACCCACGCCAGAATGTTTGACACCACCAAAAGGCACCGCCAGATCCAGGACATTATGCGTGTTGATCCATACCGTGCCTGCTTGCAATCTCGGTATGAGTCGATGTACTTGTTGCACATCACGAGTCCATAAGCTGGCGCCGAGCCCGTATCGGGTTGCATTGGCTTGTTGCACGACACTGTCTATATCATCAAAGGGCATGGCGACCAGGACTGGGCCAAAGATTTCTTCTTGCACAATTTTCATTTGCAAATTGACATTGCTCATCACGGTGGGTTCAACATAAGCACCTGTTGCCGTCACCGCCTTGCCGCCAGTGAGTAGCTCAGCGCCATCGGAGATACCTGACTCCACATAGCCCAGTACTCGCTGCTGCTGTTGCGAAGATACCAGGGGACCCATTTCGGTGTTTGCATCCAGGGCGGCGCCCAGAGTGATGGCTTTTGCAAATTCAACGACGCCCTCAAGGACGGCATCATAGATGTCCCGGTGCACATAGAGCCGGGAACCGGCACAACAATTTTGCCCATGGTTACCAAAGATGCCCATGGCGGTACCGGGGATGGTTGCCTCAAGGTCGGCATCCGGGAGGACGATCATGGCCGACTTGCCACCGAGTTCCAAGGTGAAACGTTTCAACATGGGCGCTACTGTCTTGGCAATTTTTTGCCCCACCTCAGTGGAGCCAGTGAAGGCTATCTTGTCCAGGCCGGGGTGCTCAATCAGTGCTGCGCCTGTGGTGTCACCATAGCCAGTAATGATATTCACCACCCCCGGCGGTACGTCTGCTTCATTCAGAAGCTGCGCGAATCTTAGCAGTGTCAACGGGGTTTGTTCGGCGGGCTTCAAGACTATCGTACACCCCGTTGCGAGTACGGGCGCGATCTTCCAGATTGCCTGACCTAGGGGAACATTCCAGGGAATAATGGCACCGACTACGCCAACGGGCTCAGGGAGTGTCATGGAGAAAAAATCTGCGCCGGGAACATAGGGCACACTCGGGGTCATGGTTTGACCATGAATCTTGGTGGGCCAACCGGCCATGTAGCGCAAATAGTCAACGGAAAGATCAACATCAAAAGCGCGCGTATTAGGCAAGGTGCGCCCGCTATTGATTGCTTCAATCTCGGCAAATTCCTGGGCGTTATGGGCGAGTAGGTCGGCGAGCTTGTAAATAATCCGTTCCCTGGCTGAGGGTTTCATGCGCCGCCAAGGACCCTCGTCAAAGGCGCGGCGGGCACTCTTTACGGCTGCATCTACATCTTCTGCTGAGCAGTCCGGTATAGCCGCAATCTTCTTGCCGCTAGTGGGGTCCACTACGGGAATAGAAGCCGATGATTTTGCGGCAACGAATTGACCGTCAATAAATACTCGATGCTCGGCTGCCAGAAAGCGACTGGCTTCCGGCATGACCTGGGATAGATCATTTTCCATGGCGTTGTTTGCAGAACTAGGCTTGTTCATGGCATTTATCCGATTCTAATTAATGTAATAAACTACCCTATACACTAGACTAAATTCGTGCAAGCCGATGAACCTCATCCTTTAGTCTCCCCCATAAGCATGAGTGCAGCTCATATGACCACTAACAGCCCCAATGACCAGGAAATTGAATCGATCAATCAACGGATTCAGGAACTGGAAGAGGAAAAGTCACGATTACTTTTCCGAAAAGCTCAGTGGGAGTCTATGGCTCCAAACTTGATTCCCATCTCTTCCACGCTTTCATCAAAAGATAAGGTTACGCTGTTCCAAAAGTTCTTTGTCGGTAGAGAAGATATATACGCCTCCCGGTGGGAGAATAATAGGGGTAAAAGCGGTTATGCAGTGGCCTGCCACAATGAATGGCAACCTGGCCTATGCAATAAACCAAGAGTCAAATGTAGTGAATGCATCAATAAAGCTTATAAAACGTTAGAGCCAAAGGCTATATACGAGCATCTGTCCGGTGCCCAAACTGTTGGACTATACCCACTCATGCGTGACGATACTTGCCGGTTACTGGCAATGGATTTTGATAAATCGGATTGGCAGCACGCAGTAAAAGCCTTAGCTCAGGTCTCTGACGATTACGGTATTCCCTTTGCAATTGAGCGTTCCCGTTCGGGAAACGGAGCGCACATCTGGATTTTCTTTGACAATAAGGTGCCTGCACGGGATGCACGTCGTCTGGGGTTTGGGTTGCTGGACCGTGCGATGGAAAACTATCCGGGCTTATCGTTTGACTCCTATGATCGTTTATTCCCGAATCAGGATTCGATGCCAGGCGGCGGTTTTGGAAACTTAATCGCACTCCCTTTGCAATTCCAACCCCGTCAATATGGTAACTCTGTTTTCGTTGATCTGGATTTGGTTGCCTACTCAGATCAATGGCAGTTTCTTGGCGACCTTAAACGGCTTGCACTCGACAAGCTGTATAAACTCCTTCACCAGTTTGAAGGCGAAAGGCCGGAGCCAGCGGCCAAACCCTGGGAGCCAGGTGTTCCTGTTACCCGTACGAAAATTGAGAATTGCCCTGCCAGGCTGAAAATTGTTCTGGCCAATCAAGTTTTTATTCCTGTCGGCACTCTGCCATCTGCATTGTTGGCCCGCCTGAAGCGTCAGGCCAGTTTTGCCAATCCCGTATTCTTCAAAACACAAGCGATGCGCTTTAGTACCCATGGCATTCCTCGCTATATCAGCCTGGCTCGCATTGAGCAGGAGTATCTGATCCTTCCCCGAGGGTGCTTGGATGATATCCGGCAATTACTCGCCGAGCAGAATATCTCGGTTGAGATCGATGATAAGCGAGAATCAGGAAACCGCCTGAAAAGCATTAAATTTTTGGGAGAGTTGCGTGGTGACCAGAAACATGCGGTTAAAAAGTTAGTCGCTCACGATGTGGGCATTCTTCATGCACCAACGGCATTTGGAAAAACGGTAACCGCAATTGGGATCATCGCCAAACGCAAGACCAACACGCTGATATTGGTCCATACCCGGCAGTTGGTTGATCAATGGAAGGAGCGCTTATCGGCTTTTCTTGAAGGAGTGGACATTGGTGTTATTGGCGGGGGCAAACACAAGCCCACTGGCTGTATTGATATTGCCACCTACCAAAGCCTTTTGAATCGAAAGGACAATAGTGTTGATCCGTTACTGTTGAACTATGGCCAAGTCATTGTCGACGAATGCCACCACATTTCGGCACCGAATTATGATCGCCTTCTGTCAGATGTCAGGGCTCGCTATGTTCTCGGGTTAACGGCCACACCTGAACGGCAAGATGGCCATCAACCGATTATCTTTATGCAGGCAGGCCCTGTCCGGCACCGGGTGAAAGCAGATAAGCAGACGCAGTTTGACCAGCATGTCATTATAAGACCCGTTGCCGACAGGCCGCCTGAACCCTTGGCTTCAGAAGAGAAACCGCATATTGCAGATGTTTATCGATGGCTGATGGAATCTGACAAACGGAACGAGTTAATCGTGCAAGACATCGCCGCTCAAATTGAGAATGGTAGCAACCCGTTGGTGTTGACGGAACGTAGAGCGCATGCCAGCTTGCTTAGTCAGGCGCTATCTGAGCAGGGATATGAAACAATTGTTTTACGGGGAGCAATGCGGGCCAAAGAACGTGTACAAGCTATGGAGAAAGCCCAAACCGCGCAGGTTCTGATTGCCACTGGCAAGTATATTGGCGAAGGCTTCGACCTCCCCAGGCTGGACACGTTATTTTTGGCGCTACCTATTTCCTGGAAGGGCTCTCTTGTCCACTACGCAGGGCGTATTCATCGCGTGACCGAGAGCAAAGAGAAGGTGGTAATTTACGACTATGTGGACAGTAGGCTACCGATGTTGCAGCGCATGTTCCAACGCCGCTGCAAAGGCTATGAGGCCATGGGTTATTGCCTGGTGCATGATGATGATACGTTGGTGATTCAATCTAAGCTGGAAGTTTGATTTGATTCATTCCGGTATGAAGAAGCCCACTGTGTAATTTAGCTTGAGCATCGAAGTTATTTTGTTGTAGTTGTTATCTCCCCACAGGTACTCGCCAGGGGTCATCAGATAGGCGTTTGGATCCATGCAAAGGTCAAGAGTCTGCCTCAGCCTCATCGATTCGCAGACCGAAACTGCGATAGATGATGCAACCTACAATGTGCTCGTTTTCTTGAGCTACAAAACCGAAAATATCCTGCTCGTCGGTTTCGGTAGTCAATCTGGGGATTTGGGCAAACAAAGGCTTGCGCTTGTCAATACCCTGTCAATTGGATACATTGAGAGGCAGAGTAACCGTAGCCGTTTGGGATAAAATTCGTGAAGCATGATCCCCGCCCCAGTAACACTAGTCTCTCCGATATGCTACATTTTCGGTGGCCGATTGTTGCCCTGGCTTCGATCACGCATCGAATAACCGGCCTGCTGCTGGTCATCGGCATAGGTTTTGGCTTGTATGGGCTTGATATGTCCTTGTCTAGCGAGGCTGAGTTTCGCACCCTTGTGGGCCTCCTCGGTGCCTTGCCCGGTAAAATTGTGCTGTGGTTGCTGCTGTCGGCACTTGCCTATCATCTTGTCGCGGGCATCAAACATCTGATATTGGATCTAGGCATTGGGGAGACGCTTGCCGGTAGCAAATGGATGACCCTGACGTCGATAGCCATCTCCCTCACATTGATCGTCCTGGCTGGACTTTGGATTTTTTAGGAACAAGATGAACTCAGGTAAACAAGTGTCAGCTTCAATCTATCCCGACCTGTGGCACCGGGCACTGCCATGAGCAGGAATGGGGTCTCCGACTGGCTGATCCAACGGGTTACCGCGCTGATTCTGGCAGCCTGTTCGGTATCCCTGGCTCTCTGGTTGCTCTGCACTCCCAGCCTTACTTATGACGCTTGGCGGGCACTCTTTGATAGCACCTGGGTACAACTAGTTGCTTTGATTGGGCTAGTTGCTGCCTGCGCGCATGCCTGGGTGGGCTTGTGGACCTGTGGCTCTGATTACCTGAGCAATCACCTTCTGGGTAGGCATGCTGTTATCCTCAGAGGGGTGTATCAGGCGGCAAGCATGCTGATATTGGTCCTCTATCTTCTCTGGGGAATCAACATTCTCTGGGGCAATTAGGAAGCAAGATACGCATGAGCAGGATACCGGAACTTGAATTTGATGCCATTATCATAGGGGGGGGTGGCTCTGGACTACGCGCCGCCTTACAGCTGGCAGAATCAAAGTATAGGACCGCGGTCTTCTCCAAAGTCTTCCCTACCCGTTCCCATACGGTGTCTGCCCAGGGCGGGATAACCTGCGCCATTGCCAGTGAAGACCCCAATGATGACTGGCGCTGGCACATGTACGATACGGTCAAGGGTTCTGACTATATTGGCGACCAGGAAGCGATTGAATACATGTGTCGGGTAGGTCCAGAAGCCGTGTTTGAACTGGAACACATGGGGTTGCCCTTTTCCCGTATGGAAAACGGACGCATCTACCAGCGTCCTTTTGGGGGTCAATCAAAAGACTATGGCAAGGGCGGTCAAGCCGCGCGCACCTGCGCGGCGGCCGACCGGACCGGGCATGCGTTACTCCACACCCTCTACCAAGCCAATCTCCGTGCCGAGACGGTTTTTTATAGCGAATGGTTTGTCCTTGATCTGGTGAACAACCAGCAGGGTGCTGTGGTGGGAGTTACTGCCATCTGCATGGAGACCGGGGAAGTGCATTACATCAAGGCTCGGGCGACCCTTCTGGCAACCGGTGGTGCGGGGCGTATCTATCAGTCCACTACCAATGCGCTGATGAATACCGGCGACGGCACGGGCATGACCCTGAGAGGGGGCTACATGCTGCAAGATATGGAGATGTGGCAATTCCACCCCACGGGCATTGCTGGTGCTGGGGTACTGGTTACCGAAGGCTGTCGGGGTGAAGGCGGCTATCTGATTAACAAGGACGGCGAACGTTTTATGGAACGATATGCACCCAATGCCAAGGATCTGGCCGGCCGGGATGTCGTCGCGCGGAGTATAGTGCTGGAAATTCTAGAGGGCCGGGGTGCGGGTGATGCTGGAGACCATGTATTGTTGAAGTTAGACCATCTCGGTGCAGAGGTGCTCCATTCCCGGCTCCCCGGCATTACCGAACTCTCCAAGACCTTTGCGCATGTTGATCCAGTGAAAGAACCCATCCCGGTGGTGCCGACCTGTCACTACATGATGGGTGGGCTACCGACCAATGTGCAGGGCCAGGCGCTGAGTATGGACGCAGCGGGGCAGGATCAGCTGATTAACGGTCTCTATGCGGTGGGTGAGGCGGCCTGTGTCTCAGTGCACGGTGCGAATCGACTCGGGGGCAATTCTTTATTGGATCTGGTGGTCTTTGGGCGCGCCGCCGGGCTAGAGGTCATTAGGGCTTTGGATGAGGGTATGGATTCTACTGCGGCCTCTGCCTCAGACCTGGAAGCCTCCCTAGAGCGTCTGCATCGCTGGGATAGTGCGGCGGCTGATGGCGAGTCGCCCACGAGTCTTAAAAAAGAACTGCAACAATGTATGCAGCTCAATTTTGGTGTTTTCAGAAAGGAAGAACCCATGCGGGCAGGTATCAAGCAACTGGCAGAATTGCGTGACCGGATTGCCCGGGCCGGGCTGAACGATAAGAGCAGGGTCTTTAACACCGCGCGGCTGGAAGCACTGGAATTGGATAACCTATTAGAGGTAGCGGAAGCCACCGCGATCAGCGCGGCGGGGCGGCAAGAGAGCCGCGGTGCCCATGCCCGGGATGATTACCCGTCCCGGGATGATGACAACTGGTTATGCCATTCCATCTATGAGCCTGAGCAAAAGCGCCTGTTGAAACGGAAGGTAAACTTTGCACCCAAGACCCTGCCGGTCTTTGAACCCCAAGCCAGAAATTACTAATCCAGGGGAGTAAGCACTAATGACCATGACTGTGAGTGTGTATAGATACAACCCTGATGCGCATCAAAAACCCCAGATGCAGGACTATGAGGTTGAGATTCCCGGGGGGCGGGATCTCATGGTGCTGGATCTGCTGGAATTGATTAAGGAACAGGACCCGTCTTTGGCTTATAGACGTTCCTGTCGGGAAGGCGTCTGCGGTTCCGACGGTGTCAATATGAATGGCAAGAATGGCTTGGCATGTATCACTCCCCTGTCTGAAGTAGTCCGCGCCAATAAATTAAGCATCAAGCCCTTACCCGGTCTGCCGGTCGTCAGAGACCTGGTGCTTGATATGACGCAGTTTTATCAGCAGTATGAAAAGGTTAAACCCTACTTGATTAACGATGCACCTCGGGTGCCTCAGGAACGTCTCCAGTCTCCTGAAGACCGTGCCAAGCTGGATGGGTTGTATGAGTGTATTCTCTGTGCTTGCTGCTCCACCGCATGCCCGTCTTTCTGGTGGAACCCGGATAAGTTTGTTGGCCCTGCGGGGCTCTTGCAAGCCTATCGATTCCTCGCCGACAGCAGAGATACCGCCACCGAGGAAAGACTTGCCGCCTTGGAAGACCCGTTTAGTGTGTTCCGATGTCGCGGTATTATGAACTGTGTCAATGTCTGCCCCAGAGGGCTTAACCCTACCCGGGCTATTGGGCAGATCCGCAATATGTTGCTGGAGCGGGCGGTCTAGCCGTCTGCTGCGGGCAATGAGGACAAGAAGGTGACCAGCAGTATGGAGCAGATGCGGCAGTCCAGTCCTATCTCTGCTGGCAATGCGGCCTATGTTGAGCAGCTCTATGAACAATACTTAACCCATCCCGCGGCGCTTCCTGACCCATGGCGCCGCTATTTTGATTCCTTGTCTCAATCCCAGGAGCTAGCGGTAGGCCCAGAGGTTTCCCACGCGGCCATTCGGGAAGACTTCCGACGCTTGGCGAAGCAGCAAACAGGTCCGGGGGACACCCTCCAGCCACATGATACCGAGCGCGCCCGCAAACAGTTTGCTGTGGGTGAAATCATCACCGGCTATCGCCGCCGGGGGCATCTGAAAGCCCATCTGGATCCCCTGGACCTACGGAAGCCGATTCTAGTCCCCATGCTGGAGCTGGGCTTCAATGAGCTGTCCGAGGATGATCTGGACATTAGATTCCAAACTAATCTGCTGTTGTTTGGGGACCAGGAACGGACCCTGCGGGAGATTATTCAGCTGCTAGAAACAGCTTATTGCAGCTCTATTGGTGCTGAATATATGCACATCGCTAGTGAAGCCGAGCAGATGTGGGTACAGCATCGAATAGAGGCGGCGCATGCCTTACCCCCCTTCACCGAAGGGGTGAAAAAAAGAATACTGAGAAGATTGATTGCTGCCGAAGGGCTGGAAAAATATCTCGGCACCCGATATCCCGGCACCAAACGCTTTGGGATTGAAGGGGGAGAGTCCTTCATCCCTTGTTTGGCAGAGTTAATTCATCGCGCCGGCTCATCGGGGATAGTGGAGACGGTCATCGGCATGGCACACCGAGGGCGGATCAATGTCTTAGTGAACCTCATGGGGAAAAAGCCTGCCGAGCTGTTTGATGAGTTTGAAGGCCGGTATATGCCTGATTTTGGCTCGGGTGATGTGAAGTACCATCAAGGCTTTTCCTCCCACCTGACAACGCCCGGCGGCGAGATGCACTTGGCGCTGGGCTTTAATCCGTCGCATCTGGAAATTTCCGCCCCGGTGATAGTCGGCTCGGTGCGGGCGCGCATGGACCGTAGGAAGGATCCCCGCGGCGATAAGGTGCTTGCCATCTATGTCCATGGTGATGCGGCCCTCTCCGGGCAGGGGGTGGTCATGGAAACCTTCCAGATGTCTCAGACCCGGGGCTTCTTCTCGGGGGGCACTATTCACATCGTCATCAACAATCAGATTGGTTACACCACGACTGAGCAGGTTGATGCCCGCTCAACACACTACTGCACGGAAGTTGCCAAGATGGTGCAAGCACCCATCTTCCATGTCAATGGCGATGATCCGGAAGCGGTCTTGTTTGTCTCGCAGATGGCTTTGGATTATCGGATGGAGTTCAAAAAGGATGTGGTCATAGATATCGTGTGTTACCGGCGGCGAGGGCACAATGAAGGTGATGAGCCCTCTATTACCCAGCCGCTCATGTATCAAAAGATACGCAATCAACCCACCACCCTGGCAGGCTATGCGGAAAAAATCATTGCTGAGGGGGTGCTGACTCAGGAGGAATACACCCCCCTGGTGGAGCAGTATCGGGATTTGATGGATCGGGGCGAGCCGGTGGCCTGGGACTGTGTGCATGCGCCGAACACGGCAATGTTTGTCGACTGGGCACCCTATCTCGGGCATGACTGGGATGCCCCGGGAGATACGACTTTTAAGTTAGCGCGCTTCAAAACCTTGATCCAGAAGGTAGAGCAGCTACCCCCGGGTTTCGTCCTCCAAAAACAAGTCGCCAAGATGTTTAAGGAACGCCAGGAAATGAGCGCCGGTAAGCGACCCATCAACTGGGGTTATGCCGAAATCATGGCCTATGCGACGCTGCTGGATCAGGGGTTTGGCGTCCGGTTGACCGGTCAGGATGTGTGCCGGGGGACCTTTTCCCACCGGCATGCGGTGCTGCATGACCAGAAGACGGGCGGCATTTGGACCCCCTTGGAAGCACTCGCCAGTGCCGACCATCCGCTCACCTTTTACAATTCCTTCCTTTCCGAAGAGGCCGTTCTCGCCTTTGAATATGGCTACTCCCAGACCCGGCCGGACACACTGGTCATCTGGGAAGCGCAGTTCGGTGACTTTGCCAATGGTGCCCAGATTGTCATTGACCAGTTCATCACCAGTGGTGAACACAAGTGGTCAAGATTATCCGGTTTAACCATGCTGCTCCCCCACGGCTATGAAGGCGCGGGACCTGAACATTCATCCGCCCGGCTGGAGCGATACTTACAACTCTGTGCTGAGCACAATGTACAAGTATGTGTGCCGAGCACCCCCGCGCAGATGTTCCACCTCCTCAGACGTCAGGCAATCAGACCCCTCAGAAGACCCTTGATTGTGATGACCCCCAAAAACCTGCTACGCCACCGGGAAGCAGTATCAACGCTGGATGAATTGTGTCATGGGGAGTTCAAAGCAGTGATCCCGGATCCCTGGCTCCCAGCCGTGAACGGGAAGGGCAGGTCGCCCGCCCGAGCTGCACCGGCGCATAAAAAGCAGGTACGGCGGATTATCTTCTGTAGCGGTAAGGTTTATTATGATTTGCATGCCAAACGGCTAAAGGATGGTTTGACGCCGGTAGCACTGACTCGTATTGAGCAATTATATCCCTTTCCGGAAGCCGCGCTGCAGAATGTGCTGGATGAATATCCGCAGATTGATACGCTTATATGGTGTCAAGAAGAGCCGATGAATCAGGGGGCATGGTACAGCAGTCAGCACCATCTCCGCCGAGTGCTACAGCGTGTTTTCCCCGGCTTGCCGTTGCACTATACGGGTCGGGAGGCATCTGCCGCTGCCGCTGCCGGCTACATGCCCTTGCATCTGCGGCAACAGGAAGCGCTGGTCCAAGATGCGCTCTATAATACCGGCAAGGCATAGACGGGTATCAACATACTTTGCGCAGGCTCATATACCTGCTTATATGCCTGCTTATATACCTGCTCATGTACCTGCTCATATACAAGAAGGGGTCTCAATGATGATTGAAATAAAAACGCCGCAGTTTCCAGAATCGATCGCCGATGGTGAAGTCGCCACCTGGCATGCCAAGGTAGGTGAGCTGGTCAAGCGCGACCAACTATTAGTGGATATTGAAACAGACAAGGTAGTCTTGGAAGTTGCCGCGCCAGCAGATGGTAAGCTGACCGCCATCCACAAGGCCGCCGGGGAAACGGTATTGGCGCAAGAGTTACTGGGTGAATTTGAAGCCGGTGCTGCCGGCGCAGCGGCCTCGGTGCCCGCAGTGCCTGTCACTTCAGAAGGGATGTCAGAAGTCATGTCAGAAGTGATGCCCGCGGCGGCAGGAACACCCACCGCCCTGGCAAGCCCCGCAGCGCGCAAACTCGCGAATGAACATCACCTTAATCTGGACGAGATACTCGGTACCGGCAAGGGGGGCAGGATTACTCGGCAAGATGTATTGAATGTTGTTGCCCAGATGCCTGACGATGCCGAGATAGTAGTAGTCGCACCGCAGGATGCTCAACATGACGATGCTCGACTCGAGAAGGGCACAAGAATGACGACTACTGATGGTGAAAAGCGTGATGGTGAAAAGCGTGAGGGTGAAAAGCGAGTGCCTATGAGCCGACTCCGCGCCAGTATCGCCGAGCGTCTAGTGCAGGCACAACAAACAGCCGCCATCTTGACGACATTTAATGAAATTGACATGCAAGCAATCATGGCGATGCGCGCAAGTTACAAAGATGAATTTGCTCAGACCCACGAGGGCGTCAAACTCGGTTTTATGTCCTTCTTCATCCGTGCCTGTGTGGAAGCCTTGCAACGTTTCCCGGCCGTTAACGCCTCCATAGATGGCAAGGATATTGTCTATCACAACTATCAGGACATAGGTGTTGCGGTCGGTTCTCCTCGGGGCCTGGTGGTACCGATTATCCGTGATGCTGGGCATAAGGATTTTGCGGCACTAGAAGCCCAGGTGCATGCTTATGGCACCAAAGCCAGGGAGGGCAAGCTGAGCCTGGCGGAAATAACCGGTGGCACCTTCACCCTGTCCAACGGGGGTATTTTTGGTTCTTTGCTGTCCACACCCATACTCAATCCGCCCCAGACTGCTATTCTCGGCATGCACAAGATCCAAGAGCGACCGGTCGTGGTTGCCGGGGACATCGTCATCAGACCGATGATGTATGTTGCCTTGTCTTATGACCACCGATTGATTGATGGTCAAGAAGCAGTACAGTTCCTGGTCACTGTCAAACGTTTGCTGGAAGAACCAGCCCGGCTACTACTGAATATCTAACTGAGAAGCGTATATGACAATTCACTTTGATGTCATCGTCATAGGTGCTGGTCCCGCGGGTTATCATGCGGCGATACGGTGTGCCCAGTTGGGGATGAATACGGCAATTGTTGATCAATGGGTGAACCCTCAAGGCGAGTCGGTCCCTGGGGGCACCTGTCTGAATGTGGGTTGTATTCCCTCAAAAAGCCTGCTGGATACATCGCATAAGTTTGCCGAAGCCAGAGACAAGCTTGTCGAAGTGGGTATCCAAATAGAAGGCTTAACCATGGACCTGCCGGCCATGATCAAGAAGAAGGAAGAGATCGTCACTGGCCTGACCCGGGGCGTTACCGCGCTCTTATCTAGCAACAAGGTCACTGCTTTTAATGGGCGCGCCCGGCTGCAGGCGGCTCAGCATCAGGTGCAGGTCACCGCTGCAGGCACTAAGACGACCCAGACCCTCGATGCCGAGCAGCTCATCATCGCTACGGGCTCAGTACCCGTGGAACTGTCGGTCTGCCCCTTGACTGAGGGGCTCATCATTGATTCCACCGGTGCCTTGGAGATGACTGAGCTGCCGGCCTCTCTGGGCGTCATCGGCGCGGGCATTATCGGCTTGGAGTTGGGGAGTGTCTGGAGAAGGCTCGGTGCCGAGGTGGTCATTTTGGAAGCATTGGAGGAATTTCTTCCTATGGCCGATACCCAGGTCGCCAAGGAGGCCGCTCGGCTATTCCAGAAACAAGGCTTGGACATCCGCCTGGGTGCCAAGGTGACCGGTACCAAAATCATCGGCAAGGGCAAGCAACGACAAGTCACTGTGACCTGGTCCGATAGCACCGGCAAAAAAGCCCAGAAGCAAACATTTGATAAGGTGATTGTTGCCGTGGGGCGGCGTCCCTATACCGAGGGGCTTCTGGATGGAGAGGGGGATACCGACCTGATATTGGATGAACGAGGCTTTATCCCGGTCAATGAATATTGTGCCACCGCGGTACCGGGGGTCTATGCCATCGGTGATGTCGTGCGGGGTCCCATGCTTGCCCACAAGGGGATGGAAGAGGGCTTGATGGTTGCGGAACGGATCAACGGGCAGCAACCGCTGGTCAACTATGATGCGGTGCCCTCAGTGATTTATACCCATCCAGAACTTTCCTGGGTGGGGAAAACAGAGCAGGAACTAAAAGCCGCCCAGGTCAACTATCAAGTTGGCACCTTTCCCATGGCTGCTAGCGGCCGCGCCCTGGCTGGGAATGACCCGACGGGCATGACAAAGATTATCACCGATGCCGAGACTGACCGCATACTGGGAGTGCACATACTCGGTGCCCACAGCTCGGAGCTGATTGCTCAGGCGGTGATTGCGCTGGAGTTTGGTGCCAGTGCGGAAGACCTCGGGCTCATCATGTTCGCTCACCCGAGTCTTTCCGAAGGTTTACATGAAGCGGCCCTGGCGGTGTCTGGACATGCCATTCATGTCGCCAAGCGGCGGCGTAAAAATAAAGCGTAAAATAAAGCGCAATATAAAGCCCAGTCGTGTTTCTGTACCGGGTATTACTCAGACTCACACCCATGAGACGACTCTTGAGACGACTATTGAGAAGACAATGAATCTGCATGAATATCAAGCCAAGCAGTTGTTCAGAGACTATGGCCTACCCCTCTCTCAGGGCAAGGCGGTGGACACCCTGGAGGCCGCGCTTGCCGCGGTGGCTGAGCTAGGCGGCAAGGCCTGGGCGCTCAAGGTGCAGATTCATGCCGGTGGGCGCGGCAAGGCGGGGGGTGTCAAACTGGTGTCCTCCACCGATGAGATAGAAGCGTTTGTAACGGCACATTTAGGTAGCCATCTCGTGACCGCGCAGACGAATGTCGAGGGGCAACTAGTCAATAAAATATATGTTGAGGCCTGTGTTGATATAGCGCAGGAACTATATTTGGGAGCAGTCATTGATCGGGCCAGTCGGCGGGTGATTTTTATGGCCTCCACCGAGGGCGGCGTTGATATAGAAACCGTCGCCGCGGACATGCCCGAGAAGATAGTCCAGGTATCGCTTGACCCGCTAACGGGTGCCTCTCCCTTCCAGGGGCGTGAGCTGGCTTTCCAACTGGGTCTTGAGGGGCCACTCATCAATCAATTTACCCGGTTGTATATGCAACTGGCGCGGCTCTTCCATGAATGTGACCTGTCCATGCTGGAAATCAATCCGCTTATCATTACCACCGGGGGCGACCTGCATTGTCTGGATGCCAAGGTGTCCGTTGACGACAATGCCTTATACCGGCAGGAAAAACTGGCAAGCATGCGCGATCGGACTCAAGAAGATGCGCTGGAGAACCAGGCCTCAGACTTTAATCTGAACTATGTCGCGCTGGAGGGGAATATAGGTTGCATGGTAAACGGTGCGGGGCTGGCCATGGGCACCATGGATCTGGTGAAACTACATGGCGGCGCGCCGGCGAACTTCCTGGATGTGGGTGGCGGTGCGACCAAGGAAGCGGTCCGCGAAGCATTCAAGATCGTCCTCTCTGATAAGGAAGTTAACGCGGTGTTGATTAACATTTTTGGCGGTATTGTGCAGTGTGCCATCATCGCCGAAGGGATTATTGGTGCGGTCAAGGAAGTGGGCGTCAAGTTGCCCGTGGTAGTGCGCTTTGAAGGTAATCAAGCGGCCGAAGGGCTTGCCCGGTTAAAGGCAAGTGATGTGGATATTATTGCGGCATCAAGTTTGACGGATGCCGTCCAACAGGTCGTCAAGCTAGCGGGAGTGGTTTCCTGATGAGTATATTGGTTGATGCTTCCACCCGGGTGATTTGCCAGGGTTTTACTGGTGCTCAGGGGAGTTTGCATAGTCGGGAATCCATTGCCTATGGAACCCAGATAGTTGCTGGCATTACCCCCGGCAAGGGCGGCCAGAAGCACCTTGGCTTGCCGGTCTTTGATCGGGTGCAAGCGGCGGTAGATATTACCGGTGCTGAGGCGTCCATTATTTATGTGCCTGCAGCCTTCGCGAAGGACGCCATTTTGGAAGCCGCGGCGGCGGGCATCAAACTGATAGTCTGTATTGCCGAAGGCGTGCCGGTGCTGGACATGCTAGTCGTCAAGGCAAGCCTTGATGCCCAGGGAGTGCGGCTTATCGGGCCTAATTGCCCGGGAATCATTACCCCGGGTGAATGTAAACTCGGCATCATGCCGGGCGAGATCCACCTGCCCGGGAAGGTCGGCATAGTGTCCCGGTCGGGCACCTTGACCTATGAGGCAGTCAAACAGACCACCGACCTTGGTTTTGGTCAGAGCAGTTGTGTGGGGATAGGCGGCGACCCGGTACCGGGGAGTAACTTTATTGACATCCTGGAGCTGTTTGAGCAGGACTCGGAGACGGAAGCCATTGTTATGGTGGGTGAGATTGGTGGCACCGCCGAGGAGACCGCGGCAGAGTTCATCAAACATCAGGTGACCAAGCCTGTGGTGGCTTATATCGCCGGGGTGACCGCACCGCCCGGCAAACGCATGGGGCATGCGGGCGCCATCATCGCGGGCGGCAAGGGCACCGCGGAGGAAAAGTTTGCGACCTTGGCGGCGGCGGGTATCACCACCGTGAAAAGCTTGGCAGACATAGGCACGCGGCTACAAGAAGTCACCGGCTGGGCTTGAAAAACCGCTCTTGAAAAACCACAGCTGCATCCCCATTTTCTATGCTCAATGGCTGAGCGTCAATCGCGTAGCAGAGGGTTCAGCAGACAGTATAGATAGGCACCAATCATAAGAGGCTAAGCAAGATGTCATTAGATGCCAATACAGAAACGCTGAACTTTCAATCAGAAGCCAAGCAACTGCTGAAGCTCATGATTCATTCGCTATACAGCAACAAAGAGATATTTCTTCGGGAACTTGTCGCCAATGCTGCCGACGCCATTGACAGGTTGCGCTTCCAAGCCATTTCCGATTCAACGCTCGCGGTTAACAGCGGCGACTTCAAGATCAGAATTGACCTAGGCACTGAGACCCCAGTAACCAAAGCTTCCAACGGCACAAAAGGCAGTAGCACAAAAGGCAGTAGCAAAAAAGACGCCGCAAAGGGCAAACAAAGCAATACCTTGACGGTGTCCGATAATGGCGTCGGGATGACGCGTGAGGAAGCCATCTCCAATCTGGGCACCATCGCTAAATCCGGCACCGCGCAGTTTCTGGAATCGCTGACCGGCGACCAGCAAAAGGATGCCCAGCTGATTGGTCAGTTCGGGGTGGGGTTTTATGCCTCATTTATCGTCGCTGCTAAGGTGGTGGTGGAAAGTCGCGCCGTGCAGGCGCCCCCAGAAGAAGGTGTCCGGTGGACTTCTACCGGCGAGGCTGAGTTTGAGGTAGAAACCATTACCAGAGCAGCAGCAGGTACCTCGGTAACCCTCTATTTGAAAGACGAAGAAAGTGAGTTTGCCGATGCTTGGCGGCTACGCAGCATTGTCAAAAAGTATGCCGACCATGTTTCCGTGCCAGTGGTCATGCCCAAACTCGCGACCCAAGACGATGCGGAAAGTGAAGCCGATGAAGTCATCAATACGGCGACCGCGCTCTGGACCAGAAGCCGGGCGGATATTTCCAAAGGTGAATACCAAGAGTTTTACAAACTCCTGTCGCATGATTTCCAAGACCCCCTGAGCTGGAGCCACAACCGGGTTGAGGGCAAGTTGGATTACACCAGTTTGCTTTATATTCCTGTCAAAGCCCCTTTTGATCTCTGGCATAGAGAGTCGCCCAGAGGCTTAAGGCTGTATGTGCAACGGGTGTTCATCATGGATGAGGCAGAGCAGTTTCTCCCGCTCTATCTGAGATTTGTGCGGGGTCTGGTTGATTCCAACGACCTACCGCTCAATATCTCCCGAGAGATTCTGCAGAACAACGCCACCATTGAGTCCATGCGCAGTGCGCTTACCAAGCGGGTGCTGGACATGCTAGGAAAGCTCGCCACCAAAGAGCCGGAAAAGTATCAAGGCTTCTGGAATGAGTTTGGTCAGCTCTTGAAGGAAGGTCCGGCGGGAGATGTCCCCAATAAGGAAAAAATCGCTAAGCTATTGCGCTTCACGACGACACTATCCGACCAGGCAACCCAGGATCAATCGCTACAAGATTACCGGGGTAGAATGCAACCAGAACAGCAGAAGCTCTATTATGTCACCGCGGAAAATTATCATACCGCGGCGAACAGCCCGCATCTTGAAATCTTCAGAAAGCAAGGCATAGAAGTGCTACTACTGCATGATCCCATTGATGAATGGTTGATGAATCATCTGCAGGAATTTGATGGTAAGCAGTTTCAGGATATAGCCCGAGGCGCGTTGGATCTGGGCCCTCTGGAAGACAACAAAAACCTTGCTGAGCAGAAGGCGCTTGAAAAGGAATCCGAGGCCCTGGTAGAGCGCATCAAAACTCTGCTCGGGGACCGGGTGGAAGCAGTCAGGGCGACTCATCGGCTGACTGATTCACCGGCCTGTCTCGTTGTTGGCGAGGATGCTATGGGGATGCAGATGCGCCGGATTCTTGAATCGGCGGGTCAGGAAGTAGCACCCATCAAACGGACCTTTGAAATCAACCCCCAGCATCCGCTGGTAGTAAAATTGGGTGCTGAGGCTGAGGGCGACCGCTTTAATGACTTGACGCTGGTGCTGTTTGACCAGGCAAAACTTGCCGAAGGGACCCAGTTGGAAGAACCGGCCAGCTATGTCACCCGGCTCAATAAACTGTTGCTTGAACTTGCCGAATAAGGCAAGGGAAGCGGGGCAGGTAACCGATGCGTTGTTGGATTCTTGGGGGCTATGTTGTTCTGCTGAGTGTGGCTAGCACCGCGGCGGTTCCGGGGGACGAGGCGAGTATCGGTGGTCTGCAGATTCCACTCTACCCTGGGGCAGAGTGGGCGCAGGAAACCCCCATGGGGAGTTCAACACCAGCCGCTACCAGCCATGCGCTGGTCCTGGGTGCGCTGGAAAAGATCAATAATGAATTGGTGCCGGAGCGCATTGAGACGTTTAGAGGCATTAAAACAACCTACACCTGGTATCTCCCCGAGGCACGGCGAACCGTTGAGGTGGGCATATTTTTTGAACAGGCACTGAGCGGCCTGGGGCAGATGCTCTTCCAATGCAAGGGGCGGGAATGTGGTAGCAGTAGCTCCTGGGCAAACAAGATATTCAACCGACCTATTCTCTACGGACCAGAACAGCATCAGCATTATTATGTGCTGAAGAGCACCGATGGCAGTAGCTTCTTGACGCTGTATATCGGGCAACGGGCAACCCGAAAGATATATCTACATATTGAACATATCGCGCCGGTTTTGCCCGGTAATGTTGTTGGGGCAAAATTGGTGTCCGAGGGGAGATATGTCTTCACCCCGTCTAGCGATGATGCCTATCCCCCGGAGCTGGCACAGATAATCGCCGAAGCACTGTCAGAAGAGGCGCTTTCAGAAGCGGCCTTGTCAGAAGAAGGGCGGTCAGAAGACGGCACGAGATTTGCGCTTGTTCTGGTGGTGCATGACCGGCTGGCACCGGGGGAAGCTTTGGCGGCGGCGCTCAGCAGAAGTCAACGTCAGGCAGAGAGCCTTGCTACCGCTATTCAAGCGGGCACCAGAGTACACCTGCAGGCCCGCGGGCTAGGACCCCTGGCACCTTCTGCTGTCTATGGTGCCAAACGAATTGAACTGGTCGTCCTGAGGTAGGAAGCATCGCCGGTGCAGCAGTAGTCATGGACAAAAGCGGCTTAGCACCAGTGACACAATTTTTCTGCAGCAACTGTTGCCGCCACAAACTGCCGATAGTCAATCATCTTGATGCTAGCGGGTAGATGCTCTTGCAGTCCTCGCCGGGCAACATCGGCGGCAACAGCAAACCACTTAACACCGTCTTTATTCAAAACTTCCGGAGTCAAGAGCAGGTAGACACCGTCCTCCAGCAAGACCACACTATCGCCGGTTTTGATCACCTGAGCGCATTGCTCCAGCGCCCTCTGCTTGTTGATGGTGTGGAGAAGCATGCGCCTAGAAGCAGAGCGTCTTGTCGTAACGGTTAATCAAGGCATGTATCGCATCGCCAGTGACCAGGGTCACGGGAAGCATCAACTGGCATCCCTCCAGTTGACGTTCTTCTAGCGACATCTGGCAACAGAAGACCTCGGCTATGCCATAGTTTTTAAGCGCCTGCTCGTTAAGAAAAGTGTCTTCATCCTTAAGAGACATCTTGTTTGCTTCCCCAGGCACCTGATGCCTCAGCAGTTGCAAGACTCCCTCGCCCAGGAAGAGCAGGGCACATTCAGTAAATGCAGACCCCATGAGGGCAGGGTCCAGCCCTTCTTGATTGCCTATCCCCTGCTGAGGGCTAGTAGATTGAATAAAAAGAATGGCTCCCATAATTGATTCCCTAGCCGTGTCCCTAGCCGCCAAAGCTCATGACGCGATCGGATTCCAGGCAGGCATCAATCAGCTGCCCTAGCCCGGAGATGGTGAAGCCAGGGGCAATACTGGCATTTGGTTTTTGATAGCGGTCGGCTTCCGTCTCATCCAATAGCCCCCGTCTCAGACAAGAGGAGATACAGACCAGAAGTTCAACCTCGGCAGCCTGCCCGAACTCGGTCCATGCCTGCACCAGGTCTAGTTCATCCGGGGGGAGTATCGCCATAGCATTGGCATTGTTGACGCCATCCTGATAGAAGAATATGCGGTAAATGGCATGTCCCTCGGCGAGGACGGCTTTGGCGTAATGCAGTGCCGACCGGCTGGAGCCCGTAGTGCAGGGGACTCCCTTGACCAGGAGGGTGAATTTCAGACTTGCCGGGGCAAGGGGAGAGATACGGCGCTGCCCTAGGGCGGGGTCTTGAGGCTCAGTCGTTGCTTGATATTCCCAAAATATGCAACAGGCTGATGAAGATGTTGTAGATATTCAGGTACATGGACACCGTTGCCATGATGTAGTTGGTTTGCCCACCCTGCAGTATCCGGCTGGTATCATAGAGAATAAATCCTGACATCAGAATGACTATAGCGGCGGAGAGCGCCAGATGCAGACCCGAGATGTAGAAGCCAAAAGCCCCGCCAACCACTAACAACAGAATACTACCAAGCACTACCCACATGCCGGTCATCAGAAAGCCAGCCATGAAAGAAAAGTCCTTCCCACTCAAGAGGGCATAACCCGATAGCGAGAAGAAGATCATGCCGGTGAGCCCGGCGGCGGTAATGACGACCTGGGTGCCCGCACTAGTCTGGAGGTAAAAATTCACCACAGGACCCAGCGCAAATCCAAGAATGCCGGTGAAAACAAATACCAGCAATAGTCCCCAGACGCTGTTACGTAGCTTACTGATGACGAAGATGAGCCCGAAGGCAAGCAGTAGCGGTAGCCAACCGAGGTACTGTACCTCCATGGCCATTGCCAGGCCGGCCATGGCCGCGCTGAACAGCAGGGTGAGCGACAAGAGAAGATAGGTGTTACGCAGGACCTTATTTCTCGCGGCAATCGATCCAGTGGAGGTGGCGTCGCGTCCCGAAATAAACTGTGCATCTTGCATGACAAACTCCGTAAGCTATAAACAATGGGTGGAATATGACGCCTCTTGCCCCTAAAATCAAGCTGCAGAGGGCTCGCTATTCAATCAGCAATTTTATTACCGCCGCTTCTTGAGGACTTTCTTGCGGACCTTCTTGAGAGCCTTCTTCTTGTAAATCAGGTGGCTTCGGGTTTACCCTTGCGTCCTTAATACAGACTCATCAAAATACAGACTCATCAAAGGGAACCGAGCTTATGTCTGAATCTACACCATCCGTTGCTGAACAAGCCGCCTCTGAAGAAACGAAGCAGAGTCCCCTCCCCGTGGTGACCTGGCTCAAGGGTGCGGACACGGCGGATCCCTATCTTGAGGGGCACAAGTGCGCTGCCTGTGGTGCTGTTTTTCTGGGGGCGCGGGAAGTCTGCTCCAGCTGTGGCACCCGCAACCAAATGGACGCAGTGCGCCTGCCCAACCGGGGCAAGTTGTATTCATACAGCATCGTGCATCGGAGCTTTCCGGGTATTGAAGTCCCGTATATTTCCGCCATTGTTGATTTAGACAATGGTGGTACAGTGAAGGGCAATCTCATCAATGTTGAACCGGACCCAGACAAGATCAGTTTTGACATGCCCGTTGAGGTGGTGTTTGGCGATGCGCTGGGGCGAAAGGACCGGGAAGGTAACAGTTATTTGGCTTACTTTTTCCAACCCTTGACCTGAGCGCCGAGGTCTCTCACTAGAGAAGCACAAGAGCAGTAATTTACAAGAGCAATAATATTCACACAACCAACCTATAAAAAACGAGGAGCAAGCCATGAGTGATGTATATGTAGTGGGCGTAGACATGATCAAATTTGGGCGCTTTCCTGACCGGACTGTTCCCCAAATTGGTGCCGAGGCCGCCTTGCTGGCACTTGACGATGCAAACCTGACGATTCAAGACATGCAAGCCTTTTACTGTGGCAACCTGGGGCAGGCAAATGCCATGGTGGGGCAGAGAATCCTGCAAGAAATTGGCCAGACCGGGATCTGCGTGGTCAACTGTGCCAATGCCTGTGCCACTGGCGCGACGGCTTTCCGGGAAGCCTGGATGTCGATCAAGGCGGGGGTCTATGATGTGGTGCTGGCGGTGGGCGTGGAGCAGATGGGCAAGGGGCTACTGGGCGGTGCTGGTGGTGCTAAGGGCATTTCCAAAGAGGGCTTGCTGGGCTCGGGCACCATGCCCGCGGTCTTTGCCGAGGCGGGTATGGAACATGCTCGGCACTATGGCACCACTTTTGAGCAGTTCGCCAAGGTATCAGTCAAGAATCATCATCATTCAACATTCAATCCCAAAGCCATGTACCAGATTGAAACGCCGCTGGAAACAGTGATGAATGCAGAGATGATTTCCTATCCGAACACCAAACTCATGTGCTCCGTGAATGTTGATGGGGCGGCGGCGGCAGTGCTGGTGTCGGAAAAGAAAGCGCAGGAGCTGGGCATGCACCGCGCGGTCCGGGTCAAGGCATCGGTGCTGACCAGCGACCCCTATACCGACCGCGATCTGGTGATGCCGGATGTAAACGCGGTCACGCGGCGCGCGGCCAAGGAAGCCTACGAGATGGCGGGTGTCGGTCCCGAAGACATAGACCTGGTTGAACTGCACGATTGTTTTGCGACCGCGGAGATTCTGCACTATGAAAATCTGGGTCTTTGCGAGGACGGTGAAGCCGGGCGAATGATTGACGAGGGTGAGGTGGCCCTGGGCGGCCGGGTGCCGGTCAATGTGTCTGGTGGGCTCCTCTCCAAGGGGCATCCTCTGGGTGCCACCGGTATCGCCAATATCTATGAGGTGAGCACCCATCTACGCGGCGAGGCGGACAAACGACAGGTTGAGGGTGCCAAGATGGGCCTAACCCATGTGATTGGGCTGGGTAGTGCCTGCGGTATTCATATCCTGGAGAAGGTCACTTAATAAAGGTCACTTAATGAAGGTCGCTTAATGAAGGTCAGCTAATAATCCTGTCCTGCCCAACAAAAAAAATCAGGATCTGAATGATGGATAAAGTAACCGGTATAGTGATTGCTATATTGCTTGGCGTTCTACTCCTCGGGCTGAGTGTGATGTTTGGGGCGGAGATAATCTGTAAAATAGGTGGTGGCAACTATTTTTGCTTATTGGGTAGTTGTGAATGCGTATAGGTGTCGTGAGTGATACCCATAACAATCTGAATAATTGTAGGAAGATTGTGACCCTGTTTAATGAGGCAGGGGTGGAGCGGGTCATTCATACGGGCGACATTACGCAGGCGAAAACCCTGGCAATCTTTGCTCAGCTGGAGGCACCTCTCTATGGTGTCTATGGCAACAACGACCAGGAACGGGACTCGCTTGACGCCGCCGTTGCCCAGTTAGGATTCCACTTTGTTGACCCCCCGCTCAGCCTGGCCTGGGCAGGGCGGCAGATAGTCGTAGTGCATGATCCCCTGGAACTCTCTCAGGTAGATGTTGCCGATTACGACCTCATCCTACATGGCCACACTCATCTGCAAACCATTGATTATAAAGGAAAACAACTCACCTTTAATCCGGGTGAATGTGCGGGGATCATGCCCGGATACAATGCGATCGGGGTCTTGGAACTCGCTGCTCCAGTGTCCAAAATAGTGCCCAAAATCCTGAACTTTTAAGCTAGCCACCCCCCAGCCAACTAGGAGCAAGCATCAAGTCTTGTTCAAGTCTTGTTGGGTTGCAGCGCCTCGGGGTTGATCTCCGCTAAGCGCTCAAACAAATACTCATCAGCGGTATATCGCGCCGAGAGTCTTAAATCACCGTAGGGATGACAAAAGACCGGTGCCGTGAGGCGGGCAAGCCGTGCGTCTGGACCCGGGGGGTTGACCACTCGGTGCGTTGTAGAGGGCAGGGCACCCTGAGTCAACTCTTGCATCATGTCGCCCAGGTTAATGATGATCGTCCCCGGGGGCGACACCACGGCTTGCCAGGCTTCTCCTTTGGGTTTGATTTCCAGCCCGGTCTGGCTTGCCGCCGGCAGGAGCGTAATCAGGTTGATGTCTTCATGCGCTGCGGCTCTCACGGCATCAGCGGGTTCATTGCCAGACAGGGGTGGGTAGCGTAACAGCCTCAAGAGGGTGTTTTGCGGGTCCAGCAGGCTGCTGAGCGGCGCGCTCAATGAATGCCAGAGCGCTGCTGCCGTCTGTGCTTCTATCCAGCCCAGAACAGTGCGCCCCAGGTCCAGTAGCTGGTTGAAGTAAGCTTCCGTCATGTCCCGAAGTGGCGCCGGCAACTCAGCACCCGGGTGATATTGAAAATATTCCTTGATATCAGGCTGCCCATAGCCTTTGGCGGTTTCCGCCTCGGCACTTGAGAAGTAGCCATTCTGAGACGCAACATCCACCCGGTAAGCATGCCTGTCAGGGGATAGAAAAAACTGCTCCCAGGCCGCATAGAGTTGTTCCAGCTGCTCAAGGGGTACTGCATGCCCTTGCACCACTGCAAAGCCGGAATCTTCCAGAGACCGGACGACCGCCTGAGCCGGGGTTTTATGCTGCGCTATGTCAATGGCTGGATGCATCACTCTTCTCCCGTATATGTAGATGCGCTAGGGTCTCGGCAAGGTCTGGTTTTGATTCGGCAATTTCCTCTGGCGTTAAGCCAATAATTTCATGCGGAAATACCAGCCAGTCATCGGTTTCATGCAAATAAAAATCGGGTGTCAGTTGCGTAGTGTTCCGGGCGGGCTTGTACCAGGGACAGGCTATTTTGATTGTTTCCGGCAGGTTCCTGCGGGTATTCTCTTTGAGTTGCTGGACGATGGCTTCAATACTGCGTCCAGAATCGAAAACATCATCCACCAGTAGCAACTCTTCATCTGCATTGACGTTTTCAATCACATACTCCAACCCATATACGCTGACCTCCTTATCCTGTTGCATAGGCGTCGTGTAGGATGAGGTGCGGATAGCGATATGGTCCGCCTTGACGCCGACATAATCCAGGTATTCCTGGACGGCTATGCCAATGGGTGCCCCCCCACGCCAGACACCGACAATAAACTGAGGGCGGAAGCCACTATGATAGATCTGCTCGGCGAGTTTGAATGAATCCGCTAGCAGGTCGCCCGCTGAGATAAATATCTTCTTCATCGGGGCATGTTACCTTGTATCCCTCTTGATTTCCTATGGAAACAATCATGCCGGCTTATTCCTTGCTTGCCGAACTGGAACGGGTTGCCGCTCAGGGTGCGGCACCGGTGCACGGCTGGCATCCAGAAGCTGAGCAGGACATTGAACTGGTAATTCAGCGAGATGGCACCTGGCTCTACCAGGGCACGCCGATTACCCGGCCCAGACTGGTGCGCTTGTTTGCTTCGGTATTGCGTAAGGACGGGGACGACTATTATCTGGTCACCCCGGTGGAAAGGTGCCGAATCACCGTGGAGGATGTGCCCTTCCAGGTGTTGCTGATGGAAGCTCAGTCGGCGGGCAAGGAGCAGCTGCTCAGTTGTACCACGGACATGGCAGAAGTGGTGCCGATTGATGCTGAGCATCCGCTCCGTATGGCGGTGGTGAAGGATGAGTGGATCCCCTATCTGCTTATCCGTGATGGAATGGAAGCGCGTGTTACTCGCAATGTGTATTACCAGTTGGCTGAATTGCTGGTTGTTGAATCCACTCGGCATGCCGATGCCATTCATGTCGATGCAGTGTATACCGAGGCAAGCGACTGCTTCGGTATATGGAGCGGGGGGTGTTTCTTTCCGTTGATGCCGGTCACCTAAGGCGCCGGTCACTTAAGGATAGTCACCCAAGGCTGCTTGCCACACTAGGAACAGAGGCGAGCGCACCCATAAGCAGGGCCTGCCGTGCCTGAGGTCACATATTGCTGTAATTGGGCCCCCCCCCGCCTTCAGGCGCCACCCAGGTGATGTTTTGCGCCGGATCCTTGATATCACAGGTTTTACAGTGGATGCAGTTCTGGGCATTGATTTGGAACTTTTTGTCGCCCGCTACCGTAATGACTTCATAGACCCCCGCCGGGCAATAGCGCTGGGCGGGTTCATCATAGAGCGGCAGGTTAGCCTTGATGGGCAGCTCGGCATCCGCGAGTTGCAGATGGCAGGGCTGATTTTCCGCATGGGAAGTGTTCGTCAGGAATACTGATGAGAGCTTGTCAAAACTGATGACGCCATCCGGCTTGGGATACTTGAGTGGCTTGGCTTTAGCGGCTGAATGCATGCCCTCGTGGTCAGCTGCTTGATAGGAGAGGTTAAGCCCCAGACGACCTCGGAAGATAGTCTGTTCTATCCAGGTCAAGGCCGCGCCGACCAGGGTGCCAAACCGGTGCATCAGTGCGGTGGTGTTTCTCGCGACATGCAACTCATCATATAACCAGGAAGTGGCGAACTTGGCGGGATACTGAGCGAGCTCCTTGCCGCCCTCTGGGTCCGTCTTGAGGGCATCAAAAATCGCTTCCGCTGCCAGCATGCCTGACTTCATCGCCGTATGGGTGCCCTTTTGTTTCAGGTTATTGAGGAAGCCCGCATTATCACCCACCAGCAGGCCGCCCGGCATGCTGAGTTTGGGCAGTGCCGCTAAGCCCCCCTTGACCACTGCGCGCGCGCCATAGGCGACTCGCTTGCCGCCTTTAAGGTGTGCGCAAATCAACCGGTGATGTTTGAATCTTTGGAATTCATCAAAGGGACTGAGGTGTGGATTCTTGTATCCCAGATCAACAATCAACCCAATAGCGAGCTGCTGGTTTTCCAGATGATAGAGATAGGCACCCCCTAGGGTCTGCCCCGGGAAATGCCCCAGAGGCCAGCCGACGCCGTGGATGACCTTGCCGGGCACATGCTGGTCTGCTGGCACTTCCCATATTTCTTTGAAGCCGATGCCATAGTGCTGGGTGGCGGCATCCTGGCACAGGTTGAACTTTTCCATTAACTGCTTGCCCAGATGCCCGCGGCAACCTTCAGCAAAGACGGTGTATTTCCCCCGGAGGTCATAGCCCGCCTGCCAACTCGGTTTGCGTTCCCCCTGGGCATCTATTCCCATGTCGCCAGTGGCAATGCCGCCTATGCTGCCATCCTCATTGAACAGCACGTCATTGGCAGCAAAGCCGGGGAAGATATCCACGCCCAGCACTTCTGCTTGCTTGCCTAGCCAGCGACATAGATTGGCAAGGCTGGCCGCATAGTTGCCTTTGTTGTGCAGTGCCTTGGGCACCATCCAGCCGGGCAGTCGCACCCCGAGTTTGGCACCGAGTAGATAGTAGAAGCTATCATCGGTTACGGGATTGGTGAGCGGCGGTGCACCGTCTGCTTCTTGCCAACCGGGAAAGAGTTCCTCCAGGGCACGCGGCTCAATGACCGCGCCCGACATGATGTGCGCGCCTATCTCTGAGCCCTTTTCCACCAGACAGACCTTGAAGTCCTTGCCCTCTGCCTGTGCCAACTGGGCGAATTTGATAGCAGTAGCCAGCCCGGCGGGTCCGCCGCCGACAATAATCAGATCAAAATCCATGGATTCTCTTTCCATCTCGCATCTCCTCAGGCGGGTTTCCGGCTATTGTATAGGTTCATGAGCTATGACACTCCAGTGGGTTGATAATCAGGGATTGTGTAGGGGAGTACAAGGCCAATGCCCCGCGCCGTAAGCTGCCAGAAGGAGCGGAGACGCTCCACCGCGCGCCGTAGGCTGCCAGAAGGAGCGGGGACAAGGTGCATACATTAACCTCCGCGCCGTCATTCTCGCCGGCGGGCAGGGCAAATTATGCTAGACATAGCCGAAAAAGTGGGCTAGTATTCCGCGCCGTCTGATGGGAGGCTGGGTGTTTCTCAATTAAGCAGCGCTTAGATACAAACTGTTCTTACATAAAAAGTTCTTACATAAAAATTGCTCTTAATGAGATGTACCAGCGCAGACGGGAAAGTCAGTAAAAAATCCGAGAAGGTTCAATCAGAACCCAATAGAAAATTTCTATGCTGTTCTAATTGTTCTGTAATGAAGTTCCGTAATGAAGTTCTATAAAGAAGTTCTATAAATTAGGGGGAAAGCATGAAGTACTTTAGCAAAAACATCCTTGGTGTGGTTCTAGGTCTTACCTTTGTTATCGCTGGCGTTATGTCAGTAGGCAGCCTGGCAATCGCTCAAGAAGATTCTACCGACCAGTTGGAAGAAGTAGTAGTCACCGGGTCGCGAATCACGAGAGCTAACTATGTTAGTTCAAGCCCAGTGACCCAGGTTGATGCCGAAGAGTTTATATTCCAAGGTACGGTTCGCGTTGAAGACCTGATGCGCAACATTCCACAGGTCTGGTCAAACCAAAACACTGGCCAGTCTAATGGTGCCACGGGTACCGCTACCGTCAACCTGCGTAACCTCGGTGATGAACGTACTCTGGTACTGGTTAACGGCCGTCGTTTGCCCGCAGGGTCACCCATTTCTGGTGGCTTTGGTGCAGACATCAACCAGATTCCAGGCTCGCTGATTAAACGTGTTGAAGTCTTGACTGGTGGCGCCTCGGCTATCTATGGCTCGGATGCGGTATCTGGTGTTGTCAACTTCCTGATGGACGATGAGTTTGAGGGTGTCAAGCTGGATTATCAGGTGAGTACATACCAGCATGACAACGACAACAGCAAATGGCGGGGCATTGTTGAAAGCAATGGTTATCCGGTACCCACGGGGAGTAATACCGGCGGTGATATGTCAGCCTTGTCGCTGGTCATTGGCGGCAATTTTGATAGCGGGCGAGGTAATGCCACCGTTTACGCCAGCTGGCGGCAAATTGACCCCCTGGCCCAGTCGGAACGAGATTACAGTGCCTGTGCCCTGAGCGATGAGGCGGACGATTGCTTTGGCTCAAGCACTATTCCAGATGGTGCCGTAAGGGACTTTGGTGGACTACAGTCCTATGTTAATAATTGGGAAACGCTGAATAATAACATCGGTTATGTACCCGATGAGGGTGAGGATGCTGTTGACACCTCGGTGAAAAAGTTTCTCTTTGAGGCAGATGGCAAGACGACGCTTAAGGATGATGACGATAACCCTATACGCAATTCTGCTTACAATCATGCAGTAACTGTACCGGGCATTGACCTTAAGGTAGCTGGTGATCAGGTAGTGCCTCGTGCGGGTACCACCTTCAACTATGGACCACTGAACTACTTCCAACGTCCTGACGAGCGCTTCACCTTTGGTGGTTTCGCACACTATGAGGTCAATGACCATCTTGATATCTATGCTGAAACCATGTTCATGGATGACCGCTCCATATCACAGATTGCGCCTTCTGGTGCCTTCTATGTCACCGAGACGCTTAATTGCGATAATGCGCTCTTCTCGGCTCAACAACGAGAAGAAATCTGCGGTAAGTATCTCGATAATGCTGATTTGATAGCACAACTGAATGAGATCAGGGAGGCCATCGATGTTGACACCGATGCTGATGCCTATGATCCAAGCACGAGTAATGCGCATCTTTTGGCCTTCGACCTGGCGCCTCACCCGCTGTTGGATGATAACCCGCTCGCGGCGGTCAATATCGGGCGGCGTAATGTAGAGGGCGGTAATCGTCGTCAAGATTTGCGACACACCAGTCTCCGTATAGTGCTCGGTGCACGCGGCGATGTGAATGATGTCTGGCGTTACGATGCTTTTTATCAACATTCCGAAGTCAGTATGGAAAATACTTATCAGAATGATCTCTCGGTCACCCGGCTCACTCGAGCCCTGGATGTCGTCGCCGATGCTGAGGGTAACCCGGTCTGTCGCACTGCCTTACCTGGTGGTGCCGATACAGCCTGTGTGCCCTGGGATCTGTTTACCACCGGCAATGTGAGCCCCGAAGCACTGGAATACATCGTGTTGCCACTCTTCGCTCGTGGCACTACTAATCAAACGGTAATCTCTGGTTATCTTGCGGCTGACCTGGGGGACTATGGCGTTCGCTTCCCCTCGGCGGAAAACAGCGTCAATGTTGTATTCGGCTTCGAATACCGTGATGAAAACATGGATTTTAGCCCTGATGTTGGTTTCCAGATAGGTGACGGTGCGGGGCAGGGTGGTGCAACACAAGGTGTCGGGGGCGGTTACAGTGTTTCTGAATTCTTTACTGAGGTGAACCTTCCCTTAATAGAAGGGCGCCCCGGTGCTGAGTCCTTGATGGTTGATCTGAGTTACCGCCGCTCAAAGTATGACTACGGCATTAGCACTGACACTTATGGTGCCCGTTCGTCTTGGGATATCAATAGTCAAGTCAGATTCCGAGGCAGTTATCAACGTGCTGTTCGGGGTGCACATGTCCGGGAATTCTTCCTGCCGCAAGGATTTAATCTGTTTGATATAACCGGTGACCCCTGTGGTGGCGAAGTGACTGACGGTGAGACGGCAGCCGGTCGTACCCTGGAGGAGTGTATGCGCTCTGGTGTTACCGCGGCCCAGTTCGGTAATATTGCCAACAACCCAGCGGGGCAGTACAACTTCCTCCAGGGTGGTAATCCGGATCTGGAGCCAGAAGTGTCTGATTCCTATTCCTTTGGTACGGTGCTTGCACCAGATTTTGTGCCTGGGTTAGTGCTGAGTGTTGACTACTTCCAGATAGAAATAGAAGAGGGTATTGACAGCCTGTCGCCAGAATTCGTTTTGGACGAATGTCTTGATGGTGATCTCGCTCAGTGTGCTAAGGTGAAACGTAGTGGTGCGGGTGACCTCTGGGTCGGCTCAAATGTGGACCGGAGCGGACACGTCGTTACCTTGCAAGATAACCTTGCTATTGAGGTAGTAGAAGGTGTTGATGTCAGCATTGAATACACTCTAGATATAGGCAACTTGGGTGATATCTCGTTTACTGATGTCATGTCTGTTATTAACACCTGGGATCAGCAAGAACTAGCCGGTGCACCTACGGTGGATTGCAAGGGTATTTGGGGCGGTGTGTGTGGTTACCCGACACCGGACTTCCAGAATAATTTACGAATCACCTGGAACACGCCTTGGGAGTTTACTGCTAGCCTCTTGTGGCGGCACATTGATAGCGTGGAAGATGCGAAGGGTAATGTTGATCTTGATGCAATCAACTATTTTGATCTGACGGCCATCTGGAATGTGCATGAGAATATCAGCCTCCGCGCGGGTATGACTAATATGCTTGATGAAGAACCCCCAGTCGGTGGTAATGGTGCTGGTCCTTCCAACAATGGTAACGGTAATGTGTTCCCAGGGATGTACGATGCTCTAGGCCGTTATATGTTCGCTGGTGCTAGCCTGAGTTTCTAGGCGCTGAGTGGCTAAAAAGCTGCGAGTAAAACAGTTAAGAAGATAAGAGAAAAAGCCGCGATTATTCGCGGCTTTTTTTTGAAACTCATTTACAACAGCCTATTACTTGCAACAGTCTATTAGCGGGCACGTCTGAGCAGATGAGAAACCACCCGCTCCAGATGGCCTAGTGAATGACATACTTCGGTCTGATGGCAGCAGGGCGCATACTTCTTCATTTCCGCATCGCCGATAGTCCAACTTGATTTTGGTTCCGGATTCAGCCAGATAAGGCGTTGTGCCTTGTCGTACATTTCTTTCAGGATTTCCGCCCTGGGGTCGCCGTAATTATTGCGTGCATCACCGAGAATGATGATAGTGGTTTTCTGATCTACATCCTGCAGGTAGTGCCTCTTAAAATCCATCAACATCTGACCATAGTCAGTTGACCCATTACCGTAGTCACGCATGGCTTTTGCCATGGCGTCTTCCAGGTTGGTATTCGCAAACAACTGAGTCACCTCACCGAGGTCGGATGAAAATGCAAAGGAACGTACCTGGGGTAGGACCTCCGCGAGACTGTAGAGAAGCATAAGCAGAAAACGAGAATAGTTGCTCACTGAGCCGCTGAGATCGCAGATGCAGATGACCTTGGGGCGGTCCACCTTTTGCGCGCGCCATTTGATATGAAACAACATGCCGTCGTACTGCATGTTATGGCGCAGCGTTTTACGCACATCCAGTTGCCCGCGTTTGAAGGTCTTTCTGCGCTTTGAATGAATAGCAATCAGTTGCTTCGCCATCTTCAGCAGGATTTCCTGGACATGCTTAACATTGCGCTTTTCCAGGTTAGACAGCTTGACCTTCATGAGCAGTTCCTCACGCAGCTGCTTGCCCGATTCATCGGCATGCAGTAAGAACTGCTTCTCAACATAGTCCCGTACCTGCTCACGTAACCGGTGGCGAGCATTCTCGAGGCGTTCCGCCAGATGCATTGCTGGCTGCTTGTCTTTTGTTGCTTCTGAGACTTGTAAGGCAAGGATTTCATCCTGCAAACCCTGCAGACCCATGGCTTCCATTATTTTTCGGGTATAGAGGCCTTTTTGGGTGAAGACGACAATCTGCTTCACATCAACTTCTCGTCCGGCGGCCACCAGGGCAAGCATGATCTCCATTCGATTACCCTGTAGCAGTAGTTTGCCCAGGGCTGAGCTAGAGGAGAGAGGTTCAAAATCTATTGCATTATCGCTCTGGGTTTTTCCGTCAGCAGCAGTAGCATCTGAGCCGCCACCGGCATGCTGCTGTTGTTGTTGCGCATTACCTTCTGAAGTGCCTTGCGCATTACCTTCTGAAGTGCTTTGCGCATCTTGTTGTTGTTGTGTATCTAGAGCGGCGCTACTCAAGGCATCAACAGTGAAGAACTTTTCAAAGCAGCTATCAAAAGCTTCTTTTTCTTCGGGGGTCTTGGATAGTACCAGAGCAAGGGAATTTTTAAGAGATTGCCGCTCTGCTATACCGATGATGTCCAGGGTGCGCACCGCGTCCAGGGTTTCCGCAGGGGATACCTTGATGTCAGCGGTGCGCAACACCTTGATAAAATCAACTAATGTATCCTGCATCTGGGTCATTGTGTGCTCCTTCGTCCCCCGCCGTCATTCTCGCCGAGCCTTTATGTGCTCTTGATAGCGCGTTGGGTGATGGCTGACAATTCGGCCTCAACAGTTTCAATATCTTCTTGAAATTTCAGAATGACATTGAGCGTTTGTTGTACCAGCTCCGGGTTGAGTGATTCGGTATGTAGCAGGAGTAGGGTTCTTGCCCAATCAATGGTCTCACTAATTGCCGGCACTTTTTTTAGATCCATGGTGCGTAATTCCTGAATGAAGTTCACCAACTGTCGTCTTAACCGCTCTGGAACTTCTGGAATCCGGGCTTTTATGATACGCCCTTCAAGCGCAGTATCCGGGAAGGGAATGTACAGATGCAGACAGCGTCGCTTGAGGGCATCGCTGATTTCACGACTATTATTACTGGTGAGGAAGATAATGGGTTTCTTGTTTGGTTGTGCCTTGATGGTGCCGATTTCCGGAATAGACAGCTGATAGTCGGAGAGCATTTCCAAGAGTAAAGATTCAAATTCGTGATCCGACTTATCTACCTCATCAATTAACAGGACACAACTTTCATCTGCCTGCAAGGCTTTCAGCAGGGGTCTGGGTTCCAGAAAATCCTCAGAGAAAAAAATGTCTCCAAAATCATGTAATCGGGCAACTGATTCAGCTAAGCCCTGGGCACCGCCGAGCACTTCCTTGAGAGCTTCTTTCAAGACCTGGGTGTAGAGCAGTTGTTTGCCGTATTTCCATTCGTAGATGGCTTTGGATTCATCTAACCCTTCGTAACATTGGAGCCGGATGCAGGGCAGACCCAGCATGTCTGCTGTAGTCTTTGCAAGTTCGGTCTTGCCGACTCCCGGGGGACCTTCAATCAGTACTGGTTTTTCCAGATGGTAGGTGAGATAGACCGCGGTTGCTATCTCCTTGCTGCAAATATAGTCCAGTGATTCAAAATTATCCTGAATAGAATCAATACTGCATAACTTGTCATGCTGCTTAATCGGCATCAGTATTTGTAACGGTTCGGCTTAAATGGTCCATCCAGAGGAACATTAATATATTCGGCCTGCTGCGCAGTGAGTTGGGTCACTGTGCCTCCAAAACCCTGCACCATATAACCGGCGACTTCTTCATCTAGTGCCTTCGGCAAGACCTCAATAGTGACCGCTTGCCGTTGTTGGAGGTCGTGCTCCGCCCAGGCGCGTCCATAGAGATGCATCTGCGCCAGTACTTGATTCGCGAAAGAACCGTCCATGATCCGGCTCGGGTGGCCAGTGGCGTTGCCGAGATTCACTAGCCGACCTTCAGACAGAAGAATAATGTAGTCTTTTTTATCTTCACTGCGATATATCTTGTGTACCTGTGGTTTCACCTCCTCCCATTGCCAGTGTTGGCGCATAAACTGAGTGTCAATTTCCGTATCAAAGTGCCCAATGTTGCAGACAATGCCATTGGCAGCGAGAGTTTGTAGCATGTTGGCATCGCATACATTGATGTTGCCGGTACAGGTGACAATAAGATCGGTTTTTGCCATCAGTGCCGTATCCAGGTCTTTTAATTTCCCCGTATTAACCCCCTCCAGATAGGGCGAGACGACTTCATAGCCATCCATACAGGCTTGCATAGCACAAATAGGATCAATTTCCACGACCCTGACGATCATGGCTTCCTGCCGGAGACTCTGTGCCGACCCCTTGCCGACATCACCGTAACCGATCACCAGGGCGCCTTTCCCTGCCAGTAGCCGGTCCGTGGCCCGTTTGATGGCATCATTCAGACTATGACGGCAACCATACTTGTTGTCGTTCTTTGATTTCGTTACCGAGTCATTCACATTAATGACCGGTACTTTGAGTAGTTCCTTGTTGAGCATTTCATAGAGTCGGTGCATACCGGTGGTAGTTTCCTCGGTGATGCCATGTATCTTGTCTAGTAGTTGCGGATACTTTTGATGCACCATGGCCGTCAAGTCGCCGCCATCGTCAAGAATCATATTGGCCTCCCAGGGCTCGCCATGGTGCAAAATGCTTTGTTCAATGCACCAGAGAAACTCTGCATCAGTTTCCCCCTTCCAGGCGTAGATAGGAATGTCATTTGCAGCCATGGCGGCGGCGGCGTGATCCTGGGTGGAAAATATATTACAAGATGACCAGCGGACCTGAGCACCGAGTGCTACCAGGGTTTCAATCAACACGGCGGTTTGGATGGTCATGTGAATGCAACCGATAATCTTTGCGCCGGCGAGGGGTTGTTGCTGGCGATACTTCTCCCGTAAGGCCATGAGGGCCGGCATCTCGGCCTCGGCGAGTTGAATTTCCTTCCGGCCAAATTCTGCCAGACTGAGGTCAGCAATTTTGTAATCAGGATTTGTCATGATGACTTTATCTATGTTGATGAATAAGTTGATGAATCAGTTGATGCGTTGAAGTGCGCCACTATACCGCAATGCTTGTGCCTTCGTCCGCTATTCTGATGCGGGCAAGAGTGCGACTTAGGTTATTAAGAATGTTATTAAGAGGCGAGCAATTGACTCTCTAGGGGTTGCTCCTGATGCAGCGGCAGGGTGATCCGAATGGTGACGCCTTGACCGTCGGCAGCGTTAATAGCCGTTACATTACCGCCATGGTGCTCAACAATGATGCGCACGACATATAACCCCATGCCAAAGTGCAGACGGTTGGCTATATCGGCTTCGCGAACGGAAACCATGCTGTTGAATATATTTTCCAACATATCCGGTGGAATCTTTGAGCCTGAATTGTTGATGAACAGGGTCAAATTTTCCTGATTTGCGAACAGACTCGCGGTAATAGTGCCGCCTGAAGAGGAAAAGTCCACTGCATTATCTATCAGCTTATCCAGCAACTGCTCCACTCTATAGTCTGACATGCTGACTAGGACGCGCTCAGTTGTCCCCTGATAATTGAATGTCATCTTGGGGTGCGTAGTGCCGCAGTTAAGCAGATAGCTTTGTAACAGTTGGTGAATATCAATCACTTCAAGTTCTTCTGTTTGCAGGGCATCTTCCAGGCTGGCAGCGTCGGCTAGACTCTGGACAATGCTACCGATTTTAGTCACCCCGCGCTGGGCTGCTGCAAGATACTTCTGTCTGTTTGCCGCTGAGGTTTCAAGTTCAAGATTTTGTAAAGAAGTAGACAGGGCATTGAGGGGGTTATTGATTTCATGCCGGAGCGTTCTCGGCATACTTTCTAAAAAATGATTATATTGATGCAGTCTCGCCAACATATTGGAAATGCTCCGCGCCATGTCTCCAATTTCATCACCGGAAAGAGTCTCAGCAGTAATTTTGTTGGTCTTTAATCGGCCATAGCTGTCAATGGCGTTGCTTGCCTCAGCACCGAGTTTACTGATCCGGCCGGCAAGCCGTAGTGAAAACCCAAAAGTAAGCACCACAAAGATAACCAATGTAATCATAGAAAAGTTAATGATGCTTTGGAGGGCATCTCGTCTCAGTTCCAGAATATTGTTAGTGTTTTGTTTGAGTAAAACCGCGCCGATAATTTTATCCCGTATAACGATGGGATGCCCCGCGATGATGATTTCACCTTCCCCTTGAGAAGCACGTCTTTGATAACTGGGTTGACCCGCTAGTGCCAGGTTAAGTACGGTGTCATCAATCTCAAAGGAGGCTTCTATGAGGTTCGTTTCAATCAGGCTGTACACGGGCGCGATCAGTGAAGCAATCAAAGATAGCCAGCTGTCATCTTCCTGGGTTGCCGCCGCTATGTTGGATTCATAACTGCCCACTTCTGCTCGAACTTGTTTTTGTGCATCAATGACCTGGATGTTGGCACCGGAATAGCCCAAGCCATCTATGATGCGCAGTACTTCGGGGCTCTTGAGTATCACCAGACCGACGGCTTGCTGCTCCGAGGAGGGCAGGGTGCCTGTGGTAGATACAGTCTCTCGGGTTTCTGCATCGTCAACATCCACCACTGCCAGCCCGAATTGTCTCGCTGAACCCAGTAGGTCAAAAGGAACTCTGAACTCAAGGGTATAGCCTTCATCGTCGGCAAGCATAAATCCAGGAATGCGATTTTCTGGTTTACCCTGGAGGGCATAACGCCAGTCATCTTCAATGATATAGGCTGAGGTGACGCCGGGTTCGGTCATGGTGATGACGACCTTGATGATCCTTTCATTCTTGTCCGTGAAGGTCAGGCGCAGATGGTCCGACAGGTCTAGCCGCAGGATGTTGCGATCTCTGAATACAAGTTGCTGATCTTTCACTGTTACTAGTGCATAGAGCTGGTCATTGTGTTCGCCGATTGACAGATAAAAGTGATATTTGAGCTGCCTTTTATTGTCAAGCTCTGCGAGTGGCTGCCCAGCAGTCGTCCTATCGGTATTATCCAAGGCTGTTTTTGTCGGGGTTGAGGGGGCGGCGCCTGGGTCCTTGTCTACTGGGGGCATGGTTTCTAGGTCCCTGTCTGCCGAGTCCCTGTCTGCCGAGCCCATGGCTTCTGAATCAATGTCTTCTTGGGCTATGGTTCCTGAGGCTATGGTTTCTGAGGCGGTGATTTCTGAGGCGATGGTTTCTGAGGCGATGATTTCTGAGGCGATGGTTTCCGGGAGCATGGTTTCTGGAGGGGCGGGAAATGTCTCCAGGTTACCGAAACCCGCTCGGTACTCAATGACTTCTGCCCAGTCATTGGCGCGACCATCAATACGAATGGGCGTTTTTAGAGGATGGGCGTAGAGTTGTTCGTAGCCTTCTGGGGTCAGCGGTAATTCATAAAACAGGTCTGAGCGGCCATTGAGAAGTGTGGATATACCCTCGGCGGTCAGTAGTTGTGCCTGCCCTTGACTGTCAACTAGAAAGTCTTCCATTTCCGAAAGATACAGGTAACCAAACCAGGGAATAACGATGAGTGCCAGGCTAATGAGGATGAGTAACTTCATACCCAGACTCGGTCCCGACACTTTTTTTGCTTGTTTTAGCGGTGCCGAACCCTCTATGTCCAGATGCTTCTCAGGCTGATGACTACCGGGATGCCCAGCGATATCCATAGCCATATTCGCTTTTGATGCAATCAAAATCCACATCAATGCCTTCGAATTTTTTCCGAATGTTCCGCATGTGAGTGTTGATCGTGTTGTTGGTTACCAATGATTGCATGGTAGCAGCCATCAGGGTGTCATAAGACACGGCATGCCCCGGCACGCGCACCAATTTTGCCAGCATCCGGAACTCAGTACCCGATAAATTGATCGGCTGCCCCTGCCAGGACACTAGCCAGGCTTCCTGATCAATGGACATGTCGCCGACTGTCTTTGCGGCACTGACATGCCCTGCGGCATCTGCTCTGACGGTACTAATGCGCAGTAGCGAACTGATTCGTTCCGCAAGATAATTGAGAGAAATCGGCTTAGGTAGGTAATCCCAAGCACCCAGGCGCAGACCGCTAATCTTGTCTATTTCGGTAATTCTTTCGGTCAGAAAAATCACCGGTAATGAAGGCGACTTGACGAGCAATTCACGGCAAATTTCAAACCCGGCGTCAATTTCATCGCCGAGGATAATATCCAAAATAGCCAGGTCGGGCAGGGTAGCATCAAACCCGGCTAAGGCTTCCTGTCGGTCGCCATAGGCAACGACCTGATAGCCCTTCTTGGTGATGGCATCCACATAATTGCTTCTCTGGTCAATATCGTCTTCAACGATGGCAACACACTTAGCCATGGGCACTCCGGTAATGTTTCAGTGAGCAAACTGTAGTAAGCAAACGAGTAGAGAAGGATACAGGCTACACGGGTTAATTGTGACTCCATACTAGCCGATTCAATGCTTTTCCATACTAATACAGGGGACTTCCACTATTCTTCAACTCTCTTTTATAGATGTTTTTGTTTAATAGGAGCTCCTTAGGGCTGAGCAGATTGATCCAGCAATAACCGAGCTAGCAATGACCAGGATATTTATACCCTTGTCTGATATTTCATTGGAAGAAAGTAATGAACTGTATCAGAATCTGGTGCCTTTTAACCCCGCCTATCTGGACGGTCTGCATCGTCGGGATGAGGGGCAGAAGCCCCACAACTGGGTTGATGATGGCAACCATGCCCAGGCTTGCGCACGGCTGTTTGCATCGGCATCAAGCCCGCTGAAATTGATTGGTCGGGATGGCGAGATTTGAACTCACGACCCCTGCCTCCCGAAGGCAGTGCTCTACCAGGCTGAGCTACACCCCGACGAGAGGGATTGTAACAAAGTCTGTCTTTTTGCGCCGTCATTCTCGGCACCCCAGTTATCACAGCCATCGGGGGTATAACTGGGGGGTCGGGAATCCAGAGGAACGAAGTCAATCGCCTGTGGGGCAGTTACAGATCAACAGCAAAGGGAAGTGAATAACACATACAATTCCCGCCGCTCCTGTTACATCATCAACCGGAGGTGCCGCTTTATCCCAAGCCAGAGCCATGCTAATACAGGTAGGTCATCTAGGTAAATCTGGTACTCTGAAGTTGTTAAATTGTTGCTCTATGCGGAGAAGGACCATTACCTACCCCAGCTTACAACATCACCTCGGCGCAGAGATTAATATGCTGCGGGATATGACTCAGCAATTTTCGAAAGCAGAAATTGCCCCGCGAGCAGAACAAATTGATATAGATAACATCTTCCCCGCCGATCTTTGGCGTAAATTCGGTGCTCTTGGCCTGCTGGGCATTACGGTTGATGAAGAATATGGCGGCAGTAACATGGGCTATCTTGCGCATGCGATTGCCATGGAAGAGATTAGCCGAGCCTCAGCCTCAGTGGGCTTATCCTATGGCGCACACTCCAACCTCTGTGTTAACCAGATCTATAAGAACGGCAGTTCGGAACAAAAACGTAAATATCTACCAAAACTTTGCTCAGGCGAGCACATCGGCGCGCTTGCCATGTCTGAACCCAATGCCGGGTCTGATGTGCTCAGCATGCAGCTACGGGCAGATAAAAAAGGCGCTGTCTATCTACTCAACGGCAACAAGATGTGGATCACCAATGGTCCTGATGCCGACACCTATGTCATTTATGCCAAAACCGACATGAAGGATCAATCTCGAGGCATAACCGCCTTCATTGTGGAGCGAAGCTACCCTGGTTTTTCCCAGGCACCCAAGCTTGACAAGCTAGGTATGCGCGGCTCCAACACATGCGAACTGGTATTCCAAGACTGTGAAGTCCCCGAGGAGAATATTCTGGGTTTTGATGGCGAAGGCCGGCGCGTCCTGATGTCAGGCCTTGATTATGAACGTACTGTGCTTTCTGGTGGGCCAGTGGGGATTATGCAAGCTTGTATGGATATTGTTCTGCCCTACATTCATGAACGCAAACAATTCAACCAGGCGATCGGTGAGTTTCAGTTAATGCAGGGGAAAATTGCCGACATGTACACAGTGCTGAATGCCAGCCGAGCCTTTCTGTATGCAGTGGCTAGCGCTTGCGATCGACAGGAGGAAAGCCGCAAAGACGCCGCCGCGGTTATTTTATATACCTCTGAACAAGCCACGCAAATGGCTTTGCAGGCGATTCAGACACTGGGTGGGAATGGCTATATGAATGAATATGCTACGGGTCGTTTGTTACGCGATGCCAAACTGTATGAAATTGGCGCTGGCACTTCAGAAATCAGACGTATGTTAATTGGCCGTGAATTATTCAATGAAACCCGGTAGCCCGCCGTCATTCCCGGGCTTGCCCCGGCTTACATCCAGAGCGACGAACCATCTTGTTGTGTAAATGCCCCACAGGCGGTTGCCTTTGTTCCTCTGGATTCCCGTGACGAGAATGACGGGGTTCGGATGATTTTCATTTTAACTTGTTGAAATACACTCGCGCGGCGGTCATCACCTTGGGGGCAAGGATGATAGTGGACACCATAGTCGGTATCGCCATCAATGCCAGGGCGCCGTCGATCAACCCGACCATCGCATCCAGAGAAGCAAGGCTGGCGATCATCACCATGGCGACCACGATGTGGTTATAGTAATGCTGTCGCTCAGCCCCGATAAGAAACCCCAGACACTTGTTGCCGTAGTAGGTATAGGTAAACACGGTGGTAATGCTGAACACAAAAATACAGATACCCAATATCCAGGAACCGATCCCCGGAAGCAAAACCTCAAAGGCCTCCGCAGTCATGGTAACGCCATTGCTGTCGCCACTTTGCCAGACCCCCGACATGAGAATAACCAGCGCGGTAGCCGTACATATCAGCATGGTATCAATGATGGGCCCGAACATGGCAACCAGCCCCTCGCGTACCGGCTCATTAGTCTTTGCCGCACCATGCGCCAGGGACTCGGTGCCCAGCCCGGCCTCATTAGAGAAGGCCCCCCGGCGGATACCGTTGCTCATGGCCGCACCGATGGTACCGCCAAGCAGGGAAGTGCCAGTGAACGCATCGCTAACAATGAGCCACAAATACTCCGGGATGACCGTAAAATTAACCACTAGCAGGTAGCAGCTAGTGCCCACATACAGCAGTGATGCGCTGGGTACCAACTTGGAGGCGGCACCAGCGATTCGCCAGAGCCCACCAGAAATCACCCCGAAGACCAGCAGTGCCAGAAACACACCCATGATGATATTAAACAGCAAGCTGTCATCGGCATCGATCCAGCCTTCTCGCAGAAATACCACCTCGCGCATGGTTTGCACCAACTGGTTGATCTGAAACATAGGCAGACAGCCGATCATGCCGGCGATACAGAAGAAGATGGCAAGCGGACGAAATTTGGCACCCAGGGCCTCGGTGATGACATACATGGGTCCACCCTGGATATTGCCCTGGGAATCCTTACCGCGATACATGACGCTCAAGGTGCAGGTAAAGAACTTAGTCATGATTCCCACCAGAGCGGTCATCCACATCCAGAAGATGGCACCAGGTCCACCGACATAAATCGCCACTGCGACCCCGGCGATGTTGCCCATGCCAATCGTTCCGGAAAGCGCATTCATCAGGGTGCGGAAATGTGAGAGTTCCCCGGGACCCTCTGGCGGGTATTTACCCCTAATCAGCGCAATACTATGTCCCAGATACCGGAAAGGCAGGAGCCGGGACAAGAAGACAAAATAAGCACCGCCACCGAGTATCAGGAAGAGGAGCCAGGGACCCCAGGCAAGGTCTCCGAAGGTAATCAGCAAGGATTCAATAGGTTGTAGCCAGGTCATAGGTGGGATTCCCCAAAAGTCGCCAGTATGGCGGGTTCATAGCAGCTTGCGAATATCATCCAGGATGTCGTCCAGCAGGGGTCTTTTTCGATAATCTTTTTCTGCATATTTCGCCCGGATCATGCCGTCTTTATCAAGCAGAAATATACCGGCATGCGGAATACCATAATATCTTGTTCCGGGGGTCTGGCCTTCATCAAGCAGCCCTAATTCACGGATAACTTTGGAACCGGTATCACTCAGTAGCGGGTAGGCTATGCGGTGCTTCCGAGCAAATCGCGCGAGGAGCTGCTCAGCATCATAGGTCAAGGAGACAGCCGCCACGTCGAGGGCGCTGAACTCAGCATATCTTGATGACAACTCAACGAGCTGTCGCTGGCAGAAGGGTCACCAGTCGGCGCTTCTGTTGAAGAGGACGAGGGTGCCGTGCTTCCCCAAAAGTGCGCTGAGCCTTTGCTTTTTGCCTTGGGAATCCTTGGCGGTGAAGTCCGGCAGACGGCTACCTACTGCATGCTGAGCCGCCCAGACCCAGTGCTCATCTGCCGCGCGGGCGCTACTAGGGCTGCTGGTAGCAAACAGCACGGTAACAAGCAGTCCACTAACAAACAGCCCCCTAGCAAGTTTGGTAGCAAAAAAAATCGTAGCAAAAAAACTGTTCATCGGTGGGACCTCCCTTGGCTTTTCATTAGTGGGTTGATAATCAGGGATTGTACATAAGCCAGTCCCCGCCGTCATTCTTGCATGTGTTATTCAATGACTGGATTTCCCCCGAACCCCGTTTGATGGGTAGCGGGAATATCAAGGCGGTTGCCTTTGTTCCTCTGGATTCCCGAGCAAGCTCGAGAATGACGGCAAGTTATGCTTCTGTTTGTCTCTATAGGCTATACAAGTTACCCTCTCAGCAGAGGCTTTGACAACCTTTGCCATTAACAACCCTTACCTTTAAGAATCTTGCAGAGGATTGAATGTCGGATTTTCAAAGTACAGATTTCCAAGACAAGGTCGTTGTGGTCACCGGGGCGGGACGCGGTCTCGGCCGTTCCCACGCCCTGGAATTTGCCAAGCGCGGGGCCAAGGTCCTGGTGAATGATCTAGGGGGCCGGATTGATGGCACCGGTCTCAGCAATACTGCGCATGCGGTCGTCGAGGAAATCCAAGCCCTCGGTGGCACGGCCATAGCGAATACGGCTTCGGTTGCTGATGAAAAGGACGCCCAAAGCATTATTGATGATGCGCTGTCGCACTTTGGTACGGTGGATATTCTGGTGAACAACGCCGGCATCCTGCGGGACAAGACCTTCTCCAAGATGACTGTGGAAAATTTCAAAGCCGTGCTGGAGGTGCACCTCATGGGTGCCGTCTATGTCACCCGAGCCGCCTGGCCGGTGATGGTGGACAACCGCTGGGGCAGGGTGGTGCTCACCAGTTCTGGCTCGGGAATTTTTGGTAATTTTGGCCAGTCCAACTATGCCAGTGCCAAGATGAGTCTGATCGGGCTGATGAATGTCTTGGCTTTAGAAGGGGAGCAGAAGGGCATCCGGGTCAACACCCTGGCACCCGGAGCGATTACCCGAATGACTAAAGATCTCAGCAATCCCAGAAGCGGGCAGCCTGAACAGGTGAGTCCAGCAGTCCTCTATCTCTGCTCGGAAAATGCGCCCCAGGGCGTCATCTTGCAAGCGGTTGCGGGTCGTTTCTCAACCATCAAGATTACTGCGACTGAGGCAATTGACCTGGGCGTTAATGTGACCTATGAGGATTTTGTGGCGCGGCTAGAAGAACTGTCACTCTAAGTGCTAATCCCTAATCTATAAGTGACGAGCACCAGCAAGCGACCCGGGGTTGACCCACCCCTGGCCTCAGCGAATTTTTAGCAGTAGCACCATCAATATAGGCGTACCCACTGCTTGCAAGAGCATAAACCGGACTAGCACCTGAGTATTGGACCAGCCCATGCTATGGCGCACATGATCGTGCAGCGGGTAGCGAATTTGCTGGAAGATACCGATTCTGAAAAACCGGAGCAGCACCACCTTGAGCAGCCCGGTTGCGCCGTTGACCAGCACCACAAAGGCAACCACCAAGATAAGAAAGGGGTTGCCAGACGCCAGTACCAGAACGCCGAGCAGCAACCCCACCGGTCTGGAGCCGGCATCTCCCATCAGCACGGCACTGGGATAACTGTTATGCCAGAGATAACCGGTCAGGCAACCAATCATCACAAAAGCCATAATCGCCCAATCAGCCCCGGCCTCATAGTGAGGCACCAACAAATAGCCGGCAATATCCGCATGCCCGACAATGCCGTAGAGAATTGCCCCGAGGAAAAAAATACCCATTCCTGAGAGCCCTGCTGAGAGGCCATCCACACCATCGGTACAGTTGGTGGCATTGATTGACACCCAGATAAGCAGGGTTGAGCCGAAAATAAATAAGCCGGGCGCCACTTCAATCGCATCCTTATAAAAAGGCAGCCAGATGGTATAACTATTAAATTGGCAGATCGATATGGAAGCGGCGAGGGCGACCACCAGGTCAATGGCACCCAAACGATACTCACTCCAACCGGATTTGGATTTGTCATCCCAATAACCCACGCTCATAGCAATGAGCATACACGCCAGGATACCGACAAAACTCCAATTAAAAGGCACCACCAGCAGACATAAAAAGATAAACACCGGGATGAATACCAGCCCACCAGAGATAGGTTTGCCGATGCTTTGTTCGGCATCAATGGCGTATTTCTTGCCTCTGTCCTTCGGCAGGAGGTGCCAGAATCGAGGTAAGAGCCACCAGCTGAGCAGCCCTCCGGCAGCTGTGCCTAGACCAGCGAGAAAGAAATATGAGGTAAAAAGTCGGAAGGGTCCCGCTAGCTCAGCGAGCCGTTCACCCAGGTAATACAACACAAGCACACCTCTTTGGTTAGGACGGGGAAAGAGTAGGGGTATTATGGGAAGTTACTACTCAAAATGAAACCTATCTGCATCAAGATGTACTGGAAAGTCCGCACGATACTCATGCATGCGGGGCAGGTCCAGCTCACAAGAGGCGAGGGCATCTCTATGTGCCATGTCTAGTAGTCGCTTGCCCTGATAATCAATGACACAGGAAGCACCAGTATATTCAACATCATTGCCATCAACGCCAATCCGGTTGACCCCGACAACATAGCAGGCATTTTCTATTGCCCTGGCTGCTAGTAGCGTCCGCCACTGAGCACTTCTACTTGCTGGCCAGTTGGCAACATAAATGAGCAGATCAAAGGCTTCAAGATTGCGACTCCAGGCTGGGAATCGTAAGTCATAACAAATCTGTGGGCAGATATGGAGGCCCGATGCGTTAATCACCACGCGTTCTTGGCCGGGGCTATAGTATTTTGTTTCTTCTGCCATGCGGAACAGATGCCGCTTGTCGTAGCTGCTGGTGGACTGTCCTGTGGTGCACACAAAACGGTTAAAGTATTTACCGCCTTCGCGGATGATAAGACTGCCGCAGAGAACAAAGCCGCCCCGGGTTGCAGTGTCTTGCATCCAGTTGACCGTAGGCCCCGTCATGGACTCAGCCAGAGTTGATGCCGCCATTGAAAACCCAGTGCTGAACATCTCGGGCAGCACCACTATGTCGCTTTCAATGCCTTGTAGCAGCGCGTCAAAATGCGCTCGGTTCTCTGCTGGGTCCTCCCAGGTTACCGAGGTCTGGAGCAGACTGACTCGGGTCAAGTCTCCGCCCCGGTCAATTCGGTGAGCCAGTCCCGGGGCTGCAGGTAATCATCATAGAGCAGGGCTTCTGGTGACCCAGGTTCGGGTTGCCAATCATACTTCCAGGTCGCCATCGGCGGCATGCTGGCGAGTACAGATTCAATCTTGTGCCCTGACTGCAGGCCGTATCTGGTACCTCGATCAATGGCGAGATTGAACTCAGCATAGCGCCCGCGTCGATATAACTGGAACTCCCGTTCGCGTTCACCATAGGGTGTGTTGATGCGTTTCTGAAGAATAGGCAAGTAGGCGGGCAAGATGTGCTCCCCAATGCTGGTGAGCAGCGCGAAGCTCTGCTCAAAACCGCCTTGCTTCCAGTCATCCAAGAAGAGCCCGCCAACGCCGCGAGGCTCGGCGCGATGAGGCAGGTAAAAATAGTCGTCACACCACTGCTTGAAGCGGGGATACAAGTCCTTGCCATAAGGTCGGCAGGCTTGCTCCGCCGTCTGGTGCCAGTGCAACACATCCTCAGCAAAGGGGTAGTAGGGGGTCAGGTCAAAGCCGCCGCCAAAATGCCAATGCTCAGCAGCAACCAGAAAGAATCGCAAATTGGCATGGCAGGTGGGCGCATAAGGGTTACGGGGATGCAAGATCATTGAGATTGCCGTTGCCTCGTAGCGGCTTCCGGCCAGCTGAGGATTGCGCTCGCTCGCGGCGGCGGGCAGGGCATCCCCGATACTGTGGGTAAATTGCACCGCGCCACGTTCAATCACTCGCCCCCCTTCAAGTATCCGGGGTCTTGTCATGCCGCCCCCCGGGGTGGTTATTTCCTGGCTGCTAAAACCAGTGTTGAAATCAGCGTTGGGGCCGGTGTTGGAGCCAGCGTTGGAACCAGCGTTGGAACCGGTGTTGAAACCGGCGTTAGAACCAGTACCGGCATCCAACGTCTCTAGGGCATCGCAGAGCCGTGATTGCAGATCAAGAAAATAGTCGCGCACCCTTGCCATTGAGGGCTGGTTCTTAGCCTGGCTGTTCATGGCGAGATTTTCATGGGGAGTTGTTCTTGGGGAGTTGCTCATTATGGACTGTTTATTAAGGACTGTTCATTAAGGGCAGTTTATTAAGGGCTATGATTTATCTAGGATACCCCAACCCCGTCATTCTCGTCACCCTAGTCATACCGCCGAAGGCGGTATGACTAGGGTGAGGGGAATCCAGAGCTTGTGCTCTTGCCCCCGCCCCGTCATCCCCGCGAAGAGCCTGTCCTTACCTTGACCAAGTGCGGGAATCGATCCTTCAAACCATTTTCACCTGCAGGTGAAAATGGTCACCTGAGGCTCCAGCACCCGCCCCGTCATCCCCGCGAAGATCCCGCCCTTACCTTGACCAGGTGCGGGAATCGATCCTTCAAACCATTTTGCCCACCGGGGCAAAATGGTCACCCTAGGCCCTGACACCTGCCCCGTGTCACCACCCTTTCGGCCCCCGCGCTCGCTGGCGGTCTACGGCGCCCCGCGCCGTCAGAATCAAAGAAGGCGGGAATCCAGAGGAACAAAGTCAGCCACTTGTGAAGGAGCAGGGCATCACTGCCAAAGAGGTAAAAATTGATTTGAATGGCGACAATAAGTAATGCATGTGTTGTATTCTGCTGGCTTTGCAGGGCGCACACAAACTGGTACATAACTCTTTCTTATACAAGACGAAAATATGAATAAACGGACAAACAACAATTCTCATAACGAATCTGAAAACTCCAAGTCCCTTGAATCCTGGATTTGGGATGCCGCCTGCTCCATCCGCGGTGCCAAGGACGCGCCGAAATACAAGGACTACATCCTGCCGTTGATTTTCACCAAACGCCTTTGCGATGTGTTCGATGATGAGTTGAATCGTATCGCTACCAATGTCGGCTCGCGCAAGAAGGCTTTCCAACTCGTCAAATCCAGTCACAAACTCGTGCGTTTTTATCTTCCCCTGAAACCGGATGACCCTGAGCAATCTGTGTGGTCGGTCATCCGCCAAATCTCCGACAAGATAGGCGAGGGCGTCACCACTCACATGCGTGCCATCGCCCGGGAAAACCCGTTGCTGAATGGCATCATTGACCGTGTTGATTTCAACGCTACTACCCACGGCCAGCGCGACATTGACGACGACCGCCTCTCCAATCTCATTGAAGCCATCAGCACCAAGCGCCTTGGACTCGACGATGTAGAAGCCGACATCATCGGCAAAAGTTACGAATACCTCATCCGCAAGTTCGCCGAAGGCGGCGGCCAGAGTGCTGGTGAGTTCTACACCCCGCCCGAAGTCGGCACCATCATGTCCCGCGTCCTTCAGCCGGAACCCGGCATGACCGTCTACGATCCCTGCTGCGGCTCCGGCGGTCTCCTGGTGAAATGCGAGAGTGCGATGGAAGAGAATACCACGGGTAAAAAGCCTGCCCCGCTCAAACTCTACGGACAGGAATCCACGCCAGAGACTTGGGCAATGGCAAACATGAATATGATTATCCATGACATGGAAGGTGAAATTGAGATCGGCGACACCTTCAACAATCCAAAATTCCGTAACAAAAAAAGCGGAAAACTTCGTACTTTTGATCGCGTGGCCGCCAATCCCATGTGGAATCAAAAAGGGTTCACCGAAGCCGATTACGACGCCGATGAATTGAATCGCTTTCCGTGCGGCTATGCTGGCGAAAAAGCCGACTGGGGCTGGGTGCAGCACATCCACGCAAGCCTCAACAACAAAGGTCGCGCTGCCGTGGTGCTTGATACCGGCGCGGCCTCCCGCGGCTCTGGCAATGCTGGCACCACCAAAGAAAAAGTCGTCCGCCAGTGGTTCGTTGACCAGGACCTCATTGAAAGTGTTCTCTATTTGCCTGAAAATCTTTTCTACAACACCGCTGCTCCAGGCATTGTGTTGTTCCTTAACCGCGCCAAGCCCACAGGCCGTCAAGGAAAAATCTTCCTCGTCAATGCCAGCCAGATTTTCGAAAAAGGCAATCCTAAGAACTATATTCCAGACAACGATATCCAGCGCATTGCCAACATCCTCATTGACTGGAAGGAAGAAGAAAAACTCAGCCGCATTATTGATTACACCGAAATCGCGAAAAACGACTACAATATTTCACCCAGTCGTTATATTCACACATCAGATGCCGAAATCTATCGTCCGATTGCGGAGATTGTCGCCGAGTTGGACGACATTGAAACCGATGCGCGAGAAACGGATAAGTCGTTGCGGAAAATATTGAAGAAAATTGGAATATGAAAAATAAATCTACCAGCACCTGTGGACTCAATGCCAAAGCGGGATGTTATAGCGGAACCTTCGTTCACTGCGACCGTTTTTTGAAGATGGTTTTGGGAAGGGTGGGGGGATGAGTGATTGGCAAACATGTACTGTTTTCGATTCATTCGTTAAGAACAAGGTCGATCGGCAAAACCAAATTCCAACGAAAGACATCGCGGATGTTGGCCGTTTTCCGGTAGTCGACCAAGGACAAAACTTCGTTGCCGGTTACTGCAATGATGAAAACAAGGTCATTGATTTTGATTTGCCGCTCATCGTTTTCGGAGATCACACGCGTTGTTTCAAATACGTCGACTTCCCGTTCGTGCTCGGGGCAGACGGAACCAAAGTTCTCCTCCCAAACAAAAAGATTTACAATCCAAAATTTTACTACTTCGCGATGCTGGCATTGGAGATTCCAAGCCGCGGCTACAATCGCCATTTCAAAGATCTAAAGGAACGGAGCCTCCCACTTCCGCCACTCCCCGAACAAAAGAAAATCGCGCACATTCTATCCACAGTGCAACGGGCGATTGAAGCGCAAGAGCGAATCATTCAAACCACCACCGAACTCTTCAAGACAATGCTCCACCAACTCATGACCGAACAAATCAGCGTATCAAAAGAAAATAGAGGTGCGAGTGATTGGCAAACATGCGCCGTTTCTGATTCGTTTGTTAATAACAATGTCGGTCGGCAAAACCAAATCCCAGCAAAGGACATCTCTGATGTTGGTCGTTTTCCGGTCGTCGACCAAGGGCAGAGCTTCGTCGCCGGTTACTGCGATGATGGAAGCAAAGTAATTGACTTTGATTTACCGATAATAATTTTTGGAGACCACACGCGTTGTTTTAAATATGTTGACTTCCCGTTCGTACTCGGGGCAGACGGAACTAAAGTTCTCATCCCAAACAAGAAGATTTACAATCCAAAGTTTTACTATTTTGCGATGCTGGCATTGGAGATTCCAAGCCGTGGCTACAATCGCCATTTCAAAGTGCTAAAAGAACGTGACCTACCGCTTCCCCCACTCTCCGAGCAGAAAAAAATCGCGCAAATCCTTTCCACTATTCAGCAAAAGGTAGACAATGCAGAATCTAAAAAAACTAAACTCCAAGACCTATTGCGCACCCTACTTCACGAACTGATGATCGCAAATATTCGCGTTCATAACATAGTTCTGTCTAAACAGAGGCCTTACACATGAAAAAACTCGGAATCAACCTTGAACACTGCTACGGCATCAGAAAACTCCAAACCGAGTTTGATTTTGAAAGATACGGAGATGTGTTTGCCATTTATGCACCCAATGGAACAATGAAAACTTCCTTTGCAAAAGCTTTCAAGGACTTGAGCGAAGGGAAAATATCATCAGATCGTATTTGGACAAACAATGAAACAAAACGGCAGATTGAAGATGAAAACAGAAATGGATTAGCACCAGAAAACGTGTTCGTTATCGAACCATACAACGACAGATATCGTTCTGATCGCGTCTCAACTTTGCTGGCCAATGATGAATTGCGCAAGCAATACGATGCCATACACATAGAGATAAATAAAAAAGTGTCTATGCTGGTGGAAATATTAAAACCATATGCTGGTTCAAAAACAAACATCACGGAAGAGATAGCTACTTCTATTACGCATGACCCGAAAGGTTTTTTTTTAGCCATAACGAGAGTTAAAGATGAAACAATAAATAAAAAAGAAACCCCACTGGGAGATGTTGTTTACAGCGATATATTTAATCCGAAAGTAGAACTTGTGTTAGAAAGCTCCGAGTTTAAAGATAATATCAAAAATTATATGGAAAAATATGATGAACTAATGGCCAAGTCTACTTTTTTCAAAAAAGGGGTTTTTACTCACAACAACGCTGATGATGTTGCAAAAAGTTTGGACGCTAACGGTTTCTTTAAGGCTAACCATTCGATTTTCTTACGTATAAATGGCAAAAAGACTGAGATTGGATCTCTCAAAGATTTAAAAGATGCGATACAAAATGAGAAAGAATCAATTCTCACTGACACAGCATTGCAATCTGCATTTGGTAAAATTGATGATCAGTTAAAAAAGAATGCAGATTTGAGGAATTTTCGTACTTGCTTAGAGAATAATCCAATCGTTTTAACTGAACTGGACAATCCTGGACTGCTTCGGCAAAACCTCTGGATAGAATATTTGATTCGTGCTAAAGAAACATATTTAGAACTTCTCAACTTATATACTACGGGGAAAAACAAAATTGACAATATCCTGGTTCAAGCAAAGAATGAAAGGACGAGATGGGATGAGGTGATTAGTATTTTCAACGAACGCTTTTCAGTTCCATTTGTGGCTCGAATAGATAATCAAGAGGATGTGATTTTAAAGAAAGGTGCTCCGGTCATCACCTTTGATTTTCTAGAAGACTCTGAAGACATAGATTCTGATGCAACACCTGTAGGAGAAGACCTTTTAATGGATGTATTAAGCAATGGCGAAAGCCGTGCACTTTATATTTTGAATATTATCTTTGAAGTTGAAGCGCGGAAGACCGCAATGCAGAATACTCTCTTTATTGTTGATGACATTGCTGACTCTTTTGATTACAAAAATAAATACGCCATAATAGAATACTTGATGGAAATCAAAGAATTTGATGGTTTTCAAGAAATAATTATGAGTCATAATTTCGATTTTTATCGAACGATATCTAGCAGATTGAGATTGCGCAAAGAAAGTAAAATTGTTGTAAGCAAGGAAAGTAGGGAAATACTATTCCAAGAAGATGAGTATCAGCCGAATCCTTTTTCTCATTGGCGCACAAATCTTACCGAAAACTCGGTGCTGATCGCGGTGATTCCTTTTATCAGGAATTTGGCGGAGTTCTCCGGGGACAGTGACTCACGCAAGAAACTAACTTCGTTGTTGCATATCAAAATGGATACCGATAAATTCTTAGTTGCCAAACTTGAGGATTTGATAAAAACCGTTCTGCACGATCAGGAAGCACTAACTCTCGAAGAACCAGAAAAAAGCGTTAAAGATTTAATCTATAAAGTTGGTGAAGAAATCGCAACAAATACAGATGAAGAATCCGCTCTTGAAAACAAAATAACTCTATCAATTGCCATCAGATTGAAAGCAGAAGAATTTATGATTGCCAAGATTAATGATCATTCATTCTGGGAAAATATAAAAAATAATCAGACAATCATTCTTATCAATAGATTCAAAAATAATTTTCCAATGGACAAGGAAAGCATCCAAATTTTAGATCAAGTGAATTTAATGACTCCAGAAAACATACACCTAAATTCATTCATGTATGAACCCATACTTGATTTATCTGCGGGACACCTAAAGAGACTATTTCTCAAGGTGTTCTCCCTCGAATACAATCATATTAATTTACAAGCGAAAATTAATGAGGCTAAATCATGAATAGAGAATCGGTCATATCGTCAAATGTCGTATCAATCGGGTACGATGCTGCTTCAGAAACAATGGAAATTGAGTTCAAGAGAGATATCTACCAATATTATAATGTTCCACAGTTTATCTATGAAGAAATGATGTTGTCGAAATCCAAAGGTAAGTTCTTGAACGCCACCATCAAGCCAAATTATCCGTCCGATAAAGTTTAGTTTGGCTTAATCGTGCCTACCCCAACCGAACACAAAACCGTCCAAGCCCGCATTCTCCAATACGCTGAAGACATCGGCTGGACGGTTGTGTCTCGCGAGGAAGCTGAGCAACGGCGCGGGTTTGATCCAGACTTGCCGCCCGCTGCTCGTGCCAGGGGCCGTTCGCTCTTCTTTGATGACTTACTGGACGACAAGGTGCGGGAGTTCAATCCGAGATATATAGAAAGCAAAGACACCTTGCTCGCACGATTCCGCAATCCCCGCACTGACATCTACGGCAATCAGGAATTCGTCAATCACCTGCGCAACCGTAGCACCTTTTTTGATGTTGATGGAAATCGTGAACTTGATCTGAGGCTCATCAATTACGGCGACCCAACGAAAAACACTTACGAAGTCACCCAGGAATGGTCTTTTCATAATAATACCTACGGTACGCGGGAAGATGTGGTGTTTCTTATCAACGGCATTCCAGTGTTGGTAATTGAGTGCAAGAACGCTACCAAAGACGAGGCGATTGCACTTGGGGTGGATCAGATTCGCCGTTACCACCGCGAGACGCCTGAGCTGTTCGTAGCGCAACAAATATTCACCGTCACCGATGCGATTGGCTTTTCTTACGGGGTGACCTGGAACCTGGTGCGGCAGAATATTTTTAACTGGAAAGATGAGCAGGCTGGCCAACTGGAAACCAAGGTGAAAAGTTTTTGCGCCATCCGGCAACTGCTCGCCTTCCTCAAGGATTACATCGTCTTTGCTGAGAAGGATGAAGAATTAAACAAATACATCTTACGCCAGCATCAAACTGAAGCGGTGGAGGAGATACTCAGTCGTGCTCTTGATGCTACCCGCACCCGTGGGCTCATCTGGCACACTCAGGGCAGCGGTAAAACTTTTACGATGATCAAAGCAGCGGAATTGCTATTCCGTGCTCCAGAAGCGGACAAGCCAACCATCCTTTTGATGATTGACCGCAACGAACTGGAAGACCAGATGTACAGAAACCTCGTTGCACTCGGTATGGGCAATGTGGAACACGCCGACAGCATTGCTCGGCTCAATGAACTGCTGAAGAGCGACTACCGCGGCATCATCCTGACGATGGTTCACAAGTTCCACGGCATGCCGCGGAACATCAGCACTCGCAAAAATATCTATGTCCTTATCGACGAAGCCCACCGCACTACCGGCGGCGACCTCGGTAATTTCCTCATGGCAGGGCTGCCGAACGCAACCTACATTGGCCTTACCGGCACGCCAGTGGACAAGATCGCCTATGGTAAAGGCACCTTTAAAATATTCGGTTACGAAGATGACCAGGGTTATCTGCACAAGTATTCCATCGCTGACAGCATTGAAGACGGCACCACGTTACCGCTCTACTATCAACTCGCCCCCAACACAATGCTGGTCTCAGCTGACATGCTCGAGAAAGAGTTTTTCTCTCTCGCTGAATCAGAAGGTATGACGGACATCAAAGAGTTGAATAAGATTCTTGAGAAAGCGGTGAATCTGAAAAGCTTCCTCAAAGGAAATGAACGGGTAGAGAAGGTGGCGCAGTTTGTCGCCAAGCACTACCGTGAGAATGTTGAGCCGCTTGGCTACAAGGCTTTTCTCGTCGGTGTTGATCGCGAAGCCTGCGCTCAGTATAAAAAGGCACTTGACCAGTTCCTGCCGCCCGACTATTCCAAGGTCGTCTATACCGGTAATCACAACGACTCTGCACTGCTCAAGCAATTTCACCTTAGCATGAAAGACGAGAAACAGATTCGCAAGAATTTCGGCAAGCTTGATCAACTGCCGAAAATTCTGATAGTCACCGAAAAACTGCTCACTGGATTTGACGCCCCGGTGCTGTACGCCATGTATCTTGATAAGCCGATGCGCGACCACACCCTGTTACAAGCCATCGCCCGGGTGAATCGCCCCTACGAGAAGGAAGAAGAGGGGATGAAAAAGCCCCACGGCTTTGTGCTCGATTTCGTCGGTATATTCGACAAACTGAAGAAGGCGCTCACCTTTGACAGTGATGAGGTCAATGCCATCGTCAAGGACTTGCAACTACTGAAGGATGACTTTAAAACCAAGATGGAGACCAAAGTGCCGGGCTATCTGGCGCTATTAAAAAACGACTTTAATGACAAGGATGTTGATTATCTTATTGAACACTTTCGTGACCCCGAGCGCCGGAAGGAACTTTTCAAAGAATATAAAAATATAGAAACACTTTATGAGATCATCTCGCCAGATGAATTTCTGGGACCATTCATTGAGGACTACCGCTCATTGTCAGCGATCTATGAAATCGTTCGTAAGGCTTACACCAAGCATGTTTATGTAGATAGAGATTTCCAACAAAAGACCGAGCAACTGGTGCGCGAACATGTTGGTGCTTACGATATTAAGACACTGGATGAAATTTTCAAAATTGATGGCAATACCATTGAAATCATTAAAGCCAAGAATAGCGGTGCCGGAACGAAGATCATTAACCTGGTTAAAAGCATTGAAAAGCATGCTGAAGAAAACCGCGATGACCCCTTGCTACTTTCCATGGTTGACCGGGTAAAGGCGATTCAAGAACGATTTGAACAACGGCAGGAAAATACCGAGATGCTGCTTGAAGAACTCTTCCAGGAGGTGCGGCAAGCAGAGATTCACCAAAGGGAACGGGAGGGAAAAGATTTTGATGGACTCACCTATTTTGTGTATCGCACCCTGTTGGATGCCAGTGTCAATAACGCCGAAGACGTGAGTCGGAGGATCAAAGATGCTTTTGCCACACATGCGAACTGGCAGCAAAGTGAGAGGGAAGCGCGGGAACTGCGTACAAAAGTAACTGTCGCCATTTTTGCCGAACTAGGGGAGGTCGACATGGTTACCAGTATCGTCGACCAACTCTTTGATCTGTTGGAACGAGCCGAGCGTATCTAATGGAGCCGGTGAATAAACAGGTGTTCAAAAACCGCGTTCACCAATGGGCGACAAAACTGGATGTTGACATCGCCTGGCTGGGGGTACGCCCCATGCGCAACAAATGGGCTTCCTGCTCTACCAACGGACACCTTAATTTCAACAGCGAGTTGCTGAAATTGAAGCACGAGCTTTGGGATTATGTGATCCTTCACGAACTGCTCCACTTCTCCGTACCGAATCACGGCAAACTCTGGAAAAGCCTGATGCGCGCACATCTACCGAACTACGAAGAATTAGAAAAGCAATTGCATGTCTGAAAGCTGGAACATCCATGTTTCTGGTTTTAATTGGGAAGAGTGGTGATGGTAGGACTGTGCTTTTGTTCCTCTGGATTCCCGTCACCCAAGTCATCACAGCCGACGACTGTGATGACTTGGGTGACGAGAATGACGGTATGGCGGAGCGTCCTTGCTCCTGCTGGCGGCTTACGGCGCCCCGCGCCGTCATTCTCGAGCTTGCTCGGGAATCCAGAGGAACAAAGGCAACCACCTGAGGCATGTACACAACCAGATGGTTCGTCGCTCTGGATGTAAGCCGGAACAAGCCCAGGGAGGCTTACGGCGCGGGGTGTCTCCCTTGCGATTAAGTTTGATAAGTTTAAGATGCGGGCAGATGAAGCCTCCTCTTGTAGCAAAACCATTGCAGTAAAACCATTGCAGCACAGCCATGACACTCCGATTATTTGATACCTACGAACGCAAAGTCCGGCCTTTTGTGCCGCTCAATGCTCGGGAGGTGGGCATCTATGCCTGCGGTCCGACAGTCTATAACTTCGTGCATATTGGTAATCTGCGCACCTTTTTGTTTGAGGATCTCCTGAGGCGGACGCTAGTTGCCAACGGGCATAAGGTGACTCATATCATGAATATTACTGATGTGGGGCACCTCAGTTCCGATGCCGATACCGGCGAAGACAAGATGGAAATCGGCGCTAAAAAAACTGGCATGAGCGCCTGGGAACTGGCGGATTTATACACTACTGCATTTCAGGCAGACTGCGCTATGCTCAATATCCTATCGCCTGCTACCTGGTGTCGGGCGACCGAGCACATTGAAGAACAAATCGCCTTCATCAAAGACCTGGAAAACAAGGGCTACACCTATCAAACCTCTGATGGTATCTATTTTGATTCGCAGCAACTGGATAACTATGGGCATCTGGCGCGTCTGAATATAGAGGGATTGAAGGCGGGTGCCCGGGTGGCGCAGGGTGAACGGCGGGGGGTGACTGATTTTGCCTTGTGGAAATTTTCTCCCAAGGCAGAAAAACGCCAAATGGAATGGGATAGTCCATGGGGGCTGGGCTTCCCGGGGTGGCATATTGAATGTTCGGCCATGGCGGTCAAATATCTGGGAGATTATTTTGATATACATTGTGGTGGCGAAGACCTCATACCCATTCACCATACTAATGAAATCGCCCAAACAGAGGCATCGCGAGGTACCCGGCTCGCCAACTTCTGGATGCACGGTTATTTTTTGCAAATGGATAATGCGAAGATGGCAAAAGCGTCTGGTGGGTTTATCACCCTGCAGCAGGTGCTTGAAAAGGGATATGCGCCTCTGGTATATCGGTACTTCTGTTTTACCGCGCACTATCGGTCGCAGATGTCTTTTAGTTGGGAAAACCTGGATGCTGCCCAGAGTGCCCTGCAACGACTCTATCAGGCGGCCTGGTCCTGGGGCGAGGCGGGGGAAGCATCGGAAACTTATCTGCAACGATTTGCTGAATGTCTCAATGATGACCTCAACATGCCCAGAGCCTTAGCAGTGCTTTGGGAACTGGTCAGGTCCGAGGAGCCCGAGCCGGTCAAGAAGGCAACCCTGCTGGCTTGGGATGACATCCTGGCACTGGATATTCATGCATGGCGACCCGCCGCGCTGGATATTCCGGAGGCGGTGAGTGCACTGGTACGGCAGCGGGAAGCTGCGAGGAAGAATCAGGACTGGCAGGAAGCAGATAAATTACGGGAAGATATCGCCAAGCTGGGATTCGCGCTGGAGGACGGCACCGGCACAACACGCCTCAGAAGGGCTGACACGACTCAGAAGGGCTGACACGATTCAGAAGAACTGACACGATTCAGAAGAGTTGATAATGCCTAGGTCTCCCCATCTCTTAATAAGAGTTTTAATAGCAGTTTTTATAAGGACTTGGACAATAGTTGTGATAAAAGTTTTGCTAAGAGGTGTGACAATAGTTGTGATAAAAGTTTTGCCAAGCGGCACTCAGCAGTTGCCGAAGCAGACCGCATGAGTCCATTCTTCCAGCAGCTGGCGAAGACGCAAGCGGCCAAACAAACGAGACTGTGCATCGGGCTGGACCCGGATCTGGCACAGATGCCCGCGGCTATCCAGCAGGGGGCTCGCCCCATCTACGAGTTCAGCAAAGCCATTATTGACGCCACCTGTGATCTGGTGTGTTGCTATAAACCCCAGATCGCGCACTTTGCGGCCCTGGCGGCGGAAGCTGAGTTGCAGGCGATTGTTGAATATATCAAGCACAAGGAGGTGCTGGTGTTGCTTGATGCCAAACGCGGCGACATTAGTAGTAGCGCCGCGCACTATGCTACTGAAGTCTTCGGCCGTTATCAGGCGGATGCGGTGACCATCAATCCCTTTCTTGGCTTGGACGCCATGCAGCCCTTTCTTGATTATGCAGACAAGGGCATTTTCATCCTTTGCCATACCTCAAATCCGGGCAGCGCCGACCTACAAGACTTGAGACTCGCGGATGGTCAAAGGCTCTACGAACATATTGCCATTAAGGCGGCCGGCGAGTGGAACCAATCGGGCAATATAGGGCTGGTAGTCGGTGCTACCTATCCCGAGGAAGTCAGCCAGGTGCGAGCCCTCTGTGGTGGCATGACGCTACTCTTGCCCGGTGTTGGTGCCCAGGGGGCTGACATCAAAAGCCTCATGCGAGCCGGGCAGGGCGGTGGCCTGCTGGTATCCTCCTCGCGTGCCATTATTTATGCGGGAAGGGGAAAAGACTTCGCCGAAAAATCAAGAGCAGCCGCCATCAAGACCCGGGAGCAACTCAATAGGTATGTCCCCGCCGGGTCCCCGGATGATTAGCAGTCAATATTCACTTCTGCCCAGACCGGGCAGTGGTCCGAGGGTCGGTCCATAGCGCGAATCTCGTAGTCTATCCCGCTATCATTGCTGAGGGCGAGGGCGGCATCTGATGCCAGGAGCAGATCAATACGTAGCCCTCGTCTCGGCGTATCATCAAAACCGCGGCTCCGATAATCAAACCAGCTATAGATGTCGTTCACCTCTGGATAGTGGTGCCGATAAACATCATGCAAACCCCAGCGGGTCAATTGAGAAAGCCATTCTCTTTCTTCGGGCAAGAAGCAGGTTTTACCTTCCTTCAGCCATCTTTTCATGTTGCTCTCACCTATGCCGATATCTTGATCAACCGGGGCAATATTCATATCCCCAATGATCCAGAGCAGCTCTTCGGGTGAATGATTGTTGCCCAGGTGCTGCAACAGGTCGGCATAGAATTTTTGCTTAGCGGGGAATTTGAGCGGGTGACTTCGATTTTCACCCTGAGGGAAGTAACCATTGATGATAGTAAAAGGTTGCCCGGAGCCGGTGTTGAAGGTACCGCTGAGCAGCCGCTTCTGGCTATCGGGCGTATCCTCGGCAAACCCTTTGACTATCTGCACCGGGGTGGTCTTGTAGAGGAGGGCGACGCCGTAGTGTGTCTTTTGCCCATGAAAAGCCGCTTGATAACCCAAGGCTTCAATCTGCTCCAGAGGAAAATCTTCATCAGTGGCTTTTGTTTCCTGCAAGCCAATAAAGTCTGGCTGATGTTTGGCTATAACCGCTTCAAGCTGATGTAAGCGAGCGCGAATGCTATTGACATTAAATGAAATGATTTTCATCTGTATTGGGTCTCAGCCAGGCGTGTTAATCAAAGGAAGCATTTACAGGGATGTCTCAAGGCGTAACGCTTTATTTGCGCTTTATTTACGCCGTCCCTTGATGAGATCCCGGACCTTGTCCATCAGGGTCTCGTATTTGTAATCGGTGAATTCTCCAGCATCAAAATACATGCCATGTTCCGGGCATACTTCGTACCAGATGTGCGGTTGAGTCGGGTCAGCAATTTTGTCCATTGCCTTAGCGCAGATAGGGCAATTAATGTCCACCACCTTGTTGTATTCCTTGCCGATGACCGGGTCGCCACTATCAATAAACTCGGACATCCATTTGGATTTGAGCATTTCTGCTTCACCGAGGTCGAACCAGATGCCTTTGCAGCTGGTACAGCGGTCTATCGTCATATCTTTGCCGTAGGTCACTTCTTCCATCGCCGCATCACATTTGGGGCATTGCATGGGGTATCTCCTTTTTGTTCAGGCTCAGTATAGAGTAGCCGGGTTGGGAGTGCAGAGTATACTGCCTAGAGCGACAGCTTGCCCAGTAAAGTACGGGGAATGTAATCCCCGGTGCGAATGTATGTCGTTAAAAAAACGTCGGCCATCGATCAATCACATTAAGTGCATCGTCAACCACGACAAACTCCCGCCACTTATCGCAAGTGAGGCAGGGATGTGATGCGCTGAATGCGAGCATGTCCCCGACTTTGATATTGTCAGCAGCATTTATACGCATGAATGTGTGTTGATCCATGAGTTCAAACACCTCCCAATGCGCCGGCGCGATATTGGGTTTTTCACTGCCGATTCTGAAATGCCATTCGGGGGAGGGGAGTCCGTCTGAGAAGCCGATATCGCGCTTTCCCATGGCAATGATGGCAAGCCCCGGTTCTGGAATTGATTGAACGTAGGCCAAGACCTCCAAGCAGTTCTGCAGCCGCCCGGGTCTATGTCCGGCCGCTTCGCTTCGCTTCAAGACCGCATCTTGAAAAGCATTGCACATGCCGGTGTCGTGAATCACATAGGAGCCAGGCCGGATGATTGGCATTACGCTATCCGGGAGTGCCGACGCCTTGAAGTGTTTGGTGACCAAGTCATACCAGGCCGAGCCCGCCCCGCTCAGTAGAATCTTGTCAAGCTCGAAAGCACCGTCATCAATTAGCAACTGGGTAATGTCGAGCACCTTGCCGAGCAGTGTGATGACCTCAAGCTCGGCGTTATCACCGTGCAGGATGCCTTCATAGACTTCTATGCCGGCAAGCAACAAGCTGTCATATTCGGCGATGGCACTTGCCAGCGCGGTCACTTCAGACGCGGTTCGGCAACCGGTCCGCCCTTGACTAATACCGACCTCAATCAGCACTCGAATTTGTTGCTTCCTTTTTTGGAAGAACTCAGCAAGCTCATGGACATTGTCAATTGAGTCAACGATGCAATAGAACTCTATAGTGTCCAGGTGTTCGGAAACGACCGACATGTTTCCCGCGCCAACCAGTTGGTTGGCAAGAATGACGCGCGTTGCACCGTGATTCGCCGCCGCGGCTACCTGGGCAGATGTCGCTAGGGTCATTGCCCAGGCACCGGCGTCGGTTTGTTTATTGAATATGGCCGGACACATAGTGGTCTTGCCATGCGGCGACAGGAGTACACCGTTATCGTCGGCAAAGCTTTGCATCCACGCAATATTCGAATTGAGCTTAGTCAGGGAGATGATTGCTGCGGGCAGAAGGAGGTCTCCCGATAGGATGTTTTGAGGCACCGCGGAAACGTCCAATGGAGCTGAATTCGCAGGGTCCGTCATTAAGGATATCGTCCTATTAAAAAGTGATGCAATGGGTTCAGTCTCTATGCGCGCCAATCTTGGGGTCGCACCGGTCCAAGAGCAACCCGGCGCGCACTGCTAGGATAGGGGCGCGTACTCTGAGAAGTCAATTCTGAGAAGTCAATCTGACAAGCCAATCTGAGAAGTCAATCTGAGAAGTCAATGTGAAAGTAATTATCACAATATTTTATATGCTTAGATTATATCAAACAGCCTTCCCGCATGGCGACTGAAGCAGTATGCTTTGCGGCAAAAACATCTGAGGCAGAAATTGACTTATCAGATTGACATTGTTGCCAAAATCACCGAGACCTTTTCACAGTTGCGAAAGGCGGAGCAGAAGATTGCACAAACGATTCTTGACAATCTTGACTTCGCATCCCGCGCCAGCATTTCAGAGTTGTCCGCCAAAGCGGATGTCAGTGATGCAACAGTCACGCGTCTGGCGAAATCGCTGGGTTGCCATAATGTACGCGACCTAAAAATGCAGCTCGCGAAGTCGGTCGCGGTGGGCGAGCGATTTCTAACGGACGCTCCACCTAAGCCAACTGGAATTAACGGTGTTTATGAGTCCATTCACCAATCGCTGACACTCAACGCAAATCTCATCACCCAAAAGATGCTGGACAAATGCCTTGAATTGTTTGCGACTGCAAATCAAGTTTTAATTTTCGGTGTCGGCGGCTCCAGCACGATCATGGCTATTGAACTACAGTATCGGCTCTTTAGGCTAGGTGTGGCCGCAACGGCCTATTCCGATCCATTGTTAATGCGTATGACAGCTTCAACGATAAAGAAGAAAGACCTGGTGATCGGAATCTCAATGAGTGGCAGCAGCCCTGACGTATGCGAAGCGGTAGAGATTGCTGCTCAATACGGCGCCTCAGTAGTCTCTATAACGCGCGCCAAGACACCGCTTGCCAAGGTCGCCCAGGTCAACCTGCCCTTCAAAATCCGCGAGGACGATTACATTTTCAAACCGACCGCAACCACAATCCCCTTGCCCTTGCTCGGCATGTTCATGCCACCGCAGTATCAGGCGCTCCGCTCAGGAAAGTTGGCTGCAGAGCCGACAGCACTGATTCGACACCATATCATGCAGGTGACGAAGTGCTATGCTGATGCTTGTTGGGCCGAATAATAATAGAAAGTGAATCATGGTGACGGAACAAATACTGGAATGTGCCATTGACGACTTGAGGGCGAGCGGAAGTTTCTGGACGGCGCAAGAAATTTCACAACAGCCAGCGGTCTGGCTGGAGGCTCTGAAAGGCATTGAGAAACAGCGACATTCAATTGAGCGCTGGCTTGTGCCACTGCTCGGTGATGCGCGATTACGAATCGTAATGTCCGGTGCGGGTACCTCATCTTTTGTTGGTGAAACCCTCTCGCCTTGGCTGAGTGAACAGTTAAGGCGGCGGGTTGATTCATTGAGCACAACCGACATAGTGGGAGACCCAGGGAAGTGTTTCGCCGAGGACCTGCCGACACTAATGATCTCTTTTGCGCGCTCCGGTGACAGTCCGGAGAGTGTCGCCAGCGTCAAACTCGCGGACCAGATGCTAACACATTGCTATCATCTCATACTGACCTGCAATCCAGATGGCTACCTTGCGGAGTCCGGGCAGGGCGATGCGAAGACGCTCTGTCTTCTTATGCCGGAACGAAGCAATGATCGTGGCTTTGCAATGACCAGCAGTTTCACATCCATGCTGGTTGCATGCGCGGCGATTTTCGTGCCGGTCAACAATCAGGTCGCGCTTGCTGCCGCCGCCGCAGAACAATTGATTGAGGGGCAAGCGAAGCAGGTGAAAGCTCTTGCCGGTCGCAAGCGAGGGCGATTGGTTGTGCTCGGGGCGGGCTGTCTTTACGGTATCGCGCATGAGGTGACATTAAAGGTGCTCGAGCTCAGCGCCGGTCATATTGCACCGATTTTTGACACCCCCCTGGGGTTTCGGCACGGGCCCAAGTCCATATTGAACGACGATACGCTTGTCGTTCATTTACAATCGCAGAATCCATACACTGCACAGTACGAGCATGATCTACTGTCCGAACTTCATCGCGACTTCCCTCGGGAACGTATCCTGGAATTGTCTCCAAAAGCTTTGCAAATCGATGGTGGCGGTGAACAACTCGATGAGTTCTGGGTGGCACTGCCGTACCTCGTCTATTGTCAGATGTTCGCATTTTTCAGCGCGTTGGCTTTCAATATTACGGCGGACAATCCTTGTCCAACGGGAGAAGTCAATCGTGTGGTGAAAGGGGTAACCATTTACGATTACTCAGCCGATATAGATCCAGAATTCACCGAGAAAGTGGCGAGCATCTAGCTATGATTGGTTTGGATATTGGTGGCACCAAGATGGAGCTGGCAATCTTCAACGATGCGCTTGAATTGCAGGATTCATGGCGCACGCCAACGCCTACGGAAAACTATCTTGACTTTCTATCTGCGGTCGAAGCAATGGTCGCTGAGGCCGACTCTCGACTCGGCCATAAAGGCTCGGTTGGCGTCGGCGTACCGGGGTTTATCGATGAAAATGGTGAATGTGTTTCGGGTAATGTACGGTGTATCAACGGTCGGTCGGTGGGTGCCGATCTGTCCGAGAAACTGTTGCGACAAGTTACCATGGACAACGACACCAAGAATTTCGTCTTCTCCGAAGCCAACGGCGGTGCCGGCGACGGTGTACATAACGTCCTTGGTCTTGTACTAGGCACCGGCCTTGCGGGCAATCAGAGTATCGCCGGTCGGTTGGTGCGCGGTGCCAACGGTCTGGCCGGCGAATTCGGGCACGTTCCGATGGCCGCGTTGACGTTGCAACGGTACAATTTCCCGCTTCTAAAGTGTGGCTGCGGCGCCATGGGTTGCGTTGAGCCGTATATGTCGGGCCCGGGTTTGCTATGGATGGCACGGCACTTTGGAGGAAGCTTCAAAAACGTTATCGATATTGTCGACGGTGTACGACAACGAGACGCAACGGCGAGTAAGACATTTTCCGCCTATCTCGATTGTCTGGGCCTATATGTCGCGCAGCTGCTTCACATTTTTGACCCCGATATCCTCGTCATCGGCGGCGGTCTATCAAAAATAGACGAAATTTTTGAGCGGTTGGCGGACGCCGTTGAGCAGCACATTATTCCAGGATTCCGGGTTGCCCCGGTGGTGCCCCCGCAATTCGGTGATTCAAGCGGCGTGAGAGGTGCTGCCATGCTAGGTCGGGCAGCAATGCGTGCGTCAAATGCCTAATCCGGTTATTAAGAGTGCGGTAGTTAATAGCGCGGTCGTTAATTGCCGGGTATTCACCGGTGAGGAACTGTTGCTGGAGCATGCGGTAATTATCAAGAATGAACTCATCGCGTCGGTTGTTCCGAAACAATTAGTCCCGTCTGATATCACGACCCAATATGATCTTCAGGGTGAGACCCTGGTTCCCGGTTTTGTGGATTTGCAGGTCAATGGCGGCGGTGGCGTCTTATTCAACGACAATCCATCTGTCGAGGGCATTCGGGCCATCGGCGAAGCGCATCGCCAATTTGGTACCGTCGGCTTCATGCCGACGTTGATCACGGACAGTTTGACCGTGATGCGGCAAGCGATCAGGGCAACCGACCAGGCGATCGAAAGTGGCGTTCCGGGGGTGCTCGGGATTCACCTGGAAGGGCCCTTTCTCAATTCTCAACACAAGGGCGCTCACAACGAGAAGCAGTTTCGAATCATTGATGATGAAGCGATAGAGATTATGACGTCGCTATCGCTCGGCAAGACCATTGTCACTATTGCTCCGGAACTGACCACCCCTGAGCGAATAAGCAGCCTGGTCGAATCCGGTATCATCGTATGTGTGGGGCACAGTGCGGCCAATCACATGCAAACCCTTAGTGCACTGGCGGCGGGTGTTCGCGGTTTTACACATCTATTTAATGCAATGACACCGATGCAGAGTCGGGAACCCGGAATAGTGGGAACGGCACTTCAAAGCACCGACAGTTGGTTCGGCATTATCGCCGACGGGCATCACGTGCATCCGGCAACCTTTCATGTTGCTGTTTCCGCAAAGCAGAAGGGTGGCGCGATATTGGTTACCGATGCAATGCCAACGGTTGGGTCGTCAGACGATGCGTTTGTGTTGAATGGCGAAACCATTCACAGCGAAGATGGACGGTGCATGAACGCGGCCGGCTCTCTTGCCGGCTCCGACCTCAATATGATTTCTGCGGTCAATAACGCAGCACAATTTGCTCAGCTCGATTGGTTTGAAGCTGTTCGTATGGCGTCCTTGTATCCGGCAACAGCCATTGGAATCGATGCTCGCTACGGCCGCATCGCGCCAGGCTATGCAGCGAACATGGTGGCCGTGGACGCGCAACATAATGTCATGAGTACATGGGTCAACGGAGTTTGCTTCTGAGCAAAATTAATCGTAGAGGTTTCATTAAATCGACGCTCGCTCTCTCGGCAGTGGCGGGGCTTAACGGTTGTGTTGAGGAGCCGAGGGGGTCAGGAGCTCGGCCGCGATTGACCGGCGCCAAGTCAGTCATGCAGCTTGTGGTCCCGGCCTTGGAAACCGTGCGAGTCGGGCTGATCGGTGTTGGTGAACGGGGTTCTGGCTTTGTCACTCGATTCTGCAATTTAGACGGTGTTGAAATAGTTGCGGTCTGCGATACGCATCAAGCCGTACTTGACCGAGCCCAGAGCATTATCGCAGCTCACAATAAACCAGCGGCAACAGGGTATACCGGCGACGACTACGCCTATCGAAAAATGCTCGACCGTGCCGACATTGACATTGTTGTTATAGCGACCCCATGGCGCTGGCATGCGCCGATGGCGCTAGACACCATGGAAAGTGGCAAGCACGCGTTCGTGGAGGTGCCGGCCGTGGTAACTGTTGACGAGGCCTGGCAGCTAGTCGATGTGTCTGAGCGCACGCAGAAAAACTGCATGATGATGGAGAACGTCTGCTACGGCCGTGAGGAATTGATGGTGCTCAATATGGTGCGCAATGGTCTCTTCGGGGAGCTGCTTCACGGTGAGGCGGCATACATCCACGAGCTTCGATGGCAAATGAAAGAGATTGAGTACAAAACCGGTTCCTGGAGGACCGAATGGCACACCAAGCGAAACGGCAACCTTTATCCCACACACGGTCTTGGACCGATCGCGCAATACATGGGCATTAATCGAGGAGACCAGTTTGATTACATGAATTCGATGAGCTCAGCGTCGATTGGCCGTGCTGAGTACGCGCGCGAGGAGTTTCCTGCCGAACATGAACTTAACAAGCTCAATTATATATGTGGCGATATGAATACCAGCATGCTCAAAACCAAAAAGGGGAGAACGATCATGCTACAACACGACACAACGACTCCTAGACCCTACACGCGACACAACCTGATTCAAGGCACCAATGGCGTTTTTGCCGGTTACCCGAATCGCCTCGCACTTGAAGATGGGGGCGGCGAGAGTTTCCACGAATGGGACTACGACATGACTCCCTGGTACGAAAAATTCGATCATCCATTGTACTTGAGAATGGGAGAAGAAGCGGCGGCTCAGGGCGGCCACGGTGGTATGGATTTCCTGATGTGTTGGCGATTTATCTACTGTCTTCGAAATGGAGAACCGCTCGATCAGAATGTTTATGACGCGGCGGCTTGGTCGGTCGTTAGTCCGCTCAGCGCCGAATCTGTGTCAGCTCAAGGAAACAGCAAGCCCATTCCCGATTTTACTCGGGGCGAGTGGCAGACTACACCGGCCTTAGGCATCGTAGACTGACATGTGATGATTATTTGTCGCTCGCTCAAGGCGACACAAGATTCACGATGCTGAACGCGAGCGACAAGAAGGCTGCTTTGCTATGGGGTGTCGCCATGACCTTATGCGCATAATGTATATTATGTTAAATTATCTTATATAATGTCCATTCAACTCAATGCAATAAACACAACTTATATATAAACCGCTGATGGCTCTACCTGCCCTAGGCCGCGGCTCTATGAGAGGTTAACCACCGGCCCCACAATAATCAGAGTTGGCGTTTGTATCTGGGTGCGTGCCACCAGTCCCGGCATGGTTTCCAGCGTTGCCTTCAATATCTGTTGGTCGGGTCGGGTGCCTTTAGAAATGACCGCTATGGGTGTATCCGCAGCACGACCATGCGCCAGCAGTTGTCGGCATATTGTCACCAGCCCGCCTAGCCCCATATAAAACACCAGGGTCTCGTTTTCCTGCGTCAATTCTTTCCAGGGTAAATCTACCTGCCCATTTCTGGGATGACCCATCAGCAGCCGGACACTTTGCGCCAGGTCGCGATGCGTTAAGGGAATGCCCGCGGCGGCGGCACAACCGCTCGCGGCAGTGATGCCCGGTACTATTTGGAATGGAATCTGCTGCCTTATGAGAGCCTCAATCTCTTCTCCCATCCTGCCAAAAATCAACGGGTCACCCCCTTTCAGCCGCAGGACCCGGTGCCCTGCCTTGGCCAGTCGTACCAGAAGCTGGTTGATGTCTTCCTGCTTGCTGGACGGGTAACCACTGCGTTTGCCGACGAATTCTCGGGTGGCATCTCGCCGGGTTCTTTCCAGGACTCCTGGCGACACTAAATTGTCGTACAATACTATGTCCGCCTTCTGCATCAGGTGCAGGGCTTTCAATGTCAGCAGGTCAGGATCTCCAGGACCCGCCCCCACCATGTATACTTCGCCTCGGGTTATTGGAGCGGTCATTGAAGCGCTCATTGAAGCAATCGTTGAAGGGTTGGTAGCAAACAAATAATCATCCGCCTTGGCATCTTGTCTCTGCATTGCCAGGGCCATACCCGGTGAATCCAGAAAGTCCTCCATCTGGCGCCGGACCTGCCTGCCTTGAGGGAGTGTTTGTCGAAGTTTCGGCCGTCTTGTTGCCAGATATTTCGCCAGGTTGGCAAAGGCAGCGGGAATAACCTGCTCAATCAATTCCCGCACATATCTTGTGAGCACGGGGGAACTCGCACTTGAGCCCACGGAAATCACTAGGGGACTCCGGTCAAGAATAGCCGGAAAGGTCACCGTACAGAGCTCCGGTGCATCAACAACATTTACCGGGATATTGCTTGCTTGCGCATCTTCTGAGACCTGGCGGTTGACGGCGGGCTCGGCAGTAGCCGCAATCACCAGGGCCAGTCCCTGTATTGGGGAACCAGGGATTTGCGCGCCCTGGATTTGAGAACCCCGTACTTGAGAACCCCGTACTTGAGAACCCCGCACTTGAGAACCATGGGTTTGGGAACCAGAGATTTGCGCGCCCCGTACTTGAGAACCAAGAATTTGTGAGCCCCGATACTTGCCCCGTGTCAGGCGGTGTGGTGCCTGCCCCAGAAGTGCCTCCAGGCGAGCATCAATAGCCGGTGCCACCAGATGAATCTGCGCCTCGGTCTTCAAAAGGAGGTCAACCTTACGTCGGGCAAGCTCCCCTCCCCCGACCACAAGCACCTGTCGCTCCTTTAGATCAAGGTGTAATGGCAGGTAACGCATGCTCAGGCGGTGTTGAGTTTGAGTAGCATATCGCCACCCATATAGGGTGCTAGCACCGGCGGAAACTGTACGCTGCCATCTGCTTGTTGATAATTTTCTAGTAGGGCTATGAGGGTGCGCCCCACGGCCAAGCCCGAGCCGTTTAAGGTATGCAAAAATTCCGGCTTGCCCGTATCAGGGTTACGCCATCTCGTCTGCATGCGCCGTGCCTGAAAATCAAGAAAATTACTACAAGATGACACCTCTCGATACTTTTGTTGTCCGGGTAGCCAGACTTCAAGGTCATAGGTCTTAGCGGCGGCAAAGCCCAGGTCCCCGCCACAGAGAGTAATGACCCGATAGGCAAGACCCAGTTTTTGCAAGACCGCTTCGGCATGCCCGGTGAGGCTTTCCAATGCCTGCCAGGAATCCGCCGGTCTGACCAGCTGGACGAGCTCTACCTTTTCAAATTGGTGCTGGCGAAGCATGCCATGGGTGTCCTTACCGCTCGCCCCGGCTTCACTACGGAAGCAAAGACTATGACAGACAAAACGTGTAGGTAATTGCTCGGCGGTTAGTATTTCATTGCGTAATAGGTTGGTGACCGGCACTTCCGCCGTCGGTGCCAGGTAGAAGTCCCGGTCATCCACCAATTTGAACAGGTCCTTCTCAAACTTTGGCAATTGCCCGGTGCCCTCTAAAGACGTCCGGTTGACGATACAAGGAAGATTAACTTCTTCGTAGGCATGTTCGCCGGTGTGCAGCTCCAGCATGAACTGCGCCAGGGCGCGATGCAGCTTGGCGACAGGACCCCGCAGGGTGACGAAACGAGCACCCGCAATCTTCGCTGCCCGCTCAAAGTGCATCAATCCAGAAGGCGTTGCCAGGTCAACATGATCCTTGGGGGTAAAGGAAAAGTGTGGCGGCTCGCCCCATCGACGTACCTCTTGATTGTCCTCCTCGCGAGTACCTGCCGGTACTGAGGTGTGCGGCAGATTGGGTATTGCCATCTGCTGTTCATAGAGTGCCGCTTGTAGTTGTTGTAGTTGCTGCTTGCTGGCGGTCAGCCGTTCGTCCAGGGTTGAGTTCTCCTTCAGGAGGGATTGTATATCCTCACCCCGAGACCTGGCTTCGCCAATGGACTTGGCATGCTGGTTGCGTTCGGCTTGGAGTTTTTCGGTGCTGACTTGTACTTCTTTGCGCCTTGCCTCTAGAGCACGAATGACATCTATATCCAGAGTGAAGCCTCGGATACGGAGTCGCTCGGCGGTGTCATCCAGCCCTTGTCTGAGTAGTTTGGGGTCCAACATCTTAGGCAGTTATCCAGGCAATAGGTGCTTTTATGTAGAGCTATTTTATCAGGCTATTTTATCAGAGCAGGCAGGAGAAGCACTGCTAAAAATTTTCTACCACTTGTCTGGCGAGGAAGATACCGAGACCGGCGCTCGCTAGGCTCAGCACCAGGCTACTGACAATGTATGCCGCCGCGAGTAGCAATCGGCCCTCTTCAAAAAGGGTAATAGTTTGGAGGGAAAAGGCGGAAAAGGTAGTGAAGGCACCGAAGAAGCCGACTAGTACCAGGGCGCGCCAGACTTCCGGTACCGGACCTCGCTCCAGCATCAGCACCAAACAGACCCCTGCTAGCAAGGATCCAACCAGGTTCACGGCGAAAGTATCAATAGGGAAACCACGCCAGAAAACAGGCTGCCAGGGAATATTCTGAGACGCGAGAGTCACACTATAACGGGCAACTGCGCCTAGGGCACCACCCAAAGCCACCGCGAAAAATAGAGTAATATGTGGTGTCATATCAAAAAGTTACATTTAGTTACGTGAGATTTAGTTACGTTAGATTTAGTTACGTTAGGTTCAGTCCAATTAGTGCCGATCATCTATGACATCTACCGCCTCAGGAACTGCAAACAGAAACCCGCTGCCACTGAGCTCAGGGCTCAGGTTGATATGGGACAGCTCAATGAAGGTGCGTGCTTGCATGGTATCTTCCAGGATAATCGTCCGGGGTATGGCATCTATAAAAACAATGGCAACCGAGCTGAGGATGCTCTTGTCATCATAGGGAATCAGCAAGAAGAGGCGGGATGCCGGGTCGCTAGTCTTGGATGGAGATACATAAGGACCAGTGATTGCAAATGCCGCTGCCAGGTCCTGAGCACTGCCACCGAGCAATAATATGGGCAGCCCAGCCAGATCATCTTCAAAGTTGCTGATGATGACCTGTTCCAGGTCTCGGTCATAAGTCCACAGACTGGCACCATCAGAAACAACCGTCTGGCTAAGGGGCGGACCTGTTTCCAGGCGGAACATGTTTGGTTTTTGCAACCAGAGTTCACCCGACTGGGTGCTGCCTTCTTCGGTAGCATTTCCTGCCCCCTCAGTCGCCTGGGTTTGGTCTACTCTTTTTTGCGTGAAGCTGGCGTAGAGGGTCTCAAATCTCCCCAGCATGTCGGCAAGCACCTGAGCCGGCTCCGGCACTTGGTCCGGACTCTGCCCCTTGCCTGTTGGGGTTATAAAAAGCAACAGGGGTAGCAGCAGCAGACCAAGCAAAGCCTGAGTGAGGCAAGGTCTAGTCTGGCGACGCATCAGAGAGCACTTCTCTTGAACCGTTACTGCTCATGGGGCTCACCACCCCGGCAACTTCCATTGTCTCAATGAGTCGGGCCGCACGGTTGTAGCCCACCCGCAGCTTCCTCTGGAGTGATGAAATTGACGCGCGCCGCGATTCGGTGACATAGCTGACGGCTTCATCATACAATGGGTCTTCTTCGTCCGTATCGGGTTCCAGGTGCATGCCAGAACCGGGAAGCATCGCTCTCTCGGTAACGCCTGCCAACACCGAGTTAAGATAGTTGGGGGCGCCGAGTTTCTTCCAGCTATTCACCACCCGATGCACTTCATCATCACTCACGAAGGCACCGTGTACTCGCTGCGGCAGGGGTGAACCTGCGGGTAGGTATAGCATGTCGCCATGCCCTAACAACTGCTCGGCACCGCCCTGGTCAAGGATGGTCCTGGAATCAATTTTTGATGATACCTGGAAGGCGATTCGGGTCGGCACATTCGCCTTGATGAGCCCGGTAATCACATCGACGGAAGGCCGCTGGGTAGCAAGAATCAAATGAATGCCCGCTGCCCTCGCCTTCTGCGCGATACGCACGATGAGCTCTTCAACCTTTTTGCCGACAATCATGATCATGTCCGCGAACTCATCAATGACGACGACAATAAATGGCAGGGTCTCCAGCAGAGGCGCCGACTGTTCAACTCCATCCAGCATGGGAGTTGCTTCCCAGAGCGGGTCAAGAAGCGGGGTGTTATTTTTGACGCCCTCCTCTATCTTGCGATTGAATCCAGCAATATTTCTGACTCCCAGCGAAGCCATCAAGCGATACCGACGTTCCATTTCCGCCACGCACCAGCGGAGAGTGTTGGCGGCATCCTTCATATCGGTTACGACCGGCGTCAAAAGGTGTGGAATTCCCTCGTAAACCGCCAGTTCCAGCATCTTGGGATCAATCATAATCATCCGCACATTCTCTGGCGAAGCCTTGAAGAGGATGGATAGAATCATGGCATTCAAACCCACCGATTTGCCCGAACCCGTAGTGCCGGCAACTAACAGATGGGGCATCTTCGTGAGGTCTTCCACCACCGGCGCCCCGGATATGTCCTGGCCTAGGGCAAGGGACAAAGGAGAGCCCGCACGGTCATAGACTCGGGACTTTAATACCTCGCTCATCATGACTATTTTCCGGTCTATATTGGGAATCTCTATACCGACCACCGACTTGCCAGGGATGACCTCAACGACCCGTACACTAATCACTGCCAGAGACCGGGCAATGTCCTTGACTAGCCCGGTGATGCGCGAGACCTTGACCCCGGCGGCGGGTTGTATCTCAAACCGGGTGATTACCGGACCGGGGAAGACCGCGACCACTTCAGCATCCACGCCATAATCATTCAGTTTTAATTCCAGCAGCCGAGACATGGCTTCAAGATCATCAGCTGAATAGCCACGCGGAAGCTCTGAATTATCGTCTAGCAGATGCAGTGCGGGTAAGTCGTTAATGCTGTCCACCTTGAACAGGCTGCCCTGGGACTCCTTGTGCACTCTTATGCTGGGTTCTTTTGGGGGTGCCGATGGTGCCTCTATGAGGGGTGCCGTTCGATCTTGTGCTTCCCCCACATGCTTCTCAAGTACTTCGCGCCGCTGCTCGGCGGTCTTCTTGGTGTCTGCTCTTTCTTGCCACTTAATCACCAGGCGGTTGATGTCGTGCGCCAATCGTTCCGCCACCGCTATTGCCAAGCGGCCTAGGTTATCCATGATCCGCAGCCAGGAAATATCCAAGAAGGCCGTCAAGCCAAACAGGAACATAGAAATCAGCACCAGAGTGGTACCCGTGTCCGAGAGGACCGGGTCCAGCATACCGGTTAGCCAGATACCGATGACTCCCCCGCTACCCTCTCGGAAGTCCAGAGCCGTACCCAGCGCATAAAAATGTATGCTTGATATTGCCGCTCCAGAAAGCATCGTGAGTATCAAACCGACAATCTTGAACACCAGGATGGAAAGGTTGAAGTTGTTCTCCACCTCGGATTCACGAAAAATTTCCCAAGCCTGGTGCGCCAACATCATCGGGAAGAGATAGGCAAGAAAGCCAAAGAAGTAGAGCAACACATCAGCCACCAGGGCGCCACTGCTACCCACCAGGTTAGTCGTCGTGTCGCCCTGCCCGGAACCGGTAAAACTCCAACCCGGATCACTGGGGCTATATGTTGTCAGGGCAAGGATGAGATACAAAGCGAGACCGACCAGGGCAATAAATGCACCTTCTCGCAATCGGGGTGCAAGCTGCGCTATCACCTTCTGCTCCTTGTCTGAGGACGATATTTTGATCTTTGGTTTCATCTTCTGGTTACTCTGGGTCTGCTAAAGGATACCAACAAATCTTGCCCCCTCTGCTGGTTTCACGCAAGGCTAGTCTAGCCTGTCTATAGGTGTTGTCCCATCTTGTCATCTGAGAAGACTGCCGTTTGGCATGGTAGAATCCAGAGGAACAAGTGAATTGGTGAACACATACCATATCTTACTGCTAGACTGATGCCTTGATGTAGAATGTTTTTGGAGGCATGACGCATGGCAAAAATTGCTCAGGTGACCGACGAAGTATGGGATGACGATAGGGTTAAAAGTTTTCTCAATCTGCAACCCTACCTTATCAGTACTGCTGTCAACGCGCCTGTAAATCATCTGACGAGCCCGGACGAAAACCCGGACGCAAATCCGGACGAAAATCAGAATGTAGCACGGCGCGAAGCCGCTGATTTTCATGTGCTGCTCAAGGCATATCGCAGCATGCGTCCAGAAGACTTTGCTCGGTTTCTCGTATTTTTCAGCCAGGCCGAAAGAAACCTGGATGCCCAGGACAAGCAGGGCCGAACCCTCTGGCAGATTATTGCTGGGCATCGCCATGCCGAGGCTTTTTTATTGGCGCGAAAGTCTATTACTACCTAGTTTTATTAGTGCTTAGGCAGATATCATCATGCAAGAAGGTTATAAAGAGCTACATCAGCGGCTGTTAATTTTGGGTTCAGGACCCGCTGGCTTTACGGCCGCTGTCTATGCGGCAAGAGCTAATTTGCAACCGGTACTTATCACCGGCATTGAAACGGGTGGCCAACTCAGCACCACTACGGATGTTGATAATTGGCCTGGCGATGTAACCGGTTTGCAGGGACCCGACCTGATGCTCAGGATGCAAGCCCATGCTGAACGCTTTGATACCCGGGTGCTCTATGATCATATTCACACTGCTGAGCTGGCGCAACGTCCCTTCCGTTTGCTGGGCAACGAGACCGGTTACACCGCGGATGCCTTGATTATTGCGACCGGTGCTACGGCACAATATCTTGGCCTCGCCTCGGAGGAAGCCTTCAAGGGTAAGGGTGTCAGTGCCTGTGCAACCTGTGATGGGTTTTTCTACAAGCAACAGAAGGTAGCCGTGATTGGTGGTGGTAATACTGCCTTGGAAGAAGCCCTCTACCTCGCCAACATTGCCTCGGAAGTTACCCTGGTGCATAGAAGAGATACGTTTCGGGGTGAGAAGATGCTCCAGCAACGGGTATTTGCGAAGGACAACATCAAGCTCCACTGGGAGCATCAACTTGATGAAGTCCTCGGTGATGCTATGGGAGTTACCGGCATGCGTATCAAAGATGTCAACACTCAACGGGTGACTACATGTGATTTAAGGGGCATCTTTATTGCCATAGGGCACCGCCCTAACACTGATATTTTTGTTGATCAACTCGCTATGCGCGGGGGTTACATCACCACCCAATCAGGCTTAGCAGGCAACTCTACGGCAACCAGCATCCCCGGGGTTTTTGCAGCCGGTGATGTTGCCGACCCGGTGTATCGGCAGGCGGTGACCTCTGCTGGCTTTGGGTGTATGGCCGCCCTTGATGCTGAAAAATATCTGGATGAGCTGGATGCACAACAAGAATGACGGGCTGGGGGTTTTATTTTGAGGGGTATTTCAGGCAGAATGCGCGCCAATGGAGCGGGTCGCCGGACCTGCTCATAAAAATGGTCATAAAAACGCGCATAAGCAATGGTCATAAAAACGGGCATAAAAAAAGTCATAAGCAATGACAGTCGAGGAACCAGATGGCAAAAGAAGCACAAATAGAGATGTCTGGCCTGGTGAAGGATACCCTACCCAACACCATGTTCCGTGTTGAATTAGAAAATGGACATACCATCACCGCACACATCAGTGGGAAGATGCGTAAACATTACATCAAGATTTTGACCGGTGATAAGGTGAAGGTGGAATTGACGCCTTATGATTTTTCCAAGGGGCGCATCATCTTCAGAGAATAGCCTGAGCGAGCAACTCAAACAGTCTCAGTGACGGGCGCTTCAATATCCAACACCAGATCATTATCCCGTACTAGCACTCGCACTACCCCGCCGCCATGTGCCAACCTGCCAAACAGAATATCCTCAGCAAGTTCTTTTTTAATCTTGTCTTGAATCAGCCGTTGCATGGGCCGGGCACCCATCTTCTCGTCATAACCATGCTCAGCCAGCCAAGCACGGGCACTATCATCTATCTCCAACTGTACTTTTTTAGGATCTAATTGCACCTGGATTTCTACCAGGAATTTGTCCACCACAGTTTTGATCACTTCCATCGGCAAGGCATTGAACTGGATAATGGCATCAAGCCGATTACGAAACTCCGGGGCGAAGAGCTTCTTGATGAGTTCCATTCCATCTGGAGCATGATCCTGGGTGGTAAAGCCGATGGAATTGCGGCTCATTTCTATTGCCCCGGCATTGGTGGTCATGGCAATAACAATGTTCCGGAAGTCTGCTTTGCGACCGCTGTTGTCCGTCAGGGTGCCGTGGTCAAACACCTGCAATAAAAGATTAAAGATCTCTGGATGTGCCTTCTCCACCTCATCTAACAACAACACACAATGCGGGTGCTTGGTCACCGCCTCGGTCAGTAGCCCCCCCTGGTCATAGCCGACATAGCCCGGGGGCGAGCCTATCAGCCGGGAGACGGTGTGCCGTTCCATATATTCGGACATATCAAAGCGCACCAGCTCAATACCCATGATCCGGGCAAGTTGGCGGCAGATTTCTGTCTTGCCGACACCCGTTGGACCCGCTAACAGATAGGCACCTATGGGCTTGCCCTCCTCTCGCAGCCCGGCCCGAGCAAGCCGAATAGCACTAGCTAGACTTTTGATAGCCTCGTCCTGACCGAAGATTACCATTTTCAAATTGGCTTCCAGGTCTTTCAATAGGTTCTTGTCGGAACTGGATATATTCCTCGGCGGTATCCGCGCTATCCTGGCAACCATCTGTTCCACATCGCGCACCGATATTTGCTTCTTACGCCGATGCGCGGGTTGTAGCCGCTGATAGGCCCCCACCTCATCAATGACATCAATAGCCTTGTCGGGCAACTTGCGGTCATTGATGTACCGGCTGGCAAGCTCTGCCGCCGCGCGTATTGCGCGGTCGCTGTACTTTACCTGATGGTGCGCTTCATAACTGGGCTTGAGGCCCTTCAAGATGGCGTAGGTGTCTTCAAGATTGGGTTCTTCCACATCAATTTTTTGGAAGCGTCTGGACAGGGCATGATCCTTATCAAAAATACCCCGATATTCTTTGTAGGTGGTGGAACCTATACAGCGAATGGTGCCTGAAGCAAGCATGGGTTTGAGCAGGTTGGACGCATCCATCACCCCGCCAGAAGCCGAACCGGCTCCTATGACGGTGTGGATTTCATCAATAAACAACACCTGCCCGGGCTCACTTTTGAGTTGGTTAAGCAGCCCCTTGAGGCGCCGTTCAAAGTCGCCGCGATATTTGGTGCCGGCCAAAAGGGCACCTAGGTCAAGGGCATAGACGGTGCTGTCTTTAATCACCTCAGGCACCTTGCCTTCCACAATCATCCTTGCCAGCCCCTCGGCAATGGCGGTCTTGCCTACCCCCGCCTCGCCCACGAGCAAGGGGTTGTTCTTACGGCGGCGGGACAGGGTCTGGATGATTCTTTCCACTTCATTGACTCGGCCCACCAGCGGATCAATGGCACCGTTTTTTGCTGCTTCATTGAGATTGGTGGTGTATAGATCCAGAGGGGTGGCTTCTGCTGCCTCCCCGTCCGCGCCCGTTTCGAGTAGGTCTTCTCGCGCCTCCCCGGTCTCACTCTTCCGGGTCACGCCATGCGCGATGTAATTGACCAGATCAATCCGTTCTATACCCTGCTGTTTTAACAGATAGACGGCTTGGCTTTCCTGTTCGCTGTACATAGCAACCAGCACATTGGCACCGTCTACTTCATCCCGATTGCTGGACTGAACATGGAAGACCGCGCGTTGGAGCACCCGTTGGAAGCCAATAGTCGGCTCGGTGTCTTGGTTTTCAATGCCTGGAGAGATACGGGGTGTGGTCTTGTCAATAAACTCTTCCAGGGCAGTTTGCAGTTTTTCTATATCCGCATCACAGGCATTGAGCACCTTGACCACAGAGGTATTACCTAACAAGGCGAGCAGGAGGTGCTCAACGCTCAGCAATTCATGCCGCTGCTTCCGGGCCTCCCTGAAAGAGAGATTGAGTGTTACTTTAAGTTCTCGTCCTAACATACTGATATTATTCCAGTTTATTCCTCGTCATCTACAGCTTCAATGGCTGAGACGAGCGGGTGTTGATTATCCTGAGCATACTGATTGATCTGGGCAGATTTGGTTTCCGCTATGTCTCGGGTAAAGACTCCGCAGGGAGCAGCACCGGTGGTGTGTATGGCGAGCATAATCTGCGTTGCCTGCTCATAATTCATCCCGAAGAAAATGCCTAGCACTTCTACCACAAATCCCATAGGGGTGTAGTCATCATTAAACAACACGACGCTGAACAGGGGCGGTTTTTTGGTTACTGGTTCAGTCTGCCTTTCAAGAACCAGCAGGTCCCGCTCAGGTCGGTGGTCAGTGTGTAAAGTGTTGTGGGATTTTTTTGACATCTGTATTAGCGGTCTCAAGTCCACCCCCTTTGGGGGATAGTGCCATATTCTCTGCTATTATTGCACCCCAAAAGATAAACCCGGTCTACCCCGTCATGCATTCATCTGCTCAGTTAATTCGCGCCGCGCTGCAACAGCGAGTGCTGGTGCTGGATGGTGCCATGGGGACTGCCATTCAAGCCCTTGCCCTGGATGAAAGTGATTTTCGAGGGGCGAGATTTCAGGATCATTCAATGGACTTGAAAGGCAACAGCGATCTGCTGGTGCTCACCCAGCCGGAGGCCATCCAAGATATTCATCGGGCTTATCTGCGTGCCGGTGCCGACATTATTGAAACTAACACCTTTACTGCCAATGCCGTGTCCCAGGCGGACTACGTTCTAGAGGACATCTGTTATGAACTGAATCTAACGGCGGCCCGCCTCTGCCGAGAGGTCGCCGATGAGATGACTGCCGCCGCCCCGAATAAGCCAAGATTCGTTGCCGGTGCGGTGGGTCCAACCACGCGGTCTACCAGCCTGTCCCCGGAGGTGCGCGACCCGGGTTTCCGCAGCCTCAGTTTTGATGAGCTGGTGACCGACTACTCCGTGTGTATCAATGCCCTCATGGACGGTGGCGTGGACCTCATTTTGATAGAGACTATCTTTGATGTGCTGAATGCCAAAGCAGCCATCTTTGCCGCCCGCCGAGTCTTTGCGGAACGGACTAGCAGCCTGCCGATCATGCTCTCGGGCACGATTACCGATGCCAGTGGCCGGCTCTTGTCCGGGCAGACGGTGGAGGCCTTCTGGGCATCTATTCGGCATGCCCAGCCCTTGAGTGTCGGCTTTAACTGCGCGCTCGGTGCCGATGACCTGCGTACCTATGTGGCACAAATCTCCAGAGTCGCGGATTGCTTCGTGTCCGCCTATCCCAATCGTGGTCTGCCCAATGAATTCGGTGCCTATGATGAAAGTGTCGAGACTATGGTCAGGGCCATGCAAGACTATCTGGATGCCGGTCTGGTCAACATTATCGGGGGTTGCTGCGGCACTACCACGGCACATATCAAGGCATTTTCAGAAATTGCCGCCGGGGCAGCGGTAAGGCAGCCCCCGGCACGACAGCATTACTGCCTCCTCAGCGGCCTGGAAGCATTTGAGATAAACGACGACTCGCTATTCGTCAATATAGGCGAGCGGTCTAATGTCACCGGTTCTACTCAGTTCGCCCGGCTCATCCGTGAGGAAAATTACGAAGAAGCCCTGCAGGTGACCCAGCAGCAGGTCAATAACGGTGCCCAGATTATTGATATCAACATGGATGAAGGCATGCTGGATTCCAAAGCCGCCATGGTGAAGTTTTTGCATCTGGTTGCTGCCGAGCCGGATATTGCTCGGGTACCGATCATGGTGGACAGTTCCAAATGGGAGATCATTGAGGCTGGCTTGAAGTGCATTCAAGGCAAGGCAATCGTCAATTCCATCAGCCTAAAAGAAGGCGCGCAGAAGTTTATAGCCGCGGCGCGTCTGTGCCTGGATTATGGTGCCGCAGTCGTGGTCATGGCCTTTGATGAGCAGGGGCAAGCCGACAACCTGGGGCGTAAGCAAGCAATCTGCAAACGCTCCTACGAGCTCCTGGTGCAGGAATTGGACTTCCCCCCGGAGGACATCATCTTTGATCCGAATGTGTTTGCCGTGGCCACTGGTATTGAAGAACACAATCAATATGGCAAGGACTTTATTGACGCCTGCACCTACATCAACCGCGAACTGCCGCATGCCCTGGTGTCTGGTGGCATATCTAATGTGTCCTTCTCCTTCCGGGGCAATGACGCCGTTCGGGAAGCAATTCACACGGTGTTTTTATATCACGCGATCAAGGCCGGGCTCAGGATGGGCATTGTCAATGCCGGGCAACTGGGTCTTTATGAAGACATTCCTGCTAAGCTCAAGGTGCCTATTGAAGATGTGCTGCTGAACCGTCATACAGACGCTACGGAACGCCTCTTGGATGTCGCCGTGGAATATGCTGGCCGAGGTCGGCAAACCGCCAGCACCGACCTGGCATGGCGGGACCAGGATGTTGCGGGGCGTCTGAGCTATGCCCTGGTCAAGGGTATCAATCAATACATTGTTGACGACACCGAGGCAGCACGGTTGCAGTTTGCCCAGCCTATAGAAGTGATTGAAGGCCCCTTGATGGATGGCATGAATGAAGTGGGCGACCTCTTTGGTGCCGGCAAGATGTTCCTCCCACAGGTGGTCAAGAGTGCCCGGGTCATGAAGCAGTCAGTGGCGCATCTGGTGCCGTTTATTGAAGCCGGAAAAACCCAGCCGCGGGTCGCTAAAGGCAAGATTCTCATGGCTACGGTGAAGGGTGATGTGCATGACATTGGTAAGAATATCGTGAGCGTAGTGTTGCAATGTAATAACTATGAGGTGCTGGACCTGGGCGTCATGGTGCCTAGCGATAAGATACTGCAGACTGCCCTTGAAGAAGGCATTGATATCATCGGGGTGAGCGGGCTCATTACGCCCTCCTTAGAAGAGATGGTACACCTTGCCGCGGAGATGCAAGGCCGCGGCCTTGCCTTGCCACTACTCATTGGCGGTGCGACCACTTCCAAAGCCCATACCGCGGTAAAAATTGCCCCTTGTTACCACCAGGATATTGTTGCCTATGTGCCGGATGCTTCCAAAGCAGTGGGGGTGGTATCACAGCTGCTCAACTCGGAAAAGAAACCCGTACTAGCTGCCCGCCTCGCCGAAGAGTATGCAAAGATCAGCGCGCGCCACCGCCATCGGAAACCAAAATCCAATACCCTGCCCTACCATCGGGCTTGTCAGAACAAACCACTGATTGATTGGCAGCAGTATCAGCCGCCGGTCCCGACCTTTACCGGCACCCAGGTCATCACTGACTTCTCCTTGGCAGACCTGGCAGCCTACATTGACTGGACACCCTTCTTTATTACCTGGGAACTGGCGGGCAAGTTTCCGAAAATCCTTGAAGATAAAAAGGTCGGTGCCGCGGCCCGTAGCCTGCACCAGGACGCCCTGGCTATGCTGGATGACCTGGTGCAACAAGCGCGTATCAAGGCAAGCGCAGTCTTTGGCTTCTGGCCTGCCAACTCCCAGGAGGAAGATATTGTGTTATTTGACCGGGTAGCAGAAGCTCCCGGGGACCGACAAGAACTTGCCCGGTTACATCATCTGCGCCAGCAAACGGACAAGCCCGATGGCAAACCCAATTTTTGCCTTGCCGACTACATTGCCCCTATTGATTCTGGGAAGCAGGATTATATTGGCGGCTTTGTGGTCACCGCGGGCCTGGGCGTCCAGTCTTTGGCGGCTGAATATGAAACCGCGCATGACGACTACAATGCCATTATGGTGAAGGCACTGGCCGACCGATTGGCGGAAGCCTGGGCGGAAAGGCTGCATCAGTTGGTACGCACCAACTACTGGGGCTATGCCGCCGCGGAGACCCTCAGCCATGGAGAATTAATTAAGGAAGCCTACAAAGGTATCAGGCCAGCGCCCGGCTATCCCGCCTGCCCTGACCATACCGAGAAGGCAACTTTATTTTCACTACTGGAGGCGAGCAATAAGATTGGGGTGACGATGACGGAAAACTTCGCCATGGCACCCGCCGCCTCGGTCAGTGGTTTTTATTTTGCCCACCCTGAATCAAGATACTTCGGCATAGGTAAGATTGACCAGAGCCAGGTCAAGTGTTATGCCCAAAGAAAAGGCATGTCGGTGCAGGCTGTTGAAGGCTGGCTAGCCCCGCACCTGCAATATAAATGATGCCTGCTTCGGCCCCTGCGCCGTCATTCTCGTCACCTCAGTCATCCCAGCCATCGGCTGGGATGACTGAGGTGACGGGAATCCAGATGATGGGGGCTGGATTCCCGGGGCAAGCCCGAGAGTGACGGGGAGCGACGAACCATCTTGTTGTTGTGTACATGCCCAAGGCGGTTGCCTTTGTTCCTCTGGATTCCCGAGCAAGCTCGAGAATGACGGCGCGGGGCGCCGTAAGCCGCCCGAAGGAGCGGGGCTTCCGCGCCGTCATTCTCGCCGTAGGCGGGAATCCAGAGGAACGAGCAAGAATGATGGGGTCATGTTCAACTGACCGGCAGGCCGGATAACCAGAAGATTATCGCCAATACGGGGATAATGACCGCGAGCACTGCCACCAGACTGTCGGTGGCGCCGTTTTGTGAATCCGTCTCTTCTGAAGGGTTTTGTGAACTCTTCTCTTCTAAAGAGTCTGCTAATGAAGTGTCGCTAGATGTCATCACTGCTCCTGAGGGTTACTAGGGTACGAGGCAAGAAGCATAGCGTATAATGATCTATTGAAGGACTAATATCCCAGCCGGTATCAAGATGTATATCTACGATGATTACGACCAAAAAATGGTCGATGAAAGAGTTGCCCAGTATCGCGAGCAGACTCAGCGGTATCTCGCGGGCAAGTTGGATGCAGAAGAATTCAAACACCTGCGACTGCGCAATGGGCTCTATATCCAGCGGCTTGCGCCCATGCTACGCATTGCCATTCCGTATGGCATCCTGTCCTCAAAACAACTCCGTAAGCTGGCACATATCGCCCGTTATTACGATCGGGGTTACGGGCATTTCACCACCCGGCAGAACATTCAATTTAATTGGCCCAAACTGGAAGAAGTACCTGATATTTTGGAAGCGCTGGCGAGTGTCCAGATGCATGCCATCCAGACCAGTGGCAATTGCATCCGCAATGTGACCTCGGATCAATATGCTGGGGTTGCCCGGGACGAGATAGCAGACAGCCGACCCTGGGCGGAATTGATCAGGCAATGGTCTAGCTTCCATCCTGAGTTCAACTGGTTGCCGCGGAAATTCAAGATAGCGGTAACGGGCGCGGTCCAGGATCGCGCTGCCGTCCAGGTGCATGACATAGGAGTACGCATTCAGCAGCAGGGAGCGACTAGCAAAAATAAGCAAATCACCTTTGACATCCTTGCCGGTGGTGGGCTGGGGCGAACTCCCGTGGTGGGCTCAGTCATCAAACAAGGGTTGGAAGAGCAGCACCTCTTGACCTATCTGGAAGCGATCCTGCGGGTGTACAACCGCTATGGGCGTCGGGACAACCTCTATAAAGCCCGAATCAAAATACTGGTGCGTGCCATGACCCCGGAAGTATTTGCCGAAGCAGTGGCTACTGAGTGGGCAGCTCTAAAAGATGGTCCCGGCACACTCACGTCGGCGGAAATTCAGCGGGTGCAGCGATGCTTCACCCAGCCCGCATACAAAAGCCTTGAAGATATAGAGCCAGGCAGAGCTGACCCTGGATTTAATGCCTGGCTCAAGCAGAACATCAAACTCCATCGCTTGCCGGGATATAGCATCGTCAACCTGGCACTCAAGGCAACTGGCGTAGCCCCGGGAGATGTCACCGATGAGCAGCTGGAACTGATTGCCGACCTCGCGGACAAGTACAGCTTCTCCGAGGTCCGGGTCACCCATGAACAAAACCTCACCCTGGCTGATGTTCGGCAAGCAGACCTGTATGACTTATGGCAAGCCCTGGTGGCGATGGAGCTAGCATCTCCCAACCTGGGATTATTGACGGACATCATCTGTTGCCCCGGCGGCGACTACTGTTCCCTGGCGAACGCCAAATCAATACCCGTGGCGGAAGCGATACAGCGGCAGTTTGATGATTTGGACCTGCTCCATGAATTGGGAGAACTCAGTCTCAATATATCGGGTTGCATGAATGCCTGCGGCCATCATCATGTGGGGAATATCGGTATTCTGGGGGTGGATAAGAAGGGCGCGGAATATTATCAAGTATCAATCGGCGGCTCCGGGCGTGAGGATGCTGCCCTGGCACAGATACTAGGACCATCTTTTCCCCAGGAGGATGTTCCCAGAGTCATCCAAACACTGGTGGATGTGTATCTCGACCGGCGGGAAGCGGGAGAAAAGTTTATTGATACCTTTCGCCGCCTCGGCATAGCACCTTTCAAGACCGCGGTTTACGCTGAGGTATAGGGATTGATGCTACTCCACAAAGATGGCGAGCTGCGGGAGAGTGCCTTCAAGGTCATCGATGCGGATGCTGCTGTTGGAAATGCCGCTGTTGGAAATACCGCTGAGGCGCATGCTGCAGCCGACGTTGCGGCCCAGTCATGGAATAAAAAGTCCGGGAGTAAAAAGTCATGGAGTAAAAAGTCCGGGGATAAAAAAATCGTCCCCTTCAAGACCCTGCCTAGCCTGCATAACCCCGCGACTGTTACCGGTATATGGTTGGCTGCAGACGATGAACTAGAAGCTGCCCTGCCCTACTTGCCCCAACTTGAAGTGATAGGTCTGTATTTTCCGACCTTTAATGACGGCAGAAGCTACTCATCGGCGAGTATTTTGCGTAAGCGATGTGCTTTTAAGGGGGAAATCCGTGCTATCGGCGATGTCCGCGTTGATCAACTGGAACAGATGCTGCGTTGCGGCTTTGATACTTTTGAACTGGCAGCGGGACAAGACCTTGACCTGGCGCGCACTTGCCTCAAGGGATTTACATTTAGTTATCAGCATACCAGCGACCGGGTGCCGCTGTTCCAGCACCGAAGCGAGCAGTAGACGAGATGGGTATAGACGAGCATCATCTGGTTTATTCTTTCTTCCTGATTTTTACCAGTACGGCGGTGCTGGCGACCATCGCGCTCTACACCCGTCAGCCCTTGTTGGTGGCTTATATTGTTACCGGCATGCTCCTTGGCCCCTCAGGCATCAAGCTGATTGATAATCCAGAACTGATTAGCAGCGCTGCCAAGATGGGGATTATCTTTTTGCTGTTTTTGCTTGGCTTGGACATGCAACCCTCAAAACTGCTCAATCTACTCCGCAACACACTGCTGGTTGCTGCCCTCAGCTCAGTGATATTTTTCGGAGTCGGCTTGGGTATTGCCCTGCTATTTGATTACCCGCTGATTGAGTCCAGCATCATTGGTGTCGCCATGATGTTCTCCAGTACCATCATCGGTATTAAATTGCTACCGACGACCGTCTTGCATCATCGGCGCACGGGGGAACTCGTCGTGAGCCTGCTATTGGTGCAGGATATGTTTGCCATCATCTTGTTGTTTATTGTGGGCGGCGGCTTCTTTGAATTTGATGGGGTCATCAAAAGTCTGGGTATCATCATCAGTCTGCCGCTGTTGATTTTGTTTTCCTGGCTCTGTGTGCGGTTTATCATGCTCCCGCTCTTGAGAAGGTTTGATGTTTTCCATGAATACATCTTTCTCCTTGCCATTGGCTGGTGTCTGGGAATGGTGCAATTAGCAACCTTCATCGGGCTGTCATCGGAGATCGGTGCCTTCATTGCCGGGGTAACCATTGCTACTAGCCCTATCGCCATATACATCGCCGAACATTTAAAGCCCCTGCGTGATTTTTTTCTGGTGTTGTTTTTCTTCTCCCTCGGCGCCGGGCTTAAATTAGAACTACTCGTTGAAGTTATTGTACCGGCACTAGTCATGTCGGCGGCCATCCTGGCGTTGAAGCCGGTGGTATTTCGATACTGCCTGCGGGGTGTCAGCGAATCGGTGCCCCTGGCATGGGAAACAGGATTTAGGCTAGGGCAGATCAGCGAATTCTCAATGCTGATTGCTTTTATTGCGGTCGCCGAGACGTTGCTCAGTCAGCAGGCATCGCACCTGATTCAGGCAACGGCCATCCTGACCTTTTTGGTGTCTTCTTATATCGTGGTATTCAAATATCCGACGCCCATCGCAGTCTCTACAAGACTAAGGCGGGATTAGTTTCAGTCGTCATGTTTCAGTCGTCATGCACCAAAAGCGTGCGGCCGCTCGTCTTGCCGGCAAAAATGCTATCAATCGCTTGGCCCAGCGCTGAGAGCTGAATTTCAAGGACCATCTTTTCTAAGCAATCCAGCTGCCAATCTGTTGCCAGTTTGTTCCAGACCCGAGTTTTTTCTTTAATGTCCAGTTCAACACTGTCTATACCCAGCATATTGACGCCCCTCAGCAGAAAGGGCAAAACAGTGAGGTGCATCGTCGGGGAGGCAACCAGCCCGCAAATCGCAACACTCCCGCCGTAGGCCAGGCCCTTCACCAGATTGCTGAGTATTTCCCCACCGACAGTATCAATTCCATGCGCCCAGGCCATCTTGCCCAGGGGACGATCGTTAACTTCACTCAGACTAGCCCGGGGAAGGATGTCACTCGCGCCTAGCTGCTTGAGGTAGTCGCGCTTATCCGCCTTGCCCGTGCATGCCAGGACGGTGAAGCCCTGCTGCGCCAGTAGTGCCACAGCAACCGAACCTACCCCGCCCGTGGCGCCGGTAACCAGCAGGGGCCCATCATCGGGTTTGGCGCCTTGATGTAACAACTTGCCCAGACACAGGGCAGCAGTGAGTCCCGCGGTGCCGATAATCATGCTTTCCCGCAGGGTCATCCCCGCCGGTAAGGGCGTCACCCAGGTCGCCGGCACCCGAATATATTCACCGTAGCCGCCAGGGGTATTCATCCCCAAATCAAAACCGGTGACGATGACTTCATCGCCTGCTTTGAGGGTCTTCTCGGTGCTGTTGACTACCCGACCGGCGGCATCTATGCCGGGGGTGTGCGGATAGTTTTTAGTCACCCCGGGCAAGCCTTTCGCGGACATAGCATCCTTGTAATTCACACTGGAGTATTTGACTCTGATCAGCACCTCTCCTGGCGGGAGGTCATCTCGACGCTGCTCGGCGATACATTGCGTTACTCCAGTGTCGGTTTTTTCTACTCGGAATGCTTTGAAGCTGTCGTCTGTCATTATATTTTCCGAGGGAGTTAGGATTTGATATGAAAGTCTTGCGCGGGAAGCGGGGCGGCCAGGTGGGTGGGGTCCGATAAGAATGTTGGTGCTGGCATGAAGGCATGTCTTAGCCGCGTCAAACGTTCAACCAGCCTATCCAACTTCTTCAGATGCAATACATATTCCACATGGAAGACATCCATCTCTTGACACCGGGTAACAAGGTATTCATCACTGGTCTGGAGTTCATCCACCAGTGCGCGCTCCAACGCGCGTTTGCCGTACCAGGCTTCCCCCGTGGCTACCTTGGTGATGTCTACTAAGGGTCTGTTTTCGACAACAAAATCTTTGAATAACGCATGAATGTCTTCTAAATCATCCAGAAACTTGGTGCGCCCGGCCTCGGTGTTTTCACCAAAGACGGTGAGGGTGCGTTTGTATTCCCCCGCAGTGAGGACTTCAAAGTCTACTTCGTTCTTCTTCAAGAGGCGATGGAAGTTAGGGAGTTGCGCCACCACGCCGATGGAACCCAGTACTGCAAAGGGAGCGGCAATCACCTTGTTGCCGATGCACGCCATCATATAGCCACCACTGGCAGCGACCTTGTCCACGGCGATGGTGAGCTGCACCTGATGATTTCTAAGGCGTTGCAGTTGGGACGCGGCAAGACCATAGCCATGCACCGTGCCCCCAGGGCTTTCAAGGCGGAGTAACACCTCATCATGCGGTCTTATCAATGACAAGACGGCGGTTATTTCTTCCCGTAGGTTGGTGACCCCTGAGGCCTGAAGGTCGCCATGAAAATCAATGACAAATAATCGCGGCCGGCTTTCAGTACCTTCTGCCGCGTCTTGCTTCCGCTCTTGTTTGTCTTCCTTGGTTTTCTTTTTCTGCGCCTTGAGATCCCGTTTAGATGCCCCTGAGTTCAGCACGACTTTCTTTAGGCTATTCGTGATTGCTTCAAATTCTTCATTCAGGTTGGTGACCTCAAGGTGTCCGCGTTTTGTGCTTTTTCTACGTTGAGTGGCTGCCAGCATGCCGGAAATAACAACCAGCACAACTACCAATACCGTGACTGACTTAGCAAGAAACAAACCGTATTCAAGTAAAAACTCCAATCTATTATCTCCCGGTTAAAAGGTGCTCATCCTATCACATGCATCAATGGGCAGGTCTCCCCTAGTCGTATCATCTGCTGAGCAGAGCAGATAAAAAATGAGGTAATTCGGGTCCTGTCGGTATGGCATGTTGGGGCGGATAGATGACATCAATTAAATACAAGCCATGGGCGGCGGCGGTTCGGCTTGCCAGGGAACGTTGTTTTAATACCAGGAGTTCTGCCATCCAGTCCACAGGTTGCTTACCCGTGCCTATATCCATCAAGACACCGACAATGTTACGCACCATGTGATGTAAGAAGCCATTTGCCTGCAGATCCAGAATGACCAGGTCCCCATGCCGCTCAATATTGAGGTGTTGCATCTGTCTTACCGGGCTAGGTGCCTGACAACGGGCTCCTCTAAAAGAGGTAAAATCTTGTTCTCCGAGCAGATGCTGGGCAGCGGTGTGCATCTTCTCGGTGTCCAGTGGCGCATGATAGTGAGTGATGTAATGGGACATGAGCGGCGACCGAAGCCGCCGATTGTGGAGCAGATACAAGTACCGACGGGCGAGCGCTGAATGTCGGGCATCAAAATCAGGGGTTACTTCCCCTGCCCATTGAATACTAAGCTCATCCGGAAGCTGCGCGTTGACACCCAGAGACCAGGCGTTAATGGGACGCTGCAAATCGGTATCAAAATGTACTATTTGCTTGGTCGCATGCACGCCCGTGTCGGTACGACCGGCACAATAGACCGTGACCGCCGAACCCGCGAGGATACCCAGGGCCTCCTCCAGGGTCTGTTGGACTGTCGGTAGCGTTGCTATCTGACGTTGCCAGCCGTGAAAAGGCGTCCCAGAGTAAGAGACCTGAAGCGCAATGCGTGTCGCCAGGGCGGACCTGCTTAAGCGCGGCATGTCATAAAGTGCTTGTTAAAATGCTTACAAATTCTTGAGCAATTCATTGGCTTCCGCAACATCCGAAGCCGACCCCTTTGAGCGCACACTCTGCAACAAGTCAATAGCCGCCGTCTTATCGCCCATCTCTATGTATGCTCTCGCCAGATCCACCTCTGAACCAGTCGCATCCAGACTTGCCCCACTGAGACTAGTTGCCACATGTGATTGTCGGCGGGAGCGGCGCCAGAGCAGATAGAGGAGTAGCACCGCGAGGGTAGCGATGCCCAGATAGACTATTGTATTGGTTAAGGACCGCTGCTTTGGCGGGAGTCGAATCGTGGTTACCGGTGCTGAGCGAGAGGGTGTCGCCGCAGGCGGCGCGACGGGTGCGGCGGCAGGAGGCACCGGGCTATCGGCAGGCATGACCTCTACAAGCGCTGCTGGCTCTACAAGCGCTGCTGGCTCTACAAGTGCCGCCTCCGGGGCGGGGGGAGTCGCTTCCAGGGGTATCAAGGCTACCTCTGCCGGTACCGTCAGCTCCGCATGGTGCTGATTGTGCCGTAGCACCTCAGCCAGGGCCTCCTCAGGCGAGAGGGTAATGAATGTTCTTTGTGTGGGTACCCAAATGACCTGCCCTAGTTGCAATCTATGGATATTGGATTCCGCAAACGCGTGCGGGTTCGTGCTGAACAGCGTCATCATTGCCTGTCCTATCGTCACTCCTTTACTCTGAGCAACATTTGCGGCGATAGACCAGATGGTATCCCCGGTCACTGTGATGCCATATTCAATAGCACCGGCGGGTCTATTCCCGGGAGCTGTGAGCGTTGCGCCCTGCCCTAGCGCCAAGGCAGGTAAGAGCAGGCTGAGGCAGGCGGTGCCGAGGTATTTTCTTAGTTTCATGAGGCTTCTCCTCTTTTCTGGCGATTGATAAACATTTTAGTTCCATTTATTGAGTAGCAATTCCGCGATCTGCACACTATTCAAGGCAGCACCCTTGCGTAGATTGTCCGCCACTATCCACAGATTGAGCCCTCTATCATTGAATAGATCTTCCCGAATGCGCCCCACATAGACCGGGTCTGCATCGGCCGCATCAGATACTGCCGTAGGGAAGTCACCGGGCGCATCGAGCACCTTGACACCCGGGGCAGCCGCTATGAGTTTACGCGCCGCGGCGGCACTAAGCTTATCTTTGGTTTCAATATGCACCGCTTCTGAGTGGCCATAAAAGACGGGGATACGCACACAGGTGGGGTTGACCTGAATTTCATCGTCTTCCAATATCTTCTGCGTTTCCCAGATTATTTTCATCTCTTCCAGGCTATAACCATTATCTTGCATATCGCCTATCTGAGGAATGGCATTGAAGGCGATTTGTTTCGGGAAGTGTTTGGTTTCAATAGGTTGGGCATTGAGCAATCGGGCAGTCTGCCCGGCTAATTCATCCATCGCCTGTTTGCCCGCACCGGACACCGCCTGATAGGTAGCCACATTGATCCGGCTAATGCCGAGTTGCTGATGAATGGGATAGAGGGGCAACAACATTTGTATAGTGGAACAGTTGGGGTTGGCAATGATGTTTCTGTGTTGGTAGTCATCAAGGCGGTGCCTATTCACTTCTGGTATCAGTAATGGAATCTCAGCCTCTCGGCGAAAGTAAGCCGTATTATCAATCACTACGGCACCCGCCTGGGCAGCAATTGGCGCATAGGTGGCCGATACATCGCTACCCGCAGAAAAGAAGGCAATCTGCACCGGCGTGAAATCAAATTCCGATAGTGGTTTGACCTGGATTGATTTGCCCGCATATTGCAACCGGGTGCCCGCCGACCTTTCGCTTGCCAAGAGGTGCAGCTCGCCCAGCGGGAAGTTTCGAGCTTCAAGAATATCTCGCAATACTCCCCCGACGGCTCCGGTTGCCCCGACAATCGCGATGTTAATAGTCATGCTTGTTGCTCATCCTGAGTGGCCTCCATATTCTGCCCCCTGTGCCGTAATAGGTGATCCATCAACACCAAGGCCAGCATGGCCTCAGCAATAGGCGTCGCCCGGACGCCAACACAGGGGTCATGCCGCCCCGTGGTCACTACCTCTCTAGGATTCCCCTGAATATCAATACTAGCTGCCGGGATGAGGATACTGGAGGTGGGCTTCAAAGTAATCCTTGCCAAAATATCCTGACCGGTGGAAATACCGCCGAGAATCCCGCCCGCATGGTTGGACCCAAAGCCCTCTGGAAATAACTCATCCCTATGCTCGGAGCCTCGCTGCCCCGCGGCGGCAACCCCCGCCCCTATCTCCACCGCCTTGACCGCATTGATGCTCATCAAGGCAGCGGCAAGGTCGGCATCCAATTTATTGAAGACCGGTTCACCTAGACCGGCGGGCACCGCCTCGGCGACAACGCAGATTTTAGCACCGATGGAATCGCCCTGCCGTCTGAGCTGGTCGATCAAATCCGCCATAGGTTTAACTTTAGTGGGATCCGGACAAAAAAACGGATTCTGGGATACTGCTTGCCAATCAAAGGTTTCAATTTGAATATCACCCATCTGCGAGAGGTAGCCGCGGATGCTTATGCCCAACGTGTCGCCCAGATACTTCTTGGCAATAGCACCCGCGGCAACGCGCATGGCGGTTTCCCGCGCGGAGGCTCGGCCACCGCCACGATGGTCCCGGATGCCGTATTTTTTCTGGTAGGTAAAATCCGCATGCCCGGGACGAAACACCTCTTTGAGCTGGTCATAGTCCTTGGTGCGCGGGTCACTATTCTCAATCAGCATGCCAATGGGGGTGCCGGTGGTCAGCCCTTCAAAGACTCCAGAGAGGATGCTGACTCGGTCTGCTTCTCGGCGTTGACTGGTGTATTTGCTGGTCCCTGGCTTGCGGCGGTCCAGGTCGGGTTGTATATCCGCCTCAGATAAGGCGAGCCCCGGCGGGCAGCCATCAACTACACAGCCGATGCTTGGACCATGGCTTTCACCAAAGGTCGTCACCTTAAACATTTCCCCGGTACTGCTACCTGGCATGACCGCTTCCCTCCTATATGACTCGGCATTATAACCGAATCAGCAAAGCTGAGCCTTTACCATTTTCCGCTTTACCAATAGATTAGGATATTTTAGGGTAGGTTCTCCTTATATTATGAGCCCAGCATGGCTGATCCATTGATGGCTGATCCATTGGAAGCCCAGTTCCGCGAGATTCTCGCTGGAATAGATGATAAACCACAGCGGCGGGGTCTCCAGCGGACGCCTGAGCGAGCGGCGACGGCTATGCGCTTTCTCACCCGTGGTTACCAACAAACCCTAGAGAGCCAAGTAAATGGTGCGCTCTTTGATTCAGACAGCAGTGAAATGATCCTGGTGCAGGATATAGAGCTCTACTCCCTCTGCGAACATCACATCCTACCTTTTATCGGCAAGTGTCATGTCGCTTACATACCGACTGGCAAGGTACTCGGGCTATCCAAGATTGCTCGCATCGTGGACATGTATGCCCGCCGTCTGCAAATTCAGGAAAATCTCACCAAACAGATTGCTGATGCCATGGAGGAGGTAACGCATGCCTCTGGGGTGGGGGTGATTATTGAAGCCAGACACATGTGCATGATGATGCGCGGCGTAGAGAAGCAAAACTCATTGATGAAGACCTCGGTGATGCTAGGTGATTTTCGTGATAACCAAAGCACTCGCATGGAGTTCTTATCCTTGCTCAAATCAACCTGATTTATTATTCCGTATTGTTTTTCGGAGCGCATAGATGCCAATTTTGGAATCAAGTGTAGATACTCAGTCGGCAATGTTTCAAGAAAACAAAGCCGACATGCTGGACATGCTCAGCAGCATAGATGCATTGCTCGCCGAAGCCGCCGAAGGCGGTGGCAAGGAAGCTAGAGCACGGCTGAATGCTAAGCAGAAGCTGCCTATTCGGGAGAGAATTTCCCACGCGCTTGACCGGGACTCCCCGTTCCTGGAAATCAGCCCGCTGGCAGCCTGGCGCTCCCCCTTCACTGTGGGTTCAGGATTTGTCGTCGGCATCGGCATTATTGAGGGTGTTGAGTGTGTCATCTTGGGACACGATCCTTCCGTGAGAGCGGGTGCCTTTAACCAATTCAATTCCAAAAAATTAATGCGTGGTTTGGAAATTGCCCGAGTCAATCGCATGCCTTATGTGCAGCTCGTAGAATCTGCTGGTGCTGACCTGCGTGGTGCTGGCAGTGACGACCCGGAAGCGGCTACCCAACGAGAAGGCTGGCACTTCGCCGAGAGCGGCCGGCTCTTTTATGAAATCTCTGAATTATCAAAACTCAGAATTCCGACCATCTCCGTAGTCTTCGGGGCTTCAACGGCGGGGGGTGCTTACCAGCCGGGGATGAGTGATTACAACATCTTCATTAAAAACCAATCTCGGGTCTTCTTGGGTGGTCCCCCGCTCGTCAAGATGGCAACCGGTGAAGATGCTGATGAAGAAAGTCTGGGCGGGGCCGATATGCACACCTCAGTATCGGGGCTAGGTGACTACTTGGCACAGGATGAACTTGACGGTATTCGTATCTGTCGGGAAGTGGTCGCACATCTGAACTGGCGTAAATTAGGCCCTGCTCCTAGCGCGGATTTTGATGCACCGGTGCATGACCCTGAGGACCTGCTTGGGCTAGTGCCCAAGGATCTTAAAGCCCCCTTTGATATCCGTGAAGTGATTGGGCGCATCGTAGACGCTTCTCGTTTTGAGGAATTCAAAGCCGGCTATGGACCCACTCTGGTATGTGGTTGGGCTTCGGTGCATGGCTATCCTCTCGGCATCCTCGGTAACAACGGCGCGCTCTTCTCAGAGTCATCAGAAAAGGCCGCCCAGTTCATCCAACTCTGTAATCAGATAGATGTTCCGCTCCTCTTCTTGCAGAACATTACCGGCTACATCGTCGGTACTGATTTTGAGCAGGGGGGCATCACTAAAAACGGCGCTAAGATGATCAACGCGGTATCCAATTCCACAGTGCCGCATATCACCGTTATCGCCGGTGCTTCTTATGGGGCGGGCAACTATGGCATGAGCGGGCGCGCCTACGGCACTCGGTTCACTTATATCTGGCCCATGGCAAAGATCGCCGTCATGGGGCCAAAACAGATGGCCGGGGTGATGAGTATTATCGGGCGTGCGGCTGCCCAACGGCGCGGTATTGAGTTTGATGAAGCAGCCGATGCCCAGCGCGCCGCTATTGCCGAGTACTGGGCGGAAGAGCGTTCCAAAGGACTCTATGCTACCTCCCGCGTCTCCGACGACGGCATGATTGACCCGCGGGATACTCGTACCATTATCGCTATGTCTTTATCTGCTTGTTACAACAATAAGGTAGAAGGCACTAAGGAGTTCGGGACATGGCGCATGTAAAGAAGGCGTATGTAAAGAAGGCGCATGTAAAACAAGCGCATGTAAAGCAAGCGCATGTAAAACAGATTACCCCCATCACCCGGCTGCTTATTGCCAACCGCGGAGAAATCGCTCGGCGCATTATGCGCACCGCGAAGAATATGGGTATTCATACGGTTGCTGTCTATGCCGATGGAGATGTTCAGGCGCCCTTCGTTACCGAAGCCGATACCGCTATAGCCCTGCAGGGTACTCGCCCATCAGAGACCTATCTGCATATTGAAAAACTGCTAGCTGCCTGCCGTAGCTCGGGTGCCGATGCGGTGCACCCGGGCTATGGCTTCCTTTCGGAAAATGCGGACTTTGCCCGGGCTGTCTTGGATGCAGGCATAGCCTGGATAGGCCCATCCCCCGAGGTCATCAAGACACTGGGAGACAAATTATCCGCCAAAACACTCATGCAAGCCGCCGGTGTTCCTACCCTACCCGCCCTACCCATTGACGACACAACCCCCTTGGCGGCAGCTGCCAAAGAAATCGGCTATCCGGTGTTGATCAAAGCGGCCGCGGGCGGCGGCGGGCGGGGTATGCGGGTCGTGATGAATAAAGATGCATTGGAAGCTGCTGTTGCCAGTGCGCAACGAGAGGCAAGCGGTGCTTTTGGTGACGCCCGGGTCTTCATGGAAAAATGGCTCGCTGGTGCTCGGCATGTTGAAATCCAGATTATCGGCGACCAGCACGGCAACCTGGTGCATTGTTTTGAGCGAGAATGTTCCATCCAGCGCCGGCATCAAAAGATCATTGAAGAGGCACCCTCCCCCGCGGTGACCGATGCGCTCCGGGCAAGTATGGGCGAGGCGGCAATTAGTGCCGCTAAAAAACTCGGCTATTCATCAGCGGGGACCATTGAGTTCCTGCTCCGCGGCGATGAGTTTTGGTTTCTTGAAGTCAATGCCCGGCTACAAGTTGAACATCCCGTCACTGAGGAAATCATTGGGCATGATCTGGTGCGCGAGCAGCTCAGAATCGCCGAGGGAGAAGTCCTGTCCTTTCGTCAGGAAGACCTGCAAATTCAAGGGCACGCCATAGAAGCACGTCTCTGTGCGGAGGATCCTAAACGGGATTTCCTACCCTCACCGGGACCGGTCATCGCCTGGCAACCGGCTGAGGCGGGGCAAGCCAGATATGATTCTGGCGTTGAATCCGGCAGCCTCATCGCCCCGGAATTTGATGCCATGATTGCCAAGGTCATCGTCCATGCCCCCACCCGCCGAGAAGCAGCAACCCGCCTTGCCAGGGCCTTGGAAGCCACACGCCTCCAGGGGTTAACGACCAACCGGGACTTTCTGGTAGCCACCCTCAGACATCATGCCTTCATCAGTGCTGATACCAGCACTGACTTTATTGAGCGTTATGGGAGCGAACTCGATCCCCCTGAGCTCAGCCGGGCTCAGCTCATTGAGGCGAGTATGGCGGTGGTGATGGAATCCCAGGCGCGTAACCGGGCTAAGGCTAGAGTTATGTCATCCATACCGAGTGGTTGGCGCAATACGGTAATGCCGTTGGAAATCATTCGTTTTACTTCGCCCACTGAAGATGAGCCGATCCATCTGGAATATCGTCGCCAGCGAGATGGTAGTTTTCTACTGCGCAATGGTGATGATGACACCAGCACCCGTGTCATGCCCTTCAAGTGCGGCAAGGGGCAGGTTGACCTTGACATAGCCGGTCGCCGACTTGCCTATGACATTGATCTGGATGGGGATACCTGGCTGATACACGGTGCCGCGGGCGACCTGGTATTACGGCAACTGCCCCGTTATCCCATGCCTGACTTGGAAGCCATTTCCGGCGGACTCCTTGCCCCCATGCCCGGTGCGGTGCTCAGCACAAAAATCAAACCCGGGGATAGAGTCGCCAAGGGTGAGCTTTTATTAATTTTGGAAGCAATGAAGATGGAACACCCCGTGACGGCGCCGGTGGATGGGGTGATTGCAACTCTGGATGTCAAGGTCGGCGAGCAGGTGAAGAATGGTCAACTGCTGGTAACCATTGATGAAGACACCGTTGATGCTGTTGATGCTGTTGATGCTGTTGATGCTGTTGAAAAAGACACCGTTGATAAAAATGCTACTGAAAAAGACGCTGCTGATAAAGTGTGAGGTAATACAAGGTGCACGAAACTAGCAACCCCGCGGCGACCGAGGCGACACTGTATGAAGTGCAGCAGGGTGCTGCCTGGATTCGCCTCAACCGGCCGGAAAACCGCAATGCACTGTCGGCTGTGTTGGTCACCGAACTCTATGACCATATTCAAGTGGCTAACAAAGACGATGCGGTGCGGTGTATTGTGATTAGTAGTACCGGACCTGCTTTCTGCGCCGGTGCCGACCTCAAAAACCCGCCGGGGCAGGCTACCCCGGGGGAACCTGCCCGGCCCTACCCCGAGTTGCTGAAGGCAATATTAAATAGCCCCAAGCCGGTGCTCGCGGCCGTCAACGGGGCGGCATACGCCGGCGGTCTGGGGCTCATTGGTGCTGCTGACATTGTGATTACTGATGCCGATGTGCAGTTTAGTTTCAGTGAGGTGCGCATTGGCGTCATTCCCGCGATCATCTCGGTGGTCTGCCTCCCGAAACTCGGCACGCATCACGCGATGAAACTCTTCCTCACCGGGGAAAGATTCACGGGTAGCCAAGCCGTTGCCATGGGGTTTGCGCATCGCGCGGTACCCAGGGATGAACTTGACCAGGCTGTTCAAGAAGAAATTGCCGCCATTAATCGGGGCGGACCCCTGGCTCTGGTGGAAACTAAGCGGCTAGTGCGCAAGATGACCGAGTTATCCACTGAAGAAGGTTTTAAGGTAGCCGCCGAATGGAGTCGCCGGATATTTCAATCGGAGGAAGGTGCCGAAGGCATGGCGGCCTTCCGGGAGAAACGCAAACCCTCTTGGGTAACTAGCGACGAGGCCAAGATACACGGGCTGAATGAAGGGAAGTAATGCCTGAGACAATCAAAATTGCCAACTGTAGTGGCTTTTATGGTGACCGACTCAAGGCCGCAAGGGAAATGGTCGAAGGCGGTCCCATAGATGTATTGACCGGTGATTATCTTGCCGAACTCACCATGGCCATCCTCTATCACCAAAAAAAAACCCGGGGCGAGCACCTGGGTTATGTCGGTACTTTTCTGAAACAGATCAGAGCAGTAGCCCAGACCTGTAAACAGCAGCAGATCAAAATAGTCTCCAATGCGGGTGGCTTAAATCCTCAGCGCATGGCCGAGGAAATAGAAAAAATACTTGCCGAATTGGGAGTGGATTCCAAGGTCGCCTGGATTGATGGCGATGACCTCAGCAGCGACCTGGAACGACTGCAAGCAGAAGGTGAAACATTGACCAATCTTGAGCAGGGGCTTCCTCTGTCCGAGGTTGCTGGCAAGGTGGTGACCGCCAACACCTATTTGGGTGCCTGGGGTATTAAGGAAGCCCTTGACCAGGGTGCCGATATTGTCGTTTGCCCCCGGGTTACCGACGCTGCTGTGGTCATAGGTCCAGCGGCTTGGAAATTCAACTGGGCAAGAGATAGGTATGACGCCCTGGCAGGTGCGCTTGCCGCGGGGCATATCATTGAATGTGGTGCCCAGTGTTGCGGTGGCAACTATGCCTTTTTTGAAGAAGTCCCCAGCTTCCGCAATCTGGGCTATCCCATTGCCGAGATTGAAGCCGACGGCAATTTTACGATCACTAAGCATCCGGGCACCGGCGGGCTGGTATCGGTCGGCACTGTTACCGCGCAACTACTGTATGAGATTTCAACCCCCGCCTATTACAACCCTGATGTGGTTGCCCACTTTGACACCATGACCCTGGCACAACAGGATGAAGACCGCGTCTATGTGTCTGGTTGCCGTGGCAGTAGCCCGCCGCCAACGCATAAGGTCTGCATCAACACTCTAGGTGCACATAAGCAAAGTATGGAGGTGCTGCTGACGGGGCTGGATATTGAAAAGAAGGCCGAGGTGTATCTTGATGCGGTCTTTCATAATCTCGGCGGTCGGGAACAGTTTGACGATGTAGATGTGCAACTCATCAGAAGCGACAAGGAAGACCCCGCTACGAATGAGGAAGCCTACGCCGCACTCAGAATCACGGTCACCACAGATGACCCCACCAAGGTCGGTAGGTTATTTTCCGCCAGGGTCACCGAGTTGGCACTCGCGGGCATACCCGGCAACACCGGGCGGGGTAAAAGTGATTACACGGGTGCCCCGGTTCTTGCCCACTGGCCTGCCTTGATAGACAGTAATAAGGTCACCGAGCGAGTGCACCTGAACGGCATGACCACCGAGGTCCTGCCCACGCAACGCCTGGGGTTGGCGGAAATTTATTATCAACAGGTGCCGGTCACCATTGCCCCCGCACCCGCTGGGAAGACCACCCGCATCCCCTTCGGTAGACTCTACGGCACGCGTTCTGGCGACAAGGGGGGCTGTGCAAACTGCGGAGTCTGGGCAAAGACCGATGCTGCCTATGCTTTTCTACATGAGTTCTTGACCGTGAAAAAATTCAAAGAACTGGCACCAGATATGGCTGAGTATCAGATTGACCGCTACGACATGCCAAACTTAAAGGCACTTAACTTTTATATCCATGACGTTCTGGGGGAAGGCGTATCGTCCAATCATCGTATTGACAAACAAGCCAAATCTTTTGGAGAATATCTGCGTGCCAAATATATTGAAGTTCCCCAAACACTGATTGAGGAACCTGGGTTGTAATTAGATGTATCTGACGCCTCGCCTCGTCATTCTTGTATGTGTTCATTTATTCAATGACTGGATTTCCCCCGAACCCCGTCATTCTCGCCGCTAGGCGGGAATCCAGAGGAACAAAGGCAAGCCCCCTCCCGCCATCATGCTCGTACTGAACAGCGCGGCTTCGCCGTATAAGGAAAGCGGCTAACGTCGCGGCTTTAATGCCTGGATTCCCTGGCAAGCCCGAGAGGGTCACCAACTATTCATGCAGCGGCAGACTTCTTGGGTCGCAAGATTACCTTCTTCTTGGTCTGTCTAGGCTTGGTTTTAGTGGCGAGTTTTTCTTTCGCAGGAATCTTGCGCTTTTTAGTTATCGTGGGCTTGTTTCGCGCTGCGCTAGTAAGTGCTTCTGCAGTGACCTTCATGCTCAGGGCTTTCATGACAGCTAACATACTCTTGAGGGTGGGGTTCCCACTCACGCTGAACGAACGATAGAGTTGTTCGCGGGACAAGCCGGATTCCCTGGCAATGTCGCTCATGCCGCGTGCACGGGCGACCACGCCGACCGCATCGGCTATAAATGCTACCTCCGCGGTTTCAAAAGCAGCTGCCATGTACTCGGCGATCGCCTCGTCAGAGTCGAGGACGGCTGCCGCGTCGAATTTGCGAGCTTGTTTAGCCATTGCTGTATTCCTCCTTCAATTTCTTAGCCCTGGTGATATCCCGTTTCTGTATAGGCGCATAACATATCGCACTCCAGTTGGTTGATAATCAGGGATTGTACATAAGCCGCTCCGCGCCGTCAGAATCCCTGGCTGGCAGGATGCTCCGGGGCAGGAAAATACTTTGCAACCCGTGCACAAACGTGGTTAATTCGTCCTATCCTCCGAAGTCACGGCGAAACTAAAATCCGCAATTGAGGATTTCAAAAAGAACGGGAGTTGGTGAAGCAATCCGCACCATCCGCTTAATTCATCACAAGAGAAATTAACCCATGGCACAACACACACTAATTGCAGTTCTGCTACTCGCTTTGACAAGCCCGATTTTTTCACAAGTGAGTTTTGCGGATGAGTGGTATGTCGGCGGAACATTGCATAGGGCAAGCCCGCAACAGTGGAAATCTGCCACTCACAAAAATCGCTTGGCGACCGCGGGCGACTGGGTAGCATTTATAGAGAAGGATAAAAACTTAAGCATGAAAGCAATAAAAGCAAAAGCAGTAGAAATAATGTTTTGCGTTAACGAGGCTACAGCAGGTGAAGTGGAGATTCTTTTCTCGAATGTGGCTGAAGCGGCAGCGTTGTGTCACGCTCTACTGGAAGCCGAAAACTAGAGCATTATCCAATGAAAACTATCAAAGTATCTGTTGTTGCGTTCACGCTGTTCATGGCTATGTTACCAACAGTGGCGTTGGTTGAAACATTAACTTATGCTGAGGGATTTGCCGAGGAACTTTGTAACACTTTTACCGATCCAAAAATAACTTGTGTAGTACTGAGGTCAAAGCAAATTATTTTAATAGGCATGAACCCTTCCTCATTGAGTTCGCCAATTGTTGCCAAAAGTGCGTGCAATTTAACTGCTAGCAATATAATCGGCTTGTTAAACAAGAATGATTTCGCACAGAAGATCAAACGAGAATTACAATCTGGTTGGGAAATAGCGATGCGAGGGCATAACGAATATGGGCATGGGGAAACTCGCGTTCGCTGCGAATTTTGAATCATGCCGAAAAGTAACCGCGCCAGCGAAAAACGAACGCAACATCGTCGCTCCGTTGAAATTTGGTGTCCTTACCGCCACTATTCCAATCAATTTTTAACGAAGAAATTATTATGAAAAGTAATAAATTTAAATCATTGCTGAAAAAACTACTACCCTTTCCATCATCGTCGCCGTCATCATCAACTTCGGTGACGCCACCGGCGAGGTCTCGCAAAGTGATGGCGTTTGTTGTGACGGTTTTTCTAATCTGCCCATGGGCTATTCAAAGCGCGTATGGAAATATAAACGCTCTGAATAAAACCTGTGATGAAGCAAAAGATACAGAGATGAGTTTTTCCCTCGCTGAATTGTGTAATCACACAAAGTCCATGGCCGCCAATCTAAAAGATTTGGCTGCAAGTAAAGTGCAGATAGGGGAGGAGGGGAAAAGCGCGTGTCAGATTGCTGGCAGCGTTGAGTTTTCAATAAATTTGATCCAGATATCTACCAGTTTTTCCATGTTCAGGTCGTCCGAAGAATACGGCCAATTCGGAGATAAAGGGGTCAAAAGTATTGCCGATGACATAGAGTATGTATGGGATATCATCAAGTGGTGCGGACATGACGATACGATGAGACATATTTTTTAATAGCTCATGGAACGGGGCGCATATCAAGTTAACGCGACACATCAAGACGCAATTATACAACCCAAGTTCTTGCATTGCCCGGCTTGTTCCGGCTTACATCCAGAGCGACGAACCATCTTGTTGTTGTTGATATGTAAATGCCCCAAGGCGGTTGCCTTTGTTCCTATGGATTCCCGTCACCCCCGTCATCCCAGCCGATGGCTGGGATGACGGGGGTGGCGAGAATGACGGCAACCTGTAATTTAAGTGAAAGGATTTCACCTCAGGCTACCCGATTTTCTTAACTAATAAAGTCTCATTTGTATCTGATCCCGGACACAGCCTTTGCTTTCTTTCTTGATTTCTTGATCTTGACGGTACGCACCTCCGTACCAAGTCCAAGCAGGCGCTTCATGTGGATCATCTTGTCCACGCTAATGCCTTCCAGCTTGTTGTTCATTAGGCGATTGAACGCAGGCCGCGCGATGCCCACCAACTGTGCAGCCTTTGCTTGAGACAGCCATCTCGCCTCTATCTCCTTCTCAATGTCGAGTTTGAGCTGCGCTTTCACTTTGAGCACCTCTGCCTCGGCAGGGTCGAAACCAAGGTCTTCGAATATGTTGCCAGAGCTTTTCTTGAGTTCCATTACTTCCTCCTAGCCGTTTTCTTCAGTTCGGCAAGTCTTGCCTTTGCTAGATATATCTCCGCTCCTCTGGATTCCCGAGCAAGCTCGAGAATGACGGCGCGGGGCCGCGCTCCTCTGGCGGTCTACCGTCCCCCTCCCCTCAATGTTTTAGTGCAGATTTTCTTTGACGATAGACATAACACCCACCGACATCACACTAGGCTTGACGCCACCAGGCGACTCCCTGTTCATCCAATGTGACCTGCAGGATCCGCCGTTCTAGCGCGCAGTGCAGGTGCGCCAGAGACTCGCCAGTAGCAGGTAGGAAGGTCCAATCACTAATCTCACTCTTGAATAAGGCGGGGAAAACATCCACCGCACGTTTCGGCTCACTGCATAGGTTATACAGATTTTCAAGGGCAACCTCGTGCCAATCAACCAATGCCGTTAGCCTTTCATGCACCCCTTTGTACAGACTTTCATGCGCGGGTAGCACCATCAAATCAGAGGGTAGAAACTCCCTAAACCTAATACAGGTATCCAAGAAGTCACGTAGCGGATTAGCCTGGGGCTCAAACGGCTGCACACTCACATTGGGGGTGATCTTGGGCAGGATTTGATCGCCACCTATGATGAGTTTGAGCTCGGGGCAGTGGAGGCAAACATGCTCTGGTGCATGCCCATGGCCAATCACCGCTTGCCACTCCCGCCCGCCAATATCAATGTACTGGCAATCAATGATGCGTCTGTATCCCGCGGGCAATTCGGAAACGTTAGCGCCAAACTGACCAAATCGTTGTCGGTACCGGTCAAGCCATTCTTCACTAAAGCCCGCACGCCGATAAAATGTAAGCGCATCCTCCGGTACATCGGCGGGACCATCATCTGCCAGTACCTTGCACATGATGAAGTCGCTTCGACTCATCCAGAGCTCACAATCCCATTCCCGAGTGAGCCAACCTGCCAGCCCGGTATGGTCGGAATGGAGATGCGTGGCGATGACTCGGGTCACTGGTTTGCCATCCAGATGTTTGCTAAAAATGGTTTGCCAATGCGCCTGTACTTCCTCCCGAAACAGGCCAGTGTCCACTATCGTCCAGCCGTCATAATCTCGTAACAACCAGACATTGATATGGTCAAGGCGCCCCATCATGGGCATGCGTATCCAATACACACCTTCGGCAAGCCGGGTAACCCCACCGGGTTTCGGGGTCTGGTCCTCAAAACAATAGGTCAGCGGGTCAAAACCTCGCCGGGGAGTACGATTTGCCACGACTTACCTCTCTGTTGCTGGTTTTTCTTTTCTTTTGATTAGACCGAATAAAGCCGGGTTCAATGTTGCTGTCGGTTGCTCATCCATCGGCGCATCGGGCCTAGCTTGCGCGCGTCGTCCGAGGGCGCGCACCAAGGGTAACATCACGACCACAAACAAAAGCATGCAGACGATACCCAAGATCAACAGGCTTGTCCTCATCCCTTGCCATTCATAGAGCAGACCGAGCACTGGCCCGGTAGCGATAAAAGCCAACCGGAACATAAAACTAATCACCGAGTTTGCTGTGGCTCTAAATTCGCTTGGCACTCGAGAGTTAAAGGCATCCGTCAAAATCACCTGATAGATACCTCGGCTCAGATAAAAACCAAAGGCAAGCAGAATACCGAGCATACCACCAGGTACCGCCATGCCGAGATAGCCCATCACCGGCAACAGCGCCATGCCAACCAGCACCGGTACCGGACCAAAACGACTCTCCAAGGGCATGGACATTTTTGATGCTATGGCGATGGTAAAATTTTTGAGTGCCCAGAGAAGCCCAAAAAATGCTAGCGGAATGCCATAGGCTTCCCAATAGGGTTGAATCAGCCAGATGATGTAAAAGGTTGAGAGACCGTAGAAGATCAAGGCAAGGCTGGTCAATCTGAGCAGTTCATCCTGCTGGAACAGATGCGCCATAATGCGTTTGAAGTTGTGTATCGGTTGCGCTACCGACATGCGCTTGAAGGGAGCTTCCACCAAAGCAAAGGACAGCAAAAAAGGTAGCCAGGCAACCACTGCATTCACCCATAGCATCAGTTCAAATGATACCAATACCAGCGCGCCGCCCAGGAGTGCCGCGACACCCTCGGCGGTGGAGTTTATCGTGCGCAGGTTAGCGATGCCTTTGGTCTTTTCCCTTGGCCCCATGCGCAAAGCCACTTGACTGTCGTATAAGAGAGACAGGTCCGCACCCGACAAGAGGCTCACCCCCAGGCCGACAGTTACCTCAAAGACGACCAGCCCGGCAAAATCCTCAGCAAAACAGAGGAGCGTATAACCTAGACCATGGAACAGGCTGCCAATCACCAAGGCATTACGGCGGCCAATGATGTCCGCCAGATAACCGGATGGCACTTCACAGAGCACCACAGACAAGGCAAAGATACTTTGCAGCACAAAGACATCCGCGAGCGACAAGCCCTTGCTAGCGAAGAAAGGCACGACCACGGGAATAATGATCAGCGCCAGCCAGCAGAAGCTGAAGATGTACAGAACGCGGATGTTGCGTTGTAATTTGTTGTTGAGGTCTAGTTGTTGCATGGCAAATATCTCTGCGTTTGTCTCCTGGTTAAAAGTTCAAAATAAGCCCATAAAAAACTCATAAAACGCTCATAAAAAACGCCCATAAAAAAAAGCCCCGAGATTGCTCTGGAGGCTTTTTTTAGGAACAGCTTGGTGTGATCTCTGTACCTATTGCCTCCCAGCCTTTCTATGAATGGCAAAGCGCGGAGATTGATCAAAATCTGCGCAGTGGCATGCACATACAGGCTGCATAGGATCCGCCAGAAGCCAGGAGCCCGATGCAAGGCCGAGCAGTGCCCGGGCAAGCCGATATATGGGATGACTGTTTATTAAATAACTGTTCATGAGATGGCTATTCGCTAATTGGTTGTTCGTTAAGAGCTGTTTGTTACGCGCTGTTTGTTACAGCTTTTCATTACGAGCGGCATTCTACATCAGTAGCATGGGCTGTCAATGATACTATTCAATTTTGTCATTGAATCAGTGAACATAAACAAGAATGACGGCGGGATGTGTAAATGCTCCAAGGTGGTTGCCTCTTCGGAGATTTGATAAGGTGCACCTCGCTACTGAGACTAGCCGCTTCTGGAAACCACAATGATCGTGATCTTAGAGTCCGATACCGATGAAACTAGTGCCGAATACGCAGCCACCCTGGCCGCACTCAATGCGCTGCCCGGCATCCAGCTACAAACGCACATGATCCAGGGCAAACAAAAGAAACTTATTGAGCTTTACCTTCTCGGAGACACTCACAAGATAGACCAGGCGGAAATAGAAGGCCTTGCCGGTGTGGAGCGGGTGCTACGCGTTTCTGAGACCTATCGTATTCTTGGTCGTCATCAAGACCAGCAGCGGGTTTCCGGTTTTGTCTATAACGATGTGTATTTCAGTCAGGATTCCTATCATCTGTTTGCCGGCCTCTGTGCCGTGGATACCCCAGAGCATGTAGACATGATGATGCGCGCACTGGCACAGGCGGGTCAGGTCTGTACCCGCATGGGTGCCTACAAGCCGCGTACTAACCCCTATTCTTTCCAGGGACACGGCAAGGGGTGCCTGCCTTATGTGTTTGAACTTGCGGGGAAGCACGGCATACAAGTCATTGCTATGGAAGTAACGCATGAAAGCCATATTGATGAAATTACCGAATGTTTGGAGCGCACCGGCAATCCCACTGGGGTGATGTTGCAAATAGGCACCCGCAATACCCAGAACTTTGAACTATTAAAAGCAGTCGGGCGACAGCAACGTTTCCCGGTCTTATTTAAGCGCGGCTATGGCGTCAGTCTCAATGAATCATTGAATGCTGCCGAGTATCTGGCGAGCGAAGGTAATTCTATGGTGATCTTTTGTTTGCGGGGGATGAAAAGTGCCGCCGGTGCGCCGCATCGCAATCTGGTTGATTTTGGCCAGGTACCCGTGGTCAAGCGGCTCACCCGCATGCCGGTCTGTGTTGACCCCTCCCACTCAGTGGGCACGCGGGAGCTTGCTCCAGACGGTATTCTTGAGCTTGTGCATGCGGCCGCTCAGGGATTGGTGGCCGGGGCAAACATGGTACTGGTGGATTTTCATCCTAAGCCCGTAGAGGCCTTGGTGGATGGACCCCAGGCGCTAGAGCTCAGTGAACTACCCCGATTTATTGATGATATGGCACTTTGCCATGCCTTCTACCAGCAAAGAAAAGCCATCTGGGCAGACAAGTAGCCGCGCACCCCGTCATTCTCGTCACCCGCCGCGCCGTCATTCTCGAGCTTGCTCGGGAATCCAGCCTGTATTTTTTTGCCGTCAGCATCAAAGCCTGACGCTTCCGCGCCGTTCACCCTCCCCACGCCACCCGAGAGTGACGGGGTGCGGCTCAGCTACTGCGGGTCATCAAAGTCGGCTAAATAAGCATCCATAGCGGGAGAAGCGACGCTCAGCCACGCATCCTGCCCGGTCAGCTCAGGTTGCTTCACGATCGCGAGAAACATCCAGCCTTCACGTTTCGCCAGCACTAGACTCTGCTCTAGCCCCAGGACGCTAAACGCGGTCGCCAGCGCATCTGCCCAGGCCGCCTGCTCATGCAAGACGGTCACTGAAACCAGATTGTGCTTGATGGGCCAGCCACTAGTCGGGTCAATAGTATGGGAATAGCGTTGTGCATCTACTTCAAAAAAGTTTCTATAGTTGCCCGAAGTGGCGACGCCGAGGTGCTGCACCGGCAGGGTCTTAAAGACTCCCGAAACAGAAGCGAGATGCGGATGTTCAATAGCGACCTTCCAATCCTCCCCGCGGGGATTCTTGCCGCTTGCCTTAATTTCGCCGCCAATTTCTACCAAATAATCTGTTATGCCTTCTGCATCCAGCAACTCGGCGAGCTTATCCACCGCATAGCCCTTGGCAACGCCGGACAGATTGAGGGTCACCTCTCGCCGCCGAGTTGCTGTGCCACGCCCCAGGGAGATGTCATCAAAACCTATTTGATTCAATGCCGTATTAATAGCCTCTTTGCTGGGCACCCCATGGTTATTCCGGGGTGTATGCCCAAAACCCCAGAGGTTGATTAGGGGGCCGAGGGTGACATCAAATGCGCCCTCGGATAACCAATAGAGGGTCGCACTAATCCGCAACACCGCCATGAGCTCAGGGGACACCGCCATGGGATTAGCCACCGGATGACGATTGAAGCGAGATAGTTCAGAGGTCGTATCAAAACTAGAGAAGATCCCGGTCAAACGTTGCAACTCGGCATCAACTTTTGATTGGAGTCTGGACTGGGCAGTCTCTTGCTCTGCTTCCCCCTCCGCTAACCCCGCCCCTAAACTCTCCTTTAATTCATCCCCTGGCTTCTCATCCCCTAGCCCCTGTCCCAGCACCTTGATGGTGTAATGGGTCCCCATGGTGGCACCGGTGAGCAGTAGTAACTGGGCATCCGGCGGCGGCTTGTCACTATCATCATCAGGACCGCAACCCGTACCGAGTAGCAGCAGCCCAAGGACAAACCACTGCCTGCACCTTGCCGCCCTGCCCGCCCCCAGTCCATTTGGTATTAGTCGTATAATCATGCTTTACTCCTCGCCCGATATAGCATGTCGCTTAGCCATTGAAAAACCAAGACCATGATTGAACGCCATGATTGAACGCCATGATTGAACGCCATGATTGAACGCCATGATTGAACGCCATGATTGAACCACCACGTCTATCCTTAGCAAAACTACCCACGCCGCTGGAGCCCATGCGGCGGATCTCAAAGCTATGCGGTATCAATATCTGGATCAAACGAGACGACCTCACCGATACCGTCGCCTCGGGTAACAAAATCCGCAAATTAGAGTTTTCCATCGCGCAAGCCATGCACGAAGACGCTAGTGTGCTCATCACCTGTGGCGGTGTACAGTCTAATCATTGCCGAGCTACAGCGATACTGGCAAGCAGGTTAGGCTTAAGGGCGCATCTTGTACTCCGCGGCCAGGAACCCGAACGGGTGGACGGCAACCTTTTAATTGCCAAATTAGCCGGTGCTAGCATTGATTTTGTCACTCCAGCAGCATTTGAAAAGAGAGACGATATTTTCGCTCAACTCTGTGCTGAGTATACCGAAGGGGGAGAAAAGCCCTTCACCATTCCCGCGGGGGCCACGGATGAAATAGGCCTCTGGGGATACATAGAATGTGCTCGGGAGCTCAAAGAAGACTTCAAACAGCACAATATCTCCCCGGGGGCCCTGGTATCGGCGACCGGTTCTGGCGGCACCCTCGGAGGGCTGATCATCGGTAACGCCCTCTTCGGCTTGGATACTGAGGTCCTTGCCTTCAATGTGTGTGATGATGCGAACTATTTTGTCACTCAAATCACTAATGATTTTAACCGCTGGCAAGCTCGTTATCAGCAGCCGCTTGATCTCGAGAAGCTCCCCATCCAGGTGATTGATGGTTATGTGGGTCCCGGCTACGGTCGGGCAACGGACGAGGTGTATGCGACCATTCGCAACATTGCCACTATGGAAGGTATCATTCTGGATCCTGTCTATACAGCTAAGGCCTTCCATGCCATGTTGCAGGAAATTACCACCGGTCGTTTTGCGGGCATGAGTGACATTGTATTTATTCATACTGGCGGGATTTTCGGGCTCTTTCCCCAAGCCGAACATTTTTTTAACTAGCCTCTGTATATTATTGATATGAAAGGGATTTATATGAGAAGTAGAAATCTTATGGGGTGCGCTATGCTCCTCCTAGTGGTCGTCCTACCGCTAAGCGGCTGTATGAAGGACACCCGTAATTGTCTGGATGATAATAGCTGCGAGACAGCCGCTCCCACCGAGTCGACAAGATTGATTCGCCTCCCCTTCTACTACTGCCATGGCGCTTCTGAAGACGGTGCTTCTGAAGACGGTGCTTCTAAAGATGGCGCTTCTAATGACAGCAGCTGGGATTGTTCCCAAGAAGCTGCCCCGCATAAAATTACAACTATGCCCGACAAGACCGACACTGAGGCTACAAAAGAAGCTGCAGACTCAGAAGAAACTGCAGACCCAGAAGAAGCAGACTCAGAAGAAGCACTCTAGGCCATGTCGGAAGGCGATATAGCAAGGCCCCAGTGGCAAAAGATTCCATCGGTTAACCGCATTTTGATCCACCCGGCCCTGGCGGGAGTCCTAGCCCGATTCGGTAACGTGCGCACTAGTAACCAGGTGCGCCATCTACTGGAAGAAGCACGTCAGCAGCTGCGTCAAAATCCAGATTATGAAGTCCCTGAGCCAGAAGCTATCGTCCAGCAGTTAGCCCAGGAACTGGCATCCACTGAGCCACCGGGGCTGAGCCCGGTATTCAATCTGACCGGCACAGTCCTCCATACCAATCTTGGCCGCGCCCAATTACCTCAGGTGGCGATTGACGCCCTTGTTGAAGTCGCTGGGCATGCCTGCAATCTTGAATTTGACCTGCACTCCGGCGGCCGGGGCGACCGGGACGAGCATCTCGAATCCCTCCTGCTTGAATTGACTGGCGCCGAGGCGGTAACGGTGGTGAACAATAACGCCGCCGCCCTGCTCCTGTGCTTGAATACGTTGGCACTCAATCAAGAGGTCTGTGTGTCTCGTGGAGAACTTGTTGAGATAGGGGATTCCTTTCGCATACCGGAAATCATGTCTCGCTCAGGCTGTCATCTGGTTGAAGTCGGTGCCACCAATCGCACCCATCTGCAAGATTATGACCGCGCCATCAACCGGCAGACGGGGCTACTCATGAAGGTGCATACCAGCAATTATGAAATCAAAGGTTTTACCTCGGCGGTTTCCGCTCAGGAACTGGCACCGCTAGCGCATCAACACCAACTGCCTTTGCTAGTGGACCTGGGTAGCGGCACCCTGGTAGACTTGGCGAGATTTGGCTTGCCGCCAGAACCAACCGTCCGCAAGGTGCTTGAGTCGGGTGCCGACCTGGTCACCTTTAGCGGTGACAAGTTACTCGGAGGACCCCAGGCAGGGGTGATAGTCGGCAAGCAGGCACTACTGAATAGCATCAAGAAAAATCCTATGAAGAGGGCCCTGCGCCCCGGCAAGATGACCATCGCTGCTTTGGCGGCAGTCTTACAGCTCTACAGAAATCCAGACCAGTTGGCGACCCAGCTCCCCACCCTCAGGCAGCTCACGAAACCTCTGGAAGCCATAGACCAAACTGCCGATGCCTTAGTCGCTGCTTTTGGTCAGGCACTCGCGGGCCATGCACGCGTTTCCAAGTGCCCGACTTTTAGTCAGGCAGGTAGTGGCGCCCTCCCCCTCGGCAAGCTACCGAGTATCGCCATTGAGATTACGCCTAGCCCCGCCTCCGAGGCGGCACTCCAACAGATTGCCAAGGCATTTCGACAAGGGGCCAGACCGGTGCTGGGTCGGCTTCAAGACGGCAAGTTGTTGTTTGACATGCGCACCCTGGACGATATTGAAGGCTTGAAGCAAGCATTACAGCAGCTTGTGGTGGCTGGATAAGACACTTAGGAAACATTAATGATCATTGCAACGGCAGGCCATGTTGACCATGGCAAGACCGCACTGGTTACCGCCCTGACCGGAATTGATACCGATCGACTGATTGAAGAAAAACAGCGGGGTCTGACCATTGACCTGGGCTTTGCCTATATTAAAAGCAGGCATACCCCAAACATCCCTATTAAAAGCACCGCTATTAAGAACACTGCTATTGAAAACAATGTGCACCTGGGTTTTGTTGATGTGCCGGGGCATAGTCGCTTTATCAGCAACATGCTGGCGGGAGTCCCCGCCGTAGCCCATGCCCTGCTGGTGGTTGCGCTTGATGATGGGGTCATGCCGCAGACGATAGAGCATCTGGAAATCTTGCAACTGTTGCACATCACACAAGGGAGCATTGTGCTGACAAAAACAGACCGATGTGACCCCCGCGGGCTTGCCAGGGTACGCCATCAAGTCAAACAACTTGTTGCCGGCACCTTTCTCCAGCAAGCAGACATCTATCCCGTCTCAGCCCTGACCGGGGAAGGCATTGAACCCCTGCTGCTTGCCCTTGAGACGGCAGCAGAGGAGCTGCATACCCAGCAGAATAGAGCGGCGCAGCATGTAGAGAAGGGCTGCTTTCGGTTAGCGATTGACCGTAGTTTTACTATCAAGGGTACTGGTCTGGTGGTCACTGGCAGTGTCTTTTCTGGCAGTGTGCAGCAAGGCGAGGCGGTCTATCTGATGCCCGCTAATCTTGCCCTGAGGGTCAGAGGCATACATACCCAAAATCAACCCGCCACCTCTGCCCGGGCGGGAGATAGAGCAGCACTTAATATCACCGGCAATGCACTCAAATCCACTGAGCTTCATCGCGGCAACTGGTTAACGACCAATCCTAGTGCAGCAACGGCTCGGGTGGATGCGCTCCTGAGGCTGACGACTAGCGAACAGAAGCCGCTTGCCCACTGGACCCCTGTGCATCTCCATGCTGCCGCCAATCATGTCACCGCCAGGCTGGCTATGCTGGAATCCGGCAAGCTAGCACCGGGGGAAAGGGGGCTGGTGCAACTGCAACTCAATGAGCCGATCAACCTCTGTACGGGGGACCGGCTGATCATTCGGGACCAGTCGGCGACGCGGACCCTCGGGGGCGGGATAGTCCTTGACCCCTGGTCTCCCCAACGAGGTAGAGCCAAACCCCCACGGCTAGCCTATCTGCGTAGTCTCGCTGCTACACTGGCTGTTGATGCTGCTGATGTTTCTGGTGCTGTGTACAGCATCTTGCAATATTATGACCGAGGTCGCTCAGCTCAGGAGCTTGCCGGTATGCTGAACCTCAGGGCGGATGAGTGGGCTCAGTGCTTAGACACTCCAGAAGACTCCTCAGAAGACAAGCAAGCGGGCGCTCCAGAAGACACTCCAGAAGACACTCCAGAAGACACTCCAGAAGGGAAGCAAGCGCTGGTGCAACTGGAAGACGGGAGCGTCCACTTGGCTGAGCATCTTGCACGGCATGCCCAGGGGCTAGAGACAGCATTGAGCACCTGGCACGAGTCCCACCCTGAGCAGTCGGGGCTCGGCTTCAAGCAAATACATCAGACCCTGGTGCCACATTGGTCGGAAACCCTGTTGCAACATGTGGTGACGCAACTCTTGAAGGAACAGAAGCTCACCCGGGTCGGTAGTCTGTGGCGTCATTCCGCGCATCAACTGCAACTATCGGCGCCGGAGCGGACACTCTGGCAAAAGATTGAACCTCTCTTGCAGGCATCACCCACCAAACCACCGGTCCTGCATGACCTGGCAGCGCATTGCGGCATGCCGCCCAAAGCGGTAGAACAGGTGCTACAACGTCTCGTGCAACTCGGGCGGGTCGTGCATCCTATAAAGAATCGGTACTTCTTACCGAGTGCCTTGGAAGAGTTGCAATTGCTGGTCAAGCAGACTGCCCAGCCAGAAGGTTTTTTTAGGGTGCAGGAATTTCGCGATGCGGCGGGTATAGGGCGCAATCTCGCCATTGAAATACTGGAGTATTTTGACCGACAAGGCATCACCCGACGCTTGGGAGACCAGAGGGAACTGGTTAAGAAGAGCGTTAAGAAGCCGCTAGCATCTAGTGATGGCTAGGTGATGGGGTGTGTGCTACTGCTTCTCGGGACGATATTTGATTCGTGTTTGAGGGGGTTTACCCATAGCCGCTGCTATGGTGCTGCCGAGTAGTTGGAAGCCCATGAGGCTACTGGATATGACGCACATCTGGTCCAGTAACGTCACGACCTCAAAATAGCTGACTCCCCAGATGCCAAAACCCAAGCCGGCAAGCATCCCCGCGAGCATGCCCTGCTCGGGTTTAGATAGGGATAGGCTGAGTGGTCGGTTCATAAAGCGCATGGGTGCAGAATATACAACAAGCAGGTTATGGTGAATACATGGTAGCCGTCAGGATCAAAGAAGGCGGGAATGACGGTAAAATAAGTTTACTAAGCAGGCGAACATAAGATGAACGAACAGATGAACGAACAAAAGAAGAACCTAGAGAAGAATGTACCCTCAGAGACTCTACTGCACTTTTGGTTTTCCGAACTCTCTCCTCAGGACCGCTTCGCTCGAAATCTTGCCACCGATGCGGTCATTAGGCAGCGCTTCGGTCATCTCCATGCCCAGGCAGTAGCGGGGGAAATTGCCGAATGGCGCAGCACCCTAGAGGGGCGCCTAGCGGAAATCATTCTGCTGGATCAATTTTCCCGCAACCTCTATAGAGACGACGCCAGAGCCTTCCAAGCTGATGCAGTTGCCCTGGCATTGAGTCAGGAAGCACTGCTTCAACCGGGTATAGCGGCACTGAGGGCAGAACAAAAAACATTCCTATACATGCCATTTATGCACAGCGAATCGCAACAGATTCACACCCAGGCACTACTGCTCTTCTCCCAACCGGGATTAGAAGACAACTTGAAATATGAACTCAGGCATCAGGCAATCATTGCTCGCTTTGGCAGATATCCCCATCGCAATGCCCTGCTGGGTAGAGTCTCTACCCCTGAAGAAATAGCATTTTTACAAGCGCCGGGCTCTGGTTTTTAGAGATGGTTTCTAGAGATGCTAAGACCTCTGGATTCCCGCCTTCTTTGATCCTGACGGCTGGGAGTCCCCGCTCCTTCTGGCGGCCTACGGCGCCCCGCGCCGTCATTCTTGGGCTTGCCCGGGAATCCAGAGGAACAAAGGCAAGCACCTTGGTATTACCGCTAAACGCCAACAGGAGTATGTGGTGGTATCATACAACGCATAGGTTTCTAGAAATGGGCTCCCTTGGGCAGAAGGTGCTGTAGGGATTGCTGTATGAAGGGGTTAGCCATGTATTTAAGTCACAACCTCTCTTTAAGACAAAAACTTGCCTTATTTTGGCCGCGGGTTAGCAGATTTTGGGAAGCACTGGCTGCGATTGCCCTACCGTGTGTGTACTTGGCACTTTCTCTCTTCTTTGATAATACCCTTGTGCATATCATCAGGCTTTTTGATGTGCATGGATGGCTATCTTCAAATGGTGCCGAGGGGTTATCTACTTGGTCATCTTTCGTCATATCTACGGTGATAGTTGTCACTTTCTTTGCTGTATATATGGGACCACTTGTACTGCAGGATGCAGATGACGAAAAACCAAGCCAACCTTTCAAGTTGCGCCTGTTTGTTTTGCCCAAAAAAATCTATTCGCTAAAAATGTGGATCGCTGAGGCACCTTACACGGGGGTATTCATACTCTTTGTCGTTTTATGGCTATCCTTCTACGGGTGGTACCTTGGGCAATCTAACCTTTCCCATAGAGAAATGATTCTTGTTCGCCTTCCCATATTGCTCTTGGGCCCGGCCTATGTATTCTGCGTGCTTGCCCAAGGCTATCGTGATTTTTTTAATAATAACGAATGGGCCCTTGAAGCAGTGTCCAAACAGCATGCCCCAATGCCGCCCCCGATTAGCATTGGGAAAATTCTAGTGATAACGACTATGGTGACAATAGGTATTGCGCTCGTTGTAGAGGCCTTCGTAATTATTTATGCGTATTGGTTTTGATGCGCCGTATATTTGTGAGGGGGTAACCCATGTCTTTTAGACAAAGCTTAAATATATTTTTCCAACGGGTTAGCAGATTTTGGAAAGTTTTGGCTGTGAGTGCCATAATCGTGGGTGTCGCTCTATTCTTTAATGCTATCTTTGGGTTCTTTGAGCTTTTTGGCATTGAAGTATCCTCGGATATACAATGGGATATAACAGTGATTGTCCCGCTAGTTTTCATGGCGATATACATGAGAGACATGCTGGATTTTAAAAAACCAATCCAGCCTTTCAAATTGCGCCAGTTGGTTTTACCCAAAAAATTCTATTCGCTAAAAGTGTTAATCACTGAGGCACCAGACACAGCCGTCTTCATATTACTGCTAGTGTTATGGCTAATATTATATGGGTGGTATTACTGGCAATTTGGCCCCTTGGCGGCTAGTCACAAGGCCTTCTTGGGGTTGCTTTTCTTGGGTGCCTTCTATGTATTCTGTGTGCTTGCCCAAGGCTATCGTGATTTTTTTAATGATGAAACCGTCTTTGAAGACAAAGCCTAAACCTATTTGTCCAGCGGCTAAGACCTCTGGATTCCCGCCTTCTTTGATCCTGACGGCGGGGTGGTCGGTTCAATGGGTTCTGGACACCATATACTCAGCCAGCCAGTGCATGGCTTCCGTTCCCCCTCCTAGTGTCGCCAGAGCTGCTTTTGCCTGGGCAAGCGCGGCGTACATTCTGCTTCTGGATTCTGCCAGCCCGACCAGGCTCACAAAGGTAGATTTGTGATTACGCAGGTCCGAACCCTGAGGCTTACCCAGTTGTGCCGTGGTGGCTTCATAATCAAGGATGTCATCCCGAATTTGAAATGCCAGCCCTAGGTGCTGCCCGAAACGCCTCAAGCAATCCAGCGTTGTGGCACTCATACCAGCAGTCGCCAGGGCCGGCATGACCAGGCTTGCGGTGATTAGGGCACCGCTTTTTTTGTGGTGCATGGCTTCCAGTTCTGCCAACTCAAAAGACCGGGATTCGCCTTCAATATCCATTGCCTGGCCCAGAATCATGCCCGGCATGCCCGCCCCTGCCGCTAGCTCTTTTATCCAGGCGACGACGAGCTCTGGTGCCATATCAGCATGACTCAGGAACTCAAAGGCAAGGGTCTGGAGGGCATCGCCGAGGAGGATTGCTGTGGGTTCATCAAATTCTTGATGCACGGTGGGGCGCCCTCGCCGCAATGTATCCTGGTCCATCAAGTCATCGTGAATGAGGGAATAGGTATGTATCAACTCCACCGCAACTGCGGGATAGTCGGCAACCTGAGGCGGCACCTCTAGCCATTCTGCTGCGGCATAGCTCAGTAGCGGGCGGAGCCGCTTGCCCTCAGTGGCGGTGACATAGATGAGTGCCTCGCCGAGTCTTCCTGGTGCCAGCCCTGAGCTGCTCGTCGCTAACAGCCCTGAGCGGTTTGTCGCTAACAGCCCTGAGCGGTTTGTCGCTAACAGCCCTGAGCGGTTTGTCATAACTAGACGGTGGCGGTCAACAATGTCTGCCAGCCGGTCCTTGACCCTTGCCTTATAGGCGGGTACCCGTGTTGCAAAATCTTCCTGAAGCATCGTCAAAAGCTCGTTATACTGCATTGGTGTATAGGATCCCCCGCATATTGAGCCATTCTCAAACCCTAGACAAGATACCTCTTGTGACACAGCCATGAGCGGGTGTCAATAAACAGCCATGAGCGAATGATGAAAGTCCTAGCCACTGCCTGCTCCAATCTTGCCCTGGTGAAATACTGGGGCAAGGCTGACCCGGAAACTAATCAACCGGCTACCCCGTCCCTATCCATTGGGCTTGAAGCATTGACCAGCACCACTGAACTGACCTTGAGCAGCGGGACGGAGGACGAGATCAGTCTGAACAGTCTCCACTCCGGCAAGCCCATTGACCGGGTCCGCGCCTATCTTAATTTCTGCCGTGACCGGTATGGTTTTCAGCAGACTTTCAGAGTCGTCAGCCAGAATAACTTCCCCACTGCTTCGGGCCTTGCCTCCAGTGCTTCGGGATTTGCCGCCTTGAGTCTCGCTATTAACCAACTCATGCAACTGAAACTCCCCGATAAACAACTCTCGCAGCTAGCGCGACGAGGTTCTGGCTCGGCTGCCCGCTCGGTCTTCGGTGGCTTTGTAGAAGTCGTGCTGGAAGAAGATGCTTTTGCGAAGCCCTTCGCCCCGGCGGAGCACTGGGCTCTCATGGTAGTCATTGCGATCACCGACCTTGCAGAAAAAAAGCCCAGTTCCGGCGAGGCAATGTTGCGAGTTGCGGCCACCTCACCCCGTTATCAGGGCTGGCTAGATGCCCACCCAGACGCTTTGGCTACGGTGAAACAAGCGATACAGACACGCGACTTTGAGTTGCTCGCCAAGGCGAGTGAAGCTAATTGTATGCAAATGCACCTGAGTATGATGACTGCCAATCCGCCGATTCTTTATTGGACAAGAGGCACCATTGCCGTGATGAAGAAAATCAAACAGCTCCGCGCCGCGGGTTGCCCGGTGTTTTTCACCATAGATGCGGGGTCCCAGGTGCTAGCCGTCTGCCCCGAGGGCACCGAGGGTGCTCTTGAACAGGCGCTGGCCGAAGTTCCCGGCGTCATTCGCACCATGACTTCCAAGGTGGGCGGTAGCCCCCAGGTGCAGTATGCAGACTGAACGGAGCGCCAAGGCACCGGGGAAATTATTTTTGTGCGGCGAATATGCGGTGTTGGAAGGTGCCCCGGCCATCCTCAGGGCCATGCCGCAACAGGCCGAGGTAAGCATCAGCCCAGCCGATGCCGGCGCATTAACCCTGGTCTCAGATACCCGGCGGGTCTACCCCCTGCCCCAAGCCCTGGGGGAAACACCGCTAGTGGACAGCGTCATGGCAAGTCTATCCGGCCAGGGTCTGGCACCAGATATGCTGGCGCGTTGCGCGGCGGGCAAGCTTTCTGTATGGCTTGATACGAGCAGCTTTCATCGTCACGGGCAAAAGTTAGGTCTGGGTTCAAGTGCGGCCCTCATCGTTGCCTTGATCAAGGCATTAACGGGATTCCTAAGGCCGGAGACACTCATGCCATTGGCTTCCGATGCCCATCGACGCCTCCAAGGCGGGTTCGGTAGCGGCGCCGATATTGCCCTCTCGGTCCTCGCGCAGGACATTATCTTCCGCCAGCATCAGGCACCGATGCAGGCCTTCATGCCAGCAGATATCCACATCTTGTACATCTGGACCGGTCAGGCCGCAAGTAGCCAAGAATATCTCAGTAGACTGGCTGCTTGGCGCCAGGCAAGGCCGAGGGACTATCAAAGCATCATCAATGAACTCTGCATCAGTGCCGACCAGGCGGTACAGCACCTCTGCCAGCAGGATACGGCGGCATTCCTCTTGGCACTCGGTGCTTATGACCGACTCTTAGAAGACCTGTCGCGCTGGTCTGGATTGCATTTTTACAACCAGACACACATTGACTTGAGAAAGCAGGTAGAATCGGCCGGCTGTGTCTATAAGTTATCTGGCGCGGGCGGCGGCGACTTTGGCATGGCCCTGGCACCCCATGACGAGCCCATAGCGCAGCTTGCGCAGCAGTTGACCCAACAGGCGGTTTTTCATTTTCAATAGTGTAGAAACGCTTCTTTAATGACGACGCGGAAAAGTTATGTATAAAGGCGCCGAAAATAATCTGCTTGACCGAGCTCGTTTCCCCGGGTTTTACAAGCTGAGCATTGGGGAAAGACTCAATCGCTTGCATCTTCAGGGCTGGCTATCCAAATCCGATCTGGCATCTTTACAAGGCGGTCATCATCTGCTCGGGCTCAACCGGGCGGACAAGATGATTGAAAATGTGATCGGGGTCATGAGTCTGCCCCTCGGGCTGGGTCTTAATTTCCAAGTAAATGCCAAGGATTACATCCTGCCACTGGTGGTAGAAGAACCGTCCATTATTGCCGCGCTCAGTGCCGCCGCGAAGCTCTTCAGACAGGCCGGTGGCGTTACCGCCAGAGCAGATGAATCCTTATTGATTGGGCAGGTGCAAATAGTGAGCCCACCGGATGCCCATGAAGCCAAGCAGCAAATTTTACGCCACAAAGCAACCCTCATGGACAAGTTGAATCGCCTCCATCCCGGCATGCTGGCGCGAGGGGGCGGCGTCAAGGATATTGAAGTGCGTGTCTTTGAACACACAGAAAATAATCCCCTCATGGTAATTGTGCATCTGCTGGTGGATACCTGTGATGTGATGGGCGCGAATGTAGTCAATGCCATGTGTGAGGAAATCGCCGCTGACCTGGAAGCCATGACGGACGGCAGAGTCTTCTTGCGCATCCTCTCCAATCTCACTGACCGGGCGCTGGTCCGCGCCTGGGTCAAAATCCCCAAGAAGCAGCTGGAGGGCAAGCATTTTACCGGCACGGAAGTCAGAGACGGCATCATCCTTGCTTCACAATTTGCGGCGATTGATCCCTACCGGGCCGCCACGCACAACAAGGGCATTATGAATGGCATTGATCCCTTGGCGGTGGCAACGGGCAATGACTGGCGCGCGATTGAAGCGGCCGCACATGCCTATGCGGCGAAAGACGGCAGATACACCGCCTTAACGACCTGGGAGGCTGATACGGACGGCAATCTGCTCGGGAAAATTGATATACCCATCAAGGTCGGCATCAAGGGCGGTTCTCTGGAAGCCAATGAGACCATTATGATGAATCAAAGGATGTTGCGTTTGGATTCGGCAAAAGAATTGGCGGAGTTGATGGCATCTGTGGGCTTGGCACAGAACTTTTCCGCCATCAAAGCCCTGTCCACAGAAGGCATACAAAAAGGGCACATGTCCCTGCATGCCAGAAGTGTAGTTGCCACCGCTGAGGCACCAGCAGAATTGTTTGAACGGATCGTCACCCAACTGATTGAAGCAGGAGACATCAGCGTAACGGCTGCCCGCAAGATGATTGCTGAATTAACGCCCACCAAAGATAAAAATAGTATTAAAAGAACCCCCGCGACCCAGGCGAGCGCTAATGGCAAGATCATATTGTTAGGAGAACATGCCGTGGTCTATGGTAGGCCCGCCTTGGCAGTACCGATCAATAATGCGGTGGTGGCCGAGGTCTCCGACTCGGACCGAGCACCAGAGATCACTGTGCCGGCCTGGGATCTGGACGCCAAGCTGGAAGAATCCAATCCAGACTGGTGGGCAGCTATCAAGGCAGTGTTCACCCAACTTGAGATAGCGCAACGCCACTTCTCTATTCATGTTAAGCCGAATATTCCCGCCGCCATGGGGCTAGGCGGTTCGGCCGCCATTGCGGTGGCGATTATCAGAGCGGTCTCCGCGCACTTTCACTTGCATCTTGAGGATGAGCAGATCAATCAGCTCGCCTTCCAATGTGAAACCGCCGCCCATGGCACCCCGTCTGGCATTGATAACACCATAGCAACCTACGGGGTCCCGGTTATCTACCAGACCGGCGCCTCCCCTCGTCTGGATAAGGTGCGCTTCCCCAAACCCTTGCAGCTGGTGATTGGCATGTCGGAAAGGCCCAGTCTTACTGTAGATATGGTTGCCCAGGTCCGGGGGAGATGGCAACAGAACACCGCGCTCTATGAACAACTCTTTGACAATTTTGCCCAGGTTGCGGAGACCGGTATTCAGGCGGCTCAGGCGGGCAACTACCCTAGCCTGGGGCAGATGATGAGCATTAACCAGGGGCTGTTGAATGCGCTACAGGTGTCGTCACCCGAGTTGGAATCTATGGTGCAGATCGCCTGCGATGCAGGTGCTCTGGGCGCGAAGCTTACTGGTGCTGGTGGCGGCGGTTCTATTGTCGCCCTGGGTGAAGACCGTTGCGAGGCCATCGTTGATGCGCTCAATGAGGCGGGCTTCAAAGCATTGCAGGTGACGGTCTAGCATGGACTGCCTAGCATGGTGCATGCGCTGATTTCCTCCGCTCAGGAGCAACTCATTCTGGTCAATGAACAGGATGAAGCTATCGGGAGCCTGTCCAAACGAGAATGTCATGCGGGGGCTGGCGTGTTACATAGAGCCTTCTCCATTTTTATTTTTAACTCGGCGGCGGAGGTTCTGCTACAAAAACGTAGTGCCCAAAAACACCTCTGGCCCCTCCATTGGTCTAACGCTTGTTGTAGTCACCCGCGGCATGGTGAAGCTGCTGAGGCTGCTGCCCAACACCGACTGGCGCAGGAATTAGGTATCAAGACGAGCCTCAGCTTCCTCTACAAGTTCATCTATCAAGCCCAGTATCAGGGCGGCGATAGTGAACATGAATTGTGCTGGGTCTGGGTGGGCGAGGCGGAGGCTGAAGCGGTCACCGCTAATAGCAATGAAGTTGCTGAGTGGCGTTTCTTCCCGGTGCAAGAGGTGAATACTGCACTCATAGAAACACCAGAGAAGTTTACGCCCTGGATGAAGCTGGAGTGGCAAGCGCTCAGGGAGCATCATCAATACCAACTGCCTGCTGGTCTGGGGGAGTGGGGTTCTTAAGAAGAGCTTAGTTTTAGAAGCGCGGTCGACTCTTTAGAAGCGTTTCTTTAGAAGTGTTTCTTTAGAAGCGTTTCTTTAGAAGAGCTTCTTAAGAAGAGATTGGACTTATTTCCAAAAAATGAGGATTGACTATGGCTGATTTCCCTTTACCTAATGTTTCCACCGAACTTGCGGGCAAGGTAGCACTGATTACCGGTACCACCTCGGGCCTGGGCTGGCGCTTCGCCAGAGTGCTGGCTGCCCGGGGCGCGAAAGTCGTGCTTACCGGCAGACGCGCTGAGCGCTTAGAGTCTCTGGCAAAAGAAATTCGTGATGCGGGTGGTACTTGTGAACCTATCGTCTTTGACATCACTAAACCCGATGAGCTTCCACAACTACTGGACCGGGCTGAATCTGCCCTGGGTCTGGTTGACATGCTCATCAACAATGCGGGGATACCCGATGCCCAGCGCGCGCACAAGATGAGTGATGAACTGGTGGATGCCGTCTTCGCTACCAATCTTATCGGTCCCTATAAACTCTCATGCGAAGTGGCGCGGCGACTGATTGCTGCTAAAACACCGGGCAGAATGGTGAATATATCTTCTGTTGCCGGGTTTAATTATGCGGGCAATGGGGCAGCCCTCTATTCAATCACCAAGTCGGCGATTATCCGCATGACGGAAGCCCTTGCCGTGGAATGGGCGCGGTATCACATTAATGTCAACGCCATAGCCCCTGGAGCCTTTGCCTCGGAAATGATGGATGGCATGTTGAAACGTATGGGCGACATTACTCAGCATTTCCCCCGTGGCCGGCTCGGCGACCCGGCGCAAATGGACTCCACCTTGTTGTATTTTTTGTCCTCGGACTCAGAGTTTGTTACCGGCACCTACATCAAGATAGATGATGCTCAGGGACCTCGTTAGGGTGGATTCTTTAGAAGCGATAAGTTTTTTTAGAAGAGCTTGGTCTTATTCCAAATCTGCGAGTCTGGCTTTGACGGCCGCTCGGACCGCATCAAGTCTTTCCACAAGAGCCTCAACACTAGTCCTGTCTGTGGGCACCTGGGGCCAGTCGGCTGACCACTGGGCTTTGAGTTCCGCACTGGAAAGCGCAACATCCTCGCCCATCAACATACCGAGGTCATCAATCAGACCTGCTTTTACCCAGCCTCGCCGGGGACTACCTTCCACTTGATTCTGGTCATAGTGACTGGCGTAAATGATCTGCTCAAATTCAGAAAGTTCAGACAGCAGTTGAAAGGCCGCACTCCTCAGGTTGCTGTTATCCTCCGACCGTTCGAGCCGCCAGGCGTTGTAACTAAAACCTACCACTGCCAATACCAGGCTCAGCAAAGCAGTTGCATAGTAGATACGAATGATATGCGGGGATGGCATCAGTGGGTCTATCATATTGTTCATAGTGTGCAGTGTCCCAGGGCAAAGATGGCATGTTACGCCCCCCTTCTATATAGGTAAATTGTTCATGGGCAGATTGTTCATGCCTTACTTGCCGTCATCCTCGCTTGCTTTGATCCTGACGGTGCAATGCTATGATGGCGCCGGGAGAGCCTCGTCCCCGGTGGGACGCGCGGCCTTCAAAGCCGTTGAGTTGCTGTTAAAGTGGCTGGTGGGTTCGACTCCTACCTCTTCCGCCAACCATCTACCCCCGATTCTGTTTACCAGATATTTACCCCCTATTGACTAGAGAGACTGGCATGACAACGCCTTGTCTTAAATAGGCTTCCCTTCATCGCATATTGCTTGTCATCCCCGGCTTTTCTTTTGACACTGCCAGGCTCCCTAGTAGGAGCAGCTATCACTATGCGCAAGAAAACACCTGACTTAGCTCAGTCTTATGAGGAAGAAGCCCACCCTGCCGAGGGTGTGGTGCGACTGACCAAATTGCCCCTTGTCGCGGTCGGCCTCCTGTTGTTGATCGCCATGTGTGCGCTGATCTATGCGGTCTCGGCGCGGCATCAGCCATCTAGTGGCTCCGGGAACCTAGCGACATACGATATGACGGCTGCTCAGTCCATACTTGATGCATCTAAAGGGTATAGAGAAATCATTCAGGGCTATGAGCAACATGCCGACAGCCATGCTGATAGACAGGACGACAGCCATGCTGCACCCATAGCAGAAGTTGTCCCAACAACAACAGCAACAGCAACAGTAATAAAAGCAAAAGCAGAAGCGACAGGGCCGGATGAACAACACCTTGAGCAACATCTTGAAGAAGAGCAATTACGTTATGCCTTGTTGCGAGACGCTATCGTCTCCGCTACGCGAGTTGAACTAGAGGCACCCGCCGCCGCTCTGCCGCTGAGCGGTGGTCTGTCGTCCCTCGGGACAGGGGGTAACAATTTTGAGCAGGGTGCTTTTGAGAAGGATGCTTTTGAGAAGGGTTATGTTGAGAAGAGCGATCCTTTGAGTCAAGGTCTGAGTGCTCTGCTGAGCGGTGCTCAAGGAGCCACTCCTGAGGCTTTACCTGCTGATCCCAATTTACGCGGTCGTAAAGAGGACTACCTTAGAGAAGCGGCTTCCTATAGTTATTCCCCGCAGCAGAGGCTTGATCCTATCGCGCCTTTTGAGCTTAAGGTGGGGACTGTGATACCGGCTATTTTGGATACTCAAATTAATTCCGACCTGCCAGGGATGATCATTGCCCATGTGTCCCGTCCCGTGAGAGATACGCGCACCGGTAGGGCGGTGTTGATCCCCGCTGGCGCTAAGTTAATTGGTGATTATGACCAGCATATTGCGACCGGTCAGAAGCGTCTGCTGGTGATCTGGCGCCGGGTGCAGTTTCCAGATGCCTCAACCCTTGCTCTGGAGAAGATGCCGGGGCTTGATGCCCGGGGGCAGGCGGGCTTTCAGGATAAGGTTGACAATCATTACTGGCGAACATTTGGTAGCGCCCTGCTGCTGTCTGTTATCAGTGCCGCCGCGCAACAGTCGCAGGGAGATATTCAGACCATTGACGAGGCGGGTCGACGTACTTTTACTCGTCAAGAAGCACTCAGTGCTGAATTAGGACGTCAATGGGGAGAACTCGGTCGAGAAACCATCAAAAAGAATTTTGATATTCAACCCAGTCTGGTTATCCGCCCAGGATTTCGTTTCAATGTTCTGGTCAATAAGGACCTTATCCTACCGCCCTACTTTCAATAATTACTCCGGCCCGGCATGCCCTGCTAGCGGGCTTTAACAAAAAGACTTTAGATAGAAGGCTTTAGCAGAAGACTCTAGATAGAGGGCTCTAGTAGAGAAGGCATGGCCGATACAGGAATAATCGCCCCTTGATGCTGGAGCACCGAAGCTGCCAGGGTATGACCTGACTTGGCTGCTTCGGTTGAACTTTTCCCCTGCATCATCGCGGCAATAAATCCCGCATTAAATGAATCACCGGCAGCCGTGGTATCAATCACTGGCACTTCTTCCGCGGGAATAAGCTCTGGCATCACTTCTAAAATGCCTTCTGACATACCTTCTGACATGCCTTCTGACTTACCTTCTAAAATGCCTTCTGAAATAGCCCCTTGGGATATCAGGCAACCATTCCTGCCTATTTTTAAGACAATCTCGGTAACCCCTAAAGACTGCAAATTTTTGATAATTTTCTCTGGCTCTGCCTCTCCATAGAGCAGCTGCTCGTCTTCATCTGTGGGCAATGCTAGATCCGTCAGGCGATACATACGCTCGTAGGCATCGCGAGCAATCGCTGGACTAGACCAAAGTTTTGGTCGGTAGTTGTCATCAAAAATCACATGCCCCCCGTGCATTCTGTATTGGGCCAGGAAGTCAAAAAGGCGCTGTCGCGCGGGCTCTGCATACAATGCCAAGCTAATGCCAGACAGATAAATGTGTTGATAGGCGAACAATTTTTCAAAGAGATTGCTAGCAGCATTGGCGTCATCAAATAATTTAGTCGCTGGTGACTGAGCTCGCCAATATAGAAAACTGCGCTCGCCATTTTCATCCACTTGAATCAGGTAAAGCCCAGGCACCGAATGGGGAAAACGAGCCACCAGCTCGCAACCCACCCCTTCCGCGCGCCATTGACTCAGCATCCAGGCGCTCATACTGTCGTCCCCCAAGGCGGTGACATAATCCACACCCACACCCAAACGCGCGAGATAGACGGCAGTATTGAGCGTGTCCCCTCCGAAGGAAAGGCTCCCCGCTAGGGTCTGCTGGGGCTCTTTGTTTACGAAGCCATGAGTTGGCTTCTTGTCAGGAGAAGTACCGTCATGAGAGATGCCGCTCAGTTCCAGCATGCACTCACCAATAACGGCAATTTTATTTTGCATCTCAGCTGCCCGTTAAATACCGACTTGATGTAACTACTGATTTCTAATGAGGAAGGCTCCACACTGAGGCCTATTGCAACATAAGATAATGGGTATGACCAGTGTCCCCGCTTCTTCAGGCGGCTTAGGCCGCCGCTCTGGATTCCCGCCTGCTTTGATCCTGACGGCGGTGGGTGACGAAGGGAGCGGGAGCGCATACAATAATAACCTGCTCAGGCAAGGATTCCGCCCATGAAAAAATGGCTGCTCGGCATAGTGCTCATCCTGCTTATCGCGGTGGGCTTACTTCTGATCCCCAGTTTGCGCTATGGTCTCCTTTCGCTTGCCCTTCCGGACTTCCCTGATTGGCAAGAACCACAAAGCCTATTGCATGCAGAAGACCAGGGGGAAATCTACTTCCCCACAACTAGTCCTTTTGATCTGCAGGTCATATTTGCGGGTATGACCCATGCCACGCCCACCACTGGCCTCGGTTATCTTTCTTATCCGCCTACTGCTACTGAGCAGAAGCCCGTGCCCGCCATGATCATCTTGCCCGGCAGTGGTGGTATTACCCCGGGGCGCGAACATGCCCATGCGCAATTTTTAACTGCCCAGGGCATAGCGGCTTTTGTCATTGAGTACTACGCGCCACGAGGTCTTTCCAAGACGTCGGCCTACCTACTCAAAACTGCTAGCGTCACCGAGTTTGATTTGATAGCCGATGCTTATGCCGCGCTACAACTACTGTCTACCAGCCCGCTGATTGATGCCAATCGCATTGGCGTGATGGGCTTTTCCTACGGGGGCATGGCGAGCCGACTGGCTATGGATGCTCGTTTTAGAAGCATCTTGCTAGCACCAGACTCTGATATTACAAAGACTGATATTACAAGCTCTGATATTACCGACTCTGATATGACACAGCAGGGCTTTGCAGTGCACATTGATATCTATGGTCCCTGCTTCCAAAACCTGGGTACCAAGACAACCACTGGTGCACCGCTGCTTACCCTCAGAGGCACAGAAGATGCATCTAATGAGCTTGTTGCTTGCGGGCAGCGGGAAAAGGAAATACAGGCCGCCGGTAGTCATGTAGAAACCCATATCTATGCGGGTGCCGGGCATGCCTGGGAAAATGAAACCCCTCGGTTTTTCAGCGAGGATTCACCCTATATCACGGGTTGTGAACTGCGTTATGACGCGGCAGGCAGACCCATGCTCAATGAAGAACCTATCATTGAATACGTCCTGGATGCGAGCCGTGCGCAAAAAATAACGGCTCGGCTGGCGAGCGGTGCTCAGTTTCTGGACTGTGTGAAGTATGGTTATTTAATAGGTCGGGATGAGCAAACGCGGACAAACGCATACACGGATCTGCTCAGTTTTCTACGGGAATACCTCTGACTTGCGGGTCACAAAGAGCAGGTCACCAAGCGCTTGTTACAAAGCTCCCAATTAACCCGCGGCGATGGACACATTATAGACACCAGCCTGCCGAGCCGCGTCCATCACATGCACCATAGTCTCGGTCCGGCTGTCTGGATGGGGTTGCACCACCACCGGGGCTTCTGGATTTTCCGCATGCAGCCTTTCAATATTGGCTCGCACTGCTCGGAAGTCCACATCTCGGTTTCTGATTCTGATCCGGTCCCTATTGGTGATTTGGATCACAATGCTTTGCTTGTCGGCGTCCTTCACATTCTGATTTTTATCGGGAGTGTTGACATCTAGGCCAATTTCTTTAACAAAGGTAGCGGTCACGATAAAAAAGATCAGCATGATAAACACGACATCCAACATGGGGGTCAGGTCAGGTTCATCGTTCTCTTCGGTTTGTCTGCTAAGAATTCTACGCACTTTCAACTCCTAGGGTTAGACCCTTGTCTCTCAGTGTCATTGCACATACTACACTGATTGTTACTTATCAGCATCATAAATAGCCATCTCAAAAAGCCTAGGATTGATTAGTCCGCCCGGCACTAATGACCTTGCCAATCGTCGTGTGATGTAAGCCGAGATGCTTGCCTATTTCCACCTGGGTGTAGTCAAATTTTGAGTAGGCTTGGCAGATCAGCCGATTACGCTCGGCGCGCGGTTTGCCGTGTAGCTGCTTGAATATACTATTGAGGCTTTTTCTGCGTGGTGCCGCCTGAGGTGGTTTTTTGTCCTGGGCGAGCTTGCCGAGGAGAATCGGGCGCATCTTTTTGATAAATGCCGCACCACCTAAAAGCACTTGATGGCTACGTTGGTCTAAGGGGGATGGGGCTTTCACCCCGGCATGAATATACTCGCGATACTTTCGTTGGCTGCTTGTTTTCCGCTTGCCGAACTCATTCAGGACGTCGGCGGTATGTAGCATGGGCGGCGGCTTCTGCACCTGCCCTGCGGTGCTGCGGTAACTGCTCCAGATGTATGATGCCCAGGGCTCGGGCTCCGCTAAACGTGTTGGATTGGTAACGACATATCGGCACAGTGGCAACAGATACTTTTGCTTCTCAAAGACGATGCTCTTGAAGCGCCCCTTGAAGAGCGGACCCTGCTGCTGGTAACGATGGTTCACATGCTGGGTATAGATGCCATTCAGTTGGCGCATGCCTTTGGAGAGATTGGCGTCCGGTAGCTCAACAATCAGATGATAATGGTCATGCATCAGCACATAGCTGTGGATGAGCCACCCGAACCGCGCGACAACATTCTCCAGGATGTTAAGGAAGACAGCACGGTCTTCCTGGCTTCTGAAAACCGGCGGCGCCTCATTGCCTGAGCCGGCTAGGTCTGCTGTTGTTTTCTGATGGAAGCCTCTGCTGGTGACAAGACAGGTAGCACCGGGAAATTCAATTCGTAGAGGCCTTGGCATGGAATCCTATACTGCTGAGTGATTGCTGTTTTAGCTTTCTTTCCGAGGGGTTCAAAGTACGAGAGAAAAAAATCATACAGTTGTGATATAAATCCGACAAGATATTTCTGAAATACTTTTGATATTTTTTACTTCCCCTTCGCTGCTCAGGGTAATGGGGATTGTATGTGTTATTCAATGACTGGATTCCCGCCTGCTTTGATCCTGACGGCCTGGGGGCGGCGGAGATGACTGGGGTGACGGGAATCCAGAAGAACAAAGGCAATACCGCTCGTTCCTCTGGGTTTGGCGAGAATGACGGCGCGGGGCGGCGGAGATGAGCCGAGCAATAACTCTGCTTGACCTGGATAGCAGTTATTTGTACCTTCCTATCTCTTTTCAACGCATCGCTTCTCAAACTTGTCTTTCAACAAGTGTCTCTCGATAAGGAGGTTCTCCCATGGCAGTTAAAAAATTCCCCATAGAAGCGGGGCATATCATGATGTTTGCCCGTTCAATCGGAGACGCAAACCAGATTTACTATGATGCGGAGCATGCCAGTAGCACTGACCAGGGCGGCATCATTGCCCCGCCAACCTTTGTGCAAGCCAGTGCTCAGTTTGACCCGGATTACTTTTTGAGGCCGAAAATTGGCGAGTCATGGTTTGGCTCCGGCAAGACGCCTACCGGCATGACCAAAAAGGAAGGTAGCGGGGGTGGCAGTGGTGGCGGTCTCCATGCGGAGCAGCACTATGTCTATCATCTGCCCGTAAAAGCGGGCGACCAGCTCAGTGCGGAAACCAAGCCCGGCAAGACCTGGACCAAGGAAGGCCGCCGGGGCGGCAAATTGACGTTTGGTGAAGCCGTCACTGAATATCGTAATCAACAGGGGGAGCTGGTCGTTACCGCTACCAGCGTCGGAGTCAAAACCGAGCGCCCCGCTACCTCATAGCAGGTTAATAACTAGTAGAGCGACCCATAAAAAAGAATCCCAACAAACCAGAGGAAGCAAAAAATGGCATTACAAGCAGACCAGGTGAAGCCCGGTGATGTACATCAGGAAGAGATATGCAACAACTTGACCCGGACGCAAATCGTGCAGTATGCCGGTGCGTCTGGAGACTACAACCCGCTACATAGTGATGAAATCTTCACCACCCAGATAGCCGGCTATCCGTCTGTCTTTGCGCATGGCATGTTGTCAATGGGGATGACCGGGAAGATGCTCACCAACTTTGTAGGAGACGGCCGCCTTACCGCATACAGTGTCCGATTCACTGCTCAGGTCTTCCCCGGGGCAACCCTGACAGCCAAGGCAACCATTACCGAAATTCGTGAGGAAGACGGCACTATGATTGCCGACCTGGATATATCCACTACAGATGGGGAAGGTGTGGAAGTGATTCGGGGTAAGGCGTCGGCGCGGCTGGATAGCTGATTGCTCTTCTCAAGTGCGCTGCTCAGCGGGAGTTGAGCACTTCCAATAGCAGGTCAGGGGTCAATATCTGTGGTAGCACCTCGGCGCGCGCCGCTCCCTGGCGGTAGAATAGATACAATGGCACCCCACTCCGACCATATTCCTGCAGGGCCGCGGTAATCACCGGGTCTTCATTCGTCCAATCCGCGCGCATACAGGCAACCTGATGCTCGCGCAAGGCATCCTGCACCCGGCGAGTGTTGAGCGTCGTTAGTTCATTGACCTTGCAGGTGATACACCAGGCAGCGGTGAAATTTACCAGCAGATCCCCAGCTTCTCGTGCCTTGGCCAAGGCGGTGGGTGAATAGACCAGACACTCATCATCCGCTTCCAGAGCGGGGCTGGCTTGCTGTCCGGCTAGCCGCCCTTCTCGCCCCGTATCTAAAGAAACCACCAGATAGCCCGCACCGAGCAGCACTAGGCTCCCCAGTAGCTTCACCCCTCCATTAAGTAGTCGGCTGCGTATAGATTGACTCAGTAGCCAGACCGCAAAACTCAGCATCAAAAGACCCACAAGCACTTGCAGCAAGCCATCCAGCCCCACCTGAATACCCAGCACCCAGAGTAGCCAGAGCGCCGAAGCAAACATCGGGAAGGCAAGCAGATGCTTGAGCTTGAGCATCCAGACACCGGGACGCGGTAACCAGCGCAACAACCCGGGCGACATGCACAAGAGCAGATAGGGTAAGGCCATGCCCGCGCCCAAGGAGGCAAAGATCAGCAGGCTGACCGGTGGCGGCTGGGTCAGCGCAAAACCCACAGCGGCACCCATAAATGGCGCCGTGCAGGGGGCAGCGACCAGAGTAGCCAGAATGCCCGTGCCGAAGGAAGCCCCATAGCCTTGCCATCCACCCCCAGAAGCCGATGCGCCGGTGGTGCCCAGTGATAACCAGCCACCAATCTCAAAATAGCCAAACAGGTTTAACCCGATCAGCACAAAAAGATAGGCAAGGAAGCCCACTACCAGCGGCGATTGCAGTTGAAACCCCCAGCCTATGACCTCGCCACTGAGCCGCAAGGCAATCAGCAGGGCGGCGATGGCGATAAAACTCAGCAGAACGCCGGCACTGTAGGTCAGACCATGGAACGTCATGGAACTGCCCTGATGTTGCACCGTATCCATTAGCGAGAGGATTTTGATGGAGAGGATGGGAAAGACGCATGGCATGAGATTAAGAATCAGCCCCCCCAAAAAAGCAAAAGCCAGGGCAAGCAAGAGGCTCATATCGCTACTTGCGGTTGGCATGCTTGTTGACATGCTAGCGGATAACCCGCTCAGTCCAGGGGCGGACCGGGAGCTGATGTTAAGCTTAAATCCAGAGACAATTCGTCCTTGCTTTTCTTGAGTAGCGGTGTTGCCCGTAACCACTTCTTCAATCACCACCAGCCCGGACAAATCCGCGGTCTCTGGCTCAAAGAGATAGCCCGGCGTCAAATCAATGACTAGCCCCGTCTCATTGATTACATATCTTTGGGTAGCGGTGTTATCAATCAGATCCTGGATATAAGGAAAGTAGGTCACCTGGCTGATGCGATGTTCTCTGGCAAAATATTCTCTGGCAACGGGCAGGCTAATCATCAACCTGAGCCGCTGGTCATGGGCTTCATCCGTCCCTGGCAGGCGCAACATGGGGCTGGATTGCAACGCATAGCTGGCGGGCAGATCGAGCTGCACCGGAATCTGCTCCCGTGCTTCTCGGAAGAGACTCTGGACCTTGGGGTTTAATTGCTGCCCGCCTTGCTCGAGCGATGCCACTGCCACTAGGGCCTCAGCATGCACCTGTTGGGGGATACAGATGTCCGCACAGACGAGTATCCTGCCAGCCGCTTCCAGCCTCAGGACCGCACCATCAAAATCTGCCGGCAGGGTCACCTTCATGGGTAGCAAGACCTGATCGTGATAGCCAAAATTCATGAGGGGACCAAAGGGGATTCGCGCTGGCAGGGGCCATTCAAAATCACTCACCTCCACCCCGGGGGGGAGGGTCCAATTCAGTTCTAGCGGGGCACCGGAATCGCCAGGATTACGCCAGTAGGTGTGCCAGCCCGGGGCAATTTTCTGTCGTACCAGAAGGTCAAAAGAAGCCCCAGGAGCAGCAAAACTGACTGCTGGCACCAGGTCAATGACGACTTTTGCGCCTGCTGCATCTAAAGAGTCATCCAAAGAACCTTCTGATGCCGCCGCGACAGCCACACCACAGAGCAGCATCAAGAGACAGGCACTTTTCTTCAGCATGCTAAGCATCCCCCGCGCTTATTAAGCGCGTCGTTAATGTTTGTGTTGACTAATTCGATGACAAACTTGAATAGTATCATTGACTAACTACCAGGTTCAGACGGCTTATGCTACTGGATTCCCGGGGCAAGCCTGAGTATGACGGCGGGGAAAGCAATGATAGATAGAAATTCCACTCGCGCCGTGATACCTTCGCGCTTCTTCTCTGCTTCTAATGTAATGCTTCTAACTTAACGACCTGCACCCAGACATGACTATGCGCATCGCCGTACCAGCAGAATCCCAGGCAAACGAAAATCGCGTCGCGCTGATACCCGATTCGGTCAAGACCCTGTGCCGGGCGGGTTTGGCGGTCTCGGTTGAAGCCGGTCTCGGTGTGGCAGCACACTATTATGATGCCGACTATGTTGCCGCCGGCGCCAGCCTGGTGCAGGACCGTCAAGCTCTCCTTGCCGATGGCGACCTGGTATTGAGAGTACAAAGTCCAGATACCGAAGAGATACAAGCCCTCAAGGCAGGTGCCATTCATATCAGTTATCTTGATCCCTATCGGCAGGGTGAACTGATTGAGCTGCTGCTAGCTCAGGGCGTGACTGCTATCAGTATGGAAATGATTCCCAGAACTACTCGCGCCCAGAAGATGGATGTCCTGAGTTCCCAAGCTAATCTTGCCGGTTACTTCGCGGTCATTATCGCCAGCCGCGCACTAGATCGTAGTCTGCCCATGATGATGACACCCGCGGGCACTCTCAGCCCCGCCCGGGTCTTTATCATTGGTGCTGGGGTGGCCGGGCTGCAAGCCATCGCTACGGCAAAACGATTGGGTGCCCGGGTGGAAGCCTTTGATACCAGACCCGTAGTTGCTGAACAGGTGCGTTCCGTTGGCGGGAAGTTTCTTGAGATTGACCTGGGGGACACCGGAGAAACAGCCGGGGGTTATGCCCAGGAGCTGGGACCTGAACAACTGGAAAAGCAACGTCAAGGCATGAAGGCAGCCATAGGCAAAGCCGATATTGTGATTACCACAGCGCAGGTGTTTGGCCGCCCTGCCCCGCGTATTGTCACCCAAGACATGCTTGAGGCGATGCAACCGGGCAGCGTCGTCCTGGATATGGCGGTGGCCTCAGGAGGCAATGTAGCGGGCTCAAGAGTGGATGAAACGGTGCAGATCAATGGCGTTTCTATCCTCGGGCTATCCAACATTCCTGCGCAGATCCCGCGGGATGCCAGTCAAATGTATTCCGCCAATCTGTGTCACCTGGTCACCGAATACTGGGATGAAGCCACCGCAAGCTTCAACCTTGATCTCTCGGATGACATCCTCAAGAGTTGCGTCATTACTCACCAGGGCAAAATAGTCAACGAAGCACTGAGCCCGATGCTCAATCAAGTGCCTCATCACAAGCCTCAAGAGGATACTTAGGGTGGAAGTGATATTTCTTGTTTTTGTGTTAGCCCTCTTTCTTGGTTTTGAACTCATCTCCAAGGTGCCCGCTATCTTACATACCCCGCTCATGTCTGGCGCCAATGCCATATCGGGGATCACCCTGGCGGGTGCCTTCCTCACCGCGGGGATGACGGACCTGGGCCTAGGCACCTGGTTGGGTATGGCGGCCGTCACCTTCGCCACTATCAATGTGGTGGGGGGCTATCTGGTTACCGACCGGATGCTGGGTATGTTCAAAAGTAAGGACAAAAAATCCTAATGGACAGCGCATTGATGGACATCGCATTGCTTGCCAATCTTGCTTACGTCTTGTCGGCAGCCCTTTTTATATTTGGCTTAAAAATGCTCGGCTCCCCGGCAACCGCTCGGCGCGGCAATTTTTTATCTTCTCTCGGTATGTTGATTGCTGTCTGTGCGGGTCTTGCCGCCGAGGGCATTCTCAGTTACGAGTACATTCTGAGTGGCATCCTGCTAGGCACCGTTATCGGCGCCCTGGCGGCTCGGCTGATTTCCATGACCGCCATGCCCGAGATGGTCGCCCTCTTCAACGGTTCTGGTGGTGCCGCTAGCCTGCTGGTCGGCTGGGCGACCCTATATGTTGGTGCGGTCAGTAGTTTTACTGCCTTCACCATCATGCTGGCGGTGCTGATCGGGGGCCTGACCTTTACCGGCAGTCTCGTGGCTTATGGCAAGTTGAGCGGGATTATGGGTAGCAGTGCCTTCGTCTTCACCGGGCAACGCCTCGTCAATAGTCTGCTACTGATGGGTATTTTGACCCTGGGGCTACTCTTTGTGATGGCGCCCGCGCCGGACTCCCAGTGGTTATATCTTCTCTTAGGGCTCGCACTATTGCTGGGCATCATGGCAGTCATCCCCATAGGGGGTGCAGATATGCCGGTGGTCATTTCTCTGCTGAATAGCTACTCCGGCATCGCTGCCTGTGCCGCTGGTTTTGCCATCAACAACAACATCTTAATCGTTGCCGGTGCTCTGGTGGGTGCCTCGGGCATCATCCTCACCAATATCATGTGCAAAGCCATGAATCGCTCACTGGTCAATGTACTCTTTAGTGGTTTCGGTGCGGTTAAACAGGGCAAGGCAATTGAGGGCGAAGTTAATCCGATATCCGTCCAGGATGCCTATTACATCTTGGAAGCGGCGGGCAATGTTTGCTTTGTACCGGGATACGGCATGGCGGTTGCCCAGGCACAGCATGTCGTCAAGGAACTAGGAGTAGTGCTGGAAGCCAGAGGCACCGAGGTGAGTTACGCCATTCATCCGGTAGCGGGGCGGATGCCCGGGCATATGAATGTGCTGCTGGCAGAGGCTGATGTTCCCTACGAACAACTGGTGGAAATGGACGACATCAATCCCCGAATTGGGCAGGTGGATGTTGCCATAGTGATCGGCGCCAATGATGTGGTGAATCCCAGTGCCCGTGATGATGAAGACAGCCCCATCTACGGTATGCCGATCATCAATGTTGACCAGGCAAGGACGGTGTTCGTCTTGAAACGCTCCATGGCCTCGGGTTTCTCCGGGGTGGATAACCCCCTCTTCTTTGGTGAAAATACGCGAATGTTATTCGGAGACGCCAAGACTTCTATCTCAGGGATTGCCTCGGAGTTTGGTTGAGTTTGATTGAGTATCAACAGACCTTAGTCTTTGAGGGTTTTAATTGGTTTTTGGTATTGGGTATTTTCCGGGTATCCGCTCCAGGACATCACTAGACGGGTCCGCGAGAAGTGAGCGTCACTCAGGGTGAAGCCATGCGGTCAAATATGCGCTCCAAATTTTCGTCTATATCTGTAGGTGAACCAGAATAAGGTATATCTAAATTGGTAAGCACAGTTTCAAATCGTTTGAAGCCGTTATTACCTCTTAGCTGCACCCACTCTACACTCAAGGAATCCAACTGCTTCTTGTTATTATGGGAAAGTTGGTCGGCGATAAACACCTTGCTACCTCGTGCTATAACCGCATCAGCAGCTTCCGGGTTACCGCTCCCCATAAGTTTAACTTCACACTTATATTCCTGTGCATCATTACGCAAATAAAAATCAATTTCGCGGGACAGACCATCTGTTGGGATTTCTTCTTTTGCTGTGGACGAATAATTTTCACTAGGCACTCCATACAACATGCATAGAGTTTTCATTAAAGGTTTTTCTACCCTTTTCCCTGCTGTGCTCCACAATCCACCCCGCAACGCAGCACGTTTCACCGCTAGGGTGTTGATAACGATTAAACTTTCACTCAAATTCAAATCAACGCTAACCCCCATAAAACTAATAGAAAGACTTATCTCCATATCGGCTTCAGTATTCACAAGAGTTTCAATCGCGCTATGAAGCTCATCGTAATGTTTATTTGATGCTTCAATGACAATTTCCTTGGTGGATGAGTTATGCATATTGTGTATTGTTTTCTCATTCAATCCAGAATGTATTGCAATATCTTTTTTGTTTAGGTCGGGACTTAAGAAGCTTTGCTTATACCAGTCAGCATTGATATCTACATCTTGTGATTTTGCAGTTACCACTTGCTTGAAAAAATCAACAGAGAATTGTAAAAACTCGGCGTCTATTAACGCAATAACTTCAATACGGTAGTCCTCCCCATGCAGAAGTTTGCGGATAATTTCTTCTACTACTTGTTGCGTCAAAGTCATTTTGATTTCGTCTTCGCCACATGGGATGTGAATTTAGTTTTAGTGACAAAAGAGGGATGGTTTTTTCTCTCTGAAAAAAGAGAATCGGCTGTAAGAAAAGATTCTTTCATCCGGTGTACATATTTTTTCTCCTTTTCGGTAAGGAAAAAATGCCTTTCAAGGTCCATAGCCGCCTTACCTAAGGTGCCACTGCCACCAAAAGGGTCAAACACCAAATCGCCGATAAAAGAATAATAACGGATGACTCGATGACACAATTCCAACGGAAAAACTGCACTATGCACCTTGTCGAAAGTCGGATCAATTTTCCATACATTCGCCGTTTCGTAGCCATCTTGGATTTTGCTTTTCTTCACCACAGCCGCGCCATATTGATGCATGTTCCAATCAAGAAGCTTATCTGTTTTCTTTCGATAAACCATTAGCATTTCTGTGATCGCGTTGGGCTTATAGGCAAGAGGCTTTCGATGCTGTAAAAATCCAGCGTTTCGATTTTTAACACTAGCTTCTGGTTTCACCCAAACAATATCATCAATAAACTCCCATCCCATCTTAATTAGTAATGGATGTATATCGTATGGGATCGGATAACGCATACTAGCATGCGAGCGACTGACGCGAGGAATGATAATCGGCGACGTGTTAAGGACAAAAAAACGACCTTCTTTTGTTATGCGATGCACTTCAGAAAAGACTTTTTCTAAAAATTCTAAATAGTCTGCATAACTTTGATAAATAGAATAGTCGCGGGCATTGTAATAAGGTGGTGAAGTAAAAGTAAGATGGATCGATTCATCGGGAACAGCTGCCAGGGTATCTACAACATCGCCATGCACAACAACATCACGCATATATACTGGAAAAGAAGTATGATTTTTTTGTGCCGATGTTTTCGGTTTTGACTTGTTTGCCTCTCTTTCAATCGTTCGCTGAACTAATTCATTGGGATGATTGATAAGTTTTTTTAATTTTCCTTGAACAATTTTTTCATTAGAAAAAACTAACAAACCGCGTATTGCCTGGATAACAACTTTCGGATCCTTGTCACTAAGCATTTTTACAAGATGAGGGATAGCATCACGATGTCGCAATCTCCCGACAGCTGACACTGATTCTCTACGGACTTGGGTGCTTTCATCCTCTTTGGCATATTTCATAAAAACAACCAGTAAGGATATATCCCCTAGCTTTGCTAGATTTTTGATTGCAAGCTGGCGAATATTTTCATTCTGGCTGTTCAACAAATCTTGCAATGGGGTTTTGCTATTCCCGTTTTTTAACCGCCCCATTTTTTGTAACACATAGGCTATTTTATTATCGTTTTCTCGTGAAATGAATGCACGAAAAGCTCGCGCATCGTCTTTTAATACGCCAATAAATTCAGAATCTATCATTTGACTGAGTTCGGATTTGTTCATGTTTTATCTACTCTTTGTCGATCAATAAAGTGTCGCTCAAAGTACTGCTCAGGGCGCCACAGAGGGCTTCATTCAATCTACCGCTTCTCCTTAGCGTCAGTGCATTTTGTGTGCGCTAGATTACCTGATTTTCGTCTTCTACTTCAATACGCTTTGTCTCATTATTATCTCTGTTCATCGTTATTATGGGCACCCGTCCAAGATTCGCATCTCAGCATAGAGGCATCACTGCTATCTATGACAGATGTGCTAGCATCAGTATCATATATTTTGTAGGGCTAGTCGGCACTAAGGAAACAACATTGACCATTAATATACTAAGCAGACTACTGAGTTTGTCGCTGCTGCTGTCCATCAGCGCATCCATGGCGGCAAGCACCCCGCGCGCGCCTCAGCAAGAAGAAGCGCAACTATATCAGCGGGTCAAGGCGTTACTCACCCGCACACCACTCATTGACGGGCACAATGATCTACCTTGGCAATACAAGGTCCGAGTGGACAACCACCTTGATGCCATGAATCTGGCACATGATCTGAGTCAAGTTAACCCGCCCACGCACACCGATCTGGCACGGATAAAGGCAGGCATGCTGGGCGGGCAATTTTGGTCTGTGTATATCCCCGTGTCTCAGCCGGGGGGTAGGGCCGGTGCCACCGCGCAGGTTCTGGCGCAGATTGATCTGGTACATCGGCTAGTTGCCCAGCATCCCCATGCCCTCGCCCTTGCCTACAATGCAGCTGATATTCGACGCGTGCATGCAGCAGGCAAACTTGCCTCCCTCATCGGTATAGAAGGTGGACATGCCATTGAGAACTCCCTTGCCGTGTTACGGCTCTTATATCGGGCGGGCGCACGATACATGACTCTGACCCATGGCAAGGGTTTACGTTGGGCTGATTCGGCGACCGACGAAGCAAGGGTGGGCGGGCTCAGTAAATTTGGAAAAGAAGTGGTCCGGGAAATGAATCGCCTGGGCATGTTGGTTGACCTGTCGCATGTATCGCCTGAGGCCATGCATGCTGCACTGGATACAAGCCTGGCACCGGTAATCTTCTCCCATTCCAATGCCTTTGCCATTACTCCGCACCGACGCAATGTGCCTGACCATGTGCTTACTCGAATACCGGATAATGACGGCCTCGTGATGGTCACCTTCTTCCCTGCCTATGTCTCGGAGGAACGCAGGCGCCATCGTGAGCAAGCAAACATGGTGCGGGAGCAACTTGCGGCGGAGACCGACGACGAGGTAGCAATAGAGGCCGGCATGAAAGCTTGGGCAAATGAACACCCCGCGCCTCTGGCGACCCTGGCGCAGGTGGCTGACCATATTGATTACCTACGCGATGTGATTGGTGTATCCCATATAGGCATAGGTTCGGACTTTGACGGCATGCCGCCTGGGCCTATTGGGCTGGAAGATGTGTCCCGCTATCCCGCCCTCTTTGTAGAACTGTTGAAACGCGGTTACCGCGATACCGAGATTGCCAGCATAGCGGGCGAGAATATGTTGCGAGTCATGCAGCAGGCGGAAGCCGTTGCCGTCAAGTTACAGGAGACTCGCCCGGCTTCGGACCTGTTGATTGATGAGCTTGATGGAGTTGATGGGATTGATGGGATTGGTGCAACAATACCTTAAAGCCCGGCACATCATAGACGCACCCCTCAAAGACACACCCCTCAAAGACACCTCTCGCCCTTCTTTGATGAACAATTCTTATGCACAAGTCTTATGCACAACTCTTTATACACAAGAAGGGCTAGTCTGTTTCCCGGGGTTCCGCACCCAGGGCACGGATCATGGCGTGCACTTCTTTCAGCATCTTGTCTAGCAAGGCTTCGTCAGTGCCCCGCATCACCAGGTTGGTGCCATAACCATCCTTGCGATAGAAGGGATAGCTGCCGAGGTCAAGTGCGGGATATCTACCCTGAATTTCTCCCAGAGACTTGGCAACCTCCCCCTCGCTGAGATAGGCGGTCACTGAGCGGGAGCTTAGTGGGGCACCGCCTTTGATCCGCTCTCGGGTGAAGCCAGAGATCATTTCTTGCATTATCAATGGCACCCCGGCCATGACAAAGACATTCTCTATCTGAAATCCCGGCGGACCGCCAGTCGGATTTTCTATCAATCTAGCCCCCTCAGGGACACGCGCCATGCGTAGCCGGGATTCCATCACCTCGGGGGGGGCTTCCCGACTCCGGATCATCGCTTCTATCTCGGGATTCATCACTAAGGCGACATCAAATGCCAGGGCCATGGAATCTGCGGTGATGTCATCGTGGGTAGGTCCAATGCCGCCCGTGGTAAATACATAATCAAACTTGCGGCGACATGCATTCACCGTGTCAACAATCGTCTGCTCATGGTCGGGAATCACCCGCGCCTCCAGCATCCTGACTCCCAGTTCATTGAGTGCTTTTGCCAGATAGGCAAGATTGGTGTCCTGGGTGCGGCCTGAGAGGATTTCATTGCCAATGATAATCATGCAGGCGGTAACCTCAGTGGGCGGTGCTTTTTCAGAAGCCATGTTTGGAAGCCTTGTTTAGAAACTTTGTTTAGAATATATGTTTATTAGATATGTTTAGAAACTTTATTGAGAATAGATGTTTAGAATGTTTGTGTTCACAGATTCAATGACAAACTTGAATAGTATCATTGACGGACTGGATTACCCCCTTCTTTGCTCCTGATGTGCGTATTTTTTTGCTGTCATTCTCGCCGCAGGCGGGAATCCGGTCATTGAACCAGCGGCTTACGGCGCCCCGCGCCGTCATTCTCGAGCTTGCTCGGGAATCCAGAGGAACGAGCGGTATTGCCTTTATTTCTCGGTATCATCGCGCCATCGTATAAGTAGCTGTCTTTTTTGTTTATACTCAGAGATACGTAATACAACTACAGGGAGAATAGATTATGGTAGCGCAGGCACCAAAATACACAATAAAAGAAATCAAAGAGCTTTTAAGGAGCGGTAATGAGGAGAAGGTTGTATCTTTTTTAGAAAATAAAATTATGAATCTTCTAAAAGATGTGGATGCAAGTTGCATAGCAGATCTAGATGAAAAATATGGTGCTTCTTATAAATTGTCATACAAGCCTATAATTGAACATTTTGAATATCTAAAAAAGCAGGATCCTTGTAATGAAAAATGGCTCATCCATGGCGCTTCATTAGTCTATAGTTGGATGCCTACAATTCTTAGATTACGTGCAGAGCATAAATGTGAGGCAATACGTAGCATGAAGAATATAAAAAAACGTTCAAAAGAATTGGAACAAAAGCTTTTAGATGAACATTGCAGTCAAATCGTAAGCGAAATAGCTCCAGTATGTGAAATAGCCTTGTTAAGGGATTGCATCAATAATTCTATTAGAGGTACTTCTAAGTTTCTGCATTTTAGCTATCGAAAAACCTTTCCTATTTGGGACTCCAGGGTTGCAAAAGCCCTGCATGAAGGTGAATCTTCTAAGGCTATTGAGACTATTTTCACGTCCAGCACGAAAAATACAGATATTAAATATTATGTTGCATACACCGAGGCGGTTCACAATATTCGTAAAAAGAAAAAGATGTGCATCAGAGAGATTGAAAAAATTTTATTCCTCATTGGCGGTATGGATGAAGATGAAGATGAAGATGAGGATGACAATAAAACCAACTAATCCGATTAGAAACCCAGCCACCTAGCCCTGTTGGTGTGTAGTGATAATTTCAGGGTAGCGGCTTCGTTCCTCTGGATTCCCGCCCTCTTTGATCCTGACGGCGCGGAGCGGCTTGCCCCGCCATCTGGAGTGCCTTATGTTATGAACCTCTACAAGCACCGTGCACAACAACCATCCGTGTTATGCTGGCTCCAGCATCGTCGCGCTGTCGTATAGGCGGTCATCTTTTTCTTTTAACACTCAAAATAGGGGTAACAATATGGACGTAAAGACAGTTGAGTATTCTGCAAAAAATATCAAAAATATTTTAAGCAAGCCTATCAATATTAAATATTTAAAAAGTCAAAAACCAAGCAGCTATGATTATTCATACGGCACCTTGCTGGAACTTTTTGAATGCTTGATGAAACAGCAAGATAAGAAAAAATGGCTTATCGGTGGTGCTTCATTAGTCTATAGCTGGATGCCTAGGGCTCTTACATTTTATACAGATCAGGAAGAGTGCGCACTATCATCTCTGTGTGAAATACACAAACACAAAGACAAGTATTTTGATCAAGATGACGAAAGCATCATAAAGCAACTAAATGCATTAAAAGATTTCATTGATCATTCTCTTGTAGGAACTTCTAAGCTTCTTCATTTTAGTTATCCAACTGTTTTTCCTATATGGGATTCAGTGGTCAAAAAAGCCTTTTCTAAAGAACCTAAAACTCGCAAACCAACAAAAACTACTACAAAAACTAATAATAGCGATATTAGAGATTACATAGAGTATGCCAGGTCGGTTCATGAGATTTGTAAAAATGACAAGCAGCTAGTGAAATCATTAGATCACATAGAATTGTTAAAAGGTAAAACATGCGTTAGAAAAGTTGAATACGCTTTATTCCTCATCGGGCGTAGGTATAAGGAACAAGAGGACGATAAAAAGAACAACAACTAGTCTGATTAGAAACCCAGCCGCTGTCGCCTAGCATTGGTGGCAGTGGCTCACTACCCTCACCCTGTCCCGCCGTACATCTCCCTTCATCATTCCCGCCTTCTTTGGTCCTGACGGCCAGGTTGTCCCCGCTCCTTTCAGGCGGCTTGCGCCGCCACTCTGGATTTCCGCCTTCGGCGGAAATGACGGCGCGGAGCGACTTACCCCGCCATCTGGAGTGCCATGGGTTATGAACCTCTACAAACGCCGCACACAACAATCATCCATGTTATGCTGGCTCCAGTATCGTCGCGCTGTCGTATAGGCGGTCATCTTTTTCTTTTAACACTCAAAATAGGGGTAACAATATGGACGTAAAGACAGTTGAGTATTCTGCAAAAAATATCAAAAATATTTTAAGCAAGCCTATCAATATTAAATATTTAAAAAGTCAAAAACCAAGCAGCTATGATTATTCATACGGCACCTTGCTGGAACTTTTTGAATGCTTGATGAAACAGCAAGATAAGAAAAAATGGCTTATCGGTGGTGCTTCATTAGTCTATAGCTGGATGCCTAGGGCTCTTACATTTTATACAGATCAGGAAGAGTGCGCACTATCATCTCTGTGTGAAATACACAAACACAAAGACAAGTATTTTGATCAAGATGACGAAAGCATCATAAAGCAACTAAATGCATTAAAAGATTTCATTGATCATTCTCTTGTAGGAACTTCTAAGCTTCTTCATTTTAGTTATCCAACGGTATTCCCTATATGGGATTCACTGGTCAAAAAAGCCTTTTCTAAAGAACCTAAAACTAGCGTACCAACAAGAACCGCTATTAGGCAGTACATAGAGTACGCCAGGTCGGTTCATGAGATTCGTGATAATCATAAGGGTTTGGTGAAGTCACTAAATACAATACCTGTACTAAGAGGAAAGTCACCTATCAAACAGATTGAACAAGCTTTATTCCTCATCGGGCGTAGGTATAAGGAACAAGAGGACGATAAAAAGAGCAACACCTAGTCTGATTAAAAACCCAGTCACTGTCGCCTAGCATTGGCGGCAGTGGTTCACCAACCTCCTATGAAGACCGCATCAGAAGAACTGGATTACATCCTTATCCGCGGGGCGCGGGAACATAACCTCAAATCTGTTGAAGTCAAAATACCGAAACGCAAACTAGTTGTACTGACTGGTGTGTCCGGCTCAGGGAAATCATCCTTGGCTTTCGACACCCTTTATGCAGAGGGCCAGCGGCGCTATGTGGAGTCCCTGTCCGCTTATGCGCGGCAATTCCTCGGGCAGATGGAAAAGCCCAAATACGACACCATCAGAGGCCTGTCGCCGACCATATCCATTGAACAAAAAACCACCTCTCGCAACCCTCGTTCCACCGTCGGCACAATCACCGAGATTGCCGATTATCTGCGGGTATTGTTTGCCCGGGTGGGCAAGCAGCACTGCCACAAATGCGGCCGTGAAGTAGAAGGTCAGACCGCCCAACGAATCGCCCAGGAACTGCTGAAGTTACCCCCGGGATCAAGAGTCTATCTGCTGATACCTCTGCTCGTGAATCGCAAGGGCGAACATCGGGAGCTGCTTGAAGATGCGCGCCTGAGGGGATTTGTCCGCCTCAGAGTAGATGGCGACATTGTCCGGAGTGACGAACTTGATGCTCTGGACAAGCGAAAAAAACACACGCTTGAAGCCGTGGTGGACCGGCTTGTGATTAAGCCCGGCATCAAGGAAAGGCTCAACGAATCAGTAGAAACCGCACTCATGCACGGCGAAGGTAGCCTCATCGCCGCCATTGAAGGGCGCAAAGATAAATTGTTTTCTGAAGACCTATCCTGCGGACACTGTGGCATTTCCTTCCCGATGCTGACGCCACAGGCATTTTCCTTCAACAGTCCCCAGGGTATGTGCCCGGAATGTAATGGGCTCGGCACCCAGGTTTCTTTTGATCCGGAGCTGGTGATACCCGATAAAAATCTTTCCCTCAGCCAGGGCGCATTAAAAACCACCGGTAGTATTGATTCGGACCGAAGCTCAATGTCTGCCCGATACCATTATCAGGTATTCAAACAACTCAATATCCCTCTGGATAAACCCTGGCGGCGGCTTTCCAAAAGCATCCAAAAGACCATCCTCTATGGCACCGGGGAGAAGCGCTACAAGATCAACTGGGGCGGTCATGGCACCAGCATGAGTCGCTATGAAGGCACCCTCAACCGGCTACTTCGGCGCTTCACTAATACCCGCTCCGAAGGGATGAAGCGCTGGTATTCACAGTTCCTCGCCAAGACCCCCTGCTCTGGCTGCCAAGGCATCAGATTGAGACCGGAAAGTGCCGCCGTGCGCCTGGCTGAGGTCAGCATTGTTGATGTCTCATCCTGGACGATTGACAAGACCTATGAATTCTTCCAGTCGCTCCGACTGCCCGGCGCGGCAGGCGAGATTGCCACTGAAGTATTGAAGGAACTGTGCAACCGGCTGGGATTTCTCAACTCAGTCGGTCTCTCTTATCTGTCTCTTGACCGGCCGGGGCCTTCCCTGTCTGGCGGGGAGTCTCAGCGCATTCGGCTTGCCAGCCAGATCGGTTCGGAGTTGTCCGGGGTCATCTACATACTTGACGAACCAAGCATCGGATTACATCAAAGAGACAATAAAAAACTGCTCGAGAGCCTCTGCCGAATGCGAGATATTGGTAACACGGTGCTGGTCGTAGAACACGATGAAGAGACGATTCGCAGTGCTGATCATTTGATTGACTTCGGTCCTGGGGCGGGCATTAAAGGTGGGGAAATCGTCCACAGCGGTACGCCCAAAAGCCTGGAGAAAAACCCCCGCTCCATCACCGGCAAGTATTTGTCTGGACGCGCCGGCATTGCCCCTGGCGCCTCGCGGCGCACCAGGACGGGTAGCATTACCTTAACGGGTGCAGCAGAAAACAATCTCCGAGAAATTAATGTTGAGTTCCCGCTCGGCATTATGACTGCGGTCACTGGCGTGTCCGGTGCGGGCAAGTCCACCCTGGTCAACGACATCCTCTACCCGGCTCTGGCACGGCAGCTTCATCAGTCCACCCGGCGCGTCGGCAGGCATGACCAAATACAAGGGTTGGAGCAGTTGGACAAGGTAGTTGCCATTGACCAAAAACCTATTGGCAGGACACCTAGAAGCAACCCGGTCACCTACATCAAGGTGTTTGATGAAATCCGGCATTTCTTTTCTCTGCTGCCGAGTGCGCGCATGCGGGGTTACCTCCCGGGCAGGTTCTCATTCAATGTGAAGGGTGGACGTTGTGAAACCTGTCGCGGCGACGGCGTGCGGAAAATTGAAATGCACTTCCTTGCCGATGTGTTCGTCAAGTGTGAAGTCTGTACCGGGCGGCGGTTCAACGATGCTACTCTGGAAGTGCAATACAAGGGCAAAACCATCTCGGATATTCTGGCACTGACGGTAGCGGAAGCGACTGAGCACTTTTCCGAACATCCTAAAATTATGAATCGCCTAAAGTTGTTGATGGATGTGGGCTTGGATTATCTCCACCTCGGGCAACCCTCTACGACCCTGTCCGGCGGTGAAGCCCAGCGGATAAAACTTGCCCGAGAGTTATCCAAAATTGCCACTGGCAGCACCTTTTACATTCTTGATGAGCCCACCACGGGGCTACATTTTGATGATGTGAAAAAGCTGCTGAGTGTCCTTGATCGCCTGGTGGAAGCGGGCAATACGGTGACCATTATTGAACACAACCTGGATGTCATCAAAACCGCCGACTGGGTGATTGACCTGGGACCCGATGGTGGTCCTGCGGGGGGCCAGTTGCTTGCGGTCGGTACGCCAGAGCAGGTTGCTAAGGTCAGCAGCTCGGCAACGGGACATTATTTGAAACCGCTGCTGTCTGCTACTGCTAAGCGGGGTGTCAAAAAGAAAGCGGCTTCAAAGAAATCTGTTAAAAAGAAAGCGGCTTCAAAGAAATCTGTTAAAAAGAAAGCGGTTAAAAAGAAATAAGCCGCGCACCGTCATTCTCGCCTTCTTTGATCCTGACGGGGGCTGGATTCCCGGGGCAAGCCCGAGTGTGACGGGGAGCGACGAACCGTCTTGTTGTGTCAATGCCCCAGAGGTGGTTGCCTTTGTTCCTCTGGATTCCGCATGCGGCAAGAGGACAAGCCCGAGAATGACGGCGGCTGCAGACCTCAGCTCAGACCAACGACGGGAATGGCAGCCCCATGCACCGCTACTGCCTCCTCAGTCGCAAGAAATGCAATCACCGAGGCCAGCTGCGCTACAGGCACCCAATTGGCATGCACCGCCTGGGGCATATCGGCACGATTCTGAGGGGTATCAATGATGCTTGGCATAATGCAATTCACATTGATATGTTTATCCCTGAGTTCCAGTGCCATACTTTCCGTCAAGCGCATCACTGCTGCCTTGGATGCCGTATAGACCCCCATTTGGGGCGCACCATGGCGAGCGGCCTGGGCAGCAACGTTGATAATCTTACCGCCACCCTGGGCAATCATTTGCGGCACCACCACCGCTGCAGTATTGATGATGCTGCGCGCATTGAGATTAAACATCCGCTCCCAAGTCTGGTCGCTCGTCTCGTGCACTGCTTCCCCCATCACAAAGCCGCCGGCCAGGTTACACAAGATATCCACCCCTTTTGTCCGGCTAAGGAGTGCACCAATCACCTCTTGGCAGGATTCTCGGCAGGTCAGGTCCAAGGCAAGCAATTCATGCGGGAGAGACTGCTTAAGAAGGGATGGCTCGGGAAAGACCTCATCCAAGAGTTCAGTCGTGTAATCCAGAGCCGCAACCTGAGCACCCAAACTAGCGAAATGCGTCACCACTGCTCTGCCCAGGGCACCAGCGGCACCAGTGACAATCACTCGCTTATCGGTAAACATCAATTCTTCCTCTTTGGTTTTTTGCTATTGACTGTGTATCCCCTTTTATCAGTCAATAATTTTGATTAACTGCCCTGCTTCTGGCTGTCCTTTAGGATATAAGCCATTCATCGCCCGCAATCGATCTAGCGCGTAGGTGGTAATCGGCGATTCCTTGGCAAGTTGCTCCATGCTGGTGCCCGGCTCAGCGCGCACAATTTGTACTTTGGGGCGTCTAGCAATCTGAAAATCACCCCGCGCCATGATGTCAAAACTAAAAATGCTCGCGATATATAGCGGGTCAGCAGCAATTCTGCTCAGATCGTGTTTGCCAGCACCTTGAATAATGTAGGCAGTGCGCCGCCGTGGATTAAAAATCACCGCGAAGCGGGTTGGCCGGGGACCATATCGGGAGTCCGCTCGCTCAGCGATGCCCAGGTAGGCGGGCAGGTTCGCGATGGTAATCTCGGTGCCTTCTCTCAGTCTGAAGCCCAGTCTATCCCGGGCATACATCTCTGGCGTTACATCCCGGTATAGCTTACCCCTGGTCAGGGTCATGCTGGCATCATCCAAACGCGAGATGAGTTGTAAGCCCTGAGAATAGGCGACTTGTCGCCATTCATTCGGGAAGTTTATCTTGATACCGAGCTTCGGATGATAAAAGTGACTGCCGCGCATCACACCCACTTGCCGGGAAGGACCATAATCAAGACCATTGAGTTGCTGCAGGAACTCATCCCTCTTGATGAACGCATCATAGTCGCGTACAAATTTGTTGGAGGCTCTAATCGCTTCCTGATACCGGGTGTCATTATCCGGATGAGTAGCCAGAAAACCGTGATAGACCCGAGGTGCACGGTTTTCCAAACGTGCGGTTTTGATTTCAATCTTGTCTTTAGATTTCAGGATTTCAATCGTACTTAGCATGGCAAGTGGTGAATATCCGGCCTTTGCCATGTAACCGGCACCTACTGCATCGGCTTCAAGTTCAAACTTTCGGGAATATCCAGAAAGCAGGACCCCACCGAAGATGTCCCCTAATTCATAGATGCCCGGCTGCCCGGACACGGCGGCGATAATAGAGTTGACAAAGTCCAGCCCCTTACCACGACTTTTCTTGCGTAGTGCGTGCTTTTCGGTCACATGCGCTATTTCATGCCCTAATATGGCTGCTAGCTCCGCTTCGGAATTCATGTGCATTAACATTCCCCGGGTGATGTAGATAAATCCCCCCGGGAGCGCAAAGGCATTGATCATGTCATCGTTCAGAATCGTGAAGGTATAGTCTATTTCTCTCCGGCTGCTTTCAGCGGCTACTCGCTGCCCGACCCGGCTGATATATGCTTGCAAGACCGGGTTCTTATAGGCACCCAAATTGGCGATGATCTTGCGATGCTCCCTTTCACCGAGGGCAATCTCATCCTCCAAAGACATGCCGAGGCTCGGTGAGGGAAGCATCATCAAGCAGACGCTGAGCAGGGTCATTACCGCGCCTTGATAGATATACTGCTTTGCTTGGCATGCTGGCATCTGCTGTATCCCTTATGCTTTATGCTTATCTGAGGAGCCGCTTGTTAAAGCTAATGTATATTGCTATCAGGTAATAAACCATATCACATGCCGCTTGCCACATAGAGCGGGGTTCATAGAGAATAGCGGATAGCTCATAGTAAATAGTTCATAGCGAATAGTTCATAGCGAGGGTGCAAGTTTTTGCTTAGATGCCTGTGGCTCTTTTCATCATCAGAATAGCTTGTCTTTTGAGCATCTTGGCTGCTTATCTCAGTCCAGTGGGTGCAGATGATGTAACACATGCTATGGAGGCACAGATTGCTGGTATTGAACAGGCGGCGGGACCCTTCTCAGCAGATCTCTTTGAGCCGCTCATGGCCCTCGCGAGAGCACATAGAGAAGCCGGCGAGCTCCCCGCGGCGGAAGATGCCCTCAGGCGAGCGCAAAATATCAAGCATCGTAATGAGGGGGTCTATTCACTAGGACAACTAGAAGCAGTGGCATTGCTGTCGGGCTTGGCGATGCAAGAAGGCGACCTGCGTGCGGCCACACAACTGCATGAGTTCGCTTTCTTTGTGACTACCCGTCATTTTGGAATTGACAATCCTGATAATCTCTATGCCTATACAGAACTAGCGCTTTGGTATCTGCGCACCGGGCAGGCGCACCGAGCAACCGACCTGCTGGAAGATGCCATAGCCCTGGCAGACCAGCAGGGGCGAGATACCCTAGAGTGGCTGAGCATGCTGACCCGGGCGCGACGGCTGGAGGGGCGCTGTTGCAGCTATGATGCTCTCGCCACCGCGTTGCTGGCTTCCAATATTGAGGGGGATCTGCTCAGTGCCGCGCTATTGACCCTGGCCGATGCCTACATCCTGCATCGCAAACCCGAAGTGGCGAGTCAATATTACCTCAAGGCTTATGCGGCTTCCCCGGCCCTCGCGGCAAGCCTGCCTCAGGCGATTAGTATCAAACATCAACTACACAGCACCTCCCTGGACAGTATGCAAATTTACAAGCAGAGTCTCTATCGGCCTTTCACTGCACCTCGTCTGGAACGTTTAACCCACAGCGAAGTGATGAATGATCCATCCCAAGCACCCCAGTGGTTTGTGTTGGATGCCGAAGGGCAGCATCTGGACTTCCAAAGACCCGCCCCGCAGCATAACTTCTCCCAAGCAGATGAGGCGCACCGACTGACGGGTAGCCCATTCAAATTTTCCCTGGGGCAACTCAATACCATCCTGCCCTACTCCAAACGTACCGATGAAACGAGAGAAGAGTTGCGCATTGCATTGAGTTTTACTGTGGAATCCACCGGCAATCTAAAAGACATAGCGGTGACCGAATCCAATGCGCCAGCGGCACTTCGGCGGCTAGTGATCAGAGCATTAAAGAAGGTCTACTTCAGACCCGCACTGCACCAGGGGCGACCGGTCGCGACCGAAGATGTGGTTCTGGTACAGACATTTCCTGCTGCTTCGCAATGACAAGCCACAATCCCAGCCTGGCTTCCAGCGGGTTATTAAGCTTCAAAAGCCTGGTGGCCGCGCTAATAAGCAGGCTACTGAGTGGGCTACTAAGCAGGGTAGTCATCGGGCTACTGAGCGGCATGACACCGGCACTTGCCGACCAGGAACTACTGCAGCATCTCTATAGCCCTAGTCTGCCGATCGCCCAGCAACCGCTCCAAGACAAGCTTGAGCAGCAGGTCCAGCAGATGGAGTTTACCCAAGCCCTCGCCCTGTCCCAGTCGCTACTGGATAGATTCACTGCGTCACGGTTGCCAGAGAGCCATGTCCCAAAAAACAATGTCACAACAAGCCGGGACATGTTATATGGCATGCTCATGGTCAACCATGGCATTTTGCAGATTGCCGCCCAGGACCCTGAGACGGGCTACGACCAGGGGCTGGTATTTATTGAGCAAGGCCTCGGTTTGATGGCAACGCAACTCCCCGTCTTCAGCCCGGATCTGAGGCCGGCACTGATCGTCAAGGGCTTGACGCAGACCGCACTCAGCCAGTATGCGCTGGCCGAAGATTCCTTTCGGCATGCCCAGCATATTACCCATCGACATCAGGGGGTCTATTCGCCGCAACAGATTCCCACCATCAACCACATCACCAGAACGCAGCTCAGACGAAAACAGACCGAGGCGGCCGACCGAGAGCAGCTATTCAGTCTATTCATTCTGGAACAGGCACATGGGACCGAATCGCCGGCGCTTGCCTCCCTGCTCAATAATCTGGGGATGTATTTTGCGCACCGAGGCAAGTTTCTACATCGAGACCAGCGCAACGCTACCAGACAAGAACGAGAGTTCTTATTCAAACGTGCTATTGCCCTCTTGGAACGAGCAGTGACGATTATTGAGCAGCATTTTGGTGTCCATGACCTACAACTGATGCAACCCCTGCAGAATATAGCGAAGACTCGTATCTGGCAGGACACCAATAAAAAACAGGCGCAAGAGGTGCTGGAACGTAGTCTGGGTATTGTCTTAGCAGACCCGAATGCCAGCCCATCTGAGAAGGCCATGGCAATGGTTGAACTCGGTGATATGTACATCATGGCGGGCCACAAGAAGGCAGCTGACACCTATCTTGAAGCCTGGCATCTGCTCCAAGCAACGCCGACCTCACAACAGCTCGCGGAGCAACTCTTCGGGACACCACAACGCCTGCCGCTACAGGCGGAAAAGAAGTTATACCTGTCTCGCAGACCCGATAACGCCTCTGAGGGTGAAGCCATCTTTGCCACTCTGGAATATTCGGTGACCGAGAAGGGCAAAGTTGAGCAGCTAGTTGCCATTGATAACAACCTGCCTAATGAACAGGTACGATTATTGAAAACGCACCTGAGGACAGCGCGGTTCCGACCCAGAATCGTCGCTGGAGAAGTGGTGCCCACCGAGGGGCTCGTCCTGCGGCAGTTATATGGTGTGCTTAAGAAAGTTGCTATTCAGCAGGAAAACTAGCCTGAGCTCAGACGGCCTGGTTGTCCACGCTCCTTTCAGGCGGCTTGCGCCGCCACCGCGCCGTCATTCTCGAGCTTGTCCTCTTGCCGCATGCGGAATCCAGAGGAACAAAGTCAACCGCCTTGATATTCCCGCTACACCTCAACGGGGGTGGCGTGAGCATATCGGGGAGAGTGCCCGTGGCGAGAATGACGGCGAAAGGCAAGCACCTCTGGGGCATTCATTGGTCTCCAGTGATGAAGTCCCGGAGCTGATGCGCTAGTTTTTTACAGGATACTTTTCCCGGTCTCGCCAGAATAGGAATCGGAATGATGAGTCCTGCCAGGTAAGATGTTCCGGTGGCTTCGGCGCTAATCTGCCCCGTCTCGATCATGCTCTCAACATCCCAGATAGAAGCCTCGTAGGACGCATCTTCCTCCCAATAACTCATGCCCAAACAACCAGCACCCACGGTAGAGACCGTACAGCTCATTGAACCCCCACTCTTAATAGTGATCGTGTCGCCATCAATCCAGACCAGATACCTGACCCGGGCCTCGGCCATCTTCTCCTGGGCACCGGGTTGGGCAAATATGTGGCTCAGCTCGGCAGCAGATGAAGGTGCCGTTCGGGCTTCAAACCAGGGATACATTCGATCCTTAAATTCAGCTTGGCCCATCACAAGAATGGGGTTGGCACCCCGGCTGATTTCATGAGCAACGCAGGCGGTATAACTCGGTTCCGTTTGCTTGTCGTTGTAACTCGCCCGCCCCAGGAGAACCATAGTTTCATCGGGTAAAATACCAGTCGCTGCGTGCCGGGTCTGTTCAATTCTTGATGACACACAGCCAGACAAGAGCAGCAGGCTGCTGAGCATACATAGCAACAAATTGAGGTGCTGGAGGCTACTGTTTTTATAAGGCATGTGCTTAGCTCTTCTAAAGCGTTCTTCTAAAGTGTTCTTCTAAAGTATTCTTCTAAAGTATTCTTTTAAGTTATTCTGCTAAGCTATTCTTCTAAAGTATTCATCCAAGCCCGAATTCCCGGCTGAGTCGCTAGCTCTATTGCTATGCGCGCCCCACCATCGCGAATAGCCAGTGCCGTCGCCTCATTGAGGGCATCATCGGCGGTGAACATACCGCCCTCGCTTTTACCATAACCAACCAGGGTCCATTCCCCGATTTTTGCACCCTGTTTGTTGTACATCCTTAGCTGATACTCTATGGACACGGAATAAAATTTTAATCCTGATATCTCCGGCACCAGGAAGCCAAACTTCGTAATCTCTGGCACCAGTACCCCATCAAGCCGCCGCTGCTCCTCGGCACTGGGGCTGGGCGCGTCTATTTCTTCCACCCGAAAAAACATGGCCTGGGTCAGGTTCCGAAAGAAAGCCAGATTCTGAACCCCAAAATCGATGCTCCAGGTGCCCAGGTCTTCAATCTCTTCCTGGTGATGATAGTTTTTGAAGGCCTCGGAATAGTGAACGCCCAGCCGTGCTGGAATCTTCTGCACCAGGGGTGTGGGCACCGTCCCCTCTACCACCACACTGGTCGTACAGCCCGATACCAGCACCAGGCTCCCGAAGAGCATCAGTAGTGTCATCAAGGAACTCATCGGCAGCCGCTTCACCGTCGTCATTTCCAGTTGCGTTACCATCTACTACCTCCGATCTATTCTCTAGTGTTAATTACATGACTGTTATTTAAGTGAGGGTTAATTAAGTGACGGTTATTTACATGACTTTTATTTACATGACTGTTATTTACGTGAGGGTATTACACTGGTACATAAAGCGACACATAAAGCGACACATAAAGCGGAACTTAAAGGTATGTTATCTACTCTATCAATTCAGTTACACTTCATCATCTAGATTATCCCTTCAAGGGGACCGCAGATGGTTATGCAGTCAAGAAGCCATGCCTTCCACAAGTTGTTTAGGCGAGCATCCAGGACCCTTGTCTTGGGTGCTACTCCCGTGTGCCTCGTGTTGTTGCAAGCCTGCTCAACGCCAGCCACTACTAGCCCGCCGCCAGCACCGACATCAGCACCCAGCATGCCGTCTCCCCCTAGCCCCTCAGCAAGCAAGCCCTCAACAAGCCAGCCCTCGGGGAGCAAACAGAAAACCAGCAGTCCTTCTAGTAGCCCTTCCAGCAGTCCGTCTAGCTCTGGAAAGCAAAGCCCTAGCATTGGTTCTTCTTCCGGCCGTCCTTCCAACCGTCCTTCTAGTAGTCCTTCCACTAGTTCTGGAGAGCGTTCTGGAGAGCGTTCTGGAAAACAAAGCCCTAGCACTGGCTCCTCTTCCGACCGTCCCGCTACTTCAGGGGGACAAACTACTAGCAGTCCGGGTGGCAAGCAACAACAGCAGGAAGCCGCTGCTAAGTCTTTGAAAAAGGCGGGGCAAAAGATTGGTCAATCTGGTCAGGACCTGGGCACAGTAGACTCCGAAGAAGAATGGGACCCCCTCTTACAAGACTCAGGCGCAACCGGCACCGGCGAGGGTGACCCGAGGGACGGAATTATTGATACCGACACCGGTGCTATGCCCGGCATAGATGATCTCAGAATCGCCCTGGAAGAAGCCGGCATCGCCTTGGAAACCGCCGGTCATGGTCTGGAAGATGCCACCACAGATGAAGAGCTTGCCGCCGCCGAAGCTGCTATTGCCGAGGCACGGCTCAAGATACTCATCGCCGGTCAAGAACTGCTGGAAACAAAAGCCGAGTTAGAAGAGCTCCCTAGACTGCCCGGCATGGAAGATATTTTTGAAGAGGCAGAAACAGCCTTGCAGGAAGCCAATGTCGCCATCATTGTTGCCACCGGGGCTATATTTTCAACAGACATTGAGTTCCCCGACGACATAGACCTGGGAACAAGAGGCGAGGCACCAAAAAGTGAGCTGGACAAGGAACTTGATCAGTCCATCGCCATCTTTGAAGGTAAAATCATGGATGCCCGGCAAGCAGTTATTGATACTATGCCCGCACCACATGGAGCCAGCAGTATTCCAGGGCTAGTGATACTCGGTGGCACTGAGGGCGAGGGCATGGATGAACCCGAGGCTGAGGGTCTGGAATCTGCCCAGGAACCAGCGGATGATAAAACGGTACCGGTCATTCTCGCGCCGACATCAGTACCCCCTATACCAGACGATATACCCAGTGCTCAGGGAGATGACATTGTTGCCCGACAGCTGCGCGAAGCCGCACAAGCAGAAACTGACCCGGAGCTCAGAAAAAAGCTCTGGGAAGAGTATAAAAAATACAAAGAAGGCCTCTAATCCCCAAGAAGGAAGCACCGCCATGGACAGAAGCACAAGATTACTAGCAAGCATATTAGTGTCCTGCCTCCTGCTCACTGGCTGCTCTAGCACCCAGGTGGTAACCGCCAATTCTAAACCGGCCATTCAAGCAGGTGCCTCCATCCCGCCAGAGCAACTACTGGATATTGGCATCCAGCCTATAGACCCTGGCATACCATCAAGCCCAGCGGTACAGGAAAAAGAACTCATCATCCCTGATGTCCGCCGGGGGGAATCCAGTTACCTTGCCTATCATTTGAAAAGCACCCTGGAACTGACCGGCAACTGGGGTGCCGTGCGCGTCACCCCGACCGCTTCCGATAGTGTTGATGTTCAGTTGACGGGCAGGATTTTGCAGTCCGATGGGGAAGGCCTGAAAGTACAAATTAGAGCCGTTGATGCATCAGGCAGAGTCTGGTTTGACAAGCCCTTCACCGATAAGGCAAGTAAATATTCTTATGCAAGGCCGGTTGAGGATCCATTTCAGGATTTCTACAACAAGGTTGCCAATGCGCTCTTAAAAGCCCGGCAAAGGCGCAGTGAAAAACGCATCATCGCCATCAAAGAAATCGCCGACCTCAAATTTGCCCGGGACCTGGCACCCGATGCCTTTGGCGACTATCTGCGTACTTCGGCTTCCGGCAGGGTCAAAGTGGTTCGGTTACCGGCGGAATCAGATGCCATCCTGGAGCGAGTGGCACGTATTAAAGAACAGGAATATCTTTTCCTGGACACTTTAGACGAGCATTACCAGCTGTTTCATCGTGATATGAAGCCCTCCTACGACGAATGGCGCCATGCGACCTATGATGAAGCCATACGTTTGCAAGAGCTCAAACGTCAGGCAAGAAATCGCTTAATCGGTGGTGCGCTATTGGTCCTTGGCGGCATTGCCGCGGGTGCTAAGAGCTCCAATTCAGCAGAGAGTAGTGCCGCGGTGGGTACCGTCCTCGGCGGCATTGGCGTAGTTGGCAGTGGTATAGAGCGGTTCAAGGAAGCAAAAATCCACGCCGAAGCATTGGAGGAACTCAGCCAATCCCTCGGTGCCGAGATTGCTCCTTATGTTATTGATATTGAAGGGAAAACAATAGAATTAACGGGTACTGCTAGAGACCAATATATACAGTGGCGGCAGTTATTGAAAGACATCTACCGGCAAGAAACCAGCCCAGCGGTGGCACCCTAAGCGCCTATGCTAAGCCCCTATAGGTAGCCTCTATAGGTAGCCCCTATGCTAAGCCCCTATAGGTAGCCCCTATGATAGTTGCCACAAGATTCAAAACATCAGTGTATCGGATAGACCAGCATGACAAAGCCCTTGGTTGAAGGTCAGGCCTTCCCACCGCATTTCACACTCATTAGCAGGCATAGGCAGGCAAGCAAAGGCGAGTCTTGGCTGGCAAGGCATAACTCCACCCGGGAACAGGTGCTGCTGCGCGTCCTGGATGCTGAGCAGCTGGCGCAATCGGACTGGCTTGCCATGACGGGCGTCCTGGGCAAGTTGAAAGGCTTGATTCACCCCAATATCAGTAGGGTCCTGGAATATGATGCCACTGAGGAGGCCTACTACTGGTCCGAGGAGCATGTTGAATCCGGGACCTACTTTACCCCCGTGGGCAAGTCCCCCGCGCACCTCTGGCAGGTGCTGGGTGCTTTGCTGAATGGGCTCCAATATGCCCACCAATCCGGCTTTGCGCATGGGCGCTTGCATCCCGGTAATCTGCTCCTGGCACCATCGGGCAAATTACACATCACTGGCTGGGGCATTCCCGCCGACCTGTGTGACGACCAGGAATATCATCCCTGGCTGAGTCCAGAAGCACAAAATAACCAGCCGCCCGACTTCTCGGACGACTACTATTCTCTGGGTTGTTTGATATTTCATAGTCTGACCGGTCAGCAATGGCAGCCTGGGGTAGTGCCGGACAGCCCCCTGGCCCCGGAAATCGCTTCCCTGGTCGAGAAGATGCTGCAAACCTCTCCCTATGACCGGTCTGTTGACCTGCAGAGTCTAGAGTCGGTGCTGGCAGCACATTTTGATCAACAAGATATCGGTATCCAGCCTATTTCCTTTAACCTGGAGGATAGCAGCAAGCAGGTAAGGAATACGCGCCCCGGTACCCGGCAGCCGCCCAGCATCCGCGGGCAAGGCAGGGTCTCAGCCCTCAGTCTGGTAACGGCTTTGGTGGGTACCCTGGTACTTGCCGCGGCCTTGTTTTTCTTCCTCTCAGATAGGCGGGTCGTCCCTTCTGATAGGGCGAGTAGCAGAGCCGCTCCTGAAACCGATGTTGAAACCGATGCTGGAACCGCTCTTGGAACCAATGATAAAGCCACTGGACCCGCACCCGTTGCCCAGGCACGTTCAGAACACATGCAGGCACTGGCGCAGGAACAGGGGCAAAAACTGCTCCGCCGCCAGACCGAACTGGAAGCCATAGGAGTCAGCCTCTGGGCAGGTGCCGACTTTGCCCAGCTCAGTAGCGCTGCCGATGCGGCCGATGATCTATATCGTAATCAAGACTATGGGGCAGCACTGGCAAGCTATCAGGAGGGCACCACTGCCCTTGAAGCCCTCTTGGAGCAAGCCCCTTCGGTAGTTGCCGCCCAGGTAGCGATAGGCGATGCCGCCCTGGTTGCCGGCGACCAGCAGAGTGCACTGGAAGCCTTCACCATCGCGAGTGCTATAGAGGGTGCCAATGCTGCGCTCCGGGTAAAACTTGCCCGGGCGGAAAATCTAGCAGAGGTACTCAGTAACATTCAGGAAGGGGAATTGCTGGAAAGTAAAGCACAATTACCCGCCGCCCTGGCCGCCTATCAAACCGCCAACAGGCTCGATAAGACCCAGGCGCGAGCGGATATTGAGCGAGTCCAGGCGCGCCTCAGGCAAGCGGCCTTCAATCAAGCCATGTCCCGCGCCTTCACTGCCCTTGCCGCCAGGGACTATGCTGTTGCTCGGGATGATTTCACCCGAGCCCAGAAGATTCTGCCCGACTCAGCAGCACCTGCAGAGGGGCTGCTCCAAGTACAACAGACCGCCAACCGAGATAATATCAATAAGCATCGTCAAACCGCCGAAGCGCAGCTCAAAGCCTGGCACTGGCAGGAGGCCATTGAGGCCTTTGAGGCAGCATTGAACATAGACGCTACGCTGGTCTTCGCCAATCGTGGCATTGAGCAGGCAAGGGAGGGGATTGCCCTTGAAGACAGCCTGCAACGGTATGTCGCCAACCCCGCGCTGATGCAAACCGATGCCGCCCTTAATGAAGCAAGAGAAGCCCTGGTTGCCGCCTCCCGCCGGGAATCCAAACCAGACACCTGGCTAGCCTACATAGATACCCTGGCGCGGCTGATTTCCGGTGCCCGAATCCCGATCCCAGTGACCCTGATATCGGACAATAAAACCAGCATCACGGTCTACAAGGTAGGTCGCTTGGGTCTGCTGAACAGCAAAGAATTAACACTCATCCCCGGCGACTACACCATCCTGGGTAAACGTAGTGGTTATAGAGATGTCCGGCGAGCACTCAGCCTCAGGGCCGGGACCAGACCCGCCCCCATTAAAATCATCTGTAATGAAAAGATATGAGCAAGCAAGACTCAACGGACGCATCGGGAAATAAGCCACTCAGTGCGATTGATTTTACTCCGGCTCTAGCCCCGGGCAAGCGGTCCCTGATATCGCGCATCAGCCCGTTGAAACTACTGCTGCTGCTGGTGTTTGTACTGCTAGCAGTCTTGGCACTATTTATGGTTAACGCCAGGTCAGTGAAGTTCAACACCCTTCCGGAGACCGCGAGCATTGAGTTCACCAGTGGCTTGCCGAGCTATACTCTGGGCGGCAGGCAACTCATGCTTGCGGGCGACTACACTTTGGTTGCCACCGCTCCCGGTTATGCAGATTATCTTGAGACCTTCTCAGTCAATGACCGGCCTGAGCAGACTTTTGAGCTCCTCCTAAGGCGTCTGCCGGGGATCCTGAAAGTAATCTCAGACCCCGTTGCTGGCGTCCAGGTTTCTATTGACCAGGAAGTTGTCGGCACCACTCCCCTCACCCTGGAGGCAGTAGCAGCGGGCGAGCACCGCCTGAGTCTTAAGCATCCCCGATATCTGCCCTATCAGACCGAGATTAGTATTGAAGGCATGCGTATTGAGCAGGCAATTACTGGCGTCTTGTCCCCCGCCTGGGCAGCGGTGACTATTTCTTCTCAGCCGGCCGGGGCGCGCCTCGTGGTTGATGATGCCGAAGTACCCGGTGCTGCTGGGCTCACGCCGACCCGCATTGAGCTCTTGGCAGGCCCGCATAAGCTCATGCTCCGCAAGCCGGGTTATGTTGCCTGGTATACCCCACTCAGCATAGTGCCGCAGGAAGATGTCATCCTCCCCGAGGTTATCCTGGTCCAGGCCGAGGGGCTACTCCGACTAAGTACCGAACCTGCTGCTGCCCATATCACCCTTGACGGCAACTACTATGGGCAAACGCCCCTGGATATCTCCCTGGCACCCAGAGAGGACTATGCGCTGAGGGTCACCAAGGCGGGCTATCAGGCACGGCATCAACCGCTGCGCATAGCCGCCGAAGCAGAGCAGCAGCTGCATCTGGTATTAGAAGCCGATAATGGCACCCTTCACCTGATAGCCAGGCCGGCGGGCGGCATTCTCTTCGTCAATGGGGAGGAAAGAGGCGCACCCAACCAAACCCTGGAACTCCCGGCAAGGCAACATCAACTACGCATTGAACATCCCGACTATGCCCCCTGGGAAACCACAGTCACCCTGCAGGCGGGGCTCCCCCAGGCCTTGGAAGTGCAACTCGTCACCGAGGCGGAAGCCAAACTCGCCGCCACCCCCAAGCAACTCAGCACCTCTCTGGGGGACGAACTCAAGTACATCCAGCCCGGCAAGATGACCCTGGGCGCCGACCGCCGCGAACCCGGCCGCCGCTCCAATGAAATACAAAAGGAACTGCTACTCACCCATGCCTACTATCTGGGGAAAACAGAAATCAGCAACAAGAGTTTCCGAGCCTTTGACCCCGGGCACGACTCGGGGAAATTAAGCCGTGCCCTGCTGAACGAGGACCCGCGACCGGTGGTGAATGTGTCCTGGGATCAGGTCGCTAGATTCTGTAACTGGCTCAGCAAGCAGGAGCGCCTCCCGCCCGCATACATAGAAAAGAATGGCTACTGGCAACTCGTGCAGCCCCGGACGATTGGCTACCGTCTGCCTACCGAAGCAGAATGGGCTTGGGCCGCCCGGTATGGCACCGGCGAAGCCCCGACTCGCTTCCCCTGGGGAGATGCTATGCCACCGCTACCCGGTAGTGGTAATTTTGCCGATGAGTCGGCGGCGAATATGGCTCCCCAGCATATCGTCAACTACAATGACAACTATCGTGGTCCCGCTCCCTCGGGTACCTTTGCCGCCAATGCGCTGGGGATTTTTGATCTGGCGGGCAATGTCTCAGAATGGATACACGATTATTATTCTGTGGCAATCCACCGGGAGCTCCTCACGGACCCGGTGGGTCCTGCCCGGGGTGACTATCATGTCATCAGAGGCTCAAACTATACTCAGGGGCGGTTTAGTGAATTGCGCTGGACCTATCGGGACTATGGTAGCGATTCCAGACCGGATCTGGGTTTCAGAATAGCGAGGTATGCGGAATGAAGCTTCTCAGTAGATTAGTGTTGATGGGCTGCACACTGGTGCTTTTTACAACAACAGCAACAACGACAGCAACATCGGTAGCTGCGGCGGAAGCTGAGCCCGTGTCTGAGGAGACGGACACTAGTACCGCCAATGGCGCCGATAGCAAGACCGATGAGGACCGGATGCGCAACAATGGTGTAGTCAAAAGCGATCTGGTCAAAAACGATCTGGTCAAAAGCGATGCTCTCAAAGCGGCTGAGGAAGGGACTGAGGAAGCAGCTGAACAGGGGGCTGAGGGAAGGACTGAGCGAGTGCCGAAAAGCGTCAAAAACTTCATCCCCTCTGAGGAGATAGATGCGGACAAGGCGATTGCTTTTCCGGTTGATATCTAGGAAGGGTTTTAATAAATACCTATAATAATCAATATGTTACATAATATAATTAAGGGAAATTATGAAGAAGCAGCTCTCCGTTGAATTCATCTATCAGTTCTTCTCGCTCATCATTGCGGGGATTATCGTGCATGCCATCTATGTGTCCATCATTAGACCCAATGCTACGGTGATCCTGGCACAGCAGGCGGCCCAGATAAACATTGATCCCGAATATGTACCGGAAAGATCGGTGTATGTTCTAGTGCGCGATATTGAACAGGAATCCTGCTTTATTCTTATGTTCTGGGCAATGGCTTTGATGGGCTACAAGGCACGGCTGACCATCCAGGAAAAGCGCATTCTGACGCTGGAGCTCATCCCGCCTAGCCAAGGAACGAGCATTCTCCCTGAGGATACCCGGGAGCTGTCTCGCCCGATTCAGTCCTTGCCCGAAGTAGAGCAAAGCTATCTCTTGTCCCGTGCCCTCTTGACGGCACTCCACCGCTTCCGCTCCACCAGAAATATCCAGGATGTGTCCAATGCCGTGCGTAGCTTATGCGAAGCAGAAGCCGAGCGGATGGACTCGGAACTCTCCATGATTCGGTACATTAGCTGGGCGATACCCTCCATTGGCTTCCTGGGCACTGTGCGCGGCATAGGTCAGGCACTGAGCCAAGCCCATCAGGCGGTACAGGGCAACATCGCCGGGGTGACGCAAAGTCTGGGAGTGGCGTTTAATTCTACTTTCGTAGCCCTGCTCATCAGTATTTTGATTATGTTTCTGATGCACCAGTTACAACTCGCCCAGGAACGGCTAGCACTGGATACGGAAGAATATTGCGATTCCAGACTGATCCAGCATCTGCAGTCCTAAGCCATGGCCACGGAGACCCTTGCGGTATTTAATATCAACGATGCGGGTGTGCAGGTCGCGGTCGGCAATAAACTCATCAGAACCAGCCCGGGTTATGCCCTGCTGGATAATCAGCAACTCCTGACCGGGGAAGCGGCAAGCCAGAAGGTGCGGCTCCTGCCCCGCTGGACGAACAACCGCTTCTGGAGTCAACTCAACACCGCCCCCCTGGCCCAACCTAGTGGACCCCTCCGGCATCATGCTGACCTCGCCTTTGCACATCTGGAAAATCTATGGCAGCCCATCAAAAAGAAGGTCAAGCAGGTGATCTTCTGTGTCCCGGGTGACTATTCGGCGGAAAATCTAGGTCTGCTCCTGGGTCTGGCAAAAGAATGTGCCCTGCCCATCACGGGGGTGGTGGACCAGTCCCTGGTCGCCGCATGCGATCTGTCTTCTGCGCCTACCCTGCTGCATCTGGATATACAGCTACATCAGATTACCCTCAGCCGCCTCAGTAATCAGAATCTGCTGGTCAAAAAACACACCAGGACAATCACTGACATAGGTCTCGCTAACCTCCGGGAGCGGTGGGCAAACATCATCGCTAAGCAGTTTGTCCAGGCCACGCGCTTTGACCCCCTGCACGAAGCAGCCACTGAGCAACAGATGTTTGACAAGCTGCCCGGCTGGATCAGCAACCTGGATGCCAGTCGCATGACTCCTTTTGAACTGACACATGAGAAGGGCAAGCAGTCCATCAATGTATCTCGGGATGCGTTGCTCAGTGCCTGTACGTTCCTCTATCCACAGATCGTGCAGATGCTCCGCCAGGAAATGCCCGCAGGTGCCCCGGCCAGCCTCTTCATTTCCCATCTTTTTGCTGGTTTTCCAGGGCTGCATGATTCCTTATCCCTCATCAAGAATCTGGAGCTGGTCTATTTATCTGAATCAAAAATTCTAGAATCAGTGGCGCAACGGCAAGATGAAATTGTCCGCCCTCAGAATCAACTGGCCCATATCCTGCAATTCAGTGGCAGCGGCAATAGCTCGGCGGAGAGCCCCAAAAACCAGCCCGATGAAGGGCAGGCCGCTACGCATCTTCTCTGGCAGCATCAAGCCACCCCCATAGGCATGTCATTCAAGTTGGGGCGGGACCTGTCATCCGGGGTCCAGCATGACCCGGCTGCTCCGGTCTGCACTCTCTATCTTCGGAATAATGAATTGTTGATGGAATGTCACGATAAAAAAGCAATCCGGGTGAATGACAAAAGCCCGGCGCAGTCGATGTCCTTAGCGCCCGGGGACCAACTCAGTATTGGCACTCAGACCCTGCTCTTGATACGGGTGCCTGCTGATGGCTAAGCGGCGGGCAATCAATCAATTTAGCCTGTCCTTCCTGGATGTGATGGCTTGCGGTTTTGGGGCGGTCATTCTCATCTTCATCGTCATCAATCATTCATCGGAAGCCAGTTCCCAGGAATTTAATATACAACTGCTAGCGGAAATCATGCGGATTGAAGAGCAGGTGAAAAATGAAACCAAAAATCTCGTCAGTCTCAAAGATACAGTGTCCGAAAAAGAAGATGAAATTATCACCACCGAAGAGTTACTCAGCCGGCTGATAGCAAGGATTAACAGATTGGAAGCCGAATTAGCCCAGTTGACTCAGGCAGGTGCTAGTCAGAAAGACACCATTGAATCCTTGAAATCAGAATTAAAGAAACTTGAATTGGAAGCCGCTAATCTTGAGGGGAGTGCGCAGGCGGATGACGATACCGGCACTTCACTCCGTACCATTATCGGCGAGGGTGATCGACAGTATCTCACCGGCATGAAGGTCGGCGGCGAGCAGGTGTTGATACTGCTTGATACCTCGGCAAGTATGCTCGATAAGACGCTAGTCAATGTGCTTCGCCGGCGCAATTTGTCCGCCGCTCAACAGCGGGCTTCCCCCAAGTGGCAGCGGGCTATTAAGACGGTGGAGTGGGTCCTGGCAAACCTGCCAAAGGAGGCTCAGTTCCAACTATTCACCTTTAATGCCGAAGCCAGGCCGGCTATCCATGGTACCCAGGGCAAGTGGCTGAGTAGTATCAACAAGTCCGATACCGATAAGGTGCTGCAAAATATCAGGCAGATGATTCCGCATGGGGGGACTTCCCTACACCTTGCTTATGAACTTGCCCGCAACCTCGATCCCAAGCCAGACAATGTCTTCTTGATAGTGGACAGCCTGCCCAGCATGGCACTCAAGCCACCCCGACGTGTGCTTATCACGAGCTCAGAAAGGGTCAAACTTTTTAATGACAGCGTCACGCTCCTGAGCAGAATCCTGCCTAGAAGCCCCGTCAATGTGATCCTCTTCCCTATGGAAGGCGACCCCCTCTCCACGCCACACTACTGGCTACTGGCACAGAGCACCGGCGGTTCCTTCCTATCGCCACCGGAGGACTGGCCCTAATGCGCATTACTCAGCCGACCCCATGAAAACCCGACGCCGAGAAATAGAAGGCGTGAGCCTGTCCTTCCTGGATGTCATTAGCTGCGGCTTTGGTGCTTTGATATTGCTGCTGGTACTGACCCGAGTGTTTGAGCCGGTCATCCTGGAGGACAGCATTGAAAATCTACAAGGATACCTTGCCCAACTACAAGAAGAATTGTTTGACCTGAGAGGGGACACCAAAGACCTCAGGCGCGACCTGCTACGACAAGAAGATATGCAGGTTGAAAAGCAAAAACAGTTGGTGCGATACAACGCGGAATGGTCCAGCCTGGAAGCAGAATATGAAAAGACGCAGGACAAGACCCGCATCAATAATCTGATTGAAGGTCGCCTCGCCCAGGCAAAACAATCGCTGACGGATGAGATGAAAGCACTACTTGCCGACTATCAACGCACTCAGGACGAGAACAAAATTGGCGGGGTGCCGGTAGATAGCGAATATGTCATCTTTATTATTGATACCTCTGGCAGCATGGTCACCTATGCCTGGCCCCTGGTGCGCCAAAAAGTATCCGAAACCCTTGCCATCTATCCCCGCCTCAAGGGTATACAGGTGATGAACGATATGGGGGAGTATATGTTTACCCAGTACGCCGATGCCTGGATACCTGACACCCAGGCCCGACGAAGTGCCATCAATGAGCGGCTCGAGAGCTGGCATCCCTTTTCCAATTCAAGCCCGGTGGAAGGCATCACCAAAGCCATCCATACCTTTTATCGCCCCGGACGCAAAATCAGCCTCTATGTATTTGGTGATGAGTTCTCTGGCAACTCCATTCAGCGGGTCATCACCACCGTGGATAGGATCAATAAGGTGGACGCCAGCGGGAAGCGACTGGTGCGGATTCATGCGATTGGCTTCCCGGTGATTTTTTCTCTGCCGCCAGAAAATTGGCGCACTGGTCTCATGTTTTCCATGCTGATGAGAATATTGTGTGAACGTAACGGTGGCACTTTTGTGGGGTTGAATGATCACCGGGTCAGTTATTAGCCTCTGGGTTTCAATGTATAATCCCCCGCTGACCTCAACTCACCCCTAAGATCATCTATGACCACTACAAAAAACCATCACCGCATCCATGGCTTAAAAGTGCTTAAAGCAAATCATCCACAAATGCGAAGCCTGAAAAAATCCGGGCATGTGGCGGAAATTCACGGGCACCGGGTCTGGGACTCCAGTTATCTCATCATGGACTATTTGAAAAAACATCCCCTGCCCAGGAGAACCCGCATACTGGAAATTGGTTGTGGCTGGGGGCTACTGGGGCAGTACTGTGCCAAGCACTTCGGCTGTCGGGTGCATGGCATAGATGCTGACAAGAATGTACTGCCCTACTTGCAACTCCATGCTGATATTAACCGGGTTCGAATGAGCGCGGAAAAGCGCTCCTTCAAGCAACTGACAGCGGACTATTTGAGTGGTTTTGACCTGGTGCTGGGCGCGGATATTTGCTTCTGGGATGATATGGCAAACGAATTGTTTAACCTCATGGTCCGGGCTAAAAGAGCGGGCGTCAAACAGATTATCCTTGCTGATCCTTCCCGGCCGCCCTTCCATACCCTCTCGGATAGATGTCTGGAAAAGTTTGCTCAGGCAAGGCTGTTTGATAAAAAAATTAGCCGCCCGGTGTGCTTAAATGGCGATATGTTAATCGTACCCTAAGGACGAGCCTCTACTTCTGCATGCACCTCTTGCCAGACGGTGCGGAGTAGGAACTCCCTATCCAGACCCAGCCCGATCACCAGTTTAACCTCGGTATAACCCGCATCGCTAGTCAATTCACTGGTCTCCAACAACGCTTCCAGACTCATGCCGCTTGCCGAGGCCAGGGTCACACTGTCCCATGCTTCCTTCAAGAATGTCTGGAACTGCAGCAGCCCCTGCCGGTCCGTCACCTCCCCATGTCCCGGAATCACTCGCTCAAAAGGAAGTTCCAACACCCTGCTGAGGGTCTTGATCCAGGCATCCACCGAACCACCGCCCTCTAGATCAATAAAAGGATAATGCTTATTAAAGAAGAGGTCGCCGGTATGGAGGAGTGCCTCCTCCTCAAACAGAACCACCAGGTCCCCGTCTGTATGGCCTCTCCCCGGATGCAGTAAAGTGATATTTTTATCCCCCAGCGTGATGCGCCGGGTATCGGTGAAGACTTCCCCCGGCAAGAGTGCCTCAGCCCCCTCAAAATGCTCTGCATCCGTTACCTGCAGATGATGCAAGGTACGTTCGGTAGCGACTACTCTAGTACCCGGATTAAATGCCGGATTGCCGTGAGTATGGTCAAAATGGTAATGGGTGTTAATAAGCATCACCACCGGCTTGCCCGTGAGGGAGACGGCGAGGTCTTTCAATCGCTTACCCTGATACTTCAACGTCATGCTATCAACGACGACCGCCCCCTCGCTGCTATTGAGGATTGCCACATTGCCGCCAGCACCTCGCACCAGATGTAAATCTTCACTGAGCTGCTCAACATCCAGCCGCGTGAGTTCATAGGCAACGAAGCCACCCGCACCCAAAACCAGCAGCAACACAATCAATAAAGTCCATTTCCATACGCGCATTGGTTATACCTCGGTTTGTGCATCATCAAGCTTAGTAGATTGCAGATTATAAAGTTGCCTTACTGCTCTTTCATCAATTAAAGTACTTGTTATTGCATCTCACAAGACTTTATTACCGCTCACAACATTTTATTACCGCTCACAAGACTTTATTACCGCTCACAGCATTTTATTACATCACACAACACTTTATCACCGCTCACAACATTTTATTACATTACACAAGATCCCAGACACAAACATCATGTTGACTCGAGACACATTATTAGGCGCCAGCTTTGCGACTACCGCTTACATCCTCTGGGGAATCACCCCGGTCTACTTCAAATTACTGGGCGATATCTCCCCCTGGGAAATACTAGGTCATCGGACGCTATGGTCCCTGATATTGCTACTCGGTATCCTGGCTTTCCAAGGGCAATTAGGGGAGCTCAGGATAGCACCCAAGAAGCTACTCATTCTGCTATTGACCGCCCTGCTACTCACCGTGAACTGGCTCGTTTTTATCTACGCCGTGCTCAATCAACAGATACTTGAAACCTCCCTCGGTTATTTCATCTGCCCCCTGGTGAGCGTGCTGCTCGGGGTAGTCGTGCTGAAAGAATCCTTGCGCCCGCTGCAATGGTTAGCGGTCGGCATCATGGCAACCGCGATCCTGATATCACTGCTTATCTTCGGTGCCATGCCTTGGCTGGCACTGATAATAGCGCTCAGTTTTAGTCTCTACAGTCTGCTGAGAAAGCAACTGGCTATCCCGCCCGTGCTCGGGACGACCATGGAAGTCATTGTAATGGTGCCCATAAGCTTGACTCTGTTACTTGTTTTTCATCAGTCCATTGAGTGGACATTTGGCAACCTTGACCTGACAACAGACCTGCTACTCCTGATGGCTGGCTTGGTGACCGTCCTCCCGCTACTCTGCTTCGCCGTAGCGGTGACCCGGTTACCGCTCAGTATCCAAGGCATCTTCCAGTCTCTGGCGCCGTCCCTGTCCTTGCTTATCGGGGTCTTTGTGTATAACGAACCCTTTGGCCTGGACCGACAAATTATCTTCTTCTCAATCTGGGTCGCGCTGCTGATTATTACGCTCGAAACCTGGCGCTTTCATAGCCAGTTGAACTTTCTGAGAAAACAAAGCCTCCCAGGGGCCTGATTTCCGGACTCTGGGCTCTGGTTGCTGGACAGGGCGGGCTATCTGTACCACTATTTAACAATTAACATACCAGCAGCACAAAGCACAAAACAAGGAGACCCAAGATGACTATGCAACAAACTCCGCTACTCTTATCGCGCCTTCTCGGACGCGGCGCCCTCTTGTCCCCTGATGAAGAGATTGTCACCCTGACGGCAAATGGCCGGCACCGCCAATCTCTTAAAAAAACCTGGGAAAGAGCCGGGCAACTAGCCAACGCCTTGGCACAACACGGCATCAAGGAAGGCGACCGGGTTGCCAGCTTTATGTGGAACAACCATCGCCATCTGGAGTTGTATCAAGCAGTACCGGCTATGGGAGCGGTGCTACACACACTCAATATCCGGCTTGGTGCCAAGGACCAGGAATACATCATCAATCACGCCGGGGACAGAGTAATCGTCGCTGATGAAGATCTGCTACCCCTGCTCTTGCCGCTACTGGAAAAGGCGCCGGGGGTGGAATTGCTCATTGTCGCCCGCTTTTCTGATGAAGAAGGCTCTCAAGAAGGCTCTCAAGAAGACTCTAGTGAAGCACAAGCAATCGACTTTAAGCAGCAGGTGGACTATGAGGATTTCATCAAGGGGCAGCCGACCCAGTATCCTTTCCCGGAAATTGATGAAAACGCCCCCATGGGCCTGTGTTACACCAGCGGTACCACGGGCAAACCCAAGGGCGTGATGTACACCCACAGGTCCACCTATCTGCATACTCTCACCATTGCCCTGACCGATGCCATGTCTCTCTCAGCGACTGATTCCCTCTGCGGCATAGTGCCTATGTTCCATGCTATGGGTTGGGGTCTGCCCTTTGCAGCTTCCATGCTGGGTTGCAAGCAGGTGATGCCGCACCGTTTTATGGATCCCCAAAAACTCGTGCAACTCATGGCCGATGAAGCGGTGACGCTCTCCGCCGGCGTACCGACTATTTGGCAAGGGGTACAAAAGGTACTGATAGAATCAAGGGACAAGTACGACCTGAGGCATCTACAACGACTCACCTGCGGGGGTTCCGCCCCGCCCCTGTCGTTGATTCGTTGGTATGTTGAGGAACTGGGGGTGGAAATGATTCAAGGCTGGGGCATGACCGAAATCAATCCTCTGGGCACCCTGGCACGGCAGCATGCCAAACGTTCCCACCTTAAAATGAATAAAGAGCAGGTCTTTGAGAATATGTCCAAAGCCGGCCTGCTGATGCCGGGGCTGGAAATGGAAATCTTTGATGAACACTGGCAACCCCTACCGCACGACGGAGAAGCTATCGGCGAACTGCTGATACGGGGACCCTGGGTCTGCGCTGAGTATTATAAGGATCCACAGCCTGATAAGTTTCGAGATGGCTGGTTAATCACCGGCGACATTGCCAAGATTGATGCAGAGGAATATCTCATTATTGCCGATCGCTCCAAGGACCTCATCAAGACCGGCGGCGAGTGGATTTCATCTGTGGATTTGGAAAATCACATCGTCTCTATGTCGGGGGTGGCGCAGGCCGCGGTGGTGGCGCAAGCCCATCCTAAGTGGGATGAAAGACCGGTTGCACTGGTGGTCCTGGCGGATACGGAAGCTACTGAGGTGACAACAAAGCAGATCCTTGAACACTGTGCGGCAAGTTTTGCCAAGTGGCAACTGCCCGATGATGTGCTATTTGTACCGGAGATACCCCTGACCTCAACCGGCAAGATAGACAAGAAGATGATTCGTAGCCAGTTGCAGGAAGATAACTACCTGCTCCCGGATCTGCGGGCGGATTGAAGGCACATGTTCAACGATTTATTCAACAATGGATTTAACACGTAACATTACGAGTTCATAACGGGCAAGGAGGTGCCACGATATGAGAAAAAGAAAAATTGATATTCATTACTGCGCGCAGTGAAACTACAAACCAGAGGCGGTCAGTCTGACTGCTGAATTGGAAACTGCCTTTGACGACCTGGAGGTGCAACTCTTCGCCGAGGGCAAGGGCATTTTTGATGTGAAGTGTGATGGCAAGTTGCTCTTCTCCAAATATGAAGTTGATCGGTTTCCTAAAGCAGGGGAAATAACCCAGCAACTCGAAGGGATGAGCAGGACCTAGGTCGTCTCGGACTGCTCTAGCTTCGCCCAGGTATCCTTGAGCCCAACGATACGGTTAAACACCAAGGACTGAGGGGAGGAATCCCGACTATCCAAACAAAAGTAACCCTCCCGTTCAAACTGAAATCTATCCTCCGGCCCAGCATCCAACAAAGAAGGCTCAACAATACCCTGATAGACCTGCAATGATTCTGGATTGAGCAGGGAGGACAAGGCTTTATTCTGCACTTGAGGTGTTGAGTCCGGGAACTCCGTCACAAAGAGAGGCGCATAACATCTTATTTCCGCCGGGATACCCTGAGTGGCCGACACCCAATGAATCACCCCGCGCACCTTTCTGTCCACCGGGTTTTTGCCTAGGGTATCGGGATCATAAGTACAGTGAACTTCAATAATCTTGCCGGACTCATCTTTAACCACCGCATGTGCCTTGACGACATACGCGTATCGAAGGCGGACTTCACCGCCAGTGACCAACCGCTTGTATTTGCGATTGGCGCTCTCGCGAAAGTCATTTCTGTCTATATAAATTACTTTGGTGAAGTTGACCTCGCGTCTGCCCAGTGCCTCGTCTTTGGGGTGATTCGCCAGGGAAAGCGTTTCCCCATGTGTTTCGTAATGTGTTTTACCAGCGCCCTCAGGATAATTGTCGAGCACCAGTTTCAACGGTTCCAGCACCCCCATGACCCGTGGTGCTTGATGCTCCAGATCATCCCTCAGGCAACTCTGCAAGAAGGCGAGTTCCACCCGGTTATCACTTTTGGTCACCCCTATACGCCGACAAAAGTCGCGGATAGACGTCGGGGTATAGCCGCGGCGGCGCAGGCCTGAGAGAGTCGGCAATCTCGGATCATCCCAACCCGCTACCCCACCCTCATCAATGAGTTGCTTAATCTTTCTTTTACTCGTCACCGTATATTGCAAGCTGAGTCTTGAAAACTCAATCTGCTTCGGATGACATTCCATTGCCAGTGCATCAAGCACCCAATCATAAAGGGGGCGATGATCTTCAAACCCCAGATCACACAGCGAATGAGTAATGCCTTCAAAAGAATCACACAGACAATGGGTGTAATCGTACAGGGGGTACACACACCAGGCATCCTTTGTGCGGTGGTGTTGGACATGCTGAATACGATAGATCACCGGGTCCCGCATGTTGATATTCGGCGATGCCATATCAATTTTTAATCTCAGCACCTGTTCCCCCTCGGCAAAGGCACCGGCACGCATTTTGCGAAACAAATCCAAATTCTCCGCTGCGTTTCTCTTTCTATAGGGGCTATCAGTGCCCGGGCTCGTAAGGGTGCCCCGGTATTCTCTGATCTGCTCTGCCTTCAGGGAATCAACATAGGCCTTGCCCTCTTGCACCAGACGTTCCGCCAGCTGGTACAGGTCTTCAAAATAATCAGAAGCGTATCGCTCTGCATGCCAACTAAAGCCCAACCAGGTAATGTCGTCTTTGATAGCGAGAATGTATTCGATATTTTCTTGCATGGGGTTGGTGTCATCAAAGCGTAAATTGGTCGTGCCGCCAAAATCGGCTGCCAGCCCAAAGCTGATGCAGATCGCCTTGGCATGCCCGATATGCAGATAGCCATTCGGCTCCGGAGGGAAGCGAGTAACCAACTTGCCAGCGTTTTTACCCGCGGCCAGGTCCTGGGCAATGATGCTGCGGATAAAATTGCCCGGGTCTTGTTCGTCACTACCGGAGTTTTGTTCGTTAGTTGTAGACATCTAAGGTACTCAGTTTTAATCGGACCAGTATGCGCCCAGGCAGGTGAGTGTCACCATGATGAACAAAATCCATTTTAATCGGCTCTGGTCCACCTTAATAGCAAAACGAACCCCGCCCATAGCACCAATCACACTACCTATGGCAAGCATGATGCCCGGTAGCCACCACACCTGGTCGCGCCAAGCAAATATACCCAGGGCAACAGCAGAGAAGACTGCGGTGCAGACTGTCTTGAGGGCATGGGTACGCAGCAGATCATAACCTAGGCCAGCAGCAAGTGCCGCAATCAGGATAAACCCTACACCCGCTTGAACAAAGCCGCCGTAGACGCCGGCCATGAATAAACTCAAGACAGCGAGGGGCCGGTCTCGCAATTGATGAGGCATTGACCCGACTGATGAGATGACAGCTTCCGGCTTGATGAGAATGGCGAGTGCCATGATAATCATGGCACTGAGCAGGGTCGGCTTCAAAATCCACAGGGGTAACCAGGAAGCGAGCAGCGCCCCGAGTAGCGCACCGGGTATGGCGGGAATCAAGATCGGAATAATAGCGCTGCTATCAAGATGCCCGCGACTGTGGAAGCCCTTCATCCCCGCCATGGACTGCACGAAGATACCCACCCGGATAGTGGCGTTGGCAATGTCCGCGGGCATGCCTAAGAAGAGCATTGCCGGTAACACCAGCATGGAGCCGCCACCAGCAAGTGTGTTGATAAAACCCGACAAAACGCCCACTGCAACCAACAGCAGTAGACTGATGACATCGTATTCCATAACCGTTTTATTTCTCATGGAGGGATGAGAAGAGAGCATCTTATAGACGCCCACCGAGCCAAGCAAACCCATGTTATTCTCGCGCCCTTCCCGCCTTCTCTACCGCCTTACATATCTCCCTGGGGTAGCGTAAAATGCCGCTTTATTGCCAGACACCAGCGATGAACAGACCCGGTACCAGCGTCATAGTGGGCATGTCCGGCGGCGTGGATTCCTCCGTCGCGGCATTATTGCTCTTAGAAGCCGGCTATGAGGTTGCCGGTTTGTTCATGAAAAACTGGGAAGAAGACGATGGCCGACCCTACTGCACTGCCGCTGCTGATCTTGTTGATGCCCGTGCCGTCTGCGACCAACTGGGTATCACCCTGCATCTTGCCAACTTCGCCACCGAATATTGGGATAATGTCTTCGCTCAGTTCCTCAATGAATACCAGCGCGGCAGAACGCCCAATCCCGATGTGCTGTGTAATCGAGAAATTAAATTTAAGGTCTTCGCCGAATATGCGCAAAGTCTGGGCGCCACTCAGATCGCTACGGGCCACTATGCGCGACTCAAAACGATTGCGGGTGAAGTGCGTCTTTGCAAGGGGCTGGATACCGAAAAGGATCAAAGTTACTTCCTGCAATCCGTCCCCCAGGAAGCACTCAGCCAAGCTATCTTTCCCCTGGGTGAACTGCGCAAAAGTCAGGTGCGTGATATGGCACGGGCGGCCGGACTGCCTACCCATGCCAAAAAAGATTCCACCGGTATATGTTTTATTGGTGAGCGGCGGCTTAAAGACTTCCTGAAAAGATGGCTACCCATGCAGCCGGGCGACATCGTTACTCCCGATGGACAATGCGTCGGCAAGCATGATGGTTTGATGTTCCACACCCTCGGGCAACGACAGGGGCTCGGTATAGGTGGCGTCAAAAACACCTCGGAAGCCCCCTGGTATGTCATTGGCAAGGTCCTTAATCGCAATCATCTGATTGTCGTCCAGGGCAATCAGCACCCGGCCCTCTTCTGCAATCAGCTGAGGCTGAACGACATCCATTGGATTGGCAGCGCACCGTCGCTACCACTGCGCTGCATGATACAAACGCGCTACCGTCAGCCTGACCAAAGTGGTGTCCTCAGCAGGCCAAGAGACTACCCAGACCAACAAGGTTACCAGATAACTTTTGATAGGCCCCAGCGGTCGGTCACCCCGGGACAGTGGGCATGCCTGTATCAGGAGGAGCTGTGCCTGGGCGGTGGCATGATTGAAACCACGGACGCCGAAGCGCTGCTTGACAAGACGCTGCTTGACAAGACGCGAGTGGACGACACAACAGGAAAGCAACCCACCGACATCCTGGAGAGGGCATGACTTTAGAATTATCCAGCCTGACCGCCATCAGCCCCATTGATGGCAGATACGCCGCCAAGACCGCTGCCCTGCGCGCCGTGAGTAGCGAGTACGGTCTTATCTATCATCGGCTCCTGGTGGAAGTGCGCTGGTTTCAATGGCTTGCCGAGACCCCTGCCATCAAAGAATTGCCTCCCCTGAGCAGGGCACAAAATACACTGCTGGAAGAGCTGCTCAAGAACTTCAGCCTTGATGATGCGGCGCGAGTGAAGGCGATTGAGGCGGAAACAAACCACGATGTAAAAGCAGTGGAGTATTTTCTCAAGGAGGCATTTGCTCAGCACGGCGATGCGGGGCTACCAGGCCACCGCGAATTCATTCACTTCGCTTGTACCTCCGAAGACATCAACAACCTCGCCTGGGGCTTGATGCTCAACAGCATGCGCCAGGAGCAACTGGCACCGGCCATGACGGCACTCAGGACAAAAATCGGCGCACTGGCGCGGCGCTATGCGGCCCTGCCTATGCTATCCAGAACCCATGGTCAGGTCGCCTCCCCGACCACCCTGGGGAAGGAACTCGCTAATGTCCTGGTGCGGCTCCGCCGGCAAAGTCATGCGTTAAACCAAGTGGAGGTGCGCGGCAAGCTCAATGGTGCTGTGGGTAATTTTAATGCGCATCTGGCAGCCTATCCTGATGTTGATTGGTTGGCGCTCAGTGAGCAGTTTGTCACTAGTCTGGGACTCAGTTGGAATCCTTACACCACACAAATAGAACCCCATGACTATATCGCCGAGTTTTGCCATGCCATCATGCGCTTCAACACCATAGTGATAGATTTTGATCGGGATATTTGGTCCTGGGTTGCCATTGATTATTTCACACTGAAAAAGGTGGCGGGGGAAACAGGCTCTTCCACCATGCCGCACAAGGTCAACCCGATTGATTTTGAGAACTCGGAAGGCAACCTCGGTATGGCTCAGGCAATCCTGGCACATCTGGCGGAGCATCTGCCGGTTTCCCGCTGGCAGCGAGACCTGACGGACTCCACCCGACTACGGAACCTTGGCGTCGGCATGGCGCATAGTCTGATTGCCTGGCAGTCCACCTTGAAGGGTCTGGGGAAACTTGAAGTCAATACAGAAGGGCTCGCGGCAGACCTTGATGCCCATTGGGAAGTGCTTGCCGAGCCTATTCAGACCCTGATGCGCAAACACGACATTCCCGAAGCCTACGAGAAAGTAAAAGCCCTGACGCGCGGCGCATCACTGGGCAAAGAAGCTATTGACGCCATACTGGACAGTCTGCTGGGCTCGCTACCTGACAAACAAGCACTGCCAGACGAAGTCAAGCAGGCCATGAGGCAACTTACTCCCGCTACCTACATCGGCGCTGCCGAAATGCTGGTGCACAAGATTTTGGATGAAGAGGAGTTGTGATAGTGGCACCTATTTGCTTCCTCAACTATTGTCGGTCTGCCCACTAGTCGCATATCATTGGCGTTACACAACATAAAGGTATAGGGAAACAAAATGATCGAAGCCTCAGTAGTCGCAATCATCATCGTCATCGTTGCCATTCTTATCGTCTTCAAGGGTATTGTTATCGTCCAGCAGGGCTACGAGTACACTATAGAAAGACTGGGCAGATTCACCAGAACCTTCGGTCCCGGGTTCCATATACTCATTCCATTTATTGATGCTATTGGCGCCAAGGTCAACATGATGGAGCGGGTGCTGGATGTGCCCTCTCAAGAAGTGATTACCAAAGACAATGCGGTGGTGAGAGTTGACGGTGTGTTGTTTTTTCAGGTTATTGATGCGGCCAAAGCCAGTTATGAAGTCAATGCGCTGGAACATGCTTCCATTAACTTAACCATGACCAATATCCGTACCGTCTTGGGCTCCATGGACCTGGATGAGTCCCTGTCAAAGCGCGATTCAATCAACGCCTCCCTGCTGCATGTCGTCGATGCCGCTACCACACCCTGGGGTATCAAGGTGACCCGCATAGAAATCAAAGATATTAGCCCGCCGCAAGATCTGGTTGATTCTATGGCACGGCAAATGAAAGCCGAACGGGATAAACGCGCTGCCATCCTGGATGCGGAAGGTTCAAGACAGGCCGATATTCTCAAAGCAGAAGGACAAAAACGCGCATTGATTCTTGATGCCGAGGGAGAAAAAGAAGCTGCCTTCCGGCAGGCAGAAGCCAGAGAAAGATTAGCCCAGGCTGAAGCCGAAGCAACCCGTATGGTGTCTGAAGCCATTGCCGCAGGTGATATGCAAGCCGTGAATTATTTTGTCGCTACCAAATATGTTGAAGCCTTGCAGACTATTGGTGCGGCAGAAAATCAGAAGGTGCTCTTCTTGCCTATGGAGTTGAGTAGCCTGGTCAGCTCAATTGGTGGCATTTCGGAACTGGTCAAAAACTCATTAACATCCGACAAACCAGAGAATAAAGAGAGTAAATAATTATGTTGCCTGAATTATCATTTTGGATCTGGTTGTGCATCGGCCTGGTGTTGTTTGCACTTGAGTTAGTAGCGTCTATTACCTATTTCTTGTGGCTCGGTGTTGCCGCACTGGTCACCGCTCTGGTGTTATATGTGTTCCCGGAAATCTCTTGGCAGATGCAATTTGTCATCTTTTCGGTCCTTTCGGTTATCGCGGTCATTCTGTCAAGGCATTATCTGGTTAATAAACAAAACAAGTCTGAAGTACCCAAACTGAATCGCCGGGCAGAGCAATACATCGGCAGGGTCTTTACCCTGAGTGAGAGCATCAAACAAGGCGAGGGGAAAATTAAAGTGGATGATACCTACTGGCGGGTATCAGGACCCGCGTTGGAAAAAGACACTGAGGTGAAAGTCATTGACGCCGAGGGGTCGGTACTCATCGTTGAGGCGGTGGAGTAATCGGTGAGCGCCCTTCATATTCACCACTAGCCCAGCCATCTTTTACGCCCCCTGCGGCTTCCCTAGAAAAAGCTCAGAGCACCCACAGATCCATAAACTCGTTGACCGGGGTGGCGTGGAGTCGTTCCTGGTCATGGCAGAGGTCATCAATGGCACTGACGTTGGCAGCGGGCAGACGCCTTGCCAGTGCCTCGCGAAACTTGACGACTAGTGCCGGTATGCCCTCCGCGCGCCGCCGTTTATGCCCCAGCGGATACTCAATAAGGACCTGCTCGGTGGCCGAGCCATCCTTGAAGAAGACCTGCACCGCATTGGTGATGGAGCGTTTATCCGCCTGGTGATATTCCCGGCTATAGGTCGCCTCCTCCACCACCTCCATCTTGCTCCTGAGGGCATCAATGCGCGGGTCAGCAGCCGCCGCATCTTCATAGTCTTCCGCCGTTAACTTGCCTTTGAGCAGACCAATTGCCGTCATGTATTGCAAACAGTGATCCCGGTCAGCGGGATTATGTAACTCGCCCGACTTGGAGATAATCCGTATTGCCGACTCATGGGTGGTCAACTGAATCCGCTCAATATCATCCAGCCGTGATACCACCTGAGGATGCAGAGTGATAGCCGCCTCAACCGCCGTCTGCGCATGGAATTCGGCGGGGAATGAAATCTTGAACAGAATATTTTCCATCACATAAGACCCATAAGGACGCTGGAAGCGGAAAGACTTGCCCCCAAAAGAGACATCGTAGAAGCCCCAGGTCTTGGTGCTCAGGACACTGGGATAACCCATCTCCCCTTGCATGGTCAGCATGGCAAGCCGGACGCCACGACTGGTAGCATCACCCGCAGCCCAACTTTTGCGGGGTCCCGTATTAGGCGCATGGCGATAGGTACGCAGGCTGGAGCCGTCCAGCCAGGCCTGGGACAGCGCATCAATAATCTGCTCCCGGTCTGCACCGAGCAACTTCGCTACGACTGCTGCTGTTGCCACCCGTACCAGCAGTACATGACACAAACCCATCCGGTTAAAGCTGTTTTCCAAGGCGAGGCAGCCCTGAATCTCATGCGCCTTAATCATGGCTGTCAGCAGTTCCTTCATCAGTAGCGGGTCTTCACCCGCGGCAAGGCGCGTCCGGGACAGATAATCAGCCACCGCAAGAATGCCGCCAAGATTGTCCGACGGATGCCCCCATTCTGCCGCCAGCCAGGTATCGTTGAAATCCAGCCAGCGAATAATGGTACCTATGTCAAAAGCCGCCTTCACCGGATCTAGCACATGGCTAGTACCCGGCACCCGAGCACCATTTTTGACCTGCGTATCGGGCACCAGGGGGCCCAGCAGTTTGGTACATTCCGGGAAGTCCAATGCCAGCATGCCGCAGGCAAGGGTGTCCATCAGGCAATAACGCGCCGTGTTGTATGCTTCGGGGCTATCAATCTCGGCAGCATCCACATAGTCGGCAATCGCCACCAACTCTGGGTCTGGGCGGGGTCTAGCGTTAACATCTACATTGGAAGTCATTCATAACCTATTGTTTAACATAACTATTTATTGAAGAAATAATGTTGAATCAGGCAGGATAAGCCGTCTGTCTTGGGGTCTTATGTGTCTCAGGGGTATCAGTGGTATCAGCGAGCGTCTATCAGCGAGCGTCTATCAACGAGCGTCTATCAACGTTGGTCCAGGGGGATATAATCGCGCGGCTCGAGACCCACATAGTCGGCATCAGGACGAATGAGCCGGTTATTGGACCGCTGCTCCATCACATGTGCCGCCCAGCCGGTAACCCGGGACATCACAAAAATGGGTGTGAAAATACGGGTTGGGATGCCCAGAGAGTGGTAGGCAGGTGCATGGAAGAAGTCAGTATTCGGAAAGAGTGCCTTGGTCTCCTGCATGACAGCAGCGATTTCACAAGCAATATCATAGATGGGCTTGCTCTCGCCGCGCCGCTCGGCAAGTTGCGCCGCCCATGCCTTGATGATGGCACTCCGGGGGTCAGCAGTCCGATAGACGGCATGCCCGAAGCCCATGATAGTTTCCTTCCGTTCCAGCATGGCGAGGATGGCGGGGCGCACCTCGGCTACCGAATTAAACTCTTCTATTAACGCCATGGCCGCCTCGTTAGCCCCACCATGGAGGGGGCCTCTCAGGGTGCCAATCGCACCGGTGATGCAAGAATACATATCCGAAAGGGTCGCCGCACAGACTCGAGCGGTGAAGGTACTGGCATTAAATTCGTGCTCAGCATATAAAATCATGGAAACATTCATTGCCTCCCGATATATCGCTGGCGGTTCCTCGCCCTGCAACATTTTCAAAAAATGCCCGCCCAGGCTGTCTTCGCCGGTGTCCGTATCCACCCGGACCCCGTCATGGGAGAACCTATACCAGTAGCAGATGATCCCCGGCAATGCCGCCAGCAGCCTATCCGCCGCCACCTGCTGCTCAGCAAAACTCTGCTCCGGCTCCAGATTGCCGAGCATGGAAGTACCGGTACGCATGACATCCATGGGATGGGTGTCGCGAGGAATCAGTTCGAGCACTGATTTTAGGGCATCCGGCAGGTGTCGCTGGGAGGTGAGGCTTGCTTTGTAGCCGTCCAACTCTGCCTGAGTCGGTAGGTCACCATAGAGCAGCATCCAGGCAACTTCTTCAAAACTGGCTTGGGCGGCAAGTTCCTCTATACGATAACCCCGATAGGTGAGCCCTGCCCCTTCCTTGCCTACGGTGCTCAGTGCAGTTTCCCCCGCTGCCTGGCCGCGTAGGCCCGCGCCGCTTGCTTTCTTCCCGTCCTTCTTCTGCTCAGCCATCTGCTACCCCTTTTCCCTGTTCTGGTTTATTCCTGTCTTTATTTAAAATCTTGCGAGATTGAATACCTGGTACATTCTATATGCCTCTGTCATCAAGGCATAGATGCCCGGCATCTCAAGTGCTGTCATCGGCAAAGAGTTCATCTAACTTCTTCTCATAATCATGGTAGCCCAGGTAATCATAGAGTTCCGCTCTGGTTTGCATCTTGGCAATCACCTTCGCCGGGCTCCCCTCAGACCTGATGCTCTGGTAAACCTCCAGGGCTGCCTTGTTCATCGCCCGGAAAGCCGATAGCGGATAGAGTGCCATAGCTACGCCTACACTGCCGAGTTCTTGCTGGGTGTAACAGGGCGTGGCACCGAATTCAGTGATATTCGCCAGCACCGGTAGATTAACCGCCGCCACCACCTGTCGGTACATCTCCAGGTCAGTCATTGCTTCTGCAAAAATAGCATCGGCACCGGCGGCTTCATAACAGACTAGACGCTCAAGCACCTCATCTATGCCCGCCACCGCCAGGGCATCGGTACGCGCCATGAGGATGAAATCCGGATCAGTCTTGGCATCCACTGCTGCTTTAATCCGGTCGCTCATTTCTTCCTGGCTGACCAATGCCTTGTTGGGACGATGCCCACAGCGTTTGCTGGCAACTTGATCTTCCAGGTGGACACCAGCGGCTCCGGCTTTGATCATTTCTCTAAGGGTACGGGCGATATTAAAAGCACCGCCCCAGCCCGTGTCTACATCAACCAGCAGCGGGAGCGGGGTCGCCGAAGTAATGCGGCGCACCTCCTCCAGGACATCGGTGAGCGAAGTCATACCCAGGTCAGGCAGCCCGAATGAAGCATTGGCAACCCCCGCGCCAGACAGATAAATCGCTCTAAAACCCACCGCCTCAGCCATGATGGCAGCATAGGCATTGATCGTCCCCGCTATCTGTAACGGCGACTCTTCTTGTAACGCCAATCTAAATTGAGCACCTGCACTAGGCATATCAACTTCCCACCCTGCCGAAGACCGCTAGAGTATACAAAAACAGCACGCAAAAACGGCACACAAAAACGCCGCCCGCTAGAAATATCAGGACCGGCTGGATTTGAGCCCCTGGTGTTTGTGCTAGGCTTGCCTCAACAGCAACTATGGGAAATGTGAATGTCCAAGCGGGTTTCAAAGGACGAGCCGTCGCCGGTTGCCGTCTTGAAGGAAGCACTGCACGATTTTGAGAAGGTTACCCTTTCTTTTAGCGGTGCAGAAGATGTGGTGTTGATTGACATGGCAAGCCGGCTAGTGGAGCGCTTGTCAGTCTTCTCTCTGGATACGGGGCGCCTGCACCCGGAGACGTTGCGCTTTATTGACCAGGTGCGACAGCACTATGCCACCCGTCTGGATTTGACTTTTGACATCCTATCCCCGGACGCCCTAGCACTGGAAAAGTTAGTCACAGAAAAAGGCCTCTTCAGCTTCTATACCGATGGACACCAAGAATGTTGCCAGATCCGAAAGGTAGCACCTCTGCAGCGACATCTGGCGAGGTTTGATGCTTGGATTACCGGGCAGCGGCGGGATCAGAGTCCTACTCGCACCCAGATACCCCAGCGGCAAGTTGACGACTCCTTTGCCCATGTCCATGCCCATGCCCATGCCGATGCCGATGCCCATGTCGATGCCAAGAGACCAATCACCAAATTCAATCCGCTGGCGGCCTGGCAGTCCAAGGAAGTGTGGGACTACATACGCGACAATCAGGTGCCGTACAACGAGTTGCACGACCGGGGTTTTATCTCAATCGGCTGTGCGCCCTGCACTCGTGCCGTCTTGCCGAATGAGCATGAACGGGCCGGTCGCTGGTGGTGGGAAGAAGCAACTCAACGTGAATGTGGTTTACATCTGATCAATCTAGACCCGGCGGCAGACCCGTCAAGTACTTAGCGCACCGGCAATGTAATATCAGCCAGCCCCGTCATTCTCGTCACCCCAGTCATTACAGCCATAGCCCAAGCAAAGGAGCATCAATGGACATCCTGCTATACATCATCACGGGTGCTGGTGTCGGGCTTATCATCGGCATGACCGGCGTCGGTGGCGGTTCCTTGATGACTCCCACCCTGCTTGCCTTCGGCTTCCCCATGCCCATAGCAGTAGGTACTGACTTGCTATACGGCGCCCTCACCAAGGTCGTCGGCAGCCTGTCTTATGGCAGCCTGTCTGATAACGAACAGCCTTATGGCATGACAATCAACTGGCAGCTGGTACGACAGCTCGCTCTGGGTAGCCTACCGGCATCACTGGGCACTCTGGCACTACTGCATTTTTGCTTTGCTTCCTCGGCGGGCTATATCCCTATTCTCACGACCTGTCTGGGTATCATGCTGATGGTTTCTTCTCTGGCGATCTTCCTGAGAGGAAGGCTGCAAGATTCCCCCCGAGTAGCGCGCGGCATGGCGAGGCTGCATCCTCACCGGCAGCTATGGACTGTCCTTGCGGGTGCCTTCCTCGGCGTGATGGTGACCCTGTCTTCGGTGGGTGCTGGTGCCCTGGGTATTACTTTTCTGGTGCTCTTCTATCCCCGCCTGCGCGGTACCCAGCTGGTGGCAACTGATATTGTCCATGCCGTGCCCCTTACTCTGGTCGCGGGCATAGGGCATCTGCTTCTGGGGAATGTGGACTATCTACTGCTTGCCTATCTGCTGACCGGCTCTCTACCAGCCATCTGGCTCAGCACCCGACTCAGTGTGAAGATGCCAGATGGCATTATCCGTTCCGGGCTCGCCATCCTGCTCCTGATTATAGGGATTAGATACACATTTTTTTAGTAGCGGTTGGACCCTGGGGAGCCTGATTACTGATGCCATGCGGGACATGTCCGGTGGTGGCGACGCTACTGGCAAGCTCGCAGTGTTCTGCCTGGTCATCAAAGAAGATGTCAGCTTGATAGGCTTGCAGAAAATCTGCTTTCTTCAAGCCCCCAAGGAATAAACACTCATTCAACTTGATGTCCCAAGAGCGGAGCGTCTTGATCACCCGTTCATGGGCAGGTGCTGACCGAGCGGTCACCAGTGCCGTCCGAATGGGGCTGATGTTGCTGTCCTCAAACTCTTGTTGGAGGGAGTGTAATGCTGCCAGGAAAGGCTTGAAGGGACCACCGGGCAGGGGTTCATTTGCCGCGGTTCGTTCCTGGTGCATAAACTCATCTCGCCCTTCTTCTTGATAGACTCGCTCCGCCGCATCGGAAAAGAGTACGGCGTCACCGTCAAAGGCAAACCTCAATTCATGCTCGGATCGGATGTCTGGAAATAAAGGGCTGTTTATGTCGAGCGGCTCAGGGCTGTTTGCATCATGCGGCTCAGGGCTGTTAGTGACAAGCGGCTCAGGGCTGTTTATAACCGAAGGCTCAGGGCTGTTAGTGACAAGCGGCTCAGGGCTGTTTATAACCGAAGGCTCAGGGCTGTTTGCGTCAAGCGGCTCAGGGCTGTTAGTGACAAGCCGCTCAGGGCTGTCCACTATGCTCGCCGCCGCCACGCCGATGCGTAGTGCTTCAACCACATCCTCACGATCAGTGGACAGGAAGAGTTGGCACCCAAAAGGACGCATATATTGATACGGCGGGGAGCCGCCGGTGAATGCCGCCCGGATAATCGGCAATGCATGATGTTCAATGGACTTGAACACCCTCAGCCCGGTGTCCGCCGTATTCCGGGAGAGCAGAATCACCTCCACCCTATCCTCCTGCTCTAGCAGGTCATTGATGGCGAGCAGCTTTCTCACCAGATGGAAGGCACTACCGGGTGCCAAGGGCACCGCTTCCCGCTCAATTTGATAACGGGTATATGCCGCCACGCCTTCATTCCGGTACACCCCATCGCCTTCCCTCAGGTCAAAGAGGGCGCTACTGGAAATACCAATAACCAGTCTAGTCAATGACCGCACTGCTCCTTTGCATCACGCTAATAATGCTAATAGTTTTAATAGCCGACACCTATGCTGAGCCCTGCTGAAGCTTTTATAATGGCGCATAGATAGCACACAACTGCTGACAAGCATACACTCTGGTGCCATCTAAGACAGCGACAAAAGATATTCCAAGAGCAACCACTGAGTATCAAGACGGAGACTCGGATGCCAGACAAATCGCCAGCATCAGGCAAAGCGGTGCGGCAATTTTTACAAGAGGTCGCCCAAACACCCGTGCAGACCAGCAACTCGGATGCTAGTCGGTTGCTCTTTGCTATGGATGCGACCGCCAGTCGAGAACCCACCTGGGATAGAGGCTGCCATCTGCAAGCTCAGATGTTCAGCAGCACATCACATATCGGCAATCTCAATATCCAACTCTGCTATTACCGTGGCTTTAATCAATTTCGTGCCAGTCGGTGGTGTACTTCTGCTGAGTCCCTCTTGGCAGCCATGGCTTCGGTCCGGTGCATGGGCGGCTATACGCAAATCAGACGGGTGATGCAACATGCCCTCAAGGTACATCAGAGCAATCGCCTGAGAGCTGTCGTCTTTGTGGGAGATGCCATAGAAGAAGAGCCGGATCTCTTGTGTCATCTTGCGGGCAAGATGGGTGTCCTGGGGCTGCCTATGTTTATGTTTCAAGAAGGGCATAATGCCCAGGTCAAAAACATCTTCCAACAGATCGCCACCCTCAGTGGGGGTGCCTATGCGCCATTTGACCTGCAGAGTGCCTCGGAATTAAAAGACCTTCTCTCGGCGGTTGCCCTCTTCGCCACCGGTGGCCGGCAAGCCCTAGAGGCACCCAGCAAAGGCAAGGGGGACAATCAATACCGGTTGCTATGGCGACAACTTAAAGCCTCTCGGCAGGATTAGCGTCTACTACCTCATCACGAAAAAACCATCACAAGAATCCATCACAAGAATCCATCACAAGAATCCCCATTAAAGGAGCAGTCGTCTGATACGCATTATTATTATTTTTGTCATAGCAGTTGCCTTGTATCTGCTACTACGTAAGTTGCTCAATAAAAGTCGCTTGTCCGTCAAGCAATTTTTCACGATTTATCTGGCAGTCCTGATAGGCGTGGCACTCCTCTATATGGGCGGCACCGGCATCTTGCATCCCTTATTTGCCTTTGTTGGCGCTGCCCTGCCCCTCGTCATCAGACTCTTGGCCAGGGGCATGCAGGCGGCCTCTCTCTATCAGTCTTTTCGACATTCGGGATGGGGTGGCGGCTCTGCTGGGGGAAGGATGCCAGAATCAAGTGAAATCAGTTCCCGATATATTCATCTAGTGCTGACGCACAAGACCGGGCAGATGGACGGCAGGGTCTTGACGGGTAGCTATAAAGGTACTCAGCTGTCCGAGATGACACTTGACGACCTGCTTGCCCTCCTGAGCGAATGTCAAACTGATTCGGATTCATACAACCTGCTCATGGCTTACCTTGATCGAGAGCATCCCGGCTGGCAAGCCCATACTGATGGTATGGAGACGGGGCATGGGGGCGCGGGCACCCAGGCCGGTGCCTCAGGAGACATGAACGAGACCCAGGCATTGGACATACTGGGTCTCCCCCCGGATGCCGGGGCTGAGCAGATCGTCAAGACACATCGTCAGCTGATGCAAAAAATCCACCCCGACCGTGGGGGTTCCACTTATCTGGCGGCAAAAATAAACGCCGCCAAAGACCTCTTGATGACACTGAGAAACCAGGGTCATGGGTAGTATCAGGCAAGCCCGGGAATGACAGCAAAAAACTGGCTTCTTTGATTCTGACGGGGTTCGGGGAGGGTGAAGTTGCACTTAAGCATTGAATCCAAGCGGGACCTGCCCGACCAAGCATTCAGCTCTAGCCTGGATGCCTTTATCAGTCATCATTGGTATCCGGGCATTCCCCCCCAAGACTGGTTCCATGCCTTGCATCAGCAAGGCTGGCTGGTACCGGACTGGCCTCGGGAACTGGGCGGCCCCGGCTGGTCCCGGCAACAGCAAGTCTTATGGATACAGGCACAAGCACGGCACCTCTGCCCCCTACCCGATGACCGCTTCCGAATCATTGCCCCGCTATTACTGGGCATGGGTAGTCACCAGCAACAGGCGCAGTATCTGCCCGGAATCATGGCACTCAGTAGGCCTTGGGGCCTGGCCCAGGACCATGACAATCAAGTCGCGGTGACGCCAAACGCGGAGGGCTGGCGACTGACCGGTGCTCTTGATTATCAGGCAGTTAATTATCAGAAAGGTGATGACCAGACACCAGACCTGGGCAGGTCTGTGTCAGGAGCACCTCAAGCAGCGACCTGCTTTTGTCTGCTACTGCAAGACCCAGGCGCGCATCTACTAATTGATCTGAACAGGCACAACATGCCCGAAGACGGCAGGGTGTCGGTAACGCCCTCCCGGCTCAGTCTTGAGGAGCTGTTTGTCGGCCGCGCTTCCCTACTGGGCAAGCCCGGCCAGGGGCGCCAAGCACTGGCAAGGCATCAGTCAAGTTATTTGATACTGCTGGAGTTGCATCTGGCCCTGGCGCATATCAGCCGAGGGATAGGTCAGGGTGCCAACCAGAAGGGCTATCTCCAGAAGAGCCATCTTCAGAAGGGCTATCTTCAGAAAAGCCATAAAACATTAGCCACTCAGTTGACACAATTCCAGATTAGACTGGATGCGATGCTGACCTGGTTTCTCGAGGGAGGACGGGAGCTGCTACTGAATCTGGAAGCCACTGAGATGCGCAGCCGTGCCATCAAGATGTTGCAGGAGCTTATGGGCTACTATCTGCTACTGCACCGGGACGAGACGCCGGGCAGTGATTCTCATACGAGCAATCTTCATACAAGCAATCTTCATACAAGCAATGAACCCCGCCTGCCTTTTGAGGAAGAAGCAAAAGTCCTGGCTGATTTGCAACGCCATCTCGGCGATGCACTGAGCGGGACAATGCAGCGAGATCTTATCTATCAACAAATATCAGGGTCTAGTCAACAGGCGCGTTAGTGGGTCTTGAACACAGCGTTTCACTGCCTTCGCTTTCGGAAATGAAACTCCAGGAGGTTTCAGAATGGATGACTATTTCGGAAGCATCGCTGATCCCCTGAGGCAGCATTGCCATAAAGGCTTCGTTAAGATACTTCGTATAACCTTGTATTTGCTGAGCAATAATTTTTGTTTTTGATTTAGAAAACCCCGCCTGAAGAGCAGCATATATATTCATTTCTGAATAGGTGTTCCTATTTATTTTCGTATCTGTTGCCGTCAGGATAAGCATGCCTTTATGGACTTCCCAGTCACCGGTTTCAGACACCCAATAATTAAGACTAAAAGTGTCCGATACTATATTGGTAATAATACGTGCTTCCTGACCCGTCACGACACTAGACAAGACGCTTTCCAGAGGCGTATCTAAACTGAGCACACCAAAAGCATTGTATCTGCCATTTCTCACAAAGGTATTTTCAATATTTATTCTAGTAGTGATTCCTTCTTTTTGTATTTCCACAACACAGTCCCACTTGCCCAGCAAACGCTTGGACACTAATGCATCTGAACTAGGCTTGAGGATGATGTATATTGAGACGCCTAGAAAAAATACTATAAAAAATACTGTTCCCAGAGCGGATAATACGATTGCTGTTTTGGCTTTTATTCCCATTCCCTTGCCTCAGTGCTTAGAGTCCATAATAAAAAAAGTGTAACATGTTCCGTTTCTAGTCAGTATCAGTATCGCTGGTCATATAAGGTAATCAAAATGGAAGTAAAAGATAAGGTCGTTGTCATTACGGGTGCTGCCAGTGGTATTGGTCGCGCCCTGGCGAAGCGCTTCGCTGATGAAGGTGCCCGGCAACTAGTGATTGCCGATGTGGATACGGAGAAGCTACAGCAGGTGGCAAAGAAGCTTGGCGCTCGGGCGATACCGACCAATGTGGCTGATGAGGCGGCCATCATCAAGCTCATCAAGACCGCAGAAAATGACTATGGGCACATTGATCTGCTGTGCAACAATGCGGGTATTGGAGCCAATGGCGGACCCGAGGTATCCAATGAGGACTGGGAAAATATCTGGCAAATCAATGTGATGGCGCATGTCTATGCGGCACGGGCAGCCCTGCCCGGCATGTTGAAACGAGGAGCGGGTTATTTTTTGAATACATCATCTGCTGCTGGCCTGTTGACGCAGATAGGCTCCGCACCTTATGCAGTCACCAAACATGCAGCAGTGGGCTTTGCAGAATGGCTCGCAGTCACCTATGGCGACCGAGGATTAAAAGTCTCCCTCCTCTGCCCCCAGGCAGTGCGTACCGCCATGACGGTTGGCAATGAACATGGCGTTGCCAGCGTTGATGGCATGCTTGAACCAGAAGCAGTGTGCGACACGGTGATGGCCGCACTCAGTGAGGAAAGATTTTTAGTACTGCCTCATTCGGAGGTGCTAATCTATATGCAACGCAAGGCGAGTGATTACGACCGCTGGCTCTCTGGCATGCGCCGCCTACAAAGCGTCTATGGCGAGGGCGATTGGCCTTGAGCAGACACTCAGATTTCAACCTCGTCAACATATAAAAGGAACTGCTATGTCAAACTTCATTTCTGCGCTCTTGGCTCTTGTGCCCTTGTTGCTCATTGGTTTGTTTTTGCACTATCAAAAGCAACAACATAATAAGAGATTTGCCCACCCTTTATGGGAAAGCGAATCTATGCGGCGTCCGCCAGGGGCGTTTGTAGGGCAGAAACTAGTCGCCCAGACTCATGAGGCCATGTCTCATATCACCCAGTTGTGTTTGGTATCAGTCATAGTTTCACTATTGGTATACACCCGGGCCCTCTCTTCGGGGCTAGTGATGGGGCTACTGGTTCTGATATTTGGGGCTTGGTTTATCTACACCATGCGAAAGCTATTTAAACTACAGGAAAATATCCGCAACAATCGCCTGGGTTATGAATGTGAACTAGTGGTGGGGCAAGAACTGAACCTTCTCATGTTGGACGGCTGGCAGGTGTTTCATGATGTGCTGATAAAGAAAAAGCCTAATATAAAATTTAATATTGACCATATCCTGGTGGGGGCGGGCGGGGTCTTCGCAGTGGAAACCAAAGGCAAGTCAAAGCCTAGGTTAAACGGTCAGAAGACGCACGAAGTCGCCTATAAAGACGAAGCCATCTATGAAGACGACGTCCTCTACTATTCTCCGGAACACTGGGATGATAAATCAACAAAACAGGCTGCAAGACAATCAAAGGACGCGAGTAACTGGCTGACCCAGGCAACCGGACAGGATGTGCCGGTGCACCCGGTTGTGGTACTCCCAGGTTGGGATATTAAGCGGAAAGGCACAGCAGCCGTTCCAGTGCTTTCGCTGGAAGAGATTCACTGTTATTTCCGTAAAAAGCAAAACCAGGTGTTGAGTCCCGAGCAAGTCAAGCAGGTTGTCTATCAGATTGAGCAGAAGGTAAAAGACCTGACACCTAGAGAATTAACCGACCCCAGAAGTTATAAATAATCCTCGCGCCCCGCGCCGTCATTCTCGAGCTTGCTCGGGAATCCAGAGGAACAAAGGCAATCACGGTGCTAGTGGCAATGATACCGGACTGGGCTACTAACTTCATTTTTACACTGAGCATGGTGTATTCTAAAATAACGAAAGTTGCGCCGATTTGAGTTCAGCTTGCGGGCGCATTAAAAGTACCGCTAAAGAGATGCTTGCTTTAGCTGCTCTATTAACACTTGGCTAAGCAGGTTTTTTGAGGAACAACACATGCCCCTGAATATCCCTGATGGTCTGCCCGCATTTGATGTGTTACAGCGGGAAAATATTTTTTGCATCTCCAACACTGAAGCACAGCATCAGGACATTCGTCCGGTGCGTATTCTGCTACTGAACCTCATGCCCAAAAAAATAGAAACTGAGATTCACCTGCTACGTATGCTGTCCAACTCTCCGTTACAGATCAATGTAGAACTTTTGCGCATCAGTGATAAGCCGTCCCGGTCAACGCCCATTGAACACATGGATAACTTTTACAAAAGCTTTGAGCAGATCAAAGAGGAAAAGTACGACGGCATGATCATCACCGGTGCGCCCCTGGGGCAGATACCCTTTGCCGAGGTGCATTTTTGGGATGATATGCACCGTATTTTAGACTGGACGGTAACCCATGTCAGTTCGGTGATGTTTCTCTGCTGGGCAGTTCAGGCTGCTATGTATCACCTCTATGGCATTGAAAAACAACTATTGCCCAAGAAAATATTCGGTGTCTATCCGCATCAATTAGTGCAGCCCTTGGCGCCGATTGTGCGTGGCTTTGACGATGTGTTTTATGCCCCCCACTCCCGATACGCCGAGGTGCCCGCAACTGCCCTGGCAGCAGTCCCCGATATAGAAATCATCGCTGACTCCGCTATCGCGGGACCCTATGTGATGGCGCATAAGGATGGACGACACCTGTTCGTCACTGGACATTCAGAATATGAACCCCAGAGCTTGAAAGATGAATACGAACGCGATCTGGCGGCTGATATGAACCCTGAACTGCCGGAAAATTATTTTCCCCATGACGACCCCAAAGAAGCCCCCCGAGTCACTTGGAAAAGTCACGGCAATCTACTGTTCAATAACTGGCTCAATTATTATGTTTACCAAATGACCCCATACAACATGGATGAGATAGGCAGGGTGAGACATCCCATCTTAACCAACAGAGCTAGCGGCGCTTAATGTCTCTCTGCATGCCAGGTAGCAATGAACAAGTTGGATGAGCCGCGTCAGGAAGCGCCCGCGCCAGACCCCCGACCCACACAAGCACGACTGGTTCAAGGCCCTGTGGGTTACGGTCTCTTGCGACTTTCGGCACCGCTCATTCTAGGTATTACGGCAAACCTCGCCGCGGGGCTGATAGAAGCCTGGTATCTGGCACAGGTAGGCACCACAGAACTCGCCGCCTATAGCTTTACCTTCCCGGTCACCGGGGCACTCATGTCCATATCGCTGGGTATTTCCATCGGTGTCTCGTCGGTGCTTGCCCGGACTGTCGGCAAGGGCGACCTGGCACAGATCAAGCGATTGGCAAGTGATGGCATCTTGCTCGTGGCGCTGGTCATTAGTCTGGTGTGCGCTATCGGCTGGTTCACTATCAAGCCGTTATTCACTGCCCTGGGAGCAGACCACACTACCCTGCCGCTCATCAGCAGTTATATGTCTATTTGGTATTTTTCCATGGTCTTGCTGGCGGTGCCTTCGGTGGGTGCCAATGCGCTACGGGCAACCGGGGATGCACGTATTTCCGGGACCCTCATGGTCACTGGTGCCCTGCTACAAACGCTGTTCGGTCCCTTTCTCATTTTTGGACTCTTTGGTCTGCCCGCCCTGGGTCTGGAGGGAGCGGCCCTCGCGAATCTATTAGCACGCTTCATCATGTTTGGGGGCACCATCTTAGTGTTGCATTATCGAGAAAGGCTGCTGGACTACTCTGACCTTAAGTTCTCAGCCGTCATCCACTCTTGGCAGCAAATTATGAAGGTGGGCATCCCCGCCACGGCCACCAACCTGATCGGCCCTATGTCCACCGCCATAGTCATCAGCCTGCTTGCTAGTTTCAGCCAGGAAACTGTCGCCGGCTTCGGCATAGCCTCCCGCATTGAAGGGTTGTTTGTGATTCCCCTGTTTGCACTTTCTGGTAGCATCGGGCCCTTTGTGGGGCAGAACTGGGGGGCGGAACGACATGACCGGGCGAACCAGGCCATGCTGCTGTCATTTAAATATTCCCTCATCTGGGGTGCCTTGGTTGCTCTGGTGCTTTTCGGGTTCGGTGCTGATATCGCGGGGCTCTTTGATGAAAATCCTCAAGTCCTGCATGTGGCTAGCCGCTACCTGATGATAGTGCCTATCAGTTACGGTGCCTGGGGGGTCTTGATGGTGGCTAGTGCGGTGTTTAATTCTCTGGGGCGGCCCGTTTCATCCACTATCATGTCAATGTTCAGAATGTTTGTTATCTATGTGCCGCTTGCCTTTGCCGGTAAGTTACTTTTCGGTGTTACGGGTATTTTTCTCGCGGGCTTTACTGCCAATCTCAGCATGGGGTTATTTGCTTTCTTGTGGAACCGGCACACTTATGGTCAAGCTCCCGACACAGACTCCGGCTAGTACCTAAGATGCGACCACCCTATCTACTAGTGCCGGCAAGCCTGCTCATCTTCTTGCTCCCTCTAGCTGAGGAGGCCGGTGCCTGGGGTTGGGAGGCACACAAGCTGGTCTGCAATCTGGCGGAACAACAGTTATCTCATCCAGCGAAAAACATGCTGGCGCCACTCATCAAAGCGGGGGAGGATTGGGAAGGCGGCTATCGCAACTTTGCTGATGCCTGTGTGTGGCCAGATATCGTCAAGCACACGACGCGTAAAGAGAGCTACCGGCATCACTTTCTCAACCTGCCCAAGCATGCCGGGCGGATTGATCTTGCCCGGGACTGCCCTGAGCAGGACTGCATTGCGGCAGCTATAGAAACCGCATTGTCACAACTCTCTAGCACAGTACCTTTAGCTCAGGCGCGGCGGCCTGAGGTCCTGCGCAGAGCCGCTGCCCTGCGCTTTCTCGGCCACTATATTGCCGACCTTCACCAGCCACTACATATCAGCAATGCAGGCGATCAGGGGGGCAATCTCATCACGGTGCTCTGGTATACCACGCCCACTAACCTGCATAGCGTCTGGGACAGCCTCATGCCCCGGCAACTAGGGCTGACCTATCCAGAAGGTCTGGAACTGCTCCGCAAGGATGCACCGGGTAGTGTTAATTCCCTTAAGGTCATGCACTGGATGAATGACTCCATGCATCTGGCGCGCGCCTATGCTTATGTCAATCATCAAGGGCAGTTATTGCAATCGGGGGATAGCTTAGGGGATGCCTATCTGGAACGGAACCGGCCTATCGTCATTCAACAGCTGTCTCGGGCGGGGACCAGGCTTGCTTTATTGCTTAATCAAATCGCCAGGGGGGAAAGACCAGGCCTGGATTAGCGCACTCTTTGTTAGCGCCGCTATTCATTGGCGCAGCTCTTTATTAACGCGCTATTCATTTTGATTCTTGCGGGTCAGTGGGAAGACAAGCGTGACCCAAACTAGTGCCACGCAAAATCCAATCATCAAATAATACTGGTGTACCATGACCCCAGCCTTCTGAAAGGCAACAACCATCAAAGCCGAGCCGCCCTTGCCCGCCCGATATCCAAAGACATCAATCACTTCCTTGGCGCGATACCGTTCATCAAAACTGAGGGGCACATAGAGCAGTTCCTTGGCGGCCCTGAAAATTGAATAATCCAGTGCCTTAAACAAAAAGAATGCCACACCGACGGTATACACATTCGGCTCCGCCAGGGCGACGCCAATGGCGATGAGATGTACCAGTGGCATGAGTAGATGTGTCTGCCGCAAGGACACATAAGATAAGAGCAGCGGCGCAACCACAAACTGCAATACCAATACGAAGGTGTTCAAAGTCCCCCAGAAGCGCCCTTGAATAGCAGTTTCTTTATTGGGCTCGCCCTGATACATGGCTGACAAGCGGGTCTGGAATTCAAAATCCAACACCGCCGCCAGGACCTGTGAGGTAACCACAATCGCGATGAGGCTGAGTAGTAACGGGTTTTCCAAAAACAACTTTAATTTCAGCGGACCTTTTATCGCGCCCTTGAGAGAAGTCCGGGTCTGCACCTCCTCGGGCTGCTCCGGTTCGCCGTAATGTCTATAGGTGAGGTTGGATACCAGTGCCGCCGGCAAGAGTGCCACCGCCGCCAGCAGCACCATGGCCTCTGCACCCAGCGGCTCGGCGGTAACACTCACCAGATAACCGCCGAGAGCACCGCCTAAACCCGCTATACCGGTGACCGGGCCATTGACCTTCTTAGCCGTGGCAGGCACCACCGAGGAATTGATGTAACTCCAGTACTGTTCAATCAATAGCACGATGTAAAACTCTTTGAATAAAAACAGCACCGGGGTAATGACCCGATTCTCGTTCAGTTGTAAGAGCAGATAACACCCCAGCATGATAAATGACGAGCCGAGAGAGGTTACCAGCAGAGTGCGTCTTGGTCCCAGCTGACTCAGAATCCAGCCGTAAAGCACCACGCCAGCGAATACCACAAAGGGCATGGCAAGCATGACCAGCGGCAACTTGTCCGGCCCCCATGCGGTCTTGAATAACACCGTTGCTGCAGAGCGAATGAATTCGTATCCGATCAGGGTAAACATGGCACTGAGCGCCATCAGGACAGCCACCTGATACTCCTGAGTAAACTTCATGCGCAGTTCTTTCAAGCCACTCATCCTAAGGTCGCCATCACTGAAATTGATTTTACATGGAAAGGTGCTTTAGATGTAAATGGGTTTGACCAAGAAGAGTTTTCTCGAGAGCAACTTGACAGACCAGCAGTAAATCTGCACATTGCGCTTTTTCTCCGACAGGCTAACTCTTCATGCGCAACAGACCCGAATTGAAACCCGATAATCCCAAATTTTCCTCTGGCCCAGCATCCAAACGTCCCGGCTGGTCGCTCGCCAATTTGGATACTGAAGTATTGGGACGTTCTCACCGCGCCGCCCTGCCCCTGGCAAAACTAAAGGAAGTCATCGCACTCAGTAAGGAAATTCTCGGGATTCCAGAGGATTATCTGCTGGGCATAGTACCCGCCTCCAATACCGGTGCCTTTGAGATGGCACTCTGGTCCATGTTGGGTGCAAGAGGGATTGACCTGCTGGTGTGGGAAAGTTTTGGTGCTGGCTGGGCACATGACGTCAAGAATCAATTGCAACTCAAAGATGTGCGGGAATTTCATGCCGACTATGGTGAGCTGCCAGACCTCAGCCAGGTAGACGCAGGCACAAGAGATGTCATCTTCACCTGGAACGGTACTACCTCTGGAGTCTGTCTGGCGCATGCCGACTGGATTCCAGAGGATCGGCAGGCCTTGAGTTTCTGCGATGCGACCTCCGCGGTCTTTGGCATGCCGGTGGACTGGCAAAAACTGGATGTGACCACCTGGTCTTGGCAGAAGGTATTAGGAGGCGAAGCAGCCCACGGCATGCTTGCCCTGTCTCCCCGGGCAGTGGCGCGGTTGGAGACTTACCAGCCTGCCTGGCCCCTGCCTAAGATTTTCCGCATGACCAAAGCCGGCAAGGTGAATCAGGGTATTTTTAGCGGTGCCACTATCAATACCCCGTCCATGCTGGCAGTGATGGATCATCTTGATGCCCTTCACTGGGCAAAAAATGAAGGCGGGCTGGATTGGCTCATCAAAAGAAGCCAAGCGAACATCCAGGCAGTTTCTTCCTGGGTAGATAGCGCGGACTGGGTGGACTTTCTTGCCCGGGAGGAAGCGAGCAGATCATCCACTTCCATCTGCTTGAAGCTTCAAGACCCCTGGTTTACCGAGCAGCCGGAAGCCGCGCAGCGAGCTCTGCTCAAAAAAATGACCGGGCTACTGGAGGCTGAAGCTGTTGCCATGGATATTAACAATCATCGGGACGCGCCCCCGGGATTGAGAATCTGGGGCGGGGCAACGGTGACCCTGGAAGATATCACCCGGCTACTGCCCTGGCTGGATTGGGCCTGGGCAAGCATCAGGGCTGAGTAGTCTTGGCTCTTCCTAGACTCTCCCTTCGTTCTCCCTAGGCGCTCCCTGCACTCTTCCTAGGCTCCCCCTGTATTAGCCCTTTATTAACTCTTTATTAACCCTTTTATTAAGTGACCCGCCAGGTGTGGCCACTTCTGAGCAACGCATTCAGATCTGCTGGGGGTCTCTTTTCCCGCACGGCCTGACGTTGCTGATACACAGCATCAGTAAACTCGGTCGCCCGGGGGTCACAATAGAGGATCCCAATGGGTTCAGGAAAGGCCGGTGCCTTCAGCGCAGCAAGCAGCTGTGCCAAACCCCGATTGCGTTCATCATGCACGAGCAACTCAGCCTCGGTCACCCCATCCTTCCCGAGAGTCACGACTTCCAAGGTCAGGCTTTTCGGGTTCAGACGAATACCCTGTTGATTATCTGTGCCGAAACGCAGTGGCTTCCCATCTTCCAGGATAAGGCGCGTGTTGGCGGCATTCTTCTTATCTTTGATGTATTCAAAAACACCGTCGTTGTACACCGGGCAATTCTGATAAATCTCCACAAAGGCGGTGCCTCTATGGGCGTGCGCGCGTTTTAGCACCGGGGTCATGAGTTTGGTTTCCGTATCAATGCCCCGCGCCACAAATTGGGCACCCGCACCCAGGGCAAAGGTACAGGGACCCAGTGGTGTATCAATGGAACCATCCGGCGTCGAGGGAGACCGGGTGCCGGTCTTGGAAGTGGGCGAATACTGCCCCTTGGTCAGCCCATAGATTTCATTATTGAAAAGCAGTATCTGCAAATTCACATTGCGCCGGAGGAGATGCAACATGTGATTGCCACCGATACTGAGCCCATCACCATCTCCGGTAATCACCCAAACATCCAGTTCCGGATTACTCAGCTTAATGCCCGTTGCAATGGATGGTGCCCGCCCATGGATGGTGTGGAAGCCATAGGTATTCATGTGATACGGAAAGCGAGATGAACAGCCAATGCCAGAAACAAAGACGACATTTTCCTTAGGCTGGTTAATCTCCGGCAGCAGCTTTTGGATGGCTTTCAGTATGGCGTAGTCGCCACATCCAGGGCACCATCGCACCTCCTGGTCGGAAGTGAAATCTTTGATCGTCAAGGGTTCTGCTAAGGCATTCATCCGCTCTCTCCCGCTAATAATTGTGCCTTGATAGCTGTTTCAATCTCCCGAATCTTGAAGGGCTGGCCAGACACCTTGCTCAAGGACTGGGCATCAATCAAATACCGGGAACGAAGCACCGCAACAAACTGCCCGGTGTTCATTTCCGGCACTAGTATCCGCTCGTATCTGTGTAACAAATCACCCAGATTGGACGGCAAGGGCGAGAGATAGCGGACATGAATATGCGCTACATCCATACCCTCTTGACGACAACGTTGCACTGCCTGATGAATGGTGCCATGGGTGGAACCCCAGCCGACCACCGCCAATTTGCCGCCGGCTTCTCCCTGGGTAACCGACTGCTCTGGAATAACCCGGGCAATGCCGTCAATCTTCTCTTTGCGAAGCAAGGTCATCTTCTGGTGATTCTCAGAGTTGTATGAAATGTTCCCGGTGACATAATCTTTTTCAATACCCCCGATGCGATGCTCTAGTCCCGGAGTACCCGGTTTTGCCCAGACTCTTGCCAAGGTGGAGGCATCCCGATTGACCGGGGAAAAGCCATCAGCCTCAGTGGCATGCTTTACCGGGAAGGGGGTATAACTACTGATATCGGGCAGATGCCAGGGTTCAGAGGCATTCGCAAGATAGGCATCGCTGAGCAGAATGACCGGGGTCATAAACTGAGTGGCGAGCCTAACGGCCTCAATGGCAACCTCAAAACAATCCACCGAGGTGGAGGCGGCAAGCACCGGCAGGAGCGTATCCGCATGCCGGCCGAAGAGTGCCTGATTGAGATCAGACTGTTCCGGCTTGGTCGGCATTCCCGTTGAGGGACCCGCCCGCTGGGTGTTAATCACCAGCAGCGGCAGTTCAGTAGCACAAGCAAGGGAAATGGCCTCCCCCTTGAGCGAAATACCCGGGCCAGAACTGGAAGTCACCCCCAGCGACCCGGCAAAGGAAGCACCTATGGCAGCGCAGGCGGCAGCAATCTCATCCTCAGCCTGAAAAGTAATCACCTCATATTCTTTGAGGGCAGAGAGGGTATGTAACAAGCTGGATGCAGGGGTAATGGGATAGGAGGCAAAGGTCAGGGGCACACCGCTCAGTTGGCTGCCCGCAAGCAGACCATAGGCAAGGGCTTCGGCACCGGTGGTGTTCCGATACACTCCCGGCTCAAGTTTGGCTTGAGGCACCATGTAAATTTCCACCCCCGAGGGCAGCTCCGCGGTCTCGCCGTAGGCATGTCCCGCATTCAAGGCCGCTATGTTTGCCTGAGCGATTTCCGGTTTGGCGGCAAACTTCTTTTCCAGACCATCAATGGTTGCCTCGCGATTCCGGTCAAAGAGCCACATCACCAGTCCCAGGGTCCACATATTTTTACAGCGCACCGCAAATCGGTGCGACAGACCAAAGTCTTTCACCGCCTCAACCACCTGCTGGGTAATGTTAATGGACATCACTCTATAGGCATCCAGGGAGCCATCCTCCAGGGGATTGGTCTGGTAGCCCGCGCGCTTCATATTCTTGTCCGTGAAGGCACCCGTATCCACCAGCACCAGGCCGCCAGGAAGGAGGTCCTTCAAGTTGGTGATAAGGGCTGCGGGATTCATTGCCACCAGCAGATCAACATCATCACCGGCGGTGGTGACATCTTCAGACCCGAAGTAGATCTGAAAGGCCGAGACCCCAAAGGTCGCCCCGGCAGGTGCTCTGATCTCTGCGGGGAAGTCGGGGAAGGTGGCAAGATCATTGCCGTAGATGGCGGTCGCCTCAGTAAAGTTGTTACCGGTCAACTGCATGCCATCGCCCGAGTCGCCGGCAAACCTTACGACGACGCTAGAGGCATGCGTTATACCCGCTTGACTGACAAATTTTCCCGCTGCTGACATGGGAGTGGCTTCCTTGGTTAACTAGGTCATTTAATTAGGCACGGTCTGGGCGGCAGGGATTTTATCAGATTAGGCAAGATATTCGGCAAATAATGCCAGGGTCCGTTCCTGTGCCAGACCAGCGGCGGCTTCGTTATAACTGCCTCGAGCATCACAGTTAAACCCATGCCCGGCGGCATAGACATGTACCGGTAGGTCTGGATAGGCTTCCTTGACGGCATTCACATCGGTCATGGGAATGTGCGTGTCTTGTTCACCGAAATGCAAAATAGTCGGCACCCGGGGGGCATGTTCAAGTTCCTGGGCGATGCCGCCACCATAGTAGCCACTGACGCAAGCAATATGTTCCGAATGACTGGCGCAGAGCCAGGCAAGCAAGCCTCCAAAACAATAGCCCACTACCCCTACCTTGCCTTGCTTCATCAGGTAGTTAATGGTGGCTTGCAGATCAGCCAGAGTGTCTGCCTGCCGGAGCGTCTGGCGCGCCAGCTTGACGCCACGCGCCATACCTTCATCGTTATATTCCAACTCAATACCGGGTTCAACCCGGTCATAGAGGGCTGGCGCAACGGAGAAGTAGCCCTCAGCAGCATATCTATCACATACGCTACGGATGTGTGAATTCACACCAAAGACTTCTTGAATCACCAGGACAGCACCTTTCATCTTCCCTTCGGGACCTGCCTGATAGGCCGTGAAGTTGAAGCCATCAGCAGTGGTTAAATTGATTGTTTCCGTCATGTTTCTATTCCTTATTTATGGGTATGGAGCATTACCGCTCGGCGAAGTGTATCAGAGGCCAGGCAGTGGCACTGCAGCCTTGTCGAGGGAATGAGTCCGGCTCCGCCGGACGGCATGTTGTCCCGCCTGCCGACAAGAATGACGGCTGCGCGTTACGACAGTAACTGGACTATCACAGTCGTTTGCAACGCCGCCACGGCTAACACAATCCCGATTGTCCATTTGATGGTCTCGTATTTAGCCTGAACGATCTTGGCCTCGAGTTTGATCTCGAGCCGCTCAATGTCGCCCTTGAGGGCGAGTTCGAGCCGCTCAGTGTCGCCCTTGAGGGCGAATTCGAGTTTGCCAAGATCGGCTTTAGTCGCCAGATTGCCATTGAGAAGGTCCGTTTGCTCCTCGGCAAGCGCCTCGGCCTGCTGCTCGGTAAACCCGCTCTCGGTCAAATGTTTGATAAACCGATGGGTGTCAAATGCAACTGTGCTCATTCCCTGTTTCCTTGTAAATGTTAAACGGATAAACGGAGTGGTAATACAACACTTTTTTACAGTGAATGCAGTGTGAATGCAAGTGTGTGTGTGAGTGTGTTTTTGATGGCCAGGGCGCGGCTTCGCCGCCGAAATAACGCGGCTTTCGCCGCGGTTGTGTCACGCTTTGCGTGACGACATATCCATAGCTGGATCGCCGCTTGCCGGCGAGGATGACGGGCTGAAAAAAATGGCGAATAGTAGAATGGTGAACTAACAAGTAGCCGTCATCCTCGCCGAGGGAATGAGTCCGGCTAGGCCGGACGGCATGTTGTCCCGCCTGCCGACAAGAATGACGGCTGCGCGTTACGACAGTAACTGGACTATCACAGTCGTTTGCAACGTCGCCACGGCTAACACAATCCCGATTGTCCATTTGATGGTCTCGTATTTAGCCTGAACGATATCGGCTTTGACCAACGCGATATCGGCTTTGACCAACGCGATGTCGGTTTTAGTCGCCAGATTGCCATTGAGAAGGTCCGTTTGCTCCTCGGCAAGTGCCTCGGCCTGCTGCTCGGTAAACCCGCTCTCGGTCAGATGTTTAACGAACCGATGGGTGTCAAATGCAACTGTGTTCATTCCCTGTTTCCTTGTAAGTGTTAAACGGATAAACGGAGTGGTAATACAACACTTTTTTACAGTGAATGCAATGCAAGTGTGTGTGTGAGTGTGTTTTTGATGGCCAGGGCGCGGCTTCGCCGCCGAAATAACGCGGCTTTCGCCGCGGTTGTGTCACACTTTGCGTGACGACATATCCATAGCTGGATCCCCGCCTACCGGCGAGGATGACGAATCGGGGGGGGGGGGGGGGGGGGGGGGGGGGGGGGGGGGGGGGGGGGGGGGGTTCTTTTGCGGCGTTAGCCGCTACAACATTCCCTTGCCATTTCCGTGGCATTTTCCTATACAATACCCCGCACAAGTTACCCAGCCGCATCGTGCGGGCAAACCAAAACTAACCTCATTCACATAAAAGGAACCAAGCCATGAACAAAACGTCCCCAAATTTGTGGTCGCATCCGCCACTGCCAGCAATAGTCACCCCCCCCCCCCCCCCCCCCCCCCCCCCGCCAAAACAGGGGGCTGGTCCTGTGAGCAAACATCTCAAAAGGATAGTCACGAAATTCGTTTTCGCCTCGACGTTACTGCTGGCAATCGGCGCGGTCTCGCTGTCTGGAATAAACACGGCACACGCTCAAGACCCCACCCTATCTGCCCCTGTACTCCGTGCAGGAACAGTCACTGACACTAGTATAACGATTCACTGGGATGCGTCACCCGGTGCAGAACGGTATACAGTATATGTAAACGGTGTAGCTCTGGTATTTGCTAACTCTCCATCATATATCCATAGAAATCTAACTCCAAATACTGCATACACCTTCACCGTTACAGCAGATGCCGGTGGAAGATCAAGTGCACCATCTGCTCCATTGATAGTATCTACAACTGCTGCACCAGCAACGCCAACTATAACAGACCTGTCCTTTGATTACCTTGCTAATGGACAAACAGCAGTAACATTTACTACATCAGTAGCTGGTACCTATCGAATCACCTATACCACTGCAAATGATGAAGAGTTTGTCGGCACAAAAATAGTACCTGTCTCTGCTGAGCAAGTAGGTTTCCCAGTAACTGGTACACTATTAACTGGTTCTGGTTATGTTGGTACAGTTGGAATCACATTTAGTGATACAGAATATGCAAGTAGTACCATAGCTACTCGACCATCTCCCCCCACACTTGTTGCAGGAGATATCACTGACACCAGTATTACTCTTTCATGGACTGCCCCACGCAGTGCAACAGAGTATTTGATATATCGAGGTACTACATTCTTGACTACAACTAGTGATTTATCGTATATCCATACCGGTCTAACTCCAGATACTGAATACTCCTATACTGCTGAATCACGTTACGGTACTGCCACAAGTGCTCGCTCTTCTTCATTGGCATTATCTACACTTGCCGCGCCGGCCAACCAGCCGCCAGTGATTGACGGCATCGATGATCTGAACGTGGTCGCCGGCACGTTAGTAACGCTGACCTTCCACTCCGCTACCGACCCCGATGGCAACGACGCTGCCCTGACTTATCGCTGGACGCAGGCCGGCGGCACCCCGGATGTAACCTTGAGCGGCGCCGACACCGCCACCGCGACCTTCACCGCGCCGAGCAACGCCATGAGTCTGTCATTCAGATTGACCGTAACCGATGAGGGCGGTGCTAGCAGCGGCTGGACGACAAACGTCGTCGTGACCGCCGCGCCGGTCGCCAATCAGCCGCCAGTGGCTGATGCCGGAGACGACTTCAGCGTGACCGCCAGCACGACCGGAGTGACGCTGGACGGCAGCGATAGCACCGACTCCGATGGAACTATCGCGACTTATGCCTGGGTGCATACATCAACCGGTGGTGTTGCGCCCAGCACGGCAATTACTGTGACCCCCGACTCCACCAACCCCGCCATGGCGACCTTCACCGCGCCGGACACCGCCGCGGAACTGGTCTTCACCTTGACCGTCACCGATGATGACGCTGCTACCAACGTCAACACCGACACCAACACGGTAACCATCACCGTCACCCGCGCCCAGGTGGTCTCCGCTAATGCGGACTTGGGTGGCGTGACCATAACGGATGTCAACGGCATGGTTAGCGGGTTGAATGAAGCGATTACTGCGGAGAAAACAAGTTATACCGCGACCGTGGCGACCGATGCGAGCGAATTTACGGTTATGGCAACGCCTGATGATTCGGCTGCGCTTTCTGTAGATGTTGCCGATTCTGGTGAAGATAGCCAGACTTTTACATTCACCGGCGACTCGGTATCCCTTATTGTTGTTATTACCGCCGCGGACGGCACCACAAAAACCTACACCATCACCATTACCCGCGCCGTGGCGGACACCACCCCGCCGGTCATCACCCGGACTGGACCCGCGACTGTCACCCTGACTCTGGGCGATACCTACGAAGATGCGGGCGCCACCGCCATGGACGATGTGGATGCTAGTGTGGGGGGCACCACGGTGATTACTTTTGGTGGCACTACGGTTGAAACAGTAGACACCGACATCGCCGGCACCTACACCATCACCTACGGCGCGACCGACTCCGCCAATAATGCTGCCACGCCGGTAACCCGCACCGTCATCGTGCAACCGGTACTTGCCCTTAGCGCAGACCCCGTGTTCACGAGCAGTAACGATGCAAGTTTCGCCGCAGTCGGCGACACCCTGACCTTGGAGTTCATCATCAATCAGCCAGTGGAAGGCAGTCCAACGGTTGCCGTGACCATCGCCGGGGTGCCAGTCAATGCGGGCAACGGCAGCAGTGGCAACATTTACACCGCGACCTATACCGTGGTCGCGGCGCAGGTTACGGATGGCGCACTGGTAACTTATGACATCGGCGCAATGGCTGCCGCCAATAACCCCACCAATACGCTTGACCCTGGCGCCGTCACGAGTGGCTTCCAAATTGATGTAACCGCGCCGGTCATCACCCTGATCAACGACACCGAAGCGGGCAACACGGTCATGGTCGGCACTGCTTACACCGACCCGGGTGCTACCGCTACGGATACGGTGGATAGTGACACCGCACTAACAACACGCATCGCCGCCGCTGGCACGGTGAACACCGCCGCCGCCGGCACCTACACCATCACCTACGATGTCTCCGATGCCGCCGGCAATGAAGCCACACAGGTAACCCGCATCGTAACCGTAACCGAACCGGTCGCCACCAATCAGCCGCCAGTTGCCGAGGCGGGAGACGCGCAGGAAGTGGAGACCGGCGTGGAAGTAACGCTGACCGGCTCCGCTACCGACCCCGATGGCGATGACGATGCCCTGATATACGCATGGACGCAGACCAGCGGCACCCCGAATGTAACCTTGAGCGGTGCCGACACCGCCACGGCGACCTTCACCGCGGACACCGCCGCGGTGCTGATATTCACCTTGACCGTTACCGATGATTCCGGTGACTCGGCCACCAACACCCACAGCGACACGGTAACCATCACTGTAACCGAGCCGGTCGCCAACCAGCCGCCGGTTGCCGAGGCGGGAACCGATCAGGGAGTGAATACCGGCGCAACAGTAACGCTGGACGGTAGCACCAGCAGCGACCCCGAATCTGGCACCCTGACCTACCTCTGGACGCATACTTTGACCGGTGGTAGTGCGCCCACATCCGGCACGGCAATTGCTGTGACCCCCGACTCCACCAACCCCGCCATGGCGACCTTCACCGCGCCGGACGATGCCGCGGTGCTGGTCTTCACCCTGACCGTTACCGATGATTCCGGCGATACCGACACCAACACCCACAGCGACACGGTAACCATCACCGTAACCGAGCCGGTCGGGCCCAGCGCGAGCATTAATAGGCCTTCACTCGTTGCCAAGGTAGGGTTCGTCACCGAAGCAAGCATCAACTTCCGCGACCCAGTAACTAACGAGGGGGTAGAGGTAACAGGCTTTACGCCGAGCGATTTCTCCAATTCCATAGGTGTCACGAGAGTTACCGGTATCAGCCACAGAGGCGGCGGTAGATATGGATTCTTCTTCACCGCTACATCGACACGTTTAACCCTGACCCTTGCCGCCCACAGCGTTACCGCACCCAACGGCGCCACCGGACCGGCCGAGCCGGTGAGCCGAACCCTCACTGCGCGAGCCGTCGACTCCAGTGCGGACTTGACCGGCTTGACTATTTCGGCTGGCACCTTGTCGCCCGACTTTACACGAGGCAACACGCATTACACCGCCGAAGTGGGTGGTGGGGTATCCAGCGTTACATTCACACCGACTCTGGCTAACGCCGCCGCAAGCGTAACCATTGCTGGCGCCGCGGTTGAAAGTGCCGCAGCCTCCGAGCCGATTAACCTGATAGAAGGCGAAAATACCGTAACCATCAGGGTTACCGGTACCACCAGCAATGGAAGAACCTACACCGTCGTCGTTACTCGCCTCGAACTGACACCCATCGTGAATGCCAATCTGGCTACGTTAACGCTAACGGTTGGCGGCGCCGAGGTCGCGCTGAATGAACCCTTCGCGCCCGACACGACCGAATACACCGCGGATGTGCCGACTGGCACGACCAGCGTTACCATCGCGGCGACTTCTGTTAATCCCAATGCCGAAGTGGATCTGGACGGTTCCGAGTTCGCCACTGGTTCCGCTTCCGAGAATTTTGGAATCAACAAAGACACGACCCGATTTGTTATTGCTGTTACCGCCGAGGACGGCACCACCATTAAAAACTACGCAGTTACCGTTAATCGTGATGCCAACACCGCGCCGGTCATCGCCATCGAAAATGCGGCAGTGGATTATGCCGAGAACACGCCTACGACCACGCCAGTAGCGACCTACACCGCGACCGATGTTGAGAGCGACGACAACGACATTACCTGGTCACTGACTGGCACCGATGCGGCGTCCTTTACGCTCAACCGCGAAAGCGGCGTATTGACTTTCAACACTGTGCCGGACTATGAAGACGCGCAGGACGCTGACGCCGACAACGTATATGAAGTTACCGTTACCGCCACCGATAACGGCGTGCCGAGTGCGAGTAGTGAACTTGCGGTTACGGTTACGATTACCAATGAGGATGAAGCGGGTATGGTAACCATCAGCGGCGTCGCGCAGGTCGGGCAGGAATTGACCGCCGAAGTAACCGACCCGGATTCACCGGTAACCGGCATTACGTATCAATGGCAAGACGCGGACGGCAACGCCATCACTGGCGCTACTGACGCGGCGACCTACACCCCGACTGTAACCGAAGTTGGCAAGAGCATTCGAGTGATCGCCACTTACACCGATAGTTTCGGCGACGGCAAGACCGCCACCAGCGCACCGACCGCCGCCGTGCAAGCCGACGAGACCGCGCCGACTGTGAACTTCGGCACTATTGCCGAAGGTGAGGTTGAGGTCGCGCAGGAGCACGACATCACTTTCTCCGAAGCGGTAACCGGTTTGGCGAGGGGTGATTTCTCCAGCACCGGTGTCGCCGTAACTGTCGTGAGTGGCACCGACAATGCCTACACCCTCACCCTCATCCCAAGCGCAATAGCCTTCACCCTGACCCTTGACGCGGATAGCGTGACAGACGCCGCCGGCAACCCGAACGTGGCGGCAAGCGTGAGCGGCACCGCGCTGCCGGGCAACCAGTTTCCGATTGCCAATGCCGGCGCCGCGCAGGATGTAACCACCGGCACGGAAGTAACGCTGGACGGCTCTGGCAGTAGCGACCCCGATAACGATGCCCTGACCTACTCATGGACGCATACTTCAACCGATGGCGGTGCGCCCAGCCCGCTCATTACCTTGACTAATCCCACCACCGCCAGTCCGACCTTCACCGCGGACACCGCCGCGATCCTGGTCTTCACCCTGAGCGTAACCGATGGCACCGATGCCAGCACCGCCCAAGTAACCATCACTGTAACCGCACCGGTCGCCGCACTGACCGCAGAATTTGCGAACATCACTGGCGCCATTGTTGGCCAGACATCAGAGGTCAACCTCACCTTCTCCGAGGGAGTAACTGGCTTGGAGCAAACTGATTTCTCCACCCGCGGTGCCACAGTAACTGGCCTTAACGAATTCGAGGATGACTTCTATACCGTCAGTTTCACCCCGACCGCGGCATCCTTCCGCCTGACCCTTGCCGCCAATAGCGTAATCATCATCTCCAGCGGGGAAGTGGGACCCGCCGAGTCGGTGTTCATAGATGCCACTGCGGAGGAGCTTGTCCTTGCCTTTACCGCAGACCCTGAACTGACCAGCAGTAACCCTGGAAACTTCGCCACAGTCGGCGACATTCTGACCCTGACCTTCAGCGTCAATCAGGCATTGGGAAATACGCCGGAGCCGGACATCGCTGGCGCCGGGCGAATCTCGCCGACAGAAGGCGATGACAATGATTACAGTGCGACCTGGACGGTGACCGAGGAGGTTGCCAGAGCGAATGACGGTGACCTTGTGTTTTTTAGCCTTGGACGACTGTTTGCCGTCGGTTCTACCCGCAATAGGCTGTCTGTTTTCGTTACCGACAGTGATATTCGATTTGACCACACCCCGCCGACGGTGACGATCTTTGTAGACCCCATCCCCGGTACCGTCCCCACCCGCATGGTTGGCGACACCGGGCAGACGCACGACATCACCTTCTCCGAAGCGGTGACCGGTTCGGGCGGCGCAACTCTGGGAGTTAGCGACTTCTCCGCCACCGGTGCCACGGTGAGTAGTGTTGCCCTCAACACCGACCCCAGCGCCGAGCCCAACACCTACACCCTCACCTTCACGCCGAGCGCGACCGAGTTCACCATCACCCTTGCCGCCAACGCGGTGAGCGACCTCGCCGGTCTCACCGGTCCGGCGACAGCGGCAAGCGTGACCGGTAGCGCGACACAACCCACGACAACGGCGGCCGACTTGTCATCGCTGACTACCACAGCCGGTGCCTTGTCGCCCATCTTTAATGCCGCCACCCTGGGCTACACCATTAACGTGGCGAATGATGTGGCAAGCACCACGATCACGCCGACTGCTGTTACTGGTGCAACCGTAACCGTTGCTGGCACGGCGGTTACCAGCGGCACCCCCTCCGGCGACATTCCGCTGAATGTCGGCGAAAACGCCATCGCCATCGTCGTTACCGCCGCGGGCACCACAGAGAAAACCTACACCGTCACCGTGCGCCGCGCACCCGCGCCAGTAACCCTCGCGCTGGCTGCGGACACCGGTTCCTTGCCAGACGATCGCATCACCAGCAACGGGCAGGTGGATGTAACGGGGCTGGCAACCAATGCCATTTGGAGATACACCATCAATGGCGGTGCCGTCAGCCCGACATTTACCACCGGCACCGGCACCTTCTTCACGCTGGATGAAGGCGACTATGCCGTTGATCAGGTGCAGGTCGTGCAGAGCGTATCCGGCGTTGACTCGCTGGCAACCAGCCTGGCTGCGGTTACCGTGGACACCACCGCACCGGTCATCACCTTGGAGAACGACACCGTAGCGGGCAACACCGGCGTGGTCGGCACCGCTTACACTGACCCGGGCGCCACCGCCACGGATAATGTGGATACCAGCGTGGATGTCGTTCTCGGTGGCGATACACTCGACATCAACACCGTCGCCGGCACCTACTTGATTACCTACGACGCAACCGACACCGCCGGTAATGGCGCCGTGCAGGTGGAACGCACCGTCACCGTAACCGAGCCGGTCGCCAACATCGCACCAGTGGCTAATGCGGGCGACGACCAGAGCGCGACCACCGGCACGGAAGTAACGCTGACCGGCAGCGGCAGTAGCGACTCCGATGGGACTATCCAGAGTTATGCATGGGCGCATACTTCAACCGATGGTGCTACGCCCACCACGCCCATCATCGTGGCAAATGGCGAGACCTCGACCTTCACCGCGCCGGACGCCGCCGCGGAACTGGTCTTCACCCTGACCGTTACCGATAATGACGGTGCCACCAACAGCGACACGGTAACCATCACCGTAACCGCACCGGTCGCCGACAATCAGCCGCCGGTTGCCGAGGCGGGCGACCCGCAGAGCGCGACCACCGGCACGGAAGTAACGCTGACCGGCGCCGGTAGCAGCGACTCCGATGGCACTATCCAGAGTTATGAATGGGTGCATACTTCAACCGATGGTGCTACGCCCACCACGCCCATCATCGTGGCAAATGGCGAGACCTCGACCTTCACCGCGCCGGACACCGCCGCGGAACTGGTCTTCACCCTGACCGTTACCGATAATGACGGTGCCACCAACAGCGACACGGTAACCATCACCGTAACCGCACCGGTCATCGCCAACACCGCGCCACGCATCACTACTGCTGCAACGCAGAGCGTCGCCGAGAACACGCCTACAACCACGCCAGTGGTGACCTTCGCCGCGGATGACGATGAGAGCAACACCATTACCTGGGCACTCACCGGCGCGGATGCGGGCGACTTTACGCTTAACGCCGCAAGCGGCGCATTGACTCTCAATGCTTTGCCGAACTATGAAACCAAGCGATCCTACGCGGTCACCGTTACCGCCACCGATAACGGCACGCCGAATGAGAGCAGCACCCTTGATGTAACGGTAACGGTGACCAATGAGAATGAGCCGGGACGCATCGGCACCATCGACGGCGTCGCGCAGGTCGGGCAGACCTTGACCGCCGGCACGGTAACCGACCCGGATGGCGGGGTTAGAGTTACCCAATATGTATGGCAAAGAACGTTAAGCGGCGTCGGCTCTGACAATGCCCTCATTGGCCCCGACAGCAATACCTACATGCTGGTAGCCGATGATATTGGCTATACCTTTAGAGTCCTCGTCAACTACGACCACATCGCCCCCAACGGAGCCTTCGGTAACAGAGTCGTCGAAAGCGCGCCGACCGAAGCCGTGGTTGCCGCTGACGTAATCCTGTCCGCGGATGCCGACTTGTCCGCCTTGACTATCTCGGCCGGCACCTTGCCCGCCTTTGCTGCCGCCACGATAAGTTACGCCGTTAGCGTGGATAATGATGTGGCAAGCGTCACGCTCACACCGACTGTGGCGGACGATGACGCAAGCGTAACCGTGGCGGGCACGGCGGTTACCAGTGCCACCGCCTCCGGCGCGATTACGCTGAATGTCGGCGCAAATGCTATCGCCATCGTGGTTACCGCCCAGAACGGCACCGAGAAAACCTACACCGTCACCATTGATCGCGGCGCCAACACCGCGCCACGCATCACTACTGCTGCAACGCAGAGCGTCGCCGAGAACACGCCTACAACCACGCCAGTGGTGACCTTCGCCGCGGATGACGATGAGAGCAACACCATTACCTGGGCACTCACCGGCGCGGATGCGGGCGACTTTACGCTTAACGCCGCAAGCGGCGCATTGACTCTCAATGCTTTGCCGAACTATGAAACCAAGCGATCCTACGCGGTCACCGTTACCGCCACCGATAACGGCACGCCGAATGAGAGCAGCACCCCCCTTGATCTCACGATTACGATTGTCAATGCGGATGAAGCGGGCACCATCAGCGACATTAGCGGCACCGTGCAGGTCGGGCAGACCTTGACCGCGGGCGAAGTAACCGACCCGGATGGCGGAGTAACTGGCATCACTTATCAATGGCAAGACGCGGCCGACGACTCCAACATCGCCGGTGCCACCAGCGCGACCTATATCCTGACGGCAGCGGATGCCGGCAAGGCCATTCAAGTCACCGTCACTTACACCGATGGGGAAGGCGACGGCAAGACCGTCACCAGCGCGGCGACCGTCCGCGTGCTTGCCGCGCCCGCCAACCAGCCGCCAGTGGCTAATGCGGGCGACCTGCAAACCGTTGCCATCGGCGCGACCGTAACGCTGGACGGCTCCGGCAGCACCGACTCCGATGGCACTATCGCGACTTATGCCTGGGTGCATACAACAACCGATGGCGTTGCGCCCACCACGGCAATCACCGTGGCTAATGGCGAGACCTCGACCTTCACCGCGCCAGACACCGCCGTGGACTCGGACCTGGTCTTCACCCTGACCGTAACCGATGATGACGGTGCCACCAACATCAACACCGACACCAACACGGTAACCATCACTGTAACCGCGCCGGTCACCACCAACCAGCCGCCAGTGGCTAATGCGGGTGCCCTGCAAACCGTTGCCATCGGCGCGACCGTAACGCTGGACGGCTCCGGCAGCACCGACTCCGATGGCACTATCGCGACTTATGCCTGGGTGCATACAACAACCGATGGCGTTGCGCCCACCACGGCAATTACCGTGGCTAATGGCGAGACCTCGACCTTCACCGCGCCGGATGCCGCCATGGACTTGGACCTGGTCTTCACCCTGACCGTTACCGATAATGACGGTGCCACCAACAGCGACACGGTAACCATCACCGTAACCGCACCGGTCATCGCCAACACCGCGCCGAGCATCACTGGCGGCCAGTTGATCGGTCGTGACGAAAATGGTGCCACGACAGTGGCGACCTACACCGCGACTGATGCCGAGAGCGACACCATTACCTGGAGCGTGACTGGCGCGGATGCGGGGTTCTTTACGATTGCCGCTGACCCTGGCAACGCAAACCTCGGCGTATTGACTTTCAATACTGTGCCGGACTTTGAAACCAAGTCCACCTACGAGGTCACCATTGTCGCCGCCGACGACGGCGAGCCGAGCATGTTCAGTGAACGTGCGGTAACGGTAACGCTTGAGAATGTGGATGAGACCGGAACCATCGGCACCATCGACGGCGTCGCGCAGGTCGGCGAGACCTTGACCGCGCCCGTAGCAGCCGACATAACCGACCCGGATGGCGCGGTTGTGGTCACCGGACATTCTTGGAACGGCGCGGGCACCACCACCAACGCGGCGACCTACGCCGTGGTCGCAGGTGATCTCAACAACACCATTACTGTGACCGTCACCTACACCGACGGGCAAGGCACTGGCAAGATGCTCACCACCGCGGCAACTAGCGCCGTGGTTGCCGCTGACGTAGTCCTGTCCGATGATGCAGACTTGTCCGCTCTGACTATCTCCGAAGGCACCTTGCCCACCTTTGCTGCCGGCACGACAAGTTACGCCGTTGACGTAGACAATGATGTGGCAAGCGTCACGCTCACGCCGACCACGTCGGACACCACCGCCCACGTAACCGTGGCGGGCACGGCGGTTACCAGTGCCACCGCCTCCGGCGCGATTACGCTGAATGTCGGCGCAAATGCTATCGCCATCGTGGTTACCGCCCAGAACGGCACCGAGAAACCCTACACCGTCACCGTCACCCGCGCCGCCAACACCGCGCCACGCATCACTACTGCTGCAACGCAGAGTGTCGCCGAGAACACGCCTACAACCACGCCAGTGGTGACCTTCGCCGCGGATGACGATGAGAGCAACACCATTACCTGGGCACTCACCGGCGCGGATGCGGGCGACTTTACGATTAGCACAGGCGGCGTATTGACTTTCAACACTGCACCGGACTATGAAACCAAGTCCACCTATGCGGTTACCATTACCGCGACCGATAACGGCGCGCCGCCTGAGATGTCCACACTTGATGTGACGGTTACGATTGAGAATGTGGATGAGACCGGCAGCATCGCCGACATCACTGGCACCGCGCAAGTCGGGCAGACCTTGACCGCGGGCGCAGTAACCGACCCGGATGGCGGAGTTACTGGCATCACCTGGCAATGGCAGGGCGACAGCACCGACATCAATAGTGCCACCAGCGCGACCTACATGCCGCTAGTAGCGGATATTGACAAGACCATTCGCGTGGTCGCCACCTACACCGATGGTCATGGTGCCGATAAGACCGCTACCAGCGCGACGACTGCCGCCGTGGTTGCCGCGGACGTAGTCCTGTCCGATGATGCAGACTTGTCCGCTCTGACTATCTCCGAAGGCACCTTGCCCGCCTTTGCTGCCGCCACGACAAGTTACGCCGTTGACGTAGACAATGATGTGGCAAGCGTCACGCTCACACCGACCACGTCGGACACCACCGCCCACGTAACCGTGGCGGGCACGGCGGTTACCAGTGCCACCGCCTCCGGCGCGATTACGCTGAATGTCGGCGCAAATGCTATCGCCATCGTGGTTACCGCCCAGAACGGCACCGAGAAAACCTACACCGTCACCATTGATCGCGGCGCCAACACCGCGCCACGCATCACTACTGCTGCAACGCAGAGTGTCGCCGAGAACACGCCTACAACCACGCCAGTGGTGACCTTCGCCGCGGATGACGATGAGAGCAACACCATTACCTGGGCACTCACCGGCGCGGATGCGGGCGACTTTACGCTTAACGCCGCAAGCGGCGCATTGACTCTCAATGCTTTGCCGGACTATGAAACCAAGTCCACCTATGCGGTTACCATTACCGCGACCGATAACGGCGCGCCGCCTGAGATGTCCACACTTGATGTGACGGTTACGATTGAGAATGTGGATGAGACCGGCAGCATCGCCGACATCACTGGCACCGCGCAAGTCGGGCAGACCTTGACCGCGGGCGCAGTAACCGACCCGGATGGCGGAGTTACTGGCATCACCTGGCAATGGCAGGGCGACAGCACCGACATCAATAGTGCCACCAGCGCGACCTACATGCCGCTAGTAGCGGATATTGACAAGACCATTCGCGTGGTCGCCACCTACACCGATGGTCATGGCGCCGATAAGACCGCTACCAGCGCGACGACTGCCGCCGTGGTTGCCGCGGACGTAGTCCTGTCCGATGATGCAGACTTGTCCGCTCTGACTATCTCCGAAGGCACCTTGCCCGCCTTTGCTGCCGCCACGACAAGTTACGCCGTTGACGTAGACAATGATGTGGCAAGCGTCACGCTCACACCGACCACGTCGGACACCGCCGCCCACGTAACCGTGGCGGGCACGGCGGTTACCAGTGCCACCGCCTCTGGCGCGATTACGCTGAATGTCGGCGCAAATGCTATCGCCATCGTGGTTACCGCCCAAGACGGCACTACCGAGAAAACCTACACCGTCACCATTGATCGCGCCGCCAACACCGCGCCACGCATCACTACTGCTGCAACGCAGAGTGTCGCCGAGAACACGCCTACAACCACGCCAGTGGTGACCTTCGCCGCGGATGACGATGAGAGCAACACTATTACCTGGGCACTCACCGGCGCGGATGCGGGCGACTTTACGCTTAACGCCGCAAGCGGCGCATTGACTCTCAATGCTTTGCCGAACTATGAAACCAAGCGATCCTACGCGGTCACCGTTACCGCCACCGATAACGGCACGCCGAATATGCCCAGCGCACCACGTGCGGTCACGATTGCGGTGACCAATGTGGATGAGGAAGGCAGTGTCGTCATCGGCGGCGACCTGCTGGTCGGCGCGACCTTGACCGCCACAGTAACCGAAGAGGATGGCGCAGCCAGCCTCACCTATCAATGGCAGAGTGCGGCAAGCGGCGGCACATACACCGACATCACTAGTGCCACCAGCGCGACCTACATCCTGGCGGCAACCGATGCCGGCAAGACCCTTCAAGTGGTCGCCATGTATAACGACGGATTCGGCGATAAGACCGTCACCAGCACCATGACCGGGGCCGTGCCAGCCGCACCGGTCCCCAACCAGCCGCCAGTGGCTAATGCGGGCGACCTGCAAACCGTTGCCATCGGCGCGACCGTGACGCTGGACGGCAGCGATAGCACCGACTCCGATGGCACTATCCAGAGTTATGAATGGGTGCATACATCAACCGATGGCGTTGCGCCCACCACGACAATCACCGTGGCTAATGGCGAGACCTCGACCTTCACCGCGCCGGATGCCGCCACGGACTTGGACCTGGTCTTCACCCTGACCGTAACCGATGATGGCGGTGCCACCAACATCAACACCGACACCAACACGGTAACCATCACCGTGACCGCGCCAGCGGTCACCACCAACCAGCCGCCAGTGGCTAATGCGGGTGCCCTGCAAACCGTTGCCATCGGCGCGACCGTAACGCTGGACGGCACCGATAGCACCGACTCCGATGGAACTATCCAGAGTTATGTATGGGTGCATACTTCAACCGATGATGCGCCGCCCGCCACGGCAATCACCGTGGCTAATGGCGAGACCTCGACCTTCACCGCGCCGGATGCCGCCGCGGAACTGGTGTTCACCCTGACTGTAACCGATGATGATGCTGCTACCCACAGCGATACGGTAACCATCACCGTGACCGCGCCGGTTGTCACCACGCCGTTTGCGGTAACCATCCCGGCTCTGGGCAAATCCACGGTCGGTAATTCGGCAAGCGTGGGGATTGACTTCGCCAGAGCGGTGACTGGTTTGGAAACGGGTGATTTCTCTGTTTCCAATGGCGCCGTGAATAGCATTGCCCCCGCCACCGGTAGCGGCACCACGTTTGTCGTTACCTACATCCCGAGCACGGCGGGCGCGGTAACCCTGACTCTCGCCGCGAACGCGGTGACCGATGGCGATGGCAACCCCAACCTCGCGGCAAGCGCGACCGGCACTGCGGCGGTCGCGGCAACGCAAGACACCAGCAAACCGAGATTCACGGCCACCACGACCATTGCCGGTCTCACCACCGCCGAGTTTGATGAAGACAAGTTCGTTATGGGCATTGCGACCGTGTTGGATATTCCTGCCACCGATGTGCGCGTGCTCAGCATTGCCGCCGGCAGCGTGGTGGTTGAGTATGAAGTGGCAGCGGACACGGATGCCGAGCGCGATGCTCTGTCAACGGAATTATCTGCCGCCACCCAGTCGGAGTTACGCGATGCCATCGACCAAAACATCCCCGATACCGCCGCCGTTACTACCACTTCGCCCGTGACCGCGCCTCCCGACACCACCGCGCCGACGGTGCTCTTGGGCACCATTGCCGCCGGTGTGGTTGGCACCGCGCAGACGCACGACATCACCTTCTCCGAAGTGGTGACTGGTTTGACGGTGAATGATTTCTCCGCCACGGGTGCCACTGTGGATAGTGTCTCCGGCTCCGGCGACACCTACACCATCACCTTCACCCCGACCGAGGAAGGCGTCAGGCTGACCCTTGCCGCGAATAGCGTTGAGGATGTCACTGGCATCGCGGGTCCCGCTGCCGCGATAACCGCGACCGGCACCGCGGTAGACGCCACTGCGCCAGAGATTACTCTCTTGGGTGCCAGTCCCGTGGAGGTCCATCAAGGCAGCACCTTCACTGACCCGGGCGCCACGGCAATTGATGGGGTGGATGGCGACCTCAGTGCCCGCATTGTGGTTGGCGGCGACCTGGTGGATACCGACACGCCGGGGGACTACACCATCACTTATGATGTGTCCGATGCTGCCGACAATGCTGCCGAGACGGTTACCCGCATCGTCCGTGTAGTCATCGTCCGCGACCTGGTTGCGCTCAATGAGGTGATTCTGCCCGATGTGGCACGGAGCATGGCGGACCAAAATGTCAGTGCCATTGTGCGGCGCCTGGAGCAGGCACGGCTCTCAAACATTGCCGGAACTGCTGGTGGTGCTAGTTTTGGTGGTGCGGGCAACCTGACAGAGCTCATCAAAACTCAGGGACGCGCCATCGCCAATGACCAGTTTGATTTGAAGCGAGTCTTGGCCGGGTCTGCCTTTGTGCTGCCCTTGAATGGCGCGGGTGCTGCTGCTGCTTCTGGGGCTGGCTCTCATGGCTTCACCCTTTGGGGTGCGGGCGATTACCGGAGTATGGAAGGTGCTGAGGGGGTGCGTTGGGACGGCGACCTCTTTAGTCTGCAACTGGGTCTGGATGCGCAGCTGAACGAGCGCACCATCCTGGGTGTGGCTATCTCCAAAAGCCAAGCGAGACTGGACTACACTGACCCCCGCCTGGGAGCCAGCGGCGACTATGACCTGGATATGACCAGTGTCCATCCGTATCTGGGCTGGGCAACAGGCGGCCTGGACTTCTGGGCGACTGTTGGCTATGGCCGTGGCGAACTGGAAATCAGTGAAGACCGGGCACCAGGCGAGGCTATCCCCACAAGCGACTTGAGCGTACAGACCTTTGCGCTGGGGGCGAGTGGCATCTTGATGGAGACCGGGCGCACCAGCCTGCGTCTCAAGGGTGAAGCCATGAGCAGCACCGTGGAACTGGACGGTAATGCGCAGATAACCGCCGTGACTCAGGATGTTAGCCGGGTGCGCATGGCCCTGGAAGCGACTCGTGTCCAGGATCTGGACAGCGGCGCGCAATTTGAGTCTAGTGTGGAAGCGGGGATGCGCTTTGACGGTGGCGACGGGGAGACCGGTGCTGGCGCTGAGCTGGGTGCCAGTCTGCGCTATGCCCGCCTGGGCGGCGGCCTAGTGATAGAAGGCAAGGCGCGTGCTCTGGTGGGCGGTGAGGCTGAGGAGTGGGGACTGAGTGGGGCGATTAGCTTCCAGCCGTCAACAAACGGACGGGGGCTGTCTTTCAGCCTGACGCCTGGTTATGGGGTGACCAACAGCGGGGTGCAACAACTCTGGCAGCAGGGGCTGATAGATGAAGGCAGGGCGGGCGCTTCTAGTGGCTCTTCTAAAGGATACAGCCCGCGCCTGGAGGTCCGTTTGGATTACGGCATGCACGCGCTCCGGGGCCCTGGCCTCATGACGCCCTATACTGAGTTGAGTCTGGGCGACCAGAGCACCTATCGCCTGGGACTGCAGTGGCAGCGCAGCAAGTTGTTTGATCTGAAACTGGTCACCGAACGCAAAGAAGGCACCACCAGAGCTGACCACCGTATCTACCTAGAGGGCGAGCTCGCTTTTTAACGCCCGCTCCCGGCGGCGCGGGGCGGGGACCCAGGGCGGCGGCTTACGGCGCCCCGCGCCGTCATTCTCGAGCTTGCTCGGGAATCCAGAGAAGGAGCGGCACTGCCTTTATTCCTCTAGGTTCTCGCCTTCTATGATCCTGACGGCAAGGTTGACCCCGCTCCTTTCAGGCGGCTTGCGCCGCCAGTCTGGTTCCCCCCCGCCTAGTCGCCCCCGCCTGCGGCAGGGGCGACTAGGCGGCGAGGATGACGGCGCGCGGCGGAGCGTCCCTGCTCTTTCTGGCGACTTACGGCGCCCCGCGCCGTCATTCTCGAGCTTGCTCGGGAATCCAGAGAAGGAGCGGTATTGCCTTTATTCCTCTAGGTTCCCGCCTTCTATGATCCTGACGGCAAGGTTGACCTCGCTTCTTTCAGGCGGCTTGCGCCGCCAGTCTGGTGTTGTGTCATCACAGCCGAAGGCGGGGCGACCTCCGCGCCGTAAGCCGCCAGCGGCCACGGGGCCAAAAGGGTGACGGCGGGGGCGACTGGCGGCGAGAATGACTGTATCAATCCGCAGTGATGCGAATCGTTTCAAATTCTTGATCAATTTCCCCTAGCCGGTTTTCACTGGTGATCAGCGCCCGGCTACCGGCAAGCGTTAGATAGTCTGCCGCGACTCGCTTAATATCACTGACCCGCACCTCAAGAACCCGGCGCCGCAGCTTCTCCCGGTGGGCCGCGTCTCTGCCAGACAGTGCTTGACGATAGGCTTGCAGTATCTCCCCTGCTGGCGAGGCCGGCGAATCTATACTACTCATCACACCCAGGACCGCTTCATCCAGCATGTCGTCCTTTATATCCGCCTTGAGCACCCAGTCTACAGCCCGTTCAAAGGCACTAAAAGTCTCGTGGATATTGGGGTCTCGATAGGAATAGAAACAGAAGGTGCTGATATCCAAGCCATAACTGGCACCACCGCCATAGGCACCGCCTTTTTCCCGGAGTTCGGCATGCAAGAAATGATTCCTGATCAGGCTCGCCAAGAGCCATAGGGGCACGGCATCGGGGTGAGTTTCCGGCACTGTCTCAAAGGCACTAGCACAAAAGTTGACCTGGGTGGTGATGACATAGGCTTGAGGTCTTTTGGTAACAACCCCTGAGGGCTCTACATCAACAACCGCTGATGGCTCTTTATCAACAACCGCTGAAGGCTCTTTATCAACAACCGCTGATGGCTCTTTATCAACAACCGCTGAGGGCTCTCTATGAACAACCGCTGAGGGCTCTTGCCAAGCACGGGCAACAATATCCGTCAATTCAGGCAGGAAGTTCGCTTCAGCAATCGCCAGTACCTGGGAGCTGCCCTCGCTGAGCGTCTGTTGCAACCCTCCCAACTCGCTGGCAAGCAGACGCAGCCGGTCGTCATCATCCAGCGCATCGTCCAGCGCTTTTAATGCCAGGATCCCGGGAATGCCCGTGAGGCGGTTGTTGAGTGTTGGGATAGGTCCCAGGGGTGCGCAGGCCGCCAGCACGGCATAACGATGGCCCTTACCCGCAATAGAGTTCAGTCGCCTGAGCGCGAGCAGACGCACTACTTCTCGCACCCGCTCATACTCATTGAAGTTGGCTTGCTGCGCCGTATCCATCAGGAGGGACACCATAGGAGCCGCCTTCCTATTCAGTGCCATGCTGGAGTAGTGATAGGTGGCTTCATAGACATGGGAGTCATCGGGCGGGGTCTGGATGGAAGGAAAGGCAGCAATACCACCAGATACCCGGTGTTGCAGATGCTGGGTTGCACGATAATCCCGGTCGGCGGAACCGACCTCGGTGACCAGCGCAGAATAAAAGGGCAGCAGGTCTAGTTGCGCCCTGGTGATGGCGGGTAGCTCAGTGACCAATTGATAATAGGCGATGCCGTTCGTCCCCGCGGCGCAGGCGGTGATCGGTGGCTGCCCCGGTTGCGGCGACGGCAACCGATAGAAGTCCTTGTGCCTGGGGATGTCTTCTCGTTGCAGACGCGGCAAAACATCCTCGTCTTCGGGGGCCTTTTGTCTGGCGTCAAGGGCTTCAGCGAGGGCTATCGCCTGACGGCTTTCGGGTCCAGTCATCGCTGCCTTGAGGGTCGCGAGCTTTGTTGCTTCCTCAGCAAGCATCGCCGCCCCCAGGTGCCGGTCGGGTTTCATCACCACACGCACCCTATGGGGATTATCCAGCAGCAGTTCCCGCACCAGTGATTTGATGAACTCCGGGTCGGTAATCTCCGCTTGTAACCTGGCAAGTGCTGCCTCTAGATCAAGCAGGCCTATAGGATTGCCTCGGTGCATTGCCGCCGAGATACAAGTAAAGATCAGTTGCAAGCCATACGGCAGGCCATCGCCGCCCACTTCTCGCTGGCTCAGTTCCAGTTGATGCAGCACGGCTTCCAGCTGGGCACTCGGAATACCCTCCTCTGCCACCTGCGTCAGGACCGCCAGCACCAGGTCTTCAATAGCCTCGGCATGCTCGGGGTCACTCCCTTCAACACCACAGATAAAGTGCATTTCTCGCGGTTCCTGCTGAAAGCCACAAAGTGGCGAAGGTGCCGAGGCAAGCGGCGTCTTCTCCAGGGCCTCGCTGAGTGGTGACGCACTGGTGCCGAGCAAAACATCCGACACCAGCTGACACCGGAGCAGCATCTCAAGATCGGTGTTTTCACCCAGGAGCCAGCCGAACACAATATGCGTCTTCTCGGACTGGTCCTCTTCGTCCAGCGGATAGGTCAACTCGGTGTGGATGGGCGACTGATAGCGCACCTCAGGGGGTACCACAATCGGCGGCGGCGGTTGCTTGAAGGAGGATGCCTCAAATCTGTTCAGCGACAGGCGCATGATTTCGGCTTGATTTTCCTGCGCGGATATATCACCAAAGGTCATAAAAATAGCGTTCCCGGGGTGATAGTGGGTCTTGTAAAAATCGAGCATGGACTCATAACTCAACTCGGGGATCGCGGCGGGATCGCCGCCACTGTTGTAATGGTAGGTCGTGGTGGGATACAACTGCGCTTGCACGGCATCATAGAGACGATTGATGGGGGAGCTGGTCGCGCCCTTCATCTCATTGTAGACCACCCCTCTATAGACCAGTGGCGTTTCCGCATCATGCGCCTGCTCAAACTCCAGTCGGCAACCCTCCTGCGCGAAGTCCAGCGGGTGCAAGCGAGAAAAGAAGACCGCATCCAGATACACCGCCATGAGGTTGAAGTAGTCCTTACGATTCTCGGAGGCGAAGGGATAGGCCGTGTAATCGTTACTGGTGAAGGCATTCATAAAAGTATTCAGTGATCTGCGGAGCATCATGAAAAAGGGATCGCGCACCGGGAAACGTTCACTGCCGCAAAGCACCGTATGTTCCAGGATGTGTGCCACACCACAGTCGTTCTCGGGCAGGGTCCGAAAGGCAACCATAAAGGCATTTTCAGACGAGGCACTGGCAAGGTGATAGTGCTTCGCGCCCGTGGGCTCATGGATGAATTCTTCCATCCTCAAATCAAGCGCGGTAATTTCTTGCTCGTGTAGCAACGTGAAGTGCTCAGTGCTCATCGTGGTGCTTATCCTCCGGGTTTTTATTATTAGAGTTTTTATCATCTTGCTCGGGATATTCCCGATGAAATGCCTGCCAATAATCAGCGACTGCCTCGCGCATTTCCCCGCGGAGCAGAAAAATCGTGACCAAATTAGGCAGGGTCATCAGGGCAATACTAATGGCGGAGATGAGCCAGATCAGGGAGGTGTCGGCAATGGCAGCAATAAAGAAACCGAGCACATACACTATTTTATAGGGCAGGATTGCCGAGAGACCAAACAGATAGGTCATTGCCCGGTCGCCGTAATAAAACCAGGCAACTGCGGTGGTAAAAGCAAAGAGTAATAGCCCAATAGCCACTATGTAGGCACCATAGTCACCAAAAATACCCCGGGAAAACGCTTTCGCAGTCAACTCAACGGAGTGAATCAGAGACCGGCCAACCACTCGCAGGGGTTCCTGCAAGTTACCATCAAGAATATTTATTTGCCCGGTATAGCGCTGCTCGCCGTCAAAGAAGCGTACCTCTTCAGCGACGGAACGATTATGTAAAATGGTGTAACTACTGGGGGCTGCATCAGGCATGCCAGGTGCTCGAGGCGCTGCCTTGCCATTAACCACATTGAGTTCACCGGTATAAGCAGTGATAGCGGTATCCAGGGGCGAGTTCAAATAGGTATAGAGTGCCTCCCGGTCATCAGCCTTCTGGTCATCGTACTCGCCGGCAACCACCTGCATATCAAACCGCTCAAACTCATTCAGATGCTTTTCCGTCCAGACGCCAGAGGACAGAATGACCAGCCCGGTCAGGGTGCAGATAATAATAGTGTCAATGAAGGGTTCCAGAAGGGACACCATGCCTTCAGATACCGAGTGTTTGGTTTTAGCGGCAGCATGGGCGATGGGCGCGCTACCCTGCCCTGCTTCATTGGAGAAGAGACCGCGGTTCACGCCACGGTTGAAAGCATAGGCAAAACTAGCACCCAGAAATCCGCCGCTGGCCGCGGAACCGGTGAAGGCATCTTGAAATACCAGCCCCAGAGAAGCGATGGTCTGCGGGAGGTGCGTGAGGATGACACCGAGTGCACCCAGCACATAAAACACCGCCATTATCGGCACGATTTTTTCCGCCACCTTCACAATCCGGCGGATGCCGCCGATGATGACCAGGGCAAGTAGCGATGCCAAGACGGCGCCCGATAACCATTCAGGAACCCCAAAGGTTTGATTCAAACCGCTGGCGATATTGTTGCTCTGCGGCAGATTGCCGGTGCCGAAAGAACTGATCACCGTGGCCACAGCAAAAAATACAGCCAGCCACTTCAGATTCAGCCGCCGCTCCATCACATACATGGGGCCACCTACTATGTGTCCATTCGGGTCTGTTTGTCGGTACTTGTGAGACAAGGACACCTCTACAAACTTGGTGGTCATCCCAAAGAAGGCCGTCATCCACATCCAGAAGAGGGCGGCGGGACCACCGAGATAGAGTGCCAGGGCAACGCCGCCGATATTACCTGTGCCGACTGTGCCTGAGATGGCAGTTGCCAGTGCCTGAAAATGCGTGGCATCACCCGGCGCATTCTTGTCGCTATAATCACCCCGGACAATACGTATAGCCTGTCTGAAATATCTGATCTGCGGGAACTTCAAATAAAGGGTGAAAAATAAGCCCACACCCAATAAAAGGAAGGGAAAATAACGAGCGGCGCCCAGATAAGAGTCCAGCAGATGAAGCAGGTCCGTCGCTAGGCTCAGCCAGCTTTCTTGCATGCTATGTTCCTTCCTTCTGCCTAGCCATCTTTTTGCTAGCTATAGTTACCGTCGGCGCCAATGATAACAGGACTCTGCCCTTCCTTCACATTCACCCGTTATTCTCGCCGAGAGCGGCGGATCATCTTGTTGTGTAAATGCCCAAGGCGGTTGACTTCGTTCCTCTGGATTCCCGAGCAAGCTCGAGAATGACGGCGCGGGGCGCCGTAAGCCGCCCAAAGGAGCGGGGACGCTGTGAAGGAATCCGGCTCCGCGCCGTCATTCTCGCCGAAGGCGGGAATCCAGCCTGGCGGCAAAACACAAAGACTTCCCGCTACCCATCAACTGCCTCTCTTAGGGTGACAAACTCTTCCGCCTGAGTGGGATGTATGCCGACAGTGGCATCAAAGATACTTTTGGTGGCGCCGGCCTTCATCGCAATGGCAAGGCCTTGAATAATTTCCCCGGCCTCTGCACCCACCATGTGTATGCCAAGAATCCGATCGGTTTTTTGATCCACGATCAATTTCATCAGGCACTTTTCCTCACTGCCGCTGAGGCTGTGTTTCAGGGGTTTAAACTGAGCAAGATAGAGTGCCACATCATCATAGTCTGCTCTCGCCTCGGCTTCTGTTAAGCCTACAGTGCCTATGTTGGGCTGACAAAAAACCGCCGTGGCGATCTGCTCGTAATCCATAATCCGTCGCTCAGCATTAAATTGCGTGCTGGCAAAACACATGGCCTCAGCGATTGCCACGGGCGTCAACTGAATACGGTCGGTCACATCGCCGAGCGCAAAGATGTTCGGCTGGCTACTTCTATGTTCCTCATCGGTGATAATGGCACCATTATCTCGGCACTTGACGGGGACATTTTCCAGCCCTATGTCGGCCACTGCGGGCACCCTGCCGGTGGCATAGAGGACGAGGTCCCTGGTTAAACTAGTGCCGTCTTCAAACTGGACTGCTAAGCTGCCGTCCTGATTGCGGTCAATCTGCCGCACCTGGGAGTTAAACCTCAGGTCAATACCTTTGCGCTCTAGTTCGTCTCCGACTGCTTTCCTGACATCAATATCAAAACGACGTAGCAACAGCTCACCCCGGTAGGCAAGACAAGTCGCAACGCCTAGACCCTGGAAGATACCGGCAAATTCAACAGCAATATAACCACCCCCCACTACCAGACAACGGCGCGGCAAGGCCTCAAGAAAAAAGGCTTCATTAGAAGTAATCACATGCTCGCTACCGGGAAACTCAGGGACTAGCGGCCAACCGCCGGTGGCAATCAAAATCTTTTCAGTGGACACTCGCTTGCCCTGCACCTCCAGATGATGTTCATCCAGGATCCTCGCGCGGGCATCAAAGTGAGTTACCCCCGCAGCCGTGAGCAGATTTTTGTAGACCCCATTCAGCCGAGTGATTTCTGTGTTTTTGTTAGCCAGCAATCGGTGCCAGGTGAAGTCCGGGGTAGCCCTGCCCCAACCAAAGCCTTGGGCCTGGGCAAAGTCTTCTGCAAATTGGGCGGCATAGACAAATAACTTCTTCGGTATACAGCCCAGATTGACGCAGGTGCCGCCGAGGTATTTGTCTTCTGCTGTGGCGACCCGGGCACCATAGCCAGCACTCATCCGCGCGGCGCGGACGCCACCAGAACCGGCGCCCATCACAAACAAATCAAAATCATAGTTTGAGTTTCGTTTCTCTGGCATGCTGTGTTGTGCTTCCTTTTGTTAGTGATGCGCTTAAAAAAGTATACCCTGAACCGCCCGCGAGTCGCAGAATGATATGACCTTCCAATTCGGTATTGATCAGTTACTGCTTGATGAGGTAGCAGTCAAGCAATTACAGACTCGCCGGGTTGCCCTGGTGGCGCATCCCGGGTCCGTGACGGCTGCCAATCAACATTCCATTGACGCCCTCATAGCCGCAGGTTGCAATCTGGTGCGTGCCTTTGGTCCCCAGCATGGGCTACGCGGCGACCGACAAGACAACATGCAGGAGTCGGAAGATTATGTAGACGCCCGGCATCAACTCCCGGTGCTCAGTCTTTATGCGAAGGATAGATATCCAACACCGGCCATGTTGGAAGATCTGGATGTCGTCTTGTTTGACTTGCAAGACATTGGTTGCCGCATCTACACCTATATTACCACCCTATGTTACCTGGTTATGGCATGTCGTGATGCCGGTGTTGAGCTCTGGGTGCTGGATCGCCCCAATCCGGCGGGACGACCTATAGACGGGCTCTATCTTGAAGCGGGGGAGGAAAGTTTTGTCGGTTGCGCCGCTATTCCGGTTCGCCATGGCTTAACGACCGGCGAACTTGCGGGGTTTTTTCAAGCCCAGTTAACCGGGTTAGCAGGACCTGATGAAGGCTTGAGAGTCATCAAGATGGCCGGCTACGAGCCGGATTCTGCCCCGGGTTATGGCTGGCCGGTGCTGCGCCGCCCCTGGATCAACCCCAGCCCTAATGCCAGTAGTGTGAATATGGCACGATGTTTCCCCGGGACGGTACTGCTTGAAGGCACCAATCTCTCCGAGGGTCGAGGTACCAGCACCCCCTTGGAAGTCATCGGTGCGCCGGACCTTAATCTGCATGCACTGCTGTTGGAAACTCCTGAGATCAAAGCCTGGGCAGCCGGTGTCTGGCTCCGGGAATGTTTTTTTTCGCCGAGCTTCCATAAGCATGCGGGGCAACTCTGTACCGGTATCCAGTGGCATACGGATTATCCCGGCTATGCCCATCAGGACTTCAAACCCTATCGGCTCATGGCGGCTATGTTAAAGTTGATTCGGATGCACCAGCAGGATTATCCCCTCTGGCGAGACCACGCCTATGAGTATGAATTTGAACGCCTCCCCATTGATGTCATTAACGGGGGAGCCAGTCTGCGGGAATGGGTGGATGGGCCCAGTGCCAGTTTTGATGACCTCAACAAGACACTGCAGCAGGTGGAAAGCCAATGGCAAGCAGAAAGGGCTGGGCTGTTGTTGTATTAAAAACAGCTGAGGGCTCTTAACATACAATGAGGGCTCTTTATTACTCTTTATATACAAACAGCTGATGGCTCTCGCTGAGGGCTCTTTTCGCATACACATAACGGGAGCAGGATGAGCAAGCATTACAAGATCGCCGTACTCTCAGGGGATGCCATAGGACCCGAAATCACCGCCCAGGCGGTGCGCGTCTTCAGTGCCATAGCAACACATAGAGACCTGAGCTTTGAACTGACCCCGGCGCCCTTTGGTGCTGCGGCCTACTTTGCAACCGGCAAGGCCTTCCCGGAAGAGACCCAAGCGATATGTGACGCCGCGGATGCCATCCTCAAGGGGCCGGTCGGCCTGTCCTATGAAGAATCACAAAAAATCCCCCTTGCCGAGCAACCTGAACGGGGTGCCATCCTGCCCCTCCGGGCGAGATACAACACCTTTGCCAATTTTCGTCCGGTCTATCTAAGCAGTGGTATGGCGCACTTTTCCCCCCTGAAGCCAGAGATTATCGGGGAAGGTCTGGACCTGCTGTTAATTCGGGAACTGGTCGGCGGGCTTTACTTCGGCAAGAAGGAACGCGGCACCGATGCCGCGGGCAGGCGCTATGTGCATGAACGGCTTGAATATACGGAAGACCAGGTGCGACAAGTCGTGCAGGTTGCCTTTGCCCAGGCACAGCAACGTAAAAAGCGTCTGCACAACATCCACAAGAGCAATGTGTTGCTGTCCAGCGTCCTCTGGAATGAAGTGCTAGAAGAAGTACACCAGGACTATCAGGATGTGGAAGTGATTCCGCTGCTAGTTGATGCCGCGGCCACTGCCCTTTGTCTCAACCCGAGGCAGTTTGATGTCATGGTGATGGAAAATATGTTTGGCGATATTCTGAGCGACCAGTGTGGCGGTATTCTCGGCTCCCTCGGGCTCATGCCCTCAGCTTGTATCGGTCCAGAGAAGGCCTACTACGAGCCGTCCCACGGCTCAGCACCGGATATCGCGGGTAAAAACATCGCCAACCCTTATGCCATGATGGGCTCGGTCGCCATGATGTTGGAAATGAGCTTTGGTCTGCATGCGGAAGCCCAGATGGTGTGGGATGCCATGCAGCGCCTATTTGCAGATGGCTACTCAACGGCAGACCTGGGTGCTAGGAGCCAGGGGATTCAGCGGGTGTCCACCGATGAATTTGGTGACCGGGTGATCAGCAGATTGGAGGCAGCGCTCCTTATTGAGAACCGCTGAGGGCTCTTTATATACCATGAGGGCTCTTTATATACCAACCGCTGAAGGCTCTTTAAGAAGAGTTATTTAAGAAGGGCTATCAGAGAAGCTCTGAGACGAAGCTAGTGACCATCACCAGGATTGCCAACCAGCCCCAGATAACAAAGACCCACATGACGGGTGATTGTTTTGCCAGGTCCCCCAGGATGTAGACCCCCGGGTCAATGAACACTGCCTTCAAGATGCCTTGAAACCGCTTGCCAGCCATGCGCCTCTCCGAAGAAAGGGACGCATTTTATACCCTGAGCGAATAATTGCCAGTTGCTGGTGTGTAAATACCCCAGGTGGTTGCCTTTGTTCCTCTGGATTCCCGAGCAAGCTCGAGAATGACGGCGGGGCGGCGCAAGCCGCCCGAAAGAAGGCAACACCGCTCGTTCTTCTGGATTCCCGAGCAAGCTCGAGAATGACGGCGGGAGGGGGGTGCGCCTTTAACGAAAGCACAACCCACTGACCCTGTTGAGGTGTAGCGGGAATATCAAGGTGGTTGCCTTTGTTCCTCTGGATTCCCGCCGAACCCAGACGTCCCCGCCTTCGGCGAGAATATCGGCAAGCACACCATCGCCTGCCACCCCTCATAAAATAATAATATAAATCAATGAGTTACTTTGATCTATTGAAGTCTATTTTAGCTTCTTCTCGGGCTTGGAAAGCTGCTATTTCCACTGCCAGATGCTCATAGATGTGCTGCAGGTCAACCTTTTCTTTGAACTCTACTCGCTTGGAAAACAAGGTCACTGGGAACACATAGTTGTCTGTTTTTCGATAGCGCAAGGCTTTACTCGCGCCCCGTTCATCTTGATAACTGACCCATTCCAAGCCAAATTCCTGCACTAGCAGGTCTCCAAAGACGATACCCAACCCTTGCCAAGTCTCTATATCCCCGGGTTTGATGTGTTTATTGTCCACTAGCTTTTGTAAGCTCGGCAGGTCGCGCCTATCCCCTCTGAGCTGCACCACACCTAGCCGCCTCGCCGCCAGGTCGGCAATATTTTGTCGCCATTGACGCAACAGATACCGCTGACCCATGGACAAGGCAGAGACGGTCGTCTCGGTGTCAATAATGTCGAATTCATATTGGGCAACTTCTTCGGGGCTGAGGGTCGGGAGTCCCGTCTCTGAGTCCATCTCTGAGTCCACATCTGAGTCCATCTCTGAAGAAGCAGAGCCCTCAGCCGCTCTATGTAATGAGTCCTCAGCAAGAGCCCTCAGCGGTTTGTATACAAAAAATTGTAAAGCCCCCAGCCCCGACATGCCCCCTAGGAGCAATAACAGTAGCCCTAGTCGCCTTGGTATCATTCTCATTTCAGTCTCCATCCCCGCTAAACATCTCTTATAGTACAACCCCAGTGGTGCTAAAATGCCCGCTGAGTAGAAGCCGGTCAATCCTGGCAGTGGTTTTTAAGGAAGCCCCTCTGAATCAGCAACTCATTAAAGCAATACACGCGGCGCCGGGCAAATTCGCCCTAGCAGCTGCTGGTGGCGGTAGTACGGCTATCGCCGACCTGCTAGCAGTGCCCGGTGCATCACAAACCCTGCTGGAAGCGATCATTCCTTATGACGAAGAATCATTGTGCCAGTATCTGCATTTCAGACCCGAACAACTATGCAGCGCCCGCACTGCCCGGAGCATGGCCATGATCGCCTGGCAAAGGGCAAGCAGACTGCAGGCTGATGCCCCCTTCTTCGGGCTGGGGGTGAGTGCCGCCCTCGCCACCCAGCGGCAACGGCGAGGGGCAGACAGATGCCACCTGGCGGTGCAGAGCCTTGAGGCCAGTCTAGAAATCACCCTAAACCTGGAAAAACAGCATGACCGCCAGACTCAAGAAGCCTTCTGCAACGAGCTCATCCTCAGGACGATTGCCGAATGTCTTGGGATAAAGGTCGCCGAGGACGCTTTTGATTTGCCCGCAGCAGTAGCAACACCGACACTAGCAACACTAACAAGATCCCGCCGTTACCAGACTGCTCCCCCCGCTTGGCAAACCCTGTTACAAGAGACACCGACATATCTCATCGCTGGCGCCGGTAAAACAGCAGCCCCCCCAGCCATTCATGCCGTTCTCTCGGGGAGTTTCAATCCATTGCATGAAGGCCATACGGCACTATTGCATACTGCGGAAAAACTACTCGGCCATCCGGCTTTCATGGAGATATCAATCTGGAATCTTGACAAGCCACCGCTGGACTATCTGGAAATGCAAGCGCAGCAAACCGCCCTGAAAGACTATCCGCTGCTCTTCTCTAATACGCCCAGTTTTGAGGGAAAGTCCCGCCTCTTCCCCGGGGTAACCTTTATCCTGGGTCTGGATACCATCGTCCGGATCGCCGACCCCAGGTACTACGACAAACATATTGAGATGCGCGATCAAGCCATTGCTAATATGACTGCCCGAGGCAATCGATTTCTGGTCTTTGGGCGTCTCCGAGACGGGCGGTTTGAAACCCTCAATGAGGTCAAAATACCCTCCGCCCTCAGGGCAATCTGCACGGCAATTCCCGAAGCAGACTATAGAGTGGATGTCAGTTCAAGCGAACTTCGGCAGCGAGATAATGATGCGCCAACTTGATCGCTACCTCGGCAAGACCCTGGTACTGAGCATGCTAACGGCACTGGTGGGGCTAGTCGGTATTCTGGTCATTTTCACCTTCCTTGCTCAAATAGAGGATATGAAAAACGACTACACCATCTGGACCGGAGTTCAGTATGTCGCCTGGAGCCTGCCCAGAATCACCTATGATGCCCTCCCCTTTGCACTCTTGATTGGTAGCCTTATGGGTCTTGGGAGCCTGGCCTCCCGGGCGGAACTGATTGTGATGCGGGCCGCGGGCATTTCCACCTGGCGTATCCTGGGTGCCGCCATGCAACCTGCACTGGCACTGAGCATCGCCGGTCTCTTGGTCGGCGAATTGCTACTGCCGGATTTTGAGCGCGGTGCCCGTCTGCTCAAAGAAGATGCCACGGAACTGAATATCACGCCTCAGGGGGGCTTCTGGTATCGGGAAGGCAATCGTTTTATGCACTTTCGGGTCGTCAATCCAGACGGCACCCTCAGGGATATTACCCAATATACCATTGATACCCCCGCTGACACCGACGCTGACACCGACAGGGAGATCAAACCGAGGCAGGGGCTCAGCATGACCTTTAAGGCGAAGCGGGGGCACTACTCGCCGCCAGACGGCGATACCCCCGGGCATTGGGTGCTGCAGGATGTCACGCGCACCCGATTGGATAGCAGTACCAAGAGGACCAGCACCCTGAGTAGCCTCAGCTGGGACACCAGCCTGACCCCGGATATCCTCAGCACCGATATCCTCGTCAAGCCAGAGAAGATGTCCATGCTGGAATTACGCAATAAAATTAAACACCTCCAGGAGCAGGGCTTGAATAGTCGTAAATTTGTGCTGGGACTCTGGACCAAGTTGTTGCAGCCCATAGCCAGCCTCAGTCTGGTGCTGGTCGCGGTGTCCTTTATTTTTGGTCCCCTCCGAGAGACAAGCATGGGCGTGCGTGTCCTGAGCGGCATCATCATTGGGGTCCTGTTCAAGTTTTTGCAGGATCTCTTATCACCGGCCAGTCTGGTGTTCGGCTTCTCGCCGCTGGTCGCTACCCTGACGCCTATTTGCATCTGTCTGGGGATGGGCTATCTGTTGCTGAAACGCGCCAACTAATGTCCCCCACCACCCTGTTGAGCCTATATCTGCCGCTAGTCGGCGCCGCCCTGGTCATCGCCCTGGCGGTAACCGCTCTGGTTGATACTCTGGTTGATGCGCTGGTTAATAAACATACCCGGCAGCACCGGCTCCTGGTGATGGTATTTTTGGTGGTGCTGGGCGGCTGCTTAATACCGCTGGACCCTGGCGCCGCCTCCTGGGGAATAGCCGGGTGGGGGCGCATCATCATGGGAGATCTGTCAGTGCTGAGTATGATGTGGTTTCTATGGCGAGCTAGCCTAAGGCTAGTACCGAGATGGCGCTCCAAAATACCGACCAGCACAGCCGAATACTATATCGCGGGTGTCCTCCTCGGCACCGGGCTACTACTCTATCCGACGGCACTCGGCATGACTCGGTTTGATCTCTACGCCCTCGGCTATTATCCGGTGCTCTTGATGCCCATCCTCTTTGTGCTCTTCGCCTGGTGCCTTCTATATCGCCACACCCTGCCCGCCTTGCTCTTGGCAACGGCATCTTTGGGTTGGCTACTGGGCATCCTTGAGTCGGATAATTTGTGGGACTATGTGATTGACCCGGTGGTCACCGGCTATGCCGTGACCCTATTGCTGAGCCGGTATTTCAAGCGGCACAAATCAAGGCAACAGCACGTTGCGCCATGACCGTACAAAGATGCGCACGATACTCAGCACTGGCGTGCAGATCACTGTTCATATCACCTGAGGGCAGCAAGAGGTCATCTAAGGCAGAGACGCTAAAGTCCTTGCTCAAGGCAGCTTCCATCACCTCGGCACGAAACACAGCCGGTGCCGCACCGGTGATGGCTACCCGCACCCCCGCCGCGGTCTGGGCGATAAATAGACCGACTATGGCATAGCGGGAAGCGGGGTTCGGGAACTTCACATAGGCCGCCGCCTCAGGCCTGGGGAAGTGCACACTAGTCAGCAACTCGCCTGCTTCTAGCGCGGTCTCAAACATCCCGGTAAAAAAGGCCTCAGCCGGCAGGGTGCGGCGACTGGTCACTAGGTGGGCATTTAAACCCAGGACTGCGGCCGGATAGTCCGCTGCCGGGTCACAATTTGCTACCGAGCCTCCTAAGGTACCGCAATTCCTCACCTGGGCATCGCCAATGCCTGCTGCCAGGACACTCAGCGCCGGTATCATGGATTGGACGATGGATGACTGGGCGACTTCTGCATGCCGATTCAAGGCACCTATCTCGAGTATCTCTGACTGGGTCTCAGCAGCGGGACGAATACCGCGCATAGCTTCAATGCCACTGAGATCAATCAGATCGGTAGGGGCGTTGAGTCTTTGCTTCATGGTCGGTATCAGGGTATGACCACCGGCGAGATACTGCCCGTCCTCCGCCTGCTCATAGTAACTCAGGGCTTCATCAATACTGGTCGGGCGATGATAGTTAAAGTTATACATGCGTCTTCCTCCTGATGCCTAGGGCACGCCATACCTTTTCCGGTGTCGCCGGCATGCTGATATCGCGCACCCCCAGGGCCTGGGTGATCGCATTGATGACCGCCGGAGGGGAGCCGATGGTGCCGGCTTCCCCGCAACCCTTGGCACCCACCGGATTGTGAGTACAACTAGTGCGAGTCGTGGCAACGGAGATGGACGGCAGGTCGTCCGCTCTGGGCATGGCGTAATCCATATAAGAACCCGTTTGCAATTGCCCGGCGGCGTCATAGACGCAATTTTCCAAGAGTGCCTGACCGAGCCCCTGGGCAACACCACCATGCACCTGACCCTCAACAATCATCGGATTGATGATAATGCCAAAGTCATCTACCACCGTGAAGCCCACCACCTCCACCACCCCGGTTTCCGGGTCTATCTCCACTTCACAAATATGGGTTCCGGCGGGATAGGTAAAATTGACTGGATCATAAAAGGCCTTTTCGGACAGTCCTGGTTCCAACTCCAGTGGATAATCGTGAGGCACATAAGCGGCGAAGGCGATTTCTTGAAAGGTTTTTGATTGATTGCTGTCCCGAACGCGGAATTGACCCTCATCAAAATCGATCTTATCCCGGTCGGTATCCAACAGATGAGCAGCTATTTTGTAGCCCTTCTCAATGACCTTGTCGGCAGCATTACTGAGCGCAGAACCGCCCACCACCAGGGACCGAGAACCATAGGTGCCCAGCCCGAAGTCCAGCTTGCCGGTATCGCCATGCACCACCTCAACATCATCCACCGAGATACCGAACTTACCGGCAACGAGTTGGGCAAAGGTGGTCTCGTGTCCCTGCCCATGACTGTGGGTGCCGGTTAAGACGGTCACGCTGCCGGTAGGATTCACTCTGACCTCGCCAGATTCCCAAAGACCGACCCCGGCGCCCAGTGCACCAGCCATCTTGGAAGGTGCCAGGCCACAGGCTTCAATGTAGCAACTCACGCCGATACCGCGCAGTTTGCCCCGAGACTGGGCAGCTTCTTGTCGGGAGGGAAACTCAGCATAACCCGCCATAGCTAATGCCTTGTTCAAACTGGCTTCATAGTCGCCTATGTCATATTCAAGCAGGACCGGCGTCTGATACGGGAAGTCTTCCGGCTGAATCATATTGCGGCGTCTTAATTCCACGGGGTCAATGCCCAGTTCCACCGCTGCCAGATTGACGATCCGTTCCACTAGATAGGTCGCCTCAGGCCGACCCGCACCTCTATACGCATCCACCGGGGCGGTATTGGTAAAGACTGCATCCACCTCGACGTAGATATGGGGTGTCTTATACTGACCCGCGAGCAAGGTGGCGTAGAGATAGGTCGGCACCGAAGAAGCAAAGGTGGACAGGTAGGCGCCCATATTGGCTGTTGTTTTCACTCTCAGCGCGAGGAAGTGCCCGGCCTCATCTAGTGCTAGTGCCGCCTCGGTCACATGATCCCGGCCATGCGCATCGGCAAGAAAAGACTCGGCTCTTTCTGCAGTCCACTTGATTGCCATGCCGAGTTTCATCGCTGCCCAGGCAAGGGCTGTCTCTTCTGAATAGACAAATATCTTGGAACCAAAACCACCACCCACATCCGGGGCGATGATGCGTAACTTATGCTCTGGCGCGAGTTGCACAAAGGCGGTGAAGATTAGCCGCACCAGATGTGGATTCTGGCTTGTGGTGTACAGCGTCAATTCCTCAGTGCCAGGATTATAATCGGCAAGCGCCGCGCGGGGTTCCATGGCGTTGGGTATGAGTCGATTGTTGACCAGTGAATAGCGGGTGACATGCGCCGCTGAGGCAAGGGCCGCCTCGGTCTCTGCCTGGTCGCCCAGTTCCCACTCGTAGCAGATGTTATTCGGTGCCTCAGCATGCACCTGAGTAGCAGTGCGTGCCTGGTCTGGGCTCACGACTGCTGGCAGTTCTTCATAATCCACCGCGACCCGCTCGGCGGCATCTTTTGCGAGGTGCCGGGTATCGGCAATCACTATAGCAAGGGGCTCACCCAGATAGTTGACCTTATCTACCGCCATGACCGGGTGCTGTGGTTGCTTCATTTCACTGCCGTCTTTGGAGTGGAGCATCCACCCACAGGGAAGCCCGCCCAGGCCATCGGCCGCCAGCTGGGTACCGGTCAGCACGGCGCGGACACCGGGGAGGGCTGCCGCCTCAGTGGTCTCAATACTGTTAATCCTGGCATGCGCTACCGGCGAACGGACGAAGGCCGCATAAACCTGGCCGGGCAGATTGATGTCATCGGTGTATCGGCCCTTGCCGGTAATAAACCGCAGGTCTTCTTTACGCAATACGGACTTACCAATGGTTGTTGCTACCATGTCTAGTTCCTCATCTTCTTGGCGGCAGTTTCCACCGCGCGCACTATATTGTGATAGCCCGTGCAGCGGCAGATATTGCCTTCAAGACCCTTGCGAATAGTCTGCTCATCAAGCACTTCCTCCCGATGCACCAGATCAACTGCTGCCATAATCATCCCTGGAGTACAAAAGCCACACTGCAGGCCGTGACATTCACGAAATGCAGATTGCATAGGATGCAAATTATCCGCCGTACCCAGCCCCTCAATGCTGGTGATCTCGGCACCCTCGCACTGGGCAACCAGGAGGGTACATGCCTTGACCGCCCGGCCATTAAAATGCACGGTGCAACTGCCGCATTGACTCGTATCGCAACCGACATGCGTGCCGGTGAGCCCCAGTTGCTCCCGTAGCAGCTCATCCAGTGTCATGTTTGCCGCGCACTGGGCTATGACGGTTTTATGGTTCACTTTCAGATTGACTGCTACTACTTTGTCTATGCTTGTCGCGGCCTCTGCTGTCATGGCTGGTTACCTGTTGTTATCAATATTGTTGTTATGAACATGGTTATGAACCTGCTGTTAAGCGGGCACTTCCATGACCTTTAATCATGGTCTCTAATCCTTCCCTCTAATAATAGCCTCTAGTGCTACTTCTTCGGCATCCTCACCGACAGTCATCTGGACAAAACGAGTAAAAAATTCGGTCGCTAGTTTGCGTGCTGCCCCGGATACCAGCCGGGACCCCACCTGGGCAAGTTTACCGCCAACGGTGGCGGTCACGATACAGGTCATCTCGGTCATCGCTTCTTCCTGTTCATCAAACTTGTCATCAAACTTGTCATCAAAAAGGGCTTCTAGTCTAATCTCTGCATCACCTTTGACAAAGCCAGCAACACCACCCTTACCCGCCCCATGCATCCGACAGGACTGAGGTGCCACCACCTCCGTCAGGAATACTTGTCCTTTGAATCTTGCCTTGACCGGCCCCACCTTCGCCATGAGTACCAGATCAAAGCTATCCTCGTCTGCTCGTTCAAATGACTCGCAACCGGGTAAACATTCTTGCAAGAGCGCCGGATCATTCAGGGCTTGCCAGACTTCCCGCCGGGGGAGGGGGAGCTTGGCTCTCAAGTGAAGTTGCATAGCTGCTTTTAACTCCTTCGGAAAGAGACATTAAAAAGCGCGGTTAAAGAAGGGTATATGAAGCAATCTTGATTGAGAAGCACTCTTGAGAAATGCCCTAAAGAAATACTCTTAAGCAGTGACCTCGTTATTCCCGCCTTGGCGGAAATGACCGGGCATATAAAAGATGCCGCGGAGAAGATGCGTGGGATAACAAATTTGTGCGTATAATTCGCCCTTCTCCAATGGTGTATAAGGCGGAAATATGCAAGCTAGTGCCTATCTAGTTGAGCCCGAAACAGTCGGCATCAATGCTCAGAAGTTGTCGGAACTAGTCACCAGAATAAAGCAAGAAGTGGATACCGGTCTCTTGCCGGCTGCCCAGGCCGCCTTAGCAAAGGACGGCAAACTCGTCATGTTTGACACCTGGGGTGAGGCGAGCAACCAATCTCTCTTTTGTATATTTTCTGCCACCAAGGCGATTACCTCAGCGGCAGCCTGGTTGCTGATACAAGAAGGAAGCCTGGAGGTATCTCGCCGGGTATCCGAGTTCATTCCTGAATTTGCCAGCAACGGCAAGCAGGATATCACCGTAGAACAGTTGTTCACTCACACTGCTGGCTTCCCGCATGCGCCATTCAGACCGAGTGATTGGCTGGACGAGACCAAGAAGCTACAACGCTTTGCCAAGTGGAAACTAAATTGGCAACCCGGTTCCCGATATGAATATCACCCCACCTCATCCATGTGGGTGCTCGCCGAAATTATCCAACGTATTACCGGGGTAGCTTACGAAGAGTTTGTGCGCGAGCGCATCGCCCTGCCGCTGGGTCTACCCGATATGTGGGTGGGTGCACCCGATGAACAGCATGCACGCATTGCCCATAACAGCCTGGTCGGTGAGCCCATGACCGAAGCTGACTTCGCCGCTGCGGGGCTCGCGATGCCCGCGGTCACCGAAGTGACTCCAGAAGCTATCCTCAGTTTTAATCTTCCCGAGCTCCGGCGACTCGCCATTCCGGGTGCCGGCGGCCTTATGTCGGCTGCTGAGTTGGCACTCTTCTATCAGGCACTAATGGGCAATAGCGAGCAGCAACTCTGGACCAAAACCTGCATCAATGAGGCGACCCGACTCAGGAACCCTGAGCTGACCGATATATTGACAGGCAAGCCGGCGAATCGAGCTCTAGGGGTCATCATTGCCGGGGATAAGTATCGTAATTTTCGCGGTTTTGGACATACCAATTCCCCCACTGCTTTCGGGCATAACGGTGCTGGCGGGCAGATTGCCTGGGCTGACCCCGCCTCCGGCATCAGTTTTGCCTACTGCACCAATGGGCATGACCAGAACCCCCTCAGGCAGGGCCGCCGAGGCGTGAGTATTTCCAATCGGGCCGCAGTCTGTCATCAACCCTAGTGGGTGTAACCGCTGCCTCCAGGCGTTAGGCGCCCCACTCAAGAGACTATCTGATGACCTCAGCGAGAAAGCTCCACCAGATTGACGGCACTTTCAATATGCGCTACGGCATGCTGTTGAATCCATCCATTGCCTATGAAACCTGGGGGGAATTGAACGCCCGCAAAGACAACGGCATCTTGATCTTTACCGGTCTATCACCCTCTGCGCATGCCGCCTCTTGCATGGCTGACCCCTCTCCCGGCTGGTGGGAGCAGATGCTAGGTCCTGGCAAACCCATTGATACCAATAGATATTTTGTGCTCTGCGTGGCTTCCCTCGGTAGTTGCTTCGGCACCACAGGACCCGCCAGCATTGACCCCCTCAGCAATGCCCCATACCGACTCAGTTTCCCTCGGTTGAGCATTGAAGACATTGCCCAGGCCGGGCATGCCCTGGTGGACGCCCTGGGGTTATCAAGACTGCATGCGGTGCTGGGGGCATCCATGGGCGGGATGACCTCCATCGCCTATTCCATCCTGCATCCCCAGGTGGCGGAAAATCTAGTAACCATCTCCGGCTCGGCCCAGGCTGCACCCTTTGCGATTGCACTACGGTCACTCCAACGAGAAATCATTACTCGAGACCCCGCTTGGAAAAACGGTCACTATAAAAACGCTGAGGAACCCATTACCGGTATGCAACTAGCAAGGAAACTAGGCATGTTGACCTACCGCAGTGCCGCCGAACTTGAACAGCGGTTCGGCCGGGAGATGATCTCCGAAGAGCGGCTGACCGCGGCACCCTTTGACCGTGATTTTGAAGTGGAGTCCTACCTGGAAGCTCAATCCAGCAAGTTTGTCAGTGGCTTTGATGCCAACTGCTACCTCTATCTCTCTCGAGCAATGGATCTGTTTGATGTTGCTGAGCACGGCGGTTCAGTTGAAGTGGGACTGAGCCGGGTCGGGGCACGACGGGCTCTGGTGATAGGTATTCAAACTGATCTGTTATTCCCCTTGGCACAACAACAACTCATCGCGGATTGCCTCAGCACGGAAAGAGAAGTCGCGTTTTTCGACCTGCCGTCCCTACAGGGGCATGACGCCTTTCTGGTGGATATGGATAGATTTCAGCCGATTATCAGGGACTTCTTTGCCCCTGAAGAAGAGCCGACTTGAAAGACGGTAATAGCACTGGCAAACCTAAAAATGATGCAGGCTGCCGTACCGGTCTCGATGGAAGGCACTGTTACCCAGGGTCTGCTCGCAAACTCTGGAACGTTTGATAAAAAAGCCAATGTCATATTCGTCGGTCATACCTATGCCACCATGCATCTGGATCCCCTCGCTACTCACCAGATGATAGGTGTCATTCAAACGCGCCTTCGCTAGACTTGCCAGCTCTGGTATCTGCGCCGAGTCATCGTCCAGGGCGGACAAGGCTTCCAGCACGACAGACTTTGATAATTCCAGCTCACAAAACATTTCCGCGGCTCTATGCTTCAAAGCCTGGAAGGACCCAATCGGGACACCAAACTGCTGCCGCGTCTTCAGATACTCAAGAGTACGTTCAAAACATTCTTGGATACCGCCTAGCATTTCCGCCGCCAAGAGGATACGCCCGGTATCCAGAACCCGGTCAAGGGTCTCAGCCCCCTGGTCTTGGGCACCCAAAAGCACCCCTTCAGCCCGTTGAAATTCAATCTGCGCCGCGTTGCGGCTATCCGCCATGGTGGTGCGAGTGACATGCACCCCCTTCGCTTCCCGGTCAACCAGTAGCAGACTCAGCCCTTCCCGGTCCCCTGCCTTGCCAGATGAACGGGCAACCACTATCAACTTGTCGGCAACATGTCCATCCAAGACAAATGTTTTGCTACCGGTTACCGCGTAACCCACGCCAGATTTTTCTGCTTTGGTAGCGATACCGTAGGGATTGTGATGCGCGCTTTCTTCTATGGCTATCGCCAGCAGCAGTTCGCCTCGGGCTATCTGTTCCAGCAATGTAGACTTCTGTGCTTCGCTACCCGCATGCAAGATGCTGCTTGCACCCAGCACTGCCGTTGCCAGGAGCGGGGAAGCCGTCAAGGTACGACCGCACTCTTCCATAATCACACCCAGGCCCAGATAGCCAAAGCCACTGCCACCATATTCTTCTGGAATGGCGATACCCGGCCAGCCCAAAGCGATCATTTCTTGCCAGGTATCAGGGTCAAAGCCGGTGGTGCTCTTCTCGTCCCTCAGGCGTCGCAACTGGCTAATAGGTGCTTTTTTATTGCAGAAGTCTTTTGCCATGTTGCGGAGAATGTTTTGTTCTTCATTTAATACCAGTGGCATAGATGCTTCCTGTGGTCTGATTGCAGCGGGAGGCGGCTATCATATCAAAGTGTGCGCGGCAATAAACATCTCGCAACCCGTTCGGGTGCTAGGGGGTGTTCACGGCTTGCATGATGTATTGAGCAACCAGTTCGGGTGCTTGCATGGGAATAAAATGCGTGAGCTCAGGTAAATAAACATCCCTGCCCCTGGGAAAACAATCCGCCAGGCCATGCCAGGTGGGGGATAGACTAAAATCCAGCTGTGGCCTAGCCATGTTCTTTGACATGGTGTTCCTTGACATGTCCCTTTCCTTAACGCGGAGTATCAAGGTCGGGATTTCAATCTGCCGGATCAAGTCATAGATATCCGTGCTGGCACTCCCCCGATAAATTGCCGCCTCCACCGCTGGTGGGCAGGCAAGCACATAGCCCGCACCATCGGGATTAGGCAGGAGCCCATAGTTGCAATAGTCGCGTAGCACCGGCACCTGCCAGGACGCATAGGGTTGCCGCTGAGAAAAACGCTGGAACATGCTATCTGCATCGGGGAAGAAATTATTGCGCTTTGCTACAGGATGCTCCTCGGTGTCATCTTGCCAGATTGCTACCTGCTGAGACTGGTAGATATCCGGGGCAAAGATGACCGGGTCAAGAAGTAACAGCTGTTGGAAACGTGCCGGGTGCTTGCTTGCCACTATGCTGAGCAGATGCCCGCCCAGCGAATGTCCCACACCGACCAGTTGCTCCAGTGCCAGGTCTTGTATCAGCTGAGCCATGTCCCTACCAAAAATATCCCAGTTGTAGGGACCCTGTTTGTCACTTCGTCCATGCCCTCTGAGATCTACAGCAATCACATGCTGCCCATCCAGATGGCGAAGGAGCTGGTCCCAGCATCTTGCGTGAAAGCCAGTCGCATGGAGTAGCAGGACCGTCCCTGAGGCCCGGTGCTCAGGGCCCCATTCAAACCAGCAGAGTCGCAGGGCTTCATCACCCTCCCCCACCAGACTGTAGTGGGTTCTTGGGGCTATGAGTGGAGTTATAGGTGAGGGCATGAGTGAAATTATGGGTGAAATTATGGTGCTTGCTCCTGTCATATAGGATGCTTACTGCGTGTTGTGGCAACCGGGGGACTTATACAGGCCAGTGATCAAGCAGATACTGGGCGGCACGTTGGGCAAGGGCGTGGATGGTAAAGGTAGGATTAACGCCACCCGATGTGGGGAACAACCCGGCACCGGCGATGACCAAATTGGGAATATCATGCGTCTGACCGTAGCTGTTGGTCACGGCAAACTCTGGTGCTTCCCCCATCACCGTCCCACCCATGATGTGCATGGCATTGACTCCGCTTGACCAGACCTCAGTGGCACCCGCGGCCCGAAACACCGCTTCACCTTCTTGCCGAGCTACTTCCGCCAGGGCAAGGCTGGATGGCGCAAAGGTGTGGGTCACCTCAGCCAGGGGCACGTCAAACCTGTCTTTGTGCTGAGCTGAGAGACGCACTTGATTTTCCTGCATCGGCAGACCCTCGCAGACTGCTGCCATGTTGGCGATATGATGTGCTGCATCGGTCATAAATGCAGTGAGCCTGGTGCCGTGCAATTCAGGGCGGCTATTGGCAATCCCGAGTAAATCATTGGGTTTTAATGCCTGAGCAATCATCCACTGATAACTGCCGAAGGCATGCGGGGGATGCTGGTCTTTTTGGTAACCGTCTTGACATAACAACTGCCCACCTGCTGGGCCATAGTAGCTATAGGTTTCCTCGGGGAATAATCCAAAAGTTGAAATAGTAGGATGGGACATCAGATAGTCACCCAGCCGACCACTGCTGTTTGCCAAACCCGTCGGTGAGCGGCGAGTGCTTGATGCAAATAAAATACGTGGGTTTTGGATGGGGTTCGCCGCCAGGACTACCAGCTCTGCAGCCTGATGATAACGCGCTCCATTCGCCCGGACATATTCAACCCCCTGGACACGGTTGTCGTTCCGGTCCGTCAAGACCCTGGTGACAGTCGCGTTGTGACGCAACACTGCACCCGCCTGCTGAGCACGGGGTAAATAGACCGTCAGCGGATTTGCCAGAGCACCAATCGGGCAGCCGGCATTACACCAGCCGTCCCACAAGCAGCTAGCCCGTCCTTTATATACCTGGGAGTTTATAGCCAGCGGCAAGGGTGAAGTGGATAGGTTCAGGCGGTCAAAGCCCTTGGCAATGATGCGTCCCTGGGCAAAGACCGGGACCGGCCCCATCGGATAGGGCACGCCTGCTGGACGCCAGTGCTCCGCCGTCGCATCACCAGAAATTCCCACTTCCTCTTGCACCCGATCATAGTAGGGGCGCAGCTCTTCATAGCCTAGGGGCCAATCCAGGCCGACCCCATGATTAGTCGCGAGAGTGAAGTCTGTCGGGTGGAGCCTTGGCCATACCGCATATTGGTGCATGGCACTGCCCCCCGTACCCCACCCCATGTTGAAATTGTAAGCAACTGAATGTCCACCGGTATCAAGCACTGGTGCTCCGCCCCACTTCATCCGCCGCCCCCAGATTTGCGAACTAATCATATCCGCCGGCTGACGTTTATCACCGGTTTCAAGCAACAGCACCGACTTGCCACCCTCCGCCAGAAGCGCTGCCATCACGCTTCCCGCCGCGCCCGAACCCACTATGACAACATCCGTATGCTGAGCATCGTCCACGAGCAGTGGTATCTTTTCGCTACTGTTCTTCACAAGCAGATTACCAAGGTGCCCGCGGCCTAATATGCGCCATATAGGGTATGCCGAGACGGTCAAAACCGGCTTCGGTACCGTAGACTACATCGCTGGCATCACTACGCAGGACAAAGGAAAAAAAGGCAGCAGGAGGTCCCTGCCAACCGGGCAGACTGTTACTCCCCAGAGCATCAATCAACTGGGTCATCTGCGTTGCCGATAACTTGCCGCAGGTCTGGTGAAAGAGTAGCTGGCAAGCTGTCTCCAGTGCCGTCAGCGATTGAGTGTAAAAATCTTTGTATGGCGGCGGGACATTGAGATACCGGAGCATCAGCATGCAGTCTTCCGTCTCTACCGAGAGTTGTTGATCAAGAAAATAAGACAAGCCGCTATCAGCAGCACCCGGCACTAGAGCATCGCCCAGCCGTTCAAGGAGAGATGCCTGGTCTACAGTCAGGCTACTTAGGGGGAGTTCCTGGCGTTTTGCCTCGGCAGGGGAAATGCGCAGGCAGTTGTCGCCCACCATAAAACTGAGGAGGCCAAGCCCGCCTGCGGCGATAAAGCGGCGCCGAGAAGGATTAGTCATGCTGAAATTTCCTGCATGGATGATGCAACCACATACACCAGCCTAAAAGTTACGATTAACCTTTATCCCATACCAACGAGGTGCTCGGTAGGCCACTTCATTACAGCCACACAGAGTCGCCAGGTCAAAACCCTGCACACCAGCTCGCTCATCTGTCAGGTTGCGCACCATCAACGCAATATCCCATGTATCCTGCACATTGCTCCAAGACACTCGGGCATTGGACAAGACGTAACTGTCGAATTTATCAGCATCAAAGTTACGGAGATTGTAATAAAACTCATCGGAATAACTGATATCTCCTTGAACTGCCAGGGTGCCCCTCAGACCGGGCCACTGATAACGTACTAGCGCTGTGACTTGTAGCTCAGGCGCGTAGGTGGGTTTAACATCCTTGGTAATGAGAGAGCCTACTCGCAACGGCACATCCTCTACCTCTACATCAAAGAGAGCGAAGCTGAATAACAGATCCAGACCCTCGGCAGGGGTAGTTTGCAACTCAATCTCTATCCCCTGGTTGACCACATCGTTATTGATCACCACGCCACCGACACCAGTGAAGAGGAAGCTCTGATAATCCTTATAATCATAATAATAGACTGAACCATTCAAGCGGGTACTGCCACCAAACAGAGTGGATTTGAAACCCGCTTCATAATTGGTCAGGACTTCTTCATCATAGGGTATATCAGCATTGCCGTTCGGCAGACTGAAGAAGGTGCCCGCCAAGGGCGCGTTAAAACTGCCCGCCTTGACACCTCGGTTCACGCCGGCATACAGCAATAGATTGTCATTCAGGTGATAGTCCAGTTGCAGTTTGCCGGTCCATATAGTGTCAGAAGAATCATCCTTGTAGGCGTTCAGTGTCATTCGCTCGCCTTGATGAATTTTATGAGGGCTGATGGACGCATAGAGTCCCTGCGCCATGTCATAGTCTTTCTTTTCTTTGATAAGGCGCAGACCTGTTAGCAGGGTCAGCCTGGCCGTGAGGTCCCATTCCGCCTGCCCAAATAATGACCAGGAATCAGTTTGTAATTGCCCATCAACTGAGATGTCTCCCCCGCTTGTATACTCTGCCGGGAAGGAACCAAAAACTAGTGGTAGACTGTTAGCTGGACCCTTGAGACCATTGTCGGAATCATTGTCAATGTTCAAATAAAAGATCCCCAGTACCCAACGCGTTGTTTCAGTTTCACTGCTTAACCGCAACTCTTGGGTAAAACTACTGGAATCAGTTGCTGCATAATTTGCCAGTTGATTAACCGGTGCCGAGTCCACATCAATAAACAGCAGCTTCTCATACTCCTTATAGTCGGTTACAGCAGTCAAGGTCTTGCCGCTTGCCAGTTCCAGGATAACCCGGCTATTGATGCCCCAGGTCTTAGTTTTCCCCTGATCGTCAAATGCAAAGTCACCAGAAAAAGTAAAGTCGTCACCATCTGGATCTAAATATCCAAAAAAGTCACCACCCGGTACAGGACGAGACCCCACTATCGCAAAGGTGCCGCTATCCCCCCTATCCGAGCCACCATCCTGGGTAGTCCCGGAAACAATACTTTCCCTAGTCTCATCAGACGGGGTATCAATCACATTGATGACTTCACCCCCAGCAGCAGGTAGATCATTAAACACGGCTATAACAGAGCTGGATTGATAGGGACCTGTGGACATCCGGGACCTAGCGTAGTTGTATGCCAGGTGAATTTTCAAATTTTCCCCAGGCTGAAACAACAGACTGGCCCGAGTAGCAAAGGTATCGTCGCTTCCCAAGTCATCCCCCCCCCCCCCCCCCGCACCGGGCGAGTTACCGCTGGAGAGACCCAGACTCAGGCCGCCGAAGGCATCATCAGGATACTGGTTCTTTAGGTAACCGTCCTGGTCATTCTTTTTAAAGGCAAAACGCCCGGCAATTGTTTCCGACAGGGGACCACCGTATGCTGCTTCAATGGTCACCTGACTCGCATTCGCCTTGCTGGAAAACTCACCATAGGTGATGTCAACATAGCCTTCGGACTCATGGAGAGTCGGCTTCGTGGAAAAATAATGCACCAGCCCACCGGTGGCGTTGCGACCAAAAAGAGTGCCTTGAGGCCCTTTCAAGACCTCTACCCGTTCAATATCAAACAGAGTAAAGGTCTGGGCCTGGGCAATGGCTAAATACCCCTCATCAAGATACACCGCATTCGGGGCTTCAATCACATCGTTGAAGTCATTCTGGGTAACACCTCGTATGGAAAACTGAACATTCTGCCCAGCGAGATTGCCGCTGATGTGTACTCCGGGTGTCACTGTTGCCAGATCGAAACTTTCTTCTATCCCTAGGGCATCAAGCTGACTGCCGGTAAAGGCAGTAATAGCAACGCCTACATCTTGCTGGCCCTGCTCTCGCTTGTGTGCCGTCACTACCACCTCTTCTAGCACCGCCGCTGAGAGCGTTGATGACATCACTAGGGTCATACCCAAAAGGGTAAGATGTAGCAGGTGAGTTAAGTTATGTGTTCTTAAATGAATTGCCATGGCAGTCATGCTCCTTAAGATGTTGATAATCGCAGACGTTGATACTCGTTGAGTATGGCATTTTAACATGTTGAATCAAAGCATCCCTAAGCCTTCGTAAAGACAAAACCTCCCCTGGAATACCCCATCTAGCGCGCTTCCTTGTAATGCCGCCTGGGCCGGGCTTTCTTTTGCAATAGCAACTGGTCTTCCCGGGCTCTGGCGAGAACGGAATATGCCTGTTCCTTGCCGGAAAGATAGGGTTTCTCCCATACCTGCTCCACTGTCACGCCATAGTGGGCAGCAGCATTGCGAGTGAAATAGGGATTCCACAAATGGGGGCGTCCTATAGCGACTAGCTCTGCCCGACGGGTGTGGATGATGGTATTCACCTGCCCCGCGTCGGTGATATTCCCCACTGCCATGGTCACCATCCGAGGTCCATCACCGGAATGATGCGCTGGGGCGTTGCAAATCATTTCAGAAAAAGGCACTTGAAACATACGTCCATAGACCGGGGCCTGATCTGGCACTGTCTGCCCTGCCGAGACATCAATCAAATCACAGCCAGCATCATGAAAAGCTCTGGCAATAACCAGAATATCCGCTTCAGTAATGCCATCCGGCATCCAATCGCTAGCAGATACCCGCACCGACATGGGGCGCGAGGGGTGCCAGATGCGCCGCATCTCGGTAAAGACGCGCAACGGGAAGCGCAACCGATTGTCAAGGCTACCGCCGAAGGCATCATCTCGTTGATTGGTCAGGGGCGACAAAAAAGACGCTAGCAGATAGCCATGGGCACAGTGAAGTTCCAGCATGTCAAAGCCGACGCGGCTCGCGCGTTCCGTTGCCTGGCAAAAATCGGCAACCACTCTATCCATCCCATCCTGGTCCAGCATCTGAGGCACCTGGGAACAGTCTTCATAATAGGCCAGGGGCGAGGCGGAGACGACCTGCCAGTTCTTCTCGGGTGTGGCGATGGGATGGTCCATCTGCTCCCAGCCCAGCTGGGTTGAACCTTTACGCCCCGAGTGCCCTAACTGCATACATATCTTGGTGTCCGTATACTGATGGACAAAGTCCACAATATGCTTCCAATCGGCCTCCTGCTGGTTCGTCCAGAGACCCAGGCAACCCAGGCTAATCCTCGCCTCGGGAGATGGACAGGTCATCTCGGTATACATCATTCCCATGCCACCAGTGGCGTGACTGGTGTAATGCACAAAATGCCAGTCCGTCAGATTCCCTTGCTCATCGGCGGAATACTGCGCCATGGGGGACATGACTACTCGATTGCGTAGCTCCAGGTCCCGCAGTTTGAATTTGGTAAACATGGGGGTTGGCCGACTCTGACGATAGTCGTAGCCAGTCTGTTCAAAATACCGCTGGTACCATTCCGTGTCAGCAGATTCAACAAAGGCCGGGTCACGCAAAATGAGATTGTCATAGGTAATAGATTTAGCGCGGCACATCACCACCATCGCAAACTGCATGGGGTGCATATCCCATGAACGGTCTATGTGTTCAAACCACGCAAGAGACACATCGGCATTATGCTGCACAATCTGCACCGGGATGCGACGCAGTTCATCGTAGGTTTGGAAGGCCTTTTCTACGCTCTGTTCGGCATGCTCCAGCACCGCATCGTGCAAGCCTATGGCACATTCCATCGCTAACTTCGTACCCGAACCAATAGAAAAATGCGCCGAGGCCTTGGCATCTCCCAAAATAACAATCTTGTCGTGATACCAGTGATTACAAAAAATACGCGGGAACTGCCGCCATAGGGAACGGTTCAGAATCAGCGGATGCCCTTCCAGTTCATCGGCAAAGATAGTTTCCAGTTTGTGTTTAGAGGTCTCTTCATTGAGTTCTTCAAAACCCCAAGCCCGCCAGCAGTCGTCGGACATCTCAAACACCCAAGTAGATTGCCCCGGCTCGTATTGGTAAGTGTGCGCACAGATCAGCCCCTGAGGAGTCTCTTTGAAGAAGTAAGTGAAATCCGGGAGCGGGCGGGTTGAGCCCATCCAGCAGAAGCGATTAGACTTTATCACCTGGGTGGGTGCAAAAGATGCCCGGTAATGCTCCCGAATGGTTGAGCCAATGCCGTCCGCTGCCAAAATAATGTCCGAATCGGCAAATCGGGTTTCTATCTCCGCCGCAGGTATCATAGTCCCAAAAGTCATCTCCACCCCGACCTCTCGGCACCGTTCTTGTAACAGGTTCAGTAGCGCCAGACGAGAGATGCCGCAAAAGCCATTGCCTGCACACCGTATTTGCTGCCCTTTACGGTGAATCACTATGTCATCCCAATAAGCAAACCGGTCACAGATCCGTTCATAGGACGCGGGGTCGCGGGACAGGAACTCATCCAGAGTATCGTCGGAAAATACCACGCCGAAGCCAAAGGTATCGTCGGCATGATTTTGTTCAAAAAGTTCAACCTCCCAGTCGGGGCGTGCCTGCTTGGTCAGCAACGCAAAATAGAGACCGCCAGGACCGCCACCGATCACCGTTATTTTTAAGGGAGCTTTCATGCTTATCCCTTCCCCCATCTCATTAACATCAGTGCATCACCTCGCCGCCGGCCACCGCAATAGCTTGACCGGTAATAGAGCCTGCTTCTGGTGAACATAACCAGAGCACAGTCGCGGCGACTTCTGCTGGCTCTATCAACCGCCCTTGAGGATTGCTCTGGGTAAAGGCGGCCCGGGCAGCATGGGCATCACGACCGGTCTTTTCCATCAGCGTCTGCATGGCGGTCTGCATCATCTCTGTGTCCGTATAGCCAGGACAGACAGCATTCACGGTAATCTTTTGGGTCGCATATTCCAGTGCCAGGGCACGGGTGAGTCCAAGAGCACCATGCTTAGCAGCCGTGTAGGCGGCAACATAGTTATAGCCCTTCAAAGCGGCGGTACTGGCAATGTTGACGATGCGCCCGCGCCCGGTGCTACGCATATCGGCAAGGGCTTCACGACAGCAATAAAACAAAGCATCAAGATTTACCGCTATCATCCGGTGCCAATCATCATCCTGCATACGATGGGTGGGCGTGGTGTATACCTGACCCGCACAATTGACCAAAATATCCACTGCGCCAAAGCCGTGCCGTGCCTGTTGGAATGCTTGGGCAACTGCATCACTCTGGGTCACATCAACGCTAATGGCCTGGGCTTTATGGAGTTGCGATGCCTTGTCTTCTAAGGGCGGCAGACGCCGCGCCATCAAACTCAGCTTGGCACCCTGGGCCGCCAGGGCATCAACAATAGCCGCGCCTATACCCTGGCTGGCACCAGTCACCACTATATGTTGTTCGGCTAGGGTGCCCGCCATCTGGTTCATCTCAAAAAGTAGGGCGTCTCTGAATTCCTCGGTATAGTATATGGTATGTATTTATCGGTAAACTGGCGCGGCGACCCTCATTGGGTCACCCGCCCCAATAGCAGGAACTCCCTATGATGCGTCCCGGAACAAGCATAGACCCCCAGCATTTTTCACCAGTGCATTTTCTCTGGCACTTTGACAGCGGCCTGGCCACAATCACCTTGAATATCCCAGAACGCAAGAATCCTTTAACCTTTGAGTCCTACGCCGAGCTCGCAGATACCTTTCATCGTCTGCGGTACACCGAATCGGTGAAGGCTGTAGTCATCACCGGTGCCGAAGACAACTTTAGTTCTGGTGGTGATGTGCGGGACATCATAGGTCCCCTGATAAAAATGGACATGCGCGGCCTACTGAACTTCACCCAGATGACCGGCGACCTGGTCAAGGCCATGCGACACTGCCCGCAACCCATACTAGCTGCGGTAGACGGCATTTGCGTCGGGGCGGGTGCCATCATCGCCATGGCAAGTGACCTGCGTTATGGCACCCAACAGGCACAGGTGGGCTTTCTCTTTACTCGGGTCGGGCTTGCCGGTTGCGACATGGGTGCTTGTGCCATGCTGCCACGGATCATTGGTCAAGGGCATGCTGCCGATCTTCTATACACGGGGCGCATCATGTCGGCAGATGAGGGGGAGAGATGGGGCTTCTTCAATCGTTTGTGCGCCTCAGATTCCATTCTGGCAGAAACACAAGCGCTTGCCTGCACCCTGGTTGAGGGTCCCACCTTCGCCCACAGGATCACCAAAACCATGCTTCATCAGGAATGGAATATGAGCATTGATCAGGCGCTTGAAGCCGAGGCGCAAGCCCAGGCAATCTGTATGCAAACGGCTGATTTTGAACGTGCCTTCGTTGCCTTTATTAACAAGGAAAAGCCGCTGTTTAAGGGCGACTAGCCTGCTACTGAGGAGATTACCTATGGAAATGATTCAACCTGAGGGCTGGCCAGCACCCAAAGGCTACGCCAACGGCATCAAAACAGAAGGGGGAATGTTGTTGCTTGCCGGGCAGGTAGGCTGGGATGAAAAGGGGGAGTTTCACAGCGATGACTTCGTTGCTCAGGTGCGGCAAGCACTCCTCAATATCACCAGCATCTTACAGGCTGCTGGTGCCTCACCGATGCACATTACCCGTATGACCTGGTATATCACTGACAAAAAAGAGTATCTGGGTGCCTTACAGCAGGTGGGACAAGTGTATCGAGACATCATCGGTGCTCACTACCCAGTGATGACGATGGTGCAGGTCGTCGCCCTCATAGAAGATCAAGCAAAGGTTGAGATAGAAGCTACCGCCGTTATCCCGGTACAAGCACAGTAATTTGCTGAGTGTATACAACCCCGACTATCAGACGCCAGGTGCTGCTGAGGCACCCTTTGATAAAAATTCTGCCAAGGCGGCATTGAATTCATGCCCCTCCTCTCCGGCCAGAGCGGCCTCCCAAAGGCACCGGATATCTTCCCGGGTCGGACTAGTGTGGGCTTTTGCCACAGCAGCCATGATCGCCTCATATCTCTGCCTTCCCCGGTCCCGAGTGGCGCCATAACCCTTAATTAAACAGGCCGTCTCAGCCATGCCCAAAGCGAGGGAAGGCGCCTTCCCCGCCCGCTTTTGAATCTCTTCCAGCCAGGCTTCTATCGCAGTATTTTCTACGGCATATCTATAACTGGCACGACGCATAAAACGCAGGCTGGCAAGCAGATACAAGAAGCTGTAGCCGCTGATGGTCGCGGTCTTGATTTTACGACCTCTGCTAAAAAATACTGATAGGAAGCGCCGCAGGGTTGTAGATGCCAACACAAATGCACCCAAGCGCCGTGGCAGACTGTCGCAGAACTCTTCAAAACGTGGATGCATATATTCCACCGGATACACTAGCTGATCTTCCGCGGCTCTCACTTCATCACGGATCCGCTGGAAGCGACGTCGGCGAATCTTCTGCTCAGCCACACGAATGCTATCTGGGAAGGCCATCCAAAGAGCAAGATAACGTGCCACCTCCCGGGTCAATTCATAGTCCTCACTGGTGTCCTGGGTCACCAGAGTGTGTAAACGTTCAAGATATAATGTCGCATATCTAAAATCTTGATAATCAATCAGTTGCGCCATGCCTTCACAGATCATCCCCTGGCAGGGAGGAGGAAACTCCGTTAAGACCCTATCGAGTAACTTTTGACCCGACCGGGTCTGCGCGGTTTCTGGTACCGACAAATGTGCAGACTTCTCCGGCACCTTAGGTGCCAGCCCGCCTTGCTCGGCCAGCTGGTAGGCCGCATCAAAGGCTGCCAGACTAGTCTCCACAGAAACGCCGCTAGCACGAATTGCCTGCTGGTAAGCATCTTTGCCAAATGGCAACACGCAGGTGCCCGCGAGAGCACCGAACAATGCAGAACTAATGACCGAGTCATGCTCATTCGCCAAGTCTTCCATATCAAAGGCGACACAGTGTTTTGCTGCCCGCCGAACTGCATCCAAAATCTTCGTGCTATCCGACAAACCATGTCCCAGATGTTGTTTTTCCGCCACGGTATAGGCGCGATGCGTCGTGGTAATGAGGGTGGTCTTGTCCGGGGTGACCAGCCCCTTCTGTACCGCGCGTCCAGCCTCCACCAGTTCAGCGGCAATCAAAATATCCACATCGCCGACGATGGGTGTCATCCCCAGGACGGGTTTTTTACCCACTCGCTCGGCCTCAACTATGGGGAAAATTTCCAGGTAATACACGGTGGCACCGGTACGTTGGGCAACACCAGGCACAGAGGTTGACTGGGCGAGGTATCCTTGGGCTTCTGCCAGATGTCGAATCCAACCGGTAAGCACTGCGCCGCCCTGCCCACCCATTGCCGAGATAGCTATCTTGAGGGGTTGTTCCTGTGACTCAAACATGGTGCTTCAAACAGAAGTGATTATTAGGGTATTGGAGAATCTTCCTGCTCATTATCTAGTCGTTATCCAGCCGTTATCTATAGGGCATACTTTTCCAGCCGTCGGTCAACACGGTTTTGCAAAAAGCCAATCACCGTCTGTCGGATGCTGCCGATAAAACGATCCCAGCGGTTGGGATTAAAAATAATATCGGTCCTCGCAAAGGACGGACACAAGACAGCCGTGTGCGCATTTTCACCACAGAGACCACAGCCCTCGCAATCATTGTCCACCCATGCTACGGGGTCAGATTTTAAGGGATTGGGGTTTTCCTTCACCGTCAAGGACGGACAACCAGAGAGGCGGATACAGGCATGATCGCCCGTGCAGGTATCGGTATCTACAAAGAAGCGCTCCCGCACATGCCGTTTGCCCGATTTTATTTTGGCACGCACTAGAGGCTTTTCACGCCGCTGTTTGTTCAGCATACATTCATTCTGAGCAATGATGACCTTGGGTCCTGGCTGGGAGCTGCTCATTGCTTCGTGTAGCGTCTTTTTCATGGTAGCAACATCGTAGGTATCTACCTGCCGTACCCAGGTGACCCCCACGCCTTCAACTGCCTTTTTAATGGTATTTTGAGTAGAGCGATTATTAAGTTTCGCCCGGGAAGACATGATGTCCTGCCCACCAGTTGCCGCTGAATAGCTGTTGTCCACTATCATCACGACATCATCACTTTGATTGAACACGGCATTGCTGATACTACTGGTCAAACCATTGTGCCAAAAACCGCCGTCACCCATGACGCTGATATTGCGGTGCTCGGATGACACATTAAACGCTGAACCGCCAGCTGCACCTAGACCATAGCCCATGGTGGTGTTGCCTAGATCAAAGGGCGGCAAAATGGAAAATAGATGACAGCCAATATCACAACTCATGTGCAGGTCGCCAATGGCTTGTTGTACTTGTTTTACCGCGCTGAAAATAGGACGTTCTGGACAGCCCACACAAAAGCCTGCTGGACGGGGCGGAATTTCCCCTTCCAAGAGGGTGACTGCTATTGTTTCAGGAGCGGTTTCATTGGCAGGTTCATGGATGCTGACGGCCTGGGCTTCGTTTGCTGCTGCTTGTGACAAAACAGCCAAAGTCTTTTTAGATAAAACGGGCGCCGCCGCTACTATAAACTTCTCCACCGCGGTCTTGACGACATCACCCGCATACTCTCCGTAACCAGGAAAGATGTCCTTGCCATAGATTTTGGTCGGCAGTTCGGCGCGCCGCAAAATATGATTGATTGCCTGTTCAATATATGCGGGCTGCCCTTCTTCGATCATCAGCACGGCTTTTTTATCGGCGCAGAAACGTAGAATTTCGTCATCAATAGTGGGATAGGTCACATTCATCACATAGATGGGCAGGCGGCAGTTGCCGAAGCTGTCCGCCAGACCGAGGACATTGAGCGCACGGATAACGATATTGTAGAGGCCGCCCTGGAGAATCAGACCAATGCCATCATCATTGGCATCATGGCTAGCATCAAAAAATTCATTGAGTTGCCGGTCCTTAATGAATTGAACGGCAGCGGGTAACCGATCTTCAAATTTTTCCTTCTCATGGAGAAAGTTAGACGGCGGCAAGACGATGCGACTGGTGTCCCGGTGCGGAGTAGCCTTCGCTTGCTTAACGGTCATCTTCGGACGTTGATTATCTTTTGTCACAAAACTGCCGTGCAGATGACAAGCACGAATGCGCAACTCTAACATCACCGGCGTGTTACTTGCTTCGGACAAATCAAAACCTGTTTCTACCATGTCGGTAATCAGGGGCAGATTGGGACGTGGGTCCAGTAACCAAATCTGGGACTTCATGGCAAAAGCGTGGGACCGCTCCTGCATAATGCTGGAGCCTTCACCATAGTCTTCACCTATGATGATCAGAGCACCGCCAGTAACACCACTGGAAGCCAAATTAGCCAGGGCATCTGAGGCTACATTAGTGCCTGCTGTGGACTTCCAGGTTACCGCCCCACGCAGTGGATAATTCACCGACGCGGCTAACATGGCGGCAGCTGTTGCCTCACTACCGCTTGACTCAAAATGCACATCCAGTTCTTCGAGAATATCCTGAGCATCACCCAGTACATCCATCAGGTGAGAAATCGGCGCGCCCTGATAACCGCCAACATAAGCAACACCAGATTGCAAAAGGGCTTTGGTCACGCCCAGGATACCCTCGCAATGTAGTTCTTCGCCAGAACCCCGCCGTAAGGCTGCTACTTCTTTTTTGAATGATCGCTCGGCCATGACTTGTCTGCCTCTTGCCTACTACTGCGGCACCAGTGCCAGTGCCCGCAGCGGACTGCCAGAACCATTTTTGATTTTTAAGGGCGCGGCAATGAGTAGAGCACCCGTGGGCGGTAGTTGGTCCAAATTACACAGGCTCGCCAAACCACATCGGTTCGCGCCGTGCATCAGATTGTGGCACGGGAACATGGGTTCCTGGGTCGGACCTATACCGGCATCCGTGCCCACCGTCTCAACACCAACACCAATCACCTCGCGTTCTTCAGCCAAAAACTTCACCGTTGCCGGGTCCCAACCTGGAGTGTGCCCCCCATCCTCGCCCATATTCAGATAGTCCTCATTGTTGGTTTTTTTTGACCAGTCGGTGCGATACAGGACCCAGGCACCGGGAGTAATCATGCTGTGTTGCGCCTCCCATGCCTTGACGAAATCAACCGTCATGAGAAAGTCATGATCTGCTGCCGCTTCCGCAACGGCATCAATCACAAATGCCGGCGCGACAAACTTCTCAGGAGCCAGGCTATCGGTAGCATGATGTTCATGGTCTTTACCCGTCACCCAGTGAATAGGGGCATCAAAATGGGTGCCGGTATGTTCACCGCAACTCAGATTATTCCAGTACCAGGCTGGACCGCGCTCGTCGTAGCGGGAGATTTCTTCCAGAGCAAAGGGCAAGGACTTACCCCAGCCCATCTCCTCGGGTAGTTGCAAAATAGGCGTGGTATTTTCCAGGGTTCGAGTCAAATCAACCACTGTGATAGCCCCAGAAGCTAAGCATTGGATCAACTCAGCGATAGTGTTTTGGGCGGGCATGGTGCACCTCCTCGGTGATAACTCCAGATTGGATGAACAGCATACCACCAGAGTCGCACCTCGTCATTCTTGTATCTGCTCAGCTAATCACTAACAAAAGCGACACCATCATTCCCCGCGATAGCGATGCACGAACCGACTGAGTATTTGCTTGGGCACCGGTGTGGCTTCATCTTTAATGACGGCTCTCAGTGCATCTGCAGTCTCTGGGGGGAAGTAACCATGATGCTTATACGCATTGATCCGCACTGCAAAACCTTCGTAATCTCCTTCGGGATGAAATTGAGTGGCATAGATGTTGCGCTTCACCCGAAACATCTGCACCGGACATGCCGCCGTTTGCGCCAGCAATGTTGCCCCTGGCGGCGTGGCATCACAGGCTTCTTTGTGTCCGAGCAGGACGCGGAATGTTGTGGGCAACCCGCACAAGAGGGGATCTTTTTTTCCTTCATCGGTGAGCGTGATATCAACAGCACCAACCGCCTCGCCGTATTTCGTGGAAATCTGCGCGCCGCAATAGGTACCCAATAATCCGCTACCGGAGCAAGCACCCAAAAATGGAAAATCCGCCGCGACCACCCGGGCTAATAAGCCCATAAAACCGGCTTCAATTTTTTGCTGTATGGCACTTTTTGCACCCGCGGGACGACTCATATCAAAGGGACTGCCACCGACAATAATGGCGGCGTAATCCGGCAAGTGAATCTCTGGCAATCCCAGACGCTCCACCCGAGCTCTCACTACCTCATCTTCCCGGAGTCCGCCATAGTGTAAAAAAGCCTCAAACTCGGTGTTGGATGTCTCCTCCTCGGGGCGGAGTTGAATAATCAAAAACGGTTTTTTCTTACCCGGCATATTGCTGCGACCTAGTCCTTGTCATTCATATAGATGTTCACCCCTACCCTGCCAGCCCATTATCGGGCGGATACGGCATGCCTTTTGCAGTGCTTGACAAAAGAAAAAACCTTCCTCATTCTGTGATTTCGCTTGACCGACATCAATGTCTGGAATTGCTATTTAATAAAACCAGAGTATGATTTTTCAGAATGATAATGTAGGCTAACAAGCATCATATCAAAACTGGACGAACAATCATTCCCAAGTAGGTACCAGCATGAATAAACCTCAGATGAAACTCAGCATCATGACCTTTGCAATAGTGCTAATGTTTTGCATTAGTGTCAGTGAGATTGGCGCTCAGTCCTTGGCCGATGTCCTGGATACCCGGGCGGCGACGACCGCGGCCGGTGCCAGTTCCCAGGTGAAAATCGATCGGGTTTCGGATGATACCCGCGGACTGCTCAGTGAGTTCAAAACCGTGATGAAGATAGTTGATGGGCTCCGGGTGTATAACCAGCAACAACGGCGGCTGATCAAAAACCAAGAGCGGGAAATGCTTGAACTGGATGATTCCATTAACAATGCGACCGTGATTCAGCGCCAAATTGGTCCCCTGATTGAGAGGATGATTACCGGCCTTGAAGAATTTATTGAACTGGACATACCCTTCCTTATCAAAGAGCGGCGCGAGCGAGTCCAGTTTTTGAAAGAAACCCTTGACCGCGCCGATGTCTCAGTGGCCGAGAAATTTAGCCAGTTACTACAGGCATACCAGGTGGAAAACACCTACGGTACAACCATAGAAGACTACACCGATGTCATTGAACTGGACGGCAAGTCGCGGCAGGTGGACATGCTTAAATGGGGTCGGGTGGCGCTAGTCTTCCAGACACCAGATGGCGATATTACGGGCGTCTGGGATAACACCGCCAGGCAATGGGTCATCTTGCCGAGTGAATACCGCACTGGAGTACGTGATGCTTTGCGTATCGCCAGGAAAACACAAACCGCTGACCTGGTACACCTACCGGTACCAGCGCCAACCACAGCAAACTAGGGAGCGCATCATGAAGCAAGCAATAACATTGGTGATGGCTTTTGCCTTGATTTTCTCGCTGAATAGTTGGGCGGGAGAAGCCGAAGACGCGGCCGCAGCCAAAGCGACAGCAAAGGCAAAGAATCTTGCCGAACTTTTGGAATTAGTGCGGCAAGGCAGGCTCGTTAATGGTAAGGAAAATGCTCGTCGAGAGAGTGCCTTCCTTGCCGACAAGGCGAAGCAACAGCAGCGTGTCAACAACGCACAGCGCATGCAACGCGAGGAAGAAACCGAAGCCGAACGGCTGGAAGGGATCTTTGACAAGAACGAAGAAGTCATTGTCACCAAGCAAGACATTCTCGCCAAACGTCTCGGCTCCCTCAGGGAGCTTTTTGGGGTGTTGCAACAGGTCAGCGGGGATACCCAGGGTGTGCTTGAAGGCTCCATCGTATCCGCAGAACTTCCGGGACGGGGTGAATGGCTAGGGGAATTCGCTCAGTCCATGGGCAAGAGCACCAAGCTGGCTAAAATTGAGGAAATTGAACAACTGTGGCTGTCACTCCAAACGGAAATGACGGAAAGTGCCAAGGTAACCCGCTTCACCACTAAGATCATCAAACTAGATGGTGAGGAAACAGAGCAGGAAATCGTGCGTGTCGGTTCTTTTAATCTGATTAGCGATGGTAAATATGTAAGTTACGATATTGAAAACGGCATTGTCAATGAATTGCCCAGACAACCTGCTTCCCGGTTTGTTAACTCAGCGGAGGACCTGGAAGATGCGGCAGAAGGTTTTACTCCCTTTGCGCTTGACCCGACTCGCGGGCAGTTGCTGAGCCTTCAAATACAGGTGCCGACTATTGGGGAAAGGATCCAACAAGGGGGTACACCCGGTTATGTCATCATCACCCTGGGGATCATCGCCTTGCTACTTTCTATAGAAAGATTCATCACCCTCCACCGGGCAAGCGCCCGCGTTAATGAGCAGGCGGGTGATATTGGGAAGCCCACGGATGACAACCCACTAGGGCGCGTACTGGGCGTGTATCACGACAATAAGAAGGTTGATCCGGAAACCCTGCAACTTAAATTGGACGAGGCAATTCTAAAAGAGCAGCCGGCGATCAATGCGCGTATTGCCTTCATCAAAATCATTTCCATGGTGGCCCCACTGCTCGGTCTCTTGGGTACGGTTATCGGGATGATAGTGACCTTCCAGGCGATCACCCTGTTTGGCACCGGTGACCCCAAGACGATGGCCGGGGGTATTTCACAAGCGTTGATTACTACTGTGCTCGGGCTGACAGTGGCGATTCCAACGGTATTGCTACATTCCATCGTCCACTCGCGTGCCGCCTCTATCATGCACATACTCACTGAGCAGAGTGCCGGGTTGCTGGCGGAACACGCCGAAGGCGCAGCGGAATAAGGCGGCTACACTATGGGAATCTTCGTTGCCATTCGGACTTTTATGGAGGCAGGGGGTGATGTGCTCTACCTCATCGCCATTGCCACCTTCTCCATGTGGGCGATCATTTTTGAACGCCTCTGGTTCATCAACACCGACCACAAGCAGGATGTTGGCGAAGCACTGACCTATTGGGAAGCGCGTGATGAACGGAAGTCCTGGCATGCACACATGATCAGGTTGCGCATTATTTCTGAGGTCAATCAACGGCTGAGCTTATCCGTCGTCTATATTAAAACTCTGATTTCACTGCTACCCCTACTGGGTCTGCTGGGTACAGTAACGGGCATGGTGCAGGTATTTGAGGCAATGACCTACTCTGGCGGCAATGCCAGATCAATGGCGGCAGGTGTGTCGGCGGCGACCATCCCTACCATGTCCGGGATGGTGGCTACCCTCTCGGGGGTACTGGCATATACCTTCCTGACCACAAAGATTCGTTCTGAAAGTGAATATATGGAAGACACCCTAACAATGGATCACTAAGCACCGATGCGAAAACCTACCCAGCAAGAAGATGAAAAAGTCGCCGACCTGACGCCCATGCTTGATGTGGTGTTCATTATGCTCATTTTCTTTATCGTTACCGCGACTTTCATCAAGGAAGCCGGCATTGAAGTGAACCGGCCTGACACCCAAACGGCAGAGTTGAAAAAGACAGTATCCCTCCTGGTTGCCGTTGGTGCTGACAACAGCATCTGGATTGACAAGAAGAAAGTTGATATCCGCAATGTCAGACCTATTATGGAGCGGTTGCATGCGGAAAACCCCAAGGGGGGGCTTGTCATACAGGCAGACAGTGATGCCAAGGTTGCCAAGGTGCTGGCGATCATGGAAGCGGCGCGCACTATCGGGATCACTCAGGTCGCGGTCGCCTCGGAACAAGAAAACTAAAGCAATAAAAACAAGAGCAGTATGGAGACATTGTGGCAGCTATCTCTTTAAGTCCGAAAAGTTTGGTACGCAACCCGGGAGCAAGGTTCGGTCTCTCCGCTCTAGCGGGCATCCTTACCACCTGCGCCCTCTTCTATTTGATGCAAGCACTCATTCAAGGGGCTGACAGTGCCCTGACAGAGGATCGCATTGGTAATCTGGTGGACTTTGTCCGCATCAAGCAGGACCAAGATCTCCAGACCAAAACCAGAAAAGCCAAAAAACCCCCGCCTCCCGACGAGCCCCCACCCACCGCTCCCCCGAAGGATTTTAATGTCAATATCGATAAAAGCGCATTCAACATGTCCAATGTGGATTTGAGTCTTGACATTGATATTGGTGGCGGCTTTGGTTTCAGCGATGGCGACTATCTACCCATTGTGAAGGTGCAGCCTCAGTATCCGCGGCGAGCACTTTCAAGAGGAATGACCGGTTGGGTGATTGTGGAGTTCACTGTTACCGAACAGGGCTCGGTGACCGACCCGCTCATCATTGAGACTTGCGGCTGGGTAAAGAATGCTCGTAACGAAGGCGAATGTTTTGATAATCCCAACACTGTGTTTAATTCGGCAGCGACGAAGGCCGCACTTAAATTCAAATATAAGCCCAAGGTAATTGATGGGAATCCTGTCGCAACGGCAGGTGTACAGAATAAAATTACTTTTGAATTGGTAGACGATTAAGAGGATGCCCTCATGGTCAGAAATCTAGCCATACTGAGTCTGCTTTGGATCTTCCCGGTATTGACTGTCAATACACTCCTCGTTGATTTAAGCGCCTCTGCTTTTGCCGAAGAAGCCAAGCCGAAGCGCAAGAAGAGCCGCCGAGTGCCCGCCATGCGCGAAACGACTTACAAGAGCATCTCGGAAGCGCAGGTGATGATTGATCCTGAGTCGGTTATCCGGGAAGAGGGAGAACCCGCCCCCAAACCCAAGGGCACCCCTCAGGACGCAGTAGAGTTGTTGCTGAGTATGATGAATCGCCGGGGCTTGAACAGCTACGAGCGGGCACAGATTTGGAACACTCTCGCCTTTGCCTACTACACACTCAACGATGTGCCAAAAACCATTGATGCTTATCAAAACATTCTGACTCAGGGCGCCATCTCTGAGGCACTGGAACTAGGCTCTCTACGTACCCTGGCTCAACTGTATTACGGTGAAGAGGAGTACGGCAAAGCGATAGAATATATTGATAAGTGGCAAAAGTTAAAAGAGGTACCCGACCCCGGTATGACATACCTCAAAGCCTATGCCTATTACCAACTTGGAAATGCTCAAAAGGCTTTTGAATTCGCATTGCTGGTGGAAGAAATCGCCGTCTCTCAGCAAAGAACAATAAAAGAAGGCTGGTGGAGTTTACAACTCGGTCTCTACCGTGAAAGAAATGACTCTGACAATATGATTCTAGTGCTGGAAAAGTTAGCCCGGCATTACTCAAAGAAAACCTACTGGCTGCAACTGGCGGCGATGTACGGCGAGAAGAATTGGGAAGACAAGGCATTATCTGCCCATTACGCGGCCTATGCCCTGGGCTATTTGGAGAAGGAATCTGAACTCGTGATACTTGCCCAGCGGTTGATTAACAGTGATAACCCCTATGAGGGTTCTCAGGTACTCAAGGCGGGCCTCAAAGAAGAATACATTGAAGAAAATGAAGCGAATTACAAATTGCTTGCGCAGGCATACACCCTGGCACAGGAAACTGGCCTGGCAATTGATGCCTGGCATGATGTCACCCAATATGCCGAAGATGGTGAAGCCCATTATCGCCTCGCACAGGTGTTGGCTAGCGAAGATAGACACAAGGAAGCGATTAAAGCTTATCAGGACGCGCTAAAGAAAGGAGATCTGGATAATCCTGCTGATTTGAACTTCTATATGGGCGTTTCACAGATGCAACGAGAAAGTTGGGATGCCGCCACTCAATCCTTCCGCGAAGCCGCACGATTGGATAAGGAAAAAGAAAAGAGAAGCAGACAATACATCCGCTATGTTGACGGCCAGCGTCGCCGTCAGGAAGAGTTAAAAAAGATGCTTGAGGATAGCTAGCAACCGCCACCCCCGTTCGTCATTCCTGTACATGTTCACTGATTCGATGACTGGATTCCCGCCTGCTTTGATCCTGACGGCGCGGCGTCTCCGCGCCTTCAGGCGGCTTAGGGCGCCCCGCGCCGTCATTCTCGAGCTTGCTCGGGAATCCAGAGGAACAAAGGCAACCACCTGGGGGCATTTACAACAAGATGGTTCGTCGTTCCCCGCCACCCCCGGGCTTGCGCCGCCCTCGTCATCTCGCTACTGGTTCGCCGCAGATGGCCTCAAAGCGATTTTCACGAGCATCCTTGATGCCAATATGCTGGTATTTGCGCCACAGCCTGGCATCGTCATTCACAGTAAAAAACTCGGGCTGCTCATAATATTCATCGCATAAAGCCAGGATGGACTGCCTAAGCCGCTTGTTTAATGACTTGGCATTGTAGGATGGATTCAGTGCCTCGTCCCAGTAATCATTGACATGATCCGCCAGGGTGGCGGGTCGTTGTTGCACCAGCTTGCCATCCCGCCGGCTTAGTATGGCGAGCTTGCCGGGAATCACCTGGTCCCGAAACAAACTCTGGTAAAAACGCCAGCCTTCATAGTTGGCGACCAAATCGGCATTTGAGAAGGAACCGGTAGTCAATTTGCCAAATATCCATGCCTCGGCAAAGGCACCCCGTTGCAAGATTCTTTCTTCTGGCCAGCTGCGCAACTCCCTACGGAAGTATTTATATCCTTGAGAAAAGAAGTGCCCTAACTTGTCCGACCCCAGTATGACGCTGTTCAATCGGAAACTTCTGCCCACACCAAAGAAAAAGTTCACCCGAGTCGCCCAGAACGGCATGTTGTGATAGATGCTCTGATACCTGGTCTGGGGATATTTATCCACACTGGGAGACCGGGCTGCCCAACGTTCTATCTTGTCCGCCCAGTAGATGCCTCCTAACTCATAATAGAGGGCTCGGGCAAAGGCTTTTTCAGTCTGGGGTACTCGCTCCTGATGCAATATCTTGTCAATGGCAAGATTGATTTGCTCATCTATGGGAACCAGAGAGTCCGCGACCGGACTGGTGCGATGAGTATATTGGTCAGACTCGTAAGCAAACAGGCTGGACCCGAAACTACAAAGCAGCAGCACAATCAGCCCCTGACGAAAAATGCCAAGCATGATGATTATCCCCGCCCCAGGCTATAGAACTCAGGGTTAGGTGTGGTATCGGTCAGATTTGCCAGGCGATTGCTGTGCGCAAAAAAGGCAGCTATGGCACCCATATCCCAAATATCATCATCACTGAAACCAAGTTTATGCAGCCGCTCCAGGTCTGCTGCTTCAATCTGTGCAGAAGCACTTGCCACCTTGACCGCAAAGTCCAGCATCGCCTTCTGTTTGTCTGTTATGTCGGCGCGGCGGTAATTGATGGCGACTTGATCCGCGACTAGCGGATGCTTCGCCCTAATCCTGAGTATCGCGCCATGCGCGACGACACAATACTGGCAGTCGTTAATCGCGGAGGTCGCCACCACGATCATTTCCCGCTCCGCCTTGGTCAGACCAGATTCCTTCTCCATCAAGGCATCGTGATACGCAAAAAAGGCGCGGAATTCATCCGGCCGCCTCGCCAGCATTAAAAATATATTGGGAATAAAACCGGTCTTTTCCTCTACACCGAGAATCCGTGCTCTAATATCTTCGGGTAGTGCTTGCACATCCGCCATAGGGAAGTGCCCTGCTTCTTGTGTGGTGAATCGTGTGGAGGCTTTTGTGGAGGCTTGAGTGCTGAGCTTTTGCGTCTTCATCTAATGGGCTCCCTGCTATTATGGATAATCCTATTGATGGATAATTGTGCTACTGATTATTGTGGATGTTATCAGCGACCATCAAAAATTACTTTATCAACAGCACCGGCTGGCATGGCGAATTTTTGTGAAAAGTGCATACTATCATCCTCTATAAAATTGGAGACAATGAATGGATTGCCCAAAATGTAATAGCAACATGATGGAGGTGCGGCTGAGCACCCTGAGCGGCAATGTCGTTGTGGACCGGTGTACCGGTTGCTCTGGTATCTGGTTTGACATAGGTGAAGCAGAAACCTTAAAAGGCAAGTGGATGTCAGATTACATTGACACCGGCGACCGGGAACTGGGTAGAAAGCACAATCAAGTACGCGACATTAAATGTCCTCTTTGCGACAAGGAGATGAAGCAGCTGGCTGACCCGAAGCAGATACACATACAATACGAAGCCTGCCAAGAACATGGGATGTACTTTGATGCTGGCGAGTTTACTGATTATAAGTATGAAACTCTGATGGATTACTTTCGCGACTTTATTAGTATGGTGCTCAGAAAGAAATAACATCTCCAAGACCAGCATTAGTGGGTCCCCGTATGTTGAATAGTCATGTTAAATAGTCGTGTTGAATAGTTAGTAGTAGTTTTGTAACTCAGCACATCATGGATGCAATGATCTCTCAACGCCTGAGGCACTGGGTCAAGCTCCTAGGCACCCTTCTCGGTGAGACTATGGCAGCCGACCAGGGGGTGCCCTTTCTGGCTAAGATTGAAGAAATACGTCACCTCGCCAAATCCAGGCACCAGAAGCAGACGGCTACCGATATAACAAGCCCCGAGGGCACAAAGCACCACGAGGCATTAAAAGGCCTTCTGGCGACCCTGGATGACGATTCTCTGCTCGCGGTCACCCGCGCTTTTAACCAGTTCCTCAATTTAACCAATATCGCTGAACAGTCCGAATTCACCAGCCGGGCGGAGTTCACCGGGCAGGAAGATGTCAACGCGGCCTCCCAGCTGAGAGGGCTCTTTCTTCGTTTGCAAGACTTGCGGCTACAAGAGTCGAGACCACAAGAGTCAATGCTGCCGGGTCTGGAGAAGCAACAGATTTATGACGCAATAAGCAACATGCGGTGCGAACTGGTACTGACCGCACATCCGACGGAAATCACTCGCCGTACCCTCATTCAGAAATATAACCGTATTTCCCAGGTGCTGGAGAAGGCAGATGACCAGGAACTAGACACGGCTAGCCGTACTGAGCTGGAACGGCTGGTAGCGGAAATCTGGCACACGGATGAAATCCGCACCGAGCGACCTAGCCCTCAGGACGAAGCCAAATGGGGCTATGCTGTCGTTGAACATTCCTTCTGGCATGCCGTGCCTGCTCTCTGGTGTCACCTGGACGAACTGGTATTTGAGTTTACCGGCGAGCATCTGTCACTAGATACCACACCTATAGGTTTATCTTCCTGGATGGGCGGTGACCGAGATGGCAATCCCTCGGTCACTGCGGAAGTTACCCAGGAAGTGCTCGGCCTGGCTCGATGGATGGCAGCAGATCTTTATCTTCGGGATCTGGACGAGTTGTTGGCGCAACTTTCCATGTCTCAGTACAACGCGAAGCTCGCAGAAGTCTTGGTCACCGAGCATGCCCTAGCAAGCGACAGCACCCCCGATGAACCCTACCGCATCATCCTGCGCGACCTGCGGGAAAGGCTACAACTCACCAGAAATTGGACGGAGACGGGCGGCCCGCCGCCTGCTAATGCCATATTGCAGAAGCAGCAACTCATTGAACCCCTGCGACTCTGCTACGATTCTTTGCGTGACAGCGGCATGGGCATGATTGCTGACGGCCTGTTACGCCACACCCTACTCCGTGCGCATACCTTTGGCGTAACCCTGGTGACGCTTGATATTCGGCAGTCGGCGGAGAAGCATACTGAACTTCTGGATACGATTACCCAATATCTGGACCTGGGCAGCTATGCAGAATGGTCTGAAAAGGCGCGTTCGGATTTCATCCTGGCGGAACTGGAAAGCAAACGACCCCTGGTTGCCGACGGCTGGCATCCCGAGGGTGATGCTAATGAAACCCTACAAACTTTTCGCCTGGTTGCTGAAAACAACGGCACCGGTATCTCCAGCTATATCATCTCCATGGCACAACACCCTTCCGATGTGCTTGGCGTGGTCCTGCTACTGCGTAAATGCGGGCTGACTAGAGCGCTGCCGGTCGTCCCTCTATTTGAAACCCTGGATGACCTGGAGAACGCCAACTGGACGGTGGAACGGCTCCTGCGAACGGCCTGGTATAAAGAACATATCAAGGGCAAGCAGCAGGTGATGATTGGCTATTCGGACTCCGCCAAGGACGTGGGGCAGATGGCCGCCGCCTGGGCCCAGTACCGAGCCCAGGAAGAACTGGTAGAAGTCGCACAGAAGTACAAGATTAAACTCTCCCTCTTCCATGGTAGAGGGGGCGCACCGGGGCGGGGTGGCGGGCCCGCGCGGCAAGCAATCCTCTCTCAGCCGCCGGGTTCTATCGGGCAGACGATGCGCGTCACCGAGCAGGGGGAGACGATCCGCTTCAAATACGGTTCTTCCTCCCTGGCATTGATTAACCTTGATCTGATGCTGAGCGCCACTATAGAAGCCTGCCTGCTACCGCCACCCAAGCCCAAAGAATCCTGGCGAATCATCATGCAACAACTGGCGGATACCGCCCGGCAAAGCTATCGCAGTCAGGTGGAATCCAATCCGGATTTCGTTGACTACTTCGTTGAAGGCACACCAGAGCGGGAACTGGCATTGCTAGCCTTGGGGAGCAGACCGACGAGAAGAAGCAATAAACCGGCGGGTCATCGACCCGTGAAGGAAGATGTCATCAAAACACTACGGGCTATTCCCTGGGTCTTTGCCTGGACCCAAAAGCGACTGATGCTGCCTGCCTGGCTAGGCACTGATACCGCCTTTGATGAGAGTCTGAACGACGAAGACTGGAAACTACTGCGGGAAATGATCCTTGAATGGCCCTTTTTCCAGACCCAGATCAATATGCTGGAAATGGTACTCAGCAAGGCTGATATAGAAATTTCCGAACTCTATGATCTGGCCCTGGTGTCCCCCAAGTTAAAAACACTAGGAGACGAATTCCGCGACCGCCTCACTGGGCTCATCACTAAGGTGAACAAAATCAAGGAGCAGAGCAGATTGCTGGAGCAGTTCCCGGAAATTAAACAGGCTTTGGACCTGCGGATACCCTATACTGACCCCTTACATCTCTTGCAGATTGAATTGCTCAAACGATGTCGAAGCAGCAGCCTTGAGCAACGAGATGAAATCAACAAAGCATTGCTGGTCACCATTGCCGGCATTGCCGCGAGCATGCGTAATACCGGTTAGGGGCTACTTCCCCACTGAACCCCCGGCACCCCATTCGTCCCGCCGTAAGCCGCCAGAAGGAGCAGGGACTCCCCGCCGTCATTCTCGGCACCCCAGTCATTACAGCCATCGGCTGTAATGACTAGGGTGACGGGAATCCAGAGAAATGAAGCGCGCAGTTCGGTTATTACTGCTACTGATGATGAAGGCATACCGCTTGTTCCTCTGGATTCCCGAGCAAGCTCGAGAATGACGGCGCGGGGCGCCGTAAGCCGCCAGAAGGAGCAGGGACTCCCCGCCGTCATTCTTGTATCTGCTCAGCATAGGCTTTGAAATTTTCCATTTCCCGGCGGGATTGTTTTTTGAACAGACTCGGCATGAGCAACACCAGCAACCGCATCATCCCGCTAAACCGGAATTCGGTTCCAAACTCCCATTGGGTCTGTTCAGCACTCAGGGCTATAAATCGGTTCACACAGCGATTCCACACTCCCTTGGCTTCATATATCAAAATGATCTCATCTGGCAGATTGACGGCTTCAATAGTTTCCTGCATCTCAACCCGCTTGAAACCCATCTTATGGATAAATTTGGTCTTGGCACCGGCCTGCCCTGGGGTACCACTCAACGGCGTTACACTGACGAGACCGGGTTGCCACTGAGACAGGCTATCTTGATCGCGGAACAATGCGACTAGTTGCTCTCGCGGCATGCTGATCTCAATATCAAGTAAGTATTCCATCTTTTATTCCTGTTATTGCGCACTGAGTGCCTATTTTATACCCATAACATCGCCTAGGGGCACCTCTTAAGTACCTCCTGCTAAGTGCCCGCTTGTTGAATGACATTGCCGCTTCCGCTAGTATTCGCATCTTCCATTGCGGGGGGCCATAGCTCAGCTGGGAGAGCGCGTGACTGGCAGTCACGAGGTCGGCGGTTCGATCCCGCCTGGCTCCACCAACCGCATCAATACACCTATAAACAGGCGATAAGACATGACTGATATCTATGCACTGAAGATGACCTCAATTAGCGGTGATAACGTATCCTTTGCCGATTACCGGGACCAAGCCCTGTTGATTGTCAACCTGGCAAGTCAATGAGGCTTGACACCACAGTACACAGGTCTGTGTGCGCTTCAAGACACCCGGGATGATTTGCAAGTACTGGGCTTCCCCTGTAATCAATTCGGTGCTCAGGAACCCGGCACTGATGAAGAAATATATGAGTTTGCGACCAGCAAATATCAGGTCAACTTCCCGCTCTTCTCCAAAATAGAGGTCAATGGCGATGGCAGTTGCACCCTCTTCCAATGGCTCAAATCCCACCGAGCAGCGCCAGACGGCAAGCCGGATATCGCTTGGAACTTCACCAAGTTCCTGGTGAATAAAAATGGCGCCGTGGTTGCCAGATTTGAGCCTCAGGTCACACCAGAGGAAATCACTACACAACTAGACCGCCTCTTGTAAGCCCCACTCAGCCACTGACTATCGTCTCACCCTTGGAACCACTGCTATCAAGAACGGCTATTAAGAAGGGCTATCAAGAAAAGAAACAATTTTTTGAGGGAATAATCACCCTCTATGGTCGCCGGACTGTCTTGGCACTGCTGGAAGACCCCCAGGCAGACATCTTCAGGCTGCATCTTGCCGACACTCATGCTGGTTCAGAGCGCATGCAGCGGATTGAAAATCTCGCCCGAGCGCGACAAGTAGAAGTACGCCGACATGAACGTATCGCCTTATCGAGAATTTCTAAAAACGCCAGGCAAGATCAAGGCGTGGCAATTGATGTGCAGGCAAGGGGTTATCAAGGGGTTGAGGCACTCGCCAAGACCTCCAGCCAGGATATGGCGCGCGATAGACTAACGGAAGTGCTCCTCCTGGACGGCATCACCAATCCGCAGAATCTTGGGCTGATCATTCGCTCGGTCACCGCCTCGCCCATCCGGGGGCTGGTGCTGCCTCGCAAGAGCTGCGCCAAGATTGACCCCCTGGTATACAAGGCAAGCGCGGGCACCCTCCTCCGGGCAAATATCTTTCACTGCCCGGATGTTAAAGCCGGGCTAGACTGCTTGCAGCAACATGGATTTGAGATTATTGGCCTAGCTGGTCACCAAGAGACGGGTCACCAAGAGACGGGTCATCAAGGGACGGGGCATCGACAGAATGAACCCCCCACTCCCTTGCATCACCTCGCACCCGCCACCAGGCAGCGCGCTTATGTGCTCGGTAATGAGACCGAGGGCTTGAGTCAGACGGTGCGGCAACGTTGCGATATACTCGCGCGCATACCCATGAGCAGAGGGGTTGATTCAATCAATGTGGCAGCGGCCGCCACTCTAGTCGCATTTCAGGGTCTGTTCACTAGCACCACTTAGCAGGAGAAGCGCGTGACCAAACCCTTGGATGACATCACCATTGTGGAAGTTGATAGTTGGATGGCGGCACCCAGTGCGGGTGCGATTCTTGCCGATCTTGGGGCGCGCATCATCAAGATTGAACCACTCAGTGGGGATCCTATGCGCAAGATGGGCCGCCCTGCCAAGATTGAAGCTGAGCTCAAAACCCATGACTTTCAGTTTGATGTTGACAACCGCGGCAAGCAATCCATCTGCCTTGATCTGAGGCAAAAAGAAGCTATAGACATAGTCATGCAACTCTGTCAAAAGGCCGATGTGTTTATGTGTAATCTGCTTGCCAAACGGCAGGAAAAGTACCACCTTGACCCCGAGTCTCTGCTGGCGGTCAACTCCAAACTGGTACACGCTACCTTGACCGGCTACGGCACCCGAGGTCCCGAAGCCTGGCGACCGGGCTATGATTCAACAGCCTTCTTTGCTCGCTCGGGCCTGCATGATGCGATGCGGGAAGGTGCAGCCGGCAACGTCCCCATGCCCAGACCCGCCCAGGGTGATCATGTGACCGGACTCGCGCTCGTCGGTGCCATCCTCGCCGCTATTAGGCAAGTTGACCGCACTGGCGAGGGGCAGGTCGTGGAAACGTCACTCTATGAAGCCGCGGTCTGGACCCTGGCCAGCGATTACGCGGTAACGCTAGTAGATCAGCAGCCCGTGCGTAAACGCTCTAGAGAAGAGCAGTTATCCCCCATGCTGAACCGCTATCCCTGCGGTGATGGGCAATGGATTGTCTTTAACATGCCAGAAGCCTCCTGGTGGCACGCCTTTTGCCAGGCATTGGCTAAGCCCGAATGGCTGGAGGATGAACGTTTTGCCAGCCCCAGTGGCAGATACCAGCGGATGGCGGAGCTGGTCCCGGCCATTGACGAGATATTGGCACAGCAATCCCGAGATGAATGGGGAGAGATTTTCGATGCGCATGGCATCATCTGGGCGCCGGTGCTCAGTGTGCATGAAGTCATCACCGACCCCCAGGCAGAAGCGATCAACCTCTTCCCTTCCTTGAGCGCGCCGGGGCTGGGTGACTACCGGACTATTCGTATCCCCATGCACTTCCATACCCTGGATATCCTGCCGAGCGCACCCGCTCCTCAGCGCGGCGAGCATACCCAGCAGATACTGACAGACCTGGGCTACTCGATAGCAGAAATTAAAGCACTGCTCCAAGACCAGACTGCCGCTTGAAGTAGCAGTGCCGCATGGCCGTCATTCTCGCCGAAGGCGGGAATCCAGTCCGTCAATGATACTATTCAAGTTTGTCATCAAATCTGTGAACACAAACAAGACTTCTGCTGCGGCTTTTGTGACCGCTTTTGTGGCGGCTTTTGTGACCGCTTTTGCTACGGCTTTTATGACCACCCTTGTGACCCGAAGGAGCAACCATGCCCAGACCTGAGAGGCAGCCTATTCACCCCGCCGCTACTGTCATTATTGCCAGAGACGCCAGGCCGCAATTTGAGATATTTATGCTCCGGCGAAATCATACTGCGGTCTTCGCGGGCGGCATGTATGTCTTCCCCGGTGGCCGAGTGGACCCGGATGACAGCAGCAAGGATTATGAAGCACTGCTCATTGGCCCCGCAACGCATCAACAACAGCAGAAGGCTAGCCTGGGACCCGAGTGGCAACAATACTGGCTGGCAGGGATAAGAGAAGCTTTTGAAGAATCGGGTTTTATGCTTGCCTATGACAAGGAGGGCAAGGTGCTCACTATTGATGCCAGGTCTCAGGAGCGTTTTGCCGAGTATCGGCACCTGCTCTATGAGAAGCAGCTCAGTCTGGCAGCAATTTGCCACCAGGAAGGGTTATGCTTGGCGCTTGATCTGATCGATTTCTTCAATCGTTGGATCACGCCGCCGGGCGGACCCAGGCGGTTTGATACTCGGTTTTTCATCACCCAGGCACCCGCCTCCCAGACCGGATTACACGACGGGCTAGAGACTGTGGATAGTCTCTGGATTTCCCCAGGGGCAGCACTGGAACGAGCACAAGGAGGCGAATTGCAATTGATGGCGGTAACATCTCGGCAACTCAGCGCATGTAATCAGTATCAAAAGTTAGCTGACTTCCTCAAGATGGCCGCGAGCAATCAAGACTTCCCCACCTATGGGAGGAGGTAATGGATCATTTTCGCCGCCAGCCCTTTCCTGATCCCCTGGCTGCTGAGCAGCTGCTTAAGGACGACACAGGGGCCTCTCGCCGTAGTGCCTGGCAGACCACCCGGGTGCTCCTACCCTTCCTCTGGCCAAAGGAGCACTACGGCATGCGTTGCCGGGTGCTCATCGCTATCGCCTGCTTGCTGGCGGGGCGCAGCGCCAATGTTTATGGGCCTATTCTACTCAAAGACCTGATTGATGGGCTGAACAGTCTCTTTCCCGGAGCGGATCCGGGGGCAGTCGCATCGGCCGGCCTTGCCGGATTGATTAGCCTGGCACTGCTCTACGGGGTGACGCTACTGCTACCCGGTGCCATGACGGAAGTCAGAGTCGCCGTTTTCACACCGGTCTCAGAGTTCGCGCAAAAGATCATCGGTCTCAAAACATTTCAGCATCTGCATCATCTCAGCATGCGCTTTCATCTGGAGAGACGCACGGGTGGCCTCTCCAGTGCTATAGAAAGAGGCACCCGCGCGCTGCAGCAAATTATTGGTCTCTTCGCATTCAACATTGCGCCCACTCTCTTTGAGATAGGCATGGTATGTACTTATCTGGGGATTTCCTATCCGGGCAAATATGTCATGGTCATCCTCCTGGCACTCGCGGGATACATTGCCTTTACCCTGCTGTTTACCGAATGGCGCACTCATTTTAGACGGGAGATGGTCGCCCAGGAATCCCGGGCAATGGCAATTGGTGTGGACAGTCTGTTGAACTTTGAAACCGTGAAGTATTTTGGTAATGAAAGTTGGGAAGCCGACCGCTACGACCATGCCCTGTCTCGTTACATGGCAGCGGCAGTCAAAAGCCAGAATACGTTGGGTATGTTAAATGGCGGTCAACTTGTTGCCCGGGCACTCTGCCAGATTGCCATTCTCATTCTAGCCGTCCAGGACTATGCCGCCGGGAATCTGAGCATGGGTGAGGTGGTGATGCTGAACACCTTCATGTTGCAACTCTTTATTCCACTCGGCTTCTTGGGGTCTTCCTATCGCATGATTCGACAATCGCTGGTTGATATGGAGTTTATGTTTCAACTGCTGGATCTTGCCCCGGAGATTAAGGATGCGCCTGAGGCGACCGGGCTCAAGGTAAGCCAGGGCAGGGTTAGTTTTCAGCAGGTGCACTTCCGCTATGACACCCCAGACTATGACATCCCAAACCATGACACCCCAGACTATGACATCCAAAAGCAGCAACAGCGAAACATCTTAAAAGGGGTTTCCTTCACCATTGAGCATGGCAAGACCCTTGCCGTGGTCGGTCCCAGCGGTGCGGGCAAGTCCACCCTGGCGCGCCTCATGTACCGATTTTATGATGTCCAGCAGGGGCAGATATTGATTGATGGTCAAGACATCAGCCAGGTCACCCAGGCAAGCCTGAGGGAAGCGGTCGGCATTGTGCCTCAGGATACGGTGCTCTTTAACGACACCATCCGATATAACATCCATTACGGCAAGCCCGATGCCAGCCATGCCGAGGTTGAAGCAGCGGCTCGCCACGCGAGCATCCATGACTTTATTACCTCCCTGCCCCTGGGTTATGACACCAGAGTGGGGGAAAGAGGTTTAAAACTTTCCGGCGGTGAAAAGCAGCGCGTCGCCATTGCCCGGACGGTATTAAAAAACCCCAGGATTTTGGTGTTGGATGAGGCAACCTCCGCACTGGATATCAAGACTGAGCGGGAGATTCAGGCCGCGCTGATTGAAATCGCCAAACACAGAACCAGCCTGGTCATCGCCCACAGGCTATCCACTATCGTCAATGCGGATGAAATCCTAGTGCTGGATAAGGGCGAAATCATTGAGCGCGGCACCCATACCAGCCTGGTCCAGAAGCAAGGCGTCTATGCCGACATGTGGCGCCGACAGAAGGAAGCTGCCGACATGATAGAAGAGTTGCAAGATATTGTCGGCGAGGACGAACTACGCAACATGCAGCTTGATACCGAGTGAAGAGCCCTCATGCCGTCATTCCCGGGCTTGCCCCGGCTTACATCCAGAGCGACGAACCATCTTGTTGTGCAAATGCCCAAAGTGATTCGCCTTCGTTCCTCTGGATTCCCGTCACCCCAGTCATCACAGCCGGTGGCTGTGCCGACCAGGGTGACGAGAATGACGGCGGGGGGAGGAATGTGCCTTCATCAGCAGCACCCGTCATGCCAGGGTCTGGCTATGCCGACTGGGATGACGGGACTGTGATGACGGGACATGCAAGAATCCTTCAGCAGTGTTTTAATAGCACCTTCAGCCGTTTGTATATAAAGAATAAGGAGCCATCAGCATGCCGAAGCAACTACAACTCCAATCACTGGTTACCCCGGAAGGTAATCTACAACTGTCACTAGCGCAGATACCGGTGCCAGTGCCCGAAGCAGATGAAGTTCTGGTGAAGGTGGAAGCGGCGCCGATTAACCCTTCTGACCTGGGTCTGCTGTTCGGCCTGGCGGACATGACCCGTGCCCAGGCCTCCGGCACACCAGAAGCCCCCATCATTACCGCCGAGATTCCGGAAAGGCTGCGCCCGGCGCTAGCGGGGCGGATGGGTACCCCCATGCCAGTGGGCAACGAGGGGGGCGGCACCGTAGTTGAGGCGGGCAAGTCGACCCAAGCCCTGCTGGGGAAAACAGTGGGCCTCCTAGGGGGTGCCATGTACACCCAGTACCGAGTGCTCAAGGCAAAGCAATGCCTTGCCATGCGAGACGGCATAACCCCCGCCCAGAGTGCTTCTTGTTTTGTGAATCCGCTCACTGCTCTGGGGATGGTGGCGACCATGCGGCTGGAGGGTAACCAGGCATTGGTGCATACCGCGGCGGCTTCTAATCTCGGGCAGATGCTACAGAAGATATGTATCGCCGATGGTGTTGCTCTGGTGAATATAGTGCGTAAAGAAGAACAGGTCGCCCTGCTTAAAAAGATCGGCGCCCAGTATGTGGGTAATTCAAGCCAGGATTCCTTTATGGAAGATTTGACTGCAATGCTCGTGGCAACCGGTGCTTATATCGGCTTTGATGCCACGGGCGGTGGCAAGCTGGTCGGGCAGATCCTCAGTGGTATGGAAGTCGCCGCCATCAAGACCAGTTCGGAATATAGCCGCTACGGGTCCACCCAGCACAAACAGATGTATATCTACGGCGGGCTTGACCCCAGCCCGACGATACTGAGCCGTAAGTTTGGTATGGCTTGGGGGCTGGGAGGCTGGCTCTTGACGCCCTTCTTACAAAAGATAGGACCAGAGGCAACAGAAAAGCTGAAACAAAGGGTCGCCGATGAAATAACGACCACCTTCGCAAGCCACTACACCAAAGAAATATCCCTGGCGGAAGCATTATCACTTGAGGCTATTGGGGTCTATGCCAAGCAGGCAACGGGCGAGAAGTATTTGATCAACCCCAATCGCGGCCTCTAGTCTGCTCTGGGCTCGCGGTCAACCGAGCGAGAGCATAAAGCCGGCAATCGTCGCACTCATCAGATTGGCTAGATTCGCAGCGAGCACCGCCATGAGCCCGAGTTTTGTTAGTTCTTCCCGGCGCTCTGGTGCCATAAGACCAATCCCGCCCACTAGGATGGCAATAGAGGTCAGGCAGGCAAAACCACATAGGGCAAAGGTGGTGATGCCTTGGGTCCTGGGGCTCAGATTTTGGTGGTTAGCAATAAAATCAAGGAAGGCAATAAACTCATTTAACATGAGTTTCTGACCCAGAAGGCTACCTACTTGCCGGGCTTCCTCCCAGGGCACGCCGATCAGGAAGGCAACCGGCTGGAATAAAAATCCGAGTATGCCTTGGAGGGTCAGGTCGGGTACACCGACTAGCCCCCCGAACCAACCAAGCAAGCCATTCATCAAGGCTATCAAGGCGATAAACGCCAGCAGGAGTGCCCCTATAGCCATGGCCAGCTGCATGCCCTGGAGGGCACCGGTGGCGGCGGCATCGATCACATTGCTTGCTCTATGCTCTAGGATTGCTTCATGAATGTCCGCATCATCGGAGGTGGCTTCGGTATGGGGACGAATCAGTTTCGCCATCATCAAGCCAGCAGGTGCTGCCATAAAGCTGGCTGCTATCAAATATCTCATCTCCACTCCCGCTGCCGCATAGCCGCCGAGGACTGCGCCAGAGACAGTTGCCATGCCACCCACCATGACGGCAAAGAGTTCGGAAGTTGATAGTTTTGACAGATAGGGCCGGATAGCGATGGGTGATTCTGATTGCCCGATAAAAATATTGGTGGCAGCAGACATGGATTCTGCCTTGCTAGTCTTGATGATGAGGCGAATAAATCCGCCGATCAAATTGACCACGCGTTCCATTATCCCGAGGTGATACAGGACCGCGACCAGAGAGGCAAAAAACACAATGATAGGTAAGACCTGCAAGGCAAATACAAAACCCTGATCATCGGATGCCAGGTTGCCGAACATAAAATTGGTACCCGCCTTAGCATAACTGAGCAGATTCGTCACCAGCCCAGCAACAACCCGCAACAGGTCTTGCCCCAGCGGGAAATACAAGACCAGAAAGCCAATAGAAATTTGAATGGCAAAAGCACCGCCCACAGTGCGCCAGTTGATACTCCGGCGGGCCGAAGAGAGCAGATAGCCTGTGAAAATAATCGCCACCATCCCGGTCAGGCTTTGTAATATCAGCATGTCTTTATATCCATGTCTTTATGAGCACGTTTTTATGAGCGCGTTTTTATAAGCGCGTTTTTTATAAATAGGCTTTGATGGACATGCTTTGATGAAAATCATGTGCTACACCCCCCAGAGACCGCCATTCTACCCCAAACCGCATCGTTTCACTCCCGGTTATTGCTGTAAATACTTAGCCCATCACTACCAACACTTTATTGACAAGCAACATGCCGTCACCCCACCAGCATGCCAGTGTCAATGTTGGGCTAGGTGGATGTTATGTTTAGCGGTTGCATGATTTTTCCTATACAATACCCTGCACGGGTTACCCAACCGCATCCGGGCAAACCAACTTCATTCACAGATAAGGAGCCAATACCATGAACAAAATAATCCGCCCATTCGTGTTTGCCTCCGCGCTACTGCTAGCGATAAGTGTCCCCCCCCCCCCCCCCCCTCATATTTGGAATAAACACGGCACACGCGCAGACTAACACCGCACCGACCATCGCTCTGGCTGCAGACACCGGTTCCTCGCCAAGCGACGGCATCACCAACAATGGTGTGGTGAATGTGTCTGGTCTGGCAGACGGTGCCACTTGGAAATATGTCACCGATGGCGGTAGCACCTTCACCGCCGGTTCCGGCAGCAGTTTCACCTTGCCCGAGAAGGTGTATGACGCTAACGATGTGCAAGTCGTGCAGACCGTATCCGGCACTGACTCCGCCCCCGCGCTTCTTGGTGCGGTTACCGTGGATACCACCGGTCCGGAGTTGGTACGCCATAACGATAAGTTTGCCGACGGTGAGATTAACACCGAGCAGACGCACACCTTCATCTTCTCCGAGCCGGTGACTGGTTTGGAAGTGGGAGACTTTACCGGCGCCAGTGTCACGGTGAATAGAGTTGTCGACTCTGGTGACCATATCACCTATACCCTCTACTTCACCCCGAGCCCCCGCGCTGCCGTCATAGGCGGAAACCTATTACTTGCCAGGAATGCAGTGACCGACCTCGCTGGCAACATGGGTCCCAGTGATAGGGCAGATGTCTCCGCCCTTGATACCGGCAGTGGAAGCAATACCGTTGTTGCAGCAGACACCACCGCGCCGACGGTGGACTTCGGCACCATTGACGTCGGGGTGATTGGCACGCGGCAGACGCATACCATCAGATTCAACCAGATAGTTACTGGCTTTGCTGCCAGCGACATCACCGCTACTGGCGCCACGGTGAATAGCCTGAGCGGCTCCGGCAGCACCTATATCATCACCTTCACGCCGACCTTGACCTCCTTCACCCTGACCCTTGCCGCGGACAGCGTGAGCGACACCGCCGCCACCCCCAACACGGGCCCCGCAACAGAGCCCGCGGCAGCGAGGAGCGTGAGCGGCACCGCGGTGCTATCTGCGGATGCGGACCTGGCTACCCTGTCCATAACGGATAATAACGGCAACCCGGTCACGCCGAATGAAGCCATCGCGCCCGACACACTAACCTATACCGCGACTGCGCCGAGCGATACGACCTCGGTTACCATCACGGTGACGGCTGCTGATTCCAATGCAGAAGTGGATCTTGACTCTCTCGGCACCAATACCGAGAATTTTGGATTCAGAGACGCAATGCAATCTTTTGCTATTGAGATTACCGCCGCAGACGGCACGACCATGAAACTCTACCGCCTCACCATCACTCGTGCGGTGAGCCTGGACACCACCGCGCCGACCGCGACCTTCGGCACCATTGCCGCCGGGGTGGTTGGCACCGCGCAGACGCATGACCTCACCTTTTCCGAAGCGGTGACCGGATTGGCTGCCGACGACTTCTCCGGCTCCACCGAGGTCACCGTAGATAGTGTTACCGGCTCCGGCGACACCTGGAGCATCACCTTCACCCCGAACGCGGCAGCCTTCACTCTGACCCTTGCCGCGAATAGCGTGATGGACACCGCTAGCACCCCGAACGCGGGACCTGAAACCGCGGCGAGCGCGACCGGCACCGCGACACCTGCCACCGTGCCTGACATGACCGCGCCGACGGCGACCTTCGGCACCATTATCGCCGGGGTGGTTGGCACCGCGCAGACGCACGACCTCACCTTCTCCGAAGCGGTGACCGGAGTGACTGCCGCCGACATCACCGCCACGGGTGCCAGAGTGGATAGTGTGCGCGGCTCCGGCGACACCTACACCATCGCCTTCACCCCCAGCGCGGTAGCCTTTACCCTGACCCTTGCCGCGAATAGCGTGATGGACACCGCGGCCACCCCGAACGCGGGACCAGCCAGCGCGGTGAGCGTGACCGGCACCGCGGTAGACACCACTGCCCCAGAGATTATCCTCATAGGTGCCAGTCCCTTGGAGGTTGAGCATGGCAGCACCTTCACTGACCCGGGGGCCACGGCAAGTGATGGGGTGGATGGCGACCTCAGTGCCAGCATTGTGGTGGGCGGCGACCTGGTGGATACCGACACGCCGGGGGACTACACCATCACTTATGATGTATCCGATGCCGCCGACAATGCTGCTGACACGGTCACCCGAATCGTCCGTGTAGTCATCGTCCGCGACCTTGCTCGGCTTAATGCGGTGATACTGCCCGAAGTGGCACGGAGCATGGCGGACCAAAATGTCAGCGCCATTGTGCGACGCCTTGAGCAGGCACGGCGCTCAACCATTGCCGGAACTGCTGCTACTAGCAGTTTTGGCGGTGCGGGTAACCTGACGGAGCTTATCAAAGCTCAGGGACGCGCCCTGGTCGATGACCAGTTTGATTGGAAGCGAGTCCTGGCGGGGTCTGCCTTTGTGCTGCCCTTGAATGGCGCGGGCGGTGGGGCGGCTGAAAAAGCCCAGGACTTCACCCTCTGGGGTGCGGGCGATTACCGGAGTATAGAAGGTGCTGAGGGGGTGCGGTGGGACGGCGACCTCTTTAGTCTGCAACTGGGTCTGGATGCGCAGCTGAACGAGCGCACGGTCCTGGGGGTGGCGGTCTCCAAAAGCCAAGCGAGGCTGGGCTACACTGACCCCAGCCTGGCAGTCAGCGGCGACTATGACCTGGATATGACCAGTGTCCATCCGTATCTGGGCTGGGTAGCGGGAGGCCTGGACTTCTGGGCGACCCTCGGCTATGGCGATGGCGAATTGGATATCAGTGAAGACCGGGCGCTGGGAGAGGCGATCCCCTCAAGCGACCTCAGCATGCAGACCTTGGCGCTGGGGGCGAGTGGCATCTTGATGGAGACTGGCCTCACCAGCCTGCGCCTCAAGGGTGAGGTCTTGAGGAGCTCGGTGGAACTGGACGGTAATGAGCAGATAACTGCCGTGACCCGGGATGCCAGCCGATTGCGCATGACCCTGGAAGCGACTCGCGCCCAGTCCCTGGACAGCGGGGCGCAATTTGAGTCTAGTCTGGAAGCCGGGCTGCGTTATGACGGTGGCGACGGGGAGACCGGTGCGGGTGCTGAGCTGGGTGCCAGTCTGCGCTATGCCCGCCTGGGCGGCGGCCTGGTGATAGAAGGCAAGGCGCGTGCCCTGGTGGGCGGTGAGGCTGAGGAGTGGGGACTGAGTGGGGCGATTAGCTTCCAGCCGTCAACAAACGGACGGGGCCTGTCTTTCAGCCTGACGCCGGGTTATGGGGTGACCACTGGCGGGGTGCAACAACTCTGGCAGCAGGGGCTGGATGATGGCTTGGGGGGCGCTTCACATGGCGCTTCTAACGAATACAGCCCGCGCCTGGAGGTCCGTTTGGATTACGGCATGCACGCGCTCCGGGGCCCTGGCCTCATGACGCCCTACACTGAACTGAGTCTGGGCGACAAGAACACCTATCGCCTGGGCTTGCAGTGGCAGCGCAGCAAGTTGTTTGATCTGAAACTTGTCACCGAGCGCAAAGAAAGCACCACCACGGCTGACCACCGCATCTACCTAGTGGGCGAACTCGCTTTTTAACCCCTGCTCCCGGCGACAAGAATTCTCGCCACCCCAGTCATCCCAGCCATCGGCTGTAATGACTGGGGTGACGGGAATCCAGAGGAACAAAGACAAGCACCTTGATATTCCCGCTACGCATCAACGGGGGTGGCGCGAGCATATCGGGGAGAGCACTCGAGAATCCAGAGGAGTAAAGGCAATACCGCTCGTTCCTCTGGATTCCCCCCGAAGCCAGTCGTCCCGCCTTCGGCGGTACGACTGGCTTCGGCGAGAATGACGGCGCGGGGCGCCGTAAGCCGCCAGATGGCGTGGGGAGGGTGACGGCGCGGAAGCGTCAAGCGGCAAGAATGACGGCCATGCGGCACCCCACCGTCATGCCAGTGTCAATGTTGGGCTAGGTGGATGTTATGTTTAGCGGTTGCATAATTTTTCCTATACAATACCCTGCACGGGTTGCCCAACCGCATCCGGGCAAACCAACTTCATTCACACAAAGGAGCCAATACCATGAACAAAACAGTCCGCCAATTCGTGTTTGCCTCCGCGCTACTGCTAGCGATAAGTGCCCCCCCCCCCCCCCCCCTCATTTTTGGAATAAACACGGCACACGCGCAGACTGACACCACCGCGCCGACGGCAGTCTTTGGCGACATTGCCAATGGTGTGATTGGCACCGAGCAGTCGGTCCTCCTCACCTTCTCCGAAGCGGTGACCGATCTTACGGCAAGCGACTTCTCCACTTCCACCGGCGTCACCGGAATTCGCGTGAGCGACCCTGATAGCGACCAAATCACCTACACCATCGCCTTCACTCCAAGCTCGCAAGCTATCGTTCTGCGCCTTGCCGCGAATAGCGTGATGGACACCGCCGCCATCCCGAACGAAGGTCCTGTCCGTCTTGTAGAGCAGGCATTACGCGCGACGGATCCCGACATGCCGAGCCTGGTTGGGACCTACGCGAGTATCGCGGCTGGCGAGATTAACACCCGGCAGATGCTCACCTTCACTTTCTCCGAGCCGGTGACTGGTTTGACTACGGCTTCTTTCACTCTCGGCGGCGGAGTATTGAATAGCATTACCCCGAGCAGTGGCTACCACACCATCTACACCCTCACCCTCACCCCGACCACGACTGGCCAGGTCGTCCTGCGCCTTCTCGCCAACAGCGTTACCGACCGCGACGGCAACACAGGTCCCGGAATACCCGCTACTCTAACCACCTTTAGCCTTGGTGCGCCCGACACCACCGCGCCGACCGTGGACTTCGGCACCATTGACGTCGGGGTGATTGGCACGCGGCAGACGCACACCATCAGCTTCAACCAGATAGTTACTGGCTTTGCTGCCACCGACATCACCGCTACTGGCGCCACGGTGAATAGCCTGAGCGGCTCCGGCGACACCTACACTATTACCTTCACCCCGACCTTGACATCCTTCACCCTGACCCTTGCCGCGGACAGCGTGAGCGACACCGCCGCCACCCCGAACACGGGCCCCGCAACAGAGCCCGCGGCAGCGAGGAGCGGGACCGGCACCGCGGTGCTATCTGCGGATGCGGACCTGGCTACCCTGTCCATAACGGATAATAACGGCAACCCGGTCACGCCGAATGAAGCCATCGCGCCCGACACACTAACCTATACCGCGACTGCGCCGATCGATACGACCTCGGTTACCATCACGGTGACTGCTGCTGATTCCAATGCAGAAGTGGATCTTGACTCTCTCGGCACCAATACCGAGAATTTTGGATTCAGAGACGCAATGCAATCTTTTGCTATTGAGATTACCGCCGCAGACGGCACGACCATGAAACTCTACCGCCTCACCATCACTCGTGCGGTGATCCTGGACACCACCGCGCCGAGCGCGACCTTCGGCACCATTGACGTCGGGGTGATTGGCACGCAACAGACGGTCGGCCTCACCTTCGATGAGGCAGTGACTGGTTTGGAAGCAGGTGATTTCTCTGGCTCCACCGAGGTCACCGTAGATAGTGTTACCGGCTCCGGCGACACCTGGAGCATCACCTACACCCCGACTGCGGCAGCCTTCACCCTGACCCTTGCCGCGAATAGCGTTGAGGACACCGCTGCGACCCCGAACGCAGGACCCGCCGCGGCGGCGACCGCGACCGGCACCGCGGTAGACACCACCGCGCCGACGGTGGACTGGGGCACCATTGCCGCCGGGGTGGTTGGCACCGCGCAGACGCATGACATCACCTTCTCCGAAGCGGTGACCGGATTGGCTGCCGACGACATCACCGCCACGGGCGCCACAGTGGATAGCGTCTCCGGCTCTGGCAGTACCTACACCATCACCTTCACGCCAAGCGAGACAAGTTTCACTCTGACCCTTGCCGCGGACAGCGTTGAGGATACCGCTAGCACCCCGAACACGGGACCTGAAACCGCGGCGAGCGTGACCGGCACCGCGACACCTGCCACCGTGCCTGACATGACCGCGCCGACGGTGACCTTCGGCACCATTGCCGCCGGGGTGGTTGGCACCGCGCAGACGCACGACCTCACCTTCTCCGAAGCGGTGACCGGATTGGCTGCCGACGACTTCTCCGCTTCCACCGGTGTCACCGGAACTAGCGTGAGTGGCTCTGGCAGTACCTACAGCATTACCTTCACGCCAAGCGAGACAAGTTTCACTCTGACCCTTGCCGCGAATAGCGTTGAGGACACCGCCAGCATCCCGAACACAGGACCCGAAACCGCGGCGAGCGCGACCGGCACCGCGGTAGACACCACTGCCCCAGAGATTACCCTCATAGGTGCCAGTCTCGTGGAGGTCAATCAAGGCAGCACCTTCACTGACCCGGGCGCCACGGCAAGTGATGCGGTGGATGGTGCGCTCAGTGCCCGCATTGCGGTGGGCGGCGACCTGGTGGATACCGCCACTGCCGGGGACTACACCATCACTTATGATGTATCCGATGCCGCCGGCAATGCTGCCGAGACGGTTACCCGTATCGTCCGCGTAGTCATCGTCCGCGACCTTGCTCGGCTTAATGCGGTGATACTGCCCGAAGTGGCACGGAGCATGGCGGACCAAAATGTCAGTGCCATTGTGCGGCGCCTTGAGCAGGCACGGCGCGCCAACATTGCCGGAGCTGCTGCGAGTAGTAGCAGTTTTGGCGGTGCGGGTAACCTGACGGAGCTTATCAAAGCTCAGGGACGCGCCCTGGTCTATGACCAGTTTGATTGGAAGCGAGTCCTGGCGGGGTCTGCCTTTGTGCTGCCCTTGAATGGTGCGGGCGCTGCTGCTTCTGAGAGCCAGAGCATCACCCTCTGGGGTGCGGGCGATTACCGGAGTATAGAAGGTGCTGATGGGGTGCGGTGGGACGGCAACCTCTTTAGTCTACAACTGGGTCTGGATGCGCAGCTGAACGAGCGCACTATTCTGGGTGTGGCGATCTCCAAAAGCCAAGCAAGGCTGGACTACACTGACCCCAGCCTGGCAGTCAGTGGCGACTATGACCTGGATATGACCAGTGTTCATTCTTATGCGGGCTGGGCAGCGGGCGGCCTGGACTTCTGGGCGACTGCCGGCTATGGCGATGGCGAATTGGATATCAGTGAAGACCGGACGCTGGGAGAGGCAATCCCCGCAAGCGACCTCAGCATGCAGACCTTTGCACTGGGGGCGAGTGGCATCTTGATGGAGACTGGACTCACCAGCCTGCGTCTCAAGGGTGAAGCCATGAGCAGCACCGTGGAACTGGACGGTAATGAGCAGATAACCGCCGTGACCCGGGATGCCAGTCGGTTGCGCATGACCCTGGAAGCGACTCGTGCTCAAGCCCTGGACAGCGGGGCGCAATTTGAGTCTAGTCTGGAAGCCGGGCTGCGTTATGACGGTGGAGACGGGGAGACCGGTGCGGGTGCTGAGCTGGGTACTAGTCTGCGCTATGCCAGCCTGGGCGGCGGCCTGGTGATAGAAGGCAAGGCGCGTGCCCTGGTGGGCGGTGAGGCTGAGGAGTGGGGACTGAGTGGGGCGATTAGCTTCCAGCCGTCAACAAACGGACGGGGCCTGTCTTTCAGTCTGACGCCGGGTTATGGGGTGACCACTGGCGGGGTGCAACAACTCTGGCAGCAGGGGCTGGATGATGGCTTGGGGGGCGCTTCACAGGGCGCTTCTAACGACTACAGCCCGCGCCTGGAGGTCCGTTTGGATTACGGCATGCATGCGCTCCGGGGCCCTGGCCTCATGACGCCCTACACTGAACTGAGTCTGGGCGACAAGCGCACCTATCGCCTGGGCTTGCAATGGCAGCACAACAAGTTGTTTGATCTGAAACTGGTCGCCGAGCGTAAAGAAGGCACCATCACCGCTGACCACCGCATCTACCTAGAGGGCGAGCTCGCTTTTTAACCCCCCCTGTCATTCTCGCCACTCCAGTCATCACAGCCATCGGCTGTGATGACTGGGGTGACGGGAATCCAGTGCTTGTACTCTTGCCGTCCTCCACGCCGCCTGACGCTTCCGCGCCGTCACCCTCTCCACGCCCCGCGCCGTCAGGATCAAAGCAGGCGGGAATCCAGAGGAACAGAGGCAACCACCTTGGCCATTTATACAACAAGATGGTTCGTCGCTCCCCGGCACTCTCGGGCTTGCCCCGGGAATCCAGCCCCCGGCACTCTCGGGCTTGCCCTCTGACGGGTTGGAGTACCGGGGTAAATCGGAACACAATACTCTTTTTTACTGGATTCCCGAGCAAGCTCGAGAATGACGGCGCGGGGCGCCGTAAGCCGCCATCTGGATTCCCGCCTGCCGGCGAGGAATTAGTCGTCCGGGTGGTCTTTCTTGTCGTTGTGAGACTCGACGTAATACGCGAAAATCAGCATCGCAAACGCACCGGCGCCGATGAACAAGACGGTCGTCAAGGCTGGATCCATTAGAGGCGATCTCGTTTGTAAGTGGTAGCCAAGCATATCATAAACCCGACCAACCCCATGCCAGTTGTTATAAGCCAGCTGCCATCTCCAAAAATCCCGGTGATGATTGCGCCGCCGATACAGTACAAACCGACTTGGTTCATCGTGGCGCGAACCATATTTACATCAAAATTTGAGAGTTTCATCCGCGCATCTTATCAGATATTCATCGCCCGGATTCGCCGCGTCGCTGGCAAGCATCAAATCCAGTTTAAATACGTCGTCCGAACGTAGCCGGACACTACCACGGCAAAACCGCGAAATGAGGCGGCTTACGTCGCCCCGCGCCGTCAGGATCAAAGCCGGCGGGGCTTTGCTGTCATTCTCGCCCCCGCCGTCATTCTCGCCATAGGCGGGAATCCAGAGGAACAAAGGCAACCACCTTGGCCATTTATACAACAAGATGGTTCGTCGCTCCCCGTCACTCTCGGGCTTGCCCTCTGACGGGTTGGAGGACCGGGGTAAATCGGAACACAATACTCTTTTTTACTGGATTCCCGAGCAAGCTCGAGAATGACGGCGCGGGGCGCCGTAAGCCGCCAGAAGGGGCGGGGACGCCGCGCCGTCATTCTCGCCGCAGGCGGGAATCCACAGAACAGAGGCAACCACCTTGGCCATTTACACATCAACAACAAGATGATTCGCCGCTCTGGATGTAAGCCGGAACAAGCCGGGCAATGACGACGCAGTGCCATATCCTATGAACCCTGGAACCTATGCAATGTTTAGCCGTTGCATAATTTTTCATATACAATGCCCCGCACGGGTTACCCAACCGCATCCGGGCAAACCAAAACCACCTTCATTCACATAAAAGGAGCCAATACCATGAACAAAATAATCACCCAATTCGTGTTTGCCTCCGCGTTGTTGGTAGCGATAAGTGTCCCCCCCCCCCCCCCCCCCTCATTTTTGGAATAAACACGGCACACGCGCAGACTGACACCACCGCGCCGACGGTGACAGCCTTTGAGATTGATACGTTCGAGAGTACTATAATTGGCACCAGGCAGACGGCCATCATCACCTTCTCCGAGGTGGTGACTGGTTTGATGGCAAGCGACTTCTCCGCCAGCGGTGCCACAATACTTTTCTTTGGCGACGTAGTTGGCCCCACTCGAGGTAGCGAATACGGCGTCTTCTTCAGGCCAACCGCGGCGACCTTCACTCTGACCCTTGCCGCGGATAGCGTGATAGACGCTGATGGCAATACCGGTCCCGCGGCAGAGCCCGTGGCAGCGAGGAGCGTGGACGGCACCGCCGTGCCAGCGGACACCACCGCGCCGACCGTGACGACCTTTGAGATTGATACGTCCGAGAGTATTATAATTGGCACCACGCAGACGGCCATCATCACCTTCTCCGAGGTGGTGACTGGTTTGACGGAAAGAAGATTCAATACTTCCACCGGTGTCACCGGAATTAGCGTGAGCGGCTCTGGCGACACCTACACCATCACCTTCACGCCGACCGCGGCAACCTTCCGCCTGACCCTTGCCAGAAATAGCGTTGTCGACACCGCCAGACTCCCGAACCCGGGACCCGCGACAGTACAGAGCGTAGACGGCACCGCGGTGCTATCTGCGGATGCGAACTTGTCATCTCTGACTATCTCGGCCGGCACCTTGTCGCCCGCCTTTGATGCCGCCACCCTGGGCTACACCGTCAACGTGGCGAATGATGTGACCAGCACCACGGTTACGCCGGACACGAATCACGATGGCGCCAGCGTGACCGTAGATGGCACGGCGGTTGCCAGTGGCGAAGCCAGTCAAGCGATTACGCTGACGGTCGGCGCAAACGACATCGCCATTGTCGTTACCGCCGCGGATACCACCGAGCAAACCTACACCGTCACCGTGCTCCGCGCACCCGCGCCAGTGAGCCTCGCGCTGGCGGCGGACACCGGTTCCTCGCCAACGGATCGCATCACCAGCAATGGCGTGGTGAATGTGACGGGTCTGGAAAGCGGCGCCACCTGGAGATACTCCATCAATGGCGGTGCCGTCAGCCCGACATTCACCACCGGCACCGGCACCTTCTTCACGCTGGATGAAGGCGACTATGCCGTTGATCAGGTGCAGGTCGTGCAGAGCCTGGGCGGCGCTGACTCCCTGCCAACCAGCCTCGCCGCGGTTACCGTGGACGAGACCCCGCCAGAAATCGCCCGGACAGGTGCCGCGACTGTCACCTTGACTCTGGGCGACCCCTACACAGATGAGGGTGCCACCGCCACGGACGATGTGGATACCAACGTGACGGTCACCCCGGATATCAGCGCAGTGCTCATCGACACCGCCGGCACCTACATCGTTACCTATAACGCAATGGATGCCGCCGGTAATGCCGCCGATACGGTTACCCGCACCGTCATCGTGCAACCAGCACTTGCCATTAGCGCAGGACCCGCGCTCACCAGCGATAACGCTGGAAACTACGCCATAGACGGCGACACTCTAAGTCTGACCTTCAGCGTCAATGTGGCATTGGCAAGCGCGCCAACGGTGATCATCGCCGGGCAGGGCGCCACGGTAACCGGCACCGGTAACAGTTACACCGCGACCTATGTAGTGGCATCTGCGCAGGTTACGGCACTTGACGGCGCACTGGCGACTTATGACATCGGCGCAATGACCGCTGCCGATAATGCCGCCAATACGCTTGACCCGGACGCGGCTGACAGCAGGTTTCGAATTGATGTGAGCGCGCCAGAAATCACCCTGAATGGTGACGATGTTGTCCGCCTGATTGTGGGCGATCCCTATACCGAGCGGAACGCCACCGCCACGGATAATGTGGATGGCAGCGTGACGCCCACCACGGGTGGCGAGACAGTGCTCATCGACACCGCCGGCACCTACATCGTTACCTACGACGCAATGGATGCCGCCGGTAATGCCGCCGATACGGTTACCCGCACCGTCACCGTAACCGCACCGGTCGCCAACATCGCGCCGACTGCCGATGCCGGAGACGACTTCAGCGTGACCGCCAGCACGACCGGCGTGACGCTGAACGGCACCGCCAGTAACGACCCCGATGGAACTATCCAGCGTTATGAATGGGTGCATACATCAACCGATGATGCGCCGCCCGCCACGGCAATCGTCGTGGCCGATGGCGTGACCTCGACCTTCATCGCGCCGGACACCGCCGCGGACTTAGTGTTTACCCTGACCGTAACCGATGATGACGCTGCTACCCACACCGACATGGTAACCATCACTGTGACCGCGCCGACCTCGACTGACACCACCGCGCCGGTCATCGCCCGGACAGGTGCCGCGACTGTCACCTTGACTCTGGGCGACCCCTACACAGATGAGGGTGCCACCGCCACGGACGATGTGGATACCAACGTGACGGTCACCCCGGATATCAGCGCAGTGCTCATCGACACCGCCGGCACCTATACGGTTACTTATAACGCAATGGATGCCGCCGGTAATGAAGCCGTGCAGGTAACCCGCACCGTCATCGTGCAACCGGCACTTGCCTTTGTCGTAGGCGAAGAACCCGCGCTCACGAGCAGTAACGCTGGAGATTACGCCATAGACGGCGACACTCTAAGTCTGACCTTCAGCGTCAATCTGCCATTGGTAAGCGAGCCAAGCGTGACCATTGCCGGGCAGGGCGCCACGGTAACCGGCATCGGCAACAGTTACACCGCGACCTACACGGTGGTGGCGGCGCAGGTTATGGCACTTGACGGCACGAATGTGGCTTATGACATCGGCACCATGAACGCCGCCGATAATGCCGCCAATACCCTTGACCCTGATGCGGTCACGAGTGCTATTCAAATTGATGTGAGCGCACCGGTCATCACCGCGCCGGTTGCTATGACCTTTGAGGCAACAGGTGTCCAGACCCCGCTTGGTCGATCCGACTACGGCACCGCGACTTCCACCGATGCCACCATCACCGACAACGCGCCCAGTACTTTCCCGCTGAATGACACCACCATCACCTGGACTGCGACCGATGTTGCGGGCAATGAAGCGACCGCTGACCAAGTGGTCACCGTTGCGGACAACACCGCACCGGTCATCACCCTGACCGACGACACCGCAGAGGGCAACACGGGCGTGGTCGGCACTGCTTACACTGACCCGGGTGCCACCGCCACGGACAATGTGGATGCCAACGTGGTGGTCATCATCGGTGGCGATGCAGTAGACACCAACACCGCCGGCACCTACATCATTACCTATAACGCAATGGATGCCGCCGGTAATGATGCCACGCCGGTGACCCGCAGCGTCACCGTGAACGCCGCACCCGCGTCCACGGATGCGAACTTGGCCGGTTTGACTATCTCGGTCGGCACCTTGCCCGCCTTTGCTGCCGCCACGATAAGTTACGCCGTTAACGTGGCGAATGATGTGGCAAGCGTCACGCTGACACCGACCACGAATAACGATGGCGCGACCCTAACCGTGGATGGCACGGCGGTTGCCAGTGGCGAAGCATCAGAACCGATTGCTTTGGCTGTCGGTGCAAACGACATCGCTATTCTGGTTACCGCCCAAGACGGCACTACCGAGAAAACCTACACCGTCACCATTGATCGCGGCGCGCCGCTCACGCCGTTTGCAGTGACCATCCCGCCTCTGGGCAAATCCACGGTCGGTAATTCGGCAAGCGTGGGGATTACCTTCATTGGGGCGGTGACTGGTTTGGAAACGGGTGATTTCTCTGTTTCCAATGGCGCCGTGAATAGCATTGACCCCGCGGCCGGTAGCGGCACCGAGTATGTCGTCACCTACACCCCGAGCACGGCGGGCGCGGTAACCTTGACTCTCGCCGCGAACGCGGTGACTGATGTCAACGGCAACCCCAACCTCGCGGCAAGCGCGACCGGCAACGCGGCGGTAGCGGCAGAGGCAAGCAGATTCGTTGCCAGCACGACCATTGCCGGTATCACCACCGCCGAGTTTGATGAGACCAGGTTCAAAATGGGCATTGCGACCTTGTTGTCTGTTCCTGCTACCGATGTGAGCATCCTCAGCATCGCCGCCGGCAGCGTGGTGGTGGAGTATGAAGTAGCAGCGGCCACGGACACCGCACGCGATGCACTGGCAACGGCATTATCTACCGCCACCCCGACGGCTTTACGCGCCGCCATCGACCAGGGTACCGCCGTTACTACCACGACCACCATGACCGTGACACCCACCGCACCGGTCATCAATCAGCCGCCAGTTGCCGAGGCGGGCGACGCACAGGAAGTGGATACCGGCGCAACCGTGACGCTGACCGGCGGCGCTACCGACCCCGAATCTGGTGTCCTGACTTATGCCTGGACGCATACCATGACCGATGGCGTTGCGCCCACCACGCCCATTACCTTGAGCGGCGGCACCACCGCCAGTCCCACCTTCACCGCACCGAATACGGCCACGGTCCTGGTCTTCACCCTGACCGTAACCGATGCTGCCCGTGCCAGCCACAGCGACACGGTAACCATCACCGTGACCGTGCCGGACACCACCGCGCCGACGGCGACCTTCGGCACCATTGCCGCCGGGGTGATTGGCACGGAGCAGTCTGTCGCACTCACCTTCAACGAAGTGGTGACTGGTTTGGCTGCCACCGACATCACCGCCACGGGTGCCAGAGTGGATAGTGTGCGCGGCTCTGGTGACACCTACACTGTCGCCTTCACCCCGAACGCGGCAGCCTTCACCCTGACCCTTGCCGCGAATAGCGTTGAGGACACTGCGGCCACCCCGAACGCGGGTCCCGCCAGCGCGGTGAGCGCGACCGGCACCGCGGTAGACACCACTGCCCCAGAGATTACCCTCATAGGTGCCAGTCCCTTGGAGGTCGATCAAGGTGCTACCTTCACTGACCCGGGCGCCAGGGCAAGTGATGATGTGGATGGTGCGCTCAGTGCCAGCATTGCGGTGGGCGGCGACCCAGTGGATACCGACACGCCGGGGGACTACACCATCACTTATGATGTGTCCGATGCCGCCGGCAATGCTGCCGAGACGGTCACCCGGATCGTCCGTGTAGTCATCGTCCGCGACCTGGATAAGCTTAATGCGGTGATACTGCCCGAAGTAGCACGTAGCATGGCGGACCAAAATGTCAGTGCCATTGTGCAGCGCCTTGAGCAGGCACGGCGCTCCAACATTGCCGGCACTGCTGCGAGTAGCAGTTTTGGCGGTGCGGGTAACCTGACGGAGATTATCAAAGCTCAGGGACGCGCCCTGGTCTATGACCGGTTTGATTGGAAGCGAGTCCTGGCGGGGTCTGACTTTGTGCTGCCCTTGAATGGCGCGGGCGGTGGTGGCTCTGCTTCTGAGAGCCAAAGCCAGAGCATCACCCTCTGGGGTGCGGGCGATTACCGGAGTATAGAAGGTGCTGAGGGGGTGCGGTGGGACGGCGATCTCTTTAGTCTGCAACTGGGTCTGGATGCGCAGCTGAACGAGCGCACTATTCTGGGTGTGGCGATCTCCAAAAGCCAAGCGAGGCTGGACTACACTGATACCAGCCTGGCAGTCAGTGGCGACTATGACCTGGATATGACCAGTGTCCATCCGTATCTGGGCTGGGCAACAGGAGGCCTGGACTTCTGGGCGACCCTCGGCTATGGCGATGGCGAACTGGAAATCAGTGAAGACCGGGCACTGGGAGAGGCGATCCCCGCAAGCGACCTGAGCATGCAGACCTATGCGCTGGGGGCGAGTGGCATCTTGATGGAGACTGGCCTCACCACCCTGGGCCTCAAGGGTGAAGCCATGAGCAGCTCTGTGGAACTGGACGGTAATGAGCAGATAACTGCCGTGACCCGGGATGCTAGCCGATTGCGCATGACCCTGGAAGCGACTCGCGCCCAGTCCCTGGACAGCGGGGCGCAATTTGAGTCTAGTCTGGAAGCGGGGATGCGCTTTGACGGTGGCGATGGGGAGACCAGTGCGGGTGCTGAGCTGGGTGCCAGTCTGCGCTATGCCAGCCTGGGCGGCGGCCTGGTGATAGAAGGCAAGGCGCGTGCCCTGGTGGGCGGTGAGGCTGAGGAGTGGGGACTGAGTGGGGCGATTAGCTTCCAGCCGTCAACAAACGGACGGGGGCTGTCTTTCAGCCTGACGCCGGGTTATGGGGTGACCACTGGCGGGGTGCAACAACTCTGGCAGCAGGGGCTGAATGATGGCTTGGGGGGCGCTTCACATGGCGCTTCTAACGAATACAGCCCGCGCCTGGAGGTTCGTTTGGATTACGGCATGCACGCGTTCCGGGGCCCTGGCCTCATGACGCCCTACACTGAACTGAGTCTGGGCGACAAGCGCACCTATCGTCTGGGCTTGCAGTGGCAGCACAGCAAGTTGTTTGATCTGAAACTTGTCGCCGAGCGCAAAGAAGGCACCACCGCCATTGACCACCGCATCTACCTAGAGGGCGAGCTTGCTTTTTAACCCCTGCTCCCGGCGGCGAGAATCCAGCCCGCCGTCAGGATCAAAGCAGGCAGGAATCCAACCCGCCGTCATTCTCGCCACCCCAGTCATCCCAGCCATCGGCTGGATGACTGGGGTGACGGGAATCCAGAGGAACAAAGGCAACCACCTTGATGTTCCCGCTACCCATCAACGGGGGGTCAGTGGCTTGTGCTTTACTGGTGCTGATGATGAAAGCAATACTGCTCGTTCCTCTGGATTCCCGAGCAAGCTCGAGAATGACGGCGCGGGGCGCCGTAAGCCGCCAGAAGAAGCGGGGACGCCGTGAAGGAGTCCGGCTCCGCGCCGTCATTCTTGTATGACGGCGCGGGGCGCCGTAGGCCGCCAGAAGAAGCGGGGACGCCGTGAAGGAGTCCGGCTCCGCGCCGTCATTCTCGCCGAAGTCAGTCGTCCTGCCTTTGGCGGGACGACTGGGTTCGGGGGGAATCCAGTAAAAAAGAGTATTGTTTTCCGATTTACCCCGGTTCTCCAACCCGTCAGAGGGCAAGCTCGAGAATGACGGCGAGGTGTCAATGCCCCAGGTGCTTGCCTTTGTTCCTCTGGATTCCCGAGCAAGCTCGAGAATGACGGCGCGGAAGCGTCAGGCTTTGATGCTGACGGCAAAATATACAGGCTGGATTCCCGAGCAAGCTCGAGAATGACGGCGCGGGGCGCCGTAGGCCGGGCAATGACGGCGCGGAAGCGTCAGGCTTTGATGCTGACGGCAAAATATACAGGCTGGATTCCCGAGCAAGCTCGAGAATGACGGCGCGGGGCGCCGTAGGCCGGGCAATGACGGCGCGGCAGCGGGAAGCCAGTCCGTTATCATCGCCACTAGCCTCCTCTTATAGGTTATCGCTACTATCAATAATCCTTTGCTCAGCGGTTTCGCAATAGGTAGCCGAACAATCAATGCCGATATAATTACGCCCGAAGTTGTGTGCAGTTAGAGTCGTGGTGCCGACACCGTTAAAGGGATCCAAGACTATATCGCCCATGTAGCTGAAGAGTTTTAAGGCACGTAGCACGAGTTTTTCAGGAAACATGGCAGGGTGCCCATACTTTTTCATATCGCGTTCTGGAGCAATAGACCACTTGGCGTTGACCCAGCTTTTGAATTCCTCAGCATTGATATCAATGTTTTCCCGGTTGCCGGATTTTTTCAAATTCCCTTTGCAAAAAATTTCCAAGAACTCCCAGGTGTATTTCAGATAAGGGCTTGACGGGCTTTTCCAACTGCCCCAGGCAGTGTACTTGCAGTTGTAATTATTCTTCTCCCAGAGAATTTCACCCTTCCATATCAATCCCTTCTTCAGGAAGAAGTTGCTGATGAGGTGATGCGTTGGAATGTAATCCGAAAATAAAGGCTGGACATTCACAATAATCCTGCCGCCGTATTTTACTACGCGCACACATTCATCAAAAATTGCAAAGAGGTTATCAAAGTAGATGCGCCAAGAGTCAGTGTCTTCGTGAGCACCGTCTTCGTGGACACCGTCTTGGCGAACTCCATAGTCCAAGCCAAAATTATAGGGTGGCGAGGTAAACACCAGATCCACACAGTTATCGGGCAGACGGCTTAACACTTCCAGGCTATCGCCAGTGATAATTTTATTAAGATATTGATCCGGTAAGGCATTGTTGTTTTGTGCAAAGTCCTGGCTAAAGGATTCATAACCCAGACGTTGTTGCTGTTTCTTCTTTCGTCCTTTTACCTTGCGCTCAGCGTTATAACCCTCATAAATGCGCTTGCCGCCGCGGATGCCATAACTGCGTTTTTCCTGGCTTTCCGTGTCATTCATATTTGCCCCTATTGCACTTTGACCCGCTAAGCATAACCCTATCAAAAGCCATCCCGCATGTCCCCAAATCCCGCTTGTTGTATAATGCACATTCATTCCAGGCAGATTTGATGACCCCCTCCTCCCCCTCAGCGGACAATACTAGTCAAGATACTGGCGCTTATGTTGACGGCTCAATACGGCGGCATGTCATCAAGGTTTCTGGAGTGATGATCATTGGCTTCTTCGCCATGACTCTGGGCAATCTGGTGGAAGTTTTATATGTCGCTCAGGTCGGGAAGTTTGAACTCGCCGCCTTGGCTTTTGTATTCCCTGTCGCTATGAGCCTCAACGCCATGACCCGAGGCATAGGTATAGGCGGCGCGGCCTTAATCGCTCAGCGAATCGGCCGAGGCCTGCTGCCCGGGGCGACTCTTGCCGCTAGTCATTGCTTCCTGCTCGCCCTGATGTTCACGTTCAGCCTCGCCTTCGGGGGGCAATTCGCATCCACTGGGCTGTTTATGTTGCTCGGTGCAGAGGAGGAGGTACTTCGCCTGGCAGTCAGCTATACCAACATCTGGTTCATTGGCTTCCCGCTGATGGGCCTGGCGATGGTCTCCAATGGTGTTATCCGCGCCTTCGGTGATGCTAGTTTCCCCGGTTACATTACCGTCATAGGTCCTCTGGTGCAGGTGCTGCTGGGACCCCTACTCATCCTCGGCTGGTTCGGCATGACACCCATGGGGCTGGACGGTGCAGCCTGGACCTTTGTGTTCAGCACTGGGAGCCAGGTCTTATTGGCTGGCTGGTGGTTTCTGGTCAAACATAATCGCTTGACCGCAAGCACCAGTGGATTCGTTAAGACCTCAAGGACCATCTTGAAAGTGGGCGTGCCCGCGGGGGTAACCAACTGTCTGCATCCTCTCTCCATGGTGCTGGTCACCTGGCTCTTGGCGGATTTTGGTACCAGCGTGGTTGCCGCATTTGGCGTGGCCGTGCGGATTGAGGCGGTGGTAGGGATGGTCGTCGTGGCAATTAGCGCGGCGGTGGTGCCTCTGGTGGGCCAAAACTGGGGCGCGAGGAAGTTCTCTCGAGTCCATGAAACCCTGCGCAACTGCTACCTCTCGTGCCATATTTGGGGCATCTTGGCGGCGATTATCATGGCAGGCTTTGCGCCCTTCTTCGTCAGCCTGGTCAATGATGATCCCAAGTTGGTCAGTGCCGCCGTCTTGTACCTGTACATCATCCCCTTGAGTATCGGCTTTATGGGAATGGTGATTGTCTCCACTAGTGCCTTCAATGCCGTGCGGGTACCCGGACCTGCACTTGCCTTGTCCATATCCCGGCTGTTGGTGGTATTCCTTCCCCTGGCGATACTCCTGAGTAGAGTCATGGGATATCCGGGGGTCTTTGTAGCGATTGCGCTATCGCATGTCTTCATCGGGGTCATGGGCTGGCTCTGGTGCGACCGCCGATTACGTCGGGAGGAACTCAAACTGAGCACTGCATCACTAAGCAGGACATAAAGCGCACTGCATAAAGCGTATGTATAAGCGCGGAGCGGCTTAGGTCCCCCGTCATTCTTGTATGTGTTACCCTTAAAGGCACCCCATCCGGGGATATATGATGCACAACAAAATGGAGCTGAGCTGATGTCAGATGTCGCTACTAAGGATAACTCGCCTAATACAAGAGAGGCTAGAAGGCAGCGCGACCGGCTCAGACTGAGGCAAGTGGCAATAAAACATGCACTGATCCTCCTCGTCCTGAGCAGCCTCTTGGGCCTGGTTGACTTCTGGGCAAGCATCACCGGGAAACTATGGGTGCATAGTATTGCCGTGCTTGATGCCGTAGTGGTGGGTTTTGTACTAGCAAGCCTGGTGCACGAATGGGGGCACTTCGCCGCCGCAAGAATCGCTGGTGCCGTCTCGCCAGTGCTCAAAGAACAACCGCTTTCTTTAACTTCCTTTTTTATGTTTACCTTCAAGCATGAATTGAATAGCCGCCAGCAATTTCTCAGCATGAGTACCGGCGGAATGACAGGCAACTGGCTAGTATGTCTGCTCCTATTCATGCTGTTACCACTACACACTCCCGCCCAACTTGCCTTAGTAGCAACCTGTATCGCCATCGCGGTCAATGTTTCTATATTTGAGCTGCCCATCATCTGGCGCGTGAAAGGCGGCGATGCTCCAGAAGAGACCATCCTCAATCGCTTAAAAGAAAATCGCGGCCTGTCCAGTCAGCTGGGTTCTGTCCTTGGGATTTCACTCTGGTTGGTCGCCATGCTGGTACTGAGATAATTTATCTATGGATTTTACCGGTAGTCATATTCTTTCCGTATCCCAGTTTGATCGTGAAGGTGTGGAGCGGGTGTTTGCCGTGGCCGAACAGATGTTGCCTTATGCCAGTCGGGAGAGTGTTACCCGAGTGCTGGAAGGTGCCATCCTCGGCAATATGTTTTTTGAACCCAGTACCCGGACCCGGGTCAGCTTTGGCTGTGCTTGGAATCTACTCGGCGGCGAGGTCAGGGAAACCTCAGAAGTAAAATCCTCCGCCCTGGTCAAGGGCGAGTCCCTCTACGATACCGCCAGAGTGCTGTCCGGTTACAGCGATATTATTGTGATGCGGCATCAGTTGGCCGGCTCAGTGAAAGAGTTTGCGGCAGCAAGTCGGGTGCCGGTCATCAACGGCGGCGATGGTGCCAACGAACATCCGAGCCAGGCATTGCTGGATTTGTACACCATCAAAAAAGAAATGCTCGCTCAGGGGAAGACCGTGGACGGTCTGCGTATCGCGCTCGTTGGGGATTTGAAATACGGGCGCGCCGTGCACAGCCTCTGCCGCTTGTTGAACCTCTACCAGAAGCTGCATTTTTCTCTCATTAGTCCGCCCGAGCTCAGGCTACCAGAAAGTTATGTGGCAACTATCAAGCAACAAGGACACGCAGTAATGGAATCTACTGAACTGCATGCCGGTATTGCCCATGCCGATATTCTGTATGTCACCAGAACCCAGGAAGAACGTTTTCCATCACCGGAAGAGGCAGACCATTACAAGGGGCTCTTCCAACTGAACCAGAGCATCTATACCGAATACTGTGAACCGAATACCGTCATCATGCACCCCCTGCCGCGAGACAGCCGCAGTGGCGCCATGGAACTCAATGATGACTTGAATGAAAATCCTCACCTGGCAATCTTCCGGCAAACTGACAATGGCCTGGTAATCAGGATGGCCTTGTTTGCATTAATTCTGGATGTTGTTGAGCAGGTTGAACAGGAGGCACGACCGGTCAAGTGGTACATAGGGAACCGCCAGCATCCTGCTTAGAGGCGCCCTGTCAGCAACTCCATCAAAGACACTCCATGAGAAGCACCGTCATTTACAGCGCTTCTCATGTTATAGTTTTTATAACTATCTGAGTGAGAAGCGCATGATTTACCAGACTATCCTTGACACCATTGGCAACACCCCGGTCGTTACTATCAACCGGATGGCACCAGCCGAGCATCAGTTTTTTGCGAAGCTGGAAGCCTTCAATCCCCTCGCCTCGGTGAAGGACCGGCTTGCCATTGCCATCATTGAAGACGCTGAACGTCGAGGGAGCATCCAGCCGGGGCAAACAGTCGTTGAAGCGACATCGGGTAACACCGGCATTGCGCTGGCCATGGTGTGTGCCGCCAAAGGCTATCCTTTTGTGGCGACTATGGTGGAGAGCTTCTCAGTAGAGAGACGCAAAATTATGAAACTGCTGGGGGCTAAGGTCATTCTGACCCCAGCAGCAGAACGCGGTACCGGCATGGTAAAACGGGCAGAAGAGTTGGCGGCAAAACATGGCTGGTTTCTCGCCCAGCAGTTTGAGAATCCGGCAAATCCTGAATATCACCGGAATACCACAGGCCCTGAAATCCTACGGGACTTCGCCGGCCGCCCCTTGGATTATTTCGTCACCGGTTGGGGCACTGGTGGCACCCTGACTGGCGTTGGGGAGGTCATCAAACTGGCGCGGCCAAACACCAGCATCATTGCTGCAGAACCCGAACAGGCTATGCTACTGAGCGGCAAAGAATGGGCACCCCACAAGATTCAAGGTTGGACTCCGGATTTTATCCCGGCGGTGCTGAACACAGCAATTGCTGATGACATAGTAGCCGTCAGTGACGCGGCGGCCATTGCCACAGCCCGACAACTCGCCCAGGAGGAAGGGATTTTCTGCGGTATTTCCTCCGGTGCCAGCATGAGTGCTGCCCTGGAAGTCGCCAAGACCGCGTCGAGGGGGAGTAGCTTCCTGGTGATGCTACCGGATACTGGAGAGCGGTACTTATCTACTCCCCTGTTTGAGGATATTTCCGAGGAATCAGATGACGTCTGGCTAGCGGGGCTAGTATAAATTCACCGCGCCGTCATTCCTGTTTATGTTCTTCGGCGAGAATGACGGCGCGGCAGGAATGCAACAATGCTCGGCTATTTTTCCAGCAAGGCATCAAACGCGGGTACGGCATCAAACAGGTCGGCGACCAGACCATAGTCGGCGACCTGGAAGATAGGAGCATCTTCATCCTTGTTGATAGCCACGATGACTTTGCTGTCCTTCATACCCGCAAGATGTTGGATGGCACCACTAATCCCCACCGCAATATACAGGTCCGGCGCGACTATCTTGCCAGTCTGTCCCACCTGCATGTCGTTGGGTACGAAGCCCGCATCCACCGCCGCCCGAGAGGCACCAATGGCAGCACCAAGCTTGTCCGCTACTGATTCAAGCAGCGCAAAGTTCTCACCCTTCTGCATACCCCGACCACCAGAGATGATGATCGACGCCTCAGTCAATTCTGGACGCTCCAACTTGGCAATTTCCGCCTTGTCCCAATGAGATAACTCAGCATCCTTCACCAGCTCAAGTGTCTCCATGCGGGCACTCCCCCCCTCGGCAGCCACTGGATCAAATGCCGTGCCACGCACGGTCAACACCTTGATGGGATCCGATGACTGGACGGTAGCAATGGCATTGCCGGCATAGATAGGTCGTTCAAAAGTACTTTCATCGACAACACCACAGATGTCAGAAATCTGGGAAAGGTCCAGCAAGGCGGCCACCCGCGGCATAAAATTCTTACCCGAAGTAGTCGTTGGTGTCAAAATGTGAGTATAGTTGCGACCGATTTCTACGACTAGCTCGGCAATATTCTCTGCCAGCTGGTGTTCGTAGGCAGGGTTATCGGCAACCAAAACCTTGGCGACACCCGCGATCTTGGTTGCTGCTTCCCCAGCCGTTTGACACTCAGCACCAGCGACCAGTAGTTCAATGTCGCCGCCGATTGCTTGGGCCGCCGCCACCGCGACCAGAGTCGGTCCTTTGATGACCTGGTTATCATGTTCTGCAATGACAAGAATACTCATCAGAGCACCTTCGCTTCATTCTTCAGTTTGTCCACCAGTTCCTCCACAGTTTCCACAATGATACCCGCCTGCCGTTCGGGTGGCTCGGTAACCTTCAAGGTCTTCACGCCCGAGGCCACCTCAACCCCGAGGTCCTCGGGCTTGCAGGTTTCAATGGGCTTCTTTTTGGCTTTCATAATGTTAGGGAGGGAAGCGTAGCGAGGCTCGTTCAACCTGAGGTCAGTGGTCACCACGGCGGGCAACTTGACGGTGATCGTTTCCAAACCGCCGTCAACTTCCCGGGTAACGGTTGCCGTGTCATCGTTCAGCAATAACTCAGAGGCAAAGGTTGCCTGAGATAGACCCGCCAAGGCCGCCAACATAGGGCCCGTCTGACTATTGTCTCCGTCAATCGCCTGCTTGCCAGTGATGACCAGCATGGGGGCTTCCTTCTTCACCAGGGCTGCCAGAAGCTTTGCAATGGCAAGGGGCTGGAGGTCTGCATCGGTTTCCACCAGGATGCCCCGGTCTGCCCCGAGTGCGAGTGCCGTGCGAATCTGTTCCTGAGCAGCAGTGGGACCAATAGAGACTATGATGACTTCTTCCACCTTGCCGGCCTCTCGGAGCCGAATGGCTTCTTCGACGGCAATTTCATCAAAGGGGTTCATGGACATCTTGACATTGTTCAACTCAACGCCCGTCTTGTCAGAACGCACTCGGATATTCACGTTGTAATCAACAACCCGTTTGATGGCTACCAGAACTTTCATAGGATTCCTTTTATTTTCTCGGTCTTAATCAGCGCCGACCGGCGATTTGAGTGCTCTGTGGACTGGGCGCGGCAGCTTAAATGTCAGGGGGCTATTTTGCCGAGATCCGGGCTGCTAATCAATACCCCGTCATTCTCGTCACCCCAGTCATCACACGCCGTCATTCTTGTATGTGTTTACAATTTTGCTTCAATCAAAAAGGGGCCGGGTTGAGCCAGACTCAGCTGCAAAGCAGCCGCAAAATCTTCCTCGGTCCTAGCTGCCCTGCCGGGGACACCCATGCTCTCCGCCAGGGCGACAAAATCAATAGCCGGCCGCGTGAGATCAAAGAGTGCCGCTGCCCGGTCGCCTACTTCTTGCACCCCCAGGCGCAGATACTCGGTCTCCAAAATGCCATATTTGCTGTTGTTGAAAATGACGGTCGTCACATTGAGCCCTTCACGCGCTTGAGTCCAAAATGCCTGATTGGTGTACATGGCGGCACCATCCCCCAGCAAAGCCAGGACCCGCCGTTCGGGACAGGCAAGCGCGGCACCCGTGGCAACTGGACCCCCCTGGCCAATGGAACCTCCAGTCAAATTGAGCCAGGTGTTGGGTACTGCAGACTGAGTGGGCGTGAAGGCCGCACCGCCACCCCCTGAATCACCGCAGATAATGGCATTCTCTGGCAGGTACTGAGCAACCATGCTGGCGATGCTTGCTGTACTGAGCTTGGTTTCGCTGGCACTTGTCTGCTTCCCCTCAAGTAGCAGATGTTCATTGACCGCATAGCCTTGGAGGGGTGCCTTCATCAACTCAGCAATAGCCAGAAGGGCTTCAGTCGTGTTTGCTTCCTTATCGGACAGGGTGACTACTGCACAACCCTCGGGTACAAGAGAACTGGGCACCTGGGGATAGGCAAAAAAGCTGGCTGGTGCCTGGGCGCCAGCGAGCACCAGGCGAGTTACGCCCGCCAGGGTCGCGAGGATATGTTCCGGGAAGTAAGGCAGCCGTTCACAAACCGGCGTGCCGGCACCGCCATCAATTCTGGACGGAAAGGATGCCGTAGACACCCGGCAACCGGTTTTCAGTGCTATTCGACTCGCCGCAATGCGAGCTGCCAGGCTCACTCCATCGCCGTCCAGCAAGAGCATCGTATGGGCATCAATGACTGAGGCAACTTTGTTGATGGTCGCCTCATCTACCCGGCTCCGCTCGGGCATGGGCAGGGCATCAGCTGTGCCTTGTGCATCACCCCAGCAGGCATCAACCGGCAGGATCAGGGTTGCTACCTGCCCCACTGAGCCGGGGCTGGGGGTGCACGCGGCTTGCAATGCCTGCATACCGTCATGCGCGACACTGGTTGCCGTGGAATCGCCTTTGACCCAGGCCGATACACCCTGTGCCAAGAGCTCAATGTTGGAAGTGATCACCGTGTCGTAGTCAATATGATACAACGGATGATTGCCAATCAGATTGATGATCGGCGTACTGGCTCGGCGGGCGTTATGCAGGTTCGCCATCCCATTAGCCATGCCGGGACCAAGATGTAGCAGGGTCGTCGCGGGCATTTGCGTCATGCGGCCATAGCCATCAGCAGCACCCGTGCATACGCCTTCAAATAAAGAGAGGACAGCTCTCATCTCGGGCACCGCGTCTATCGCTTGTACCAAGTGCATTTCGGAAGTGCCGGGATTCGCGAAACACATGTTCACGCCCGCTTTGACCAGAGATCGAATCAAGCTCTCAGCACCATTCATGTGCCCTACTCCTTGTTTGTTCAGGTAGCTTCTATCATAACTGGATTGCAAGGCTGCTGGTGACCGCGCTTGGGATGCAGGGTCTAAAGACGGATAAAAATAACCACTCTCATCCATCAAGAAAATAGTCATACAGAAAACAGCGCAGCTGGGTGGCATCAAATGGCCAGCCTAGGTCCTGGGTGCGAGCGGCGACCTGGACTACCGGGATGCGGCTGCCGTACTCCTCCATCAGCCCTGCTGAGTCGGCGATTTCCACCGGTTCAATCTCAAGACTGGGAGTCTGGTCTTGCAACGCTTGAAGAAGCTGCAGTGCTTCTTCACACAGGTGGCAACCCTGGGTAGTCAATAGTTGGACTTTCATACAGTTGCTTTCATACAGTTACTTGCATGTGATTGCGGTCATGTGATTGCGGTCATGGGGTTGCGGTCATACATGTGCCGACACGGGGCAAGCCAAAAAACGCCCGCGCATTATCACTAGTCATACGAGCAACTTCGGCAGAGTCCATACCGAGACACTGGGCTACTGTCTCACAGACAAGAGGCAGATATTGAGGCTCATTGCGGCGGGCTTTCGGCTTGGGGCTGATGTTAGGCGGTATCAGATAAGGCGCATCAGTTTCCAACATCAATCTGTTGCGCGGGATCTCCGATACCAGTGCTAAGAGGTGTGTTCCCCGTCTTGCATCACAAATCCAGCCGGTGATACCAATATGACAATCAAGATCAAGATAGGCATGCAGTGCCTCCCGAGTGCCGGTAAAACAATGCACTACTGCTTTGGTCAAGGCATGCCGATGCGCTGAGAGCAGTTCTGCAAAGGTCGGGTAGGCATCTCGCTCATGCAAGAAGATAGGGAGACCCGTATCTGCTGCCAGTGCCATCTGTGCTTCAAAGGACGCTATCTGCACCGAATGAGCAGTAATATCTCGGAAAAAATCAAGCCCGGTTTCACCCACCGCCAGGACCCGCTCCTGCTGTGCCAATACGCGCAGACGCTCAATGGCGGCGGGGGTAGTTTCCTCAGCGTGATGCGGATGAATGCCAGCAGTCGCAAACACCTGTGCCTTGGATGCCGCCAGTGCCGCCGCCTGCTCACTATCAGCCACTGAGGCACCGGTGGCTATTATTTGCTGCACACCAGCAGCATGGGCACGGGCAAGCACCTCATCAAGATCAGCCGCAAATCTCTTTTCTGTGAGGTTCGCGCCTATGTCTATTAATTCCATCTATCAACCCACTGCATCGTCATTGACTCAGGGTGACAAAGAAAGCACCTTCATGTGGAAAAATGAGCGGTGCCGGTTTGCCTAGTCTGCGGCTATAGATATTTGAGTAGATCAAAATGTTTTGCACATAGGTTCTCGTTTCATTGATGGGGATGACTTCTATCCACACATCAAGGGGTAATTTCCTGCTGAGCCACGGCGCCACCCGGCGGGGACCCGCGTTGTAGGCTGCTGAGGCGAGGATGCGATTTTGATCGAACCGTCGAAACAATCTGCCCAGATAACGGGTGCCCAGTTTGATATTGAACTCGGGCCTTATCAGATTGGTCCAGTGGCGGTATTTAACCTTCATACGACGCGTAATCATGGTGGCTGTTGTCGGCAATATCTGCATTAGGCCGAGGGCACCAGAAGGTGACTTGGCATCGGGCATAAAAGCACTCTCTACACGCGCAATTGCCAGGCTCCACGGGAGCGGAATATCGGCTTCGGCAGCATAGGTGGAGAAGTGCTCATCCCAGGCAAGCGGAAAACGAATATCCAGATAATTCCAGCCACCAGCGTCAATCATCGCCTGAATAGCCACCTTGTACCAGCCCCGTTGGAAGGCCAAGGTAGCAGCCACTTCCAATTCGTGGGAAGTAAATGCAGCCGTGGTAAATCTCCATGCCTTACGCGCTTGGTTTCTTTCCCCCAAGACAAAGAGTTCCAAAGCCCGTTGCATCCCTGGCGACAGTGCCAGAGATAATACTTGTTCCTGGGTCACCCCCGAGGACTCAGCCTGGTAAGCGTAGGCTCTATCCAGCAGGTCGGCCGCCAGAAAACCATAAAAGCTTCTCTCTTCACTCAAGGCAAGCAGGATTTTTTTTGCTTCTTTCGCGGTGCGTCTTGCTTGGAAGGGAGCCGCCATGGCGAGTGCCTCTTGCCGTTCACGCAATGCACGGGCCTTCCAATAGCGCCATCTTGGACCTGCTTGCCAAGCCGGCGGGAGCAGCGCAATACCTACAAGCACTTCCTGCCAATTCAATAGCCGCAAGGCTTGGCGGATACTTTCCTCTAGCACCTGGGGGTGAGCGTGCAGATTTACCGGCGAGTCAATACTGAACACTGGAATATCAGTCTGCTGGGCAAGATACTGCGCGAGTTGCACATAGACCGACACCAGGTCCTCAGAGGCCAAGGCATGTGTCCTGGTATAGGTACGCAACATCGCCAGGGCGGCCTCAGGGGCACGGCGCGCATAGCGCGTCACGCCATAGAGAATCATTTCTTGACTACGGGGACTCTGGGTGGGCAACCTTTCCTGTTGTTTGATCCTGGCAGGTCTATCTCGTAAAGCTAAATAATTGACGGCAGCCGGCTTATCTTGCGCATCAATAAACCGGAGCAGATAGACGGCAAGTCGGCGCTGATTGGCACGCATACAGAGCGCAAAACGCTGCCAGGCGACTTCCCTGGTGATACCACCCTGTGCGCGCCAGCGGTCAAATAGAGGATCACATTCTTCCGGCTGGGAGTAGGCGACCAACCAAAGTGCCAGGGTCCGGGTGCTTGCTGCTTCCCGCTGCCCCGCTTGGTGGAGGGCAACGGCATGCTGGCAGGCAAGTTCTCGGCTGAGGGGGGGGCGCTTTGTGACCTCGTAGTAGCGGAGGAAATCCTGCCAACGCTTTCTTTTAGCCAGATGCGCCAACCAGGCTTGACTCAGCTGTGCCGCCAGGGGCGTATCTTGATATTGCTCCACAAATGCTGATATGTCTGCCTCGGTGCGCCGGCGCATACCTTGAAGCATTTCCTGGTATTCCAGATAGGGATAGAGTGGATAGGACTCTAATCGGGGTTTCAATTTTCGGTACCGCGTGATTCGGTTGCTCTTCAAGTATTGCAAGGCGGTACGGTATTCTTGCCGAGCTTGGTTTCGGTCCTCAATGGGTGCGAGCTGACTAGGAGCCCTCAGCTGATTAGGAGCCTTCAGCTGATTAGGAGCCTTCAGCTGACCAAGAGCTTTCGGCGGTGCTATGACCAACATGGCAAGCATAGGGAGGAGCACCAGGGCACTTCTTGTTTGGATTTGCATCGGTTCTCTCAATTGTCCTGCTCTGCTTGCTCATTGTAGCCTATGCTAATGACGGGGAGGCAGTGCTTGCCGTCATTCCCGCCTTCTTTGATCCTGACGGCGCGGGGCCGGACTCCTTCACGGCGTCCCCGTTTCTTCAGGCGGCTTAGGGCGCCCCGCGCCGTCATTCTCGAGCTTGCTCGGGAATCCAGAGGACGAGCGGTGCAGTCTGTCGCATGCCTGGGTCAAGAACGGAGACAAGGCACAAGTCCAGAGGTGTAGCGGGAATATCAAGGGGGATTGGCTTTGTTCCTCTGGATTCCCGACCCCCCAGTTATACCCCCGATGGCTGTGATAACTGGGGTGCCGAGAATGACGCGGGTAGCATAGCCTTGTAAGATGCACTAAAATTTTTTTGTGAGGCGTTAAGCCTAGAGTGAATGATGGTCTATCTGTTCATCTTTTTTGTACTGTTGCTCATCTTCATTCCTTTTCTCAGGATGCTACCTTCTAAACGCCAGAAGGAACAGATGGCAATGCGGCGCACTGCTATGGTAGCGGGTATCTCCGTCAAGCTGACCCGAATTGACGACCCCGACCCCCAGGAGCAGCAGGCCCGGTCGTCGTATATGGCCAGGCTGGTTATAAAGCCACAATTGGAAGTGATTGCCTGGCAGTATCAGTGCCGACAGCCGCAGACTCAGCGGCAACTGCCACCGAGTAACTGGTGCCTGCAACGAGTCAGTGCCCCAAATCAGCATGCTATGACCCTGATGGACGAGTGGGTCTGGTTAGAAGCACCCGACTCGGTGAGTCTAAAACCGCTCAGTACCTGGCTTAAAAGGACACTCAAATCACTCCCCAAAGATGTCAAGCAGATTGAAGCAAAGCATGCTGTAGTGGCGGTTTACTGGCTTGAACAAACGGCTGGCACCGAGCAAGAAGTGATAGATTTTCTGAAAGGTTGTGTTGCAGTAAGCCTAAATGGAGCTTCACAATAACTTGACCTTGGCGCATCAACTCATTATATATGCACACCTTTTGGCCCCCTAAGCGGGGGAACTGGGATAACGTTACTTGATAATAGAAGGCAGTTATATGGCTAAGTCGCTTGTCATCGTTGAGTCACCCGCCAAGGCAAAGACCATCAATCGTTACCTGGGCAACGACTTTATTGTGAAATCCAGCATTGGGCACATCCGTGACCTCAGCAGTGCGGCAAAGCAGACCAGTAGTGCCGATGCCAGGAAAAAAGAAGCTGCTAAAACCCGCGACATGACGCCGCAAAAACAGGCTGCCTATAAAAAACAAAAAAACCGCCGGCAACTGATAGCCCGAATGGGCATTGACCCCGATAAGGACTGGGCCGCTACCTATGAAATTCTCCCCGGGAAGGAAAAGGTAGTCGCCGAACTTAAAAAACTAGCGCGGAATGCGGACACCATTTATCTCGCCACTGACCTTGACCGTGAAGGTGAAGCTATCGCCTGGCACCTGCGGGAAGCCATCGGCGGCGATGACCAGCGATATCGCCGGGTGATCTTTAATGAAATCACCAAAAAAGCCATCCAAGAAGCCTTTGAGGATCCTGGTGATATCAATATGGATAGGGTCAGCGCACAGCAGGCTAGGCGCTTCCTTGACCGGGTGGTGGGCTTCATGGTCTCGCCGCTGCTTTGGAGCAAGATTGCCCGAGGGCTATCCGCCGGTCGGGTGCAATCCGTCGCGGTCAAGCTCATCGTCGAACGGGAACGGGAAATTCGTGCATTTAATCCAGAAGAATACTGGGAGTTGTATGCCCTGCTGAGCAAAGCATCCGCCGCCGCGGGAGACCAGTCGGCTGAGGCGGTGAAATTTCAAGTTGTCAAACAGGGGGGCAAGAATTTTAGACCGAATAACAAGGCACAGATTGAGGCCACCCTGGCACAAATTCAGGAAGCGGATTTCATTGTCAGTGCGCAGGAGGAAAAACCCACTCAAACCAAGCCGAGTGCGCCTTATATCACTTCCACCTTGCAACAGGCGGCGAGTACCCGGTTTGGGTTTGGAGTGAAGCGGACCATGCGCCTCGCACAGCGTCTTTATGAGGCGGGTTACATTACTTATATGCGCACCGACTCCACCAATCTGAGTGCGGAAGCCATTGCCGATTGTCGCCAGTTGATTAGCACGCAGTATGGTGAACAATATCTTCCAGAAAAACCACGCTTATATTCCAGTAAGGCAAATGCTCAAGAAGCCCATGAGGCTATCCGCCCTTCCGATGTAGCCCTTAGCCAAACACAAGACAATATGGAGGCGGATGCGCGCCGTCTCTATGAACTCATCTGGCGGCAATTTGTGGCTTGTCAGATGCCTAATGCGGCCTACATCAGCACCAAAGTCCTGGTAAAAGCCAGTGATTTGGAACTTCAAGTACGCGGCAGAGTCTTGCAGTTTGATGGTTATACCCGAGTCCAGCCGACGACTTCCCGCAAGGAAGACGAGCAACAATTACCCCAATATTCCCCGGGTATGAAGTTGCACTTGGAAGAACTGCTGCCGTCCCAACACTTCACCAAGCCACCGCCCCGATATGCTGAGGCAAGCCTGGTTCGGGAGCTGGAAAAACGTGGCATAGGACGCCCCTCTACCTATTCCTCCATCATCACTACGATTCAAGAACGCGGCTATGTCTCGTTGCAGAGCAAACGTTTCTATGCAGAAAAAATTGGCGAGGTCGTCACCGAACGCTTGAATGAAAGTTTTACCGATCTGCTGGATTACAACTTCACCGCACAGCTGGAAGCCGAATTGGATCAAGTATCCAACGGCAAGGTGGAGTGGAAAATGCTCTTGAATAGGTTTTATCAGGATTTCGTGAAGAAGTTAGACAAGGCAAGTAGTGCTGAGGGTATGCGCACTAATATGCCTTCCACCATTGAGGTTGAATGTCCTGAATGTGGGCGCGCCATGCAGGTACGCACCGCCAGCACGGGGGTCTTCCTCGGCTGCTCTGGCTATGCGCTATCCCCGAAGGAAAGATGCAAAACCACCATCAATTTGATTCCTGGTAATGAAGTGGTCAGCGTTGATACCGACGACGATGAAGCAGAAGCACGTATTCTGCGTAACAAACGTCGTTGTGAAAAATGCGACTCGGCGATGGATACCTATCTCATTGATACAGAACGAAAACTGCACCTCTGTGGTAACAACCCAGACTGTGATAACTCAACCATAGAAGCAGGCAAATTCAAGATTAAGGGGTATGACGGACCCAGTATTGCCTGTGATAAGTGTGCCGCCGAGATGCAGTTGAAAACGGGTCGCTTCGGTAAATATTTCGGGTGCATGGGGAAGGACTGCAAGAATACCCGCAACCTGCTACGCAGTGGTGAACCAGCACCCCCCAAGGCCGACCCGGTGCCCATGCCGGAGCTCAGCTGCCAGCAGGTTGATGACACCTATGTGTTGCGGGATGGTGCTGCGGGTATTTTCCTTGCTGCTAGTCAGTTCCCTAAACATCGGGAAACCAGATCTCCCTATGTTGATGAATTGCTACCCCATCAAAATGAAATTGATCCCAAGTATCAATTCCTGCTGCATGCGCCAGTGAAGGATAGCAAGGGCAACAGAAGTCTGGTGCGCTTCGCCCGCAAGACCAGAGCCCATTATGTGATGACCGAGAGAGAAGCAGGAAAGCCCTCTGGCTGGCGCGCAGATTATGTTAATGGGCATTGGGTGGAGTCGGGAGCGCCGGGGGATGCCTCGTCCGGGGCGGCCACTAAGCAGACCACTAAGCAGACCACTAAGAAGACAATAAAAAGGAAAGCCAAGAAGACCACTAAGAAGACCACTAAGAAGACAATAAAAAAGCAAGCGAAGCCGAGGAAGGCAGCCCTATAGGCAGTTGATACCAACCGCTGAGTCTGCTGCTGCTTCTGCCCCTGCTACTGGATTCCCGCCGAACCCCGTCATTCTCGTCACTCCCATGCTTACCCCCTGACGGGTTGGAGGAGTAAAGGCATACTGCTCGTTCCTCTGGATTCCCGAGCAAGCTCGAGAATGACGGCGCGGGGCGCCGTAGGCCGCCAGAAGGAGCGGGAACAAGGTGCATACATTAACCTCCGCGCCGTCATTCTCGTCACCCCAGTCACTCTCATGCTTGCCCTCTGACGGGTGGGGGGAGTAAAGGCATACTGCTCGTTCCTCTGGATTCCCGAGCAAGCTCGAGAATGACGGCGCGGGGCGCCGTAGGCCGCCAGAAGGAGCGGGGACGAGGTGCATACATTAACCTCCGCGCCGTCATTCTCGTCACCCCAGTCACTCTCGGGCTTGCCCTCTGACAGGTTGGAGGAGTAAAGGCATACATTAACCTCCGCGCCGTCATTCTCGCCACCCCAGTCATCACAGCCATCGGCTGTGATGACTGGGGTGACGGGAATCCAGAAGAACGAAGCCAACCACCTGTGGGGCATGTACACAACAACAAGATTGTTCGTCGCTCCCCGTCACTCTCGGGCTTGCCCTCTGACACAGGTTGGAGGAGTAAAGGCATACTGCTCGTTCCTCTGGATTCCCGAGCAAGCTCGAGAATGACGGCGCGGGGCGCCGTAGGCAGGAATCCAGAGTGGCGGCCTAAGCCGCCTGAAAGAGCGGGGACGGCGCTTCTCTAGAAGATCCCGGCTTCCAAGCCAGCGCCCATCGCCATCCCCAGCTCATGGCAACGCCCTAGTGTTGCCTCGTCCAGCTCCCCCTGGGCAACCACTGGCGACTGTACTTCCTTGAAGTTGTAGCCGTTACAAATACGCTGAATAGCGGTCAAGGCACCGCTACCGTCGTTACCGGCACCTATGAAGATACAGTAGGGTTTGCCATCAACCTGCCCTTCCAGTTCATAAAAGGTACGGTCAAAGAAGTCCTTCAAGGCACCGGACATATAGCCAAAGTTCTCGGGACTACCGAAAATGATGCCGTCTGCCCAAAGCAGGTCCTGCGCATCTGCCGCCCCGGCTTCTAAAAATCTCACTCCCAGATCAATAGCCGGGTCCTGTGTGCCTGCATGCACTGCCTCGGCCATGCGGTTGGTTTTACCCGTTTTACTGTGAAACACAATCAGCAGATGCTTTTTGTTGGTCATGAGGTCATGGCTATACGGCTAACCCAGCCGGTAAACCCGGGTCGCCGTATCATGAAAAAGCGCCGCCCGCTCCGCCCGGGTTAAAGAAGCAGTCATCTTCTTGAACGCATTCCAAAGCACGCCGTAGGACACTGACTCCCGGTCAACGGGAAAGTTACTCTCAAACATGCAACGCTCAACACCGAAGGTGTTAATGCAGTGTTCATAATAAGCGGCGGTCTTGTCTACCAATTCATCCGATGTCGGCGGCAGGTCGCGTTTGTGCCAGTCAAAGCCGTTAAGCTTCATATTGATACCACCCAATTTGAAATACACATTAGGTAGCGCTTGTAGCTGCTCAATGCTGTCCCGCCAGGCTTGGAAGACAGCATCCTGTTGACCCTCATAGGGACCTATGCCTAGTGGTCCACCGAAGTGATCCAGAATAATCGTGCCCTCTGGTACTTGCTTGGCAAGGCTAGCGACATCTTGCAGTTGAGTGTGATAGCACCAGCAGTCAAAGCTCAATCCCATGGCTGCCAGCACCGCAAAACCGGCTAGGAAATTATCGCTTAACAGCATGTGTTCATTCGGGTTGGCGTGTGAATTCTTAATATCCGGGCTAGAGTGCCAACTAGCGGCATGGCGAATGCCCTTGAAGCGGTTCGGGCTTGCCCTGAGGTGGGCTTCAAGGACTTGCCGCACCTCCTCGCCCCGGCACAAATCGGCATAACTGACAATGCCCGAGGCGACTCGGCAGTCTCCATACATGCCCGAGCTACTCATAGCCGCTATACCCTGGACAAATTCTGTTTCCCCCACCGGTGCCAAATGCTCCGGCAGATCGGCGTTGAACATGGCGTTACATTCCACAAATACCGTGCTGACCAGACAATGCCCGGTGTTCAGGTCTGCTAAGAGTTCGTCCAGTAGATAACGGCTCTCTGGATGGCTCTCTGGATAGTCCCAGAGATGATGATGTGGATCGCAGATCGGCAGGTCCGGCTCCAAGGGTTCCTCCACAATCTGCGCCAGCCATGCCTTGTTGTGCATTACCTTCCTCTCGCTTCCTGTCTGTTCAAGGCTTGCTGCTAGTTGCCCTGTGGACATCACTTGATGATACTGCTATCCCATCGGGCAGATACCGGCGGGTCGCATGCATAGTCAACAGAGCCCGGTATCAAGCGCCCGGTCTCATCTCCTGGCGACCCCTGCGTTTACCAATCGCCGGTATTTTTCATTGATACCCAGGGCTCAGCCGGTGCCAAAGGAGCACCCTGTTGCAAGAGTTCAATGGAGATATTATCTGGCGAGCGAACAAAAGCCATCCGGCCATCCCTCGGCGGTCTATTGATGACGACCCCCGACTCATGCAGGCGCTGACATGTCTGGTAGATGTCATCAACTGCATAGGCAAGATGCCCAAAACTCCGACTGCTACTGAGGGCTTCATCATCTTCATCCCAGTTGAAGGTGAGTTCAATCTGCGCCGACTGGTCATCCGGGGCAGAGAGGAAAATAAGCGTGAACCTCCCCTCTTCATGGTTATGCCGCGCCACTTCAACAAGCCCTAGCTGGTGGCAATAGAAGTCCAGAGACTGATCTATATCTTTGATTCTGAGCATAGTGTGTAGATATTTCATATTATTGATACTGTTTAAGTTCTTCACGGGCAATCAGTCGCCGATGTACTTCATCAGGTCCATCGGCAAGCCGCAGGGTGCGTTGCCCCATCCACATGGCTGCAAGTGGCGTATCTTGCGAGATACCCAGTGCGCCATGGATCTGTATCGCCCGGTCAATGACTTTAAGTGCCATGTTGGGTACCGCTACCTTGATGGCAGAGATGTACTTCCGTGCCTCTTTATTACCAATAGCATCCATCATGTAAGCCGCCTTGAGCACTGCGAGCCGACACATATCAATGTCAATGCGGGAGTCAGCGATGACATCATAATTACCGCCAAGTTCTGCCAGCGGCTTACCAAAGGCTGTTCGGCTCAAGGCCCGGCGACATAACAGTGCCAGCGCACGTTCAGCCACGCCGATGGAGCGCATGCAGTGATGTATTCTCCCAGGACCAAGACGACCTTGAGAGATTTCAAAACCGCGTCCCTCACCGAGCAGGAGGTTGTCCTGGGGTACTCGGACATTGTCAAACTTGATATGCATGTGCCCATGGGGCGCATCGTCCTTGCCAAACACATGCATGGGGCGAATGACATCCACGCCCGGCGCCTCCATGGGGACCAGTATTTGTGACTGCCGGAGATGCTTGGGCGCATCAGGATTGGTGACCACCATGGTAATCATGATCTTGCAACGCGCATCGCCCGCGCCGGAGATGTAGTGCTTCTCGCCATTGATGAGCCACTCTTCCCCTTCAAGCCGAGCGGAGGTGGCAATATTGGTCGCATCAGAAGAGGCTACATCCGGCTCGGTCATGGCAAAGGCGGAACGTATCTTGCCGTCCAACAGGGGCTCAAGCCACTGCTTCTTCTGTGCCTCCGTGCCATACCGCTCCAGCACCTCCATGTTGCCGGTATCAGGTGCCGCGCAGTTGAAGACTTCACTAGCGAGTGGGTTCCTTGCCATCACCTCTGCCAGATGAGCATATTCCAGATTGGAAACACCGGCACCGCCTTGACTTTCCGGAAGAAAGAAATTCCAGAGACCGACTTCCCTAGCCTCAGCTTTCAGACCCTCAAGAAGCTCAGTTTGCCGGTCGGTGAGCGACCACCGATCACCGACATCAATCTGTTCATAGTATTCGTCTACCACGGGATCAATTTTTGCTTTGACAAACTGATCAATTTTGTCGCGAATAGGCACGAGCCGTTCCGGTATATCAAGATCCATCATTGCGCTATTTCCTTTATTGTTGTGTTGTTTTTATAGGTTGGTGTTGTGAATTGGTGTTATGGGTTGGTGTTGTGGGTTGTCGTACTGCTATCGCTATGGAGTTTATCAGACCCAAGCAAAGGGTGCCAAAAACCCAGACCGATTATCCGCCGATGAACTTCATGACCGTTACCTCACCTTGAAAAGCGAGTTGTTTGTCCGCCAGGGCGGATACTAGACGTTGTTGCAATCCGGGCAGGGCCTGGGGAGAGGGTTGCTGTAGCAGGTCGCCAATATAGTGCCTGTGGGCATTACTGAGGCAGCCGTAAAGATGGCCATCGGAGGATAGACGAAGCCGCGTACAGGTGCGGCAGAAGGGCTCACTTTCATTGGCAATCACGCCAAACACCCCTCGCCCCGGTATCTGGAACCTCGCCGCCGTGGAATCATAGGGTGCCTGAGTGCGGCGGAATGCATACTTTTCACTGATCAGCTCAAGCAGTGTTTCCATGGACACAAAATCAGCATGAAAACGCTGGCTACCCAGCAGGTGTCCCATGCGCATCAATTCAATAAATCGCAACTCAATATCCCGTTCAAGACAAAAGTCCAGCATCGGCATGATGTCCATGAAGTTCTGGGAGCGGAGGGGGACCATATTGATTTTGAGTTTGATGCCGAGTGCTTGCATGGCATCAATCCCTCTGATGACTGTGTCCAGGTCGCCACCCCTGGCAATCCGTCTAAAGCGCAGCGGGTTCAAGGTATCAAGACTGATATTCAATCTTTTTATTCCCGATGCCTTAATCACCGCACGTTTGGCGAGCAACCTTTGACCATTGGTGGTCAGGCTGACATCTTTTAGGGGCAAGGCCATCACCCCCTGGAGAAAGTCATCAAATTTTGGGGTCACCAAGGGTTCACCGCCGGTAATTCTCACCTTGTCAATGCCAGCGGCCTGTTGCAGCAGGGTCACTGCCCGTAACAGGGCGCCAGCAGACAATTCACTCTCCGCCGGTAGCAATCGCTTCCCGTCCGGTACACAATAGGTGCAAGCATAGTTGCACGCTGCCGTTAAACTGACACGCAGGTTGAGGAATCTTCTGCCGAGACGATCAACAATCATGCTACATTCCCTTCTATGAACTCTTTTCTATGCGTGCTCTTCTAATGGGTTAGATTATCGCATGGAATTATGCGCAACGACTGTTTGACACACATTATTTGAAACACACTATTCATGCTAAATCTACTCATCACATGGTTGAACAAAAAAAGGTCAGCTCAGCAATTCCCGCTGAGTGATTATGAGCGCATCAAGCATGAGTTGCGCCCGGGGGATGTCCTACTCGTTGAGGGTCGCTCCAGGATCAGCGATATCATCCGGTGGCTCACCGATAGCCCCTGGACCCATGCTGCCCTGTATATCGGTAGATTATATGACCTTGACGACCCGGATATCCGGAAGCTGGTCCAGCATCATTATCAGGGTAGCCCGGAGGATCGACTCATTATTGAAAGTCTCTTAGGTCAGGGCACCATCGTCCGCTCAATGGATTATTATAAAACCGACCACCTGAGAATTTGCCGCCCGGCACGGCTTGCCCATAAAGATGCGCAGCAGGTCGTTCGTTATGCCGTCAGTCGCTTGGGGACTGAATATGATGTCCGCCAAATATTTGATCTGGCTCGCTTTCTTTTGCCCTTGCCGTTGCTCCCTAGAAGATGGGCATCAACACTATTTTTTAGTGCGCCGGGGCCATCCACTCACACCGTCTGCTCTACCATGATTGCCCGTGCCTTTGGTTATGTGCGCTTCCCCATCTTGCCCCTGGTGAAACATGTCAAAAAAGAAGAAGGCACTAATGAAGAGGGCTCTAATGAAGCGGGCGTCAAGGAGGACATACAACTCTTTCGCCGGAATGAAAAGCTATGTACCCCCAAAGACTTTGACTATTCGCCCTACTTTGAGATCATCAAATATTCTTTTTATGACTACCCCCGGGAAGAATATCAGTTGCTTCCTTGGGCGGGTTCGATCCGACTTGACGCCAATGAGGCAGAGGAATATCACACGGGGGAGCTTGACTCTGAGACGCAGAAAAGCGTTGAGACTGCCATTGCCGATGCCGTCAATAGATTGAATCGGGCAACCGCTATCCAGAACGACGCAGAATATCGAGGAGATTAAACCATCAAGCTGCTCCTTCTGGCGGCCTAGGGCGCCCCGCGCCGTCATTCTCGAGCTTGTCCTCTTGTCGCAGGCGGAATCCAGTAAAAAAGAATATTGTTTTCCGATTTACCCCGGTCTTCCAACCCGTCAGCGGGCAGGCCCGAGAATGACGGCTAAGTTGCTAATGCTACCCTGAGTGCCTCCACGAAATTATTTTTCCAAAAGACCCGATTAGACCCCTTGACCAGTATTTGATCTCCCGGTTGTAACTCGGCGATAAAGGCACCCAGATCAAAGTCCTCCACCCTATCGTAATGTGCTTGATGGGCACTGCCCATGGCAAGCTCCTGGAAGCCTGCACCAAAGGTCAGCACCAGGTCCATGGCACCGCAGTGTTTGGCTATTTCCCGATGAGCTGCCGCCCCGGTCTCACCGAGTTCATGCATCTCTCCCAGCAGCGCAATTTTCCGCCCCGCTTCCCTGCTCCCTGCCAGGGCCTCAAGCGCCAGTCTCATACTGACCGGGTTAGCATTGTAACTATCGTCTATCAGCGTGATGGCACCGAGTTGTATTTGCTTGCCTCTGCCTGGCGGTAGTTGCAGCAGTCTAAAACCGGCTAAGGCCTCAGGGAGATCAAGCTCCAACACCGCCAGCACTGCCAGGCTCGCCAGTACCGACTCTAGCCTGTGGCGACCCACAAAGGGAATTTCCAGCTCAAGCTCTTGTCCCAGTACCTTTGCTTGAATCACTGCGCCATTATCAAGATGGGTGGTCTGCTGAGTGCTGATAGTGCCATGCACATCCGCCCTGGGGTCGGTGCCGAAGCTCAGTAGCTGATAACCCTCCTGAGCGATTTTTTTATGGCATGCGGGACCCAGGTCCCAGGGCAAAATAAGCGTGCCACCAGGTTTCAACCCCCTGGTGATGGATAACTTTTCCTCCCTGAGTGCGAGCATACTGGCGAAGTTACCTATATGGGCGGGCAGTATGTTTAACACCAATGCCAGGTCTGGGGAGACGAGTTCCGCCAGGGGTTGCATCTCGCCCGGATGGTTGGTGCCTATTTCAAATAGGCTGTAATCGGCATGGGCCGGCATGCGACACAGTGATAGCGGCACTCCCCAGTGGTTGTTCAGACTCTCCCGTGAAGCATGCACCCGGTGCCTAGCGGAGGATGTCAACAACGTCCTTAGGATAGTTTCCAACCAGAAGCGGAGCGTTGTTTTGCCGCTACTCCCGGTGAGCGCAATAATCCGCCCTTGATTGCGTGTCCTGGCTGCCTGAGCAAGTTGCCAAAGACCCGCTAAGGTATCCGAGACGGGTAACATGGGGACAGCAGAGTGCACCTCTCGGTCCACCATCACGGCCTTAGCACCGGCCTTGATGGCTGCTTCAAGAAAGTCATGTCCATCCCGAGCTTCTTTTGGGCGCATTTCTTTGGGGAGCATTTCTTTGGGGAGCACTTCTTTGGGGGGCACTTCTTTTGAGAGCAGGGGGGTGCCGCCGAAACGCGGTCCCGGATTGGAAGAAAGCGCAATAAAAAGGTCGCCCGGCTGGGTGCTGCGGCTATCAATAGCTATGCCGGTAATAGACAGATTTTTATCACGGGCAGACTCTTGGGCTGGCGCAAAGACCTGGCAGAGTTGCTCCCAGGTCCATAAAACATCAGAGCGCATAGGTTTGGGTTCCTTATCCAGATGCTGGCTTGTTGCCGATGCTAGATTGTTGCCGATACTAGCATGAAGACCTGCTGAGTTGCCTGTCATTCCTGTATCTACTCAGCAATCCGCGCCGTCAGGATCAAAGAAGGCGGGAATCCAGCCCCCCGTCACTCTCGGGGAGCCTGGGCATATCGGGGAGGGAATCCAGAGGAACGAGCAGTATTGCTTTCATCATCAGCACCAGTAAAGCACAAGCCACTGACCCCCCGTTGATGGGTAGCGGGAACATCAAGGTGGTTGCCTTTGTTCCTCTGGATTCCCGAGCAAGCTCGAGAATGACGGCGCGGGGCCGAAAGGGTGACGGCGCGGAAGCGTCAGGCTTTGATGCTGACGGAAAAATATACAGGCTGGATTCCCGAGCAAGCTCGAGAATGACGGCGGGGGCGTCCCCGCTCCTTCTGGCGGCTTACGGCGCGCCGCGCCGTCATTCTCGCCGAACCCAATCGTCCCGCCTTTGGCGGGACGATTGGGTTCGGGGGGAATCCAGAGGAACGAGCAGTATTGCTTTCATCATCAGCACCAGTAAAGCACAAGCCACTGACCCCCCGTTGATGGGTAGCGGGAACATCAAGGTGGTTGCCTTTGTTCCTCTGGATTCCCGTCACCCCAGTCATATCATCAGCCATCGGCTGTGATATGACTGGAGTGGCGAGAATGACGGCAGGCTGGATTCCCGAGCAAGCTCGAGAATGACGGCGGGAACACAAGCACTGGATTCCCGTCCCCCCAGTCATCACAGCCATCGGCTGTGATGACTGGGGGGACGAGAATGACGGCGTGGGGTGGATTAGGCCGCCGCTCTGGGTCCCCGCCCTTGCCGCCGGGGAGCAGGCGTTAAAAGGCTATCTCCGTCCACTAAAAAGCGAGTTCGCCCTCTAGGTAGATGCGGTGGTCAGCCGTGGTGGTGCCTTCTTTGCGCTCGGTGACGAGTTTCAGATCAAACAACTTGCTGTGCTGCCACTGCAAGCCCAGGCGGTAGGTGTTCTTGTCGCCAAGACTCAACTCAGTATAGGGCGTCATGAGGCCAGGGCCCCGGAACGCGTGCATGCCGTAATCCAGGCGGACATCCAGGCTTGGGCTATATTCGTTAGAAGAACCCTGTGAAGAGCCCGCCCTGCCCTCATCTATCAAGCCCTGCTGCCAGAGTTGTTGCACCCCGCTGTTGGTCACCCCATAACCCGGCGTCAGGCTGAAAGACAGGCCCCGTCCGTTTGTTGACGGCTGGAAGCTAATCGCCCCACTCAGTCCCCACTCCTTAGCCTCGCCCTTGCCGCCCACCAGGGCACGCGCCTTGCCTTTTATCACCAGGCCGCCGCCCAGGCTGGCATAACGCAGACTGGCACCCAGCTCAGCACCCGCACCGGTCTCCCCGTCTCCACCGTCATAGCGCAGCCCGGCTTCCAGACTAGACTCAAATTGCGCACCGCTGTCCAGGGCTTGGGTACGGCTCGCTTCCAGGGTCATGCGCAACCGGCTAAGATCCCGGGTCACTGCGGTTATCTGCGCATTACCGTCCAGTTCCACCGCGCTGCTCATAGCTTCACCCTTGATGCCCAGGCGGGTGATGCCGGTCTCCCTCAAGATGCCACTCGCCCCCAGCGCATAGGTCCGCACACTCAGGTCGCTTGAGGGGATAGCCTCTCCTGACGCCCGGTCGTCACTGATTTCCAGTTCGCCACGGCCATAGCCAACAGTCGCCCAGAAGTCCAGGCCGCCCGCTGCCCAGCCCAGATACGGATGGACACTGGTCATATTCAGGTCGTAGTCGCCGCTGACTCCCAGGCTGGTATCAGTGTAGTCCAGTCTCGCTTGGCTTTTGGAGATAGCCACACCCATAATGGTGCGCGCGTTCAGTTGCGCATCCAGACCCAGTTGCAGACTAAAGAGGTCGCCGTCCCAATCCACCCCATCAGTACCTTCCAGACTCCGGTAGTCGCCCGCACCCCAGAGGGTGACGCCCTGGCTTTGGCTTTGATGACCAGAAGCAGAAGCAGAAGCAGAAGCAGAAGCAGAAGCAGAAGCAGAAGCACCCGCGCCATTCAAGGGCAGCACAAAGGCAGACCCCGCCAAGACTCGCTTCATGTCAAACTGGTCATCGGCAAGGGCGCGTCCCTGGGCTTTGACAATATCCGTCAGGTTACCCGCACCGCCAAAACTAGCACTGCTAGCACTGCCGGCAATGTTGGAGAGCCGTGCCTGCTCAAGACGCTGCACAATCCCGCCGACATGCTGGTCGACCATGCTCCGTGCCACTTCGGGCAGAAGCACCTTGTTAAGCCGAGCAAGGTCGCGTGGTATGACTACACGGACGATGCGGGTGACTGTGTCAGCGGCATTGCCGGCGGCATCGGATACATCATAAGTGATGGTGTAGTCCCCCGGCGTGTCGGTATCCACTGTGTCGCCGCCCACCGCAATGCTGGCACTGAGCGCACCATCCACATCATCACTTGCCGTGGCGCCCGGGTCAGTGAAGGTGCTGCCTTGGAAGACCTCCAAGGGACTGGCACCTATGAGGGTAATCTCTGGGGCGACGGTATCGGGCAGCACAGCAGAGGCTTCTCCTGAGGCCGGGCCCGCACCGAGAAGGTTCAGGGCACGCACCTGGAAGTAATAAGTGCCGCCGCTGGTCAAGCCGGTCACGGTGTGGCGGGTTGAGCCGGTGGTTGCCGTCCAGGTGGCGGCAGCATAGTCGCCCGCACTCCCCTCAGCCTGGCGATATTCATAGCCGGTAATGGCACTACCGCCGTCATCAGCCGGTACTTCCCAGGTCAGCTGGGCGGTCATATCGCCCGCGGTGGCAACCAGGTTGGTCGGTGCCTGAGGTAGCCTTGCCCCGGTGCCGGTCACCGCGCTGGCGGACCCGGTGTTGCCGGCGCGGTCGGTTACGCTATTCGCGGCAAGGGTCAGGGTGAAGGCTGCCGCGCTGGGGGTGAAGGTGACAGTGTAGGTGGTTTGGTCGCCCGAGTCGGCAATGCTATGCACCGTGACATCGGTAGAAGTGGAGAAATCATCCACCATCAAACCAGTCACCGCTTCAGAGAAGGTAATGTCGTGTGTCTGCTCGGTGCCAATCAGACTAAGGGCAATGGTGCCCAGGTCCACGGTCGGCGCGGTGGTGTCTGGCACAATCACGGTGATGGTTACCGTATCGGTGTCAGTGGCGGGGGGATTGCCATCATCCGAGACGGTCAGGGTGAACACCAGGACCCCGGCGCTAGCCGGCGCGGTGAAGCTCGCCGTGGCGGAATCGGCATCAGTCAAGGTAATGACCGTAGCCGGCGCCGCGCCATCGGTCATGGTATGCGTCCAGGCGTAAGTCAGGACACCACTTTCGGGGTCGCTACTAGCGACGCCGCTCAGCATCACTGTTGCGCCGGTATCCACGCGCTGCGCGTCGCCAGCGTCAGCAACTGGAGCCTGATTAGGCACCTCAACAACGGTAACACTACGGGTAACCGTCGCGGTATTGCCCGCTTGGTCGGTCGCCGTGTAGGTGTAGGTGTAGGTCCCGGGCATGCTGGTGTCCACGGCGGCAACGACCACGCCATCAGCGTCGGTAATGACCGTCTCAAGAGTGCTACCAATCCCGAGGGTCACCCCTTGATCGGTGTAATCGTCGCCGAGGGTGACGCTAATACTTGCCGGTCCATTCAGGGTCGGCGTCGGCGGGACGGTGTCAATAGTAATCATTTGGAGCAAGAAGCTAGTCTCAGTTGCTTCATTGCCCGCGATATCCATGACCCCGCTAACAAACAGACTAAAGGAACCGGTGACACCATCGCCGGGCATGACGGTATAGGTCACCGCATATTCGTTGGTATTGCCAGTGGGCACCAGGTCCGTTACCGGGGTGGTGACCAGGCTGTTCCCGGTAGTCACATCGAGATACCGGAATAGGGCGGCACCGGTGAGACTCGCCGGGTCCAGCCGTTCGCTTGACTGCAGGGTCACGGTGATGGTATCGCCAGCATTGACCAGGACACTGGCACTACTGAGCCTATTACCGCCGCTGGTGTCAGTCCTCACGAAAGTGAGCACCGGGGCGGTGGTGTCCAGGGCCACGGTGATGGTTACCGTATCGGTGCTGCTGGCGGGGGGATTGGCATCATCGGTCACGGTCAGTTCGAACACCAGCGTTGTTCCCACAATAGCCGGCGCGATGAAGGTCGGGACGGATGAATTGCCCTCGGTCAAGGTAATGGGCGTAGCCGGCGGCGCACCATCGGTCATGGTATGCGCCCAGGCATAAGTCACCCTAACGTCCACATTGGGAACCCTAGCGGAGCCGTTCAAGGTGACCCGTGTACCGGGATGCGCGTTCTGGTCGGCACCGGCATCGGCAACTAGCAACGGGCTGGGTGTCGCGCTGCCCGCCTCGCTCTCCGTTCTTCCCGGACCCAGGTTACCGGCGGCGTCGGTCACGGTATCCGGGATAAGGATCACGTGGAAGGATTGCGCGGGTGGCGTGAAGGTGACGCTATAGGCGGTCTGGTCGCCGGTGTCGGTAACCTCAGTTACTCTGACCCCGATAAAGGCAACGCCGAAGTCGCTCTCCGCCAGTCCGGTCACCGCTTCGGAGAAGGTGAGGCGGACCGTCTGTGGCATGCCCACCACACCGATGGCAATGGGGCCGAAGCTCGCCGTCGGGGCAACCACATCAATTTGAATAGCACTGGTGACCGCATCAGGGTCAAGCCTATTGGCGGGATTTCCGGTGGCGGTCATTGCGTCTATGTCATAAACCGCCGGCACGCCGTCGCTTCCCGCAACATCCGCCGCCACCACCGTATAGGTCGCGGTGTAACTGTTACCGGTGCCTTGGGTCACCGTGACTGACTGCCCGGCGATGGTCACCGTTGGGTCGCTTGCCAATGGCAGATTAACGGTGAAGGTCAGGGTCAGAGTGTCGCCGTCTTTGGCGTAGGTTACGCCATCTGCCGTCGCGCCATTGCTACTGAGCGCGGGTGCTGCGCCGGTGGCAAAGGCAAGTACCGGTTGCACGATGACGGTGCGGCGCACCTGCGTGGCAGCATTACCGGCCGCATCCATTGCGGTGTAGGTAACCGTATAGGTGCCGGCGGTGCTGGTGTCCACTGCATCGCCGCCTGCGGCCAGCATGACGTTGGTATCCAGATTATCCGTGGCGCTGGCTTGCTCTGTGTAGGTGTCGCCCAGAGTCAGGGTGATGGTCGCGGCACCATTCAAGGTGATTTCTGGCGCGGTGTTGTCCACAGTAACCGCGCCGAGGCTGGCGGCGGCGGAGTCAACGCTCAATAGGGTCTGCACGACTTGCACCGTGCCAGCAGCGTATACGCCATCGTCCAGGGTGAAACTGGTGACGGTGGAGTCAGTGACTTCGGTGAAGTCGCCGCCGCTATTGGTGGAGTATTTCCAGGTGGCATCGGTTACTACGCCCGTCACATTCACCTGACCATTTTGGGTGATGCCATCGTCTGACAAGGCACCAGTGTCCAGAGCCAGGGCGATGCTCGGTGGCGCGGGTGCTGTCTCCGCCACCACGGTGCCAGTCGCCGCGCTGGTGACCATCTTATTACCGCCGCCGAAGGCATCGGTGTAAGTGGCGATGACTCGAATGGTCTTGCCTTCATCGGTTGCCGTCAGGGTGTAGGTCATGCCGGTGGCACTGTCTATGTTGGTGCTGTCGCCCTGCCATTGATAAGTGATGCCAGTTACGCCGCCATCCGGGTCGGTTACCATGCCCGCGGTCAAGGTCTCACCTACTTGAGCGGTGCCAGAGATGGCACTGATGGCTCCATCTTCATCCACATTGGTAACCGTAATCGTGACCGCCAGTTCGCCGCTCAGGTTGCTTGGGTCGCCATCGGTTTCCGTTGCCTGAACAGTGACCGCGTAGGTGGACTTGGTTTCATAGTCCGGCGAAGAGTTGAAAGTCAATAGGCCGCTTGTGGCACCAATGGATAACAAGCCCGCATCCGCGCCAGTTATCTCCCAGGCAATGGCGTTGCTCTCGGCATCAGTCGCAGTGTAGGTCGCCACTGCCGTGTCGCCGTTCTCGGCATAATCCACCGCCGCATTTTCGATGGCGATGACTGGCGCGGTGTTGTCGGCGACCGGCGCGGTTACGGTGATGGTTACCGTATCGCTGTTGGTGGCACCGTCATCATCGGTAACGGTCAGGGTGAACACCAGTTCCGCGGCGGTGTCCGGCGCGGTGAAGGTCGAGGTCTCGCCATTTGCCACGGTGATTGCCGTGGCGGGCGCACCACCATCGGTTGAAGTATGCGTCCATGCATAACTCTGGATAGTCCCATCGGGGTCGCTACTGCCAGAGCCGTCCAGCGTCACGGTTGCGCCGAAGGCCACGCTCTGGTCGGCACCCGCATTGGCAACTGGCGCGATGTTGGCGACCGGCTCGGTTACGGTCACGGTGCGGGTCACCTGCTCGGCTCCATTACCGGCAGTGTCGGTGACATCGTAGGTGACCTGATAGTCGCCGGACCTGCTGGTGTCCACGGCGGTCGCAACAATGACAATCTTTCGCGTCAGTTCGTCGTTATCGTCCACTGCATCGGTCGCGGTTGCATTTAGTTCCGTATAACTGCCGCCGAACTCAATGATTTGAGGGTTGGCACCGGTCAGGCTGATTACCGGTGCGGTGCGGTCCGCAATCGTGACCACTTGGTTAGCGGTCATTGCATTGCCCGCGCGATCGGTCGCGGTCCAGGGGATGGTGGTGGCACCTAGCGGGAAATCTCTGACCGGGGTGTGACTGATGATAACCGTGGTATCGCTGGAAGTAGCGATGCCGTAATCACTCTGGCTAAGCCGGGTCATGTCGCCGGTCGCCTCAAAGGTTCTGTTCGGCGGCGGGATGACGTCTGGCGCGGTGGTGTCTACGGTAACCGCGCGGAGGATACCGGCAGCGGAGTCAGTGCCGGATACGGTCTGCACGACCTGCACCGTGTTAGCGGGATATACACGATTGGGGGGCAGGGTGAAACTGGTATCGGTGCCATCGGTGAAGTCGGTGCCGCTATTGGTGGAGTATTTCCAGGTGGCATCGGTTACCAGACCGGTCACATTCACCTGACCATTTTGCGTGATGCCATCGCTTTGCGAGCGACCGGTGTCCATAGCCAGCGCGAGGCTCGGCGTGGCGGGTGCCGCCGCAACTACGGCGACCGTCGCCGCGCTGGTGACCATCTTATTACCGCCGCCGAAGGCATCGGTGTAAGTGGCGATGACTCGAATGATCTTGTCCTCATCGGTTGCCGTCAGGGTGTAGGTCATGCCGGTGGCACTGTCTATGTTGGTGCTGTCGCCCTGCCATTGATAAGTGATGCCAGTTACGCCGCCATCCGGGTCGGTTACCATGCCCGCGGTCAAGGTCTGCCCGACCTGCGCGGTGCCGGTGATGGCAGCGATGACGCCCTCTTCATCCACATTGGTAACCGTAATCGTGACCGCCAGTTCGCCGGTCAAGTTGCTTGGGTCGCCATCGGTTTCCGTTGCCTGAACAGTGACCGCGTAGGTGGACTGGGTTTCATAATCCGGCGAAGAGTTGAAAGTCAATGCGCCGCTTGTGGGGTTGATGGTAAACAAGCCCGCATCCGTGCCAGTCAGCCCCCAGGTAATGGTGTTGCTCTCGGTATCAGTCGCGGCGTAGGTCGCCACTGCCGTGTCGCCGTTCTCGGCATAATCCACCGCCGCATTTTCGATGGCGATGACCGGCGCGGTGTTGCCGGCGCGGGTCACGGTAACGGTGTAGGTTTTCATAGTCGTGCCATCTTCGGCGGTGACGACAATGGCGATGGCGTTTACACCGACATCCAGCGTAATCGCGCCGGAGGTTGCGCCACTGGTAACCGCCGTGCCAGCCACAGTTACGCTTGCGGCGGCGTCAGCCGTGCTCGGCATCAGCGTGACGCTTGCCACATCATTGTCCGCGCTAACGGCGTAACTGAGCGTGGCGGCATCGAAGGGGGGCGACAAGGCGCCTTCAGTGATAGTCAAACCGGACAAGTTCGCATCCGTGGACACGGGGTTCACGGTCACGGTGCGGGTCACCTGCTCGGCTTCATTACCGGCAGTGTCGGTTGCGTCGTAGGTAATCAAGTAGGTGCCGGCGGCGGTGTTGATGTCTAGTGTCTCGCCACCGAGAACGACATCCACGCTGGTATCCACATTATCCATGGCGGTGGCACCCGGGTCAGTGTAAGCGGTGCCGACCACGCCGGTGTTGCCCGCTACGGTGTCGTTCTCCAAGGTGATGACCGGCGCGGTGGTGTCTACGGTAACCGCGCGGAGGATACCGGCAACGGAGTCAGTGCCGGATACGGTCTGCACGACCTGCACCACGCCAGCAGCATATACGCCTTCGGGCAGGGTGAAACTGGTATCGGTGCCATCGGTGAAGTCGGTGCCGCCATTGGTGGAGTATCTCCAGGTGGCATCGGGTACCAGACCCGCCACATTCACCTGACCATTTTGCGTGATGCCATCGCTTCGCGAGCGACCGGTGTCCCTAGCCAGCGCGAGGCTCGGCGTGGCGGGTGGTGCCGCCGCAACTACGGCGACCGTTGCCGCGCTGGTGACGCTCTTTTCGTTGTCGTCGAAGGCGTCGGTGTAAGTGGCAACCACTTGAATGGTCTTGCCTGCATCATCTGCTACCAGAGTGTAGGTCGCCGCGTCGGTGGCACCGCTGATGGCGGAGTCGTCGACCGCGTCTTGCCATGCATGTCCGGTGACAACAACCGAGCCATCCGGGTCGGTTACTTCGCCCGCGGTCAATTTCCGCCCGACTTGAACGGCGCCGGTGATGGGGCCGATGGCGCCCTCTTCCTCCTCATTGGTAACCGTAATCGTGACCGCCAGTTCGCCGGTCAGGTTGCTTGGGTCGCCATCGGTTTCCGTTGCCTGAACAGTGACCGCGTAGGTGGACTTGGTTTCATAGTCCGGCAAGGCGCGGAAAGTCAATACGCCGCTTGTAGCGTCGAGATCAAACGAGCTCACATCTGTGCCACCGAGTGCCAAGGTAACAATGTTGCTCTCGGCATCGGTTGCGGTGTAGGTCGCCACTGCCGTTGTTATGGGTGTGTTCTCGGCGACACTCGGACTCGTGTTACCAGACAACTCCGGCGCAGTGTTGGCGGCGCGAGTGACGGTGACGGTGTAGGTTTTCATAGTCGTGCCATCTTCGGCGGTGACGACAATGGCGATGGCGTTTACACCGACATCCAGCGTAATCGCGCCGGAGGTTGCGCCACTGGTAACCGCCGTGCCAGCCACAGTTACGCTTGCGGCGGCGTCAGCCGTGCTCGGCATCAGCGTGACGCTGGTCACATCATTGTCTACGTTGACGGCGTAACTTGTCGTGGCGGCATTAAAGGTAGGCAAGGTGCCGACCGAGATAGTCAAAGATGACAAGTCTGCATCCATGGACAGAGGCACCGGTACCACGGTAACGGTGCGTTCCACCTGCACGGCGCCATTACCGGCGGTGTCGGTTGCGTCGTAGGTAATCAAGTAGGTGCCGGCGACGGTGTTGATGTCTAGTGTATCGCCACCGAGAACGACATCCACGCTGGTATCCACATTATCCATGGCGGTGGCGCCCGGGTCAGTGTAAGCGGTGCCGACCACGCCGGTGTTGCCCGCTACGGTGTCGTTCTCCAAGGTGATGACCGGCGCGGTGGTGTCCACGGTAACCGCGGCCAGGCTGGCGGGGACGGAGTCAGCGCCGGATACGCTCTGCACGACCTGTATATCTTCATCGTCGGCGTCAGCGGTGTAGTCGCCTTCGGGCAGGGTGAAACTGGTGCCGGTGCCGGGGGTGAAAGTACTGCCGCCATTGATGGTGTATCTCCAAATGGCATTGGTTGCCAGCCCCGTCACCTCCACCTGCCCATTGCTGGTGATGCGATCCGTTAGCGAGGAACCGGTGTCCGCAACCAGCGTGAGGGTTACTGGCAGCGGGGCGCGGCGCACGGTGACGGTGTAGGTTTTCTCTGTGGTGCCATCCGCGGCGGTGACGACGATGGCGATGGCGTTTGCGCCGACATTCAGCGGAATGTCGCCGGAGGGGGTGCCACTGGTAACCGCCGTGCCAGCAACGGTTAGGGTTGCACCAGTAACAGCAGTCGGCGTGATCGTGGTGCTGGTTACCCCATTCAATACGCCGACGTTGTAGTTTGTGACGGCGACATTAAAGATGGGCGACAAGGCACCGGCTGTGGTAGTCAGCGATGACAAGTCGGCAGTCGTTGCCGTGGGTTGTGTCGCGCTGCCGGTCACGCTTGCCGCTGTCGCCGGACCGGTGAGTCCGGCGAGGTCGCTCACCGCGTTGGCGGCAAGGGTGATGGTGAACTCGGTCGCGCTCGGCGTGAAGGTGATGGTGTAGGTGTTGGGCTCGGCGCTAGGGTCGGTGTTGAGGGCAACACTACTCACCGTGGCACCGATGGAAGTGGCGAAGTCGGTGTCAGTCAGTGCGGTAATCGCCTCATTGAAGGTGATGTCGTGATCCTGCGCGGTGCCAATCACACCTGCGGCAAGGGCGCCGAAGGTTGGGCTCGGCGGGGTGTGGTCAAATCGAATATCACTGTCGGTAACGAAAACAGACAGCCTATTGCGGACAGAACCGACGGCAAACATTCGTCCAATGCTAAAAAACACAAGGGCACCGTCATTCGCGCTGGCAACCGCCTCGGTCACCGTCCAGGTCGCACTGTAATCATTGCCATCGCCTTTTGTCGCCGGGATTCGCCCGGCGCCAGCGATGTCCGGCATCGGCACATTTTCCAGTGCCTGATTGACGCTGAAGGTCAGGGTCAGAATGTCGCCGACTGTGGCGAAGTTTCCAGGGTTACTGCTGGTCAGTTCAGGGTCTGCGGTAAAGGCAAGGACAAGTTCCTCCGCAGTGGCATCTATGAACACCGACTCGGCGGGTCCCACTTCCCCGCTGGAGATGATGATTACGCTATTGGCGGCAAGGGTCAGGCGGAAGGATGCCGCGGTCGGGGTGAAACTGACGGTATAGAAGTCGTCGCCGAAATCGTCAAGGCCAGTTACTGTGGCACCGCGGGTGGAGAAATCAGTTTGCTCCAAGCCAGTCACTCCCTCGGAGAAGGTGAGGTTGACCTCTGATCGCTGGCCAATAATGGCGCCAGTGATGTCGGCAAATGTCGCGGTCACCACCAGAGTCGCGGTGCCGCTCACGGTCACCTCGCTTGCCGGACCGGTGTGGCCCGCGAGGTCGGTAACGCTATTCGCGGCAAGAGTCAGGCTGAAGGCTGCCGCGGTCGGGGTGAAGGCGATGGTGTAGGTGGTTTGGTCGCTGTTGGTGTCGGTGACGCTATCCACCGTGACGCCGCCAGTGGTGGTGATGACGGTGGCGAGGGTGGTGCTATCCAATCCGGTTACCGGCTCGGAGAAGGTGATGTCGTGCGTCTGCTGTGCGTCAAGCACACCGTTGGCGTCCGGGGTGATAAAGGTCGTCACGCTCGGCGCGGTTATATCAATTCGAATAGCACTTTCGGTAGCTTCAGGGTCAAGGGTATTGGCGGGCTCAAAGAAGGCGGCCATTGCACCGATGTCATAACTCACCAGTGTGCCATCAAGTCCCATAACCTGCGCCGCCACCACCGTATAGGTCGCCGTGTAATCATTGCCATCGCCCACGTTTTTTGCCGCCGTGACGGTCTGCCCGGCGATGGTCACCGTTGGGTCGCTTGCCAATGGCTGATTGACACTGAAGGTCAGGCTCAGGGTATCGCCGTCTGTGGCGTAATCCGGGTTGGCGCCATCGTTCGTGAACTCAGGTTGTCCGTCTGCGGTAAAGGCAAGGAGAGGAACCACTCTGGATCCCGCAGTGCCAACTATGGACACCGGCTCGGCGGGTCCCGTGTCCGGGTCGCGGGAGGTGATGGTTACGCTATTGGCGGCAAGGGTCAGGGTGAAAGTTTCCTCGGTCGGGGTGATGTCGATTTGATAGGTGGTGGCGTTGAAGGCGTGAACCCTATCTATCGTGAGACCAGCGGAGCCGGAGAAAGATCCCTCATCCAAGCCAGCCACATCCTCGCTGAAGGTAAGGAAGGCGAACCCCCCTTTCTCGCCAACAGTGGTGACTCTAGAGAAGGCGCCGAATTCCGCGGTCAGTTCGGTGGGGGGCGGCGGGGTCGCGGTGCCGCTCACGCTGACCACGCTGGTGGGTCCCTGGTTCGCGTTGGTGGAGGTGTCGGTCACGCTATTCGCGTCAAGGAACAGGGTGAAGGTGGTCGCAAGCGGGATGAAGGTGATGGTGTAGGTGGTGCCAGTACCGCTCACACCACCTCCAATCACCCTGGCACCATTGGCCACGGCATCAGAGAGGCGGAAGTCTCGCCGCGCCAAACCGGTAACCGCTTCGGAGAATCTGAGGCCGACCATTTGTTGCTCGTCAACCTTACCCACCTCGGTGATTCCATCAAAGAAGGGCTCGCCGGTCTCAATATTGTAAAATTCCGCGAAGGGCGCGACGCTATCAGTAGTGCGGTCAGCTTGTGTCGCGGTGCCGGGCGCGCTCGTCTCTGCGTTCCCGTTGCCGTCGGCGTCGGTAACGCTATTCGCGGCAAGGGTCAGGGTGAAGGCGGTCGCAGTCGGGACGAAGCCGATGCTGTAGGTTGTTGCGTCGCTGTCGTCCAAGTCGTCCAGGCTAATGTTGATGCTTCCGGTGCCGGAGAAGTCACTCGCTTCCAAACCAGTTACCGCCTCATCGAAGTTGAGGCGGACCATCTGTTGCGTGCCGGTCTCAATACCGGCGGCAAAGGCACCGAAGGTCGCGACCGGCGCGGTGTTGGTGGGGACCGGCGCGGTAACGGTGATGGTTACCGTGTTGGTATCGGTGTTGATGTTGGTGGCAGCGTCATCATCGGTTACGGTCAAGGTGAATATCAGTACCGCGGCGGTGGCCGGTGCGGTGAAGGTGGCCGTGTCGGTGTCGGCGTTGGTCAAGGGGATAACCGTGGCGGGCGTATCACCATCGGTTGAAGTATGCGTCCATGAGTATGTCAGGGCATCGTCGTTGTCGTCGGGGTCGGTAGCAGAGCCGGTCAGCGTTACTTCCACGCCGGTATCCACTTCCTGCGCGTCTCCCGCCTCGGCAACTGGCGGCTGGTTGGTGGCGACCGGTGCGGTTACGGTGATGGTTACCGTGTCGCTGTGGCTGAGGGGGGCATCGGCATCATCATCGGTGACGGTCAGGGTGAATATCAGCACCGCGGCGGTGGCCGGTGCGGTGAAGGTGGCCGTGGCGGTGTCGGCGTTGGTCAAGGGGATAACCGTGGCGGGCGTATCACCATCGGTTGAAGTATGCACCCATGCATAACTCTGGATAGTGCCATCGGAGTCGCTACTGCCGGTGCCGGTCAGCGTTACTGTTGCGCCGGTATCCACTTCCTGCGCGTCTCCCGCCTCGGCAACTGGCGGCTGGTTGACCGTGGCGGCCACCGCGGTGCCGCTCGCAGTCACATCGTTTGCCGGACCGGTGAGGCCCGCGAGGTCGCTCACCGCGTTGGCGACAAGGGTCAGGCTGAAAGTTTCCCCGGTCGGGGTGAAGGTGATGATGTAGGTGGTTTGGTCGCTGCTGGTAACGTCCGTTATCGTGGCACCGGTGGCGGTGAAGTCGTCAATTCCCAACGCATCGCCGCTTGAATCGGTTACCGGCTCGGAGAAGGTGATGGTGTGCGTCTGTCCGGTGTCGCCAACCATACGGGTGGGGACGGTGTCGGGGATGGGGTCAAAGGTCACCACGCTCGGCGCGGTTACATCAATTCGAATAGCACTGTCGGTAGCTTCAGGGTCAAGGGTGTTGGCGGGAACACCGGCGGCAGCCATTGCACCGATGTCATAACTCACCAGTGTGCCCTCAAGTCCCATAACCTGCGCAGATGCCACCAGATAGGTCGCCGTGTAATCATTGCCCGTGTTGGTCGCCGTGACGGTCTGCCCGGCGATGGTCACCGTTGGCGCACTTTCCAATGCCACATTGACGGTGAAGGTCAGGCTCAGGGTATCGCCATCTGTGGCGAAATTTACGTTGGAGTTACTGCTCGTGAGCGCGGGCCCGGCGCTAATGGCGAGCGGCGCGGTTACGGTGATGGTTACTGTGTCGGCGTTGGTGTTGGTGGCGGAGTCACCGGAATCATCGGTGACGGTCAAGGTGAATACCAGGACCGCGGCGGTGTCCGGCGCGGTGAAGGTCGCCGTGGCGGTGGTGGCGCTGCTCAAGGTAATTGCCGGGCTGGGCGCACCGCTATCGGTTGAAGTATGCACCCATGAGTATGTCAGGGCATCGTCGTTGTCGTCGGGGTCGGTAGCAGAGCCGGTCAGCGTTACTTCCACGCCGGTGGTTACATCCTGGTCGGCACCGGCATTGGCCACTGGCGGCTGATTGGTGGCGACCGGTGCGGTCACGGTGATGGTTACCGTGTCTTCGCCGGTGTTGGTGGCGGAGTCACCGGAATCATCGGTGACGGTCAAGGTGAATACCAGGACCGCGGCGGTGTCCGGCGCGGTGAAGGTCGCCGTGGCGGTGGTGGCGCTGCTCAAGGTAATTGCCGGGCTGGGCGCACCGCTATCGGTTGAAGTATGCACCCATGAGTATGTCAGGGCATCGTCGTTGTCGTCGGGGTCGGTAGCAGTGCCGGTCAGCGTTACTTCCACGCCGGTGGTTACATCCTGGTCGGCACCGGCATTGGCCACTGGCGGCTGATTGGTGGCGACCGGTGCGGTCACGGTGATGGTTACCGTGTCTTCGCCGGTGTTGGTGGCGGAGTCACCGGAATCATCGGTGACGGTCAAGGTGAATACCAGGACCGCGGCGGTGGCCGGTGCGGTGAAGGTTGAGGTCTCGCCATCGGCCACGATGATTGCCGTGGCGGGCGGCGCATCATCGGTTGATGTATGCACCCATTCATAACTCTGGATAGTTCCATCGGAGTCGCTACTGTCGGAGCCGGTCAGCGTTACTGTTGCGCCGGTATCCACTTCCTGCGCGTCTCCCGCATCGGCAACTGGCGGCTGGTTGGTGGCGACCGGCGCGGTTACGGTGATGGTTACCGTGTCTTCGCCGGTGTTGGTGGCGGAGTCACCGGAATCATCGGTGACGGTCAAGGTGAATACCAGGACCGCGGCGGTGTCCGGCGCGGTGAAGGTCGCCGTGGCGGTGGTGGCGCTGCTCAAGGTAATTGCCGGGCTGGGCGCACCGCTATCGGTTGAAGTATGCACCCATGAGTATGTCAGGGCATCGTCGTTGTCGTCGGGGTCGGTAGCAGAGCCGGTCAGCGTTACTTCCACGCCGGTGGTTACATCCTGGTCGGCACCGGCATTGGCCACTGGCGGCTGATTGGTGGCGACCGGTGCGGTCACGGTGATGGTTACCGTGTCTTCGCCGGTGTTGGTGGCGGAGTCACCGGAATCATCGGTGACGGTCAAGGTGAATACCAGGACCGCGGCGGTGTCCGGCGCGGTGAAGGTCGCCGTGGCGGTGGTGGCGCTGCTCAAGGTAATTGCCGGGCTGGGCGCACCGCTATCGGTTGAAGTATGCACCCATGAGTATGTCAGGGCATCGTCGTTGTCGTCGGGGTCGGTAGCAGTGCCGGTCAGCGTTACTTCCACGCCGGTGGTTACATCCTGGTCGGCACCGGCATTGGCCACTGGCGGCTGGTTGACCGTGGCGGCCGCCGCGGTGCCGCTCGCGGTCACATCGTTTGCCGGACCGGTCAGACCCGCGAGGTCGGCAACGCTATTCGCGGCAAGGGTCAGGCTGAAAGTTTCCCCGGTCGGGGTGAAGGTGATGGTGTAGGTGGTTTGGTCGCTGCTGGTAACGTCCGTTATCGTGGCACCGGTGGCGGTGAAGTCGTCAATTCCCAACGCATCGCCGCTTGAATCGGTTACCGGCTCGGAGAAGGTGATGTCGTGCATCTCCAAGGCATTGTCAATGGTGCGGACATCGGGAATGGGGTCAAAGGTCACCACCGTCGGCGCGGTGTGGTCAAATCGAATATCACTGTCGGTAACGAAAACAGACAGCCTATTGAGGACAGAACCGACGGCAAACAGTCGTCCAAGGCTAAAAAACACAAGGTCACCGTCATTCGCTCTGGCAACCTCCTCGGTCACCGTCCAGGTCGCACTGTAATCATTGCCATCGCCTTTTGTCGCCGAGATTGGCTCGCCAGCGATGTCCGGCTCCGGCGTATTTCCCAATGCCTGATTGACGGTGAAGGTCAGACTTAGAGTATCACCGACTGTGGCGAAACCGATGTTACTGCCCGGCACGGGGTTATTGCTCGTCAGTTCAGGGGCTGCGGTAAATTCGAGGACAACCTCCGCAGTGCCTTGCACACTCACCGGCTCGGCGGGTCCCATTGCCCCGCTGGAGATGATGGTTACGCTATTGGCGGCAAGGGTCAAGGTGAAGGATGCCGCGGTCGGGGTGAAACTGACGATATAGAAGGTGGGCTGGAATGCGTTAAGGCCAGTTATTGTGGCACCGCGGGTGGAGAAATCAGTTTGCTCCAAGCCAGTCACTCCCTCGGAGAAGGTGAGGTTGACCGTTGCTGACTGGCCAATAAGGGTGTCAGTGATGTCCACAAATTCCGCGGTCAGTCCGGTGGTGACCGGTGCGGTTACGGTGATGGTTACTGTGTCGGCGTGGCTGGCGGGGGTAGCGGCATCATCGGTTACGGTCAAGGTGAAGATCAGCACCGCGGCGGTGGCCGGTGCGGTGAAGGTGGGACCGGCGATAGCGGTATTGCTCAAGGTTACATTCGTGCCGCTGGTCTGCGTCCATGAATAAGTCAGGGCATCGCCATCGGGGTCGGTAGCGCTGCCGTCCAGCGTTACGGTTGCGCCGAAGGTCACGCTCTGCGCGGCTCCGGCCTCAGCAGTCGGCGCGGTGTTAGCCTCGGTGCCGGTCGCGGTGCCGGTCACGCGCCTGTCTGCCACGGGATCTGCCGCCGGACCATCGTTGTCGTTGAGGCCGGTTACGCTATTCGCGTTAAGGGTTATGGTGAAGGTGTTCGCGCTTGGGTTGATGGCGAGGGTGTAGGCATCGCCGGAGCCGCCAATGTTGGTTATCCTGGCACCAACCACGGTGAAGTCGGTGATAGCCAGCCCGGTTACCGCTTCGGAGAAGGTGAAGTCGTGCTCCAGTTCCTCGTCAATCTCACCGACCTCAGTAATGGTGCCAAAGAACACGCGCGGCGCGGTGGTGTCAGCGGCGCGGGTTACGTTAACGGTGTAGGCTTTCGTGGTGCCGTCTTCGGCGGTAATAACAACACCAAGGGATACCAAGTCGCCGGTGAATATAACAGTCTCGCTATCTTCACCAGAATCGGCAACATCCGCAGCCGCACTGGGGTCATCAGGATTTGCCGTAACCGTAAATTCGTTCGCATCGGTCGCCACGGTCGCGGTATAACTTGTCGTGTCCGCAGTAATATCTTCATTCAACCCGCTAACCATGCCGTTGTCATCCGTTATGGTCACGCTACCCAAGTTCGCATTAGAGGATAAGAGCAGGGCTCGGAAGATTTGGAACCGATATGTTTCAGTGAGTGCACCGACGCTGACGACAACGTCAATTGCGTTTATCCCCGGAGTCAGAGTAAGCGACTGACTGGCTACACCACTGGCAACCGTCATCCCATCCACAGTCAGGCTTGCCGAGGCATCATTCGCGGTCGGCGTGATGGTGATACTTCCCACATCGCTCGCCACATTGACGGTGTATGCGTAGACGCCACTATCAAATGCTGGGGTTATGCTGTCAGGTGTCGGCGTGAACACCACACCGCTCAAGTCGGCATTCGCAGGCGGCGGCGCGGCGCGGGTGATGGTAACGGTGTAGGTTTTCGTGCTGGTGCCGTCCTCGGCGGTAACGGTAATGCCAATGTTATTTGCGCCGACAGCCAGCGGAATCGCAGCGGAGGGGGTGCCACTGGTAACCTCGGTGAAAGCAACGGTTACGCTGGCGGCGGCGTGATTCGTGGTCGGCGTGACCGTAATGCTTACCACATCATTCGGCACCTCACCGACGTTGTATGCCGTGGTGGTAGCAACAAAGGCGGGCAAGGTGCCAGCCGAGAGAACCAGAGCGGACAAGTTCGCATCCGTGGACAGCACGGCACGCACGGCTTGGGTCGCCGCGCTGGTAACGGTTTTGCCGGCACCCTGCCCGTCGGTGTAAGTAACGACGACTTCAATGGTCTTGCCCACCTCGGTTGCGGTCAGCGTGTAGGTCGGCGTGTTAGCAACACCAGCGATGTCGCTGCCGTCCGTGTTTTGCCATAGATGGGCGGTAACCGTGACCGGCGAAGACGGCGAATCCGGGTCGGTTACCATGCCGGCGGTCAAGGTCTGCCCGACCTGCGCGGTGCCAGTGATGGCGCCGATGGTGCCCTCTTCATCCGCATTGGTAACGGTAACCGTCACCTCAAGTGTGCTGGTCTCACTCGGCGTGCCGTCATCGGTGGCGGTAACGGTGACTTGATATTCGTTGTCGGCGTCAGTGTCTTGCGGAGATTCATAGTCCGGTGAAGTATTGAAAGTCAATGCGCCGCTTTCGGCATTGATGGAAAGTTGGCCCGCATCTGTGCCAGCGAGAGTCCAGGCAATGGTGTTGTTCTCGGCATCAGTCGCACTGTAGGTCGCCACTATTGTGGTTATGGGCGTGTTCTCGGCGACCATCGGACTCGCTTCATTGCCAGACAAATCCGGCGCGGTGTTGTCGGCGCGGGTCACCGTAACGGTGTAGGTTTTTGTGGTGCTGCCGTCCTCGGCAGTAACGACGATGGCGATGGCGTTTGCGCCGACCGTCAGGTTGATCGGTTCGCTGGTTGCGTCACGGGCAACCGCCGCGCTTTGCACGGTTACGCTTGCGGCATCGTCAGCCGTGGTCGGCGTAACCGTAACGCTGGTTACCTCATTATCCACGCTGGCGGTGTAGTCCACGGTGTCGGGGCTGGCGGCATTGAAAATCGGATCCAGAACAACCGCAATGTCGTTGTTATCCGCGATAGTCAAACCGGACAAGTTTGCATCCGCGGACACGGTTACTGGCGCGGCAATCACCGCGGAGGTCTCTGCGCTGGTGAGGGTCTTGCCGGGGCCATGACCGTCGGTGTAAGTGACCATGACTTGAATGGTCTTGTCGAGATCCGCTTCTGCCGGGGTGTAGGTCGCGCTGGTGGCACCGTCTATGTTGGTGCTGTCGCCCTGCCATCGCCAGCCGGTAACCGTAACCGGCCTAGACGGATCCGGCGAATCCGGGTCGGTTATTGCGCCCGCGGTCAAGGTCAGCCCGACCTGCGGGGTGCCGTCGATGGCAGCGATGCTTCCGGTCTCATCCACATTAGTCACGGTTACCGTCACCGCAAGTGTGTCTGTCAGGCCGGTTCCATCAGTTTCGGTGGCGGTAATGATAACTTCATATACGTTGTTGCGGCCTGCGTCCAGCGGGGCTTCATAGTCCGGGTCATTCATGAAATCCAACCTACCTCTTGAACTAATGCTCAGTTGGCTCGCGTCCACGCCACTCAGTGTCCATTTAATCTCGTTGCCCTCGTCATCAGTCGCGGTGAAGGTCGCCACTGCCTCGGTGTTCTCGGCGACACTCCGCGTCCCACTGCCAACGATGACCGGCGCGGTGTTGACCGGCGCGGTTACGGTGATGGTTACCGTGTCTTCGCCGGTGTTGGTGGCGGAGTCACCGGAATCATCGGTGACGGTCAAGGTGAATACCAGGACCGCGGCGGTGTCCGGCGCGGTGAAGGTCGCCGTGGCGGTGGTGGCGCTGCTCAAGGTAATTGCCGGGCTGGGCGCACCGCTATCGGTTGAAGTATGCACCCATGAGTATGTCAGGGCATCGTCGTTGTCGTCGGGGTCGGTAGCAGAGCCGGTCAGCGTTACTTCCACGCCGGTGGTTACATCCTGGTCGGCACCGGCATTGGCCACTGGCGGCTGGTTGACCGTGGCGGCCACCGCGGTGCCGCTCGCGCTCACATCGTTTGCCGGACCGGTGAGGCCCGCGAGGTCGGCAACGCTATCCGCGGCAAGGGTCAGGCTGAAAGTTTCCCCGGTCGGGGTGAAGGTGATGGTGTAGGTGTCGCCGGAGCCGCTCACGTCCGTTACCGTAGCACCGCTGGAAGTGGCGAAGTCGCTCGCTTCCAAATCGGTTACCGCTTCGGAGAAGGTGATGGTGTGCGTCTCCAAGGCATCGTCAATGGTGCGGACATCGGGGATGGGGTCAAAGGTCACCACGCTCGGTGCGCTCACATCAATTCGAATAGCACTTTCGGTAGCTTCAGGGTCAAGGGTGTTGGCGGGAACACCGGCGGCAGCCATTGCACCGATGTCATAACTCACCAGTGTGCCCTCAAGTCCCATAACCTGCGCCGCCACCACCAGATAGGTCGCCGTGTAATCATTGCCCGTGTTGGTCGCCGTGACGGTCTGCCCGGCGATGGTCACCGTGGGCGCACTTTCCAATGCCACATTGACGGTGAAGGTCAGGCTCAGGGTATCGCCATCTGTGGCGAAATTTACGTTGGAGTTACTGCTCGTGAGCGCGGGCCCGGCGCTAATGGCGAGCGGCGCGGTTACGGTGATGGTTACCGTGTCTTCGCCGGTGTTGGTGGCGGAGTCACCGGAATCATCGGTGACGGTCAAGGTGAATACCAGGACCGCGGCGGTGTCCGGTGCGGTGAAGGTCGGGCTGGCGGTGGTGGCACCGCTCAAGATAATGGGCGTGGCGGGCGTATCACCATCGGTTGAAGTATGCGTCCAGGCATAAGTCAGGACATCGTCCGTATCGGGGTCGGTAGCGGAGCCGGTCAGCGTTACTGTTGCGCCGGTGGTCACGCTCTGCGGGTCGCCCGCCTCGGCAACTGGCGGCTGATTGGTGGCGACCGGCTCGGTTACAGTGATGGTTACCGTGCCGGTGCTGGCATCGGTGCCATCGGTTACGCTCAAGGTGAATACCAGCACCGCGGCGGTGTCCGGGGTGAAGGTCGGACTGGCGGTGGTGGGATTAGTCAAGGTAATGAGCGGGCTGGGCGTATCACCATCGGTTGAAGTATGCGTCCATGAGTAGGTCAGGGCATCGCCATCGGGGTCGCTACTGCCAGAGCCGTCCAGCGTTACGAGTGCGCCGGTGGTTACATCCTGCGCGGCGCCGGCATTGGCAATCGGAAACTGGTTGCCCGGCAGCGCGGTGCCGCTCACGCTTGCCGCCGCGTTCGGGTTGCTGGCGGCGTCTATCACGCTACCCGCGGCAAGGGTCAGGGTGAAGGTTGTTGCGCTTGGGATGAGGGTGAGGGTGTAGGCATTGTCGGCGCCACTCACGGCAGTTACGGCGACACCGGTGCCGGAGAAATCACCCCTCGCCAAACCGGTTACCGCTTCGGAGAAGGTGATGTCGTGCTCCTGCGCGACATCAACCTTACCTTCGGCAATAGTGCCGAAGTTCACAGTCGGCGCGGTGGTGTCAGCCGGCTCGGTTACAGTGATGGTTACCGTGTTGGTGTCGGTGTTGGTGTTGGTGGCAGCGTCATCATCGGTTACGGTCAGGGTGAAGACCAGCACCGCGGCGGCGCCCGGCGCGGTGAAGGTTGAGGTCTCGCCATCGGCCACGATGATTGCCGTGGCGGGCGGCGCATCATCGGTTGATGTATGCACCCATTCATAACTCTGGATAGTGCCATCGGAGTCGCTACTGTCGGAGCCGGTCAGCGTTACTGTTGCGCCGAAGGTCGCGCTTTGATCGACACCCGCATTAGCAGTTGGCGGCTGGTTGATGACCTGTGCCGCAATCACCGCGTCGGTAGGTGCGCTGGTAAGGGTTTTGCCGGGGCCATGACCGTCGGTGTAAGTGACCATGACTCGAATGGTCTTGTCGAGATCCGCTTCTGCCGGGGTGTAGGTCGCGCTGGTGGCACCGTCTATGTTGGTGCTGTCGCCCGCGTCTTGCCATTGATAGATGATGCTCTCAGCAACCACGTTATCCGGGTCGGTTACCGCGCCGGTGGTTAATTGCTCGCCGACCTGCGCGAGGCCGGTGATGATGCCGATGACGCCCTCTTCATCTATATTGATCACCATAACCGTAACAGGAGCACTGACGCTCAGGGGCGGCGTACCGTTATCAGTGGCGGTCACGGTGAGCTGATACTGATTATCGCCGGCGACGACCGTGTCATTGGCGGGGTCAGTGCGATCGGTCGGGGCTTCATAGTCCGGTGACTCCTTGAAAGTCAATACGCCGCTTTCGGGGGCGAGCGTAAAGAAATCCGCATCCACGCCCGTGAGCGCCCAGGTAATGGTGTTGCCCTCGGCATCATTCGCACGGTAGGTCGCTACTGCTATGCTGTCACCCTCGTTATACTCCGCCGACGACGTCGTAAGGGGATCGAAGGTCGGCGCGGTGTTGGTGGCGACCGGCGCGGTCACGGTGATGGTTACCGTGTCTTCGCCGGTGTTGGTGGCGGAGTCACCGGAATCATCGGTTACGGTCAGGGTGAATATCAGCACCGTGGCAGTAGCCGGCGCGGTGAAGGTCGCCGTGGCGGTGTCGGCGTTGGTCAAGGGGATAACCGTGGCGGGCGTATCACCATCGGTTGAAGTATGCACCCATGAGTATGTCAGGGCATCGTCGTTGTCGTCGGGGTCGGTAGCAGAGCCGGTCAGCGTTACTGTTGCGCCGGTATTCACTTCCTGCGCGTCTCCCGCCTCGGCAACTGGCGGCTGGTTGGTGGCGACCGGTGCGGTCACGGTGATGGTTACTGTATCGGCGTGGCTGGCGGGGGTAGCGGCATCATCGGTTACGGTCAAGGTGAATACCAGGACCGCGGCGGTGTCCGGCGCGGTGAAGGTCGCCGTGGCGGTGGTGGCGTCGCTCAAGGTAATGGGCGTGGCGGGTGCAACATCATCGGTTGAAGTATGCGTCCAGAGGTATGTCAGGGCATCGTCGTTGTCGTCGGGGTCGGTAGCAGAGCCGGTCAGCGTTACTTCCACGCCGGTATTCACTTCCTGCGCGTCTCCCGCATCGGCAACTGGCGGCTGGTTGGTGGCGACCGGTGCGGTCACGGTGATGGTTACCGTGTCGCTGTGGCTGAGGGGGGCATCGGCATCATCATCGGTTACGGTCAGGGTGAATACCAGCACCGCGGCGGTGGCCGGTGCGGTGAAGGTGGCCGTGGCGGTGTCGGCGCCGCTCAAGGTTACATTCGGGGTGCCGCTGGTCTGCGTCCATGAGTATGTCAGGGCATTGTCGTCGCCATCGGGGTCGGTAGCAGAGCCGGTCAGCGTTACGACCGTGCCGGTAGTCACGCTCTGCGGGTCGCCCGCCTCGGCAACTGGCGGCTGGTTGACCGTGGCGGCCACCGCGGTGCCGCTCGCGGTCGCCGCTGTCGCCGGACCGGTGAGGCCCGCGAGGTCGGCAACGCTACCCGCGGCAAGGGTCAGGCTGAAGGCTGTCTCGGTCGGGGTGAAGGTGATGGTGTAGGTGTCGCCGGAGCCGCTCACATCCGTTACCGTGGCACCGCTGGAAGTGGCGAAGTCGCTCGCTTCCAAACCGGTTACCGGCTCGGAGAAGGTGATGTCGTGCATCTCCGTGGCATCGTCAATGGTGCGGACATCGGGGATGGGGTCAAAGGTCGTCACGCTCGGCGCGGTTACATCAATTCGAATCGTGCTTGTGACCGCATCAGGGTCAAGGGTATTGGCGGCATTATCGGCGGCGGTCATTGCACCGATGTCATAACTCACGAACTCGCCGTCAAGTCCCATAACCTGCGCCGCCACCACCAGATAGGTCGCCGTGTAATCATTGCCCGTGTTGGTCGCCGTGACGGTCTGCCCGGCGATGGTCACCGTTGGCGCACTTTCCAATGCCACATTGACGGTGAAGGTCAGGCTCAGGGTATCGCCATCTGTGGCGAAATTTACGTTGGAGTTACTGCTCGTGAGCGCGGGCCCGGCGCTAATGGCGAGCGGCGCGGTCACGGTGATGGTTACCGTGTCTTCGCCGGTGTTGGTGGCGGAGTCACCGGAATCATCGGTGACGGTCAAGGTGAATACCAGGACCGCGGCGGTGGCCGGTGCGGTGAAGGTCGCCGTGTCGGTGGTGGCGCCGCTCAAGGTAATGGGCGTGGTGGGCGCACTACCATCAATCATAGTATGCGTCCATGCGTATGTCAGGGCATCGTCATCGCCATCGGGGTCGGTAGCGGAGCCGGTCAGCGTTACTGTTGCGCCGGTGGTCACGCTTTGATCGACACCCGCATTAGCAGTTGGCGGCTGGTTGATGACCTGTGCCGCAATCACCGCGTCGGTAGGTGCGCTGGTGAGGGTCTTGCCGAGACCATGACCGTCGGTGTAAGTAACGATGACTCGAATGGTCTTGCCAATATCCGCTACTACCGGCATGTAGGTCTCGCTGGTGGCACCGTCTATGTTGGTGCTGTCGCCCTGCCATTGCCAGCCGGTAACCGTAACCGGCCTAGACGGATCCGGCGAATCCGGGTCGGTTATTGCGCCCGCGGTCAAGGTCTGCCCGACCTGCGCGCTGCCGATAATGGCGCCGATGGTGCCGGTCTCATCCTCATTGATCACCGTTACCGTAACCTCAAGTGGTTCGCTACGCGCATCCGTGGCGCTATCGGTGGCGGTAATGGTAACCTGATAGTCGTTGTCGTTGTCTGCGTCCAGCGGGTCTTCAAAGTCCGGGTCATTCGTGAAACCCAACCTACCGCTGCTGTCATCAATAGAGAGCAAGCCCACATCCGCGCCAGTTAGTTCCCAGGTAACGCTAACGGGGTCGCCAGCGGCATCAGTCGCGGTGAAGGTCGTTACTGTCTCGGTGTTCTCGGGATGACTCACCGCTCCACTGCCAACGATGAGCGGCTTGGGCGGTGCGGTCACGGTGATGGTTACCGTGTCTTCGCCGGTGTTGGTGGCGGAGTCACCGGAATCATCGGTTACGGTCAGGGTGAACACCAGGACCCCGGCGGTGGCCGGTGCGGTGAAGGTCACCGTGGCGGTGTCGGCGCCGCTCAAGGTAATTGCCGGGCTGGGCGCACCACCATCGGTTGAAGTATGCGTCCAGGCATAAGTCAGGACATCGTCCGTATCGGGGTCGGTAGCGGAGCCGGTCAGCGTTACTTCCGTGCCGGTGGTCACGCTCTGGTCGTCGCCGGCATTAGCCACTGGCGGCTGGTTGGTGGCGACCGGTGCGGTCACGGTGATGGTTACCGTGTCTTCGCCGGTGTTGGTGGCGGAGTCACCGGAAGCATCGGTTACGGTCAAGGTGAATATCAGTACCCCGGCGGTGGCCGGTGCGGTGAAGGTTGAGGTCTCGCCATCAACCACGATGATTGCCGTGGCGGGCGGCGCATCATCGGTTGATGTATGCACCCATTCATAACTCTGGATAGTCCCATCAGAGTCGCTACTAGCGACGCCGGTCAGCGTTACTGTTGCGCCGGTGGTCACGCTCTGGTCGTCGCCGGCATTAGCCACTGGCGGCTGGTTGACCGTGGCGGCCACCGCGGTGCCGCTCGCGGTCACATCGTTTGCCGGACCGGTCAGACCCGCAAGGTCGGCAACGCTATTCGCGGCAAGGGTCAGGCTGAAAGTTTCCCCGGTCGGGGTGAAGGTGATGGTGTAGGTGTCGCCGGAGCCGCTCACGTCCGTTACCGTAGCACCGCTGGAAGTGGCGAAGTCGCTCGCTTCCAAACCGGTTACCGGCTCGGAGAAGGTGATGTCGTGCATCTCCGTGGCATCGTCAATCGTGCGGACATCGGGGATGGGGTCAAAGGTCACCACGTTCGGTGCGGGGTGGTCAAATCGAATATCACTGTCGGTAACGAAAACAGACAGCCTATTGCGGACAGAACCGACGGCAAACATTCGTCCAATGCTAAAAAACACAAGGGCACCGTCATTCGCTCTGGCAACCTCCTCGGTCACCGTCCAGGTCGCACTGTAATCATTGCCATCGCCTTTTGTCGCCGGGATTCGCCCGGCGCCAGCGATGTCCGGCTCCGGCGTATTTCCCAATGCCTGATTGACGCTGAAGGTCAGGGTCAGAATGTCGCCGACTGTGGCGTGATTTCCATTACTGCTGGTCAGTACCGGTTCTGCGGTAAAGGCAAGGGGAACCACGGCGGGTTCCGCAGTGCCTTCCACGCTCACCGGCTCGGCGGGTCCCACTTCCCCGCTGGAGATGATGGTTACGCTATTGGCGGCAAGGGTCAGGCGGAAGGATGCCGCGGTCGGGGTGAAACTGACGACATAGAAGGTGGGCTCGAATGCGTTAAGGCCGGTTACTGTGGCACCGACGGCGGAGAAATCAGTTTGCTCCAAGCCAGTCACTCCCTCGGAGAAGGTGATGGTGACCTCTGCTGGCTCGCCAATAAGGGCGCCAGTGATGTCCACAAATTCCGCGGTCAGTCCGGTGGCGACCGGTGCGGTTACGGTGATGGTTACCGTGTCTTCGCCGGTGTTGGTGGCGGAGTCACCGGAATCATCGGTGACGGTCAAGGTGAATATCAGCGTTCCGGCGGTGTCCGGTGCGGTGAAGGTCGCCGTGGCGGTGGTGCCGCCGCTCAAGGTAATGGGCGTGGCGGGCGTATCACCATCGGTTGAAGTATGCGCCCAGGCATAAGTCAGGACATCGTCCGTATCGGGGTCGGTAGCGGAGCCGGTCAGCGTTACTGTTGCGCCGGTATCCACTTCCTGCGCGTCTCCCGCATCGGCAACTGGCGGCTGATTGGTGGCGACCGGTGCGGTCACGGTGATGGTAACCGTATCGGTGTCGGTGTTGGTGGCGGAGTCAGCGGAATCATCGGTAACGGTCAAGGTGAATATCAGCACCGTGGCACTAGCCGGCGCGGTGAATTCCGCGGTAGCGGTGTCGGCAGCGTTTAAGGTTACCGCCGGGGTGCCGCTGGTCTGCGTCCAAGCATACATCAGGGCACCATTTTCGGGGTCGCTGCTGCCAGAACCGTCCAGCGTTACGCTCGCGTCGATGGTCACGCTTCGGTCGGCGCCCGCACGGGCAACCGGCGGCTGGTTGGGCGCGGGTATCGCGCTGCCGGTTGCGCTCACCGCGGTTGCCGGACCCGTGTTCGGGGTGGCGGCGCCATCGCTCACGCTACCCGCGGCAAGGGTCAGGGTGAAAGTTTCCGCGCTCGGGGTGAAGGTGATGGTGTAGGTGTCGCCGGAGCCGCTCACGGCAGTTACCGTGGCACCGGTGGAAGTGGCGAAGTCGGTTTCATCCAAACCGGTTACTGCTTCGGAGAAGGTGATGTCGTGCTCACCCGCGATGCCAACCATACGCGCGGGGACGGTGTTGGGGACGGGGTCGGCAAAGGTTATCACCGTCGGCGCGGTGGTGTCCGGCGCGGCAATCACGACTTCGGTCGGTGCGCTTTCGACGACTCTGTTACCGAAGGCTCCGTTGGGGGCGAGGTGGTTGTAGTTGACGAAGACTCTAAAGGTATAGCCAATATCATCGGCTACCAGCATGTAGGTATTGCTGTCGGGGCCAATGAGGGCATTGTCAGAGCCGACGCCGCTTAACGTTCTTTGCCATACATATTGGGTAACACTAACGCCGCCATCCGGGTCGGTTACTTCGCCCGCGGTCAAGACCTGCCCGACCTGCGCGATGCCGATGATGTCGGTGATGGCGCCTTCTTCATTCTCATTGGTCACCGTTACCGTTACATCAAGTGTGCTGCTCTCACTCGGCACGCCGTCATCGGTGGCGGTCACGGTAACTTGATATGAGTTGTCGGCGCCAGCGTCCTGCCGGTCTTCAAAGTTCGGCGGAGTATTGAAAGTCAATACGCCGCTTGCGGGGTCAAGCGTAAACAAGCCCGAATCCGTGCCAGTCAGTGACCAAGTAATGGCATCGTCATCGCTCTCGGCATCAGTCGCGGTGTAGGTCGCTACTGGCGTATCGCCGTTCTCGGCATAATCCACCGCCGCATTTTCGATGGCGATGACCGGCGCGGTGTTGGCGACCGGCGCGGTTACGGTGATGGTTACTGTGTCGGCGTTGGTGTTGGTGGCGGAGTCACCGGAATCATCGGTTACGCTCAGGGTGAAGACCAGGACCGCGGCGGTGTCCGGGGTGAAGGTCGGACTGGCGGTGGTGGGATTAGTCAAGGTAATGAGCGGGCTGGGCGTATCACCATCGGTTGAAGTATGCGTCCATGAGTAGGTCAGGGCATCGCCATCGGGGTCGCTACTGCCAGAGCCGTCCAGCGTCACGGTCGTGCCGGTGGTCACGCTCTGGTCGGCACCCGCATTAGCCACTGGCGGCTGGTTGGGCGGTGCGCCGCGGGTCACCGTTACGGTGTAGGTTTTCGTGGTGCTGCCGTCCGCGGCGGTAACGACAATAGCGATGGCGTTTGCGCCGACCATCAGGTCAATCGCTACGCTGGCGGTGCCACTGGTAACCGCCGCGCTTTGTACGGTTAGGCTTGCGGCGGCGTCAGCCGTGGTCGGCGTAACCGTGACGCTGGTTACCTCATTATCCACGCTGGCGGTGTAGTCCACGATGTCGGGGCTGGCGGCATCGAAAATCGGCTCCAGAACAACCGCCATGCCGTTGTTATCCGCGAGAGTCAAAGATGACAAGTCCGCATCCGCGGACAGCACCGCCGTGCCGCTCGCGGTCGCCGCGGCGATAACATTGCCGGCGCTATCGGTTACTCGGCCGGTGCTATTGAAGGTGATGACCACCTCGCCCGCCGCCACCGGCGTGAAGGTAACCTCATGCTCGTCAGTTCCCGTAACCCTTGCCAGTGCCAGGTCTTTGGCATTGGTTGCCATAACATCGGCGGTCGTCAGCGACTGATGCGCTCCCTCGTCGTCTATGGTTAATCTGACCGCCGCCGACCTATCCACGAACAGGGCCGGGAGAGAGCCGAAACTGGCGGTCGGTGCGCGCACATCAATTTGTATATCAACATCGGCAGGGGCAGGGTCAAAGGTATTGTCGGGATTATCGGCGGCTACCATTGCGCCAATGTCATAACCCACCACCTGATCCTGCTGAGCCGCAACCGCTGCCGCGACCACCGTATATTCCGCCGTGTAATCATTGTTATCGCCCACGTCTTTTATCGCGGTGACGGTGGCGAACGAGGTGTAGACATCGGTGGTGCGGTCGTGCCCAGAGAAGACCACACTCGGCGGGTTTGCCAATGGCAGATTGACGGTGAAGGTCAGGCTCAGGGTGTTGCCGTCTGCGGCGAAATTTACGCCAGAGTTATTGCTCGTGAGCGCGGGCCCGGCGCTAAAGGCGAGCGGCGCGGTTACGGTGATGGTTACCGTATCGGTGTCGCTGATACCGGCATCATCGGTGACGGTCAGGGTGAAGACCAGGACCGTGGCGACGTCCGGCGCGGTGAATTCCGCGGTAGCGGTGTCGGCAGCGTTCAAGGTTACCGCCGGGGTGCCGCTGGTCTGCGTCCAGAGGTATGTCAACGAATCGCTCGCTTGATCGGGGTCGGTAGCGGAGCCGCTCAGCGTTACTGTTGCGTCGGTGGTCACGCTCTGGTCGGCACCCGCATTAACCACTGGCGGCTGGTTGGGCGGTGCGGCGCGGGTGATGGTGACGGTGTAGGTTTTTGTGGTGCTGCCGTCCTCGGCAGTAACGACGACTCTGATTTCGTTTGCGCCGACCGTCAGGTTGATCGGTTCGCTGGTTGCGTCACGGGCAACCGCCGCGCTTTGCACGGTTAGGCTTGCGGCATCGTCAGCCGTGGTCGGCGTAACCGTAACGCTGGTCACCTCATTATCCACGCTGGCGGTGTAGTCCAGGGTGTCGGGGCTGGCGGCATCGAAAATCGGGTCCAGAACAACCGCCACGCCGTTGTTATCCGCGATAGTCAAACTGGACAAGTCCGCGTCCGTGGATGCGGGCGCGGCGATCACGGCTTCGGTCGGTGCGCTGGTGAGGGTCTTGCCGGGGCCATGACCGTCGGTGTAAGTGACCATGACTTGAATGGTCTGGTCGAGATCCGCTTCTGCCGGGGTGTAGGTCGCGCTGGTGGCACCGTCTATGTTGGTGCTGTCGCTTTGCCATTGATAGTTGGTAACAATAACCGACGTAGACGGCGAATCCGGGTCGGTTACCATGCCGGCGGTCAAGGTCTGCCCGACCTGCGCGGTGCCAGTGATGGCGCCGATGGCACCCTCTTCATCCTCATTGGTAACGGTAACCGTCACCTCAAGTGTGCTGGTCTCACTCGGCGTGCCGTCATCGGTGGCGGTCACGGTGAGCGCGTAGGTGGACTGGGTTTCATAGTCCGGCGAAGTATTGAAAGTCAATGCGCCGCTTGTGCCGTCAAGCGTAAAGAATGACGCATCCGTGCCAGTGAGTGCCCAGGTAATGGCGTTGTTCTCGACATCAGTCGCACGGTAGATCGTCACTGCTGTGGTTATGGGCGTGTTCTCGGCGACCATCGGACTCGCTTCATTGCCAGACAAATCCGGCGCGCTGTTGCCGGCGCGGGTCACCGTAACGGTGTAGGTTTTCGTAGTGGTGTCCTCGGCGGTCACGACAATATCAAGGGCGTTTATGCCGACCATCAGGGCAATCGGATTTGAGGCTTCGCCGCCAGCCACGGTTACGGTCGCGGCGGCGTGATTGGTGGTCGGCGTAACCGTAACGCTGGTTACCCCATTCGCCACCTCGGCGGTGTAGGTCAGAGTGGCGGCATCGAAAATCGGATCCAGAACAACCGTAGTGCCGTTGTTATCCGCGATAGTCAAACCGGACAAGTTTGCATCCGCGGATGCGGGCGCGGCAATCACCGCGGCGGTCTCTGCGCTGGTGAGGGTCTTGTCGGGACCATGACCGTCGGTGTAAGTGACCATGACTTGAATGGTCTTGTCGAGATCCGCTACTACCGGCATGTAGGTCTCGCTGGTGGCACCGTCTATGTTGGTGCTGTCGCCCTGCCATTGATAGTTGGTAACAGTAACCGACGTAGACGGCGAATCCGGGTCGGTTACCATGCCGGCGGTCAAGGTCTGCCCGACCTGCGCGCTGCCGATAATGGCGCCGATGGTGCCGGTCTCATCCTCATTGATCACCGTTACCGTAACCTCAAGTGGTTCGCTACGCGCATCCGTGGCGCTATCGGTGGCGGTAATGGTAACCTGATAGTCGTTGTCGTTGTCTGCGTCCAGCGGGTCTTCAAAGTCCGGGTCATTCGTGAAACCCAACCTACCGCTGCTGTCATCAATAGAGAGCAAGCCCACATCCGCGCCAGTTAGTTCCCAGGTAACGCTAACGGGGTCGCCAGCGGCATCAGTCGCGGTGAAGGTCGTTACTGTCTCGGTGTTCTCGGGATGACTCACCGCTCCACTGCCAACGATGAGCGGCTTGGGCGGCGCGGTCACGGTGATGGTTACTGTGTCGCTGTGGCTGAGGGGGGTATCGGCATCATCATCGGTTACGGTCAAGGTGAACACCAGTACCGCGGCGGTGTCCGGGGTGAAGGTCGCCGTGGCGGTGGTGGCGTTGGTCAAGGGGATAACCGTGGCGGGCGTATCACCATCGGTTGAAGTATGCGTCCATGAGTAGGTCAGGGCATCGCCATCGGGGTCGCTACTGCCAGAGCCGTCCAGCGTTACGACCGTGCCGGTGGTTACATCCTGCGCATCTCCCGCCTCGGCAACTGGCGGCTGGTTGGCAGGTGGCACCGCGGTGCCGCTCGCGGTCTGCGCTGTCGCCGGACCGGTGAGACCCGCGAGGTCGGCAACGCTATCCGCGGCAAGGGTCAGGCTGAAGGCTGTCTCGGTCGGGGTGAAGGTGATGGTGTAGGTGTCGCCGGCGCCGCTCACATCCGTTATCGTGGCACCAGTGGCGGTGAAGTCGCTCGCTTCCAAATCGGTTACCGCTTCGGAGAAGGTGATGGTGTGCATCTCCGTGGCATCGTCAATGGTGCGGACATCGGGGATGGGGTCAAAGGTCACCACGCTCGGTGCGGTGTGGTCAAATCGAATAGAACTGTCGGTATTGCCAAGAGCCAGCCTATTGGTGGTAGAACCGAATGCCAACATTCGAGTAATGCTATACACCACAAGGGCATCGTCATTCTCCCCAGCAACCATCTCGGTCACCGTCCAGGTCGCACTGTAATCATTGCCGCTACCTTTTGTCGCCGTGATTGCCTCGCCAGCGATGTTCACACTCGGCGCGCTTGCCAATGGCAGATTGACGCTGAAGGCAAGGGTCAGAATGTCACCAACTGTGGCGAAACCGGGGCTACTGCCCGGCGCGGGGTTATTGCTCGTCAGTTCAGGGTCTACGGTAAAGACAAGGGCAACCTCCGGCTGCGTCGCGGTGCCGCTCACGCTCACCGGCTCGGCGGGTCCCGTTGCCGGGCTGCTGGCGGTGATGGTCACGCTGTTGGCGGCAAGGGTCAGGGTGAAAGTTTCCGCTCTCGGGATGATGCTGATTTGATAGATGGTGTCGAGGACGGGTCCAGCAACGCTGGTTATCTCGACATCCCTGGAACCGGAGAATGAATCCACATCCAAGCCAGTCACCGCCTCGGAGAACTCGAGGGTGGTGAACCCTCCCACGCCAACATTGGGAGCAGAGACGCCGCCGAAGGTCGCAGTCAGCCCGGTGGCGACCGGCGCGGTCACGGTGATGGTTACCGTGTCTTCGCCGGTGTTGGTGGCGGAGTCACCGGAATCATCGGTTACGGTCAGGGTGAATATCAGCACCGCGGCGGTGGCCGGTGCGGTGAAGGTGGCCGTGGCGGTGTCGGCGTTGGTCAAGGGGATAACCGTGGCGGGCGGCGCATCATCGGTTGAAGTATGCGCCCAGGCATAAGTCAGGACATCGTCCGTATCGGGGTCGGTAGCAGAGCCGCTCAGCGTTACTTCCACGCCGGTCTCCACTTCCTGCGCGTCTCCCGCCTCGGCAACTGGCGGCTGGTTGGCAGGTGGCAGCGCGGTGCCGCTCGCAGTCACATCGTTTGCCGGACCGGTGAGGCCCGCGAGGTCGGTAACGCTACCCGCGACAAGCGTCAGGGTGAAGGATGCCGCGGTCGGGGTGAAGGCGATGGCGTAGATGGTTTGGTCGCCGTCGGTGTCGGTAACGCTATCCACCGTGACGCCGCCAGTGGTGGTGACGACGGTGGCGAGGGTGGTGCTATCCAATCCGGTTACCGGCTCGGAGAAGGTGATGTCGTGCGTCTGCTGTACGTCAATCACACCGTTGGCGTCCGGGGTGATAAAGGTCACCACCGTCGGTGCGGTGTGGTCAAATCGAATAGCACTGTCGGTATCGCCAAGGCTATGCGTATTTCTGGCGGAACTGGCTGACACTAATCCGGTAATGCTATACGCCACCAGGTTACCGTCATTCGCCGCGGCAACCGCCTCGGTTACCGTCCAGGTCGCGGTGTAACTGTTGCCCGCGCCTTCAGTCACCGTGGCTGACTGCCCGGCAATGCTCACCGTGGGGTCGCTTGCCAATGGCAGATTGACGCTGAAGGCAAGGGTCAAAAGGTCGCCATCTATGGCGTAATCTCCAGCGTTACTGCTGGTCAGTTCATGTGCGGTAACGGCGAGGGCGGGTTCCGCAGTGCCGGTTATGCTCACCGGCTCGGCGGGTCCTTCTTTGCCGTTGTCGCCGGTTATGCTATTCGCGTTAAGGGTCAGGGTGAAGGATGTCGCGGTCGGAGTGAAGGCGACCCTATAGAAGCCGCCACTAATATGTGGGGGGTTTTGAGCATTTACGCGGACACCTATGGAATCGGAGAAATCACCTCCAACCAAGTCCTCCACCATCTCGGATAAGTTGATGAATACGCCATCCTCCTGTTCTACGCCAACAATCAGACCACCCTTGTTCAGTATGTCGGTGCGGTCCTGCCATGATGCCGTCGGCCCCGGCTCGGGTGCGGTTACCGTGATGGTTACCGTGTCGCTGTGGGTGTTGGTGGCGGAGTCACCGGAATCATCGGTAACGGTCAAGGTGAATATCAGCACCGCGGCGGTGTCCGGGGTGAAGGTCGGACTGGCGGCGGTGGGATCGCTCAAGGTTACATCCGGGCTGCCGCTGGTCTGCGTCCAGGCATAAGTCAGGGCATTGTCGTCACCATCGGGGTCGGTAGCAGAGCCGCTCAGCGTTACTTCCGTGCCGGTCTCCACTTCCTGCGCGTCTCCCGCCTCGGCAACTGGCGGCTGGTTGGCAGGTGGCAGCGCGGTGCCGCTCGCGGTTACCGCGGCGATCACATTGCCGGCGCCATCGGTTACTCTGCCGGAGTTATTGAAGGTGACGCTCACCAAGCCCGCCGCTAGCGGCGTGAAGGTAACCGCATGCTCGCTAGGTCCCGAAACAACAGCAAAACTCAGGTCTTTGGCATTGACTGCCGTGAAATCGGTTAACGCCAGCGACTGGTGTTCCCCTTCGTCTGATATGTTTAATGTGATCGTCGCCGCCGTATCCACGAGCAAGCCGGTGAGCGAGTCGGGGGTGAAGGTAGCGGTCGGTGCGGTTATATCAATTTGTATCGTAACGTCGGCAGCCTCGGGGTCAAGCGTGTTGGCGGGATTATCGGCCGCGGTCATTGCGCCAATGTCATAACTTACCAGTGCGCCATCCGTAACCTGCGCCGCGACCACGCTATAGGTCGCGGTGTAACTGTTGCCCGTGCCTTCTGTCGCCGTGGCGTCCTGCCCGGCGATGGTCACCGTTGGCGCGCTTGCCAATGGCAGATTGACGCTGAAGGTCAGGGTCAGGAGGTCGCCGTCTGCGGCGAAATTTACGCCAGGGTTATTGCTCGTGAGCGCGGGCCCTGCGCTAAGGGCAAGGACAGGCTGCACGATGACGGTGCGGGTTACCGGCGTGGCGGCATTATTGGCGGTGTCGGTCGCGCTGTAGGTGATGGTGTAGGTGCCGGCGATGTCGGTGTCTACTGTTTCAACCGTAGTGCCACCAATAGTAATCACCGTGGTGACCTCCACACTAGCATCCACATTATCCGTGGCGGTGGCGCCCGCATCTTCGTAGGTATCGCCCAGAGTCAGGGTGACAGTCGCGGCACCATTCAGGGCGATGACCGGTGGGGTGGTGTCCTGCACGGTGACCACCTGCTCAGCGGTCGCTTCATTGCCCGCAGCATCGGTCGCGGTCCAGGTGATGGTGGTGTCGCCTAGCGGGAAGGTCTCCGGCGCGTTGTCGGTGATGGTGCCGTCGGTGGAAGTCGCGGTGCCGTAGTTGGATTCGCCAAACGTGCTCAGGGCAGCCGTTGCTTCCAAGGTTATGGCAGCCGGCGCGGTGATGTCTGGTGCGGTCACATCAATTTGGAACCCACTGGTAACCGCTTCAGGGTCAAGGGTATTGGCGGCATTATCGGCGGCGGTCATTGCGTCTATGTCATAAGCCACCAGTGCGCCATCCGCAACATCCGCCGCGACCACCAGATAGGTCGCGGTGTAACTGTTGCCGGTGCCGGTCACCGCGGCGTCCTGCCCGGCGATGGTCACCGTTGGCGCGCTTGCCAATGGCAGATTGACGCTGAAGGTCAGGGTCAGCGTGTCGCCGTCTATAGCGTAATCGCCAGAGTTACTGCTCGTGAGCGCGGGCCCGGCGCTAATGGCGAGCGGCGCGGTTACGGTGATGGTTACCGTGTCTTCGCCGGTGTTGGTGGCGGAGTCACCGGAATCATCGGTGACGGTCAGGGTGAAGACCAGCACCGTGGCGGTAGCCGGCGCCGTGAAGGTGGCCGTGGCGGTGTCGGCGTTGGTCAAGGGGATAACCGTGGCGGGCGTATCATCATCGGTTGAAGTATGCACCCAGGCATAAGTCAGGGCATCGTCCGTATCGGGGTCGCTACTGCCGGAGCCGTCCAGCGTTACTGTTGCGCCGGTGGTCACGCTCTGGTCGGCACCCGCATTAGCCACTGGCGGCTGGTTGGGCGGTGCGCCGCGGGTCACCGTTACGGTGTAGGTTTTCGTGGTGCTGCCGTCCGCGGCGGTAACGACAATAGCGATGGCGTTTGCGCCGACATTCAGGTTGTTCGCGCCGGAGGCGGTGCCACTGGTAGTATCCGTGCCAGCAACGGTTACGCTTGCGCCATCGTCAGCCGTGCTCGGCGTAACCGTAACGCTGGTTACCTCATTATCCACGCTGGCGGCGTAGTCCACGGTGTCGGGGCTGGCGGCATCGAAAATCGGATCCAGAACAACCGCAATGCTGTTGTTATCCACGATCGTCAACGATGACAAGTCCGCATCCGCGGATAGCACCGCCGTGCCGCTCGCGGTCACATCGTTTGCCGGACCGGTCAGACCCGCGAGGTCGGCAACGCTATCCGCGGCAAGGGTCAGGGTGAAGGATGCCGCGGTCGGGGTGAAGGCGATGGTGTAGGTGGTTTGGTCGCTGCTGGTAACGTCCGTTATCGTGGCACCGGTGGCGGTGAAGTCGTCAATTCCCAACGCATCGCCGCTTGAATCGGTTACCGGCTCGGAGAAGGTGATGTCGTGCGTCTGCTGTACGCCAAACACACCGTTGGCGTCCGGGGTGATAAAGGTCGTCACGCTCGGCGCGGTTACATCAATTCGAATAGCACTTTCGGTAGCTTCAGGGTCAAGGGTGTTGGCGGGAACACCGGCGGCGGCCATTGCACCGATGTCATAACTCACGAACTCGCCGTCAAGTCCCATAACCTGCGCAGATGCCACCAGATAGGTCGCCGTGTAATCATTGCCCGTGTGGGTCGCCGTGACGGTCTGCCCGGCGATGGTCACCGTGGGCGCACTTTCCAATGCCACATTGACGGTGAAGGTCAGGCTCAGGGTATCGCCATCTGTGGCGAAATTTACGTTGGCGTTACTGCTCGTGAGCGCGGGCCCGGCGCTAATGGCGAGCGGCGCGGTTACGGTGATGGTTACCGTGTCTTCGCCGGTGTTGGTGGCGGAGTCACCGGAATCATCGGTGACGGTCAGGGTGAATATCAGGACCGCGGCGGTGGCCGGTGCGGTGAAGGTGGCCGTGGCGGTGTCGGCGTTGGTCAAGGGGATAACCGTGGCGGGCGTATCACCATCGGTTGAAGTATGCGTCCATTCATAACTCTGGATAGTGCCATCGGAGTCGCTGCTGGCGGTGCCGGTCAGCGTTACTTCCGTGCCGGTGGTCACGCTCTGGTCGTCGCCGGCATTAGCCACTGGCGGCTGGTTGACCGTGGCGGCCGCCGCGGTGCCGCTCGCGGTCACCGCTGTCGCCGGACCGGTGAGGCCCGCGAGGTCGGCAACGCTACCCGCGGCAAGGGTCAGGCTGAAAGTTTCCCCGGTCGGGGTGAAGGTGATGGTGTAGGTGTCGCCGGCGCCGCTCACATCCGTTATCGTGGCACCAGTGGCGGTGAAGTCGCTGATAGCCAAATCGGTTACCGCTTCGGAGAAGGTGATGGTGTGCGTCTCCAAGGCATCGTCAATGGTGCGGACATCGGGGATGGGGTCAAAGGCCGTCACGCTCGGTGCGGTGTGGTCAAATCGAATAGCACTGTCGGTATTGCCAAGAGCCAGCCTATTGGTGGTAGAACCGAATGCCAACATTCGAGTAATGCTATACACCACAAGGGCATCGTCATTCTCCCCAGCAACCTTCTCGGTCACCGTCCAGGTCGCACTGTAATCATTGCCGCTACCTTTTGTCGCCGTGATTGCCTCGCCAGCGATGTTCACACTCGGCGCGCTTGCCAATGGCAGATTGACGCTGAAGGCAAGGGTCAGCATGTCGCCAACTGTGGCGAAACCGGGGCTACTGCCCGGCGCGGGGTTATTGCTCGTCAGTTCAGGGTCTACGGTAAAGACAAGGGCAACCTCCGGCTGCGTCGCAGTGCCTTCCACGCTCACCGGCTCGGCGGGTCCCGTTGCCGGGCTGGTGGCGGTGATGGTTACGCTGTTGGCGGCAAGGGTCAGGGTGAAAGTTTCCGCTCTCGGGATGAGGTTGATTATATAGATGTTGCTGAAGAGTCCAGCAACGCTGGTTACCTCGACACCCGTGGAACCGGAGAATGAATCCACATCCAAGCCAGTCACCGCCTCGGAGAACTCGAGGGTGGCGAACCCTCCCACGCCAATACTGGAAGCAGAGACGCCGCCGAAGGTCGCGGTCAGCCCGGTGGCGAGCGGCGCGGTTACGGTGATGGTTACTGTGTCGGCGTTGGTGTTGGTGGCGGAGTCACCGGAATCATCGGTGACGGTCAAGGTGAACACCAGCACCGCGGCGGTGTCCGGCGCGGTGAAGGTCGCCGTGGCGGTGTCGGCGTTGGTCAAGGGGATATCCGTGGCGGGCGGTGCATCATCGGTTGAAGTATGCACCCAGGCATAAGTCAGGGCATCGTCCGTATCGGGGTCGCTACTGCCGGTGCCGGTCAGCGTTACTTCCGTGCCGGTGGTCACGCTCTGGTCGGCACCCGCATTAGCCACTGGCGGCTGGTTGGGCGGTGCACCGCGGGTCACCGTTACGGTGTAGGTTTTTGTGGTGCTGCCGTCCTCGGCAGTAACGACAATGGCGATGGCTGTTGCTTCGCCGGCCGTCAGGTTAATCGCTGCGCTGGCTTCGCCGCCAGCCACGGTTACGCTTGCGGCATCGTCAGCCGTGGTCGGCGTAACCGTAACGCTGGTTACCTCATTATCCACGTTGGCGGCGTAGTCCACGATGTCGGGGGCGGCGGCATCGAAAATCGGATCCAGAACAACCGCCATGCTGTTGTTATCCACGATCGTCAACGATGACAAGTCCGCATCCGCGGATAGCACCGCCGTGCCGCTCGCGGTCGCCGCGGCGATAACATTGCCGGCGCTATCGGTTACCCGGCCGGTGCTATTGAAGGTGATGACCACCTCGCCCGCCGCCATCGGCGTGAAGGTAACCGCATACTCGTCAGTTCCCGTAACCCTAGCCAGTGCCAGGTCTTTGGCATTGGTTGCCGTAACATCGGAGGTCGTCAGCGACTGATGCGCTCCCTCGTCGTCTATGGTTAATCTGACCGCCGCCGACCTATCCACGAACAGGGCCGGGAGAGAGCCGAAACTGGCGGTCGGTGCGCGCACATCAATTTGTATATCAACATCGGCAGGGACAGGGTCAAAGGTATTGTCGGGATTATCGGCGGCTACCATTGCGCCAATGTCATAGCCAACCACCTGATCCTGCTGAGGATCAACCTCTGCCGCGACCACCGTATATTCCGCCGTGTAATCATTGTTATCGCCCACGTCTTTTGTCGCCGTAACGGTGGCGAACGGGGTGTAGACATCGGTGAAGCGGTCGTGGCCAGAGAAGACCACACTCGGCGGGTTTGCCAATGGCAGATTGACGCTGAAGGTCAGGGTCAGGGTGTTGCCGTCTGCGGCGAAATCACCACTGGCGAAAAGGCTATTGTTTGTGAGCGCGGGCCCGGCGCTAAAGGCGAGCGGCGCGGTTACGGTGATGGTTACCGTATCGGTGTCGCTGATACCGGCATCATCGGTGACGGTCAGGGTGAAGACCAGGACCGTGGCGACGTCCGGCGCGGTGAATTCCGCGGTAGCGGTGTCGGCAGCGTTCAAGGTTACCGCCGGGGTGCCGCTGGTCTGCGTCCAGAGGTATGTCAACGAATCGCTCGCTTGATCGGGGTCGGTAGCGGAGCCGCTCAGCGTTACTGTTGCGTCGGTGGTCACGCTCTGGTCGGCACCCGCATTAGCCACTGGCGGCTGGTTGGGCGGTGCGGCGCGGGTCACCGTAACGGTGTAGGTTTTTGTGGTGGTGCCGTCCTCGGCGGTCACGACGATGGCGATGGCGTTTGCTTCGCCGGCCGTCAGGTCAATCGCTACGCTGGCGTCGCCACTGGTAGTATCCGTGCCAGCAACGGTTACGCTTGCGGCATCGTCAGCCGTGGTCGGCGTAACCGTAACGCTGGTCACCTCATTATCCACGCTGGCGGCGTAGTCCAGGGTGTCGGGGCTGGCGGCATCGAAAATCGGGTCCAGAACAACCGCCACGCCGTTGTTATCCGCGATAGTCAAAGCGGACAAGTCCGCGTCCGTGGATGCGGGCGCGGCGGTCACGACTTCGGTCTCTGCGCTGGTAAGGGTCTTGCCGGGGCCATGACCGTCGGTGTAAGTAACGATGACTCGAAGGGTCTTGCCCACCTCGGTTGCGGTCGGCGTGTAGGTCGCCGCGTCGGTAGTACCAGTGATGGCGCTGCCGTCCGTGTTTTGCCATAGATGGCCGGTAACCGTAACCGACGTAGACGGCGAATCCGGGTCGGTTACCGCGCCGGTGGTTAATTGCTCGCCGACCTGCGCGAGGCCGATAATGTCGCCGATGGTGCCCTCTTCATCCTCATTGGTAACGGTAACCGTCACCTCAAGTGTGCTGATCTCACTCGGCGTGCCGTCATCGGTGGCGGTAACGGTGACTTGATATTCGTTGTCGGCGTCAGTGTCTTGCGGAGATTCATAGTCCGGTGAAGTATTGAAAGTCAATGCGCCGCTTTCGGCATTGATGGAAAGTTGGCCCGCATCCGTGCCGGTGAGTGCCCAGGTAATGGCGTTGTTCTCGACATCAGTCGCACGGTAGGTCGCCACTTCTGTGGTTATGGGCGTGTTCTCGGCGACCATCGGACTCGCTTCATTGCCAGACAAATCCGGCGCGGTGTTGTCGGCGCGAGTGACGGTGACAGTGTAGGTTTTTGTGGTGGTGTCGTCTTCGGCGGTAACGATGATGGCGATGGCTTTTGCTTCGCCGGCCGTCAGGTCAATCGTTGCGCTGGCGTCGCCACTGGTAGTATCCGTACCGGCAACGGTTAGGCTTGCGGCATCGTCAGCCGTGGTCGGCGTAACCGTAACGCTGGTTATCCCATTATCCACGTTGGCGGTGTAGTCCAGGATGTCGGGGCTGGCGGCATCGAAAATCGGATCCAGAACAACCGTAGTGCCGTTGTTATCCGCGATAGTCAAACTGGACAAGTCCGCGTCCGTGGATGCGGGCGCGGCGATCACGGCTTCGGTCGGTGCGCTGGTGAGGGTCTTGCCGGGGCCATGACCGTCGGTGTAAGTGACCATGACTTGAATGGTCTTGTCGAGATCCGCTTCTGCCGGGGTGTAGGTCTCGCTGGTGGCACCGTCTATGTTGGTGCTGTCGCCCTGCCATTGCCAGCCGGTAACCGTAACCGACGTAGACGGCGAATCCGGGTCGGTTACCGCGCCGGTGGTTAATTGCTCGCCGACCTGCGCGCTGCCGTCGATGGCGCCGATGGCACCCTCTTCATCCTCATTGGTAACGGTAACCGTCACCTCAAGTGTGCTGGTCTCACTCGGCGTGCCGTCATCGGTGGCGGTAACGGTGACTTGATATTCGTTGTCGGCGTCAGTGTCTTGCGGAGATTCATAGTCCGGTGAAGTATTGAAAGTCAATGCGCCGCTTTCGGCATTGATGGAAAGTTGGCCCGCATCCGTGCCGGTGAGTGCCCAGGTAATGGCGTTGTTCTCGACATCAGTCGCACGGTAGGTCGCCACTTCTGTGGTTATGGGCGTGTTCTCGGCGACCATCGGACTCGCTTCATTGCCAGACAAATCCGGCGCGGTGTTGTCGGCGCGAGTGACGGTGACAGTGTAGGTTTTCACTGCGGTAGTGTCTTCAGCGGTAACGATAATGGCGATGGCGTTTGCGCCGACCGTCAGGGCAATCGGATTTGAGGCTTCGCCGCCAGCAACGGTTAGGCTGGCGGCATCGTCAGCCGTGGTCGGCGTAACCGTAACGCTGGTCACCTCATTATCCACGCTGGCGGTGTAGTCCAGGGTGTCGGGGCTGGCGGCATCGAAAATCGGGTCCAGAACAACCGCCACGCCGTTGTTATCCGCGATAGTCAAAGCGGACAAGTCCGCATCCGTGGACACGGTTACTGGCGCGGCGGTTACGGCTTCGGTCGCCGCGCTGGTGATGGTTTTGCCGGGGCCATGACCGTCGGTGTAAGTGACCATGACTTGAATGGTCTGGTCAATATCCGCTACTACCGGCGTGTAGGTCTCGCTGGTGGCATCGTCTATGTCGGTGCTGTCGCTTTGCCATTGATAGGTGATGCTGTCAGCAACCACGTTATCCGGGTCGGTTACTTCGCCGGCGGTCAAGGTCTGCCCGACCTGCGCGGTGCCAGTGATGGCGCCGATGGTGCCCTCTTCATCCGCATTGGTAACGGTAACCGTTACTTCAAGTGTGCTGGTCTCATTCGGCGTGCCGTCGTCGGTGGCGGTCACGGTAATCGCGTAGGTGGCACCGTGCGCGTCTTCAAAGTCCGGCGAAGTATTGAAAGTCAATGCGCCGCTTGTGCCGTCAAGCGTAAAGAATGACGCATCCGTGCCAGTGAGTGCCCAGGTAATGGCGTTGTTCTCGACATCAGTCGCACGGTAGATCGCCACTTCTGTGGTTATGGGCGTGTTCTCGGCGACCATCGGACTCGCTTCATTGTCAGACAAATCCGGCGCGCTGTTGCCGGCGCGGGTCACCGTAACGGTGTAGGTTTTTGTGGTGCTGCCGTCCTCGGCAGTAACGACGACTCTGATTTCGTTTGCGCCAACATTCAGGTTGTTCGCGCCGGAGGGGGTGCCACTGGTAGCCGCCGTGCCATCCACGGTTACGCTGGCGCCATCGTCAGTCGTGGTCGGGGTGACCGTGGTGCTTGCCACATCATTGTCTACGTTAGCGGTGTAGCCCTCGGTGGCGGCAGCAAACTCGGGCGACAAGGTGCCGGCCGAAAGAGTCAGAGATGACAAGGTCGCATCCATGGACGCGGGCGGGGTCAAGGTGCCGTCGGCGCGGGCCGCTGTTGCCGGACCAGTGAGGGCGGCGCGGTCGGTAATGCTCTCCGCGGCAAGAATCAGGGCGAAGGTTGCCGCAGTCGGGGTGAAGGTGATGGTGTAGGTGCGGTGGAAGCCGCTGTCGGGGGCAATGCGATTCACCGTGGCACCGGTGTCAGTGGCGAAGTCGCTGATAGCCAAACCGGTTACCGCTTCGGAGAAGGTGATGGTGTGCTCGTACTCCTGCGCGTCGGCAAGGTTACCGACGGCGGTGATATCTTCAAAGGTCGTTACGCTCGGCGCGGTGGTGTCCCCCGTCTCCGCGGTGCCCCTCACGACGACGAAATCTGCTACGGGTCCCGCGTTACCTTGCTCAGCCGGACCATCATCAGCCAAGTCATGCATTGTTCCCGCTTTGAGGGTCAGGGTAAAGTTTGCCGCAATCGGGGTGAAGATGATGAAATGGTCGAATCTATCGCTGGAAACTCCCTCCACGGTAGCACCCTCGCCAACGAAATCTTCCGCCTCCAAACCGATAACCACTTCGGTGAACCGGATGGTCAGCCTCAGTTGGTCGTTAATCGTATTGCCGCTACTGCCACGGGAATGCACTGCCGGCGGAATGCCGTCAAGGTGAATGTCATAACTCCAAGTCGTTTCAGTAAACTCGTTGCCGGCAAGATCGGCAACACCGCTCAGGGTCAGATTGGTGTTGAGGTTGTTGTCACCAGCCTGCACCGTATAGACCACTTCATACCTGAGGGGGTCGCTGGTTGCCTGCAAATCCAGAGCGGGTTTATCGGCGAGTTGGACGGCACCCAGAAGCGACTCCGCGCTCAACGCTTCGCTGGAGACCAGCGTTATCCTGAGCAGATCATCGGTCCTTATATGGGTCCTCCCGCCATCTGGCGTACGCGGGCTGAATGTGAGGGGGACGTTGGGGATGGTTGGCGCGGTCACATCAATTTGAATAGCACTCGTGACAACTTCAGGGTCAAGGGCATTGGTGGGATTATCGGCGGCGGTCATTGCACCGATGTCATAACTCACCAGTGTGCCATCAAGTCCCATAACCTGCGCCGCCACCACCAGATAGGTCGCCGTGTAATCATTATCGGTGCTGGTCACCGTCGCGGTCTGCCCGGCGATGCTCACCGTTGGCTCGCTTGCCAATGGCAGATTGACGGTGAAGGTCAGGCTCAACGTGTTGCCGTCTATGGCGTAATCGTCAGCGTTATTGCTCGTGAGCGCGGGTTCTTCGCCTGCGGCAAAGGCAAGTATCGGCTGCACGACCACGCTGCGGGTCTTCTGCTCGGCTTCATTGCCAGCGGCGTCGGTTGCGTCGTAGGTGATGGTGTAGGTGCCGGCGGTGTTGATGTTCACTGTGCCGGTGGCGGTGACCGTCACATCAGTATCCACTGCATCCGTGGCACTAGCGCCCTGCTCGGTATAGGTGTCGCCCACGGTCAGGGTGACGTCGCCCCCATTCAAGTCGATGACCGGCGCGGTCACATCAATTCGAATAGTGCTGTCAGCCGCATCAGGGTCAAGCGTATTGCTGGCATTACCGGCGGCGGTCATTGCGTCTATGTCATAAGCCACCAGGGCGCCATCCGTAACATCCGCCGCCACCACGGTGTAGGTCGCGGTGTAATCATTGCCGGTGCCTTTTGTTACCGTGGCGCCCTGCCCGGCGATGGTCACACTTGGCGCGCTTGCCAATGGCAGATTGACGGTGAAGGTCAGGGTCAGAATGTCGGCATCTATGGCGTAATCGCCAGCGTTATCGCTGGTGAGCGCGGGTCCTGTGGTAATGGCAAGGACAGGCTGCACGATGATGGTTACCGTATCGCTGTGGCTGGCGGGGGTAGCGGCATCATCGGTCACAGTCAGGGTGAATATCAGTTCCCCGGCGGTGGCCGGTGCGGTGAAGGTCGCCGTGGCGGTGGTGCCGCCGCTCAAGGTAATGGGCGTGGCGGGCGTATCACCATCGGTTGAAGTATGCGTCCAGAGGTATGTCAGGACACCAGATTCGGGGTCGTTACTGCCAGAGCCGTCCAGCGTTACTTCCGTGCTGGTGGTCACGCTCTGCGCGGCACCCGCCTCGGCAACTGGCGGCTGGTTGGTGGCCGGTGCCGCAACCACCGCGGTGGTTGCCGCGCTGGTAAGGGTCTTGCCGGCAGCATGACCGTCGGTGTAAGTGACCATGACTCGAATGGTCTGGTCAATCTCATCTGCCGTCAGGGTGTAGGTCGCCTCGTTAGTGGCACCGCTGATGTCGGCATAGTCGCCGCCGTCACTTGCCGCGCTTTGCCATTGATAGTTGGTAACAGTAACCGACGTAGACGGCGAATCCGGGTCGGTTACTTCGCCGGCAGTCAAGGTCACGCCGACCTGCGCGGTGCCAGTGATGGCGCCGATGGTGCCCTCTTCATCCTCATTGGTAACGGTAACCGTTACCTCAAGTGTGCTGGTCTCATTCGGCGTGCCGTCATCGGTGGCGGTCACGGTGACTTGATATTCGTTGTCGGCGTCAGTGTCTTGCGCGTCTTCAAAGTCCGGTGAAGTATTGAAAGTCAATGCGCCGCTTGTGCCGTCAAGCGTAAAGAATGACGCATCCGTGCCAGTGAGTGCCCAGGTAATGGTGTTTTTCTCGACATCAGTCGCGGTGTAGGTCGTCACTATTGTGGTTATGGGCGTGTTCTCGGGATGATTCACCGCTTGGTTACTAGCGTCGATGACCGGCGCGGTGTTGATTGCCGGCTGTCTGGCCTCGGGCGGCGTGGTGGTAACGGCGGCATCATCGGGGAGGGCTTGGCCAGTGGCGGTGCGTAAATCCAACTCGCTAGCGGCAGATAATGCCGTTGCCCGTGCATCGCGCGCGGCGACCGTGTCCGCTACTACTTCATAATCCACCACCACGCTGCCGGCGGCAATGCTGAGGACGCGCACATCGGCGGCATCAATAGCCAACAAGCCCGCAATGCCCATGACGAATTTGTCTTCATCAAACTCGGCGGTGGTGAGACCGGCAATGGTCATGCGGGCAATGAATCTCGGCTTGCCTTCGGTGTCCATTGCCGCTGCCACCGCGGTGCCGGATGCGCTTGCCACAAGGTTGGGGTTGCCATTGGTATCGGTCACGCGGTCCGCGGCGAGAGTCAGGGTTACCGCGCCCGCCGTGGTCGGGGTGTAGACCAGGACATAGTCGGTGCCACTACCGGAGAGGGTTCCCAGGCTGGCGTTGGTGACTTCAAAGTCGTCAGCCATCAAACCGGTAACCGACGCACCCAGGCTAATCCTCACGTTTGCCGGTTGACCGACCGTGGATTCGCCCAGAACCGGGATGGTCACTGCAAACGGGATCGGCGCGCTCACGACCACGGTGCGCTCCACCTGCATGGCGGCATTACCGGCGAGGTCGGAGACGTCGTAGGTGATGGTGTAGTCCCCGACCGTGTCGGGGTTCACTGTGCTAACTGTGTCGCCAGCAAAAGTAATCAGCGTGGTAATTGCGCTAGTGAGATCGACCGGGTTGCCGCCGACATCAGTCGCCGTAGCGCCCGCATCTGCGTAGGCGGGGTCGCCCAGAGTCAGGGGGACCGTCACCTCGCCAAGCAAGGTGATTTCTGGTGCTCTGCTGTCCACGGTAATCACGCGGTCGCCGAGCGGGTTGGCGGCGGACCTAACGCCGTCCAGGGTCTGCACGGCTTGCACCCAGCCAGCGGCATAACTGCGGTTAGCATCCAGGGTGAAACTGGTGTCGCTACCAACGGTGAAACTGTTCCCGCTATTGGTGGAGTATTCCCAAGTGTCTCCCCGTGCGCTATCAAAATCGCTCGACAGCAGCACATTCACCACGGGATTGCTGGTGATGTAATCGCCATCGATATTGGTGTCATCAGCCAGCGCGAGGGTCGGTGGCTCGAGCACCGTCTCGGCGACTACGGCTACAGTCTCCCTGCTGTTGGCGGTCTCGGTACCATGGACGTCGGTGTAAGTGACGGCCACCAGAATTTTCTTGCCCTCTTCGGCTGCCGTCAGCATGTAGGTCTCGCTGGTGGCACCGCTGATGGCGTTGCGGTCGGCTTGCCATACATAAGTAATGTCGGTATATGCGCCATCCGTGCCCGTGCCGACATCCTGGTCGCTTATTGCGCCCGCGGTCAATTCTTGCCCGACCTGCGCGCGGCCGCCGATGACGCCGACGCTGCCCCGATCATTCGCATCTTCCACCGTAATCGTCACCTCAAGGTCGTCGCTCGCGCCGTCGCTATCGGTGGCGGTAAGGGTGATTTCATAGCTGTTGTTGCGGTCTGCATCTAACGGGTTTTCAAAGTCCGCGTTAGTGTTGACTGCTAGACTCCAAGCCAATTCATTTTCGAAAAACTCCCCTATCGCGCTCCTATCCGCGCCGCCCGTTACCGTCCAGGTAACGGCGGTGCTAATGTCGTTGCCGTCGGCATCTTCCGCGGTGAGGTGCGTCACTACCTGGTTGTTCTCTTTGATTACCAACGCCGGTAGGGTAGTGATGGTGACCGGCGGGCCGACCGCGACGCCGCCCACGGTCACCTCGCTTGCCGGACCGGTGCGCCCCGCGAGGTCGGTAACGCTATTCGCGGCAAGCGTCAGGTCGAAGGTTCTCTCGGTCGGGGTGAAGGCGATGTCGTAGGTGGTTTGGTCGCTGTTGGTGTCGGCGACGCTATCCACCGTGACGCCGCCAGTGGTGGTGATGACGGTGGCGAGGGTGCTGCTATCCAATCCGGTTACCGGCTCGGAGAAGGTGATGGAATGTGTCTGCTGTGCGTCAAGCATACCGTCGGCATCCGGGGTGATAAAGGTCGTCACGCTCGGCGCGACCACATCAATTCGAATCGAACTCGTAACCGCATCAGGGTCAAAGGTGTTGTCGCCGTGATTGGTGGCGGTCATTTCGCTAAGGTCATAAACCACCGCGCCGTCCGTAACCGCCGCCGCCACCACGGTATAGGTCGCGGTGTAATCATTACCGCTGCCTTTAGTCGCCGTGACGGTCTGCCCGGCAATGGTCACGCTTGGGTCGCCGGTCAATGGCAGACTGACGGTGAAGGCAAGGGTCAAGGTATCGCCGTCTCTGGTGTAATCGCCCGCGTTGCTGCTTGCCAATACCGGGCCGGCGGTAAATACAAGGGCGGGGAGCGCAGTGCGGGTCACGCTCACCGGCTCGGCGGGCCCCATGTCCCCGCTGGAGGTGATGGTTACGCTATTGGCGGCAAGGAGCAGGGTGAAAGTTTCCTCGGTCGGGGTGATACGGAGTCTATAGGAGGTGGTGCTGGTGCCGACCGGGCGAACGCTATCTATCGTGACACCAGTGGAGCCGGAGAAAGCCGCCACATCCACGCCAGTCACAGCCTCGCCGAAGATAAAGGAGGCCGGACCTTGCTTGCCAACAATGCTGGCGTCAAAGAAGGTGCCGAATTCGTGCACCACGGCAGCGGGAGCCTGCGCCCTGCCGCTCGCGCGATTATCTCTCCTCGGACCGATGTTGCCCGAGAGGTCTCTCACCGAGCGGCCGGTAATGATCAGGGTGAAGGCGGTCTCGGTCGGGGTGAAGGTGATGGTGTATCTGGTTTGGTCGCCGGAGTCGGTCAAGGCGGTTACCGTGGCACCGGTGCTCTTGGAGAAGATATCATGCCCCAGAGGTGTGCCGCCCGGAGCGGTCACCGGCTCGGAGAAGGTGACGCTATACGTCTCCAGATCATTGCCAATGGTGCGGATACCGGAAATATTGTTGGTTTCAAAGGTCATCACGCTCGGGTTTTTGGTGTCCATTGCCGCTGCCACCGCGGTGCCGGATGCGCTTGCCGCGCTGTTGGTGTTGCCATCGCCATCGGTCACGCGGTCCGCGGCGATGCTCAGGGTTACCTCGCCCACCGCGGCCGGGGTGTAGACCAGGACATAGTCGGTGCCACTACCGGAGAGGGAGTCCCGGCTGGCGTTGGTGGCAGTGAAGTGGTTAATCGTCAAACCGGTAACCGACGCACCCAGGGTAATCCTCACGTTTGCCGGTTGACCGACCGTGGATTCGCCCAGAGCCGGGATGGTCACTGCAAACGGGTCGGCGCTCACGACCACGCCGGTCGTAAGCAGCAGCGCTGAGGCAAAAATGAATTTCGTGACTATCTTGGTGACTAATTTATTCATAGGTTTTGCCCCCTGCTTGGAGCGGGGGGGGGGGGGGGTACTTATCGCTACCAATGGCGCCGAGGCAATGAGCCGACGCGAGATACTCCGGAAGCCCCCCGTCATTCTCGCCGATAGGCGGGAATCCAGAGTAGCGGCGCAAGCCCGCGCCGTCATGATCAAAGAAGGCAGGGAGCCAGAGTGGCTACGTAAGCCGCTCCGCGCCGTCAGGATCAATGATGGTGGGAATCCAGAGTGAGTGAATTGGCTGATAGCTTTGTTCATTAGCATTGCCCCATTGATGTGAATGAAGTTGGTTTTGGTCGCGTCACCCACCCCTAGGCAGGGCATAACCAGCGTGCGGGATATTGTATAGCCAGCGTGCGGGATATTGTACATAAAAAATGCTACTAGTGTTCAACAAAATTTGGTAGCGGCTTGTTGAGCATACGCGCCGTCATTCTCGAGCTTGTCCTCTTGTCGCAGGCGGAATCCAGTAAAAAAGAGTATTGTGTTCCGATTTACCCCGGTACTCCAACCCGTCACCGGGCAAGCTCGAGAATAACGACAAAAAAAAGGAAATCATCAAGGAAGGTTGACAAAATCAAGCAAGATTATGTTCGCCATATCCGCTGAAAAGTTGATAAACTTAAAGCTACGGGGATTAATTTGAAACACTGAGGAACTTATTATGAAATCACCCGAATCAGAAGATCCATTCACCCCAGGTTTTGGGGCGATTCCGCCTTATCTTGCCGGCCGAGCAGATGAGCAAGCTGTGTTTCGAAAGAGTTTAGCTAAAATGTCTGCTGGTAAATCACCTCCGGCCGCAACAGTTTTGTATGGGCCCAGAGGGATGGGTAAAACAGTGTTGTTGCGTTGGTTTGAAAATGAAGTTGAGACGGGCAGGGCAAAGGATGATTCGATACGTTTAGTTTGGATGACTCCAAATAAGTTAAAGTCATCAATGGATTTGTGGAAGTGTTTGTCGCCACCTGCAGCTTGGGTAAAAAAATTCATACCTGAAGGGGTGAGTGCTGGTTTTAATGCAGTATGGTTTTTTTCTGCTACTTGGGGGTCAGAGAAATTAGCCAAGCAAACAATTCAAAACACTTTAATTAGTAAGGGTAAAAAACATCCATTGATATTGTTAATGGATGAAGCACATAAAATGGATGCGGGCTTGTGTAATGATTTATTAAACCTCTATCAAGAGATTAGTGCGAAAACGCCTTTTATGTTGGTTTTGGCGGGCACGCCTGGGTTGCGACATTTTCTATCGGGAGTAAACGCTACCTTTGTTGAGCGTTCCAGAAAGATTGGTCTTGGGAGATTGGATGAACAGGCTGCCGCGGATGCGATAAGTAAACCCTTAGCGGAACAGGGCATACAAATAACTGAAGAGGCTTTGTCCCTCATTGTTGAAGACAGTCAATGCTACCCTTACTTTTTACAAGAATGGGGTAGTTCTTTATGGATGGCAGCAGACAAAGCAAACTTGACACATTTAACTGATGAACAAGTTGGGGTTGTAAAACCAAATATTGCCATTATAAAACAGGACTTTTATGATGAACGTAGGGATAAATTAGATGTGCTTAGGTTGGAATCAACAGCCATTGCTATTGCACAAGCATTTCAAGATACAAAATCAATGACAAAGGGTATGATCAAAGAAATTATTGCAGACAATTTATCGGTTGATTCATTAAATACACAGTCAGATGTTGAACGCCTGCAAACCTTTATTAACCAAGATTTCATTTGGCGACCACTGGGGTCGGTTTTATATGAACCGGGTATCCCCAGTTTAATGACTCATATACTGAATCAGCAACCGTCGGTTGCTAAAACAAAATAAAACCCACGCAGACGAGTCATGCTTGCCCCCTTGCCGTCCTCCGCGCCGTCATTCTTGTATGTGTTCACTGATTCACTGACTGGATGCCCGGGGCAAGCCTGAGTGTGACGGGGAGCGACGAACCATCTTGTTGTAAATGCCCCACAGGTGGTTGCCTTTGTTCTTCTGGATTCCCGAGCAAGCTCGAGAATGACGGCGGGCGGCGTAGGCCGCCAGAAGGAGCGGGGACGCCCCGCCGCCACTCTGGATTCCCGCCTTCTTTGATCCTGACAGTGCGGAAGGCGGAAAGGGAATAGACTACCGAGAGTTTGTGATAAACTTGCCAGTTCATTATCACTACCACTCCTGGGGTATCTTGTGAAAAATATTCTGAAAAATATATGGCGTTATGTCACCGCGACCAAGAATGCAGTCGGCAACATACTGTTCATTGGTATCATTCTTGTGATTCTCTTCGCGGTCTTTTCCACAGACGAGGCGACAAGAGTCTCGGATTCATCGGTGCTCCTACTGCAGCCCCATGGCGTCCTCGTGGAAAAGAAGCGCGTCGTTGAGCCGTTTGAGTATTTTCTGAATGCTGGTGATAACCCCTACGATGAAATTCTGCTCAGGGATGTCATTGATGCGATCAACTTTGCTCAAAAGGATGAACGCATCACCGGCATGGCACTTGAGCTGTCTCACTTTGCTGGTGGTTCTATGAGCCAGTTACAAGAGATAGGCATAGCACTGCAAGCCTTTAAGGATGCTGGCAAGCCGGTGCTTGCCTATGCCGGGCAATATAGCCAGAAGCAGTATTACCTGGCTTCCTTTGCCGATGAGGTGTATCTGGATACAAACGCCAGGTCCTTCCCTGGCGGGGTGTTTCTTCGGGGTCTTGGAGCGTACAACCTGTATCTCAAATCAGCATTGGAAAAGATTCACGCCCAGCATCATGTCTTCCAGGAAGGCAAGTATAAATCCGCTGTGGAGATATTTTCCCGCGATGAGATGTCAGACGCCGCCAAAGAGGCGACCCGTGCCTGGCTCAATACACTCTGGGATGCATATCTGGCAAATATCCGTGAACAAAGAGATATTTCTGCTGATGACTTGATGCGTTATATCAACGATTACGACAGCCTACTTCAAGAAGCTCATGCTGGCTCTGGGACCCTGGCAACAAACTATGGCTTGGTAGATGGGCACTTAAGCGAAGAAGAATGGGAAGACAAGTTAGATGGTTTGGGGTCTTTAGAAGGGTCTTCTAAAGACTCAGCAGAAGACTCTTCATCCGCTGAGGACTCTTTATTAAAAACCGCTGAGGGCTCTTTATTAACAACCGCTGAGGGCTCTTCAGAAAGTTCTTCTGAAGATCCTTTAGCAGACGCTTCCGAAGACGCTTCAGAAAACTCTTCATCCGCTGAGGACTCTTTATTAACAACCGCTGAGGGCTCTTCATTAAAAACCGCTGAGGGCTCTTCAGAAGACACCTTAGCAGACACTTCCGAATGCGTTGAGACAGCACGCATCAGCATGGATACTTATCTCAGTGTCCAGCGCTCAGCAGGCACGGGCTCTTCTGCCACTGAGCAGATTGGCGTTGTTGTCATTGAGGGCGTGCTGGTTGATGGCGAAGATTCTACGGGTAATGCCGGTGCCGATTCAGTGCTGGAAAACATCCGACGAGCAAAAAACAATGATGCTATCAAGGCGTTAGTGGTGCGCATCAATAGCCCGGGCGGACAGGTATCCGCCTCAGAACTCATCCGTAGCGGACTGGTGTCCGTACAGGACGCAGGCAAGCCGGTGGTTGTCTCCATGGCGGGGGTAGCCGCATCTGGTGGCTATTGGATTGCTAGCAGCGCCGATATGATACTTGCCTCAGACACGACTATCACCGGGTCAATCGGTGTCTTTTCCTTAGCAATAACACTTGACCAGAGCTTAGCACAACTAGGCATTCATCCTGATGGTATCGGCACCACCGCTTTCAGCAGTTCGAATCTTTGGTTTATGCCCATCAACCCGGCAGTGAAAAGCATGATCCGCCACTCGACGAATCAAACTTACAAGGAATTTGTCAACCTGGTCGCCACGGGGAGAGGTATCAGTTACGAGGAGGCCCATGCCGTAGCTCAGGGTCGGGTCTGGGCCGGTGCAACCGCGTTTGAACACGGGCTGATTGACAAACTAGGTACTCTGGATGATGCGCTTGCTGCTGCTGCCCAGCTTGCTGAGCTGGATGACTACAAAACCATTTATCTGGAAAAATCACCTAGCCCCTCAGATATTTTTATACAAGAACTGATTAAAAATATGGATGCGAGTCTCGGGCTGAGCGGGCTTCGTCAGCGCATGGGAGACGGGTTCATGCTGCAACACTTGCCGCCTATCTTGGCACCTATGTTGTCGCCTATGTTGTCGCCCGGCATGCCGCATGTTATGGCACCGGTCACCAAAAGCGCCGCTCTATTGGGGCTCACCAAAGCACCAGGCATCTATGCCGAATGTCTTGGTTGTCAGGTTAATTTTTAGACACTATGAGAGGCTTCCTATCGGGCAGATGACGCCCCGCGCCGTCAGGATCAAAGCCGGCGGGAATCCAGTCCGTTATCATCGCCACTAGCACCGTGATTGCCTTTGTTCCTCTGGATTCCCGTCACCCCCGTCATCCCAGCCGATGGCTGGGATGACTGGGATGGCGAGAATGACGGCGCGGGTGGTGTTTGCCTTTGTTCCTCTGGATTCTCGGGCAAGCCCGAGAATGACGGCAAAAAAACACACACGTCAGGATCAAAGCCGGCGAGAATGGCAGCCAATGGGCTGTTTGCTGGTTGCTTCCTTACTGGGCAGATGGCGCCAGTGGCAGTTGCACCATGAAGGTGGAACCCTTGCCCAGCCTGGTATTGAGTTGCACCCTACCCTGATGCGCCTGGGCGATGTGCTTCACTATAGCAAGGCCTAACCCCGTGCCACCCAGATCCCGAGATCTCGCCTGATCAAGTCGATAAAATCGCTCAAATACCCGTGCCGTTTCATCTCTGGGTATGCCGATACCATTGTCTTCAACTTCAATCTGGGCATGCTGGCCGGCTTGCTTCAATCTCAGTTGCACCTGCCCGCCCTGGGGGGTGTACTTGAGCGCATTATCCAGCAGATTGGTCACCATCTGCGTTAGGGCTTCGGTCTCCCCGGGCACTATCAAGTCGTCTTGGCTCCTGTTGAGCTGCAGCTCAAAGGCCACTCCTGCATCAAGCGCAGCACTACTTCTGGATTCACCTATCTGTTGCAAAAGAGCGGTTAGATTGATTGGCGACAGTCTTTGCCGGGGGTCGGGCTCATCAAAGCGGGAGAGTTGCAGCAGGTCCTGAACGATCCGATCCAGTCTTATTGCCTGTTGCCGGATGCGCCCGATAAAGCGGGCAAATACATCCGGGGGCATTTTCGGGTCGTCAATAATAGTCTCCACCAGACCGCGCACCGCCGAGATGGGTGTCTTTAACTCATGGGAAGCATTGGCAACAAAATCACTGCGCACATTTTCCAGATGTATTTTTTCGGTGACATCATGTAATACCAGGATCGCGCCCCTAGGTGCGGTGCTCTGCTTGCCCTGAGGGTGGCATAATAACGGGGGGTGGCATAAAGGGGACTCTGGAGCTCTTAATTCTGGAGCTCTTAATTCTGGAGCTCTTAATTCTGAAACACCTGATATAGAAGTCAATATCACTGAACATTCCAGGTACTGGGTACCCACCTGGAGACGGCTACTTAGATTGACTCCCTTGTGAATAGCACCGGCCACTGTTTGTTTTATTTCTCTATCTACAGCGGGTAGGTCATCGCTGAAATGCTTGCCTTGAAGCAGGCCATCTTCCAGCCGCAGCATACTTCTGGCAGATGGATTGATGTGTAAGATGCGCTGCCCCAGATCCATAGCCACGACACCTTCACTCAAGCCTGCCAAAACACCAGCAAGTTGGTCGCGTTCACCACTGAGCGCTTTGAGCTGTTGCGCTGCCTGCTGAGTCCCCGCCTTGATTCTGGTGTTCAGTTGCTTAGCTCTACGGCGAGCCAAGAGGTCACCTAAGAAATAACCCAAGAGGATGAAGCCTACCCCTAGGCTGGGGAGCAGATAGTTGAGTTGCATTCCCGATACCCAGAAATTGCTCCCCAACCAGCCCAGCAACAGGACCACACCGATGCTGCTCCAGACTCGCCATAAACGACTGAGACGGGACATGAATCAGCTACCCTCTAGTTTGCTACCCACTAGTCTGCTACCCTCTAGTCTGCTACTCACTAATCTGCTACTCGCTAATCTATAGCCCACCCCTCGGATCGTCTGAATCAAATGACTACAGGCGCCTAGTTTTTTTCGGAGCGAGCGGATATGTACGTCTATATTCCGGTCAACTACTACCGCACCTGCCCCCACAATTCTGTTGAGCAGTTGCTCTCTGGTAAAAGCCCGTCCGGGTTGAGAAGCAAGTTGATACAACAATTTGAATTCGGTAGCGGTCATCTGCACCGGCTCGTCAAGCACCAGCACCTCATATCGGGCAACATCTATAAACAGACCCTCAATAGATATGCGTTCTTTATCAGCATCCTCAAGACCAGGGCGCCGCCGGAGCACCGCCTTGACCCGTGCGACCAGTTCCCGGGGGCTAAATGGCTTAGCGAGATAATCGTCTGCACCCATTTCCAGCCCGATGACCACATCACTCTCTTCGCCCTTAGCGGAAATAATGATGATCGGAATTTCATGCACTAAAGGATCGGCTTTTATTTGCTGGCAGAGGGACAAGCCATCAATGCCCGGGAGCATTAAATCCAGGATAACGAGGTGCGGGGACTCATTCCTGACGAGGTTCAAACCTGCATCGCCTCGAGGCACCGATAAGACCTTGTAGCCTTCCCGTCTGAGGTTGTAACTGACAACCTCCACAATGTCAGGTTCATCCTCAATGACTACAATTTTTTTGCGGTTCATCCTTTTCCGTTCATCATGCTGAGTGATGAGCGCAGCTAGATAGTTTATGGCTTTTGGAAGATCAGCACAGCATTGGTGCCGCCAAAACCAAAGCTATTTGACATGACGGTTTTAAGACCTGCATTGTCAACGCGGCGGGTGACGATCGGCGGCGCACCGAGTTCCGGATCTAAGTTTTCTATATTGGCGGAAGCGCAGATGAAGTCATTGTCCAGCATTAACAGAGAGTAAATAGATTCGTGTACACCAGCCGCTCCCAGTGAATGCCCGGAGAGGGATTTGGTGGAACTAATGGGCGGTATCTGCTCCTCAAATACTCTCTTGATTGCCGCAATTTCTGAGGGATCACCCGCCGGGGTGCTCGTGCCATGGGCATTGATGTAGTCAATGGGTGCTTGCACTGTCGCCATGGCGAGGCGCATCGCTCGCTCCCCGCCCTCCCCAGAGGGGGCAACCATGTCATGCCCATCCGAGGTGGCACCATAACCCACTACTTCGGCATATATTTTGGCACCTCTTGCCTGAGCATGCTCCAGTTCTTCCACCACCGTAAATCCAGCACCCCCGGCTATGACAAATCCATCTCGGTCCCGGTCATAGGCGCGGGATGCTTGTTCCGGGGCATGGTTGCGCGTGGACAGGGCACCCATGGCGTCAAACAGGGAGGTCATAGACCAGTGTTCTTCCTCACCGCCACCGGCGAAGATCATGTCTTGCTTACCGAGTTGGATGAGTTCCACGGCATTGCCAATACAGTGGGCACTGGTGGAACATGCAGAGGTGATGGAATAGTTGATGCCCCTGATTTTAAAGGCGGTTGCCAGACAGGCGGATACCGTAGAACTCATGGTGCGGGTGACTCGGTAGGGTCCAATGCGTCTGAGGCCCTTTGCTCTCAAAATATCGGCGGCCTCCACCAGGTTTGAGGATGAAGCGCCCCCAGAGCCCGCAATGATACCGGTTCTATCATGGGAAACATCTGCCGCTGCCAAGCCGCTGTCCGCGATAGCCTCAGCCATAGCAATATAGGAATAGGCAGCGGCGGCACCCATAAAACGTCTCAGTTTGCGGTCAATCTTGTCCTCTGTGTCCAGTTCAATAGAGCCGGCGATATGACATCGCAAACCCATCTCTACATAGGCTTCCTGAAAGCGGATACCGGAGCGGGTTGCTTGCAGAGAAGCCAAGGTATCCGGGAGGTTATTACCGAGCGGTGACACTATGCCCAGGCCTGTAATTACTGCTCTTTTCATCGTCTTTCCATGGCTACTCTTAATGCTCTTCTTAGGGTCTGTTCGCCGTCATTCTTGCCGCCCTCCCCGCCGTCATCACAGCCGAACCCCGTGATTACACCAGCCCCGCGGTTCGATACGAGAATGGGGTAGTCTGTCATATCACTCCGCTTCCAAAGCACCGGCTTCAAAAGCATCCAGCGCCGTGTACAAACCGACTTTAACATCAGCGGCAGTGTATATCTCAACATCATCAAGCAATACCTTGCAATTTGCTATTCCCATCACCGTGCGTCCCTGCCGAATACGGGTCAGGTCAATCTCATAGCGAAGCAACTTGGCACTCGGCAATACCTGACCGCGAAACAGCACCTTACCGCAACCCAGGGCTCGGCCGGCACCCCAATTGCCCTTCCATGCCAGAAAGAAACCAACAAGCTGCCAGAGCGCATCCAGACCCAGACAACCCGGCATCACCGGATCATCAACAAAATGACACCGGAAGAACCAGAGCTCGGGATGAATATCCAACTCGGCGACGATGCTACCCTTGCTCCGGGAACCGCCAAATTCTTCAATACTGGTGATCCGGTCCACCATCAGCATTTCATCAATAGGCAAATAGGCGCGGTGGGGTCCAAACAGCCTGCCATAACCACACTCAATCAACTCTTCTTTGGTAAAGCTATGCTGGTTGATTAAGGAACGATCAGGGGGCGGGTTACCCAGAGGTTTTTTTTTGCTTGGCATGATTGTTACACTTTCCAGAGTAAAATAAAGCTGTTCAGCTCTCAACGCTTCTGATTCGGGGGGCGGGATTATATCATTGCACCGCCAAAATACTCTAGACTGACAGCAAGAGCGACAGCAAGAGAGGCTAGACATGACTATAGCAAGCGAAGAGATGGTAAAAGAAGAGCCACAAACTAGCGAGGGCTTCCTATGATCCAAATTGATCATCTGGCTGTAGTGGACCCCGCTGCTGACATAGGGGACAACTGCAGCATCGGTCCTTTTTGCACGGTGGCGGCGAATACCACCATCGGTGCTAATACGGTGCTCAGATCCCATGTGGTGGTAGAGCCTTATACGGTCATCGGTGAGCAGTGTGATGTCTTCCCCTTTGTGACCCTGGGCATAGAGTCCCAGGATCAGAAATTTATTCCGAGCACGGTAGCCCATACCCGGGTGGGCAATCGGAATGTGATTCGGGAGTTTGTCAGCATTCACAGCGGTACTGAGGAAGATTCAATCACTAGCATCGGGGACGACTGCGCCCTACTTGCGCATGCCCATATCGCTCATAATTGCACGGTCGGCAACCATGTCATATTGAGTCACGGCGCGGTGCTTGCCGGGCATGTCACCATTGGAGACTATGCCAACATTGGCGGCTTGGCGGCAATACATCAGTTTTGTCATGTCGGGCGAGCAGCCATGATTGCCGGCATGTGCCGTGCGATTCAAGATGTGTTGCCGTTCACCATAGCCGAGGGTAGCCCCGCCCATATGCGGGTCATCAACAAGGTAGGGATGGAAAGAGCCGGCTACTCCAGCGAAGCAATATCGGAAGTGCGCCGAGCCTTCAGGATTCTCTTCATGCGGGAAATGCGCTTAGAAGAAGCCGTTAAACAGATCAAGGATGAATTTCCCAATTCCCCCAATATCCAGCTGATGATCGAGGCGATTGCTACTTCACAACGGGGTCTGGCAAGACCTGAATCGGCAACCTTTGAGTTTAATGTGGCGGATGATCTGTAGGATGTTCAAGGCAGTTTTATGGGATTTCGGCGGCGTCATCACTTCCAGCCCCTTTGAGGCCTTCAACCGTTTTGAAGCAGCCCATGACCTGCCCAAAGATATTATTCGTTCTATCAATGCGCAGAATCCTGAGACCAATGCCTGGGCACAATTGGAAAGTAATGCCATCAGTCTTGATGTATTTGATGCCCAGTTCACCGCCGAAGCACAGGTGCTGGGTTATCAGCTCAGCGGTAGGCAGGTACTGGCACTCTTGAGGGGTGATATTCGCCCGGAGATGGTGCAGGCATTAGAGAGGATCCGCCAGACCCTGAAAATTGCTTGTATTACCAATAATGTACCCTCTGGCAAGACCGTCCCGCGCCCTAACCATCCATTAGAGAAGCAATTAGAGAAGCAACCCGAGCATAAAAAAACACCGCGCCCAACACCGAGCATGCAAGAAGTGATGGCGATGTTTGATCTGGTGCTTGAATCCAGCAAGCTGGGAATACGCAAACCCGACCCGAGAATATACATCCATGCCTGCGAGTGCTTAGCGATTGCGCCTCAGGAGGCGATCTTTCTGGATGATCTGGGCATCAACTTGAAACCCGCACGACAACTGGGCATGAGCACGATCAAAGTCATCAGCCCTCAGCAGGCATTATCCGACCTTGAACAACTGCTGGGCATCAGGCTGGCATGCTGAGGATGAAGGCAATACCGCTCGTTCCTCTGGATTCCCCCCGAACCCAGTCGTCCCGCCAAAGGCAGGACGACTGACTTCTTTGATCCTGACGGCGGGCCTGGATTCCCGCTGATCCTGACGGCGCGGGGGCGGACTCCTTCACGGCGTCCCCGTTTCTTCAGGCGGCTTACGGCGCCCCGCGCCGTCATTCTCGAGCTTGCTCGGGAATCCAGAGGAACAAAGGCAACCACCTGTGGGGCATTGGACACATCAACAACAAGATGATTCGCCGCTCTGGATCTAAGCCGGAACAAGCCTGGGGAGGGTGACGGCGCGGAGCGCCTAACCACCGGAAATTCTAAATAAAAGATGTATTTCACTCTTGTCTTGCACCGCTTCCAGCAGGGGGTCATGGATGATCACCCCATCAATCGCCACCGCCATGTGCAATAACTTATCCCGGTCTAAGCGGTCATAGCGCGCGACCAACTGCTCAATAATGTCCCGATAGACGGTGCCGCTAAGCTCGGCGTATTCCTCCCCGGTTAATTTTTGTAACTCGCTGGAAAAGAAGACCCTTGCCATGCGGCTTTAACCCTGAATGAGTTTCAGAACTCGTGGTGGTGAACAAGGCAACACCGTAACCGGTGCGCCAATGGCTTGACTGACGGCGTAGCCCACCGCCGCCAGCGGGGGGATGATGCCGGTTTCCCCAACACCTCGGACCCCATAGGGATGGAAGTCGTTGGGTACTTCCACCACTAGAGCATCAATCATGGGCAGGTCTGAGGCGAGTGGAATCCGATAATCAAGAAACCCAGGGTTCTGCATCACGCCCTGGGCATCAAAAATATATTCTTCATTGAGTGCCCAGCCTATGCCCTGAACTGCACCGCCCTGGAATTGCCCCTCAACATAACTCGGATGAATTGCCCGGCCCGCATCCTGGCTCGCGGTATAACGGATGACCTCCACCTTGCCGGTATCCAAATCAACTTCAAGATCACAGAGATGCACCGCAAAACCGGGTCCTGCACCTCTGGCGTTGATATTTGCCTGCCCCGCTATTTGCCCGCCCGTTCTTTCTGCCGACTGGCAAATCTCCTGCACACTGAGCTGCTCCTCGCCCTTGGTGCTGTGGACTACCCCGGCGGCATAGTCCACCCGGTCAGGCGGCAGATTCCATAGGGTAGCGGCTCTTGCCTTCAGTTGTTGTATGACATGTTGCGCCGCCTCAACGACGGCCATCCCCGTGGCGAAGGTGGTGCGGCTACCCCCAGTCGTGGTGTTGAAGGGAATATTATCAGTATCGGCAATGACCGGCCGCAATTGCTCCAGAGGTAGCCCCAAGGCTTCGGCCGCCATGATTTGCATGGAAGCACGAGAACCGCCTATGTCCGGTGACCCCTCAACAATGGTGCCGGTGCCGTCTGGGTGCATGTTAATCACCACACTTGACTGGCCTCCCATGTTGAACCAGAAGCCAGAAGCCAGTGCCCTGCCCCGTGCCTTCCCGCTCGGCGGTGTCCCGAGTGGTGCTTGATAGTGGGGGGAGTTTTTCACCGCCTCAAGACAGGCGACCAGACCCACCTTTTTTAATTTGGGTCCGTAGAGCGTTTGGGTGCCTTCCTTGGCGGCATTTTGTAGTCGCAACTCCAAGGGATCTATATTCAGATGTGTTGCCAGTTCACTCACCAGCATTTCAGCAGCGAATTCTGCTTGGGGCGCACCGGGCGCACGATAGGCAGCGACCTTGGGTTTATTGACGACCACATCAAAACCCTCAACATACACATTGGGCACATCATAGGGCGCGAACATGGTCATGACCCCAGGCATCATCGGCGAACCCTTGAAAGCCCCCGCCTCATAAGCCAAGCGTCCCTGCATGGCCGTAATCCGGCCATCCTTCTTGGCACCCACCTTGACCCAGAGCTCGGCAGCGGAAGTGGGTCCCGTGGCAATAAATACTTCACTGCGTTGCATCACCATCTTCACCGGGCGACCGGACTTCTTTGACAAGAGCAAGGCCACGGGCTCCAGGTAAATAGTCGTCTTGCCACCAAAGCCGCCACCGATCTCGCTGGCGACCACCTTGAGACTGGTTTGCTCCATACCCAGCAATTTTGCGGTTCTTGCGCGGACATCAAAGTGCCCCTGGGTGGAACACCAGAGCATTGATTGCCCCTGTGCATCATAACGGGCGGTGCAGGCATGGGGTTCAATGTAACCCTGGTGCGCGGTGGGGGTGTAAAACTCCCGCTCTAAGATGACATCTGCCTCGGCAAAACCAGCCTCAAGATCACCGATTTTTAATTCCAGCCGCGTGGCCACATTGGATGGTTTTTTCGGCTTTTCTTTGTTCTCTTTGTCCTTCTCTTCGTCAGTGCCCTGAGTAAACATATCCGGATGCAATATAGGCGCATGCTCGGCCATGGCCGCTTGCACATCTAAGACGGGTTGCAGGACTTCATAGTCCACCGCGATTAAAGACAGGGCTTCGGCAGCGATCTTTTCCGACCGGGCAGCGACCGCGGCCATGGCATGCCCATGGTAGAGTGCCTTGTCCGTCGCCAAGATGTTCCTGACTAGATCATGTAAATCCTCAGTGCCCTCCCCGACATTGATGGTCTCCATGGGGAGCTCAGGAAAGTCCCTGGCAGTGACCACTGCCATGACCCCAGGATGACCTTCTGCCTTGCTGGTATCTATGGATAGAATCTTCGCATGGGCATGCGGACTGCGGAGTATCTTGCCCCAGAGCATGCCGGGCAGAGACAGGTCGGCACCAAAGTTGGCACGCCCGGTGACCTTGTCATATCCGTCCGGGCGAATAGTACGTTGACCCACATGCTTGAACTCCCGTGCTTCACTCATTTCAGGCTCCTTCTTCGGCCTTGCGTCTGGTGGTAGCGCGTCTGGTGGCAGCGGCGTCCATCACCGCGCGGATAATCTTGTCATAACCGGTACACCGACACAGATTGCCCGCGAGGTAATATCTTGCTTCTTCTTCGGTCGGATTGGGGTTTTCATCCAGCAGTGCCTTGGTGCTGACGATGAGTCCGGGGGTGCAGATGCCACACTGTAAGGCAGCATGCTCCAAAAACTTTTCCTGTATCAGATCCAGACCACCCGGGTGCCCAATGCCTTCAATCGTCCCGACCTCCATGCCTGCCGTCTCTACCGCCAATACCAGACAAGCACATACCAGACGGCCGTTTAAGGTGACCGAACAGGCACCGCAGTCACCGGTACCGCAGCCTTCCTTAGTGCCGGTGAGCTGCAACTCATTGCGTAACACATGCAGCAACGTGTCTCCGGGTTCACAGAGAAACTCATGGGGTTGAGCGTTAATGCTGGTGCTGACTTGAGTTTTGGACATGTTGTTTCCTGTATGCGTAGTGTGCTTATTGATTAGCGGTGTTATTAGCAGATTGATGAACAGTTTTATTAGCAGTTTTATTAGCAGTTTTATTAGCAACGCGTTCCGCGGCAATCCGAGTGGCGCGTTGTACCAGGACGCCGACCAGATGTTGCCGATACTCGGCCGTGCCTCGTCGATCTGATATGGGGCTAGCAGCGGCCCTTGCGGCACTAGCAGCAGCGGCAAGAGCAGCAGCGTCCAAAGCAGTGCCGATGAGTGCGGCGGCGGCTTCGGGCACCAACAAGGCAGTGGGTGCTACTGCCCCAATACTGACTCTTGCTGCTTGGCAAATACCGGACTCATCCAGGCTGAGACTCACCGCGGCACCGACCACGGCTATGTCCATCTCGGAACGAGGGATAAATCTTAAATAGGCGTCCGAGGTGCGGGAGTCGGGGCGGGGTACTCGGAGCAAGCTGAGCAGTTCATCCTCCTGCATGCAGTTGCTACCTACGCCAGTGACAAAATCTTCCACGGCAACTCTTCTTTCCCCCTGGGGTCCAGCAATAACCCCTTCTGCCGACAGCGCAATCAACGCGGGGACGACATCGGCAGCCGGGGACGCATTACACAGGTTGCCGCCCAGACTCGCCCGCCCCTGTATCTGGGTGGAGCCGATCAGGGCGGCGGCTTCCACCAGGCCGGGATAGAGCGCACGGAGCTCATCACGTGCCGCAAATGCTGCACAGGACATGGAGGGTCCTAGTGCGAGACCCTGAGGGGTCAGCTCGGCGCGGGTCATGCTGCTGATTTTTTTTACATCAACAAAAAGTCGGGAGGCAGGACTACCCGCCTGAGATTTTGCTTGGATAAGCAGGTCGGTGCCGCCAGCGAGTATGTTGGCAGGCATATCCGCCTGAGTAAGTAAGCCCACTGCTTCCGGGATAGAAGTGGGTGCCGCATAAACAATTGAAACCATCGTCGCCTCTGGATATTGATGGGGTGTCTGCTATGTTGTTGCTATTTTATTAGTGCGTTTATTAGAGCGTCTGCTTGATGGTGTAGCAACGGGATAGAATAGCACGGCAAGCCGCTGGTTTAATAACTGGATTCCCGGGGCAAGCCCGAGAAGGGTCACGGGCCAGGGTGGGATGGATGAGTCAGTGGACTATAAAGGGAGGAGGTGATTGATGCACTTGAATATTCATAGCGCAGTGCCTGAGCAGGCGGATGCCATCGCGCGGATGAACCAGATGATGGCACTGGAAACAGAAGACAAGTCGCTGGCTGAGGAAACGCTTGTTGCGGGGGTCAAGTCGATGTTGCAGGACCCTACCCTGGGCTTTTACCTGGTTGCCAGTGATGCCAGGGCCGAGGAGCCGGCAGCTGCCGTCCTCGCTTGTCTGGCTATTACCTACGAATGGAGCGACTGGCGGAATGGTCTCTTCTGGTGGATACAGAGTGTCTATGTTGACCCGCAGCACCGCGGCAAGGGGGTCTTCAGCCAGATGTATCAGACAGTGAAAGACTTAGCCCGAGAGGATGCCCGCAGCTGTGGTATCAGACTCTATGTGGAACAGGACAACCAACGCGCGCTGAGTACCTATCTCCATATCGGCATGCGGGAAACACCCTATCGCTTGCTGGAAGAAGTGTTTTGACCGGACTGTATTTTGACCGGACACGCGGGCACCCCCATCACATGGTGGCGGTTTGCCCGGAGGAATCAGCGAGGTAGCCTTCTATCTTGTTTTTAAGCCCCTGGGCCGGGTCACTAAACTGAATACCTATGCCCGGGCGATGCGGATTTTTGACACTGGCACCCGCCACCCAGACTACCCTGCCCTGGACGGACAGGACCTCCGGCTCATCCATCAGCGTCAAGGCCAGGTGCACCTCATCCCCGAGGCGGTAGGTATCAAGCTGCCCAGCACTGCTAGAGACAGCACTGCTGGAGATAGCACTGCTGGCGATAAAGAGGCCGCCATTTTCAATAAATGGCATGTAGCAGTCATGCAGTGCTGCCGGGTCGCTGAGCTGCAATTTCATCATGGGTTGGACTCCTGAATGTCTGTAAAAGTTGACGATTTATGGGAAGCACTACTACACAGATACTATACCTCTAGCCGCCCCCCGTCATTACAGCCATCCCGTTATTGGGGTAAATCGGAACACAACACTCTTTTTTACTGGATTCCCGAGCAAGCTCGAGAATGACGGCGCGAGGCGGCGGCTTAGGCCACCATGCTGGATTCCCGAGCAAGCTCGAGAATGACGGCAAGAGGGCAAGCTGGATATTGAATTGAGTTGTATGACTATATGCTTTCACTGTTATCGGCCAGGGTCGGAGGGTTGAGTATCTTTTTCTTTGGAAGAAGTGCGAAATGTATCTAGTTTGAGTTCGCGTTGATTGTTCAAAACATGAGTCATCAGGCTGGGAATACCCGGCTCGTGTAAAGTCGTACCCGGCGGACGCCAGACAAAATCCATGCTTATCAATGCCTGTAATACACTTGTTGCGTGTTGGTCGTCTGCCTTGTCGGCGGGTAGCGTATCCTTGATTAACAAAACGAGGTCGTCCTCTATGAATTTTTGTGTGTCTTGAAACGCCTCTGCAATTGCATAAGCGGCTGGCAACAATCCTTCCCGAAGCAGTTTTGTACGACGCTCGGCATAAAGGTCTTGTCTGAAACTGTCGATAGCAGGTGCCACAATCTCAACCTGCTCGGCAGTCAATCTATTTGAGTTTGTCCTCTTTGCTTCATCCCAAAGCGCTTTGCCCCATCGCTGTATGAAGTAGGGGTATTGCTGGCTATCCTGCACAACTTTTTGCAGTGCATCAGGGGCTATTGTTATGCCGTCTTCTTGGAGCGGCTTTTCTATAGCATCCGCAGTGGCTTCTTCGCCTAGTCGGCCAATACCGAGCATCGTAGAACGTTCACTGAAGCTGGCGTTCACCGAGTTAAGGAAAGCCCGAAGGCCGGGAGTGCCCGCGAGGACCAGCAAAAAAGGTGCTTCTCCCCGGACAACTTGGCTCAGGTTTAACAAACCACGGCATAAATCCGGGTCCATGGTATGGGCTTCATCTACCAGAAACACCAACGGCTGCTTGTTGCACTTTTTTATCAAGGCGCTTTCCAACACTTGATTGGACGTACCTCTTGCTTCCCAAGTGGCGGCTAGAGCGATAACTGAAGCTCTCACTTTATTAGGCAGCCGACGCCTTATCCAATTATCAGGCAGCAGTTGATTCCACATATCCGCCGGAGATGTTAATTTTCCGGGAGTTACTCGACTTGTGCGTATAGCATTATCTTTCGAGTCGCCCTTGTTGACTTCCTCTTTGATCCAACCTAGCAGTGCTGTTTTGCCCATGCCCCTGGGTCCATACATGAGTATGTCGTCGGAAGGTGCGATACCATCGCTTAGTTCATCGATCTTTTCTCTGATAATCGCTTGTTCTTTTTCTCGACCCGCGAGATATGGCGGGAGTAGACCCGCCCCCGGTTTAAATGGGCTTGAACGTTTATCCAATGTCATGGGGAGCACCCTCGTTGTTCGTCAACTATTATGCCTAATTCCTGAAAGAAGGGTAGCACCTATCGTTACCAGCACAACAAGATGGTTCGTCGCTCCCCGTCACTCTCGGGCTTGCCCCGGGAATCCAGAGGAACAAAGGCAACCCCCCCCCCGTCACTCTGGGGTGACAGGAATGACGGAGTTATGCAGGACCCGCTCCAATAACATCTGCGGATTAGCATTGGCGGTGCTGGCAAGATAGCCCAGTGCCTGGATGATGCGATCTAAGACAGAAAAGCGTTGTGCCGGCGACACAAGTTCAGAATATTCTTTCAATATGCCCTGTAAATCTTTGTTTTTAATAGCAACTTTATCCCTGCCGAATGAATATTGCAGGCTATCTGCTATCAAGCTATAGAGAATTTCCAGCAGCTGTACCGCATTTTCCTTAGCCAGCTGTGTTGCCAGCTGCAGCGGTGATGCCTTGCCCCGGGCCAGGGGAAGCAGGGCTTCGGCAAGGCACTGACGGTTTTGCAAGAAGGCATCATCAATGTCATTGAGCACCCGGAGCGGAGAACCACTTGCTATCTCCAGCAGCACCTCGGCATCCGCCTTTAGGTCAAGCCTTGTGGCGAGCCAGTCGCTTGCCTGCTGAGCGGCCGGCAGGTGCAGCTCCAGCCGATGACAGCGACTGCGGATAGTCGGTAAAAGACGGGCGGGTTGATGGGTAATCAAAATCAACAGGGTATCGGGAGTGGGTTCTTCCAGACTCTTTAAGAGGGCGTTGGCGGCTTGATGGTTCATGGCCTCAGCCGGCTCAATGACACACAGCATGCGCCCCCCCTGACTGGCGGTTTGGGTTTCCCAATCACGGATCTCTCGAATCTGTTCAACCTTGATTTGCTTTGAATCCACCAGCCCAATGCGTTTGCTATCGGGATGAGTGCCCGCCTTGATGAGCAGGCAAGCATCGCAACTGCCACAGGCGAGGTCGGCGGGTGCCTGACACAAGAGGTATTGCACCAGATGGCGGGTAAAATGTGCCTTACCGACCTGGGCAGGTCCGCAGAGCAAGAGGGCATGCGGCAGGCGATCCTCCTGAGTGACCTGGATGATTTGCCGGAACTGCGCTTCCTGCCAGGGATATAAGGGCTCTGCTTTGCTTGGCATGTTGCTTGTCACGCTGCTTGGCATGCCGCTAGGCCTCAGCGGTCTGCTGGAGGAACAACTGAATGACCGCTTTAATATGGCGGTGCACCTCGTCTCGGGTGCGCGACGCATCCACCAGCCTATATCTACTGTCCGCTCCTGATGACTGGGCGCGGTGCAGAAAAGCCTGCCGCACCCGCTCAAAAAACTCAGCCTGCTCGGATTCAAGCCGGTCGGCGGCGGTAGCTGAGGTTGCTCTTGCCAAGCCCTGCTTAGCATCCAGGTCAAGCAGCAGGGTCAGATCAGGTCGGAATTGACCGAGGGTCATGGCTTCTATCTGGGCGATGTCAGCCACGGGCAGGTGCCGCCCAGCACCTTGATAAGCATAGGTGGAATCGGTGAATCGGTCACAAACCACCCAGCTGCCCGCTGCCAGGGCGGGGGCGATGAGTTCCTCCACATGCTGGGTGCGTGCTGCAAAGAGCAACAACAACTCGGCATAGGCGGTCATGGGGGTGCCTTCCCGATCAAGAAATATCTCCCTGAGTCTTTCCCCCACATGCGTCCCCCCGGGTTCACGGGTAATCAACACCGACTTGCCCGCCGCCTCCAGCACCGACTTGAGCACTTCAATACAGGTTGATTTGCCGACCCCTTCCACCCCTTCCAGGGTGATGAACTTGCCGCGGCTGTTAGTTGTTGTCATACCTCGTTATTACCTGCTATCTGGAGTGGCTCATTCTAGTCTGCTTTTATCTAGTGTGTTTAGTTGCGCTTCCGAGTTTGTTGTTGGTATCGCCGCACTGCCAGAATATGTTCATCCAAACTGCTGGAAAAGTAACTCTGCCCATTACCCTTAGCAACAAAATAAAGATAGTCGCTACTTGCCGGGAAGAAGGCCGCCTTTATGGCGGCCGGGCCCGGGGCGCAGATGGGCGTTGGCGGCAGGCCGGAGCGGGTGTAGGTGTTATAGGGGCTATCTGTGTTCAGGTGCCGACGGGTGAGATTGCCTGCATAAGATGCTGCAAGACCATAGATGACGGTGGGGTCGGACTGTAATCGCATGCCGCGCCGGAGTCGGTTATGAAACACACTAGCAATGATTGCCCGGTCTGGGGCATGGCCCGTTTCCTTTTCGATCATGGAAGCAAGAATCAAGGCCGCATAAGGATCAGCGAGGGCTTCCATAGACCAGGCGGCTTCCCGGCTAGCCTCATCCCATGTCGCTTCCAGAACTTGTTTCATCTTCACATGCGCACGTTGCAGAATAGCCAGATCCCGGTCGCCCTTAACGAAGGCATAAGTGTCAGGATAGAACCAGCCTTCGGGTGCCCCTTGAATACCCAAGGCAGCGGCGAGGGCAGTATCAGACAGCGGCGGGGCTAGATGCTGTAACTCGGTACTCGCCTCAAGTGCCGCTCGCCATTCGGCAAGGCTCCAGCCTTCGGGGAAGGTAATCTTGTAATGATGCACCTCACCGGTACGGAACCGGTGCAAAAGCGCATAGCCATCCATACCGGGGACAAGCTTGTACTCTCCTGCTTGAATGGCACCCCGATAGCCGGTTGCACGCGCATAGACTTGGAATACCAAAGGCTTTGTCGCCAATAACCCCGCCTGGGACAGCCGCTGAATCACCGAGTTGAGATGCGCCCCTCGTGGGATTTCAAACAGGAGTTCTGCTTCAAGGGCAGGTCGCAGAGACATTTCCTGGTGTACTATCCTGGCCATGCCCCCGGTCAGGACGAGTGTCAATAGCCCAGCCCAGCCCGCAAGATACTTCATGGAGCGCATGGCAGTCTGCTCACCTGCCCTAGGTCAGGCGCCGGAAGATCAAACTGCCATTGGTACCGCCAAAGCCGAAGGAATTGGTGAGCGCGGCCTCGATCCTCATATCCCTAGCCTGATGCGGCACATAATCCAGATCACAACCGACATCGGCTTGCTGCAGGTTGATGGTCGGGGGGGCGACCTGCTCCTCCAATGCCAGAATGGTAAACACGGCTTCTATGGCACCCGCAGCACCCAGAGCATGCCCGACCATAGATTTGTTGGAACTGACGGCAACTTCTTTTGCCGAGTCGCCCAGCAGGGTTTTGATGGCTTGGGTTTCCGCCAGGTCACCCAGGGACGTGGAAGTACTGTGGGCGTTGATGTAATCAATCTCAGTAACATTCATTGCGCCATCCTCAAGGGCAAGCCGCATGGCCTGGACGGCACCAGTGCCCTGCTCAGCGGGCGAGGTCATATGACTGGCATCCGCGCTCATCCCGAAGCCTGCCAACTCACAGTAGATCCTGGCACCACGCGACCTGGCGGCTTCATATTCTTCCAAGACGAGCACCGCGGCAGCATCGCTCAGTACGAAACCATCTCGGTCCCGGTCCCAAGGACGACTCGCCTCAGCCGGCGAGTCATTTCTTGTGGACAGCGCCTTCATAGCCGCAAAGCCGGCCATGGTGGTGGGCGCGATCGCCTTCTCCGCGCCACCCGCCAACATCACATCGGCATCCCCCCAGGCAATGAGCCGGGCCGCCATGCCAATGTTATGCGCCCCCGTGGTGCAGGCGGTGGAAATGGCGATATTGGGGCCCTCCATACCGAAGCGAATGGATAGGTGCCCGGCAATCATATTGATGATACTGGAGGGTACAAAGAAGGGCGACACCCGGGTCGGACCCCGGCGGGTGATGATCTCATGGCAGTCGGAGATGGTCGCTATGCCCCCTATGCCTGAACCTATAGCAACACCTATGCGCTGGCGATTTTGCTCGGTTACCTCAAGGTGGGCATCTTGCACTGCTTGAATACCCGCGACCAGCCCATATTGGATGAAGCCATCCATACGTCTGGCTTCTTTGGGTGGGAAGTATGCGCCCATATCAAAGGCGGGCACGGTGCCGCCGAAGCGCACCGGATAGCCCTGGGTATCAAAAGAGGAGATGGCAGAGATACCACTTTTGCCTTCTTTCAGCCCCTGCCAGGAAGTCGCCACATCAACACCTAGGGGCGTCAGCATACCTAGGCCGGTGACCACTACTCGGCGCTTATTCATGCGCTGCTTTCATTTATGCTCTGCCCTTACTCATGCGCTGCCCTTACTCATGCTCTGCTTTCATACATGATTGCATATCCATGCTACTAGGAGGATATCAAGCGGGACAAGAAACAGAAAAGCCACAATCGTCTATGGCGATTGCGGCCTCATTAAAAATCGACCTCAGTGACTAACTATTAGTTTGGATGTAGTTGATCGCTTCTTTAACTGTGGTGATCTTTTCCGCATCTTCGTCTGGAATCTCGGTTTCAAACTCTTCCTCCAGCGCCATCACCAACTCCACAGTGTCAAGTGAGTCCGCGCCCAGGTCTTCAACGAAAGATGCCTCGGGCGTAACTTCTTCTTCCTTGACCCCGAGTTGCTCACAAACCAGTTTTGTCACTCGCTCTACTATATTGCTCATATCGTGATCCACTCCTACATCAGTGCAGTCCGACTGCGTTAGTTTAAAGAATGTCAGCTAGCCTATCAAATTATTGTCCAATGATACCAGCATGACGCTAGACCCTGGGCAGGAAGTTCCTGACCAGAAGAATTCAGTTCATATACATACCACCGTTAATGTGGATAGTTTCCCCAGTGATATAACCGGCTGCTTCACTAGCCAGGAAGGCACAAAGTGCCGCTACCTCATCAACCCTGCACAGTCGCCCCAGGGGGATCCGGCTGCGCAACACATCTTGTTGTGCCTCAGTTAATTCATCTGTCATGTCGGTCGCCACCATACCAGGGGCAATACAATTAGCGGTGATTCCAGCGGCGCCCATTTCCACCGCTATGGAGCGAGTGTAACCCCCTAGGCCCGCCTTTGCCGCTGCATAGTTGCTCTGCCCTGGATTGCCCATATAAGCAACCACCGAGGTCAGGTTGATTATCCTGCCCCATCTCGCTTTTGTCATGCCTCTCAGGATACTTTTGGTGATGTGGAAGATACCGGTGAGATTAGTGGCAAGGACCTCAGCCCATTCTGCTTCCTGCATGCGTAGTGCCAGTTTATCCCGGGTGATGCCGGCATTGTTGACCAAGATCTGGGGCGCAGCATGCTGGGTTTTAATCTGTTCCAGCAGTGCTTGTATAGACGCGGGCTCGGCAAGATTGAGTTGATAGCCCCGCCCCCCTACTGACTCCAGCATGCCGGTAATCAGCGCAGCACCCTCAGCAGTAGTCGCAGTACCGAGGACTTCATAGTCTTGCCCCAGAGTCAGCGCAATCGCCTTGCCAATGCCGCGGCTGGCGCCGGTAACCAGGGCTACCTTTTTGCTCATCTGCTCAGCGCCTTCTGGTTCATAGGTAAGTTCATAAGTAGGTTCATAAGTAGCTCCCCTTGATAGTCTCCATAGTGACCCGCTTATCAATTCTCCGAATGAGCCCGGAAAGCACCCTGCCTGGACCCGATTCAATAAAAGTATCCACCCCCTCGGCGAGCATCTTCTGAATTGTATCAGTCCACCGCACAGCCCCATAAATCTGCGCGACCAGGTTGTGTTTTATCTGCTCTGGGTCGGTTTCCAGCTGGGCATTAACATTCTGTATTATGGGGATCTCCGGTGCCTTAAATTGCACCCTATCTAGTGCCGCCGCCATCAAGTCTGCCGCGGGGCGCATCAACTCAGTGTGGAAGGGCGCACTCACCGGGAGCAAGAGCACCCGGCGGGCACCCGCCGCTTGACAAGCCGCGATGGCTCTTTCTAATGCCGCCTGCTGCCCGGCCATGACCACCTGTGCCGGTGAATTGTAGTTGGCAATCTGAATTACCTCCCCCTGAGCAGCCTGAGCACAGGCATCTTCTACCTGAAGATCGGTGAGCCCAAGCACCGCTGCCATGCCGCCCGCACCGAGGGGCATGGCCGACTGCATGCATTGCCCGCGCTGCTGCACCAGGGCGACTGCATCCGGGAAAGACAAGGCACCGGCGGCCACCAAGGCTGAATACTCCCCTAGGCTGTGCCCAGCAACCAGGTCGGGGGCGGGGGCACCCCGTGCCCGGGCAAGCCGATACAAGGCAAGGCTCGCAGTCAATAAGGCCGGCTGGGTGAACTCGGTTTGATTCAGTTGTTCTGGCGGGCCTTCTTGGACGAGTTGCCACAGGTCATAGCCCAGAATCGCTGAGGCCTCAGTGAAGAGCTCGACCACCTCGCTGGCTAGCTCGCTGAGCATAGTTACTTCCTGCGAACCCTGGCCCGGGAACAGATAGGCAAGTTTTGTCATGGCTACTTATCTCTGAGCGGGCTGAGCCGGTTCGGATAGACTAGTATCAAATGGCTATTGTGGATGGCGCTCGGCTCAAGGGAGCCAGCACGGGGTTATCCCAGTTCCGCTTCGGGTGCTTCCTGCTGCTTGCGCGGCACTATCACCTGTCGTCCGCGGTAGAAGCCATCTTCGGTGAGGTGATGCCGACGGTGGGTTTCACCCGTGGTGGGATCCTCCGACAGGGTGCTGCTACGGAGTGCATCGTGGGCACGGCGGCTACCGCGCCGGGCTCGGGTGACCTTGCTTTTTTGAACTGCCATGGTTATGCCTCTGAATGGTCTTTGCTATAGTTTATATGACGGTTTAATACCGTTTAATGACGGCTCTCCCCCTGCTCAGCACCTTTGCTCAAGATCTGGGCTCAACATCCAAGCTCAACATCAGGGACGGGGCGCATCTTATGGATAGGAACCCAGACTGTCAATATGGAAATTACCGAGCAAGCCTTTTCCAATATGAAATGAGCCTGCCGGGGCGCCACTCAGGTAACTTCTTTACAATACTTCTTTTATATCAAAGAGTTGGCTAATAATCCTCGACATGGGCTCATCTAATGGTGCCTCCAGACTGAGCGCGGGATGGCTGCCCAAGGCGGGAATTTCCAAGCTATGCGCGTGCAGCATCAGGCGCGATATTTTTGGCCCGGTGCCCGCCGGTCCCGCTCCCGAGAAGAGCTCCCGGTCCTGGTCAGCATCACCGTACTTGTCGTCCCCGAGTATCGGGTGGCGTGCAAATCGGGTGTGTACCCTGATTTGATGGGTTCGGCCGGTCACCAGCGACGCCTTGAGCAGAGTCGCTTGGCGGTGACTGGCGAGAATCTGGAAGCGGGTCAAGGAGTACTTACCTGTCTCGGATACGTTAGTTCGCTTCTCGCCACCCGGCATGACCCGAGTGGCCAGGCGGGCATCTATTGCCTTGAGGTCAGCTTGCCAACTGCCATGCACCAGGGCGAGATAGCCTTTTTTAATGCGCCCGCCTTCTCTGAGCGCGGCTTGCAACAGCCTGAGATAGGCGCGTCGCTTCGCCACCATCAAGCATCCAGAGCTGCCCTTGTCTAGTCGATGTACCAGTTCCAGCGGCGCACCTAGTGCCTTGCGCAGCGACTCAATCAAACCCACATTGACCCCAGTACCCCCATGCACCGCCAGGCCCGAGGGCTTGTTAATGACCAGCAGATGTTTATCTTCATAGAGGATGAGCTCCTCCAATCTGTTGATGGTGCCTACCGCGCTACTCGGGGTAGACAACCGCTTGATAGGTGGCACACGCACCTGGTCGCCAGCAGTCAGGCGGGTCTCTGGCTTGACCCGCTTGCCGTTAATTCTCACCTCTCCCTTGCGAATGATGCGATAGATTCTAGATTTGGGTAGGCCTTTTAAGAGCTTTATGAGGAAGTTATCCAGCCGCTGCCCGGCCCCCTCGGCATCAATCTGTTGATGGCTCACCCGTTGGAATGGTTGGTCTTGATTCACGGGAAATCTTTTATACATGCGTCATTCATGAGTTAACCCGGAGTCATCCATAAGCTATTTATAGGTTATGGATGGGCTATTTTGTTTGGCAGAGCCGTCAACTTTACTTTGACGCCTCGTTATTTGTTGTTATGATGGCTGGCTGACGAGTGTACCGCTTTTGTTGTTTTAACTGTTGTTTTAACTCGTCAATCTAGCTCCGGCAGAAATTGACCCACAGGTCGCTTCTAGCGGGTTTTTAAGTGAAGTTGTTTTCAATGAATAGCTTGTTTGTAAATAAGAAGACACCGGCGATAGGTCACTAGTATCAAGGATTTGCAACATAACGCAAAAGCAGGTGTCTATATCATTGAGTTTTGGGGTCTGTCATTCTTTTTTGAAGTGTTTATAGCCTCAGGAGAGATTGCACCAGACATAAGTAACCGCATGCATTAAAGCGCGAAAGTATTTCTTCAAGAAAACTGCCTCAATGAGAGGCTTGAAGTATGAGATAAGAGCGTCAAATCAGACACCTGAAAGAATTTTTGCACCGCTTGTAAAGAGGATTATTCCATTATCTGCCACACATGGTAAACATTAGATTGTGCTGTTGACATGCCTTGTGATTCCAAGACCAAGACATCACTTAAGAAGGTATGGTTCAGAAGAAGGATGGCACTTGTTTCAGCCATCTACCAGGGTGCAACAATCAGAGACAAACCAGCTTTCAGGATTGGATATAACCAGGATTTGACGATTCGCTTTCGCCTTTTCAGGATGCCTGATATAGGTGTGAATCGTAATGAAAAGAATGTTAATCAATGCAACTCACGATGAAGAGTTGCGCGTTGCCCTCGTTGACGGGCAAATACTCTACGACCTTGACATAGAAAATCGAGGCAAGGAGCAGAAAAAATCCAACATCTACAAGGCACGAGTTACCCGGCTAGAACCCAGCCTGGAAGCTGCCTTCGTTGATTTTGGTGGGGTCCGCCATGGTTTCCTTCCCTTTCGACAAATATCCCCCGCATGCTACTCCACTATTCCCGGGATAGATAAGGATACCCGCCCCGGCGGCAAGGCGAGGATCCAGGACCTGATAGAAGAGGGTCAAGAACTCATCGTCCAGGTCGTCAAGGAAGAACGTAGCAACAAGGGGGCTGCCCTCACCACCTTTTGTAGCCTGGCAGGTCGTTATCTCGTCTTGACCCCCAACAACCCAAGAACTGGCGGTATTTCCCGTAAAATTGAAGGTCCTGAGCGAGACCAACTCAGGGATATGCTGTCCCAACTGAGCATCCCGGACAACATGGGATTGATCGTTCGCACGGCGGGCATAGAACGCAACACAGAAGAGTTGCAATGGGATCTGGATTATCTGGTGCGGCTCTATCATGACATTACCACTGCCGCCGAGAGTCGTGAGGCACCCTTCCTTATTTATCAAGACAGCGATGTCATCATCCGAGCTATCCGCGATTACATGCGTGATGACATAGATGAAATCCTCATTGATACCCCAGAGGCGCATACTCAGGCAAAAGATTTCATCAGCCAGGTCATGCCCAGGTTCAAATCCCGCTGCCAACTCTATACAGATGACCTGCCACTGTTCAGCCGCTACCAGATTGAGCGGCAGATTGAATCGGCCTTCCAGCGAGAAGTCCGCTTGCCATCGGGCGGTTCACTGGTCATTGACCAGACCGAGGCGCTGGTGTCTATTGATATCAACTCCGCCCGAGCAACCCGCGGTGCCGATATTGAAGAAACCGCCCTGAATACCAACCTGGAAGCCGTAGAGGAAATTTGCCGACATCTCAGGCTGAGGGATATTGGCGGGCTGATCGTGATTGATTTTATTGATATGGCGTCCACCAAAAATCAGCGGACGATTGAGCAACAGATGCAGGATGCCACCCGGGTTGACCGCGCCAGAATACAAATCAGCAAGATTTCTACCTTTGGTTTGATGGAAATGTCCCGACAAAGGCTGCGCCCGTCTCTTGAAGAAAGTAGCGGCATAGTCTGCCCGCGTTGTGAGGGTCTCGGTACTATCAAGGATGCCAGTTCCACCGCGATGGAAATCATCCGTTTGATTGAAGAAGAAGCACTCAAAGATGAGGGTGCCTTGATTAGAGCCTCCCTCCCCGTGCATCTTGCCGCATTTTTGATCAATGAAAAACGGAGTCAAATCATTGAGATTGAACAGCAAAACAAGGTACGGATTATGCTGTTGCCTGAACCACAGATGGAAATACCGCATTACCAGGTGGAACGCATTCGTGCTCAGGATCTGGAGAGCAAGGACACCCGCTACAACCGAGACGGCTCCATAGAAGCAGACACCTATGCCGCCGGTATGGCAGCCGCCTCTAGTCGGCAAGCCGCCCCCAGAAGACCTGCCTCTAGAAGGGAAGCCGAGAAGGCACTAGTGCCACCAGTCTTGTCTAATATGAAATCCCCCCGGCGCCTGCAAAAAAGCCCCGGGCAGGGATGGTTTGCGCGTATGCTTCGGGCGCTCTTCGGTACTGCCCCAGCAACACCGGGCCGACCGAGTAGCCGAAGGCCAAACAAAACACCGGGCCGACCGAGTGGCCGAAGACCAAGCGATGGTCATAAGAGCAGCCGCAATGACAACCGCAACGAGGGTCGTAAGAGCAGCCGCAACAATCATCGCAAACCGGCTGATAGAAACAGACATAACGACGGCAACAGGCAAAACGACCAGAAAAGAAACACCAAACAAGAGCAACGTACTCAACAAAACACACAATCACCAAGCGCTCAACAAGAGAAGCCCAGTGTTCACAAGTCTGCTAATAACAGCGCTAGTGACACCCGCCCCCCTGAGCGGGGCAATCATCAGGTGCCGCAAAGCACTGCCGAACAACATCAGCAAAGAGAAGCGCACAGAGAAACGCAACGAGAAGCGCACCGAGGGTCTCAACCAGAGGCAGATAAGACATCGCACCCAGATAAGCGTAATCAGGGCAACCGCCAGCGCAACAACCAGAAACGGCGTAGCCAGCCCCAGGACCATTCAGAGACCCCAGGAGGATTACCAGCGGCTAACGCTGAAAAAAGTGCTACTGAAAGAAGTGCTACTGAAAGCCAGCCCGTCGCGAGCCGCACAGCGGGGTCTCCTCAGGGGATGGCTGTGACCACTGAGGCAGCACCGACTCAGCCAGCCGCTACTCCCCTTGAACCTAACCCGGCGGCGCCTCTCGGCCGGGTCGGGAATGATCCCCGAACTTCGCCCGCAGAACCCAAAGCAGATAGCCTGGTATTGCAAGCATTACCTAGTCGGGAAGAAGCAACTGCCCCGCCAGCCCAGCCGCGTCAACTTGATACCGCTCATCCCGGTAATCTGGGGCGGGTAAACAATGATCCGCGTTATCAGCCCCCTGCAGCTCCTGCAAAAGCGCAAAAAGAGACCGGCAGCCCCTAGCACTGGCCGTCATGCCCGCCGACCCCCGTCACTCTCGGGGTGGCGTGGGGAGGGTGAAGGGCGCGGAAGAGTCAAGCACCCGGGGCTGAGACCCTAGGGGCTGAGGGGTAAAAGACCGGTTCCACTTCAAGGTCAATGCCGTATTTTGCTCGGACTGCTGCGCCAATCACGGCAAGCAGCTGAGCCAGGTCCTCAGCCCTGCCCCTACCCTTGTTCACCAGCACCAGCGCATGCTGCGCTGAGACCTGAATATCACCCACCGCCCTGCGCTTGAGTCCCGCCTGGTCAATCAGCCAAGCGGCGGATAACTTCACGCCCGCATCCAGCGCATAGACCGGTAGCTGGGGGAAGGCCGCTTTCAAAGACTCAGCAGGACCGGGAGCTAAGACCGGGTTTTTAAAAAAACTCCCCACATTGCCAATCGCTTCCGGTGCCGGTAGTTTTTGGCGGCGAAGTTGGCTCACGGTGGCCGCCACAGCCCGGGCATTCAGTGGCTTCTTTTGACATTCCAGTTGCTCTTGCAGCCCCCGATGACGTAGTTGCGGCCTATCGTTATGACTGAGCGCCAAGGAGAGCTCAGTAATAACCCAGTGCTCTGCCTCTCGGTGCTTAAACACACTGTCGCGATACTCAAATTCACAATCATCCAGGTGGAAGCAACGGGTTTCCAGGGTGCTCCGGTGCACCGCGGTTAACTGGGCGAATCGTTCACACAACTCCAGACCATAGGCACCGATATTCTGAATGGGCGCCGCACCGACCGAGCCCGGAATCAGGGCGAGATTCTCCAGCCCAAACAAGCCTTGAGCCAAAGTTTTTTCTACCAGCCCATGCCAGTTTTCCCCGGCGGCAGCATGCACCCTATCCCCGTGGAAGCTAATGCCCTTAAATTGCATCAGGATAACAAGACCATCAAGATTCCCAGTGAATATCAGATTGCTACCGCCACCCAGCACATAGACTTTGAGGCGCTCTTGCTTAGCGAAGGCAAGCCCCGCCATGAGTTCATCCTGCGTTTGGACGCGGGTGAAGTAGCGGGCCCGGGCGGGTAACTTAAAAGTATGATACTGACTTAGGTCAACATCCTGGCTGAGTTTCACGGGTTAGTTTTATCCATAATTAACAGCAGAATATCTTTGCCTGGTCCCTCATTGCTGTATGTCATTGCTGTATGTCATTGCTTTGTATCATTACTATAGCTGCCTTCAGCATCCAGATAGTCCAGGGTTTTCGCAAGATCCTCCGGCACATCAATCGACGGCGGCACTGGGTGCTCAGTCATCCCAACAAAAATCCTCGCCCCCTGGTCCAGGGCGCGTAATTGCTCGAGCTGTTCGGTTTTTTCAAGGTCGCTTCTTGGCCAGGTCACGAACTTTTTTAACACAGAAAATCTATACGCATAGATGCCCAGATGTTGGAACCAGCGAGCAGGGCTACTCAGCGCTGTTACTGCTTGCCCTGCTTGAGCTTGCCGCAAATAAGGTAGCGGCGCTCGGGAAAAGTACAGTGCCCAGCCTTGAGCATCGGTCACCACCTTGACGACATGCGGGTTATCAATATCGGCCGGCTCAGTGATCGGTGCTTTCAGCGTTGCCAGATTGATTACTGGGTCAGCAAGATACGCCGCCACCTGATTGATGATGCTCGGCGGCATCAGGGGTTCATCTGCTTGCAGATTAACTATGATGTCCTGGTCCGCCATACCAAGGAGCATGGCTGCTTCATGGACTCGGTCGGTACCTGAGGGAGCTTCTGGGGAAGTGATGACCACATTCCCCCCAAAGTGGTTGACGGCATCGGCGATGCGTTCATCATCGGTGGCTACGAACACCTGCTTGGCATGACTCTTAGAGGCCTGCTCATGGACTCGCTGAATCATACTTTTACCCTGGATATCAATCAGTGGCTTACCGGGAAAGCGAGTGGAGGCATAACGGGCCGGAATGATGATGTAAAAAGACATGGGCTTTTGATTTCAGAGTTGTTGATTTCAGGAAGGCTGCTGTGGTTTTAAGAGATGGGTTTCAAGACTGTGGTTTCAAAAGACGGGTTTCAAGACTGTGGTTTCAAGAGACGGGTTTTAAAAGACGGGCTTCTGATTCCAGCATGATGGGGATCTCATCCTGAATCGGAAAGGCCAATCGGTCCGCCTGGCAGAGCAGTTCCCCTGCTTGCGGGTCATAATCTAGCTTCCCCTTGCACCGGGGGCATACCAAAATAGCGAGCAGATTCTTGTCTATTGTCATAGCCATCCTGTTTGCCTTGTCTTGTCTTGTCTATCCATGGATTTATAGCGTCTCATTATGCAATAGCCGCTGCTGCTCTGGTGGAAGGTGCGGCTCAAGCATACTGTCAAAATAACGCCAATCTAATTCCGCGCAGACCTCAAGATACCAAAATGTACCGGGCAGACGTAGCGACTTGTCAAACTTCACCGCGTCCTTCTCGGTCATAATAATAGGATGTTCACCCGCAAATAAAAACTCCTGACTGTGAAAAGGATGATGATCTGCAAATATATGCGGGATGACGACACAGCCTAGTTGTTTCAGCAGATTAAAAAACCGCGCCGGGTGACTAATCCCGGCCATGGCATGTACCAGCTTATCGCCGGTCTGCTTGAGCAGTTCTTCAACCAACTGCTCGGGGGGAAGCTCCTCGCCCGTCATGATGTCAACCAAGCGACTCGGCACCAGGCGCATGCCTTGCGTCTGCACAGCGGTATCTATGCTGCCTCTCAGTTCACCATTGACCACCACCAGGTCTACTTCCTGCAACCGAGAAGCCGGTTCACGCAGGGGTCCTGCCGGTAAACAGAGCCCATTGCCGAGACCTCTTTCACCATCAACAACGGCTATCTCAAGGGTCCGCTGCAGCGCGTAGTGTTGCAAACCATCATCGGCGAGCACCAGATCACAGGCATGGGTGTCCAGGAGATAGCGCGCCGCCTGGACCCGGTCCGGCGATACCACCACCGGGCAACCCGTACCGTGCATGATCATCAAGGGCTCATCGCCCACCTCTTGAGGGTGCGAAGCAACACCGACCTCCAGCGGATATTTGCCCTTGCCACCGTAACCCCGGCTGACGACCCCGGGATGCAAACCCTGGGCCAGGAGATGCTTGGCCAGGGCAATGACCAGTGGTGTCTTGCCGGTACCGCCAGCCGTGATGTTCCCCACCACAATCACCGGCACCGGTGGTTTCCATCTGGCTCTTGAGGTCAACCAGCGCCGCCGCCAGCGAGCCACTTGGCGCTGGATGAAGGCCAGCGGCATCAAGAACTTTAACCAGAAGGCATCCTGATACCAGGCATTAACCAGCCACTCAGAAGGCAGGAGCCGGGGCGCATATTGATACCGCGCCAGCTGCTTGCCAATGGCCGGCAACTTATCAATCTCGGGCCGGGTCGCTGGGGCGACACGAGTAATTTCCTGCTTGTCATGCAGTTGGGCGTAGGCGCCTTTTTTGTCAAGCAATTCCTTATGAGTGCCCTGCTCTTGGAGCACACCGTCTTGGATGACGAATATTCGGTCGGCTTTTTCAACGGTTGACAGCCGGTGCGCAATGATAACTGTCGTGCGCCCCTTGACGACCTCTTCCAGGGCAGCCTGGATGAATCTTTCCGATTCGGTATCCAGTGAAGAAGTAGCCTCGTCCAGGATCAATATGGGTGCATCTTTCAAAAAGGCTCTGGCGATCGCCAAACGTTGTCGTTGTCCGCCGGATAACAAGACGCCATCATCACCTATCTGGGTGTGGAAGCCATCTTCAAGCGCGTTAATAAAGTCAAACGCGTAGGCTTTTTTTGCCGCGGTGATAATCTCCTGCTCATCGGCATCCTCTAGGGTGCCGTAGCCAATGTTGCGGGCGATCGTATCGTTGAACAGGGCAACCTGCTGACTGACGATGGCGACATGCTCCCGGAGATTCTCCAGTTGATAGGTCTCAATGGGATGCCCATCAATGAGTATTTCCCCCTGGGTGGGCGAATAAAATCGAGGGATGAGGCTGGCCAACGTGGTCTTACCACTGCCAGATTTACCGACCAGGGCGACAGTTTCCCCCGGGGCAAGGGTAAAGCTGAGGTTGCGCAACACATCGGCTGCCTCGGGTTGATATCGAAAGCTCACATTTTTGAACTCCACCTGCCCTGCTACTCGGTCAATGCGCCTTTGCCCGGTATCCTCTTCCAGTTGTTCATCAAAGAGGCCAAAAATATCTTCAGCGGCCGCAAGCCCTCTCTGTATGGTGGCATTCACCTCGGACAGCTGCCGCACGGGCTTAGCAATCAGACCCCCAGTGGTGATAAAGGCAACGACCTTCCCAGGGGTCATGTCAGCGAGCAGCACCGGGTCCAACACCAGCCACACCAGTAGCGCGAGCGCAAACGACACCACCAGTTGTATTGCCGGGGTGGATAAAGACGAGGTCACTACCATCTTCATGGATTGCCGCTGGGTATCTCGGCTTACCTTTTCAAAACGGATTTTTTCATAACGGCTACCGCCATAAATCCGTACCTCGCGATAACCCTGTATCGCCTCGGAAGCAATATGCGTGACATCACCCATAGAGTTTTGTATCCGGGTACTAATACGCCGAAAGCGCTTGCCGACATGGGTGACCAAAAAAGCAATGCCGGGGGCGATCAGGAGGAATATGAGCGTCAGTTTCCAGTTGAGATATAAGAGAAATCCCAGATAACCCAGGACCGTGAAGCCTTCCCGAATGATGACTCGCACCGCTTCGGTAGCAGCAGCCGTCACCTGAGTAACATGGTAGGTCACCTTGGCAACCAGATGCCCCATAGGCTGTTGATCGTAAAAACTGCTCGGTATCCTCAGTAAACGATTAAATAATTGACAACGCAGATTGTGTACCAGGCTGGTAGACACATGGGCGATAAAATAATTACCCATGAAGTGCCCCATCCCGCGTACAAAAGCAATGGCAACAATCAGACTCGGGATGAGGACCCGATTCAGATTGCCGGGTTCACCGAAGAGTTGGTGCATGAAGGTGCTAATGTCAGGCTTCAGCGGGGCCCTGTCCAGTTGCAAAGAATCAACGATGTAACTGACGAGTTGCACAAAAGAAACATTCGCCCCCGCATAGAGCAAAAAGCCAAAGATACTGAGCAGGAAGGCACCCCAGTAAGGCAACACATAGGACAGAAGACGTTGGTATACCCGCATGGTTGATTTCCCGACTAGTCTGAGGGTCTGGTGCTGAGTTGTAATTGGGTGAAGCCCATCTCTTTTGCCAGGCTCATGACGGTGACCACTGCCTGGTGCGAGCTGGCAGCATCGGCACTAATCATCAGATGGCTAGGTCTATTATCACCACTGGCAGCACCACTGGCAGCTTCTATAGCCGCACCTAGAGTAGCTGCTTCCCGATCCGCCAGGGGCATGCCGTTGACCAGATAATTCCCCTCCGAGGTGATCACAATTTCTACCTGACTTGCTCGCCCTGGACCTGAGAGCAAACTTGATACCGGCAAATCCAGCAAAAGGGGTGGCCGGGTATATGTCGTCGATACCATAAAGAAAATCAGTAATATAAAAACGACATCAATCAGTGGCGTTAGATTAATGTCGGTTGCTTGCTGTTGACGCCTAGCGAACTTCACGGGACTCCGCGGGGTTACTGGTAGAAGACTCTTTATAGGTAGAAGATTTTTTATTTATAGACAAGTTTTTATCTGCATAAAAGAAGGCAATAAGTTTTAATGCTTCCTCTTCCATGCCGACGACCAGCGCATCCACTCTACTCCGAAAAAACCTATAGAAAAATAATGTCGGGATGGCCACTGAGAGCCCCGCCGCCGTGGTAATCAGTGCTTCTGAGATGCCACCTGCCAAGAGACCGGGGTCGGCTATACCGTCAAGTTTGATGACCCTGAAGACCTTGATCATGCCGATGACGGTACCGAGCAGACCGAGCAGTGGGGTAATAGAAGCGATGCTGCCCAGGGTATTCAGATACCGCTCCAGAGCATGGATGACTTGGCTAGCAGCGCCTTCAATAGATTCCTTCATGGCGTCCCGCCCAAGGGCCTGGGCTGCTATGCCAGCAGCAAGTACCTGCCCCAGGGGAGAGGAATCGCCCAGTAGTTGGCATTGTTGAGCCGCCGCTAGATTTTGCCCATGCCAAGCGCATATCTGCGCGAAAAGTTCCGGCGGTGCTACCCGCTTGCTTCTTAATGCCCAGGCGCGTTCAGCGCAGATCGCCACTGCAATGACTGAACAGAAGCTGATCGGCAGCATCAACCAGCCACCAGATTGAATCAGGTCAAACACTTTGATTTACCTACTGCGTCCACCAGATAGCGCCTACTTTAGCATAAACCCGCATCTGGGATAGGGACGCTGGGGTGGCAACTAGACCCCGTTAATCTGCCAGATCTTGAGCTAGTACCTGTTGCTGAATGAGGCGGCCGAGCTCAGGATCCGTATAGCCCAATTCATCCTTGAGTATCTCAGTGGTGTGTTCACCGAGTCGCGGGGCCGGCATGGCCCTGAGATTGTGCTGGAAGCGAATCGGCGACCCCGAGGCAAGATAGTCACCAATATCAGGCTGGTGTACCGGCGCCATCATGGGATTAGCCACTGAGCAGTCCTCATCCTGCTCTAGCAGTTCACGGAAACTACGATACGGACCATAGCAGACGCCATGGGCATCAAAGCACTGGCAGATAAATTCATAGTCATGGGCGGCGCACCAGGGCGCTATCACCTGGGCTATCTCCTGCCTTGCCTTGAATCTATCCCCTTCCTTTGCCAGGTCCAGACCTAGTTTCCTTTCCAGAGCTTGGAGGGGCGCTTCAATCTGCATGGCCTGGGTCATGCCCCGCCATTGTTTGGGGGTCAAACCCACTAACATCATCCGGACACCATCTTGGGACACAAAGTCTCGTCCAAAAGCGCCATAGAGATAATTGCCTGTTTTCTGACGGTCGGCATCATTGATTGCCACCTCAGCAAGCTTGCCGAGATTACTCGTAGTCGCTATGGCTACATCTTTGAGGGCAAGAGTCACTAACTGCCCCTCGCCATTGAGCAGTCGGTGCCGGTCAGCAGCCAGCAGGGCAACCACCGCCATCTGCCCGGCGATGTTATCCCAGGCAGGCAACAGATGATTGCAGGGCTCATCGCTAGCCGGGTCGCCCGTTGTCAGGGCAAAACCAACGGCACAATTTACCGTGTAGTCCACTGCCGAGCCGCCGCGTCGGTCGCCAAGAATATTGACATAAATCAAGTCACGACGAGCCTGCACCAGCTGGTCATAAGCCAACCAGCCGCGTTGGGGGAAGTTGGTTAAGAAGATGCCGTCAGTTTTCTTGCTGTGGGTGTCGGGTGTGGCAGTGGTGTCGGTATCAGTCCCGGTGCCAGTATTAGTGTCAATAGTGGTACCGGCAATCAGACGGCTGATAATTTCCCTGCCTTCGGGATGCTTGATGTCAATTTCAATGGAGCGCTTTCCCTTGTTCATCCCTGCCCAAAACAAACTCTGGCCCGCCGCGGTGACCGGCCAGCGATGATAGTCCAGCCCCCCACCTATGGGGTCAAAACGGATGACATCAGCACCCAACTGAGCCAGCGTCATCCCGCCAAGCGGCGCCGCGACAAAGGCGGAGCCCTCAATGACCCGCATGCCTGCTAAGATTCCTGATGACATCCATCTTCTCCGAATCGTCTAATTGATGGTACTTTTTCATACCATTTTTTGTGTCACTTCTTTTACACAACTTTCTTTATACAACTTCTTTTATACGACTTCTTTTATACAAGAAGGGCTGCCAGGTGCCAGTCAAGCACTTTTTTCTTAGTCGGTGCTTCCTGTGGTGGAGTGGAAGTGTCGGCGGCGCCTTCGGCAAATACTTCCAGGTGTATTTTCGCCAGTCGGCCTCGGGGAGTCTGTTGCACCTCCTGGATGGAAATTACACTGCCCAGAATATCCTCTTCAAAGACCGGGGCAAGGTGCTCGCATCGATACCAGGCAAGAATAGTAGCCAACTCAGGGAGGACCCGGGAGAGTTGGGCCGCGGCTATACCCAGAGTATGCCCCCCATAGACCAGCCGGCGGCGATACAGGCTCCGGCTGGCATCAGTATGTGCCATAGCAAGATTAAGTGTCAGGCGCACCAGTTCTGGTGCCGAGGTAACCGTATCTCTAGCCTCGGGGTGGAACTGCATCCCTGAGGTATAGGCCGGACCCTCCCCCGCTAACCTCAGGGGTTCAAGCTGCCACTCAGGCAGCCGCGCAATAATATCTGTATCACTGAGCTGCTCTGGCATGCAGGAAAAGTCATCCGTTTGCCCGGTATCCGCCTCAGGGTCACGACAAGGAATCATAGGACAACGCCAGAAGCGCAGCACCAAGTCATCCGCTTGATTGAGCACCTCAATCTCCAGAGCGACCAGGCCCGATGCCGGTCGTCCGGGCTTCTGGGTATTTTGTCTTAACGCGAGCACTTTAGTGCTGGTCTTCAAGGTGTCGCCTATAAAAACAGGGCGTTGCAGATGCAGACCACGATAGAAGAGATTACCCAGCACCCGTTGGGAAGGCAACGTGCTCTGCCCTATGGCGATGTTGGTGACCAGCAATGGATTGACCAGCAGGCGCGGCTGCTGGGTGACTGCCTGGCAGAGAGGCAGGTCAAGATAGAGACGAGACCTATCCCCGAAGATACTTTGATAGAGGGCGGCGTAGCCCGCATGAATAGTCACCGCCGGCACCTGGTTAAACTCGTCGCCTGGTGAAAAGTCTTCAAACCAGGGCGCCTCCCCACTAAAGTGCGGGCTATTCAACTGGGGTCCAGGGGCTTTTTATGCCGGGGGTGCTTTTCATCCAGGGTACTTTTCATGCTGGGTATTTTCAGCTGCTCTTTCAGCCATGATTCTTTCTAGCGTTTCAACAATGACTCTGGTCTGAGCATCAACTTCTATGTTGACCAGGTCCCCTTCTTGCAGGAGGGAAAAGTTAGTCCTTGACAGGGTTTCTGGAATGAGATTGATCGCAAATTGCCCGGTGCTGCGCTCCAGGGCGGCGATGGTGAGGCTGGCACCGTTCACACCCAGAAAGCCCTTTTCAAATATAAACCGCCGCCACTCAGGAGCACTGTCAAAGGTCAAGCGACGCTGCTGCGCCTCGGTCTCAATAGATAGCACCGAGGCCGTGCCCGTCACATGCCCAGAGAGCAGATGTCCACCTAGCTCAGCATCCAGCCGGGCGGATCTTTCTACATTCACCAAAGTATCAAGTTCCAAAAAACGGATGTTGGATAGAGCTAGCGTTTCCCGAACGGCATCAAAGAAGACTTCCTCGTCGACAAGGCGCGTCACCGTGAAACAAACACCATTGATATTGACGCTGGCACCCGTGTCCAGACCGAGCATAAGGTCTTTCGGCAGCTCAACCGAAAAGCGATAGAGCCCATCCCCCTTCTCAATGGACTTGATCGGTTGTCGGGCTTGGATTATGCCGGTATACATATCATCAATCTGCTATACACTTGTTTATTACGTGCTTGTAGGTGCTTGTTTATTACGTGACTGTTTATTACATGCTTGTAGGTGCTTGTTTATTACGTGACTGTTTTTTACACGTTGAAGAAGGGATAGCATACAACACCTCAGGCGACCTACCTGATAATTCGCTATCATCCATCACTCATGGTTTTTGAATACTAACCCTGACCCTTAAGGTATCACATTGATTGATCTGAGAAGCGATACAGTCACTCGTCCTTCCCCGGGGATGTTGCAGGCTATGCTCAGTGCCGAGACTGGCGATGATGTCTATGGGGAAGACCCCACGGTCAATGCGCTGGAACAAGAGTGCGCGAGCATGACCGCTAAGCAAGCGGGACTCTTCGTCACCAGTGGCACCCAGGGAAATCTGCTGGCACTGCTCAGCCATTGCCAAAGAGGTGATGAATACATTGCCGGTCAAGAAGCCCATACCTACCAGCTGGAAGCGGGCGGCGGCGCGGTACTCGGCGGTATTCAGCCCCAGCCTATCCCTTTCAATGTGCGTGGGGAACTTGAACTGCAACAGATTGAAGCGGTGATTAAACCACCTGACATCCACTATCCCCGCACTCGATTGCTGTGCTTGGAAAATACCCACAACGGCAAGGTACTGTCGCTGGATTATTTGGCAGCCTTTGCAGACTTTGCAGACCGCAAAAAGCTTGCCACGCATCTTGACGGCGCCCGAGTCTTCAATGCTGCCACGCATCTCTCAGTAGAGGTGGCACAGATTGCGCAGCATTTTGATAGCGTCTCTATGTGCCTCTCCAAGGGGCTGGGTACCCCCATGGGTTCAGTGCTGGTGGGCGACCGGGAGACCATCAGCAGTGCCCGGCGCTGGCGGAAGATGCTCGGCGGTGGCATGCGTCAGGCAGGGATCTTGGCGGCCGCGGGTATCTATGCGCTCAAGCATCATCAAGAAGGGCTCGAGAAAGACCATCAGCATGCGGCGCGACTTGCTGCAGCCCTGTCGCAGATAGAGGGGCTGGGCTACTGTGCAAGAGACGCTTTAGAAGACACTCAAGAAGAGAATACAAAAGCCACTACAAAAGACACTCAAGAAGACTCCTTAGAAGATTCCTTAGAAGACTCTATAGAAGGGCAGGCAGGAACACTCAGCCTGGCAACTAATATGATTTTCCTGAAGATGCCGCCAGATAGATTTGAACAACTGAGCAGGTGGCTGGAGAAACATGCCATTAAAGTATCCGGTCAGCGATGGGTCACCCACCGAGATATCTCCACTGAGGACATCAATCGGGTAATAGAAGTCTGTCGGGCATTTCCCGGTGCAGATGGTTGATTATCAAGCCGTCATAAAAAATCCGTCATCAAAAACCCGTCATCAAAAAACCGTCATCAAAAAACAGTAGCGCGAGCCAAAAGATGCCCTCAGCGACGGTTATTTTTCTCAACGGAACTTCTAGTGCGGGGAAGACCACCCTTGCCTACGCCCTCCAAGAACAGTTCTCAGCAGCCTATCAACACATTGCCCTGGACCAGTTCCGAGATGGTCTGCCCGCAAAGTATCGAGGTCTTAACTCACCCCCGGGTAGCTTCGGGCAGATGGGATTAAATGTGGTGCCGGTACCGGCACTGGTTGTTGAGGCTGCCATTCAGGCGAACAGCAGTGCCCCAGCGGCAAGCAGGAAGCTCTACACCCAGGTTAAATTCGGAAAGATCGGGAAACAAATGCTGCATGGGATGCGCCGTGGCATCAAAGCCATGGCCCAAGCAGGGAATAATGTGATTATTGATGACATTATTCTGGAGGCTGAGTTTCTGTTGGATTATCTGGATGTGCTGCGTGATATTAGCGTGTATTTTGTTGGCGTACGCTGCCCCATAGACATTATCAACCAGCGAGAAGCTAAGCGCCTCGGCAGATTCCCCGGCACCGCCGAAGGACATCAGGAAATATGCCATCAACATGCCTGCTATGACGTTGAGGTGGACACCTCCCAACTAAATCCCGAAGAATGTGCAACGCGGGTCATAGCAAGATTAGCCGAGGGACCCCCCCGCGCCTTCCCGACACTCCATCAACGTTTAATAAAGAGCGGCTAAGCGTTAAGGGTAGAAGGGTTAATCCTCCCCGAACCCCGTCAGGATCAAAGAAGGCGGGAATGACGGCGGGGCGTCCCCGCTTCTTCTGGCGGCCTACGGCGCCCCGCGCCGTCATTCTCGCCGAAGCCAGTCGTACCGCCTTTGGTGGTACGACTGGGTTCGGGGGGAATCCAGAGGAACGAGCAGTATTGCCTTTATTCCTCTGGATTCCCGTCACCCCCGTCATCACAGCCGATGGCTGTGATGACGGGGGTGCCGAGAATGACGGGGTGGCCATAAATATGGCGCACATCACCCGGTTGCACTTCGGGGTTGAATCCAAGAATAACGGGGTTGCGAGGAATCTTTGCTGAGATGGGCGTAGAATGTGGAGCTTTATTTGTTTTGTATATGCTCAGTGTTTGCTCTCTGTTAAAGTACTTATTGACCCATGAGAAAGACTAAAATAATTTGTACGATTGGACCCGCCACGGAAAGCTTCCCCATGCTGGAGCGGCTGGCAAATGCCGGTATGGATGTCATTCGGCTCAACATGTCTCATGGCGAGCATGCTACCGCTGCCAAAGTCATTAAATCCATCAAAACACTCAACCAAAAAGGCCGGTCGCCAATAGCGGTGTTGCTTGATACTCAAGGTCCGGAAATTCGCACCGGCGACCTCGCCAGCGACCTGCAACTTCGTAAAGGTTCAAAAATTACTATTAGCGTTCGCGACAGTGTGAGCGTTGAAGAGTCATCCTTTCGTATCAACTATGAAGATTTGCTGGGTAGCGTCAATGTCGGTGATCGAATCACCGTGGACAATGGCATTATCAATCTTCAAGTGCTGGATAAAAGCGACAACGGCACCATAGATTGTCAAGTGATAGATGGGGGGCTGCTGAAGAGCAAACGCCATGTCAACCTGCCAGGGATCCGGGTCAACCTGCCGGCGATCACCAAAAAAGATCAGGCAGATATTCTCTTTGGTATTGAACAGCAGGTGGACTTCATCGCCTTATCATTTGTCCGGGAGGCGAAAGATGTTCGCGAGCTCAGGACCATGCTGAATGAGAAGTCCAGCAAAATTAAAATCATTGCCAAGATTGAAGATCAGTCCGGGATGAGCAACCTTTTAGAAATCATTGATGAAGCAGACGGCATCATGGTGGCCCGAGGTGATCTAGGTGTTGAAATTAATCCAGCGGAGCTGCCCAACATTCAGCGCCGTATCGTGGGACTCTGTGCAGAGCAAGGCAAGCGAGTCATCGTTGCCACACACCTACTTGAGTCAATGATAATAAATCCCGTCCCTACCCGAGCAGAAGTAACCGATGTTGCGAATGCGATCTATGAGGAAGTGGATGCGCTCATGTTGTCCGGGGAAACCACCGTGGGTAAACATCCGATCAGATGTGTTGAACAACTTGTTGAAATCGCCGAAGTCTCCGAAGAATTTAAAGGGCTGGGTTTTACTGAGCATCTTATCGCCGATAACGACAAGCAAAGCCTGGCGGTCACCGCGGTACAACTTGCCGAATCCTTAAACGCCAAAGGTATTGTGGTGATCACCCGCCGGGGATTTATGGCTGATTATGTAACCAACTGCCACCCCCAAAAAGTACGCATCTATGCCTTCACCAATGTCTCCCAGACCCGTCGCCGGTTGGTCCTCAACCGTAACCTGACACCCTATAGAACTGCTTTTAGCCAGGATCCAGAAAAAACCCTGCAAATCGCCTTTGATGTGTTGAAACAACGCGCGGGACTCAAGCCGCAAGACAAGGTGGTGGTCATTTCCGATGTGCTCGCTGGTTCCGGTATTGAGGCAATACAGATTCGCCACCTGCCCTAAAAAACCTGCCCTAAAAAAAGCATGACTTCTGCGAGAATGACGGCGTGGCTTCGGCGGAATGACGGAGTTCGGCATGCAGCAGCGCATGCTAAGCACATGCTAAGCAAAGCAAATCGCCGCCACGGCAGTGTAATCAGCAACAAAATGCGGGTTGAGCTCTCGTTTCAGATACTCAGGCAATTCATCATAGTCTCGCTGATTATCTGCGGGTAGGATGAGTTGCGATAGACCGGCTCGCTTAGCGGCGACTATCTTTTCCTTAATACCACCCACCGGCAACACCCTGCCGGTCAGAGTCAACTCACCGGTCATGGCGATGTCCGGTTTAATCGCATGTCCCCGAGCGAGTGATAACAAAGCAGTCGCCATGGTAATGCCCGCGCTGGGTCCATCCTTGGGCGTGGCTCCCTCCGGGACATGCAGGTGGATTACCGCCTGGTCAAAATAACCCGCCTCGCCGCCTAGTTGCGCCAAATTCGCAGTGACAAAACTATAAGCAATATGCGAGGACTCTTGCATGACATTGCCCAGTTGTCCGGTTTGTTTAAACCCTCTCTTGTCCATATAGGCTTTGGTGGCTTCCACGACTAGAGTAGTACCCCCAAGCATGGTCCAAGCAAGACCGTTGACGACACCTATTTCACTACGTGGTTTTTGTTTCCTGAATAAGGGTGCGCCCAAATTTTCTTCAATGTTTTGTTTGGTAATAGAGATGCGTTTTTTATTATTGCCCCCTGCTAGCAGCTTCACCACCGCGCGCCGAACGATACGTCCTAGTAACTTGTCAAGAGACCTTACCCCGGCGTCCCGGGCATAACCTTCAATGATCATTTTTAACCCGGCATCGGAAATTTTTAGTTTGCTTGAGCTGAGCCCGGCCCGTTTCAATTGGCGTTTCCACAGATGCTTCTTGGCGATGGCTAACTTTTCCATGGTCAGATAACCGGCAAGTCGAATGGTTTCCATCCGGTCCTGCAGTGCCATCGGAATAGTGTCAATATGATTGGCGGTACAGATAAACAACACATTGGATAAATCAACGCGCAGGTCCAGGTAATGATCCAGGAATTCGCTGTTTTGTTCCGGGTCTAGCACTTCCAGTAATGCCGATGCCGGGTCGCCCCGATAGGAATGACCGATCTTGTCAATCTCATCCAACATGATGACCGGGTTATAGACCTTGACATCTTTTAATGCCTGGACAAGTTTGCCCGGCATGGCGCCGATGTAAGTTCTTCTATGCCCTTTAATCTCCGCTTCATCGCGCATCCCACCCAGGCTAAAACGGAAAAACTGCCTGCCCAGCGCATCGGCAATAGACTTGCCTATGGAAGTTTTGCCCACTCCAGGGGGGCCCACCAATAACAGGATAGACCCGGAGATTTCCCCCCGGTAAACACCAACAGCAAGGAACTCAATGATTCTTTGTTTCACATCGTCCAGACCTTCATGATCCCGGTCCAGAATGGCGCGGGCATGTTTCAAATCCAGCCGATCTTTTGACATGAGACCCCAGGGTACCGCGGTGATCCAGTCCAGATAGTTTCTGGTAACACCATATTCCGCTGAACTGGGTTCCAGAATTTGCAACTTTTCTAATTCATCATCCACTCGGGTCTGCACCTCCTCGGGCACTATGAGAGGCTCCAAGCGAGCAGTGAACTTATCAATATCAGATTCTCGGTCATCCTTGACAATGCCCAGTTCCTTCTGGATGACTTTAAGTTGCTGCCGGAGAAAAAATTCTCGCTGTTGATCGTTCAGCTGTTCCTGAGTCTTTTCGGCAATCTTTGCTTGCAGGCGGACGACTTCCAGTTCCTTGTTGATCAGCATGAGAACTTTTTCCATCCGGGGCAGCAGCGGTATTGTTTCTAAGATGTCTTGCAAATCTTTTGCGTCGGCAGAAGTAATGGCCGCAGCAAAGTCTGCCAGGGGTGAGGGATCATTCGGATTAAAATAGTTGAGGTATTGCTTTAGTTCTTCATTATAGAGCGGATTCAGTGCCATCAATTCTTTGATGACATTGATCAAAGAACTGGCGTAGGCTCTAATTTCTGGTGTCCTTGTTGAACTTCCTGCTGAATCCCTTGCTTCCTTACCCGGGACATTCTTCTGAGTCAGCGCCTCAGGATAGTCCACACGCACCATGTACGGCGGCTTTTGACTGAGCCATTCTTGGATCCGAAATCGACACAGCCCCTGAGCAAGAAACTGCAACTTGCTACCGGTTTCCAAGACTCTATGGATTCGGACGACCGTTCCCATTTTGCAGATCTTATCCGGACCAGGGACACCCTCATCCTCAGTATTGGCGAGGCTTAATGCCATTAATTTATGTGCAGTGTTGGTCACTAGTTTGAGCGATTCTGCCCAGGGCACCTGCTCCACTACCAAAGGCTGCACCATGACCGGGAAAAAGGGCCTGTTGTTGATAGGCATGAGTTGCAGGGTGTCTGGCAAGACTTCTTCAGGCCTTGCCGGAGACCGAGACTTTTCTTTGGGAATAAACTCAGTGGCGTCAGAATTACCGTCGTTCATTGTATTCATTGCCTGTGGTTGAGAATGAGTGTTGAGAGCCAGTGTCGAGAAGCAGTGTTGAGAGCCAGGTCACGGCGCGTTTTATACGTCGCTATTGCGCCCTTAATATCGCTTAATATCTAAGGCTGATTCCGCTTTATTCAAGAGCGGCTGCTCCTATGAACATACTGTTGCAGTATCAATCCAAAGATAATCATTACCAGCCCGGCGATTGTTGTCGGGAAGATGGCCTCACCCAGTACCTGCTGAATGATGATAAGCGAGACAAATGGCGAGAGAAAGATCAGATTGTTTATTCTGGATGCATTCTTAGCCAAACGTAGCGCGGCGGACCAGAAGAGAAACCCAATTGCCATTTCTATCAACCCGACATAGACCGCCCCGGCCAGTCCTGGTAGCGGCACCCGCAGGTCTGAAAAGTAGATACACAAGAAGAAGGTGACCGGCACTGCCAGGGTAAAATTCAGACACAGACCCAGCCCCGAGGCGCGTTGATCACGCATGTTGAGAATCCAGTATCCCGCCCAGATAAAAGTGGACAGCAGCGCCAGGCCAATACCCATGACATTAACACCGACAAAACTATCAACATTACCCTGGGTCGCAATCAGGAAGACGCCGCCGTAACACACGCCAGCGGCAACCAGGTCAGCGATTTTGAGCTTCTGATTCAGAAAAAAGACCGCCATCAATGTGAGTACCAGAGACCAGGTGTAATTGATGGACTGGGCGACCTGGGCGGGGAGCAGGTCATAGGCCTTAAACAAAATGATGTAATAGATGACCGGATTGAGTAGCCCAAGGATTATAGTGAGCCGCCAGTGTTGCCGGAAGGATACCGCCAAGGCCGAGAAGCCGTGCCGCAGGCTCGCTACCAGTAGCAGAGTCAGGGCTGCGCTGAGTGTTGCGTAGAACATCAGTTGCCAGACATCAATGTAGGACAAAGACAACTTGAATGCCGTGGCAACCGTGGACCAGCAAGCAACACTTGCCAGCCCGTATAACAATGCGCGCTGTTCAGAGTTCATTGACATGCCATGGGAAGTCGTGGGGGACTAGTTTGTCACGAGAAGTCGCTGGGAACTGTCGCTGGAAACTATAGCCGCCAAGAAAAGTCACCAAGAAAAGTCACCAAGAAAAGTCGCCAAGAAGTATATTTGTCAGTTGCCTAGTATGGGATTTTGATTGTCTGAGGTACAGCATTCGGTAGAATAAGATGTTGATAGTGAGACATGGGTCATGCGACCTGGGTACTGAGACAGGGATACTGAGACGTTGACGCGGGTGTGGTGAAATTGGTAGACACGCAAGACTTAAAATCTTGTCGCTTTCGAGCGGTGCCGGTTCAATTCCGGCCACCCGCACCATCTTGATTGGTTTTTTAGGGGGTTTTGCTCTGGGCTGCTATGAGGTCCTTGATGTCGGCCGGGGTGTTTGAGACGCCGAACCCCCAGTGCCCGAAGCCGCCGTGTTGATTGACGGCATCAACCCAGTCCCGCATGTATCGATGTTTGACATCATCCTGCTCTGTTTGCTGACCTTTTGTTTCAATGATAAAAAAACGTCCAGACTTCAACCGAATAATAAAATCCGGGCGATACTTTTTGACCACACCCTTGTACACATACAGCACATCAAATCCCAAATGATCATTTTTGACCCAGGCCTCAACCGCTTTGTTTCGGTCTAGTTCAAATGCTTCAGATGCTTCCCAGGTGCTATCAAAGACACAATAATTAATGTGACTTTTTTTCGTGCCCTTACATGGCTTGCTCGTTCGCCAGGGACGCATGTCTTCGGTAGCAGCAATAGGATGATCACTATCAAGAACAAGTTCAGTTTTCTCAGTGTTATTAAATTCTATCGCCTGCCAGAAATGACGGATAACTTTTGACATGTTGAGCGTGATGACCAACTGCTTCTTTTTTTCATCTTGATTAAACAAGGCGGGGGTTATCTGTATGCGTCCGGAATCTATAAACTGCTCGGCAAGACTAACTAGTTTTGCCATGAGCAATGCCAGCGATGCCTGCCAATCTGGTTGCATGTCCTCCCACACCGATTGTGCTGTTTTGAAAATAATCGTTTGTCGGCGCTGTTTTCGCATCAAGCTTTCAAGGTCTATGTTCTTTATATTGGAAATATCCGGCTTGTTGTTCACCGTGGGCGCAAGTGCCGCTATCGCCACAGTGGTAGAAGTGTCAAGTTGCAAGGGCTCAACCTTCTCCCAGTCAACGGCAAGTTCGGGGCAGAGGGTTCTGTCTATGCGGATGACATGGGGCCAACTGAGCGCAAAGTTTTGTTTTTCTTCAATCGGTTGAATTGTGATGGTATTGGTGGCGGGCAACGGAGCATCATCGTCTTGTTCGTGCGGCAGGAAACTAAAAGGCACACCAAACACATTGACATACTCAGCGTTAAAGAGCCCGGTTTTCTCGTTTATTTCATAAGAGGCGCGTCTCAGCCCGCGCCCGATAACCTGCTCGCAGAGCAACTGGCTGGTGAATGCCCGCAAGCCCATGATCTGGGTCACGGTACGGGCGTCCCAGCCTTCGGACAGCATGCCCACCGAAATGACATTTTGAATATTTTCCCCTGGCTCGCCGACCTGCCCCACCGTATTGACCTGCTTACGGAGCAAAGCCGCTTGTTCTTTTTGCGTCATCTTCTGCTTGCCACCTTCCAGGGCCTCATCGTCCACTTCAACCCGCTGTGTTTCAATTTCTTTTTCTTCGGCCTGCTTCAATACCTTTGAATCAATATGCAATATGCCTTCGGGCTTGCACAGCGCTTCAATATGAATGACTTTTTTGTCAAAGGCATGTTTTATTCTTGCCGCGGTCTCGGTGCGATTGGTAACGGTAATCATCACTGGCGGTGTTGCTCGCGCCTCGGACTTATCCCACTGTTCTTTTGTTTTATCCCAGTCCCCTCCCAACAAGGTGTAAGCATTAATCACAAAACCGGGCAAGGGTTCGTGTGGCTCGGCCCTGCGATTCAGATCATCCTTAACCTCAGGGTCGGTGTAGAGGTGATAGAGGCGAGATTTAAATGTCTTCGCATCGGGCAACGAATCGTCATCCACAACCACACGCGGTGTTTTCACCAGCCCGGATTCGATGGCGTCATTCAGCCCAAAGTCGCTGACAATCCAGCTGAACAATGCTTCCTCGTCATTCTGATGTCCGGAGGGTGAAAAAGGCGTGGCGGAAAAATCAAAGCATTGCAAAATTCCACGGGTTTTATGAATGCGGTCGAGTCCGCCAACCCATTTGGTCGCTTCTTCTATCTCTTCTTTTTTGACACCGCGCACCTTTGCCCCTGCAGGGACACGCCAGGCATGGTGCGCTTCATCGTTAATCACTATCAGATTGCGGGCGTTAGCTATGTCTTCAAGCACTTCGCGAGTGTAGGCTTCATCACTCTTTGCGCCGCGTTTGTCCACGCCTTTTTTATTTTTTATTTTCTCTTCTGTCTCCCAGTTGAGCGCGTGCCAGTTGCGTATCAAAACTTTGGCTTGCTGAAGTTTTTGGCTCAAGTCTCGTGGAACAACACTAAACTCATTGTAATAATTATTCTCGGCTGAGGGGTCAAGAACAGCAAGACGTTCCCTGACCGTAAGATTGGGAGCAACGATGAAAATATGTTGGGAAAAGCGCCGGTCTTGAGGATAGGTTGCGCGGTTGATTACCTGCCATGCAATCAGCATCGCCATCACCACCGTCTTACCCGTGCCGGTGGCGAGTTTGGAACACAAACGGGGGAAGGCACCGACATCTTTTTGTGTATTGATTCCGGTCTTTTCTGAAGCATGCGCTTCAATCAACCAGATCAGTGTTTCAATGGCTTCAATCTGGCAGAAGAAAAACGGGAAATCCCGTTGTCCATTATCCCTCCAATGTTCCAGTAGGTTTTTGGTAATGCCAGTAATTCCGGGATAACCCGCATCGCGCCAGGTATCAACGCGTTCTCGGATTTGATTCACCAGTGGCAGGGAGACAAATGTCCCGCTATCCCGATGCGGTTGTGCCCTCGGGTCGGCAACCATGTATCCCGCTTGACGACGACCTTCAATCAGATTGGGAGGCGTCTCTTCATCAATAAATTCCCAGTGCTTTTCAGGACAGGTGTAGGGGGAGTTGATGATGAGGGATTTTGAATCTTTGGACATGGACTTCTATTTTCCCCAATGTGCATGAATTTCATCTAGCCGTTCTTTGATCTCATGATGAATTTCGCTTTGTTCCATTATCTCGGCAAGCATATAGTATTCTTGTTTACTAGTATCCATTCCCGCTGCTGAGAAGATGTTCGGCAGAATACTTTCGCTGGCTTTTGTACTTTGTAGATATTCATGATCACCCAAGGGTGATTGCATCACCACCGGCGGCAATATGTTTTCCATTTCTTTTTCTGCCGCTGAGATAAATAAAGGACCCGCTTTTTTTTGCTCAAGAAAGCGTTTTATCAATACTGGATGAATAAGATAATTTTCAATTTCATAACGTTTCCACTGGATTATTTTCAATCCATCCGCTGAAATATCATGGTCATCAATATCCCGGTTATCGCCATCCAGCAATAACACACCTAACATATTCGGTTCTATGGCTTGCAAGGCAAAAAAATGATTTTTAGAAATCCTAGGATTGTTTCCTTTGATGGGATAATAAAAGGGATTGGATTCTGGATTAGAAAACCATTTTGCAAGAGGATGCTTGAGTATCCGTGCCCAAGCACGAAGGATACTAAAATCACTGTTATTTTCTACATACAACACTTTTTTTCCGTTTGCCTGCAAAGCATCCATTGGCGAGAGTAGTTTTAATGCTTCGCGCACTTGAGCGCGTTCCGCGCCATGGATTAACAGATGGGGCTTGTCATAAAAAGAAATAATTTTTTCAGGCGGGGTATTATCTATAATAACCTCTGAATGTGTTGCTATCACAATCTGACATTGTCTTTCTTGAGCGACTTTACGCAAATGGTCATAGATTTTCTTTTGTAATATCACATGCAAATGCGCATCCGGTTCATCAATTAAAAAAATAGTTGCCGGTCGGGCGTAGATAAACGACAAGAGAAGCAGTGTCTGCAGGAAGCCACTACCAGCACTAGCAATATCTAATTTTGGGAGCCCTCCATAACCTTTTTTTGGCGGTATCCCAGGAAGATATTCACACAATATAAAGGGGCGTCCATCGTATTGCGGCTTCAATAATCGGTAGCCGGACATTGCTTCCACATCTTGTTGTAATTTGTTCCATTCCGAATCAATGCGGGATGTTTCTGCCAAGAGATTCCTAATAATATCTCCCGGCTTCCCCTGACCGACAAGCCAATCCTGATACTCCGGGGTATGCACCTTCTCTTCTGTTTCTATGCCAGAAAAAGACGGAACATAAACAACCTTGATAGCATCAACAATCTTTAAAACATCCGCAGAGATAGTGTTTGAATCGGTCGGCTTGGCATGAACAGATTCCGAACTGGCATATCGAAATTCCATACCATGCGTCCATTTATTTCCGTCTCTATCTTGACCCTCCAAGGTGATTTCCATGATTCGTGGAGTCGCCGCGCCTCTACCCCCACCCTCATCCTTTCGTAATGAAGTCGAAGCATCTGTCCACAACAGATTAAAACGTTGCACCGGTACAGACAAAAACTCTTTTCTTGTTAGCTGTACGGCGGTCCGTTTCTTTGCGGTGGACTTACCTCGTTTCTTTTTCCATTCCTGAAAGGCAAAATACCAGGTTGCTATCGCCTGCAAAAGGGTGGTTTTACCCGTATTGTTCGGACCAGCCAATACAATGGCATCCTTGAGCTCAAAGGATTGCTCCTTGAACTGCTTGAAGAACTTCAGTTGTACTTTTTCAATCATGTAGAGACCGTTTTCATACTGATGATTTATTAATATGTTTCTGCATTGGGTGCCGTCATGCTCAAAATAATACACATGCCAGGTTGCATTTTCGGGGCCTGCCCCTCCGGGGTGACACTCGCATCCATAATATTCGGCAAGTTGTGTCTCTCGTTCTTGCGCTGCTGATTTGGAGTAGTGTTCTTCCAGCACTTGCCAATTTCTGAAGCTTCCTTGATATTTCCTCGCCCAATGAGCACGTCTTAGGATTAAATCTGTGGTAATGCCTATTCTACAAGTCATTTTTATTCATCCTGATTGGGTTTGATTATTTAGCGGCTGGCACCAAACCTGTAAGCTTTCTATCCCTCTATCATCCACTATTTTGACGGCGATGTGTTGGTTTTTATCGGGACTGGCATAGGGGGAGTTGATTGGACTGGGCAAGCTGTCCCCAGAGAGATGGGGAATTTTTGATGGGGTATAAACTATACCAAGATGCAATAAAAATATTGGCGTCTATGCAATACTGACCAATCATAATTTCTGTTCTAGTTTAAGAGCATGTGATGCTTGTTTGAGGCCAAACAGTTGGCATACTTTATGTAGCCCAATCTCCTGATTGTGATAGGCTTGAAAGACTGCATTGGTATAGATTCGGCCGTATTGATTTAACACTTCATTCGGTCTGTTTCTAGAAGGGCCTCCTTTTTGTTCTTGGAGTATTCTTTTTTGTTGTACATATTCTTCCTTTATCTGTGTTTCAATCTTTATATAAATAATCTGATTAATTACATTTAATTGTCGTAGCCGTACCAAACAAGCATGGGCGCTCGCCTTAAACTTTTTTGCGATGTCTTTAACATCATTCAAATCTCTAATATCAAGACCGCGTGTAATAGCCAAAAACGGATCAGCAGGCATTAACACATTGCCTGCCAACTCATCGCACCAATGTTCTATCTGCTGATTTTGATTATTCCAATCATCAAGCGCGCTTTCACGACGGAGCAGATGTCCAAGTTCGTGAAACAATGTTAGGGATTGTGCTTTTTTAGCATCCGAATCATTAATGATAATAATTGGTAGGATTGGATGATAAATAGCAAAGCCACGAAACAGATTTCTATCAATGTGAGACCAACCTTTATATTTGCTGGTCATAAAAACAAAGATGTTTTTTTCTTCTAATTTTTCTCGCCACTGTGAAAATTCAAAATTTCCTTCCTCACCTAGCCATTCGCGTACCTGCATAGCAACGTTTTTCGGAGACGCATTTTGTGGTAATACAGGAGGGTCAAACAGTTCTACTTTTTCATCAATTTCTTCTCGTAAATCCAGAATTAAATCGCGCAAACGTTCTATCTTAGCAACCAAAATACGAATTTTGGAATGACTAAAAAGATCTGCACGGTCATGGGCAAATTGACGGAAAGCTATACCTGTTTTGTTAAATTGATATTCTTCGGGTAAATCATCAGAAACAAAAACCCAGCGAGGCACGTTGTACAGTTCGGAAAGAGTATCTACTTGCTTAAAGGTGGGTTTCCTCTCGCCCTGCTCCACTTTATCAAGCGTTGCCATGGATGCTTTGTTTTGCGCTTGCTCAATAGTCATGCCAATTTGTTTACGGCATTGGCGCAGTACTTGAGGGTTTATGTCTGTTACTCGCGCTTTCATTTATCCACTCCTATAACCCGCAAGCTTTCTATCCCTCTATCATCCACTATTTTGACGACGATATGTTGGTTTTTATCGGGTTCGGTGTAAGAAAAGCTTGTGATAAGGGAATCAATTATTTTAATTGTCTTAAAGAGACTATTGGAGAATGGCTAATGATTTTGAATCTTTTTCTTTTATACCGAGCATATTTTGGACGACTAGGCTTCACTCCTTGTTTATCAAGTTTGGAAGACTCTCTCTTTCCAATAACAGCATAATACTGGTTAACCTTGTCATTTTTTCCACAATGAATATCAACCATTGATATCAAATACTTCAGCACTGGGATAGTGCAAAGAATTTGCTTGCATCCTTCCTTAGGGACACCTTGATCATTAGGGTTCAAGGTTGTTTTCAACTCAATAAAGTAAGCATCCAGGCGATCGTTATATGGAACAAGGATGAGATAATCGCAAGATTTTTTATAATCTTTTTTTTCTTTCACTGCCCCTATATGAGATTTACCCCCTGATGGGACGCTGAAAACAAGTCCGCCTTGTGGAACTCCAGTTAATTTAACCTCCATTTTAGATTGCTTATCTTTAAGCTTTATATCATTGTTTATTGGTGTACCTTGATACTTTTTTAACAAAATTGACTTTAAGGATGCAATCATTTTATTAATCGCCATCCGCTGTCAGCAGCCCCAGTTCATTTGATACTTGATTTATTTTATCAATGGCATCATCAAAAACCGGCATATCAATACCCGTTTTATCTACATCACATGCCTTCAGTGTCCCATCTTCGCATGTGTAGGCTTTCACCGATTCTGGTTTCAAATAATCACCATCTGTATAACTTTTTTTGTTGCGAGTTAGGAAGTTATCTTTTCCTTCAAAGTCATTACTCAGCATAATAAGATTGTTGAATTCTTTGATTAAATAATCACTGTGAGTGGTCAGAAGAACTTTTAGACCGGAGTTGACACAAAATGCTAGAAGTCTAGCCATAAGAACCTGATTAGTGGGGCTAAGGTGGCTTTCAGGTTCATCAATAATCAGCACCTGCCCTTGTTGTGCAACATGTTTAAGATAAAAATACAAGTCTGACAAACCACGCGCTGATGAAGAAGCCAAATGCAACGGTATGTCAAATCTATTTTCTCCTCGTTTTTTGGAGATGAATCGAATCTCGTCATTATTGGCTTTATAATATCCATCCATTATTTTTTCTACCAAGCGCAAATTGTTTATCGACAGATTGCTTTTCCTTTTTTTGATTTCAGCCAAATCTCTAGTGAAATCTATGTTGTCTTTTATGGGTTTGGCATAACGAGCAGCTTCTTTTTCAATATATTGATAAGGGTTAGATACTTTTTCGTTAGATAAATTCTGTAACTTTTCAACTAGCCTATTCTTGTTTAAATCTAGTTCTTTATAAAAAAGAGAAACACCAAATCTTTCAGCAGATAAGATAAAAGGAACCGGAAGGCTACTTCCTATCATCTGACGAAATAGGGCATATAATCCTATTGTCAATGTTTTGCTTGTAAGTTTATGGTTTCCAACGTTATCAAATGTAAAATATATGACTCCATCTTCTAAAAAAGATAGTAATGCTGATTTCCGATCCTGATGACTTATTTTATATCTTTGACTTTCTATTTCTTCTTGTTTTATTTCTTCTTTGATAAAAAATTCTGCATCTTCAAATTCATCATCAGGACAACTAAAAAATTGACCAATATATGATGAAGAAAATGAAGTGGAAGAATATTGTAATATTAAACCCGCCAGCATTTGAAATTCTTCAAGCTTCACGCTTGCTTTCCCAATCTTTTTCATTTGATCCGCAAGTTGATCTATATTTTTGGAAAGCATTCGTTCATTTTTGTAGCCCTTTATCAGTGAATATATATCATTATGGAATGCATCCAAGAAACCGTAGAGGGTATAAGCCAAATAAGTTTTCCCTGTGTTGTTTTGCCCGGCGATGATGGTTAAATCCCCCAACTCAAGTTCGGCTTCCTTAATCGGACCTATATTTTGAAATGTTGCTTTCATGATTTATTCCCCTGAGATGGCGCAGCCAAAACTCGCAGACTTTCGATCCCTCTATCATCCACTATTTTGACGGCGATGCGTTGGTTTTCACCGAGGTCAAACGGTAGGGAAAGAATGCCACGGTAGGCTTCAATCATCTCTTCATCTATCTCGGATTTGAGGTTTCTTGCCAGTTTGGTCCAGCCTTCTTTGTCGCCGGACATGGGGAAGAACACCTGGGAGGGATACAGACTTCTACCGTCATAGTCGGTGTCCAGCATCCAGACCGCGATTTTTTCTGTATTGCCAGATTCCACATTGCCGCTCTTGGTGTTGAAGTAATCATAGCCATGCACTTCCACTTGCCACCTATCTGTGTTTTCGCCTCGGCGGATTCGGCGCAGGCTGACATCCGGTTGCCCAACCAGCCAGAAACTTTCATTACTGGCGCGTTTCTTTTTCAGGTCATCGGTTTGCAGGTCGGCGTTCATCTGCACCTTCAACATCTTTACACCGGGCCAATCGGTTTCGTCTATGTCCTTTGCCGCTTCCGGGTCAAACTGAAAAGCCACGAACACGACAAGCGCTGGCTTTGGCACTAGGGTTTGCGCTTCTTGCACGGCGTTTTCCACCTGCCGTTGCTCCAGGGGCGCATGTTCAGGACCGAATGAGATGACCGCACGGCGCGGCGTGTCTGCTGTCCCTGCTTCCTCAACGCCGCTGGCGTCCGGTTTGGTTTCGGCGTCCGCGTGCAGGTAGCGGCATGGTAGGGTTTCAATGCGGGAGAAGGAAATATGCTGTCCGCCCTTGCCGCGGATGCCGGACTTCAACAACTCATCGCGCCATTCGCTTTGGCGCAGGGTTTCGCCACTGCGGACAATGGTTTCATCCGCCGCCGCGGGCTCTGGTGTAGCGGGATCTGGCGTAGTAATGGCATCCAACGGTTGCACTGTCGGTGCCGGCACGGCTTCCACCGTGAAGGGTCCGGTAATGCGCGTCTTTTTGGTGTCTTTGATCGGTTGGTCGTAAAGTGTTTCCGTTGCTGGCGGTTCGTTGTTGGCGATGGATTTTAAGGTGATGTGCGGTACTTTTTTATATTCAAAACCACTGCCGACGCCCTCGGCCGGATGCGCGAGTTGGTAGTAATCATAACTGGCGGTCATCAATCGTTGTTTCGCCAGAGTCAGTGCCACGCGCGAGGTGTCGCAGGTGATCCATCTTCGCCCCCATTGTTCGGCAACGAATGCGCTGGTGCCGCTACCGCAGGTCGGATCAAAGACCAGGTCGCCCGGGTCGGTGGTCATTAAGATGCAACGTTGGATGATTTTACTTGCCGTCTCAACAACATAGACCTTATTGCCGGCTATACTCGCTGTATCCACCCATTGATTAGTGTACGGCAAGCCAGGTCGTTCATCTGCGTAACGGATATAACACAAATGATTCCCTTGTTTTTGTAGCCGCCCTTTTTGACTAAGCGTGTCAAGCCCGGCCTTCGCTACTTTCCACCCTCTGTTTGCGTGAGGCGAATAACTGCCGCCTTCCCATTCGTAAGTGAATCTTGTTGTATCAGTTCCCGTTTGGGATGAAAGTGCTACAAGGCGATAGCGTCGACTATTTTCAGGCAATAATGCAAGATTTTTCATTTCGCTGGAGGTCATTGATCGCCTTGAGCCATTTTTTTCTTCAACATAAGAAAACGGTAGCATTGCCGGGTCACTATCACCAATTGGTTTGTATAATCGGTGATACTTCATAGATTCTTTGTTCTTTGAATACCAAACAAGGTAATCCGCGACCGAATCTATCCCTTTTTTTCCAGTCCCCCTTGCTGCTGCTCTAGAAAAAGCAATCAAACTCAAAAAATTATCCACCCCAAAAACTTCATCCATAATCTCCCGCACATGATGCACATTCTCCCCCGAAATCTGCACAAAACAGGAACCCGAATCAGTCAGCAACTCACGTGCCAATAGCAAACGATCGCGCATATACGACAGATAGGAATGGATACCCAACTCCCAGGTGTCGCGGAAGGCGCGAATCTGTTCTGGTTCAGAGGTCAAGTCGTCGTCCTTGCCGTCCTTGACATCACGCCGATTAACAAAGGGTTGGAAGTTGCTGCCGTATTTGATGCCGTAGGGCGGGTCCATATAGACGCACTGGACGCGCCGCGCCATGCCTTCCTTTTCCAACAGCGAGTTCATCACCAACAGGCTATCGCCGGCGATGAGACGGTTGCTCCAGTTGTGGGAATGTTTATAAAACTCGATCTCGTTGCGTAGCGGAATTTTGCGTTCCTGGTCAAACAAACTCCCTTGACGGCCCGCGTCATCGTTGTGCTTCCTGACCGCTTCCACGATGGTGCGCGGGTCAATACGCTCGTGCACATGCAAGGACTGGGTCGGCACTTCAAAGGAAGTGTGCTCGGCCTTGCCCGCCCATTGCAGTTGCGGGTCAAGATGCGGGTCATATTCATAACGCCGCTTCTCACCCCTGTCGGGGTCGCTACTCGGCGTGACCAGCCCGACCGGCGGGTTATTCGCCCGCTCTTTATCAGCGTGGTCGTATTGTTCAATGGGTTTGCTTGGTGATTTTCGTCTAGGCATATTGGTTTTATACATCAACTCGTTGAGTATGGGTTACCCCTGCACCACCTAGAGACGCTTCCCCGGTGGGTTACAAGTTGCTGGCTAGTGTAACGGAAAATCCCCACTATGGCAGGTGCCCCGTCAGAATCAAAGCAGGAGGGAATCCAGAAGGATGAAAGCAATACCGCTCGTTCCTCTGGATTCCGCTTGCGACAAGAGGACAAGCTCAAGAATGACGGCGCGGGGCGCCGTAGGCCGCCTTTGGCGGTACGACTGGCTTCGGCGGGAATCCAGAGTGGCGGCGCAAGCCGCTGGGAATGAACACACCAGGGAAGTGAATTGGCGAACACATACAATTGTCCTTTGATAGGTGGAATCAACTGAGATCTGCTTGATTTTGTCCTTGAGGCGGTAGGACGGGATTATTGATAGCGGAAATCAAGCACGGCTATCGTTCAAAAATTGATTGATTCGTTCAGCGATGAGTTTACGTCTCTCTTTCAGAAAAGCCTTATAGTTCTCCAGCTCCAGAAAATGTGAGTCAGTTGGAATGCACTGAGAAGAAAAAGCATCCGCCCCTGATGATTTCATGATACCGGAAAAGTATTCACTGGGTGCCTTGTCGCTTATCTGACGATTAAGTCTTCCCGATATAAAACACAAGTTTGCAATGTCATCCACCTCTTGCCTTGCGTATGTATTTTTCAATTTCGCCTTTGCAAAAATGTGATGGAACTGCAGGCGATGCTGTGTTCCAGAATGGTTGAGCGAAATGGCAAGTTGTGACTTCCAATCCTTAGCACCAGCAGCACGAAAGGCGAGAAACATTGTCTTGAAAAGAGCGCTGCGCTGATTACGCCCCCCAAGTTCTTCTGGCTCAATTTCCAAACGTCCAACCTGCTGACGCAGTCGTTCGGCAAGTTGCTCTGCGCCGCCTTTGCGCAGTATCGCTAAATCCTGGTCAAGAAGGGTCTCGCTTGAACCACGTGAATATCGCCCTTTTGCATTGGCAAGCAACACCCAGCGGCGCATATCATGAGCTTCTTGCGGTGACAGGTCGTATTGCCGTTTGTAGCCGTAGAAAGCAAGCGTAATGAGAACAAAAGGCGAGGACAACAACGCCGGGCTATCAATTTTTACATTATTTCTAATAAAGTTGAGTGCGAACTCCATTCCATCACAACTTTCTTTCCATGATGTTTTCAAGGTATCAAGACTTATTCTCGAGACGCGGTCAAAGCGCGATTGTCCTGTGGCAAAAACGATGAGATTTTTAATATATAAACCCAAATCCAAGTTAAATCCATTTTGCTCACAGTTCTTCTGAAAAGATTGAAATTCTTTAAGCGCACCACGCCATTTTGCGGTGATTTGGGCAAGGGCAAGATCGGAGCTGCGCAGTTTTGTCCCAAGCGAGTTGACCCTAACAAATATCTCCGTTACCTCATCATATGAGAGTTTTTGCTCTAGCACTTCCAGCCGATATTCATACTTTCGGATGCGGCGAAGTTGCGCTAATCGCTGGCTGTAGCGATAAAACTTCGGATCTTCAAAATCATTCAATCCAGCACGCTTAAGAAATTCAGCATCGCTGTCAGACTTAAACACATCAGTGACTTTTACCCATTGCGGCAACTGCTCTAATTTTTTAGTAGCGACAACAAAAGTCATTTGGTTTAACCGTTTTCCAATCTCGTCCTCGGTTGAATCCGTTTCATCTTCAATCAATTCTTCCTCTTCACTTGTCGCTTCCTCGTGCACTTCCGTCACCACGGCGAGTGTATCTGGGTGTTCAAGATTAAATAGTAATTCTATTGGTTTTTTACGACCACGAACATTAACTGGTTTTCCGTGGATAACCGCAGCAAGCGAAGTAAGCCTTTGTTGGCCGTCAAGTAGCAGTCGCGTATTTCGAGAAGAAGTTTCTTTTTGCTGCACCGCAAATTCTTGTTGCGGCACATCTTCATTTGTTTCCCAAAGCAAAATAGTACCTGACGGATAACCGCGATATAGCGAGTCGAGCAAATCACGCACTCGAGTTGATCTCCACACATATCGGCGTTGCATTTCTGGCAACCTCAGCACGCCTTGCTCAATATCGCTAACAAGCTTATCTACACTCGCTTCTTCTTTGGACATATTCGTTCAACCTCGCATTAGTTTAATGTACTAGTACTTCTAGCGTTTCGTTATCATCACTGTCATCACTGTTCATATCGTCAACTGTCATCAAAAATTTCATATCAAATGTTTTTTCGTGAAAGTACTTTTTGCTGTGATATGAATTATCCCAGTTATTTCGTAGGGTTTGGTCATACTGATATCTGGATCGATTGCTCAATCATTGTGTAAAGGTCAATATCAGTTTCTTCTTCCGCCTCTATAGTAAAACTTATAGCATAGGGAATAGTTTCATCAAAATTTTCAATCGCATCTGCTTCGCATTGAACAAAAATATCAATATGATCGTTTTCAAATTGATTGATATTAAAAATTTCATGCTGGACGGCACCCTTCTTCACCTGTTGCCAGTCTGCTTCTTGTCGTGTGTTCTTCGGAAGACCTTCAACATTAAAAAACAGTTTGGCCTGCCGTATGCCATATCGAAAGGGATTGATTGGAGTGAACCATGCCAAAGTAACGACCATCCTCAGATGTAGCCCTGCGGCCGCATCCGGGATCTTCAAATTAAATCGATGACGCTCGCTTTGACTTAATTCACCAAATCCCAATATGGTCACGCGGATCTCAGTACAAGACATGACCCTTTCGAAATTTGCTTTGCCATAGCCTAAATGCTTGGCAACAACACGCTTAATTCCGTGTGAGGTTTGTTCATTTTTTAGCACTTCATACTGAGTACGCATATCGCCCCAGCTGGCCCCATGAACAAGTAGTGATTTCAAAATGAGCGAATCATATTGCTCTATTAGGCTAGCGTTTTCCTCACGCAACCCCTCTAACACCTCAAATAAATGCGCAGCTGCATGGGTTGCTAATGCTGCAGCATTGCTGGTGCCAGATTTATTTGTTGTGTTAGTGATACCCCCTAGTGTCGGGCTTACATAAGCGGTTTTTTGCCCAATATCAATACGCGGTTGGCGAATGAACGTATCAACATTTTTTTGGTAGAGCATTTTCCCACCAGAGACTAAAATGTCTGGCTTTATTTGTTGTTTGTAGCCAGGGCCATTCCGACTATATTCTGCAGGCAAGTCATGGTTTTCATACGGATTAATTAATCCGATTTGTCCATTGGGAGAAAAATCGGAATGCATTGCACCAACCGTTAAACTATTGATGGATTCTGCAGGAGATAGTAATTTTCTTTCTATTTGATTCTTTTCAATGGATTGAATAAATTTTTTGTGTAGCTCTACATCTTCCTCATTTATGTCAACTTCTCCATAGTAGTTGCCAGCACTAACAACAAATAAAACTTTATATTTCCATGACAACCAATCCAACAATTTTGCCCAAGGGGACATTTCGCGTATAAATTGATAATCGATATTGCCAACAGATAAATTAATTACTTTAACTGTTGGACATAAAGGATCCTCATCACCTTCTCCATCGAAAATTCTAACCACCGATCTTTCGATTATGTTTTCTGCAAAATCCATGCTGGGTATTTTCTCCACTCTCTCTGAGCCCATATCAGCCGGGAACATAATCGGACGCACATAAATTTTCCTGCTGATAGATACTCGCTCTGAGTTGGATAAGTCATTATGACAAATGAGTGATGCCATACAGGTTCCATGCTTTTGCTCTGAGGGTTGGTATCTATTTGCAAAATCATCCGGGTCATCAAACTTGATGTAGTCAGCAAGGAACCGATGGTTCAGCATTGGAACGCCATCTAACAACGCAATTACCGGCGGAGAATCATCGGGTGGAAGGGGTTCCATTTCTAATGGATTATTTTCTGGTTCTATATCCGTCCGTAGTTGTTGACCTATTGGACGACAGTATTTAATGCCTGAAAACTTTATCCATTCTGGATAATTTTCATCGGCTTTACGGCTATTCAGAACATGCACTATTGCAGATACTGGCAATGTCACCTTTAAGGCGTGAAAAGCAATTTCATCAATCCTACATTGATTATTAACTTTTCCATACAAGGACCTAATGTAGTCAGTTATCGTGGCAACTCTAGCATCAGCATCTTCTTTACCCTTGACAAAATATAATTCAATATCAAAATCACATTCGGAAGAAGAACCACGCTTTATAGCTACTTCACCTTTCCATATATCAATAATTCCAGTGCTATCCAGCCGATCTTTTTCATCCCAAAACCGCAAGTCGGCGATATATTCAAACACATTTTTCCATGCACCACGCCCATATGGGAGTTTTTGGTTCTTATCCCATTCGTCCCATAAACCTTTTAGCTCATGTAATGCTTGCTGATTGCTTGACGACAGATAGAGTCTACCCCCTTCTTTTTTAGCGGACTTATAAGCGTCACTATCTTGTTCGTATAAATCATCAAGAAAAACATCATCTGTATCAATTTCAGCTAACCACTCAAGCCTGTCCATCTGCTGGACGGCTTTATGAAAATCTGCGACCCTACCAACGGTCTCAATAACCAGAACGCGGTGAGGGTCTCCTGGTGTATCTTGAATATAGTTGATGGCTTCTGTGAATCTCTGGCTGATACGCTCTGCTCTGCCCAAACCGCTTACCGGGGTGGGCGGCTTGCTACCACCGCCAATTCCTTTCGGGCGTTCAACTAATACCGGGATAGGAAAAATAAGTAAGGGTTTGGAAGCAGCCATTTGATTTTATTTTTGGATGCGTTTTTTAAGATTATCACGTTTGTTCCACTGCGTTATTTTGAGATTAGTAATTGATTTCATATTACATTCCCCTTTTTTCAAAATAGCAGTACGTAAAATATCACAACAAAATTCTTCCAATTCAGCGTATGAAGATAACTGTAGTTTTGTAGCAATCATCTCGGGAGTAATTCCAAAATGGCGCTCTGTTTTTCTTTGATAGTTCTTAATGTAATCTATTACTTCCGATTTTTTCGGGGGCAATAGCTCTATACGAATTTGAAATCTTCGCCAGGCGGCGGTATCAAGCAAGTGTGGGTGATTGCTTGCTACGATGATTATTGTACGGCTTGGCAAAGCATCCACCTGTAGCAATAATGAACTTACCACTCGCTTAATTTCTCCAGTTTCATGTAGATCACCTCTTTCTTTACCAATCACATCAAATTCATCAAAAAACAATACGCAGTGCCGTTGGCGCGCATATTCAAAAATTTTATTCAATCGACTTGCTGTCTCCCCTAAGAAACTACCGATTAAACCCTCATACCGCACCACCACCAAAGGTAGCATCAGTTCATAAGCAAGGATTTCAGCTAAAGTTGTTTTTCCGTTACCCGGGGGACCAACAAACATCACACGATTACGCGGTGAAATACCATAGGTTTGAAGTAATTCCCGGCGGCGGTTTTCTTCAATCAACTCTTGCAATATAAGCTTGTTCGCTTTTGACAAATAAATATCATCAAGAGATTTTTCAGGAACAATATCGTGGACAAGCGCAGATATGCCATTTTGCAATATTCTTCCTGTACGCCGATTGGCACCATTTTCTCGTAAAACACGAGTTAGACGGTCTGCCAGAATTTTATGATTTTTATCATGTTCCTCGGCAATGATACCCTCCAAGGATTGAGCGATTTTACTGCCATCGCTCGCAATCGCCGCTTTTGCTAACTGCACTAAAAGGTCTGCTCTAGCCATGATGGTCCCTCCAGAACCCGCAAACTTTCTATCTCTCTATCATCCACTATTTTGACGGCGATGCGTTGGTTTTCGCCGATATCCAGTATCAGTGTAACGGAAAACCCTCGCTATGGCAGGCAGATTGAGGTTTTGGCAGTTGGCTCAACTAGAGACGCTCCCCAGGCGGGTTGTAAGATATGATGGGCTAGTGTGTAGGAAAAGATCCATTATGGTAGGTGCCCCCTCACCCCGTCAGAATCAAAGAAGGCGGGAATAACCGCGGGCGAGGCTGAGCTGCTACCGGCTGCCGACTAGTTGTTTTGGTCCACTCGCTCCAGGATAACGGGTTCGCTCGGCTCCGCGGTATCGGCTATTGAATAGGCCTGCACCAGTCGTGCGGCGGCCAGGGCGGCCCTTGTCGGCTCAGCGGCGTGTATGAGCGCCAGCGGTTCAGAAGGGCTTACCGCTTCACCAAGTGCCTTGACCGCTGACAATCCCACCCTGAAATCCAGCTTGTCCTGCACCAGCCGCCGCCCGCCTCCCAGCTCAATCACCGCATTGCCGACCGAGCGCACGTCGATGGCGCTGACCACCCCGGTAGTCTCCGGATATACCGGCGAGACTACCGGGGCCGGCGGCATGTAGTGAGTGGGTTTGTCCATGAAATCCGCCGGCCCGCCCAGGGCCGTGACCATCTGCCCGAAACACTCGGCGGCGCAGCCGCTACCGAGAGCTTCATTCATTCGTTCGCTACCCTCATCCAGGGTGGTGCACAGGCCCGATAAGAGCAACAGCTCGGCGCCGAGAGCAACCACCACCTCGTGCAATCGCGCATCCTCAAATTCTCCACGCAGGTACTGCACCGACTCCAGTACTTCCAGGGAGTTACCCGCGGTTCTGCCCAACACCTGCGACATATCGGTAATCAGCGCCGATACCGGCAAACCCAGTGCACCACCCACCGCGACGATACTGCCCGCCAACTCCTGCGCCATCTCCATGGAGGCGGCAAAGGCACCGCTGCCGGTCTTGATATCCATCACCAGGGCTTCCAGCCCAGCGGACAGCTTCTTGGACAGAATCGACGCGGTGATCAGGGGCACGGATTCCACCGTGGCAGTCACATCACGAATGGCGTAGAAGCGCTTATCCGCGGGTGCCAGCTCGGCGGTCTGTCCGACGATGACGCAACCGACCTCCTTCACCACCGCCTGCAGGCGCGCTTCATCCGGCTGGGACTGGTAGCCGGGGATACTGTCCAGCTTGTCCAAGGTGCCACCGGTGTGCCCCAGGCCGCGACCGGCTATCATCGGCACATAGGCACCACAGCCAACCAGCATAGGCGCCAGCATCAGGCTCACCTTGTCGCCAACACCGCCGCTGGAGTGCTTATCGACGATCGGGCCCGGTAAATCCAGCTGCGACCATTGCAGGGTCTTGCCCGAATCCTGCATGGCCCGGGTGAGAATGGCACATTCCTCCCGCGCCATGCCGCGAAAGAAGGTTGCCATGGCAAAGCTGGCAACCTGGCCCTCGGACAGGGATTCATCAACGATGCCCTGAACGATGGCTTCGATTTCCGACCGTGCCAGAGCTTCGCCATCGCGCTTTTTCCGAATGATATCCTGCGTCAACATAGTCCGTGCCCACTCGTTACAAGCTTCCCCGTTATAACGCGCTTTGCTATGACATCTCAATATGACGTCTCTGCCATAACGTCTCTGCTATAACGCCCATTGCTATAACATCCTGGTTATTGATGAATATGAAATAACTGTTTCACACTGGATACCAGAGAGGTGGCAACCACGGCACCCAGGGTCGCCAAAAATATATCCTTCTGCGCATCCCATGGGTCGCCTTGGGTTCCCAAATAAGCGACACCTTGTTCTTGAAAGAAAATATCCGCAACGCCCCATTCTATTAATTCATAAAATCCGCTTATGGATAAAGTCATTTCAATAGGCAGGACCCAAGCCACCCATGCGGGAAATCTGAACCAGGTCAGAAACAACTCCCGCATGGGATAAGCCAATAAAAACCCAAAACTGAAGTGCACGATTCTATCGTAATGATTCCGCGAGGTAGAAAATGTCTCCATCAACCAATAGCCCAATGGATTTTCTGCATAAGTATGTTGTGCGCCATAGATGTGCAGACATAAATAGACAAATATCATCAAGGATGACAGATCGCTAAATTGATATTTTTTATGCGTTGAAAATAAAACGCCAAGAAAAATAAATACCAGCGCATTTTCAAGAAACCAATTGTCAATATCAGTGGTGGCGACAAAGGTGTAGAGCCAACCCAGCAGAAAAATACCCAAAAAAGATTTTAACCAGATATTCTTTTTGAAGGGCGTTCGGTCAGTTGATATGGCGTAGGTGAAAGTCATACAGACTCGCAAATAGAAAATATGATTGGTTATTGGTTATTGGTTATTGATTGTTGATTATTGATTGTCGGGGAAGGAAAATTGCGTCCTCTCCACTGAATCAGAAAGCCAACGTTGGGTAATGGTTTTGCGCCGGGTGTAAAAGCGAACAGCATCCGGCCCATAAGCACTTAAATCACCAAATAGGGAGCGCTTCCAACCGCCGAAACTGTGATACGCAACCGGCACCGGCAGGGGCACATTAACGCCCACCATGCCCACCTGAATATTATCGGTAAAATGCCGGGCAACACCGCCATCACGAGTAAAGATACAGGTGCCATTACCATACTCATGCGCATCAATGAGTTGCATGGCTTCGTGCATGCTGTGCACCCGGACGACACATAAAACAGGACCAAATATCTCTTCCTGATAGATGCGCATATCGGGCGTTACTCGGTCAAACAAACAACCCCCTAAGAAAAACCCTGCCTTATGCTCGGCAGTGGCAGTAATAGAAGCCGTAACAGAAAAGTCCCGCCCATCAACAACAAGTTCGGCACCCTCTGCTACGCCCAAATCAACATAATTACGTACCTTTTCATAATGCTGCTGGCTGATTAGCGGTCCCATATCATTTTCAAGAGCAACATTTTCATTAACACCTTCAAGCACACCTTCAACCGCACTTTTAGCCGCACTTTTAACAAAATCACCGGGACCAATCTTTAACGCGGCTACTCTTGAAGCCATCTTGTCAACAAAACTATCGGCCAGGGTGTCGCCAACACAGACTGCTACCGATATCGCCATGCACCGCTCGCCGCATGAGCCATAGACAGCACCCATTAATGCGTTGACCACAGTATCCATGTCGGCATCGGGCATGATGACGGCATGATTTTTTGCACCGCCCAATGCTTGTACTCTTTTCCCGGTGCTAGTCGCCGTTTGGTAAATATATTCCGCGACCGGTGTAGAACCCACAAAGCTGACGGCTTCTATTCTTGAATCAGTGAGCAGGGTATCTACAGCTTCCTTATCACCATTCACCACATTAAACACGCCCGCAGGTAGCCCGGCTTCTTTAAACAACTGGGCAATATAGGTCGGCGCACTGGGATCCTTCTCGGAGGGCTTAAGCACAAATGTATTACCGCAAATAATCGCCATGGGGTACATCCACATGGGCACCATAGCGGGAAAATTAAACGGCGTAATACCGGCGACCACGCCCAGGGGATGAAATTCCGACCAGCTATCCAGCCCCCGCCCAACATTTTTGCTGTGCTGTCCTTTTAAGAGTTCGGGCGCACCACAGGCATACTCCACCACCTCAACACCACGCACAAACTCGCCCCGCGCATCGTCCAACACCTTGCCATGTTCATCCGTGATGAGGGCAATAATCTTGTCCGCATGCTGCGTTAACAAGTCCTTAAAACGAAACATTATCCGGGCGCGTTCCATAGGCGGGGTCTGCCGCCAAGCAGGATAGGCCTCGGCCCCTGCCGTGATTGCCGCTTCTACGGTTGCTTTGCTCGCCATGGCAACCTGTCGCACTACCTTGCCGGTGGCCGGGTTATAAATGTCTTGAGTACGTTCAGTATCGGCGACTGCCGCACCATTGATATAGTGCCCAATCACTTGCTGCTCGGTTACCACTGTTTCGACTGCATTCATCTCGTTGTCCTAATCAATCTCAGTTAATACTTTGCGCACAATATCAAAAGCCTGTTCAAACAACTCCGGGGTGAAGGTAAAGAAGGGAGAAAACATCAGCGTATCCATGCCGTGGCGCACCATCAGACCCTGTTCAAAACATTTGACATGCACTTCCATTCCCCTAGCACCCGGGTCGCCAGGACGCCCTGCCAATTCTATGCTTCCCATGAGTCCAAAATTACGAATGTCTATGACATGCGGCGCATCTCTCAGGGCATGCAGGGTAGTTTCAAACACCGGGGCTATGGCTTGCACTCTATTACCAATATCTTCTTCTGCATAGACCTCCAATGCGGCAAGGGCTGCAGCCGTTGCCACGGGATGTCCCGAATAGGTATAGCCATGAAAAAATTCAATGCCATGCTCAGGACCCTGCATAAAAGTCTGATACATATCACCGCCCACAAAGACTGCGCCCATAGGAATTACCCCATTGGTGATCCCTTTTGCAGTGCTGATAATATCCGGTAGTACCCCAAAGCGTTCACAACCAAATGCGCTACCGATACGATAAAAACCAGTAATCACCTCATCAAAAATCAACAAAATACCGTGCCGAGTGCAGATTTCACGCAGTCGCTCCAAATAACCTACGGGTGGCACTAGGACCCCGCCGAGCCCGCTACAGGTTCCACGATGACCGCCGCAATATTCTCGGCATGATGTAGCGCGACCAAGCCTTCCAGTTCGTCCGCTAGGTGTGCCCCCCATGCGGGCTGCCCCTTGCTGAAGGCATTGTGTTCCAGATTATGGGTGTGCGGCAGATGGTCAACATGGGGCAACAGGGCATGCCCAAACATTCTTCTATTAGCAGGAATACCACCAACAGACATGCCACCAAAATTGGTGCCGTGATAGCCCTTCTCACGGCCTATGAATTTGGTGCGGGTCGCGTCCCCGCGCATACGATGCCAGGCAAGCGCTATTTTTAATGCGGTATCGGCGGATTCCGAACCCGAGGTGGTAAAGAAGACATGCTCAAAACCCTCGGGGGCTAAATTGATTAGCCGGTCACTCAATTCAAAGATCTTGCTGTGCCCGACTTGAAAGGCCGGCACATAGTCAAGGGTGGCAACCTGCTCCTGTACTGCGGCGACAATTTTGGGATGGCAGTGCCCCAGACCAGAGGTCCACATGCCAGAGAAGACATCCATAATGCGGCGTCCATCGGGTGTTTTGTAGTAGAAGCCTGCCGCCGAATCCACGATTCTCGGTGCCTTTTTGAAGGCGCGATTAGCCGTAAAGGGCATCCAATAAGCTTCTAAATCTGCTCTGTTATCACCTTTGAGTCTTGTATTCATTGCTGCGTTTTTCCCATTTGTTTGCTTGTCTTTTTGTCTGCTTGTTTATACATGATAGATGGGTTTCGCTAGGACATATTACTTCGTATCTTCACTGGAAAAAATATTATTATTTCGTACCAAATAAACGATCTCCAGCATCGCCCAGTCCGGGTAGAATATAGCCTTTTTCATTCAAGCCTTCATCTATAGCCGGCGTATACAAACGTACCTCAGGATGATGCTTGTGCAGCTCGGCTATCCCTTCGGGTGTCGCCAGTAGGCAAATAAAACGTATTTCTTTAGCACCCGCTTGTTTAATCCGATGAATAGCCGCTACCGCCGAATGACCCGTCGCTAACATCGGGTCCATCACCAGACAAAGACGTTCCGCAAGTTTGCCCGGGGCTTTGAAATAATACTCCACTGCTTCCAGTGTCTCAGGGTCACGATACATCCCCACATGCCCTACTCTTGCTGAGGGCACCAGATCCAGCAAGCCCTGCAACAATCCATCCCCGGCGCGCAGTATAGAAAACAGACACATCTTCTTCCCCGCCAGGATGGGCGCACGGGTCGCCATCAATGGTGTTTCTATTGCTATAGCTGTCAGCGCCATATCACGAGTGGCTTCAAAGCCAAGCAGCAAACCTATCTCTCTGAGTAGCTGTCTGAACGCCACCGCCGGCGTAGCACGAGTACGCATAAGCGTTAATTTGTGCTGAATCAACGGATGCTCAACGACAATCACATTTTTCGGCACTTGGTATTTCGACATGCGTCCTATCTCTTGACTCTGGTGGTGTTATTCCTCTGAGGTCACTATTTTGAAGTTCGCATCCGGGGCTATTTCGCTGAGCACTGCCTGGGTATAACTTGCCTGACTGATTCCCGCCTCGGCAGCTTCAAAGAGTAGCAGTTCCTGAATACGACTAAAATCAGTTTCCTGAAAGCGCAATCTATCCAGCGCCGAAAGCACCGGCGGCAAGCTGGGATTATAGGCGGCATTCTCTATGTATGCCCCGGTATAAAATCTGTCTTTCACTTTTAATACCACCGCAGAAGGGGAAGCTGAATAGGGCGAGTAACTCTGCCGGGCTGTCTCCTGCGCGAGGCAGAGCATTTCCGCCGGGGGCTTTGTGGGGCATGCCATGGGGGAGCTTGTTTTTTTTGTTCTCTCTTTACTAAGCGACTTTTTATTAAGTGAGGCACCTGAAAAGAGCCCATTTTTAATCCCCAGGTCGGCGGGGCCAAAAGCTGCCGGCAAGAGCTCATCCAGGGTCACCGGCGGACGACCCTGCACAATAATTTCCAATTCGGAGGCAGCCTTGAGTTCATTCAGAAATTGACGACAGTGCCCACAGGGTGCTGCCGTCACGGCGATACGTTCTATGCCCGGCTCGCCGTGCAACAGCGCATTATTAATTGCTGACTGCTCGGCATGGACAACAAAACTGAGTGCCGCCTGAGCAATTTCCAGATTAGCACCAAGATACAAGGCACCGGTCTCGCCTTGGCTCACTGCACCCACCCGAAAATGAGACACCGGCGGCAGTGCATAGTGACTCGCAAGCGGCAGGAGCCTCAGCATCAGTTCCGGTATAGCAACAGCTTCTAAACGTGCCACTTCGGTAACGACCTGCGCCGATATGACGCCGTCATACGCGGCGTGTAATACTTCCCTGCTGATGACTTCTTGAGCCGCCGGGGAAAACAGCTGTAAATTATCATCCATCTGTTCAAGCCTAAGTTGCATCTCTGCCGCTTGTTGGTGCGCATCGGCCTGGGCCCTATTGACATCATCAAGAAAGCACCCCATCAGCAGCATACAAGATGATAGCAATACCTTCTTAAGAGCCTTCTGAAGAGCTTGCCTAAGAACCTTCTGAAGAATCTGCTTAGTAATCTTCTCGAGAATATTCTGGATAACCCCTTGCATCATCACCCCCATCACTAGACGAGTTGTTTATACATGACAGCGGCTGGAGACGGCAGGGGGTCTAGCCGCTCAGCACTGGTCTGGAAGGCATGTTGTAGCGCATCAATTGCCGGTAACCCTGGGTTTGGATGCTTGGAACAGCGCATAGACTTCCCGCCAGAGCGGCCCGGGTACCCCCTCGCCTATCTGCTGAGCATTGACTTCCGATACCGGTAGGACCTCAAGCCCCGTGGAAGATAGCCAGACTTCATCAGCAGCCAATAATTCTGCTTCGGTAATCTCCCGCTCCGCCACGGCCAACCCCGCGGTTCGGGCAAGTTGCAGAATATGCTGTCTCGTGATGCCATGCAGAATGTAGCAACTCTTCGGCGGCGTGATGATCCTTTCATCCTTAACGATAAATACATTAGCGTGGGTTGCCTCAGTGACCAGACCGTCCCGAATCAGCAGCGCATCATCATAACCGGCAGCTTGCGCCTCATTACGAAGCAGCCCATTGGCGAGCAGACTCACGACCTTGATATCGCCCCGCCCCCACCGGAAATCCTGCTTCGTCACCACTTTATAGGGGCCAGGCGCTTCTGAATGTCCTTCTGAATGTCCTTCTGAATACTCTTCTGAAGTGACGACACCAGGCGTCACGGTGATAAAGATGGTGGGTTGGGCGGGCACGGGATAGTCTGGAGAACGCGGCATGGAAATGCCCCGAGTCACTTGCAGATAGAGGCTGGCGGTCGGCTCTTGACTCCGGGCAATCGCCTCCTCAATGAGGGCGTGCCAGGCAGCTCCAGTCAGCGGAGCTGCCAAACGTATTTCCGCAAGACTGCGTTCCAATCTTTGCACATGCTCAGCCAACATGAAGGCAAGCCCCTGATAGATGGCTATCACTTCATAGATGCCATCACCAAACATGAAGCCGCGGTCAAAGACGGAAACCTTAGCGTCTTCCGGTGCCAGCCAGACGCCGTTCAAATAGGCAATTGCCATAGCTTTCTCTTGCATAGATTGCACTGTTTATGGCACTGCAGAGCCGCTCAGGCAGCAGGAACAAAGACGGCTTTGGTTTCAAGAAATTCCTCAAAACCCAAATCGCCCCACTCGCGACCATTACCCGACTGCTTGTAGCCGCCAAAGGGCGCATTGAAATCAGGTCCCGAACCATTCACATGCACATTACCGGTACGAATCTGCGCGGCGACTTCCATGGCATGCTCAAGGCTACTTGATTGCACATATCCAGAGAGGCCATAAGGCGTGTCGTTAGCAGTATCAATCGCTTCCGCCTCGGATTCATAGGGCAGAATGGAGAGGACGGGACCAAAAATTTCTTCTTGGGCAATGGTCATGTCATTACGGACATTGCCGAAGACGGTGGGCTTCACATAGTAGCCCTGGTTCAGCCCATCCGGGCGACCGGTGCCACCGGTGACCAGCGTGGCACCTTCATCAATGCCTTTCTGAATCAGTGCTTGAATCTTGTCGTACTGTAGCTCACTGACGACCGGACCAATCACCGTACCGGCTACCATAGGGTCGCCCACCTTGACCGCCTCAGCAGCTTCCCGGGCGATTTCCAAGGCCTGGGCATGCACTGCCGCGGGTACCAACATGCGCGTGGGTGCGTTGCAGGATTGACCGGAATTCATACATACCTGCTGCACGCCACCACTCACCGCACCCTGCAGGTCGGCATCCTCCAGGATGATATTTGCCGACTTACCGCCCAGTTCCTGAGCGACCCGCTTGACCGAGTCCGCCGATGCTTTGGCAACGGCAATACCCGCGCGGGTTGACCCCGTAAAGGACATCATGTGAATGTCGGGATGGCTCGACATGGCCGCGCCCACTGTGGGGCCATCGCCGTTCACCAGATTGAATACACCCGCGGGGACACCCGCATCATGTAGAATTTCGGTAAGCACAATCGCGTTTATCGGGGCAACTTCGCTAGGCTTTAATAGCATAGTGCAACCTGCCGCCAGGGCCGGTGCCACCTTGCAAGAGATCTGATTGATCGGCCAGTTCCATGGGGTGATCAAACCGCAGACCCCTACCGGTTCTTTCCGCAATACATAGCTGCCCTTGTGTTCCTCCCAGGCATATTTTTTGAGTATTGCCAGCGCGGTACTGAAGTGCGCCTGACCGGTGGCCGCCTGAGCAGCCTTTGATAGCCAGCTGGGGGCGCCCATTTCCGTAGAAATCACCTCGGCAATTTCATCGTAGCGTTTTTGGTATTCCGCCAGGATATTGCTGAGCAGTTCTACTCTTTCCGAGACTGTCGTTTGGGAATAGCTCGCAAAGGCAGCACTGGCAGCATCAACCGCCTTGTTGACATCCGCTGCAGTCCCCATGCTAATAGTCGCAAACGGCTCCTCGGTCGCCGGATTGATGACTTCCAGAGTGGCTGGTTTTACTGGCTTCACCCATTCACCGTTAATATAAAAATTGAGATGTTGCTTCATCTTTCTCTACTCCATTGATGTGATTGAATTGCTGTGCTTGATAGAACTGTGCCGCTACTGGGGAAAGTATAGCGCAGGATTGATGCGGATGTAGCTAAGCCTCCGCCGAGCCGCCGCTGAGGCCATCCAGTATACCCGCGTCTGCCAGGATCCCGTCAAGGGGGTCGCCCGCAAGCACCTGATACTTTTGCCGTAGCACGGCAAGTGCCTTGGCATGATACTTCTGAGGTTTTTGTACCCAGGTGCCCATACTCAACTCGCAACTAAACTCTTCGGCACCGGCTGCAAGTGCCTTCTCGTTCGCCAGATTCCAAGGCATATACAAGGCACCGATCAATTCTAAAAGCGGGGCAAGCGTCGGTGCCAGAGATTGCCAGGGTTCATGCCTACCGCTATCCGTGGGGAAGTGCATGCGTTGGATCCAGTCCTGTACATTGAGATAGATGGTGGAGATGTAGCTCCCGGGTGTTGGATCTACCCACATCTCATAGCACTGTGCCCAGAGTCCAAGGTCGCCATAAGTGGGACGAGAGCCAAACAGATATTCCCGCCCTGCCAGGTGTGCATCAAGTAGCCTCAGCATGCGATGAAAGGACGCCTCAATCAGCGGTGCCGTTGTTTCATTAGAGCCAACAAACCAGATACGCGCCGTCATCCGCTCTATGACCTGAGCGAGCAGCGGTGCAAAGGAGCCCTCAGCGGTTTTTAATAAAGAGCCCTCAGCCATTCCTTCTAAGGAGCTTTCGGGCATGCCTTCTAAAGAGCCTCGCGCAATCCTGGTGCCGGAATTCAACTGGTCAGCCTGCCGCGACCAGCGATAATGGAACATCCACTTGTTTGCCCACTCGTCACCAAAATCTTCTATCAGGATAGATAGGAATTGCAGCGTTTTATCTTCTGGATGAATGGACGGCACCGGATGACGCGCCTCGATGGCATCCATAATGGGGGTTGAGTCCTGCAGGGATTCTTTTTCCGGGGTCACCACCAGAGGTATCAGAGGCAGCCTCGCATACTGCTTAAACTCTTCCATGTTAGATACATTCCGCAGTGTCCATGCATGCGGCAGACCCTTGAAGCGAAAATAAGAACGGATCTTCACCGAGTAGGGGGAGAGTTCAGCACCAAATATCTTGTATGACATAATCGGGTCTCTAATTTATGGGGTCTTTCAAGTCCTGCGCTTGAGGAGACCATACCTAGCCACAGCTGTCCAGAAGTTGCGCCCATTATTCTGGTATGTGCTCAGCAAATTACCGAGTAGACCCGAAAAGTGATAGAGTTTGCGCTCCACATCTTGCTATATAGGGAGTTCTATCATGTCAAAAGAATCAGGTATTGATCAAACAACCATAGCGCCGTATATTTTGTTGGCATTGCATAAGCTAGGTGGTACGGGAAGCCCTAAACAAGTTGCTGAGATGATTGCCGACGATCTTGAATTGAGCGAAGAGTTTTTAAGTAAAACAACGCCTAAAACTAATACTTCTGTCTTTCGCATGAATATTCATTTTTCAAGAGTAAGACTTTCCTGGACGGGATATATTGACCATTTAGAACGCGCTAAATGGACTTTAACCCCAAAAGCAAAGGATATAATTCCAGCATTGCGTGATGAGCAATCACATAGCGCGTTTATCAAAGAAGTGATGGATGAGTCAAATAAAGAAAGCACGAAAAGAAGAAAAGCAAATAAAGAAAAATCTACAAATTTAGAGGTAATGGATGAAGAAAAAGATGTAGAAGAAAGCCTAGCGGACGAAACGAGGGAGGAAAGAAGAGAGCTAGATATCATCAAAAAGATAAAACCAGAACAATTTGAAAGGCTGTGTGGAAAACTTTTCGAAGGGGCTGGGTATGAGGATGTTAAAATTACTCAATTATCAAGAGACGGTGGATATGACGGACATGCGTTTTATTTATTGGGATTAACCAGAATGAAAGTCGTATTTGAATCAAAAAGATATAGTGATGGGAAAATTGATGAACGAAAAATAAGACAGCTAGAACAAGTGAAAACAGATGAAAAAGCAGAGAAGGCGGTTTTTATCACCACCTCATCCTTTACAAAGGATGCAAAAAATAGAGCGAATGAATATGGAATGGAGCTGATAAACGGGGAAAGATTGATTGAACTCTTGAAAAAATACAACATAGGATTTGAGCAACAAATAGACAAAAGCTTTTTTGATGATGTATAAAATTTGCAATCAATTTACATTCACCCTCTGGCATTGATGATGCTGCCGTGCCCTCCTCTGGATTCGGCGAGAGTGACTGACGGAGAGAGCAGGTAGCATGAAGGCGATAGGTTTCGGTGTGTTCTTGTGCCTGATACTAGGTCTGCTGCCCAGCTCAGGGTGCTATGCTCAACTCAAAGCCCAACTAAAGTCTCAACACAAGGCTCAACTAAAATCCCCACCAGAAGTAGCGTTATACGACTATCGTCTCATCAAGCGAATTCCGCATAGTCGGGCGGACTTCACCCAGGGGCTTGAGATTAAGAACGGGAACCTCTACCAGGGTACTGGGCTCAATGGACATTCCAAGCTGCAAGTATTTGAATTGGCTAGCGGCAAGTTACTCCGGCAGCGCCCCCTGGCAAAAGCCTATTTCGGCGAGGGTATTACTTTGTTGGGAGACCAGATCATTCAACTCACCTGGCACAAGCGGCGGGCTTTTATTTATGACCAAAGTACATTCAAACGAATCGGGGACTTCGCCTTGCCGGGTCAGGGCTGGGGCCTGACCAATGACGGCAACCGCCTCATCTACAGTGATGGCACCAATCGGCTACGCTTTATTGACCCCAGTAACTGGCAAGTCACCGGCAGTGTGGCAGTGACGGCCTACGGGTGCGCCATACATTATCTCAATGAACTGGAATGGACCCCGGACTACCTCCTCGCCAATGTCTGGCAAAGCGACAGCATCTTGATGATTGACCTGGCAACCGGGCGGGTGACCGGGCAAATACTATTGCAGGGCTTGCATCCCGCATCGGAACGGCAAGAGCCCGCCAACCTGCTCAACGGCATCGCCAGGAACCCAGCGGACGCGAGCCTCTGGGTTACCGGTAAGCGCTGGCCCTGGGTCTATCAGATTGAGTTACTTGCCAGAGAAAATCCTAACGGGAGTGTCTCTTTAGAAGGGAAAGAAGATCAAGAAGGGCAAGAAGAGCAAGAAGCCCATAAAAACCGCCAGGCCTTCGCCCAGGCGCTCAACCAATCGGGCTTCCCTTGCAACGCCGCTCAACAAGCTACTCAGTAGGGGGATCAAGCATGAGCTTCAACTTTGATAACACCTATATCCAGTTGCCAGAGCGTTTCTATGCCCATCAGCTGCCCGTGCCCGTGCCCGACCCGCAACTCATCCGGGTCAATCACTCAGTGGCAAGCCTCCTCGGTATAGACCCGCAATGGCTCAGCTCGGAAGAAGGTATCAATATCATCGCCGGTAACCACCTGCCTGCTGGTGCCGAACCCATCGCCACCGTCTATGCGGGACATCAGTTTGGCAGTTGGAATCCGCAGCTGGGCGATGGACGCGCCCTACTCCTCGGCGAGGTGCTCGGCAAGGACGGCGAACGTTATGACATACAACTCAAAGGCTCGGGGCAGACCCCCTACTCCCGGAGGGGAGACGGGCGGGCACCCCTGGGGCCGATACTGCGTGAATATATTGTCAGCGAAGCCATGGCCAGGCTGGGCATCGCCACTTCAAGAGTGCTGGCAGCAGTCACCACGGGGGCGCAGGTCATCCGCGATGCACCCCTGCCCGGCGGCATCCTGGTCCGAGTCGCAAAGAGCCATATCCGCATTGGTACCTTGGAGTTTTTTGCCGCGCGTGAGGACACTGAAGCCTTACAACTGCTGCTTGAGCATCTGCTCCAGCGCCATTATCCCGCGGCGGCAGATGCCGAGTATCCGGCCCTTGCCCTCTTGGAGCGGGTCATGGCGAAACAAGCACAACTGGTTGCCGACTGGCAGGGAGTCGGCTTTATCCACGGCGTGATGAACACCGATAACACCCTGCTATCTGGCGAGACGATTGACTACGGACCCTGCGCCTTTATGGACACCTACGATCCGGCAAGGGTGTACAGCTCCATTGATCATCAGGGCCGATATGCCTACCGCAACCAGCCGGGTATCGCGCACTGGAATATGGCTTGCCTGGGACAGGCACTACTACCCCTCATCGGTACTAATGAACAGCAAGGGGTTGAACTGGTCACCGCATCTTTGCAGGGTTTTGCAGCACTGTTTACGGCGGCAAACACCAGACGTCTCAACAGCAAGCTGGGGCTAGCGGGCACTGAGCCGGATGACGCGGGCTTGGCACAGGATTTCCTACACCTGCTTGAGTCTACTGAGCGCGATTTTACCCTTGCCTTCCGCCGACTCTCGGAGCTAGCTGGTCTCGAAAACAATGGTGAAAGCCTTCTTAAAAGCAATACTGAAGAAAATACTATCAATAACAATGCTAGTATTAAGGAAGTCTTTGATTTTACTGATGATTTTACAGGCTGGTTGGAAGGGTGGCGGCAGCGTCTGGCACGGCAAGCTACCCCGGGCAAGTCTCCCCAGCAGCAGATGCTCGGCACCAATCCGGCACTGATACCTCGCAACCACCTCATTGAAGACGTCATCAATGCGGCCACCCGTGACCGCGATTTTGCCCCCTTCCAGCAGTTGATGACGGCACTGGATGACCCCTTCCACTATCACCACCACCAGCGCCACTATGCGCGCCCTCCTCGGCCCGAAGAGGTCGTCCAGCAGACCTTTTGCGGTACCTGAGGTCAATAAAAAATGCTCGGGTTCAGACTATCGTCCTGAGCGCCTCCAGGGCGGCATTACCCCGTCATTCTTGAGCAAGCTCGAGAATGACGGCGGGGCGTATACTGAAACAGGCAAGAGAGTGTAATTGCCACTATAATGAGCAGTCTTCTTATCGGGGTGGTATCAGCTTGCATCGACCAGAGCCTCAACGACGTTATTTGCAACACCTGCACAAACAGGCCGCAGACATGGCACAAGGCGCCACGCCGCCACCCATTCTGTATGACGAGTTGTTGGGTGCAAATGGCCGGGCAAGGGCAGGACAAGGCGAACTGGCTAGTTTTATCAGGCGCAAGAGCCGGCGCGACCTGCAGGTCCGGAAGCACGATGCCGAGTTGGCAATCCGCTCCATGGGCATCACCTTTACCCTGTACAACGAAGGGGGAAATATTGACCGGGAATGGCCCTTTGACATTCTCCCGCGCGCCATTTTGAAGTCCGAATGGGAGCGGATTGAAGCCGGCCTCATTCAGCGCCTCAAGGCACTCAATCTATTTATCAACGATGTATACCAGGATCAAAAGATTATCAAGGACCGGGTCCTGCCCCGGGAACTGCTCGCCTCTTCCCAAAACTACCGGGAAATCTGCCGGCAGGTGCAGCCCAAATTCAATGTCTGGGCGCATATCTGTGGTTCTGACCTGGTGCGAGGTGCGGATGGCACCGTCTATGTCTTGGAAGATAATCTGCGAGTGCCCTCGGGGGTGTCTTACATGCTGGAGAATCGCAACATCAGTAAGCAGGTACTGCCAGAACTCTTTGAGAAGTACCAGATCATGCCCCTGGATAACTACCCCTCAAAACTGCTGCATACACTCAGGTCAATAGCAAACACCAGGAGCCGCTATCCCGTGGTCGTGGTGCTGACACCCGGCATCTATAATTCCGCCTACTTTGAACATGCGTTTCTGGCGCAGAGAATGGGCGCGGAACTGGTTGAGGGCACTGATCTGGTCGTTGCCAAGGATGACCATGTCTATATGAAGACCATCAATGGTCTCTCCCAGGTAGATGTGATTTATCGTCGAGTGGATGACCTCTTCCTGGATCCAGAAGTGTTTCACGCCCATTCCACCCTCGGTGTCCGGGGGTTGATACGCGCTTGGAAGAAGGGGCATGTTGCCCTTGCCAATGCGCCCGGGGCGGGGGTGGCTGACGACAAGGTCATCTATACCTATGTCCCGGATATGATTCGCTACTATCTGTCCGAGGACCCCATTCTGCCGAATGTGCCCAGTTACCGATGTGAGGACAAATTACAGCGGGCGCATGTCCTGCAGCATCTGGAATCTCTGGTCGTCAAACCAGCGAACGCCTCCGGCGGCTACGGCTTGTATATTGGCCCTCGGGAAAGCAAACGCAGGACTGCACTCTTCAGACGCCTCATAAAAGCCCATCCGAGAGACTATATTGCGCAACCGATTATTCATCTCTCCACCGTGCCTACCCTATGCGAGAGTGGCATTGAACCTCGGCATGTGGATCTCAGACCCTTCATTCTCCAGGGCCGGCAAAGCTATGTCACCCCTGGAGGCCTGACGCGGGTCGCGCTGGAGAAGGGCTCTCTGGTGGTTAATTCCTCCCAGGGAGGGGGCAGTAAAGACACTTGGATTCTGGACACACACAGCAGGTAGTCAAGGATGTTGTCAAAAGTAGCAGCGAGGATGTACTGGTTCGGGCGCTATGTAGAACGTACTGAAAACATTGCGCGGCTCATCAGTGTCAACACTAACCTCGCACTGGATCTCCCAGGGATCAGTCATATATGGGGCAGTCTGATTACTATTACCGGGCTTGAAGAAGACTTTGCTAAGCGATATAGCGTCCAGAATGAAAAGAATGTCCTTAGTTTTCTGCTCACACACCATGCGGGATCATTGCGTAACTGCATCCGCGAAGCCCGTGAAAATGCCCGAACAACGCGCGAACTATTGCCGAATGAAGCCTGGGAGAAGATCAACGACCTGCATATCTATCTGGAAAAGAACAGTCACCGCGGCATCAGGCGCAAGGGTCGGCATGCATTACTCAAGGATATCATCAAAAAATGCCACGAATTAACCGGCTACCTCGAAGGTTGCATGAGCAATATCGGTGCTTATCACTTCATCAAAATAGGCCGCAATCTGGAACGCGCGGACATGACAACGCGCATTCTGGATGCGGGTTGCCTGAACCTGCTGGACCCCAAGCTTCCTGAAATCCAGGAACACGAATATATCTTGTGGATGCATGTGCTGGTCTCGCTTGCCGCCTATCAGATGTATCGCCAGAATGTGCTGGAGGGCGTAAGCGGGGCAGATGTGGCGGTATTCCTGTTGAAAAATCGGCACTTCCCCCGAGCCGTTGCCCGCTGCCTGCGGGAGGTCATGGCCTGTTGCGAGGCACTACCTAATAATGCTCTGGCAAAACGCAGTGTTCGGCAGGGGCAAAAGGCAATTAATTCTTGCCATGTGCCTCGGCTCTTGGAGAAGTCGCAGTTACACGAGTTTATTGATGCGGTGCAACTTGACCTTGCCGATATTCACGACCAGGTGGTAACCAGTTGGTTTGGGCATGCGCCTGATGACTAGATAAGAATCGCGGGGGTGGGACACCCCGCCCCGCCGTCAATTCTCGGTACCCCAGTTATCACAGCCATCGGCTTGGATGACACCGACGCGCCGTCATTCTCGGCACCCCAGTTATTACAGCCATCGGCTGTGATAACTGGGGGGTCGGGAATCCAGAGGAACGAAGCCAACCGCCTTGGGCTTGTACACAACAAGATGGCGCGTCACTCTCGGTATTGCCTTCGTCAGCAGCACCAGTAATAACAGGATTCTACCCTTCGTTCCTCTGGATTCCCGAGCAAGCTCGAGAATGACGGCGCGGGGCACCATAAGTCCACCCCCGTCATACACAACAAGGACGAGACAAATACATACATCCAGAGTAGTATCTGGTAGCCTGAATAGTGGTTATAAGGCAGTTTGAAAGATCTAGCCAGAAGCCATCGTGAAGGTGAGACTAATAATAACAACAAGAAGGGTATTTCCATGAAACTAAAAACTTCCAAAAAAACGCTGGCACTCGCTGTTGGTGCGGCCTTCGGTGCTGGAGTGGCATTATCGCCAGTAGTCATGGCTGAGGGGAATCCATTTGGCGTGAACGAATTGCCAGGCGGCTATATGCAGGTTGCCGCCCATGAGGGTTCCTGCGGCGAGGATAAGGGTGAAGGTTCCTGCGGCGAGGACAAGGGCGAAGGTTCCTGCGGCGAGGACAAGGGTGAAGGTTCTTGCGGCGAGGACAAGGGCGAGTCCGAAGGCGCTTGCGGCGAAGGCAAGTGTGGCGAGGACAAGGCTAAGTCTGAAGGCGCTTGCGGCGAAGGCAAGTGTGGCGAGGACAAGGCTAAGTCTGAAGGCGCTTGCGGTGAGGACAAGGCAGACTCCGAAGGCGCTTGCGGCGAAGGCAAGTGTGGTGAGGACAAGGCTAAGTCTGAAGGCGCTTGCGGCGAAGGCAAGTGTGGCGAGGACAAGGCTAAGTCTGAAGGCGCTTGCGGCGAAGGCAAGGGCCACTCCGAAGGCGCTTGCGGTGAGGACAAGGCTAAGTCTGAAGGCGCTTGCGGCGAGGACAAGGCTGAATCTGAAGGTGCTTGTGGCGAAGGCAAGTGTGGTGAGGACAAAAAATAACCGGTCCTTAAACAACACCTGATGGTTTGATGAGACCCCCTGCTCTAGCTCAAAACACTGCCGGCATAGGTTTGCGGCGCGCCATCACCACCGAGCTAGCGAAGGGGGTGCCGCCAGAGGTTGACTTCCTGGAACTTGCCCCCGAAAACTGGATAGGCCTGGGTGGCAAGTTGGGAAGACAACTCCGAGAAATAAGCGAACAGGTGCCCTTTGTTGCCCACGGTCTGTCCCTATCCATCGGCGGGCCCGCTCCCCTGGAAGAAGGTCTGGTTGAAGCTATTCGCGACTTCATCAAGACCCATGAGGTACATCTCTATAGCGAACATCTCAGCTACACCAATGACGGGGGCCAGTTGTATGACCTGCTACCCCTGCCCTTCACACAAGAAGCAGTCACCTATACCGCGGAGCGAGTCAAGCGAGTCCAAGACATTCTAGGACACAGGATGGCACTGGAGAATGTGTCCTACTATCTAACACCACAACGCGACCTGTCAGAAATTGAATTTGTTACCGCAGTGGTCACGGAAGCAGACTGCGACATGTTGCTGGATGTGAACAATGTCTATGTCAACAGTGTCAATCACGGCTACGAACCCATGGACTTTATCGCCGCAATGCCGGCTGAGCGCATCAGTTACCTGCATGTCGCCGGGCATTATGTGGAACCAGACGGCCTGATCATTGATACCCACGGTGCTGAGGTGATTGATCCGGTCTGGGAGTTACTGGGGAAAACCTATGACCTGATAGGCACCCGACCCACCCTGCTTGAGCGGGACTTCAATATACCGGGGATGGAACAACTACTGGCAGAAGTCGAACTCATCAAACAACACCAAAGAGCATCAACCAGCGGGCCACAAGCGCAAGCAGGTGCGAGATGACTGCACTTGCCCAACTACAAGGTGGCTTCACCGAATATCTAAGGGACCCGAGCCATGCAGCTCTTCCTCAGGGGCTTGATAAACGCCGAATGAGTGTCTATTCGGAGCTAGTGTTTAATAATCTTTCTGGGTTATTAAAGGGATTTTTTCCGGTGGCTAAAACTATTCTGTCCGCTAGCCAGTGGGATAGTCTGGTGCGTGATTATTTAATTTCCCACCAGTCACAAACGCCTTACTTCCCCAAAATTGCCCAAGAATTTGTTCAGTATTTAGCGCACCGACAACTATCACAGCAACTTCCTGGCTTCCTCACCGAGTTAATGCATTATGAATGGATGGAACTGGACCTTTTTACCCGGGATGCAGAGCCACCAGATGCACCGATAGACCCGAGCGAGTTGGGTAGCAAACCGCTACTGCTGTCATTGCTGGCGGAACCGCTGAGCTATCACTATCCGGTGCAACGCATCAGAAAAGACTTCCAACCCACAGCACCGAATGTAACAGCCGTGCATCTGCTGGTGCTACGGGACAAGACTGAAAGCGTCAGATTTTTTGAACTTGAACCCCTATCCTTTGCACTTCTGGACGATATGCGAAGGCAGCCCGGGCTCATTGCCATGGATTGGTTTGATGAGCTGGCGATTCAATTAAAAGTTGACGATAAAACGCAATTCACGACCCGGGGCCTTGCCATGCTGAGGTTGTTCAATGAACATCTTGTATTTACCGAATCTACTACCTAAGGAGGATATGAAAAATGACCGCTCTACTCAATAAACTGCAAAACATGCTGGATCAAACGCGCCGGGTGGATTTTATAGCACCGCTGTTGCTACGCCTCTATCTGGCGCCGGTCTTCTTTGAAGCAGGCATCAACAAGGTCAACTCATTTGATAGCATAGTGGGTTGGTTCGGCAGTCTGGGGCTACCGGCGCCCTGGCTCATGACGATACTGGCGATCGCAGCCGAATTGGGCGGTTCCATCTTCCTGCTATTTGGCTTTGCTACTCGCTGGATCTCTATCCCGTTGATATTCACTATGCTGGTCGCGATTTTTACCGTCCATCTGTCCCACGGCTGGCTGGCTATTGCTGGTAGCGGTCTCCTTAGCACGGAGAGAACCGAAGGTGCACTGCGCCGACTGGGTCGTGCCAAGTCTATCCTTCAGGAACACGGGAATTACGAGTGGCTCACGGAGATGGGTAATTTTGTCGTGCTGAACAATGGCATAGAGTTTGCCGCCACCTATATCTGCATGCTGCTGGTCTTGTTGTTTATCGGCGGCGGCAGGTTTGTGAGCCTTGATTACTGGATTCAACAGAAGTTCCGCGTCTTGAACCCCTAGGCTAGAGCAACATGCCGCTGGTTAAACCAGGGTTTAATCAGCGGCATGGTTTTACCGTTAACGCAAAGATGATTCTGGATTTATACCAAATACCCTTTGATATAAGATACCTATCAGGACTATCAGCATGGGGATTACCCAAATCAGACCGAGACCTAACGGTATAAATGCCAGTAATAAAATCAACATCTGAACAACAAAAAAGCCGAAAAACAAAAACCATTTATGCGTGATCGCTTTCCGTGATGCTTCAAGGGCTTCCCAAATACCAAGCTTTTTCTCCAGCATCAGCGGCATCGCCATCAGATAAGCAAAATAAAGATAAATGCCTGGAAGAATGAATAATAGGAGACCAACTACTACCAGTATATTTGCTAAGATAGTTAGCCCAAGAAGTTTTGGTAGTTGTTTGTAGTAAGCAAACACATCAATAGCTTTCACCTCTCGTTTAGCGGCACGATGAATACCTAACATGGATAAACCTGCGGCAAAAATGGGGGCGATAATAAAACCCAATATGAAAATCACAGTAAGCACTGCCATATCGTCTTTATAGGCGACGTTTGATGCACCGCTGATACCCATAAGCAACATAAGAGGGAGGTAGGCACCCCAGGCTGTGAGCTTAAAGCCTTTTGTTGCCTTCCAGGAGGCCTTAATGATGGCACCTATGGAAAAATCATATTCGCCCTTGATAGCGCCTTCTAGCGAAGCTTGATATGCACTCCCTGAAGAGGGTTTGAGTGCATCATCCTCTGGTCTTTCATAAGAATTATTTTCTGACATGGTCACTCTCCTGAAATGCTAATCGTCATTGTTTTTCACTCGGCATTTTTACCCTGCAACAAAAAAACTGTCAAGCAATTATATGATGCCTTGGATTCAACCTTGAAGTGCAACCGGGGGACGCCCCCGTCAATTCTGCCCTAGGCGGGAATCCAGAAGAACAAAGGCAACCGCCTTGGGCATGTACACAACAACAAAGGGAAGTGAATCAGTGAACATAAACAAGAATGACGGGAGACGGGAATGTCGAGAAGCACGGTGAGCGAGGAACGAAGGCAATACTGCTCATTCCTCTGGATTCCCCCCGAAGCCAGTGGTCACAGCCATCGGCTGGGATGGACTGGGGTGACGGGAATCCAGAGGAACAAAGGCAACCGCCTTGGGCATGTACATATCTGGCCGTCATCCTCGAGCTTGCTCGGGAATCCAGCCCGTTATCATCGCCACTAGCCGCTGAATTAATAAGGGAATCATCAAGAAAATTTGATAAACTTAAAATTGTTGAGATTCATTTGAAAAACCGAGACCGTTATGAAATTACCCAAATTAGAAGATCCATTTAGCCCGGGTTCTGGACATCTTCCGCCCTATCTGGCTGGCAGAGAAGATGAGCAAGCTGTGTTTCGAAAGGGTTTAGCCAAAATGTCTGCTGGTAAATCACCTCCGGCAGCAACAGTTTTATATGGACCCCGAGGGATGGGTAAAACTGTCTTGTTGCGTTGGTTTAAAAATGAAGTTGAGCAGGGCGATACAAAAGATGATTCAATGCGTGTGGTTTGGGTGACTCCTGATCAATTAGGATCGCCATCTGATTTATGGAAGTGTTTGATGCCTCCTCAAACGCTGAAAAGTAAACTGACCCCTGAAGATGTGACGGCTGGCTTTAATGTCGAAGCATTGGCTGCTAGTGCTACTTGGAAAGCAAAGGATTTATTTAAACAAACTTTTCAAAAGACTTTAATTGATCAGTGTAAAAAACAACCATTAATATTGTTAATGGATGAAGCACATAAAATGGACGCAGATCTGTGTAATAATTTATTAAATCTCCATCAAATAATTAGTCCTGAATCTCCATTTATGTTGGTTTTGGCTGGCACTCCTGGACTGCAGAATTTTCTGTCAAAAGTTGGCGCTTCCTTTGTTGAGCGTTCCAGAATGATTGGTCTTGGGCGTTTGGATGAACAGGCTGCCGCGGATGCGATAAGTAAACCCTTAGCGGAACAGGGCATACAAATAACTGAAGATGCTTTGTCCCTCATAGTTGAAGATAGTCAATGCTATCCATACTTTTTACAATTGCGGGGCAGTTCTTTATGGATGGAAGCAAACAAAACAAACTTGACGCACTTAACTGATGAACAGGTTGTCGTTGCAAAACCAAATATTACCATTATAAAAAAGGATTTTTATAATAAACGTAGAGATACATTAAATAAACTTGGGTTGCAGTCAACGACTATTGCTATTGCACAAGCATTTCAAGATACAAAGAAAATGACAAAGGATGTGATTATGGAAATCATTACCGATAACTTATCGGTTGATACATTGAATACACAATCAGACATTGAACGTTTACAAACATTTATTGACCTGGATTTCATTTGGCGACCACAGGGGTCGGCTTTCTATGAACCGGGTATTCCCAGTTTCATGACGCATATACTGAATCAACAGCCGCCGCCTGTTAAGACAAAATAAAACCCACGCAGATGAGTCATGCTTGCCCCCTTGCCGCCAAAGAAGATATTGAAAGCCTTCGCTGCGACATGCTGGAAATGGGAACTTCCATCCGCCGTGACACCAAACGTGACATGAAGGACCTGGGAACTTCCCTCCGTAGTGACATGAAGGACCTGGACGCTTCCCTCCGCCGTGACATGGCAATAGGTTTTGATACCCTCCGCAACGACACCAAAGACGATATTAGAAATCTCGGCGTTTACTTTAAAGATCAGTTTTCATTAATCAAATGGATGTTTGGTATCAGCGTTAGTCTGTCGACTGCCATAGTGTTTCAACTATTTTTCCAATAAAGCAATTCGCTTGGCAACACCTAGCCAGTAGCACCCATCACCACTTGTTTGATACCAGTGGTCATAACTTCAAGAACCTATACAGTCATTCTCGAGCTTGCCCTTTTAGCCGTCAGGATCAAAGAAGGCAGGAATCCAGTCCGCTATCATCGCCACTAGCACCGTGATTGCCTTTGTTCCTCTGGATTCCCGGGCAAGCCCGAGAGTGACGGCGCGGCGGGCAGTGATGAGCTGAGCACATACACAACCTAGGCTGTCCTGGAAGGCAGACTCTTCGGCAAGTTTGCAACCTAGTCGGTCCTGATATTGACCAGAAATTCCTTATTGACACAGTTTTCAAGCCGCCCGGTGCGCAAATACTTCAACGCTACCGGGATGCCCTTAGTACGCATGTCATACAGGCTCTGGGGGGTATAGAAGGCGGCATGCGGCGTAATCAGCAATCGATCCGCTAGCCAGTCCTCATGCTGGTGCCAAGCCTTAATCAAGGGACGCTCCAGGTTGGAAGGCTCTTCAGACATCACATCTAGCCCCGCCCCACCAATCTGCCCGGTCTTCATTGCCTCATAGAGCGCATCAATATCAATAATTTCACCCCGGGCAGTATTGATCAACACCAATCCTGGTTTCGCATGGGAAAGGACAGTGGCATCAATCAGCTTCTTGGTTTCGGGGGTTAATGGAGCATGCAAACTGACAATATCCGACTCGGCAAACAATGCTTCAAGACTTTCAGTGCGCTGGATCCCCAGTGCTAAATCAGCCCCGTTAGCTCGGTATGGATCATAAAAGGTCACTTGCATGCCAAAGGCTTTGGCACGCAGGGCCATGGCCGTGCCGATTCGCCCCAAGCCAAGAATGCCCAGCTTGGCTTCCGATAAGCGTAACGCCAGCGGGTGGTCCATGGGCTTCCAGTGGGTTACCGGTGCCGCCCGCAGACGAGTGTCGTACCGGTTAATACCCTTCATCAAGCAGAGTAGTAACCCCATAGCATGGTCAGCGACCTCCTGGGTGCCATAGTCCGGTACATGGCACACAGGAATACCGGCCTTGCCGTATTTTTCCAGATCAATGTTATCAAAGCCGACCTTCGGCGCGATGAATATGCGACACCGTGCAATCTTGCTCAGGTCATCTGCTGTCAGCGGATCCTCTGTGCACACCAGAGCATCCGCCAGCCCCCACTGTTGCTCAGTCACCTCAGCAGGCTGGTTGACAAACACGCAATGCACATCATCACCGGCAGTATCACGTTCAATATGATGATCATCTGGCCATCGAGTCATCGGCCACAAGAGTGTTAGTGCCATGGAGGTTCCTTTTGTTACCCTTTATATACAATGACGGCTCTTTATAACTCTTTCATATACAAACAAGGGCTCTATTGAATCTGGGCAATTTCGCACACCCCTGGAAAAAATACCACCCGCTGAACCTAGGGTTGAAGCTCAGTAAACCATTCGTCTGGCAAAGATTCCCGGAATATCCGTGACAGGCTAAAAGTAATAATATCGGTTGACCGGCTGATGGATTCGGCGAAGTGAGAATCTCGCTGAGTGCGAATAATCACTTTGGTATTCGGGTAGCGTTTAGATAACCAACTACCCGCTCGCAGGTTTTCATCATCCTGGCCAGTAGCCAGCAGCACCAGCGGGGTGCCGGTAGACAGGTCAACTGCTTTTTCCACCTGTTGCCAGATCTCTGGGTGTCCAATTTCACCTTGAATGAGGTGTTGCTTGATGCCCGAGCGCATCTCAACATGCTCCTGAGCCACCATGAGCCGTCGGTGCGCATCCGCATCAATGATAACGACTTCGGATATCCCCACCTCCGCAGTAAGTTGCAGGCTTTCAAGCACCGTCTGACCAAAGGCACCAAATCCTGCCAGAACCACCATGTTGAGTCGTTCGGTCTGATAACATTGTTCCAGCACCACCGAGCGGACCAAATATTGTGCCGCCAGACGATAGCTGTTGAAGGTGCGCGTCATCTGCACAACATTGGAGTGCGCCATTTCCCGCAGGTAACGTAGCTTATTACAGTGGACGATGGTGCGCTCGCCTAGCTTGGGTTCTATAGCAAGCAACTTGCTCGCTGTTTCAAAATTGTCAAAGTCACTGTCGCTGACCAGGACAATCCGCTTCGCTTGGGTGAATCTGAGCATGGATAAGAAATATTCGTCCGTATATTCGCCGACAATACACTTGGCGCCGTACTTGTCTTTCAATTCCTGGCGAAGCGTTGTCCGAATATCTCGGTCAACGACGATCATTTTTGTGCCCTGGTCAACTCGAATGAGTTTATCCATGACACTCCGAGACACATCGTTAACACCAACGACGATGGTATGGTTACGCAACGACACTAGCCACCGGCCGGGATGCACAACAGCCAGTTGCAACCACTCTAGGATGATCGCTGATACCGTCAAGGAGGGAGCGCCAATATAGGCTATCCAGAGACATACCCTACCCCAGGCCGGGCCGCCAGTGGGTACGCCGATATCCATGCCGCCGAGTACGAACAGCCCCAAGGAGTAGTAGCTCAACGCGAGGGGGTTGGCAGCAGTAATGTCCCGTTCGGTAACCAGGACACCCGATACAAAACCAACAAAACCCAGTAAGAAGAACGCTATGGCCAGAAGCCAGCGCCAGTTTCTAAACACAAAATTCAAGGCATTATCACCTGATATGAATGAATGACACCCGCCGCGGAGCATCGTAATTGTTGCGCGATGATCTATCTATTAGTTGACTCTGATAGGGTCTGCTCAGGGCAGCCCGGATATTGATATTTTTATGATTTTGGCTTGTCACTATTCAAGTTTTGCTTATGTCGGCGGATAATACTAAAGTGAGCCGATGCAGGGGGACATCATAGGCAAATTTTCCCAGACAATCTATTGGCGTTTGTGATTTATATGAAACCGCATCCAACTGAATACATACTTCAGACCATGAAAAATTACCGCAAACTGGGGTATGCGCCTTATCAGTGGTTCCAGGCCGAAGCTGAGCCCCGATTTACCCCGCCAATGAAACCATTGCGGGAGTCCAAACTAGGTATGATTTCGACTGCTGGTACCTATATGCAGGGGCAGATTGCCTACCACTACAAGGACGACACCAGCATCCGGGAAATTCCAAGCGATACACCTGTAGAAAACATTCGTTTCTCACATATTATGGAAAATTATCTGGTGGAAGCGCGCCAGGATCCAGGCACCGTGTTTCCCACGGAAGCACTCGCCAGGTTGAACAAGGAGGGCATTATTGGAGACCTCGCCACAAACTATTGGTCTTGCATGGGTGGCCTCTATTCACAAACAAAAGTGAAGACCGAGCTCATCCCGAGACTGGTTGCCGCTATCAAGGCTGAGCCTATTGACCAACTACTCCTTGTCCCGCTGTGACCCGTATGTCATCAGACCGTGTGTCTGATAGCTCGCCATTTTGAATCTTTGGGGCTGCCCACGCTCATTCTAGGTAGTTGCTTGGATATTCTGCAGGCGGGTAAACCGCCCAGAGCACAGTTTGTGAACTACCCGCTTGGCTTTGAGGCGGGGAAATTTCGCGACAAGCAAAATCAGCTGGAAATTGTCCGGCAAGCACTTGGCGGTCTTGACACCATGACTGCCCCAGGGATCGAACTACTGCCTTTTGAATGGCAAGCGGGTTGGGATTTGATTGCCGAACGAGAGCAAGGCAAGCCTGAGCTCAGGCGCCCGAGGTACCCCAGCCCCCAATATCAAACCGAAGAAGATCGCATCTTAGCGAGAGAAGCATTGAACAAAGCACACTAAGGACAGCCTTTGGCCGTCATTCTTGAATGACGCGCCGGGCGGTGTGCCGTGTTAGAATCCGAAGTTGATTTACCCTGATGCTTCTATGGCTTCACTCAACCGACGCAAACTCGCATGCACAAGATATTTATTGACGGACAAGCAGGCACCACCGGGCTTAACATTCATGCCTTACTTGCCGGGAGAAACGACCTGGAATTGCTTGAGATTGACCCTGGCAGGCGCAAGGATGCCGCCGTAAAACAGGAACTTATTGCCGCCGCCGATATAGTTATACTCTGTTTACCGGATGCCGCTGCCAAAGAGAGCCTGGCGCTCATTCAAGCAAGCAAGGCAAGACCCCGCATCCTGGACACAAGCAGTGCCCATCGTATTGATTCTGCCTGGGTCTACGGTCTACCAGAAAGCGCACCCCAACAAAGAGCAGCTATTGCCACCGCCCGGCAGGTCTCCAATCCCGGCTGCTATCCCACGGGTTTTTTAACTGGCATCCTGCCGCTCATGGATGCCGGTCTCATTCACCCCGCCATGTCGCTCAGCATTAGCGCCCTCTCCGGTTACAGTGGCGGCGGCCGACAACTCATTGAGCAATATCAAGCCCAGGCCCGGCAGCATCCTGATTCCCTGTGGCACGTTCGACCCTACGCGCTACACCTTGCCCACAAGCATCTGCCGGAAATGCAAACCTATGCAAGATTGGAGGTGGCGCCGCTCTTCCTGCCTGCGGTGGGGCACTTTTATCAGGGCATGCTGGTATTGACCGGGCTCAGCCAGCAGCATTTTACCCAGCGGGTGACCCCCGAGGATGTCCAGCACATTCTTGCCGAACGCTATGCCGAGGAGCCCTGCATCACAGTGCAAGCGGTCAATGCTGAGGACTGTCTTGAGCAGGGCTATATGGATCCAGAAGCCACTAACCATACCAATCGTCTGGAGCTGTTTGTGTTTGGACACCAAGAACAAATACTCTTGCTGGCACGGCTAGATAATCTCGGCAAGGGCGCCTCCGGGGCGGCCGTACAGAATCTGAACCTGATGCTGGATGCCCCAGAGCTTGAGGGGCTACGGCTTGAGCAGGCCACTCAAAAAAGTACTCACAACAATCTCGAAAACAATCATGGAAATCATGTTGATGGGGTGCATGAAGTATTGAGCAAGCATTGCTCAGGAGAGTAAACCCGATGACCAAGCAGCAGCAAAAAGAAACACAACGCTACGCCGCCTTACAAAAAGTCTATGCCCAGTATCAAGCGGCTGGACTCAAGCTGGACCTGACCCGTGGCAAACCCGCTACTGAGCAGCTGCGCCTCTCGGATCCACTAGATGGCATCCTTGCTGGGGGTTACCTGCTAGAAGACGGGACTGATGTCCGCAATTACGGCGGCATCACCGGTATTCCCGAAGCCCGGCAACTCGGTGCCGACCTGCTTGAAGTGCCCCCGGAGAATGTACTGGCTGGCGGCAATAGCAGCCTCAGCCTCATGTACCAGTATGTGTCCTACATGCTCCATTCCCCATGGCAAGCTACCCCGGAAGCGCCCATTAAGTTTATCTGCCTCGTACCGGGTTATGATCGGCACTTTACGATCTGCGAACATTTTAATATTGAGATGCTTGCCGTACCCCTGCTGAGCACTGGGCCCGATATGCAGCAGATTGAAGCACTCCTGGCAGCGGATCCTCAGATCAAAGGCATCTGGTGTGTGCCCCGGTATTCAAACCCCACCGGGCACACATACAATGAGCACACTGTCCACCGATTCGCCCAACTGGCGGGTATAGCGGGCAAGGACTTCCGTATCTTCTGGGATAATGCCTACGCCGTGCATCATCTGACCGAGCAACACCCGCCCCTCGCCCCGCTCATGTCAATCGCGCAACAGAGTGGACACCAGGATGCGGTCATCATGTTTGCGTCAACCTCAAAAATCACCTTCGCCGGCGCGGGGCTTGCCTTCCTGGCTGCATCCACCAGTGAATTGGCGGCCTTCGTGAGTTTTCTCGGTGCCCAGATGATCGGTTTTGACAAGGTGAACCAGCTCCGGCATGTCAAATGGCTGCGCAACCTGGACACTATCAAGCAGCACATGGCGCAACACCAGCGCATCATCAAACCCAAATTTAAATTGGTTGAGCAAAAACTTACGGCCGGGCTGGGCGGCAAGAATATGGCGCTATGGCAACAACCAGAGGGGGGGTATTTTATTTCTCTGGACACCCATCCCGGGCTTGCCAAGCGGGTGGTTGAGTTGGCCGGCGCGGCGGGTGTGAAGCTCACCCCCGCGGGCGCGACATTTCCCTACGGCAAGGATCCGGCGGACACCAACATTCGCATCGCCCCCACCTACCCGAGCATTGACGAGCTGGACACCGCGATGGATGTGCTGGTGACCTGTATAGAAATCGCCACACTTGCTGACTCACTGGGCAACTAAGCAAGGTGCCTGATTGCCTGAAATGCACCTCCTAAGCACTTTTGACACCGGTGTTCTGCTTGCCTACTTGATGTTGATCTTCGCCATGGGCTTCTACTTTGCGCGGGGCAATCATTCTACCGAAGAGTATTTTCTCGGCGGGCGAAAATTCAAAGGCTGGGTGATTGGCTTGAGTCTCACCGGCACCTCTATCAGTTCTATTACCTTTCTTGCCTACCCGGGGGATGCCTTCAAGACCAACTGGCTGAGATTCCTACCTAATCTCATGTTGCCGCTGGCGATCATCGTCGCTGCCTTTTGGTTTCTGCCGCGCCTGAGACGCGGTGGCTTCACGGCTTATGAATTCCTTGAAACTCGTTTCGGCGCACCGATAAGAGCCTATGGCGCGACTGTATTCATCGTCGCGCAGCTCGCCCGGATCAGCATGATTCTCTACCTCCTGTCTCTCCTTATCCAAGGTATGACCGGGTTGGATGCCCAACTGAGTGTGCTCGTAGCAGGCATCTGCGTTGCGGGCTACACCCTCCTCGGTGGTATTAAAGCGGTGGTCTGGACAGATCTGGTGCAGACTCTGGTACTGCTACTCGGCGGTATCCTGTGTCTGGCGACCATTATTAACTTGATTCCAGGCGGTTTGCCCCAGCTACTTGACCTGGCCTGGAGTAGCAATAAGCTCAGCGTCGGGGATAGGCCCTTGAGTGTGGCGGATTGGGGGCTTTCCCTTAACCACAAAACAGCCACTATGATGTTGCTGGTCGGGCTCACCAGTTGGTTGACAGAATACTCCAGCAATCAAAACACGGTGCAGCGATTCTGCGCCACCGAGACCCTCGCCGAAGCAAGAAAGGCAATGTTCTTATGTGCCGCCGTCAGCCTGCCCACCTGGGCATTTTTTATGTTTCTCGGCACCGCACTCTATGTATTCTTTTATCTCTTTCCGGATATCACGGCCACCGCCATACTCAATGGTGACCGCAAGGCAGAGGAAATACTCCCCTTGTTCATCACCCACTACCTACCGCCCGGCCTCATAGGGCTCGTGATTGCCGCCGCCATCGCGGCGGCCATGTCCTCCCTGGACAGCAGCATGAACGCCATCGCCATGGTAGGCACCAGCGATGTGTACCGACGGTTCATTGCCCCGGCTAAACGTGATCAAGACTACCTCCGGATGGCGCGGGGGATTACCGCCGTGACCGGGCTACTGATGGTTGCCGGCGCCCTCTACTTGATTGAGGCCGAGACGAGCACATTACAGGACACCGCGAGCATCCTCACGGCCCTCTTGGCGGGGGGTCTGCTAACGATCTACCTTATCGGCTTCTTCTCTAGGCGTTGCGGGTTGCTACATATTCTCCTGGGAATTGCTGGTACCATGCTCTACACCGCCTGGACCCTCATGACCGGGATTGAGCGATTCGGTTATCCTTTTGACCTTTACTACACTGGCTTGATAGGTAACATCCTGATGTTCGTTATCGCCTGGGGGAGTAGTTTCATCATCAGGCCTGCCTATCGTCATGTGCCAGCACAGGGTGAGTAATATCAGTACTAATGACAAGCATGTGAGTGCCCGCCATAGCGGCAACAGGCCTGCCGAGGCGGCACCCTTGCCCGAACCGCTACCCGAGCCTTGCCTGCCAGAGGATTTTGCCCGGCTTCACCTGCCCGAGGCTCTGGCAAAGGCAATCATTGAGCTCGGCTTCCCTGCCGGCACACCGGTGCAAAATCAGGTGTTGCCCTACTCTCTGGATGGCCGAGATATTATTGCCCAGGCACAAACAGGCACCGGCAAGACGGCGGCCTTCCTGATTTCTATTATTGCCTATGATTTGGAAAATCCAGAACTGGAGGTGCGCCCGCCCGGGACCCCCTATGCGTTAATTATCGCACCCACACGAGAACTGGTCATGCAGATTACCAGCGATGCCCAACAACTCGCTCAATACACCGACCTCCGTATCCGGTCCATCATCGGCGGCATTGATTATGAAAAACAACAGCAAGAGATGGCGCGGGGCATTGACATTATCGTCGCCACGCCGGGACGTCTGCTTGACTTCGCCCGCTCCCGCAAGGTGCATCTCTCTCAGGTGGAAGTGCTCATTATTGATGAAGCCGACCGGATGCTCAGCATGGGGTTTATCCCGGATGTGAAATCCATTGTATCTCGTATGCCCAAAAAGCATCGCCGGCAGACACAGCTTTTCGGGGCGACCTACCGGGAAGATATTAAGCGGCTGGCGGCCTCCTGGACGATTGACCCGGTGCGTATAGCCATTGAGCCAGAAAAAGTCGCCGTCAGTAGCGTCACCCAAAAGGTGTACCTGACCTCAGAAGCAGAAAAATATGGGGTCCTCTACAACCTGATCCGTTATTACGAGCTTGAGCGGGTCATTATTTTCGTCAACCGACGGGATGAGGCACATCACCTGGAATCAATGCTGCGCCGACATCATTTTCGGACTGGCCTGCTTGCTGGTGATATTCCCCAGCAGAAAAGAATCCGTACTCTGGCGAGATTCAAAGCGGGGGACATAGGGCTACTGGTGGCAACGGATGTCGCGGGCAGGGGACTACACATAGATGACATCAGCCACATTGTGAACTACAAGTTGCCTGAGGACCCGGAGGACTATGTGCATAGGATTGGGCGGACTGGACGCGCTGGTGCTCTGGGTATTTCCATATCACTGGTGTGTGAAAACGATGCCTTCATGCTCCCTAATATCGAAACCCTGCTCGGCGAATCACTGCAGTGCGAACATCCACCGATGGAAATGATGGCACCGGTACCCGCACTCCCCCCAGCACCGGGCAGCTCACCGGGGAAACACCGCCGGCGAAGGTGAGCTCAGACTATAGGGGAATCTGCCCCGCGCCGTCATTCTCGTCACCCCAGTCATTACAGCCATCGGCTGTGATGATTGGGGTGACGGGAATCCAGAGGAACGAAGCCAACCACCTGTGAGGCATTTACACATTTGGCCGTCATCGGTGAAGTGGCCCTTAAGAGTTGAATTCATACCGCGCTATACTTATCCCTTTCCTCAAGGGGTAGCGCATGCCGCCCGGATGGTTCAAAAAGCATATTCAAACACCAGCCACTCAACAGCGCGTCACCCATGCTGGGGTAGAGATAGCCTATCGCCGCTGGCGCTATCAGCCCCAGGAGCAAGCGCCGGGGCAGCCAGGGCAAGCAGCCCCTAAACCCGGACTCTTGCTGGTCCACGGACAGGCCGCGCAGAGCCACTGGTGGGACTTCATCGCGCCGGGCTTGATGAACGATTATGAGCTGGTTGCTCTGGACCTCAGCGGACACGGCGACAGTGGACATCGCGCGGAATACTCGGCGACTATCTGGGCAGGAGAAATCGCTACCGTTTGTGAGGCGGCTGAACTGTACCGACCCACCCTTGTCGGGCACAGTCTGGGCGGCAGCATGGCCCGAGTGGCGGCCTATCTGTATCCCGACCTGTGGCATTCCATTCTGCTGGTTGATTCCGTATTGCCCTCTAGCCCCGGCTGGAGAAACCCACCGCCACTAACCGAATTAAGACCTCGGCTCTATCCCACCCTGGCACAGGGCATGGCGCGCTTCAGGCTACGCCCTGCCCAGCCGCCACCAGCAGATTACATTCTGCGACATATAGCGGCACATTCATTGCGGCGCGGCGCGGGGCAAGCGACTGCCCGAACATCAGGCGCGACCAGTGGCTATAGGTTCAAACTTGACCGCGCCATGCTCGCCAGGATGCTGCCTCAGCCGACCCTGCCGGTCGCTACCGAGATGCTCCAGGCACTCAGGGTACCGGTGGGCTTCATCTACGGTAAAAAAAGCCGCTTCTTCCCTCCAGAACAGCAACATGCCTTGTCATCCTTGATCGCCTCAGACCTGCTCTGCGGCATTGAAGCCGCGCACCACCATGTTTTTCTAGATCAACCCCTGACATTCATCGCCACTCTGGGGCAACTACTCCACCGGCTAGGGCATGCCTGAGAGTGACGGGGAGCGACGAACCATCTTGTTGTCAATACCCCACAGGTGGTTGTCTTTGTTCCTCTGGATTCCCGTCACCCCAGTTATCACAGCCGATGGCTGTCCGACTGGGGTGACGAGAATGACGGCGGGGCGTCCTCGCTCCTTCTGGCGACTTACGGCGCCCCGCGCCGTCATTCTCGAGCTTGCTCGGGAATCCAGTAAAAAAGAGTATTGTTTTCCGATTTACCCCGGTCCTCCAACCCGTCAGAGGGCAGGCCTGAGTGCCTTATATTATGAACCTATACATTTTATTCTGCTCCCATTCGCCGCATACTAGTGGCTCTCATTCAGTAGCATCTCTTGAATAAAATAACTGCTCGCCATGCTTGATAATCAACTCAATGCCATCTATCAAGGCATTATTCTCAAGGTAGAATTCGACCGGGAACCCCGGGCACGGCTGTTTATCAACCGGATCAAACGCCAAGAACTAGCGGTGGATCAAACGCCTTGTCTCATCCATCTATGCAGCAGTGTACAGACTGATTATGAATGGCACGAAAGTATAGAAGCCAGGGTCATCTACATGGAAGAGCAGGTCTCGGTTTGCCTCTCTGCCAACCATGTTGAACTGACAACCCAGACATTCCGCCGCACTACTCACCCCCCTACCCGCCCCACTACCCACCGTACCAGAAGGGGGAAATAACCATGAATCAACAAAACTCAAGGATTGACACCGCCTATTCGCCGCCACAGGAGCAGCCATTTGAAGAAGCCTTCAGCCTGGGTCCGGGCAATGCACCAGACTGGCGGATCTGGCTAGGCCTCAGCATCACCAGCGTCTGGTTGCTGGTGTTATCCCTCTACATCAGCAGGACGATTGGCTGGTCGCAGATTGGTAACGCCCCGATTGAAACTCTAGGCAACTTCCTGGAAGGTGCTTTTGCGCCCCTGGCATTCCTCTGGCTGGTCATCGGTTACTTTCTGCAAAAGAAAGAACTGGTGCAGAATACCAACGCCATCAAGATGCAGTATGTGGAAATTCAGAAGTCCGCTGACCAGGCGGTCATTCAGTCAGAAGCCATTCGCGCCTCCGAACTGCATGCGAGAACCGAGTCCTTCCTGCGTATCGCCGAAAGCGTCAAACAACAACTCGGTAACCTCATGGGCTTCCTGGTTATGTCCAGCCAGGGGGCAACCAATACCGGGCTGGTTTCTAGTGAAAAAATTTCCCAACTATGGAGTTCACTGAACAAGACTGATCCTGAGGGCTTTTCACGTTCCATGTTGGAATTGCAATACCTGCACGGGGCTCGCTATGCCTACAAGTTGCTCTACGGCACGCCAACCCGCAGCCGACATTCTGAAAGCTTCATCTACAACTTTGAACGGCTGCTCAAAGCAGCGGCAAGTTGCGATGCTGATGGGATGGTCAAGGATTCGCTCCTGGGCAGTGCCCACGGCTATATCTACAGTCGGATGATAGACTTCCGCGCCAACCCACCGCCGGGCTTTCACTACCAGCACTACGACTTTGATCCCGACAGCATTGACTAGCCCATGCCCCCTCTAGCCCTCAACCCGGTCTCCCAAATCATCCAGGATCGTCAGGCGGCCCGAGACCAGGGGGATACCAATGCCGATATTTGCTTCCTGGCACTCGCGGGAGACGCGGGTCCCAGTGTGCGCACCCTGGTATTGCGGGATATAGAACAGACCCGGTTTACGCTTTTCCTCAACAAGACCAGCCCCAAATGGCGCATTATGGAAGCCTGCCCTCAGGCGCAACTACTGCTCTGGTACAGCAGTGTCCAACGGCAGTACCGGGTAAGTGGTAAGCTCCGGGAACTGCCCCAGGAGATAGTGCAAACCCACTGGCAGCGCCGGCCCATTGACAGCAAATACCTTGACCAGGTGTACGACCACCTCGGTGCGCAGAGCTCAATCCTGGACCGACGAGACACGCTCATTGAATGTGTTGCGGCTCTCAAAAAAAAGCAACCCGCAGAGCAACTCAGTATGCCGCCCTCTGTTGCCGGGGTGGTGCTTCTCGCGGAGCAGATTGAATGTCTGGATCTCAATAGCCCGCACCGATTACATGACCGCCGCCGCTATCAACTGCAGTCACATCAACCGCGGCCACATCAACCGCAGCCACATCAACTGCAACCACCGACCAGTGCCGAGACCTGGTCGGAACAACTGCTCATTCCTTGAGTAGCAGAAGATACTCCACAGAAGATATGCCACAGAAGGTATGCCACAGAAGATATGCCATCAGTCATTCCACCCACAGGCTAAATCTTGTACTCTTACTTTTCTCCACACTGATAATCTCATCATGCTGATAGTTATTTCTCCTGCCAAGACACTGGATTTTGAGACCGAGCCTCAGACTTCCAAAACCTCAATCCCCAAGTTCCGTAAAGAATCCCAACAGCTCGTCAAGGTCATGCAAGACAAGACACCGAAGGATATAGCCAAGCTGATGCGCATTAGCCCCCGGCTTGCCGACTTGAATGTGGAGCGATTTCAGAACTGGAAGGGCCAATCCAAACATACCAAGCAATCCATTCTGGCCTTCAAAGGTGATGTCTATATGGGCCTTGAGGTAGACACCTATAAGGAACGGGACCTCAACTTCGCCCAGAAGCATCTGCGTATTCTGTCCGGCCTCTATGGCTTGCTTAAGCCCCTGGATCTCATCCAGGCTTACCGTCTGGAAATGGGCACCAAACTCAAAACCGCCAAGGGCAATACCTTATACGACTACTGGGGTAACCGGATTACTCGGGACCTGGCAGATGATTTGCAACAGCATCGCAATAAAACTCTCATCAATCTGGCCTCCAAAGAATATTTTAAGGCGGTGAAGCCCAACCTACTCCCAGGAAGAGTGCTCACACCGGTATTCAAAGACGGCACCCATGGCGCCTACAAGGTCATCAGTTTTTTCGCTAAAAAAGCCCGAGGTTCCATGAGCAGTTTCATCATCAAAAACCGCATCACCAAACCCGAAGACATCAAAACATTCAATGTTGACGGCTATCAATACAACGACGGCCGTTCCTCAGACGACACCTGGGTCTTTATCCGATGAGCACCACCAGATGAGCACCACCAGATGAGCGCCACCAGATGACCGCCACCCCCGTGCCCGCCGCGACCATCCTGATGTTGCGTGATGCACCAGAGGGGCTGGAAACTTTAATGGTAGTCAGGCATCACCAGATTGACTTCGCCTCGGGTGCTTTGGTCTTCCCGGGCGGCAAGGTGGAGTTCGCCGACACTCAGGTCAGAGACTACTGTCGGGTTGATGACCCGCTCGGGGACGAGAGTCTCTCACTGATGGTGGGTGCCATCCGTGAAGCCTTTGAGGAATCCGGCATTCTGCTGGCCTATCCCAAGGGCGATAACCGGTTCATTTCCGGTACACGTCTGGGCACCTTGGATCAGTACCGGAAACCGCTCAACAAGGGGGAGCTGAGCCTGGCAGACTTCCTTGCGCAGGAAGAGTTACTGCTTGCTTGTGACCAATTACAACACTTTGCCCACTGGATAACGCCGCGCATGATGCCCAAACGTTTTGATACTCACTTCTATCTAGCGGCACCACCCGCTGACCACCTGGCGACCCAGGATGGTTACGAAACCGTGGACTCGGTCTGGCTTTCTCCCCAGGAGGCACTCAGTGGTGCCGAGGCCGGCACCTATACCCTTATCTTCCCGACCCAGGTCAATGTTGAACTGCTGGGCAGGAGTCAATCCGTTGCCGAGGCCTTGAGGATGGCCGCCCAGCGCCCCAGCACCACAGTCATCCCCTGGACGGAAGAACGACCAGACGGCCTCTATATCTGCATTCCTCCGGAAGCGGGCTACAGCCGCAGTGAAGCGCGGATTGGCAACAGCAAGCCCGAAGTGGTCAAGGCCATCATGCGTCCGCAAGTGGATGCGAGCCCGTAATTGGTTGTTGCGGTACATGGGGATACTTGATACCGGCCATCTTTTGCCCCACACGCACCACCTGGCAGGAATAGCCAAACTCATTGTCATACCACACATACAAGATGGCTTGGGCACCCTGGACGATGGTGGCATGGGAATCCACGATCCCGGCATGCCGGTTACCAATAAAGTCAGTGGAGACCACCTCGCTGGACACGGTGTAATCAATCTGCCGATTCATCGCACTGTGCAGAGACACCTCTCGCAGGTAGTTGTTCACTTCCTCAACGCTGGTTTCCTCCTCAAGGGTGAGGTTGAGAATCGCCATAGAGACATTCGGCACGGGCACCCGAATGGCGTTACCGGTCAGCTTACCGGCCAGCTCCGGTAGCAACTTGCCCACAGCACTGGTGGCATTGGATTCGGTGAGCACCATGTTCAGCGGCGCACTCCGGCCGCGTCTTTCTTTGGAATGTGTATTGTCATGCAGATTCTGATCATCCGTGTAGGCGTGCACGGTTTCCATGTGCCCATGGACAATACCAAAACGACTGTGCATGGATTTTAATATCGGCACTATGGCATTGGTGGTACATGAGGCCGCCGCAATCGTTGTATCTTCTGGGGTAATCAGATCAGAATTGACACCAGAAACGATGTTTTTCACATCGCCCTTACCGGCAGCCGTGAGCAGCACCTTTTGGACACCCTTTGAGCGGAGGTGTTGCTGCAGACCTTCTTGATCACGCCAGGCACCGGTACTATCAATTACCAGCGCCTGATCAATACCATACTGGTTGTAGTCAATAGCAGCTGGATCTGCTGCATAGATGAAGCGAAGCACATTGCCGTTACAGATCAGCACATGGTTTGCTTCATCAACTCGAATCGTTCCCTTAAAGGTGCCATGAATTGAATCCCGCCGGAGCAAACTCGCGCGCTTATTCAGATCTGCCACGGGGTCCCGGGGCGGCCTCAGGACAACCGCGCGTGGTACCAGGTTTTGTCCACCACCGATCTTTTCCACCAGGAGTCGGGTTACCAGCCGGCCTATCCGGCCAAAGCCATAGAGCACCACATCGGTGGGACTGTGTCGCACCTCGCCATTTTTACCGAGCAGCTCCTGACAATGGTGCTGCACATACTTTTGCATCTCCAAACCTTCGCTATCGCGCATGTAGTTGGAGGTCATTCGGCCTATGTCTATATGGGCGGGAGAGAGGTCTAGATGGCTGAGTATTTCCAGAATCGGATGGGTTTCAAACTCGGACATTTCGTTCTTTTCTATCTGCCGCACAAAGCGATGTGCCTTCATCAAATCAATCACGGACTGGTTATACAGGGGTACGCCGTGGATATAGATCACGATATTGCGGCGATACAAACCACCAATCAACGGAATCATCGCTTCTGCCAGGGCTTCGCGTTCCTTAAAATCGGCAAAAACATCCCTCAGTCCTGGTCTGGGCACGGGTTGCTCCTTGGTTAATGATGACAGTTAATGACGAGAGTTAATGACGACAGTTAATGACAAAACATGCTACGCGAATTATGAATCATCGTGAAAATTATGAATAATGGACGCTGCATCCAAGAAGGACCATCCAATGGGAAATTGTACCTCAATGGCACTGCTGGGACGACAACAACAGCACAACAACAGCACAACAACAACAAGATGGTGCGTCGCTCCCCGTCATTCTCGGGCTTGCCCGGTGACGGGTTGGGGGACCGGGGTAAATCGGAACACAATACTCCTTTTTACTGGATTCCCGAGCAAGCTCGAGAATGACGGCGGGTGGAGCGGGGGGATGAGTTCATAGATGTTTCATAGCGCCTTCAGCCAGCCTGGTGCCGGTGCGTCTTTTGCCATAGCCGAGGCAGTGCAGCAGCGGCGTCTCCCGGCCCTGGTGGTCACTGCAGATACCCTGGCTGCCGAACGCATGCAGCAGGAACTCGCCTTCTTCCTGGGAGATAGCCTACCCATTCTCCGACTGCCTGATTGGGAAATACTGATTTATGACAGTTTTTCACCGCATCGGGATATTATTTCCGATCGGCTCTCGGTGCTGAACCGCCTGGCACTGCTGGGAACCGGCATCCTGCTCCTGCCCATGAACACCCTCATGCAGCGCATGGCACCGCGGCAGTTCATTCTGGGTACCAGCCTGATGCTGGATCAGGGTCAGGAATTCAATCTCGCGCGGATGCGCCAAGGATTACAGGACACCGCATATCGCGCCGTGGATACAGTGCTTGAGCATGGTGAGTATGCGGTGCGCGGGTCTATTATGGATATCTTCCCCATGGGTGCTAAGACCCCTTATCGGATTGACCTCCTGGATGACAAGATTGATTCCCTGCGCACCTTTGATGCCGACACCCAAAGATCCATTGCTCAGGTGGAACATATTCATCTGCTTCCCGCTAGAGAGTTCCCGCTCACCCAGGACAGCATCAAGCACTTCCAAGACCAGTGGTTTTCCAGATTTTCCGCTAGAGTTGATGAGTGCCCGATGTATCGTGATGTCACTCAGGGGCTCTCGCCCCCGGGCGTGGAATACTACTTGCCATTGTTTTTTGACCAGTTGGAAAGCCTCTTTGATTATCTGCCCGACGACACGCTTCTCTTTTGCGACGAAATTGAGCCCGAACAGATCTGGCAGGAAGCACAGAATCGTTATGCCAGCCTCGGTAGCAACCTGCATAGGCCCATCCTGCCGCCTGAGGAACTGCTGCTCTCCCCTGAGGAACTCTTCACCCACCTCAAGGACTATCCCCAAACAGACCCCGCTCAGCGCAGTAGCCACCAATGTCTGCCCCTGCCCGAGCTCAGTATCAAAGAACGCGAGGCCACACCTCTGGCAGCACTGGCAGATTTTATTGACGACTCGGTGGCACCCGCTACGGCCCGGCTGCTGATTCTGGCGGAATCAAATGGACGGCGGGAAATTATTGATGAATTACTACGTCAGCATGGGCTCAACTCAAAAATCCTCGGGTCTTGGCAAGCGTTCCTCAGCGACGACTGCCCTTTGGCGCTGGCAGTGGCACCTCTTGAACGCGCACTGCTACTCGTCCCTAAGGACGGTCCTAGCGATAGTTCTAAGGACAGTCCTAAGGACAGTTCTAACGATAGTTCTAACAGCAGCACAAGGCTAGGCATGCTGACCGAGCAGCAGTTATTTGGTGCCCGGGTCCTGCAGAAGCGGCGGCGCGCGCAACAAAGAGAGAACATTACCGAGCTCACCATCAAACGTATGACCGAGCTCAGCCTGGGCTCGGCCGTGACCCATATTGACCATGGTGTCGGGCGTTATCAGGGTCTACAAACCTTGCACCTTGACGGTCGGGAAAATGAATTCCTGGTGTTGCTGTATCAGGACGCAGCAAAACTGTATGTGCCGGTATCTTCCCTGCACCTCATCTCCCGCTATGTCGGCGCGGAGGTAACCCAGGCACCCCTGGACCGGCTCAACGGCGAGCTCTGGCAAAAAGCAAAACGAAAAGCCGCTGAACAGATACAGGATGTGGCGGCAATGCTATTGGACATCTATGCGCGGCGAGAAGCCAAGCTCGGCTTTAGTTATCCCGCCCCGGATGAAGCCTATGACCGATTTGTGAGCAGCTTCCCGTTTGAGGAGACGCCCGATCAAATGGCTGCCATCAATAGCGTCATCGCAGACATGCTGCAGAAAAAGGCAATGGATCGGCTCATTTGCGGCGATGTCGGCTTCGGCAAGACCGAGGTTGCCATGCGCGCGGCCTTCATCGCCGTGCAATCCGCTAAGCAGGTCGCCCTCATCGCCCCGACCACCCTGCTCGCGCTACAACATACAGAGACCTTCAAGGATCGCTTCGCTGATTGGCCGGTCAACATTGACTCCCTCTCTCGTTTCAAGACCAAGAAGCAACAAAAGAGCACGCTCGAAAAGATCGCCACGGGACACCTTGACATCATCATCGGCACCCATGCATTGATTCAAGATAAGCTGAGCTTCAAAAATCTGGGCCTGCTGATTATTGATGAGGAACACAAGTTTGGCGTCAAACAAAAAGAAAAATTAAAATCACTCCGAGCGGAAATCGACATTCTGACCTTGACGGCAACCCCCATACCCCGCACCCTGAATATGGCGATCTCGGGTATGCGAGACATCAGCATCATCGCCACGCCGCCCAGCAGCCGCTTGTCTATCAAAACCTTCGTCCGCCAGCATGATGATGGGTTAATTAAGGAAGCCATACAGCGGGAACTGATGCGTGGTGGGCAGGTGTACTACCTACACAATGAAGTCCGCAGCATTGAAGCAACCGCGAACAAACTCCAAGCACTGGTGCCCCAAGCCAGAATTGTCATCGGGCATGGGCAGATGCGCGAGCGGGAACTAGAACAAGTCATGTCGGATTTTTATCACCAGGGTGCCAACCTGCTCGTGTGTTCAACCATTATTGAATCGGGCATAGATATACCCAATGCGAACACCATTATTATGGACCGGGCCGACAAGTTTGGCCTTGCCCAGTTGCATCAGTTGCGTGGCCGGGTGGGCAGATCACATCATCAAGCCTATGCCTGGTTGCTCACCCCGCCCCGGCAGCTGCTCAGTACCGATGCTATAAAGCGGCTTGATGCCATTGCTGATGCTGAAGAGCTGGGCGCGGGCTTCATCCTGGCAACCCATGACCTTGAAATCCGAGGTGCGGGGGAACTACTAGGGGATGCGCAAACCGGTAACATACAGACTATTGGCTACTCTCTCTATATGGAAATGTTGAACCGAGCCGTGCAGGCGATCAAGGATGGAAAGGTGCCGAACCTGGACCGACCGCTCAAAGAAGGCACCGAGGTGAACCTGCATCTACCCGCGTTAATACCCACATCCTACCTGCCGGATGTCCACAGCCGTCTGGTACTCTATAAGCGTATATCCTACGCCGAACAGGAGGCGCAGTTGCAGGAGCTACAAGTGGAAATGATTGATCGCTTCGGTGCCTTGCCTGAAGCATGCAAAATCTTGTTTCGCATCACCAAACTGAAACTCAAAGCGGAAGCATTGGGTATCAAGAAGGTGGATGTTGGAGCGAGTAGTGGCAAATTAGAATTTTCCCAAGAGACCCGCCTGGACCCGACCTTCCTGGTGACCTTGATAGAATCCGACCCCCATAAATATAGACTCGGCAGTGCTAATCAACTGGTGTTCAATGCGGAGATGCAAGAGATTGAAGCCCGATTCGGGAGAGTGGAAGGCCTCTTGACACAGCTGGGCGCGGGGCTGTGCGAGTCGTGACCGCTCATCGCATATCATGGGCAACCCGAGCGTTGGTGAGCATGCTGTTGCTAAGCATGCTGTTGATAAGCATGTCATTGATAAGCATGTCGTTGGTGAGCATGTCGCAGGTCAGCATGGCCGCGGTGGTTGATACCCCTGGACCCCCGAGCCCCGAAGAAGATCCGGCAAACTGGTATCACATTGACATCATTCTCTTCTCACCCGCTAACCCCAACCTGACTGAGGAAAACTGGCAGCTTGCCGAGCCCGCCTATCCCCATGATGTGCTTGCCATTGCCCCGGGGGAGGAGCTGCTACCCTTCCGACTCTCGCAGTTGACGCAGCTACGCAAGGAGGCCCGAGAAGCAGCCTTGATTGATGCGGTGCTAAAAAACAGTCACTCCACAGACGACACCAGGGACCCAGATGCGGTGCCCGATGACCAGGATGAAGCAGCCGATGAGCAAGATGAGTCTGCTGAATCCTCAGGCACCCATGACACCCTATCTAACCCAGATGAGGCAGCAGCTACTGAGCCAGATGCCGGGCAAGATGACGATTTGCTGAGTGCCTCTCTAGCCTTTGATAGCAGTGTCTTTGACGCTGAGGAGACCCTGGATGAAGCAGCTGCCCTAGCCTTCGGTCAATTCGCCTTTGAACCGGCATTAGCAAGCCCCTCCATGCTGGAGCTTGCCAGCAGTATGCGTCTCTCCTCCCAATATCAGGTCTGGGCACAGCTGTCCTGGACCCAACCCATCACCGAGCAAGCAAGACCTATGATGCTCCAGGCAGGACAACGATTTGACGATAGGTATGAATTTGAAGGTACGCTCAACTTCAGGCGGACAAGATATATACATCTCCGCCCGCATATCTGGTACACCCGGTACGAACAGCGCTCCAGAAAGCGCGCCCCTAGGCGCCCAGCCCCTGGAGCGGATGACACCAACCTGGAACAGGCCTTATTGGAAGTAGAAGCAAGGCGCGGTCTATACGCACCTTTGCAGACCTACCAGATCACCTGGGATCAACGCCTGAGGCGGGGCGAAATACATTATCTGGATCATCCGCTCTTCGGGCTGCTGGTCAGAGTGCGCCGCTATGCAATACCCGACGCGATACCCGACGCGATACCCGACGCGATACCCGACGCGATACCCGATGCGGTACCCGATGCGATACCCGATGCAAACTAGTCGTTATGGATACTCAGGGTGGGATATGCAATTTCAGCCTGATGCTTGTCGATGAGCTCAGCGATCTCCAGCAAAATCTTTTCTTTGATCTGGTGATACTCAGTCCAGACCGTCGTTTGCGTAAAGGTGTAAATAAAGAACTCCAATGCGGAATCAGCAAAGGCATTAAAATTCACCATCAGGGTCTTGGTCTGATCAATGTCGGGATGGCTAGCCAGCATGGCACGCACATCGGTCACTATGGCTTCTATCTTGTCAGCATCAGCGTAGCGCAGGCCGATGGTTTCGTAGATTCGGCGGTTACTCATGCGAGACGGATTTTCCAGCAGGATGGTGTTGAATACTGAATTAGGGATATAGAGAGGCCGTTGGTCAAAGGTGCGAATGATGGTGATCCGCCAACCAATGGTTTCCACCGTGCCTTCTATCTCCCGATCTGGGCTTCTGATCCAGTCGCCGACCGCAAAGGGTCTATCCAGATGGATCATGAGCCCGCCGAAGAAATTCGCCAACAGATCCTGAGCTGCAAAGCCGACTGCAAGACCACCAACACCCCCAAAGGCAAGCACACCAGAAATACTAAAACCAAGCGTTTGCAACACCGATAGTGCCGCCGTGATAACGACCGAGACGCGCAACAACTTACCAATAGCATTCGCCGTGGTGACATCGGCACCATCAAGAATAAATTTCTGCTCCATCTCAGAGATAAAACGGCTGAGAAACACCGTCAACAATGCCGCAAAAACAATGTAGCGAGTTGGGGCAATCACCTGTGCCAAGGTGGAATCAGTGTTCGTAACGATGACTTCCGCCGCCCAGCTGATACCCAGGGCCCAGATAAACCAGGTAAGCGGCCGGCGGGCAGCCTTGGCTAAGACATCATCCCAAAGGGTTTTGGTATGAGTGGTCTTCTGCTCCAACACCAGCAACAATTTGCGCACCACATAATGGAGTACCAGAGTGCCAAAGACGATGCCGAAGACCCAGAAGATAGTGGGGTCTGTGAGTAGTTGCTTGAGATTTTCCATATTGAACCTTCCAGAAAATTAGATAACCTGCTGCTTAGGGATGCAAGAATTCATAAGATTTAATCTATTTTGAGCAATTTTGAGATAGGTTTCATTGGTTTCATAGCCCACATAAAAACGACCGCTACGTTGTGCCGCAAGCCCCGTTGTGCCGCTGCCCATAAACGGGTCAAGCACCAGATCTTCGGTATAGGTGTATAGCTGCACAAATCGTTGCGGCAATTCAACGGGATAGGGGGCAGGATGTCCCACTTTTTTTGCACTTTCAGCATGAAAAGTCCAAATACTTTTTGTGCTCTCTAAAAAATCTTCTTTGCTGATAGTGGCTACTTTGTTCTTATCTGTTGGTTTGCTTCTACCGAAGGAGGATTTCGAGAAAACAAGAATATATTCATGGACATCTCTTAACACGGGGTTTGCGGGGGAACACCAACTCCCCCACGCGCATGATGCACCAGAGCTAGCAGCTTTATTCCATATAATCTCGCCACGCATCAAAAATCCGATGTCTAGCATATCGGTAGTGATGATTGAATTAAGCGGAATGTAGGGCTTCCTACCAATGTTAGCGACATTGATACAGGCTCGCCCACCGTCCACTAAAACTCGATAGACCTCCTCCCAAACCCGATAAAGCATGTCTCGGAATTCTTTGGCGGACAAGTTGTCATCGTATTCCTTGCCTACATTATAGGGTGGCGAGGTCACCATTAAATGCACGCTGTTATCTGGCAACTGCGTCATCGCTTCGCTAGATTGCAGATGAATAGTGTTGATGTTTTTTTCGTCAATGGGGTTTTCGATTATTTTCTTTGCGGTCTTCTTGGAAGCATTTTTAGATTTTGGTTCTTTCAGGTCGTCAAACATTGCGCGTTTATAAAAGTCCGTTGAGTCATGCCCCACCCTCTTGCCGACTCCAAATGCCCTCATGGTTGTGTTTTTCACTGAACGCGCCATGTTGTGCAGCCTCTTTTAGTGATAGTTAATAAAGCAGAAAATCGTGTTCCCTGGGGTTCATCCCCCATAAAAGGGTATGACACCAATCATAGACGATAATAAATGATTGCACTTGGCATTTTACTGGATATAATCACACTACTGTATACATAGTCAGGCTTTTTTGTACTTGGCATACAGCGTGCCTGTCATAAGATGTGCTTGGCATACAGTGTGCCTGTCACAAGGTTTGTCATTGCGCTTGTTATGAAATGCGTTTGTTATTAAGAGCCAAGTGACAACGATAAAAGAAGCAACTAAAAGAGGCAACCACCATGAACAACCTGACCCGACGCCAGAATGAAGTGCTTGAGCTGATCAAAAATCACATTGACGAGACCGGTTATCCTCCCACCAGGGCAGATATCGCGGGTGAACTAGGCTTCAAAAGCGCCAATGCGGCGGAAGAGCATCTCAAGGCACTAGCACGCAAAGGCGCGATTGAGTTGATCCCCAGCACTTCCAGAGGTATCAAACTCATGACCACTGAGGCTGCTGGCATCCCCATCATCGGTGCCGTTGCTGCTGGCAGCCCTATCCTTGCCGTTGAGCACATTGAGGATCATTGCGCACTGGCCGCTAACTTCTTCAAACCCAGCGCGGATTACCTCCTGCGGGTCAAGGGCGACAGCATGCTGGAGGGCGGCATACTTGACGGCGACCTGCTTGCCGTTCACAAGACCCAAAGTGTCCGCAATGGCGACCTGGTAGTTGCCCGCATTGAGGATGAAGTCACGGTAAAACGTTTCCAAAAAACCAACGCCAAAGAAGTGATATTGATACCCGAAAACCGAGACTATTCACCCATTCACGTTGATCTGAGCACTCAGGAATTTGCCATTGAAGGCCTTGGAGTTGGTATTATCAGACACTAGTCTTAATAGCACTGATTTCAATCACACCTTTTAATAACCCCTTTTTAATAACATCTTTTAATAAGCGAGTTGTATACGAAACTAGACAAAATCGTTTGCCCATAAACTTTATTTAATACATATAAATAGACCGAAACAGAAGGCAGGTAAATGACACAGAAAGCACCGGGACGCAATGACCGCACTGGGTTGAGTGTATTAGGATTATTCCCAATGTCCCCCGATGAAACCTCGGCTCGGGACGGGTTGGAAAATATCAAATGGCCTGACGGAAACCGTCATTGCCCTAACTGTGGAAGCGTCAAAACATCGGGTTTAGACGGCAAGCGCCTAGACTATGATGGGCTGACCGACTCGGCATGAAAAACGAACGTATCACAGAAGATTTTGTTCGTAACCATTTCAAGTCCGACCCGTTATTCAGTGCCGTGCGGCTTGATGAACAAAAAACCAATGTCTTGAGGGCAAAAAGTTGCCTTTCCAGGGCGTCAAAAAACCTTCCTGGCAAGGCGGGGTATCCCGACTTTATTATCAGTTTCCCTGCATTGCCCGACGATATTATTGTTGTCGAATGTAAAGCGGAAACAAAATTTCACAAAAGCAAAAACAAGGATAACCCGTCAGTCTATGCGGTTGATGGGACCCTGCATTACTCTGCTTTTCTGTCAAAAGAATATAATGTTATTTCGATAGCCGTTAGTGGTAGCACTCTTTCAAATCTGAAAGTATCGAGTTTTTACCAAAAAATGGGGAAATCGAATGTCAGCAAGGAAGACAACTCTTTGCTTGATATTTTTTCATACGTTTCGCGTTTCAAGGGAGAGAATCAAGCCAAAAATATCGAGAGCAGCGAAATTACAAAAACCGCCATTGACCTCAATAAAGAACTCAACGACTATTCTATTGTCGAATATGAGCGATGTACGCTGGTTAGTGCCATTCTCTTAGCCTTGCAGAGCGACGGCTTCAAAAGTTCTTACAAAGAAATCGCCGTTTCAGACAAGCTCAAACCCACCCCACAGCGTGTTGCCAAAGCGATCATTTCTAGCATCAAGAGTGTTCTGGAAGATAAGCAAATTGACAGCGAACGTACAAATTCGATGCTCGGCGAATACGAAAAAATTAAAAACTATCCGATAGCAAAATCCCCGCAAGTCAAAAAGAAGCGGGCGGTTGATCACAAGGATAATTTTGTGTTGCGCGACATTACAGAACAACTCCAAATATCAGTTTTGCCGCTTATCACAATGGGTGAAAAGGGCTATGACGTTCTAGGCCGCTTTTATCGGGAATTTATCCGCTATGCAGGGACAGACAAGAAAACCGGTCTGGTGTTGACACCGCAACACATTACCGAATTTTTCTGCGATATAGTGGATTTGAACTCCAATGATGTTGTTTACGACTCTTGCTGTGGAACGGGCGGATTTCTTATCTCTGCGATGGAGCGGATGCTTCAAATAGCTGGTAGCGATCAAAAGAAGAAAAAAGCGATCAAGAAAAACCAACTGCTTGGGATCGAAAAACGCACTGATATGTTCACTTTTGCTTGTTCCAATATGATGATGAGCGGTGACGGCAAGTCCCATATCTATCAAGGCGACTCTTTCTCACAAGAAAGCGCAAACAAAATTAAACCATTAAAGCCTACAGTCGCCTTTTTGAATCCTCCCTATGATGTAGGAGGGGGCGGACAACTCGAATTTATTGAAACCGCTTTGTCGTATTTGCAACCAGGTGGTCGATGTGCGGCTATTGTTCAAATGAGCTGTGCAACATCCTCAACAGCACAAACAATGTCTGTCCGCGAAAGGCTGTTAAAAAATCACACTCTCAAAGGCGTTTTTTCCATGCCGGATGAGCTTTTCTATCCCGTTGGTGTCATTACTTGCATCATGGTATTTGAGGCTCACAAACCGCACACAGATAGATTTAAGACATTCTTTGGGTATTTCAAAAATGATGAGTTCCAGAAAACAAAACACATGGGTCGCATCGATAATGGAAGTTGGGATGCCCGACGAAAGAATTGGGTTGATGCCTATCTCAATCGAGAAAGCGAATCAGGCTTAAGTGTCTTGAAGGTTGTTGGTGCAGCAGATGAATGGTGCGCGGAAGCATATATTGAAACCGACTACAGTGTTTTAAACGAGGAACTATTTAGCGAAACTGCCAAGCAATTCATTGTGTTCCAGCTTCTCAACCCGACGGCGCATTCGGTTGCGGGAGAAAAGCTGTGAAGCTCGTAGCGGTTTCCTCTCTTTTCGATGTCCAATACGGCACCAATCTTGAACTCAATTCATTAGTAATTGATCCGAAGGGTATCAATTTTGTTTCCCGGACAGCAAATAACAACGGTGTGTCGGGCCGTGTAAATCTGGTTGCGGGACTTGAACCGATTGAGGCTGGAGTGCTGACTGTGGCTGGCGGCGGATCGGTTCTTGAAACATTTGTTCAGGACAAGCCTTTCTACAGTGGCCGTGATTTGTATTTTCTGCGTCCTGAATTGGTAATGACTTTAGAACAGAAACTGTTTTTTTGCATGTGCATTAGAGCGAATAAATTCAGATACAACTATGGCAGACAGGTTAATAGAACACTTAAAGAACTCTTGATTCCTGACATATCGGAAATTCCAAACTGGGTTGGAGAGGTCTATAACGGGATACTGAGTAGCTGGTCACAGCAACTTACAAATGCGAAAAGAATCAAGGAATGACCAGTAAGCCGATGCCTCAAGGTGAAGCAGATACCAGCCCTTCCAGAGGACATTGCTGAGGTGCCCTGTTCAAGGTCGCCGATAAGAAAATCAAGAGAACGAAAAAGAAGCCTACTAAAAACCGAATTAACTGGTGTGTCTAGTTTCAATCACACCTTTTAATAACCCCTTTTTAATAACAGCGGGAAACAACAAAATTGACCAGCAGGTCCAAGGCAGTTTTGTACCTTGAGTCATCAAGGCAGCGCAAAGCGTCTAGTGCCTGTTGCCGGTGCTGAGTAGCTAGCTCCAGGGTGTAATCTAACCCGCCCGTCTCCTGCAGCACCTCCATCACAGGCTCAAAGTTGCTATCACTGCCGGCAGTGATAGCCTCGGTGATGAGGCGGCGTTGGCTTGGGGTCCCATCTTGCATGGCAATAATGAGGGGCAAGGTGACCTTGCCCTGCGCCAAGTCATCCCCGGTATTCTTACCTATCTCCTCAGGATGGCCGCTATAGTCCAGTTGATCATCCACCAGTTGAAAGGCCATGCCAAGATGTTGCCCGTATGCTTTCAGGGTCGCCTCTGTTGTGGCTGTCGCGCCGGTCAGCACGGCTGCAGACTGGGCCGCTGCTTCAAATAGTTTGGCGGTCTTGCGAGATATGATTTCCAGGTAATCCGCTTCGCTGATATCAAGGTTGTGGATACTGCAAAGTTGCTGCACCTCCCCTTCCGCAATAATGTTGGTCGCCTGGGAAAGTATCCGCATGACCTCCAGGTCGCCGATCTCTACCATCATTTCAAAGGCTCGGGAATGTAGGAAGTCCCCTACCAAGACACTAGGCGGATTACCCCAGTTGGCATTGGCGGTCTTTTTCCCCCGGCGCAACTCAGATCTATCAACCACATCGTCATGCAAGAGCATCGCCGTATGCAGAAACTCTATAACAGTAGCGAGTTTGATATGTTGCTCGCCTTGATAACAACAGCTCCGGGCGCAAAGCAATACCAGTAGCGGGCGGAGTCGCTTACCACCTGCTTTGACCAGATAGGTGGCAATTTCCTCAACCAGAGGGATCCGAGATGAAAGACTGGATATAACGAGCTGGTCAACTGCCCGAAAATCGTCTTGGACAACAGAAAAGAAAGGATAAGTCATGCAGACTCGTAATAAGGTCCAAGGCGGAGTGAGAGGGAATGCTAGGCGTAGCCTATACATGTGTCAAGCATAACGACATCTTCACGGCTTGCCAGGATTGCACGCATGGGCTCAGCTATATATGGCACAGATCACCCTAAGTGGAAAGGTCATATCTTATGAACCTATACATTTTAGCCGTCAGGATCAAAGAAGGCGCGGACTGGCGCATGTGGTTAACCAGATCAATAACCGGCCGCGCAAATGTCTTGGCATGAAAACACCGAATCAGGCACTATTCAGCGTAGACTCCCCTGTTGCACTTAGTAGACCCCCCGGTTGCACTTAAGAGTTGAATCCAAGCACCCTTTACTCCCTTTACTCCAAGTTGCACAGCCTAGCGTCATCCATTATAATCTGCGCTCCAATTTCTCCTTGCTTCACTGCTGATTAGCAGGAAGCTATAACCCGAAGGGAGCCACGATGAGACATTATGAAATAGCCTTCCTGGTGCATCCTGATCAAAGTCAGCAGGTACCGGGCATGATAGAAAGATACTCCAACATGATCACCGATAGCGGCGGCAAGGTGCACCGCACCGAAGACTGGGGTCGCCGCCAACTGGCTTATCCCATCAATAAAATTCACAAGGCGCACTATATCCTGCTCAATATAGAGTGTGACCAAACGCTACTCAAAGAAATCACCACCGCATTCAAATTTAATGACGCGGTGCTCAGGAACCTCATTATAAAACGCGACTCGGCAGATACCGGGGAATCGCCGCTGATGAAACTTGAGCGGGAAAGCAAAGAAAAGAAATTGCGAGAAGAGCAAGCAGAAGAATACCGGCAAAAACGAGCACTGGCAGCAGCGGCAGCCAGTGCTAATAAAGTAGCACAGGAAACCCCTGCCCCAGATAGCCCAGACGACGCTAGCTCAGACGACGCTAGCTCAGACGACGCTAGCCCAGACGACGCTAGCCCAGACGACGCTAACCCGGATGACTCTAGCCCAGAAGAGCAGGCAGGAGCAGCAAGTAGCGAGGACGCCGCCGCCGCAATAACATCCGATAACCCAGACCGGGAGGCATAAACCTCATGTCAAGATTTTACCGAAGAAGAAAATATTGCCGCTTCACTGCCGAAGGTATCAAGGAAGTTGATTACAAGGATATTGATCTACTGAAAGCCTTTATCTCAGAGACCGGCAAGATTATTCCCAGCCGTATCACCGGTACCAAAGCCAGATACCAACGGCAGCTCGCCACCGCAGTCAAACGAGCCCGGTATCTGGCGTTGCTTCCCTACACAGATTCTCACAAGTAGCAGGCACGACACCCCATGCGAGCATTGGCGGAATTTGCCATGAGAAGCAGACTCCATGCTATAGGCACCAGCATGGTTACTGTACTTCTGCCTCTTCTGGGCTGGTTGTCCACAGTCATTGTGGCACTCGTCGTCCTGAGGCACGGGATACCCGCAGGGTCACTCGTGTTGCTGTGGACTCTCCTACCCGTCGGCATTGCCTTCCATCTCTTCGCAGACCCCCTCCCGCTCACCATGCTCGTGGGTAGTTTCCTCATGGCAGCCATGCTCCGGCATACCCAGTCATGGCAGAGCCTCTTGCTCACCGCGGTAGTTTACGCCGCCCTCAGCCTGCTACTGATACAGGAATACCTTATTGATTTTCTTACCGGTTTTTTAAATCGCGTGGGATTGACGCCCGAGCCAGAGACAATTCTGCAACTGACTCCGCTGTTTGCTTTTGGACAGGCAATCGCCCTTGTGGTGATGTTGATCCTTGCCCGATGGGCGCAGAGTGCCCTCTACATGCCGGGAGGATTTAAGGCAGAATTCCATCAGCTCAGATTGTCCCCCGGAATCGGCACTACACTGGGGGTCGCGATCCTGGCATGTTTGGCAGTTGCCGAGCCCTGGAGCTGGTGGTTGCCGCTCTTTACACTACCTCTGGTGATTGCCGCTCTCGGCTTAGTCCACTGGTATTTCGCACGCATCAATCTTTCCAAAGGGTGGGTGGCCATCTTCTATGTCGGTCTGCTCATCCTATCCGAGTTCAGCACACTACTACTGGTATCGCTAGCAACCCTGGCACTACTAGACACCTGGTTCAATATTCGCATAAAAGTACACGATTGGGGGATAGGATAATGGAAGTCATTTTGCTCGAAGATATTGCCAAACTAGGCAGCCTGGGTGATCAGGTGAGTGTCAAATCAGGCTATGGAAGAAACTACCTGATACCGCAGAAAAAGGCAGTCCCGGCCATTCCAGAAAATGTGAAGCTATTCGCCGAACGGCGGGCCGAGTTAGAACAGATTGCCCAGGAAAAACTGGCAGTAGCAAGAGAAAGAGCCGAACAGATTAACGCCCTGTCCGTGTCTATAGCGGCATCCGTGGGCTCCGAAGGCAAGCTCTTCGGGTCAATCACCCTGCGGGATATAGCAGCCGCCGTAAACGACCGGCATGACATTGAGGTGGAGAAAAGCGAGATTCGCCTGCCCCAGGGACCCCTCCGGGAACTGGGGGAATATGAGATAGCTATTTACCTGCATCCTGAGGTCAACGCAGTGCTTAAACTTGCAGTGGTGGCTGAAGCGTAATTTAATGCACCCTCCTCTTCTCGAGCAGTTATTACGACAGCACTTATTGAGAAACAGTTGCCCAGGGACCCAGACAATACCAACATAGCTCAACTGAAAATCCCTCCTCATTCCATTGAAGCGGAGGAATCGGTTCTCGGCGGGCTTATGCTGAATAACGAGGCCTGGGAAACAGTCTCGCAAAAACTCATAGCAGATGACTTCTACCGTGCCAACCATCGCATCATTTATCGATGTATGGCCGACCTTGATGCACGGAATCAACCTCTGGATGTCATCACCATATCGGAACACCTGGAAAACAAAGGCGAACTAGGTAGTGTCGGTGGCATGGCAGTGATCTCGGCGCTCATGGAAAGCACCCCCACGGCACTCAACATCAACGCCTATGCAGATATTGTCCGAGATAAGTCGGCCACCAGGGGGCTAATCTCGGTCGCCAACATTATTGCCGAGAGTGGTTTCAATCCTCAGGGGCGGAGTAGCACCGAGCTGATTAACGCCGCCGAAGAACAGGTATTTAAGATCAGTGACATCCGGCGCTTGGATGTTGGTCCCCAAGCCCTCAATCCCCTCCTGGATAAAGCCATAGAACGCATTGAGGAACTCAGAGAAAACAAGGGGGCACTCACCGGGATCAGCACCGGTTTTGAAGATATTGACAAGGTGACTTCTGGCTTACAGCGGTCCGAATTAATCATCGTCGCGGGTCGCCCCTCCATGGGGAAGACGGCGCTGATGATGAACATGGCAGAGAGTGCGGCCTTACATGATAAAAATACCGACCCGGTATTGATATTCAGCTTGGAAATGTCCGCCTCCTCCCTCGTGCAGCGCATGCTGTCATCAATGGGGAGAATTAATCAGTACAAGATTCGCACCGGACAATTGAACAGAGAGGACGATGCGAATTTGACCTCAGCCCAGGCGACCCTCATCAAAGCACCTATATTTATTGATGATTCATCAATGCTGACGCCCACCGATATTCGCTCTCGGGCACGGCGGCTAGTCAGAGAATGTGGGGCGCTGAAAATGATTGTGGTTGATTATCTGCAACTGATGCATATCCAGGGTACGTCAGAAAACCGCACCGGCGAAGTCTCCGAAATTTCTCGCTCCCTCAAAGCCATCGCCAAGGACTTTAAATGCCCGCTAGTCGCCGGCTCCCAGTTCAACCGGGGACCAGAGAATAGACCCGATAGACGACCTACTATGGCTGATCTGCGCGAGTCTGGTGCTATTGAACAGGACGCCGACCTCATCATAGGCCTCTATCGTGAGCATGTGCACAACAAGGAGGCCGACCCGCGCTTGTCGGAAGCGATCATCATGAAACAGCGGAATGGACCCACCGGGATACAAAAGCTCACCTTCTTTGGCGAATTTACCCGGTTTGATAATTACGCCGATGAGTATTAGAGGTGCCTTCTAGTTGCGGCTTTTATAAGACCCCCGCATGAACACAGCAACCGTGCATATTGATCTGCATGCCATCAGGCATAACTTTGCTCAGGTGCAAGCCCTGTCCCCGGCGAGCAATATCATGGCGATACTCAAAGCCGACGCCTACGGACACGGTGCCATAGCCGTTGCTCAGGCACTGGAGGCAGCCCCTGCCTTTGGCGTCGCGCAACTAGCGGAGGGCGTATCACTCAGGGGAGCTGGCATCAACCAGCCGGTATGTTTACTCCAGGGCGTACAGACCGAGGGGGAAAGACGAGTCGCCTTTGAAGCCTCACTTGACCTGGTGGTACATGCCGAACATCAACTTGAAATCCTTGCCCAGGCGCCCGACTGTCACCGGGTTTGGATTAAACTAGATACCGGCATGGGGCGGTTGGGATTTCCCCCCGCAGCATGCAAGGCAGTCACCCAGCAACTTGCTCAGCACAGGCTACTCGGTGTCATGACGCATCATGCCCATGCAGCAGAAGCAAATAGCACCCCAACGGAAGCTCAGTTAAACCAGGTGCGCAACCACAATCGTCTGCATGCGGCGCCTGCCGATGCAGCCTTCCAAATATCAAACTTCAGCAACTCGGCAGGGATTATCAATTACCCCCATGGACCTAGCGATTGGATTCGTCCGGGCATCATCCTCTACGGTGCCTCGCCATTTATTCCTCCGGCACCACTTAAAATGTTCCAACCCGCAATGACTTTTTCCGCGCCAGTAGTCGCCATTAAATCTATTGCCGCGGGCACCTCAGTGGGCTATAGCGGCATCTGGACGGCTCAGCAGGATACGTCGGTCGCCGTGCTGGCGGTGGGCTATGCGGACGGTTATCCCCGGGAAATCACCCCCGAGACGCCAGTGCTAGTGGGCGGGGAACAAAGACCCATTGTAGGGCGCGTCTCTATGGATATGCTCTCAGTGAAACTCAAGCCGGGAGACCCAGTGCAGGTCGGCGACCCGGTAATACTCTGGGGACCAGGCTTGCCCATAGAGACGATTGCGAACTGCGCGGGCACCATTCCCTACACACTCATGACCGGGCTGGGCACCAGAGTGAGACGTGAATATCAGCCCCTGGCAGACTGAGTTATTAAGAGGCGGTAACTGATGGCAAAGCACAAAACAGCATACGTCTGTGGTGACTGCGGCTCCGAATATACCAAGTGGCAGGGGCAGTGTCATGATTGTCAGGCATGGAACACCCTCAGCCGAGTCAGTATCAAAGCCGTGCCGCAACACCTGACGAGTGGCCGGGCGCCCACCAGAGGGGGTGGTTTTACCGGCTACTCAGATGCACCTCAAAAACTAGCCGCAGTGAGTGCCGAGGAAACTCCCAGATTCGCAACCGGTATAACCGAGCTGGACCGAGTTCTCGGGGGCGGGCTGGTACCCGGCTCAGCGATTCTGATTAGCGGCAACCCCGGGGCGGGGAAAAGCACCCTGCTCATCCAGGTCATGTGTCGGCTAGCAGCCCAACAGCAAGCCTTGTATGTCACCGGGGAGGAAAGCCTCCCCCAGATCGCCATGCGAGCAAGAAGGCTCGGATTACCCCTGGAGCAACTCAATGTGATGGCGGAGACCAGTGTTGAGCGGCTCATAGCCATCTGGCAAGAACTGATGCCCCGGGTTCTGGTGGTGGATTCAATACAGGTCATGCACTCTCAGGAAGTGGATGCTTCTCCGGGGGGCGTATCCCAGGTCCGGGAATCGGCGGCAACTTTAATCCGGATGGCGAAGCAAACCGACACGGTGCTGTTTTTGGTGGGGCATGTCACCAAGGATGGTGCTCTGGCAGGGCCAAGAATTCTGGAACATATGATTGACACCTTCATCATGTTGGAAGGCGATGCGGATGCACGTTACCGGACCCTGAGATGCGGTAAGAATCGGTTTGGTTCAGTCAATGAACTCGGAGTTTTTGCGATGACCGACAAGGGTATGCTGGAAGTCCCCAACCCCTCGGCTATTTTCCTGTCCCGGGCTGAGGAGGCAAGACCGGGCAGTACCGTCATGGTGGTCTGGGAAGGCACTCGCCCACTGCTCGTTGAAGCCCAGGCACTGGTTGACCAGAGTGCCCTGGGTAATCCGCGACGGGTGACAGTCGGTTTTGAGCCCAACCGACTGGCCATGCTACTTGCTATTTTGCACCGCCATGGCGGGCTACAGGTCGGCGATCAAGATGTGTTTATCAATGCAGTCGGCGGAATTCGGGTGGAGGAAACGAGTAGCGACCTTGCCGTCCTGCTGGCAGTCGTCTCCTCATTTAAGGCAAAACCCCTCCCTCTGGATCTGGTTTGCTTCGGGGAGCTGGGGCTTTCTGGTGAGATTCGCCCCGTGCCTAATGGTCAGGAGCGATTGCGGGAAGCCGTTAAACATGGCTTCAAGCAAGCCATCGTACCCAAAGCAAATGCACCGAAGCGCCCCATAGCCGGATTAAGAGTCATCGCCGTCAGCAAACTTGCCGAAGCCCTGGATGAATTTGACAACCTCTAAGCGTCATCCCGTCATTCTCGTCACCCCGTCACTCTTGGGCTTGCCCCGGGGGCGTGGGGTGGGTGACGGCGCGGAAGCGTCAGACGGCGAGAATGACGGCAAAATATACCGGCTGGATTCCCGAGCAAGCTCGAGAATGACGGCGCAGGGTGCCGTAAGCCGCCAGATGGCGCGAGAACAGGGTGCATACATTAACCGTAAGTGCCAACAACTACGCCAATTTCCGATAACGCATTCTGGTTGGTTTTAATGCCTCCGCGCCCAGACGGCCTTTGCGCTCTTCTTCATACTCAGTGTAGTTACCTTGAAAAAACACCGTCTGGCTATCCCCTTCAAAGGCAAGAATGTGGGTCGCCAGCCGATCCAGAAACCACCTATCGTGAGAAATAATCATCATACTCCCCGGGAAGGTTTCAATGGCTAATTCAAGTGCGCGCAGGGTTTCAATATCCAAGTCATTGGTAGGCTCGTCCAGCATCAAAAAATTCGCCCCGGTCTTGAGTAGTTTAGCGAGGTGTACTCGGTTTCTTTCACCGCCAGAAAGTTGCCCGACCCGCTTTTGTTGCTCTGGACCCTTGAAGTTAAAACGACCGACATAACTACGAGATGGGGTTTCATACTTCCCAATCTGCAAAATATCCATGCCTTCTGAGATCTCCTCCCACACCGTCTTCTTGTCATCCAGACTGTCGCGGCTCTGGTCCACATAACCGGGAAGGAGCGTCTCCCCTCTTTTGATCTCGCCAGTATCTGGCGTTTCATCCCCGCAGATCAATCGAAACAAAGTAGATTTACCCGCACCATTGCCACCGATAATACCCACTATGGCACCCTTGGGCACTTGAAATGACAGGTCTTCAATCAACAGCTTGTCGCCCAACCCTTTACTGATATGACTGACCTCAAGCACCCGGTCGCCCAGTCTGGGTCCGGGCGGAATATACAATTCCTGAGTTTCATTTCGGGTTTGGAATTCTTGAGCATTCAATTCCTCAAATCGAGCCAGCCGGGCACGATTCTTGGCTTGACGCGCCCTGGGTTGTGTTTTTACCCACTCCAGTTCTGTCTTGATGGACCGCTGACGCGCCACTTCCTTATTGGCTTCAACAGCAAGCCGCTTTTGTTTAGCTTCCAGCCACATGGAATAGTTGCCTTCATAAGGAATGCCATAACCACGATCAAGTTCCAGGATCCAGCCGGCAACATTGTCCAGAAAATATCGGTCGTGGGTAATCGCCACCACAGTACCGCGAAAATCCCGCAGGTAACGTTCAAGCCAGGCAACACTCTCGGCGTCAAGATGATTGGTCGGCTCATCCAGCAACAGCATGTCAGGATGTGATATCAGCAATCGGCAGAGGGCAACCCGGCGCAGCTCCCCGCCAGAAAGATGCTCAACACTGGCCTCCATCGGCGGTAACCGCAGTGCATCACTGGCGATTTCTATTTCCCGCTCAATATCCCAGCCCCCGGCGGCGTCAATCTTGAGTTGCAAGTCACCCTGCTTTTGCAAGAGTTCATGCATGGCATCGTCTGCCATAGGCTCAGCAAACTGGTCGCTGATGGCATTGAATTCATCAAGCAGGTCTTTAATTTCCCTGACCCCGTCTTCAACATTACCCCGCACATCCTTTTCCGGATCCAGGGCGGGTTCCTGCGGCAAGTAACCTATCTTCAAGCCCGGCTGAGGTCTGGCTTCCCCGAGATAGTCGGTCTCCACACCGGCCATGATTTTCAAGAGGGTGGACTTGCCCGCGCCATTGAGCCCTAGCACCCCTATCTTGGCACCCGGGAAAAAGGACAGGGAGATGTCTTTCAATATCATCCGTTTCGGCGGCACCACTTTGCCCACCTGGGACATGGTAAAAACATACTGCGGCATAATTGAGCTCCTAAGCGGGGAACCAGAAAAGAGCGCATGTTACAACAACAAGCTGGTTCGTCGCTCCCCGTCACTCTCGGGCTTACCCTCTGAGGGGTTGGAGGACCGGGGTAAATCGGAAAACAATACTCTTTTTTACTGGATTCCCGAGCAAGCTCGAGAATGACGGGGTTTGGGGGAAACCCAGTCATTGAATAAGTGAACACATACAAGAATGACGGCGCGGGTGGCGACGTTAGTGACGCCGCCCTGCCTGGACAATGAGAGTGGATAAATTAGAGTAGAATGACGCCTCTTTACTTGGAGTTGCCCGTGCATTGTCCATTTTGTACCGATGAAGAGACCAAAGTCATTGATTCCAGGCTGGTGGCTGAGGGCAACCAGGTCCGCAGGCGCCGAGAATGTCATGCCTGTGGGGAAAGGTTTACCACCTTTGAGACTGCTGAACTGGTCCTGCCCAGCGTCATCAAAAACAACGGGAGCCGCCAACCCTTTGATCTATCCAAGCTGCGCAGCGGACTCCTCCGAGCACTCGAAAAAAGACCAGTGGACATTGAAACGATTGATGCCACCATTGACCGCATCAAACACCAATTGCGGGCCACCGGGGAACGGGAGTTGTCTAGCCGTACTGTGGGGGAACTGGTGATGGATGAACTCAGAAATCTTGACGGGGTTGCCTATGTCAGATTTGCTTCCGTCTATCGGAGTTTTGAGGATGTCCAGGAATTCCGGCAGGAAATTGATGCCTTGAAAAAACAAAAAAACAAACCGCGACCAGCGCAATGAGCATTGAAGACAGCAGACACCTCGCGCATGCCCTTCGTCTCGCCGAGAGGGGTAGATATTCCTGCCATCCCAATCCTAGAGTGGGTTGTGTCATCGTGCATGCGGGCAGCGTGATTGGCGAGGGTTACCATATAAAAGCCGGTGCAGGACATGCCGAGGTCAATGCCTTAGCACATATCGGCAATCATCTGCACAATAGTGCTCATAGTGTCAGCGGTGTTAATAGTGTTAATAGTGCCAAGGGTGCCACCGCCTATATCACCCTGGAGCCATGTAGCTTCCAGGGACGGACCCCCTCCTGTGCGCAACAACTGATAGAGTCGGGCATTCAACGTGCCGTCATTGCCATGCCGGATCCAGACCCGCGCAATGCGGGCAAGGGCATTGACATGCTGAGGCAGGCCGGCATTGAGGTGACCTCGCCACTGCTTGAAGATGCCGCCCGGGCATTGAACCCAGGGCATATCAAACGCCACCAGACCGGGCTGCCTTGGGTCCGATTAAAACTCGCCATGTCGCTGGATGGCAAGACCGCCCTCGCCACGGGTGCATCACAATGGATTACCACGTCGGCTGCCCGGTTGGATGTGCAGCGACTGAGAGCCGAGAGCAGTGCCATTGTCACGGGCGTCCAGACCGTCATTGATGACGATCCCTTGTTATCGGTGCGGGATGAGGAAATCAACATTCCGCACTTTCAAGAGGCTAAAGAAATAGCACGACCGGTGTATATCCTGGATCCCCAATTGCGCACACCCTCAAGTGCTGCCCTCAGGCAACAAGAGCACACTCTAATCGTCACTCTGGATACTGCGCAGGCCGTTAATGACAGCCAGGACCTTGACAGCCAGGCTATGGATGACAGCCAGCTGCTGATCATGCCGGTAACTGCTGAGAAGAAGATTGATTTACATGCCTTGCTGGAGGAACTTGCCCGCCGTGAACACAGTGAGGTGCTATTTGAATCTGGGCAGACGCTTGCCGGGGCAATGATTGCGGCACGACTCGTAGATGAAATAGTGCTCTACATTGCGCCTTGTTTCCTGGGCGACAGTGCCCGGTCATTACTGCGGTTACCGGAAATTGATAGGCTGTCCGAGCGGTGGCAACTGGCAATCAAAGATATCCAAAAGATTGATAGTGACTTCAAGGTGACTGCAACGCTGGTGTAAATAATCGGGACGGACTGATGATAGAACGCATTGAAGGCAGAGACATAGCAAAAATAGCCGGCGAGATAAAAGTTACGCTGGTGGCAGCGCGGTTTAATACCCGGATAGTCGATGGCCTGGTGAAGGGTGCCTTGGATACCTTAGATGACCAGGGTGTGGCCGCTAAGCATATCAAGTTAGTGATGGTGCCGGGTGCTTTTGAGTTGCCTCTGGCAGCAGCAAGGGTGGCGGAGAATAACGCCGTGGCGGGGCGTAAAATGTGTGATGCCATCATTGCCCTCGGCGCGGTGATTCGGGGCGACACACCGCATTTTGATCTTGTCGCCGGCGAGTGTGCTAGAGGGCTTGCAAGGGTCTCACTGGACTATAAACTGCCGGTGAGCTTCGGCGTTCTGACCACGGATACTTTTGAGCAGGCACTGGCGCGGTCCGGCAATGTTGCTGATAGTTATGTAGCAGACCCAACAGGCAAGCAAGTGAGCACCAACAAGGGCGCCGATGCGGCCCTGGCAGCCTTGGAAATGGTTGCCCTGCTCGGTGAGTTGAAGTGATGCCCGTCTATATAAACCAGTGCTATGAACCAGTGCTATAAACCAGCGCTATAAACCAGTGCTATAAATCAGCGCGTGATACCAACCAGAAGGTGCCGTCGGCCATGAAAAACCGCGCTGCGAGAAGCAGAAGTAGAAAGTTTCTCGTCCAGGCACTCTATCAAGCCCTGCTCACTGGCGAGACTATTGAGAGTGTGATTGAGCCTTTTATTCTGGCGCACAAGATGCAACGCGCCGATATTCCCTATTTTCGCGTCCTGCTCAGTGGCATCCACACTAACCTCGCCCCGCTCAGGCAAACCCTATCGGCAAAACTTGATCGGGACTATGAGGAACTGGACCCGGTGGAAACCGCCATCCTCTTGCTGGGTGCCGAAGAGCTGAGTGCGCACCCCCAGGTGCCCTACAAGATTGTCATCAATGAAGCCGTAGAGTTGGCAAAGTTATTTGGCGCCACGGACAGTTACAAATATATCAATGCCGTGCTGGATGCCCTGGCGCAGGACTTAGAGTCGGCTGGCACTGATAAGGGACTGGATTCCCGTCTTCTTTGATCCTGACGGCGGGCGGAGGCTTGGACTTTGTTCCTCTGGATTCCCGAGCAAGCTCGAGAATGACAGCGCGGCGAGAATCCAGATGATGGCCTACGGCGCCCCGCGCCGTCATTCTCGTCACCCTAGTCATTACAGCCATCGGCTGTGATGACTAGGGTGAGGGGAATCCAGAGGAACGAAGTCAACCGCCTGTGGGGCATGTACACATCAACAACAAAGGGAAGTGACTATCATAAACAAGAATGACGGCGCGAATGCAGTTGCGGGAACGCAGATGGCATTAGACGAATTTTCAATCATTGAACGTTATTTTGGCGCCCGAGCCGACTTCGCCAAGTTGCTACAGAAGACAAGTGACGTTCGGGTCGGGCCAGGCGATGACTGTGCCATCCTGCGCCTGACCCCCGGTGATGAGCTTTGCGTCTCCACTGATACCCTGATTGCCGAGGTGCACTTCCCGGCGGCGGCAGCACCAGCCGTTATCGCCCAACGAGTCATGGCCGCAAATCTGAGCGACCTGGCAGCCATGGGCGCCGCCCCCCATTCTTTTTTGCTTGCCTTAACCATGCCCGAGATAGACACCCCCTGGCTGGATTCTTTCGCCAGTCGCTTGCATGGCTTGGCAGCCTGCTATGAGATTCCTCTGGTGGGTGGCGACCTGTGTCGGGGTCCCTTGTCGCTCAGCATGACGGTACTCGGCACTGCCCCGGCAGGCACCTTGGTCACCCGGTCGGGGGCTCATATAGGCGATGATATTTATGTGACCGGTTTTATCGGTGATGCGGGGCCTGGCTTGCAAAACTATCTGGCGCAAGCAACAGCATCAACAACAGCATCGGCAAGTGCGTCAACAACTGCATCAACAACAGAATCGGCAACAGCCGACTATCTCTGCAAACGATATACGCAGCCCAGCCCTAGAATTGAGATGGGTCAAGCACTGCGTCCCTGGGCAACGGCGATGATTGATGTTTCGGATGGCCTGCTGGCAGACCTGGAACACCTGCTGCATGCCAGCGGCGGGAGCACGAGTCTGGAGCTTGAGCAGTTACCTCTTTCTGAGCCGCTACTCGCCCACGTCGGCTCAGACAAGGCGGCGCGACTCAGTGCCCTGAGGAGCGGCGACGATTATGAATTGTGCTTCACCGCATCGCCACAAGACCGGCCGGCTATCCAATCTATTGCCAATGACCGGGGGCTCGATGATGGCGTCCCGATCACTCGGCTGGGTGTCGTTTCAACAGGTACTGGAATCGCAGTGACCTACAGGGGACAATCGCTACAGATTGCATCAAGAGGCTACAATCATTTTGCATCCCCAAAATAATCCAGGCAGGTATCAGGCAAGACCCTGCCCAGTGGTGCGCGCATGACTGAACACCCGCCCAGTGACCATCCTAATAACTGCCCTAGTGACCATCCTAGTAACTCCCCTAGTAACTCGCCTAGTAACCTCAAACTGCTCATTACTCGACCTATTTACTTTCTGGCTTGGGGCATGGGGACGGGGTTGCTACCCAAGGCGCCAGGTACCGCCGGTTCCGTGCTGGCGGTGGTCTTGTTTATTCTGCTGGGACCCCTGCCAGTTTCGGTGCATCTCATTCTGGTCATCGCCGCCTTTGCGCTGGGTATTCTTATCTGTGGCCGGGTCGCGGAGGAGATGGGACACAAGGATCCATCAAGCATCGTCTGGGATGAATTCGTTGGCATCTGGATTACCCTGGTGTTGCTCCCGCCTGGGTGGTATTGGCTCGCTATCGCCTTCCTGCTCTTCCGCCTGTTTGACATCGCCAAGCCCTGGCCCATCAATCTCATTGATGCCCGAGTGGCTGGTGGCCTCGGCATCATGTTGGACGATGTCATCGCGGGTGCTTATGCCTTGGCGATTATCCAACTTGCCTACTATTTAACAACGTGACGAGACTAGCAGCATGCCCCGCAGCAAGGCGCCATTCCCTCCCCTACTCAGCGGGCATTACTGATACACTAGCCCCCGCCTGAGCTGGAGCCTGCCTTGTCTGTTACCTTCGTCACTACCTGCAATTTGCCCACCCCTTTCGGGGACTTTGCCATGCATGGCTTTGAAGACCCGGACACCGGGCAAGAGCATTTGGCCTTGGTGCTGGGGAATGTCGCGGAGGCAGACCCGGTCCTCTGCCGGGTCCATTCGGAATGTCTGACCGGTGATGGCCTCTTCAGCATGCGTTGTGATTGCGGTGCCCAACTTGAACAAGCCATGCAACGGATCGCCGACCATGGTAGTGGCGTCATCTTGTATCTGCGGCAGGAAGGGAGAGGCATAGGCTTGATTAACAAAATCCGTGCCTACGCCCTACAAGATAGAGGGGCGGATACCGTTGAAGCGAATGAAAGACTCGGTTTTGGTGCTGACCTGCGGGATTACACCGTGTGCAAGGCGATGTTTCTGCATCTTGAAGTGAGCCGAATCATCTTGATGACCAACAACCCCATCAAGGTGCAAGCATTGACCAAACTCGGCATAGAAATTGTTGAGCGACAGTCCATAGTGACCAGCCAGAACGACCATAATGCCCGTTACCTTGCCACCAAGGCCGGCCGGCTCGGGCATCTGTTCGGCAGGGATCAACGGCGGTCATAGCGGGATGGTCACAAAGAGTGGGTTATAGATGTATGTGTTCACCAATTCACTTCCCTTATTCCTCTGGATTCCCGTCCCCCCAGTCATTACAGCCGATGGCTGTGATGACTGGGGGGACGAGAATGACGGCGTGACGGCGCGGCGGCGGTGCTTGCTTCTGCATGCTACTTCTTCATCGCCCTGAGTCGGGCATGGATTGCGCTTTCAATTCCTGCTTCGTCCAGCCCGCAGGCCGCCAGCATCTTCTCTGGCTTGTCCTGCAAGATGAATCTATCCGGTATGCCCAGGTTCAGTAACCCCACCATCAAACCACGTTGAGCAACCAGTTCATTCACCCCTGAGCCAGCCCCGCCCATAATGACATTCTCTTCCAGAGTCACCAGCAACACATGGTGTACACAAAGGTCGGCCACCCGCTCAGCATCCAAGGGCTTGACGAAGCGCATATCAACCAGGGTGTAGTTGTTTTTTTGAGCCACCTGCCAGGCAGTAGCGCCGAGGGCACCAAAGGACAGGATGGCAACCCGCTTGCCGGATCGCAGTTGCCGTGATTTGCCCAGTGACAATTTATCTAGTGACATTTTATTAAGTGACGATGCATCCGCACCCGAAGCCGGCCATGGCTCGGCGGCACTACCTCGGGGATAACGCACCAGAGCGGGACCTTCATAAGCATATCCCAGGTCCAGCATGAGTTGCATTTCCCCGGCATCGGCGGGGGCCATAAGCAGCAGATGAGGGAGGGCGCGGGCAAAGGAAAGATCAAATACACCGGAATGTGTCGGGCCATCCTCCAGCAGCGATGCTCTATCCACGGCAAAGAGAAGATCCAGATTTTGCAAAGCCACATCGTGGAGCAACTGGTCATAAGCCCGCTGCAAGAAGGTGGAATATATTGCCACCACAGGTTTGGCGGCACCCGCTGCCAAGCCCGCCGCCAGAGTCACCGCATGCTGCTCCGCTATGGCGACATCGTGAAACCGTGTTGGAAAACGTTCAGCAAACTCCACCAAACCAGAGCCTTCCTTCATGGCCGGCGTGATCATCACCAGCCGGGGGTCTGCTTCCGCTTGACGGCAAGCCCAGTTTCCAAAGAGGCTTGAATAGGTGGGTGCCGGCTTGCCTGGAGGTGCTTTTTCCACCTTGGTCAAGAGCTTAGTACCCAGAGAATGACTGGCGACGGGGGCACTTTCCGCGGCGGCGAAGCCCTTGCCCTTGGTAGTCAACAGATGTAGCAGGCGAGGACCGGATTGCTTCTTCAGTTGACCTAGAGTATCCAGCAGCACCTCCAGATCATGGCCGTCAATAGGACCGGAATAGTCATATCCCAGATCGCGGAAGATGCTGCCCGGGACCAGCGCTTTGGATGGGTCCTCCTGTTGTGAAGAGATTCTTTGAGAAGAGATTCTTTGAGAAGAGATGTCTTGAGAAGAGACGTCTTGAGAAGAAGTACCCCTGGCAAAATAACGGGCAAGGCCGCCGACATTTTCCGAAATCGACATCGCATTGTCATTCAACAGAATGAGCAGATTGGCACCCGTGCTAGCCAGATGATTGAGGGCTTCAAATGCTATACCGGCGGTCATGGCACCATCGCCGATAACCACTAGAGTATGGCTTGCGGGGTTATGTTGTGCGGGGGTGTGCTCGGCTTCCTGCGGTGAGCTTGCTGGGGATTGTAGTGCCTCAGCCAGCGCAATCCCCAGAGCCGCGCTGATGGAAGTGGAAGAATGACCGACCCCAAAAACATCAAACTCACTCTCCTCCCGAGTCGGGAAGGGTGCCAGACCCTGGGGCTGCCGCAACAGGTGCATCCGCTCGCGCCGTCCGGTGAGTATCTTGTGCGGATAGGTCTGGTGCCCCACATCCCAAATGAGCTTGTCCCGAGGCGTATCAAACACATAATGCAGGGCAATGGTGAGTTCAACGACACCGAGACCCGCCCCCAGATGGCCGCCAGTGCGACCCAAGGTGTACAACAAAAAATGCCGCAATTCTTGGCTGAGACCTGTCAGGTCTGTCGGTGCCAGAAGCCGTAGATCAGCAGGGAAGTCTATTTTATCCAGCAGCGGGGTGGACGGGCGTTGCGTTGGTATCTCGTGGAACATGCCGTGAGTCTATATCAAAAGACTGCTATCAACTTGACGTATCTTCGTTCTGTTCATGGCCGCTCAGGGCTGTTTATGGCCGCTCAGGGCTGTTCAGAGCTGGTATCGCTGTTGTCGCTACTGTCGCTGGTATCGCTAGTATTGCTACTGTCACTGTTATTGTTGTTATTGTTGTTGTTGCTGCTGTTACTAAAATCCTCTTCTTTTATTTCGCCGTTTTTCTCAACGAGCAATTTAATCCGCTGCTCGGCCTGCGCCAGTGCCTGAACACACTCCCTAGTCAATTTGATACCCTTTTCAAAAGTATTGAGCGACTCTTCAAGAGACAGATCGCCCGCTTCCATCTGCTCAACGAGCTGTTCAAGTTGCTCTAGAGACTTTTCAAACGGATAGGTTTTTTTTGCTGGCATAGGCTATAAAAATATAGGATTTAACTATGAGTTGCTTAGCCTATCACAATATAATGCCGCTAATAAAATATCTTGAGGCAGCATCTTGCTGAAACATCTTACTGCAACATCTTGCTGCAACATCTTACTGCAACATCTTGCTGAAACATCTTACTGAAGAAATGAGAATGAAGGTGCCCTATGCAATTACCTGATCTTCAAGCCATTGAAGCCGCCGCTGCACTTATCTATGAATCAATGCAAGCGAGCCCTCAAATCACCTGGCCCCTGCTCAACAAACACGCGGGTCTGGAAGTCTGGGTGAAGCATGAAAATCACAACCCCACCGGTGCCTTCAAGGTGCGCGGCGGGCTGACCTATGTGCACCGGCTGGTGGACAAGAATGACCCTTCCTGTAGAGGCCTATGCGCGGCCACCCGGGGCAACCATGGGCAGAGCATCGCCTTCGCCGCCAGCAAATACGGCTTGTCGTCAGTTATCCTGGTGCCTAAGGGTAACAATCCAGAAAAGAATCTTGCCATGCAAGCCTTTGGCGCTGAGCTGATTGAATACGGCAATGACTTTGATACCGCGCTGGAACGCGCGCAGCAGATAGCCGCTGAGCGGGACCTGCATTTTGTGCCATCCATTGCCGAAGAGTTGGTCCTCGGGGTGGCAACCTGTGCCTGGGAATTCTTCAGCAAGGCACCACCTATGGCGCGCATCTATGTCTCTATCGGCCTGGGGTCTGGGGTCTGCGGTGCTATAGCCGCCAAAAAAGCATTGGGCATTGAGACCCAGATCATCGGCGTGGTCGCGGCCAATGCCAACGCCTATCAATTGTCTCTGGCAGCAGGACAAGTAGTCCCGACCAATTCCGCCGATACCATCGCGGATGGGCTGGCGATACGTAAGCCTTCAAAGAAGGTACTGGCGTTGATACAAAACGAATTGGAAGACATTGTCTCGGTGGACGAAGCGGAAATCCTCGCCGCCATCCGGTGTTACTTTACTACCACCCATAATATCGCCGAGGGCGCAGCGGCCGCCGCATTAGCAGGGCTGCTCAAGGATCAGGCAGCTAGAACCAGGACATCACAAGGGGAGCAGGGGGAGCAAGTCCGGCAAGAAGAGCAAGACAAACAACAAGACCAGCGAGTTGGCGTCATCATGAGCGGCGGTAATATTCAGCAATCTCTCTTTGCTCAGGCACTCAGCGATAATGTTTAAGGGTCATGACAACTTAAGCATGCACACTCACAGGCGCAAATCATTAACCACTTAACGCACTGATATGGAAAACCAAAAAATGAAATCACCTATTTGCGAACTCCTCGGCATAGACTTCCCGCTGCTTGCCTTCACACATTGCCGGGATGTGGTCTGCGAAGTTTCCAAGGCGGGCGGCATGGGCGTCCTGGGTGCGGCGGGTTACAACCCAGAACAACTGGAGATAGAACTCAAATGGATTGATGCACACATTGATGGCAAGCCCTACGGCGTTGACCTCATCGTACCCACCAGCATGGCAAATATGGATGGCACCACGGCACCAGAAGATATTCATCACCTGATACCGGATGAACACAAGCACTTCGCGACCAACCTGCTCGCTCAGCATGATATTGACACCCATCAACTCTACGACAACCTGGAGCTAGACCCCAGCATGGGCTTCCTGGGTGAAGGCAAGGCAGGAGACATCCTGGAGGTTGCCTTTGCTCATCCGATCAAACTCATTGCGAATGCCCTTGGCGTACCACCGAAACAAATGCTGGAACTGGGTAAAAAACATCAGGTGCCGGTGGCGGCATTAGTCGGTGCCAAACAGCACGCGGTGAAACAAGCAGAAGCAGGTGTGGATATTCTGGTAGTTGCCGGCACCGAGGCGGGCGGACACTGTGGCGAGGTCTCTACCCTGGTGCTAGTCCCGGAAGTAGTCCAGGCGGTAGAGAAGTATCCCGAAGTGTCCATCCTGGCGGCGGGCGGTATAGTCACCGGTCAACAGATGGCAGCCACCATGGCCATGGGCGCCCATGGTGCCTGGACCGGGTCAGTTTGGCTGACTACTCAAGAAGCAGAAACCGCACCCATCATCAAAGAAAAACTATTAGCAGCCGGCTCCAGCCAAACCGTCCGGTCAAAAAGCAGAACCGGCAAATATTCCCGACAGGTCAGATCATCCTGGACAGATGCTTGGGAAGGCGAAGGCGCGCCAGAACCACTGCCCATGCCCTTGCAATCATTGGTCAGCGAGCCAGCACTCATGCATGTCAGCAAACTGGCAGAGACCGGACATTCAGGGGCAAAACAACTGGCAACCTACTGGGTCGGCCAGGGGGTTGGCTTGATGAACCAGACGCTGACCACCAGACAAGTGGTGTATAACTTTATGGAAGACTTTCTCGCTGCTAGTGAAAGGCTGAGTGGTTTTATTGAAGAATGATGGTGGTTGTACTCTTGCCGTCATTCTTGTCACCCCCGTCACTCTCTCGGGCTTGCCCCGGGAATCCAGAGTGGCTGCCTACGGCGCCCCGCGCCGTCATTCTCGAGCTTGCTCGGGAATCCAGAGGAACAAAGGCATCGTCTTGGCATCACCACTAAACATTAACAATGACAGGGCGGTGGCGTGACGATAGTAATGTCACTATCACCTTCTGCGATACTTACAAAGCTCCCATTCGGCGATGCTCTTATAACCATCCTTGGTAGCTTGTTCGGTAATAGCTTTAATTACCTTCTCATAGCGGGGAATTGAATCTATTTCTGTCCAGTTACACTTGCCCTTCAATTTAGTTCTCTCCAGAATAATCCTATCAACAGGGCAATGCGGTGGCCTTTCGACCATGCATGCACACCACAAATATTTTAATTGGAGATTAAGCAATTTTTGCGCGATACCAATGTTGTAACTTGACTTACGAATAATATGCTTGTATGGAGATTTATTATTAGCGTATTCTTTTAACTTCTTGATATTGTTGCAGTGTTGCTCGCCTTTTACGATTTTTCCATTTGTGTACTGAGGCAAAATATTTTCTTTACAGTGTCTAATTAAATCCTTTTTGAATTTATTCTTTTCACTGTCTTTTGCTGTGGATTTATACAACTTACGAGGTCTTGGCATAGAAGCCTTCCAACTGAGTATCCAAAATTCACTGCATAAAAATTTTTTCTGTTTATTAGTCATGACTATTCCTCATTGTGAAGCGGTTAATGTTATGTAGAGCGGATTACTCGCTATGCTTGCGCAGATACTCCATCTTGGTCGGTAATGCATCAACGAGATGCAACTGAATCGTATCATCTGCATAGGTAAGTGCATAGCACTGCCTATCCTCCGGAGATATGGCATAAAAATATTTAGGGCGCAATTTCCAACACATGGCGAATTTAGGATGATTATCCTTATATTTACACTCTTCTTCCTTATGCTCACCTCTTTCGCAACAATACTTAAAGTCACGTATTAGTTCCTTAAAATATTCTTTACTACTTTTCACTTCACAGCATATAGCAATAGTGTCTTTGCTTTCCTTCAGCAGGATATCAACACCAGAGTCAGTATCATTGTAACCCTTGGGCTCCATCTCAATTTCCGGCACATTCCATTGATGATGAATAGACAGGTATGACGCTGTCGCCATCTGACACACCCCTTCACGAAACAACCCTGGTATTTTTTGATTTCCAGAAGTTTTCTTTTTCTCCCAAATGAGTTGAATTGGTTTTTGTTTATCATTTCCTTTCGGCGCTGGGGGGAGCATCTTTGTTTGTACATAAGCCTCATGATCCACAGAAAAAAGACATTTTTCTAAACCCAGCATAAAATACCTCGCCTCCCACAAGGCCAGTGGAGGAGAATATTTTGGAAGCTCTGAGGGGCAACCATTTTTGCTAGCAAGAAACTCAACATACTTCTGCTTTAGATAAGCATCGGCTTCTTGTATCCAATCTCGTTCTTTCATCGGATTCCTCGGTTGTTAAACATCAGTGTCTTCTTGTTGGGCAAGGATAGTCGTATCTTCGCCCCTATTCGCATTCGGCTTTTTCTCTTTCAACAGGTCTATCAGGGTTCCCAAGAATGCCCCACTGGCACCTAACACCAGCACCATTGGAACAGCAATTGCCCGACCAAAGGCGGCAATACCAGCTGCTTGACCAGACAATCCTAAAGTACCGATAGTCACGCCAGCGATTAGCATGCGTTCTGCCCAATTACGATCGTCCCACGTCTGTTTCTTTATCCCCACGAAGCTGGTCTTTAATATTGGCACAAGGACATCTCTTTTAATTGTAGCTTGTACTGCACGTCGTGCCTTTGAAAAATTGGAGTCCGACGAGTTGCGAATCTCCGTCAACTCATTAGTCCATTCAAGAAGCACTTCACGTTGCATCGGCGATGCATCATCTACCATACGTTTGGCAAGCAAATTCTCCTCACTCTGGTTATCAATCATGGATCATCCCTCCTGTCTTGATTATTAAAATGATATAGAAAATTCCTTCTAATCAGTTCACCAAAAATAGAATACTGCAAGGTAATGCATAAAAAGCGTGATGGCAACGATTGAACGTCGTGGTTTCTTTGTGACTAGGCTGATGACTTTACCCCGCTCCGCGCCGTCATTCTCGCCGAACCCTGTCGTTCTCGCCGAAGGCGGGGACGACGGGTTCGGTGGGAATCCAGAGGAACGAGTGGTATTGCCTTTGTTGATGTGTAAATGCCCCACAGGTGGTTAACTTTGTTTCCCTGGATGGGTTATGTCTTCCGTCAACATAGAACCAGTTGTTTTTTTGACTGAAATAACATGGGCACTCAATAATTCTGTTTCGTTCTTATGCCTGTTTTTTGAGCTGCCTTACTCTGAGCTTGATGTATTCCACTTTTCTTAGATTGTCATCGCCTTTGGCTTTAACAAGCGCCTGAGACCAAAGCCCTTTGTCCATTTCCTCACGGTCATATTCTTCTTCTGCTATAGCGTATAAATCAGCATTGTCACTATCATCAATATATTCTTTTAGCTTCTTGATTAATTCACTCATAGGTCCTTTTAGCTTCTTGATCAATTCACTCATAGGTCCTTTCAGTTTCTTAATCAATTCTTTTAGCTTCATCATTAATTCATTAACAAGTTCTTTGGCTTCTTTAAACACCTCAAAGTTGTTGATGCAAATGAGGAAGACTATGATTCCTATACTTGCTGCTATTAAACCTGCATCCTCACTATCCATGCGGAGAAACTCATTTCCTATTATAGCTACCCCGTACCCTGCTACTGTAGCAATAATTATTGAGGCTAATAGTTTCTTTATGAACTTCATCTAATGCCCTCTCGTTGATGTTTAGATATTAGATATCGCAGACGGTGTGGAGCCTATCATATCCCTCACTGGTCTCCGCTAACTGGAAAATTGCATAGAAAACTCATCACGATGGCCAGTCCGTCTCAGCCAGTTAAAACTGATTCATCGTGTTGTCTTTACCACCTGCAAGCAGCGCGTTCTCACCAGCAAAGTATTCCTTGTGATGATCGCCAATCGTGGTACCGGCCATTTCTTGATGCTTGACCACATTCATCGCGCGGCGGATCTCCATACGTTGCACACCCTGCACATACGCCAACATGCCAGCCTCTCCAAAGTAACCCTCGGAAAGTGTATCCACGCCAAGCGCCGTCTCGTGATAGGTCGGCAAGGTAATCAAATGATGGAAGATGCCCGCATCTCGCGCGGCATCCGCTTGGAACGACTTAATCAACCGGTCAGCCTCCTGAGCAAGTTCAGTGGCATCAAGCTCGGCACTCATAAGCCCCTGCGGATCCTGCGCCGGGTCAGGATAGGCAGACACATCCTTGTCCGCGGCTTGCCAGTCGTGATAGACCTGGGCACGGAATTTCAACGTCCAATTAAAAGACGGCGAATTGTTGTACACCAATTTTGCATCGGGAATCTGTTCGCGTACAAGATTCACCATTTCGGCTATCTGCTGCACATTAGGCCGCTCAGTTTCAATCCACAGCAGATCCGCGCCGTGCCGCAGACTCACTATGCAGTCAAGGACGACCCGATCCACACCGGTACCTTCACGGAAGGAATACAAACCATTGTCCAAGCGCACCGGCTTCACCAATTTGCCGCCCTGATGAATCGTAATGTCATTTTCTTGCAGTTCGCTGACATCGTTGATTACTTCGGTTTGCAGAAAACTATTGTACTGACTGGCAAGATCACCCGGCTCCCTGGACACAGGCACCTTCTGCGTTAAACCAGCACCGAGTGAATCAGTCCGCGCGACGATGATGCCGTTTTCAATACCCAGTTCGAGAAAGGCATAACGCACAGCATTAATTTTCGAGATAAAGTCCTCATGCGGCACGGTCACCTTCCCCGCCTGATGACCGCACTGCTTCACTTCGGACACCTGGTTTTCAATCTGAATAGCGCAGGCACCCGCTTCAATCATCTGTTTGGCAAGCAGATAGGTCGCTTCCTCATTACCAAAACCCGCATCAATATCGGCGATGATGGGCACGACATGCGTTTCAAAATTATCAATCTGTTGCAGAATGGCAGTCGTATCCTCGCCCTGCTCACGCGCCCCATCCAGACGAGTAAACAATCGCTCCAACTCCACCGCGTCGGCCTGCTTCAAGAAGGTATAGATTTCCGCAATCAACGAGGGCACGCTGGTTTTTTCATGCATGCTTTGGTCCGGCAGGGGGCCAAACTTGGATCTCAAGGCGGCCACCATCCAGCCGCTCAAATAGATGTACTTCTTGTTCATGGAACCCTGATGGCGCTTCACCGCTATGGCGATTTGCTGGGCAACAAATCCATGCCAACAACCGAGAGACTGGGTGTATTGAGACGAGTCGGCATCATAGTCCGCCATGTCCTGGCGCATAATGTCAGCGGTGAATTGGGCAATATCCAGCCCGGACTTGAAGCGATTTTGCAGGCGCATGCGGACGGCATACTCCGGGTCAATACCCTTCCAGGTCTCGGCATGCTGATCTCGCAGGGTGGTGAGCTGATCAATTTCTTTCAAATAAGCAGACATGATGTTTCCTCTTCAAAGCACAGGTTGATGGGTGGAATAAACCGCATGGAACAAGCGATACCGAACTAGGCCGGGCAATCTACCAGCCGCGTATGATTTCAATAATGGAATAATAGGACACTAATATATTCTATATTTTCATCATTGAGAAGGGCGGGTGGGTTGTGGGTGGGTTAGAGGCTGGATTTGATTGTTATCAGAATTAGAATGCTACCTGGCGATGATTCAGAGAATATAAACCTTTCATTTGAGATTGAAACTTATCTTGCCCGCCATAGCTCGGGTGCCTCACTTTGTATACTTGCCGTTGTCCGCGAAACCTTTTCGCAGTTTCATCTGCATCGTTTCCGACAGCAATCAAACGTTTTGGATTCAACAGTGTAATTAATTGATCAAGAATTTCTTCGCCGGCACGATGTTCTTCTTTATTATGCGGACGGTTGCTGAATTGACTGCCGGGTTCATGTGGATGAAGAGGGAATACATTCCACAGAAAAATATTGCCCTTGATATCGTTCAAAATATTCCAGATAGCTGTCGCTGTAAGTTCAGAAAGTATCTCCCCTTCTGTTGTATGCAAAGCACGCACTTCCCAGCGCTTGGCATGCTCTTCAACATGTCTATCGTCAGTTAGCGCAAGCCCGGTGCGACGACCACCACGATATCCAAGGTCACGACCTATCCAAATTGAATCTATGTCTCGTTCCGCCGCGGCGGTCACTATTTTGCGTAAAGTATCAAGTCTATATTGAGGTGCATCTTTTTTATCGAATTTAAAGCATGTGTCTGTATATGGATTAAAAACATTGGGAAAATTTAAGGATTTCACAGCGCTTGAAAAATCATCCGGTTGCATGCTCTTCTCCTTACTCATGAATTTTTGAAGGTTATTGTACGATTTTTAAGATCTCCTACAATCACACCACCATTGTTGTCTCGAACCTGCCTAAAAACTTTATACCCTTCTAAAATAGCCTTCTCCCATTGATTTAGCGGACAGCTTTCAACTTCATAACCGCGTACAAATTGTTGGATGGTCTTGAGCATATTAAAAGAAACTTTACTCGCGTTATCAAAATATTCCAGTCCTTTCGCTCTGGAAAATATCCATGCAGTCAAACCTTCTTCGATAACAATAGCGCGTCCACCATCCTCTACTTCATCATGCTTTTTGCTACTTTTGCGTTTATGTTTTATGAGTGCACGAAATGTAGGTGACCAATGCAAAATAGCAGCATTTGCCATATGAAATACATCGTGGTATCGATAGCCATCTTCATCAAGCATATTATCTGTAAGAGGATCTCCAATAAACACACCATTCCATTGCAGATATGCTTTTCCGCTTTTTCGCTGAGTGATCTTTATTTCAAATTCTTCTGGAAGACTTTCTTCTTTGTCAAAATTATTATCATAAGTTGGTAATTCGCTATTTTTTGCTTTAATGAAACGCTCGTGAACCTTCTTAGCATTACGCTCAATAACTTCACCAAGATTAATTTCTGCTGCTTGAATAGATTGCATGTATTTGTGTGCAAAATTACAAAGGGCATCCTTTGTTTCTTTTTTGGCAGGGTTTGTCGAGAAACGCAAAATATCGGCCGTAGCAATACCTAACTGCAGCAACACTGTGTCCAGGTCAGGGATGTCAGATGATTTATATGCGCGCACAATGGGGAATGTAGTTGAGTCAGCAGTTGAGATAGAGTGAGCGTAGTCAAAATTATCGATAACGTGGGAAAATATATCATCCAAATCATGTTTTAAATATTTGCAGAGAGCCGCAAAATACCAGAGAGAATCTCCGAATTCTTCAAGGCTTGCTTCATGGAATTCTAGAAGTGCCGTATTTTCACGATGACGCTTCTTGACTACTGCCATAACACTGCCAACTTCGCCGAATAATCCATGCTGAAATATTTTTATATCTTTTTCGTATTGATTTGTTTTTGCTACATGCTTCGCATAATCCTTTAGCAGTATAGTTTTGTCTTTTTGTTCCATAGCGGTTTTATCTCGTATTTTCATAAGCTTTTTGTCCAATCAAACGGTTCTCCACAGTAACCTTGATTGGGTTGCGCATGAAACCAATTGATAAATTCATTAACTACTTCTTCAGAAAAACGGCACTTGTGCCCTGATCCTTTTTTTCTAATATCAGTATTTTGAAATATTGGCACCTTAGGTCCGGATTTTCCCCAATAAATAAATTCATCGGCAACAAGCACTCGATCAGTTTGTGTGTCATGGTCTATGTTTCTACAATTTACTTGGCCGCAACTGTAGCTATGGTGTGAATCTTCTTGTTGCCACTGATCAGAATCACTGTCTCTGTGGTAAATGTTGTCACCAAAAGCTTGCTTTACGCTACCGTATAAGTTGGGGCGTTTGTTTTTAAAACGCGCATCTTGCCAATACTCATTAAAAGTCATTGTCTCACACACACGCATTGCATAGACAATACGATCAACCTTCCCATTCTTTGTAGACCCAGTGCCGACTATCCAATCATCAATAGAAGCAGTTCGGCGTATACCCGGTTTACATGTGGCCAAGGTACACCATCCATTAAACGGATTAGGGGCGAATCCATAATCTCTGGCTACTACATAAGAATATAATTTGGCCATCGATTTTATCTAACAACTATATCTCTCAATCTCGCGGTAGTTTTTTGAACCTGTTTGGTCATAACTGTCATTTGACTCGCCAGTGATTGCATCTACAATGCTTTCCCCATTCCAACCCACTATTGCATCTGCATGTTTATCTACTAATTCTGGTATCTCACACTTACTCTCACCCCATGCCCAGACTCCAACAAGTCTTTTGCCTTGTTCAAGAGCGTATTTAATCTCCCAGTTCACCCACTCGCTATCTTTAGTTTCAGGAGAAATATAGACAACCAAAACGCTTGCCCAATCAATGCCTGGTTTAAGAATTTGTTGTTGAATATATTCCTGGTCTTTTGCCTGGTTCGGTTTTTCAGATGTGATGGATGAATCACGAATGCCCAACCCATTTTCTTTTGCTAAATACTTAAGCTTATTAAGTCCTTTATCATCCTCGTGAATGTGGCTTATAAATATATTTTTTATTTCATCCGACATAATTATTAACCCCTACATTTATTCAAATAAAGTCTATTGTATAGATAATTAATATTCTTAATCTTGCCATCCCTGTGCACACGCTCCGCTCCTGTTGAGCCCGAACTGTGGTCGGCTATTTTGGGGAGGTGGGTTTTGACTCCTACGCAAATAAGCTTGATGAATCCAATTTCGTATATTATTTGCGATAGGATATTCGTATGGCCAATCGTAAATTTGCGCATAAGAATCTTGCCCTTTGAAATTACTCTCTGATGCATTATCCCAAAGTCGCGACGGAATCAGTCTTGGTTGATATGTTTGTAAATTATAATTCGGATGACTTGGAAGCAGAATTCCTAACAAGCCACATCGAGAATTTTTTTGAGTAGATCTCAAACTGGAACCAATCTCCCAATCCACGTGCTTTCTTTGCCATGTGCAAGGGCCAATGAGGACAACCGTGACAGTAGCATCGGCAATAAAACCATCTCGTATCTGTTGGCGCATTGTTTCTGTGGTGTTGCTGTCGTTTATGTCCCCGTTACCAACTGATTGATCCACAATGTCATCCCTCATCACACGGAGAAAATAATCTTTATATTGCTGATCTTTGTGATGAAAACTAACAAATGCTTTATGCCTAGTAATCATGATAATCAGTTTCTTTCTAAATCAGTTAAATCTTCCACGCCAGCAATTTCTGCCAACATGCGATTGTAATTACAAAGATCTTTCTGTAATTCTTGTAATTCCGTGCGAAACATTTCTTTTTTAGTGCTGTCATCAAACCCGTTTTGTAATGCTTCTTTGTGCCATTTCGCGGTAAAAGGGCGTACTACTTGGTTCAATATCGGTATCGCAATTTTGCTGAATTGCAAAGTTTTTCTTCCTTGTTTGCGCAAAATTTCTCGAGTGGTAGGGAAAAGAGAATAAACACTTTCTAATGCAGTTTGCTCATCTCCTACTTCTTTTGGCAAAAACTGAGTAACAATTCTCGTCAACATTTCAACATATAATTCCCAGGCTGCATCCCTATCTGAATCCTGAAAAGATATTTCAACGTCTATAAATATGGCATTCAAACGAACTTTCTCCAATTCGAATTTCCTAAATATATTTTTAAAAGTAGTTGTCATTTTGTGCCTCGTTCATTTCTTTGCTGTCAATGAGTACCAACTTGCCGCCCAAGTATAGATTATTTTCATTTGATGGTCTTGTTCAGCATTCTCTCAACATTCTTCCCCAACACCAAAATATCCACAATCATTACTCCATCTCTGGCGCGACATCCTGAAACAAATCAATATAACTCTGATACATAAACTTCCGGTTGCGGGTTTGTCCATTTACCTCCTGCAGGATGCCGGCTTCGGTTAGACGCCTCATCAAGTTGTTGGCTGTCGGATAGGTTGTGCCTATCAGGTCGTATATTTCCGGGACAGAAATAATGGGATGGTCGTAGAGGTATTCCAATACGCGGTGTCCGTTGCCGGCGACACGACCAAATCTTGCAGTGATCAACTCCCGATGCTCCTCTCTGAGCTGGATGATGTCACGTGCGGTTTCGGTTGCCTCTCTGCTCACTTCAACAACACCGCGCAAGAAAAAACTGAGCCATTGCTCCCAGGTGCCCGCGTTATGCACCGATTGTAGTTCATCATAGTATTGTTGCTGGTGTTTCTTGAAATAATGGGACAGATAAAGCGCTGGCTTGAGCAGTACTCCCCGCTCGCACAACATAAAGGCAATAAGCAACCTGCCCACACGACCGTTGCCATCAAGGAAAGGATGGATTGTTTCAAACTGAGCATGAGCCAGCCCGATCTTGATGAGCAGTGGCAAGTTGCTGTCGGCGTGATAGAACTTCCCAAGAGCGGACAGTTGCGGCCCAATCTCATGCGGCGGCGGTGGGACAAAAATTGCCTCGTTCAAGGTGCAACCGCCGGGACCAATCCAGTTTTGACTGGTGCGTACTTCGCCAGGGGTAAGGTGAGAGCCACGCACACCCTGCATGAGTTCGGCGTGAGTTTCCCGAATCAGCCGTAGTGAAAGTGAGAGCTGGTCAAGATGTTCAAGCCCATAATTCATGGCGCGGACATGGTTGATGAGTTCATCAACGTCATGCGGTCGGTCTGGCGCGAGAATTTTTGCTTCGGCGGTAAGCATATCGTGCAGTGAGCTTTGTATGCCCTCAATCTGGCTGGACAGCACTGCTTCCTTGCGCACATACATATAAACAAACAGGTCTGGATTGGGTAGGGTTCCAATGGAACCGTCTAGCCGCCCCAGTGCCCGGTCGGCTTGGGAGAGCAAGGACTGCAGCCGCTCAATGTGAACCGGCGGCTCAGGTGGCAAAGGTGCTGGTATAAATGCCTGATAGCCAGTGGGCTGGCGGATATATCTGCCAGCACGAGTTGCAATGTGGTTTTTGTGACTAGTCATAATAAAGGCTGGCTTTCGTATAGAAGCATTTTATGTCCATAGTAAAGGTAGCCTTTAATATAGCCCATACTTCTCTCCATAGTAAAGGCTACCTTTAATATAGCCGAATATTTCTCCCATAGTAAAGGTAGCCTTTAATATAACCTATATTTCTCTCCATAGTAAAAGCTACCTTTAATAAAACCGGATATTTCTCCCATAGTAAAGGTAGCTTTTAATATAGCCCACACTTCTCTCCATACTAAAGGCTACCTTGCATGGTGGCATCATCGGCTAGCCGCAAATAATCTCCCCCAACAACCCCTCAGTTTCTTTCTCCACCCACTCCCTGCCAAAGTGCTTCGCCGCGGGGTAGGATTTTGGGGGTCAAGGGTACACACCTCTGTTTCCTTGGTAGCAGGATATTCTTGAGGGCGAGTTTCCTTTACCGCTGGCTGGTCAAGAAAATCTAGCTGCATCGTCGCAAGCTAGCTAGCCGGTTCAGGAAAGGATTTCGTGAAACCCTGCCCCATCGCTTCTTCCGTTGTCGTTTCTCCAGCAGAGACAACTTCTATAGGCGACTTATCAATGAGAAAGTTGGGGATATCAAGCGGCGGCACGATTAACAACGACTCGAGGCTTGCAGCTTGAATTTCTTCTCGCAATTCCATCAGTAGTCGCCCAAGAACGTTTATGCCGACCAGCGTATCCCTGCCCATCTGCTTCGCTCCCCAAAAGTCATCCTTGCGCGACTGTTCAACAATTGCTCGCTCTCCTGTCTCGAGCAGTAGCTCACTGAATGTGTGCCAGTTCTGAGCGAGTTTCACTCGCAGACACCAGCGCATAATTTGAACGCGGACTTGATTCCAATCTGACCGCGAATTATTACGGTGGGGTTTGCCTTTCATCTTTGCCGTCATCGGACTTTTTTGTTCAATGATCAGACGTTGTATCTCTGGCAAGTGCGGGAATCGACAAACTTGATAAAGAGCTTCTGATGTTCGGATATCAATTCCGTTTACAGACAGCGGGAATCCGCCCGCCATATTTGATAAGCCTCCAAAGCTTTCTTTTGTCTTAAGAAATACGACGCTGTTGGCACGGTGATAAGTTCTCGTTTGATTTTTAATGTTACTCACTCCTTGTCCCTAATCGTATGTTACGCGTGGAAAAAGAGGATACCACTTGCTAAACGGGTGATTGGAAGAGGCATTAGGGTCACCCCACCAGAGTGCAAGCGGGCAGTTATTAGGGCAGTTGCGAAAGGTCACTATCATGGAACCAAAGCCTAACCCGAAGGGACTGAAACCCAATGGGCGTATAATATCATTCGGGTTTTCGGCAAAGTTTCGAATGTGAACACCTGCTAACGTGAATTCGCGTTCAAGCAACTGACGCCCTGACTCGGATGAGAAAGGACCAAGCTTGCCCCCCGACATTCTAGGTTCGAAAGGATATTTATGAGGTCGTTCTAGGTACTTATTGAGAGCATTGTCATCAGGCAATTTGCTAGGCCACAAAACTCCCGCATTCATGCGGTAGTTCTTACGGTTCTCAAGCGCGTGATAGTACAACCATCTCCCTTTAATATTTTTGTTTGTTTCTTTAATGACACTTTTTAGCCGCTTTTCAATTTGCCATCTTGCAAGTTTATGTGTGACTATCAGCATCACGATAACTGTAGCTTGATTAGGCGCAGTATCTCTAACCCATTTTTCTAAATCATTGCCGACACGATTTCCACTAAACATCACATCATCAAGATAAATATAAGTATTATTACTCTCATTGCAGTCCTGCGTACTGAATCCACACTCTGCTTCAAGTTCCTTGTCAAACAGTGAGAGCAAGTCAATTTGAGAATGTCCTTGTTGCTGAATCGTCAAAAAGTTTACCTTTTTCCAAAAATCGCATGGATTTTCTCCGGCCAGTTTCTTATTTTGAATGAATCTTTGTAAGTAATTAGCTACTCTTTTACGAGAGAAATAAGTTCGCTTTATAACATGCTCCATCTCGGTGAGAATTGGTAGTTGAACGGCTTCATTGAACTGCTGAACCCAACGGTCAACGTGCTCAGGTCTAGGCGCGGGAAGAGCACCTACCCGGTAATCCCGGGTCGTGTGGGATATCGAAGCCAACAGGTCTTCTCGTGAACTCATTGAGGCGTTTTTCTCATTATCTCATCCAACAGACAAAGTTCGCTATCCAGTTGAGTTCTTGCTGTTGATGTGTTTTTTCGGGCACCTGTGCATCCTGTAATAATAAATCTGAATGTCGATACTATCGCACACCGCTTTCGGTAGCACACCCTAGCCGAAGTGCCACTCTGGATTCCCGCCTTCGACAAGAATGACGGCGCGGAGGTTAATGTATACACCTTGTCTCCGTTCTTGACCCAGGCATGCGGCAGACTGTCCCGCTCGTCCTCTGGATTCCGCCTGCGACAAGAGGACAAGCTCGAGAATGACGGCGCGGGGCGCCGTAAGCCGCCATCCTCGCGGCTCCCCGTCATCCTTGCCCCCTTGAGGCTTTCGCGCGGTCACCCTCGCGGCTCCCCACCCCGTCATTCACGTCTTGTTTATGTTACTCAATGACTGGATTTCCCCCAGACCCCGTCATTCTTGTCACCCTAGTCATTACAAGCCATCGGGGGTATGACTAGGGTGACGGGAATCCAGAGGAACAAAGGCAACGGCCTTGGGCATTTACACATCAACAACAAAGAGAAGTGAATAACATAAACAAGAATGACGGACCAAGAACCCATATAGTCTTTTCTTTAACACCAAGCCCTGTAAAATACCCCGCTTGCGTGCTTGTTGTTCATCTCTGACCAGACCCGTATTACACAAGGCATATCCACATGGAAATTCCAGGTTGGTTCCGACGTTCGTTGGCTATCCCCTTCTCCGACAAGTCCATAGATGTAGACGGCACACCCATCCACTATCTATTGTGGGACAGTGAATCTGGCGACGACTGCCCGGGTATTGTGTTCGTCCATGGCAATGGCGCCCACGCCCACTGGTGGACATTTATCGTGCCCTTTTTCCTTGGGCATTATCGAGTGGCGGCCATTGACCTTTCTGGCGCGGGGGACAGCGGCCATAGAGACGAATACACTCCAGAAGGCTTCGCTGAGGAAGTGATGGCGGTGGCTAATGATGCCGGCTTTGGCAAGGATACGATTGTCGTGGGGCACAGTTTCGGCGGCTTTGTGACATTAAAGACCGGGCTGCTGTACAAGGAGCAATTGGCAGGCATTGTCCTGGTGGATTCCGCGGTTCGTCCGCCTGATTTTGAGTGGGAGCGAGACCCAAGAAGGTCGCCCATTAAACCAAAACGCATCTATGACACGGCTGATGCCGCTCGGGCAAGATTCCGCCTGATGCCGCCTCAGGATTGCAATAACGACTACCTGCTGGACTACATTGGTCAGCACAGTATTATGGAGGTTGATGGCGGTTGGACTTGGAAGTTTGACGACAAACTCTTCCAGAAATTTGACTTTGGCGACAACCTGCACAAGGACCTCGCCAAACTGGAATGTCGTATCGGGGTAATCTATGGTGAGGACAGCTATCTCTTCACCCAGGATATGGCGGACTATATGTTTGAAGTGCTCAACAAATCCGTTGCCTTCACGGGCATACCAGAAGCCCAGCATCATCTATTCTTGGATCAACCCTTGGCGTTTGTTAGTTCCCTGAGAACACTGCTCGCCGAATGGCGACATTCAAGACCGCTGCGCTAACTCCGCTTCATCTTGCGCCCCGGGGTCGCACTTCTTGGGTAATATGATGCTGGTCGCCCTGCCCTGGTAGCTCAGTTGGATAGAGCATCCGCCTCCTAAGCGGAGGGTCGCAGGTTCGAATCCTGCTCAGGGCACCAATCATCAACGCCGTGTGAATAATCATGAAAAAAGACGGCAACTTAAAAAACGCTCTCTCTGAAGAAGACCGCTCAGTAGACGACCTTTCAGTAGACGACATCTCTGAAGACGTCCTCTCTGAAGAAGATAAGGCACTCTTCCGGCAGGCGGTGGGCGGCGCTACTCCAAAAACACCCAAAGTACGCAAGGCGAGTAAGACCCGTCGCCCTAGCCCGCCGACCGCGGCAAAAATCTCCCCCGGGGTTAGCAGTAATCAAATCACTGCATCCATTTCTCGCAGCAGAGCGATGATTGATGAAACCCATGATAATTCCGTATTATTTGTTCGGAGTGGACTACAAAAAAAAGTCATTAAGCACTTACGGCGTGGCGACTATGGCATTGCCGACACTCTGGATCTGCACGGCTACACCATCGCTCAAGCAAGAATCCAGCTCAGCAATTTTTTAACGAGGGCGACTCATGCCAGATATTCTGCGGTGCTCATTATTCATGGTAAGGGTTTGCATGGTGACACGCCCGGCGGGACCTTGAAGCGATTCACAATAGATTGGCTAAAACAGCAGGCCGCTGTGAAAGCATTTTGTGCGGCTCAGCCCAAAGACGGCGGTACTGGCGCGGTGTATGTTTTGTTGCGCTCCGGCAAAGCCAGGATAATGTAATAGCCCTTACCCCGTCATTCGCGAAAATGACGCCACGGAGAATGTCATCGGCATCATCTTGCGCGGTATTGGCCTGACTCCACCCGACTAACCGGCGGCGAAGGCCGGAATAATCTTCTCCGCGTACTCCGCGACTATCTCCTCCTCCTTCCCATTGTCCATGTAGATGTTGAACTGGGTCACCCCGGCCGCCTCAAGCTCGCGCAGTTTAGCGATCTGCTCGTCCGCGGCACCCAATACACAGAAGCTCTCCACGATTTCCGGGGTAATGAATTCAAGGTAGGGATTGTCACTCTGGCCGTGCTTGGAATAGTCGTAGCCGCGACGGTTTTTAATATAGGAGGTCAGGCTGTCGGGTACCAGGCCGCTTTCGGTACCGTATTTCTCAACGATGTCCGCTACATGGTTGCCGACCATAGCGGGGAACCATTTGGTCTTTGCTATACATTCCTCCCGGTCGCCAAAGTAGGCCGGTGCCGCGGCCATAACCTTAAAATTTGACATATCCCGGCCCGCCGCCTCGCCGCCTCTTATTGCCTGGTCGATGAACCACTTGCACAGGGATGGCTCGGCGATCTGCAGGATGACGCCGTCGCCGATCTCGCCCGCCACCGCCAGTGCTTTGGGACCATAAGCGGCGATCCACACCGGCAACTCGTAGCCATCAGCCCAGGGGAACCGCACCGGGTCCACACAGCCCTCGTAGGAAACTTCCTCGCCGCGAATCAGTGCCTTTACCTTCTGGGTGAATTCGGTCAGCCGCGCCAGGGTGGCCGGCTTTTTACCCATGACGCGCACGGAACTGTCACCCCGGCCCAGCCCCATGTCAATGCGGCCACCGCTCTGTTGTGCCAGGCTACCAAACAGGCTGGCGGTGAGTGATAAATCCCGGGCAAGGGGATTGGTCACGCAGGGGCCAAAGCGCATGGTGGTGGTGTGTTCCATGCACATGGCGATCGCCGGGTAACATTCGCGCCAGAGAATATGCGAGTCGTAGTACCAGCAGTAGGTGAAACCGCCGGCTTCGGCCTGCTTGACCAGCCTGCGGGCGCGCGCCGGGCGCATGACACCTTTAAAGCAAAGGGCGAATTCCATGGACTGCTCCTCGTTCCTCAGCGCCTGGCAAACACTAGCGGTGGACCGGCTGCGGCTTTTTCATGGCTGCGGTTTTTTGAAGTAGCTCATAAACCGGCGGGTAGGCCGGCCGGTCGATGTAGCTGCCGGCACCCGGTTCAACATTGAGTTCGCCGTCCCGCCAGGCCTGCTTGCCATGGGCGATCGTGTGCCGGGGGATACCCTTGACGGTTTTGCCCTCGAAAATATTGAAATCGGCCTTTGAGTGGTGCGTTTTCGCGGAAATCGTCCGGGTGCCCTCCGGGTCCCACACCACCAGGTCGGCGTCGGCGCCCCGGGCGATGGCACCCTTGCGCGGATAGATATTGAATATCTTGGCGGCGTTGGTGGAGGTCACGGCGACGAATTCGTTCATTGACAGCTTGCCGGTACTCACCCCCTCATGCCACAGTACCGCCAGTCGATCTTCGACACCGGCGACACCGTTGGGTATCTGGGTGAAGTCATCTTTCCCCGCGGCCTTCTGGTCCGCACAGAAGACGCAGTGGTCGGTCGCGGTAGTTTGCAGGTTGCCGGTCTGCAAACCACGCCAGAGCGCCTCTTGATGCCCGATCGGACGGAACGGCGGGCTCATGACATGCGCGGCGGCAAAATTCCAGTCCTCGTTGCGGTAGACACTGTCATCAAGCAACAGGTGCCCGATCAAGCACTCGCCAAACACCCGGTGGCCCTGGTGGCGCGCGTAACGGATGGCATCCAGTGCATCCCGTGTTGATACATGCACCAGATAAATAGGGGTATTCAGTGCCTGCGCGATCTTGATGGCGCGGTGGGCGGCCTCGCCCTCCACTACCGGTGGACGCGACAGGGGGTGCCCCTCCGGGCCGGTGATTCCCAGGCGCAGCATTTCCTGTTGCAGGTGATAGACCAGTTCGCCACTCTCGGCGTGTACCGTAGGTATCGCACCCAACTCCAGGCAGCGGGAGAAACTCGGCACCAGGATCTCATCCGACGCCATAATGGCGCCCTTGTAGGCCATGAAGTGCTTGAAGCTGTTGACGCCGTAGTCCTTGACCAGGGTGCCCATATCCTCGTAAACGCTGTCGTCCCACCAGGTCACGGCGACATGGAAGCTGTAGTCAGCGGCCGACTTCTCGGCCCACTCCCGCCATATAAGGTAGGCATCCAGCAATCGCTGCTGTGGATCGGGAATGACAAAATCGATGATGCTGGTGGTGCCCCCGGCCAGGGCGGCCGAGGTACCGCTGAAGAAGTCGTCGATGGCGACCGTGCCCATAAACGGCAGTTGCATGTGAGTATGGGGGTCGATACCGCCCGGCATCACATACTGCCCGCCGGCATCAATACGTTCGGCATCCGCCGGCACCTCCAGCTCCAAGCCCACCGCTTGAATGACACCGTCACTGCAGTAGACGTCACCGCGGTAACTGTAATCGTGGGTGACGATGGTTCCACCCTGTATCAGAAGGGACATGCGACACCTCCACTGCTTGATAAGAAGGGATGACCATAGACCAGGAAGCACTGGTAGCGACAAGCCTAAACTTGACTATATGGTCAGCATGATTATGCTAAGTGAGTCCCTATACTTCGTCAAGAATAATTCGAATAGCGAGTCGCTCGATGGAATCAGCCGGTCACCACTCAGCAGCACCACCTCCCGGTGCCGTCGACTACCTGTGGAACGCGGACCTGGCGCCGACCCATACAAAACAGCGCAACTGGACCTGGGTCAATATAGCGGCGCTCTGGGTCGGCATGGTGATCTGCGTACCCAGCTATTTGCTGGCGGCCGGATTGATCGAACAGGGCATGAACTGGTGGCAGGCCATCCTGACCGTGTTCCTGGGTAATTTCATCGTCATGCTCCCCATGCTGCTCATCGGGCACGCCGGTACCCGCTATGGTATTCCCTTCCCGGTCCTGCTGCGCGCTTCCTTTGGCGCCGTCGGTGCACGTTTGCCCGGTTTATTGCGCGGGCTGGTTGCCTGCGGCTGGTTTGGTATCCAGACCTGGGTGGGTGGCTCGGCCATCTACCATATTCTCAACGGCCTGACCGGCGGCATGTTTGTCGGTTCGCCACTGCCTTTCCTTGATATTGATATCGCGCAGCTTATCTGCTTCCTTGCCTTCTGGTTGCTGCAGGTGTTTTTTATCCTGCGCGGCATGGAATCGATCCGTTGGCTGGAAACCCTGGCCGCGCCGGTGCTCTTGGCGATTTGCCTGGGCCTCTTGTACTGGGCCTGGCAGAGTGCGGGCGGTTTTGGCGACATGTTTGCGCGCCCTTCCGCGTTTGTTGCGGGCGGTGCCAAAGAAGGCCAGTTCTGGCGGGTGTTCCTGCCCAGCGTGACCGCCATGGTGGGCTTTTGGTCAACCCTGTGCCTGAATATCCCCGATTTCACCCGCTTTGCCCGGAGTCAGCGTGATCAACTCCTCGGCCAGGCCCTGGGCCTGCCGATACCCATGGCGTTGCTTGCCTTCATCAGCGTGGCGGTAACCATGGCGACGGTTGTGGTTTTCGGTGAAGAGATCTGGGACCCGCTGGTACTGGCGGGCCGCCTCGGTGGCGTCGGCGCCATGGTGGGGCTGTGCATGCTGATTGTCGCCACCCTCACCACCAATCTTGCCGCCAATGTCGTGGCGCCGGCCAATGGCTTTTGTAATCTCGCGCCGCACCGTATCTCGTTCAAGTTGGGTGGACTGATCACCGCCGGCCTCGGCATTGCCATCATGCCCTGGAAGTTGCTGGACTCCGCCGGCGCCTACCTGTTTGTCTGGCTGGTGGGTTATTCCTCACTCCTGGGGCCGATCGCGGGCATCCTGATTGCCGATTATTACTTCATACGAAAATGCAAACTCAGCCTGAACGAGCTGTACCAGCGCGGGCAGCGCTATGAATACAGCAGCGGCTGGAACCCGGCCGCGCTCTGGGCTCTGGGGCTCGGGGTTGCCCCCAATGTGCCCGGATTTCTGTACGCCGCCGACCTGCTCGAATCAACGCCGGTGCTGTTCCAAAGAATGTATGACAATGCCTGGTTTATCGGCGCCCTGGTAGCCAGTCTGAGCTACTACCTGTTGATGCGCAGGAGTAGCCGGTTCGACGCGCGACCGGAAGCCATCAATTACTAACCCCTAGCGGAGGGCGCTATGTCAAAAGTCAAAGTTGGGCTGATACAGGTGGGATTGACGGCGGATACCTCGCTCCACCCGGATGAAATTCGCGACCGCATGCTGGAGGCGCACAAGCCCTATATTGAGCAGGCCGGCAGTGAGGGGGTGCAGGTCCTCTGCTTTCAGGAGGTCTTCACCCAGCCTTATTTCTGCCCGAGCCAGGATTCCAAGTGGTATGCCGCCGCCGAGCCCATTCCCGATGGGCATACCACCCGGCTGATGCAGGAATATGCCAAAAAGCACCAGATGGTCATCGTGGTGCCCATCTATGAAGAGGCCCTGCCCGGGGTCTACTACAACACGGCGGCGGTGCTTGATGCCGATGGCTCCTACCTGGGTAAATACCGAAAAACCCACCTGCCCCAGGTGGCCGGCTTCTGGGAAAAGTTCTTCTTCAAGCCGGGCGCCTCGGGCTGGCCGGTGTTCGACACCGCCTACTGCAAGCTCGGTGTCTATATCTGTTACGACCGGCATTTTCCCGAGGGTTGGCGGGCCCTGGCGCTACGGGGGGCTGAGCTCATCGTCAATCCCTCGGCCACCGTGGCCGGTCTTTCGGAGTACTTGTGGAAGCTGGAACAACCCGCTTCCGCGGCGGCCAATGGCGTCTATATCGGTGCCATCAACCGGGTCGGCAGGGAGGCGCCCTGGGATATCGGCGAATTTTACGGCCAGAGCTATGTGGTGAATCCACGCGGCGATATTGAGGCGATTGCCAGCCGTGACCAGGACGAATTGCTGGTCCACGACATCGATCTGGAGATGGTGCGCGAGGTGCGCAACCAGTGGCAGTTTCTGCGTGACCGGCGCCCGGATACCTACGACCCGCTCACCGAGTTGTGAGCCCAAGAACCCGTCACCCTCGTCACCACAGCCGAACCCCGTCATTACCCGGCCTACGGCGCCCCGCTTTGCTGTCATTCTCGAGCTTGCTCGGGAATCCAGAGGAACAAAGTCCAAGCCCCCGCCCGCCGTCATTGCCCGGCCTACGGCACCTCCGCGCCGTCATTCTCGAGCTTGCTCGGGAATCCAGAGGACGAGTGGTACAGTCTGCCGCATGCCTGGGTCAAGAACGGAGACAAGGCACAAGCCCAGTAGCATATTATCCAGTCACTGAACCTATACACCGACCGAACCCCTGTTGAGGTGTAGCGGAAATATCAAGGCGGTTGGCTTTGTTCCTCTGGATTCCCGTCACCCTAGTCATCACCGCCGATGGCTGTATTGACGAGGGTGACGAAAATGACAGCGGGAGGATGGCCGTGACGACGGGGGATGACGAAGAATGACGGGGTGAGGGCGGGAATCCAGACTGGCGCCGCAAGCCGCTGGAAATGCACAAAGCAGGGAAGTGAATTGGTGAACATGCACAATTTTAAAAATGCTCTTCAAGCATATCCTTGGCATGGCTATGCCCTTGTGCTGCTGCCTTGCGGAACCACTTGGCTGCTTCAGCCTTATTCAAAGGAATGCCTTTGCCATGCCAGTACATAAAAGCGAGGTTGTATTGGGCGGATGCATCTCCTTGTTCTACCCCCTTGCGAAACCACTTGACTGCTTCGGCATCATCCTGAGCAACGCCATATCCATGTTTGTACATCCCGCCGAGGCTGACTTGACCGTCTGCTTGTCCTTGTTCTGCTGCCTTGCGATACCAGTTGACCGCTTCGGCGTAGTCATGAGGGACACCTTCGCCATCTTCGTACTTCTTGCCGAGGTTGTATTGGGCGGATGCATTTCCCTGCTCTGCTGCCTTGCGATACCACCTAACGGCTTCGGCGTAATCCCTATTAACACCTTGACCCTTGTAGTACATAACGCCGAGGTTGTGCTGGCTCCATGCAATTCCTTGCTCTGCTGACTTGCGGATCCACTTAGCTGCTTCGGTGTAATCCTGATTAACACCTCGGCCGTTGTAATACATCCCGCCGAGGCTGACTTGACCGTCTGCTTGTCCTTGTTCTGCTGCCTTGCGATACCAGTTGACCGCTTCGGCGTAGTCATGAGGGACACCTTCGCCATCTTCGTACTTCTTGCCGAGGTTGTATTGGGCGGATGCATTTCCCTGCTCTGCTGCCTTGCGATACCACCTAACGGCTTCGGCGTAATCCCTATTAACACCTTGACCCTTGTAGTACATAACGCCGAGGTTGTGTTGGCTCCATGCAATTCCTTGCTCTGCTGACTTGCGATACCACTTGAACGCTTCGGCATAATCCTTATTAACACCTTTATTAACACCTTTGCCGTTGTAGTACATCAGACCGAGGTTGTATTGGGCAGCCGCATCTCCTTGATCTGCTGCCTTGCGGAACCACTTAGCTGCTTCGGTGTAATCCTGATTAACACCTCGGCCGTTGTAATACATCAGACCGAGGTTGAATTGGCTCCATGCATATCCTTGATCTGCTGCCTTGCGATACCACTTAGCTGCTTCGGCATAATCCTGAGCAACGCCTGTGCCGCTCCGGTAGATCCAACCGAGGTTGAATTGAGCTTCCGCCATTCCTTGTTCTGCTGCCTTGCGAAACCACTTGGCTGCTACGGTGTAATCCTTATTAACACCATATCCATACTGGTACACCCAGCCGAGGTTGACTTGGGCACCCGCAATTCCTTGCTCTGCTGACTTGCGAAACCACTTAACTGCTTCGGCATCATCCTGAGCAACGCCTTTGCCGATTCGGTACATATTGCCGAGGTTGACTTGGGCGGTCGCATGTCCTTGCTCTGCAGCCTTGCGATACCACTTGACCGCTTCGGCGTCATCCTGAGCAACGCCTCTGCCATCCTCGTACATAGTACCGAGACTGGCTTGGGCACTTGCATATCCTTGATCTGCTGCCTTGCGAAACCACTTGTTCGCTTCAACATCATCCTGAGCAACGCCTCTGCCTTCCGAGTACATCCAACTGAGGTTGAATTGGGCGGCCGCATGTCCTTGCTCTGCTGCTTGACGGCACCACTCCAAGGCTTTGGTGTATTCTTCCTTGATGTAATGGCTGGCGCACAGCTGTGTTGCTTCTTCTGCTATCCCTTCCTCGCTCTCTGCTGTTGCTGACCCGCCGATCAACAATCCAGCCAGCACCAAGCCGACTGCTCCCGCCCGCAGCCATCCCAGACGGAACACACCAGTCTTGTTTAGTAGCAGGTCACCATCTCGCTTGCGTCCAATCACAAATCTTCTCATCGGGGACATAACTCCTTATTTGTTAGTACAAAAATATATTGTATTGGACAGCACCGCAACTCCGAGCCAGCCCCCACCGAACCCCGTCACTCTCGGGGTGGCGTGGGCATATCGGGGAGGGTGACGACGCGGGGCACCGTAGGCGGGAATCCAGAAAAACGAGCAGAATTGCCTTCATCATCAGCATCAGTAATAACGGGGCTTCGCCTTTGTTCCTCTGGATTCCCGAGCAAGCTCGAGAATGACGGCGCGGGGCGCCGTAGGCCGCCAGCGAGCGCGGGGGCCGCCAGAAGGCGCAGGGACGACGCCCCGCCATCAGAATCAAAGAAGGCAGGAATGACGGGGTTCGGCTGTGATGGCGGGTGGGTATAGTATTTGACCAAGTGGTCAATATAGGGGTATCGTTCGGGCCACAGCGATATTCGGAGCGCGTTTATCGGAACATATTGACTTGAGGCCGGGCTCGTATCGGCCTCTGGCACATAGCTGAGGAGTAAGAGATGGAGATGGACATGCACAAGCATAAAATGACCCTGGTGATTTCCGGCATGGTGGCAACACTGGTTGCTGGCGGTGTAGCGCCAGGCACCTTGGCACAGGAGCGGGCATCGAATGATGTCTTTGAGGAAGTAGTGGTCACGGCAACGAAACGCTCGCAGAGTATTTATGAAGTGCCGCTGGCGATCAGCGCCTTCACCGGTGATGCGCTGCACAAGCAGGGCATTCTCGATCTGACTGACATCGGCAAGTTTGTGCCTAATCTGAATGTGACTGGCTTTTCCGCCGGGCATACCTCTTCCACCAATCCGTTTATCCGTGGTATCGGCCTGCAGGACCACCTGATCACCACCGACCCGGGCGTCGGTGTCTACGTTGACGGCGTCTATCTGGGTCGCCAGGTGGGCCAGAACTGGAGCCTGTCGAATATCGAGCGCGTGGAAGTACTGCGCGGTCCCCAGGGCACCCTCTACGGCCGTAATTCAATCGGCGGGGCGATCAACATCATCACGCGCCAGCCAGGTGCCGAAGAAACGATGACGGCCGGTATACAAGCCGGCACCCGAGCGCGTGTCAACGCCGATTTCTATGCCAACACCCGCTTGTCGGATACGGTCGCCGTGTCGGTCAGCGGCGCACTCAAACGTCGCGCGGGTATTGGTGCTTTCAAGAATATCGACACCAATAAAGAAGTCGGTGAACTGCAGGACATGTCGGCGCGGGTCGCCATAAAATGGGAACCCAATGACCGCTTCTACCTGCTACTTGCCGGTGACGGCAACGATGGCCAAAACGGCCTGCGCCCCTATACCACGTTAATTGACGAGCTACCTAATGGCGGGGTTTACGAGGCCGGTTATCGCAACTCCGATTTGGCAAATGACCCCTATGACAACAATACCGGGCAGCAGGGCCAGACGGAGGTCACCAACCAGGCATACGGCCTTTCCATGACCGCGGGCTATGCGCTAAGGGACGGGATGAGCGCCAAGCTGATTCTCAGCAACCGTCATTCTGAGTATGAGAGCGGGCTCGATGATGACAGCTTTGTCGATGATTTCCTGTCCTTCCCGGAAACCGGTGAAGCTGACCAGACCTCGGCGGAACTGCAATTCATTGGCGATTACAATGCCTGGGACTACGTGGGTGGCCTGTACTATTTCGAGGAAGACGGACATAACAACCAGAATCCCACCATCTTCCTGGGTGGTGATTCTGGGGATTTCCGGCTGGAGCAGGATCTGGACAGCTGGGCTGTGTATGTCAATGTCGGTTACCAGATTACTGACTCCTTGCACCTCTCAGGCGGTGTGCGCTACACGGAGGATAGCAAGACCGGGAAGATCAATATCAACAGTGGCCTGATTGATACCAATGCCCAGCGGGACTGGGATGAGGTGAGCGGGGAGGCAGCGCTCTCCTGGCAGCTGAGCGATAACATCTCTCTGTATGGCACCGTGCAAAGTGGATACCAGTCGGGGCAGTTCCCGCCGCGGCCCTTCTGCCTGTTTGACTTCCTGGATTTTGACCAGCCGGGCAACGTGAGTCAGCCGAATTGCTTTGTCGCCAATGACAATGTGACGGCTACCAACTACGAGGTGGGGCTCAAGGGTACGCCGCTACATAACCTGAAAGTAGGTCTCTCGTTTTTCTATACCCAGTACGAGGATCTGCCCTACCAGGTCAGCACCACTTCCGGCGCCGGCTTTGACACCCGGAATATTATCGTCGACCAGGACTCCACCGGTGTTGAATGGGAGAGCAGCTGGGCCATTACGGACAACTTCTATCTGCACACGACACTGGGTTACATCGACGTGGACGTGGACGACCGCAATGCCGAGGCACCCTTGACGCCGGAGCTAACCGCATCCATCAGCCCCGAGTACACCATGCCCCTGGATAGTGGTGCGCAAATCACCTTCCGAATGGATTACTCCTACCGGGATGAGATGTTGGGTGAGCCGGTAGATGATCCCGGACGTTTCACTGCTATTGATGAGCGCACAATTATCAACTTTGATATCGCCTACCACTCTCCCGATGACGACTGGACCCTGGGTATCTACGGTCGCAACGTCACCGATGAGGAGTATGATCAAGGGCGCCTCAATACCGGCGACTATGTGCTGGTCATACTAAACAATGACGCCAGTGAGTTCGGCGTCCGCTTCCTCAAGCATTTCAACTAGAGGGGTATGACCGCGGAGCGTCCCTGCTCCTTCTGGCGGCCTACGGTGCCCCCGCGCCGTCATTCTCGAGCTTGCTCGGGAATCCAGTAAAAAAGGGTATTGTTTTCCGATTTATTCCGTCATCCTCGCCGCCTGACGCTTCCGCGCCGTCATTCTCGAGCTTGTCACGGCTTGTTCCGGCTTACATCCAGAGCGACGAACCATCTTGTTGTTGATGTGTACATGCCCAAGGCGGTTGATTTCGTTCCTCTGGATTCCCGTCACCCTCGTCATCACAGCCGATGGCTGGGACGACTGGGGTGGCGAGAATGACGGGGTTCGCAGCCATCATCTTTCCCGCATGCTGAGCAGAATTCGGTATCATTAAGACTATGAATCATCCAACCGAATTCACCAATGACGGTCGCAAGCTCCGCAGTCAGAGTAGCAAACTCAGGATAGTTGCTGCCATGCTGGAACTGGTCCGAGAGGGCCGCATGGCACCCACTGCTGAAGAAGTGGCTCGCCGGGCAAATGTCGGCTTGAGAACGGTGTTCAGGCGTTTCAAGGATATGGAAAGCCTGTATGCAGAGATGGGGGTGGCGATTAGTGAAAAGATCAATTCCATTATTGACGAACCCACCGATGGCACTGATTGGAAGGAAAACCTCAAACATCTTGTCGTGCGGCGGCTCAGAGTTTACGAGGTGATCATGCCCTACCGGGTTGCTGCCGATGCGTTGAAGTTCCAGTCCACCATCCTGCTCAATCGGCACATGGAAATCGTGCGCAATGAAAGACAACGCCTAGTTGCCATACTGCCGACTAGCTTGCTGGATGACCGCCCCCTCATTGATGGTCTGGAAGCGGTACTGTCCTTTGATATGTGGAATCAACTGAGAAATGATCAACGACTGCCTGCCAGTGACGCTACCGCCGTGGTCAATCGCATCGTGGACAGACTGCTGGTCTGAGCTACACCCATGCCGCACTCATGCTGCACTCATGCCGCATCCATGCTGCGCCCATGCTGCACCCATGCGGGGAAGGTGGAGGACGGAGCGGGAGTCGAACCCGCCTAAATGGTGTTGCAGACCACTGCCTAACCGCTTGGCTATCCGTCCTAGTCGTGAAGTATAGCCTCAACATGCTCTCGGACAAGAGTTCCGCTGTTGGCTAGTGGTGGCAATAAGGCAGTGCCGCTTTTGCCAGAATGACAAGGTGCAAAATGTAACCCTTAAGCCTGCCAATATTACACACTGTGCGCTTTGAGAAATTCAATTGATAGTTTGTTGTAACGTTCAGGATGCTCATGCTGTGGCCAGTGCCCGCAGTCTTCAAACAACTCCAGTCTGGAGCCGGCAATGGCTGCATGCATATTGGTTGCCTCGGGGATATCTCCAAAGGGGTTCTCCTTACCCCATATCACCAAAGTAGGCGCAGTAATTTTATTCAAATCAGTGGTTTGCAACAGGTTGCGCTGGCGGATGTCCATTTCTTGAAGACATAACAGATTGTGCACATTTTTTTGAAAATCCGGGTGATGATAAATGGCGTGTCTCACGGCAATCAATTCATCGCTAATGTCCTTCTCATGGTTATGCATGAGCAACTCAAGACGTTTACGAGTGAGGTCTATATCATCTTGCATGACGGCCTGGGTCGTGCTGTTTTTGATGCGTTGCATAATTTCTGGGTTCGCCTTTGTACCCCCCGCGGCGATGAGTTGTAACGACTGGACCCGCTCAGGTCGGTGAATCGCTATCCATCCACTCGTCCAGCCCCCCAATGATTCACCCGCAAGATGGGCACGTTCAATGCCTTGAGCATCCATATAATCAAGCAGGTGCTGGGCGTACTTCTCAATTTCATAATGATAGTCTGGCTTATCTGTGTAGCCGTGTCCCAGAGCATCAATAGCATGGCACTTAAATCCTGCTTGGGCATGGGCTGCTATATTTCTGCTAAAAGCTTCCAGATGACCGCTGGTACCATGCAAAAAAATAACATTCTCCCTCCCCTCACCAGCAATCAGTGCTCGCGTAGCAACACCCTTGGCATCAACAAAACGTAGTTCAAATTCAATCCCTGTCAGGTCTGTCCAAATTGACATCAGTGCATCCTCTCTGAGGTATTAATGTGACGAATTACTGCATGCATCGGGCGCAATCACTGCTACCGCCATGCCGGTCAGCCATTCTGGCACCGGGGAATAGTTCAGCACCTTTGCTTTATGATGCCCCAGGGTAGCAGCCATCATCAACCAGGCACGCACTTCATTACCTCCATTGCCCGCTGTTTCTACTAATTGATCATTCTTACAATCTGCTACAAATTTCTCGCTGTCGCCGGCTTGTATTGACTCCAGAAAATCGCGATCAAATGCTTCATTGATTACCGCCGGGGCATTAATCACTATATCCCTGCGTCTTTCCTCATAGACTTCCCAGTTCTCGCGACCTTGACGCCATGAATCTACAAGAAACTTATCATTGTCTGTCTCAGGGTATCGCCAATCTGGAAAGGGCAAACTATGAGACAAGCCGCCTGTACCTATGATGGCAACCCGCTCCACAGATTGCACTGCCTTGATTGTCTCGCGCAAAGCCACACCCAGTTCTAATACGCGGTGCAATGATGGCAAGGGCGGCGCAAAGCAATTAATAATGAGCGGCAGGATTGGCACTTCAATCTGTTTCATCAGCCATTGAACGGCGTGGCTAATCCCGTGGTCAACCAGCAGATGGGTTGAGAAGGCGATATCAAAATCACGCCCCACCAGCCCATCGCAAATTTGTTGGGCAACCTCAGGGTTGCTCCTGAGTATTCCTTTAGGGGTGCCATGTTCGCCACTGGCTTCAATTTCATCAATGCCCAGCAAAAAGGAAGGCATCAAATCAAGCCAGAGCCCGCGGAAATGATTAGAACCTATGATGACGACCAGGTCTGGTTGCTGTGCTGCCAGTTGCACCTGCGCCTCGCCCAGTGCCCGGCGGTAATCATGGGCAGGCTTAAGGTGCTCTACCTGATGCCACTGAGTGTTCATCAATGTGGTATGTGAAGCACCAATACCGAGTACAATTTTAGCCATGGGACTTCTCTTGTTGCTTGTGGAAACAAGTGTCAATAGCAACCTCAACGAGAAGCCGCGTGAGCCGTTGCAGATCATCTATGCTTGCGACATTCATCCCCAACTCAAAATCCATGTCGGGTAGCGCCGCTTTGTTTAATCCAATCCGAGCCGTAGGAATCCCCGCCATACGCAAGATGTTTGCGTCCGTCGCCCCTGATAGTCCCCGGGTCGGAGTATGTGGACGCCCTTCGCTTGCCTCCCATGCACGAATACAGGTCTGGATAATCTGGGCATCTGGATCGGTGTGCGTACCGGGTATAAAAACCGTGCGCTGCCAAGAAGCCTCCAGCTCCAGCTCCTTACAAATAGTTTCCATCACCTGACCCAATGCAGCATCCACTTCCGTTGCGCTCGTACGCGGACTGACTCGGAGGTCAAGTTGAAACTGACACATGGCAGGAGTGAATGCGGGCATACGAGACCAGCCCGACTCAATCTGGGATACGACCCCCTGGGGGGCAACCAGTCCCGAGCGATGCTCTTCCGCCCATTCCGAAAACCAGGTTTCAAGACGTTCAATTAATCGCCCCGCATTGGTAATAGCGTTACTAAATGGCAAGAGGTGCCGACTGCCGACATAGCTGTGAGTGCCTTGCACCTGAACGGTGTACCAGGACAGGCCCACTTCCTCCCAGGACACGCTCCAGCCTGATTTAGCAATGACTGCGGCATCGGGCTTAGGCATGCTGTTAAGCATCTGCGTGCAACCCGCCCCATGCCCGGAGTCTTCTCTCATACCATGTCTTGCGTTGGTCGGCATACCGCCAGCACCAAACCCCAGATATACATTGCCACTCAGCGGAACCCCTACTGATTTGATTGCCTCGCCAGCACCTAAGACACAGGCAGCATGCCCTTTCGGGTTCTGCGCCCCCAAACCAAATACATGGCCATTATCAATCCAAGATTGCGCCCGCATGTCGGCACGCAGTTCGGGACCCGCCCAGGGCAGATCTTCTTCAATACTATTAGCGGTAACTGTATCTATTGGTGAGTAAAGCAATAGTGAAGGACCAGCCCCTATGCCGGGCAACTCGGCAAACGCATTGGATTGATGTGCATCTATGACCTGCTCGGTCGCGTCTATATGAGATGCCGCCAGAGAGTCAACGATGCCCCGAGCAAGCGCTCCCTCCTCCCCTGTCGGCGAGGGTATATCTACCATCATTTGAAGAATCTCGGCGAGCCGACTGCCATGCACCGCTGCTTGTGCTTTGGCAATCCAACCCGAGCAGGCATGCCTAGCCGAGTCAAGGTTCATTGCTCCGGCGTTCCCACCCAGGTACCCGTCAATTTTGTCAGTGGTTTGACCAACCAGTATTTGAGGCGTTTCCAGGTGCGTTTCATCTTCGCTCCGGTTCGGGTTGATTCAAGAAGGACTCAACAATATGAAAAAAATGCTCAGGACGCTCTTCCTGCAAATGATGACCGCTGGCATCCAGTATATGCATCTGCCCCCGTTGCACCATGCGGGTTAACATCAAGGGATAGTCTGGGGTCAGGAAGGCATCCTGCATCCCCCAACAAAATAAAGTGGGGCAGGCCACCCGAGCAAGCTCAGCAGTCAAATCTTGCCAGTCTCCCCGAGGACTATCAGAACGAGCAGCCAGTGCTATTTCTTCCGGATCAAGACTTTGCTCATAACGCATGGCAAGGGTCTCATCAGGAATCAACTCAGCATTAAACCATTCCAGCCGTGCCATGAGTGCTTTCATCTTTTCCAGCGTTGGTCCCGCACCACCATAATATTCGTCGCGTGCATTCCTGCCCCGACGAGAACCCTCTGGCAAGGGTGCCAAAGGACCATAGAAGACCGGCATGGCACCGGTGACGACTAAGGAGCGAATCCTGTCGGGATAATTGGCTGCCAGGCACAGAGCGATGCTACCACCCCAAGAATTGCACACAAAATCTGCACCTTCTATCCCCAATGTATCCAGCAACCGGGTGATTGAATGGGCATGATAATCCCACATGGGTCCCTTGATGGTCACCTTCTCCGATCTGCCGTACTGCAAGAGGTCCGGAATAATGCACCGACGTTCTTTTGCAAAAAGAGACGCCACCACAGCAAAATCAGACCAGCCCGTACAACCAGGACCGCCGCCATGTAAGAAAAGACAAGGCTCTGGCTTCTCTTGCCCTAACTCTATGACATCATAGCAGTTGCCATCCACTGTTATTCCGTGGCTCTCAGGGCGCTTGGGGGGAAGCAAACTGATCATTGTGGTGGCTCTTCTGATAATGGTTCTTCTGATAACGCCTCTTCTGATAACGCCTCTTCTGGATGAAAGCTGCTCTCTGAATGAAAAGGATTGCCCTGCTCTACCAGCTTTCGCCATTCAATCAGCGAAATATCAGGACGGTACAAACGTTCTGGTGGCGCGTTGCTTTGATTGACCATCCAGTGATCCTGACTAGAAAACTGGCCATGGAACAACCAGCGTATACCGAACAAATACTTTAGATAGAATAAGAATTTCGAGAAACCTGTTTTAAATTGCACCATGACACCAACATATTTTGTGTTTTCGGCATCAATCGGCACATAAAATTCATAGTGAATAAATTGCGGGTAGGCAATGCGCAAAACACCGGGCAAGGATAGGGACGCGAATCCTGGGAAGTTCTGTTGCTCAATATAAGGATCATTCCGGGTTGAACCACCCGTATTACCTAGCATCTGCCCTTGCTTTTGTACTGGTTTCATTTTCCACCAACGGTCATTGCTCCAGGAACCAAGCCCTGGAAAGTCCGCCTTCCAATGTCGCTCCGTCTCAACCCGATAGAGCCAACGACCCTGATTGATTATTTTGATAAGATTCCAGGCAGGCATCGTCTTAAACAACCGCCATAGAGATGTTCTGTGCAGATATTTAGCATGTCCTTCATCAAAGCCATTCTCAGCATAAAATCGCCAGTTCCCGGTTCGGTTTTCAATGCGTCCGCCCACACAAAATTTTGGCGGATTGACAAGTTCTTCAGGCAACTGAGTAGACAGGTCGTGAGGCGCAGCATCCCCTAAGAAAACCCACACCAGCCCAAGCCGCTCCTCAACCGCATAGGTACGCACGGCCACCTTACCGCAGATTTTTGAATCAGGACCGTCGGTAATGACTGCACACAATTCGCCATCAGTGAGACGATAGGTCCAGCCATGATAGGCGCAGGTTAAGGTACCGGGAAACTCTACCCTGCCGTTAGACAGCGGTACGCCGCGATGCGGGCATCTATCATTTAGGGCGCGGACTCTAGAATCATGCCCTCGTACCAAGACGATATTATGACCGCAGAGACGCGTTGCCTGGGGGGTATTGCCGACTTCACTAGACCACTGGACGGGGTACCAGTAATTCTCCAGACCGCCGGCCGCCGCATCATAGGCTGTCCATTTCGACCAGTCAGTGCCGATTTGATATTTTCTATCTGCCTGGGTTAGGGACATATCATCCAAGGCTCCGGTTCAATGATATATACACTATGATACTTTTAACTATTATGAGTGCAATGGGAGGATGCGAATGATGCCTCTGAGCAACAACCCCAAAACCGGACAACTTTCCATTGACAGGGTGCGTTATTTTGCTATGCGCCCGGATCTTCTGATGAATGCTGTCTATAGGCTGAGTCCTTCAGGGCGCGAAGAATTTTTGAATGCCTTATGCCAGGCTGCCGAAAAATATGGCGGAAGTTCAATAGAAGAGTATGCAAGAGAAGCCCCCAATGATCCAGAGAAACTCCTCAGGCGAACAGTAGCGGCAGCAACCGCGCTGGGTTGGGGTCTATGGAAATTTGATTCTGAACCTGCTGCTGTCAGAGCAGGCACATTAATTTCACTCAGTGTGGTTAATAGCCCTTTCACCCTTGGAGATCAAGCAAGCGACCGGCCTATGTGTACGCCTATTATTGGAATTCTCAGAAGCCTGATGCTACAAACCTACGCCAGAGCGGCAAATGTGGTAGAGGTACAATGCAAAGCACAGGGGCAGGATAGTTGTTTATTTACAGTAGAATTTGGGGAACTGCCTTAAGATGTTGAAGGTTTTCTGAAATTAACACCCTAGTGTTTATCTTCTATTCTGCGGTATAGACCACCTCACCTTCAAATATAGTAGTCAGGACACGAGTCTTCCCAATATCCTGAACTGGCACATCAAATATATTGCGATCCAGAACAATCATATTCGCGATCTTGCCTACTTCGATGGACCCTGCTTTATCATCCCAACCCAGTGATATAGCGCCGTTGATGGTTAAGGTGTCAATCGCGGAGACCAGATCTATGCTCTCAGCACCATGTTCTAGCATACCCTGGATTGCTGGAAAAAAATTAGGTTCAGGCGTGACCGGCCAATCCGACCCGGTAGTCATCAGCGCACCACTTTCCAGAATGGTTCTAAATTGCCAAGCTGGCTGAGGTGGCGAGCCTAGGGTGGCACCAAAGATATGCCAAATAGCCGGGGACATTTCCGCAACCACGTGTAGATTGAGATATCGATCAAAGTCATCCGGGATAATGAGGTTAGAGTGCCCAGTCTCGTGCCGTATGTTTGACTGAGGACTGACTTCACGGGCTACTGCAATAGCGTTTAATGCAAGGTGAGTTGCCCCTGCGCCAGCAACATGCATTTTGACTTTAACCCCCAGATTATCCATACGTATAAGGATGCTTGATAACCTCTCTGGTGGAATCAGAATCTTGTCATATAGCGGTTGTTTTGCGTCCAGATCAAAGCCTGCCTCGGTAAAATAGGGGGGTGTAGGCGAGCCGTCAATCCACATCTTGACGAAATCGACCGCAAGGTGAGACGACTCGTATTGTTTTCTCTCTTCAAAGAGTTGCTCAAGTTGCTCTGAGGGTAGCTGTCCAAACTTCGGGCTTTCAAGAATAAGGTGGGCTGCGACCTGTAAATTGAGAGTAGATGCCTCCTCAGCATCCCGAAGTGCCTCCAGGGCGCTTTGATTAGCTGATGCTTCCTGGACAGAGGTAATGCCGTGCTTGTTGTATTGCTTTATTGCCCAGTTCAAAGCCTGCAAATTAGTCTTTGCCGACGTCGGCGGTATGTGTTGGGACACTAGCCAGGTTGCGCTTTCAAGCAATTCCCCGGTGAGTTCACCTTCCTGATTTGTTGGCAGACTGCCACCAAAGGGTGCCGCCGTATAGGGATCAAGCCCGGCAATCTCCAGTGCTTTAGAATTAACTAGCGCATGATGCACCGAGCCTTCATGTAGATAGACGGGTGTTTCCGGAAAGGCCTCATCAAGCGCAGACTTATCTGGCTTTCCGTGTGGAAATTGTGCCGCCCAAAAAGCACCAGCCACCAACCAGGCATGCGGATCTTTACCTTCGGCACAGACATTCAATTCGACAATGATTGCATCAATTGATATGCCCTCGGTAAGCAAACAGCTTGAAGTGAATTGCAGTCCACCGAGCAAGAGGTGCCCATGAGCATCATGCAAGCCAGGGAGCACCATGGCACCGTTGAGATCAATCACCTGGGTTGAATCCCCGATGTATTGTTGCATTTCATCCTGGGTACCAACACCAACAAACTTATCGTCGCTTATTGCAACCGCATTCTCCCAAGATCGTTGCGCGTTAACCGTGTAAATTTCGCCATTGATGTAGACGGTATCAGCGATTTCTGCTTCTCTATGAACACAACCCAGAAGGGAAATCATCATGAGAATGGACAAAAAATGATATTTCATAGACCTTGTCACTGACCCTAGGTACTTGGCAAGTCATCAAACGGGGACCGATTGCTTGTTGCAACCGGTCCTCGCAGGTATTTAGGAAAAAGAGAGACAGGCACCATTCTTGCAGGTGAATCAGTTGAATTTGTATTCGGCACTCAACATACCGGTACGCGGAGTAAGTACCGTCGCTTCCGTAGCACCCGTGAAAAACGGATCCGAGAAACCGCTAATAATAACGAGCTTATCGCCAAGATTCTTCCCGACTGCCCGAATGGTCCAGCGTTCATCGGCAGTTGTTATAGACACAGAAGCATTAATAATGCCGATGCCTTTCTGACGTATAGACAGGTTATTCTGGGAATCATTATATATTTCGCTGTTGTAGTTGTACTCAAGTCTTGGCGATAGATTCCATCCGTTGTTCAGACGGAAGTCATAGGATATAGCGGAATTGAGACTCCATTCAGGGGCATTGACAAAGTCAAAATCGGGAGATAAGCCAGCAGCCTCAGCAATACCACCAACTTTGGAGTATCCAGCATCCAAATAACCAAGACCCAATTCAAGCTTCAAGTTGTCTATTGGCGCAGCATACAATTCCAACTCAAACCCTCTAATGTCACCAGATGCTGCATTTGCCGTTGTGGTACCAGCATTCGCCGATTCCAAAACGGTAACCTGTATATCTGTGTAGTCACTGTCAAAGTAAGCCCCATTTAATCTCGCTCGGCCATTAGCAAATGTTGTCTTAAAACCAATCTCATAGGTTTCGACAAACTCAGGCTGAGCAATCGGAACCACGTCCCTCGGTGGGAAGATACGTTGCGTGAATGTAGCCCCTTTGAAACTATCAGAAAAAGACACATACCCCATGGTATTGCTACTAAAATGTCGCGCCAGGTTAATGTGGAAATTGGTTTCATCTACATCAACTTTTGCTGGCGCTGTCGGCAAAAGTAGATCCCCTTTAGCTGATCCAAAGAGCTCATCCCGGGAGACAACTTGGTCTGCCGCAAAGGACTTCTCTTCATCGGTATAACGACCACCGAGCGTCAGGCTCCAATCCTCACTAAAATCATAGGTTCCTTGGACAAATATCGCTTGGCTCTTATTATCAATACAGCCGCCACTGGAAAAAGTGGCACCATACAAATAAACCAAATCAAGATGACAACCATCTTCTTCAAAAAAGAAAGCACCAGCAATCCAATGTAATGCACCATCTTTAGCAATGCCTTTGAGTTGGAATTCTTGTGTGGTCTGTTCTTGATCGAAATCGTTCACTGTTGCCACAATTTCCATAGGCGAACCATCTTCATCACGACTCCAGAAGCCGTCCAGTGACCGGAAGGAAGTGATTGACACCAGGTCTAATGTCTCGGAGATTGACCAGGACGCGTTGATCGAAAAGCCGTCTAAATCCAAATCTGCCGCTGGCGATAGTGGTTTGCTGGCGTCTGTCAACAACTCTGGCACTTTGGTATTTAAGACACCATAGGTACGGTAAGGGTCGCTTCGACTCACAGTCCACTGAGAGTTAAAGCAGGTTGGATTTGTAAGCCGTGAAGCATCGTCAATGTCTGCACAGACCGCATCTGGTACCCGGCCATAACGGGTTGGGTCTGATGCAATAGCTGGTTCGTTGGTATCTGGATCAATCGTTGAAGCAGTAAGCACACCGTTGTACACCAGAGGCAAGAATGCGTCCTCATGATTTTCAAAGTGAATGTTTGAAGTATGCGTTTCTCGCTCTCGAGTGGCATCGTATGTAAAGGAAACACTAAAATTTTCTGTAGGGTCAATTTTAAGTGCTACACGGTAGGCGAGTGAATCTTCGTCACCCCAGTCAGGTTGCCCTGGAATTTCATTTTTTATAAACCCATCAGCAGTTTTACTTGATAGCGTTGCACTGATAGCTGCCTTATCAGAGATGGGGACATTGATGTGCCCCCGTGCGTGCATGCGGCCAAAGGAACCCACTCCAAGCTCAACATCAGCAGACAACTCATCGCTGGGTTGCTTGCTAACAATATTGATCGCACCGCCAATAGTATTGCGGCCAAACAAAGTACCTTGGGGACCACGCAGGATCTCTACATTGGCTACATCTACAACATCCAAAACACCACCAACAGAACGCGCTATGTACACACCATCCAAATACAATCCGACACCGGGATCGGTCGGTAGTGACCAGTCAGGCTGACCAACGCCACGAATGTAGATCGCCGCGGCACTGCTTGTTGGATTGATAGCAGATGTGAAATCGAAAATCAGGTTCGGCGTATAGTCTGCTATTTGTGAGGCATCATAAATGGCACGAGTTTTCATATCGTCTGCATTCATTACCGTGATAGAAATAGGCGTGTCCTGCAAACTCTCATCGCGCTTTCTAGCAGTGACGATAACTTCTTCTAGGGCTTGCTCATCTTCCTGAGCGAATGTTGGCGTGTTGGGCAGACAAACAGCGATAATCAGGGTGAGGTAGTACTTCCCCCCCCCCCCCCCCCCCGAAAAAGGACAGTGGGTTGCTAGTAGACTGGTGTGATGCGTTCTTCATGGTACAACTCCTGAGTTGATTATTTGTCATTGCAAAAAAGCACATAACGTTGATGGAAGGCATTGGAATAGGCAGGAACGAATGTTCTCTTCACCCCCAGTGCCGAGAGCAATACGGCGGGAAGTATATTCACTCTGTAGTGATTGTCAAGCAATCCCTGTATAGGTGCTTGGATTCAACTCTTGGGGGATGTGTGCCATAAGTATCTGAGCCTATGCGGTGTCTGTATGATTCAACCTCGAGCTTGCCCTTTTGGCCGTCAGGATCAAAGAAGGCGGGAACCCAGAGTGGCGACCTAAGCCGCCTGAAGGAGCGGGAACGTGTGACCGTCATTCTCGCCGCCAGGCGGGAATGACGGCTAAGTTTTGGGCAGCACCCGAAAAAGTTTTGGCTGGCCGTCTTGCCTACTGCTTTAGTTGCGTCTATATTCTTGGTTTCAATGTTGAGGATGTTGAACATGCACTTTATGCTCCAATGCGCGCTCTATCTTGGGCTCTGCATCCCGCCTCTTATCAGCCTGGCGGACGAACGTCCACCCTTGCTACCCGACACCCTAGGTATTGTTGCGACCCTGCCGGCTGAGCCTGGAGCTCATTGGATTTGGGTCAGCGATATGGTCTGGATAGCCATGACAGATGGGCGAGCGACCTTGATTGATGCCGATTCTGGCAAAATGCTCGGCATGCTGAGCACGGGCTATTCATTCAATTCCCTCTCCATTCCACGCCGTTACGGAGAGATTTATTCTGCCGAGACCTACTATTCAAGATATACACGAGGCAAACGCACCGATGTTGTTTCTGTTTACGACACGAAGAATCTCCTGCCCGTAGCAGAAATCATCATCCCTCCCAAACGAGCATCAACAACTCCCAAACTATCCAGCGCCTCCCTGACCGATGACGATCGGTTCTTGGCTATTTGGAATTTCACACCTGCACAATCACTATCTATTGTTGATGTCAAACAACGCACATTCGTTGCCGAAATTCAAACGCCAGGATGTGCGCTCGCCTATCCCGCGGGTGCGCGACATTATTTTACCCTCTGTGGCAATGGTACTGTGCAACTCATTAGGCTGGATGAAAATGGACAACTACTCAGCAAAACAGACAGTAAACGGTTTTTTGATCTGCAGGATCCCATTACGGAAAAAGGCGTCCGCCGAGGTCAGTCCTGGTACTTCCCTTCCTACAACAATGTAATACACCAGATAGACATCCAAGACGGCAAGATATCTTTCCCACCGCCTTGGTCCATGGTGTCCCAAAAAGACCAGCGGGAGTCATGGAGAATAGGCGGTATCCAGCACCTGGCAATACATGGCACCCAGGCCAGACTCTATGCTTTGATGCACCAGGGACCCACTGATAGTCACCATCAACCGGGAACGGAAGTCTGGGTTTACGATCTAGATACAAAAAAGAGAGTGCGGCGCATAGTGCTACAACGAGCAGCCGCGTCCATTGAGGTGAGCCAGGACGATGCGCCCTTGTTATACACTGTCAATCCAGATATTGCAGAATTGGTGGTTTATGATGCTCGGTCTGGTAAGCACCAACGCACTATCGCCGAGGTCAGTATTACTCCATCCTTACTACAACTTCCTGGCGGGCTAGCATCAGGGCATCAACAATGAAAATAATAGACCAGTGGTTTGAACGCTCTTCTCGAGCAGTCGCGCGCAAGACATCGCGTCGACATGTCATGGCGCAGTTGGGTGTGTTTCTTGTGGGGGCGGCGGGATTCCCACTGCTACCGGTCGCGCGCGGCGGCAACACCCAAGAGAGACCCCAGCCACAGCCAGCACCTGATCCGGATAGCAACAGCCCCGAAGGCGATCCATTTGATTGCAACTATTGGCGATACTGTGCCATTGACGGTTACCTCTGTGGCTGCTGTGGCGGCTCTGCCAACTCTTGCCCACCAGGCACGACCACCTCACCACTGACCTGGATAGGCACCTGCCGAAATCCCGTAGATGGTGTCAACTATTTAGTTTCCTACAATGACTGCTGTGGAAAATCCACCTGCAATCGCTGCTTTTGCAGCCGCAGTGATGGTGAAAAGCCAGTGTATTACCCTCCAAAATCCGGGCACATTAACTGGTGTGTGGGTACGGGTAGCTCGGTCTATCATTGCTCAACGGCAAACATCATTGGGCGAGCAGTATAGATAGCATTCCTCATGCCATCCCTCATTGAAACACCTTTTGACGCACCCAGCCTGCTGGTGCCCATTCGCGTTCTTCTCTTCTGGATCTTCGCGGTAGCGATAAGCCACAAGATGCGTCACTTCACACTTTTTGTACAACAGGTCGCGGATTATCGTGTATTGCCATTGACTTTGAACCCATGGGTAGCAATAGCCATCATCCTGGCCGAACTTGCCCTGGTCAGCCTGCTGTCCCTATTGAACCAGCCCAGATTGGGCGCGCTTCTAGCAGCCGCCCTCCTCTGTCTTTACGCCTGCGCCATGCTGATCAATCTGCTCCGCGGGCGGCGTAATATTGATTGTGGATGCGGCGACAAGGGGCAGGGGCAAGTCATCGGCTGGGCACTTGTAGTACGCAATGTCTTGCTCGCTACTACGGCATTGGCCTTGGCATCATACCCTTCCATCCATGCCATTGACTCCCTCTGGATGGCGGTGTTGTTACTCCTCAGCAGTGGCACTCTTATCCTCTTATACACGGCAGTGAACCAGTTGATGGTGAATCAACCGCATCTGAAGGCACATTCTTCAACCTAAGATTTGATAGTTTGAAACTAAACACCACAAGGGTTTGTGTTTGCTTCTTAATCTCAGGACTGATGCTTGCTACCCAGGGTGGGGCTGATGACCATGTTAATAACAGCAAATATGACCAAAGACACCGGGCAGAATACAACTATATCTTGCACTGCCAGGGTTGCCACAGAGCTGATGGCAGAGGCCATGAACCCGCCGTGCCTTCCTTGGTATCCCGTCTAGGAAAGATGATATCAGTGCCTGAAGGCAGGGGCTTTCTTGTTCAGGTGCCAGGGACAGCACAGGCACCCCTGAGCGACGACGAGGTTGCCCACCTATTAAATTGGATTCTGTTGCGTTACAGCTCCGATACCTTGCCACAGCCCTTCCTGCCTTATTCATCATCCGAGGTTGCCGAGTATCGTACCCGCTCAGCAAAACATCTAGTTAATGATCGGCATGCAATAAGCTGCGCCATCCATGATCCAGGAATTGAGCGGTGTACAAGCCTGGACTAGCGTCCCAACAGCTTATGCATGTTTTTAACAGTCTTGGGTTCACCCTTCTCACAGAGATATACAATGAAAAGATTAAACAAGATACTGCCTATGGGTGCCTTCTTCATCCTGCTATGTCTCTTGCCCAGTGCCTCGGCAAAAATGATTTGGCAAGACTCTAGCCTGTCGCTTCTTTCAGGAAATCACTATGAAGAACAAGAAATTACCTTGGCCGGAAACAAAATCCAGACACAATCCAAAGCGCGCAGTGTCGTTACCTTTGAACATGCCAGTGGGCACACCTGGGGTAGCACCTTTCTGTTCATTGATTATCTGCGTAGCCGCAGTTCAGGCTATGACGAAGCTGCCATATATGGCGAAGCATTAATAAGTTTCAATATTGCTCAGCCGGGTGGTTTCATCAAAAATATCTACTTCTCTCCCCAGTGGGAATTCGGCAGAGGTGATAACGGCAGAGACGCGGCCATTCCCCCGGGCACTTACAACAAGATTCCCTTTCCGATAACCAATGCATCCAAAGGAAACCGGTTCAATAATTATCTACTTGGCTTCGGTCTTGACTTGGATATGCCTAAGGCAAGTTACTTCAATATCACACTATCCAAGCACTTCAACGATGACCAACTGCTGGACAGTCGTCTTCCCACCCCCTATACAGACGCTTCAGGTAATCGCATAGTAGGCGGGAGAAGCCGCGAGCATAATGAACAGTTAACCCTGGCATGGCGTTTTGATCTGAAGGATGGCTGGCTTCGTTTTGACGGTTTTATTGACATCCTCAGCGGTTTTGATTTCAAACATAAAAGAGGCGACAAGACGAAGGCACATGCGGGCTATATCTTCATGCCACAATTGAAGTTTGATCTTGGCCGGCTCATGGGGGTAGCACCGAAAAAGTTTTGGATTGGCGGTGAATGGTCATACTGGAAAAACAAATTTGGGCACCAGGATTGGGATGAGAACAATCTCAACTTCTTGTTAACCTGGCATTTCTAAACAACTCTTCTCATACATCCAACGTACCGATAACGATGAAGCATTTTGTGACCGACCTCAGTGAAAAGCAGCACCAACTGACACCACACTTTAAGCCGGCCTTTTTGCAAGGGCGAAAAATAACTTTCCAGTTTCAGTTTGACGAGGAGGCAGCTTTTTATCTGGTGGCCGATGCAGCAGGATTTCAGTTTATCGCGGGTATCGCAACAACACCGACTCTGACTCTCTATCTGGATAAGCATGCCACCTGCTGGCAACTATTGTCTGGAGAGCAGGATGGGATGGCGGCTTTTATGGAAGGCAGATATAGAGCCGACGGCAATATCCTACTCACTCAGCTGCTACTGTATCTTTTCCGACATGAGGACCCCAGTATCGTCTGGCAGCTGCAAGACTAGCTACAAAACCCGCTCTTCTAGGCCGGCTCTTTTAAGTTAAGTCTCTTGTCGCTCCAGTGTTCGCCAGAGCACACCCTTTTCGCTGGACTTATCCAACTGCTCCAGCTTCGCCTCATGCGCGATAATCTCTTCTTCTGTTGCCTTAATGACCGGTAACGCCGCGCGCTCGCTACTGATCCTTACATCCACTGCTTCGGTACTGCTTACCCGGGGTTCGTCTCCGAGTCCTAGCGTGACCTGGCCACCGGTTAACAGAAAATAAACATCCGCCAGCAGCTCTGCATCCAGTAAAGCACCATGCACCTCCCGCCGAGAGCTATCAATCTGATACCGCTTGCACAGGGCATCCAGATTATTTCTTTGCCCTGGATGTTTGCGCCGAGCCAACACCAGGCTGTCTAGCAACGTGCAATAGTCTGTCAATTGCCCCAGACTCTTGCTGAGCAAACGCATCTCATTATTTATAAACGCAACATCAAAGGGTGCATTATGAATAATGAGTTCAGCACCCTGGATAAACTCCAGGAAGCTATCCCATACCTCAGCAAATTTTGGTTTGTCCTGCAATGAATCGCTGGTGATGCCGTGGACTTCCAGTGCGCCAGCGTCAATCTCGCGTTCAGGATTAATGTATTGATGATATTTTCGGCGAGTGAGCTTCCGATCTTGTATTTCAACGCAGCCAATTTCCAGTATCCGGTGTCCGTCTTCAACATTGAGCCCTGTAGTTTCGGTATCCAGCACAATCTGTCTCATGGGTTGCCCGCCCATTCATCTATGCCACGATTAGCCAGCGCATCTACTCGCTCGTTTTCGGCGTGCCCGCTATGTCCTTTAACCCAATGCCATTCCACTTGATACTGTGCCACCAGATGGTCCAGGCGTTCCCACAGGTCTTGATTCTTCACCGCCTTCCTGTTTGATGTTTTCCAACCGCTACGTTTCCATTTTTTGATCCAGGTGGTAATGCCTTGACGTACATATTCCGAGTCCGTAGTCAGGGATACCTTGCCCGTATCTGTCGATGCTAATGCTGTAGTTGTTAATACTGCAGTTGTCAATGCTGAAAGACCTTCAATGGCGGCAAGCAATTCCATTCGATTGTTGGTGGTTAAGGCTTCCCCGCCCCAGAGTTCCTTTTCCTCATCGCCTAGTCGTAGCAGTACACCCCAGCCACCAGGACCAGGATTGCCACGACAGGCGCCATCGGTAAATATCTCTATATCCAAGGTCTGGGCAACTCCCGGGTAGATGGCTGGTCTGTGCTATGCACTGCTGCTACTGAGGCGGCATCATGTCCCCTCACGACACTCAAGGGAGCGAAACCACGGCTACTTCTCCACGGGGGACTGATGCTTTTGAAACTGCTGAAACCGACAAAGAATTCAAGCCTTTTCCTGAGCTTGCCTATGGTTTGTCCAGAGAGGCGGATTCAAGAAGACTGTCTTGAAATATCTGGAAGTCAACCCGGCCCCGGTAACCCGAGAGGGACTTGGTCCAGGAAGCCAGTAGCGACTCGGATAGGTCCTTATCTTCCTCTAGGTTCACTCCATAAACTCTCAGCACCAGGCTGTCACCATTTGCTGCCCGGACATGGTCAATAGCATCAATACCCTCAGCCGGCGCTGGCAATGCAAATGCCTTTTCCAAAATAGCCGCGTCTATATCGGATGCGTATCTTGTTGTCGCTGCTGAGGTCTCCCAAGCAAGGTCATACTGATCCGCAACAAAATCCACAAGGGAGCCCTTCTGCAGGGCTTCTACTATCTCAATAGATTGCTGCTCAGCGAGTGCCACTACCTTCTCTTGGAGAAGGATATTGTTAATTTCCTCTCGCACCGCTGACAAGTCTTTTAATACCCCTGGAGCATGTTGCAAGGCACGCAACACCAGATGGGTCGTTTCGTTAATTTCAAGCAGATCGCTGTTGTTACCATCCACTAGAACTTCGGGGCTAAAAGCCGCGGCAACCACATCGGCATGTACCATTAAACCCGTCTGGGTAGTCCGGGTGACGGTGCCGGTGGTCTGCATGGTTAATCCAGTTTCTTGGGCGGGGATTTCTAAATCAATATGCTCAAACGCAAGTTCGCCGAGTTGCGCCGAGAGGGTCACAAATTCATCAGCAGCAATATCATCTTGGTAGGCTTCTTCAATTTGATCGCGAATTTCAGACAGGCCGGGGGTATGCGCGGCTTCTATGTCGGTAACCTTGATGATGTGGTAACCAAACTGGGTCAGGACCGGTACAGATAATTGCTCCTTCTCCAGGCTATAGACCATGTCTTCAAATGGCTTGACGAAGATCCCCGGCTCGTTAAATCCAAGATCGCCACCCTGGGCGCCTGAACCGGGATCATCGGAATCTGCTCGCGCCAAGGCTTCAAAGTCTCCGCCGTCTTTAAGCTTGGCAAGGATAGTGTCAATTTTGGTCTTTGCTTCCGCCTCGCTGCGCTCCTCTGATATCGATACAAGAATATGCGACACCTGGCGGCTTTCATCCTTTGCGTAGCTATCCTTGTGCGCTTCGTAGTAGGCTTCAATATCATCTTCGGTAAACTCTACCTGTGCCATCAGGTCTGCCTGCTTGAGTTCAATATATTCCAATTCCACCGATTCTTCGGTAGTGAAGTCTTCCAGATGTTGCTCGTAATATTCATCAAGCTCAGCATCAGAGTTAGTCACTTCATCCATAAAGGCTGCACTTTTGACCCGCAACCAAGCGAAATCTCTGGTTTGATTATTCAGCGCAATAGCACGGCTAGCCTCACCGGGCATGAGGAATGCGGATTCCTGAATACCGGATATCATCTGCTTAAACAGGTCATCGGTCATGACCTCCTCTCGATAACCGAGCGGCGTGTAGCCGGCACCACCTAGTCGCAGTCGGAACTGCTCCGAATCAAAAACGCCATCAATTTGAAATGCCGCCGTCTCAAGTAATTGTTTATCAATCTGCTGAGTACCCACATACAGCGCCATCTCGTCTGCTGCCTGCCGCATGACCCGGCGGAGCACCAGGGCATCCAGGACCTCCTGGCGTAGTTCATCATCGTCTATCTCCTCGGGCGGGACCTGCTGCGACAGCATGCTTTGACGCCGTCTCTCAACAGCAATTTCCATTTCCTGCTGCGTGATGACACTACCATTGACCCTGGCCACCTTGGCTACAGGTGCCAAAAACGTAGTAATAGAGCCGAATCCGAAGAGCCCAAAAACGATAATGATAAGCCCGACAATAATCTTGGTCAGAATACCGCTTGAACCATCTCTCAGACGTTGAATGAGCATATTGATATCCTATTAACAATCATTTCTAACCATCCGCGTAAGCAACAGATATAAAAAAGCGCATCCGAAAATGCGCCTTATTTCACATCGTCCTAAAAGCACCTCAGGAGTGGGGATAGAGGCAAAGACAAGGGCTCTCCCCGCCCTCAACAACGGCATGTGCGACCACAACACCCTGTTGTTTGTGTCTTCGTTTGGAGGTCTGGCTCCTAGTGGTTGACAGCACTCTTCAATGCTTTACCTGCCTTAAATGCCGGTACCGTGGCGGCAGCGATACTGATTTGCTCCCCCGTCTGCGGATTGCGACCCTGACGCGCGGCGCGGTGGCGGACCGAAAAAGTACCAAAACCAACCAGCGACACTGAGTCGCCATTTTTCAATGAATCAGTTATAGACTCAATCATTGTATCTAGCGCCGTGCCCGCAGCAGATTTGCTGATCTCAGCAGCAGTTGCCATATTGCCTATCAACTCTTGTTTATTCACAGTCATCCCCTTTTATTATTTTAGATTTATTGGAAAAGCCAAGTCGCTCCAGAGGTCAAT